>NZ_OZ024668.1:3394325-5966768 GCF_902497775.2 Pseudomonas fluorescens
GTCGCTGCGCACCGTGCCGCTGGGTATTGCCGTCGCCCTGGAGTTCACCGGCCCGCTGGCCGTGGCCCTGTATGCCTCACGACGGGCCGTGGATTTTCTCTGGATTGGCCTGGCGGTCATTGGTTTGCTGCTATTGATACCGATCGGCCAGACCGGCGCCGGCATCGACCTGATTGGCGCCAGCTATGCACTGGGCGCGGGCGTGTGCTGGGCGCTGTACATTCTATATGGGCAAAAGGCCGGCGCCGAGAACGGCATCCAGACCGCAGCCCTGGGCGTGATGATTGCCGCGCTATTTGTTGCCCCCATCGGCATCATTCATGCCGGTAGCGCATTGCTTACCCCGGCGCTGCTGCCTGTCGCGCTGGGCGTAGCGATACTTTCCACAGCCCTGCCCTACAGCCTGGAAATGGTTGCCCTCACGCGCATGCCTGCCCGGACCTTTGGTACCTTGATGAGCATCGAACCTGCATTTGGCGCGCTCTGTGGCTTGTTGTTCCTGGGTGAGGTGCTGACCGTAGCGCAATGGCTGGCTATCGCTGCAATTATTACAGCTTCAGTAGGGGCCACCCTGTCACTGCGCAAAGAGCGCCCGGCGCTGGTTGCCGCCGACTGATTTGAGAAATATTTGCATTTAAATAGACACTGGTCATTGTGCCGCGCATCCACCATCTTTAAGCTGTAACCCAACGTCAACCTTGAAGATATCTAATTTGACAAGACAGGGACGCAAGCAAGCACCAGGAAGGCGCAAAGGAAATTAGACACGGGCGACAGACCCGGTACGCATTAAGGACAGGAATGAAACGAATTTTGCTCATCCTAGCCATTTTGGCCATCGCTGGATGTGCGGCGACGGCGAAGACTGAAGTCAAACGCGGCAAGAAGGGCCTGCATATCAATTGCTCTGGCCTGTCATCTTCCTGGGACAAGTGCTACACCAAGGCCGAAGCCTCCTGCGGCAGCAAAGGCTACAAAGTCATTGCCCGTTCAGGTGATGGCGATGCCGAACCCGGTGACTATCCGTTCGGCCTCAACCCAGCCGGCTACACCAGCCGCAGCATGATCGTCATCTGCAAGTAACCTCCTCCAAAAAACAAGGGCAGCCCACGGGCTGCCCTTGTTGTCAGTACCTCACCCGCTTGGCTCAGATCGGCTCGGTACGAACCTGCAGCCACTGCAACGCAGCGCCTTCCAGCAAAGGCGCCAGGCGCTCGCGCACCTGGGCATGATAGCCATTGAGCCAGTCACGCTCCTCGATACTCAGCCGTTGCACCAGCAGGCAGCGGGTGTCGATAGGGCATAACGTGAGGGTTTCAAACTCGAGAAAGTCGCCAAACGCACTGTTGCCTGCCTCACGGTTGAACACCAGGTTTTCGATACGTACACCCCACTCGCCTGGGCGGTAGGTACCCGGCTCGATCGAGGTGATCATCCCCGCCTGCATCGCTGTGTGTGGCGCAGCTGCCGCCTGATAGGCAATGACCTGCGGCCCTTCATGCACATTCATGAAGTAGCCGACACCATGCCCTGTGCCATGACCATAGTCGACCTGCTCCGCCCAGATTGGCGCACGGGCGATGGCATCGAGTAGTGGCGAGAGGATGCCCCGTGGAAAGCGCGCCCGGGACAACGCGATGACGCCCTTGAGTACCCGGGTGCAGTCCTGCTTCTGTTCGGCAGTGGGGGTGCCAATCGGCACCATGCGGGTAATGTCGGTGGTCCCGCCCAGGTACTGTCCGCCGGAATCGATCAGCAGCAGGCCATCGCCTTCGATGCGCGCGTGGGATTCGTCAGTCGCCCGGTAATGCGGCATGGCGCCATTGGCATTGAAAGCGGCGATGGTCGAAAAACTCAAAGAAACGAACCCCGGGCGACGTGCACGCGCCGCACTGAGCTGTTCATCCACTGTCAGCTCGGTGATCGGCTCGCCACGCCCCTGCGCTGCCTCGAACCAGGCGAAGAATTCACACAGCGCCGCGCCATCCTGCTCCATGGCCTTGCGGATGTGTTGAAGGTCGGCTTGGCTTTTCTGCGATTTGGCCAGCGTGGTCGGGTTCAGCCCTTCGATCAGGCGAACCCCATTAGCGGTATTGGCCAACAGGCCGCTGGTGACCCGAGCCGGATCGACCAACAGGCTATCGCTAGCGGGAATGGCGGCCAGCACCGAGGCAACCTCGGCATAGTCGCGCAAGCTGATGCCATCGACTTCCAGCACATGACGCAAGTGTTCGTCGATCTTGCTCATGGCGACGAACAGGGTGGCCTGACGCTGGCTTATCAGGGCAAAGGAGACGAACACCGGGTTATAGGAAACGTCACTACCGCGCAAATTGAACAGCCAGGCAATGTCGTCCAGGGTAGCGATGAAGTGCCAGTCGGCGCCGCGCTCACGCAGGGTCTGGCGCAGGTTGGCCAGCTTTTCGGCGCGGCTGACCGTGGCCTCGGGCGGCAGGTGCTGGTACACCGGATTGTCGGGCAGTGCGGGCCGATCAGCCCATACCTGATCCAGCAAATCCTTTTCAGTAAGCAAACGCACGTTGCGCGTCTTCAGCCGCTCGCCCAACTGGCGGGCGGATGCCAGGGCCATTACCGCACCGTCTACCGCAACCACGCCGCCTTCAGGCGCCTGCTCGGCCAACCAGTCCAAGGGCCCGGGCTTGCCTGGCTGCAACTTCACCAGCTCGATGGTGCTGCCCGCCAGTTCCTTTTCCGCCTGCTCCCAATAGCGGCTGTCAGCCCACAGGCCGGCGAAATCGGCGGTAACGATCAAGGTACCGACCGATCCGTGAAACCCGGACAACCATTGCCTGGCCTGCCAATACCCAGGCAGGTATTCGGAGAGGTGCGGGTCGGCCGACGGCACCAAAAGGGCGTCGACACCTTCGCGCTGCATCACTTCACGAATACGGGCCAGGCGCGTATTCACCGCTTCCTGCGTTGAAGACTGACTGTTCATACTGACTCCTGCTACCACGGCATCCATTGTTGTTGGCGCAGATAATGGAACAGGCTTCAGCCATGGGCAACTGCCCAGAAGGGTTGCGACTGTAACGAGGTCTTGATTGCCCGGACTGCCTGGTCGATATCCTGGGCCTGGGTGTAACGGCCCAGGCTCAGGCGAATGGTCTGGCGCGCGGCCTGTGGCTCAAGCCCAAGCGCCAGCAGCACGTGCGAAGCGGCGTTGGCTGCGGAGTTGCAAGCGGAGGTAGAAGAGAATGCCAGGGACTGGGCAAGTTGAGAAAAGTCAGGGCATTCGGCGCTGAACGTGAGGCTGAGCGTGTGCGCGATCCGCTGCCCGGCACTGCCATTGAGGCGCACGCCCGGCAACGGCAGCAATTGATCGAGCAGGCGCTGCTGCAACTGGCGGATGCGTGCAGTTTCTTCTTCAAGCTCTGCATGGGCCACGGCAAACGCCTCGCCCATGCCGACGATCTGATGAGTCGCCAGCGTCCCGGAGCGCAGCCCGCCCTCATGCCCGCCGCCATGTATCTGAGCCTGCAACAAGGGCCTGGCACGCTCACCGACATACAAGGCGCCGATGCCTTTTGGCCCATACACCTTGTGTGCGGAAAAAGACATCAGATCCACCGGCCAGCGGGCCAGGTCGATTGGCAGCTTGCCCGCCCCTTGCGCCGCATCCACATGCAGCAATGCGCCCTGCTGACGAACCACCTCAGCCAACGCCGGGATATCGTTGAAGGTCCCCAATTCGTTGTTCACCAGCATCAGCGAAACCAGGAAGGTATCGTCTCGCAGGGCTGCGCGCAGCGCCTCGGCAGTGATCAGGCCCTGGTCGTCCGGCGCGAGCAAGGTCACGCTGAAACCGTTTTTCTCAAGCTGGCGAACGGTATCGAGCACCGCCTTGTGTTCGATCTGGCTGGTAATGATGTGACCACCCTGACGGCCTTGGGCGAGGCCCTTGAGCGCCAGGTTGTTCGACTCGGTAGCCCCCGAGGTCCAGACGACCTGCTCGGCCTGGGTACCCACAAGCCTGGCAACCTGCTCACGAGCGCGTTCCACGGCCGCCCGGGCGCTCTGCCCGTAGCAGTGGGAACTGGAGGCCGGGTTGCCGAAGTTGCCCGAAGCGCCCAGACACCTGACCATGGCCTGGATGACTCGCTCGTCGACCGGTGTCGTGGCGGCGTAGTCGAAATACAGCGGAAGATCGTTCATGACAGCAGGCTCTCTGGTTGTCGTCGCCTTGCAAAGCAGGCGTTTCCTAAATCCGTGTAGGCAAAGTGCAACGCAATAGTGCACCAGCCACATATAGAACAATAAATTATAAATTTATATATTTATATAACCAAAATGTTATCCGTCAGTCACTCCTGCTGAACTTCTGCCGCTTATGGACTTCACAATCAGTACAGTCCTGCGCAGGAAAAATTGCCATGTCACAGGGAAGCAAAGCCAAGGTTCACAGCGATTCGGCCAAACGCGCTGCGGCCACCAGCAAAGGCATCGACGCCGGCTCGAACATGCAAAAGCAGGAGCTGATCGATGCACTCAAGCAAGCCTCCTGAACTGCGCAGAGGATCTGCCCATGCTCCGATCGACCGACCGCAAGCAAGGTGTGGTACTGCTGGATACGCGTCAGAGCACCCCCGAGCATGAACACAGCGTGCACTTGAAGCTCGCCGAACGCCTGGCCCAATTGTTCCATACCGAAGTGGTCAGCCCCGCCCAGCCGCCGACGGCCAGGGAGAATTTCTATTACCTGCCCACCGAAACCCTGATTGGCACCGAGCGCTATCGGGCCATGGGCATTGGCGCGCCAACGGATCTGTTTGGCGGCTTGGTCAGCCAACCCTACATGGCCACCAAGGCGATTTCCCATCCGCTGCCCGCCGATGCGCGTTTCCCGCTGGGCTGGACCGATGACTTTGCCCGACTGGCCCACAATGCACTGTTGCGCGGCTATAGCGTTTTCAGCCTGGACGATGCGATCCGCGCCGCAGAACTGCTATTGCGCGAGGGCCCTCTGCGCCTGAAACCGGTGCGCGCGACCGCAGGTCGCGGGCAAACCGTGATCGACAGCATGAAAGGCCTGGAGCAAGCGCTGGGCGGCATGGATGAACAGGAGATCGGCCTCTGGGGCCTGACCCTGGAAGAAAACCTGAGCCAGGTGCAGACCTTCAGTGTCGGCCAGGCCCTGGTCGCCGGCATCCTCTGCAGCTACTACGGCACCCAGCAACTGACCCGCGACCACCAAGGCGAGGAAATCTACGGCGGTTCCGATCTGGTGCTGGTGCGCGGCGACTACGACGTCCTGCTGCAACTGGACCTGGAAGATCACCTGCGCCTGGCCATTACCCAGGCCAGGGCCTACGAACAGGCAGCGCTGCAGGCCTTCCCCGGCTTTATCGCCTCACGGCGCAACTATGATGTCGCGCGAGGCCTGAACAGCCAGGGCAAGCTGCGCAGCGGCGTGCTCGAACAATCGTGGCGCATCGGTGGCGCCAGCAGCGCCGAGGTCCTGGCGCTGCAAGCCTTCGCTGCCGACCCGGCGCTCAAACGCGTGCGCGCCTCCACCCACGAAACCTTCGACGCACCAGCGCTGCCCGCCGATGCCACGATTTTTTATCAGGGGGACGATAGTGAAATCGGACGAGTCTGCAAATACGCACGGATCCGCGACTATGACCATCCATAGCGAGCCGATCGAGATCCCGGTTGATGGTGAAAACATCGCCGGGACCATTGTCAGCCCCGGGTCCAAAGTGCCTGGAATCCTGTTTGTGCACGGCTGGGGCGGCAGCCAGCAACGCGACCTGGCCCGGGCCAAGCAGATCACCGGCCTTGGCTGCGTGTGCATGACCTTCGACCTGCGTGGCCACGAGAAGACCGAAAGCCAGCGCCTGAGCGTTACCCGCGAGCAGAACCTGGCCGACCTGGTTGCCGCCTATGATCGACTGGTCAGCCACCCGGCAGTCGACACCAGCGCCATCGCTCTGATCGGCAGCAGCTACGGCGGTTACCTGGCGACCTTGCTGACCGCCTCGCGCCCGGTCAAATGGTTGGCGTTAAGGGTCCCGGCGCTGTACTGGGACGATGAATGGAACCTGCCCAAGCAAGCGCTCAACCGCCAACGCCTCACCGACTACCGCCAGCGCCCCCTGGGCCCGGGCGACAATCGGGCGCTGGGCGCCTGTGCCGAATTTGCCGGCGATGTACTGCTGGTGGAGTCGGAACAGGATGACTTCGTGCCGCACAGCACCTTGATGAGCTACCGCTCGGCCTTCGTCAGCGCCCATTCCCTGACCCACCGGATCGTCGACGGCGCCGACCACGCGCTGTCCAGCGACCGCAGCCAGAAAGCCTACAGCTCGATCCTCAGCGCCTGGATCAGCGAAATGGTCATTGGCGCGCGGCTCGATCGCTACCCTCACCATTCACCCTGGTATTCCTGAGCCCATCGGCAGTTGGCAGTGCAGCCCGTGCTCCGCCGTGCGGGCCAGGCTGCTGAGGGTCTGGAAGGCATTGAAGTTGACGCCCTTGGCCTGATGCTGGCGCATCAACTGCAGGAACGGTTCCTGCTCGAAGCTGCTGACAGCGGTCTGCCAAGCCGAGCGCGATTGCCATTGCAGGTACTGCAGCACCCGGCTGCCATCGTCGCTGGCCTGGATGCTGGCAGCGAGCAAACCGTTGTGCTGCTGAGCCAAGTGCTCGCTGCGCAGCACCAGCGCCTGGGCCAGGGCGTGTTGCCGGGCCGGCGGCACCTCGAACTCGATCATCTGGGTAAAACACAGGCTGTTGTCTGAAACCCGCATGAACCTTCTCCCTCTGCCAATGTGCTTGCGCGATAATGGCAGGCAGGGTAAAACCTCGAGTTAACTAGAGGTCAAGAGATATTCTTTACATGCCTGATTCGGCCCAGGGCGTACTCAGCGTTGGCCAGCTCTCGGCGCGCAGTGGCGTTGCCGTCACCGCCCTGCACTTCTACGAGAGCAAGGGCCTGATCCACAGCACCCGCAGCGCCGGCAACCAGCGCCGCTATCCGCGCGATACCTTGCGCCGGGTGGCGGTGATCAAGATGGCCCAGCGCCTGGGGATCCCCTTGGCGACCATTCATGCCGCGCTGCAGACGTTGCCGGTGGGCCGGGCGCCGAGTGTGAAGGATTGGCAGCGGCTGTCAGAGCAGTGGCGCCAGGACCTGACCCGGCGCATCGACAAGCTGATGGTGCTGCGCGACCAATTGGACAGCTGCATCGGTTGCGGTTGCATGTCGCTGCAAAGCTGCCCGCTGCGCAACTGTGACGACCAACTCAGCGAACAAGGCCCGGGCCCGCAACTGCTGGAGCCCGGCCCCGAACACGACGACTAGCGACCCGGCCCGGCCAGGTGCTGGGCCAGCGCCTTGGCCTGCAAGGCAACATCGGTCACCGCCGTGCTCTCCCACCACAGGCCGCGCAAAGGCGGGCCCATGGCGAACAGACGCCGGCTGTAGCGGCCCTCGGCATCCTGCACCGCTCCTTGCGCATCGGCAGCGATGCCCAGGGCCAGAGGGCCCGGCTGGATCAGCCGGCGTTGCAGCAGGTTCTGCGGTAGCGGACGGGCAACCCGACGCCAGTCGTATTCAATACCGGTGGAGTTGATCAGGGCTGCGGCGTCGAGCCGCTCGACCTGGGTTTGCCCGCGAAAGCGCAGCTTTACCACCGGATGGCCATCGGCGCTGGTTTCAACTCCCTGCAACGACGCCGCATGGATACGCAATCGTCCTTCGTCGAGCAGCCGCGCCAGCACTGCCGCACCCGGCGGCGGAGAACGATGATGATGGCTCTCCCACCAGGGCCGGACGTGGCGCACGAACTGGCGCTTGTGCCGCTCACTGGCCTGGCTCCAGAGCCGGCCGATATGCACGCGTACGGTGTCCAGCGGCGCCTGCCAGTCGATGCCCTGCTGCTGGGCCAACCGGCACTGATTGCGCAAAGCCCGCATCAGTTGCAATGGGCTGCGAAGGGACAGGTCGGCGGCGAGAAAATCCTCCCACGCGGGCGGTTGACGGCGAACATGCGGCAACAGGCCGTGGCGGGAGAACACTTCGATCGGCCCGCGATGCCCGGCTGCCTGCAGCGAGACCACGGCATCAACCATGGTCAGACCGGAACCGATGATGACCACCCGCCCGTCTGGGTCGACCGGGCCCATGGCTTGAACATTCCAGGGATCTACGCAGGCATTGTTGAACGTATTGTCGCTGACCTGGGTGGTACGCGCGGCGGCAAACATGCCGGTGGCCAGAACTGCCCGGGCTGCGCGCAAGGTACGACCATCGGCGAGGCTGACACTGACGCCCTGTTCGTCCACTGCCAGATCAACGGCTTCGGCCTGCACATGCTCAAGCCGCGAGCCCTGTTGCGCGCCCGCCGCTTGCGCTTCGGCCAGACGCTGGCGCGCATAGACGCCGAACAACCCGCGTGGCGGAAACAACTCGGCAACGCTCACCTGCTGCTCAGCCGACTCTGGCCAGCCCCCGACTGCAATATGCTGACCTAGCCATTGGCTCAGATCGTCGACGTTGTCCGGGTCAACACTCATGCGTGCGGCGTTGCCGTTGAGCGTGTGCAGCAGGTGCGTGGTGCTATAGGCTTCGCCGCGCCCCAGCTCATTGCGCGGCTCGATGATCAGCACACGGCGGCGGCCCGCCTGGCGCAACAGCTGCGCTGCCAGCAGGGCACCGCTCAAGCCACCGCCGATTATCAGTACATCAGCCAGCGGGTTCTCGGATTGTTCAGGGGCGCTCATGGCGTTCTCCATCTTGTTTGCGCTGGATAATAAGCAGCAAAACGGCAAAAGCTCAGCCCGACCGGTACCAAAGTAGGATCAGCCTAGCGGGGTCGCGAGGCGGCGCCGGTAGTCGCTGGGGGCAAGCCCGGTGACCTTGAAGAACACTTTGCGAAAGGCCCCCGGGTCCTGATAGCCGACGCCCCAGGCAATCTGGTCGATGGAGCGGTTGGTGAATTCGAGCATGCGGCAAGCCCGGCCAACCCTGACCTGCTGGCAATACTCGGTGGGTTTGAGGCCCGTGGCGCTGCGAAAGCGGCGCAGGAAAGTGCGCTGCTCGAGGCCGGCGCAAGTGGCCATGGCGGCGAGCGAAACCTCACGCGCGCCGCTGCCCTGCAACCAGTGCTGAACCTTGAGCACCGCCTCGTCGCCGTGGTCCAGCCTGGGGCTGAAGACGCTGCCGGGGTGTTGCCCGCCGCTGACCCGCTCGACCGCCAGAAAGCGCGCGGTCTCCGCCGCCAGGGTCTCGCCCAGGTAACGCGCGATCAGTGTCAGGCCCAGGTCCGTCCAGGCCATCAACCCGGCCGAGGTAATGATGTCGCCATCATCGAGCAACGGCAGGTTGGCTTCGACCTGAACCCGCGGAAAACGCTCGACCAGTGATTGCGCAAAGTTCCAGTGGGTGGTCGCCGGGCGCCCATCGAGCAGGCCACTGGCGGCAATGAAAAACACCCCGACGCAGACCGACACCAGCAACGCACCGTCGGCATGCCATTGGCGCAGGTTCGCGCAGTAGCGCTCGAGCAATTCGGGCGAAGGGGCCTGGGTCAGGCTCGGCGGGATGATCATCGCGCGCACTTGATGGTGCATGCCGGGGTGCGTGTCGAAGGTTACCTGCAGTTGCTGCTCAGGCGTCTCGCTCCAATGGCAGACGCGCAACTGCGGCCGCTCCAGCGCACCGAGTTCTGAGCGCAGACGGTTGGCCACGGCAAACAGATCGGTCAGGCCATGCACGGCGGCCAGTTGCGCGCCGGGGTAGACCAGCACGCCAATTTCCAGAGTGTCCTGCGCCAATGCCATTGTCAGTTTTTCCCGCCAATTTGTCGTTCGCGCCAATCCGCAAGCGCATCGCCCAAGCCTATAACTATCACCACGTCACAACCACTCCCCCACATGAGGCTTTTGCGATGAACAAGCAGGCACTGATCGTCATCGACATCCAGAACGATTACTTCCCCGGCGGTAAATGGACCCTGGACGGCGCCGATGCGGCGGCCGACAACGCCGCCAGCATCCTTGAAGCCGCCCGCGGCCGCGGCGACCTGGTGGTGCATGTGCGCCATGAGTTCGAGTCCAGCGATGCACCGTTCTTCACCCCAGGCTCGCCAGGTGCGCAGATTCACCCCAAGGCGGCCAACCACGCCGGTGAGCCAGTGGTCCTCAAGCACAAGGTCAATGCATTTTTGGGAACCGAGCTCAAGCAACTGCTGGATGACGGGCAAATCAGCGACATCACAGTGATCGGCAGCATGAGCCACATGTGCATCGATGCCGTCAGCCGCGCAGCTGCCGATTACGGATATGGCGTGACGGTGATTCACGATGCCTGCGCGACCCGCGCCCTGGAGTTCAACGGTGTTACGGTACCGGCGGCGCAGGTGCATGCAGCCTATATGGCGTCGCTGGCCTTCGCTTACGCCCAGGTGATTTGCACCGAGGACTATCTGACCGCCGCCCTGCGTTAAATGCAGTGACCCGCCACGTGCTCAAATCACCACATTGCGCACGAAGCGGGTCGCCACTTGGCCGTCGTTGCGATAGGCGTAGCGGCGGTTGCTGGCAAAGGTGAAGAACTCGCCGGCGTTGAGCAGGTGTCGGTGCCCCTCGACCTCCAGGGTCAGGCAGCCTTTGAACACGAACAACTGCTCGCTCCAGCCATCGGCATCGGGCTCGCAGGGGTAGACTTCACCCGGCTCCAGGCGCCATTCCCAGAGCTCGACTTCACGGGTGGCGGCGGAGCTTGCCAGCAGTACCGCCTTGCTGCCGGGATGCACACCGGTCCAGGCCAGTTCGTTGATCCGGCTCGGGTCGCGGTTGTCTGGCGCTTTGATCAGATCGCTGAAGGCCACTTCCAGGGCTTCGGCGATCAGGTCGAGGGTGGTCAGGCTGACATTCTTTTCGCCGGCCTCGATGGCCACCAGCATGCGCCGGCTGACTCCGGACTTTTCTGCCAAGGCACTCTGGCTCAATTCGGCGGCATGGCGCAGGCGGCGAATGTTCTGGCTGACGTGCTGAAGCACCGACGCGCGTTGACTGGAATCTTTGTGCACTATATTGCTCATCAATAGGGGTTGCGCAGTATACTGCCCACTTTCGCCGCAATTGTGCGTCGACCCTCTTCCGTGTGCAAGGCCATGACTCCAACCAACGCTGCTGACCGCCCCCCCGTTTCCTTCCGGCTGAGCAAGGCTGAACTGGTGCTGGTGTTTATCACCATGCTCTGGGGCGGCACCTTTTTGCTGGTGCATAACGTGATGAAGGTCAGTGGGCCGATGTTTTTCGTCGGCCTGCGCTTCGCCGCCGCAGCATTGTTCGTCGGCCTGGTCACAGCCCGTTCGCTGCCGGGGCTGACCGCCACCGAACTCAAGGCCGGGGTGTTGATCGGCGTGTCGATCATGCTCGGCTACGGCCTGCAAACGGTTGGCCTGCAAACCATCAGCAGCAGCCAGTCGGCGTTTATCACCGCCCTGTATGTGCCCTTCGTGCCGTTGCTGCAATGGCTGGTGCTGGGCCGTCGCCCGGGCCTGATGCCGAGCCTGGGAATTTGCCTGGCGTTTGCCGGGCTGATGCTGCTGGCAGGCCCCGGTGGTGGTTCGTTGCAGTTCAGCCCCGGCGAAATCGCCACCCTGGTCAGCGCCGTGGCCATCGCCGCAGAAATTATCCTGATCAGCCGCTATGCCGGCCAAGTGGACGTGCGCCGCGTGACCGTGGTGCAACTGGCCACCGCCTCGGCACTGTCGTTCATGATGGTGGTGCCCACTCAAGAACGCCTGCCGGACTTTTCCTGGCTGTTGCTGCTCAGCGCCTTGGGCCTGGGGGCGATGAGCGCGGTGATCCAGGTGGCGATGAACTGGGCGCAGAAATCGGTCTCGCCAACCCGCGCTACCCTGATCTACGCCGGTGAACCGGTGTGGGCCGGCATCGTCGGACGCATCGCTGGCGAACGCCTGCCGGGCGTGGCCTTGCTCGGTGCCGTGCTGATCGTCGTCGCCGTGGTGGTCAGTGAACTGAAGATTCGTCGCCGTGGCGAAGAGCAGTCGCTGGAGGTTGACGGCGAAGAACGTGAGGCGGGTCTCTGATCGGCAAATGCCGTCTATCCTTTGAAAAAAACTGTTATAAAAAAAAGGATTGATACAGCGCTCTTGTAGGATTCTGCGACAGCTTGCGGGTTGGTGATCGACCAGTCGCCACGTATGATCCCTTACAAACTCCTGCAGATTAGAAATCTATGTCCTTGATAGTGCTACTGCTTCTGCCGTTTGTCGGCAGCTGCCTGGCGGCTGTCTTGCCGCACAACGCACGCAACAGCGAATCGCTGCTGGCCGGACTGGTCGCCCTGGTGGGCACTGTCCAGGTCGCTTTGATGTACCCGCAGATCGCCCATGGCGGTGTGATCCGTGAAGAATTCCTGTGGCTGCCAAGCCTGGGCCTGAACCTGGTCCTGCGCATGGACGGCTTCGCCTGGCTGTTCTCCTTGCTGGTGCTGGGCATCGGTACCCTGGTGTCGCTTTACGCGCGCTACTACATGTCACCGCAAGACCCGGTGCCGCGCTTCTTTGCCTTCTTCCTGGCGTTCATGGGCGCCATGCTCGGCCTGGTGATTTCCGGCAACCTGATCCAGATCGTGTTCTTCTGGGAACTGACCAGCCTGTTCTCGTTCCTGCTGATCGGCTACTGGCATCACCGTGCCGATGCCCGTCGCGGCGCCTACATGGCCCTGATGGTCACCGGAGCGGGCGGGCTATGCCTGCTGGCGGGGGTACTGCTGCTCGGCCATGTGGTCGGCAGCTACGACCTGGACAAGGTCCTCGCTGCCGGTGAGCAGATTCGCAACCATGCCCTCTATCCCATCCTGCTACCCCTGATCCTGCTTGGCGCGCTGAGCAAAAGCGCGCAATTCCCCTTCCACTTCTGGCTGCCCCATGCCATGGCGGCGCCGACCCCAGTCTCGGCTTACCTGCACTCGGCAACCATGGTCAAGGCCGGGGTGTTTCTGCTGGCGCGGCTCTGGCCATCGCTTTCCGGCACCGAGGAATGGTTCTGGATCGTCAGCGGCGCCGGCGCCGCCACCCTGCTGCTCGGCGCCTTTGCAGCCATGTTCCAGAACGACCTCAAGGGTCTGCTGGCCTACTCGACCATCAGCCACCTGGGCCTGATTACCCTGCTGCTGGGCCTGAACAGCCCGTTGGCGGCGGTCGCGGCGGTGTTTCACATCCTCAACCATGCTACCTTCAAGGCCTCGCTGTTCATGGCCGCGGGGATCATCGACCACGAAAGCGGCACCCGTGACATTCGCCGTCTCAGCGGGTTGTTCCGGCTCATCCCCTTCACTGCGACCCTGGCCATGGTGGCCAGCGCATCGATGGCCGGGGTACCGTTGATGAACGGCTTCCTGTCCAAAGAGATGTTCTTCGCCGAAACCGTGTTCATCAGCTCCACCGCCTGGGTCGAAGCGGCCCTGCCGGTGATTGCCACCCTTGCCGGCACCTTCAGTGTCGCCTATGCCTTGCGCTTTACCGTCGACGTGTTCTTCGGCCCACCGGCCACCGATTTGCCGCACCCCCCCCACGAGCCGCCACGCTGGATGCGTGCACCAGTCGAGTTGCTGGTGATGACCTGCCTGGTGGTCGGTATCTTCCCGGCGCAGTCGGTCGGCCCGCTGCTGGCCGCCGCCGCATTGCCCGTGGTGGGCGGCACCCTGCCCGAATACAGCCTGGCGATCTGGCACGGCTGGAACGCCCCGTTGATCATGAGCCTGATCGCCATGAGTGGCGGCATCATCCTTTACCTGCTGCTGCGCAATCAGCTCAAGCTCGGGCGCTTCCCGTCGCCGCCACTGATCGAGCGCTTCAATGGCAAGCGCCTGTTCGAACACGGCCAGGTGCTGATCATGCGCACGGCCCGGCGCTTCGAGCGAGTGTTCACCACCCGGCGCCTGCAGAAGCAGCTGTTCATGTTGGTGCTGATCGCCCTTCTGGCCGGCCTGCTGCCCATGCTGCACAGCGGTCTGAGCTGGGGTGACCGGCCGAAGATTCCGGGTTCCGGGGTGTTTGTGATGCTCTGGCTGATCGCCATTGCCTGCGCCCTGGGCGCCGCCTGGCAGGCCAAATATCACCGTCTGGCGGCGCTGACCATGGTCAGTGTCTGCGGGCTGATGACCTGCATTACGTTCGTCTGGTTCTCGGCACCGGACCTGGCCCTGACCCAACTGGTAGTCGAGGTGGTCACCACGGTTCTGATCCTGCTTGGCCTGCGCTGGCTGCCACGGCGGATCGAGGGCGTCTCGCCGCTGCCAGGCACTCAGGAGCGCGCGCGCCTGCGCCGCCTGCGCGACCTGCTGCTGGCGGTCGGCGTGGGTGGCGGCATGGCGCTGCTGTCCTATGCCATGCTCACCCGCCCGACTCCCAACGACATCTCTTCGTTCTACCTGAGCCGGGCCCTGCCCGAAGGCGGCGGCAGCAACGTGGTCAACGTCATGCTGGTGGACTTCCGCGGCTTCGACACCCTGGGCGAGATCACCGTGCTGGTGGCCGTGGCCCTGGCAGTGTTCGCCCTGCTGCGGCGCTTCCGCCCGCCCAAGGAGAGCATGCAGTTGCCGGCCCAGCAGCGCCTGCTGGCGCCGGACGTGGTCACCGACCTGGTCAACCCGCGCCACGCGGCCGACACCGCGCTGGGCTTCATGATGGTGCCGGCGGCGCTGGTGCGCCTGCTGCTGCCGATTGCCCTGGTGGTGTCGATGTACCTGTTCATGCGCGGTCACAACCAACCAGGCGGCGGCTTCGTTGCCGGCCTGGTGATGTCGGTGGCGTTCATCCTCCAGTACATGGTGGCCGGCACCCAATGGGTCGAGGCCCAGATGAGCCTGCGACCGCTGCGCTGGATGGGCACCGGCCTGCTCTGCGCGACCCTGACCGGAGTCGGTGCGATGCTGCTGGGCTACCCGTTCCTTACCACCCATACCGCGCACCTGCATTTGCCGTTGCTGGGCGACACCCACCTGGCCAGTGCGCTGTTCTTTGATATCGGCGTGTTCACCGTGGTGGTCGGATCGACCCTGCTGATCCTCACCGCGCTGGCTCACCAGTCGGTGCGCGGTCATCGCCCGGGCAGCCAAGCGAAACCCACTCAAGCAGGAGCCGCCTGATGGAAGAAGTCATTGCAATCGCCATTGGCGTGCTCGCCGCCTCCGGGGTCTGGCTGATCCTGCGGCCACGGACCTTCCAGGTGGTGATGGGCCTGTGCTTGCTGTCGTACGGGGTCAACCTGTTCATCTTCAGCATGGGCAGCCTGTTCATCGGCAAGGAGCCGATCATCAAGGACGGCGTGCCCCAGGACCTGCTCAACTACACCGACCCACTGCCCCAGGCCCTGGTGCTCACCGCGATCGTCATCAGTTTCGCCATGACCGCACTGTTCCTGGTGGTGCTGCTGGCTTCCCGCGGCCTGACCGGGACCGACCATGTCGATGGCCGGGAGCCTAACGAATGAGTGCGATGAACCAACTGATTGTCGCACCCATCCTGTTGCCGCTGCTGACCGCAGCGCTGATGTTGCTGCTCGGGGAAAAACGCCGGCCGCTCAAGGCGCGGATCAACCTGATCTCCAGCCTGCTCGGGCTGGGCATCGCCATCACCCTGCTGCTGTGGGTGCAGGGCCAGGGGCAAGCCAGCTCGATTGGCGTGTACCTGCCCGGCAACTGGCCAGCGCCCTTCGGTATCGTGCTGGTGGTCGACCGCCTTTCGGCCTTGATGTTGGTGCTGACCGGCATCGTCGGGGTCAGCGCCCTGGTGTTCGCCATGGCCCGCTGGGACCGCGCCGGCGCCAGCTTCCACGCGCTGTTCCAGATCCAGCTGATGGGCCTGTATGGCGCCTTCCTCACCGCCGACCTGTTCAACCTGTTCGTGTTCTTCGAAGTCCTGCTGGCCGCCTCCTACGGCCTGATCCTGCATGGCTCAGGGCGCGCACGGGTCAAGGCCGGCCTGCATTACATCGCCATCAACCTGCTGGCCTCGTCACTGTTCCTGATTGGCGCGGCGATGCTCTACGGTGTCACCGGCACCCTGAACATGGCCGACCTTGCGCTGAAGATCCCGCTGGTACCGGAGGCCGATCGCGGCCTGCTGCACGCCGGTGCGGCGATCCTGGCCACGGCGTTCCTGGCCAAGGCCGGGATCTGGCCACTGAACTTCTGGCTGGTGCCGGCCTACTCCTCGGCCAGCGCACCGGTGG
This sequence comes from Pseudomonas fluorescens, assembly GCF_902497775.2. Taxonomy (NCBI): domain Bacteria; kingdom Pseudomonadati; phylum Pseudomonadota; class Gammaproteobacteria; order Pseudomonadales; family Pseudomonadaceae; genus Pseudomonas; species Pseudomonas fluorescens. Next base: position 3,410,562 of record NZ_OZ024668.1, read on the forward strand.
CCGCGCTGTTCGCGATCATGACCAAGGTCGGTTTCTATACCGTGCTGCGTTTGTGGACCTTGCTGTTCTCCGGCCAGGCTGGCGCTTCGGCGTTCTTTGGCGGCGAATGGCTGATCTACGGCGGCCTGGCCACCCTGGGCTGCGCGGCCGTGTCGATACTCGCCGCGCAGCGCCTGGAGCGCATGGCCAGCCTGAGCATCCTGGTCTCGGCAGGCACCCTGCTGGCGGCCATCGGCTTCGGTCAGGCCACCCTGACCGCCGCCGCGCTGTTCTACCTGGTCAGCTCGACCCTGGCGCTGTGTGCACTGTTCCTGCTGGCCGAACTGATCGAGCGCTCGCGCTCGGCCAACGAAATCCCCCTGGACGATGAAGGTGACGGCCTGCCCTCGCCCTTGGAGTCGCTGCACCCGCCCAAAGGCATCAACCTCGATGACGAACAGAAGGCGGTGATCGGCCAGGTCATCCCCTGGACCATGGCCTTCCTCGGCTTGAGCTTTATCGCCTGTGCCCTGCTGATCATCGGCATGCCGCCGCTGTCGGGCTTTATCGGCAAGCTCAGCCTGATCAGCGCGCTGTTCAACCCGCAAGGGCTGGGTGTGGCGCCGGAGCAGCCGCTGAGCGTCTCGGGCTGGATATTGGTGGCGTTGCTGGTGCTCTCCGGCATGGCCTCGCTGATCGCCCTGACCCGCGTCGGCATCCAGCGCTTCTGGACCCCGCAGGAGCGCCCATCGCCACTGCTGCGCCGTTTTGAATGCATCCCCATCGTGGTGCTGCTGGGCTTGTGCGTAGTGCTCAGCCTGCGCGCCGAGCCGCTGCTGCGCTACACCCAGGACACCGCTGCCAGCCTGCAGGACCCAGAGCAATACGTCAGTGCCGTGCTCGGCACCCGCCCAGTGCCTGGGCCCACCAGCCTGGCTGCCGGCACCGAGGTGCAGCCATGAAGCGCTTGTTCCCCGCCCCGTTGCTGTCCCTGTCGCTGTGGCTGCTGTGGCTGCTGCTGAACCTGTCGGTCAGCCCCGGCAACCTGCTGCTGGGCGCCTTGCTGGGCATCGTCGCGCCGCTACTGATGGCACCGTTGCGACCGCTGGCGGTGCGCATTCGCCGCCCGGGCACCATCGTTCGCTTGATTCTGAGGGTTGGCGTCGACGTGCTGGTGTCCAACCTGCAGGTCGCCCGTGGCGTGTGGTCGGCCAAGCGCCGTGCGCCGCGCTCACGCTTCGTGCATATTCCCCTGGAGCTGCGTGACGCCCATGGCCTGGCGGCCCTGTCGATGATCACCACGGTGGTCCCCGGGACCATCTGGTCGGAACTGGCGCTGGACCGCAGCGTCCTCCTGCTGCACGTGTTCGACCTGGACGACGAGGCCGGATTCATCGAGCACTTCAAGCACACCTATGAACGCCCGCTGATGGAGATCTTCGAATGACTGGCCTGCTTGCCAATGCCATTCTCGCCAGCCTGTTCATCTTTGCCCTGGCCATGGCCCTGACCCTGTGGCGGCTGTTTCGCGGCCCTTCGGCGCAGGACCGGGTACTGGCGCTGGATTACCTGTACATCCTGGCCATGCTGATGATGCTGGTGCTGGGTATCCGTTACGCCAGTGACACCTATTTCGAAGGCGCACTGCTGATCGCGCTGTTCGGCTTTGTCGGCTCCTTCGCCCTGGCCAAATTCCTCCTGCGTGGCGAGGTGATCGAATGATCAATGCCAATGAACTGCCGTTCTGGGTAGAACTGCTGGTGGCCGTGTTGCTGCTGCTGAGCAGCCTGTTCGCCCTGAGCGGCGCTGTCGGCCTGATTCGCCTGAAGGACTTCTTTCAGCGCATGCACCCGCCGGCCCTGGCATCGACACTGGGTGCCTGGTGCGTCGCCCTGGCCTCGATCCTGTACTTCTCGATGCTCAAGGAGTCGCCGGTGCTGCATGCCTGGCTGATCCCGATCCTGCTGTCGATCACCGTGCCGGTCACCACCCTGCTGCTGGCCCGTGCTGCATTGTTTCGCAAGCGCATGGCCGGTGATGACGTACCTGAAGAAGTCAGCAGTGGCCGCGATCGCGGCAACTGAAATCAGCCGCTGAGCTGCTGCAGCTCACGGCGGACCATAGCCGCGTACTCGGGCGGGCTGAGGGTGTAGAGCTGGGTGGCGACCCAGTCGAACCACGCCGCCTGCAGGCGTGGGCGCTCGGCAAGCCACTCCTCGGCCAAGGCGCGAGCCTGCGCCTGGTGCCGGGCATGAAAGTCAGCGCGGCCAACGCGCTCGGCGGCTACGCTCACTCGCTGGCCTTGAAGGTGGTCAGTTCACCCTTCTGCCATTTGGCAACCTTGCGGGTCACGGCCTTGAGAGTCTTGCTCAGACCTTCCTGCAACTGCTCGTGGGCGGCGAACACCAGCACCACGCCCTGGCCTTCCTTGAAGACAATGCCTTCGCCTTCAGCCACCGAAACGAAGGCGTAGTCACCCAGGCCATAAACAGTCAGCTTGATTTCGCGAAATCGGATTTCCAGCTTGCCACCTTCGCGACTGGGCAATACTGCGGCACGAAAATGATCGCCGACCTTGAGTTCCAGACGCTGTTTGTCGTCCACCACCAATGCGGTTTCAGTATCGATCTCGGCCATGTACAGGCCTTCCGCGTTCTGTTCGGTGACATAAACAAAACGCGATTGAAACTGTTTGACCAGTTTTGCCCTGAGGTCGCCCAGAACAAACAGGGCATGGGTATCCAGATTGCTGACTGCCAAAGAAGAATTCCTCAAAAACCGATTACACGCCGCTCCCCCAGCGGGCCGCGAGGCAGCCGCAAGGCAGCGGTACTTCAATTCGAAGTCTGAAAGACTAGTGGATTTGTGCACGAAAAGTCTGTGCAGACTGGCAAAGCAACCCGCAGGAATGTTTACCCATTGCTGCAAGCTTTTATCAGTTTGCAGATTTTCAGCAGATTTCCTAAAACGGAGAAGCCTTTTCTGACAGCACTATCGCAACAAAAGTGCGATAGATGAAAGCAAGCCCTTCAGCAGGACGGGCTCCTGGAAATCATCCACTGCACACAGGGAAGCGAATATGCACGAAAACACCGAATTCCGTCGAGAGCCTAAAGGCATTTCCTACATAGAATATGCCGCTCACTCGCTCAACAGCATGCCGCGCTTTGTGGTAGTGCCAGCTGGTATCGGTTTCTTTCATATCACCGAGCAAGCTACCGGGCGGGTGAAGGGCTTTCGCTGCGAGCATACCGAAGCCTGCGCCCTGGCCCGTTACCTGGAGAATTGACCCGGGCTTAACCGGCCCGACGCGCAACGGCGGGCCGGTCAACCCCGTGCAACTGTTCCAGCCAGGCAGCCTGACACTCCTGGGCTTCAGTACGGGTGGCGAAGGCTGTGCCACGCCGCTCGCCGTTGTCCAGTACCACCCAGCACACGCGCTTGCCCAGCACCTGCAGCGAGGCAGGCACGCCGCTACCAATCATCACCGCTACATCGACTTGGCTATTCATCATTCCCTCCGGAATTTATTAGCAACCTAACGATATGCGTATGATAAGTCCTGACCGCCTACGGAAAAAGCTATCCCCGGCATAGCTGTTTTACATTGCCGGTAACAAAGCCCGGTCAATCCTGCTGCGGTCGGTAGCCCAGACGCAAACCACCCCAATGCCTGCCCTGCACATGGATCGGCACTGACAGGTCGTGCATCAGCTCGCCCGTATCGCGGGTATAGGTTTGCAACAACACCGCCTGTTGATGGCTGCCGCAGCGAATACCAGTACGGTCGTCGAACTTGCGCTTGCTGCGGTTGTGCGCAGTATCGATGGCCTGGTCACCGGTCAACGGCTGATTGAAGGCATTGTTGTGGGTAGGGACATAACCTTGCTGGGTGCAGGCAATGGCGAACACCAGGCCTTCATGCTGCTTGAGCAGCGGCTCCTGGATCGGCGGCAGGACCTGGTCGGTGTACGGGTCGAAACGGGTGCGAAAACGTGCTGGCGAAGTACCCGGCAGTTGCTGGTAGTGGCGGTCGAACAAGTCCTCAAGGCTGATGCGCCCCTGGGCGATATCGTTCTCGAACTGTTCGGCAATCTGCTGTGCGCCTTGACGGGCCAGGTCATAAACGCGCTGGTGATAGTCGTCCAGGCCAACCTCCGCCAGGCGCTCACTGATGCTTTCGGCCTGCCCTTCCAGTTGTACGGCGGCCTGGGCCAGTCGCCGGGTTTGCTGGTCGCTGACCTGCAGGTCGCTGCGCATGCGCGCCACCGCCTCGAACAGGCTGTCCAGTTGCAATCGATTGGTTTCGGTACCCTCGGCGATCTCGCCGATCTGCTGCTCGACCCCGGCGGCCAGCCCGGCAATGCTGTCCAGTTGCTCGCCCGTGTGTTCGACCTGGTCCACGCCGCTGTGCAGGTCATCTGACAGCTCGCGGATCTGCCCGACCACCTGCGCCGTACGCTGCTGGATATCGGCGACCATCTGCCCGACTTCCTCGGTGGCGCTGGCGGTACGCCCGGCCAGGCCCCGCACCTCATCGGCAACCACGGCAAAGCCGCGCCCGTGATCACCCGCCCTGGCTGCTTCGATCGCCGCGTTGAGGGCCAGCAGGTTGGTCTGGCTGGCGATGGTCTGAATCACCAGGGTGACCCTGGCGATATCCTCGCTGCGCAGGTGCAGCGCCTCGATCAGTTCGCGGCTAGCGGTAGCCCGCGCACTCAGGTGATGCATGCGCTGGATCGACTCGGCCAGTACCGTGCGCCCGGCGGCGCTGCTTTGATGGGCGCTGCGGGCAGCGACCAGGGCCTGCTGGCTCAACTGCGAGGTGGCCTTCTCGGTGCCGATCATCACTTCGGCGCTGCTGACGATTTGCGCTGCGCAGTCCAGTTGCGACTGCAGCTTGTCTGCCAGCTGTTGCACCGAGAACGCCACCCCGGCGGCCGACAGGGCATTGTGGCTGGTGGTGCGCGACAGGTCGCGAGTCAGCTCGGCCAGCGGCTCACGGGTTTCCTGCGCGGCAACCGCGACCTTGCGCAGGCGCGGCAACCACAACGCCAGCAGGGCCAGCGGCAGGCCGAGGTAAAACGACAGCCCGGCAAACGCCATGGCCGCCAGCAACCCTGCCAGTACCAGGCTCTGCAAAACCGTGTCTGACCACGGCGCAACGGCGAACGGCGTAGCTTGCCCTTCGACCACGGCGCCAGGCAGAGATCCTTCTCGCATCATGTTTTGGCTCCATCGCAGCACGTCTTGTTGTGCGGCCATTAAACGCCACTATTAGGCCATTAGCCATGCTTCCTTGGGTGTAAGACCGGTGCCTTTGATACAGGGCAAGAAAAACAAAACCCCCGAAGATCGCTCTTCGGGGGGTTGCTGTGACACCTGCGCGGGTTAAGCCTGGCGCTGGTGCTTGTCGATCTGCTCGTGACGCTCTTGGGCTTCGATGCAGTACTTGGTGGTCGGGCTGATCAGCAGACGCTTGAGGCCGATCGGCTCGCCGCTGTCGTCGCACCAGCCGAAGCTTTCGTCTGCAATCCGGCCCAGGGCCATTTCCAGCTGAGGCAGCAGACGCTGATCACGGTCGATGGTGTTGACCAACCAGTGGCGCTCTTCTTCGACCGAGGCGGCGTCGGCAGGATCGGCAGGCGTGTCCAGGCTTTCGATGGTTACACGGCTTTGCTCGATGCGCTCATGGATCTCGACCTTCATCGACTGCAGCAGCTCGGTGAAGAAAGCCAATTGCTCAGCGTTCATGTAGTCATCGGCCGGCATGGCCAGCAACTTTTCCTTTGTCATTGATTTCTCTATAAAAAATACGTGCATTAAGGCGAATCGGGTGCTCCTGGCGAACAGCTCGCCAGCAGCGGAATTCTTCAAGCACCATCCGGCACTCAATTTACAGGGGGCGGCAGTCTACGGCCGAGATTCACACTGGGCAACAGAAATGACGGTGGAATTGACCGAAAAGGCCCTACAGGCCCTCCCCCGGCGCTGGTTTATAACAAAAAAACCACGGCGCAGGCGCTTTCCCGGGGACAAACGGTCATTCTCCGACAAAAACCTTGTAACAAAGATCCTCTCAACCGAGCAATTGGCTCAACACCGCGCGCAACTTTCCGGGCTTCACCGGTTTGTTCAGCAAGGGTGCGCCCAGGCGCTGCATGGCCCGGCGGCTCTGGTCGCTGCGATCGGCAGTGATCATCACGGCAAAGATGCTCTGGGCGAAATGCCGGCGTAAATCCCGCACCACCTCACAACCAGTTACCCCATGATCAAGGTGGTAGTCGGCAAGAATCAGCTCCGGCGCCTGCCCCTCAAGCACCACCAGGGCGTCGGCATAGTCACAGGCGGTCAGCACTTCACAGCCCCACTGCTGCAGCAACGCCGCCATGCTGTGCTGGATGCTCAGTTCATTGTCCAGCACCAACAAGCGGCGCCCGGGCAACGGATCACCGACACTGGGCAGCGCCAGCGTCGACAGCGGCATCTCACTGGGCCGCTCATTCGACAGCGGCACGTCGATGCTGAACACCGAGCCGCGCCCCGGCCATGAGCGGACCTGCACCGGGTAATCAAGGATGCGGGCAATCCGCTCGACAATCGCCAACCCCAGCCCGACGCCTTTGCGGTCAGCGGCGCGGCCAACGTCCAACTGGTTGAATTCAAGAAAGATCGACTCAAGACGGTCTTCGGCAATCCCCCGGCCGCTGTCCCAGACTTCCAGGCGCACACTGTCACCACGGCGCCGCGCGCCGAGTAAAATGCGCCCGTGCCCGGTGTAGCGGCAGGCATTGCTGAGGAAGTTACGCAGAATTCGCGTAAGCAGGCGCAGGTCGGTGCGTACCGCCAGGCGACCGCTGCGCACCCGCAGGCTCAGCCCGGCCGCTTCGGCTACCGGCTGGAATTCCGAGGCCAACGGCGCCAGCACCTCATCCAGGCGGTACAGGTCAAGGTCTGGCTTGATCGCAGCCTGATCCAGCCGCGAAATATCCAGCAGGTCGGTGAGCAGATCCTCGGCGCCCTCCAGGGCCTGGTGCGCGCGCTCGACCAGTTGCTGCTCACCCGCGGGCAATTGCCGCTCGCGCAGGGTCGAGATCAGCAGTCGCGCAGCGTTGAGCGGCTGCAACAGATCATGGCTGGCCGCTGCCAGGTACTTGTCCTTGCTGCGGTTGGCCGCCTGGGCGGCGTCGCGCGCTTCGATCAGCTCATTGGTGCGTTCGGCAACCCGCTGTTCGAGCTGATCGTTGAGTTGCTGCAGACGCGCCTGGGCCAGCTTGCGTTCGGTGATATCGGCGACAAAACCCTCGACAACGCCTTCTTCGTCGGGACGCAGCAACAGGTTCATCAGCACGTCGATATGGCTGCCGTCACGCCGGCGCAACTGGGTCTCGTAGCCGATCAGCGCCTGCTCGCGCTGCAGCACCTGGGCGATGGCCAGCAGCTCGTCCTGGCCGCCGGCGAACAGATGGCTGGCCAGGTCGTTGCGCGACAACACCAGAGCCTGGGCGTCCGGGTAACCCAGCATGCGCGCCAGTGCCGGGTTGGCCGCACGCATGCCATCCTCGAGGCTGGCCTGAAAGATGCCATGTACCGCATGCTCGAACAGCCACTTGTAACGATTGCGCTCGGCCTCCAGCTCTTCGAGGCGCACCGCCAGTTCCGGGTAATGACTCTTGCGTACGGTGTGGTTGCTCAGCCCCAGCAACCCGGCCAGGGCGTCACCCGCCGGCTCAGAGGGCCTCGCCATACACCACCTCGACGTCGCGCTGGCTGGAGCTGCGCGGGTTGGTCAGGATGCACGGGTCATCCATGGCGTGCTGGGACAAAAACGGGATGTCGGTCATGCCGACGCCATGCAGGCCGAGGGTTTCGTGAAAGCCCACGGCACGCTTGAGGTCGATCAGGTGCTCGACCAGGCGCTGGCTGATCTGTTTGTGGCTCAGGCCCCGGCAATCGATACCCAGGGTTTGCGCAATCATCTTGAAGCGCTCGGGCGCGGCGCTGTAATTGAACGCCACGACATGCTCGACCAGCACTGCGTTGCACAGCCCGTGGGGCAAGTCGAGAAAGCCCCCGAGGCTGTGGGACATGGCGTGCACGGCACCGAGAATCGCGTTGGAGAACGCCAGGCCTGCCTGCATGCTGCCGAGCATGATCTTCTCGCGCAGGACGATGTCGGCCGGGTTGGCGATCATCTGCACCAGGTTGCCATTGATCAGGCGCATGGCCTCCAGCGCATGGGGATCGGTCAGCGGCCCATGGCCGGTGGAGACGAACGCCTCGATGGCATGCACCAGGGCATCGATGCCGGTACAGGCGGAGAGGAACGGGTCCATGCTCAGGGTGGTTTGCGGGTCGATCAGCGACACATCCGGCACTACCGCCTTGCTGACGATGGAAAATTTCATGCGCTCCTGCTGGTTGGAGATGATCACGAACTGGGACACGTCGGCGGAGGTGCCGGCGGTAGTCGGGATCAGGATCAGCGGCGGGCTCGGCACGCGGATGGTATCGACCCCTTCGAACTCGAGAATGTGCCGGCCATGGGCAACCACGATGCCGATACCCTTGGCGCAATCCATGGGGCTGCCACCGCCAACGGCGACGATCACATCGCACTGTTCGCTGCGGTAGCGCTCGGCGCCGGCCATGACCTCTTCAACCCGAGGGTTGGGCGACACCTCGGTGTACAGGCAGTAATCGATACCCTGGCCTTGCAGGCTCGCTTCGATGTCGCCGACCCAGCCGGCAGCGATCACGCCGGGGTCGCTGACCAGCAGCACCTTGCGCGCACCAAAGGTCTTGGCGTAGTTGGCGACATGGTGGCGGCAACCGGCGCCAAAGATGATTTCCGGGGAGACGAACTTGCGCAACTGGCTCAACTTCGGGCTCATGGGACGCCTCTGTTCTTGTTGTAATAGCGCCAGCCTAAAGCATCCCGCTTCGATTGCAATCAGACCATCGGCGGGCAGAAACACAAGCGCCGAGCGCTGCAAGCAGCGACCGGCGCAAGAGGGATCAGCGGTTGGCGAAGTACATGGTCACTTCAAAACCGATACGCAGATCAGTGAACGCAGGCTTTTTCCACATAGGTCCATCCTCTTCTGGCACCACAGGATTGCGGTGCCTCTATTAATACACCGTTGCCGGTGCGGTTCGAATGCTACTTTGGGAGCGGTTCTTGCAGCAGGCCGTCAGAAGAACCCCAGCGGGTTGACGTCGTAACTCACCAGCAGGTTCTTGGTCTGCTGGTAGTGGTCGAGCATCATCTTGTGGGTCTCGCGGCCGACCCCGGATTTCTTGTAGCCACCGAACGCGGCATGGGCCGGGTACAGGTGATAGCAGTTGGTCCACACACGCCCGGCCTTGATGCCACGGCCCATGCGGTAGGCGCGGTTGATGTCACGGGTCCAGACCCCGGCACCAAGGCCAAACTCGGTGTCGTTGGCAATCGCCAGGGCCTCGGCTTCGTCCTTGAAGGTGGTCACGCCGACCACCGGGCCGAAGATTTCTTCCTGGAACACACGCATCTGGTTATGGCCCTTGAGCAGGGTCGGCTGGATGTAATAGCCACTGGCAAGGTCCCCGCCCAGACGCTCACAGTCACCGCCGGCCAGCACCTGGGCGCCCTCTTCGCGAGCGATCTGCAGGTAGGAAAGGATCTTGTCGAATTGCTGCTCAGAGGCCTGGGCACCGACCATGGTCTCGGTGTCCAGCGGATTGCCACGCTTGATCTGGGCGATCTTTTTCATGACCTGGGCCATGAACGGCTCGTAGATCGACTCCTGGATCAATGCCCGCGACGGGCAGGTGCACACCTCGCCTTGGTTGAAGAACGCCAGCACCAGGCCTTCGGCAGCTTTTTCGATGAAGGCGGGCTCAGCCTGCATGATGTCTTCGAAGAAGATGTTCGGCGACTTGCCGCCCAGTTCCACGGTGGACGGGATGATGTTCTCGGCGGCGCATTTCATGATATGCGAACCCACCGGCGTGGAGCCGGTGAAGGCGATCTTGGCGATGCGCTTGCTGGTGGCCAGGGCCTCACCGGCTTCGCGGCCAAAACCGTGGACGATGTTCAGCACGCCAGGTGGCAGCAAGTCTGCGACCAGCTCGGCGAAGATGGTAATCGACAGCGGGGTCTGCTCCGCCGGTTTGAGCACCACGCAGTTGCCTGCGGCCAGTGCCGGGGCCAACTTCCACGCGGCCATCAACAACGGGAAATTCCACGGAATGATCTGCCCGACCACGCCCAGCGGCTCATGAAAGTGATAAGCGGCAGTGTTCTCGTCGATCTCTGCGGTGCTGCCTTCCTGGGCGCGGATGCAGCCGGCGAAGTAACGAAAGTGGTCGGCCGCCAGGGGCACGTCGGCGTTGAGGGTTTCGCGGATGGCCTTGCCGTTGTCCCAGGTTTCGCTGATGGCCAGCCGTTCGAGGTTGTGTTCGATACGATCGGCAATTTTCAACAGGATCAAGGCACGCGCCTGTACCGAAGTGCGGCCCCAGGCGTCGGCAGCGGCATGGGCCGCATCCAGGGCCCGGTCGATGTCCAGCGCCGTGGAGCGCGGAAACTCGGCAATCAGCTGACCGTTGACCGGCGAGCTATTGCTGAAGTACTGGCCTTGCTCAGGGGCGACAAACTCGCCGCCGATAAAGTTGCCGTAGCGGGATTTGAAACTGATCAGGGCATCCGCGGAGCCTGGGGGTGAATAGATCATGGCGACCTCTTGTGGCTGTACAGCTGTCGGAGCGACAGACAGATGGCGCGATGCTAGCCAGCCATGGCGGTTGCGCGAATCCGTCCTTGGCAGGTGCGTTCTCATCTTTTGGTACAAGCCCGAACAGGTGGTATCCGATTAGTGCCATGAATCGTTCACGGCAGCGTTAGATGGCGGTTTCTCACTCGCTGGCCGCTTCCCATGACCCACACCACACCGACCCTGCATCAACAGATAGCCTCCCGCGCCCCCTTGAGTTGCGCCGTCGCCAAACGCTTTGTCAGTCGCCCCTCGCTGCTGGAAATCGTCAGCGAAGTGCTGATAGAGCAATGGGTTGCCCGGGGCCTTGATATCGCCCACAGCCCGCTGCGCCTCTACCTGATCAGCCCGGCTACGAGCCGCCACGCACACATTCGCAGCGTGCCGCAGGTGCTGATCGAGCGGTTCTGCCTGCGCCGTACCTTGAACCTGACCGAAGGCGAGGACTACCTCAGCCCCCTGCCTCTTGCGGATCGCAGCAGCCAACTCGACCTGGACCTGCACACAGTCGAGCAACTGATCAACGAATGCGCTCCGTGGATCCTCGATCAGTACCAACAAGCACTGGTTGCGTTCTGGGGCGAAAGCAACGCCCACGGTGAGACACCCTGGCAGTGGTATGGCAACTACCTGCACAAACTGATGAAAGACTCGATCGATCTCGGCCTGCGGGCCGGTACCCTGGATACCCGCCAGGCGGCCACTAGCAGGATCGTCGATGCATTCCCCTGTCAGCAGGACCGCGCTGCTTTCGGCAACCTGTCGCATCTACGCGTGCAGAGCGTGGCGGTCGACCTGTCCTGCGTGTTGGTCCTGGATGCCGACCTGTCCAGTGCCCTGCTGATCGAAGATCAGTACAACAATGACCCGCAACAAACCGCCGCGATCCTCTTCACCCTGGTCGGTGCGCTGGTGCCGTTCAAATCCCATGGGCAGTTTCTCGACTTTCTTGGCCAGAACTGGCCAGCACACCTGCAACACACACCCGCCCGGGTGATCATCAGCCCCTCGCCCGGTTGCGCTTTTGCAGCCCAGGCCCGCGGCTACCTGCAACAGCAATTGCGGTTGATCGATACCATCGCAGCCAACGCCCGGACAGAGCAACATGCCACGGCGCTGAGCACCGTGCTGGACCAGGTCACCTCGATGCTCGACCTGTGCACGGCCCAGGAGCTGGTACGCCAGGCAAAAATCAAAGCCTTGTTGCCCGACTGGTTGCTCGGCTCGGACCTCGCCCTGCGCTACAGCCTGCTGCTGAGCAAGCTGGCTGAATTGAACCTGGACGGCCGGGGCACTTCCTGGCGCGAAGGGATCGAAGCGGTTGAGGTTTACGCGTGCCGCCTGCTGGACCAGCGATTGGCGCTCGACCATGCAGACGTCGATTTCAAGGCTGGCGAAATTGAAATCATCAACCATCGGGTGGATGCAACCGCCATCGGCAACCAGGGCACGGTGATTACCGATGGCACTGTCACGGTAGTGCACTTTTCACTGGCGCAGCTGGCCATCGACAACCTTGGTCTGCTAGCCCCGGGTCGGGTAATGGTTGAGCACAGCGGTGGCGCCAGATTGCCTGAATGGATGAACGAAACCTACATTCGCACGCTGGTAGGCGAACTGGACATTGGCAGCCGCTATCCGCAAACACTGCGCCAGCTGCTGCTCGAGCCCGGGCAGCAGCAGCGGCGCCAGGCCCTGTTCACTGCGCAGTTGCAAGTGCAATTGCCGATGCACGCGCTGGAGTTGCTGCTGCAGGACAAGGCCATCAGCGAAGCCGGCTACAAGGCCGTGGAATGGGTGTTTGCCAATCATGCCGACCTTAGCCCCGACAACCACAACGCCGCTGTCCTCAGGCCGCTGGCGCTGATACGCAGCCCCGGCGCTATTGCCGACCCGGTACTCAATGCCTGGCTGATCGAACCCCGCGAGCCCTGGCAAGGGCCCTGCATGCTCTACCGTCCACTGCACCCGCAGACGCTGCAGGAGTTTGACAATCGTACTGCGCTGTTCGACGCGATCTGCAGCGAAGGGCCGTTGCAAGACGATATTCTCGATCGCCTGGCACCGGAAGTTCGCCCGCTCTATGCCAAGGGTGGCTTCCTACAGCCACATATCCAGCGCTTTGGACAGGGTTCCGATTTCGCTCCCCAGACGATCCCGGCGCCGGCCACACTGGCCTTCACCCTGGCCGCAGAGGCACCTGGCACGTTGATCTACCAGGCCTGCGCCCGTGAGCTGATCGAACAGGCGCAGCGTCAATCAACGACAACCTCGCAAACCCGCTGGAACCGTTGGAAGACCCTCGGCTGGCTGTTGTTCAATACCGTACTGCCACTGTTCCAGGGCAATGTGGCCAGGATCGGCTGGTTGATCCAGACCGTCGAAAGTACCCAGCATCTGCTCGCCACCGATGCTGGCAAGGACCCTCTGGACCATCAACTGGCATTTGTCGATTTGCTCCTGACCATCGCCATGATCATCCTGGTACATGTCGTGCGCCGCGACGATATCACCACGCAGTTGGGCAAGGGCCTGCCCCTCCAACCGGCCCAGTCGCCCGGTCAAGCAACGCCACTTGCCCCATTTACGCCACTGGCGGATATCGATCTGGATTTCACTTGGTCGCGCCCAGGTCTTCACCTGTCCAGCGCCCAGAAAGCCGACTTGCAAGGGTTGGCCTCAACGCTGAACGCCTCGACCCTGGGGAGTGCCATTCCTCATGGCGCGCTCATGGGGCTGCACCTGCACAATGAATCACTGTGGTTCGTGACCACTGGCCAGGTATTCAAGGTTGTACTCGACCCACTCACGGAGCAGCCGCGTATCGTCGCCGCAGACGGTACGGAGCGTTTTGGCCCGTGGCTGCGCAAGGACGAGGCGGGGCGCTGGACGCTCGACCTGCGCTTGCGCCTGCAAGGAGGCATGCCTCTGCGCCAGCGGCTCAAGTCGGTCAACGATCCGCAAAGGGTCCTCGAACTGGACAACAACCTCCGGGAGCAGCAAGCCAGCGCGATAACCCGGGAACGCAACTTCCAGACCTTCGTCACCAACCACATCAACGACCAGACTCCAGCCCTCACCCTGTACGCCTACGTAACCAAGCTGGAGCAGTTCGCCACATTCTGGGAGGACCATCTGAACACGCTCGAGCAGCGCAATGAGATTCGCGTACTCAAGGGTTACAAGCTGGCTCGGGCCAAGGCGTTGCGCGGCCGGGCACGCTGCGTTCAATCGATCCTTGCCACGGTCAACAACCTGCACAAACCACTGCGCCAGCGTTTCAAGGCGCTGGTCCGCAGCACCCACGGCAAGCTCCCGCCAGAGCAGGAAGCGAGTGCGCCACCTGAACACATTCGCCTGATGGACGAGATGGAACCGTTGATCGCCAAGATGATCGACAACACCCTGACACTCAGCAGCGTGCAGCTTGAGCTGCACAAACTGGCCAGCGCCCAGCATCCGGAGATTCAACTGCTGGAGCTTTCGGTCAAGCAGTTCGAACCCCAACCCTGGTCAAAGCTTTACTGGCATACCCTGCGCTGCGAACTGCTGAACAACCGCCTGCGGCTGAGCCTGGACGATGACACCAGCGAAGATGCCGACTACTGGCTCGAACGCAGCTGGGGCAACCTGGAACACGGTCTGGTTCAACGCATGAGCCTGCATCACCTCGCCGAGCCTCCGGCGGAAGTACGCGCACGCCTGCTCGACACCATCGCCAACCATTTCCGTGCCGCCCTGCGCCAGCTTGGCAACCTCAAGCCATTGCTGACCGAAGCCGCAGCGCAAGGCGTGCTGGAGCGGCTGAATTCCGATGCCGCATTGTTGCTGCGCGAAACCCAGTCCGATCTTGACGAGTATCCACAATCACTGCTCGAACACAGTAGTGTGCGCCAATTGCACAACCAGGTACCCGGCCTGATCGAGACGGCGGATCAGGGGCTGGTCCTCGGCACGCCGCGGGCCGACAACGCCGACATCGTCGATGTGCGCAACCCGCAAGATCAAACCACGTCGGCGTCCTACCAGAGAGATGCCAACAGCGACGCCTGGTTACCGGTGGAACCGGGACTGCCCGCACAGCCCGTAGCCGAGAGTGCGCCGACGACCGCATCGTTGGGTACATTGATCAGCCACGGTGCCCGTCTGGCGGCCCAGGCCAGGGAAGAAATCAGCCGGTTGAGCGCGCTGCGCACCGATACCTATCTGCCGATCGAGTTCGAGGAAATCCTGCAACGGCGCAAGCGACCTGTCGAGGCTCAAGGTCAAGCCATCGAGCAGGCGCTAAGCCGTCTGAACCTGACGGACCAGGCCGAGGACGGTGCCGATGCAGCGCTGCAGATTCGTCAGCTGGATGAACTGGCCGGCGACCTTGACCAGGCGGCGGCGAAGCTGCGGACCCAGGCGGCACTGGTACAGTCGCCAAGCATGGATGAACTGATCTACCTGCTAGGCAAACAACAGGTCAGGATCCAGGCCCTGGGTCGGCGCAAACTGTTGGCGAAAAATCGCAAATGGCCCCGGGATTACCTTGACGAGTACGTCATCCTGCATGACAACCGGCCACTGTGGTATGCCCACTTTCACTACAGTGCTGCCGATACGCCCAAGGACAGTTTCACTGCCGGGCACCTGAAGCTGGCCAGCCAACGCTACGAGCGCGGCCCCTACCGTGTCGAGGCGAACGGCTCACGCACCGTCGTTCAGCGCGGGCCTATCACCCTGGCCCAGGCACGGTGCTGGTTCCTGACGTTGTAAATGCCGCGTCCGGGCGCAGCACGCTGCGCCCGGCAACTCTCAGCGGTTCTTGAACTGCGCCTCGCGCTTGGCGATGAACGCCGCCATGCCCTCCTTCTGGTCTTCGGTGGCGAAGGCGGCGTGGAACACCCGGCGTTCGAAACGCACGCCTTCGGCCAGGTTGACCTCGAAGGCGCGGTTGACGCTCTCCTTGACCATCATGGTCATCGGGATCGATTTGCTGGCGATGGTCGCAGCTACTTTCAACGCTTCTTCAATCAGCTCGGCCTGCGGTACCACCCGTGCCACCAGGCCAGAGCGTTCGGCCTCCTCGGCACCCATCAGGCGGCCGCTAAGGCACAGTTCCATGGCCTTGGCCTTGCCCACGGCGCGGGTCAGGCGCTGGGTGCCGCCCATGCCCGGCAGCACGCCGAGGTTGATTTCCGGCTGGCCGAACTTGGCGTTGTCGGCGGCGAGGATGAAGTCGCACATCATTGCCAGCTCGCAACCACCGCCCAAGGCAAAGCCCGAGACTGCGGCGATGATCGGCTTGCGTCGATTGGCAATGCGATCGGCGTCGCTGAACAGGTCGTCGACGTAGATCTGCGGGTAGCGCAGGTCAGCCATTTCCTTGATGTCGGCACCGGCGGCGAAGGCCTTGGCCGAACCTGTCAGCACCACGCAACCGATGTTCGGGTCGGCTTCGAGCTGGTCCAGGGCCTGGTTGATCTCGCCGACGATCTGCGCGTTAAGCGCGTTGAGCGCCTGGGGGCGGTTGAGGGTGATCAGGCCGACCTTGCCGTGGATGTCCAACAGGATGGTTTCAAATGACATGCAAGCTGCTCCCTTCAAAGATTGCGCGCAATGACCATGCGCTGAATATCGCTGGTGCCTTCGTAGATCTGGCAGACCCGCACATCGCGATAGATGCGCTCCAGCGGAAAGTCGCTCAGATAGCCATAACCGCCGAGGGTCTGCAAGGCATCCGAACAGACCTTTTCGGCCATTTCCGAGGCAAAAAGCTTGGCCATCGATGCTTCGACCAACGCCGGACGCCCGGCATCGCGCAGCGCCGCGGCATGCAGCACCATCTGCCGGGCCACGGCAACGCGGGTGGCCATGTCGGCCAGGCGGAAGGCCACGGCCTGGTGTTCGATCAGCGGTTTACCAAAGCTTTCGCGCTCGCGGGCATAGTCGCGTGCTACCTCAAAGGCGGCGCGAGCCATACCCACCGATTGCGAGGCGATGCCGATGCGCCCGCCTTCGAGGTTGGCCAAGGCGATCTTGTAGCCTTCGCCCTCCTCGCCCAGGCGGTTGGCTACCGGAACGCGAACATTTTCGAAGACGATCTGGCAGGTGTCGGAGGCGTGCTGGCCGAGCTTGTCCTCGACCCGCGCCACCTGATATCCCGGTGAGTCGGTCGGCACGATAAAGGCACTGATGCCACGCTTGCCAGCCTCGGGGTCGGTCACGGCAAACACGATCACCACGCCGGCGTTCTGCCCGGAAGTAATGAACTGTTTGCAACCATTGAGCACGTAGTGATCACCATCACGCCGGGCGCGGGTCTTCAGGCTGCTGGCATCGGAGCCAGCCTGTGGCTCGGTCAGGGCAAAGGCGCCGAGCATCGCGCCGCTGGCCAGGGGCGTGAGAAATTGCTGCTTTTGTTGCTCGGTGCCGAACTTGAGGATCGGTACGCAGCCTACCGAGTTGTGCACACTCATGATGGTCGAGCAGGCGCCATCGCCGGCGGCGATTTCTTCCAGGGCCATGGCGTAGGCGACATAACCGGTATCGCTGCCGCCCCACTGCTCCGGCACCAGCATACCGAACAGGCCCAGTTCGGCCATCTCCTGGATGGCCTCCTTGGGGAAGCGGTGTTCACGGTCCCACTGCTCGGCAAACGGGCGCAGGCGCTCCTGGGCGAACTGGCGGACGGCGTCGCTGATTTGCTGTTGTTCGTCATTGATTAGCATGGTGCACCTCAGTACAGACACTCGACGGCCATGGCCGTGGCTTCACCGCCGCCGATGCAGATGGCCGCAATACCGCGATGCAAGCCTTTCTGGCGCAGGGCCGCGAGCAAGGTGACCAGGATCCGCGCGCCCGACGCACCGATCGGGTGGCCCAGGGCGCAGGCGCCGCCATGCACGTTGACCTTGTCGTGCGGCAGGTCCAGGTGCTTCATCGCCGCCAGGGTGACCACGGCAAAGGCTTCGTTGATCTCGAACAGATCGACTTCGGCCAGGTTCCAGCCGGTGCGTTTGATCAGCTTGTCGATGGCGCCGATCGGCGCGCTGGGGAACAGCGCCGGGGTATCGGCGAACGCGGCATGGCCATGAATCACCGCCAACGGCTTCAGGCCTTGCTTTTCGGCCTGCGAGCGACGCATCAGCACCAGCGCTGCAGCGCCATCGGAAATCGAGCTGGAGTTGGCTGCGGTCACCGTACCGCCATCGCGGAACGCCGGCTTGAGCTGCGCAATCTTGTCCAGGCGCGCCTTGGGCGGCTGCTCGTCGTCGCTGATCAGGCGCTGGGTCTTGCCTTCGGTGACTTCGACCGGAACGATCTCGCTGGCAAAGCTGCCATCCTTGATCGCCTGCTGGGCGCGGGTCAGCGAAGCAATGGCGAAGTCGTCCTGCTGCTGGCGAGTAAAACCGTTGTGCTCGGCGCAGTCTTCGGCAAAGGTGCCCATCAGGCGGCCCTTGTCGTAGGCGTCTTCCAGGCCGTCGAAGAACATGTGGTCGATAATCTTGCCGTGGCCCATGCGATAGCCGCTGCGGGCCTTGTCCAGCAGGTATGGGGCGTTGGACATGCTCTCCATGCCGCCGGCCACCACCACATCGGCGCTGCCGGCCAGCAGCAGGTCATGGGCCATGATCGCCGCCTGCATCCCTGAGCCGCACATCTTGTTCAGGGTGGTGCAGGTGGTGCCCTTGTTCAGGCCGGCACCCAGGGCCGCCTGGCGCGCTGGCGCCTGGCCGAGGCCCGCGGGCAATACGCAGCCGAACAGCACTTGTTCGACGCTGTCCGGGGCAACACCGGCACGCTCGACTGCCGCACGGATGGCAGCAGCGCCCAGTTGTGGTGCGGTCAGGCTTTTCAGGTCGCCCTGCAGGCCGCCCATGGGCGTGCGCACGGCGCTGACGATTACGATCGGATCATTGGCGAGGGTCATGTTCTGTACTCCGAAAATTACTTGGCAGCCATGCGCAAGGCACCGTCGAGACGGATCACCTCACCGTTGAGCATGCTGTTTTCAATGATGTGGCGGGCCAGCGCGGCGTATTCCTGCGGGCGGCCCAGGCGAGGTGGAAACGGTACGCCGGCGGCCAGCGAGTCACGCACTTCCTGGGTCATGCCGGCCATCATCGGGGTTTCAAAAATGCCTGGGGCGATGGTCATCACACGGATGCCGAAGCGCGCCAGTTCACGGGCCGCCGGCAAGGTCAGGCTGGCGATCGCGCCCTTGGAAGCGGCGTAGGCGGCCTGGCCGATCTGGCCGTCGTAGGCGGCGATCGAGGCCGTATTGATGATCACCCCGCGCTCACCGTCAGCGCCCGCCTCGCCTTCGGCCATGGCCGCTGCAGCCAGGCGCAGCAGGTTGAAACTGCCGATCAGGTTGACGTTGATCACCCGGCTGAAACTTTCCAGGCCATGTGGGCCGTTCTTGCCCAGGACCTTTTCGGCGCCGACGATACCGGCGCAATTGATCAGGCCGTGGAGGCTGCCAAAAGCAGCAACGGCAGCATCGACTGCGGCCTTGGCGGCGGCTTCCTGGCTGATATCGGCCACTGCAAAGTGCGCCTTGCCCCCCAGCTCCCGGGCTTTGGCGGCGACCGCCTCGGCATTGAGGTCGACCAGCATTACCTGGGCTCCGGCCTCGATGAGCATCTGTGCGGTGGCGGCGCCCAAGCCCGAAGCTGCGCCGCTGACGATAAAGTTCTTGTTGGCAATCTGCATGATGGTCGTTCCTCAGGCGCTGGCGGTGGATGCCAGCGCGGCTTGTTGTTTGGCTATTTCCTGGTTGCGCAGGATGAAGCGCTGGAGCTTGCCGCTCGGCGTTTTCGGCAACTCACTGACAAATTCGATTTCCCGTGGGTAGGCATGGGCGTAAAGGCGTTGGCGCACGTGCTGTTTCAAGGCTTCGGCCAGCTCCTCGCTGGCTTGCTGACCACTGGCCAGTACCACGAACGCCTTGATCAGCTCGGTGCGCTCCGGGTCCGGCTTGCCGACCACTGCCGCTTCGATCACCGCCGGGTGCTCGATCAGCGCGCTCTCGACATCGAACGGGCCGACCCGGTAGCCGGAGGTGGTGATCACGTCGTCGCTGCGTCCGACGAAGCTGATGCTGCCGTCGTCGTTGAGCTCGACGGTGTCACCACTGAGGTAGTACTTGCCAACGAAAGACTTGGTTGGCAAACCGTGATAGCCGGCAAACCAGCACAGCGGCGACTGCTCGCGATCGACGGCGAGAATGCCTGGCTGCCCGGCCGGCAGCTCATTGTGCTGCTCATCGAGCACGACGATGCGGTGGCCGGGAATGGCGAAACCGGCCGAGCCCAGGTGTACCGGGTGCTGCAGGCCATGATGGTTGCACAACACCATGCCCAGTTCGGTCTGCCCGTAGTGATCGTGGATGGTCACATCCAGCTCGTCGGCAAACCAGCGGATCACTTCTGGGTTGAGTGGCTCGCCAGCACTGCTGACCACCCGCAGGCGCCCCTTGATCGGCGCGCTGAATTCGCTGCCGGCGGCGATGAGCAGGCGGTAGGCGGTTGGCGAGCCGGCCAGGTTGGTGATGGCATACTTGTTGATGACCTGGCAGGTGCTTTGGACACTGAACGGCCCATCGAAAAAAGTCGTGGCATGGCCCAGGGCCAGTGGCCCGGTCACGGCGTAGTAAAGCCCGTAGGCCCAGCCAGGGTCGGCAAGGTTCCAGAAGTTGTCTTCAGGGCGCAGATCGATAGCGTCACGCATGTAGCCCTGGAAGGCGACGATGGCCCGCAACGGCACTTCCAGCGGCTTGGCAGGGCCGGTGGTGCCGGAGGTGAACATCAACAGGAACGGTGCCTCGGCATCCAGCAGCACCGGCTCGCAATGTTCACTGGCCGCCGTCAGCGCGGTGTGAAAGTCGATATCGCTTGAGTCGTGCGCAGCGCCGACGCAGATGATCGTCGGGCAGTCATGGACCTCGTCGAGCTTGCTGCGATTGAGCGGTTCGGTGACTATCACCTTGGCCCCGGACTGCTCCAGGCGGTGCTCAATGGCTTTGGGCCCGAAAGCGGTAAACAGTGGTTGATACACCGCCCCCAGGCGCCAGGTGGCCAGCACGGTGATGAGCAATTCGGCGGTACGCGGCATCAAACCGGCCACCCGGTCGCCAACGCCTACCCCCTGGGCCTTGAGCACATTGGCCAGGCGTCCGGCAGCATGCTGCAGTTGCTCGAAACTGTACTGCGCGCTGCTGCCGTCGCGGCCTTCCCAGTTCAGGGCAATACGGTTGCCGCCGACATGCCGGTCACAGCATTCGACACAGGCATTGAGCGCCTCCAGGCTGCCCTGCAGAACGCTGTCAGCGGTTTGTCGGTAGTTGAATCCCTGCGCCGCGGCACGGTAATCACGCATCGCCAGACTCCTCGTTTTTTATTGTTGGAATAAAACGATTGATCTGAAGATAGTCGCGCCAGAGCCGCCGCGGGACAATGGCCAAAGCTGTCAATCTGGATGACTGGTTTGGCCGCTGCAGCGGTTACTCGCCAGGCAGTGCAGCCAGCAAAGGACCGGTTAACTCCAGCACCAGCTCCCGCACCTTGATCGCACGCTCGACGGCCAGGGCATCCAGCGCGTCTTCATTGACTTGTGGCAGATCAGCCAGGGCTTGCACCTGGTCAACGAACGGCTCCTCTACATCGGCAAACGCCTGGGAATGCGTATCGCGCAGATAGCCAAGCCAGAAGTCCCGGGTCACAACGAAGTCAAGCAACTGCTCGCTGGCTTCGGCAACACGCACCGCTCTGGCCGCGGCCTCGAGCTGCTGGCGACTTACCTGTGCCACCTCAGCGAACTGCAGGGCGCGGGGTTGTCCGGGTAGTTCCAGCTCCAGGGCAAGGCCGACGCGGTAGGCCAGACTGACTTCCACTTCATCCACACCCAGGTCGTCGCGGGCGCGCATGTCTTGCCGGGCGATCTGCTCGACGCGCTCAAGGCGAAACAATCGTCTGGCCATGGCCAGCAAGCGACTGGCTTCGGGCAACTCGCTTTGCTGATGTCGGGCATGCCACAGCAGGTAGCGAACCTCCAGGGCACTGAAGCAATCGGCGACACTGTCGACGCAGGTCCTGGGTGCCGAAGCGAAAGCGAACAACTCCTCGCGCAATGCCGTATCGCCTTGCGCCGCCTCAAGCAGTTGCCACACTCGCAGGTTCAGATCCTCGCGGGTCAAGCGATAATCGGCGGTGCCAGTCAGGTCCCGCAGCAGTAGAAAGAAGCCTGCGCTGTCGGTTTCTTGCAAGAGGGCGTCCCACTGCGCGGCCCGCGTTTCATATTCGCGCTCATCCCAGCCGGCCAGCCAGAGCGCACGGGCATCGACGTGCTCACCCAGCACCTGCCCTGCAGCCTGCACCCCTTCAAGTTCGGTCAAGCGCTGCCAGGTGGCCTGCGGCAGAGGATTGCCCTGCAAGTAAATGCAATCACGCAGGGCACCCGGAGCACTGAAAAAGCGCTCGGGCAAGGTGCTGATTCGATTGTTGCGCAGGTCGGCCTGCTCCAGGAACGCACGGCTCAACAAACCGTGCGGCAAGGCTTGCAGGCCGGTATTACGCAGGCTCACTTCGCGTAGGCGATGCAAGGGGCGCAGGTTCAGGTTGCGCCGTAGCGGATTTTCGTCCAGTACCAGCATGCGCAGTTGGTTGAGCGTGCCGAGCGCGTCGACATCCGCGGGCTGGAGGCGAATGTAATTGTGCCCAAGCCGCAGGATCCGCAGCCCCGACATCTGTCCAAGGCCCGACGGCAATTCGTCGAACAGGTTGTTACTCAAATTCAACCAGCGGGTGGCGGCAAAGGCGCGAAAGAACGAGGCAGGGAGCCTCCTCATGCGCATGCCGACCATCACCACATCAACCACATGGCTGAAGCTGACCTCATTGGGCAGGTTGGGAAAGGTCGGGATATGCAGGCCAACAAGACTCAGGCGGTAGCCGCGAAATGCTCCATGGGCATCCAGGAGCAGTTCACTCTGACGCCGCCAGCAACGTCGCAAGGCATTGGCCACACGATTATGCGCCGAGTACAGGGTGACGCCGCTGCTACTTGCCTGGGCAGGCGCCCCGGCCTCCCAGTCTTGCAGGGCCTGATCCAGCACTTGGTACTCCTGCTCTAGCCTGAGCAGTTCGAACAGCACCGGCACGCCGCTGGCACGCAGGCTCGCAACAAAATCACTGCGCTGCTGGGCATCAAAGCCTGGGAATAAGGCGCACAGACGGTCGGTGACATTCTGCGCCAGCGCCTGCCCTGCCTCACGTCCACTGAGCAGATAGCCCACACGTCCATCGGACAGCCGATAGCCCGGGTTGAACCACGGCTTGGTGGGTGCCAGACCAATGATGCTTTCCAGATCGCGGTTACTGGCCGACAGCTGCGCGCGCACATCCGCGCCCATGCGCATGGCCCCCGCCAGTCCGTACCAGCCCAAGCGCTCGCGCTGGGCCTGACTCAGTGCTTCGGCAATGGCCTCCAGCAAGTTGCCACTGAATTGCACGTGCCCAAGTGCTCCACCCTGGTTGCCGTACAAACGGTAAACACCTTGCTGATGAACGAGGGTGCGAAGCTCGGCGGGACTGTCCTGCGCCTGCAAATGATCGACCAGGCGGCTATAGGGCAAACCATCGTGCAGCGCCAGATTCAATTCCTGTGGCCAGGTGGGTAGATGCCTCAGTGCATAAAACACCAGGTGAGCACTGTCCAGTGAGCCCGCACTGCCCAGATACAGTCCCTCACGGGCACGAATCAGGCGCGCAGCCCTGGTCAGCGCTCGAGCCTGCTCAGCCAGAGCCAGGGGCATACGCGCCTCGTTCGCCAGCAGCGCCCGCTGGTCATCGTCAGCCTGTTCGAGCAAGGCCAGGCAATAGGCCGTCGGCAGGCTGGGGAAATCACGCTGGATAACCGCCACCAGAGGTTCGGAAGGTAAGTAACGGGTAGAAAAATGCTCGAACAACGCCACCCGCAGCCAGGGGGCCGACACCTGCAATTGCGCTCGGGCGTCGGCAGGTCCTGCCAGGCCCAGGTGCGTCAGCGCGTACTGGTACAGCTCGGCATCCAGCTGAGCCAGCGGCGCGGTGCCATTCAACTGCTCGATAAATCGAGTAATCCGCCGATCCTCGGCAAAGCGCTCCAGGGTATCGCGCAGGCCTACCGGCATCCGACGGTTTTCTACCAGCAAGCCACGCAGTTCAGCTTCATCGATTGCCGCGACATGGAGAATGGCGCTGACCTCGTTGGTGTCAAACAGCCTGGCCGCTGGCCACAAGCGCTCCAGCA
Source organism: Pseudomonas fluorescens (assembly GCF_902497775.2). Taxonomy (NCBI): domain Bacteria; kingdom Pseudomonadati; phylum Pseudomonadota; class Gammaproteobacteria; order Pseudomonadales; family Pseudomonadaceae; genus Pseudomonas; species Pseudomonas fluorescens. The sequence continues at coordinate 3,434,570 of NZ_OZ024668.1, forward strand.
GGTGCGGCTCACCTTGCCATTCCAGGGGGCGTTCATCGCGTAAACGCCAGGCACGCTCGCCATTGAATTCGACCGCCGGCCCATAGGCGTGCGGCCGGCGCTGATGCACCAGGCGCCAACCGCCCTGTTTCGGTTCCTGGCGCACTTCGTAGACCTTGTTTCGCAGCGCCAGGTAACGGTGTTCTCCGGCTACTTGCAAGCCATTATCAGCAAGCCCGGCAGCGTCGGGGATTTGGGGCAGTCGATACGGGCGCAGCTCGTTTTGCCACAGTCGTGGTTGGCCATTGGCGAGGGTTACCGGCAGCAGCGACTGGATAAAATCACTGCGCCTGAAGCCTCTAGCCAGCACGTGAATACCTGCCCCCAGGGCCACGGTCACAGCGACGGTTTCGGCGACCCCGAGCATATGCTCAAGTGCTTCGCCCTGATGCCCGCGCAGCCAGTCCTCAGCCCCTTCGAACACCTCACCCAGCGCCTGCACCAGCAGATGCCCCAACAACAAACCACCCACAGCGGGAACAAACAAGCCTACCAGGTTGAGTCCCGCCCAAGCGGTCGACCTCAGCCCGGCTCGCCAGGCTAATACAGCAGCGCTGTCGACATCGGCAGTCGGTACCGCCAGTAACCGCGCGTCGGCCTTGATGCGTACCAGTTGCAACTGGCACAAGGCGCTGAACAGCTCGCCCCGCAATATCGTGCCGTGCAAGACCAGGTCAACACTGCTGTCGGCAAGGCGGGTCGTCAGCAACGAGGCAAAATCCGGGCGCTGCTGCAAGCCGATCAGCTTGCTGAAATAGCGCTGGTAGCCAGGTTCGTCCTTGAGCAACTGCACCAGCGCCCGATTGAAGGCGAACCAGGAGCTGTAACGCCGCAACGCTTGCAACGGATCGTTGGGCAAGTAGACGATCAGTGCCCGAATCAGGCTGGCATCGGTCCAGCGCAGCGCACCTTCCGGTGGCTTGCCACGCAGTTCGAAGACCACTGCAGTGTCGACCTGGCAGCCCAGTGCAAACAGATGGCACGGACGCACCTCAAGGCCATCGAGGGTTACCTGTGAAGCAGACGATGCCAATTGAGCGAACATGTCGTAGGTGGCTGAATCGATCTGTGCCTGCAACAGCGCAAGCCGCGCCGCCAGCATCAGGCCCTGGCGCTTTTCCTCAGCCAGATCCTCCTGGGCTGGAGTGAATACCTGATCGAGATGATCCTGGAACTGCTTGCCCACATCCAGCGTCCGGCACACGCTGGCGACCTGGTCCGGCGCGTCGATGAGCAGCGTCTCTGGCTGAGTGTCGGCGATAATGCCGGTACCCAGATAAAAACTGCCCGCCGTTGCTTCGCGCGCGCTAAAACCCTGGAGCAGACGTTGCAACAGCGGTTGCCTGACAACAATCGGTTCGTCATCGGGCAGGCCGATGCCCTGGCTCGGCTTGAAGTCGCGCCGCAGCTCGCGCCACAGGCTATGGTCAATGGACGCCGCGAACTGAAACCTGTCCTGCAAGGCCTGGGCAAACAAGTGCTTGGCAAACCCGTCGATTGCGCTCAGTTCATCCAGGGTTGCATGAACCGCCTGCAGGCTTTGTCGGTGGCGGGAGAAGTCCTCACGCAGGGCGTTGATCTGCGCAACGGAAGCGGTCTTGAGCCAACGCGGGAGAATATGGCCGATGAACTCATCAGTCACCCCGGGCTGGGTAATGGCAGGTAAAGGCGTTTGCGGGGGAGAGGTTGGGATAGACACGCTTGGGATCCTGAGGAAATGGCAACCCCCCCAGGATAAAAATGCTCAAACTCCCGCTGCAGCGGGATCGCTTTCACCCTGGCCAATCAGTGCCCGGTAATGGCCCGGGTTGCAGCCATACCATTTGCGAAATGCCTTGTAGAACGAACTGCTGTCAGCAAACCCCAGGCGCTCGGCAATCTCGGCGAAACTCACCTGTGCCTCTGTCAGCCAGGCGATCGCCAGCTCTTTGCGCACGCTGTCCTTGAGCCCCTGATAGGTTGTGCCCTCCTCGGCCAGGCGTCGGCGCAAGGTCGAGGCGGAAATGCACAATTGCTGGGCCTGGGCCTCGGTTTCCGGCCACTCGCCTGCCGGCAACTGGCGCAGCGATTCCTTGATCCGCCGGGCCAGGCTCGCTGGATCCCGGTACTTGACCAGGATGTTGGCCGGCGCCTCGGCCAGAAAGCGTTGCAGCTCTTGCGGCGTGCGTTTGAGCGGCAGGTCCAGGCAATCGGCGGCAAAGATCATCCGCGTGCGCGGGCGGTCGAACTGCAGGTTCTCCGAGAACATCACCCGGTAGTCGTCGCAGAACGGCGGCTCGGCACAGCGCAGCTCGATAGCCAGGATCGGTATGCGCCGCCCGGCCAGCCAGCAGGCGACACCATGCACGATCATCCAGAAGGTGAAGTAGGTGAAGGCCCGGCGCGGCTCGTCCTGGGGCTCGCCAATGACGATTTCAGCCAGGCTCTGCTGGCGCACCAAAACCGGTTGCAGGTGTTCGAGCATCAACCCGAGGAACGCCAGGGCACTCTCCAGCGCCGCGCCCAAGGTTGGCTGGACCATGGACGAGCGGCAGACGAAGGCCAGGCTGCCGGTGCGCAGGCCACGCGGATCCATGCAGAAGAACTCATCGTGGCAGCGGCGAGCGAGCAAGCGCCAGAGCTGCGCGTAGGCGCTGGCGGCCACCCGCGCATCGGCTTGCTGCAACTGCCCGGGGTCGATCCCCACACGGCTGAGCATGGCCTGGCTCGGTGCGCCCGGAGCACAGCTCTGCATCAGCGCCTCGCGCACCAGTTGCATGGAGATGGTGTCTTTCTCCGCCATCAGCAGTCGTTCGCCTTGCCTGTGTGGTTTGACGGCCATCTTAGGGGCCTGCCCGGAAAAATCCAGCCCTGCTTCATACTACCGGCGCCAGGCTGAGAAAGGCCTGGATCAGGCGCAATTCGCGACGCCGCTCCAGACAGCCAATCATGTGCTGGTTGATCAGCCCGGCTCCGGCAATGGGCCGCGCTACCACCCGTGGGTCATGGCTGACTTCCACCGAAGACACGATGCCGATGCCCAGCTCCGCCGCCACCGCTTCGGTCACCGCTTCGCGGCTGTCGAGTTCCAGCAATACCCGCGGCTGCACCCCGGCATCCCGGCACGCCTGATCGAAGGTGCGCCGGGTGATCGAGCTGGGCTCACGCAGCACCATGATCTGCCGGTCCAGCTCAGCGAGCTGCAGCTCATCGGCACAGCCGGTCCAGGCATGCCCGGCCGGCAGCAAAGCGCAGATTCGTGAATCCCCCAGGCCCTGCAGGTGCAGGCCCTTGCGCGGTTCGACCTCGGTCAGCACCGCTACATCAGCATGCTCGGAAAGCAGCGCTGCGAGGGTTTCCTGAGCATTGCCCAGGCGCAGATTGACGGTGATGCCCGGGTAACGCGCGCGCAACTGCGCCAGCATCGGCATGACCCGGTGCGGACCATCAGCGGCCACTTCCAGGCGCCCGGTGAGCAACTGCCGGTTGGCTTCGAGCATGACCTGGGCTTCTTCGGCCAGGCCGAACATCGCGCGGGTGATCGCCGCCAGGCGAATGCCCTCCTCGGTCAGCTCGACCCGCCGGGCGGTGCGACGCAGCAAGGTGATCTGGTAGTGCTCCTCCAGCGCCTTGATATGCCCGGTCACCGCCGGCTGGCTGATGAACAGGCGATTGGCGGCGCGGGTAAAGCTGCCCTCACGGGCCACGGCATCGAAGGCGCGGAGCTGGAACAGGTTCATATCTATCGGCCTGACTTATGGCTGGCATAACAACAAACAATTTGATTGATGACGCGCGGAATTGCAACTTAGGCCCCGTAGATTCAGCCCACCGCTTGTGAGGATTACCGGAATGAGTAACGCCCCTATCCTGCTGACCCCCGGCCCCCTGACCACCTCAGCCCGTACCCGCCAAGCGATGATGATCGACTGGGGCTCGTGGGACCGCGACTTCAACCAGCTGACCGCCAGCCTCTGCGAACAACTGCTGGCCATCGTCAACGGTGCCGACAGCCACCACTGCGTGCCCCTGCAAGGCAGCGGTACGTTTGCCGTGGAAGCCGCCATCGGCACCCTGGTGCCTCGTGACGGCAAGGTCCTGGTACTGATCAATGGCGCCTACGGCCAGCGCCTGGCGAAGATCTGCAAGGTGCTGGGCCGCGCCTACAGCACCTTCGAAACCGCTGAAGACCAACCCACCACCGCCGCCGACGTCGACCGCCTGCTGGCCGCCGACAGCAGCATCAGCCACGTGGCGCTGATTCACTGCGAAACCAGTACCGGCATTCTCAACCCGCTGGCCGAGATCGCCGAGGTTATTGCCAACCACGGCAAGCGCCTGATCATCGATGCCATGAGCTCGTTCGGCGCCTTGCCGATAGATGCCCGCAAGGTACCGTTCGATGCCCTCATCGCCGCCTCCGGCAAATGCCTGGAAGGTGTGCCCGGCATGGGCTTCGTCTTTGCCAATAAACAGTCGCTGGCCGCCGCCGAAGGCAATTCGCCCTCGCTGGCCATGGACCTGCAGGACCAGCACGCCTACATGGCCAAGACCGGCCAGTGGCGCTTCACCCCGCCGACCCACGTGGTCGCGGCGCTGCATGAAGCACTGCTGCAGTACAACGAAGAAGGCGGCCTGCCTGCCCGCCATCAGCGCTACGCCAGCAACTGCAAGACTCTGCTCGACGGCATGGCCGCCATTGGCCTGCGCAGCTTCCTGCCCGCCGAGATCCAGGCACCGATCATCGTCACCTTCCACGCGCCGAACGATCCACGCTACCAGTTCAAGGACTTCTACGAGCGGGTCAAGGCCAAGGGTTTCATCCTTTACCCGGGCAAGTTGACCCAGGTCGAAACCTTCCGCGTCGGCTGCATCGGCTGCGTCGGCCCGGACGGCATGCAGGCCGCGGTCAATGCCGTGGCCGAAGTTCTGCGGGAAATGGAAGTCCTGGACATCTGACACCCCGAACTCTTTTTACCTGATCAGCGCTACCACCCGCTCAAGGAACCCTGAACATGAACTACAGCAACCCGACGCACTTGCAAGCCGCGATCCTCGACTGGGCCGGCACCGTGGTCGACTTTGGCTCCTTCGCTCCGACCCAGATCTTCGTCGAGGCCTTCGCCGAATTCGACGTCGAGGTGTCCATCGAAGAAGCCCGCGGCCCGATGGGCATGGGCAAGTGGGACCACATCCGTACCCTGTGTGACCAGCCGCAGATCGCCGAGCGCTATCGCAAGGTATTCGGTCGCACCCCGACCGATGCCGACGTCACCGCCATCTACGAGCGCTTCATGCCGCTGCAGATCGAGAAGATCGCCGTGCACTCGGCGCTGATCCCCGGCGCCCTCGACACCCTGACCGGGCTGCGCGAGGAAGGCCTGAAGATCGGCTCGTGCTCGGGCTATCCGAAAGTGGTGATGGACAAGGTGGTGGCGCTGGCGGCGCAGAACGGCTACGTCGCCGATCATGTGGTGGCCACCGACGAAACCCCGAACGGCCGCCCATGGCCGGCCCAGGCTCTGGCCAACGTGATTGCCCTGGGGATCGATGATGTCGCCGCCTGCGTCAAGGTCGATGACACCGTACCAGGCATCCTCGAAGGCCGCCGTGCCGGCATGTGGACCGTTGCCCTGGTGTGCTCGGGCAACGCCCTGGGCCTGACCTACGAAGGCTATCGCGCCCTGGCCTCGGATACGCTCGACAGCGAGCGCAAGCGCATTCATGCGCTGTTCGAAGGCTCGCGCCCACACTACCTGATCGACACCATCAATGAACTGCCGCAAGTGATTGCCGATATCAACAAGCGTCTGGCGCGAGGGGAGATGCCGCAGGCGTTCTGAGGCCGCCATCGCGGGGCAAGCCCGCTCCTACAGGAACGGGCTTGCCCCGCGAGCTCATTTTTGATGGCGCTCGACCCACACGGCAAACTTGTCGATGAAGGTCTGCAGGAACGGTCGGGTCTTCTCCGACAATCTGCCGTTGCCATCGAACAAGGTTCCCGCCCCACCGATATAGGCCTCCGGCTGCTGCATACACGGCACATCCAGGAACACCAGCGACTGGCGCAGGTGATGGTTGGCGCCAAAGCCGCCCACCGCCCCCGGCGAAACACTGATCACCGCCCCCGGCTTGCCATTCCAGGCACTCTGGCCATAGGGCCGGGAACCCACGTCAATCGCGTTCTTCAATACCCCCGGTACCGAGCGGTTGTATTCCGGGGTGACGAACAGCACGGCATCACTGCTGCGAATCTGCTCACGGAAGGTCTTGTAGGTTGGCGGTGGGTTGGCGTCGATATCCTCGTTGTACAAGGCCAGCTCGCCGATTTCGACGATGTGCAGCTTGAGGTTGGACGGCGCAAGCTCGGCCAGCGCGCGGGCAACCTTGCGATTGAGGGATTCCTTGCGCAAGCTGCCGACGACGACGGCGACTGAATACACCTGGCTCATGGCAATTTCCTGACGTGGAGAACTAAGGGAGTTGTAGGTATAGATGATCGCGTACGGGTCTGAAGTTTTTTTCCATCCGGGCAAAACTTACCAGGCAAAACAGTGGTCTATGCCTGACAGATACTTATTTCTTCAGAGGTTGCACGGTAAATGACAGCAGTACTGGTCGGACAGTTTCATGCACGGGACGCAGAAGGCCGCATCTATCCCGTTCATGAGTTCCAGGAAGCCACCCTGCAGGCCGACGGTAGTGCCGCATCCCTGCCAATCACTACCTACAAGCTGGCAATCGGTGACCGGGTCAACCATCTGGGTGAAGACCGCTTCGAGCTGGTCCAGAGTGGCGTGGAAATCATCCGCATCCCCTGACCCGGCTCACACCTTGATGCAATCGACGGTATACACCCGCCCCTGCGCTGTGGTTTCGTGCTGCAGCCCATGGACATCGGCGACAAATCCGGGAAAACCGCTGTCGAAGGCGGCGGCAAAGGCCAGGTAGTCGATGATCGAACGGGTCGACTCGGTAAAGCGTTCCCCCGGCATGATCAACGCGATTCCCGGCGGATAGGGCACCAGCATTACCGCAGCGATACGCCCGAGCAACTGCTCGATCGGTACCGCCTCGACTTCCCCGCGCACCATCCGGTCATAGGCATCGGCGGGTTTCATCACCACTTCCGGCAAGCGCGTGAACAGGCGCTTGAGTTGCTTGGCGGTGGCATTGCTGCGGTAACAGGCGTGCAGTTGGTCACACAAGTCCCGCAAGCCCAGGCCCTGATAGCGCAGCGGATCGATCTGGGCGACACAGGGCAGGCATTCGAGCAGGCGGGTGTTGGCGTCATAGTTGCGTTTGAACTCGAGCAGCTCGGTCAACAGCGTACTCCATTTGCCCTTGGTGATGCCCATCGAGAACAGCACCAGGAAGGTGTACAGCCCGGTCTTTTCTACCACCAGGCCACGCTCCCAGAGAAACTTGCTGACTACCGCCGCGGGAATCCCGTGTTCGCTCAAGGCGCCGCCGGCGCTCAGGCCCGGCATCACCAGGGTAACCTTGATCGGGTCGAGCAATACGTAATCGTCGCTGACATGACCAAAGCCGTGCCAGTCATCCTCAGGCTGCAGCAGCCAGTCTTCAGTGGCAACCCGGCGTACGCCCTCTCCCAGCGGCGGCTGCCAGATACTGAACCACCAGTCGTCTGCGGCCATGTGCTCGCGCAGATTGGCCATGGCCCGGCGAAAGCTCAGCGCCTCATCGAACATTTCCTGCAGCAGGGAGCACCCGGCCGGGCCTTCCATCATCGCCGAGGACACATCCAGCGAGGCGAGGATGCTGTACTGCGGCGAGGTGGAAATATGCATCATGAAGGCTTCGTTGAAGCGATCACGATCCAGCTGGCGGGCGCCGCCGTCCTGCACATGAATCATCGACGCCTGGCTGAAGGCCGCCAGCAGCTTGTGGGTCGAGTGGGTGCTGAACACCAGCGGGCTGTCGGCGCTGCGCGAAGTGCCCATGGCGTAGCGCCCGCGGAAGAACTCATGAAAGGCCGCATAGGCGTACCAGGCCTCGTCAAAATGCAGCACCTCGACGCTACTGCCCAGCTCCTGCTTGATCAGCTCGGCGTTGTAGCACAGCCCGTCGTAGGTGGAGTTGGTCACCACCGCCAGCTTGACCTTGGCCGGGCGCCCCTGGGTCAGGGGGTTGGCCTGGATCTTGGCCTGGATCGACGCCGGGCTGAACTCGCTCAGCGGAATCGGCCCGATGATGCCCAGCTCATTGCGCTCCGGGCACAGGTACAAGGGTATCGCACCGGTCATGATGATCGCGTGGACTACCGACTTGTGGCAGTTGCGGTCGACCAGCACCAGGTCATCACGGCCGACCATCGAGTGCCAGACGATCTTGTTGGCCGTCGACGTGCCGTTGATCACGAAAAAGGTATGGTCGGCGCCGAAATTCTTTGCTGCCCGCGCCTCGGCGGCGGCCAGGGGCCCGGTGTGGTCGAGCAGCGAACCGAGCTCGGGCACTGACACCGACAAGTCCGAGCGCAGGGTGTTTTCCCCAAAAAATTGATGAAAGGCCTGACCAACCGGGCTTTTTCGATAGGCCACGCCACCGCCGTGGCCTGGGGTGTGCCACGAATAGTTCGATTGCGCGGTGTGCTGCACCAGCGCCTTGAAGAACGGTGGCAGCAAGCCATCCAGGTAACTGTGCGCTGCCCGCGCGATCTGGCGAGCGAGAAACGGCACAGTGTCTTCGAACAGGTAAAGAATGCCGCGCAGCTGGTTCAGCTCGCTCATGACATCGGCGGGGGCGTTTTCCAGGGTCACCTGCTCGCCCAGGGCGAAGATCGGCAGGTGCGGTGCACGCACCCTGGCCAGGCGAATCAGCTCGACCATGTTCTGTAGCAGATGGGTGTTTTCACCAGCGCCTTCGGCGGCAATCAGCATGCAGGCCAGGCCATGATGGGTCGCGGCGACCAGGCGGCCTTCAGCGTAATCGGTAGCCGGCAGGATAGTGAGTCCGTCCTGGGCCAGCTCCTGGGCAATACCGCGAACACGCTCGCCGGCGACCGTATCGGCCTTGATGTCGCGATGCACGATCAGGACGGGAAACTTCAGGTCCTTGTACATGGGCGGGCGCTTCCTCCGAGAGACAGCTCTGTCCACTCAGGGTAGAAGGTTGCCAGCGCCCCTGCGCGGCAAATTGCCTCAGTTTGCTTCGGCCAGTTGCTGCCACAACGCCGGGCCACCGGCGGATTTGGCAATCGCCTCCAGGCGGGCCATGTGCAGCTCAAGCTCTTGCTCGGTGGCGCGGATGATCCGCCCTGGCTGACGGCTGGCGGGCAGGCGGCGGATCTCGCTGCCGCGGTTGTCGCTATCCTTATCTTCGCCATCAGCACCGTGACCGGCCAACGACAGGCTGGTCTGGCCACCGGTCATGTTCAGGTAGACGTCGGCCAGCAGCTCCGAGTCGAGCAACGCGCCGTGCAGCTCACGGCCGGAGTTGTCGACCCCGTAGCGCTTGCACAGGGCGTCGAGGCTATTGCGCTGGCCCGGGTGCCGGGAGCGGGCCAGCATCAGGGTATCGAGAATGGTGCAGTGCTGGGCGATATCGGCGCGGTCGTGTTGACCGAGCAAGGCGAACTCGTTGTTGATGAAGCCAACGTCGAACGCCGCGTTATGGATGATCAGCTGGGCGCCCTGGATGAATTCGAAGAACTCATCGGCAACCTCGGCAAAACGTGGCTTGTCGAGCAGGAAGGAATCAGTGATGCCGTGAACGCCGATGGCGCCTTCATCGCTCTCGCGATCAGGTTGCAGGTAGACGTGGAAGTGCCGCCCGGTCAGACGTCGGCCCATCAACTCGACACCCCCGATCTCGATGATACGGTGGCCGTCGGTGACCGGCATACCGGTGGTTTCGGTGTCGAGGACGACCGACCTGTTGTTCTGCATCTCCACGCCGAGGGGCTCCTGCTACGTACAGTCTGGTGAAAAGTCGGCCATTCTACCTCAGCTCAGGGACGAGTGGCGGCCGCCGTGCTCAACGCAGGCCGCGGACCTCATCAACCCCGCGGTTGGCCAACTGGTCGGCACGCTCGTTGCCGTCATGGCCAATATGCCCGCGTACCCACTTCCAGGTGACCTTGTGCCGGCCCACCTGCTCATCGAGCAATTGCCAGAGGTCGGCGTTCTTTACCGGCTCCTTGGCGGCGGTCTTCCAGCCACGCTTTTTCCAGTTGACCATCCACTCGGTGATGCCTTTCATCACGTACTGGGAGTCGGTCACCAGCAGCACTTCACATTCACGCTTGAGCGCTTCCAGGCCCTTGATCGCAGCCATCAGTTCCATGCGGTTGTTGGTGGTGTCGCGCTCGCCGCCCCACAGCTCCTTCTCGACGCCCTTGCACACCATCAGCACACCCCAGCCACCCGGGCCAGGGTTACCCTTGCAGGCGCCATCGGTAAAGATCTCGACGCTATCGCTCATTTACAGCCTTTTCATCAATGATTTGCCCCGCACCCTTGGGCCCGGAACTTAAGGTTCGGAATGGCGCCGGTTGACCTTGGCCATCGGCAGCGGCAGCAGCTTGCCCATTGGCTCGCGGCGCTCCAGACGCAGGGGGCGCAAACCCACCACCATCTTGCGCGCCACCAGCAGGTAGACGCCGCCACCGGCGCTCTGCCAGCCACCGGCAACCCGCTCCCAGCCGGCCAGGCGCTGTTGCCAGGCGGGGGATGCGAGCGGCGGACGATAGCACCCGAAGCGGCGTTTCTCCAGCGCAAAGCCCAGCAGGTTGAGCCAGTCGCCGACCCTTGAAGGGGAAATGCAGCGCGCCTTGCGCAGGGCATCGTGGGCAAACACCCGGCGCACGCCCCAACTGCTCCAGGGGTTGATGCCGATAATCAACAGATGGCCGCCCGGACGCACACTGCTGGCGGCCTCGCGCAGCAGGCCATGGGGCGACAGGCTGAAGTCCAGGCCATGTTGCAGCACGACGACGTCGGCCGCGTGCTCGCTCAGAGGCCAGGCCTGTTCTTCACAGACGATCTCGACCCCGGGCAGCGGCGCCCCGAGGCGCACGTTGCGTTGTACCTGCGGGGCCTTGGGCGGTGCTTCGGCGCAGGGGCCGTAGTGCACCAGGTAACCACCGAAGTAACGCCCCAGCTCTTCTTCGAGCAGGCGTTGTTCCTCCTTGAGCATCAATTGCCCAAGGGGGCCGGCGAACCAGTCGCGGGCCAGGCTGATCAGCTCCAGCCACTGCGGATCGGCCTGGGCGAAGGCTTGATCGGTCATTGCAGTCTCCCTTGAAGGTTCTCGACAGCGCGCATAGCTACTAAGATGCACCCATGTCCACCGTTTGGCGAATCGCACCATGATACAGATCGATGCCCTGCCCGCTTTCAACGATAACTACATCTGGTTGTTACAAGATTCTGCCAACCAGCGTTGCGCGGTGGTCGATCCGGGCGATGCCGCACCGGTACTGGCCTGGCTTGAACGCCACCCTGGCTGGCAATTGAGCGACATCCTCATTACCCATCACCATCACGACCATGTCGGTGGCGTCGAGCAGCTCAAGGCGCGCACCGGCGCGACCGTTTACGGCCCCGCCCACGAGCGCATCCCCGGCCGCGACCTGGGTCTGGACGACAACGCCAGCGTGCGCGTTCTAGGCCTGGATTTCCAGATCATCGCCGTGCCCGGACACACCCTGGGACACATTGCCTATTACTGCCAGCAGACGGCCACCCCCATCCTGTTCTGTGGCGACACCCTGTTCGCCGCCGGTTGTGGGCGTCTGTTCGAAGGCACGCCGGAGCAGATGCACCACTCCCTGCAGCGCCTGGTCGCCCTGCCCGCCGCGACCCTGGTGTATTGCACCCACGAATACACCTTGAGCAACCTGCGCTTCGCCCAGGCCGTCGAGCCTGAGAACCCGCACATTGCCCAACGCTTCGCCGACGTTACCCAGCTAAGGGCGCAAGATCGCATCACGTTGCCATCAACCCTGGCTCTGGAGAAGCTCACCAACCCCTTTTTGCGCACCACCGAAACATCCGTTAAAGAAAAACTAGACGAACGGAATGGCCCGATAAACCCCACGCCAAGTGCTGTTTTTGCTGGGTTACGGGCTTGGAAAGATCGGTTCTAAACGGCCGCTGCTGGTGACGGAAAGTTCTGAAAGGTTGACCGTTGGGGGGCTGCTTTCTAGAATCGCCCGACATTTTTGCCCGGAACTTCGTCCCAGCCAATGTCGTCCACTAGCCGCAGAACCTTCAATTCCGTCGCCCTGACGCGCCTGGCCCAAGCCAGTGCGCTGGCCCTGGCCGCCACTCTCGTGGGCTGCCAGAGCACCCGTCAAGTCGACGAATCCGACAGCGTTCGCGCGCACAACTACCAGGCTCGGGCCAAGCAGAAGCCGCTTATCGTACCGGTCAAGCCGGTCGAGCAGGCACCCCAGGACGTCTGGGAACGCATGCGCCAAGGCTTCGTGCTGCAGGACGGTGTTGCGGTCAACCCGCGTATCGAGCAGCAGCGCCTGTGGTTCGCCAGCAATCCCTCGTTCCTCGAGAACGCCGGCGACCGCGGCAGTCTGTACATTCATTACATCGTCGAACGCCTTGAAGAGCGCAACATGCCGCTGGAGCTGGCCTTGCTGCCGGCGATCGAGAGCGCCTACAACCCCATGGCCTATTCCCGGGCCCATGCGGTCGGGCTGTGGCAGTTCATCCCCTCCACCGGGCGTTACTTCAACCTGCGCCAGACCCGCTTCTACGATGGCCGTCGGGACATCACCGCCTCGACCAACGCCGCGCTGGACTACCTGAACCGCCTGCACGACATGTTCAACGGTGACTGGCTGCTGGCCCTGGCGGCCTACAACGCCGGTGAAGGCACCGTCAGCCGCGCCATCGAGCGCAACGAGAAGCTCGGCCTGCCAACCGACTACTGGAACCTGCCGCTGCCGAAGGAGACCCGCGACTACGTACCCAAGTTGCTGGCCCTGTCGCAGGTGGTAATGACGCCGCAGGCCTATGGCGTCAACCTCAACCCGATTGCCAACGAACCCTACTTCGAGGCCGTGGCGATCAAGGATCGCCTCGACCTGTCGCGAGTCGCCGCCCTGGCCGAGATCGACGAAGACGAACTGTTCCAGCTCAACCCGGCATTCAAAAAGCGCATGACCGTCGACGGCCCGCAGCAACTGCTGGTGCCGACCGCCAAGGCGCAACTGCTGACCGCTTCGCTGTCGAACATGAAACCTGAAGAGCTGCTGACCCTGCAGCCGAAAAAAGCCGTATTCGAAGCCGCCCTGGCCGAAGCCGCACCGCGCACCACCACGACCCGCAACAGCCGTTACCGGGTCAAGCGTGGCGACAACCTGGCAAGCATTGCCAAGGCCAACAAGGTCAGCGTCAAGGACCTGCAACGCTGGAACAAACTCTCGGGCAAAAACCTGAAGGCCGGCCAGACCCTGGTGATGCAAAGCACCCAGGCGGCTGGCGCGAAAAACCAGAAGAAATCCACCCAGTACAAGGTCCGCAAAGGCGACTCGCTGTACCTGGTGGCCAAGCGCTTCAACGTCGAGATGCAGCACCTCAAGCGCTGGAATCCACGTAGCGGCCACGCCCTCAAGCCGGGCCAGACCCTGACCGTCTACCTCAACCATTGAGGTCCGCGCTCCGGTCACTGACCGGAGCCGCCTGCCCCGCCCCATGCGGCACTCTTTTTCCAGTCGATACAAGCTGTTACTGTAGCTGGAATAAAGCCCAAGCCGCCTGGATCGGATCTCGACTTGATACGTCCCCTCCTGTTGCTGTCACTCAGCCTGGCCTTGAGCTTTCCCGCGGGCGCGACAATCAGCGAAAGCCACGGTTACGCCCAGTTCGGCACGCTCAAGTATCCAGCCAAATTCACCCACTTCGACTGGGTCAATCCGCAAGCGCCCAAGGGCGGTACCTTGCGCGCCATGGCATTTGGCACCTTCGACACCCTCAACCCCTATACCTTCAAGGGTTCAAGCCCGGTTACCACACCGAACTTCTTGCAGTACGGGGTGAGCGAGCTCAATGAAACCCTGATGGTCGGCACCGGCCAGTACGACCCGTCCGGTGATGAGCCCACCTCCAGCTACGGCCTGATCGCAGGTTCGGTCGAGTACAGCGACGACCGCAGCTGGGTGGTGTTCAATCTGCGGCCCGAGGCGCGCTTTCACGACGGCAAGCCGATCACCGCCAGCGACGTGGCGTTCTCCTATCGCACCCTGCTCAAGGAAGGCCATCCGATCTACCGGACCAACCTGCAGGAAGTGAAGCGCGTCGATATCCTCAACCCGCGACGTATCCGCTTCGTCTTCAAGCGCGCCGGCAATCCACTGCTGATCCTGCGCCTGGGCGAAATGCCGGTGCTGCCGGCACACTACTGGAAAGGCCGCGACTTCAAGGCCACCACCTTCGAGCCGCCGCTGGGCAGCGGCCCGTACCGCATCACCCAGGTTCAGCCTGGGCGACGCCTGGTGTTCGAGCGGGTGAAGAACTACTGGGGCAAGGACCTGGCGGTCAACCGCGGCAAGTACAACGTCGACCGCGTCGAGTACGAGTTCTATCGCGACAGCGCGGTGGCCTTCGAAGCCTTCAAGGCCGGCGAATTCGACATCTACATCGAGCACCAGGCGAAGAACTGGGCAAACGGCTACAACTTCCCGGCGGTGCACCGCGGCGATGTGATCAAGGCGCAGATCCCGCACAAGATCCCGACCCAGACCCAGGGCCTGTTCATGAACAGCCGCCGCGCTACCTTCAACGATGCGCGGGTGCGTCAGGCACTGGGGTTGATGTTCGACTTCGAATGGACCAACCGCGCCCTGTTCAGCAGCGCCTACCAGCGTGCCAGCAGCTACTACCCCAACAGCGAGTTCGCTGCCAGCGGCCTGCCAGTGGGCAAGGAGTGGCTGTTGCTGGCCCCCTACCGCAAGCAACTGCCTGCGGCGCTGTTCAGCGAGCCCTACAAGGTCAGCCACACCGATGGCCGTGGCATCAACCGCCAGACCCTGCGCCAGGCCCTCGACCTGCTCAGCCAGGCCGGCTGGAAGCTCAACGGCCAGCGCCTGCTCAACAGCGCCGGGCGACCCTTGAAGCTGGAACTGCTGCTGGTCAATCCGAACCTTGAACGGATCCTGCAACCTTATGTCGAAAATCTCGCCAGCATTGGCATCGAAGCACGCTTGCGCACGGTAGACCGGGCCCAGTACAAACAACGTCTGGACCAGTTCGATTTCGACATGATTCTGATGACCCTGAACCAGACCCTGAGCCCGGGCCTTGAACAATGGCTGTACTTTCACTCAAGCCAGGCCTCGACCAAGGGCAGCAAGAACTATGCTGGCGTGAAAGACCCGGTGGTCGATCACCTGCTCGACACCCTGCTGGCCGCCCAGAGCCGTGAAGACCAAGTGGCCGCGGCCCGCGCCCTGGACCGGGTGCTGCTGTGGCAGTACTACATGATTCCCAACTGGTATCTCGACAACCACCGCCTGGCCTACCGCAATCGCTTTGCCTTTGTGGCCACGCCGCCCTACACCCTGGGGCTCAACAGCTGGTGGATCAAGCCTTCGGAGAAAGCCCAATGATGCCAATGTCCCGCCTGCGCCTGAAGGCCTGCGCACTGCTGCTGGCCTGCCTCGGCGGCCAGGCACTGGCTGCACCGCAACACGCCCTGACCCTCTACGATGAAGCGCCGAAATATCCGACAGGCTTCAAGCACTTCGACTACGTCAACCCCGATGCGCCCAAGGGCGGCACTTTCCGCCAGGCCGGCTTCGGCGGTTTTGACAGCCTCAACCCGTTCATCAACAAGGGCGTTTCCGCCGACGACATCGGCCTGATCTACGACACCCTGATGACCCAGAGCCTGGACGAACCTTTCACCGAGTACGGCCTGGTCGCCGGCAAGATCGAGAAAGCCCCGGACAACAGCTGGGTGCGCTTCTACCTGCGCCCCGAAGCACGTTTTCATGACGGTCACCCGATGCAGGCCGAAGACGTGGTGTTCACCTTCAATACCCTGATCAAGCACGGCGCACCGCTGTACCGCGGGTACTACGCCGATGTTGCCGAGGTGATCGCCGAAGACCCGCAGCGGGTGCTGTTCAAGTTCAAGCACAGCAACAACCGGGAGCTGCCACTGATCCTCGGCCAGTTGCCGGTATTGCCCAAGCACTTCTGGGAAAACCGCGAGTTCACCAAGGGCAACCTGGAAATCCCCCTGGGCAGCGGCCCGTACAAGGTCGCCGAGGTCAAGCCGGGGCGCTCGATCCGCTACGAGCGGGTCAAGGACTACTGGGGCAAGGACCTGGCGGTCAACCGGGGCTTCTACAACTTCGACGAAATGACCACCGACTACTACCGCGACAGCGCCGTCACCCTGGAAGCGCTCAAGGCCGGCCAGTTCGACTACCGCCTGGAAACCGCGGCCAAGAGCTGGGCCACCGCCTATAACGTGCCGGCCGTGCGGCAAAAACGCCTGATCCTCGAAGAGCTGCCCAACGGCAACCCAACCGGCATGCAGGGCTTTGTCTACAACATCCGCCGCCCGCTGTTTCAGGATGTGCGTGTCCGTGAAGCGCTGAGCCTGCTGCTGGACTTCGAATGGACCAACAAGCAGCTGTTCAACGGCGCCTACACCCGCACGCGCAGCTACTTCGAGAACTCCGACATGGCCGCCAGTGGCCTGCCCGACGCCGCCGAACTGAAGATTCTCGAACCGCTGCGCGGCAAGATCCCCGACCAGGTGTTCACCCAGGCCTTCGCCAACCCGGTCACCGATGGCAGCGGCATGATCCGCGAGCAACAGCGCAAGGCCTACAAGCTGCTACAGGAAGCCGGCTGGCGCATTGTCGACGACAAGATGGTCGACGCCCAGGGCAAGCCGGTGTCGATTGAGTTCCTGCTGGCACAGACCGAGTTCGAACGCATCCTGCTGCCGTTCAAGCGCAACCTGGCGGACCTGGGCATCGACCTGGTAATTCGCCGCGTCGACGTCTCGCAGTACATCAATCGCCTGCGCTCGCGGGATTTCGACATGATCGTCGGCGGCTATCCGCAGTCCAACTCGCCGGGCAACGAGCAACGCGAGTTCTGGCAGAGCGCCGCCGCCGACAACCCTGGCAGCCGCAACTTCATCGGCCTGAAAGACCCGGCCATCGACACTCTGGTCGAGCAGTTGATCAACGCCGATTCGCGACAAAGCCTGATCGAGCACTCGCGCGCCCTGGACCGGGTGCTGCAGTGGGGCTACTACGTGATCCCCAATTGGCACATCAAGACCTGGCGCGTGGCCTACTGGAACCACATTGGCCACCCCAAGGTGTCGCCCAAGTACGACATCGGCATTAACACCTGGTGGATCAAACCGGATGTCGAGCCGGTGGTACCACTGAACCCGGCGCAAGCGGCCGAAGGGGCGAAATAGCATGCTGGCCTACATCTTTCGCCGTTTGCTGCTGATCATTCCGACCTTGCTGGGCATCCTGATCATCAACTTCCTCATCATCCAGGCCGCCCCCGGCGGCCCGGTGGAACAGATGATCGCCAAGCTCGAAGGCTTCGAAGGCGCCACCAGCCGCATTGCCGGTGGCGGCGCCGAAGTGTCGGTGGCCGGCTCCAACTACCGCGGCGCCCAGGGCCTGGACCCAGCCCTGATCAAGGAAATCGAGCAGATGTACGGCTTCGACAAGTCGGCGCCGGAACGCTTGTGGATCATGATCAAGAACTACGCCCAGCTGGATTTTGGCGACAGTTTCTTTCGTGATGCCAAGGTCATCGACCTGATCGTCGAGAAGATGCCGGTGTCGATCTCCCTCGGGCTGTGGAGCACGCTGATCATGTACCTGGTGTCGATCCCCCTGGGCATCGCCAAGGCTACCCGCCACGGCAGCCACTTCGACGTCTGGACCAGCTCGGCGATCATCATCGGCTATGCCATTCCCGCGTTCCTGTTCGCCATCCTGCTGATCGTGCTGTTCGCCGGCGGCAGCTACCTGGACTGGTTCCCGCTGCGCGGCCTGACCTCGAACAACTTCGACGAGTTGAGCACCGCCGGCAAGCTGCTCGACTACTTCTGGCACCTGGTACTGCCGGTCACCGCCCTGGTGATCGGCAACTTCGCGACCATGACCCTGCTGACCAAGAACAGCTTCCTCGACGAGATCAACAAGCAATATGTGGTCACCGCCAAGGCCAAGGGCCTGAGCCCCAACCGCGTGCTCTACGGCCACGTGTTCCGCAACGCCATGCTGCTGGTGATCGCCGGCTTTCCTTCGGCGTTCATCGGCATTTTCTTCACCGGCTCCTTGCTGATCGAGGTGATCTTCTCCCTCGACGGCCTGGGCCTGATGAGTTTCGAAGCAGCGATCAACCGCGACTACCCGGTGGTGTTCGGCACCCTGTTCATCTTCACCCTGCTCGGGCTGGTGGTGAAGCTGATCGGCGACCTGACCTACACCCTGGTCGACCCACGTATCGACTTCGACAGCCGGGAGCACTGAGATGAACCTGTCACCTCTGAATCGCCGGCGCTTCGAGCGCTTCAAGGCCAACCGCCGCGGCTGGTGGTCGTTGTGGCTGTTCCTGATCCTGTTCGGCCTGAGCCTTGGCGCCGAACTGGTCGCCAACGACAAGCCGCTGGCGGTGCGCTACGACGGCGAATGGTATTTCCCCGCGCTCAAGCGCTACCCGGAAACCACCTTCGGCGGCGAATTCCCACTGGAAGCCAACTACAAGAGCCCGTACATCCGCGAGCTGCTCGCCGCCAAGGACAGCTTCGTGCTGTGGGCACCGATCCCGTTCAGCTACCAGAGCATCAACTACGACCTCAAGGTCCCCGCGCCTGCCCCGCCGTCGGCGCAGAACTGGCTGGGCACCGATGACCAGGGCCGCGACGTGCTGGCGCGGGTCATCTATGGTTTCCGTATCTCGGTGCTGTTTGCCCTGACCCTGACCATCCTCAGCTCGATCATCGGCGTGATCGCCGGCGCCCTGCAGGGCTTCTACGGCGGCTGGGTGGACCTGGCCGGGCAGCGCTTTCTGGAAATCTGGTCGGGATTGCCGGTGCTGTACCTGCTGATCATCCTCGCCAGCTTCGTGCAACCGAACTTCTGGTGGCTGCTGGGGATCATGTTGCTGTTCTCGTGGATGAGCCTGGTGGACGTGGTGCGCGCCGAGTTCCTGCGCGGACGCAACCTTGAATACGTGCGCGCGGCGCGGGCGCTGGGGATGCAGAACGGCGCGATCATGTACCGGCACATCCTGCCCAACGCGATGATCTCGACCATGACCTTCATGCCGTTCATTCTCACCGGCGCCATCGGCACTTTGACCGCCCTGGACTTCCTCGGCTTCGGCCTGCCGCCCGGCGCGCCATCGCTGGGCGAGCTGGTGGCCCAGGGCAAGTCCAACCTGCAAGCGCCCTGGCTGGGCATGAGCGCCTTTGCCGTGCTGGCGCTGATGCTCAGCCTGCTGGTGTTCATCGGCGAGTCCGCCCGCGATGCCTTCGACCCGAGGAAATGAGATGAGCAAGGAAACCTTGATCGAAGTCCGCGACCTGGCCGTCGAGTTCGTCACCGGCGATCAATGCCAGCGGGTGGTTGAAGGTGTCAGCTTCGACATCCGCCGCGGCGAAACCCTGGCCCTGGTCGGCGAAAGCGGCTCGGGCAAGTCGGTGACCGCGCATTCGATCCTGCGCCTGCTGCCCTACCCGCTGGCCCGGCACCCGTCCGGGAGCATCCTGTTCGAGGGGCACGACCTGCTGACCCTCGACGAGAAACAGATGCGGCGCATCCGCGGCAACCGCGTGGCGATGATCTTCCAGGAGCCGATGACCTCGCTCAACCCGCTGCACAATATCGAAAAGCAGATCAACGAGATCCTTCTGCTGCACAAGGGCCTGCGCGGCAAGGCGGCCACTGAGCGCACCCTGGAGCTGCTGGCGATGGTCGGCATACCCGAGCCACACAAACGCCTCAAAGCCCTGCCACACGAGCTCTCAGGCGGTCAGAGGCAGCGTGTGATGATTGCCATGGCCCTGGCCAACGAGCCGGACCTGCTGATCGCCGACGAACCAACCACGGCGCTGGACGTCACCGTACAACTGAAAATCCTCGAACTGCTGAAATCCTTGCAGGCGCGCCTGGGCATGGCCCTGCTGCTGATCAGTCACGACCTCAACCTGGTCAAGCGTATTGCCCACCGGGTCTGCGTGATGCAAAAGGGCCAGATCGTCGAGCAGGCCGACTGCGAAACACTGTTTAGCGCGCCCCAGCACCCCTACACGCAAATGCTCCTGGGCGCCGAACCCAGCGGCGGCCCCGCCGGCAACCCGCCTGGCGCGCCAATGCTTCAGGTCGAAGACCTGCGCGTCTGGTTCCCGATCAAGAAAGGCTTGCTGCGGCGCACCGTCGATTACGTCAAGGCGGTGGACGGCATCAACTTCGACCTGCCCCAGGGCCAGACCCTGGGCATCGTCGGTGAAAGCGGTTCAGGCAAGTCGACTCTGGGCCTGGCGATCCTGCGCCTGCTCGGCAGCCAGGGCAGCATCCGTTTTCAGGGCACGGCCCTGGAGAACCTGACCCAGCAGCAGGTCCGACCGCTGCGTCGGCAGATGCAGGTGGTCTTCCAGGATCCGTTCGGCAGCCTCAGCCCGCGCATGTGCGTCAGCGATATCGTCGGCGAAGGCCTGCGCATCCACCGCATGGGCAGCGCCGCCGAGCAGGAGCAGGCGATCATCGCTGCCCTGCAGGAGGTCGGGCTCGATCCGCAGGCCCGGCATCGTTACCCGCACGAGTTCTCCGGCGGTCAACGCCAGCGCATCGCCATAGCCCGGGCCTTGGTACTCAAACCGGCGCTGATCCTGCTCGATGAGCCGACCTCGGCACTGGACCGTACCGTGCAGCGCCAGGTGGTGGAGCTGCTGCGTTCGCTGCAGAGCAAGTACAACCTCACCTACCTGTTCATCAGCCACGACCTGGCGGTAGTCAAGGCGCTCAGCCACCAGTTGATGGTGGTCAAGCAAGGCCAGGTAGTGGAGCAAGGGGTGGCGGCGGATATCTTTGCCGCTCCGCAGCATCCGTATACCCGGCAGTTGCTGGAGGCGGCGTTTCTGGCGCCAGCAGTCGCTCAGTAGCCTCTTCGCGGGGCAAGCCCGCTCCTACAAACCGGTGGGAGCGGGCTTGCCCCGCGATGAAAACAAAAAAGGCCGCATCTGCGGCCTTTTTTGTTTCAAGCTTCAAGCACTCAGTAGCGAGTGATATCCGCCTTGGCTTCCAACAGCTTGCGGTACGCCGCAAAGTCCTGCTGACCGGCGCGCGAAGCAAGGAAGCGGCGATAGGTCGCTTTCTCTTCTTCCGTGGCCGCAGTGCCTTCGTTGACGCCGTTCAGGCGCAGCACCACCAGGCTACCATCGGCCAGGGTGACGCTGGCGTACACCGGTTTGTCCTTGGCTTCAGGCTTGCTCATGCGGAACAGTGCCTGCAGTTCGACCGGATCGATACCTTCCTGGCTGCGCGACACCGCTTCGTGGACCTTCCAGGCCTGACCGTCCTGGCTCGCCGCCAGGGCAATCTTGCCATCACGCAGACCGGCGATCAGGGCATCGGCCTTGGTCTTCAGGGCAGCAGTCGCCTGCTCTTTGGCCAGGTGCTTGCGGATGCTCTCGGAGACGACTTCAAGGCCCAGTTGCTCAGGCTTGCGGTGTTCCTTGACACGCAGTACCACGATGGTTTCCGGATCCAGCTCGATCGCCGTGCTGTTGGAACCTTCTTCCAGCACTTCGGTGCTGAACGCGGCCTGGATCACGGCGCGGTTGGCAGTGATGCCTTCGCCGCCTTCACGACCGAACGCTGGCGAGGTGTGCACCTTCAGACCCAGTTCCTGAGCCGGCTGGGCCAGGTCGGAGGCTTCGAATGCCGAGTCTTCCAGTTGCTTGGTCACTTCGACGAAGCGCTGTTCGACCTGCTGGGTCTTGAGCTCGCGGGTCAGCTTGTCTTTCAGGCTGTCGAAGCTTGGCACTTCAGGCGCCTGCACATCGAGCAACTTGATCAGATGGAAACCGTACTCGGTACGCACCGGCCCCGAGACCTGGTCCTTGTTCAGCGTATACAGCGCATCTTCGAAGGCCGGATCATAGACGCCCTGCCCGGCAAAGCCGAGGTCACCGCCGTTGTTGGCCGAGCCCGGGTCCTGGGAGAATTCCTTGGCCAGGGTGGCAAAATCTTCGCCTTTGGCCAGACGTGCCTGGATCTCTTCGATCTTGGCCTTGGCCTGACCCTCGTTCACCTTGTCGTTGATTTCGATAAGGATGTGCGCGGCGTGACGTTGCTCGGCGAGGTTGGCGATTTCTTTCTCGTACAGCGCCTTGAGCTCGTCCTGGTTGACTTCAACCTGATCGAAGAACGCGGATTTCTTCAGCTCGATGTAGTCGATGACGACCTGATCGGGGCTCATGAACTCCTTGGCGTGTTCGTCGTAGTGCGCCTTGATCTGCTCGTCGGTGACCTTGACTGCGGCCGGGTCGGCCTTGAAGGTCAGCGAGGCGAAATCACGGGTCTGTTTTTCCAGGCGAGCGAAAGCGTTGACCTGGTCATCGGTGACAAAACCGCTGCCGGCAAGGCCGGTGCGCAGTTGGCCGATGAGCATTTCCTGGGCCAGCATTTCGCGGAATTGCAGACGGCCGTAGCCCATCTGGCGAATGACCTGGTCAAAGCGCTCGGCGCTGAACTTGCCATCTTCCTGGAACTCAGGCGTTTGCAGGATCAGTTGGTCGAGGGCCGCCTCGGAAAAAGAGAACTTGGCGTCTTCGGCACCCTGGAGCAGCAACTTGCGATCGATCAGGCCCTTGAGCGCCGCTTCACGCAGCATTTGCTCGTTGAGCATGGCCGGATCGAAATCCTTGCCCAGCTGTTGCATCAGCTGCCGACGTTGCATGTCGACGGCCTGGCTCAGCTCGTTCTGGCTGATCTTGTCGCCGTTGACCTTGGCAGCGTCCTGGCTGCTGGTGGTGGCCTGGAAGATGGCATCGAAGCCGGTCAGTGCCATCAAGGCTACGATGACACCGATGATGGTCTTGGCAATCCAACCTTGTGAATTGTCCCTGATATTCTGCAGCATGCGTCCCCCAGAAACGGTTGTACTGAATGAACCAACCGTGGAGCGTGGGTAGAGTCCTGATAGAAGAAAGGCGCATCCGAGGATGCGCCTTCTCGTAACTGGCCGAGCGCCGGGAACCTGGTATCAGGCCTCCCGGCGCTCGGCAGCCGGGCCAGGCGTGAGCCTGGCTCGGTTAGGCGTGAGCCTGAAGGAAGCGACTTAGTTGACGGCTTCTTTCAGTGCCTTGCCAGCCTTGAAGCCAGGCTTCTTGGCGGCAGGGATTTCCAGGGTCTTACCGGTTTGCGGGTTGCGGCCGGTGCGAGCTGGACGGTCGGTGACGGAGAAGGTACCGAAACCTACCAGTACCACGGAGTCACCTGCCTTCAGGGCGCCGGTGACGGATTCGATTACTGCGTCCAGCGCTTTGCCAGCGCTAGCTTTCGAAATATCAGCAGATGCGGCGATAGCGTCAATCAGTTCCGACTTGTTCACTCTAAGTCCCCTTATATCTCTATTGAGTTTGTTTCTAAGTATGTAATGAAAAGCTAAACGAGCGCTGGGTGGCCTGTTGACACTTAAGTGCCGCTTTATAACAAGGGCCTGAAAATACTGTCAAGAAAGCCCCCCAGCCAAATACGTACTAATGTGTGCTGATTCTTTCCTTGGAATCGCTGTCGCGCTTTTCATCCTTGGCGACAATCTCCGGAGCCACATCGGGCAAGGGCTCCGGGGCGTATTGCAGCGCAATTTGGAGGACTTCGTCAATCCATTTGACCGGTTTAATCTGCAGATCCTGCTTAATATTCTCAGGAATTTCCTTCAGATCACGCACATTCTCTTCCGGAATGATCACCGTCTTGATTCCACCACGGTGCGCAGCCAGCAGTTTTTCCTTCAAACCGCCAATCGCCAGCACCTGACCACGCAAGGTAATCTCGCCAGTCATTGCTACATCGGCACGTACCGGAATCTGGGTCAGGGCCGAGACCAGGGCGGTGCACATACCGATACCGGCACTTGGACCATCCTTGGGCGTGGCGCCTTCGGGCATGTGGATGTGGGTGTCGCGCTTCTCGTGGAAGTCGGCAGGAATCCCCAGGCTGCGGGCCCGGCTGCGCACCACGGTTTGCGCGGCCGTGATGGACTCGACCATCACGTCACCGAGCGAGCCGGTCTTGATCAGTTGGCCCTTGCCCGGAATCACCGCCGCTTCGATGGTCAGCAGCTCGCCGCCCACCTGGGTCCAGGCCAGGCCCGTGACCTGCCCAACCTGATCCTGCTGCTCGGCCAGACCGTAGCGGTACTTGCGCACCCCAAGGTAGTGCTCGAGCTGCTCGCCAGTGACCTTCACCGCGACCTGCTTGAGGCCGGAGTGCTCCTTGACCACCTTGCGGCAGATCTTCGCGATCTGGCGCTCCAGACCCCGCACACCGGCTTCGCGGGTATAGTAGCGGATGATGTCGCGGATCGCCGTGACGTCGATCTCCAGCTCGCCCTTCTTCAGGCCGTTGGCCTTGATCTGCTTGGGCGACAGGTACTTGACCGCGATGTTGATCTTCTCGTCTTCGGTGTAACCTGGCAGACGGATGACTTCCATCCGGTCCAGCAACGCTGGCGGGATGTTCATCGAGTTGGAGGTGCAGAGGAACATCACGTCCGAGAGGTCGTAGTCGACCTCCAGGTAGTGATCGTTGAAGTTGTGGTTCTGCTCGGGGTCGAGCACTTCCAGCAGCGCCGAGGCCGGATCGCCACGCATGTCGCTGCCCATCTTGTCGATTTCGTCGAGCAGGAACAGCGGGTTGCGTACACCAACCTTGGTCATTTTCTGAATCAGACGACCGGGCATGGAACCGATGTAGGTACGGCGGTGGCCGCGAATCTCGGCTTCGTCACGCACGCCACCCAAGGCCATGCGCACGAACTTGCGGTTGGTCGCACTGGCGATCGACTCGGCCAGGGAGGTCTTGCCCACCCCAGGCGGTCCTACCAGGCACAGCACCGGGCCACGGATCTTTTTCACCCGCTTTTGCACGGCGAGGTACTCAAGGATGCGTTCCTTGACCTCCTCCAGGCCGTAGTGGTCGGCGTCGAGGATTTCCTCGGCCTTGGCCAGGTCCAGGCGCACCTTGCTCTGCGCCTTCCACGGCACCTGCACCAGCCAGTCGAGGTACGAGCGCACCACGGTGGCTTCGGCCGACATTGGCGACATTTGCTTGAGCTTGTTCAGCTCGGCCTGGGCCTTGGCGTAGGCATCCTTTGGCAGGCCGGCGGCGTCGAGACGCTTTTTCAGCTCTTCGACTTCGTTGTGACCTTCTTCGCTGTCGCCGAGCTCTTTCTGAATGGCCTTCATCTGCTCATTCAGGTAGTACTCGCGCTGACTGCGCTCCATCTGTTTCTTGACCCGGCCACGAATACGCTTCTCGACCTGCAGTAGGTCAATTTCCGCATCGAGCAGCGCCAGCACGTGTTCGACACGGGCCGACAGATCGAGAATTTCGAGGATTTCCTGCTTCTGCTCGATCTTCAGCGCCATGTGCGCTGCCATGGTGTCGACCAGACGCCCAGGTTCGTCGATGCTGTTGAGCGACGAAAGGACTTCAGCCGGGACTTTCTTGCCCAGCTGAACATATTGTTCAAATTGTGACAGCAAGCTGCGGACGAAGACTTCCGACTCGCGCTCGGCGGCCTGGGATTCGTCAATCAGCGAAACTTCGGCACGAATGTGCCCGTCGACTTCGTTGAAACGCTCGACCGCGCCACGCTGCTCGCCTTCGACCAGCACCTTGACGGTGCCATCGGGCAGTTTCAGCAGTTGCAGGACGGTGGCAATGGTACCGACGCGGTACAGGGCGTCTTCGCCTGGATCGTCGTCAGCGGGGTTCTTCTGGGCCAGCAGGAGGATCTGCTTCTCGCCCGTCATCGCGGCCTCAAGGGCCTCGATGGACTTCTCGCGCCCCACGAACAGTGGGATGACCATGTGCGGATAGACGACGACATCGCGCAATGGCAGGAGAGGCAAGTCGAGGGTGGTCTTCATGATTTCGCCTCTACAGCGGCCTTATGGCCGGAAACCGATGGAATTTGAGCGTGGAGTTAATGTGGGGGCAGGCCCGCAAAAAAACAAGCTCTGCGACAGGAAAAGCAAAGGGGCCCGAAGGCCCCTTGCTTGAATCGAGCCGCGTGGCGACTCAGACGTCGGGTGCAGCCTTGGCTTGCGGCTCGCTGTTCTCGTAGATCAACAGCGGCTGCGAGGAGCCATCGATGACGCTCTCGTCGATCACCACCTTGCTGACATCCTTCTGCGAAGGAATCTCGTACATGGTGTCGAGCAGGATGCCTTCGAGGATCGAACGCAGGCCACGGGCCCCGGTCTTGCGCTCCAGGGCCTTGCGGGCCACGGACTTGAGTGCATCGCTACGGAACTCCAGGTCCACGCCTTCCATCTCGAACAGCTTGGCGTACTGCTTGGTCAGGGCGTTCTTCGGCTCGGTCAGAATCTGCATCAGCGCAGCTTCGTCCAACTCGTCGAGAGTCGCCAGAACTGGTAGACGACCGACGAATTCCGGGATCAGACCGAACTTGACCAGATCGTCAGGCTCGACTTCACGCAGCGACTCGCCAACCTTCTTGCCTTCCTGCTTGCTGCGTACTTCGGCACCAAAGCCGATGCCGCCGCGAGTGGAGCGTGCCTGGATGACCTTTTCGAGGCCCGAGAACGCACCGCCACAGATAAACAGGATGTTACGCGTATCGACCTGCAGGAATTCCTGCTGCGGGTGCTTGCGGCCACCTTGCGGCGGTACCGAAGCGACCGTGCCTTCGATCAGCTTGAGCAGCGCCTGCTGCACGCCCTCGCCCGAAACGTCACGGGTGATGGACGGGTTGTCCGACTTGCGCGAGATCTTGTCGATTTCGTCGATGTAGACAATGCCCATCTGGGCCTTTTCCACGTCGTAGTCGCACTTTTGCAGCAGCTTTTGAATGATGTTCTCGACGTCTTCACCCACGTAACCGGCTTCGGTCAGGGTGGTGGCATCGGCGATGGTGAACGGTACATTCAACAGACGTGCGAGGGTTTCGGCGAGCAGGGTCTTACCCGAGCCCGTCGGACCGATCAGCAGGATGTTACTCTTGCCGAGCTCGACATCGTCGTTCTTCTTGTCGCGTTGATTCAGGCGCTTGTAGTGGTTGTATACCGCTACCGCCAGTACCTTTTTCGCACGCTCCTGACCAATGACGTACTGGTCCAGGATGGTGCTGATTTCTTTCGGCGAAGGCAGTTTATGCGCGCTGCTTTCGGCCTGGGCTTCCTGCACCTCCTCACGGATGATGTCATTGCACAGGTCGACGCACTCGTCGCAGATAAATACCGAGGGGCCGGCAATCAACTTGCGCACTTCGTGCTGGCTTTTGCCGCAGAAGGAGCAATAGAGCAATTTGCCGTTGTCCTCGCCGTTACGGGTGTCAGTCATTCGATCGATCCAATCCGGTAGGCTTGCAACACAAGATGAAGGCAATTGCGGGCTTTTTCAAGTCCGCAGGTAGGCGCAATGCGCGCCCGCCTGCTCTGGCACCCGGATTCAGGAGGCCAGTTGCCGCTTGTCGTAGACCGAGTCGATCAGGCCGTATTCGGCTGCGCGCTCGGCGCTCATGAAATTGTCGCGTTCAGTGTCACGCTTGATGGTCTCGAGGTCCTGACCTGTGTGGTAGGCCAGCAGCTCGTTCAGACGCGACTTGATGGAAAGGATTTCCTTGGCGTGGATCTCGATATCCGTCGCCTGACCCTGGAAACCGCCCAGTGGCTGGTGAATCATCACCCGCGAGTTCGGCAGGCAGTGACGCTTGCCCTTGGCACCCGCAGCCAGCAGGAAGGCGCCCATGCTGCAGGCCTGGCCGATGCAGATGGTCGAGACGTCCGGCTTGATGAACTGCATGGTGTCGTAGATCGACATGCCGGCAGTCACCGAACCGCCCGGCGAGTTGATGTAGAGATGGATATCCTTGTCCGGGTTTTCCGCTTCAAGGAACAGCATCTGCGCCGCTACCAGGTTGGCCATGTAGTCCTCTACCGGGCCGACCAGGAAGATCACTCGTTCCTTCAGAAGGCGCGAGTAGATGTCATAGGCGCGTTCGCCACGAGCGGATTGCTCGATAACCATCGGGACCAGGCCGCCTGCGGCCTGGATGTCAGAGCTCTGCTGATAATAAGAATTGCGGGACATGTCCTGCACTCACTCCCAAATAGTCATGTCTTGAATACGCACAAGCCAGCTCGAAGGCTGGCTTGTGGTGTTTTCCTACGAAGCAGGCGAATTACTCAGCGTCGGCAGGGGCCTGGGCTGGTTTTACGGCTTCTTCGTACGAGACCGATTTGTCGGTCACAGTCGCTTTCTGCAGAACAGTATCCACAACTTGTTCTTCCAGCACAACCGAACGGACTTCGTTCAGTTGCTGGTCGTTCTTGTAGTACCAAGCCACGACCTGCTCAGGCTCCTGGTAGGCCGAGGCCATTTCCTGGATCATTTCGCGAACACGGTCTTCGTCCGGCTTCAGTTCGTTCTGCTTGACCACTTCGGCGACGATCAGGCCCAGCACCACGCGGCGCTTGGCTTGCTCTTCGAACAGTTCGGCCGGCAGTTGCTCAGGCTTGATGTTGCCACCGAACTGCTGAACGGCTTGAACGCGCAGGCGGTTCACTTCGTTTTCCAGCAGGGCTTTCGGCACTTCGATCGGGTTGGCAGCCAGCAGGCCGTCCATTACCTGGTTCTTGACCTTGGTCTTGATCGCCTGACGCAGTTCACGCTCCATGTTCTTGCGAACTTCGGTGCGGAAACCTTCCAGGGTTGCTTCCTTGATGCCGAACTGGGCGAAGAATTCTTCGGTCAGCTCAGGCAGCTTTGGCTCTGCAACGCTGTTGACGGTAACGGTGAACTCGGCGGTTTTGCCAGCCAGGTCCAGGTTCTGATAGTCCTCAGGGAAGGTCAGGTTCAGAACGCGCTCTTCACCGGCCTTGGCGCCAACCAGGCCTTCTTCGAAGCCAGGGATCATGCGGCCGGAACCCAGTACCAGCTGGGTACCCTTGGCCGAACCGCCGGCGAACACTTCACCGTCGACCTTGCCGACGAAATCGATGTTCAGCTGGTCTTCGTTCTGGGCTGCGCGGTCGGCGGCTTCGAAACGAACGTTCTGCTTGCGCAGCACTTCCAGCATGTTGTCCAGGTCGGCGTCAGCCACTTCGGCGCTCAGGCGCTCGACGGCGATCGAGTCGAAACCGGCAACGGTGAACTCAGGGAATACTTCGAAAATGGCGACGTATTCCAGGTCCTTGCCCTTTTCGAACGATTTTGGCTCGACGGCAGGGGCGCCAGCCGGGTTCAGCTTCTGCTCGACCACGGCTTCGTAGAAGGAAGCCTGTACCAGGTCGCCGAAGGCTTCCTGACGGGCGGCGTCTTCGTAGCGCTGACGGATCACGCTCATCGGCACTTTGCCAGGACGGAAGCCTGGGACCTTGGCGCGACGGGCAGTCTGTTGCAGACGCTTGTTGACTTCGGTCTCGACGCGCTCGGCCGGAACGGCGATGGTCATGCGGCGCTCGAGAGCAGAAGTATTTTCAACAGAAACTTGCATGGATATTCCTCGTTGCACAGACGTTAGCCGGCGATACCCGACTCCAGAATCAAGGGCAAGCATTCTAGTGGCTCAAAGACCAGAAGTCACCCCGTTCAGGACGACGGGAAAGTACGCCGGTCCATTTAATTCATAGACCCCGGCAAAAACCCTGCCCAAGGCCCCTCAACACACGCAGGCCCTGGCCTGGACGCCACAGGTGAAGCCGTGACGCTCCAGTCTTGGCCTGCAGAATATCTTGTCAAAACACTACAAATCCGAATCGCGGCGTTGCGGCTCTATTCGATGTCGTTGAACGCACAATACTCTTCCCATGCCATCCCCAACGCCTCGGCAGCTTCGCGATGCACCTCCAGGCGCATGGCCGCAAGCTCCTCGGGGGACTCGGCGATCAGTTGCAAGGTCAGCTCCCAGGGCTCGATCCCCTGTTCCTGCGCGGCATCCTCAAAGGCCCACTGGACCTGCTGAGCCTGCTCGTGCTCGCTGAGCCCGGCGATCTCATCGCGCATCTGCGGGTTGGCATCGACATAGCGCTGCAGGGCAATAGCCTGACGTTCTGGTGAAATCATGGTGTTTTTCCTTTTCGCGACCGCCCCGGCCACGGTTTCAACCGGCTGAAATTTATCAGCTTTTAGTTAATTGTCACCAGGGCGTAAAAAGATGCGTGAATAATCTCCTCCAGTTGTCGGAAAATTCAGGAACAAAAGGGGCAGGTGATTGTCTAGGAAGCGCTCGCCCACTAAGCTAGCAACGTGCCATGTCGGTAATACGTTTCATTATCGACTGACACCTCCTGCAAAATCACAGCGCCAAATGCAAGGAAGTACCCGTGCTGACCAAACTTATCTCCGGCAGCTGCCTGGCACTCTGCAGCTTCGCCGCCAGCGCAACAGTACTGCAAACCTCCTTCGACCCCGATGCCCGCTACTCGATCGTCAGCGTTTCCGGAGATGCCTCCCAGCGCACTGTGATCACCCAGCGTATCGGCATCAGCGGCACCAGTTACAGTGCTCGCCAGTACGATTGCACAGCTCGAACCGTACGCTTCCTAGGCTCGGGAACTTCGCTGGAGGATCTTCAACACGCCGAAGCCGACCGCGAGCCCACCCCTATCTTCAAGGGCTCGTTGGCCAGAGCCATTAGCCAGGCAGCCTGCGACGAAGGCGTGCAACCAGGCGCTACGGCAGATGGGCACGGCGGCATATCCGCCAGCAACCAGCCTGTGACCAACAACACTCATCAATAACGATTATCATTTGATAATTGTTCTCGTTATACTGCGCGCCCGTTCCGCTTCACGCCGGCCACGCACCCGATGGACACCCGCCCCGCTACACCGCAGCTCGATACGTACCTGAGCACCCTGTACAACGACCATCACCTTTGGCTGCACCGATGGCTACGCAAGCGTATCGGCTGCCCGGAGCACGCCGCCGACATCGCCCAGGACACCTTCCTGAGCATCCTTAGCTCCAAGGACCTGTTCAGGATCCGCGAGCCCCGCTCGTTCCTCTCGACCGTGGCGCGGCGGCTGATGGCCAATGTCTATCGCCGGCGCCTGGTTGAGCAGGCGTATCTGGAAGCGTTGGCCAGCCTGCCCGAAGCAGTGGAGCCTTCCCCCGAAGTCCGTGTGCTGGCACTCGAAGCCCTGACCTTGCTCGATCGCATGCTCGACGCCCTGCCGGGCAAGGTCCGCGAAGCCTTCCTGCTGTCGCACCTGCAAGGCCTGAAGATTGCCGAGATCGCCCAGCGCCTGCAGGTCAGCACGCGTTCGGTGAAGCTCTACCTGGTACGGGCCAACCAACATTGTTTTTTTGCAGAGCTGTCATGAGCCCCTCCCCCTTCAACCCGCGCACCACCCGCGAAGCCGCGCAGTGGCTCACCGAAACCATGGAGGGCGCGCTCAGCCCCGAGCAACAGCAAGCACTGGAGCATTGGCGCGCCGCCCATCCGGACAACGAGCGCGCCTGGCTGCACATTGAAGCCCTGCGCCGGCGCATGGCGGGCCTTGAACCCCACGCCGGCTACAAGAGCCTGTCGCAGGGCAACCCGGGCAGCAGTCGCCGACAAGCGCTCAAGGCCCTCGCCGTGCTCGGCCTGTTCGGCTGCGCCGGGCAACTGGCCTATCGCAATTTCTGGCAGCCGAACCGGGAGTTGAGCTACAGCAATGGCGCCAGCGCGCCGCAGCACATCAGCCTGGAAGATGGCAGCCAGTTGACCCTCGATGCAAACACCGAGATCACCGTACTGTTCGATAACCGGCAGCGGCGCGTGCAGTTGCATGCCGGACGCCTGCTGATCAGCAGCGGCCACCCGCCGAACGCCGTTGAACGCCCGTTGAGTGTCTACACCGCACAAGGCCTGGTGCGTGCACTGGGAACCCGTTTTTGCGTCGAACTGCAAGCGGGAATGACCCAGGTCGACCTGTTCGAAGGCGCGGTCGAGGTGCAGGCGCAGCAGTCGCCTGGCAACACCCTGCGCCTGGCCCCGGGGCAACGCACCCGTTTTACCCCGACACGCATCGAACCGGCCAGCGGCAACCTGGCTGAGCCGGCCTGGAGCAAGGGCTTGCTAGTGGCCGACAACATGCGCCTGGACGCCTTCGTGGGCCAGCTCAGCCGTTACCGGCCAGGCTTGCTGCGCTGCAGCGATGAAATCGCTGCGCTGCGCATCTCCGGTGTTTATCCGCTGGCTGATACCGATGCGGTACTCGACGCCCTGCCCCTCTCATTGCCCGTGCGGGTGCAGCGCCGTTCGCGCTACTGGGTCACGTTGAGCCCGCGCTAGAGGCCTGTCACGGCGCCAGTTCGATGTTCACTTTATGCTGCTCGTCCGCCGTTACCCGCACCTGCGCACCGAACACTTGCGCAATGCGCTGCGCGCTGAGCACCTGGGCTGGCGCACCACTGGCGCAGAGCCGGCCATTCTCCAGGAGCCACAGGCGATCGCAATAGCGTGCCGCCAGGTTCAGATCATGGAGCACACATACCACCGCAATGCGCGGTGAACTGGCCAGGGTGCGCAATACCCGCATGAGGTTTTGTTGCTGGCCGATGTCCAGGGCGCTGGTAGGTTCATCCAGTAGCAGCAGGCAGCCCTGACCATCGTTCCAAGCGTCAGTCAGCGGGCTGACGGCCAACTGGTTCATGGCCCGGGCAATGGTCACCCGCTGCAATTCACCGCCGGACAAGGACAACACCCCGCGACCGAGCAGATGGCGAATATCCAGGGCGTCGACAATGCCCGGGCAAGGCTCGCCGGGATGCTGCTGACCGAGGCGAATGAACTCATTGACCCGCCAATCAAAGGCACTGTCCATCTGTTGAGTGACCAGCGCCCGCCTGCGCGCCAGTTGTGCGGGCACGTACCCAGACAGTTCACGGCCAAGCAAGTCGATGCGGCCGCCTCCCGGCTGCAGGTAACCGGAGATCAGCGAGAGCAGCGTGCTTTTGCCCGCGCCATTGGGACCGATCAGCCCGAGCAACTCGCCGGGCTTGATCTGTTCATTGATGGGCGCCAGGGCAAAGGGCCGCTCCAGGCTGACATTGATCAGTTCAAGCATGTCAAAACTCCCGCACCTTGCGACCGAGCAACAACCAGAGAAAGTACGGCCCGCCAATAATGCTGGTGACCAGGCCGACGGGAATTTCTGCCGGGCTGGTGAGGCTGCGCGCCAGGGTGTCGGCAACCAGCAACAGGATCGCGCCGCAGAGCATCGACGCCGGAATCAGCAAACGGTGACCAGGGCCGAAATACAGGCGCAGGCAATGCGGCACCAGCAGGCCGATAAAGCCGATGATGCCGCTCAAGGCCACGCACAGGCCCACGCCCAGCGACGAGGCCAGCACCACGCGGTTTTTCAGGCGATCGCCATCCAGCCCGGCGGCGTGCGCTGACACCTCGCCCAACTGGAACAGGTCCAGATCACCCGCGCAGCGCGCCAGCACCCACAAGGTCAAGGGCAAGACCAGGCAGGCCAGCGTCAGGGTCGACCACTCGGCGCTGCTCAGGCTGCCCATGCCCCACAGGCTCAGCTGGCGCAACTGCTCTTCGCTGGCAACAAAGGTGAGAATGCCGCCCAGGGCCCCCGTCAGGGTGTTGATCACCAGTCCCGCCAACAGCAAGGTGATGGTCGACTCGCGCCCTTTGTACCCCCGGCCGATACGAAAAATCACCAGGGTCACCAGCAACGCCCCGAGAAAACCTGCGAAAAACTGCCCATACAGTTCCAGCCCGGCGAAGCGGCCGTTGAACAGTACTATCCAGACCGACACCGCCAGCCCCGCTCCACTGGCCTGCCCCAAAAGGGTGGGGTCGGCCAGCGGATTGCGAAACAGGCCCTGCATCGCTGTGCCACCCACCGCCAGGGTCGACCCCACCAGCACTGCCAGCAGCAGGCGCGGCAGGCGCACCTCGCTCCATACCTGCCACTCCAGCGCAGTGGGCAGATCGCCAAACAGGATCCGCGGCGACAAGCCGATACTGCCGATCAGCGAACACACCACCAGCAGGGTGCACAGCGCGGCCAGCATGAGCATCAAGGTCGGCAACGAGACACTTCCCGCGCCTTTCATGGAAATAGCGCTCCCGCATCCTGGCGCAACTGCAGCATGGCCTGCACCGTGCGCGGCCCGAGGTTCAGCAGCGCCTGGTCATCGACCTGCACCAGGCGCCGATGCTGTCCGGCCGGGGTATGCAGCAGACCGCCCAGTTTCCACAGGTTGTCTTCCCCACCCAATGCCGCCAGCCCAGCCGTGCTGACAATCACGAAATCCGGCGCCAGCGACACCATGGCTTCGGCCGCGACTTGTTTATAGGCGTTGAAGGTCGCGCAGTTTTCGATCCCCGCCTGTTCCAGCGCCGCCTGAGCCTCGGTGCCGCGCCCCATGATCAGCGGCGTCATGCCCGCGTAATTGAAAATGAACAAGGCCTTCGGCCCTTTCAGCACTGGCGTTTTTGCCAGCTGCCCTGCCAGCTGGCGCTGTTCGGCGAGCAACGCTTGCGCCTGCGCCTGACGGTCCATGGCCGCCGCGACCTGCTCGATTTTTGCCGGGATATCGCCGACGCCCTTGCCCCGGGCAATACTCACCACCTCAAGCCCCAGGCCGCTCAACTGGCGCAGCACGATGCCCGGGCGGGCGGCATCGCTGATCAGCAACCGCTGCGGCTTGAGGGCCAGCACGCCCTCTGCCGAGAGCTGGCGCAGGTAACCCACCGACGGCAGGCTGGCGATCGCTTGCGGGTAGCGACTGGAGTCATCGCGCCCCACCAGGCGCGACGTGCCACCCAGTCGATCGACAATTTCCGCCAGGTCGTTGCCGATCACCAGGGTGTCGGCCGGTTCGGCCTGGGCGGTCATGACCGCGCACGCCGTCAACACGCCAAAGAGCAAACCCTTCATCGCACCGCCTCCAGGGCATCCAGCCATTCACGCCAGGCCAGCTGCTCAGGCTGCCCGGCCGGGCGACGGGCGAAAACCTGGACGATCAGGCGCTGCTCGGCGTCAAAAAACTCAAGACTGGTGACGCCGCCTACCTGGTTAGGCTTGTAAACGCGCCAGATTTGCGCATCCGGCGCATCGGCGATGCTGAAGCAGGTCGGCGCCGCCTGCTCACTGGCGGGCATATCAAACAGCAGCTCCGCGCCTGCCTCGCTCATGCCCGTCAACCGCCCGGTGAAGATCTGTACACTGCCGGCGCTGTAAACGAACAGCATCAATTCCAGGGCACTGGCGGCCAACCGCCGGAATACCTCGACCGGGCTGGACTGCGCCAGTTGCCGGGCAAATTTGGGGGCCACCAGGGCGTTGCCTTCGTAACGGGTCAGGCCGTGGCGCTTGAGCAGGGCAAAATGCTCATGGACATTTGCCATCGCCGCCCACTCATCAACCAGGCCGGGCACCTGGACCACGCGCTTGGCGAAGGCTTCGCGCGGGATGAATTGCGACGGCCTGGCCACACACTGGCTGTACAGCGCTGCCCAGCCCGCTGACGAAGACTGCGGCAGTGACGTCAGGCGCAGCAACGTCTGAGCGTGTCGGTCGAGCACATTCAGGCTGTAAGCATTACGCATAACATCATGTTGCAAGCACACCCGGAACCAGGCGCGCAGATTCAAGCGCAGGTCCAGGCCATCTTCGCCAATCACCAGCCCCGCTTCGCTGATATCGTCAGACTGCGGGTAGTACCCGACCTGCTCGATCCAGGCATGGCTGGCCGGGGTCACAGTGCGCACCGGGCCGAGGGCATGCAATTGCGCAGCGACGTCCACCGCCGGCAGATCAAGACACAGGCAATCGCTACCAAAACGCTCGTTGAGTTCGACAGCAGTCAATTGAGTCACGGTAAATTCCTTGTAGTGAAGGGGGTTCAATGGGCGGGCTGGTCGCAACCGTCAGCGGCGGCAACCAGGGCGGCACCCTCGGCATCTTCAGCCGGCAACATCCAGACGTAGTCGGCATCACGGGTGGTCAGGCGATGATCCTGCTCACCGATCACCAGCACTTTCAGCCCCGGATCGCTCGCGCCTTGCGCCAGGTATTGCGGGGCGCCAAGGCTTTTCAGCGTGTGCAGGACCCCGGCGAACAGCAAGCCGGGGGCTTTGGCGTTATCGAGTACCTGCGCCATGCGCTGGTCGCGGGCGTGCTGGATCGCGAGCATGGCGTTCATGCGCGAAGCATCGATCTGCCCGCAGTGCATTTCGCTGATGTGCTGGCGCTGGCGTGCGGCAATGGCCGGCGACGGAAACAGGTCATCCGGGTTTTGTACCGGTGCCGCCGTCAGGCGCTTGCGCTCAGCGCCCGACAGGTTGCCGGCCAGCAGCGACGTCGGCGCCGGCATCAGTGCCTCCATCAGGGGGGCGTACTGCTCCCAGCTCCAGCGCGGGTCCCAATGGATGA
This sequence comes from Pseudomonas fluorescens, assembly GCF_902497775.2. NCBI lineage: Bacteria > Pseudomonadati > Pseudomonadota > Gammaproteobacteria > Pseudomonadales > Pseudomonadaceae > Pseudomonas > Pseudomonas fluorescens. Next base: position 3,471,209 of record NZ_OZ024668.1, read on the forward strand.
TCTGTTGCAGGCGCTGGCTGCGCACCTGGTTGCCCTGGCCCAGCCAGGCCTGGACTTCGCTAACCGGGCGCTGCTGGTCGCTGTCGAGCATCTCCAGAACGACTGCGCCCTGGGGTCGGCGCTCGGCCAGATGGGTGGCCAGCCATTGTTCGATCAGGTGATGGGCGAAGTTGTCATGCACTTCACCAACCATCACCGTTCGCGCCGGCGCCAGCTCATCGAGCAGCTGGGTCGGTGAGATCTGCCTGCCACTGCCCAGCTCGATGATTGCGCCCCATTCACCAATGCGCGATTCGACCCGGGTATAGGCACGGTCGGCCACCGGCGCATTGACACTGGCGCAACCAACGAGCAGCGCCAGCCCTGCCCCTATAAAGGAAGACTTGAACATGTTGGGTCCTGTCAGTATTCGAGGGTGAAGCCGAACGAGGTAGTGCGGCCGCGGCCATTGCCCTGGTCCATCACCGCCGACATCAGGTAATCCACCGAGGCGCTGTTGTTGTAGACCTTGTTGCCGACGTTCTCGACGTTGAAGAACAGGCTCAGGTTGTCCTGCACCCGGTAGCTGCCATACAGATCCCAGATCACTCCGGTGGAGTTGGACTTTTTCGTCTCGTACCAGTCCCAGCTGGTTTCCGAGGGGCCGGCGTATTCGCCACGGGCGCCCAGCACCAGGCGCTCGTCGAACCAGCGAGTGCCGAGGTCGAGGGTCCAGAAGCGGTCCGGCTGGCTGTTGATGTCTTCCAGCTCGATGCCGGAGGTGGTGGGCGACTTGGTAGTGGCCTTGGTCCACGACAGGTTGGCGTAGAAGAAGCCGGCGTCGTAGCGGCCTTCCAGCTCATAGCCGCTCATGCGCACTTCTTCCGGCCAATTGACCCAGTTCATCTTCGCCGACTCTTCGCCCTCGTCATCGAGGATGTCGAACGACTGCGGCGTGATGTAGCCATCGATCTTGCTGATGAAGCGGTTGATCTTCAGTTGCCCGTAGTCATCATTGGTGAACAACCCGCTTCGCGAGAAGTTGACCCCGAACTCGTAGTTGGTCGAGCGCTCCTGACGCAGGAATGGGTTGGCTCCTACACCATCGGCATCGCTGGCATCGGCCTCGAGCGGTACTTTCTCGAAGAACATTTCCTGCACCCGCGGCGCCCGTGAAGTACGCGACCAACTGCTGTAGAGCTGCATCCAGTCATAGGGCTTCACGGCAAAGCCAACCCGCGGGTTGAAACTGTGTTCGCGGCGGGTGACATCCACGTCGCCACCGTCGATACCGCGGCACTGGCCGATGATCGAGCACTTGGGCACATGGCCGCTGACCTTGTAACCATCGTAGTGACCGGCCAGGGTCAGGGCATAGATGTCGTAATTGAACTCCAGGGTGCTGAACAGGCTGTGGGTGGTCTGCTTGCCTTCGGGGTTGGCGCCGCGTTTTTCCGGCGTCTGGGCAACAAAATCGTCAGTGTAGTAGCGCGCGCCGTTGCTCCAGCTCGCCTCCACCGGCCCAAGATTGAAACGACTGACGTTGGTCAGGTCAAAACCGTGGGCATCGTCACGCGTCTTGCGACCGATGTAGTGGGATTCTTCTACCGGCGGATACTCAAGCTTGGTCTTGTTTTGGTAGGCATTGACCGTGAGGTTCACCCATTCGCTGTAGGGCGTGTAGGCGTACTTGGCACGATAGGTCTCGTTGTCCAACTGCCAGGGGTAGTTGTGATAGAACTCGTTGCGGTACTTCACCCCGCTCAGGTCCAGGCGGTGCATGTCGTTCGGCTGCAGGCGCAGCTTGAGCAAGCCGGAGCGTGGATTCTGCTTGGTGGTGTCGTACTCGTTGGACTGACCATTGGTGGTCTTGTACTCGCCGGTCTGGGTGCTGCTGACCGCAGCGACCAGGCCGTAGACACCCTCGACATCTTCCGGGCGGGTACGGGCACCGGCGGCGAACATGCGGGTATTGCCGTAGCCATTGTTACCGGTGCGATAGGTCGTACGCAGACCTACGCGGTGGTCTGGCTTGACGATGTCATCGATATCAAAGGTGCGAAAGTTCGCCGAGCCGCCCAGGGTGTTGGCGCCTTCGGCGCCGTCCACCGAGCCACGCTGCACATCGACCCCGGCCAGCAGGTTGGCGTCGACAAAGGCCATCGGCCCGCCCGAGCCATGGCCGGCGTTATTGCGAAAGGTCTGGGTCACCCCATCGATCATGGTGTTGACCCGGCCCAACCCGGCCAGGCCGCGAATATTCACCGACACCCCCGGCTGGCTACGCGAGTGCAAGGTGTAGGTACCCGGAATCGAACGCACCACACTGTTGAGGTCCTGGCGCTCGGCATGCACCTCACGACTGCTCTGGATCGCGCCCGGCCGCTCGGCCAGGGCGCCCACCATGGTTGGCCCGACTTCCAGGGCGCTGTCGCTGCGTTCGTGCATGCGCAGCACATAGGTATGATCCTTCAGCCGCTCGACCCACAGGCCGGTGCCCATCAGCAGCAGATCGAAGGCCTCCTTGAGGGTGTAATCGCCGCTCAAGCCCTGGGTGCTGCGGTTTTCACTCAACTGCGGATCAAAGGTGAGGATCACCCCGGTAGCCCCGGCCAGCTGATTCAACGCCGGGGCGAGCGCGCCTGCCGGAATCTGGTAATGCTTGCGCAGCGGGGCCTGCTGGGTCACGCCCCTTTCGCCTGCGTCGGCCAACGACCAACTGCTGCACCCGCCCGCCAATACCAGTGCCGTCAACGCACTGCAGGCAATCTTGCGTGCACCGCTTTTGTTGTTGTGCTGCAACCGCTGAACGGCGGCCGGCTGTGTGCTCTTCACGAGGCGCTCCCTTGCAGATTGAAATGATCTTGCAATAGAGGTCACGCGAAGGATTGAAAAAGGGAAATGCTAATCAGAATTATTTAATATTTTTTGCCGCCACGCCGCCCAAGCCCTGCGGGCGTAACAAAGGGCCATAAACCAACGGATGAAAAAGCTGACGCCGCGTGGAACACTGCGGACATTGACCACACCAGGGAATCCTCATGCTACTAAGCCGCACTCCAGCCCCAGGCCAGCGCTTGCGCTACAAGGTGATCGGCTATGTGCTGATCCTTCCGCTGGCTGTATCCCTGGTAAAGCTACCGCCAGCCCTGGCCCTGGCCACGGCCGGCGTTGCGGTCATCCTGGGCTTGTACGGCGCGTACCTTGCTGCCAGCCAGGGCTCGCGCACCCTGGCCTTCTTTGCAGGTACCACGGCAGCACTCAATACCCTGTCACTGATTGCACTGGGCACAGCCTCGGCGGTCATCGGCGGATATTGGCTGGCGTGGATTGGATGGCATGCCTTGGCGAACTGATTGCCGGTAAAGTAAAAGCCCAGAAACGTAAAAAGCCGCGCAAGGCGGCTTATTACGAGACTTTCTCGCGCTTCAGCAAAGGGAGGTGAAAGCGTGGATGGTGAGAACGACCACGCCCGCATGAAGCGCTTAAAACAAAAGGCGCCGGATTTTCATCGGGCGCCTTTCGGAATATGGGGTGGACGATGGGAATCGAACCCACGACAACAGGAATCACAATCCTGGGCTCTACCAACTGAGCTACGCCCACCATATTGCATTTGCAGCCTTACTACTGGCAAAGCTGCCTTTTGGTACATTCACGCACTTCAGCGAAGGGCGGTGAAAGCTTGAATGGTGCGGACGAAGAGACTCGAACTCTTACAGCTTGCGCCGCTGGAACCTAAATCCAGTGTGTCTACCAATTCCACCACGTCCGCGTAAAGCGTTTAAAGCAAAGGCGCCAGATTTTCATCAGGCGCCTCTTGGAATATGGGGTGGACGATGGGAATCGAACCCACGACAACAGGAATCACAATCCTGGGCTCTACCAACTGAGCTACGCCCACCATATTGCAGTTACCGCTTTACTTGTGCCAAAGCTGCCGATTGGCGCACCCGGCAGGACTCGAACCTGCGACCATCCGCTTAGAAGGCGGATGCTCTATCCAGCTGAGCTACGGGCGCATATTTAATCTGCTTTCTGTTACGATTACAAATTAACTTTTAGCCGTACCGAACAAGCTAAAAATCTGCTTATTCTGCCTGACCTTGCTAACCAGTGCTAGGCTCTGCCCGACAAGTGCGACGAATCTTATAGACGAGCGGATAGGCCGTCAACACTTTTCTAAAAAAAATTCATTTTATTTAAGGGCTTAGGGCAATTGCCGGACCAAGCGCCTTTGCCCTCGGCCCCCTTCATGCGAGAATGCGCGCTCTTTTTATTCCCACTCGATGGTTAATCACGCGTCATGACTGCACACCTTATCGACGGCAAGGCGATCGCCGCCAGCCTGCGCCAGCAGATCGCCCAACGTGTCGTGGAGCGTCGCCAGCAAGGCCTGCGTACGCCTGGCCTGGCGGTGATCCTGGTCGGCACCGACCCCGCTTCTCAAGTCTATGTCTCGCACAAGCGCAAGGATTGCGAAGAGGTCGGCTTTATCTCCCAGGCTTTCGACCTGCCCAGCGATACCACGCAGCAAGCCCTGACCGAGCTGATCGATCGCCTCAATGATGACCCGAACATCGACGGCATCCTCCTTCAGCTGCCGCTGCCGGCGCATCTGGACGCCTCGCTGCTGCTCGAGCGCATTCGTCCGGACAAGGACGTCGACGGTTTCCATCCGTATAACGTCGGCCGCCTGGCCCAGCGTATCCCGCTGCTGCGCCCGTGCACGCCAAAAGGCATCATGGCCCTGCTGGAAAGCACCGGTCAGGACCTGTACGGCATGAACGCCGTTGTCGTCGGCGCCTCCAACATCGTTGGCCGGCCGATGGCCATGGAGCTGCTGCTGGCCGGTTGCACCGTGACCGTCACCCACCGCTTCACCAAGGACCTGGCCGGCCACGTCGGCCGCGCCGACCTGGTGGTGGTTGCCGCCGGCAAGCCGGGCCTGGTCAAGGGTGAGTGGATCAAGGAAGGCGCGATCGTCATCGACGTCGGCATCAACCGTCAGGAAGATGGCAAGCTGGTTGGCGATGTGGTCTACGAGACCGCCCTGCCCCGCGCTGGCTGGATCACCCCGGTGCCGGGTGGCGTCGGGCCGATGACCCGGGCGTGCCTGTTGGAAAACACTTTGTATGCGGCGCAAGAGTTGCACAAGTAAGTGTTGATGGCGGGATAAAAAACGGCACCTGCGAAGGTGCCGTTTTTTTGTGCCAGTGTGGTTACTTGCGCGCAGCCTCCCAGGATTTGAGCAGTTCGCTGTAGCTGACGGTCTCGCCCTTGGGCTTCTCGTTGGCCAGTTTCGGCTTCGGCGCACCGGGCTGGTCAAACCAGTACTGGGCATCTTTCTCGGGGTTGAGCTTCGGCGCGCAGGTGGCCTGGGCCTTGGAACGCTCAAGGCGAGCGAGGATCGCGTCCTGATCCTTGGCCAGGCCGTCCAGCGCCTCCTGCGGAGTTTTCTCGCCACTGGCAGCTTCAGCGATGTGGCTCCACCACAGCTGCGCCAGGCGCGGGTAATCAGGCACGTTGGTCCCGGTCGGGGTCCATTGCACCCGCGCCGGGCTGCGGTAGAACTCCACCAACCCACCCAGCTTGGGCGCAAGGTCGGTCATGGCCTGGGAGTTGATATCCGATTCGCGGATCGGCGTCAGGCCGACGATGGTCTTTTTCAGCGAGACGGTCTTGGAGGTGACGAACTGGGCGTAGAGCCAGGCCGCCAGGCGCTGTTTCTCCGGCGTCGACTTGAGGAACGTCCAGGAGCCGGCGTCCTGATAACCCAGCTTCATGCCCTCCTCCCAGTACGGCCCTTTGGGCGACGGCGCCATGCGCCACTTCGGCGTACCGTCGGCGTTCATTACCGGCAGGCCAGGCTTGGTCATGTCGGCGGTAAAGGCGGTGTACCAGAAGATCTGCTGGGCAATGTTGCCCTGGGACGGCACCGGCCCGGACTCGGAGAAGGTCATGCCCTGGGCTTCAGGCGGCGCGTAGGCACGCATCCAGTCGACATACTTCTGCGTGGCATACACCGCCGCCGGGCCATTGGTGTCGCCGCCACGGGTCACGCTGGAGCCGACCGGGTGGCAGTCCTCGACGCGAATGCCCCATTCGTCCACCGGCAGGCCATTGGGCAGGCCCTTGTCGCCGCCGCCGGCCATGGAGAACCAGGCGTCGGTGAAGCGCCAGCCCAGCGACGGGTCTTTCTTGCCATAGTCCATGTGCCCGTAGACACGCTTGCCGTCGATTTCCTTGACGTCCTCGCTGAAGAACTTGGCGATGTCTTCATAGGCCGACCAGTTCACCGGCACGCCCAGTTCATAGCCGTACTTTTCCTTGAACCTGGCCTTGAGGTCGGGGCGATCGAACCAGTCGGCGCGGAACCAGTAGAGGTTGGCGAACTGCTGGTCGGGCAATTGATAGACCTTGCCGTCCGGCGCGGTGGTGAAGGAGATACCGATAAAGTCCTTGAGGTCCAGGGTTGGCGAGGTGTAGTCCTTGCCTTCGTTGGCCATCAGGTCGGTGATCGATTCAGTCTTGCCGTAACGAAAGTGGGTACCGATCAGGTCGGAGTCATTGACCCAGCCGTCGTAGATGTTCTTGTCCGACTGCATTTGCGTCTGCAGTTTTTCCACCACGTCGCCTTCTTGCAGCAGATCGTGGGTCAGCTTGATCCCGGTGATCTCGCTAAAGGCCTTGGCCAGCACCTTGGATTCGTATTCATGGGTGGCGATGGTTTCCGACACCACGTTGATCTTCATCCCGCGAAACGGCTCGGAGGCCTTGATGAACCACTTCAACTCTTCGAGCTGCTGCTCGGGGGTCAGGGTCGAAGGTTTGAACTCGCTGCCGATCCACTTTTTCGCGGCATCTTCGTAGGCATCGGCCCAGGCGCTGGCGTGAAAGCTGCCCAGCACCAGCAGGGCTGCCAGGGTCAAATGTCGCCGGTTCTTGTTGTTGTCGAACATTGTGATCTCCCGATTGAGTATTTTCACGGAGCCGTGCCGATTGCCCTCGGCTAACCCCAGCGCATCACCACCAACAGCCAGGCCAGGGACAGCAGCGAGGCTACCCACAGGTTCCAGTCGCTGAGCCCGATTACCAGCAAGTGCAGGTAAGCGCTGACCAGCAAACCAATGAACAACCGGTCGCCACGGCTGGTGGCAATCGGCAGAAAACCGCGACGTTCGACGCACGGCCGGCGCAGCTCGTACAGCGTCATGCCCAGCAGTAACAGGCCGATCGCGGCGAAGAAGATCCCGGTGGGCAGGGTCCAGGCCATCCAGTCCATAGCGCGCTCCTCAGACCCGGCCCAGGGCAAAGCCCTTGGCCACATGGTTACGGACAAACCAGATCACCAGCATGCCTGGCAAAATGGTCAGCACCCCGGCGGCGGCCAGTACGCCCCAGTCGATCCCCGAAGCCGACACCGTGCGGGTCATCACCGCGGCAATCGGCTTGGCGTTCACTGACGTCAGGGTGCGTGCCAGCAGCAGTTCGACCCAGGAAAACATGAAGCAGAAAAACGCCGTGACGCCGATGCCCGAGCCAATCAGCGGGACAAAGATCTTCACGAAGAAACGCGGGAAGCTGTAGCCATCGATGTAAGCGGTTTCGTCGATTTCCTTGGGCACCCCGGACATGAAGCCTTCGAGAATCCACACCGCCAGCGGCACGTTGAACAGGCAATGAGCCAGGGCCACGGCAATGTGCGTATCGAACAGGCCGATCGACGAATACAGCTGAAAGAACGGCAGGAGGAACACCGCCGGCGGCGCCATGCGGTTGGTCAGCAGCCAGAAGAACAGGTGCTTGTCGCCCAGAAAGCGGTAGCGCGAAAAGGCATAGGCAGCCGGCAAGGCCACGCTCAGGGAGATCACCGTGTTCAGGCACACGTAGTACAGCGAGTTGAGATAGCCGCTGTACCAGCTGGGGTCGGTGAAGATCACCCGGTAGTTGTCGAAGGTGAAGTTCTGCGGCCACAGGGTCAGCCCGCCGAGGATCTCGGTGTTACTCTTGAACGACATGTTCAGCAGCCAGTAGATCGGCACCAGCAGGAACAGGATGTACAGCAGCAGCGGCAGCGTCTTGCGCGGGTTCATGGGCGGCCCCTACTGTTTGTCGGCGTGGGTCATGGCGGTATAGAACAGCCACGACACCAGCAGGATGATCAGGAAGTACACCAGCGAAAACGCCGCCGCCGGGCCCAGGTCGAACTGCCCCACCGCCATCTGCGTCAGGGTCTGGCTGAGGAAGGTGGTGGCATTGCCCGGCCCGCCACCGGTGAGCACGAATGGCTCGGTGTAGATCATGAAGCTGTCCATGAAGCGCAACATCACCGCGATCAGCAGCACGTTCTTCATCTTCGGCAACTGGATATGGCGGAACACCGCCCAGGCCGAAGCGCGGTCGATACGTGCCGCCTGGTAATACACATCGGGGATCGCCCGCAGGCCGGAGTAACACAGCAGCGCCACCAGCGAGGTCCAGTGCCAGACGTCCATCACCAGCACCGTGATCCAGGCGTCCATGGTGTTGGCGGCATAGTTGTAGTTGATACCCAGCTGGTTGAGCGAAGCCCCCAGCAGGCCGATGTCGGCGCGGCCGAAGATCTGCCAGATGGTGCCGACCACGTTCCACGGGATCAGCAGCGGAATGGCCATGACAATCAGGCACAAGGACGACCAGCGGCCCTTGGTCGGCATGGTCAGGGCGATGGCAATCCCCAGGGGGATTTCGATCAGCAGCACGCAAGCCGAATAGATGAACTGGCGCAGCAGCGAGTCGTGCAGGCGTGGGTCCTGCAGCACCTGGCGGTACCAGTCGGCGCCGACGAAATAGCGGCTGGACTGGTCGAAAATATCCTGCACCGAGTAATTGACCACGGTCATCATCGGTACCACGGCGCTGAACGCCACCAGCAGGAACACCGGCAGCACCAGCCACCAGGCTTTGTTGTTGGGTACCTTGTTCATGGCCGGGCCTCCAGCAGTACGTCATCGGCATAGAGCATCAGCCACTGCGCCGGAAAACTGATCCAGGCCTGACCCTCGGGCAGCATACGGTCCTCGCCCAGGCGCACCTTGAGCGGCACGCCTTGCAGGTCGAGGGTGAGAATCCTGTAGGTGCCCAGGTCTTCGACATCCACCACCCTGGCGCTGAAGCCTTCATCGAATGGCGCGTCCCAGACCTGGACGAACTCGGGGCGGATGCCCACCTGCAGGCGCGTGGCATTGCTCGCGGCCAGGCGTTCCTGCAGCTCTTCCGGCAACGGCAGATGGATGCCGGCAAAACCGACGCCACCGGGCTGCACCTGTACCGGGATCAGATTCATCCCGGGGCTGCCGATGAAGTAGCCGACAAACGTATGGCGCGGGCGCTCGAACAACTCGCGCGGGGTGCCGAACTGGACGATCTGCCCGCCATACATCACCGCGATCTTGTCAGCGAAGGTCGAGGCTTCGAGCTGATCGTGGGTGACGTAGATCATAGTGATGTTGAACTGCTCATGGATCTGCTTGAGCTTGCGCCGCAGCTTCCATTTAAGGTGCGGGTCGATCACCGTCAGCGGCTCGTCGAAGAGGATCGCCGAGACATCGTCGCGCACCAGGCCGCGGCCCATGGAGACCTTCTGTTTTTCATCGGCGCTGAGGTTGCGGGCTTTTTTCTTCAGCAGGTTACCCAGGTCGAGCACCTCGGCGATCTCGGCCACCTTCCTGGCGATGCGTGCTTCATCCAGGCCCTGGTTGCGCAGCGCAAAGGCCAGGTTGTCGTACACCGTCATGGTGTCGTAGACCACCGGAAACTGGAACACCTGGGCGATGTTGCGCGCCTGTGGCGACAGCGCGTTGACCACCTTGCCATCGAACAATACCTGGCCCTGGGATGGGCTCAGCAGCCCAGAAATGATGTTGAGCAAGGTGGACTTGCCGCAGCCCGAGGGCCCGAGCAAGGCATAGGCACCGCCCTGCTCCCAGACATGCTCAAGCTCGCGCAAGGCATAGTCGGCCGCCCCCTGCGGGTCGCGGCTGTAGCTATGGGACAACTGCTGCAGGCGAATCTCGGCCATCAGGCGACCCTCGCTTCACGCAGGCCCGGTGCCTGCACCAGTTGCCCGGCGCTGTCGAAAACAAACAACTTGTGGGTGGGAATGAACACCCGGATCGGCGCATCGACGTGATACTCGTGCACCCCCGGCAAGTGCAGGACCAGGCGAAAGTGCTCGTTGCGCACATGCAGGAAGGTTTCCGAGCCGCTGATTTCCGCCAGCTCCACCAAAACCGCCAGCTCCAGGTCATCGTCGTTGGACGGCACCAGGCTGATATGGCTCGGGCGCACGCCAAAGCGGTAGTCGCCGTCGCCAATGCGGCGCAAGTCGGCGTTCATGGCGAAATGTACGGCACTGGCAAAACTCACTTCATTGCCGCTGATACGCCCGGGCATCAGGTTGATCGGCGGTTCAGAGAACAGCTCGGCCGCCAGCACCGTGCGCGGCTGGTGGTAGACCTGGGCAGTGGGCCCGCTCTGCACGATGCGCCCTTCATGGAGGATGGTGGTGGTGCCGCCCAGGGCCAGGGCCTCGTTGGGTTCGGTGGTGGCGTACACGGCAATGCAGTGGCGGGCGGCGAACAGTTCGCGCATCTCCTGGCGCAGTTCTTCGCGCAGCTTGTAGTCAAGGTTCACCAGCGGCTCGTCGAAGAGGATCAGCTCGGCATCCTTGACCAGCGCCCGGGCCATGGCCGTGCGCTGCTGCTGGCCGCCCGACAGCTCCAGCGGCAAGCGTTGCAGGTAGGGCTCGATACGCAGCATCTGCGCGGTCTGCCGGACCTTCTCACGGATCTGCTCTTCGGCCATGCGCGCCTGGCGCAAGGGCGAGGCGATATTCTCGAACACGTTCAAGGTCGGGTAGTTGATGAACTGCTGATAGACCATCGACACATTGCGCTGGCGCACCGGCCGGCCGGTGACATCCTCACCATTCATCAGCACCCGGCCACGGTCCGGCCGGTCAAGCCCGGCCATCAGGCGCATGAGGCTGGTCTTGCCGGCCAGGGTGCGGCCGAGCAGCACATTGAACGAGCCGGGCTCGAAGCTCAGGCAGGCGTCGTCGATGCACACCTGGTTATCCACGGTACGGCTGACATGGTCGAGCGTGAGCGACATGGCGCGGCCTTCTTGTTGTTATCGGACAGGCGTCTGCAGCAGAGCCAGATTCGTGCCAGCGCACGCCAAGCCTTTGTCGGTAAAAGACTTTCACCAGCACGGCGGATCAGTACCGTTCACCCCTGAACAGAAATGAGCCGTTTTCGCTGCTCAGTTGAACAGCCGCGGCATTGACAATGAACAGGACTGAACAACACTGGATCACACAAAAACAACAACACTGCCGCCGGCAGAGGACAGGCCCATGGCCGCATCCACCAGTGCCCATGCGCAATTGATTCAGGCGTCCTGGCAGCGCTGCCGCGCCTACGGCCTGGATCATCAGTCGCAACCACAATTCGGCGAAGCATCCGCCGCGCAGGTCAGCCAACTGCTCGAACGCCAGCATGCACTGCTGGGCACCACCCGCGACGAGGTGCTGCCGCAGTACGCACACCTGCTCGGCAACTCCAGTTACCTGATCATGCTCAGCGACCACCAGGGCCATTTGCTCGATGCCTGGGGCACCCGCCGCTTTATCGACCCGCGCCAGCGCCACGGCTTTGTCGCCGGCGCCTGCTGGCGCGAGCAAGGGGTGGGCACCAATGCCATCGGCACCGCCCTGGCCACCGGCGAGGCGGTGCATGTCAGCCAGGATGAACACTTCCTCAAGCTCAACCGCTTCATGGCCAGCGCCGCCGCACCGTTGTTCGATGCCGAGCGCCAGCTGATCGGCGTGCTTGATGTGTCCAGCGACAGCTACCTGCCGGCAGCGCAAACCCAGGGCCTGGTGCGGATGATGAGCCAGAGCCTGGAGAACCGCCTGATCCTGGCACGCTTTGCCGGGCATTACCGGCAGCTGAGCTTCAATACCGGCGCCAACAACCTCGACAGCCAATGGGCCGGGCTCTTGCTGTTCGATGACCAGGGCCGGGTGCTGGCGGCCAATCGCCGGGCCGACAGCCTGCTCGGGCAGAATCCGCTGCAATCGAACCTGGAGCAGTTGTTCAGAACACCGTTGGCGCAGTTGTTGGCCCACAACGCTGAGCAGCCTTTTGCTGTGCAGGTCAGCGGTCGCAACCGCTTTCATTGCCTGTTGCACGCCCCCACCCAAATCCCTGCGGCCACACCACCGGGCCACACGCAACCAAGCTGCGACCCGCGTATCGACAAGGCCCTGCGCCAGGCCGGGTTGCTGCTGGAAAAAGACATCCCGCTGTTGATCGAGGGCGAAACCGGCGCCGGCAAAGAGATCTTCGTCACTGCCCTGCACCGCGCCAGCAGCCGCGCCGCCCAGCCGTTGATCGCGGTGAACTGCGCCGCGATCCCGGCCGAGCTGGTCGAGTCGGAGCTGTTCGGCTACGAGAAAGGCGCGTTCACCGGTGCCCACCACAAGGGCAACATCGGCCTGTTCCGCAAGGCCGACCGGGGCATCCTGTTTCTCGATGAAATCGGCGACATGCCGCTGCCGACCCAGGCGCGCCTGCTGCGCTTTCTGCAGACCCGCAGCATCCAGCCACTAGGCAGCGGCGCACCGACCCCGGTGGATATCCGCGTGGTCTCGGCGACCAACCACAACCTCGCCGAGCAGGTACGCCTCGGCCACTTTCGCCAGGACCTGTATTACCGCATCGCAGGTCTTAGCCTGATGCTGCCGCCATTGCGCGAGCGCAGCGACCGCCTGGTTTTGATCGAACAGCTCCACCAGCAGTACCGCGAGCCCGGGGCGCCGACGCAGCTACCTGGCAAGGTGCTGGAACTGCTGCTCCAGCATCCCTGGCCGGGCAACCTGCGCCAGTTGGCCAGCGTGCTGCAGGTGGCGCTGGCGTTGGCCGGCGAACGGCCGATTGCCGTGGAGCACCTGCCGGACAGTTTCTTTGCCGAGTTGCCTGAGGCCAGGCCCGCGGTGCCCGTGTTGGCCACGCCGGCGAACACTGACGACCTCGGCCAGCGCCTGCGCGCCCTCAATGGCAATATCTCGGCCCTGGCCCGCGACCTGGGGATCAGCCGCACCACCCTGTACAAGCGCCTGCACGCCCAGGGCCATGCTTGCGCAGTTGACGAACGCCTGGGCTGATGGTCAGATGCCTGCCAGTTTCAGGTGCCTGCCGCCGCCGTGCGTCAGGTGAAACGGGAAGCCGGTGCGTCGTTATCGACCAGTCCGGCGCTGCCCCCGCAACGGTAAGCGAGTGAAGCATTCAACACGCCACTGTGCCCACAGGCACGGGAAGGTGAATGGCTTCAAGCCTCGCAAGCCCGGAGACCGGCCTGAAGCCCCACGACTGCCTGCAGTCATTTAGGCAAACCTGCGGAGGGCGGGCACGAGCCGGCTCTCTGGCGCGTGTTGGCCGGGCCCCTCCTGTGCGCTTCGCGAATGTTTTTCGAGAAGTCCATGACAGCAACAACCCCCAAGCGTCGCCGCGGCCGACTCGCCGAAGATCAAATCCAGAGCAAACCCGAGTGGTCGCAGATCCCCGAGCACACCCGCCACGTGATGCTCTGCACCGGCCCGCGCTGTGTGCAACGTGGTGCCCTGCCGCTGTGGAAAGTCCTGCGCCGCGAGCTGCTGGTGGCCAACCGCATCGAAACCACTGACGGCGTGCTGCTGACCCGCAGCCATTGCCAGTTCCCGTGCAACCTCGGCCCGGTGCTGACGGTGTATCCGGACCGTTGCTGGTACCGGGTGGCCAACGCAGAAGACGCACAGCGCCTGGTGCGCGTGCACCTGATCGACGGCCAGCCGGTGCCCGAGCTGCTGCTCAACGGCCAGGACTCATGAGGTGGATCGGCGCCAGCTTACTGGCCGTATTGAGCAGCAGCGCCGTAGCCCTGGACTATCAGAACTGCGGGCAGACCTGGCAACTGCCAGAGGACCGACCGCAGCGCATCCTGGCCCTCAACCAGCACGCCGCCGACCTGCTCCTGGCCCTTGAGGCCGGCCCGGCGCTTGCCGCCGTCAGCTACATAGATGACGACCCGCAAGCCCTGGCCAGCGGTCGCTATCGTGGGGTTGCGCTGCTATCACACCGCTACCCGGCAACCGAGGTGGTCTATGCCCAGGGTTACGACCTGCTGATCGGGGGGTTTGCCAGCGCCTTTCGCGACAGCGACGGCGTCGCCCCGCGCACGACCTTGAGGGCCAACGGCATCGCTACCTACCTGCTGGAGAACGCCTGCGCGCCAGCACCTGAAAACGGCTTTGCCGCCGTCGAACACGACCTGCGCACCCTCGGCCGCCTGCTGCAGCGCGACGCCCAGGCCAACCAGTTGATCAGCCGCCAGCGCCAGGACCTGGCCGCCGCCAAAGCCATCGCCGGGCACGGCCAGCCGCTGTCGGTGTTCTACCTCGACAGCGCGGTCAACGGCCTGCAAAGCGAAGGCAAGCGCGGCTTCATCACCCAGCTGATCGGTGCAGCGGGCGGGCGTAACCTGTACGCCGAGGTCGAGCTGAACCGGGTCACGGTCGATGCCGAAAGCCTGCTGCGCGCCGACCCCGACGTGATCATCCTGGCCGATGCCGTGTGGTCGCCCGCTGCCGGCAAGCGCGCCTACCTGCGCAAGCACCCGGCACTCTCGCACCTGCGCGCAGTGCGCGACAATCGCCTGATCGACCTGCCCTTCACCCACCTTCTGCCCGGCGAACACAGCGCCAGCACCGCCCTGAGCCTGGCCCGCCGGCTGCACGCCTTCAAGCAAGACGTGCCTTGAACCGTTACAGCCGATTCCGCTGCCAAACCCACTATTTCAGCTTTACCGGCTGAGCGCCCAACGCGCTTCAGCCGGGATTTATCGTTGATCACGTCGACAATAAGCACACAGCCAACCCCGGATGCGTGCCTCGATGCAAACAACAAATACAGTCTTGATGATCCGCCCGGCGCGGTTCGCCTTCAACCCGGACACTGCCCTGAACAACCGTTTCCAGCAAGCCCTGCTCGACCCGGAGCAGGCACAGCACAAAGCGCTGGAAGAGTTCGATGGCTATGTCGACACCCTGCGCCAGCACGGCGTCGAAGTGTTGGTGGTGCAGGACACCCCGGCGCCGCACACCCCTGACTCGATCTTTCCCAACAACTGGTGGAGCAGCCACGCCGACGGCAGCCTGGTGCTCTACCCGATGGAAGGCCAGAACCGCCGTCTGGAGCGCAGCAAGGGCGTGCTCAAGGTGCTCGAGGAGCGCTTCGCCGTCCGTCAGACCATCGATCTGAGCCCCCTGGAACAGCAGAGTATGTATCTGGAAGGGACCGGCAGCATGGTCCTGGATCGCGAGCACCGGATCAGCTACGCCTGCCACTCCGGGCGCACCCACACCCAGGCCCTGCGCCTGTTCGCCGAACAGCTCGACTATCGCCTGTGCCTGTTCCATGCCGTCGACCGCCACCAGGCGCCGATCTATCACAGCAACGTGATGATGAGCGTCGGCCGCGGGCTCTCGCTGGTCTGCCTGCAGGCGCTGCCCGAAGCCGACGAACGTCGCGCCCTGGAGTATTCGCTGCGCGACACCGGCAAGGACATCCTGGCCCTGGACTTCGACCAGCTCGAAGGCTTCGCCGGCAACATGCTCGAAGTCCACGACAAGCAAGGCCAGCCGCTGCTGGTGATGTCGCGCAGCGCCTGGCGCTCGCTCAGCCCCGAACAACGCCGGCAGGTCGAACAGCACAGCCACCCGGTGGTGGTGAACATCGACCATATCGAGCGCATCGGCGGCGGCAGCGCGCGCTGCATGCTCGCCGAAGTGCACCTGCCCGTCCGTCACTGATTACAACAAAGGAGTTCATCATGACCCGCTATATCGACGTTACCGACCTCAGCCGCCTGGTGGCACGCAAAGGCCTGAGCACCTGCATCAGCGAAATGGCCGAGTACATCCGTGAGGACTACCTGCGCTGGCATGACTTCGAAAAATGCGCGCGCCTGGCCAACCACTCGCCCGATGGCGTGATTGAGCTGATGCCGGTGTCCGACGCCAACCTGTATGCCTTCAAGTACGTCAACGGCCACCCGAAAAACACCCAGCGCGGCATGCTTACGGTGATGGCCTTCGGCGCCCTGGGCGACGTCGATACCGGCGCGCCGGTGCTGCTCAGCGAGATGACCCTGACCACCGCCATCCGCACCGCCGCCACCTCGGCCCTGGCCGCCCGCTACCTGGCGCGCAAGGACAGCCGCAGCATGGCGCTGATCGGCAACGGCTCGCAGAGCGAGTTCCAGGCCCTGGCCTTCCATGCCTTGCTAGGCATCGAGGACATCCGCCTGTACGACCTGGACCCTGCCGCCAGCGCCAAGCTGGTGGCCAACCTCAGCGCCTTCCCGACAATCAAGGTGAGCGTCGCCGGCTCCGTCGCCGAAGCGGTGCGTGGTGCCGATATCGTTACCACGGTGACTGCCGACAAGGCCTACGCCACCATCCTCACCCCGCAGATGATCGAGCCGGGCATGCACCTCAATGCCGTCGGCGGCGACTGCCCGGGCAAGACCGAGCTGCACCGGGAAATCGTCGAGCGTGCGCGGGTGATCGTCGAGTACGAACCGCAAAGCCGCATCGAAGGCGAAATCCAGCAAATGCCCGCCGACTCGCCAACCACCGAGTTCTGGCAAGTGCTCAACGGCCAGGCGGCCGGTCGCGAAAACGCCGCACAAGTGACCCTGTTCGACTCGGTCGGCTTCGCCCTCGAAGACTACTCGGCGCTGCGTTATGTGCTGGACGTGGCCAAGGCCCTGGACATCGGCAGCGAGATCGCCCTGGTGCCGGAGCTCAAGGACCCCAAAGACCTGTTCGCGCTGTTGCGTGCGCCGGTTGAAAACCTGCAGAAAAAGCGCGCCTGAACCCGACCGATTCTGCCGTGCCACGGCGCGGCAGAATCGGAAACTGCTGCAAGGGAAGCTCAAACAGGAGGTGATCCAGCCGATTCGGCTGCCATACACGCGTTAACAGCAAAATCCGGCCGCCGACGCCGGCGCAAACGACACAAAAAAAACGTCGTCATCGCGCATTCTGAGCCCGACCCGAGAGTCACTAAAAGACCAGAAGCGCACCACTGCCCTACATCAACTATAAAACTCAGGGATACGAATATGACTTCGCTGCGAAAGTTCCTCAGCGTGCTGCTCCTGCCACTGTGCGCAAGTGCGGTGCAGGCCAAGGAATGGACCGAGATCCGTTTCGGCGTCTACCCCGAATACCCCCCTTTTGAATCCGTTGCCGCCGATGGCAGCCTGCAAGGCTTTGACATCGAATTGGGCAACGCCATCTGCGCCAAGCTGCAGGTCAAGTGTACCTGGGTGCACAACGAATTCGACGGCATGATCCCGGCCCTGCGGGCACGCAAGTTCGACGCAATCATGTCGTCGATGGCGGTGACCCCGGCGCGGGAAAAACAGATCGACTTCAGCGCCAAACTGTTCCTCAGCCCGACCTCGGTGATCGTGCGCAAGAGCGCCGACTTCGGCGACACCCCCGAGTCGCTCAAAGGCAAGCAGGTCGGCGTGCTGCAAGGCTCGTTGCAGGAAGCCTACGCCCGCGCCAAGCTGGCGCCGCTGGGCGCCCAGGTCAAGGCCTACCAGGCCCAGGACCAGAACTACGCGGACCTGATCAACGGCCGCCTCGACGCCACCCTGACCGACAAGCTCGAAGCCCAGCTCAACTTCCTCTCCAAGCCCGAAGGCGCCGACTTCAAGAGCGGCCCGGCGATCAAGGACCCCACCCTGCCCCTGGACATCGCCATGGGCCTGCGCAAGAACGACAGCGAGCTCAAGGCCCTGCTCGACAAAGGCATCGCTGCGGTACACGCCGACGGCACCTTCGCCGCAATCCAGAAGAAGTACGTCGGCGACCTGGATATCTACAACGAGTAAGCCGTGCTGTCGTGATCAGTTCGCCCTGAGCTGATCACGGCCGCATTTGCCCTGCGTCCTACCGAGATTTTTCCCGTGAACGACTTCCTTCACTCCCATGGCTGGCAGGCCCTGAGCCTGCAGGGCTTCGGCCCGCTGTTGCTGCAAGGGACCTGGATGACCCTGAAACTGGCGCTGCTGTCGCTGGCCCTGAGCCTGGCGTTGGGCCTGTTCGGCGCCAGCGCCAAGCTCTCGCGACTGAAACTGCTGCGGGTACCGGCCACCCTGTACACCACCCTGATTCGCAGCGTGCCGGACCTGGTGCTGATCCTGCTGATCTTCTACACCCTGCAACTGTGGCTCAACGACCTGACCGAACTGCTCGGCTGGGACTACTTCGAGATCGACCCGTTTACCGCCGGAGTAATCACCCTGGGCTTTATCTACGGCGCCTACTTCACCGAGAACTTTCGCGGGGCGATTCTCAGCGTCCCGGCCGGGCAGTTGGAGGCCGCCACCGCCTACGGCTTGAGCCGTGCACAACGCTTTCGCCTGGTGTTGTTCCCGCAACTGATGCGCTTCGCCCTGCCGGGCCTGGGCAACAACTGGCTGGTGCTGCTCAAGTCCACCGCGCTGGTGTCGATCATCGGCCTGGCCGACCTGGTCAAGGCCGCGCAGAACGCCGGCAAGACCACCAACAACACCCTGTATTTCCTGATCATCGCCGGGCTTGTGTACCTGCTGATCACCACCCTCTCCAACCGCCTGTTCAAGCACCTGGAGCGGCGTTACAACACTGGCATCAAGGGGCTGGCCCGATGATCGAACTCTTTGAGCAATACGGCCAGGCCTACCTCTACAGCGATGGTGCCGGGCTTTGCGGGCTGGCCATGACCCTGTGGCTGTTCGTTATCACCATGGTCCTGGGCTTTTTCCTGTCGCTGCCGCTGGCCCTGGCGCGGGTGTCGCGCAGCCTCTGGCTGCGCTGGCCGGTGGAGTTCTACACCTTTGTGTTCCGCGGCACGCCGCTGTATATCCAGTTGCTGATCTGCTACACCGGCCTGTACGGGCTAGAGGTGGTGCGCGATCACGCCCTGCTCGACCAGTTCTTTCGCAATGCATTGAACTGCACCTTGCTGGCCTTCGTACTCAACACCTGCGCCTACACCGTGGAGATTTTCGCCGGAGCGATTCGCAACATTCCCCATGGCGAGATCGAAGCGGCCCAGGCCTATGGCCTGCACGGCTGGAAGCTGAACCTGTTCGTGGTGCTGCCAGCAGCCCTGCGCCGCTCACTGCCGGCCTACAGCAACGAACTGATACTGATGCTGCACGCCACCTCGCTGGCCTTCACCGCCACCATCGCCGACATCCTCAAAGTTGCCCGCGATGCCAACGCCGCCACCTTCCTGACCTTCCAGGCCTTCGGCACCGCGGCGCTGCTGTACATGTTGCTGTCCTTCGCGCTGGTCGGGCTGTTTCGCCTGGCCGAGCGACGCTGGATGGGTTTTCTTGTTCCTGCCCGAGGCTAATTCATGACCACTACCGCACACGCCCTGGCGACTGCCGAGCACACCCCTGGCAGCCGTCCAACTCCACGTATCGCCAGCGTTGCCGCCGATGCCACGGTCAAGTTGAGCGTTGCCGACCTGCACAAACGCTATGGCGATCATGAAGTGCTCAAAGGCGTCTCGCTGCAGGCGCGCAAAGGCGACGTGATCAGCCTGATCGGCGCCAGCGGCTCGGGCAAGAGCACCATGCTGCGCTGCATCAACTTCCTCGAGCAACCCGACGCCGGGGTCATCACGCTCGACGAGCAGACCATTGAAATGCGCCAGGGCCGTGCCGGCACCCGGGCGCCGCATCCGGCCCAGTTACAGAACCTGCGCACACGCCTGGCCATGGTCTTCCAGCACTTCAACCTGTGGAGCCACATGACGGTGCTGGAGAACATCTGCATGGCGCCGCGGCGGGTGCTTGGGGTCAGCAGCGCAGAAGCCGAAGCCCGGGCGCGCAAGTACCTGGACAAGGTTGGCCTGCCGCCGCGCGCCGCCGACCAGTACCCGGCGTTTCTCTCCGGTGGCCAGCAACAGCGGGTGGCGATCGCCCGGGCCCTGGCCATGGAGCCGGAAATCATCCTCTTCGATGAACCGACCTCGGCCCTGGACCCGGAGCTGGTCGGTGAAGTGCTGAAAGTCATACAGACGCTGGCCGAGGAAGGTCGTACCATGCTCATGGTCACCCACGAGATGGGCTTTGCCCGTCAGGTGTCGAGCCAGGTGCTGTTTCTGCATCAGGGCCGGGTCGAGGAACAAGGAAGCGCCGAGATACTTGACCAGCCGCAGAGCGAGCGCCTGCAGCAATTTCTTTCCAACCGTTTGAAGTGAAGCCGAACCTGCATGGATACCAAGGTCAACAGCCCACAGACCACGCCGCCCCTGGACCGGATCGACGAAGCGATCATCGACGTGCTGCGCCACAACGGACGCATCACCTATGAAAAGCTCTCATCGCTGGTGCACCTCACCCCACGCCCGTGCCTGGAGCGGGTGCGCAAGCTGGAACGGCGCGGGGTGATTCGCGGCTATGGCGCGATCATCGATGTACAGATGGTTTCGCCGGGGTTGTCGCTGCTGGTGCTGGTGGCCCTTTCCAACCAGAGCGGGCGCGCGGCGCAAAAGGCCTTCGAGGCCTGCGTACGTGCCTGCCCGCAGGTGTTCGACTGCCAGCTGATCAGCGGCCACTTCGACTACAGCCTGCGCATGCGTTGCCGCGACATGGAGCACTACCGGGTGCTGACCGAGACCTGGATGAACAACGACGAGCTGCACATCGACAAGCTGGTCGCCCACCCGGAGCTGGCGGTGGTGAAGAACACCGCCCCCCAGCTCTAGGCCATCACCTCAGGTACGCGGCGGCGCCACCGGCCCGCTGCGCGACCAGTCCAGCAACAGGCTGTAGGCCACCGCCAGCAAGGTCGGGCCGATGAACAAGCCGATAAAGCCGAAGGCCAGCAGGCCGCCAAACACCCCGAGCAGGACGATCACCAGCGGCAGGTTGCCGCCACGGCTGATCAGGTAGGGTTTGAGCACGTTGTCGACGCCGCTGATAATGAACGTCCCCCAGAGGCCGAGGAACACCGCCATGCCGTACTCGCCCTGCCAGGCTAGCCAGGCGGTGGCCGGCACCCAGGCCAGTGGCGGGCCCATGGGGATCAGGCTGAGCATGAAGGTGACGATACCCAGCACCAGCGCCCCCGGCACACCGGCAATCAGGAAGCCGATCAGGGCCAGTACCGCTTGCGCGGCGGCGGTGCCGATCACGCCGTTGACCACGCGCTGCACGGTACCGGCCACCAGGTCCAGGTAATACTCGGCCCGCTCGCCGATCAAACGGTCCAGCAGGCGCAGGACGAAAGCCGCCAGGCGTGGCCCGTCACGGTAGAAGAAGAACACGAAGACAAGACTCAAGGTCAGCTCGAGAATTCCGCTGCCGATCTGTGCGCTGCGCGCCAGCAGCCAGTTGCCGACCTGGCCCAGGTACGGCTTGATGGTGGTGAGCAAGGCGGCGCCCTGTTGGTCAATGGTGTTCCACATGCCCACCAGACGCTCGCCCACGAACGGCACGCCGGCCAGCCAGCTCGGCGCATCGGGCAGGCCGTCGACCTGCACATCACGCACGAACGCGGTGGCGTCACGAATGTGATCGGCCAGGTTGAAGCCCAGCCATACCAGCGGCAATGCCACCAGGAGGATCCACAAGGTGGTCAGCAAGCCTGCCGCCAGGGTTTCGCGACCGCCTAGCAGGCGGGTCAACAGGCGCATCAGCGGCCAGCTGGCATAGGCCAGGATGGCCCCCCAGAGCAGCGCCGAGATAAACGGCGCCATCACCCACAGGCCGGCGCCAAGCAGCGCCAGCAGGATGATCTGCACCAGGAGGCGGTCATTATTGGGCATCATGCTTCTCGATCAACGAATCAGTTCGACGTGCAAACCTTCAGTCTCGGCGCTACCCACTTCCAGGCGCGCCGGGCGTACTCCGGCCTTGACCAGTTGCTCGCGCCAGGCTTCGGCCTTGGCCCCGCTCAGGCTCACGCGCAAGGTGGTGCTGTTGTTCAGGCTGCGCCCGATCAGGTTGACCCAGGCCTCAGGCGGCTCGCCATTCAAGTCAGGGTAGTCGAGCTTGCCGGTGTCGAGCAGTTCGCGCATCAGTGTCGCTGCGGTCGGCAGCAATTCGCCCAGAGGCGCCTCGGCGACGAACTCTTCAACGTGCAGGTAGGCGCGCTTGTTACCACGAGTGATGCTGTACAGCGCGATCAGGGTGTTGCTCTGCTCGGCGGAGCGGCGCAGCAGAATGAATGCCTGTTGCTCGTCCGCGCCCGACAGTGTGCGGTTCTTGAACACCTCGTTGGCCCACAGGCTGTTCTCGCCACAATCACGGGCCTGGCACCAGAACAATGGATAGCCGCCGTCCTTCTGCAGGGTTTCGCGGGCTGCGGTGAAGGCTTCGTTGGCGCTGCGCTCGCGGGGTAGCTCATAGGTGGTCGAGCTGACCTGGCCACGGCTCTCGATCTTGCCGTCGACCCGCAGCTGATTGCTGATCTTGCGCAGACCGCCCAACGGGTAGATGCGCTCCTGCAGTACTGCCGGGCGCTGCTCGATCACTTTGGCGTCCAGCGGTACCGGTAGCCCGTCGGCCAGCAGCGGCAGGCTGGCGAGAACACCGAGCCCGGCCATTGCCGCCTGGATAAAAGGTTTGAGCCTCATAGGCACGCCACCGAGCGCGGGGCGCCAAGGCGGTCAATGGATGTGGCGTTGTCTTGCTCGATCATGGTTGTCTCCCTGTTCAACCCGCCAAGCCTCGACAGTTGACCGCCACAAGTCAAGGAATGCCAAAGAAGCGATTGAAACAGTCTGCAACAAGGGTTGCGCCGGCCTGGTCATTCAGGTGCAGATGATGGCCGCCCGGCAGTTGTTCTCGCTCAAAGGGTAGCTGCTCGAGCAACTCGCCGTGACGCGCCAGCATGCCGTCTGCGGCCACCACCAGTTTTGCCGGGCAGGCAATGCGCTGCACAAAGCTCATGGCCTGGGCTTCATTGAGGCGGGTGGGCGATGGCAGGGTCAAGCGGCTGTCGCTGCGCCAACTGAAGCCACCGGGTACCGGCATCAGCCCACGCTGGGCAAGCAGTTCGGCGGCTTCGCGGCTGACCGCCACCATGCCTTTCATGCGCGCCTCGATGGCCTGGTCAAGGGTCGGGTGCACCGCCTTGCGCTTGCTGTCCAGGCGCAGTTGCGCCTGCAGGGCCATGCCCATGCGTTCAGCCGCATCCTGCGGGCCGCTGGTGGGCGGGATCACCCCGTCGATCAAGGCCAGGCGGGTCACCCGTTCGGGCAGGGCGCCGGCTAGCAGCACCGAGATGATCGCCCCCAGCGAATGCCCAAGCAGGGCAAAACGCTCCCAGCCCATCTGCTCGGCGACCCGCAGCACATCGTGGACGTAGTCGGCCAGGGCGTAGCCGGCACCCGCCGGGCGGTGTTCGGAATGGCCGTGGCCGGCCAGGTCCAGGGCGAGGATGCGCAGGCCGTTGAGCCGCGGTGCCAGGCGGGCAAAACTGTTGGCGTTGTCGAGCCAGCCGTGCAAGGCAATCACCGGCAGGCCATCGACCGGGCCGAACAGGTGCGCAGCCAGCTCGATATGCCCCAGGTTAAGGCGTACTTCTTCCATTTCGCTGTTCATGC
Organism: Pseudomonas fluorescens; assembly: GCF_902497775.2. Classification (NCBI taxonomy): domain Bacteria; kingdom Pseudomonadati; phylum Pseudomonadota; class Gammaproteobacteria; order Pseudomonadales; family Pseudomonadaceae; genus Pseudomonas; species Pseudomonas fluorescens. The sequence continues at coordinate 3,494,896 of NZ_OZ024668.1, forward strand.
CGGGGTGTCCTGCCAGCGGTCGAACAGGCCTTTGATCAGGCTCGCGGTATCGGTGGGGTACTCAAGGGGAAACATGTGGCCACCCGGCAGGCTGTGGTATTCGCCCCTGGGCATGCCACGCACGGCCAGTGCGTGGTGACGCTTGACCACTCGGCTGTGGCTGCCACGGACCATGGCCAGGGGCAGGTTCAACTGCCTGGCCGGGCTTGGGCTGGTGTGCGGCAGGTTGCGGTAGATGCTGATCTCGGTAGCCGGGTCAAAGCGCAGGCGCAAGCCGTCTTCGCCGGGCTCCAGGCCATGGTCCAGGTAGTCATCCAGGCATTGCGGGTCGAAATGGCGGAACAACGTCTTGCCGGCAAAATAGGCCCGCGCGCTGTCACGGTCGGCAAAGGCTTCGCGGCGGCCCAGGGTCCGCCCGGCCGGAGTGATGCGATCGATGAACCCCATGCGCTTGGCCGCCTGGATCAACCACTGATCGACCCGGGTCAGCACCGGCGAATCGAGCATCACCACGCCTCGGTAGTACTGCGGGCAGCGCATGGCGGCATGCAGGTGCAACACGCCGCCCAGGGAGTGGCCGACACCCCAGACCGGGCCCGGTTGTTGCTCCAGGTGATGGATCAGCTCGTCGACCAGGTTGTGCCAGTTGTCATTGACCGGAAAGCGCGGGTCGTGGGCGTGCTGGGCCAGATGGGTGACCTGGTAGTCCGGTGCCAGCGCAGCGAAGAGCTTGCCGTAGGTGGCCGAGGGGAAACCATTGGCATGAGCGAAGAAGATTTGCTGCGACATGGCCGCCAATCCAGAGGGAAGTAATGGCTCATTGTCGGCAACCGCACCCGCTGGGGCAATGTCCGGAAAAGCCATCGGCGACGGCAATCAGGTCAATACTCGCCAAAACTGGCCATCGAGCGGCGCAGGCAGGCCTGCATATAGGCCAGTTGCTGCTCCAGCGCTTCGCGGGCGCGGCGCTTGTCTTCGGCATCGAGCTCGAGCCGGCGCAGGGCAAGGCAGCTGGTCTGCAGCAGGTGCGACATGCGAATGCTGGCCTGGCGCAGTTGTTCCAGTTCGTACTGGCCTTCGAACTTGCGCAGCAGGTAGTCGAGCTTGGCGTCGGCGCTGTCCTGCAGCATGCGGTACTCGGCAAAGTCCAGCACCTGATGCTTTTGTACCTTGTCGAGCGCCGGCTGCACGTCGGCTGAGTACACCAGATCCAGATGTCTACTGCTCATAGTCGAATTCCCTGGGACACCCTGCCCCGCAACTTCAATGCACGCTAACAAGGTGTACGGGGCACGACAACTGGTAAAAATGCCAGGTCGATCAGCGGCTGGGGGCGTCCTGACCCAGAGGAATTACGGCGATGGTGAGGCGCGAGATGCAACTGGCCTTGCCCTCGTCGCTGCTCAGGCGGATATCCCAGACATGCGTGCTGCGGCCGATGTGTACCGGTTTGGCCGTCGCGGTTACCCGCCCGCTGCGGATCCCGCGCAAGTGGTTGGCGTTGATTTCCAGGCCCACGCAGTAGAATTTCTGCGGGTCGATACACAGGTAGCTGGCCATGGAACCGACGGTTTCGGCCAGCACCACCGAGGCACCGCCGTGCAGCAGGCCAAACGGCTGGTGGGTGCGATGGTCGACGACAATGCTGGCGCTCAGCGAGTCTTCGCTGAATGCTTCGAAACGAATATCCAGGACCTCACCGATGGTGTTCTTCTGCAGGGCGTTGAGATGGTCGATATCAGGCTGGGTATGCCACAGGCTCATGGGCGCAAATCCTTGTTGTGCTTGTAAATGAGGGTGACTCACGGGTGCTTGAGGCTCTTGAGGGTCATCAGCCCGGCCAGCGGCCAGTCGCCTTCAAGCTGCGCCAGGCTGGCGGTGCTCATCGGCGCCGCTTGCTGGTAGCTGCCGTGTTCCAGCAGCCCCACCAGGTTACCCACCAACGGCTGGTGACTGACCAGCAGCACCTCATCCACGCCCAGCTTGTCCAGCTCGGCAATGACCGCGTGCGGGTCGCTGTCAGGCGTCAGCCACGGTACGGTCTGCACCGGCTTGGCGAAACCCAGCGCCTCGTGGACCAGCGCCGCGGTCTGCTGGGCGCGCACATAAGGGCTGGCAAGGATGACCTGCGGCGGCTGGCCGAGCAGCTCTGCGGCGCTGCGCAGCACCTGCTCGCGGCCATGAGCGGTCAGCCGGCGCTCGGCGTCGGTGTTGGCCCGCTGCTCGGCTTCGCCGTGACGCAGAACCCAGAGCTTCACAGCTTCGGCTCTTCGTCGCGTACCGGGTGCGCGGCCGGCGGCACGCTGTGCGCAGCCTCGCCTTCCGGCGCACGTGGGGTTGGCCAGTCGGCGAACGGCCAGGGCTTCTGGTCGCTGTGGAAGCTGCCGAAGCGGCCGATCTGGGCCAGGAACTGGCTGAGGCTGTCGCCGAAGTTCATCAAGCTGGCGCTCGGAGCGCCATAGATCAGCCGGTAGATCAGTTGCACCAGCACCAGGCCGCCGAGCAGCAGTTCGGCCAGTTGCCAGACCACCAGGAACACCAGCATCCACAGCACACGCAAGATGATCGACTCGCGCTGGGTCTGGTTCGGGGATTCGTTCATGTCCTGCTCCTGCTTAGTTGAAACCGCTGGTGGAGATAAAGTCGACATCGGTTTTCGGCTCGCCGCGCATCAGCAGCTCGATTACCTGGGTCAGGGTCCGGCCTTCGAACAGGATCGCGTGCAGCCCGGCGACCAGGGGCATGTACACCTGCACCTCCTGGGCTTTGACCTTGAGCACCTTGAGGGTGTTCACCCCTTCTGCCACTTCGCCCAGGCGGCTGACCGCCTCGTCCAGGCTCAGGCCCTGGCCCAGGGCGTGACCGACCTGGTAGTTGCGGCTCTTGGGCGAGGAGCAGGTGACGATCAGGTCACCGACCCCGGCCAGGCCCAGAAAGGTCATCGGGTTGGCGCCCTGGCTGACGGCAAAGCGGGTCATCTCGGCCAGGGCGCGAGTGATCAGCATGCTCTTGGTGTTTTCGCCCATGCCCAGCGCTACGGCCATGCCGGCGATGATCGCGTAGACGTTCTTCAACGCCCCGCCCAGCTCGACGCCAAAGCGGTCGCCGCTGGCGTAAACGCGAAAGGTGCGCCCGTGCAGTACGGCCTGGACCTGCTGGCAGAGGGCTTCGTCTTCGCTGGCGACCACGGTGGCGGTCAGGGCGTGTTCGGCCACTTCGCGGGCCAGGTTAGGCCCGGACAGCACGCCAATGCGCGCCTGGGGAGCGATTTCTTCGAGGATCTGGCTCATCAGCTTGAAGCTTTGCGCCTCGATGCCCTTGGTCAGGCTGACCAGCATCTTGCCGCCCAGCAGTTGGGCATGGGGCGCCAGCACGCTGCGCAGGGCGCTGGAGGGCAAGGCGACGAAGATCAGCTCGCAGGCCTCGAGGGTCTCCAGCAAATCGTTGACCGGCTCGACCCCGGCATGCAGCTTGATGCCCTTGAGGTAGCGCGGGTTCTCGCGGTTGCTGCGCATGGCCTCGGCCTGCTCGGGGTCGCGCATCCATTGGCGCACCCGAACGCCGTTTTCCGCCAGCAGATTCGCCACGGCGGTGCCGAAACTCCCGCCTCCCAGAACTGCAACAGGCTGCTGTTCAGTCATATCCAATCCGTTAAAACCAATTAAAGTGGCGACCTGCGCATTATACGGAGCGCCAGTGCCAGAGCCAGTGGCAGATGACCGAATCGGCCTTGGGAACAGTCGCGCCATGACTGGAAAATGCCCACCACTCGGTTAACATGCCCGACTTGAACCTGTTACCAAGGCCGTACTGTGTCTTTTGGCCCGACCTCCAAACGCCCTTTATTACTGCTGACTGCCCTGCTCAGCGGCCCCAGTGTGGCTGACGACCTGTTCGTCGACAGCCAGGCCCTGCCGCAAGTGCTCACCGCCACCCGCCTCAAGCAATCGCCAGCGGCGGTGCCGGGTAGCATGACCGTGCTCGACAGCGAGTTGATTCGCGCCAGCGGCGCCCGCGATATACCCGAGCTGCTGCGCCTGGTGCCGGGGATGATGATCGGCTACGGCGCCGGCAACCAGCCAACGGTCAACTACCACGGCAGCAACGTCAATGATGCCCGGCGCATGCAGGTGCTGATCGATGGCCGTTCGGTGTACCGCGCAGGCCTGGCTACAGTGGACTGGAGCGACATACCGCTGGCCATGGAAGACATCGAGCGCATCGAGGTGTTCCGCGGCCCCAACACCGTCAGTTACGGCGCCAATGCACTGATGGCGGTGGTCAACATCCTCACCCGCAGCCCGGCCGACAGCCACGGCACGCGCCTGAAGGTCACCCGTGGCCAGCGCGGCATCAATGACTGGTACGCAAGCCAAGGCCTGGGCTGGGACGGCGGTGACCTGCGCCTGTCGCTGTCGGGCATGCAGGACGACGGTTTCGACCAGAACCACCTGGGCCAGGACTACCGCGACAGCCGCCGCCTCAACCGCCTGGGTCTGAGCGCCAGCCACACCCTGGCCAGCAACCAGAGCCTGGAATGGCAACTCTCGGCCAAGGAAGGCAGTGACCAGCGGCCCTATACCTATAAGCCGGTGTTCCCCTACATTACGGCCGCTGGCAACAACGCCGACCTCAATGCCAAGGACTACGCAGGCTCCCTGCGCTGGAACATCGACTTCAACCCCGACCACAGCCTCTATGTACAGGGCTCGGCCCAGCACTGGGACCGTGAGCAAGTGTGGCGCGCCTGTGATGCGGCGCTGTCGTTCAGCCCGCAACTGACCCAGCTCTGGCGCCTGAACCCGAACTTTGCCGAGCAGGTGGCGCGCAACATCACCTCGCCCCTGCCCGCCGGCAGCAGTGAGGAACTCGCCCTGGCCACGCAGGTTCAGCAGCAGTGGCGCAATGGCGGCGCGCAGCAGGTGTGCGGTGATATCGACCAGAGCACCCGGGAAACCCGCTACGACTTTGAAGTGCAGGACACCCTGAGCCTGTCCGACAGCCTGCGCCTGGTCAGCGGGGCCAACTACCGCTACGACCGCGCCGATTCACAGACCTACTTCAATGGCAGCCTCGACGACAGTACCTGGCGCCTGTTCGGCCACCTGGAATGGCGCGCCGACGAGCACTGGATCCTCCAGGGCGGGGCCATGTACGAAGATGCCCGGCTGTCCGGCAACTCCCTGACCCCACGGGTGGCAGTCAACTACCTGATCACCCCGCGCCACGGCTTGCGCGCGGTGTACTCGGAAGCGGTGCGCTCACCGGACATGTTCGAAAACAACGTCAACTGGAGCTACCGGGTCAACAACCTGGTGCCCGGCGCCTTCGGCCAGCGCAACGCCGAATACTTCGTCAAGACCCGCGGCCCGGGCGATCTCGAACAGGAGCGCATGCGCTCGCGGGAACTGGGCTATAACGGTTACTTCGCCGATGCCGACCTGAGCGTCGACCTCAAGCTGTTCTACGACGAAATCACCGGCATGATCAGCGAACCTCTGCGCAACAACCAGTACATTGCCAGCAACAGCAACAAGGCCCGTTTCAGCGGCAGCGAAGCGCAGCTGGACTGGCGCCTGAGCCCGACCGACCGCCTGCGCCTGACCTACGCCTACGTCGATGCCTGGGCCAGCAACCCCGCCGACCGGCGCCTGAGCGCGCACAACAGTGGCTCGGCCGGCTGGTTGCGGGACTGGGGCGCCGGTTGGTCCAGCGCCCTCTTCTATTATGGTGATGACGCGCTCAACCAGTACCGCTTCGAACGCGTCGACTTGCGCGTGGCCAAGCGTCTGCACTGGAACCGTACCAACCTGGAACTGGCCGGCATGCTCCAGCAGCGCCTGGACGACGAACCCACGACCATCTACGACAACCGCTATGACAGCCGCCATGTAGTGTCTTTCAGTGCGGAGCTAGCGTTCTGATGCGCCGCCTGCGGCACTGGCTGCTGCTGGCCTGCCTGTGGCCCCTGGGGGGCCTGTCGGCCAGTGAGATCCTGCTCACCGCCAGCCTGGACAACCCCGGCGTGCGCAGCTTCGTTGAAGCCCTGCGCGAGCGCCGCCCGGCCGACCAGGTGCATTTCGTGCCGGTGGCCGAACTGCCGCGACCGAGCCAGATAAAAGCCGCCACGCGCCTGATCCTGCTCGATGGCGCCGGCCTCGAGTGGCGCCTGAGCGAAACCGCAGGACCTCCGGCCCTGGCCCTGCGTGTCAGCCGGGTCCAGGCCCAGCAGCGCCTGGGCAGCCTGCGCCCGGCTTATCTGAGCCTGCTGTGGAGCGACCCACCCCTGGCCCGCCAGCTGCGCCTGACCCGCTACCTGTTGCCACAGGCCAAGCGCGTGGGCGTACTGTATGCCGAACACAGCCAGTTCCTTCTCGACGAACTGCGCAAGGCGGCGCGCCCGATGGGCCTGGAAATCATTGCCCAAGCCTGGCCCGACCTGCGTGACAGCCGCCCACTGCAAACTCTTCTGCAAAACAGCGATGTACTGCTGGGCATCGACGATCCACAGTTGTACAACTCCAAGACGGCGAAGAACGTTTTGCTCAGCAGCTATGGCCGGCAGATGGCGCTGATCGGGCCCAATGCCGGTTTCGTCAAGGCCGGTGCCCTGGCCAGCACCCTGAGCGATCAGGATGACTGGCTGGCAGTGCTCGACAGGCTGCTCAACCAGGCTCCCAATCGCTGGCCACGTACGCTCTACCCGGATCACTTCAGCGTGCTCGGCAACCAGCAGGTGGCCCGAGCCCTGGGTATCGAAGCGATTGACCCGTCCGCCGCCGCCCTGGCTCTGGCCGAAGGAGAAAGCACACCATGAGACGGCGCCTGAGCTGGGACATCCATACCCGTACGCAGATCATCAGCCTCGGCCCGGCCCTGTTGCTGACCCTGCTGCTGATCAGCTTCTTTACCTTCGTGCGCATCCAGGACCTGCGCCAGGAACTCAACCACACTGGCCAGTTGATCGCCAATCAGCTGGCCCCGGCCTCCGAGTACGGCGTGATCGCCGGCAACAACGAAGTGCTCGAAAGTTTGATGCGCGCCACCTTGAGCATCCCCCACGTGCGCTTTCTCGAGGTGCAGGACAGCAGCAACCATATCCTCGTGTACGTCGAGCAACCGGACGAAAGCAACAACCGCGCGCAGCAGGTCGAAGTGTTCCAGGCCCCGATCCGCCTGCAGCAGATCCGCCTGGACAACGACTTCTTGCACAGCAATGCGCCGACCAGAAACATCGGCGACGACTACCTGGGACGGGTGATCGTCGGCATGTCGGACGACGCCTTCAGCGAGCGTCAGCAGGAAATCGTGGTCAAGGCCGGGATCCTCGCCCTGTTCGCCCTGCTGTTCACCTTCATCCTCGCCCGGCGCCTGGCGCTGAGCCTGGCCAAGCCGATCAGCGACATGGGCCATGCGGTCAGGGCTATCCAGCAAGGCGAGTTCAATGCGCCATTGCCGGTGGTCGATGACAGCGAACTGGGACACCTGGCCCGGCACATCAACAACCTGGCCAACGCCCTGGGCAAGGCCAGCCACGAACAGCAGCAGGCCATGTCGCAGCTGATTCAGGCCCGCGAAGAAGCCGAACAGGCGAACAAGGCCAAGTCCGACTTCCTGGCGATGATGAGCCACGAATTGCGCACGCCAATGAACGGCGTCATGGGCATGCTGCAACTTCTGGAAACAACCTCGCTCAATGAAGAGCAGGCCGAATACACCGCCGTGGCCAGTGAATCGACCGGACACCTGCTCAAGGTCATCAACGATATCCTCGATTTCTCGCGCATCGAGCGCACCAACCTCGAGCTTGAGCATATCGACTTCAACCTCGGCGAGCTGATCGGCAGCAGCGTGCAGTCGTTCCAGCACCTGGCCCAGCAACGCGAGCTGGACCTGCAACTGCGCCTGCCGCCGGGCATGGAACAGCTGCAGGTGGTGGGCGACCCGACCCGCATCCGCCAGGTCCTGCTCAACCTGATCGGCAACGCCCTGAAGTTCACCGAGCGCGGCAGCGTGCACATCGAACCGCGCTGGCAGGTGCTCGACCGCCAGTTGCTCTGGTTCACCTGCGCGGTGCGCGACACCGGTATCGGCATCGACAGCACACGCCTGGAGATGATGTTCGTCGCCTTCCAGCAGGCCGACAGCTCGATTTCCCGCCGTTATGGCGGCACGGGCCTGGGCCTGTCGATCGCCCGTACCCTGGCCGAACGGATGGGCGGTACCCTGCGCGGCGAAAGCCGTGAGGGCATCGGCTCGATCTTCACCCTGGAGATGCCCCTGGCCTTGTCTACGGCGCAAACGCCGCGCCTGCCCAGCGGCCTGACCCGCCCCGAAGACGACGGCCAGGGCCGGCGCATACTGCTGGTCGAAGACAACCCGGTGAACCAGACGGTAATCGAAGCCATGCTGCGCAGCCTGGGTTTTGAGGTGTGCGTCGCCGTTGATGGCGCCCAGGCCGTGGCGCAAGCCGGGCGCCAGCGCTTTGCCGCAGCGCTGATGGATTGCCGCCTGCCGATCATCGACGGTTACGAGGCCACCCGGCGTATTCGCCTGCTACCGCAGGCGGCGGCCATGCCGATCATCGCCCTGACCGCCAATGCCTTGCAGGGCGATCGCGAGCGCTGCCTGAAGGCGGGCATGAACGACTACCTGGCCAAGCCGTTCAAACGCACTGATCTGCAGCAAATTCTGCAACGCTGGCTGCCCGGTCAGACAGCTGCGACTGGCGATAAATGCTAAATTGCGGCAGTCTAAGAGACTGGACAAGCGCCGCGAAGGGCTTGAAAATAAAATTTCAGTGCACAAGTGTACTTCTTTGTCCCGTGTGCTGTGACTTTCACTACAACGCAATAGTCTATGTGTAGGCTGCCGGCTCAAACGCATATGTTTTGGGACGGCCGGGAAGATTTGCCCCCTGCCGCACGGGGACTATTGAGGAGCTCGCATGACCAAACAAAACGCCTTTACTCGGGAAGACCTGCTGCGCTGCAGTCGCGGTGAGCTGTTCGGCCCAGGTAACGCGCAACTGCCCGCCCCGAACATGCTGATGGTGGATCGCATCGCCCATATCAGCGAAGAGGGTGGCAAGTACGGCAAAGGTGAATTGGTCGCCGAGCTGGATATCACCCCGGACCTGTGGTTCTTCGCCTGCCACTTCGAAGGTGATCCGGTGATGCCGGGCTGCCTGGGCCTGGACGCCATGTGGCAACTGGTCGGCTTCTTCCTCGGCTGGCAAGGCCTTCCAGGCCGCGGCCGTGCCCTGGGTTCGGGCGAAGTGAAATTCTTCGGCCAAGTCCTGCCGACCGCCAAGAAAGTCACCTATAACATTCATATCAAGCGCGTCCTCAAAGGCAAGCTGAACATGGCCATCGCCGATGGTTCGGTCAGCGTCGACGGTCGCGAGATCTACACCGCCGAAGGCCTCCGGGTCGGCGTATTCACCTCCACTGACAACTTCTAAGGGTTATCCGCATGCGCCGCGTCGTTATCACTGGTCTGGGCATCGTTTCGTGCCTGGGCAATGACAAAGAGACCGTCTCCGCCAACCTGCGTGCAAGCCGCCCTGGCATCCGATTCAACCCGGAATATGCCGAAATGGGTCTGCGTAGCCAGGTTTCCGGCTCCATCGACCTCAACCTCGAAGAACTGATCGACCGTAAAATCTACCGTTTCGTTGGTCACGCCGCAGCCTACGCCTACCTGGCAATGGCTGACGCGATCAAGGACTCGGGCCTGACCGAAGAGCAGGTCTCCAACCCGCGTACCGGCCTGATCGCAGGCAGCGGCGGCGCCTCGACCCTGAACCAGATGGAAGCGCTGGACATCCTGCGCGAGAAAGGCGTCAAGCGCGTTGGCCCGTACCGTGTCACCCGGACCATGAGCAGCACCGTTTCGGCGTGCCTGGCCACCCCGTTCAAGATCAAGGGCCTGAACTACTCCATCGCTTCGGCCTGCGCCACCAGTGCTCACTGCATCGGTACCGCGATGGAACAGATCCAGATGGGCAAGCAGGACATCGTCTTCGCCGGTGGCGGTGAAGAAGAGCACTGGAGCCAGTCGTTCCTGTTCGACGCCATGGGCGCCCTGTCCAGCAAGCGCAACGACACCCCGGAAAAAGCCTCCCGCGCCTATGACGCCGACCGTGATGGCTTCGTCATCGCCGGCGGTGGCGGTATGGTCGTGGTTGAAGAGCTGGAACACGCTCTGGCCCGCGGCGCCAAGATCTACGCCGAAATCGTCGGCTACGGCGCTACTTCCGATGGCTACGACATGGTCGCGCCAAGCGGCGAAGGCGCCATCCGCTGCATGCAGATGGCCATGTCCACCGTCGACACCCCGATCGACTACCTGAACACCCACGGCACCTCGACCCCGGTTGGCGACGTTGCCGAAATGAAGGGCGTTCGCGAAGTGTTCGGCGACAAGGCGCCAGCCATCAGCTCGACCAAGAGCCTGTCCGGTCACTCCCTGGGCGCCGCTGGCGTTCACGAAGCGATCTACTGCATGCTGATGATGGAAGGCAACTTCATTGCCGGCTCCGCCAACATCGATGAACTGGACCCGGAAGTAGCCGATCTGCCGGTACTGACCCAGTCCCAGGAAAACGCCAAGATCGATACCGTGATGAGCAACAGCTTCGGTTTCGGCGGCACCAACGCCACCCTGGTGCTCAAGCGCTGGGCAGGCAAGTAAGGGCTAGCCCCTTATGCTCGAACGCCCCGACTGGTCGGGGCGTTTTTGTTTGTGCCAGCGCGGGTCCTGTGCCGATCTTGTGGGAGCGGCGGTGCGACGACTCGACTTGACCCGCGATGCGTTACACCGAAAACCGCCCCACCAGCCCATTGAGCTCAATCGCCAGCTGCGACAACGCCTGGCTCGCCGCATTGGTCTGATTGGCCCCCGCCGAGGTCTGCATGGCCAGGTCGCGGATATTGGTCAGGTTGCGATCCACCTCTCGCGCCACCTGCGCCTGCTGCTCCGAGGCACTGGCAATCACCAGGTTGCGCTCGTTGATCAGGCTGATGGCCGTGGCAATCTCCTCCAGCGCCGCACCGGCAGCATGGGCGCCTTCCAGGGTACCGCGCGCCCGCTCGTTGGTCTGCTGCATGCCCTCGACCGCGCGATTGGTGCCTTGCTGAATGCCATCGATCATCTGCTCGATCTCGCGGGTCGATTGCTGAGTGCGATGAGCCAGCGCCCGGACTTCATCAGCCACCACAGCAAAACCACGCCCGGCATCACCCGCTCGCGCGGCTTCGATCGCAGCGTTAAGGGCCAGCAGGTTGGTCTGTTCGGCAATCGCACCGATCACATCCAACACCTTGGTAATACCGTGGACTTGCTGCGCCAGTTGCCCGACCTCTTCAGCGTTGGCAGTGACACCGGCCGCCAGGTCTTCGATCGAGGTCACAGTCCGGCGCACCTGCTCGCGCCCTTGACGGGCGATGCGGTCCGACTCACGCGAGGCTTCGGAAGTGGCCACGGCATTGCTCGCCACCTCCTCCACCGCCGCGGTCATCTGGTTGACGGCAGTCGCCGCCTGTTCGATTTCCTGACTCTGCTGCATCAGCCCGCGAGTAGCATCTTCGGTCACTGCGCTGAGCTCTTCGGAGGCCGAGGCCAACTGGTTAGATGAATCGGAGATACGTCCAATGGTATCGCGCAGGCTCTGCTGCATCTGTTTCAGGGCGGCAAGCAAACGCGCTGGCTCATCCTTGCCCTGCACCGAAATCTGCGGGGTCAGGTCGCCGGTGGCCACCACCTCGGCCACCTGCAGCGATTGCGCCAGCGGCCGGACGATACTGCGGGTCAGGGTCAGGGCCAGTACCACAGTGAGCGCCACGGCGGCGATCAATAAGCCGACCACCCAGATCCGCGCCTCTTTGTAGACAACCTCGGCAAGGTCGGTCGCGGTGTTGGCATGATGGTTATTCAGCGCGATCAGCTCGTTGAGGCTGGCGGTCATCTGGTCGGCGAGCTGGTTCATCTCGCCATTGACCATGGCGACCGCCTCTTCCAGCCGGTGCTCGGTGGACAGCTGGACCACCTGAGCCTGCAGCTTGAGGTAGCGCTGCTCCAGGCTCAGGTAGCGGTCGAACAGGGTCTGTTCTTCAGGCAGGACGATCAGCGCCTGGTACCTCTGCTGGGCCTTGTCCAGACCGGACTTGATCTCGTCGATGCGCGCCTTGTTCTGCTCCAGGGCCGCAGCATCACGATTGACCAGCAGACGCAGGGTTAAGGCGCGGATGCGCAGCATGTCCTGGGTCATCTGGCCGACCGAAATTACGCTGGGCAACCAGTTGCTGTCGACCTGCTCGGACTGCTGGCGCATGCTGGTCATCTGCATCAGGGCAAAAACGCCCAGGGCAAACACCAGCGCCGCCACCAGACCAAAACCCAGGCCGGCCCTGGGCGCGATATTCATGCTTCTCAAGCTCATCTTCTGGCTCCCTCCAAAAGCGCTGCAAAACAGTGCAGCAGTCCTTGCTTCTAGACGGTATCGGCCTGGAGAAAATTTGCGTAAGACGAAAACGTGATATCAAAAGGCCTTATGATCGCGACGCCACGGCCACCCTGCCTCAACGCACGGTAAAGCGTTGCTCGGCCAGCAGGCGATCGCCCTGGAAGACCATGAAATGCCACTGCCCCGGCACCACTTCGTGATTTTCGCTGAACTCATAGGCCATGACGTCCTGGGCCGCGCCCGGCACCAGCTTTTGCACCACCTCGAACTTGTCGTGGCGCTTGCCGTCGGGCGTACGCACCCCAGGGGTGAGGTACAGCAGGGTCAGCGGCGTGTCTTCGGCCACCTTGCCTTGCAGGCGGTAGCGCATGCCGAACTTGCTGCCCAGGCGCGCCGGGATTTCATCGGTTTGCTGGAGGGTCTGGTTGCTCTGGGTCAGCACCCGTTCGCCCGGCTGGAAATTCTGGTGGCGGGTTTCGAACAGGCCGTACTCGACCGGCCCCTCGACACGAACCTCGGCGCTGGCCATCGCACTAACCAGCAACAGCCCGCACAGGGCGCTGAAACGACATGGGAACATAGTGCACTCCATCAGGTTGATGGCGGCAGGCTATGACGCGGGCATGACAAGCTGATGACAGTGCTGTCACTTGCGCACTTTGGGCAGCACAGCCAGAAAGTTGTCGCGGGCGACCTTTTGCGCCACATCGCCAGGCAAGGCATCCAGAAACGGATCAAAGCCATGCAGCTGCTCACCCAGGCTGTTGAAGCGCCCGACCACGTCGGAGCCGAGCATGAAGCGCTCCGGGAAGCGTTTGACCAGCGCCAGCCACTCAGGCCTGGGGTTGCCCTTCTCGTCCAGCAGATAAGGCTGCAGCACGCTCCAGGACAGGTCTATGTACAGGTTCGGGTAATCCTCGAGCATCCGCGACAGCGTCGGCAGCAAAAAATCCAGCTGCGTCTGGTGGCGATGGATCTCCATGCTGGTACCGGCGTGAGCCCAAATGAAGCGGGTATGCGGATGATTGCGCAGCGGCTCTTCGATTTCCGCCAGGTACAGCGGATTGCGCTCTCGCTTGGAGGTGATGTTGGAATGGATCAGCACCGGCAGGTCCTGTTCGGCGGCCAGGTGATAGATGCGGGTCATGGCCTCGTTGTTGGCCCTGGGTATATCGCCGCTGGTCAGCGCAGTGAGGTCATCATGGCGGGTGAACACCTCGCCGATGCCCTGCCACAGGCCCGGGTGCAGCTCGAGCATGCGCTCGATGTGGGCCACAGCATTCTTGTCGACCGGGTTGAAGCCGGTAAGGAACGGATGAAAACGCTGGCGCTGGGCGGGGCTGAGCTGCTCCAGGGCCGCCGCGACATAGATATCGGTGGCGCTGTACCAATAGGCATCGGCATCGTCGCCTGCGTAGTATCGCGGGCGCTTGGGCTCATCCTCATGCCATTTTTTGGCCACCGGAATGCCGGAGATCATCGACTGGTCGATACGCGCCTCATCCATGGCCTTGAGCAAGGCATCCATGCCGGCGGTTTCCTGGAAGAAGTCGACGTAATGCAGGTGGGCATCACTGTAGTGGTATTCGCGCGCCTGCGCCGCCTCAAGCGACACCCCCAGCAACAGCACCCAGCCCAGACACCTGGCAATCATCTCGCATTCCTTTTGGCCGATTCAGACAGGGTAGACCGAGCTGAACACACAGCAGTTCAGCAGGTTATGCTACAAGAACTTTCCCTCCTGGCCTGGAGCACACCGTGAGCCTTCCCTTGGTCATCCGCCCTCGCGCCGAATCGGTCGAAGGCCAACCTATCCTGCGTCCCCTGCCTTCGGCCCAGTGCCGCAGCGTCGGGCCGTTCGTGTTCTTCGACCACATGCTCGAAACCGACTACCCGGCCGGGCGCGGCATGAACATTCGCCAGCATCCGCATATCGGCCTGTCGACCCTCACCTACCTGTTCGAGGGCGAGATCCAGCACAAGGACAGCCTGGGCTCGGATCAACGGGTCAAGGCCGGTGAAGTCAGCTGGATGACCGCTGGCAGCGCCATTGCCCATGTCGAGCGCACCCCATCCGACTTGCTGACGCAGAGCTTGCGCCTGCATGGCTTGCAGGTGTGGCTGGCCTCACCCAAGAAGCACGAGCAAGGTCCTGGGCACTACAGCCATCACCCGGCGGCGAGCTTGCCGGTCAGTGACAGCCTGGGGGTCAGTATTCGCATGATTGCCGGCAACGGTTTTTGCCTGCAATCGCCGGTGCCGGTGCTGTCGCCGACCCTGTATGCGCTGGTACAGATGCGGGCGGCCACAACCCTGACGGTGCCCACCGAGCATGTCGAGCGTGCGTTGTATGTACTGGATGGCGAAGTCAGCCTGAACGACGAGGCAGTCGAACCCTGCAGCCTGGTGGTATTGCCGCCCGGTGAAGAGATGAGCCTGTATGCCGACAGCGAGAGTCAGCTGGTGCTGTTTGGCGGGGCGCCGCTGGACGGACCGCGGCGGATGAACTGGAATTTCGTTGCCAGTGACCCGGCGTTGATCGAACAGGCGCGGGCACGCTGGGCGGCCGGGGATTGGCCGACGGTGCCGGGGGAAACCGAGCGGATCGAGTTGCCTTGAGGTTGTCGCGACCGCTACGCGGTCGATCGCCGGCAAGGCCGGCTCCCACAGGGTGGATGCATGCAGGTCCAGTGTAGGAGTCAGCCTTGCTGGCGACGGGCTGCACCGCAGCCCCCTCACTCAGCGCTGGAACACTTCATCGAGCAGATTGAACATCGCCCGGAACGCGCGCTTGGATGTGCGGGCGTCGTACTTCATTTTGCCGGGAACGTTCGCCGCCGTATCGGTGAACGAATGCACCGCGCCGCCATAGCTGATCAATTGCCAATCGACCTTGGCCGCGTCCATCTCGGCTTCGAACGCCGGCAACTGCGCCTTGGGCACGAACGGGTCGGCCGCACCATGCAGCACCAGCATCGAGGCCTTGACCTTGCCCTCTTCAGCCGGCAGCGGCGTATCCAGGGTGCCGTGGAACGACACCGCGGCCAGCAAGCGGGCATCTTCGCGGGCCAGCTCCAAGGCGCAGCAACCGCCGAAGCAGAAGCCGAAAGTGGCCAGCTTGCCCGGCTCCAATACCGCCTTCGACTGCCCCAGCAACTGGTCCAGTGCCGCCTTCAGGCGCTTGCGCAGCTCGACGCGGTCATCCTTCAGCGGCGTCATCGCCGCACCGGCTTCGTCCATGTTCGACGGGCGCAGGGTCTGGCCGTAGAGGTCGGCCAGCAACACCACATAACCCTGGGCGGCAACTTCGCGGGCGATACGCTCGGCACCCTCGCCCACCCCCATCCAGTTTGGCGCCATCAGCAGCCCGGGCTGCTCGCGGGCGCCCTGGGTAAAGAACAAGCGGCTCTCATAGGCTTTGCCGGCAACATGATAGACCAGCGATTCGACGGTAACCTTGCTCATGCACTCCTCCTTGCACCATGAAAAAAGCCCGCCGAAGCGGGCTTTCCTGCAACTACTTAAGCCGACAATTCGACCAGCAGCTTGTTCAGGCGACGAACGTACGCCGCCGGGTCCTTGAGGCTATCGCCCGCCGCCAGCGCGGCCTGATCGAAGAGGATGTGCGAGAAGTCGGCGAAACGGTCTTCGCTCTGCTCGTTGTCCAGTTTCTCGATCAGCGGGTGGCCCGGGTTGAATTCGAAGATCGGCTTGGAGTCCGGTACCTTCTGCCCGCTGGCTTCGAGGATCTGGCGCATCTGCAGGCCCAGGTCCTGCTCACCGATAGCCAGGATCGCCGGCGAATCGGTCAGGCGGTGCGACACGCGCACTTCGCTGACGCTTTCGCCCAGTGCAGCCTTGAGGCGCTCGACCAGGCCTTCTTTGTCCTTGGCGACTTCTTCCTGGGCTTTCTTGTCCTCTTCAGAGTCCAGCTTGCCCAGGTCCAGGTCACCGCGGGCGACGTCGACGAAACTCTTGCCGTCGAATTCGCTCAGGTAGCTCATCAGCCACTCGTCGATGCGGTCGGTCAGCAGCAGCACTTCGATACCTTTCTTGCGGAAGACTTCCAGGTGCGGGCTGTTCTTGACCTGCGCGTAGGACTCGCCGGTGAGGAAGTAGATCTTGTCCTGACCTTCCTTGGCGCGGGCCAGGTAGTCGGCCAGGGCAACGCTCTGCTCGCCGCTCTCATCATGAGTGGAAGCGAAGCGCAGCAGACCGGCGATCTTTTCCTTGTTGGCGAAGTCTTCAGCCGGGCCTTCTTTCATCACCTGGCCGAAGTTCTTCCAGAAGCCCTTGTACTGCTCAGGCTCGTTCTTGGCCAGCTTCTCGAGCATGTCCAGCACGCGCTTGGTCAGTGCCGATTTCATCGAATCGATGATCGGGTCTTTCTGCAGGATCTCGCGCGAAACGTTCAGCGACAGGTCGTTGGAGTCGACCACACCCTTGATGAAGCGCAGGTACAGCGGCAGGAAGGATTCGGCCTGGTCCATGATGAACACGCGCTGCACGTACAGCTTCAGGCCACGCGGTGCTTCACGCTGGTACAGATCGAACGGGGCACGGGCCGGTACGTAGAGCAGCGAGTTGTACTCAAGCTTGCCTTCGACCTTGTTGTGGCTCCAGGCCAGCGGGTTCTCGAAATCGTGACCGATGTGCTTGTAGAACTCCTGGTATTCCTCGTCCTTGATCTCGGTACGCGGACGGGTCCACAGGGCGCTGGCGCGGTTGACGGTTTCCCATTCTTCGGCCGGCTTTTCTTCGCCTTCGCCAGCTTCGACCTGTTTTGGCAGCTCGATCGGCAAGGCGATGTGATCGGAGTACTTCTTGACGATGTTGCGCAGGCGCCAGCCATCGGCGAACTCTTCTTCACCTTTTTTCAGGTGCAAGACGATACGGGTACCGCGTTCGGCCTTGTCGATAGTGGCGACTTCGAAGTCGCCCTCGCCCTTGGACGACCAGTGCACGCCTTCGGCGGCGGGCAGGCCGGCACGGCGGCTGAACACGTCGACCTTGTCGGCGACGATGAAGGCCGAATAGAAGCCCACGCCGAACTGACCGATCAGGTGCGAGTCCTTTTTCTGGTCGCCCGTGAGGTTTTTCATGAAGTCGGCGGTGCCGGACTTGGCGATGGTGCCCAGGTGCGCGATCACGTCCTCGCGGCTCATGCCGATGCCGTTGTCTTCGAGGGTGACGGTGTTGGCGTCCTTGTCGAAGCTCAGGCGGATTTTCAGCTCGGCGCCGCCTTCGAGCAGCTCTGGCTTGGCCAGGGCTTCGAAGCGCAGTTTATCGACGGCGTCGGAGGCGTTGGAAATCAGTTCGCGAAGGAAGATTTCCTTGTTCGAATACAGGGAATGGATCATGAGGTGCAGCAGTTGCTTCACCTCGGTCTGGAAGCCCAGGGTTTCTTTTTGAGTTTCCACACTCATGGTCTTCAACACTCCGATCTGATGACAGTTGTCGTTGGGCAGGCCGGCGGCCTGCTTTCACGGCGGGATGCACAACAGATGGGGGTGGCTTGGGCTATTTCAAGGGCGAGGTCATTTCTTCGATCTTGAAATGCGCCCGTGCCGTGGCAATTGGCTCATCCGGGTCACCCTGCCAGGCGGTGATCGCCACATTGGTCACCCGCCGACCCTGGCGCCACAGCTGACAGCGGGCGTAGGTGTCGCGGTAGTGGCCAGCGCGCAGGTAGTCGATGGAAAAGTCGATGATCTTCGGAATCGCCGCGCTTTCGCTGAAAATCAGCAGGTACAGCGCCGCCGACAGCTCCATGAAGCCTGCGATCACCCCGCCATGAATCGCCGGCAGCAAAGGATTGCCTATGTTGTCCTGGCTGGCCGGCAGGCAAAACAGCAGGTCGTCACCCTGGCGGCTGCACTGGATACCAATCAATCCGGCATAAGGGATCAACTGCAGCAGCGGCTCATAATTGCCTTGGGCATGGGCCTGGCGCAGTTGCAGGTGCACTTCTGGCGGGATCATTGGCCACTCCCCTTGAGCTTGTCGGCAAAATTGAGGCCGCCCTTGATGCCCTTGCCCAGGCGCATGAAGGTGCCCACCACCTGGGCAATCGGCTGCTCGGGATCGTCCTGATAGGCCACGCCACGGGTAAAAATCACATCGCGGGAAACGCGATAACAATAGGCATGGCCGAAGATATCCTTGCCAGCTTCGGCCGGGTGCATGTAGTCAATGCGCAGGTCCAGGGTCGGGCAGACCTCGAACTCAGGCAGCGCGCAGAGGGTGGCCATGCCGCAGGTGGTATCCATCAAGGTGGTCACCGCCCCGCCGTGCACGGCGCCGGTTTGCGGATTGCCGACAATCCTGGTGGAGTAAGGCAGTATCAGGGTCATGCCCTCGGCATCGGCATGATGCACGCGCATCTGCAGTACCTGGCAATGGCGCAATGCCGAAAGAAAACGCTCGGCCATTGCCAGCAAAGAAGTGTCGTTCATTAGAAAAAACTCTCAGGCCATTGAGAACATGCACACAGTCTGGCAAATGTCCATATAGATCCATTTGTTATATATCTGTATTGTGCGCGGAACTTCTACCGGTTACTTGAGCTCAAAGGAACAAGTAACTTATTCCACAAGGAGAAACACCCCATGCGTAAACCTTTTGCTTTTGCCGTTATGCTCGCCGCTGCTCTGGGCCTGGCCGCTTGCGATAAAGCCAGCGAAAACAAAGCCCAAGATGCTCAACAACACGCCGAGCAAGCCCAAGAGAAGATGGGTGAAGCTCAGGATAAAGTGAACGAGGCAGCGAAAGAAAACGCCGAAGCCGCCAAAGATCAGGCCGAAGCGCAACAAAAAGCCGCTGAAGAAGCTGCGAAAGAAGCCGCTCCAGCTGCACCAGCTGCTCCTGCCGAGCCTGCCAAGTAAGCACGCCCGCTGGAATAAAAAAAACCCGACGCTGTCGGGTTTTTTTATGCCTGTGGAATCGGATTAAACGATTCAGTCCATGACCGTCAGGCGAGGTTCTCTTTGGCCGGCTCCGACGCTGGCGCTTCGGTCGGGGTATAGACCATCACATCGAGCACATCGGAGTGGAATTCCCGGCGATAAAGCACCAACACTACCCCGGTACTCATCAACATGAACAACCAGGGGCTGATAAACCAGCAGAGCATGGCCATGCCAAAGTAATAGGAACGCAGGCCAAAGTTGAACTGGTTGGCCGCCAGGGAAATAACCTTGGCCGCTCTATGGGCAAATGCCTTGCGCTCAAGTTCACTGACGTGGCGCTCGCCGATCATCGGCGCCGAGCCCACCAACACCGCCGCGAAGTTGTATTGACGCATGCACCAGCTGAAGGTGAAGAAGGCATACACAAACACCATCGCCAGGCACAGCAACTTGATTTCCGACATGCCCTGGGATGCCTGCTGCACCAACGGCAGGTCCGCCAGCAACGACACCGCACGGTCCGAAGCGCCGAGCACGGTGAGAATGCCGGCAAGGATGATCAGGGTGCTGGAGGCAAAGAACGAGGCGTTGCGCTCCAGGTTGCCGATCACGCTGGCATCGGCGATGCGGTTGTCGCGCAGCAGCATGCGGCGCATCCAGTCTTCGCGGTACAGGTGCATCACGCTGGCCAGGCACGCGGTATCGCGGCCCTTCCAGGTGGCGTAACGGGTATAACCGCCCCAGCAGACGACAAACCAGCAGGCGGCCAGCAGGTGGATCAGATTGCTTTGAATGAAGCTCATGCAAGGTCCTGATAGAAGTTTCGAGCACAATAAAGCCCATTGACCGGCTTTCGACGCTTTACCGCAGAAAAAGACACGTCTGCCCTTAAGAAACGAAAAAGCCCCGCATCCTTTCGGACACGGGGCTCGGAATCTGCCGTGACGGTCACCCTGTTGGCTTGTGGCCGGCGTCCGTCACCTGGCCAATTCTCAGGCCAGCACTTCGCGTGGCTTGCCCAGCATGCGGTCACACAGCACCGCAACGCCCAGGGTAACCACCGAAGGCACCAGCCAGGCCAGGCCCTGCTCGCTCAGCGGCAGGTGGGCCAGGATTTCTGGCAGCTCATTGGCCAGGGCGGTGCCCTTGATGGCATCGATCATGCCGAACAGCAGCGACACCAGCATCACCGGCGCCAGAATGCGCACCTCGGAGTTCCACAGCTCTTTGCAGAAGCTCAGGCCCACGACCACGATGCACGGTGGGTAGATTGCGGTCAGCACCGGGATCGAGAACATGATCAGCTTGGTCAGGCCGAGGTTGGAGATCAGCAGCGAGAAGCCGGCGAGGATCACCACCAGGGTGCGGTACGACAGTGGCAGTACCTGGCTGAAGTACTCGGCACAGGCGCAGGTCAGGCCCACCGCGGTCACCAGGCAAGCCAGGGCGATCAGCACGGCCAGGAAGCCGCTGCCCAGCGAGCCGAAGGTGTGCTGTACATAGGCATGCAGTACCGCTGCGCCGTTGCTGGCACCGGCAGCGATTTCATGGGCGCCGGCGCCCAGGCGGAACAGGCTGATATACACCAGGGCCAGGCCGACACCGGCGATCAGGCCAGCGATGATCGCGTAGCGGGTGATCAACCGTGGCGATTCGACGCCACGCGAACGGATGGCGTTGACGATGACGATACCGAACACCAGCGCGCCAAGGGTATCCATGGTCAGGTAACCATTGATGAAACCCTGGGAGAACGGTGCGGCGACGTAGGCAGGCTGTGCTTCGCCGATACCACCGGCTGGCAGCATGAACGCGGCGATGCCCAGCGCGGCCAGGGCGATGATCTTCAGAGGCGCGAGGAAGCGGCCGACGGTGTCGAGCAACTTGCCCGGGTACATGGACACCGCCAGTACCACCAGGAAGTACACCAGGCTGTAGATGAACAGGGCCAGCGGGCTTTCACCGGTCAGCGGCGCAACACCCACCTCGAAGGATACAGTGGCGGTACGCGGGGTGGCGAACAACGGGCCTACCGAGAGGTAGCACACTGCGGCCAGCAGGCCGCCGGCGACCTTGCCGATCGGGCTGCTCAGGGCATCCATGCCGCCGCCGACCTTGGCCAGGGCGATAACGGTGATGACCGGCAGGCCCACAGCAGTGATCAGGAAACCTAGCGCCGCCATCCACACGTGTGGACCGGATTGCAGACCGACGATAGGTGGGAAAATGATATTGCCCGCGCCGACGAACAAAGCGAACGTCATAAAACCAAGTGCCAGAATGTCCTGGCCTTTTAAAACTTTCATTAAGGAAATACCACACTGCTGAAATCGGGATTTAGAGAGGGATTTCCCCTTGGGTGAGGGAAATGCTGCCTGGCTGGATGAGCCAGACCCGTTTAGCGTGTCGTTCCCTTTTGGGGAGCGGGCACAAAATGAGTGCATAGGTTAACGAATTTGTCACAGAAACGCACTGCTGCAGGGCTGCTTGTCCGATGTGCGAATGTACATGTCGTCTGGTTGACCGCTTTTTTGCCAGAAAGCATCGCGGGGCAAGCCCGCTCCTACAGATCATGTAGGAGCGGGCTTGCCCCGCGATGGCATTAGCAGAAAACAAAAAGGCCACCCGAAGGTGGCCTCTTTGTCAGCGGGCAGTGATTACTTCTTCACTTCCCAGCCAGTCAGCTCGGCCAGGGCCTTGCCGATGTCTGCCAGCGAACGCACGGTTTTCACACCAGCGTCCTGCAGCGCAGCGAATTTCTCGTCTGCAGTGCCTTTGCCGCCGGAGATGATGGCGCCAGCGTGGCCCATACGCTTGCCCGCAGGAGCGGTAACACCAGCGATGTAGGAAACGACAGGCTTGGTGACGTTGGCCTTGATGTAGGCAGCAGCTTCTTCTTCAGCCGAACCGCCGATCTCGCCGATCATGACGATCGCTTCGGTCTTCGGGTCTTCCTGGAACAGCTTCAGGATGTCGATGAAGTTGGAGCCCGGGATCGGGTCGCCACCGATACCGACGCAGGTGGACTGACCGAAACCGGCGTCAGTGGTCTGCTTGACCGCTTCGTAAGTCAGGGTGCCGGAACGCGAAACGATACCGACCTTGCCTGGCAAGTGGATGTGACCTGGCATGATGCCGATCTTGCACTCGCCCGGAGTGATGACGCCTGGGCAGTTAGGGCCGATCAGGGTAACACCCAGCTCGTCGCACTTGACCTTGGCATCGAGCATGTCCAGGGTAGGAATGCCTTCGGTGATGCAGACGATCAGCTTGATGCCGCCGAAAGCAGCTTCCAGGATCGAGTCTTTGCAGAAAGGAGCCGGAACGTAGATGACCGACGCGTCAGCGCCGGTAGCTTCTACAGCTTCTTTGACAGTGTTGAACACTGGCAGGCCCAGGTGGGTGGTGCCACCCTTGCCTGGGGTTACGCCGCCGACCATCTTGGTGCCGTAGGCGATGGCCTGTTCGGAGTGGAAAGTACCTTGCGAGCCGGTGAAGCCCTGGCAGATGACTTTGGTGTCTTTATTGATCAGGACGCTCATTACTTGCCCTCCGCAGCTTTGACAACTTGTTGAGCAGCGTCGGTCAGGCTGGTTGCAGCAATGATGTTCAAACCGCTTTCTGCCAGTACTTTAGCACCCAGTTCAGCGTTGTTACCTTCCAGGCGAACAACAACCGGTACCTTGACGCCGACTTCTTTCACAGCGCCAATGATGCCTTCGGCAATCATGTCGCAGCGAACGATGCCGCCGAAGATGTTGACCAGAACGGCCGCGACATTGCTGTCGGACAGAATGATCTTGAAGGCTTCGGTAACGCGCTCTTTGGTAGCACCACCACCTACGTCGAGGAAGTTGGCTGGCTTGCCGCCGTGCAGGTTGACGATGTCCATGGTACCCATGGCCAGGCCGGCACCGTTGACCATGCAGCCGATGTTGCCTTCCAGGGCCACGTAGTTCAGCTCGAAGCTGGCAGCGTGGGCTTCACGAGGATCGTCTTGCGACGGGTCGTGGAAGGTTTTCAGCTTAGGCTGACGGTACATGGCGTTAGCGTCGATGTTGATCTTGGCATCGAGGCAGTGCAGGTCGCCGTCGGCCTTGATGACCAGCGGGTTTACTTCCAGCAGGGCCAGGTCGTGTTCTTTGAACAGCTTGGCCAGGCCTACGAAAATCTTGGCGAACTGAGCAACTTGCTTGCCTTCCAGACCCAGCTGGAACGCCAGTTCACGACCCTGGAATGGCTGAGCGCCAACCAGTGGATCGATAGTAGCCTTGATGATCTTCTCAGGAGTCTCGTGAGCAACTTTCTCGATGTCCACGCCACCTTCGGTGGAAGCCATGAACACGATACGACGGCTCGAACGGTCGACTACAGCGCCCAGGTACAGCTCTTTGGCGATGTCAGTGCAGGATTCGACCAGGATCTTGGTCACTGGCTGACCGTTGGCGTCGGTCTGGTAGGTTACCAGACGCTTGCCCAACCATTGCGCAGCGAACGCCTTGGCGTCTTCCTTGCTGCGAACCAGCTTGACGCCGCCCGCTTTACCGCGACCACCGGCGTGGACCTGGGCTTTGACAACCCACTCGGTGCCACCGATCTTGTCGCAGGCTTCTGCGGCAGCTTCAGGGGTGTCGACTGCGAAACCCTTGGAAACTGGCAGGCCGTATTCAGCGAACAGCTGCTTACCCTGATACTCGTGAAGATTCATGCTTTTTACCGTCTTCGTTAGGTACTGCGCTTCGGCGCTGCGCTCCTGGGGAGTGCCGCGCCACCTGTGACCACTTGCCCCCGGTATGCTCCGGGAGTTCGAGTCCGGCGGACTTTCCGCGGTGAGTCATGCACGCAAGACTCACGACGGGCCACCCGCCGTGGTTTCTTATTGTTTAACGCTTCTTACGGTTGGCAACGTGAATGGCACCGCCATTCACAGCCAGCGCGGCTTCATGCAGCGCTTCGGACAGGGTCGGATGGGAGAAAACCATCATGCCCAGGTCTTCGGCGCTGGTGCCGAATTCCATTGCGATTGCACCCTGCTGCACCAATTCGGCAGCCGATGGGCCAATCACGTGTACACCCAGGACGCGGTCGGTCTTGGCATCGGCGATGACCTTGACGAAACCACCGGTATCGTTGGCAGCCATCGCACGGCCGCTAGCCGCGAACGGGAAGGTGCCCACGTTAACCTCAACGCCTTCGGCCTTCAAGGTCTGTTCGGTTTTACCGACCCATGCGATTTCCGGGTGGGTGTAGATAACCGATGGAATCAGGTCGTAGTTCATCTGGGCTTTGTGGCCCTTGATGCGCTCGACGACCATGATGCCCTCTTCCGAGGCCTTGTGCGCCAGCATCATGCCACGAACCACGTCACCGATGGCGTAGACGCCCGGTACGCTGGTCGCGCAGTGATCGTCGACGAAGATGAAACCACGCTCGTCGATGGTCACGCCGCTGTCGGCAGCCAGCAGATCGGTGGTCACTGGACGACGGCCGACCGCAACGATCAGCTTGTCGAAGGTGATCTTCTGCTCGCCATTGGCGTCGGTGTAGGTCACTTCGACTTCAGCGCCGTTGACCTTGGAGCCGGTGACGCGAGCGCCCAGCTTGATGTCCAGACCTTGTTTGGTCAGGGTTTTCAGCGCTTCCTTGGAGACAGCGGCGTCAGCGGCCATCAGGAAGGTGTCCAGGGCTTCCAGGACGGTGACTTCTGCGCCCAGGCGAGCCCAGACCGAACCCAGTTCCAGACCGATCACGCCAGCACCGATCACGCCCAGGCGCTTAGGTACGGTTTGGAATTCCAGGGCGCCGGTGGAATCGACGATGACATTCTGGTCGACCGGAGCCGGTGGAATGTCGATCGGACGCGAACCGGAAGCCAGGATCACGTTCTCGGCTTCGATGATTTCGGTGGTGCCGTCAGCCTTGGTGACTTCGACCTTCTTGCCAGCCAGCAGTTTGCCGTGGCCCTGGATCGAGGTTACGCCGTTGGCCTTGAACAGGGTGGCAACACCGCCGGTCAGGTTCTTGACGATGCCAGCCTTGCGGCCAACCATCGCGGCAACGTCCATCTTCACTTCACCAGTGGAGATACCGTGAACGTTGAAGCTCTCTTTGGCTTCCTTGTACTTCCAGGAGCTGTCCAGCAGGGCCTTGGAAGGAATGCAACCCACGTTCAGGCAGGTACCGCCGAGGGCCAGTTTGCCTTCGCCGTCAGTGTACTTCTCGATACAGGCAGTGCTCAGACCGAGTTGCGCGGCCTTGATGGCAGCTACGTAGCCGCCAGGACCTGCGCCAATCACTACCACATCAAATTTTTGCGACATTCAGAAAATCCTCTTTAAAGCTGCAAGCGATAAGCTGCAAGCCACAAGCTCAAGCGCAAACCGTTCAGGCTTGCCGCTTGCAGCTTGCAGCTTGCAGCTGCTCAATCAGATATCCAGCAGCAGACGAGCCGGGTCTTCCAGCAGGTTCTTGATGGTCACCAGGAAGGTCACGGCTTCTTTACCGTCGATCAGACGGTGGTCGTAGGACAGTGCCAGGTACATCATCGGACGGATCACGACCTGACCATTGACGGCCATAGGACGCTGGATGATGTTGTGCATGCCCAGAATCGCAGCCTGCGGCGGGTTGACGATCGGGGTCGACATCATCGAACCAAAGGTACCACCGTTGGTGATGGTGAAGGTACCGCCGGTCATTTCGTCGATCGACAGTTTGCCGTCACGGGCTTTCTTGCCGAAGGTGGCGATGCCGTTCTCGATTTCAGCCAGGCTCATCTGCTCGGCGTTGCGCAGTACCGGTACCACCAGGCCGCGGTCGCTGGAAACGGCAACGCCGATGTCCGCATAACCGTGGTAGACGATGTCGGAACCGTCGATCGAGGCGTTGACGGCCGGGAAGCGTTTCAGCGCTTCGGTGGCCGCCTTGACGAAGAACGACATGAAGCCCAGGCGTACGCCGTTGTGGGTCTTCTCGAACAGGTCCTTGTACTTCGAACGCAGGGCCATGACTTCGGTCATGTCGACTTCGTTGAAGGTGGTCAGCATGGCCATGTTCGACTGTGCTTCTACCAGGCGCTTGGCCACGGTAGCGCGCACGCGGGTCATCGGCACGCGCTTCTCGGTACGATCGCCAGTGGCGACTACCGGGGCAGCGGCGGCGGCTGGCTTGGCGGCAGGTGCGGCAGCCGGAGCGGATTTCTTCGCTTCGATGGCAGCAACCACGTCTTCCTTGGTGATGCGACCGTCTTTGCCGGTGCCCTTGATGCTGTTCAGGGCGATGCCGTTTTCCTCGGCCAGCTTGCGTGCAGCCGGAGCGCCGATGGCGTCTTCGTCGCCAGCAGCAGCGCCAGCAGGTGCAGCAGCGGCAGGCGCGGCAGCAGCGGCAGGAGCAGCGGCAGCAACGCCACCGGCTTCGATCGAACCCAGGACTTCGTCGGACAGGACGGTCTCGCCCTCGCCCTTGACGATTGCACCCAGTACGCCGTCAGCGGTAGCCAGTACTTCCAGGACAACCTTGTCGGTTTCGATGTCGACGATCAGCTCGTCACGCTTGACGGCTTCGCCCGGCTGCTTGTGCCAGGTGGCAACGGTGCCATCGGCAACCGATTCCGGGAAAGTAGGGGCTTTGATCTCGATAGCCATTATCAGTGGTTCCTTAAATTCGGTTTCTGGTGCGCGATGGCATTAAACGGTGAAGGCATCTTGCAGCAGTTTTTCCTGCTGCTCGGCGTGCATCGAAGCGTAACCACAAGCGGGTGCTGCCGAAGCATCACGACCGGCGTACTCAAGGACCAGGTCCTTGTTGTGGCGGGTCAGGATACGACGCATGTGGTGTTGGCTGCTGTACCAGGCGCCCTGGTTCATTGGCTCTTCCTGGCACCACACCACATCTTTCAGATTGGTGTACGGCGCGAGGATTTCGACCAGGTCGTCTTCAGGGAACGGATACAGCTGCTCGATACGCACGATGGCGATATCTTCGCGGCCTTCGGCACGGCGTTTTTCCAGCAGATCGTAGTAGACCTTGCCGCTGCACAGGACCAGACGAGTGACGTTCTTCGGATCGAGGGTATCGATTTCCGGGATCACGGTCTGGAACGAGCCTTCGGCCAGTTCTTCCAGGGTCGAGATGGCCAGCTTGTGGCGCAGCAGCGACTTTGGCGTCAGCACGATCAGCGGCTTGCGCAGCGGACGGATGACCTGACGACGCAGCAGGTGGTAGATCTGAGCCGGCGTGGTCGGTACGCAAACCTGGACGTTGTGCTCGGCGCACAGCTGCAGGTAACGCTCCAGACGTGCCGAGGAGTGCTCAGGCCCCTGCCCTTCATAACCGTGTGGCAACAGCATGGTCAGACCGCACAGACGGCCCCACTTGTGCTCGCCGCTGGTGATGAACTGGTCGACAACCACCTGGGCACCGTTGGCGAAGTCGCCGAACTGGGCTTCCCAGATCACCAGCGCGTTAGGCTGGGTGGTCGAGTAACCGTATTCGAATGCCAGGACCGCTTCTTCGGACAGGAACGAATCGTACAGGTCGAAACGTGGCTGGCCTTCAAAGAGGTTCTGCAACGGGATGTAGGTGCTGGCGTCCTTCTGGTTGTGCAACACCGCATGGCGGTGAGAGAAGGTGCCGCGACCGATATCCTGACCCGTCATGCGAATCGGGTGACCTTCGAACGCCAGGGTGGCGTAAGCCATGGTTTCGGCGTAGCCCCAGTTGATCGGCAAGCCACCGGCCTGCATCTTCTGGCGATCTTCGTAGATCTTCGAAACCTGACGCTGAACCACGAAGCCTTCCGGCAGCTCCAGCAGTTTGGCCGACAGTTCCTGCAGGGTCTTCAGATCGAAGCGGGTGTCGTGGCGCGCAGTCCAGGCGTGACCCAGGTACGGACGCCAGTCGACGAACAGCTCTTTGTTCGGCTCTTTTACCAGGCTTTTTACAACATGCAGGCCGTTGTCCAGCGCGTTGCGGTACTCGTCGACCTTGGCCTGGACGCGTTCGGCGTCAAGGCGACCCGCCTGGGTCAGGACTTCGGCGTACAGCTCGCGGGTGGTGCGCTGCTTGGCGATCTGCTGGTACATCAGCGGCTGGGTGCCGTTCGGCTCGTCGGCCTCGTTATGGCCGCGACGACGGTAGCAGACCAGGTCGATGACCACGTCACGCTTGAACTGCATGCGGTAATCGACGGCCAGCTGGGTCACGAACAGCACTGCTTCCGGATCATCACCGTTGACGTGCAGGATCGGAGCCTGAATCATCTTGGCAACGTCGGTGGCGTACTCGGTGGAACGCGAGTCCAGCGGGTTGCTGATGGTGAAACCAACCTGGTTGTTGATCACGATGTGCACGGTACCGCCGGTCTTGAAACCGCGGGTCTGCGACATCTGGAAGGTTTCCATGACCACGCCCTGACCGGCGAATGCCGCATCACCGTGGATGGAAATCGGCAGTACCTTGTCGCCAACGCTGTCGTTGCGACGGTCCTGACGGGCACGTACCGAACCTTCAACCACTGGCGAGACGATTTCCAGGTGCGAAGGGTTGAACGCCATGGCCAGGTGAACTTCACCACCGGCAGTCATCACGTTGGACGAGAAGCCCTGGTGGTATTTCACGTCACCGGAGCCCAGCTCGACCTTCTTCTTGCCTTCGAACTCGTCGAACAGGTCGCGCGGGTTCTTGCCGAAGGTGTTGACCAGTACGTTCAGACGGCCACGGTGGGCCATGCCGATGACAACTTCCTTGGTACCGTAGGAACCGGAGCGTTGGATCAGCTCGTCCAGCATCGGAATCAGGCTCTCGCCGCCTTCCAGGCCGAAACGCTTGGTGCCCGGGTATTTGGTACCCAGGTACTTTTCCAGACCCTCAGCGGCGGTGACGCGCTCGAGCAGGTGGCTCTGAATATCCGCGGAGAAGACTGGACGCCCACGCACGCTCTCCAGACGCTGCTGGAACCAGCTGCGCTGCTCGGAGTCGACGATGTGGGTGAATTCGGCGCCAATGGTGCGGCAATATGTCTGCTGCAAAGCGTCGAAGATTTCGCGTAGGCTCGCTTCCTCTTTGCCGATGAACAGGTCGCCGGCACGGAAGGTCGTATCAAGATCGGCATTGGTCAAGCCGTAATGATTGATCGACAGGTCTACTGGCGCAGGGCGCTGCCACAACCCCAGGGGGTCGAGCTTCGCGGCTTGGTGGCCGCGCATACGGTAGGCCTGGATCAGTCGCAGAACTTCAACCTGCTTCTTCTCGTGTTCACTGCTCACGCTCCCGGCGGAAACCGGTTGGGCGCGGCGCTGGTTCTTTGCCAGCAGTACGAAATGGTCGCGGATTGTAGAGTGCGATACATCGGTAGCGGTGCTGCCTTCGGCGGGCAACTTCTGGAAGTAAGTGCGCCACTCTTCTGGCACAGCGTTAGGGTCGTGCAGGTAAAGCTCGTAGAGCTCTTCCACATATGCAGCGTTACCACCTGAAAGGTGGGCGCTATCCCACATGCGCTGCATCACGCTTTCTTGCATGCTTGGTCACCCTCGGTTAGGGGACGGATCGGCAAGAGCCACAGCGCGCCTGGAAAAGTCCTAATGCAGCGACCCAACCAAGCCACCAAGGATCCTACAGATTTTCCGGGTACCAGCCCGGAAGCCCCTGCTGGTCTCATATCTTCATAGGTAAAAGCTGGGGCTTTGTGGGCCCTAGCTCGGGTTTCACCTTGGTGCGGGCAAGGGCCCGCACCTTGGCGTACTACGGGTACAACACTTTTAAAATCAGGTACCGCTTTGCAGCAGCATGTTACGTACGTGACCGATGGCCTTGGTCGGATTCAGACCTTTAGGGCAAACGTTTACGCAGTTCATGATGCCGCGGCAACGAAACACGCTGAACGGGTCATCCAGCGAAGCCAGACGCTCCTGGGTCTTGGTGTCACGGCTGTCGGCCAGGAAACGATAGGCCTGCAGCAGTGCAGCTGGACCGAGGAACTTGTCCGGGTTCCACCAGAACGACGGGCAGGAAGTCGAGCAGCAAGCGCACAGGATGCACTCGTACAGACCGTCCAGCTTCTCGCGCTCTTCCGGCGACTGCAGACGCTCGATGGCCGGAGCCGGCGTGTCGTTCTGCAGGAATGGCTTCACCTTCTCGTACTGCTTGTAGAAGATGCTCATATCGACGACCAGGTCACGAATGACCGGCAGACCAGGCAACGGACGGACAACCAGCTTGTTGCGCTTGACCACTGCCGACAGCGGCGTGATGCAGGCCAGGCCGTTCTTGCCGTTGATGTTCATGCCATCGGAACCGCAAACACCTTCACGGCAGGAGCGACGATACGAGAAACCTTCGTCCTGCTCTTTGATCAGTGCCAAGACATCGAGAACCATCAGGTCCTTGCCGCCGGTATCGACCTGGAACACCTGCATCTTGGGTGCCGAGTCGGTATCGGGGTTGTAACGATAAACTTCGACTTGCAACATTGTGGCCACCCTTAGTAAGTCCGGACTTTAGGCTCGAACGCCGGAACGGTTTTCGGCGCGAAGTTGACGGCGCGCTTGGCGACGCGCTTCTCACCCGGGAAGTACAGGGTGTGGCACAGCCAGTTTTCGTCGTCACGATCTTCGAAGTCTTCACGGGCGTGAGCGCCGCGGGACTCTTTACGGACTTCTGCAGCAATGGCAGTGGCTTCAGCGACTTCCAGCAGGTTCTGCAGCTCCAGCGCTTCGATACGCGCGGTGTTGAAGGCCTGGGACTTGTCGTTGATCTTGACGTTGGCGATACGCTCACGCAGCTGAGCCAGTTGCTCGATCCCCTTCTGCATGTATTCGCCAGTACGGAATACACCGAAGTAGTTCTGCATGCAGCTTTGCAGCTCGCGACGCAGGGTAGCCACGTCTTCGCCGGTGTTGCGCTCGTTGAGCTTGTTCAGGCGGCTCAGGGCAACATCGATGTCGGTGTCGCTGGCGTCGAGGTATTCGATACCGTCGCTCAGCGCTTTTTCCAGGTGCAGGCCGGCAGCGCGACCGAAGACCACCAGGTCGAGCAGCGAGTTGCCACCCAGGCGGTTGGCACCGTGAACCGATACGCACGCCACTTCACCGACCGCGAACAGGCCCGGGATGATGTGATCGACGCCATCGGCGTCCTGGGTCATGGCCTGACCATGGATGTTGGTGGCAACGCCGCCCATCATGTAGTGGCAGGTTGGAACAACAGGAACCGGCGCAACCACTGGGTCAACGTGAGCGAAGGTCTTGGACAGTTCACAGATACCTGGCAGGCGGCTGTGCAGTACTTCTTCACCCAGGTGGTCGAGCTTGAGCATCACGTGGTCGCCGTTAGGGCCACAGCCGTTACCGGCGATGATCTCTTTAACCATGGAACGGGCCACAACGTCACGACCAGCAAGGTCTTTGGCGTTAGGCGCGTAGCGTTCCATGAAACGCTCGCCGTGCTTGTTGATCAGGTAACCGCCTTCACCACGGCAACCTTCAGTAACCAGTACACCAGCGCCGGCGATGCCGGTCGGGTGGAACTGCCACATCTCGATATCCTGAACCGGAACGCCTGCACGCAGCGCCATGCCGATACCGTCACCGGTATTGATCAGGGCGTTGGTGGTGGAGGAGTAGATACGGCCTGCACCGCCAGTGGCCAGAACGGTGGCCTTGGCTTTGATGTACAGGGTTTCGCCGGTCTCGATGCAGATGGCGATCACACCAACGAACGCGCCTTCCTGGTTTTTTACCAGGTCTACGGCGTAGTACTCGTTGAGGAAGGTGGTGCCGGCTTTCAGGTTACCCTGGTACAGGGTGTGCAGCAGCGCGTGACCGGTACGGTCGGAAGCGGCGCAGGTACGGGCGGCCTGGCCACCTTTACCGAAGTCCTTGGACTGACCACCGAACGGACGCTGGTAGATGCGGCCTTGCTCGGTACGCGAGAACGGCAGACCCATGTGGTCCAGTTCGAAAACGGCAGCAGGACCTTCCTGACACATGTATTCGATAGCGTCCTGGTCACCGATGTAGTCGGAACCCTTGACGGTATCGTACATGTGCCAGCGCCAGTCATCGTTCGGGTCGGCCGAAGCGATGGCGCAGGTGATACCACCCTGGGCCGATACAGTGTGCGAACGGGTCGGGAAGACCTTGGTGATCACGGCAGTCTTGTGACCGCCCTGGGCCAGCTGCAGCGCAGCGCGCATGCCGGCACCACCACCACCAATGATGATGGCGTCGAATGAAATCGTAGGAATGTTAGCCATGAATCAGATACCCCAGAGAATCTGCACACCCCAGACGAAGTACGCGAACATCGCGACACCACATACCGCCTGGAACAGGAAACGTACGGCAGTCGCCGACTTGCCCAGCGCCATCGGCGTCAGGTAGTCGGTGGCAATGGTCCACATGCCGACCCAGGCGTGAGCGCCCAGGGCTACAAGGGCCAGCAGACTGAAGATACGCATCGCGTTGTTGGAGAACAGAGCGTGCCACTGGGCAAACTCGATGCCCGGGTGCGCGACCAGGTATCCGATCAGGAAAATGAAATAAGCCGCGAGAACGACCGCAGAAACGCGCTGCGCCATCCAGTCATAGAGGCCCGAACGCGAGAGGTTCGTGACGTTGGTTACCATATCCAAACTCCTGCCAGCACGATCACCACCACGGAGACGGCGATGATAATTTTCGAGCCCAGTCGGCCGCCTTCCAGCGTTTCACCGATGCCCATGTCCATGATCAAGTGGCGCACACCGGCTACCAAGTGATACAGCAAGGCGGACAGGAGGCCCCATGCCACGAACTTGGCCAGCGGACTGGTCAAGCATGCCTTCACCTCGGCGAAACCTTCCTCCGAACCCAGGGATTTGCCCAATGCATAAAGCATGAAGCCAAGGCCCAGGAAGAGGATGATGCCGGAAACACGGTGAAGAAATGACGTAACGCCGGTAATGGGGAGTTTGATGGTCCTTAGGTCTAGGTTTACAGGTCGTTGGCTTTTCACGGCTTTTTTCACACTGAAGAGCCCCTAGCAAGCAGGGCAAAGTTGTTGGTAAGTGTACTGGT
Source organism: Pseudomonas fluorescens (assembly GCF_902497775.2). NCBI lineage: Bacteria > Pseudomonadati > Pseudomonadota > Gammaproteobacteria > Pseudomonadales > Pseudomonadaceae > Pseudomonas > Pseudomonas fluorescens. The sequence continues at coordinate 3,528,324 of NZ_OZ024668.1, forward strand.
CAGGTACCCACCACCCAGGGAGTGACGACCCCAGCAACACGGGCTTGCAAGCCCCTGGCGGTCGGGGGCCGATTATAGACAGTTAGGCTACTAATGACAACGCAGACACCTAGCCCAAATAGCGCATTGCCTTTAGCCAGCAAAAGGCGTAAACGGGCGGTAATTTCGAGGAAAAACAGCGCCCAAAGCCCTTTACAACCGTGCTTTAGGCAAATTGACATTCGAATTTATCTCACTATAGTGGTGCGGGCCCTGCGTGGGGGGTCTGTCTGATGATTTCAAGCATTAATAGGAGGCCACATGGCTGACAAAAAAGCGCAGTTGGTCATCGAGGGCGCAGCCCCCGTCGAGCTGCCCATTTTAACCGGCACCGTTGGTCCCGATGTTATCGACGTTAGAGGGTTGGGGGCCACGGGTCACTTCACTTTCGACCCTGGTTTCATGGCGACCGCATCCTGCGAGTCGAAGATCACTTATATCGACGGCGACAAGGGTATCCTGCTGCACCGCGGCTACCCGATCGAGCAACTGGCCGAAAAATCCGACTACCTAGAGACCTGCTACCTGCTGCTCAACGGCGAACTGCCGAATGCCGAGCAGAAGGCCCAGTTCGTCAGCACCGTAAAGAACCACACCATGGTGCACGAGCAGTTGAAGTCCTTCTTCAACGGCTTCCGCCGCGACGCCCACCCGATGGCCGTCATGTGTGGCGTGGTTGGCGCCCTGTCGGCGTTCTATCACGACTCGCTGGACATCAATAACCCGCAGCACCGCGAAATCTCTGCGGTCCGCCTGGTCGCCAAGATGCCGACCCTGGCGGCGATGGTGTACAAGTACTCCATGGGCCAGCCCATGATGTACCCGCGCAACGACCTGTCGTACGCGGAAAACTTCCTGCACATGATGTTCAACACCCCGTGCGAGATCAAACCGATCAGCCCGGTACTGGCCAAGGCAATGGACCGGATCTTCATCCTCCACGCCGACCACGAGCAGAACGCATCGACCTCGACCGTCCGTCTGGCCGGCTCTTCAGGTGCCAACCCGTTCGCCTGTATCGCCGCCGGTATCGCTGCACTGTGGGGCCCTGCCCACGGCGGTGCCAACGAAGCGGTACTGACCATGCTCGATGAAATCGGCGATGTCTCGAACATCGACAAATTCATCGCCAAGGCCAAGGACAAGAACGATCCGTTCAAGCTGATGGGCTTCGGTCACCGCGTTTACAAAAACCGCGACCCGCGCGCCACCGTGATGAAACAGACCTGCGACGAAGTCCTGCGCGAGCTGGGCATCAAGAACGACCCGCAGCTGGAACTGGCCATGCGCCTGGAAGAGATCGCCCTGACCGATCCTTACTTCATCGAGCGCTCGCTGTACCCGAACGTCGACTTCTACTCGGGGATCATCCTCAAGGCGATCGGCATTCCAACCAGCATGTTCACCGTGATCTTCGCCCTGGCGCGGACCGTTGGCTGGATTTCGCACTGGAAAGAAATGCTCTCCAGCCCGTACAAGATTGGCCGCCCTCGCCAGCTGTACACCGGCTACGAGTCGCGCGACATCGTCAAGCTGGAAGACCGCAAGTAAGCCTTTGGGCCGAACACGAAAAAAGGCTGCCTTCGGGCAGCCTTTTTATTGCGCTCTCATCGCGGTTCACACCCCTGTGGGAGCGGGCTTGACCCGCGATTGCCCAACAGTTAACCCAAGCCCGCCAATTACACCAACTGTACTTACGGCTTCTCGGCCTTCGCCTTCAACGCCTTCAAGGTATTGAACGGCGCATCCACCACAAACTTGTTCGCCACCATCGACGGCACGCTGCCGCCCGGCTCGGTGTGCACCTGGTACGTCACCTCGGTGCCGCCGTCTTTTGGTTGCAACTTCCAGAAACCGTCGACCTTGGCCACACGGACAAAGCCCTTCTCGTCTGGCAGGTACTTCGGCACACCTTCAAGCTTGCGGGTCAGGCTGCCATCGGCGGCCTCGGTGGTGGTGACATGCAGGACCGAATCGCGCGCGGTAACCGGCCACGGGGTGTTGAACTGGGTGTAGGTCCAGCTCTGGTCGCCTTCGGCTTTCAGCAGCCTTTGCGACTTGCACTCGTGAATCCAGGCACAGGCGCCGGCAACGTCCTCCTGCAGGGCCCTGACCTTCGCCAGCGGCGCCTTGATAAAGGTTACGCCGCGATAGGCCTTGTAATCGGAACCGGCAACCTCACTGAGCTCGACCTTGATCCCGTCTTCGTTCTTGGCTTGCTTCCAGTCTTCGGCGTGAGCCAGCGGCATCAGCACCGCACCCAGACCCAACACCAGTGCCACTTGCTTAAACGATCCCATTCTCTTGTTCCTTATTGTCGAAGATCCGCGTTTCAAGCTGCCGTCATTTGCTCCAGCCACCCCAGAATCCTGATCGCCTCATCGCGGTCGTTGCCGCAGATATCAGCCTCCGCCCTGAAACCACCGCACACCGCCGGACGCTCGGGCTTGCCGAACAAGCCACAGAGATTGGCAAGCGACAGGTGCAGGCAGCGCTCACCGGCTGGCTTGCCCTTGGGCATCCCCGGTATCGGCGAGCTGATGGAGGGCGCAATGCAACAGGCGCCACAACCTTCACGGCAGTTCATGACAACAGAATCCTCGGAGTAACAAATGATGAATGAACCCGGATAGTAACCGCTTAAACAGGTGCTTGAAATTGCCGACAGGATGAAATATCAGCCTGAAAGTGATGACCGAACAGTCAGTTTTGCCCTACTGCTTGAACTCGAACTCAATGGCCGCGCCTTCGACATCTTTATTGCGGCTGTCATTACGCAGTTGCAGCTGCATTTCGTTGCTGATCAGCCGGCCATTGAGCTGGAACGGGCTGTCGGACGGTGGCTTTTCGCCAAACAGATACGGCAACAAAGGCTTGGGCAGCGGCGCCTGCGCCTGGGTGTCGGGCTTCATCTCCTTGACCAGACCGGAGGGCAGGCTCAGGTCGAGCTTGGTCTTGGGCAATGGCTTTGGCGCCGCTTTGGCGTTTTTGCGCGCGCTGCGCTGGTTGGCCTTGGTGGCTGCCTTCTTGCGCACTGGCGGCGTTTTTGCCTGCTTTGGCTTGGCTGCAGGCTTGGCGCTTTTTGTTGCAGGGGTTTTGCCGGCCGGCGCCGTTTCGGCCACTGCTGCCGAGGCGCAGGCCAAGCCACCGAGCAAACACAGGGACAACCCGATACAACGCAACGCTTTCATAGGCACCGACGATTATCCCTAAAAATGCTTATGCTCCCCGTTCCTGACACGACTGGCAAGTCTAGAAAAACGCGCCCGAGGCCGACTCCTGGCACAACTGGCTGGCCAGCATACCCAGGGTCATCACTGCCCGCTCCGCCTCACGGTTCCACGGGATGCCGCAGTTCAGGCGAATGCAGTGGTTGAACTGCTCGGTATTACTGAAGATCAGCCCAGGGGCAATACTGATGCCCTGCTGCAAGGCGCGCACATGCAACTCCTGGGTATTGACCCGCCCCGGCAGGCTGACCCAGAGGATGAAACCGCCGGTGGGCCGGGTCATCTGCGTACCGTCCGGGAAGTGCTGCTGCACGGCCAGCTGGTAGGCGCTGAGGTTTTTCCGGTATTCCTGACGGATGTAGCGCAGATGCCGGTCGTAACCGCCGTTCTCCAGGTAGGACGCCACCCCCATCTGCGTGACGCTGCAGGCCGAATGGGTGGTGAACGTTTGCAGGCGCTGGATTTCAGCCTGGTATTTGCCAGCGACCATCCAGCCGATGCGCACACCAGGCGACAGGGTCTTGGAAAAGCTCGAGCAATAAATCACCCGCCCCAGCCGATCAAAGGCCTTGAGCGCCTTGGTCTTGCCCTGCTCGAACATCAGCTCGCCATAGATATCGTCTTCGATGATCTGGATGTCAAAGTCCGAGGCCAGGCGCAACAGCTGCTTCTGGCGGTCCTCGGGAATAGTGCCGCCCAGCGGATTGCTCAGGCGCGCAGTCAGTACCAGCGCCTTGATCGACCACTGGTTGGCCGCCAGTTGCAGCGCTTCGAGGCTGATGCCGGTGGACGGATCACTGGGGATTTCGATCACTTTCAGCCCGAGCAGGTCGGCCAGTTGCAGCAAGCCGTAGTAGGTCGGCGACTCGGCGGCGATCAGGTCGCCCGGCCGGGTCAGCACCCGCAGCGACATCTGCAGGGCATCGACACAGCCATGGGTCACCACCACTTCACTGGGGTCGACCACCACGCCGGCATCGCGCATGCGAATGGCGATCTGCCGGCGCAATGGCTCGAAACCCGGGCTGAACATGTAGCTGAAGGCCCGCGGGCTATGAAAACGGGTGACCTTGGCCAACTGCTGGTGGAGCGCGCGCACCGGCAAATAATCGACATGGGGCACCGCCGCGCCAAAGGGGAACACCCCGTCGCGCCGGGCTTCGGTCAGTACCTGCTGGATGATACTGCTGCGCGTGACCAGGCCGGGGCGCTCGACCCGGGCGATGTCCGGGGTCTGCGCAGTCAGTGCTGGCGTCTGGTGCACATAGTAGCCGGACTGCGGCCGCGCGCGGATCAGGCCCTGGTCTTCGAGGTTGGCATAGGCCTGCAGCACGGTGGCATGACTGACATTGAGCTGCGAGCTCATCTTGCGCACCGACGGCACACGCTCACCTGGCTGATACACACCGCGGCGAATATCTTCGGCCAGTTGCTGGGCGATGCGCTGGTAGAGCAACAGGTTGGTCATGATCAGTTCTCGACACGCAGGCAATGTAGTTGTTTTTGTACGGCTGTTTCGGCCAAGAATACCGGAACAGTTGCGAAGTGTACTGGGACAGATTGCAGAATAGTCGACAATACAGTTGTGTGACAGAGGCGGGGGTGTGCCATTTGTCACAACCAGGGTGGGGATGCTGAGGCTGCGAGCTTATCCATTCGGTGTGGCGCCGCTGCTGGCCTCTTCCGCCCTTACGGCGGGTCCCTTTTGTTCTTGGCAAAAGTAGGCCGCCGTAAAGGCGGAAGGGGCCGGCAGCGGCACCACACCGAATGGATAAGCCCGCAGCTTCAAAAACCCAACCCAAGCCCCTGAAGAGCCATAAAAAACCCGGTGAGGGACACTCACCGGGTTTCTTCATCTATTACTCAGCGCGCCGCGCCAAGCTTGCCCTTCTCGTCGGAGAAGACGATCTCGACCCGACGGTTCTGCGCCCTGCCCCGCTCCGAGGCGTTAGCCTCGACCGGATACTGGTCGCCGTACCCTTCGACCTGGATGCGTTTTTCATCGACACCCAGATCGATCAACATGTCCGCCACCGCCTGAGCCCGATCGCGGGACAGCTTGAGGTTGTCTTCAGGCGCACCGGTGCTGTCGGTATAACCCTCGATACGCACGACGCGCTTAGGGTTAAGTTGCAGGAACTGCACCAGCTTGAGCACGGTGCGGCTGGCCGAGTTCTTCAGCTCCGCATGCCCGGTATCGAACAGCACGTCGCCCAGGGTCATGACCAGGCCGCGGTCGCTTTGCTCGGTGGCCAGGCTGACAATCTGCGCCTCAAGCCACTTGCCCTGCTGCTGCACACTGGCGAGCTTGGCTTCGCGCAGGGCCAGTTGCAGGCGCTGACGCTCGAGCTCGAGTTTGGCCAGGCGCTCCTGATTGAGCAGCAGGTTGCTGTGCTCGCGGGCAATGTCGCTGTAGCGCTGGCTCAGGTAGGCGTAATGGCGCACATCGGCGCCGGTACCGAAGTAACTGGACAGACGCTCGGCGCGGGCCAGGGACTCACCGGCACGAATCACGTCACGCGGTGCGCTGCGCAAGACGTCGGAGTCGTCCTTGACCGTCTGGAACTTGGCCGTGGCTTCATCCAGCGCCGTCTCGCTACGCTGGCTGGCGCAGCCCTGCAGGCCAACCACGCCGAGCAACAACAGTGCCGCCAAAGGTTTGATCGAACTCACCGCTGCTCTCCCAACTGTTTACGCAGGCGATTGACCCGCGACTGCAGCAAGTCCAGCTGCTCCTTGCTCTTGACCGTGAGCACCCGTGCCTCGGCCAGGCGCGCGTCCAGCTCGGCCTGCTCCGCGCGCATGCGCGCGTCACGGTAGGACTCGCTGGTCATGTTGGCACGGGCCCGGGCCAGTTTGTCTTCAGCCAGCTTCAGCTCTGCCACTTCGTCGGTGGCACCCACCGCCTTGGCCTGCTCCAGTGCCTGCTCGGACAGGCGCAGCTGTTCATTGGGGGCCGGGTCATTGGCACATCCGGCCAGGGCCAGCAGCGCCAGAACGGCGAATAGTGAATGAGTTCTCACGCAATCTTCCTACTGTTTAGGGGCATCCAGCGGCGCCTGCATCTGCGCTTTCCAGCGTTCGACATTATGTTGCAGTACCGCCTGGGACACGCCGGAGGCCGGCAATTCTGTCAGCTTTTTTGCCAGTTGTCCGCGCAACCAGGCGTCATTGCATGCCGAATTATGCGACAGCGCCAGGTACAGGCCCGGACGGTCCAGGGGCAAGCCACGGGCAATCAGCTCGTTGCTCATGCCCAGAGCCTGAGCCATGGCCATCCCGGCGTAGCGCCCGGCCAGCACATAGTCGACCTGGCCGAGCAGCAACTTCTGGAAGGCCTGGGTCAGGTTCTGTGACCGCGCCAGCTGCAGCTGACTCTTGGCGTAGGCGGTAAATTCGGGGGTCAGGCGCGCCTTTTCCGAGACGCTGCCTCGATGTTCATGCAAATCGGCCAGGGTGTTATAGACCAACGGCGAATCGTGACGGGTCCAGACCACGTATTCGTTGCTCAGCAACGAGGGGTGGACAAAGTCGACCGTGGTCAGCTCGGCCACCGCAAAGGGCGAATCGATCAGCAGGTCGACGCGACCGCTGCGCACCTCCTCCAGGGCCTGGCTGCGGCTGCCGCTGTCGAGGATTTCAACCTTCAGGCCCAGCTCGCTGGCAACCTGCTTGAACAGGTCGACGTTGGCCCCCATCAGGTGCTTGGGATCTTGCGGGTCGCGCCAGGAGTAAGGCGGGGCATCCGGACTGCCGGTGGCTACCAGCCGCTCACACTTCCCTGCCGCCCAGGTTTGCAACGGCATCAGTACCGCAGCGAACACCAGCGCCGTGTTTATCCGGCCACGCCATCCCATGCAACGACTCCTCAACTTTCTTACCCTGAATGAAAAAGCCCGATCCGCCGGGCTGTGCAAGGCTGGCCTGCACAGCCCGGACGGACCGGGCTCTTTTATAAGTGAAGCAGCTGGATTAAACCAGCTTCTCCAGCTCAGGGATGGCTTCGAACAGGTCAGCCACCAGGCCGTAATCGGCCACCTGGAAGATCGGCGCTTCTTCGTCCTTGTTGATCGCAACGATCACTTTGGAGTCTTTCATGCCGGCCAGGTGCTGGATCGCGCCGGAGATACCGACGGCGATGTACAGCTGTGGTGCAACGATCTTGCCGGTCTGACCGACCTGCATGTCGTTCGGTACGAAACCTGCGTCGACCGCAGCGCGCGAAGCACCAACGGCTGCGCCGAGCTTGTCGGCCAGGGCGTACAGGTGCTTGAAGTTGTCACCGTTCTGCATGCCGCGACCGCCGGAAACGACGATTTTGGCAGCGGTCAGCTCAGGGCGGTCGGACTTGGCCAGCTCTTCGCCAACGAAGGCCGACTTGCCGGCGTCGTGTGCAGCAGCGACGGCTTCAACAGCAGCCGAACCACCTTCGGCGGCAACGGCGTCAAAGCCTGTGGCACGTACGGTGATGACCTTGACGGCAGCGTTCGATTGCACGGTGGCAATGGCGTTACCGGCGTAGATTGGACGCTTGAAGGTGTCAGCCGATTCAACCGAGATGATCTCGGAGATCTGGTCGACGTCCAGCAGCGCGGCAACGCGCGGCAGGATGTTCTTGCCGTTGGAGGTGGCAGGTGCCAGCACGTGGCTGTAGCCCTTGCCCAGCTCGGCAACCAGCGGCGCGACATTTTCTGGCAGCTGGTGAGCGTAAGCTGCGTTGTCGGCAACCAGAACCTTGGCAACGCCGGCGATCTTGGCAGCAGCTTCAGCGACGCCACCGACGTTCTGACCTGCGACCAGCACGTGGATGTCACCACCGATCTTGGCGGCAGCAGCAACAGTGTTCAGGGTGGCCGGGGCAACGGCACCGTTTTCGTGTTCAGCGATAACCAGGATAGTCATTTAGATTACCTTCGCCTCGTTCTTCAGTTTCTCGACCAGTTCAGCAACCGACTTGACCTTGATACCGGCGCTGCGGGCAGCCGGCGCTTCGACTTTCAGGGTCTTGTTGGTGGAGGCGGTGGAAACGCCCAGCGCATCTGGAGTAACGGTCTCCAGCGGCTTCTTCTTGGCCTTCATGATGTTCGGCAGCGACGCGTAGCGTGGCTCGTTCAGGCGCAGGTCGGTGGTGACGATGGCTGGCAGGTTCAGCGCAACGGTCTGCAGGCCGCCGTCGATTTCACGGGTGACGTTGACCTTGTCGCCAGCAACTTCAACCTTGGAGGCGAAGGTGCCCTGGGCGTAACCGCTCAGCGCAGCCAGCATCTGGCCGGTCTGGTTGTTGTCGCTGTCGATGGCTTGCTTGCCAAGGATCACCAGCTGCGGTTGCTCTTTGTCGACCACTGCCTTGAGCAGCTTGGCCACGGCCAGCGAAGTCAGCTCTTCAGCCGATTCGACCAGAATGGCGCGGTCGGCACCCAGTGCCAGGGCAGTACGCAGTTGCTCCTGGGCAGTGGCCGGGCCGACGGTAACGACGACGATCTCGCTCGCAACGCCCTTCTCTTTCAGGCGTACGGCTTCTTCTACGGCGATTTCGCAGAAGGGGTTCATGGACATCTTGACGTTAGCAAGGTCGACGCCGGAGTTGTCCGCCTTGACGCGAACCTTGACGTTATAGTCGACCACTCGTTTGACAGCTACAAGAACCTTCATGGATTCCTCGTTACTCTCCGGTGAAAAGAATGTCGCCTGGGGCAAACCCGGCGATTGCGCGTGGGTACAAGGGCACCTCTAAAAACGATCACAGGTGGACGAATTTAACCCTGACCCAGCAGTCTCGATTCGGCCTGTCAGTTGCAAAACCCGTGGGTCATTATTTGTCGTGGCGTGTAAACTCCACTACAAAGCGGGTTATGGCGTAACTGCCCTGCTTTTCGCCTGGTTTTTAGGGGTGCTCCTGCATCCGACGGTCAGCCTACGGCGAGCGCAAAACCGCTCGTATCTTGACCGTAACGCCCAATCCGGTCAATACGGCAAACCGGTCAGCTTCAAGCCGCGCTTCTTTGATTTTACTGGCCTGCGGCAAATTCAAACAAACGTTTGTATTGGACCCCGCGAGTGGTGTAGATATAATGCGCGGCCAAGAGAAAGCGGTGTAGTCCGTCATCGCTCGAGCTACAGCCCGAGCGTCTGAAAAATGACCGCCTGACACCCGCCAACAAAGAAAAACCGATGAGCCTTGAGTAGGAGAGAACCTGTGGAACGCGAATACATGGAATTCGACGTGGTCATTGTCGGCGCTGGCCCGGCTGGCCTGTCCGCCGCCTGCCGACTGAAGCAGAAGGCCGCCGAAGCCGGTAACGAAATCAGCGTCTGCGTGGTCGAGAAAGGCTCGGAAGTCGGCGCCCACATCCTCTCCGGTGCGGTATTCGAACCGCGCGCCCTGAACGAACTGTTCCCGGACTGGAAAGAGCTCGGCGCGCCACTCAACACCGAAGTCAAACGCGACGACATCTATGTGCTCAAGGATGCTGGCAGCTCGATCAAGGTCCCCGACCTGTTCGTGCCCAAGACCATGCACAACCAGGGCAACTACATCATCTCCCTGGGCAACCTGTGCCGCTGGCTGGCCCAGCAGGCCGAGAACCTGGGCGTCGAGATCTACCCGGGCTTCGCCGCCCAGGAAGCGCTGTTCGACGAAAATGGCGTAGTCCGCGGGATCATCACCGGCGACCTGGGTGTCGACCGTGAAGGCAACCCCAAAGAAGGCCTGTACACCCCGGGCATGGAACTGCGCGGCAAGTACACCCTGTTCGCCGAAGGCTGCCGAGGCCATATCGGCAAGCAACTGATCAAGCGTTTCAACCTCGACAGCGAGTCCGACGTCCAGCACTACGGCATCGGCCTGAAAGAAATCTGGGAAATCGATCCGTCCAAGCACGAGCAAGGCCTGGTGGTGCACACCGCCGGCTGGCCGCTGGATGTGGTGAGCACCGAGAATACCGGTGGCTCGTTCCTCTACCACCTGGAGAACAACCAGGTGGTGGTCGGCCTGATCGTCGACCTGTCCTACAGCAACGCCTACCTGTCGCCATTCGACGAATTTCAGCGCCTCAAGCATCACCCGGTAATCAGCAAGTACCTCGAAGGCGGCAAACGCATCAGCTACGGCGCCCGCGCCATCTCCAAGGGCGGCCTGAACTCGCTGCCGAAAATGGTCTTCAACGGCGGCGCGCTGATCGGTTGCGACCTGGGCACCCTGAACTTCGCCAAGATCAAGGGCAGCCACACCGCGATGAAGTCTGGCATGCTCGCCGCCGAAGCGGTGGCCGATGCCCTGCTGGCCGGCAGCGAAGGCGGCGACCAGCTCAACAGCTACGTCGAAGCGTTCAAGGCCAGCTGGCTGCATGAAGAGCTGTTCGCCAGCCGCAACTTTGGCCCGGCCATGCACAAGTTCGGCCCGATCTTCGGTGCGGCGTTCAACTACGTCGATCAGAACTGGTTCGGCGGCAAGCTGCCGTTCACCCTGCACGACACCAAGCCTGACTACGCCTGCCTGAAGCTGGCTGCCGACTCGAAAAAAATCGACTATCCAAAACCCGATGGCAAGCTGAGCTTCGACAAGCTGAGCTCGGTGTTCCTCTCCAGCACCAACCATGAAGAAGAGCAGCCGTGCCACCTAAAGCTTGCCGATGCGAGCATCCCGATCGGCACCAACCTGCCGCTGTACGACGAGCCAGCCCAGCGTTACTGCCCGGCCGGCGTGTATGAAGTAGTGACTCAGGAAGACGGCAGCAAGCGCTTCCAGATCAACGCCCAGAACTGCGTGCACTGCAAGACCTGTGACATCAAGGACCCTTCGCAGAACATCACCTGGGTTACCCCGGAAGGCGCCGGCGGCCCGACTTACCCGAACATGTAAGTCTGCTGGCAGCTAAAAAAAGGTTCTTCACGGATTGCCGGGAAAGTCATTCTTGATCTTCATGAAGAAGAATTCGCTGTCCCGGTAGCCGTAGGCCATGCGCTTGATCACCTTGATCCGGTTGTTGATGCCTTCCAGTTGCCCCGTATGCATCGGCCACGCTCCGCTGTTTGCCGTATGCGCAGGCGTTCCGGCTGAAGATGCGCTGGTGCATGCATCGCTGATACTTCGAGGGGCGCCGCGACCGGGGCGATGATGTCGCCACGGCTGATGTCGATTTCATCTTCCAGGGTCAGGGTAATCGCCTGGCCGCAGATCGCCTGGGGCTGCTCGCCCGCCGGTGTGATGCTGCTGGCGATGCGGCTTTCCTTGCCCGACGGCAACACGCGAATGCGCTCACCACAACGAATGGAGCCAGCGACCACACTGCCGGCGTAGCCACGGAAGTCCAGGTTGGGCCGGTTGACCCATTGCACCGGCATGCGAAACGGCGCCTGCTGCAGCGCATCGCCTTCGAGCTCGACGTGCTCCAGGTACTGCATCAGCGTCGGGCCCTGGTACCAGGGCGTGTTGGCACTGGGCTCGATGACATTGTCACCGGCCAACGCCGACATCGGAATACAGACGATATTCTGCAGGCCGAGCTGTGCCGCGAACGCGCGGTAATTGGCTTCGATCTGCTCGAACACTTCCCGGAATAGCCGACCATGTCCAGCTTGTTCACCGCCACCACCACCTGACGAATGCCGATCAGCTTCACCAGGTAGCCGTGCCGGCGGGTCTGGGTCAGCAGGCCCTTGCGGGCATCGATCAACAGCACCGCCACATCAGCGGTAGACGCGCCCGTGACCATGTTGCGGGTGTACTGCTCGTGCCCCGGTGTATCGGCAACGATGAACTTGCGCTTGTCGGTGGCGAAGAAGCGGTACGCCACGTCGATGGTAATGCCCTGCTCACGCTCGGCGGCCAGGCCATCGACCAGCAAGGCAAAATCGAGCTCGCCACCCTGGGTGCCTATCTTTTTCGAGTCGATTTCAAGCTGGCCGAGTTGATCGTCGAAGAGCATTTTCGATTCGTACAACAGCCGGCCGATCAGCGTGCTCTTGCCGTCGTCGACGCTGCCGCAGGTGATGAAACGCAGCAGCCCCTTGGTCTGTGGCATCGGCTCAATAACCTGGTTCATCAGAAGTACCCCTCTTGCTTTTTCTTTTCCATGGAACCGGTCGAATCGCTGTCGATCAGCCGCCCTTGCCGTTCCGAGGTCTTGCTCAGCTGCATTTCTTCGATGATCTGCGGCAAATTGCAGGCCGAGCTCTCGATGGCGCCGGTGAGCGGGTAGCAGCCGAGCGTGCGAAAACGCACCTGGCGCATTTGCGGCACTTCTCCCGGGCGCAGTTGCATGCGCTCGTCATCGACCATGATCAGGGTGCCATCACTCTCCACCACTGGGCGCTCCTTGGCGAGGTACAACGGCACGATGGGGATGTCGTTCTGGTGGATGTATTCCCAGATATCCAGCTCGGTCCAGTTCGAGATCGGGAACACCCGCAGGCTCTCGCCCTTGCGCTTGCGCGTGTTGTACAGCCGCCACAGTTCCGGGCGCTGCATCTTCGGGTCCCAGCGGTGCTGTTCGGAGCGGATCGAGAAAATCCGCTCCTTGGTCCGGGATTTTTCCTCGTCACGGCGTGCGCCGCCAAAGGCCGCGTCGAAGCCGTACAGGTCCAGCGCCTGCTTGAGGCCCTGGGTCTTCCAGATATCGGTGTGCACCGCCGAGCCGTGGGTGAAGGGGTTGATATTGCGTTCCAGCCCCTCGGGGTTGATGTGCACCTTCAGGTCCAGGCCCAGGCGTTCGACGGTCTGATCGCAGAAGCTGATCATCTCGCGAAACTTCCAGGTGGTGTCCACGTGCAGCAGGGTAAAGGGTGGCTTGGCCGGGTAGAACGCCTTCATCGCCAGGTGCAGCATGACCGCACTGTCCTTGCCGACCGAGTACAGCATCACCGGGTTTTCGCACTCGGCCACCACCTCGCGCATGATGTGGATGCTCTGCGCCTCCAGCCATTGCAAATGAGTCAACATCTCCGATCTCCTCAAAGGTGCCGGGCCCTGCTGGAGATCACAGTATTGAAAGCGGGGTTCGCGGTTCTTCGTCTACCTAGACTAAGAACCGCGCGATGCGGATTACAGGCTTTCCCGATACAACGCCTCGGCCCTGGCCTTGAGGCTGTGGGCGATGGCATCGAAGCCCTGCTTGACCCACGGGCCGTGGTTTTCCATCACCGTTTGCGCGGTCGGGCCCAGGAACAGGTCGGTGGTGTGGTAGCGGCAACTTGCTTCGCCGGTCGCTTCGATGTACTGGTCGCGGCGCGCTGCATCCGGGTTGTCGGCCGTGGCGTACATCTCCCAGGCCAGCCGTGAAGGCCGGTCGAACGCGACCAATTGCTCAACCACATGCACCAACTCGCCCGGGCGGGTCGGGTCTGGCAAAAACAGATTCACCGCCTCGCCCAGGCGCAGGCTCGACTCGACCTTGACGGTGAACGGGTTCCATTGCGGATAGCGTTCGAGGTCGATCAGCACTTCCCACACCAGCGCTGCCGGTGCGGCGATATCCACGGTTACTGACGTTACGAGGGTGTTCTGGGGCATTGGGGCTCCTGTGCGCGGTATGGTCACCGCGCTGAGATAACAAGGCGGGCCGGGGCGGCCCGCTCCCCATCTTGCCCAGTGGCGGGCAGTGGGTTCCTCGTCTAGCTGGACTAAATTGGGCCGTGTGAGGTTGTCAGTTGCGCACGTGCCGCTGCTCGATGCCATCGAGCACCGCATCGATCAGTGCTTTGGCCATCTCCACCGAATGCTGGGTCGACCAGGCAAAACCGCAGCCGGGCTCGCGGGTGTATTGAACTGCCTGAGGAATGGTGACGCTGGCGCATTTGAGGTAGAGCGATGCGTGCACCAGGGCGTCTTCGACGCTGACACCGGCGCGGACGTTGAACAAAGGGGGATGCTCAGAGCAGCTGTTGATGGGGGTCTCGGCGGTTTCGACGAGGTGCAGGCTGGGGGGATCGGGGACGTGCTTTTTCATGGTGAACTCCAGGTCGTCAGAGGAGCTACCACTGCACCGTCGCCAAACGAATGGGTGGCAGCCATGTGCGGGTTGGCGAACCGGGACGACACTGGAGAAACCCGGCAGGGCCGAAACCCTCCCGCACGTAGCTGCCATAAAAAACGGAAGCGTTCTGTCAGTATCTTTTTGCCGGGTCGCCAAACCCGATCACCGAACATTCAGTGACCGAGCGAGACTAGTGTGTTGGCCTTCCCCGGGCAAGTTTCAGATAGCGACAGAATGCGTAGGATATGTCCTAGGACCTCGATCTGACCAGACTCGGTTCCGTAGATCACCGCACTGGGCATCCCCGAAAAAAACGACCGGCTGATGCTCAGTGGCATGCCATGGAGTCTGTCTTCGTGTTCCGCATGGCGGGACCAAACACCTAGCGGACCACCGACAGCTGTTGGCTGGTCCGCTGTAGAGAGTCCAAACAGCTGCCTACATAACTACCGCTCGAATAGAGACGAACACTTTGTAGCGTTACCCTCATGCACAACCATCGGCAACTGATTAAATTTTATTACTAGTCAATATAACTTCTGACAGGCAGCTTGTTATAGACACTTAAAAAACGCTCATCATTCCGTGAAAAGCAATAGGCCATAATATGATGCCCCGATTGGTTCTCCCACGACTCAAGCATGGGGATTGGCGTAGTGCTGTCAAGCTCATGCACATATATAGCCCTTTTATTCGGAAATGGATTACCTTTAGAAGCTAGTCTGACCATATCTTGCCGAAAGAAAGCTGATTGATCCAGCTGCGGATTTCTGGTCACGCCCCCTCCTGCAGCATCCAGCCAATTATTT
This sequence comes from Pseudomonas fluorescens, assembly GCF_902497775.2. Lineage (NCBI taxonomy): Bacteria > Pseudomonadati > Pseudomonadota > Gammaproteobacteria > Pseudomonadales > Pseudomonadaceae > Pseudomonas > Pseudomonas fluorescens. Next base: position 3,543,375 of record NZ_OZ024668.1, read on the forward strand.
CCATGCCCACTGCCCTCTCCGTGACCGCCTGTGTAAAAATGCACATCGCTTGCTGAGTTGCGACGCTTAATTTGAGTGATAGGAACGTCTAAATCATCTCCATTAATTTTTGTATTAACACCCCAAAAATGCCTATCACCTTGTCGCCCCCCGGTTTTTGTCTCTTGATACCATCGCATGTACTTTTTAGGATCGGGCACTTTTGTCGCTAGAACGCTTTTATGCAGGTTCCCCAAATCGACTGCTCGCGCCTCGGAACCGGTAGCCAGAGCACCTCGCGCCATCGCTAACCTGGGCAAAATTCTGGCAGCCAACTTCACCCCAAATATGGCTGCCCCCACTGGCAATCCCTGTCACTATCCCCGCCCCCTCAACCACGCCGACAATTCCGGATTACTCTTCTCCGTCGCCGCTGCAGCAATGTCAAACGCCGCAGAAGCGATAGCCAGCCCCACAACCGCCGCTGTCCAACCTAGCGAGGCACCGCCTGTAAAAGGCGCAAGGGCGATGCCGATACTCCCAAACACTACGGCCCTGTAAATGGGATGTAAGGTAGACGGCAAAAAGAGGTATTTACTGGACTGGTAAGTAATCGGAACGTGCCCGGTGGGGTCACTGAAGTTGACCGGATCGTTCAGGCAATACGCATAAGCATTCGAGCCGCCCATGCCGAATGGGCTCTCGCTGTCAGGAGCCATAAAGCGCTGGTGACGCGGGTCATACATGCGATAACCCTCACCCAAGTGGTAGATACCCTTGTTGTAGGTGTCCAGCGCTTCGCCATTAAAACCCAGCCAGTGAGTGTCGTTGGCATCCGTCGGGCGATAGCCAAATGGTGTGTAGGCGAAGGTGTTCAATTCTTTGCTTGACAAATCGAAGGATGCAACCAGGCTGCCTTGAGCGTCGCAGAGTTCAAAACTGTGGTGCGGCTCGGCGTTACCTCGGGCATGGCGTTGCAGCAAAGCTGACGGGCTATTGTTCAACAACAGCATATGGCTGTTGCTACTACGACGCCCCACCCTGCGCTGTCCACAGAAAATGTAGTCGGTAGAGCCATCGCCCGTCTGTGCAATCAACTCACCACTGCGAGCATACACATAGGCGAAATCATCACGGTCGCTAACACTGCCATCAGCAAGCACCTGGCGACTGCACTTGGCCAGCTTGCCAATGCGGTTATAGGCGTAGATGGATTGCTGATCCCCCTCCAGCGTCTTGATCAGGCGCCCCTGTTTATCATAAGTGTAGCTGACCGCGGGGGGTGAACTATCGCCTTCGCTGGTCTGACTCTCGAGCTGGGTGCGGTCGATAGTTCCATAGCGATAGGCGGTCGTATAAGTGCCTTCATCGGTGACGGTTGCGCACGTCACCATGTTGCCCAATTCATCGTAAGCAAAGTATTGCTCGGTCAGTACCTTGCCCCAAGGGGTAACTGGCCGCGCTTCACCCTCGCAGCCATAACCAATCAATTGCCCTCTGGCGTTGTAGTTGAATGTTTCCTTGCGTAGTGGCAGCCCATCCTTGATCAATTCACTTTGAACAACCCGACCGAGCACATCGTAATCACGCGACAGGACGATTGTGGGGAACCCGTCGCAACTGAACGAACGCCGAACTTCTCGATCGCGCTTATCATACTCATAATCCACGGTCAATCGCGTGCTTGTGCTTTTATCTTCGATTACTTCCTGTGTAAGCTTGTCGCCGGAATAGATAAAACTGTTACTCGCGGCAGGGCTATCCGCCAGTGTGCAGCGCACATAATCGTCATAACTATAGTGGGTCTCGTTACCCAGGCAATCGGTAGCATTAAGCAAACGACCACGCAACGAAAGAGTAGTAGTGGACGCCCAACCCTCCGAAGCGTTCTTCTGAGTAGTTGTGCTTTTACCCTTCTCTTGAGTGTGTTCGAGAGATTGGAGAACAGGCACTTCAAGCTGAGTGATAGAAACTTTGTACGCATTGCAGTTTTTGATTGTTATCGGAATTTGCTCTCCGTCACGGCTATATTTTTTTCTAATTTCAAAATCACCATCTATAGCTGTAGTAGCTATGCTCGGCCCGATATATTCGCCGTTGAATTTGCCGTTGGTGAAAATTTCATATTTACCGTCCTGTCCCACATTCAGGTCAAGCGCCGTGTGTGCCATAGCCGTAAACTCCTCTAAATTGGAATACCCACCTCGGTGATACTCAGAAGTCGCCCTTCACTCGATAGGGATGATGAGAAATCATCGTCATTGAAAGTGTTTGCCCTGCTTCGATGACCCAGGGTGCCTTGACATTCGGTGCTGGCAACAGATGCAAGCCCCAGCGGCTACTTCCGCTATAGCTATAATCGAGGCTGCGGCCGCCAATCGTGCTTTTTTTCACACGCCCTAGCCGGTCAAGGGTCAGCCCCCCCAACTCATAAGAAGTGTCCGATCCCTGGGCCTGAACCTTGGCCTTGACTGCTGTTTCTGCCAATAGATTGGCCGGGTACTCATTGACCGTCGTTATACCGTCACAGGTGATACGGGTAATACGACTGAAACCGTCATACTCGTACATCATGTCGGGTTGGCCAGTACTCGTCCGCTTGCTGAGACAACCACGAAGGTCGTATTCGAAGTGGGTTTCCAGCAAGACGCTTTCATCCGCGGCCAACGTCTGCACGCGAGCGATCGAGCCATCGGTGTTGTATGTAGTTAGCGTCGCGTCAGTTTGCTGATCGTCGAGTGTTTGCCATACCCGCAATTGCCGCGTGTCATGCAGGTAGCGCTCATAGCGGACGATGTTGCCGAGCACCAACGATTGCTGATCCCATTCTTGGGTCCTTTCGATTTTTCTAATACTCTCGATACGACACAGCTCATTATCCTGTGCATCGTAGTCATACTCGATATTGGTTTGGGTCAGCCCGTCTGGGCCATAGTCGATCGTTACCAACGGCAACCAGCTTTGCTTGGCCTCGGAGTAGAGGTATGAGGCGGTCGGGCGGCCGAATGCATCATACGCTGACGATTGGCGCTCGCCAGAGGGCAAGGTGCAATCAACCGCTATCCCTTTGTTATCGAGTTCTAGGTAGGCGTAGTGGGTTTCCAGCGTGACGTTTTCGGCTGCAGTAGTGCCCGGAAATGTCTTGGTTTCCTTGATCAGACGAGACTGTTCATCGTAGGCAAATTCGGTTTGTTCTTTCAGCGAGCCGATGGTGCCCAATACCAGCCCGGTATTGATGGAGGTGATCTCCTGGCTCTGCGCCCGGGTGCTGCTGTCATGGTCATTGAATGTAATGGTTTTGGTCAGTTTGTTCTGTTCCATGTGGTAGGCAAAATCAGTTACTTGTTTGGAGTCAGGCACTTCCTTACCGGCTTTATCCAGGATGCAAAATGTGGTTTGCTTAACTCGACCGTGGCTTTGATCTTTTACATCATTGTAGTATTCCGTTGTTTCCAAGGTCATGGAACAATCTTTCCATGCTTTGAGCTTGATTTCCAAAGGCTCGACGATGGCCGCGACAAAACCTGTCATCGTGGTTGATGACACCGATTGACTTAAGCCTTTGATCGCTTGCGCAGTGGTAAATTTGTTAACACCGTTATCCACCCAATCACCATAGAGGGCTTTGATCTCACCCTGATTGAATGTCTGTGCTTCTTTTCTAAAGACCGCCTGATCCTCACACTCAGCAGCGAGTATCGTAAGTTTCACCGAAGGCAAGACCGCGTCCATCTCCTTCACCAAGTTAGGGCTGTCGCCCTTGATTGCAAGTCTTGTATAGCCGTAGAACGTGAGGCTCAGGTCCACCAGTTTACCGCCCGACCACTTGTAGACACGCTCAGACTCTAGGTATGTATTGAAAAAATTGGGGTTTGCCGGGCACCCAATCTCTTTGATCGGTGGCAAATTGAAGCGCTTAGTGGCCGAAGGCGGTGCAGCGGGCAACTTCATCCCTTCGGTATCATAGCGAATACCGTACGATGTACCCCGATTCAAGCCGATGATTGCGGTAAACCAGGCAAACAGCGACTCATCGACGACGATCACTGCATTTTTGGCATCAACCGACATCGTATACGTCTTGTAATAGGTTCGTTGGGTAAATATGCCATTCTGGAAGAGGCAGATTAAATTACCGTCTAGGTCCAACACCCAAAACGATACACTCTGCTCATTCGCCTCCGCTCCAACCGGCGCTTTTTTGGTATATCCGATACAGGCGTTCCACGGCTTAACAAAATAGGCGCCCTGGAGAATTTCAACGGTAACTCCATCCTCAGACAGCAGTTCCTTGTAGAGCTGCCCCCGTTTGTCGAAGTGCTTGATGCTGGTGGTGACAGCGCTGCCTTGTGTCGTTGTCGTCGTTGTGATGCTGCTGCCGTCTTCGGCGGGTTGATAGGCATAGCAGGTTAGTTGCTTTGGAAGGTCATCAACGAAAGATACTTCATGACTGACAACTCTCATCTCTGCGTCAAGCGATATAGATTCCAGCCGTCCAGACATCTTAAACGTTATCTGCCCATCGGTATTTTTCTCTGGAAGACCTTCCCGTTGAATACGCATATAAAACTGCCCAAGAAAACTGCTCCGCCCCTGAAGAAATGCAGGCCTAACATCAAAACCCCTTAAATAAAAACCAATTTCATTCTTCGCATTTAACTCCCCAAAAGCAAAAACACCACTGGGGAATTCGTCCAACACTTCATATTGCTGCTCAAATAACACCCCACTACTGTCTTCTATTCTATATAGATAGAAATAGTTATCATCAACTTCCCCTCCAAATAACTCAGCCATATCTATAAACAAATCTATAGAACACAATCCAGTAAACCCTTTCCACTCAAAATAAATACTCTCACCAGTAGCCAGCATTATCTTATCAACCAAATAGCAACGTACCCTTTCACGGCGGTTCGATTCCCCCCTTGCCCGCAACAATTCAGTTACGCCTTCTTTGTGGTAAATTCTAATTTCACCGCCACCATTCACCACTCTCAAGTCAGGAAGCTGCACATTGAGACCTTCCTCCAACTCTACTAATCGCCCATCACTTAAATGCAATTGAATTTTTTTTGAACCGACTCTTTCCGTCGCATAACTTAAGCTTTGCCGCCAAGTATCTGACCGGCTAGAATACCTGAACCCGACATCGACCGTCGGCCCTGCACCCGCATTACCTACGATGGTGGTAACTGCCAAATATGCAGAGAACTCCCCTGTCCTAGCGTCCACGTGCAAACCACTGTTAGCTCTACTATTCATTTCAGCGTCTCCGTCATCATTACAGTGAGCTGACTGCATTATCGACTTGTATTTTTCAAACACACAGCCGAGATCGCACTCATTTCATCAGCACGAATGTGTATTCATCAGCCCTGAACAGTTAGAAAATAGCTCGATGCATCGCCAAACATAAATCAGAAAAAAGCAAAGTAGGACAGATTTATTTTTGCTGCTATTTTGCTTGGAGAAATAAATCCACCCCTTTCCCAGTCTGTTCTTATGGGGACTACCTCTCATCTAGATCAACTGCACCAAACAATATCCAAAGTACGGCACTCGTTAAAAACATTGTATCCATCAAAACAACAGGACCGCTACTATCAAAACTGTCAGGTGGTTTTTATACAGTATTACCAACAACACAGTAACCCATCCCAAATTCCCCCCTAGTCCACTCAGACGAAGAATCCCGCCCCCCCGCATTTATAGGGTGGACACCAGAAGGCCGTGCACCGGCACCGCCCGAGGCGACTGGAGATTCAACATGACAACACACCCCATCGACGAGCAACTGCTCAGCGGCCAGACCTGGCACGCCTTCTGCGACGTACTCAAGCGCAGCGGCGACCAGATCTTGCGCGCCGAGGCCCCCGCCGACGCGCACACCCGTGCCGAAGGCTTCCGCTACCTGAGTCGGTTGATGCGCATTGCCCTGGAAATGCACGTGGAGTTCGCCGACCCGGACTTCCCCGGGTTCTTTTCGCCCTCCCATGAAACCGCCAAGATCGGCGCAGACAACCCCGACAACCTCTACCAGTACGCCCGCCTCAACGGCCACAACAGCTACCGTGTCAGCGGCCAGCGCGGCAGCGTTGCCTACCTGAGTTTCGGCACCCAGAAAGGCGGCTACGAAACCGACGGCACCATGACCCCGACCGGTGCCATCGACGCCGATCACCTGGAAGTGAATGCCGACGGCAGCTTCGAGATTATCCTCAGCCAGCAACCCACTGGCGGCAACTGGCTGCGCCTGGAGCCCGAAAGCAATGCACTGATCGTGCGCCAGACCTTCCTCGATCGGAAAACCGAGAAGCCCGCGCAACTGCGTATCGAGCGCATCGGCAGTGGCGACAAGCCCGGCCCGCTCGACCCGCACCAGTTGCACCAGGGCCTGCAACGGGCCGCGAGTTTCGTGGAAAACACCGCCCGCCTGTTCGCCGACTGGGCCCAGGGTTATCAAGCCCACAGCAACCAGCTGCCGCCGGCTAACCAGGCCTTGTGCCAGTCGGTGGGTGGCGACCCGAACATTTTCTATTACCACTCGCACTGGGCCCTGGAAGACGACGAAGCGCTGCTGATCGAGGTTGAAACGGTGCCTGACTGCGACTTCTGGAACCTGCAGATCAACAACTACTGGATGGAGTCGCTGGACTACCGCTACCACCGGATTTGCCTGAACAAGCACTCGGCTCAATACAACGACCAGGGCGGCGTGCGCCTGATCCTCAGCGCCCGTGACCCGGGCCTGCCGAGCTGGCTGGAAACCGCCGGCCAGCGCCAGGGCACCCTGTGCCTGCGCTGGGTTGGCGCCATTGAACACGTTCACCCCACCACGCGCATCGTCAAAACTGACAGCCTCAAGGACTTCCAATGACCCTCTTGAACCTGGACAACCTGCTGGCCGAAGCCAGCGCCCGTGCCGCAGGCTTGAGCGATTTTGGCCCCGGCAACTACCGCGAGGCGTTGCAGGTGATGATCGACGCGCTGCACGCCGAAGCCGACTTGTCCGAGCAGGGCCTGGCGCTGATGCGTGAAAAGCTGGTCGGCCAGTTGGTCAATCGCCTGGTGATCGAAGACTACTGTCGTCGCTACCCGGAGATCGAACAGCAAGCACTCGACGATCCTCTGGTCATCGTCGGCCTGCCCCGCACCGGCACCACCCTGATGCAACGCACCCTCGCCGTGGACCCACAGTTCCACTCGGCCACCTGGTGGGAAACCCGCTACCCCGCGCCGCTGCCGGGCGAGTCGGTCGAGCAGCCAAGCCAGCGCACCGCCCGGGCCTACGCCGAAGTCGCGGCGATGCTGGAGTACATGCCGCAGATCCTGTCCATTCACCCGCTCGATGCGATGCCGGCCGACGAAGAGTTCATGCTCATGGAGCACTCCTTCATGTGCGCCATGGATTCCTACGCCAATGTGCCCTCCTACACCGCCTGGCTGGACCGCCAGGATCAGAGCGAGGTGTACGCCTACCTGAAGAAAATGCTCCAGTTCCTTCAGTGGCAACAGCAACGGCGCGGGCTGCCGAGCGGACGGCGCTGGCTGCTCAAAAGCCCGCAGCACCTGCACACTCTGGAACTGCTGTTCAAGACCTTCCCGCGTGCACAGGTCATCCTCACCCACCGCGAGCCCGGCAAGACCATCCCGTCAATTGCCAGCTTCGTCCATACCCTGTGGCAGATGTACAGCGAGGCGCCGGACCCGCGCCAGGTCGGCGCTCAGTGGAACGAGCGCATGGCTCGCGCTATCGGCCATAGCATGGCGGTGCGCGAACGACAGCCGACCGAACGCTTCCTCGACGTGCAGTTCGAGGACACCCTGGCCGACCCGCTCGGGGTGATCGAAAGGATCTACGCCTTCGCAGGTCTGCCATTGAGCAATGAAGTGCGCATCGCGATGAGCGATTGGCTGGCACGGAACGGCCGGGAAAAGCGCGCCGCACATGCTTACAACCTGGAGCAGTTCGGCCTCAGCGAACATCAGTTGAAGCAGGACTACGCGGCCTACCGTGCCCGCCACCTCACTGCGCAAAACCGGACCTGACATGACTGAATACTTTGCCTTCAATGGCGATGCCGATGGTTTGTGCGCCTTGCAACAGCTGCGCCTGGCGCAAGGCTCGGCTGGCGAGCTGGTGACCGGCGTCAAGCGCGATATCGGCCTGGTGCAGCGCGTGCGGGCCAGCCGTGGCGACCGCGTCACCGTGCTGGACGTCGCCCACGACCAGAACCGTGAGGCCGTCGCCCGCCTGCTGCACGGCGGCGCAAGCGTTCGCTACTTCGATCACCATTTTGCCGGGGAGCTGCCCAGCCATCCGGGCTTCGAGTCGTACATCAACACCGCCGCGAACGTCTGTACCAGCTCGCTGGTCAATGATTACCTCGGCGGTCGCCATCATCGCTGGGCGATTGTTGCGGCCTTCGGCGATGGGTTGGCGGAGCTCGGTCAGGCGCTGTGCGAACAATACGGCGTGCTGCCAGAGCAGATCGAGCCGCTCGAACAGCTGGGCCTTTACCTCAACTACAACGCCTATGGCGAAAGCCTCGGCGACCTGCACTTCGACCCCGCAGCGCTGGCCGAGGCATTGAAGCCCTTCGCCGACCCACTGGACTTCATTGCCGGCAGCGCAGCTTTTGCCACGCTGCAGCGTGGTTATCAAGCAGACATGGCCAAAGCGGCGCGCCTCAGTGCCTGGCGCGAGGTGACCGGCGCGGTGCTGTATCGCCTGCCCGACGCACCTTGGGCGCGACGCGTGATGGGTGTGCTGGTCAACCAATTGCGAAGCCAGCACCCGGACCAGGCACTGGCGTTGCTCGGCAGCAACAGTGACGGTGGTTTCACCGTCAGCGTGCGCACCTCGGCGCAGCACCCGCTGGCGGCAGATGGATTCTGTCGGCGCTTCGCCAGCGGTGGTGGTCGCGCGCGGGCGGCGGGCATCAACCACCTGCCTGCAAGCGAGGTGACAGCCTTTGCCGAAGCGTTCGAGGAGGCATTTGGCTGGGCCTAGCGCTCAGGCACCTGCGGGCTGGAGACAGGTTCCGGTCTGCAGGCTGTTGGGTGAGAAGCGTCGGTCATGATGTCGATACGACCGTTGATGCGGTTGCGCCGCCGCGTGTGCAACTCGATGCCCAGCATCCCGACGGCAGCGCCTGGCAGCAACGCGGCGGCCAACGGATCGCTGGCATCGGCACTGTGGTGCACGAGCAGGTGCTCTGCATGAACCCGGGCGGGCCATCGAACAGGCTGGCCCAGGGCACGCCCTCAGCGTCGACCGCTCCGATCACAATGAACGACAACTGCTGGTAGAGGGTGCGGTGCTGGTCGGGCATCCAGGTGCAAATCACCTTGCGCCCGAACGAGCGTGGCCGGACAGTGGGTGGAAATAGAGTTTGATGGCGGACATTTCGGCTTCCTGATCGTGGATGGGGTTGGCCGCCCCTCATCACGTGGAAGTGATGCTGCCGGCTAAAGGGCTGTTGTGGTCGACGCTGCATTCGATCTAGTGGCCTGAATAGCTAATTCGTTAATTTATTCATTGTCGCGCTCAGCTTTGCCTTATGCACCGAGCTGATGATGGCCTCAGCCGTTTTGCTCCATCTTTTTATCGCTTGCATCAGGCCATTCTGACTTCTTCGAACAACTCAGGGTGGCGATCAAGAAGCTTGAGCAATTTGACCAGGGCCAAGGGTGGCTTGGTCTTGCCATTTTCGTAGCGGGAAAATGCATTGACTCCGCCGCCAAATATTTCCGCCGCCTCACGCTGATCAAGCGCCAGCTTCTTGCGTACGGCGGCAATGAACTGTGGATCGACCACCGCCGCATTGACCTGTCGATTGAACGCGAGCATCGCCGCACTGACCCGCCGGGACTCCAGATCACTGAGCACCATTTCTTCACAGGCCGGGCAAAAATCTCCAGTCACGTCACTCACCCGTGTTGTCTCACCTTTGTAGGTGTACGGTAAATCACGACTGGCACTGACCAGCTCGGCCGCGCCACAGGCTGGACATTTCATCTTCACAACTCCTTGAAGGACACGATGAGCACATCATCGATGACCGTCAGTTTTCCAGGTAGACCCGCCCACAGCAGGTGCTGGGCCGGTAAACGTCTTGCCATATACGGTGGTTCGCTTGCGTGGTCATGCTCTAGTAGAAATCCGTGGCATTCAGGGCACGAACCACTTCGAGCATCAGTTCGAAATCCAGACCAAGCACTGCTGCGCCAGCAAGCGCCGAACCAGTCGCTCGGACGCGACCCGCATCAAGCAGCGCCCTGACCGTCGAAAGCCTGCAATGCGGCGTTCCTTTCTCCATGAGAAAATTAACCTAGTAGGTTTAATTTGGCAAACGCGACAATCCATTTGCCGGCTCTGGAGTCTGCCTGATCAGCGGCCATTCAGCGGGTAACGATTGTCACCGCAGATGAACTCAGCAGCGTACCGCCTGGTCGTCGAAGGCCGCCGCCTCGCGCGCACCGAAGTACATCGCCGTCAGCAACCCAACCACCCCCATGATCAGGCAGAAAGCCACGCATACCCACGGGCTCCAGGGCATCAGGGCGATCAGCAGCAGCGGCGTGGTGCTGGCCCATAAGGCGTAGGCAATGTTGTAGGTAAAAGAGATGCCCGACACGCGAATTTGCGCCGGGAACAACCCGACCATCACCGATGGCACCACCCCCACCACGCCACAAGCCAGGCCGGCCAGCGCATAGGCCGCACCGGTCCAGCCCCAGCCGCCCACCAGGCTGGCGTACAAACCGGCGATGCCCAGTGGCAGCAACAGGCTGTAGATCATCAGCGCCCGCCAGGCGCCAATACGGTCGACCAGCAAACCTGCCAGCACACAGCCGATGTTGAGGAAGACGATACCCATGCTGCTCAAGGCGAAGGTGTGTCCGGCGCTCATGCCAAAGCGTTGCTGCATCACCGTCGGAGTGATCACCACCAGCACCACCACCGCCGACGTCAGCACGCAGGTGAGCAATGCGGCAGGAATCAACGCGCGGCGATGCTCACGCAAAACCGTACGCAAGGGGAAGGCCGGCGGCTGGTCACGGCGCTCGCGCAAGGCCAGGAACACTGGCGTCTCACTCAGCCAACGGCGCAGCCACACACCGATCACGCCAAATACGCCGCCGAGCAGAAACGGGTAGCGCCAGGCGTAATCGAGGATTTCCTGCGGGCTGAACAGCTGCGCCAGTGCTGTGGCGGTCAGGGCACCGAGCAGGTAACCGAAGGTCAGGCCCGCCTGCAGAAAGCCCAGGGCGTACCCGCGACGCCCCGGCGGCGCGTGCTCGGCGACGAAGGTCCAGGCGCTCGGCACCTCGCCCCCTACCGCTGCGCCCTGAAGGATGCGCAAGGCCAAAAGAATCAGCGGCGCCGCATAGCCAATATCGGCGTAGGTAGGCATCACCCCGATTAGCAGGCACGGCAAGGCCATCATCAGGATACTCAGGCTGAACACCCGTTTACGCCCCAGATGGTCGGCAAAATGGGCCATCAGGATGCCGCCCAGCGGCCGCGCCAGGTAACCGGTGACGAAGATGCCGAAGCTTTGCAGCAGGCGCAGCCACTCGGGCATCTGCGGCGGGAAGAACAACTGGCTCAGGGTCAGGGCGAAGAACACGAAAATGATGAAATCGTAGATCTCCAGCGCCCCGCCGAGGGCCGCCAGGCTCAGGGTCTTATGGTCGCTGCGCGACAGCTGCAGCGGGCGCGCAGGGTCAGTGGCAGTCATAGGGGGTATCCGCAAGTGATCGAATGCCGACGCGACGGGCGTGCCAGGGCAAACGCAAGAGGATAGCAAAAGCTACCCCGCGACTCCCAGCGCAGCTTCAGGACTGGCGAGAAAACGCAGTCTGGGCGAAGTCCATCCGCCGTGGGGTGTAAGCCTGCTTGCCCGCACGCTCAGGGATGCCCGGCAAATGCCCGATCACCTGGGGCGAGTCGATGATGTTCATGAAGGACTGGATGGTCTCGTTGTCCGGGACCTTGGGCAGGCTGACATTGACAGCGCGGCGCTGGCTGTCGGGAATCGAGGGGATCTTCAAGTGTTGTGACTCGTACAACAGGGCATGCTGGATCAGCGGGTTGACCCGGCAAAACCGCTCCAGGTCGACGCCGGCATGGCTGGCCAGGTCGATGTTGCCCAGCAGCAGGTTGAACGGTTGCAGTGCGCTCTGCACCAGACGCTGCAAATCTTCGAAGCTCTCGACCGGAGCTATGCGGTAATAGCCCATGCCATTGAGCATCCGTTCCAGTTGCAACAACTGCATCGGGTGTTCGTCGGCAATCAGGATCCGCAGCGATTTGTTCGGCATCGTCTATGACCAAGGCAGAGAGCGTTAGAGACGTTCCTTGACCATACTGCGCCAGATCATCAATTGCAGGCTGTTGGCGGGCACTTCGCCAGATAGAGGGTCTTCACTGATAGTTGTCGGGAAATGAGCATAAATCAAGCAAAGCCCCGACGAATTTTTCACATTTTCCCCAGGCCAGGCCTTACTGCGACTCCCACTCGCGCATTCGCACGCGGCAGTGTTTCATCGCGTTGACAATGTGTTTTTCGACCAGGCTGCGCGAAATACCCAAACGCTCGGCGATCTGCGGGTGCGACAGGCCATCGAGCTTGCGCAGCAGAAAACACTCGCGGCAACGTGGGCTGAGCTCGGCCAGGGCGCGCTGCATCAAGTCCAGGCGCTGGTTCAGGTCCATGCTCTGGGAAGGCGCTGGGGAGAAGAAACGCTCGTCGCTATCCAGCACCTCAAGCGGCTCGGCCTGGCGCAGCAGACCTCGCCGATGGCCATCGATCACCAGGTTCAGGGCAGTTCGGTAAAGGAAGGCACGCGGGTGCTCGATGTCATCGCCAGCAGTGCGCTCCAGCACCCGGATGTAGGCATCGTGGGCGACGTCCTCCGCGGCCTGCCGGTTACCCAGGCGGGCACAGAGAAAGCTCACCAGTTCGCGATAGTAGGTTTCCAACACAACACCTGGCCGCGACATCTGCGGGGGTTCCCTGATTCGTGGTTGAGCGGATCTGAATGATGGCAGTATGCAATAATACAAATTATAATTATTCTCAGCAACATCCGCCCCCGCTTCCGGTAAATTCCACGGCACCCACCTCGTTTACCTGGGAGCCTCCCGTGTCTGCCGCGCCTATTCGGCAGTGAGATGTCACGGGCCATTCCATCTGGCTGGAACCCTGCATGAAACGCTCATCGAATACTCGTCGCCTGCTGCTATGCGGCCTCGGCCTGCTCAGCCTGGGCGCCCTGCTCGCCTGGAAAACCCTGCCCGCTGGTGGCGACCCGCTGAGCACCGTAACCGTGAGCCGCGGTGACATCGAAAGCAGCGTCACCGCCCTGGGCACCTTGCAGCCCAGACGTTATGTGGACGTCGGCGCCCAGGCTTCCGGGCAGATCCGAAAACTGCATGCCGAGGTGGGGGATCAGGTCAAGGAAGGCCAATTGCTGGTTGAGATCGACCCGTCGACGCAACAAGCCAGGCTCGACGCCGGACGGTTCTCGATCGAGAACCTCAAGGCCCAGCTCGACGAGCAGAAAGCCCAGTACCAACTTGCCGACCAGCAGTACCGACGGCAACGTAGCCTTGCCGCCGGTGGCGCAACGCGCGAGGAGGACGTGCAAAGTGCCCAGGCCCAGCTCAAGGTCACTCAGGCACGGATCGACATGTATCGGGCGCAAATCCGCCAGGCACAGGCCAGCCTGCGCAGTGACGAGGCCGAACTGGGTTACACCCGCATCTATGCGCCGATGTCCGGTACCGTGGTTGCGGTCGACGCGCGTGAAGGCCAGACCCTCAATGCCCAGCAGCAAACCCCGCTGATCCTGCGCATCGCCAAATTGTCGCCGATGACCGTCTGGGCCCAGGTATCTGAAGCCGACATAGGCCACGTCAAGCCCGGCATGACGGCCTACTTCACCACCCTGGCCGGCGGCAAGCGGCGCTGGACCAGCAGTGTGCGGCAAATTCTGCCGGTGCCGCCCAAACCTCTCGATCAAGCCAGCCAGGGCGGCGGCAGTCCAGCCAGTGCCAGCGGCAGTGGCGCCAGCAGCAAAGTGGTGCTGTACACCGTGCTGCTGGATGTCGACAACCCGGACAACGCCCTGATGGCGGAGATGACCACCCAGGTGTTCTTTGTCGCCGGGCGCGCCAGCAAGGTGCTGACGGTGCCGGTGGCGGCACTGGATGAACACGCCGATAGCGATGACCTGCGCATCGCCCAGGTGCTGGACAGCAATGGCAAGGTCAATCAACGCCAGGTCCGTACCGGCCTGAATGACCGCCTGCGGGTGCAGGTGCTCGACGGCCTGGCCGAGGGCGATCGCCTGTTGATCGGCGTACCTGCCGCAAGCGGGGGTTGAATGTCCACGCCCCTGATCGAACTGTGCGATATCCGCAAATCCTATGGTGGTGTCAATACGCCCAAGGTTGAAGTGGTCCGCGGCATCAGCCTGGCCATCCATCCTGGTGAATTCGTGGCCATTGTCGGCGCCTCCGGCTCCGGCAAGTCGACGCTGATGAACATCCTCGGCTGCCTCGACCGCCCGACATCGGGCAACTACTACTTCGCCGGCAAGGACGTCGCCGACCTCGACAGCGACGAACTGGCCTGGCTGCGCCGCGAAGCCTTCGGCTTCGTGTTCCAGGGCTATCACCTGATTGCCTCGGGCTCGGCCCAGGAAAACGTCGAGATGCCGGCGATCTATGCCGGAACCCCTGCCAACGAGCGTCACGCCCGCGCCGCAGCCCTGCTCGACCGCCTGGGCCTGGCCAGCCGCACAGGCAACCGCCCGCACCAGTTGTCCGGTGGCCAGCAGCAACGGGTATCGATTGCCCGCGCGCTGATGAACGGCGGGCACATCATCCTCGCCGACGAGCCGACCGGCGCACTGGACAGCCAGAGCGGCGCCGAGGTCATGGCCCTGCTCGACGAGCTGGCCAGCCAGGGCCATGTGGTGATCCTGATTACCCACGATCGCGAAGTCGCGGCCCGGGCCAACCGGATTATCGAGATTCGTGACGGCCTGGTGCTCAGTGACTCGGCAGAGCAGGCAGCCATCCCCGCTCCCGGCGCTCCCGGCGCTCCCGGCCTGCAGGCCGAAGACCTGCGCCAGCGCCTGAACCTGGGTGCGACCGCCAACGGCGCCTGGAAAGGCGAGCTGGTCGAGGCCCTGCAAGCTGCCTGGCGGATCATGTGGATCAACCGCTTCCGCACCGCCCTGACCCTACTGGGGATCGTCATCGGCGTCGCCTCGGTGGTGGTCATGCTGGCGGTCGGCGAAGGCAGCAAGCGCCAGGTCATGGCGCAGATGGCCGCCTTCGGCTCGAACATCCTTTACCTCAGCGGCAGCGCTCCGACCTTGCGCGAGCCGGCTGGCGTCATCACCCTCGATGACGTTGCCGCAGTGTCCAGCCTGCCTCAGGTGAAGATGATCATGCCGGTGATCGGCAACTCGCTGATGGTGCGCTACGGCAACAACAACCAACAGTTCTATGTCGGCGGCAATAACACCTATTTTTCCGAAATCTTCAACTGGCCGGTGGTCGAGGGCAGCTTCTTCACCGAAGCCGACGAGCAAAGCGCGGCAGCCGTGGCGGTCATCGGCCAGAAGGTCCGGGAGAAACTCTTCGGTACCGGCAACGACCCCATCGGCCAGTATATCCTGGTCGAGAACGTGCCCTTCCAGGTGGTCGGCATTCTCGCCGGCAAAGGCGCAAGCTCAGGCGATCAGGACAGCGACGAGCGTATCGTGGTGCCCTACTCGGCGGCCGCCATCCGCCTGTTCGGCAGCCGCGACCCGGAGTACGTGACCATCGCCGCCGCCGATTCGCGGCGTGTGGCCGACACCGAAGCTGCCATCGACCGCTTGATGCGCAAACTCCACAACGGCAAGCACGACTTTGAGCTGACCAACGACGCGGCGCTGATCCAGGCCGAAGCACGCACGCAGAACACCCTGTCGCTGATGCTCGGCTCGATCGCCGCAATCTCGCTGCTGGTCGGCGGTATCGGGGTGATGAATATCATGTTGATGACGGTGCGCGAACGCACCCGCGAGATCGGTATCCGCATGGCCACCGGCGCCCGCCAGCGCGACATCCTGCGCCAGTTCCTCAGTGAGGCAGTGCTGCTGTCGATGGTCGGCGGAGTCACCGGCATTGCCTTGGCATTATTGATTGGCGGCGTGTTGCTGCTGGCCGACATTGCCGTGGCCTTCTCCTTGCCCGCTGTGCTTGGCGCCTTTGCCTGTGCAGTGGTCACCGGCGTGGTGTTCGGCTTCATGCCGGCCCGCAAGGCCGCACGCCTCGACCCGGTCAAAGCCCTTACCAGCGAATAGCCCATGAACCTGCCCAGCCGTCTCAGCTTGTTGTCCATCGGTGTATTGCTTGCCGCCTGCGGTTCGACTGCCCCCGCCCCCCAGAGCGGGCTGCAGGCACCGAGCCAGTGGCAAGGACAAGCAGCCACCAGCGTGCTGCCCCAGGAGAACTGGTGGCAGCAATTCTCAAGCCCCACCCTTGATCAGTTGATCGAACAGGCGCGGCGCAACAGCTTCGACCTGGCCGCGGCCGCAGCGCGTGTGCGCCAGGCCCAGGCCTCGGCGGTGATCGCCGGCGCGCCGCTGTTGCCCGACGTCAAGTTCGGCCTCAATGCCAGCCGTCAACGCCTGCTGCATGGCAACGGTTTCGATCAGCTCGATGCCAGCAGCCGCGAGCGCACCAGCACGTCATTCTCTACCCGCTTGAGCGCCAGCTACGAAATCGATTTCTGGGGAGGCAACGCCGCCGCCCGCGACAGCGCCCTGTACAGCCTGGATGCCAGCCGTTTCGATCGCCAGACCGTTGAGCTGACCCTGCTCAGCGGCGTTGCCAACAGCTACCTGCAAAGCCTGTCCCTGAGTGAGCAAGTGCGTATTGCTCGCCTCAACCTGAGCAACGCCGAGGATGTTCTGCGCCTGGTTGAAACCCGCTATCAATCAGGCTCGGCCACTGCCCTGGAACTGGCCCAGCAACGCAGCCTGGTTGCCGGTCAGCAGCGCCAGGTGCCGTTGTTCGAACAGCAGCTGCAGGAGGCGCGCATCACCCTGGCGACCTTGCTCGGTGAGCCTGTACAGTCCCTGCCTGCTTTCGATGAGTCGCTGACTGCCCTGAACTGGCCCGAGATCGGCAGCGGCGTGCCCAGTGACCTGCTCAGCCGCCGCCCGGATATCGCTACGGCCGAAGCGCGCCTGGCGGCTGCCCAGGCCGACGTGAAAGTGGCCCGCGCGGCCATGCTGCCAAGCCTGACCCTGGGTGCCGACCTAGGCTCGGGCGCCGATACCTTCGCGCGCATTCTGCGCAGCCCCTACTACACCTTGAGCGCTGGGCTTGCCGCGCCGATCTTCAACAACGGCCGCCTGCGCGCCGAGCGCGACAAAGCCCGTGCCGAGCAGGATGAACTACTGGAAAGTTACCGCAGCAGCATCGTTGCCGGCTTTGCCGATGTCGAGAAGGCGCTCAACGGCATCAGTGGTGTCGACCAGCAACGCCTGTCGCAGAATGAGGAAGCGCAACAGGCGCAGATTGCCTTCGAACTGTCCGAACGCCGTTACCGCGCTGGCGCCGAGACCTTGCTGACGGTGCTGGAAACCCAGCGCACCTTGTACCAGGCGCAGGACCAACAGGTGCAATTGCGCCTGGCCCGGCTGCAGGGCAGCGTGGCGCTGTACAAGGCATTGGGCGGGGGTTGGCAGGCGGTTCGCTAAACCAAAACGGCTCCCACACAACACCTGTGGAAGCCGGTCTTGCCGGCGATGGCCTGCAAAGCCGGCCCGACGCAACGAGCAGTCAGGAAACAATCCCGCGCAACGACAGATGCCGCGCATACCAGGGCCGCTGCGGCACCCGCCGCACCAGATCGCCAATCTTGTCGTCTGCACCAAAGGTGATGCGCAAGGCCAGCTTCATGGTCTCGACGTCCATTTCCACCGACTTGCCCGGGAACATCCCAGGCGTGGTGCTGCAGCCATGGGTCACCGGCCCCAACCACGGGTCGGCGACCTCGACCCAGCGCCCCGGGGCAAACCACTGCACGCCATTGACCTCAAGACGCCGCACCTGCCCTGGGCTGTAGCGCTCATGGGCGCGGTACCAGTCCTCGATGCGATCATCAATCCAACCGTGAAAGCCCCAGAACACCGGATTGACATGGGACGAGAACGGATCGCCGAGGAAATCATTCTCTGCCCCGTACCAGCGCCCGGCAAAATCGGCCGGATCACGGGCAAAAGGTACCGGCGCACCGTTGACCGGATCGCGCGGCACCGACGCCCAGCACATGTGTAGCCAATCGTGCAGGTTCATCTCCAGTTCCGAGCCGAAGGCGCCAAGCGTCAATTTCGACAGGTACAGCGGGTCCTGGTACTGCGATTCCCAGACCTGGAAGTTGCTGCAGAACGTCTCGCCAGCCTTGATCGCCGAGACCCACTTGCCATACGCCTCATCGCCTGGCGCCCGCCAGCCGGGCGGCACGCAATAGCCATCGTGGTTATCGTAGTAGCGGGCAAAGCCCTGGCGGTCCTGCTCGACACTGGGTTGCGGCAGAGGAAAATGCGTCCATGACGGCAGGTCCTGCATCGATCGGGCGGTGCCGAGCATATGCCGGTGCATGAACAAGAAGTCCACCCCCGAGCCGTTGCGATGCTTGCGCGGGCCACGGGCATCACGTTCCTTGTCTCGCGGGCCGGGCTGCCAGCCCAGGCCACGCAAGGCACCGTGTTTTTCTTCAGACAGCCGATGCCACTTGTCGCGGGTCGCATGCCAGAGCTGATGAAACAAACGGTGCTCGGCGCTGATCAACCAGGCCTGCAACGGTGGGGTATAGGGCAGCCGCTCACGGGCTTCGGGAAACAGGCGCTTGACGGCAACGAAGTGACTGTCGGCCAAGGGCAAGGCCATCGAGCGATCCAGCGGTTGCAAGCGGCCACTGAGGGTACCGCTGCCAGCGTTGCCAAAACTGCCCCAGACTTCATCCAGGCTGGCGCTGCATTCATAGCCCGGCCCACCCTGGGTGCTCATCAGCCGCCAGCGCACCGTGGCAGTGGACGCCCCGACCAGGTCGCCCAGCACCCGGTAAGCGGCCGGGGCATCGCTACGCAAAACCCTTTCGGTGTCGACAAAGCCCCGCAAGCCCCGACCTTTGGCGGCGACGTCCAGGTACATCTGCAAGCCTTCCACAGGCAGCCCGGCGAGCCCGCCATCGGCGCCGCTCAAGCGCAAGTCCCAGACGCCACGCAGTTGATCGGCCAGTTGTTGGCCAGCAGCATCAGCCAGTTCGACGCTGGCCTCGCCCGGGGTGACGATGTCGTCCTGTGGATCATGGGTCAATTGCTTGTGCGCGTAATAGGCGGCCGGCACGGTCGCGCCCGCCACTGCCAGGCCCGCTATGAATCCTCGTCGCGAAATCGTCATCATCCTACCCGTATCAGCCATGAAGCAGGCTTTATCCAAGCTAGGACGTATCCTGGGAGACGAAATTTAACCACCGCTACCCTGCGCTAATTCAAGGCGTGGTTATTTCGTTTTCAAGGTACCTCCCTTGTCAAAGGTACCGCCCATGTCCGCCTCCACTTCACTGACCAACGCCTTGGGCAACGGTCTGCGCAAGCTGGTCGGCAAACCTGCCAGAACCAGTGCCTACGGACTGTTCGATGTTCAGCTCAAAGCCATCATTGCCCTCAGCCCGTCCCTCAGCCGCTTCGTGTTCAGCGGTGAGGATGTCGCGCAGATGCGCACCCTGGCTGCCGATCAGCGCATCAAGATCTTCTTTCCATCCGCCGACGGCCAACCCCCGCAACTGCCCAAGCACGGCTCCTGGCAGGAAGCGCGTCGCGGCCTGAGCGCCGAGCAGAGCCCGCCGATGCGTACCTACACCATCCGCGACCTGCGCCGCGAGGCGCTGGAAGTGGATGTCGACTTCGTCCTGCACGGCGTCAACGGCCCGGCGTCGACCTGGGCGACCCAGGCGCGTATCGGCGACCGCCTGCAGATGGTTGCGCCGAACCTGGCCTTCGACGCCGATCCCGGGGGCTACGAATGGCGACCACCCAAGAACTTGCGCACGCTGTTGTTGATCGGTGACGAGACCGCCTTGCCGGCGATTGCCGGGATCCTCGAACACATGGCTGCAGGCTTGCCCGAGGTGCCGGTTCAGGCGTTCATCGAAGTCCCCTGCGAAGCCGATTGCCTCGACCTGACCTGCAGCGGCGCCACCGAACTGAACTGGCTGCCGCGCGAAGTGCTGCACTGCACCCATGGCGAAGCGATGATTCATGCCAGCCGCGAGCTGGCGCGCTTGCCTGCGACAGCAGCGGGCGCACGAGCGAATATCGCCCTGGAAGAGGTCGATATCGACCGGCAGATCCTCTGGGAGCTGGCCAAACCCGGCAACGGCGACTTCTACGCATGGATCGCCGGCGAGTCGGCAGCGGTGATGAACATTCGTCGCTACCTGATTACTGAACGCAGGCTGGACCGCAGTGCCCTGACCCTGATGGGCTACTGGCGCGCCGGTCGTACCTTCGACTGAAGCAGCAAACGGTCTTCACATTTGAGGATGCGAGTTTATCCGTTCGCTGTGGCGCGGCTGCAGCGAACGGATAATCCCGCAGCCCCAACACCCAACACCCAACACCCAAAGCCCGGGGCAGCTTACAAACTGCCAACCGCCGCACGCACAGCACGGGCAAAGCGCGCCGCCACCTCATCAACCTGCTCGGCAGTAATGATCAACGGCGGCAGAAAGCGCACCACTGCCCCCTGACGCCCACCCAGCTCAAGAATCAGGCCGCGCTTGAGGCATTCGCGCTGCACCAGCGGTGCCAGGCGCGCGCAGACTGCGGGATGCCCCTGAGTATCGACCTGCCCTTGCGGATCGACCAGCTCCACCCCCAGCATCAAGCCACGCCCGCGGATATCCCCCAACTGCGGGAATTCTTCCTGCAAGCGGCGCAAGTGGGCCGCCAGGCGCTCACCCATGGCCTGGGCATGCGCGCACAGGTCATGTTCCTTGAGGTAGTTGATCACCGCCGAGCCTGCGGCCATGGCCATCTGGTTGCCACGGAAGGTGCCGGCATGCGCCCCTGGTTGCCAGGTGTCCAGCCACTGACGATACACCACCACCGCCAGCGGCAGGCTGCCACCGATGGCCTTGGACAGCACCAGCACATCCGGGGTGATGCCCGCGTGCTCGAAGGCAAACATCTTGCCGGTACGGGCAAAGCCACTCTGGATCTCATCGACGATCAGCGCCACCCCGGCTTTTTCGGTGATGCGCCGCACACCACGCAGCCACTCGATATCCGCCGGAATCACCCCGCCCTCACCCTGGACCACCTCGACGATCACCGCCGCCGGCAGTTGCACACCGCTTTCCGGGTCGCTGAGCAGATTCTCCAGGTAGTGCAGATTGACCTTCACGCCCGCCTCGCCGCCCAGCCCGAAGGGGCAACGGTAGTCATAAGGGTACGGCAAAAACTGCACGCCATTGGCCAGCAGGGCCGCCAGCGGTTTCTTCGGCCCCAGGCTGCCCATCAGGCTCAGGGCGCCCTGAGACATGCCGTGGTAGCCGCCCTGGAACGACAGCACGGTGTTGCGCCCGGTGGCGGTGCGCACCAATTTCAGCGCAGCTTCAACTGCGTCAGTACCGGTAGGCCCGCAGAACTGGATCTTCGCTTCGCTGCGCAGTTGTTCCGGCAGCAGGCTGAACAGGTCCTGGACGAACTGATCCTTGACCGGCGTGGTCAGGTCCAGGGTGTGCAGCGGCAGTTCATCGGCCAGCACTTGCTGGATCGCTTCGATCACCACCGGATGGTTGTGGCCCAGCGCCAGGGTACCGGCACCGGCCAGGCAGTCGATGAACTGACGCCCTTCGACGTCCTCGACATAAATCCCACGGGCGCGTTTGAGCGCCAGGGGGATGCGCCGCGGGTAACTGCGGGCGTTGGATTCCTGCTGGCTCTGGCGTGCCAGCAACGGCGATTCGTCGAACGCATAAAGTGTTTCAGGCGCAAGGGAGTCCGAAGACACCGGGTGCGCCGGGGTAAGGCTGATAGCGACTGACATCTGGGGAAACCCTCGCAAGCAAGCGGATGTGCCCGTCACGCGCCTGTTACCAGATGTGTGCGGGTTGTTATCGCTTGAAAAACGCTTCAGCGCGCTGAGGATTTAGCCACTTGCCCGTTGTTGGCCGGGATTTTTTCATCGAGCGCATTGCGCCAACCCGTCAGGACGGGCTCACGCGCAATGGAATGTGCAGCAACACCCGCAAGCCGTCGCTGCGGCTGTCAAAGCGCAAGCTACCGGCACAACGCTGGACGATCGCCTGGACGATCGCCAGGCCCAAGCCGCAACCGCCACTCTGGCTGTGGCGCCAGAAGCGCTCGGTCAGGTGTTCGATGTCTTGCTCGGGAATGCCGGGGCCGTGATCGCGCACGAGGAACGCCACCCGGTCCTGCTCCATCTGCACCGCCAGCTCCACCGGTTCGCTACCGCGGGTATGACGCAAGGCGTTGTCGAGCAGGTTGCGCAGGGCCGTGACTGCCAACGGTGTCGGCATACCGAGGTAAACCTGGGCCGCTCCGGGTGACAATTGCAGATCGATACGCCGGGCGTTGTCGATGCCGGTGTCCTGAATCGCCTGGCGGGCGATCTGCTCGGCATTGCACTGCAGGCCGTCTTCAAACGACAGGCGGCCCTCCACCCGGGCCAGCAGCAACAGTTGTTCAAGGGTCCGGTGCAGGCGATCCGCGCCCTGTTCGGCATGTTCGAGGGCCTGCTCGCGCACCTCGCCGTCGGTCATTCGCGCCACCTGCAGGTGGGTCTTGATCGCGGTCAACGGGCTGCGCAGCTCATGGGCGGCATCATCGGTCAGCCGCCGCTCGCGCTCGATGGTCTGGCCGATACGCAGGAACAATTGGTTCTGGGTTTCCAGCAACGGTTGCAACTCACTGGGCAGGCCGCGTACCTGCAGCGGCTCAAGGGAGTCGGGGCTGCGCCGGCGCAAGGCATCGCGCATGCGGTTGAGCGGTGCCAGGCCCTTGCCGACCCCCATCCACAGTAAACCGAGACTACCGAGCAAGGCCATCAGCACTGGCGCCGAGGCCGCCAGCAAGATCGAGCGGTTCAGGGCTTCGCGCTCCTGGTGCCGGTCGGCGGTGGTAATGCGTACATCGCCGTGGGCATAGGTAAAACTGCGCCAGCGGGCGCCATCGATGGTCTGGTCGTGAAAACCGCTGCGCTGGTCGTCCAGGGGCTGATCGTTGTTATGGCTGCGAGCGAGGATTTCACCCCGCAGCGAGCTGACCTGGCAGGCCATGCCATCGACACTCAACTGATCAGCGCTCAGGCGCGTACCCTCGCCCTTGCTCGACAAAGGCTGCGGCAACTGGTCGACCAGGCCCGCGACCATGCGTGCCGAGGCTACCAGGCGCTGATCGAGGGAAAACATCATCTGCATGCGCAGGTCGCGCAGCATCCACGCCGCTGCCAGCACCCAGATGACGATAAAGGCGGTGCCCAGGATCAGGGTCAGGCGCAAACGCAGGGTCATGGTTGCGATTCCTCCGGCAATTGCGCCGGCCCCAGGCGGTAACCCAGGCCGCGCACGGTTTCGACGATACCGTTGCCCAGCTTGCGCCGCAGGTGATGGATATGCACGTTCAGTGCGTTGCTCTCGACCTCGTCACCGAAGCCGTACACGCTGTCCTTGAGCTGTTCGCTTGAGAGTACCCGGCCACGGTTGTGCAGCAGGGCCTGCAACAGCGCCTGCTCGCGCCGCGACAGGTCGACCGGGCGGCCACCGAGGCAGGTTTCGCGGCTGCTGGGGTCGTAGCTGAGCGGGCCGTGCTCGATGATGTTCACCGCCCGCCCAGCGGCGCGGCGCAGCAAGGTATGCAGGCGCGCGGCCAGTTCCCGCAGGTCGAACGGCTTGAGCAGGTAATCGTCGCCGCCGGCCAGCAGGCCCTCGACCCGGTCGGTGACCGCATCGCGGGCGGTGAGGATCAGCACCGGCAACGAATGGCCCTGCTGACGCAGGCGCTGCAGCAGCTTGAGGCCGTCTTCATCGGGCAGGCCCAGGTCGAGCACCATGACGTCGAACGCCGCGGCCTGGAGCATGGCCTGGGCCGCGCCAGCGCTGGCCACCCGGTCGACGGTCATGCCCTGGGCGCTCAGGCCGGCGCTGATGCCGCTGGCGATCAGGTCATCATCCTCGCAGAGCAGTACGTGCATGGTGGGGTCTCGGTCATGAAAGGCTTTATTCAAGCCCAGGCGGATTAACCCAGGATTATGCCGCGCCAGGCCGCAGCCGTCGTGGCCTTGGCGACAGCCGTCAGTCAACGGGTTAACTTTCGGTTAATCGGGCTGGGCCAAGCTGGGCCCTTCATCGCATTGCCAAGGCTTCGACATGCGCGTTTTTCTGTTTGCCCTGATGTTCCTGCTAAGCGGCCTGAGCCAGGCCAACCCGTTTGCCCAGAGCGATTTCCTGCCGGTCAACAAGGCCTTCGTGTTCAGCAGCGAACGCCTGGCGTCCGGGCAGATGCGTCTGCACTGGCAGATCACCGATGGCTACTACCTGTACCAGAAACGCCTGAAATTCGATGGCCTGGCGCCGGAGCAGCAACCGCAATTGCCCGCCGCCCTGCCCCACAGCGATGAATATTTTGGTGAAACCCAGGTGTACCGTGGCGAACTGGAACTGATCCTGCCCGCCAGCGCCAGCGGTGAACTGCGCATGGGCTGGCAGGGTTGCGCCGATGCCGGGCTGTGCTACCCGCCGCAAACCAGCCTGGTCAGCCTCGGCGGTACAACTGCCGCAACCCAGGCCAGTGATCAGGCCCTGGCCGGCGGCCTGCAGCAGTCCACGCTGGCCTGGAGCCTGCTGGCCTTCCTCGGCCTTGGCTTGCTGTTGGCCTTCACCCCGTGCTCGTTGCCGATGCTGCCGATTCTCGCCGGGCTGGTGCTGGGCAGCGGTGCCAGTGCCCGCCGTGGCTGGTTGCTGGCCAGCGTCTATGTGCTGAGCATGGCCCTGGTGTATGCCGCCCTGGGCGTGGTTGCCGCACTGCTGGGCGCAAGCTTTCAGGCCTGGCTGCAGCAACCCTGGCTGCTGGGCACCCTGGCCGGGCTGTTCGTGCTGCTGGCCCTGCCGATGTTCGGTGCCTTCGAACTGCAATTGCCGGTGTGGATTCGCGACCGCCTGGAGCGCGCTGGGCACGGCACCCGGGGCGGCAACCTGTATGGTGCGGCCTTGCTCGGGGCCTTGTCGGGCCTGCTGATGGGCCCGTGCATGACCGCACCGCTGGCCGGCGCCCTGCTGTACATCGCCCAGAGCGGCAATGCCGTACATGGCGCCCTGGTGCTGTTTACCCTGGGTATTGGCATGGGCTTGCCGCTGCTGTTGCTGGTCACCCTGGGCAACCGCTACCTGCCGCGCCCGGGCGCCTGGATGAACCGGGTCAAAGGGCTGTTCGGCTTCGTCTTCCTGGCCATGGCGTTGTATACCTTGCGCGCGGTGCTGGAGCCTTCGCTGTGGCTCGGCCTTGCCGGTGCCTGGCTGATCGCCCTGGCCTGGGCGGCGTGGCCAGCCTTGCAGGCTTTGCGAGCCCTGCGCGCGCTGTCACTGCTGCTGGGTTTCTGGGGCAGCCTGTTGATCGTCGGCGCTGCAGCCGGTGGCGATGACCCCTGGAAACCGCTGCAGCCGTTCACTGCCAGCAACGGCCCGGCAACCCTCGCCGAGCATCGCGATGCGTTCACCACCGTCAGCCAGCCGACCGATCTGCAGCGCGAGCTGGAGGCGGCCAAGGCCGACGGTCAGTGGGTGATGCTCGACTACTATGCTGACTGGTGCGTGTCATGCAAGGTCATGGAAAAACAGGTATTTGCCCGCGCCGACGTGCTGGCGGCGCTCGGCGGCGTACGCTTGCTGCGCCTGGATGTGACCGCCGATGCTGCGTCCAGCCGCGAGTTGCTACAGCGCTATCAGGTCCCCGGCCCGCCCAGCCTGATCTGGATCGGCCCGGAGGGCAACGAACGCCGGGGCCGGCGCGTCACCGGTGAAATCGATGCGGCGAACTTCCTCCAACACTGGGCCACTACCCGGAGCCAAGGATAATGCTGACTGTTGCGCTCGGGCCGCTGACCATGGCCCTGAACCACCTGCTGCTGATCTGCGCCCTGGCCCTGGCCAGCCTGGTCGGCTGGCGCGTCGCCAAGCGCGGCGGCGACAATCCGGAGTCGGTGCTGTTCAGCCTGTTCCTGCTCGGCCTGCTCAGTGCACGCCTGGGCTTCGTCCTGCAGTACTGGTCGATGTACCGCGAAGACCTGCTGCAGGTCATCGACCTGCGCGACGGCGGTTTCCTCCTGTGGCCAGGCCTGCTCGCGGTTGCCATCGGGGCCCTGTGGCTGGGTTACCGCCGGCCGGCCCTGCGTCGGCCGCTGGGCTGGGGGCTGTTCAGTGGCGGCCTGTTCTGGCTGCTCGGCAGCCTGGCCAGCCATCTTTATGACCAGGGCACCCAACTGCCGGAAATGAGCCTGCGCAAAGCCAACGGCCAGGCCGTCGAACTCACCGATTATCGCGGCAAGCCGCTGGTGATCAACCTCTGGGCCACCTGGTGCCCGCCTTGCCGGCGCGAGATGCCGGTGTTGCAACAGGCACAAAGCGACTACCCGGACATCACCTTCCTGTTCGTCAACCAGGGCGAAGCACCACAGACCGTGGTCACCTTCCTCGCCACCACCGGCCTGAACCTCTCCCACGTGCTGTTCGACAGCGGCGGCCAGCTGGCGCGGAAGGTCGGCTCCATGGCCTTGCCCACTACCCTGTTCTACAACGCCGAGGGGCGCCTGGTCGGCAGCCACCTCGGCGAGCTGTCGCGGGCCAGCCTCAGCCATGCCCTGCAATCTTTCGAGCGCGCACCCGCGCCTGCCGTCCCATCCCCCACAAGGAACGTCGCATGCGATCTCTGTTGAAACTGCCCCTCACCCTGGCCCTGGGCCTGATGACCAGCCAACTGGTACAGGCTCAAGACCTGCCCAAGGCTATCCAGCAACTGGAAGCCAAAGGCGCGAAAATCAAAGGCAGCTTCGACGCGCCCGATGGCCTGCGTGGCTATGCTGCCGAGTACCAGAACCGCGGTCTGGCGCTGTACCTGACCGCCGATGGCAAGCACGTGCTGGTAGGCAGCCTGTTCGACGAGCAGGGCAAGGACCTGAGCCAGGCGCCGCTGGAAAAACTGGTGTATGCACCCATGGCCAAAGAGGTCTGGGCGAAGATGGAAAAAACCGCCTGGATCGCCGACGGCAAGGCCGACGCACCGCGCACCGTCTACCTGTTCAGCGACCCCAACTGCCCGTACTGCAACATATTCTGGCAACAGGCGCGACCGTGGGTCGAGTCGGGCAAGGTGCAATTGCGGCACATCATGGTTGGCATCATCCGTGAAGACAGCCCGGGTAAGTCGGCCGCACTGCTGGCCAGCAAAGACCCGGTCAAAGCCCTGGCGCAGCATGAGAAAGCCGGCAAGGCCAGCACCCTCAAGGCCCTGGACAAGATTCCCGAAGGCGTACAAGCCAAGCTCGATGCCAACCTCGCGGTCATGGAAGAACTCGGCCTGTCAGCGACGCCGGCCATCTTCTACCTGGACGACCAGCAGCAGTTGCAAACCCAGCAGGGCGCACCGCGACCGGAGCTGCTCGGCAAGATTCTCGGCAAGCGTTGAGTAAGCAACTGATGTAACAACAGGGCGGTCACGGCGTCTTGAGGATACCTGCCTCATCCAACCACAGGACCTCGCCATGACTCGCCCCGCCTACCTCGATCGATTCATCCGCTCCTCCCTGGACACCCAGTTGCTGCGCTGGAGCCTGATCCTGATTTTCTTCGGCTTTGGCTATACCAAATGGTTCGACTATGAAGCCCAGGCCCTGATTCCGCTGATCGACAACAGCCCGCTGCTGTCCTGGCTGCACCTGGCCTTCGGTATCCACGGCGCCAGCTATGCGCTGGGCGTAGCGGAATGGGCGATTGGCGCGGCGCTGCTGGCCGGTATCTGGCAACCACGGCTGGCGGTGATCGGCGCACTGGGCTCGGTGCTCACCTACGCCACCACCCTGACCCTGATCATTACCACCCCGGGCGGCTGGGAGAACAGCGCCGGGGGCTTTCCGGCCATGGGTGGGGCGACGTCCTTTCTGATCAAGGACGCCGTGCTGCTGGCCGCCTCAGTCGCCTTGCTCAAGCACGATCTGCTGCGCACCAGCCCCGCCCCGGGCTGAAGCCCTACAGCGCTTCCAGTTCAGCCATCAGGTCACTGAGCCGGTCGACCTTGTCGTCGCTCAGCTCACTGGCCTTCAGGCCTTCGACATAGGTCGCCAGCTCCTCGACCGTGCTGCACTCGAACATTGCCCGCAACGGCACATTCAGTTGCAGCACCTTTTGCACCCGTGAAGCGATCTGGGTGGCCAACAACGAATGCCCGCCCAACTCGAAGAAGTTGTCGCGCACCCCGACCCGTTCGGCCTTGAGCACCTCGGCCCAGATGCCGGCCAGGGTGGTTTCCAGTTCGCTGCGCGGTGCCAGGTAGGCCTGGCTGTGCTGGGCGCCGATGTCGATGGCCGGCAAGGCCTTGCGGTCGAGCTTGCCGTTGGCATTGAGCGGCAGTTGCTTGAGCCAGGCCCAGTGCAGCGGCACCATGTACTCCGGCAACTCGGCGCGCAGGCGCTGTTTGACCTGCTCCAGCAGCAGGGTGGTATCGGCGCCAGGGTTGCTGGCCACCAGATAGCCGACCAGATGCTTGCCATTGATCCCTTCCTGCACCCCGACCGCGGCATCGCGAATCTCGCCCTGCTCGTGCAGACGCGCCTCGATCTCGCCCAGCTCGATCCGGTAACCGCGGATCTTCACTTGATGGTCGATACGCCCGACGTATTCGAGGACCCCGTCGGGCCCCCGGCGCGCCAGGTCACCGGTGCGATACAGACGCTCGCCCGGCGCACCGAACGGATGCGGGATGAAGGCTTGTGCAGTGCGCAGCGGGTCGCCGACATAGCCACGGCCCACGCCGGTACCGGCGACGCACAGTTCACCGACGGCGCCCAGCGGCACCAGCTGCAGATCGTCGCCAATCAGGTACAGGCGGTTGTTGTCGGTCGGCGTGCCGATCGGCAGGTAGCTGCCACGGGTCGAGGCGGCATCGACGCGGAAGAACGCCACGTCATCCGAGCACTCGGCCGGGCCATAGGCATTGACCAGGCCGATCTGCGGATAGCGCTGCAGCCACTGCGACGCCAGTTCCGGCGGCATCGCCTCACCGGTCGGCAGCATCCAGCGCAAGCCATCGAGCGCTTGCTGCTCGTTGGCCAGCATGCCCTGGATCAGCGACGGCACACTCTCCAATACGGTGATACCACTCGCCTGCACGTGTTCCAGCAGGCCCTGCGGGTCGTGGGCGATGGCGTTCGGCACAATGGCCACCTGGGCACCGAACAGCGGCGCGGCGAGGAAC
Source organism: Pseudomonas fluorescens (assembly GCF_902497775.2). Lineage (NCBI taxonomy): Bacteria > Pseudomonadati > Pseudomonadota > Gammaproteobacteria > Pseudomonadales > Pseudomonadaceae > Pseudomonas > Pseudomonas fluorescens. The sequence continues at coordinate 3,572,928 of NZ_OZ024668.1, forward strand.
TGCCAGACCGAGATATCGAAGCTTTGTGAAGCGCTCTGGGCAATCACGTCCTGCTCGTCCAGCTGCAGGTACGGTACCTTGCTCAACTGGTTGTTGAGCATGCCGCGCTGCTCGACCATCACCCCTTTGGGCAGCCCGGTGGAGCCTGAGGTGTAGATCACATAGGCGAGGTTGTCCGGCCCGCTGTAGATACCCGGGTTGGCGTGCGGCCCGGCGGCGGCCTGAACCTGCTCCCAGACCAGCAGTTTTGGCCGCCCGGCACAACTCAGCTCGTCGAGCAAGGCACGGCCCTGCTCGGCGCAGGCTTCAGTGCACACCAGCACCGGGGTCCGGCTGAGCTCGACAATCCGTTGCAGGCGTGCACGTGGCAGGCCGGGGTCCAATGGCAGGTAACCGGCACCGGCCTTGAAGCTGCCGACGATCATGCCGAGCAATGGCAAGTCACGTTCGCCCAGCAAGGCCACCGGCTGGTCGACTGCCACACCGACGGCGACCAGCGCGTGGCCCAGGCGGTTGGCCTGGTGGTTGAGTTCGGCGTAGCTAAGTGTTTGCGCCAGGCAGCGCGCGGCAATCCGCTGCGGGTGTGCCGCTACCCGCGCTTCGAACAGTTCGGCGTAGCTTTGCTCCAGGCTGTAGGCCTGCTCGCTGCGGTTGCAGTCGTCGAGCAAAAAGTGCCGCTCGGCATCACCAAGCAACGGCAGCTCGCTGACATCGCCCTGGAAGCCCTCGGCCAGGGCCAGCAGCAAACGCTTGAACTCGGCCAGCAAGCGCTCGACCGTGGCGGTATCGAAGTAACGCTGGTCGAACGACAGGTGCAGGCCCAGGTCGTCGCCCGGATAGCAGACGGCAGTCAACGGGAAGTTGGTGTGGGTACGCCCGGAATCGGAGCTGGCGTTGAGGCTCTGCGCGCGGTCGAGCACGGCGACTTCCACCGGCGCGTTCTCGAACACAAACAGGCTGTCGAACAGCGGCTGGCCCTTGGGCAATTCGCTGCATTCCTGGATGCTCACCAGCGGCAGGTATTCGTACTCGCGCAGTTCCATGTTGCGTTCCAGCAGGCCTTGCAACCACTGGCGCACGCTGCAGCGCTCGCCCAATGCAGGCAGTTTCACTCGCAGGGCGATACTGTTGATGAACAGCCCGACCGTGCGCTGCATCTGCGGCATGCTCACCGGACGACCGGCCACGGTGACGCCAAAGACCACGTCGCGCTCGCCGCTGTAGCGGCTCAGCACCAGGGCCCAGGCCGCTTGCGCGAAGGTGTTGATGGTCAGCTGATGGGCCTGGGCCAGCTCGCGCAGGCGGGCGCCATCGGCGGCATCGAGGCGGGTGTAGCAATCGCCGACGAGCATGCCGGCATGCTCCACCGCATGGTCACGCAGCAATGGCCGGTCGCTGGGCACCGCGGTGCTGCGCTCGAAGCCTTCGAGGTTGCTGCGCCACCACTGGCGCGCCTCGTCCAGGTCCTGATGCTGCAGCCAGCTGATGTAGTCGCGATAGCGTGGCGGCAGCGGCAATTGCGCCTGACGACTCTCGCCCATGGCCAGGTAGATCTCAAAGAAGTCATTCATCAGCAGCGAACGGCACCAGGCATCGATGAGGATGTGGTGGTTGCTCATCATGAACCAGTAGCGCTCCTCGCCCACCCGCACCAGGCGCAGGTGGAACGGCGCCTGCTGGAGCAAGTCGAAACCGGCTTCGCGCTCCTGCTTGTGCAGCGCTTGCAGGCGCGCTTCCTGTTCAGCTTCAGGGATATCCGACCAGTCCTGATAGTCGACCGGCGTTGCCCCCGGCTTGTGAATGATCTGCAGCATGGCCTCGCCGGCGTTCCAGCAGAACGAGGCGCGCAAGGCTTCGTGACGGCCGACCACCGCCTGCCAGGCCTGAGCGAAACGTTGCGGGTCGAGGGCGCTGTTGATCCGGTAGCGGTCCTGCATGTAGTAGATGCCGGTGCCCGGTTCCAGCAGGGTGTGCAGCAGCAACCCCTCTTGCATCGGCGTCAGCGGGTAGACGTCCTCGATCTGGGCAGCGGCGACCGGCAAGGCATCGATCTGCTCCTGGCTCAGTTGCGCCAGCGGGAAGTCCGAAGGCGTGAAGCTGCCAGTGCCCGGGGTCAGGCAATGCTCGATCAGGGCAATCAGTTCGAGCCGGTAGGCCTCGACCAGGGCTTCGATGGTCTGCTGGTCATAGCGCTCACGACTGAAGGTCCAGCGCAATTGCAGCTCACCGCCGTACACCTGGCCATCGACGCTCAGCCAGTTGGGCAGCGGCGCCTGCAGGTCGTGGGCGAGCCCGGCGCTTTCATCCACTGGCTGGTACAGCGCATCGGCCTGGAACTGCTGGTCGAACTGGCCCAGGTAATTGAAGGTAATGCGCGCCTGCGCCAACGCGGCCATGGCTTCGCGCACCGGCGCATCGGCCAGGTAGCGCAGCACACCGTAGCCCAGGCCCTTGTGCGGCACCGTGCGCAGTTGCTCCTTGATGGCCTTGATCGAAGCACCCTGCCCTTCGGCCGCCTCGACGTTCAGCGGGCTCAGGCTCAGCGGGTAGGCACTGGTGAACCAGCCAACGCTGCGAGTCAGGTCCATGTCTTCGAACAGGCTCTCGCGACCGTGGCCTTCCAGTTGCACCAGCACCGTACTGTCGCCGCTCCAGCGGCACAGCACGCGCGCCAGGGCGGTCAGCAGCAGGTCGTTGACCTGGGTGTGATAGGCGCCGGGCGCTTCCTGCAACAATTGCCGGGTGCGGGTCGCGTCCAGCCGCACGCTGAGGGTCTGCGCCTGCTGGTGCAGGTTGGCCCCTTGCGGGTGATCGCAGGGCAGTTCGCGGCTGGCTGTGCTCAACTGCGCCTGCCACCAGTTCTGTTCGTCACGCAATGAGTCGCTGCCGGCATAGGCCAACAGGCGCGCCGCCCAGTCGCTCATGGCGCGGGTCTTGGCCGCCAGCGCCTGGCCGCGATACAACGCTTGCAGATCTTCCAGCAACACGCGCCAGGACACGCCGTCGACTACCAGGTGATGGATGGCCAGTAACAGGCGTTGGCGCCCTTCGCCGTCTTCGACCAGCAACGCGCGCAGCAGCGGCCCCTGGGTCAGGTCGAGGCTGCGCTGCACATCGCTGTACAGCGCCTGGCAGTCGCCCAGGTCGGCTACCGAGGCCTGCCAGAGCAACTCGCGATGGTCGGCCTGGGCGTATTCGCCTTGCCATTGACCGCCTGCCTGGGTGAAGCGCAAGCGCAAGGCATCATGATGCTGCAACAACTGCTGTAACGCCTGCTCCAGGGGCTTGCCGTGCAAGCGTTCGACCGGCGTCAGCAATACCGCCTGGTTCCAGTGCTGGGGCTGCGCGACGTCGCTGTCGAAGAACCAGTGCTGGATCGGCGTCAACGCCGCGCGGCCGCTCAGCGGGCCCTGGTCGACCTGGGTGGTTTCGCTGCGGCTGACCACTGTTGCCAAGGTCTGGATGGTCTGGTGCTGGAACAGGTCGCGCGGGGTGAAATGCAACCCGGCCTGACGCCCACGGCTGACCACCTGGATTGACAGAATCGAGTCGCCGCCCAGTTCGAAGAAGTTGTCCTGCAAGCCGACCTGCTGCACGTTCAGCACTTCACGCCAGATCGTCGCCAATTGTTGTTCAAGCTCGCTGCGCGGCGCTTCATAGCGCTGGCGGCCCTGCTCCAGGTCCGGCGCCGGCAAGGCGCGACGGTCAAGCTTGCCATTGCCCATCAGCGGCATCTGTTCAAGCACTACCAGATGAGTCGGCACCATGTAGTCCGGCAAGTGCAGGCGCAGTTGCGCCTTCAATGCCTCACGCAGCGCGGCCTGCTCGGCGCCATCGGCCCGGGCCTGATCGCACACCAGGTAAGCGGCCAGCTGTTTGCCTCCGGGCATGTCCAAAGCCAGTACCACGGCCTCGCGCACCGCCGGATGGTCGAGCAGGCGGGTTTCGATCTCGCCCAGCTCGATACGGAACCCGCGGATCTTCACCTGGTGGTCGATGCGCCCGACATACTCGACCAAACCGTCGGCACGCTGGCGTACCAGGTCACCGGTACGGTACAGGCGCCCGCCGTTGCCGCTGAACGGATCGGCAACAAAGCGCTCGGCACTCAAGCCCGGGCGCTGGTGGTAACCCTGGGCCAGGCCGGCGCCCCCCACATACAGCTCGCCGATGCCGCCTTGCGGCAACAGGGCCAGGTCGGCATCGAGGATGTATGCGCTGCGGGCACCGACCACGCTGCCGATCGGCACGCTGGCGGCACCGCCTTCAAGTTGCGCGGGAGCCAGGCAGGCCAGGGGCATGACCACGGTTTCGGTCGGGCCATAGGCGTTGAAGAACTGCTGCGGGGCGAAGGCCTGGCGAATGCGCTGCAGGTGCTCGCCGGTCAGTGCCTCGCCGCCGGTGATCACCAGGCGCACCGGCAGGTTTTCGTCGCGGCTGGCCAGCCATTGGGCCAGCTGGCTGCCGTAGCTTGGCGTAAAGCCGAGGATCGACACTTGCTGCTCGCGGATCAATGTGCAGATTTCTTCCGCGCCCCACTGCCCCTGCCCACGCAGGACCACACGCGCACCGCAAAGCAACGGCACCAGCAGGCGCTCGGTGGCCGCGTCGAAGTTGATCGAATAGAAGTGCAGCTCGCAGTCCTCGCTGCGCATGCCAAAGCGCTCGATCACTGCCTGGCAATGCATGGCGATTTCGCCATGGCTAACCACCACGCCCTTGGGCTTGCCAGTGGAACCAGAGGTGTAGATCAGGTAGGCCTGATGGCCCGGCAAGGTCAGCGATGGCAAGGCTTCGCGACTGTAAGCGGCAAGGCCGCCGCGGTCGTCTTCCAGGCACCAGCGGGCGACCTTGGCCGGCAACTCGCCAAGCGCTTCGAACAACCCACGCTGGCCCAGCAGCAGCTCGATACCGCTGTCCTCGATCATGTAGTGCAGGCGCTCCAGCGGGTATTCCGGGTCCAGTGGCACATAGGCGCCGCCGGCCTTGAGGATCGCCAGCAGGCCAACCACCAGCTCCAGCGAGCGCTCCACGGCCAGGCCGACGCGCACCTGCGGGCCGACGCCGCGCTCACGCAGTACGCGGGCCAACTGGTTGGCGCGGGCGTCGAGCTCGGCATAGCTCAGGTGCTGACCGGCGAAGGTCAGGGCCAGGGCATGGGGCTGACGCACCGCCTGTTCACTGAACAGTTGGTGAATGTTCTGCTCCAGCGCCAGGGTGGTGTCGCCCTTGAGCGAATCACACAAAGCCTGTTGCTCGGCAGCCGCCAGCAACGGCAACTCGCCCAGGCGTTGCTCGGGATCACCCAGCAATGCCACCAGCAGGTTCTGCCAGTGGGCAGCCATTTGTGCGATGCGCGGCTCGTCGTACAGGTCGCGGCTGTAGGTCAGGCAGCAGCCCAGGCGGCGATCGAGGTCGGTGACTTCCAGGTTGAGGTCGAACTTGGTCGCGCGGGCGTCGTTGACCAGGTATTCGACCTGCATCCCGGCCAGCTCACGGCTTTGCTGGAACTCCCAGCGCTGGACGTTGCACATCACCTGGAACAGCGGGTTATAGGCGCTGCTGCGTGGCGGCTGCAGGGCCTCGACCAGTTGATCGAAAGGCAGGTCCTGATGGGACTGGCCGTCGATCACGGTCTGGCGTACCTGCTCGATCAACTCGCCGACACGCATCTGCCCGTCGAGCTGGCAACGCAGCACTTGGGTGTTGAGGAAGGCGCCGATCAAGCCTTCGCTTTCCGGGCGAATGCGGTTGGCCACCGGTGCACCGATGCGCAGGTCGGTCTGGCCGCTGTAGCGGTAGAGCAGCGCCGCCAGGGTGGCGGTCATGGTCATGAACAGGGTCAGGCCGCGCTCGGCATTGAAGGCACGTACCCGCGCTGCCAGCTCCGGGCTCAGGTCGAAACGGTAGAGCTCGCCACGGTGGCTCTGCACCGCCGGACGCGGACGGTCGGCAGGCAGTTCGAGCACCGGATGCTCAGCGCCCAGCTTGGCTTGCCAGTAATCCAGCTGGCGCTGACGCTCGCCGCTTTCCAGCCACTGGCGCTGCCACACGCTGTAGTCCAGGTACTGCACCGGCAAGGGTTGCAGCGGCGATTCGCGCTCATCGACAAAGGCCTCGTAAAGCTCGCCCAGCTCGCGGGCGAAGATGTCCATGGCCCAACCTTCGGTAACGATGTGGTGCAGAGTCAGAACGAAGTAATGTTCACGCTCCCCCGCCTTGACCAGGCAGGCGCGCAGCAACGGCCCGCGCTCAAGGTCAAACGGCTGGTGCGCCTGCTCATCGGCAAATGCCTGCAAGCATTGCTCGCGGTCCTGCGCGCCAGCGCTGGAGATATCCAGCCAGCTCATCTGCAGGTTGCTGTCCTCGGCCACGCACTGATACGGCACGCCGTCGATGCTCGGGAAGGTCGTGCGCAGGGTTTCATGGCGCACGATCAGCGCCTGCAATGCCTGCTCGAAGCGGCTGACATCCAGCACCCCGCTCAGGCGCGCCATGCCGCCGACGTTATAGGCCGGGCTGTCCGGCTCCATCTGCCAGAGGAACCACATCCGCTGCTGGGAGTAGGACAACGGCACTGCCTGACGGCGGTCGATGCGCTGGATCTCACCTTGCAGGTTGTGGGCGCCGCGGTGCTGGATCGCCTCGACGGCAGCGGCAAAGGCACCCAGTTCACTGGCCTCGAACAGGGTGCGCAGCGGCAATTCGACGTTGCAGGCCTGACGGGTGCGGGAAATGATCTGAGTAGCCAGCAACGAGTGACCGCCGAGGGCAAAGAAGTCGTCCTGCAAGCCGACCCGCGGGATGCCCAGCACCTCGCGCCAGATCGCCGCGACCTGTTGCTGCAGAGCCGTGCCCGGCTCGATGTGTTCACGCGATTGCCACTGCGGCTCGGGCAGCGCCTTGCGCTCGATCTTGCCGCTCGGGCCCAGTGGCATTTGCATCAGGTGAACCAGCTGCGCCGGCACCATGTAAGCGGGTAATTGCTCTGCCAGTGCCACCCGCAATTGCGCGCTCGCTTGGACACCGCTGTAGTAACCGACCAGTTGCGGGCCGGCGGCGGTGTCGCGAATCATCACCAGCGCCTGTTCGACGCCGGGCTGCGCCAGCAGGCAGGCCTCGACCTCTTCCGGCTCGACGCGCAAGCCGCGCAGCTTGACCTGCTGATCGAGCCGGCCCAGGTACTCCAGCGCCCCCAGGTCAGCCAGCCAGCGCGCCCGGTCGCCACTGCGATACAGGCGCTGGCCGTCGCCATCGGGCTGCGGCACGAAACGTTCGGCGGTAAGCCCCGCCCGCCCCAGGTAACCCCGGGCCAGACCGGCCCCGCCCAGGTACAGCTCACCCGGCACGCCGGGCGGTGTCAGTTGCAGTTCGTCATCGAGCACCCGGCAGACGACATTGGCCAGTGGCCGGCCGATCGGCGAGCGCGTACCGTCGGCATCGCTGCACTGCCAGTGGGTGACGTTGATGGCGGTTTCGGTCGGGCCATAGCGGTTATGCAGGGCCACCTGCGGCAATACCTGCAGCACCCGCTCACGCAGGTTCGCCGACAGCGCTTCGCCACCGGAGAACAACCGGCGCAGGCTGCTGCACTGCACGGCCAATGGTTCCTGGACAAACACCTGGAGCAAGGCCGGAACGAAATGCAGGGTAGTCACGCCATGCGCGCGGACCAGTTCGGCAATGCGCTGCGGGTCGCGATGCTCGCCGGGGCCGGCCAGCACCAGCTGACAACCGTTGACCAGTGGCCAGAAGCATTCCCACACCGACACGTCGAAGCTGATCGGCGCCTTCTGCATCAGCACGTCGCTGGCATTGAGTTGATAGCTGTCCTGCATCCACTGCAGGCGCTCGGCCAGTGCCGCATGGGTATTGCCGACACCTTTGGGCTGCCCGGTGGAGCCGGAGGTGTAGATCACATAGGCGAGGTTGTCGCCGTGCAGGTGCAGGCCCGGTGGCTGGCTTGGCCAGCTGTCGAGCTTGAGGCGGTCCATGGCAATGGCACTGACCTGCGCCGGCAGGTTCAAGCGTTCAAGCACATCGCTGTGGCTGAGCAGCAGGCTGGCACCGCTGTCGGCGAGCATGTACGCCAGGCGCTCGGGCGGATAGTCGACGTCCAGCGGCACATAGGCACCACCGGCCTTGAGAATGGCCAGCAACCCGATCAGCAGTTGCGGCGAACGTTCGGCGGCGATGGCCACGCATACATCCGGGCCGACGCCCTTGTCGCGCAGGTAATGGGCCAGGCGGTTGGCTTGCTGGTGCAAACTGGCGTAATCAAGGCTGCCGCCCTGCCACACCAACGCCGTGTTTGCCGGCGTCTGGCGAGCTTGTTCGTTGAGCTGTTCGACCACCCACTGCTGTGCCGGGGCCGCCGGCGCCTGGCCCCAGGCAAGGAGTTGCCCGCAGCCATCGGCGTCAAGCAGTTGCACAGCGCCGATGGCGATCTGCGGTTGCGCGCAGACCTGCTCCAGCAAGCCAACCAGCTGGGCGCTGATGCGCGCGATGGTCGGCGCCTCGAACAACTCCACGGCATAGTCGAACGAAAGGGTCAGGCGGCCCTGATGATCTTCTTCACTGTGCAGTTGCAGGTCGAACTTGGCTTCACGGCTGTGCCATGGCAGCTCGTCGGCCAGCAGCCCGGGAAGGCGACGCAAGGCGCTGAGGTCGCGCTGCTGATGGTTGAACATGACCTGGAACAGGCCTTGCTCGCGGGCTTGCGGGAAGGCTTCGAGCAGTTGCTCGAACGGCAGGTCCTGATGGGCCTGAGCCTCCAGGGTGCGCTCGCGCACCTGGGCCAGCAACTGGTCGAACGCCAGGCGTCCGTCAAGCTCGGCACGCAGGACCTGGGTGTTGATGAAAAAGCCTACCAAACCCTGGGTTTCCAGGCGCGGGCGGTTGGCGTTGGGCACCCCGACACGGATGTCGGTCTGCCCGCTGTAGCGGTGCAGCAGGCTCTGCAAACCCGCCAGCAAGACCATGAACAATGTCGCCTCATGGGCCCGGGCCATGCTGCGCAAGGCTTCGGCCAAGGTCGGCTGCAGGCGCACGCTCAGGCGCGCGGCGGCGTTGCCCTGGCGGTTTGCCCGCGGGTGGTCGGTGGCAAAGTCCAGCACGCTGTGCTGCTCGCCAAGGCGGGTCTTCCAGTACGCCAATTGCCGGGCGCTTTCACCCTGGGCCAGCCATTGGCGCTGCCAACTGCCGTAATCAGCGTAGTCCAGGCTCAACGCCGGCAACTGGGCCTGCTGGCCCTGGCAGTGGGCGGCGTACAGGCGCGAGAACTCGTCGATGAGAATGTTCATCGACCAGCCGTCGGCGATGATGTGATGCAAGGTCACCCACAGCTGGTGGTCTTCGCTGTCCAGGCGCGCCAGGGTCACGCGCAGCAGCGGGCCCTGCTGCAGGTCGAAGGGCTGCATGGCTTCGGCTTCTCGCAGCGCCTGCACGTCTTGGCCACTGGCTGCGGACAGGTCCAGGTGCTGCAAGCTAAACGCCAGGCTCGGCAGGATGCGTTGCAGCGCCTGGCCATCCTCCTCGGCGAACACCGTGCGCAAGGATTCGTGGCGCTCGACCAGGGTCTGGAAGCTGGCCTGCAATGCCGCGTGGTCCAGCTCGCCGCGCAGGCGCAGGGCGCCGGGAATGTTGTACGCCGCGCTGTGCGGTTCCAGTTGCCAGGTCAGCCACAGGCGGTTTTGCGCCAGCGATTGCGGCAGGGCCTGCGTGCGGCCGAGGCGGCTGATGGCCCCCCGGGCGACACTGCCATCGCGCTGCAACGCCGCCACTGCTGCGCTGAAACCAGCCAGGGTCGGGGCTTCGAACAGCACCCGCACACCCAGCTCAAGGCCCAGCTCATCACCCAGTCGCGCGCAGAGCTGGGTGGCGGCGATGGAGTTGCCGCCGAGCAGGAAGAAATGATCGTCAGCGTCAATCAGCTCAAGGCCCAGCAGCTCGCGCCACAGGCGCGCAACCCGGGCCTGCATGACGGTCTGCGCCGCGCCTTGATCAACCACGGCCACGGCTTGCTGATCAGGGAAACGTGCATAGCAATCGAGGCTGCCGTCGTCCATGCGCAAGCGGCAGGCCGAGCGTTGCAGCTTGCCGCTGGAGGTCTTGGGCAAGGCGCCCGGGTTGAGCAACAGCACCACCGCCGGCGCTTGCTGGCAGGCATCAGCGATCACCTGGCGCAGGGTCTTGATCAGGTTTGCAGGCGTGATGGCCTTCTGCACGTTGCGGCTGATCTCGACGGCGACACCGATGCCCTCCTCGCCGTGGTCATCGACGGCGAACACTGCTACCCGGCCTTTGCGCAGGGCCTCGACTTCACGCTCCAGGGTTTTTTCCAGATCCTGCGGGTAGAGGTTGTGCCCGCGCACGATCAGCAAGTCCTTGAGGCGGCCGGTGACAAACAACTCGCCATCGCGCAAAAAGCCCAGGTCGCCGGTGCGCAGCCAGGTGCGCCCACTCTGTTCGACAAAGGTGCGGGCAGACGCTTCAGGGTTGCGCCAGTAGCCTTTGGCAATGCTCGGGCCGCTGGCCCAGATCTCGCCGACCCGGTTATCGGCCAGCAGCGTCAGGCTCTGCGGCTCGACAATCTGTACGGCATGGCCGGGCTGGCTGCGTCCGCAGCTCATCTGCACCGTGCCCTCACCCGCTTCTGCGCTGTTGCGCGCCAGTGCCTGGCGGTCGAGCGCCAACGCGCCAATCCCCTGGCCACGGCGGCTGCCGCTGACAAACAGGGTGGCTTCGGCCAGGCCGTAGCTGGCAAAGAAGCTCTCCGGCACAAAGCCGCAGGCCGCGAATTTATCGGCAAAAGCCTGCAGGCTGTCCTGGCGGATCGGCTCGGAACCGGAATAAGCCACCCGCCATTTGCTCAGGTCCAGGCTGGCCATCGCCGCGCTGCTGACCCGTTCGCTGCACAACCGATAGGCGAAGTCCGGCCCACCGCTGATGGTGCCGCCGTGATCACTGATCGCCTGCAGCCAGCGTTGCGGCCGGGCCAAAAAGTACGCCGGCGCCATCAGCACGCAGGGTACGCCGCTGAAAATCGGTTGCAGCAGCCCGCCGATCAGGCCCATGTCGTGGTACAGCGGCAACCAGCTGACGATTACATCATCGGGGTTTACATCGATGCCGAAACCATGGCGGATCAACACTTCGTTGGCCACCAGGTTGCCATGGCTGACCTGCACGCCCTTGGGCAAGGCCGTGGAGCCGGAGGTGTACTGCAAGAAGGCGATGTCGTCGGCCTGCAGGGTCGGCGCCTGCCAGCTGTCAACCTGGGCCGCCGTCAGGGTATCGACCGCCAGCAGCTGTGGCGCGCCTGGCTCGGCCAGCACTTCGAGGGCCTGCAGACTGTCGTGCAGGGTGCTGATGGTCAGTAGCAGGCGCGGCTCGGCATCGTCGATGATCGACAACAAGCGCTCCTGATGGTGACGTCGCGACGATTGCGGTGGATAGGCCGGTACCGCGATCACCCCGGCATACAGGCAACCGAAGAACGCTGCGACGTAGTCCGGCCCACTGGGAAACAACAGGATCGCCCGATCCCCCACGTTGCAGCGTGCCTGCAAGGCGACGGCAATGGTCCGCGCCCGCTGGTCAAGGTCGCGATAGGAAAGCACGGCCTCATCGTGCGGATCTTCGGCCAAAAAGCGCAAGGCGACCCGCTCGGGGCTGAGCACTGCGCGTTGAGCCAGTGCCTGGACCAGCGTAACCGGGAGTTCGAAGGCGTCCGTCATGGGGTTCCTGCCAGAGTCTGTACGTGAAATCAGGTCTCGGTTGGCGTGCCGGGCGGGCTTGCAGGCGGCGAAGTGCGCCCTGCCAGAGCCGAGGATGTACACAGAGGAACGGATGGCCGGAGCAAATAATTAAGCCGCACGAACGGCGGGGGTTGAGGCGCAAAAATGCGGAATTTGAAGCCGGTCACAAAGCGCAAGCTTAGAAGCAAAAGGCATAGAGACTTATTAACTTTCGCATTTGACAACAATTATCATTAAGAATAGCTTGTCGCACGTCGTAGGAAGCCTCCGAGTCTGGAGTGCTCCACTTCCCTCTTAGAGATAAGGTGATTTCCATGGCGGAACAACTATCCACAAGTAAGTGCGATTCACCGTTACTCCAGGCGTTTGTCGACAACCGCAGTATCCTGGTCAAGATTGCCGCGCGTATCACCGGCTGCCGCTCGCGTGCCGAGGACGTGGTCCAGGATGCGTTCTTCCGGCTCAGCTCAGCGCCGCAGATCACGTCCTCGTTCAAGGCCCAACTTAGCTACCTGTTCCAGATCGTGCGCAACCTGGCCATCGACCACTACCGCAAACAGGCCATGGAGTTGAAGTACTCCGGCAGCGAAGAGGAAGGCCTGAATGTGGTGATCCAGGGTGCTTCACCAGAAACCACGCACATCAACTTCGCGACCCTCGAACACATCGCCGATGCCTTGAACGACTTGCCGCAACGCACCCGCTACGCGTTCGAGATGTACCGCCTGCACGGCGTGCCGCAGAAAGATATCGCCAAGGAACTGGGCGTTTCGCCGACCCTGGTCAACTTCATGATTCGCGATGCCCTGGTGCATTGTCGCAAGGTCTCAAGCCAGAGAGCTTGAGAGCGGCAAGCTTCAAGCTTCAAGCGGCAAGGGTTGTGATGCCGCTTGCCGCTTGAGGGTCAGAGCAACGTGCAGCCTTCGAAAAACCGCTCCCTGCCCAGAATCATCAAGGCCGCACGCTTGTGTGGAAAATCGAATTCCTTCTCGCAATGGAAACACTGGTCGTGCATGTAGCCGATCATCTTGCCGTTGTCCGCTCGTGGCTCGGCCACCACCCGCTGCGTGCGCGGATCGTCCAGGAACAGGTAGTGCACCAGCGCTGACAGCCAGCTGGCAACCTTGTGCGGGCCGCGATGCTGTTCTTCACCCACCAGCATGTGGATGCCGCGATCATAGTCGTCCACCGCGTAGAACGGCGCGATACGGTCTTCCTTGGCCCAGTAGGCCTCGAAATAGGCGAAGGGCTGGTCATCGAAGCAACCGATCAGGGTCAGGCTGTGCGGATCGGCGTCGAGCTTGCTGAGGTAGTCGCGATGCTGTTCGAGGCTACCACCCTCCTGCCAGAAGTTGAGCACCCGCGGGTTGTTCTGCCAACGATTGAAGCGCTCCAGGTCCTGGTCGATTTCCAGGGTGCGTAACGACACCCAGGCGCCAAGCCGCGCATCGAAGCGCCGGTACACCTCGCCGCGCGGCTTGGGTGCACGCCGGGGATGGCGCTTGCCGTCAGTGAGCTGCATTTGCTGCGGGTAGACGCCTGCAAAGGGCTGGCCGAGCCAGGGTTGCGGCAACTGCCAGAACAGACTGCGCTCACACAGGTACTGGCCCTGGCTCGAGGTGGCAACCAGCAAGCCACTGTTCAAGGCCTCCTGTGGCGGTTGGTCCAGGTGCCAGGTCAGACGCTGGCAACCGGGGTCGCGGGCGAACAGCCAGTAACAGACGGCCCACAAGGCTTGCTGCCCATGCTCGTGGGCATAGTCCTCAAGTAGCACCTGCAAGGTCTCGCCACGCTGCAGGCGTACCCGCACCAACGGGCTGCCTTCAAGTACCAGGCTCAGATGACAATCGCCTTCATCGGCGCTGAGGCTGCGCCAGCGAGGCAAAGATAACGTTGGCGAAACGGAATCGAATGGCATGATCTTGGCTCACAAGGGAATGATCGGCTTACCCTGGTGAACGTTGCCTGCGCAGGTAAATTTAGTCGGCCTTGGGCGTACTGACGCTGATGCGGTAGGGCTGGAAAATTTTCAGCAACGCGCCGTTGTCTCGCAGGGACTGCAACAAACCGGCAAAGGCCGGGCCGGTGATCGGCGCACCGGGCCGCAACAGGGCGTAATGATGGTAGACCTGATCGACGCGCTCGGACGCCAGCAACTGCTCGGTGCTTTGCGGATTGCGCACCAGAAAGTCACTGAAATAGGAACGGGTGACCAGGGCCACATCGGCGCGCCCGCGCTGGACCATCAGCAAGTTGCTGTCATGGGAATAGGTCAGGGTCGCGTTGTAGGTGTCGGCCAGGTACTTGGGGTCGGGATTGAAATCGGCAAAGGCGTAGTGATAACCGCTGTACAGTGCCAGGCGCTTACCCTTGAGGTCGTTGAAGTAACTCTGATCGCGGCCGGCCTGGCGATGGGCGACGAAGACTTCGGCATCTTCCAGGCCCATGTCGACACTCTCATGGGGAATCTGCTGCCAGCCCCACTCGGGGTTCTCGAAGATCGCCATGTCGGTGCGACCCTGCTGCAAGTCGCCGAAGCGCCGCGGAATCGAGGTCGGCACCAGGACGAAGCGATAACGTTGCTGGACGTTGTTAAGCGCCTCGAGCAGTTGCGGCAGCAAGCCGGTATCGGCGCCTTGCTCCGGGCGCACGGTATAAGGCGGGAAGTGTGCGGCCCCGACTTTGACCTCGATTTCTGCTGCCGCCCAGGCCGATGGGGCCAGACACATCGCGGCAAGCGTTAACAGCAAGGGCACCGTCTGGGGCATGGGCGCTGAACTCAAAGCAACACACTCTTTGCGGGTTTGAACCGGAATCCGCCTAAGCTAGGCGTTTTCAAGGCGTTGCACAACTGTCGGTTGCGCCAAGCGCAGCAGGCAAAACGCCAGGGATACCCGGCTCGCCCGAGTTTGGCTACGCTCTTATGCAGTCTTGGATGGGAGCCTACTATGGGCCATTGGCTGGTGATCGACCTTGAAGCAACCACAGACGATGGTGGCTGGCCGGTCACGGATATGGAAATCATCGAAATCGGCGCGACGCTGGTTGACCGCAAGGGCCGCGAAGTCGGCCATTTTCAGCGCTTCGTGCGCCCCAGGCGGCGGCCGCAACTGACCCCGTTCTGCCGCGAGCTGACACACATCAGTCAGGCCAATGTCGATACGGCAGCGACCTTCGCCCAGGTGTGGGCGCAGTTCGAGCGCTGGCTCGGGCATCATGCCGGGCATCTGGAGGGCTGGGTCAGCTGGGGCGACTACGACCGCAAACAACTGTTGCAGGAATGGCAGCAGTACCAGGTCCACAGTTTGCTTGCCGAGTTGCCGCACATCAACCTCAAGCAACGCTTCGCCAAAGCCCGCCAGCTGCAGCGCCCGCTGGGCCTCAATGGCGCACTGCAACTGGCCGGCCTGCAGTTCAGCGGGCAGCAGCACCGGGCTCTGGAAGACGCCCGCAACACCGCCCGCCTGCTGCCCCTGGCGCTGCCGGCCTATGGCACCTGAAAGCGGATGACGGCGCTCCGGGCCTTGGGCATACTGGCCTGCCTTTTTAGCCCCTGTTCAGGAGTCGCCCATGTTTAAAGTCAACGAGTACTTTGATGGCACGGTCAAGTCGATCGCCTTCGGCACCGCTGAAGGTCCGGCCACGGTTGGCGTGATGGCCCCGGGCGAATACGAGTTCGGCACTGCCCAGCGCGAAATCATGCACGTGGTGTCCGGTGCGTTGACCGTCAAGCTGCCTGACAGCGACAACTGGGAAACCTTCACCGCCGGCAGCCAGTTCAATGTCCCGGCCAACAGCAAGTTCCAGCTCAAGGTAGCGGTTGATACTGCCTACCTGTGCGAGTATCGCGGCTAAGCAGCCACAAGCATCGCGACTGTAGGAGCGGGCTGCCCCGCGATTAGGGGGGTATGGCCACTCTCTGATCGCGGGGCAAGCCCGCTCCTACAAAAACCCTATGATCCTCTGCGCCGCCGTCGCCAGATGATCGCCATGGCTGAACCCCGAAGCCTTCAGCGGCTTCAAGTCATGATCGCCCGCCTGCAGCCAGCACAGCTCGATCGCTGAAGACAGCTGATAAGCTTCCACCGTCTGCCGATTGCCCAAGGCATCGCGCTCACCCTGAATGATCAGGGTTGGTGTCTTCAACTCGGCCAGATGCGCCACCCGTGGTTTTTCCGGTTTGCCCGCAGCATAGAAGGGATAGCCCAGGCACACCAATGCATCGGCGCCCAATTCGTCGACCAGAAGGCTGGCCATGCGCCCGCCCATGGACTTGCCGCCAATGGCCAACGGCCCAGTGACCAATGGTCGCACCTGCGCATACACCTCACGCCAGCATTCGAGCAATTTGGCCTGGGGATTTGGCGGCCTTTTGCCACCATCTACGCGGCGCTGGGCCATGTAGGGAAACTCGAAGCGCAGCACCCCCAGCCCTTGTTCCGCCAGCCTTTGCGCCATTTCTTCCATGAACCCGCTGTCCATCGGCGCACCCGCGCCGTGGGCCAGGATCAGGCACCCCAAATGCTGGCCATCCCCCTGATTTTGCGGGGCATTCCACAGCCAGCCACGGCTTTTGACCAGCCGCGCCCATTGATCCCCGTCAATACCGGCCAGTTGCCCATTACTCATGCTTGCCTCGCTGTTTAGTCTGCCTATAACCGTGGATGGGAACCCATACATGAACACAACCAGCAGTACCGCCTACAACTACAAGGTGGTCCGCCAATTCGCCATTATGACGGTGGTGTGGGGAATCGTCGGGATGGGGCTCGGCGTTTTTCTCGCCGCACAACTCGTCTGGCCTTCGCTCAACTTCGACCTCCCCTGGACCAGCTTCGGCCGCCTGCGACCCTTGCACACCAACGCGGTGATCTTCGCCTTCGGTGGTTGCGCACTGTTCGCCGCTTCCTACTATTCGGTCCAGCGCACCTGCCAGACCACCCTGTTCTCGCCACGCCTGGCAGCTTTCACCTTCTGGGCCTGGCAATTGGTGATCCTGCTGGCTGCCATCAGCCTGCCGCTGGGTTATACCAGTTCCAAGGAATACGCCGAACTGGAATGGCCGATCGACATTCTGATCACCATTGTCTGGGTGGCCTATGCCGTGGTGTTCTTCGGCACGCTGATGAAGCGCACCACCAAGCACATTTATGTGGGTAACTGGTTCTTCGGTGCGTTCATCATCACCGTGGCGATCCTGCATATCGTCAACAACCTGGAAATCCCGGTCAGCCTGACCAAGTCCTACTCGCTGTACGGTGGCGCCACCGACGCCATGGTCCAGTGGTGGTACGGCCACAACGCCGTAGGCTTCTTCCTGACCGCAGGCTTCCTCGGCATGATGTACTACTTCGTGCCGAAACAGGCCGAGCGTCCGGTGTATTCCTATCGCCTGTCGATTGTGCACTTCTGGGCACTGATCACCCTGTACATCTGGGCAGGCCCGCACCACCTGCACTACACCGCCCTGCCCGACTGGGCGCAGTCGCTGGGCATGATCATGTCGCTGATCCTCCTGGCGCCAAGCTGGGGCGGCATGATCAACGGCATGATGACCCTCTCGGGCGCCTGGCATAAGCTGCGCAGCGACCCGATCCTGCGTTTCCTCGTGGTCTCGCTGGCGTTCTACGGCATGTCGACCTTCGAAGGCCCGATGATGGCAATCAAGACCGTCAACGCCCTGTCGCACTACACCGACTGGACCATCGGCCACGTTCACGCCGGCGCACTTGGCTGGGTCGCGATGATCTCGATCGGCGCCCTGTACCACATGATCCCGAAAGTGTTTGGCCGCGAGCAGATGTACAGCCTCGGCCTGATCAACGCGCACTTCTGGCTGGCGACCATCGGCACCGTGCTCTACATCGCCTCGATGTGGGTCAACGGCATTGCCCAGGGCCTGATGTGGCGCGCAGTCAACGAAGACGGCACGCTGACCTACTCCTTCGTCGAAACCCTGGTGGCCAGCCACCCAGGCTTCATCGTGCGCTTCGTCGGCGGGGCGATCTTCCTCACCGGCATGTTGCTGATGGCCTACAACACCTGGCGCACCGTGCGTGCTCCGGTGGCCGCGACCGCCCCTGCCGCCGCGCAGCTGGCCTGAGGAGACCCTGATGAAACACGAAGTAATCGAGAAGAACGTCTTCCTGCTGGTGCTGTTGATGGTGTTTGCCGTCAGCATCGGCGGCCTGACCCAGATCGTGCCGCTGTTCTTCCAGGACGTCACCAACAAGCCGGTGGAAGGCATGAAGCCCTACACCGCGCTGCAACTGGAAGGCCGCGACATCTACATCCGCGAAGGCTGCGTGCAGTGCCACTCGCAGATGATCCGTCCGTTCCGCGCCGAGACCGAGCGCTACGGCCACTACTCGGTGGCCGGTGAAAGCGTCTGGGACCACCCGTTCCTCTGGGGCTCCAAGCGTACCGGTCCGGACCTGGCCCGCGTCGGTGGCCGCTACTCCGATGACTGGCACCGTGCGCACCTGTACAACCCGCGCAACGTCGTGCCCGAGTCGAAGATGCCGGCCTACCCATGGCTGGTCGCCAACCCGGTCGACAGCAGCCACACCGAGACCAAGCTGAGCACCATGCGCACCCTCGGCGTGCCGTACACCGATGCCGACATCAGCGGCGCGGTGGAGTCGCTCAAGGGCAAGACCGAAATGGACGCGCTGGTCGCCTACCTGCAGGTGCTTGGCACCGCGATCAAGAACAAGAGGTAAGCGCCATGGACTTCACACTGGATATCGGCCAACTGCGAGGCCTGGGCACCCTGCTGGTGGCCATCGCCTTCATCGGCCTGTCGCTGTGGGTGTTCAACGGCCGGCGTGACCGTGAATTCGCCGAAGCCAGCCTGCTGCCGTTCGCCGACGACCGCCTGGCACCTGCCGCCAACGAACCCGAACCGAGGAGTAACGGGCAATGACCACCTTCTGGAGTACGTACATCTGCGTACTGACCATCGGTAGCCTGATCGGCCTGACCTGGCTGCTGCTGGGCACCCGCAAGGGCGAAACCAAAGGCACCACCGACCAGACCATGGGCCACAGCTTCGACGGCATCGAGGAGTACGACAACCCGCTGCCCAAGTGGTGGTTCTGGCTGTTCGTCGGCACCCTGGTGTTTTCGGTCGGCTACCTGATCCTCTACCCGGGCCTGGGCAACTGGAAAGGCATCCTGCCGGGCTATGAAGACGGCTGGACCCAGACCAACGAATGGCAAAAGGAAATGAACAAGGCCGACGCCAAGTTCGGACCGATCTTCGCCAAGTTCGCCGCCATGCCGGTGGAAGAAGTGGCCAAGGACCCGCAAGCGCTGAAAATGGGTGGCCGTCTGTTCGCCTCCAACTGCGCCGTCTGCCACGGTTCCGACGCCAAGGGTGCCTATGGCTTCCCTAACCTCACCGACAAGGACTGGCGCTGGGGCGGCGAGCCGGAAACCATCAAGGCATCGATCATGGGCGGTCGTCACGGGGTGATGCCGGCCTGGGCCGACGTGATTGGTGAACAAGGCGTTGCCGACGTTGCCGCCTACGTGCTGACCGGCCTCAATGGCCGCACCCTGCCTCAGGAAGCGAAGGCCGACCCAGTCAATGGCGAGAAACTCTTCGCCACCACCTGTGTGGCCTGCCACGGCCCTGCAGGCAAGGGTACCCCGGCCATGGGCGCTCCGGACCTGACCCACCCGACCGCGTTCATCTACGGTTCGAGCTTCGCCCAACTGCAGCAGACCATCCGTTACGGCCGTCAGGGCCAGATGCCTGCCCAGGAAGCGATCCAGGGCAACGACAAAGTCCACCTGCTGGCCGCCTATGTCTACAGCCTGTCCCAGGACGAACCTGCACAAGGTGAAACCCTGTCTGCCAAGTAAAACGATTGAGTAACTGAGCCTTGACTCAAACCGCCGCATCGGCACCCGATGCGGCGGTTCCCTTCGCCCCTTGCGACCAAGTGTCGCACCCTGCCCTACCCCCGCCTTGCACCCCCCTCGATCACAACTAAGCTTGTTGCCACAGCGACTGAAACAGCCGGTGTGTTTGCACCTTTTTGGGGCATTTTTCGCCAGCGGTTCTGCGCAAAGGCTGATGGGGCCGACCTAAGCGCCTGCAAGCGAGTGATGAACGGCACTGAGCAAGCACGCATCGGAAGTCTTTGCCTTAGACGAAAAATCAATTTTTGGTACACATATCAAATAATTAATTGTGTACAATTTGCCCGCCACAAAGGCTCGAAACCGCCGTGGAACAGGCTTTGGCAAGGATCGGCGCGGGCGCCATCGCGTTGCAATAACCACACGGTTTATACATACTTGCGCCGATTTTTACCCTATAAAAACACCCAAACCGTGGAACCTTAGAATGAGCACAGCAATCAGTCCGACTGCTTATAACTATAAGGTCGTCCGCCAGTTCGCCATCATGACGGTGGTCTGGGGGATCCTTGGCATGGGGCTTGGTGTCTTCATCGCCTCGCAACTGGTCTGGCCCCAGCTGAACCTGGACCTGCCATGGACGAGCTTCGGACGCCTCCGCCCGCTGCACACCAACCTGGTGATCTTCGCCTTCGGTGGTTGTGCACTGTTTGCCACTTCCTACTATGTCGTGCAGCGAACCTGCCAGACGCGACTGATTTCCGACAGCCTCGCGGCCTTCACCTTCTGGGGTTGGCAAGCGGTGATCGTCGGTGCGCTCATTACCTTGCCGCTGGGCTACACCACGACCAAGGAATACGCCGAGCTGGAATGGCCGATCGCCATTTTGCTGGCGATCGTCTGGGTCACCTACGGTGTGGTGTTCTTCGGCACCATCGTCAAGCGCAAGACCAAGCACATCTATGTGGGTAACTGGTTCTACGGTGCCTTCATCGTGGTGACCGCGATGCTGCACATCGTCAACCACGCCTCGTTGCCGGTCAGCCTGTTCAAGTCCTACTCGGCGTATTCGGGTGCCACCGATGCGATGATCCAGTGGTGGTACGGCCACAACGCCGTAGGCTTCTTCCTGACCACCGGCTTCCTCGGCATGATGTACTACTTCGTGCCGAAACAGGCCGAGCGCCCGATCTACTCCTATCGCCTGTCGATCGTGCACTTCTGGGCACTGATCACCCTGTACATCTGGGCAGGCCCGCACCACCTGCACTACACCGCCCTGCCGGATTGGGCACAGTCGCTGGGCATGGCCATGTCGATCATCCTCCTGGCGCCAAGCTGGGGCGGCATGATCAACGGCATGATGACCCTCTCGGGCGCCTGGCATAAGCTGCGCACCGACCCGATCCTGCGTTTCCTCGTGGTCTCGCTGGCGTTCTACGGCATGTCGACCTTCGAAGGTCCGATGATGGCGATCAAGACCGTCAACTCGCTGTCGCACTACACCGACTGGACCGTCGGCCACGTCCACGCCGGCGCGCTTGGCTGGGTAGCGATGATCTCGATCGGCGCCCTGTACCACATGATTCCGAAGGTCTACGGCCGCGAGCAGATGCACAGCACCGGCCTGATCAACGCGCACTTCTGGCTGGCGACCATCGGTACCGTGCTGTACATCTCTTCGATGTGGGTCAACGGCATCACTCAAGGCCTGATGTGGCGTGCAATCAACGACGACGGCACCCTCACCTACTCCTTCGTCGAAGCCCTGCAAGCCAGCCACCCGGGCTTTATCGTCCGTGCCCTGGGCGGTGCGTTCTTCGCCTCCGGCATGCTGCTGATGGCGTACAACGTTTTCCGTACTGTCCGCGCCTCGAAGCCGGCCGAAGCTGAAGCCGCCGCTCAGATCGCTGTAGTTGGAGCTCACTGATGAAGCACGAAGTAGTCGAGAAGAATATCGGCCTGCTGGCCTTCTTCATGGTCATCGCCGTGAGTATCGGCGGCCTGACCCAGATCGTCCCGCTGTTCTTCCAGGACGTTACCAACAAGCCGGTCGAGGGCATGAAGCCGCGGACCGCGCTGGAGCTCGAAGGCCGCGACATCTACATCCGCGAAGGCTGCGTGCAGTGCCACTCGCAGATGATCCGTCCGTTCCGCGCCGAGACCGAACGCTACGGCCACTACTCGGTCGCTGGTGAAAGCGTCTGGGACCACCCGTTCCTCTGGGGTTCCAAGCGTACCGGCCCGGACCTGGCCCGCGTCGGCGGTCGTTACTCCGACGACTGGCACCGTGCTCACCTGTACAACCCGCGCAACGTCGTGCCCGAGTCGAAGATGCCGGCCTACCCATGGCTGGTGGAGAACAAGCTCGATGGCAAGGACACGGTGAAGAAGATGGAAGTCCTGCGCACCCTCGGCACGCCGTACACCGATGAAGACATCGCCGGTGCCCGCGACGCGGTCAAGGGCAAGACTGAAATGGACGCCCTGGTTGCCTACCTGCAAGGCCTGGGCACCATCATCAAAAGCAAACGGTGACATTGATGGATATCGGGATGATTCGTGGCCTGGGCACCGTCGTGGTGATGGTGGCCTTTATCGGCCTGGCGTTGTGGGTGTTCAGTTCTCGGCGCAAGTCCGAGTTCGACGAAGCGACCATGCTGCCCTTCGCGGATGATCCCGAAGCCAGCAAGCACGTCGAGCAAGCGCAAGCGAAAGCGTCTAGGAGTAACAACGAATGACTACCTTCTGGAGTCTGTACGTCACCGTTTTGAGTCTGGGTACCATCTTCGCCCTGACCTGGCTGCTGCTGTCCACCCGCAAGGGCCAGCGCAGCGAAACCACCGAAGAAACCGTGGGCCACGCCTACGACGGCATCGAGGAGTATGACAACCCGCTGCCAAAATGGTGGTTCATGCTGTTCGTCGGCACCATCGTTTTCGCCCTGGGCTACCTGGTGCTGTACCCGGGCCTGGGTAACTGGAAAGGCCTGCTGCCGGGCTACCAGTACCTGGACAACGACAACAAGACCGCATTTGCCAACGGCCAGGCCGGCTGGACCGGCGTACACGAGTGGGAGAAGGAAATGGCCCGCTCGGACGCCAAGTTCGGGCCGATCTTCGCCAAATTCGCGTCGATGCCTATTGAAGAAGTTGCCAAAGACCCGCAAGCGCTGAAGATGGGCGGCCGTCTGTTCGCCTCCAACTGTGCGGTGTGCCATGGCTCCGACGCCAAGGGCTCCTACGGCTTCCCCAACCTCACCGACAACGACTGGCGTTGGGGCGGCGAGCCGGAAACCATCAAGACCACCATCATGGGCGGTCGTCACGGGGTGATGCCGGCCTGGGCCGAAGTCATCGGCGAACAAGGTGTTGCCGACGTTGCCGCCTACGTGCTGACCAACCTCGATGGTCGTTCCCTGCCCAAGGACGCCAAAGCGGACCCTGCCAACGGCCAGAAGCTGTTTGCCACCAACTGCGTGGCCTGCCACGGCCCTGAAGGCAAGGGCACCCCGGCCATGGGCGCGCCTGACCTGACCCACCCGACCGCGTTCATCTACGGTTCGAGCTTCGCCCAACTGCAGCAGACCATCCGTTACGGCCGTCAGGGCCAGATGCCTGCCCAGGAAGCGATCCAGGGCAACGACAAGGTCCACTTGCTGGCGGCCTATGTCTACAGCCTGTCGCACCAGCCTGAGAAAACCGCTGAAGCGAAGTAATTCGCCCAGCTGGCAAAAGCCCCGGCAGTAAAACTGCCGGGGCTTTTTTATAGACCCCCGCCCCTAGCCATGACCTGCGTCAATTGACACAGGCCAATACACTATTACCTGCAATTCCCCAACGCGGCCAAAGGTCGCACCCCTCCCCCCTACTCGCAACACAGGCGTATCATGCGCCCTAGAGCAGCAAGCTTCCGACTGCGGCCGGCATGTACTGGTCGCGGCACTTCACCACTGCCGTGGGACTCAATGATGAGCAAGCAGATTCCGGTACATGACGTCACCCCGCCTGCCAGTAAAGACAACAGCAGCGTCGATCTCTATGCCTCGCGAGAAAAGATCTACACCCGCGCCTTCACCGGCGTGTTCCGCAACCTGCGCATGCTCGGCGGCGCCTTCCTGTTCCTGCTGTACTTCGGTACGGTGTGGCTGAACTGGGGTGGCCACCAGGCCGTCTGGTGGAACCTGCCGGAGCGCAAGTTCTACATTTTCGGCACCACCATCTGGCCCCAGGATTTCATCCTGCTCTCAGGCCTGTTGATCGTCGCCGCCTTCGGCCTGTTCTTCATCACCGTCTACGCTGGCCGTGTCTGGTGCGGTTATACCTGCCCGCAAAGCGTGTGGACCTGGATCTTCATGTGGTGCGAAAAAGTCACCGAAGGCGACCGCAACCAGCGCATGAAACTCGACAGGGCGCCGATGAGCGGCAACAAGTTCCTGCGCAAGCTGGCCAAGCACAGCCTGTGGCTGAGCATCGGCTTTGTCACCGGCATGACCTTCGTCGGCTACTTCTCGCCGATCCGCGAGCTGGTCATCGAGTTCTTCACCGGCCAGGCCGACGGCTGGGCCTACTTCTGGGTCGGTTTCTTCACCCTGGCCACCTATGGCAACGCCGGCTGGCTGCGTGAGCAGGTGTGCGTGTACATGTGCCCGTATGCGCGCTTCCAGAGCGTGATGTTCGACAAGGACACCCTGATCGTCTCCTACGACCCGCGCCGCGGCGAAACCCGCGGCCCGCGCAAGAAAGACCTCGACTACAAAGCCAAGGGCCTGGGCGACTGCATCGATTGCACCATGTGCGTACAGGTGTGCCCGACCGGCATCGACATCCGTGACGGCCTGCAGATCGAATGTATCGGCTGCGCCGCCTGCATCGATGCCTGCGACACCATCATGGACAAGATGAACTACCCCAAAGGCCTGATCAGCTACACCACCGAGCACAACCTGTCGGGACAGAAGACCCACATGGTGCGTCCGCGCCTGATCGGCTATGCCGTGGTGTTGCTGGCGATGATCGGCCTGCTGGCCAGCGCCTTCGTCATGCGTTCACTGGTCGGTTTCGACGTCAGCAAGGACCGTGTGCTGTACCGCGAGAACGCCCAGGGGCGGATCGAGAACGTCTACAGCCTGAAGGTCATGAACAAGGATCAGCGCGACCACGTCTACGTGCTCGAAGCGGGTGGCCTGCCAGACCTCAAGCTTGAGGGTGCACGGGAAATCCGCGTCGCCGCCGGCGATATCGTCAGCCTGCCAGTGCAATTGTCGATGGCTCCGGAGCAACTGCCGTCGACCACCAACGAAGTCATCTTCACCCTCAAGGACGCTGACGACAGCGCCACCCAGGTTGAAGCCAAGAGCCGCTTCATCGGCCCGCAAATTCGATAAGAGACTGAGCCCATGCCTTCTGCAACTGCCGCTAGCCCTTGGTACAAGCACCTCTGGCCGTGGATCATCATCGGCGTGCTGGCCACTTCGGTGACCCTGAGCCTGACCATGGTGACCATTGCGGTGAACAACCCGGACAACCTGGTCAACGACAACTACTACGAGGCTGGTAAAGGCATCAACCGCTCGCTGGACCGTGAACTGCTAGCCCAGACCCTCAACCTCAAGGCCAGCGTGCACCTGGACGAACTGACCGGCGAAGTCGACCTGCGCCTGACCGGCAACAGCATGCCGCGAACCCTGGAGCTGAACCTGATCTCGCCGACCCAGCCGGAGAAGGACCGCAAGATCGTCCTGACCCGCAGCGAGAGCGAAGCCGGGCGCTACCTGGGCCAACTCAGCGATAAGGTTGAAGGCCGGCGTTTCGTCGAGCTGCTGGGCAGCCAGGATGAGCATGTATGGCGCCTGTTCGAGGAAGAGGAAGTCGCTCACGACAAGACCCTGGTACTCGGTGACGAGGCGCTGCAAGGGGCTGAACACCTCGAGAAATGAGTCGTTGCTGATCGCGGGTCAAGCCCGCTCCCACGGCCCGCTGTGGGAGCGGGCTTGACCCGCGATGAGCCCAACACCAATCCTTGCGACTGACACCATGACCAGCCCCACGCCCTGCTACCACTGCGCCCTGCCCGTGCCTGCCGGCAGCCACTTCACCGCCGTGGTACTTGGCCAGCCACGGGCGTTCTGCTGTCCGGGCTGCCAGGCGGTGGCCGAAGCCATCGTCGCCGGCAACCTGGAAAGCTA
Source organism: Pseudomonas fluorescens (assembly GCF_902497775.2). NCBI lineage: Bacteria > Pseudomonadati > Pseudomonadota > Gammaproteobacteria > Pseudomonadales > Pseudomonadaceae > Pseudomonas > Pseudomonas fluorescens. The sequence goes on from NZ_OZ024668.1 coordinate 3,598,743, forward strand.
TTACCAGCACCGCAGTGAAGCCAGCGCCAACCCCGACGCCCTGCCCCAGCAACTGGTCGACGAACTGGCCTTGTATGACCGCGCCGATGTGCAAAAGCCCTTCGTGCGCCACAGTGGCGAACTGGCCGAAACCACCTTGCTGATCGAAGGTATCAGCTGCGCCGCCTGCGGCTGGCTGATCGAAAAGCACCTGCGCAACCTGCCGGCCGTGGCCGAGGCGCGACTGAACCTGTCCAACCACCGCCTGCAGGTCAGCTGGGCCGACAGCCAGTTGCCACTGTCCAAGCTGCTCGCCGAGCTGCGCCATATCGGCTACGCCGCTCACCCCTACCAGGCCGATCGCGCCGCCGAACAGCTGGCCAGCGAAAACCGCACCGCCCTGCGTCAGCTGGGCGTCGCCGGGTTGTTGTGGTTCCAGGCGATGATGGCGACCATGGCTACCTGGCCGGAATTCAACATCGACCTCAGTCCCGAGTTGCATACCATCCTGCGCTGGGTCGCGATGTTCCTCACCACGCCGATCGTGTTTTATAGCTGCGCACCGTTCTTTCGCGGCGCCGCCCGCGATTTGCGCACGCGCCACCTGACCATGGACGTCTCGGTCTCACTGGCCATCGGCCTGGCTTACGGTGCCGGGATCTGGACCGCGATCACCGGCAGCGGCGAGCTGTACTTCGACGCCGTGGGCATGTTTGCCCTGTTCCTGCTGGCCGGGCGCTATCTGGAACGCCGCGCCCGCGAGCGCACGGCCGCCGCCACCGCGCAACTGGTCAACCTCCTGCCGGCTTCGTGCCTGCGCCTGGGCTTCGCCGGGCAGAGCGAGCGGATCCTGCTCAGCGAACTGCGCCTGAAAGACTGCGTGCTGATCCAACCCGGTCATGTCATTCCTGCCGACGGGCGCATCGTCAGCGGCCAGTCGAGCATCGACGAATCGCTGCTGACCGGTGAATACCTGCCACAACCGCGCAGCGCCGGCGACGCAGTCACTGCCGGCACCCTTAACGTCGAAAGCGCACTGACCGTCGAAGTCCAGGCCCTGGGCCAGGACACCCGGCTGTCGGCCATCGTCCGCCTGCTGGAGCGGGCGCAGTCGGAAAAACCGCGCCTGGCGGAAATCGCCGACCGCGCCTCGCAATGGTTTTTGCTGTTCACCCTGATCGCCTCCGCCGCCATCGGCCTGCTCTGGTGGCAGATCGACCCGTCGCGGGCGTTCTGGATCGTCCTCGCCATGCTGGTTGCCACCTGCCCCTGCGCCCTGTCGCTGGCCACTCCAACCGCGCTGACCGCTGCCACCGGCACCCTGCACAAGCTTGGCCTGCTGCTGACCCGCGGCCACGTGCTGGAAGGCTTGAACCAGATCGACACGGTGATCTTCGACAAGACCGGCACCCTCACCGAAGGCCGCCTGACCCTGCGGGCGATTCGTCCCCTGGCGGACACCGACGCCGACCGTTGCCTGATGCTCGCCGCCGCCCTCGAGAACCGCTCCGAACACCCCATCGCCCGTGCTTTCGGCCGTGCCAGCCAGGCCGCCGATGACGTTCAGGCAATGCCTGGCCTGGGTCTGGAAGGCAAGGTTGGCGGGCAGCAGCTACGCATCGGCGAAGCGGGTTTTGTCTGCGCGCTCAGTGGCACCCGGGCACCGGCGATGCCGGACGAAGCCGGGCAATGGCTGCTGCTCGGTGACCAGCAGGGCCCGCTGGCCTGGTTCGTCCTCGACGACCGCCTGCGCAGCGACGCCGCCGACCTGCTGGCTGCCTGCCGCGCCCGTGGCTGGCAAACCCTGTTGTTGTCCGGCGACAGCTCGCCGATGGTCCAGAGCGTGGCCGCCGAACTGCAGATCGACCAGGCTATTGGCGGCCTGCGCCCAGATGACAAGCTGGAGAAACTCAAGCACCTGCAGCAGCAAGGGCGCAAGGTGCTGATGCTCGGAGACGGGGTCAATGATGTGCCGATCCTGGCGGCTGCCGACATCAGCATTGCCATGGGCTCGGCCACCGACCTGGCGAAGACCTGCGCCGACGCGGTGCTGCTGTCCAACCGTCTGGACGCCCTGGTCCAGGCCTTCAGCCTGGCCCGACGCACACGACGGATCATTATCGAGAACCTGCTGTGGGCCTCGGCGTATAATGGCGTCATGCTGCCGTTTGCCGCGCTGGGCTGGATCACGCCAATCTGGGCGGCGGTCGGCATGTCGGTCAGCTCGCTGATCGTGGTCCTCAATGCCCTGCGCCTGACCCGCGTCAGCGGCCTGCCGGCCAGCCATGCGCCAGCCACCGCCACGCATCCCGCGACGGCCTGACCAGGAGCCCCCATGCCCGCGCTTTACATCATGATCCCGGCCGCCCTGCTGATCGTCGCCATCGCCATCTACATCTTCTTCTGGGCAGTGGACAGCGGCCAGTACGACGACCTCGACGGCCCGGCCCACAGCATCCTGTTCGACGATCAGGACCCCCAGCACCAGGCGGCCATGGACGAGGCCGACGGCAAGAAACCCGACGACGGTACGCCGCCTCGTGACTGAACTTCTGCCCCTGCTCAGCTCAGCGTTGATCCTAGGCCTGCTCGGTGGTGGCCACTGCCTGGGCATGTGCGGCGGCCTGATGGGCGCGCTGACCCTGGCCATTCCCAAGGAGCAACGCAGCCGGCGTTTTCGCCTGCTGCTGGCCTACAACCTGGGACGCATCCTCAGTTACGCCCTGGCCGGCCTGTTGCTCGGCCTCGCCGGCTGGGCGGTTGCCAACAGCCCGGTGGCGACCGCCATGCGCGTATTGGCGGCCCTGCTGCTGATCAGCATGGGCCTGTACCTGGCCGGCTGGTGGAGCGGCCTGACCCGCATCGAAAGCCTGGGCCGTGGCCTGTGGCGGCATATCCAGCCCGTGGCCAACCGCCTGCTGCCGGTGTCCAGCCTGCCGCGTGCCCTGCTGCTCGGCGCCCTATGGGGCTGGCTGCCATGCGGGCTGGTGTACAGCACGCTGCTGTGGGCGGCTAGCCAGGGCAATGCCGCCGACAGCGCGCTGTTGATGCTGGCCTTCGGCCTGGGCACCTGGCCGGTGCTGCTGGCAACCGGCCTTGCCGCCGAACGCACCAGCGCCCTGCTGCGCCAGCGTGGCGTGCGCATCGCTGGTGGCGTGCTGGTCATGCTGTTCGGCCTGTGGACCCTGCCAGGGCCGCACCAGCACTGGCTGATGGGCCACTGAAGCGGCGTTGATACAAATCAACACGGGTTTGCCCCGCGCTCCCTAGACTCCGGACACTGCTGCTCTTTCTGGGGACTGCCCGCATGCTCGACGTTCTTCGTTGGGACTCCGACCTGATTCGCCGCTACGACCTGGCCGGCCCACGCTACACCTCCTACCCGACCGCGGTGCAACTGCACAGCGAAGTTGGCTCTTTCGACCTGCTGCACGCCCTGCGTGACAGCCGTCGTGCCGTTCGCCCACTGTCGATCTATGTACATGTGCCGTTCTGCGCCAACATCTGCTACTACTGCGCCTGCAACAAGGTCATCACCAAGGACCGAGGCCGCGCCGCGCCCTACCTGCAGCGCCTGGAGCAGGAAATCCAGCTGATCGCCTGCCACCTCGACCCCAAGCAGACCGTCGAGCAGTTGCACTTTGGCGGCGGCACCCCGACCTTTTTAAGCCACGTCGAACTGCGCCAGTTGATGGCCCACCTGCGCCAGCACTTCAATCTGCTGGACGACGACTCCGGTGACTACGGCATCGAGATCGACCCGCGCGAGGCCGACTGGTCGACCATGGGACTGCTTCGTGAACTGGGTTTCAACCGCGTCAGCCTCGGCGTCCAGGACCTCGATCCGGTGGTGCAGCGAGCGATCAACCGCCTGCAGAGCCTGGAGCAAACCCGGGCGATCATCGAAGCGGCGCGCACCCTGCAATTTCGCTCGATCAACCTCGACCTGATCTACGGCCTGCCCAAGCAGACGCCGGAAGGCTTCGCCCGCACCGTCGAAGAAGTGATCAAGCTGCAACCGGACCGTCTCTCGGTGTTCAACTATGCCCACCTGCCGGAGCGCTTCATGCCCCAGCGGCGCATCGACAGCAGCGAGTTGCCGGCCCCGGCAGCAAAACTGGAAATGCTCCACAACACCATCGAGCAACTGACCGCCGCCGGTTACGTGTACATCGGCATGGACCACTTCGCCCTGCCCGATGACGAGCTGGCGATCGCTCAGGAAGAATCCACCCTGCAACGCAACTTCCAGGGCTACACCACCCACGGCCATTGCGACCTGATCGGCCTCGGGGTCTCGGCGATCAGCCAGATCGGCGACCTTTACTGCCAGAACAGCAGCGACCTCAACACCTACCAGGACACCCTGTCCACGGCCCAGCTGGCCACCAGCCGCGGCCTGATCTGCAACGACGATGATCGCCTGCGCCGGGCGGTGATCCAGCAGTTGATCTGCCATTTCGAACTGGACTTCGAGACCATCGAACGGGCGTTCACCATCGATTTTCGCGGCTACTTCAAGGACCAGTGGCCTGCCCTGCAAGCCATGCACAAGGACGGGCTGATCGAGCTGAGCAACGAAAGCATCAAAGTGCTGCCTGCCGGGCGGCTGCTGGTGCGCTCGGTGTGCATGGTGTTCGACGCTTACCTGGACCTGCACAACCGCCAGCGTTTCTCTCGGGTTATCTGAATACTGAGGTTTTTTGTCGCAGGCTTTTCCCGTTTGGCCCAGTAAAACCTGGGTCAAACAGCGCTCGAAGGCTCTGCAGCGCACAGGCTGCGAGCCCCTCGGCCCGAACAGCGCAAGCGTGCATCTGCAAACGGCACAATCGTCCAAGCTGGCCGAAACACCCTAGCCTGGGTTACCCTTACGGCTTATGTGTGCTTTCCCACAAGGATTGAAGAAATGTCCGAGCCAGTCAAACTGCGCCCCCATAACCAGGCCCATTGCAAGGATTGCAGCCTGGCGCCTCTGTGCCTGCCCTTGTCGCTGAACTTGGAAGACATGGATGCACTGGATGAAATCGTCAAACGCGGGCGTCCGCTGAAAAAAGGCGAGTTTCTGTTCCGCCAGGGCGACAATTTCGGCTCGGTCTATGCGGTGCGCTCCGGCGCCCTGAAAACCTTCAGCCTGAGCGACAGTGGTGAGGAGCAGATCACCGGCTTCCACCTGCCCAGCGAGCTGGTCGGCCTGTCCGGCATGGACACCGAAGCCTACCCGGTGTCGGCCCAGGCCCAGGAAACCACGTCGGTCTGCGAAATCCCCTTCGAACGCCTGGACGAGCTGTCGGTGCAACTGCCCCAGCTGCGTCGCCAGTTGATGCGGGTGATGAGCCGCGAGATTCGCGACGATCAGCAGATGATGCTGCTGCTGTCGAAAAAGACCGCCGATGAACGCATCGCCACCTTCCTGGTCAACCTCTCGGCGCGCTTCCGTGCCCGTGGCTACTCGGCCAATCAGTTCCGCCTGAGCATGTCGCGCAACGAGATCGGCAACTACCTGGGCCTGGCGGTCGAGACCGTCTCGCGGGTGTTCACGCGCTTCCAGCAGAACGGCCTGATCCAGGCCGAAGGCAAGGAAATCCATATCCTTGACCCGATCCAACTGTGCGCCCTGGCCGGTGGTTCGCTGGAAAGCTGACCCTGCGGATAACAGGTATACTGGCGGGCAGTGGTTTTTTCAGGATACCCGCCCCATGCCTAGCGACACCTTCAACCTCAAAGCCCTGATCCGCCCGGTACCGGACTTCCCCAAGCCGGGCGTGATCTTTCGCGACATCACCCCGCTGTTCCAGTCGCCGCGCGGCCTGCGCCATGTCGCCGATGCCTTTATCGAACGCTACGTCGAAACCGACTTCAGCCATATCGGCGCCATGGATGCGCGCGGCTTTCTGATCGGCTCGATCATCGCCCACCAACTGAACAAGCCGCTGATCCTGTTTCGCAAGCAGGGCAAGCTGCCGGCCGATGTGCTCGCCGAGGGTTATCAGACCGAGTACGGCGAAGCCTTCCTCGAAGTGCACGCCGACAGCCTCTGTGAAGGCGACTCGGTGCTGATTTTCGATGACCTGATTGCCACCGGTGGCACCTTGCTGGCCGCCACCAAGCTGGTACGACGCATGGGTGCGCAGGTGCTCGAGGCGGCAGCGATCATCGACCTGCCGGAGCTGGGTGGCTCACAGCGCCTGAACGACGCTGGTGTGCCGACCTTCTGCCTGACCGAGTTCTCGCTGAGCGAGTATTGACAGTATCGCGGGGTTACAGCGAGATCGGTTTGCGCCCGGCAAACGAATGCGCCAGGGTACCGCCATCGACCAACTCCAGTTCACCGCCCAACGGCACACCGTGGGCAATCCGCGAAGCGACCAAGCCTTTGTCGGCCAGCAACTGGGCGATGTAATGGGCGGTCGCTTCACCTTCCACCGTTGGGTTGGTGGCGAGGATCACCTCGGTGAAGCTGCCCTGCTCCTCGATCCGGGTCATCAGTTGCGGAATGCCGATGGCTTCCGGGCCCAAGCCATCAAGCGGCGACAGGTGGCCCTTGAGCACAAAGTAGCGACCGCGATAACCGGTTTGCTCTACGGCATAGACATCCATCGGCCCTTCCACCACGCACAGCAGCGTGTCATCGCGGCGCGGATCGGAACACTGCGGGCACAACGCCTGCTCGGTCAGGGTCCGGCACTGACGGCAATGGCCCACCCCTTCCATGGCCTGGTTCAAGGCCTGGGCCAAACGGGTACCCCCACTGCGATCACGCTCAAGTAGTTGCAAGGCCATGCGTTGGGCGGTTTTCTGGCCGACGCCAGGCAAGATGCGCAATGCGTCGATCAGCTGTCGGATAAGTGGGCTGAAACTCATGGGAAAAGGCCTTGATGCAAGTGAAGGCGGTTTATACCCGTCCCTTGGGCCAGCGTCAAACCTGTGCCGCTGCCGCCGTTTCTATATGGCACTACCCAGCGTCCACGAGTGTGGATCCAAATTAATGCTCAAGTTCGCGCCTGAGCGCGCATAAGTTTGCACTAACGAGTTCCAGACTTAGCGTTATTCCTACATTCCCTGACAATTCAAGCCACAGATTCTCCCCAAGGTGCTCCTACATTAAAACCGTGCGACTCACTCCATAATCACGGCGCTTTCAATATATCCAACTTTATGCCTGCTGTTTATTTGAAAGCCGAACCAGGAACACTCAAACACCCACTGAACATTGCTATACGGTACCCACATGATCAAATCCACACTTGGCGCAGTATTTTCCCTGTCGTTACTTGCTGCCATGACCAGTACTGCCCAGGCCCGCGACGGCCGCATTACCTTCACCGGCAACGTGTTTGCCCAGACCTGCACCATCAACGGCGGCTCCGGGGCCAACAACTTCACCGTCGCCATGCGCCCGGCGCGCACCGACGACCTGGGGTCTGTGGGCAACACCTACCTGGGCAGTGCATTTCAGATCCGGCTGACCGGTTGCAACCCACCTAGCGGGCGCATCGACATCGAATTTCTCACCGGCAGCAGCGTTGATCCGGCCAGTGGCCGACTGAAACCCGATCCCGGCGGCGCCACCAACGTCCATGTGCAGTTGCGCAATGCCAACAACGGCGCAATCCACATCGGACGCCCCCAGGGTGAGCAGAACACCATTCCTCAGCAGTTGGCCAACGGTGCGGCCACGTTCAATTACTCGGCTCATTACTACGCCACCGGCACCGCCAGCGCCGGGCCGATCGCCACCCGGGTGGAATACCTGATCCGCTACATCTAAGCCTTACGGGCAGTCGCCCTTGGCGGCTGCCTAACGCTCTACGAACCTCTCACGCGACTGATTACACATGACCTCGATACCCAAGCTGTTTCTCCTGGCGGCAACCTGGCTGAGCTGCATCACTGCCGCCCAGGCCAGTGTCGTCATCTCCAACACCCGCATCATCTTTCCCGCCGAACAGGGTGAAGCCACCATTGGCCTGGAGAACAAGGCGAAAAATCCCACCCTGGTCCAGCTCTGGCTCGACGACGGAGACAGCAAGGCCGCCCCGGAAACCCTCCAGATGCCGTTCGTCGTTACCCCGGCCATAGCCCGTATCGAGGGAGGCAAGGGGCAGACCATCCGCCTGCTGCATAACGGTACCAAAATGGCGGAGGATCGCGAGACCCTGTACTGGTTCAACCTTCTCGAAGTCCCTCCCAAAGCAGAGGGCGAGAATTATCTTCAATTTGCCTTCCGTTCCCGTATCAAAGTGCTCTATCGCCCGGCCAAGTTACCCGGTCATGTTAACGAATCCGCCAATGCCATCCACTGGACGTTAATTAAAGCCGACAAAAAATGGACATTAAAAGCTGACAACCCTACTGCTTACTTCGTCAATATCGGCCACATCGAAATTGAATCCAATGGTCATAAACTGATGTTTGGAAGTGGTCACGTCGCGCCCTTTTCCAGTGAAACTTTCAGCACATCGGAACGTTTTAAAACACCGCCAACCACCCCCGTCAACGTTAACTTCATCAGCATCAATGACCATGGCGCCGGCGAAGACAATACCGCCACTGCGGATTACTCAAAGTCCCTCTGAACTCTTTGCGCCCAGCGACTGAACACCCCGTGACCACCGCGCGGGCACGGTACTGACTGCGGCGCTCTTTTATCACTGTTTCAATATTTACAGACCCTCATGACTCGCACTTGCCCACTTAGTGACACCCCGGGCGGGTTGACCCGTGGGCGAACCACTCTTTTTCTGGGTTCGCTCAGCTTCGTCAGCCTGTCACCGTTAGCCCTGGCCGATACACCGGAACCCTCGGCAGTACAATTCGAATCGGCATTTCTAAGCAACGGCGCAGCCTTGCCAGTCGACCTGTCACGCTTTGAGAAACGCAACATCGTCGCCGCCGGCAACCACAACATCGAAGTGTTCATCAACCAGCAATGGCAAGGCCGCCTGGATATTCCCTTCCAGAGCCAGGGCCCCGAACAGGACGCTGTTGCCTGCTTTGACCTGGCCTTGCTGCACAGGTTGGGCATTGCCACCGAACGACTTTCCATCGAGCACACCGCACAACTGCAGAGAGACCGGTGCCTGCCAATCGAGGTACTACTGGATGATGCCTTCAGTGAGTTCGATTTCAGCAGCCAGCAACTGTCCCTGAGCATTGCGCAGGTCGGGCTCAAACGCACCAGCGTCGACTATGTCGACCCCAGCCAGTGGGACAGCGGCATTACAGCAGGCTTCGCCGGCTACAACCTGAATGTCTACAACCTCAAACCCCGCAACCAACAGGAGGGACTGCAAACCCAGGGCTACCTGGGCCTGAACACCGGAGTCAACCTGGGCGACTGGCGCCTGCGCCATGATGGAGCCCTGGCCTGGAGCAACCAGGGCCAGCGGCGCTACCAGAGCCAGTCCAGCTACGCGCAACGGGACATCACCTCCTGGTCATCGCAGTTGACCTTGGGAGAGACCTACACGCCGGGTGATCTGTTCGACTCCGTCAGTTTCATCGGGGCGCGCCTGGCCAGTGATGACCGCATGCTACCGCACTCGCAGAGCGGTTTTGCCCCGGTGGTCCGGGGTGTGGCCAACAGCAATGCGCGGGTAGTGGTGCGCCAGCGCGGCGTCATCTTGCACGAGTCCACCGTCGCCCCGGGGGCGTTCGAGATCGACGACCTGCAAGCCCCAGGCTACGGCGGCGACCTCGAGGTGGTGATCACCGAAGCCGATGGCCAGGTGCGCAGCTTCTCGGTCCCCTATACGGCCGTCCCCCTGTCGTTGCGCCCAGGGCAGCAGCGCTACAGCGCAACCTTCGGCACCCTGCAGAATCAGCGCCTGGTGAGCGAGCCGGTGTTCGCTGAAGGCAACTGGCAGTATGGCCTGAACAATCTGCTCAGTTCCTACAGCGGCCTGACCTTCGCCTCGGGCTATGGGGCGTTCCTGCTGGGAGGGGCGCTGAACACTGGCCTGGGCGCCTTCGGCCTGGATGTCACCCAGGCACGCACCCACCTGCCGGGCCTGGGCAGCCAGCGAGGCCAAAGCCTGCGCCTGAGCTACGCCAAGACCCTGAACACCACCGATACGCAAATTGCCCTGGCCACCCACCGCTATTCCACCCAGGGCTACTTCAATCTCGAAGACGCCTTCCTCAATCGCCAATACCTGCGCGGCACCAGCCACAGCCTGGACTTTCTCCACCAGCGCAGTCGCAGCGCACTCACCCTCGGCCAACCTTTGGCCGAACGCTACGGCCAACTGCACCTGACGGCCTCGGCAACCCGTTACTGGAACTACCCGGGCACTGACGTCAACTATTCGCTGGGCTACAGCAACCACTTCAAACGTTTGACCTACGGCTTGTCAGCCGCAAGAGAGCGCACCGCTTCCGGGCGGCGTGACAATGTCCTCAACCTGACGCTCTCCCTGCCGCTGGGGGCCGACCGGTCGCAAACCCTCAACGCCAGTGCCTCACGCAATCAGCAAGGCCACAGCCAGGTACAAACCACCCTGACCGGCATCGCCGACGCCGAGAATCGTTTGAGCTACGGTGTAACGACCAGCCACGACCGCAATCATGGCGAAGGCAACAGCAACCTGAGTGGCAATCTGCTTTACCGCAGTCCGATTGCCGAGTTCAGCGGCTCGCTCAGTCATGGCAGCAACGTCTCACAAAGCTCGCTTGGCGCCCGCGGGGCCATCGTTGCTCATGCCGGCGGCGTGACATTGTCACAGCCGCTTGGCGACACTTTTGGCCTGGCCAAAGCTGAAAATGCCCATGGCGCCCAACTCAGTTCGTACACGGCAGTGAGCATAGATCGCCAGGGCTATGCCGTGATACCCAGCCTGACGCCCTATCGAAGCAACAAGATTGAGCTGAACCCTAGGGGGTTGCCTACCGATGTCGAGCTAAACGGCACGACACAACAGACAGTACCGCGCGCTGGAGCTATCGCGCTGTTGGAATTTCCTACGACCTATGGCGTGTCCGCGGTCGTTCAGATCAGCCATCCCGACAACGAGCTCATTCCTTTTGGCAGCGTGATAGAGGACGACGCGGGGAACGAACTCGGCGTTGTTGGTCAAGGCAGCCAAGCCTTCGTTCGTGGCTTGGCACCAAAGGGCGTACTTCAAGTTCGCTGGGGTAAACAACATGAAAAAACTTGCCGTATTGCCTACACCCTGGACCTTCGCAAGCGCCAGAACACCAAAAACCTGCGGCACCTCGAAGGCATCTGCACGCCCTGACGGAATCCTCTCCCATGCATAACACCATCGATTCACGCCTCAAATGGGCAACCGTTGCTGGCATAACTCTGGCGACCGCGGCAAACGCCGCACAAGACACACCAGAGGCAGTGCTCGTACTTCAATCCAATACCGTTTCTTCTTCACACGCGACTTCGGATCGCACCTTTGGCTGCAAGCTGAAAACAGGGAATGGAGGCCTTGCCACACTTGCAATGCCCAGCCAGCTCACTGTTGTCCCGTCCGCCCCACCAGGAACAGTGCTGCACAGCAGCCAGGCCAGTACCTCCACGACATCCATCAGTTGCTTTGGTCACCACTACAAACATTGGGGATATCGCCGAGCCATGCATTTGAGCCCTCTCGGGAACTCAATCTACAGCACCAATGTTGATGGTATAGGGGTGAAGGTCACCGCAACCGAACACACGCCTGTAGGTAACGGATACTGGACATACGTGTGGCCCCGACTCAGTCAGAGTTCCAGCGGCATCGTCATCTACCAGTACTGGATGAACTACAAGCTGGAATTGATCAAGACCAGAAGCGGAGCACTGCCCAACGCAACATTGCAGATGGATTCACCCTTGGTCGATGGCTATCTGGGTGGGGTCAGGTCGAAAAACATACTGCTCTCCAATACCAGCATCCGAATCATCTCCGCCAACCCCACCTGCGCCGTCAACTCAGGCTCACAGAACATTGCGGTCGCCCTCGGCAGCCACCCTCAGTACTTTTTCAACCAGATCAACAAAACCACAACGCCCGTGCCCTTCAACATTCACCTGAACTGCTCAGGCGGCGGATCCGGCGGGCGGCTTTCGATCAACTACTCCCTCAGGGACACCCACTCGGCGAACAACACCTCCAACATCTTGGGCCTGGCGCCAGGCTCTCAAGCAAGCGGGATCGGCATCCAGGTGCTCAAGGCCGACAACAACCCAATTAACCTGCACCAGCCGCAACATGCCGGAACGATCTATACGGGCACCCCAAGCTTTACCCTTCCCTTGCGCGCCCGGTTCATCCAGACAAGCTCGAACGTCCGGGCCGGCACCGCCCAAGGCCAGGCCAGCTTCACCATGAGTTACAACTGAAACCACAGGCAAAAAAATGCCAGGCACAGGCCTGGCATTTTCAGTGAAGCGCTGCTTCAGAACGGCATCTTGAAGCCTGGTGGCAACTGCATGCCGGCGGTCATGCCGCCCATTTTTTCCTGACTGTTGGCTTCGACCTTGCGCACGGCGTCGTTGACGGCGGCGGCGATCAGGTCTTCGAGCACTTCCTTGTCTTCCTGCATCAGGCTGTCGTCCAGGCTGATACGTTTGACGTCGTGACGACCGGTCATCACCACGCTGACCAGGCCGGCGCCGGATTGGCCGGTCACTTCGGCGTTGGCCAGCTCTTCCTGCATCTTGGCCATTTTTTCTTGCATCTGCTGAGCCTGCTTCATCAGGCCGGCCATGCCACCTTTCATCATGGGGATCACCTCAAATATTGGCTTACGGGGTGCGGCGCGGGTCAGGCCCGGGCCGCTGCTGTTTATCCGTTACTCGCCCTGGGCAACCGGGGCGTCGACAGGTTCAATCGTATCGTGGCGGACCATAGCGCCAAACTGCTGAATCATCTGCTGGATCAGCGGATCATCCTGGATTGAGGCCTCAGCCTGGCCCTGACGCTGAGCACGCTTGCGGGCTGCAGCCTGGGCGGGAGTTTCCTGTTCCGGGCGAATCAGCTCGATAGTCAGTTTGAGCGTACGACCCAGTTGCTGGTTCAACGCATCGTTCAGGCGCCGCTGCTGCGTGCTGTTGAACAGGGCGCTGTGGGCCGGGTCCAGGTGCAGCAGCCAGTCGTCGCCTTCGGCGCTGATCAGCGTACAGTTGGCGGCGATATTGCCGGTCATCCCGGAGATCGGCAACTGCGGGAACAATTCCAGCCATTTCAGCGCCAGGCCCGTGGCCGGTTGCGCAGCCGGCAACGGCTCGGCAGGCGGCGCGTCGACTTCGTGGGCATGCTCGATGGCCAGCTCATCCAGATAACTGTAGCTGGCCGGGTCCAGCTCCGGCTCGTAATAGTCTTCATCCAGCGGCGGCTCGTCGTCGCGGTCCATACCGGCAGGGCTGTAGCCGATGCCGTCGTCGTGTGGTGGCGCCTCTATGGCTGCGGCTACTGGTACTGGTGCTGGCTCAGGCTGCTCGACGGCAAGCGGCTCAGGCTCTGCTGCAACCGGCTCATTCCAGGGCAGGTCGACAACCGGCTCAGGGGCATGAACCTCGACCGGTTCGGGCGCTGGTTCTGGCTCAGGTATCGCAATGGGTTCAGGCTCAGCCAGCACTGGCGCCGGGGCTGCAACCTCTGCAACCGCCACGGCAGGCGCAGCCTGGGGGGCTGCTGCCACCGCGCTTGCAGAATCAGCTGTGGCCTGGCTGATCCCCACCGGCTTTAGCACCGGTTTCGGCGCGTCGTCGGTATCAGCAGGACGGAACGCCAGCATGCGCAACAGGACCATCTCGAAGCCGCCACGCGGATCTGGCGCCAACGGCAGGTCGCGGCGGCCGATCAGGCCCATCTGGTAATAGAACTGCACATCTTCGGCCGGCAGCGCCTGGGCCAAAGCCAGGACCCGATCACGATCGCCCTGACCGTTGTCCACTGCCTCCGGCAGTGCCTGGGCAACGGCCACGCGGTGCAGCACGTTGAGCATCTCGGCCAGTACGCCATTCCAGTCCGGCCCCTGTTCTGCCAGGTGGCGAACGGCCTCGAGCAAGGCACGCGCATCGCCCTCCAAAAGGGCCTGAAGCACTCCGTAGACCTGACCGTGGTCCAGGGTCCCGAGCATCGCTCGCACATCCGCTGCCAGCACCTTGCCTTCACCAAAGGCGATGGCCTGGTCGGTCAGGCTCATGGCATCGCGCATGGAACCATCAGCTGCGCGGCCGAGCAGCCACAGGGCATCGTCTTCGAAGGGAACGTTTTCAGCACCGAGCACATGGCTCAGGTGCTCGACTACCCGCTCGGGGGTCATGTTCTTCAGCGAGAACTGCAGGCAGCGCGAGAGAATGGTCGCCGGCAGCTTCTGCGGGTCGGTGGTGGCCAGGATGAACTTGACGTAGGGCGGCGGCTCTTCCAGGGTTTTCAACAAGGCGTTGAACGAGTGGCTGGAAAGCATGTGCACTTCGTCGATCAGGTAGACCTTGAAGCGCCCGCGGCTCGGCGCGTACTGCACATTGTCGAGCAACTCGCGGGTATCTTCGACCTTGGTGCGGCTGGCGGCGTCGATCTCGATCAGGTCGACAAAGCGCCCCTCGTCGATCTCCCGGCATACCGAACAGGTACCGCAAGGGGTCGAGGTGATACCGGTTTCACAGTTAAGGCACTTGGCGATGATCCGCGCGATGGTGGTCTTGCCCACGCCGCGGGTACCGGTAAACAGGTAGGCATGGTGCAGTCGCTGGTTGTCCAGCGCGTTGATCAAGGCCTTGAGCACATGGGTCTGGCCGACCATTTCGCGGAACGAGCGCGGACGCCATTTACGTGCAAGAACCTGATAACTCATCGAAAACCGTCGCGACTGCAAGCTGAAGACCGCTAATCGTAGCGGAGCAGGGGCAAAATTGCACCCCGCTCGTCAATGCGCAGTGGCTGTCGGTTCAACCACCACGGCGCGGGGCACTGCCCGGATCAAAGGGCAAGCCCAGTTCGGCACGGGTCAATTGCATGAGCAAGGCCACTTCATCTTCAGCCTGCTGCAACTGACGCCCCTGCTCCAAACGCTCGCGTTCTGCCGGCGCGCGGCCGCCTTCGCGCAAGCGCTGGCGGTGGGCGCGCATGACGAACTGATTCTCCAGCTCATGCCAGGCCTGGTCATGCCGCTGACGAATGTACTGTACCCAGTACCTGTCCCGAATCAGAACGCAGGACAATTGAACATCGTCAAACGACTCCACATAAGCCTGGGCCGTACGCATCTGCTCCTCACCCACGCGGATGTCATCAGCCCCCAGGTTCAGTGCCTGCCCCGCCAGACCGAGACGCTCGCCCAAGGCGAAACGATAGCTTTCAAACACTTCCAGTCGACGCCCGGCCCACTGCGCAGTCTGGTCAATGAGTTGTATCACGAACGCCTCCAGGCGCTGTAAACGCAGACTCCCACGGGCGTAGCTCAGTAATGCGGCGGGCGAGGCTTGCGCAAGCGAACTTGATAGCGCACGGGCTGCATCGACTCGCAGTTCCAATCGACCCAACAGCGTCATCGCATCAACCTGCGGCGCACTCGATGCGACCAGGGCCGCCAGTTCGCGCCCCATCCCACTACGTGCCATCGAACGCAATAGCCCCTGCACGCGCACGCGAAGTTCCGGTACAACGTTATGGGCCTGACCGACTGCCGCCAAGTGCTCGAACAGCGAAAAAAGCGCTTCAGCCTCGGGCTCGCGCTGCAATCGCAACCAATACCGCTCAAGCACTTGCCTATCAACACTGTCAATAATCCAAAACCGCCCTCCCGCATCCAGGGCAGGTACAAACATCGGCAAAACATTCTGCCGCGCCCGCAAAAGACGTCGCTGCGCGGGCGCCAGTGGGTTACCGTCAAGATGTATTCGCCGCAGAAAATCCCGAGGCTCATCAAGAAAGCCTGGGGCAAGCTGGTTAATACGGTTGTCACGCAGGTCCACTTCTTCCAGATAGGGGCGATCGACAAGCCCACCCGGCACTTCGAAAATACCCGTAGCACGCAGTTGCAAGCGACGCAAATGCGCCATCCCCCCCACGTCAGGCAAGCGCCCAAGCGGATTGCCGGTAAGGTCAATGGTCTCGAGTTGCCACAACGCCCTCAGTTGCCCGGCACCTGACTCATCGAGGATGACAGCATTGCCGCGCAGCGATAAATGGCGCAATGAAGTCGCCCCCTCCAGCACTTGAGGGAAACGCGTCAACGCATTGTTGGAAAGGTCAAGATAACGAACTCGCCCGAATCGACTAAGAAAGCCCGGCTCGACGTCCCGCAACCCCAAGGCAGACAGTTCCAGCTCAACCACATGGCTGAAGTCCGCTACCAGGCTCGGCAAGCTTTCGACATACAAGCCATGCAATGACAGCCTGTAACCCAGATGTATACCGAAAGAGGTTTGAATCCGGGTCAACCGGCGCTGCCAGGCAGCAATCAATACCGCGCTCACTTGCTGACGATTGGCGTTGACGCGACTACTGGTGGCCTGCTCCTGCCAGCGCCGCAACGTCACGCGCAAACCACGCAGCTCTTCATTCAATCGGTGCAACAACGCCAGCGCCTGGGCAGGCGCCGCACGATAAGGTGCGAAAAAAGCATCGATCTGCGCCCGATCAAAATCCGGATAAAGCTCCAGCAACTGCTCTTCCAGACTGGCCAGACGCACCCGCACGGCCCCGCGTCCGCTCAATGGATAGCCTATCCGCCTGTCCGCCCAGCGCTGAGGCGCATTCCAGCCACCGCGCTCAGCAACACCCAGTACCTCAAAGGCAACACCGCGTTGCGCGGCTACCCGGCTCCCCAGGGTGGCACTAAATGCCTGTTGACCTTGCTCCGGTACAATCCCGGCAAGCCTGAGGGCCAACGGCAGCAGCCCCTCTGGTGGATCATCCGAGTGTTCTTCAACAATGAAGCGATCGTTGCGGTAAAACAAACGCCGTACTCCAGGGGTTGCCGGCCCCTCGATCTGCAACCTTAACCCCTGCGGCCAATGCGGGTCTTTTTGCACTGCATGCAGCATCAACACATTGCAATCGGCATTGTTCGCTTGCGGCCAGAAAAAACCTTCCAGGGCCCGGTCAAGCCGTGCCTCACGCAAGGCTTGTGCAGCTTGCTCTGCCAACCGCAACGGAACATGGCGATCATCGCTCATACGCTGACGTTCAACCTCACTGGCTTCGGCTTCGATTCGGGCCACCAGTTCGGGAGCGAGCCCGGGAAACTGCAGTTGCAACGGCGAGGTCCCGACAGGTTGCTCAATCGCCAGGCAACGATCAAAGAAACTGGCCCGGTGCGCTTGCAGCCACAGGGACATTTGCTTGCCCATGGCCTGCGCCGCACTTTGCTCCCCTGCCTGCCGCACATTCAGCAGCGCCTGCTCATCATCAGACAAAGCACCATGGAAACTGGCAAGCACACCCTGCTCATCCACTTCGCTACGCAACAACTGCAGTACCTCCGGCGATTCGGCCTGCAGCTGGCTGACGATTTCCAGTCGTCGCCATTGCGGCCAACCGGGCAAGCGCTGCAACGCCAGCAGACTGAACGCCTCCTGAGCGTGTTCCGGGGCACCCATGAGCTGCTGTTCGAATTGCTCCAGGCGACTGCGCAGGCGGGCCCGACTGCACAGTTCCAGCAACGCAGCCGGGACCGGCTGACGCTGCAGGTGCAACTGGCGCAATTGGCCAAGATCCAGGCCGCAGATGTTCAGCATGGCCTCGATTTCCTGATCATTGAAATCACTGAACCGGGGGCCAAACCGGCGCAATGCATAGGCGGCGTCCGGCCATCGATGAGGCGAGTCGAAATCACAGCGCCAGGCGCCCTGAGCGTTGTGCTCGACCACTGGCTCCCAGCCACCATCACGCAGCGGATGACGAATGCGCCACTCTCCCGGGCGCAAGCCCTGCTGCACAGCGTAGAAGTGACCATCGATACTGATGAACTGCTCGGCGCCGAATTGGTAAATACCCTGGGCATTGGCTTCACCCACCTGGGAAGGGTCAAGGCGCCTGGCATAGGGTGCAAGGTCGGCACGCCACAGGCGCCTGGAACCATCGCTACGATGAACGCGCACGAGCGCCTTGAACAGTGCCGAATTCTTGACCAGGCTGCTGGCCGTGCTCACCACTACTGCGCCGACAGCCAGCCCCGCCACCTCTTCAATGACATGGGTGAGGCAGTTGAAGGCTTCATGAACATCGCCTTGTGCCCAGTCCTGCAACCCGGTGAATACCTCGCCCATCAACTGCGCAGCGGTCACCCCCAAAAGCAACTCGCCCACGCCCGGGAGCACGAACGCCGCAAGCCCGAGAACATCCAGACCGATATCCAAGGCCTTCTGCAACACAGCATGCCGTGCCTGGGCATCCTGCTCGGCAGTGGGTACGGCACAGAAGCGGGCATCGTCCTCCATCTGCGCCAGACGCTGCGTCAAAAGGTGGTCGTACATGCCCTGCTCAAGTGACAACGCATCCAGCGCCAGGTCGGGCTCGGCGCGAACCACTCGCATCGCGCCACCTCCCTCATAAAGCCGTTGCCTCAGCGCCTGGACCAATGCCGGCCACTTGCGGCGAATGACCCTTCTGATGAAGGAATGCTGATACCCCGAATTTGCCAGACGCCCAGCCAGGTCTTTCTCAAGCTCGGTCCAACTCGAATACGCCCTCAGAGGCGCGATACGATCGCCAGGAATGTGCAGCACCAAACTCAACCAGGGACGGACCAGACCAGCCAACGGTGACGGCGGGTTGTAACGGGCTTCGAACAAGGTCACGCCCGTAATTTCAATACCGGCAAGCTTGAGACGCTTGGGTACGAAGGGCACCCCTTCATAGCTGACCTGACTTTTGCCCGAGGCAAGCTCCAGCACGCAGTGGTGCAACGCCGCACTGATATCCCCCTTGATCAAGGCCAGGTGGGCATCCACTTCCAACCCATAACGGTCACACTCGGCGAAGGCATTGCTGATTGCAGACGATGGGCGCCCCCCGTCCGCAGCATAGAAAACGCCACGCAAATGCCTGAGGTACTGCCCGCCAAGATCCAGTTCCCGACAAAAATCGACGAAGCTCTCCACCGGGACCTTATCCCATACCGTATTGCCCCTGCGCAGCGTGGATTCACGCAACAAGGAACTACCGGGGGCAGCCTGAAGTTCGTCGAAATTGTGCAGGGCTGCTTGCAACAGGCTCTGATGCTGATAGTGGCGTCTCCACAACGCTCTATAGCTCGGCAGAGTGAACCCCTGCAGAGCAGTGGTGGTGCGCAAGAAATACACGGTGTCTTGCGGCAGTTCACAGCCGTAGCGACGTTGCACAGCCTGTGAGAACAACGGCGCGGCAAAGGCATCCAGCCGCTGCAAAGGCGCGAGCAAGCGTGAGCGCTGCAAGTTGCTGGTGTGGCTGGCACGAAGACTGGCGGCCAACTTTGCCAGCACCGCTGGATCGGCGATACGCAACCAGATGGGTATCTGATCACGGACAAACTGCACATGAAAATTTGCCGAAGAGAGGGTATCGGCATGTCCTGAAGACGAATTGGCGGTTGAATCCTGCATCAGCGAACTCCCGTAGTTGGAGCCAGGGACGTTAAGCGCTTTGCAAGGTATTCAAGTGGTACACAGCTACCACACAGATTGAACTGAGGGAGCGATAGGTACTGGGAAAGGGGGGTAGCAGAATGGAGGCGGCCCCACCAGCCACACCCCGGCACACAATGTTCCCGCTGTGGCTGCTTCCTTCCGGATCTGACCAGGTTCACGGGTAATCGTTGCGGGGGGACCGATGGGGCCACCATAACGCATGCTCATCTGGCGACGAGCCGCGCCATTGTACCGGCATTAAACCAAGTTACAACCCTTGAGCGTGAAAAAATCATAGCAGCTCAATGACTTGGCAATTGCTGCCCACCTTCCGAGGTCACGCACAGGTGAATGAAATGCAACTTGGCAACCACCGCCGCCGGTAGCACGAAGGGGTAGAAATCCGGCTGACCCATGCTGCGCGACAGCTCGTTGAGCATCGCTGACAACTCCAGCCAGGCGTTGATCAACGCCAGAAATGCCGGCGCGCCAGGCTCGTCCGCGCGGTACAGCGCCTCTGAGGAAAACGCCGGGTAATCGAGCTCCAGCGCCTTGGCGTTCATACCCAGCGCCAGGGCGGTATCGACCGCATCGGTAATGTGCAGATAGTGCGCCCAGGTCTCGGCCCAGTCTTCCCAGGGGTGCATGGTGGCATAGGCACTGACATGGGCAGCGGCCCAATCGCTGGGGGCCCCCTGTTGATAGTGACGTTCCAGTGCTTCACTGTAGCTTTCACGCTCGTCGCCAAACAGCTCGCGAAAGCCGCCGAGCCAGTCACTACCGGCGATCAGGCGGTCCCAGTAGTAGTGACCGACTTCGTGACGCAGATGCCCCAGCAGCGTTCGATAGGGCTCATGCAGTTGCACCCTCACCCGCTCACGCCAGTCATCGTCAGCCTCGCGCACGTCCAGGGTGATCAAGCCGTTGGCATGCCCGGTGGTCGGCGCGTTGCCTTCCAGATCAACACCGATGAAATCAAACGCCAGGCCTGGTCCATCGTCCTCTTGCTTGGGTTCGATCGGCAAGCCCAGGTGCATCAGTTGGGCCACTAGCCGGCGCTTGGCGGTTTCCAGCTTGCGCCAGCGCAGGTGATTTTCGTTGACTGAAAGGTCGGGGATG
This sequence comes from Pseudomonas fluorescens, assembly GCF_902497775.2. Lineage (NCBI taxonomy): Bacteria > Pseudomonadati > Pseudomonadota > Gammaproteobacteria > Pseudomonadales > Pseudomonadaceae > Pseudomonas > Pseudomonas fluorescens. The sequence continues at coordinate 3,619,390 of NZ_OZ024668.1, forward strand.
GTCCGGTTCAGGCGACAGGCGAGGCACAGGCTGTGCGGCTCATCAGCAGCCAGCAGCCAATTGCAGGCTGCGGGCGTGTCGAGATTGGCACAGCGGCGCAAGGGTCCGCATCGAACTTCACCGTCGAGCAGCCAGAGGCCTGCGCCGGGCCCCGGCATCAAGCTGGCAACCCGATTGCTCGCCGGCCAAAAGCCCAATGCCGACTGGCAAGCCAGGCACTGGCTGTTGCGAAAGAACACCGACTGCCCACACTGGCATTGCCAGACCCGATCCGGGTGTTGCTGCTGGCTGACAAAGGGCGCCGCGATCCTGGCGCCCAGCTGTTCGAAAAAGCGGTACATGGCGATCCCTCCTGGCTGCTTGCCAAGACTAGACCATGGCCAGTACCCCGCGTGCCGCGTTTATACCTCGATGCCGTGCCCGGCCAGGAAGCCGACAAAGGCATCTTCATCCAGCACTTTCAAGCCCAGCTCATTGGCCTTGGCCAGCTTGGAGCCAGCGCCGGGACCTGCGACCACGCAGTGGGTCTTGGCCGACACGGAGCCGGCAACCTTGGCCCCGAGGCTTTCCAGCTTGTCCTTGGCCACGTCGCGGCTCATGCGCTCCAGCGAGCCGGTCAGTACCCAGGTCTGGCCGGCCAGGGGCAAGCCCTCGGCGACCTTCTTCGCGCTCGACCAGTGCATGCCGAAGTCGCGCAATTGAGCTTCGATCGCCAGGGCCAGGGCGGCGTTCTCAGGCACCTGGAAGAACGCGCGCACCGCTTCGGCCGGCTTGGCCGCCAGGGCCTGACGCAGGTCGATGCCGTCGGCGGCAATGATCTTCTCCAGGCTGTCGAGCTTGGCCACCAGTTTCTCGGCGCCGGTTGGCCCGACTGACGGGATATCCAGCTTGGCAATCAACCCGGCCAGGGTAGTGCTGGCCGCAAACTCGGCGCCCAGCTCGCCCTCGTCCTGCAACTGCAGGCCACGTTCGAGCAACTGGGCGATAACGGTGCGGTTGTGTTCGTCTTCGAAAAAGCTGTGGATCTCGTGGGCCACTTCCAGGCCGATATCCGGCAGGTAGGTCAGCACTTGCGGCAAGGCGGCCATGACCCGCTGCAACGAGCCCAGCGAGCGAGCGAGAACCTTGGCGGTTTCCTCACCGACATCGGGAATACCCAAGGCATAGATAAAGCGCGCCAGCCCCGGATTCTTGCTGGCCTCGATGGCGGCCAGCAGGTTCTTGCTCGACAGCTCGGCAAAGCCCTCAAGATCGACGATCTGCTCGAAAGTCAGTTGGTAGAGATCGGCGGGCGAGCGGATCAGGCCCTCATCCACCAGTTGCTCGACGCTCTTCTCGCCCAGGCCTTCGATGTCCATGGCCCGGCGCGACACATAGTGGATGATCGCCTGCTTGAGCTGCGCGGCGCAGGCCAGGCGGCCAACGCAGCGGTACACCGCGCCTTCGCTGACGGTCTCTTTGCCCTTGCTGCGCTTGACCAGCTGGGTGCGTTCGACCTGCGAACCGCACACTGGGCACTCGGTGGGAATGTGTACCGGACGGGCGTCTTCGGGACGGCGTTCGGTGACCACTTGCATGACCTGCGGGATCACATCGCCGGCGCGGCGGATGATCACCGTGTCACCGATCATCAGGCCCAGACGCGCCACTTCGTCCATGTTGTGCAAGGTCGCGTTGGACACCGTCACGCCCGCCACCTTGACCGGCTTGAGCCGGGCCACGGGGGTTACCGCGCCGGTTCGACCGACCTGGAACTCGACATCCAGCACTTCGGTCAGCTCTTCCATGGCCGGGAACTTGTGGGCAATCGCCCAGCGCGGCTCCCGGGCACGGAAGCCCAGCTCACGCTGGGAGGCGAGGCTGTTGACCTTGAACACCACGCCGTCGATCTCGTAAGGCAGGTCATTGCGCCGTGCGCCGATGTCGCGATAGTACTCCAGGCACTCGGCCACGCCGGCGGCATGGCGCAGCTCGCGGCTGATCGGCATGCCCCAGGCCTTGAGTTGCTCCAGGGTGCCAGTATGGGTGTCGGCAATCGGCGCCGACACCTGGCCGACGCCGTAGCAGCAGAATTCCAGCGGGCGGCTGGCAGTGATCTTCGAATCGAGCTGACGCAGGCTGCCGGCCGCGGCGTTGCGCGGGTTGGCGAAAGTTTTGCCACCGGCTTCGATCTGCGCCTGGTTCAGGCGCTCGAACCCGGCCTTGGACATGAACACCTCGCCACGCACTTCCAGTACCGCCGGCCAGCCCTCGCCCTGCAGCTTGAGCGGGATGTTGCGCACAGTGCGCACGTTGACGCTGATGTCTTCACCGGTGGTGCCGTCGCCACGTGTGGCGCCCTGCACCAGTTGCCCGTCGCGGTACAGCAGGCTGACGGCCAAGCCGTCGAGCTTGGGTTCGCAGCTGTAATCAACCGCCTCGCCATCGCCGAGCAGATCACCAGCCGGCAGGTCCAGGCCCTCAACCACCCGGCGGTCGAACTCGCGCAGGTCGTTCTCTTCGAAGGCGTTGCCAAGGCTGAGCATCGGCACTTCGTGGCGCACCTGGCTGAACGCCGACAAGGCCGAACCGCCGACGCGCTGGGTTGGCGAGTCAGCGGTCACCAGCTGCGGGTGTTCGGCTTCCAGGGCTTTGAGCTCGTTGAACAGCCGGTCGTATTCGGCGTCAGGCACGCTCGGCTCATCGAGCACGTAGTAGCGGTAGTTGTGCTGATCGAGTTCGGCACGCAGTTCAAGGATTCGGGATTCGGCGGTCATGGTGTGTCATCTCTTGCAAAGCAAAAGAGCAGCCTTGGCTGCTCTTGCGTGTTTCTTATCGCGGGGCAAGCCCGCTCCTACAGGCGATGCCTTTAGCGCTTCTGGGTCAGTGCCCGGCGCTCGAACTCGACGATGCGCTGGCGGTAGTGCTCGATGGTCTGCGCGGTCATCACACTGCGCTGATCATCTTTGAGCTCACCATTGAGTTCGTGGGCCAGCTTGCGCGCCGCAGCCACCATCACGTCGAAGGCCTGCTTGGGATGACGCGGGCCTGGCAGACCGAGGAAGAAGCTCACCGCGCGGGTGCTGAAGTGGTCGATGTCGTCGAGGTCGAACACGCCCGGCTTGACCGCGTTGGCCATCGAGAACAGCACTTCACCATTACCGGCCATGCTTTCATGACGGTGGAAGATGTCCATTTCCCCAAAACGCAGGCCGCTTTCAAGGATGTTCTGCAGCAATGCCGGGCCCTTGAAGCCGCCTTCATCGCGGGAAATCACGCTGATCACCAGCACTTCTTCAACCGGTGGCAGGTCTTTGTCGGGGCTGGAGCCATAGCCGCTGGTTTTCGGGCTTTCATCCGGGAAGTCGTCGTCGGCATTGCCGAACAGATCAGGCTCACGCGGTTCGGCGGCCAGGTTCAGGTCACCCTGCTGTGGCTCGTTGCCGCGCTTGTTGCGTTTGTTCTTGCCAACCTTGGGTTCACGCTCACGCCCCGCACTCATCGACGGTAAATCGTGCTCGTCCAGCGCAGGCTCTTTGTGGGTGTCGAGCACGCGCGGCTCACCGATCACTTCGGTGCCGCTGCTGCTTTCATCGTCCGGCAGGTTGGAAAAGCTGCGGTCCAGACGGAATTTCAACTTGCCCTTGCCGCCGCGCATGCGGCGCCAGCCGTCGAAAAGAATACCGGCAATGACAATAATGCCGATGACGATCAGCCACTCGCGCAGACCGATTTCCATGTAATCCCGTGCCTCTGTAAAAAATGCTGAAAAATAAAGGGTTTAAACCCCTTTAAAACGTGGCGCCAACTCTATGTTCTGACAGGCGTTTTACCCACGCAAAAAAATAAGTGACATTAAGCTAGCACGACCAAAGATAACTTTACACCGTCTGTCGCAACTGACAGGGCCATTTACCGCAGGTTCACGCTTTATTGCTTCAAATCAGGCGTCGACCATGGCCATCGCCTCCTCCACATCCACCGCCACCAGCCGCGAACAACCCGGTTCATGCATGGTCACGCCCATCAGTTGATCGGCCATTTCCATGGCGATCTTGTTGTGGGTGATATAGATGAACTGCACCGTCTGGCTCATCTCTTTCACCAGCCGGGCGTAACGCCCGACGTTGGCATCGTCCAGTGGCGCATCGACTTCATCGAGCATGCAGAACGGTGCCGGGTTCAATTTGAAAATGGCAAACACCAGGGCCAGGGCGGTCAGCGCTTTCTCACCGCCCGAGAGCAGGTGAATGGTGCTGTTCTTCTTGCCCGGTGGCCGCGCCATGATCGTCACCCCTGTATCGAGTAGATCTTCGCCCGTCAGTTCCAAGTAAGCGCTGCCGCCACCGAAAACTTTTGGGAAAAGTGCCTGCAATCCGGCATTTATCTGATCAAAGGTATCTTTGAAGCGGTTGCGGGTTTCCTTGTCGATCTTGCGAATGACGTTCTCGAGGGTATCCAGCGCTTCGACCAGGTCGGCATCCTGGGCATCCAGGTAGTGCTTGCGCTCGGACTGCTGCTGGTACTCATCGATAGCCGCCAGGTTGATCGCACCCAGGCGCTGGATACGCGCATCGATGCGTTCGAGCTCCTGTTCGGCTTCCTGCTCGCTGGTCTGTTCGCCCAGGGTCGCCAGCACCCCGTCGAGATCGTAACCATCGGCGTGCAGTTGCTCCTGCAAAGTCTTGCGCCGCACGCTCAGCCCCTGCCACTCCAGACGGTGCTGCTCGAGCTGGCCACGCAGCAGCTGCGACTGCTGTTCGGCCTGGGTGCGGCGCTTTTCGGCATCGCGCAGCTCGCGGTCGGCTTCGTCCATGTGCAGGCGTGCCTGACGCATCTCGTCGTCGACGCTCATGCGCTTTTCCAGCAGCTCTTCGAGTTTCAGGCGCAGTTCTTCCAGCGGCGCCTCGCCCTCCTCCAGGTTCAGGGTCAGCTGTTCGCGTTTTTCACTCAGGCGCTCGGACTGCAGCTCCAGGCGCTCCAGGGCCTGGCGGGTGGAGTCATGCTGGGCGCGCAACGAACCCAGGCGCACCGCCAACTGGTGGGCGTGGTCCTTGTGCTGGCGGGCTTCCTGGCGCACCCGGTCGAGACGCTCGCGCAGGCTGTCGCGCTGGGCCAGCAGCAGCTCGCGCTGCTCGGTGTCCTGCGCCATCAGGTCGAGGGCTTCCTGCAACTGCAGGCGCGACTCGCCGAGATTTTCGTGCTCAAGGCTGCGCTGTTCGAGCAGCTCGGCCAGTTCTTCTTCCAGACGCCGACGGCGCAGGCTCAGTTGCTCGGAACGGGCCTTGCCGGCCGAGAGCCTGGCGTTGAGTTCGCTTTGCTGGCGGGCTTCGTCCTGAGCGCGGCGACGCAATTGCTCGCGGCGCTCTTCAAGTTCTTGCTGCTGCTCGCGCAGTTCCCGCAGCCGGGCTTCCAGCAACTCCAGCGCCGCTTCATGCTCTTGCAGCTCTTGGCCCAGGCGCTCCAGCTCCTGGCCACGGGCGAGCACCCCTCCCTGGGCGTCGCTGGCACGGCTGACGCGCAAAAAGTGCCGGCCGACCCAGTAGCCGTCGCGGCTGATCAGGCTTTGCCCATCCGCCAGCTGAGCACGCAGGGCCAGGGCCTGTTCGAGGTTCTCTACCGGCTTGACCTGGCCAAGCCAGGGCGCCAGATCGATACACCCTTCGACCTTGTCAAGCAGGCTGCCGGGCATACGCACGCCTTCGCCACGGCTGTCGAGCAGGCGCAGCTCGCCCTGATCGAAGGTGCTCAGGTCCAGGCCGTTGAAATCCTCGACCAGCACCGCCTGCAGGTCGGCACCGAGCACGGTTTCCACCGCCAGCTCCCAACCCGGCTCCACGCGCAAGCCTTCGGCCAGGCGCGGACGCTGTTCCAGGCCATGCTCGCGCAGCCACTGGGCGGTGCCGGTGCCAGGGTCGAGCGCGGCCTGTTGCAGGGCCTCAAGCGAAGCCAGGCGGCCGCCCAGACGCTGCAGTTCGCCCTGGGCTTGCTGCTGGGCCTGTACCGCTTGCTGCAGTTGTTCGCGCAGGGTCTCGAGCTGCTCGACCACCTGCAGCTCTTCTATCTGCAGTTCTTCGAGCAGCAGCTCACTGCTAGCGACTTGCTCACCCAGTTCGAGGATGGCGGCGTCTTCCGGATCGGCACTGAGCTGATCACGCTCTTCACCGAGTTTGCGCTGGCGCTCGGCCAAGCGCTCGAGGCTGGTTTCCAGCTGCTGGATGCGCGCCTGCTGCACTTCGGCCTGGCGCCGCGGCTCGGCCGAGCGGGTGTTGAAACTGTCCCACTGCTCCTGCCAGCCATGCATGGTGGTTTCGGCGTCTTCCAGGGTGGCGGCGGCCTCCTCGGCGGCAGCCAGGGTCAGTTCCTGCTCGGGCTCGAGCATCTCCAGCTCTTCACCCAGAGTAGCGAGCATGGTGCGGTCATGGCCCAGGTGCGATTCGGTTTCAAGGCGCGCGCGCTCGGACTCTTTCAGGTCATCCTGCAACTGGCGCAGGCGCTGCTGGCCGTGCTGGATGCTTTGTTCGACCCGGGCGATATCGCCGCCAACCGAGTAGAAGCGTCCCTGCACCAGGTTGAAGCGCTCGGACAGCTCATGATGGCCATCACGCAGGCGCTCGATGCTGGCATCGGCATTGCGCTGTTCGGCCACCAGGGCCTCGAAGGCCACTTCCTGGTCGCCGATCACCGCTTCGCGCTGGCCCACCTGATCGTTCAGGGCCTGCCAGCGCAGGGCCGCCAGTTGCGCCTTGAGCTGACGCTCCTCGGCTTTATATTCCTTGTACTTCTCGGCTGCCTGGGCCTGGCGATGCAAACGTTCGAGCTGGCGCTCGAGTTCTTCGCGCAGGTCGGTCAGGCGCTCGAGGTTCTCGTGAGTGCGGCGGATGCGGTTCTCGGTCTCGCGCCGGCGCTCCTTGTACTTGGAGATGCCCGCCGCTTCCTCGATGAAATTGCGCAGGTCTTCGGGCTTGGCTTCGATCAGCTTGGAGATCATCCCCTGCTCGATGATCGAGTAGCTGCGCGGGCCCAGGCCGGTGCCGAGGAAGATATCGGTAATGTCACGGCGCCGACATTTGGCGCCATTGAGGTAATAGGTGTTCTGCCCGTCGCGGGTCACCTTGCGGCGAATGGAGATTTCCGCATACGCCGCGTATTCACCGACCAGGGTGCTATCGGAGTTGTCGAACACCAGCTCGATGCTGGCCTGGCTCACCGGCTTGCGGCTGGTCGAACCGTTGAAGATGACGTCGGTCATCGACTCGCCACGCAGGTTTTTGGCCGAGCTTTCGCCCATCACCCAGCGCACCGCATCGATGATGTTGGACTTGCCGCAGCCGTTGGGCCCGACCACGGCGGCCATGTTGCTGGGGAAGTTGACCGTGGTCGGGTCGACGAACGACTTGAACCCGGCCAGGCGAATGCACTTTAAGCGCATGCTCAGGCAGTCGCCAGCGCCGCCAGCACCAGCTCGCAGCTGCGCTGGCAGTACTCGGCCAGCACCGTGCGGATGCGCAGCGGGTCACGGGCCACCACGGCTTCGAGCAGGTTGGCAAACAGCACCAGGAAATCGTTCATGTTGGCCTTGCGCTGGTCCAGCGCCAGGTAATAGGTACGGCTCATGGCCGGCTGCAGGTTCTCGACGGTTTCCTGCAGGTAGGGATTGTTGGCAAACGGATAGGCGGCGCGCATCACCGCGAAGCTTTCGTCGACGAAAGCGCGGATGTCCTGGCGCTCGAACGCACCGTTCAGGCGCTGCTGGATCTTGAGGAACGGCAACAGATCGCCATCGTTGCGCCAGTTCAGGGCCACGGCATTGCCGAGCAGGTTGTACAACTCGCCCATCAGCGTGCACAGGCTGCGCACATTGTGCTCATTGAGTTCGGTCACATGGGCACCACGACGCGGCAGGATGGTCACCAGGTGGCGGCGTTCGAGGATCAAAAGCGCCTCGCGCACCGAGCCACGGCTGACATTCAATGCCTGGGTGACCTTCTGCTCCTGGATACGCTCGGCGGGCTTGAGCTCGCCGCGGATGATCCGCTCGGCCAGGTAATGGGCAATTTGCTCGGAGAGGCTGTCCGGCGCCTTGAACGTCATGGTTTTCCTTCAAAATCATTGAACTGTGCACAAGCGCGGAATTGTAGCGCACTTGCCCCCGCGCCGCGCAGTGGCCATACAGCAGAAGTTGGCACGATTGGCGCAAAAGATTCGGATCACGCAGGGCCAACTATGCTCATAACAGAGCACCTGTGAAAGGGCGGAAGCGCCACGAGAAATTTCCTGACCCAAAGGTCAGAAAATTGTTGACCTGAAAATCAAGTCTGCTTACAGTCCGCTCAACAACAATAAGTCGCTTGTGAGGCCTTCCCGTGATCCAGTTTCTACTTAACCAGGAGCTGCGCAGTGAGCATGCCCTGGACCCCAACCTGACCGTGCTCGAGTATCTTCGTGAACACTTGGGCAAGTCCGGTACCAAGGAAGGCTGCGCCAGCGGCGATTGCGGCGCCTGCACCGTGGTGGTCGGCGAACTGGCCCAGGCCGAGGATGGCCGCGAACACATTCGCTACCGCAGCCTCAACTCGTGCCTGACCTTCGTCTCGTCGTTGCACGGTAAACAGTTGATTAGCGTCGAAGGCCTCAAGCATCAGGGCAAACTGCACAGCGTGCAGCAGGCCATGGCCGATTGCCACGGCTCGCAATGCGGCTTCTGCACCCCGGGCTTTGTCATGTCGCTGTTCGCCCTGCAAAAGAACAGTGACGCACCCGATTTGCACAAGGCCCAGGAAGCCCTGGCCGGCAACCTCTGCCGCTGCACCGGCTACCGGCCGATCCTGGCCGCCGCCGAGCAGTCCTGCTGCCAGGCCCAGCCTGATCAGTTCGACCGCAGCCAAGCGCAGACCATTGCCCGCCTCAAGGCCATCGCCCCGAGCGAAACCGGCGAGCTCAACAGCGGCGACAAACGCTGCCTGGTGCCGCTGACCGTGGCTGACCTTGCCGAACTCTACGGCTCGCACCCCGAAGCCCGATTGCTGGCCGGCGGCACCGACCTGGCGCTGGAAGTCACCCAGTTCCACAAGACCCTGCCGGTGATGATCTATGTTGGCAACGTCGCCGAACTCAAACGCATCGACACTCAAGCCGAGCACCTGGAAATCGGCGCGGCCACGCCGCTGACCGACTGCTACGACGCCCTGAGTCGCGAATACCCGGATTTTGGCGAACTGCTGCACCGCTTCGCCTCGCTGCAGATCCGCAACCAGGGCACCTTGGGCGGCAACATCGGCAACGCCTCGCCAATCGGCGACTCGCCGCCCCTGCTGATCGCCCTGGATGCGCAGATCGTCCTGCGCAAAGGTGACAACAGCCGTACCCTGGCGCTGGAAGACTACTTCATCGACTACCGCATCACCGCACGCCAGGAAAGCGAGTTCATCGAGAAGATCATCGTGCCACGGGCCCGCGCCGACTGGGCGTTCCGCGCCTACAAGGTGTCCAAGCGCCTGGACGATGACATTTCGGCGGTCTGCGCGGCGTTCAACCTGCGCATCAACAACGGCGTGGTCGAGGCGGCGCGCATTGCCTTCGGCGGCATGGCGGCAATCCCCAAACGGGCCCGCGCCTGCGAAGCGGCGCTGGTCGGCAAGGCCTGGAACCAGGCCAGCATCGAGCGCGCCTGCCAGGCGCTGGCCGAGGACTTCACACCGCTCTCGGATTTTCGCGCGAGCAAGGAATACCGCCTGCTCAGCGCGCAGAACCTGCTGCGCAAATACTTCATCGAACTGCAAACGCCGCACATCGAAACTCGGGTGACCGCTTATGTCTAACCATCACGTCGCCAAAAGCCAGGCCGAAATGGCAGAACTGTTCAGCCAGGACCTGACCACCGGGGTCGGCCGCAGCCTCAAGCACGACAGTGCCGACAAACATGTGTCCGGCGAAGCGGTGTACATCGATGACCGCCTGGAATTCCCCAACCAGCTGCATGTGTATGCACGCCTGTCCGACCGCGCCCACGCCCGGGTGCTGAGCATCGACACCAGCCCCTGTTACGCCTTCGAAGGCGTGCGCATCGCGATCACCCACGAAGACCTGCCGGGCCTCAAGGATATCGGCCCGCTGCTGCCCGGCGACCCGCTGCTGGCGATCGACACCGTCGAGTTCGTCGGCCAGCCGGTGCTTGCCGTCGCTGCCCGCGACCTCGATACCGCGCGCCGCGCGGCCATGGCCGCGATCATCGAATACGAAGACCTGGAGCCGGTGCTGGATGTGGTCCAGGCGCTGCGCAAAAAACACTTCGTGCTCGACAGCCATACCCACCAGCGCGGCGACTCGGTCAGCGCCCTGGCCAGCGCCCCGCACCGCCTGCAGGGCACCCTGCACATCGGCGGCCAGGAGCACTTCTACCTGGAAACCCAGATCTCCTCGGTGATGCCCACCGAAGATGGCGGGATGATCGTCTACTGCTCGACCCAGAACCCCACCGAAGTGCAGAAGCTGGTGGCCGAAGTGCTCGACGTGCCGATGAACAAGATCGTCGTCGACATGCGCCGCATGGGTGGCGGTTTTGGCGGCAAGGAAACCCAGGCAGCCAGCCCCGCCTGCTTGTGCGCAGTGATTGCCCACCTCACCGGCCAGCCAACCAAGATGCGCCTGCCGCGGGTCGAAGACATGCTGATGACCGGCAAACGCCACCCGTTCTACATCGAGTACGACGTCGGTTTCGATGACAACGGCCGCCTGCACGGGATCAACTTCGACCTGGCCGGCAACTGCGGCTGCTCGCCGGACCTCTCGGCCTCGATTGTCGACCGTGCCATGTTCCACGCCGACAACGCCTACTACCTGGGCGATGCCACCATCCATGGCCACCGCTGCAAGACCAACACCGCCTCCAACACTGCGTACCGTGGTTTTGGCGGCCCGCAGGGCATGGTCGCCATCGAGGAGGTGATGGACCATATCGCCCGCCACCTGGCCCTCGACCCGCTGGCAGTGCGCAAGGCCAACTACTACGGCAAGACCGAGCGCAACGTCACCCACTACTACCAGACCGTCGAGCACAACATGCTCGAAGAGATCACCGCCGAGCTCGAAGCCAGCAGTGATTACGCCGAGCGCCGCGAATCGATCCGCCGCTTCAACGCCAACAGCCCGATCCTCAAGAAAGGCCTGGCACTGACCCCGGTGAAGTTCGGCATCTCGTTCACCGCCAGCTTCCTCAACCAGGCCGGTGCCCTGGTGCACATCTACACCGATGGCAGCATTCACCTGAACCATGGCGGCACCGAAATGGGTCAAGGCCTGAACACCAAGGTCGCGCAGGTGGTGGCCGAAGTGTTCCAGGTGGATTTCCAGCGCATCCAGATCACCGCAACCAACACCGACAAAGTGCCCAACACCTCGCCGACCGCAGCTTCCAGCGGCGCCGACCTGAACGGCAAGGCGGCGCAGAATGCCGCCGAGATCCTCAAGCAACGCCTGACCGAGTTCGCCGCACGGCAGTACAAAGTCAGCGAGGAAGACGTCGAGTTTCGCAACGGCCACGTGCGCGTGCGCGATGAAATCCTCAGTTTCGATGCCCTGGTGCAGCAGGCGTATTTCGCCCAGGTTTCGCTGTCGAGCACAGGCTTCTACAAGACCCCGAAAATCTACTACGACCGCAGCCAGGCCCGTGGCCGGCCGTTCTACTACTTCGCCTTCGGTGCGGCCTGCGCCGAGGTGATCGTCGACACCCTGACCGGCGAGTACAAGATGCTGCGTACCGACATCCTCCACGATGTCGGCGCCTCGCTAAACCCGGCCATCGACATCGGCCAGGTCGAGGGCGGCTTCATCCAGGGCATGGGCTGGCTGACCACCGAAGAGCTGGTGTGGAACGCCAAGGGCAAGCTGATGACCAACGGCCCGGCCAGTTACAAGATCCCGGCGGTGGCCGACATGCCGGTGGATCTGCGGGTGAAACTGGTGGAAAACCGCAAGAACCCGGAAGACACGGTGTTCCATTCCAAAGCCGTGGGCGAGCCGCCGTTCATGCTCGGCATTGCCGCCTGGTGCGCGATCAAGGACGCCGTGGCGAGCCTGGGCGATTACCGCGTGCACCCGCTGATCGATGCGCCGGCGACGCCGGAGCGGGTGCTCTGGGGTTGCGAGCAGATGCGCAAGGCGCTGGCGGCGCAGCAGCCTGCTACCGAGGTTGAGACAGTGACACCGTGAGCCCGCTATCGCTGGCAAGCCAGCTCCCGCAGGATCTGTGTACACCGGACCTGTGGGAGCGGGCTCGACCCGCGATGAGGCCAGCACAGGCACCACATAGGTAACTGAACATGCACACCTGGATCAACGCCCTGTCCGACCTGCAGTCCCGCGGCGAGCCCTGCGTACTGGTAACCATCATCGAAGAGCGCGGCTCGACGCCACGCAATGCCGGCTCGAAAATGGTTGTCAGTGCCGAGCAACTATTCGACACCATCGGCGGCGGCCACCTGGAGTACAAGGCCATGCACATCGCCCGGCAGATGCTCGCCGAGCGCCGCGAAGCCCCGCACCTTGAACGCTTCAGCCTCGGAGCCAGCCTCGGCCAGTGCTGCGGCGGCGCCACCGTGCTGCTGTTCGAGCCGATGGGCCAGGTGCAGGCGCAGATCGCCGTATTCGGCGCAGGCCATGTCGGCCGCGCTCTGGTACCCTTGCTCGCCGCCCTGCCCTGCAAGGTGCGCTGGATCGACTCGCGCGAGCAGGAATTCCCCGAGAGCATTCCCGCCGGGGTCAGCAAGATCGTCAGTGAAGAGCCGGTGGATGAAGTCGATGAGCTGCCCGTGGGCAGCTACTGCATCGTCATGACCCATAACCATCAGCTGGATCTGGAACTGACGGCGGCGATCCTCAAGCGCAACGACTTCACCTGGTTCGGCCTGATCGGCTCGAAGACCAAACGCGTCAAGTTCGAGCATCGCCTGCGTGAGCGCGGCTTCGCCGAGGAACGCCTGCAGCGCATGCATTGCCCGATGGGCATCGCCGAGGTCAAGGGCAAGCTGCCGATCGAGATCGCCGTGTCGATCGCCGCGCAAATCATTGCCACCTACAACGCCAGCTTTGGCCAGCACAACAACGCTGCCAACACCGGCCCCATTGCCCAATTGCTGCCGCCATCACGGCGCAGCCAAGCCATATGACGAGAGCCCTATGAGCGCAACCCGCAAAGCCTACCGTGCCGCCATCCTGCACAGCATCGCCGACCCTGCCGAAGTGGGCGTCGAAGCCTCCTATCAGTATTTCGAAGATGGCCTGCTGCTGATCGACAACGGCAAGATCAGCGCCCTGGGTGATGCCCGCGAGCTGCTGCCGACCCTGGCCGCCGACGTCGCGGTCGAGCATTACCAGGACGCCCTGATCACCCCGGGCTTTATCGACACCCATATTCACTTCCCGCAGACCGGCATGATCGGTTCCTACGGCGAGCAGTTACTGGATTGGCTCAACACCTACACCTTCCCCTGCGAGAAGCAGTTCGCCGACAAGGCGCATGCCGATAAGGTCGCGAAGATCTTCGTTGAAGAACTGCTGCGCAACGGCACCACCACCGCCCTGGTGTTCGGCAGTGTCCATCCGGAGTCGGTCAATGCCTTCTTCGAAGAGGCCGAGCGCCTGGACCTGCGCATGATCGCTGGCAAAGTGATGATGGACCGCAATGCCCCGGACTACCTGACCGACACCGCCGAATCCGGCTACACCGAAAGCAAGGCGCTGATCGAGCGCTGGCACGGCAAGGGCCGCCTGCACTACGCAGTGACCCCACGCTTTGCCCCGACCAGCACCCCGGAGCAACTGACCCTGGCCGGCCAGTTGCTGAGCGAGTATCCCGACCTGTACATGCACACCCACCTGAGCGAAAACCTCAAGGAGATCGACTGGGTCAAAGAACTGTTCCCGGAGCGCAAGGGCTACCTGGACGTCTACGACCACTTCAAGCTGCTCGGCCAACGCTCGGTGTTCGCCCACGGCGTGCACCTGTGCGACGACGAATGCCAGCGCCTGGCCGAAACCGGCTCGGCCGTGGCCTTCTGCCCGACCTCCAACCTGTTCCTCGGCAGCGGCCTGTTCAACCTGCCACAGGCCGAGAAGTTCAAGGTCAAGGTCGGCCTGGGCACCGACGTCGGCGCCGGAACCAGCTTCTCGCTGCTCAACACCCTGAATGAAGCCTACAAGGTCATGCAGTTGCAGGGCGCGCGCCTGAGCCCGTTCAAGTCACTGTACCTGGCAACCTTGGGCGGCGCCCGGGCACTGAGCCTGGATGACCGTATCGGCAGCCTGCAGCCTGGCAACGATGCCGACTTCGTGGTCCTCGACTACAAGGCCACGGCGCTGATGGACTACCGCATCCAGCAGTCCAACAGTATCGACGAGACGCTGTTCGTGCTGATGACCCTGGGCGATGACCGCACCGTCAAGCAGACCTTCGCTGCCGGGCGCTGCGTGCACCAGCGCTAAGGCTCGCGGAACAGCCCCTTGTACAACGCGCCGCCGATCACCGCCCCGATCAGCGGCGCCACCCAGAACAACCACAGTTGCTGCAGCGCCCAGCCACCGACGAAAATCGCCGGCCCCGTGCTGCGCGCCGGGTTCACCGAGGTGTTGGTGACGGGAATCGAGATCAGGTGGATCAGGGTCAGGGCCAGGCCGATGGCGATCGGTGCAAAGCCTGCCGGGGCACGGCTGTCGGTAGCGCCCATGATGATCAGGATGAACATCGCGGTCATCACCACTTCACTGGCAAAGCCTGCCGCCAATGAATAGCCGCCGGGTGAATGATCGGCATAGCCGTTGGAGGCCAGCCCCGCCGACAACTCGAAGCCTGCCTTGCCACTGGCAATGAAGTAGATCACCGCTGCACCGAGGATCGCCCCGATCACCTGGGCGATGACGTAGGGCAGCAGGTCCTTGAGCGGAAAACGCCCACCCACCACCAGCCCGACCGACACTGCGGGGTTCAGATGGCATCCGGAAATATGACCGATGGCGAAAGCCATGGTCAGCACGGTCAGGCCGAAGGCCATGGCCACCCCGACCAGGCCGATACCGACGGGGAACGAGGCCGCGATCACCGCACTGCCGCAGCCACCCACCACCAGCCAGAACGTCCCGATCAGTTCAGCACCCATGCGTTTGCTCAGGGGCATCGACATATACCTGTCCTCAAGTAGTTGAAATTCTACGCATAGCGCGCAAGCCCAACTGCTTGATGAAGGTTTGCGGTGGTTCAGGTGAGAATCTAGCAGAGGCTGGATAACCTGCCAGTGACCCGCGATTGGGTGTTACTGGCCTTCACCCCTTGAGCGGCGCAACCCCACCACGCTTCTTGGTCTGCAGCAGGTGCGAGAACACTGCATGCAGGTCGTCCGAAGCGCTGTCCTCGTCGAGGTTGAGCTTGCTGTCGATGTGGTCCATGTGGTGCATCATCAGGCTCACTGCCTGGTTGACGTCACGGGCCTCGATGGCGTCGATCAGTTGCATGTGCTCGTCGTAGGAGCAATGCGAGCGGTTGCCGCTTTCGTACTGGGCGATGATCAGCGAGGTTTGCGACACCAGGCTGCGCTGGAAGCTGATCAAGGGGGCATTGCCCGCCGCTTCCGCCAGTTTCAGGTGGAACTCGCCGGACAGGCGAATACCAGCACCGCGATCGCCGCGGGAAAAGCTGTCACGCTCCTCGCGGACCATCTGGCGCAGTTCGTTGAGTTGCTCGGCAGTGGCGTGCTCGACCGCAAGCTCGGTGATGGCGCGCTCGACCATGCGCCGCGAGAAGAACACCTGGCGGGCTTCTTCGACCGTCGGGCTGGCCACTACCGCACCGCGGTTGGGCCGCAGCAGCACCACGCTTTCGTGGGCCAGGCGCGACAGGGCGCGACGGATGATGGTACGGCTGACGCCGAAGATCTCGCCCAGGGCTTCCTCGCTCAACTTGGTACCCGGCGCCAGACGCTGCTCGAGGATGGCCTCGAAAATGTGCGCGTAGACGATATCGTCCTGGGTTCCGCTACGACCGGCCTTGCCGGTACGCACTGGTTTCTTGAGAGGTTGCAGCTGTTCGTTCATGGGCACTCGAGCACGGAGATCCGCCAGTCGGACCCTGACTGTAATACCAGCCAGTGGGGCGATGGCAAGTCCTGATAAGAAATTAAACGATTAAGGTATTGGCACATTGTACACAGCCGCAGGGATTTCTGCAGGTGGCGATGGCCTTTATAGCTACACCAGCAAATTATCTGGGCACAACAACAAAAACATTATTTGCATTCTTTGTATACAAACGCATAATCCATCCGTGCAACTTCCTGACCCAGAAGTCAACAAACGGTCCGGTGGCCTGCCATCCCATCCGCCTCACAGAGCCCCCCAGTGCGTGCGCAGGACTGGTTCTGGAAAACAAGAAAAGACTTGAGGAGTACACGCTGTGGAAAGCCGCAAATCCGACGCCCCTACGCTGGATCTTGCCCCACCGCTCGAAACGAGCTGGCTGGAGCGGATTTTCAAACTCAAGCTACATGGCACCACCGTCAAAACCGAAATGATCGCCGGGTTGACCACCTTCATCACCATGGCCTACATCATCTTCGTCAACCCCAACATCATGGCCGATGCTGGCATCGATCACGGCGCGGCGTTCGTCGCCACCTGCATCGCCGCAGCCCTCGGTTGCCTGTTGATGGGCCTGTACGCCAACTGGCCCGTTGGCCTGGCACCGGGCATGGGCCTCAACGCCTTCTTTACCTACACCGTGGTCGGAACCATGGGCTACACCTGGGAAGCTGCGCTGGGCGCGGTGTTCGTCTCTGGGGTACTGTTCATGCTGCTGACCTTGTCGCGGGTGCGCGAATGGCTGCTCAACAGCATTCCGGTCAGCCTGCGTCATGCCATGGGTGCCGGCGTCGGATTGTTCCTCGGACTGATCGGTCTTAAAACCGCAGGGATTGTCGTCGACAGCCCGGCGACCCTGATCAAGCTTGGCTCGCTGCACGAGCCCGGCCCGCTGCTGGCGGCGATCTGCTTTCTGATGATCGCGGTGCTCAGCTACCACCGGGTGTTTGGCGCGATCCTGATCAGCATCATCAGCGTCACCCTCGCCGGCTGGGGCCTGGGCCTGGTGGAGTACGGCGGACTGTTCTCGCTGCCGCCGAGCCTGGCGCCGACCTGGATGGCCATGGACGTGGCCGGGGTGTTCAACGTCAGCATGATCGCCGTGGTGTTTGCCTTCCTCTTCGTGCACATGTTCGACACCGCCGGCACCCTGATGGGCGTGGCCCAGCGGGCCAACCTGGTGAATGCCGACGGGCGCATCGAGAACCTCTCGCGAGCGCTTAAAGCCGACAGCGCATCGAGTGTGTTCGGTGCCGTGGTCGGCGTACCACCGGTGACCAGCTATGTAGAGAGTGCTGCGGGGGTCGCCGCCGGCGGCCGGACCGGGCTGACTGCGGTGGTGGTCGGCCTGTTCTTCATCGCCGCGATGTTCTTCGCTCCGCTGGCCGGGATGATTCCCGCCTATGCCACGGCCGGCGCGCTGATCTACGTGGCGATGCTGATGATGGGCAGCATGGCCCATATCAACTGGGATGAAGCCACCGACAGCATCCCGGCGATCGTCACTGCGATCATGATGCCGTTGACCTTCTCCGTCGCTGACGGTATCGCCCTGGGCTTTATCACCTATGTGGTGCTCAAGGCGGGTACCGGTCGCTATAAAGAGATCTCGGCGAGCCTGTGGGTGTTGACGGCGATCTTCATTGCCAAGTTTGTGTTCCTGTAAACAAGGCGATTGCGAGACAAGGGCCTCACCTTCGGGTGGGGCTTTTTGTTGTTTGCGAGGGACCTATCGCGGGTCAAGCCCGCTCCTACACCTGTGGGAGCGGGCTTGACCCGCGATGAGGCCGCAGAAAAATCACAGGCAAAAAAAAGGTTCTTCACGGAATCCTGGGTTGGGGGGCGCGAGTTTATCCATTCGGTGTGGGGCTGCTGGCCCCTTCCGCCTTTACGGCGGCCTACTTTTCTCTTGGGAAAAGGTAGGCAAAACCGCTTGCTCCTGCATACGGCCCTACGCTGCGCTTCGGGTCCCCTCGCTACGCCACCTTCCGGGGCATCGCGGCCTACGACTTGCTGCGCCAAGTCTACGTCTCGCGTCTTCGGCTGACGCCGAAGGTGCTGCGCACCGCCCCTACAAGCACCTCCGCTCGGCCTCCTGAAGTCGCCTTTCGCGGCGCCTGGAAGTACGCGCATGAAGATCAAGATCAACATCAAGATGAAGCAAGTCGGTCCTCGCTTCAGCGTCAGCTTGGCGCCGCCATAATCTGCTTTCGCAGATACGTCAGTGCAGGCGCCGCCCATAACTTCGCGACTTCAGGAGGCTGAGCGTAGGTGTCTGGAGGGGGCTGGTGCGTAGCACCCTTCGGCCCAGGCCGAAGTCGCGAGACGTAGACTTGGCGTAGCAAGTCGTAGGCCGCGATGCCCCTGGAAGGCACCGTAGCGAAGGAACCCGGAGCGCAGCGTAGGGCCGTATGCTGGAGCGAGCGGTTTTGGTTCCTTTTGCCAAGACAAAAGGGACCCGCCGTAAGGGCGGAAGGGGCCAGCAGCAGCGCCACAGTGAATGGATAAGCTAGAAACCTCAACATCCCAACCCAAGGATCATAGCCTCCGGCAACCCGTGAAGAACCAAAAAAAGCCCGCAGTGTGAGCGGGCAAGGACCTACGAAGATTCTTCTAGCGACCAACTAGCTTCCACGATAGGTCGAGTAACTGTACGGCGAGATCAACAGCGGTACGTGGTAGTGATCCTGCTCGGCGCTGATGCCGAAACGCAGTACCACCACATCAAGGAAAGCAGGCTCGGGCAGTTGTACGCCGCGGGCACGGTAGTAGTCGCCGGCGCTGAACTGCAGTTGGTAGACGCCGCTGCGGTAATCATCGCCTTGCAGCAGCGGCGCGTCACAACGGCCATCGCTGTTGGTCAGGGTAGTGTTCACCAGCTCCAACTGCTGGCCTTCGACCCGGTACAGCTCGACCTTGATCGAGCTGCCAGGGCAGCCATGAGCGGCATCCAGTACATGCGTGGTCAAACGTCCCATTGCTTGCTCGCCTCTGTTCTATCTGTGGGCAAAAAATACCCGCACGCCAGCGTCAGGAAGCCCGACAACGTGCGGCTGTCGGATTATTAAGACATTTTTCTGTAAAATTGTACACAATAATTCGGTATTCTTTCCTGACACACCGCTCATCCCCTGCAAATATGCCATCAGTCGCAAAACCACGCCACTGGCCGACACACCCGTCATTAGCTGACCGATCAGGCAGATTTCTTGCAGGGCTCCTTATAGAGGCTGGAGTGGGTGAAAAGACAAAGAAAAGCGAAAAAACAGGCTTACAAATCGCAAACAAAGTTGTATACAATAATTCCATCGTCGTGGCCGATACCCTACCCGGGCGCCCACGCCCTCCGCATTCACGTACAAGAAGGAAGACTGCAGTGAGCGCTGATTACCCTCGCGACCTGATCGGTTACGGCAACACCCCACCCCATCCGCGCTGGCCGGGGAACGCCCGCATTGCTTTGTCTTTTGTGCTCAATTACGAAGAAGGTGGCGAACGCAACATCCTTCACGGTGACAAAGAGTCCGAAGCCTTCCTCTCGGAAATGGTTGCCGCCCAGCCGTTGCAGGGCGCGCGCAACATGAGCATGGAATCGCTGTACGAGTATGGCAGCCGCGCCGGCGTCTGGCGCCTGCTCAAGCTGTTCAAGGACACCGGCGTACCACTGACCGTGTTCGCCGTGGCCATGGCCGCCCAGCGCCACCCGGACGTGATCCGCGCCATGGTCGAAGCCGGCCACGAGATCTGCAGCCACGGCTACCGCTGGATCGACTACCAGAACATGGACGAGGCCCAGGAGCGCGAGCACATGCTCGAAGCCATCCGCATCCTCACCGAACTCACCGGCGAGCGTCCGCTGGGCTGGTACACCGGCCGCACCGGGCCGAACACCCGCCGCCTGGTGATGGAGGAAGGCGGCTTCCTCTACGACAGCGACACCTACGACGACGACCTGCCCTACTGGGAACGCAACAACCCGACCGACAAGCCGCACCTGGTGATCCCCTACACCCTGGACACCAACGACATGCGCTTCACCCAGGTCCAGGGTTTCAACTGCGGCGAGCAGTTCTTCCAGTACCTCAAGGACGCCTTCGATGTGCTCTACGAAGAAGGCGCCGAGGCACCGAAGATGCTCTCGATCGGCCTGCACTGCCGTCTGATCGGCCGCCCGGCGCGCCTGGCTGCGCTCAAGCGCTTCGTCGAGTACGCCAAGAGCCATGACCAGGTCTGGTTCGCCCGGCGCGTGGACATCGCCCGTCACTGGCATGCCACCCACCCTTTCCAAGCCGAGAAAGCACAATGACCGCATTCAAGACCCTGAAGCCGTCGACCCTGGATCGCACAGCGTTCGTCGAAGCTTTCGCCGACATCTACGAACATTCGCCATGGGTTGCCGAAAAGGCCTACGACCTGGGCCAACTGCAGGAAATCGACCAGATCGAAGCCCTGCACCAGCGCATGAGCGACATCCTGCTGAGCGCCGACCACGCCGCTCAGCTGGCGCTGATCAATGCTCACCCGGACCTCGCCGGCAAGGCCGCGATCCAGGGTGAACTGACCGAATCGAGCACCAATGAACAGGCCGGCGCCGGTATCCACCAGTGCACCGCCGAAGAGTTCGAGCGCTTCACCGAACTCAACGATGCCTACAAAGAGAAGTTCAAGTTCCCGTTCATCATGGCGGTCAAAGGCAGCAACCGGCACCAGATCCTGGCCGCCTTTGAAAAGCGCATCCACAACTCGGTCGAAGCCGAGTTCAAGGAAGCGCTGGCGCAGATCAACCTGATCGCCCTGTTCCGCCTGCTGCAGCTTTAAGGGCGTCGACCGCCGGGCTGGCCCGAGTGCGCCACGCGAGCGTACCCAGGGCCTGACCGGCGCAACAACGACACCCTCCACAACACAGAATAAAGAGAATCCGCATGCGCACTTTAGTGATTGAGCCCCTGAGCAAAGAAGCCTTCGCCCCTTTCGGTGACGTGATCGAAACCGACGGCAGCGACCACTTCATGATCAACAACGGCTCGACTATGCGCTTTCATCGTCTGGCCACGGTCGAAACCGCACACCCCGACGACAAGGCGATCATCAGCATCTTCCGCGCCGACGCGCAGGACATGCCGCTGACCGTCCGCATGCTGGAGCGCCATCCGCAGGGCAGCCAGGCTTTCATTCCGCTGCTCGGCAACCCCTTTCTGATCGTGGTCGCGCCCGTTGGCGATGCACCTGTATCGGGCCTGGTCCGTGCCTTCATCAGTAATGGAAGGCAGGGCATCAATTACCATCGCGGCGTCTGGCACCACCCGGTGCTGACGATCGAAAAGCGGGATGACTTCCTGGTGGTTGATCGCAGTGGCACTGGCAACAACTGCGATGAGCATTTTTTCAATGAGGATGAGCAATTGATCCTCGCCCCCCACCAATAAGAGAAGACCTGAGCGCCCGGCTACAGGGTGCCAGGGGTAGAGGTAAAGACTGTGGAAGCACATCTGTTGGAATGGCTGAACCTGAGCGTGCGTTGGGTTCACATGATCACTGGCGTGGCATGGATTGGCGCGTCGTTCTACTTTGTCTGGCTGGAAAACAACCTCAACCGGGCCAACCCGCGCGACGGTCTGTCCGGCGATCTCTGGGCGATTCACGGTGGCGGGATCTACCACCTGGAGAAGTACAAGCTGGCTCCGCCAAAAATGCCGGAGAACCTGCACTGGTTCAAATGGGAAGCCTATTTCACCTGGATGTCGGGTATTGCCCTGCTGTGCCTGGTGTTCTACTGGAACCCGACCCTCTACCTGCTGGCTCCTGGCAGTACCCTGAGCGGTGGTGAAGGCATTGCCATCGGTGTCGGTTCGCTGATCGCCGGCTGGTTTATCTATGACTTCCTCTGCGACTCGCCCCTGGGCAAGCGCCCTGGCCTGCTCGGCCTGGTGCTGTTCGTGCTGGTCATCGCCGCCTGTTACGGCTTCAGCCAGGTGTTCAGCGGTCGTGGCGCGTACCTGCACACCGGCGCGATCATCGGCACCATCATGGTCGGTAACGTGTTCCGCATCATCATGCCGGCCCAGCGTCAGCTGGTAGCCGCCATCGAAGCCAACCAGACGCCGGATCCGCTGCTGCCGGCCAAAGGCCTGCTGCGTTCGCGACACAACAACTACTTCACCCTGCCGGTGCTGTTCATCATGATCAGCAACCACTTCCCGAGCACCTATGGCAGCCAGTACAACTGGTTGATCCTGGGCGGTATCGCGGTGGCTGCGGTGTTGGTACGTCACTACTTCAACACCCGTCATGACAGCAACAAGTACGCCTGGACCCTGCCGGTCGGCGCCCTGGCGATGATCTGCCTGGCCTACGTCACCGGCCCAGCGCCGATGCCGACCGCCCCTGAGCAGGCCGCCGCCAAGGTCGAGTACCAGCCGTTGCCGGAAACCGCCCTGGGTGGCAAGACCGCTGCCGAGAAAGCTGCCGAACAGGCTGCCGCTCCAGCACAGCCTGCCGCACCGACCGAGGCGCCAGCCAACGCCACCGCCAAGCTCGACGACGCCGGCTTCGACAAGATCCACAGCGTCATCCAGGAGCGTTGCACCGTGTGCCACTCGGCCAAGCCGACCAGCCCGCTGTTCAGCGCCGCTCCTGCCGGGGTGATGCTCGATACCCCGCAACAGATTCAGCAACAGGCCGCACGCATCCAGGCACAAGCCGTGGCTACGCAGATCATGCCGCTGGGCAACATCACCCAGATGACCCAGCAGGAACGTGAACTGATTGGCGCCTGGGTCGCCAAGGGAGCACCGACCCACTAAGGCAGCCGCAAGCTGCCAGCTGTAAGCGACAAGCAAAAAAAAGCTGCAAGCCAAGCGCGACCTCCTGCTTCTTCTTGAAGCTTGGCGCTTGAAGCTTGCAGCTCCAAGAATAAAAACAAAACCGAGGTGTTGCATGTCCGAGTCACGCAAGGCGTACATCCCTGTTGCGCCCCCACGACAGCCACTGCCCCTGTTCCAACTGTTCCTGGTGGGTCTGCAGCATGTGTTGCTGATGTACGGAGGCGCGATTGCCGTGCCGCTGATCATCGGACAAGCCGCCGGACTTTCTCGTGAAGAAGTCGCTTTCCTGATCAATGCCGACCTGCTGGTCGCTGGTGTCGCCACCATCGTCCAGTCGTTCGGCATTGGCGCTGTCGGCATCCGCATGCCGGTGATGATGGGCGCAAGCTTTGCCGCCGTTGGCAGCATGGTGGCCATGGCCGGCATGCCCGGCGTCGGCCTGCAGGGGATTTTCGGCGCAACCATCGCCGCCGGTTTCTTCGGCATGATCATCGCGCCGTTCATGTCCAAGGTCGTGCGCTTCTTCCCGCCCTTGGTGACCGGCACGGTCATCACCTCGATCGGCCTGTCGCTGTTCCCGGTTGCCGTCAACTGGGCCGGCGGTGGCGCCGATGCCGCGCCCTTCGGCTCCCCCGTCTACCTGATCGTCGCCGGCCTGGTGCTCGCCACCATCCTGCTGATCAACCGCTTCATGCGTGGTTTCTGGGTCAATGTCTCGGTACTGATCGGCATGGGCCTGGGCTACATCATCGCCGGCTCCATCGGCATGGTCGACCTCTCTGGCCTCGGTGAAGCGCCATGGGTACAGGTCGTGACGCCGCTGCATTTCGGCATGCCGACCTTCAGCCTAGCGCCGATCCTGTCGATGTGCCTGGTGGTGGTGATCATCTTCGTCGAGTCCACCGGCATGTTCCTCGCCCTGGGCAAGGTCACCGACCGTGAAGTTACCCCGGGCATGCTGCGCCGCGGCCTGATGTGCGATGCCGGTGCGTCGTTCGTGGCTGGTTTTTTCAACACCTTCACCCACTCCTCGTTCGCCCAGAACATCGGCCTGGTGCAGATGACCGGCGTGCGCTGCCGCTACGTCACTGTGGTCGCCGGAGGCTTTCTGATCCTGCTCAGCCTGCTGCCAAAAGCGGCGTTCCTGATTGCCTCGATTCCGCCTGCGGTACTCGGCGGGGCGTCGATTGCCATGTTCGGCATGGTCGCCGCCACCGGTATCAAGATCCTTCAGGAAGCCGACATCGCCGACCGCCGCAATCAGTTGCTGGTAGCCGTCAGCGTCGGCATGGGCCTGATCCCGGTGGTGCGTCCGGAGTTCTTCGCGCAGATGCCGCAGTGGATGGAACCGATCACCCACAGCGGGATTGCCATGGCCACGGTCAGCGCGTTGATCCTCAACCTGCTGTTCAACATTCTCGGTGGCGCCGAGCGCGCCGCCCACAACGATACCGCCCACCAGCACTGAGCCTTTGGGCGGCGCTTGCCGCCCGGCATCACCCAAGCAATACGCAAGGCCGTCGACCCGTGGGAGCGGGTCGGCCGGGGCGCTTCGCGCCAAAAAAACCGAAAACCAACAATAACAAAGCCGGGAATCACAACATGAAAGGCATCACCACTTCCCTCCTGCTGGGTAGCGGCCTGCTGGCCACCTTGCCAGCCACCGCAGGGGACTTGCTGCTCTGGCACACCAACAGCCTCACCTACCTCTACGGCAAGGACTTCCAGGTCAACCCTGCGATCCAGCAGACGGTGACCTTCGAACATGCCAACAAGTGGAAGTACGGCGACACCTTCCTGTTCATCGACAAGATTTTCTACAACGGCGGCACCGACCGCAACAAAGGCAACAACACCTACTACGGTGAGTTCAGCCCGCGCCTGTCCCTGGGCAAGATCTTCGATCGCAAGTTCGAGTTCGGCCCGATCAAGGACGTCCTGATCGCCATGACCTACGAGTCTGGCGAAGGCGACAACGAGGCCTACCTGATCGGCCCCGGGTTTGACCTGGCGATCCCCGGCTTCAACTACTTCACCCTCAACATCATGCAGCGCAACACCGAAGGCAGCCGCCCGGGTGATCGCGTCTGGCAGATTACCCCGACCTTCTCCTACACCATCCCCGTGGGCAAATCCGACGTCCTGATCGACGGCTACATGGACTGGGTGGTGGACAACGACCAGAGCCGGCGCGGTACCTACCACGCCAACCTGCAGTTCAACCCGCAGGTCAAATACGACCTGGGCAAGGCCCTGAACCTGGGCGCCAAACAGCTGTACGTGGGTATCGAATACAGCTACTGGAAAGACAAATACGGTATCGAGAACAGTGGAAAGCTCGACACCAATCAGAGCGTCACCAGCGCCCTGGTTAAGGTTCACTTCTAAAAGCTGACCGAACGCACAATTTTTGCCCCACCCGCTCCAGGACGGAGCACTTGAGGACCGGCGCGCAAGCCAGTAATCTGCGCGCCCCCTCGATCAGGGCAGGACGGATCCTGCCTGCGTTTGCTGACCGCTCAGTCAATGAATTCGGGCGGTTGGCAAGCGTCACGCCAACCTGAAATACCCATTTCAACTGTTCAGAAAGACGTCGAGCAGGATTGCTTGTGACTGACCCGGAAGGTTGGCCCAGCGCTTGCCAAATAGCTGTGGCCAATCGAAAAAAACTGACCCGCAAGACAAGTATTTACCCAGAAGGTGCCACACCAGAGCACCCATAAAGAATCAATCAAGGGAGCAACTACGCGATGCGTATTACCAACAGCCTGATCCTCGCCAGCGGCCTGCTGGCGGCCAGCACCGGCGCCAGCGCCGGTGATCTGCTGCAATGGCAGAACAACAGCCTGACCTACCTGTGGGGCAAGAACTTCGCCGTCAACCCGTCGATCCAGCAGACCGTGACCTTCGAGCACGCCGATGGCTGGAAGTACGGTGACAACTTCATCTTCGTCGACAAGATCTTCTACAACGGCGACAAGGACTTCAACAACGGCCCCAACACCTACTACGGCGAGATCAGCCCGCGCCTGTCGTTCGGCAAGATCTTCGACCAGAAGCTGGCCTTCGGCCCGGTCAAGGACGTGCTGCTGGCCATGACCTACGAGTTTGGCGAGGGTGACACCGAGTCCTACCTGATCGGCCCGGGCTTCGACCTGGACATCCCAGGCTTCGATTACTTCCAGCTGAACTTCTACCAGCGCAACACCGAAGGCAGCCGCGCCGGTGACAATGTCTGGCAGATCACCCCGGTTTGGTCCTACACCATCCCTGTGGGCAAATCCGACATCCTCATCGATGGTTTCATGGACTGGGTCGTGGATAACGACGCCACCAGCCGCCGTGGCACCTACCACGCCAACCTGCACTTCAACCCACAGGTCAAATACGACCTGGGCAAGGCGTTGAACTGGGGTGAGAAGCAGTTGTATGTCGGTTTCGAATACGACTACTGGAAGAACAAGTACGGTATCAAGGACAGCGACGCCTTCGACACCGACCAGAACACTGCCAGCTTCCTGGTTAAAGTGCACTTCTGATTACTACACTCTAATAGACCGTGCCCCTTGCCAGGGCACGGTCATATTACAAATATTAACTTTCCTACACACAATAAATAAACTTCCTACAAATAAAATCAACATACATCCTGGCGGCGTGCATTCAGCCGCACATAAAGAAACACCGCAATCAGCGTCGGCACCATTACCCCTACTACAAGCAACCCGAACAACACCACCCGATCGCTTACCAGGCGAAAGACATCCAGCAGTAGCAACCCCAGGCAGACCAGTGCCCCGACTGTGCCGGTATACAGGCTAGCGCCCGCCGACAGGCCGGGCATACCCCTGCGCGCGTTCAGCAGCACCAGGACGCACAGGCCGGTCCAGGCCAATGCTGCAAGCATATACAAGCCAAGATGAAAGGCACCGTAGGTCAATGTTTTTAACGGCATATGCAAATTCCCTGTCAATGAGGCAAAGGCAGCCGATACGACCGCCATTGATGCAATCCTTTGCAAGTAAGAGCGCACCACTATAAACCAGAGGAAAAACTTCTCCACTGCATTTATTTGACAAATTTTTCTCACCTCCAGCGTTAGTTTGCCGGCCCTTCTCTTTCGCTATAACAAGGCAAACGCCATGCACGCTATCCGCTCAGCGCCGGTGCGCTATTTACTGTTATTGACCTCGATGTGGTTATTTACATTCCTGATAACCAGAAGCATCCTGTACTTCACCCATTTGAGCGAAGCCGGCGGGAGTTTTTTCTCGATCTTCGTCACCGGTTTCGTCTACGACCTAAGTTTCCTGGTATACGCCGCCCTGCCCCTGGCCTTGTATCTGCTGGTGTGCCCGGCGCGTGCCTGGCGTCTGCGCCTGCACCGCGGGCTGCTGCGTGTCGCGCTGTGTGCCAGCCTGTACCTGATGTTGTTCGTGGCGGTTGCCGAAGGGTTGTTCTGGGACGAGTTCGGTGTGCGCTTCAACTTCATCGCCGTGGATTACCTGGTGTATTCCGATGAGGTGCTGAACAACATTCTCGAGTCTTATCCCATCGGCCTGATCCTCAGCGTGCTGGCACTGCTGGCCGCAGTGCTGACGCTGGCGCTACGCGCCCCCTTGCGCCAGGCTCTGGACGCACCCTTGCCCAGTACTCGTCAGCGCCTGGCTGGCTTTGCCGGCCTGACCCTGCTGGCAGGCGCCTGTCTGTTGCTGATCAACCAGGACATGCCACGTGGCCAAGGCGGCAATGCCTATGCCCGTGAACTGGCCAGCAATGGGCCTTATCAATTCTTCGCCGCATTTCGCAACAACGAACTGGACTACTCGCAGTTCTATGGCAGCCTGGCGCAAAACGCTTCGACCCAGCTGATCCGCGCCGAACTGCAGGAACCCAATAGCCGCTTCATCGACCAGGAGCCCATGGGCATTCGCCGCGAAATTACCCACGCTGGCACCCCGCGCACGCCCAACATCGTTCTGGTTACGATCGAAAGCCTGAGTGCCAAATACCTGGGCAGCAACGGCGATACGCGCAACCTTACGCCCAACCTCGATGCGTTGCGCAAACAGAGCCTGTACTTCAACAACTTCTATGCCACCGGCACCCGTACCGACCGCGGTCTGGAGGCCATCACCCTGTCAATGCCGCCGACACCGGGCCGCTCGATCGTAAAGCGCATCGGTCGCGAAAGCGGGTTTGCCAGCCTTGGCCAACAATTGTCGGAAGTGGGTTATGACAGCGTGTTCGTCTATGGCGGGCGCGGCTACTTCGACAACATGAACGCCTTCTTCAGCGGCAACGGTTATCGCATCGTCGACCAGAGCAGCGTGGATGACGCCGAGATCAGCTTCAAGAATGCCTGGGGCATATCCGATGAAGACCTGTACCGCCAGGCGATCAAACTGGCAGATGCCGACCATGCCAACCAGGTGCCGTTCTTTCTGCAGTTGATGACCACCTCCAACCATCGCCCCTACACTTTCCCCGAAGGTCGCATCGACATTCCTTCTGGCAATGGTCGCGACGGTGCGGTGAAGTACACCGACTATGCGATCGGACGCTTCCTCGAACAGGCACGCAGCAAGCCCTGGTTCGACAATACCCTGTTCATTTTTGTCGCCGACCACACGGCGGGCAGTGCCGGCAAGGAAGACCTGCCAGTGAGCAATTACCAGATCCCACTGTTCATTTATGCGCCGAAACTGATCGAAGCACGCGAGGAAGCGAAACTGGCCAGCCAGATCGACCTGGCGCCAACCCTGCTCGGCCTGCTGAACATGAGCTACACCTCGACCTTCTTCGGTCGCGATCTGCAGCAGGACGATGGCCTGGCGCCACGGGTGCTGATCGGTAACTACCAGCACCTGGGCCTGTTCGACGGCCAGGACCTGGCGATCCTCAGCCCTCGCGACGGCCTGCGCCGGCATAATCAGGCTCTGGGCGAAAGCCGCGAGGTGAGTAGCGACAAGAGCGATCCGCTGATCCAGCGCGCCATCGCCTACTACCAGGTGGCCAGCTACGGCTTTACCCACCACCTGCTCGACTGGCTGCCATCGCCCGACGAACGCACGGCACTGAAGAACTGATCGGCCCCCTCGAAATCAAGCTCTGACAGCACGCCAGAGCTTGCCGATAACCACAACCACCGCCAGCACAGCAGCACCCGCGACAATCCCCACCCCGGCATTGAGCAGGGTACTGGTCAGCACCCCTGCGCGCCCTGCGCTGAAGGCTTCAATGGCATGATGCAGCGGCGCCACGCCGTGCACCAGAATCCCGCCACCGACCAGAAACATCGCCGCCGTACCGATTACCGAGAGGCTTTTCATCATGTACGGCGCCGCCCGCAGGATGCCGTTGCCGATCGCCTTGGCCGCACTGGAGGCCTTCTGGGTCAACCACAGGCCCAGGTCATCGAGCTTGACGATGCCGGCCACCAGGCCATAGACCCCGATGGTCATGACAATGGCGATGCCCGAGAGCACGATGATCTGCTGGGTCAGCGGCGCATCGGCGACCGTGCCCAGGGTGATGGCAATGATCTCGGCCGAGAGGATGAAGTCGGTGCGCACCGCGCCCTTGATCTTGCCCTGCTCGAAGGCCACCAGGTCGACCGCAGGGTCAGCCACCGCCTCGCTCAGCGCCGCGTGCTCGGCCTGGTCTTCCTCCTTGCTGTGGAGGAATTTGTGCGCGAGCTTCTCGAACCCTTCAAAGCACAGGAACGCGCCGCCAATCATCAGCAGCGGCGTCACCGCCCAAGGGATAAAGGCGCTGATCAACAGCGCGGCCGGCACCAGGATCAGCTTGTTGAGAAACGAGCCCTTGGCCACCGCCCAGACCACCGGGATTTCCCGCTCGGCGCGCACGCCAGTGACCTGCTGAGCGTTGAGCGCCAGGTCGTCGCCCAGCACCCCCGCGGTCTTTTTTGCCGCGACCTTGGTCATTACCGAGACATCGTCGAGTACCGTGGCGATATCGTCGATCAATACCAGAAGACTGCTTCCTGCCATGTTTGCCTGATTCCAGCGGGTTGAGAGGGCCACAGTCTAGCTCAAAGTCGCCACCTTGAGCCGCTTGCGAACGCGGTGCTACCATGCGCAACCGCCCTCCCAGGCCCGGTGCCGCCAGCGGCCAGACACGAGGAACAGCGTCAACCATGAGCAGCATTCGCGAGCGCAACAAAGAACTGATCCTGCGCGCGGCCAGTGAAGAGTTTGCCGACAAGGGCTTCGCTGCCACCAAGACCAGCGACATCGCGGCCAAGGCCGGCCTGCCCAAGCCCAACGTCTACTACTACTTCAAGTCCAAGGAAAACCTCTACCGCGAGGTCCTGGAAAGTATCATCGAGCCGATCATGCAGGCGTCGACACCGTTCAATGCCGACGGCGATCCCAAAGAAGTATTGAGCGCCTACATCCGCTCCAAGGTGCGCATCTCCCGCGACCTGCCGTTTGCTTCCAAGGTATTTGCCAGCGAGATCATGCACGGCGCGCCGCACCTGAGCCCGAGCCAGGTCGAGCAGCTCAATGACCAGGCCCGGCACAACATCGAATGCATCCAGGCCTGGATCGACCGCGGCCAGATCGCCAAGCTCGACCCGCATCATCTGATGTTCAGCATCTGGGCGGCGACCCAGACCTACGCTGACTTCGACTGGCAGATTTCGGTGGTCACCGGCAAGGCCAAGCTGGATGACAGCGACTACGAGGCGGCGGCGCAGACCATCATTCGCCTGGTGCTCAAAGGGTGTGAGCCGGACGCTTGATCGGTGGTGTATTTATCGCGGGGCAAGCCCGCTCCCACAGAGATAGCTGTAGTCCTGTGGGAGACTTGACCCGCGATAGGCCTTAAGCCGCTACCCCCGCATCCGCCGTCAACCCCGCCTCCTCAATCGCACTGATCGCGCACTGCTCGTCGATATCCGAGGTATCGCCACTGATACCGATCGCCCCGAGCACCACGCCCTGCTGATTACGAATCAGCACTCCACCCGGCGCCGGCACCACCGGGCTTTGACCCAAACCGTTTAGCGCGGCGAAAAACGCCGGGCGCTGTTGTGCGTCCAGCGCCAGCAGGCGCGAGCCCTTGCCCAGGGCGATCGCGCCCCAGGCCTTGCCCATCGCCACTTGTGGACGCAACAGGCTGGCGCCGTCTTCTCGCTGCAGGGCCAGTAGGTGCCCTCCGTTATCCAGCACCGCCACGGTCAACGGCGCGGAGGAGATCTTGCGCCCGGCAACCAGCGCAGCGTTCACCAGGCTGACAGCGACTTTCAAGGTCAAAGCGTTCATGGAAAGGTCCTCTTGTTGTTAGAAGCCCGAGGGCAGGTGTAAAAATCAATAGAACAAATAGAACACAATTGCGAATATTTTTGTATACAATAATTTCGACGCGATGAACCAATTCTGACGAAATGCCATTTTTAAAGGCTTCCCGACGAAAGCGCCGATCGCCGATGAAAATGGATTGACCAGAGTCGTCTGCCGTGAATACACTCTGGTAAAAAGCCATTTGTATACAATTACAAAATCAAAGAGGCACAAAACCATGAGCAAAATGAGAGCAATTGATGCAGCCGTTCTGGTGATGCGCCGCGAAGGTGTGGAAACCGCGTTTGGCATTCCGGGTGCAGCCATCAACCCCCTGTACTCGGCCCTGAAGAAAGTCGGCGGTATCGATCACGTCCTCGCTCGTCACGTTGAAGGCGCCTCGCACATGGCCGAGGGCTACACCCGCACCAAGGCCGGCAACATCGGCGTGTGCATCGGCACCTCCGGCCCTGCCGGCACCGACATGGTCACCGGCCTGTACAGTGCCTCGGCCGACTCCATCCCGATCCTGTGCATCACCGGCCAGGCGCCGCGTGCCCGTATGCACAAGGAAGATTTCCAGGCCGTCGACATCACCAGCATCGTCAAGCCGGTGACCAAGTGGGCGACCACCGTGCTGGAACCCGGCCAAGTGCCGTATGCGTTCCAGAAAGCCTTCTATGAAATGCGCTCCGGCCGCCCAGGCCCGGTGCTGATCGACCTGCCGTTCGACGTGCAGATGGCCGAGATCGAATTCGACATCGACGCCTACCAGCCGCTGCCGGTGCAAAAGCCTGCAGCCAACCGCATCCAGGTCGAGAAAGCCCTGGCCATGCTCGACTCGGCCGAGCGTCCATTGCTGGTCGCCGGTGGCGGCATCATCAACGCCGATGCCTGCGACAAGCTGGTGGAGTTCGCCGAGCTGACCGGTATTCCGGTAATTCCGACCCTGATGGGCTGGGGCATCATCCCCGACGATCACCCGCTGATGGTGGGCATGGTCGGCCTGCAGACTTCGCACCGCTACGGCAACGCCACGATGCTCAAGTCCGACGTGGTGCTGGGTATCGGCAACCGTTGGGCCAACCGTCACACCGGCTCCGTTGACGTCTACACCGAAGGCCGCCGCTTCATTCACGTCGACATCGAGCCCACCCAGATTGGCCGGGTATTCACCCCGGACCTGGGTATCGTTTCCGACGCTGGCGCCGCCCTGGATGTGTTCCTGGAAGTGGCCCGCGAGTGGAAAGCCGCCGGCAAGCTCAAGGACCGCAGCGCCTGGCTGGAAGACTGCCAGCAGCGCAAGTCGAGCCTGCAGCGCAAGACCCATTTTGACAACGTGCCGGTCAAGCCGCAGCGCGTTTACCAGGAAATGAACCAGGTCTTCGGCAAGGACACCTGCTACGTCAGCACCATCGGTCTGTCGCAGATCGCCGGCGCGCAGTTCCTCCACGTCTACAAGCCACGCCACTGGATCAACTGCGGCCAGGCCGGCCCACTGGGCTGGACCATCCCTGCCGCGCTGGGCGTGGTCAAGGCCGACCCGACCCGCAAGGTCGTGGCACTGTCGGGCGACTATGACTTCCAGTTCATGATCGAAGAGCTGGCGGTGGGCGCGCAGTTCAACCTGCCGTACGTCCACGTGCTGGTGAACAACTCCTACCTGGGCCTGATCCGCCAGGCCCAGCGTGGTTTCGAGATGGACTACTGTGTGCAACTGGCGTTCGAGAACGTCAACGCACCTGAGCTAAACGGTTATGGCGTCGATCACGTCGCCGTGGTCGAAGGCCTGGGCTGCAAGGCCCTGCGCGTGACCGAGCCTGGCGAGATCGCCCCGGCCCTGCTCAAGGCGCAGAAACTGGCCGAAGAGTTCAAGGTACCGGTGGTGGTCGAGGTTATCCTCGAGCGCGTGACCAACATTTCCATGGGCACCGAAATCAACGCGGTCAACGAATTCGAAGACCTGGCCCTGGTCGGCAACGACGCGCCAACCGCGATTTCCCTGCTCGACTGATCGCTGCGAAGGCCCTGTTGCCGAGTGCACAGGGCCCCTTTTTGCAAGGAGACAACCATGCCACGTTTTGCCGCCAACCTGTCCATGCTGTTCACCGAGCAGGACTTCCTCGCCCGTTTCAAGGCTGCTGCCGACGCCGGCTTCAGCGGTGTCGAGTACCTGTTCCCCTACGACTTCAGCTCGGCTGAAATCAAGCAGCAGCTCGATGCCCACGGCCTGACCCAGGTGCTGTTCAACCTGCCGGCCGGCGATTGGGCCAAAGGTGATCGCGGTATCGCCTGCGATCCGGCCCGTGTCGAGCAGTTCCGCGCAGGCGTGGACCTGGCCATCGCTTACGCCCAGGTACTGGGCAATACCCAGGTCAACTGCCTGGCCGGTATCCGTCCACAAGGTCCGGACTGCGCCAGCGTGCGCAAGACCTTCGTCGACAACCTGAAATTTGCCGCCGACAAACTGCAAGCCGCCGGGATCAAGCTGGTCATGGAAATGATCAACACCCGCGACATCCCGGGTTTCTACCTGAACACCACCAAACAGGCCCTGGAAATCCAGGCCGAAGTCGGCAGCAGCAACCTGTTCCTGCAGTACGACATCTACCACATGCAAATCATGGAGGGGGATCTTGCCCGCACCATGGAAAGCAACCTGGCCAAGATCAACCACATCCAGCTGGCCGACAACCCTGGGCGCAACGAGCCGGGCACTGGCGAGATCAACTACCGCTTCCTCTTCGAACACCTGGACCGCATCGGCTACCAGGGTTGGGTGGGCTGTGAATACAAGCCGCTGACCACCACCGAAGCGGGCCTTGGCTGGCTGAAGACCCATAACGCGATCTGACCTGCACACAATTACAAGAGGCATTTCTCATGGCTAAAATCGGATTCATCGGCACCGGCATCATGGGCCACCCAATGGCGCAGAACCTGCAAAAAGCCGGTCACAGCCTGTTCCTGTCTACCCACCACGATGCAGCTCCGGCCGACCTGGTCGCCGCTGGCGCCGTGGCCCTGGCCAACCCGAAAGAAGTGGCCCAGGAAGCTGAATTCATCATCGTCATGGTGCCCGACACCCCACAGGTAGACTCGGTACTGTTCGGCGAGAACGGCGTGGCCCTGGGCGTCGGCCCGAACAAGGTGGTGATCGACATGAGCTCGATCTCGCCTACCGCCACCAAAGCCTTCGCCGAGAAGATCAAGGCTACCGGCGCCACCTACCTCGACGCCCCGGTTTCCGGTGGTGAAGTCGGCGCCAAGGCCGCGACCCTGAGCATCATGGTCGGCGGCTGCCCGAACGCCTTCGAGCGCGCCCTGCCGCTGTTCCAGGTCATGGGCAAGAACATCACCCGCGTCGGCGGCAGCGGCGATGGCCAGACTGCCAAGGTCGCCAACCAGATCATCGTGGCCCTGAACATCCAGGCCGTGGCCGAAGCGCTGCTGTTCGCCGCCAAGAACGGCGCCGACCCTGCCAAGGTGCGTGAAGCACTGATGGGTGGCTTCGCTTCCTCGAAGATCCTCGAAGTGCACGGCGAGCGCATGATCAAGGGCACCTTCGATCCGGGCTTCCGTATCAGCCTGCACCAGAAGGACCTGAACCTGGCCCTGCAAGGCGCCAAGGAACTGAACATCAACCTGCCCAACACCGCCAATGCCCAGCAAGTGTTCAGCACCTGCGCGGCCATCGGTGGCGCCAACTGGGACCACTCCGCGTTGCTCAAAGGCCTTGAGCACATGGCCAACTTCTCGATCCGCGACGAGAAGTAAGACCCCGGGCAACACCCGCCCCTGGGTCAGCCTGCACGGAGGCGGGCCCAGGGGCGTTTTTGATTCTGAAAAACAATAAGATTGGAGCCTGCCATGTCGGTCGATCCGCAACACTTTCTGCGCGAGCTGTTCGCCACGGCCATCGATGCCGCGCATCCCCGCCAGGTCCTTGAAGCTCACCTGCCCAGCGACCGCAGCGGTCGCGTCATCGTCATCGGCGCCGGCAAGGCCGCCGCGGCCATGGCTGAAGTCGTCGAACGCGCCTGGAAGGGCCCGGTCTCCGGCCTGGTGGTCACCCGCTACGGCCACGGCGCCAGCTGCTCGAAGATCGAAGTGGTCGAAGCCGCCCACCCGGTCCCGGATGCCGCCGGCCTGGCCGTGGCCAAGCGCGTGCTGGCAATGGTCAGCAACCTCACGGCTGACGACCGGGTGATCTTCCTGCTCTCCGGTGGTGGTTCGGCGCTGCTGGCACTGCCTGCCGAAGGCCTGACCCTGGCCGACAAGCAACAGATCAACAAGGCCCTGCTCAAATCCGGCGCCACCATCGGCGAGATGAACTGCGTGCGCAAGCACCTCTCGGCGATCAAGGGCGGGCGCCTGGCCAAGGCCTGCTGGCCGGCCACCGTTTATACCTATGCAATTTCCGATGTACCGGGCGACCTGGCCACGGTCATCGCCTCCGGCCCCACCGTGGCCGACCCGAGCACCTCGGCCCAAGCCCTGGCGATCCTCAAGCGCTACAACATCCAAGCACCCGCTGCGGTGACCGCCTGGCTGAACAACCCGGCGTCCGAGACCGTCAAGGCTGACGACCCGGCCCTGGCGCGCAGCCACTTCCAGCTTATCGCCCGCCCCCAGCAGTCGCTGCAAGCCGCTGCGGTCAAAGCCCGCCAGGCCGGTTTCAGCCCGCTGATCCTTGGCGACCTGGAAGGCGAGTCGCGCGAGGTGGCCAAGGTCCATGCCGGCATCGCCCGGCAGATCGTCCAGCACGGCCAGCCGCTGTCGCCGCCCTGCGTAATCCTCTCCGGTGGCGAGACCACCGTGACCGTGCGCGGCAATGGCCGTGGCGGGCGCAACGCCGAGTTTTTGCTGAGCCTGACCGAAAGCCTCAAGGGCCTGCCCGGGGTCTACGCCCTGGCCGGTGACACCGATGGCATCGACGGCTCCGAAGACAACGCCGGCGCGCTGATGACCCCGGACAGCTACGCCCGCGCCGCGGCCCTGGGCTTGTCGGCCAGCGATGAGCTGGACAACAACAATGGCTACGGTTACTTCGCCGCGCTCGATGACCTGATCGTCACCGAGCCGACGCGGACCAACGTCAACGATTTTCGCGCCATCCTGATTCTCGAGAGTGCCTGACATGACGCCTGATAAAAAAGTCAAAATCCTTGCCACCCTCGGTCCCGCGATCAAGGGCATCGATGACATCCGCCAACTGGTCGAGGCCGGGGTAAACATCTTTCGCCTGAACTTCAGCCACGGCGAGCACGAAGACCACGCCCTGCGCTACCAGTGGATCCGCGAGGTGGAGAGCCAGCTCAACTACCCGCTGGGCATCCTCATGGACCTGCAGGGACCGAAGCTGCGCGTTGGCCGTTTTGCCGAAGGCAAGGTCCAGCTGCAACGCGGCCAGGCCCTGCGCCTGGACCTGGACAGCACCCCGGGCACGCTTGAGCGGGTCAACCTGCCGCATCCGGAAATCATCGCCGCGCTGGAGCCGGGCATGGACCTGCTGCTCGATGACGGCAAGCTGCGCCTGCGGGTGACCGCCAAGCACAGCGACGCGATCGAGACCGAAGTGCTCAACGCCGGCGAGCTGTCCGACCGCAAGGGCGTCAACGTGCCGCAAGCGGTGCTGGACCTGAGCCCACTGACCGCCAAGGACCGCCGTGACCTGAGCTTCGGCCTGGAGCTGGGCGTGGACTGGGTGGCGCTGTCGTTCGTGCAGCGCCCGGAAGACATCGTCGAAGCGCGCCAGCTGATCGGTGACCGCGCCTACCTGATGGCCAAGATTGAGAAGCCTTCGGCAGTCACCCAGCTGCGCGCTATTGCCGAGCTCAGCGATGCGATCATGGTCGCCCGTGGCGACCTGGGCGTGGAAGTGCCGGCCGAAAGCGTGCCGCAGATCCAGAAGAGCATCATCAACACCTGTCGCGAACTGGGTAAACCGGTGGTGGTGGCCACGCAGATGCTCGAATCGATGCGCTTCTCCCCGGCGCCGACCCGCGCCGAAGTCACCGACGTGGCCAACGCCGTGGCCGAAGGCGCCGATGCGGTGATGCTCTCGGCCGAGACCGCCTCGGGTGACTACCCGCTGGAAGCGGTGCAGATGATGAGCAAGATCATCCGCCAGGTGGAGAACGGCCCGGATTACCAGGTGCAGCTTGATGTCGGCCGGCCGAAAGCCGAGGCCACCGTGTCGGATGCGATCAGCTGCGCGATTCGCCGTATCAGCGGCATCCTGCCGGTGGCGGTGCTGGTCAACTACAGCGAGTCGGGGGCTTCGACCCTGCGCGCTGCGCGTGAGCGGCCACGGGCACCGATCCTCAACCTGACCCCGAACCTGTCCACCGCACGGCGCCTGAGCGTGGCCTGGGGTGTGCACTCGGTGGTCAACGATCGCCTGCGCCAGGTCGACGAGATCTGCTCCACCGCCTTGGAAATCGCCCAGGCCCAAGGCATGGCCAGCCGTGGCGATACCCTGTTGATCACTGCCGGTGTGCCTTTTGGCAAGCCGGGGTCGACTAACACGCTGCGGATCGAGACCTTGATCTGAAGGTGAGGCCTATCGCGGGGCAAGCCCGCTCCTACTGGTTTGTGGGAGCGGGCTTGCCCCGCGATGAATGCAGCACAAACTCCAGGTGGGACAACCCGGCCCAAAGAGGCTCCCCACTCCACATCAACCCAGACTGCCCTCATGTACACCAAGAATTTCGTCAACCCGTGCCCCGACTGGGCTACGGCTTTGCTCAACGGCTTCAGCCAGGTGCTGCTGCAGCGCAATCCGCTGTGCGGCCTGTGCTGCCTGCTGGCAATCACCCTGACCGCGCCCGACCTGGTCGGCGGCGCACTGCTCGGGGCCCTCGCCGGGCTGCTGACCGCCCAGCGCCGTGGCTACAACCGCACGGATCGCCAGGCCGGCCTGTACAGCTACAACGGCGTACTGATCGGCCTGTTGATCAGCCATGCCCTGCCCTGGTCGGCGATCCTGCCGCCGCTGATCATCGCCGCCGGCGGCCTGAGCAGCATGCTCGTGCACCAGTGGCTCAAGCGCGGCCCCAAGCAACTGCTGCCCGCTTATACCGCGCCGTTCGTAGTGCTCGGCTGGGCTGCGCTGGCCATGGCTGAACCCGCCTCCGTCAGCAACTCCACTGTCGAGGCCAACCCGCTGTTTGCCCTGGCCCGCGGCCTTGGGCAAATCTTTTTGCTCGACCAGCCCCTGGCCGGTGTGCTGATCGCGATCGGCCTGCTGATCTCCAATCGCTACGCGGCAGTGTGGGCTCTGCTCGGCTCGGCCATCGGTGGCAGCGTTGCGTTGATCGGTGGCGAAGCCACGGCGGCCTATAACGGCCTGTTCGGTTTCAACGCCGCCCTCGCCGCCCTGGCCTTCAGCCAGGAGCGCCAACGGCCCTGGCTGCCGCTGCTGGCCATCGTCCTGGCGATTGCCCTGCAACCGGCGTTCAGTTTGCTGCCGGTCGCCGGCCTGACCGCGCCGTTCATCCTCGCCTGCTGGCTGCTGCACGCCGGTGGCCGCCTGCTGCGCGTGCCCGCGTCCCACAGCCGGCGTCGCTTGCACAGCTGAGATGCAGCCCCTAGGCTCTGCCCATCTGCCTTTGGAACGAGCCTATGGACACCCCTTCGAGCTGGCGCGAGCGGCTCTACGTCATCGTCTTTCAATCCGACACCACTGCCGGTCGGCGCTTCGACAAGATCCTGTTGCTGATTATTCTCGCCAGCCTTGTCACCGTGATCCTCGACAGCATCGACGAGGTGCACCAGGGCTACGCCGGGCTGCTGGCGGCCATCGAGTGGGGCTTTACCGCGATTTTCCTGGTCGAGTATCTGGTCCGCCTGTACTGCTCGCCCAAGCCCTTGCGCTACGCTTTCAGTTTCTATGGCCTGGTCGACCTGCTGGCGATCGTCCCGGGGATCATCGCCCTGTACTACAGCGATGCCCAGTACCTGCTGATCATCCGTGTCGTGCGGATGCTGCGGATCTTCCGTGTGCTCAAGCTCAGCCCCTACCTCAAGCAGGCCCATTACCTGCTCGCGGCACTACGCGGCAGCAAGCAGAAAATCATCGTGTTCTTGCTCAGCGTCTCCACCCTGGTCACCGTATTCGGCACCCTGATGTACGTGGTCGAAGGCCCTGAGCATGGCTTTACCAGCATCCCCAAGGGCATCTACTGGGCCATCGTCACCCTGACCACCGTCGGCTTTGGCGACATCGTGCCCAAGACCCCGCTTGGCCAGGTGATTTCGTCGCTGGTGATGATCACCGGTTACTCGATCATTGCCGTGCCCACCGGGATTTTCACCGCGGAGCTGGCCAACGCCATGCGTGGCGAACAGCTGCAGCACGACTGCCCGGTGTGCCGGAAAAACAGCCATGAGCACGGCGCTGCGTTCTGCTCGCGCTGCGGCAACGCACTGTTCAATAAAATGGAATAAGCAAAGCACTTTTTAATCTTTTAGCGCCTAAAGCCCAACCGCTATAGTCGCTGGCATAATGCCTTTAACGCCAACTCGAACAAGGAATGCGCAGTGAAAAAACTCTTCAGTGCCTCGCTTCTGGCCGCCGGCCTCGCCTTCGGCTCCCTGGCCCAGGCCGCTTCGGCGCCGTTGCTGAACGTCTCGTATGACGTAATGCGCGACTTCTACAAGGATTACAACGCCGCGTTCCAGAAGCACTGGGAAGCCGAGCACAAAGAGAAAATCACCGTACAGATGTCCTTCGGTGGCTCCAGCAAGCAGGCCCGTTCGGTGATCGATGGCCTGCCGGCTGATGTCATCACCATGAACATGGCCACCGACATCAATGCCCTGGCCGACAACGGCAAGCTGGTGCCGGACAACTGGGTCACGCGCCTGCCGAACAACAGCGCGCCGTTCACCTCGGCCACTGTGTTCATCGTCCGCAAGGGCAACCCCAAGGCCCTGAAAGACTGGCCTGACCTGCTCAAGGACGGCGTCCAGGTGATCGTGCCAAACCCGAAAACCTCGGGCAACGGCCGCTACACCTACCTCTCGGCCTGGGGCTATGTACTGAAGAACGGCGGTGACGAAAACAAGGCCAAGGACTTTGTCGGCAAGCTGTTCAAGCAGGCGCCGGTGCTCGATACCGGTGGCCGTGCCGCCACCACCACCTTCATGACCAACCAGATCGGCGACGTACTGGTGACCTTCGAGAACGAAGCCGAGATGATCGCCCGCGAGTTCGGTCGTGATCAGTTCGAAGTGATCTACCCAAGCGTCTGCGCCGAAGCCGAGCCGCCAGTGACAGTGGTCGACAAAGTGGTCGACAAAAAAGGCAGCCGCGCCACCGCCGAGGAATACCTGAAGTACCTGTGGTCGCCAGAGGCCCAGGAAATCGCCGCCAACAACTACCTGCGCCCACGTGATGCAGCGGTGCTGGCCAAGTACACCGACCGCTTCCCGAAAGTCGACTTCCTGTCGGTCGAGAAGACTTTCGGCGACTGGCGCACCGTGCAGAAAACCCACTTCAACGATGGCGGGGTTTTCGACCAGATCTATACCGGGCAGTAATGGCCTCATCGCGGGGCGACGACTCGACTTGCCCCGCGATTGCTCCACCCTCCTATCGAACTTCTCCCCCCATCCGCTGATCAGTTCATTGACTACCCTTTCCGTCATCCACGGCTCAAGGAGTGCCCAGTGACCCGATCTTTACTCACCTTGCTGTTCAGTTGCCTGTTGAGCAGCCAGCTGTTCGCCGCCGAGCCAACCCCTGCCGCTGAAACTCCTGCCCCGGAACCTGTGGTCCAGGGCGGCCTGCTTGGCGCCATTGCCGATGGCCTGGACGATGTCAGCCAGGAGCTGGATGTCGACAGCCACCTGTTCGACAGCTGGCGCCTGCGCGCCGACCGCGCCGCCAACGAAGTCGATCAACTGGTCAACCGCCACGCCGGTCGCGATGCTCTGGACCTGCTCGGCGATTTCGCCCTGCTGAGCATCACCTGGCTGGTCGCCTTCGCCGTACTCACCAACCTCGGCCGCCTGCTGGCCCACCGCAGCAACAACAGCCGAACGCTGCGCGAGCGGCCGCGCCTGCAAAAACTGCTCGGCTATCTGTTGCCCTACACCCTGCCGGCCCTGGCCAGTCTGCCGACCACCCTGTACATCAGCCATTACCTCGAGCCTTCGGTTGGCCGTGCCCTGGGCCTGAGCCTGGCCTATGCCACCAGCAGCGGCATCTTCTCGACCTCGATCATCCTCTGCCTGATCACCCTGTTCGACACCGGCCACAAGCGCGCGGCGGTGCGCATCATTCGCCAGGTGGCGCCGCGGCCGTTGTTCATGATCGGCTTCCTGGCGGCCTGGAGCGATGCCCTGACCAGCCCGCAGATCGCCCGGCAGCTGGGCGGCAATATCACCAGCAGCGTGGCGGTAGTGACCGGCCTGCTGGCGACCCTGTCGTTTGCCATCCTGGTGATCCGCCTGCGCCGGCCGGTGGCGCACCTGATCCGCAACCGCTCGCTCAAGGACCGTATGCAGCACCGCGCCGTGCAGGAGACCCTGCGGATCTTTTCCTGGCTTTGGTACCTGCCGATCCTGATGATGATCCTGGTCTCGGCCATCACCCTGATCGGCGCCGGTGAAGAGAGCCAGAAGGCCCTGCAAAACGCCCTGCTGACCACCATTTTGCTGATCGGCACACTGTTCCTCAGTACCACCTTGCAGCACCTGTTCAAGACCCACGACATCGAGCCCGGGCAGCGTCTGCGCCCGTACAAGGAGCTGCTGCGCAACCTCGCCCATGCCTTGCTGCGCATCACCATGGCGGTGACCTTCATCGAACTGCTGGGGCGCATCTGGGGCTTTTCGGTGCTCGAATTTGCCCTGCGCAACAGCCTGGGCCGGGCGATCAGTGATTCGCTGAGCAGCATCGGCCTGATTCTGTTGGTCACCTGGCTGCTGTGGGTGGTGATCGACACCGCGATCCAGGAAGCGCTCAAGCCCACGGTTGGCCGGCGCTCGTCGCGCCAGCCCAGCACCCGGGTGCGGACCATCCTGCCGATGCTGCGCAACGCCATCAAGATCATCCTAGTGGTGATCTGCACCATCACCACCATGGCCAACCTGGGCATCAACGTCGCGCCCCTGCTCGCCGGTGCCGGGGTGGTCGGCCTGGCCATCGGTTTCGGCTCCCAGCAACTGGTGCAGGACGTGATCACCGGCTTGTTCATCCTCATCGAAGACACCATCGCCATTGGCGACTGGGTGGTACTCGATTCGGGGCATGCCGGCACGGTCGAGAGCCTGACCATCCGCACCCTGCGCCTGCGCGATGGCAAGGGCTTCGTGCACTCGGTACCGTTCGGTCAGATCAAGGCGGTTACCAACCAGTCGCGCCAGTTCGCCTATGCGTTCTTCTCGGTGCAGTTCAGCTACGAGACCGACGTCGACAGCGCGCTGAAACTGATCCGCGAAGTCGGCCAGTCGATCAGTGAAGACCCGCTGCTGCGCCACAGCCTGCAAGGGCCGTTGCAGGTGTTCGGGGTCGACAGCATGAACCTCAACGGCATGACCCTGACCGCGCAGTTTCGCACCAGCTCCGGCGGGCAATATGCGGTCAATCGCGCCTTCAACGAACGGCTGAAAAAGCGCGTCGACCAGACCGACGACGTCAGCTTCGCGCAATACAATCCGCCGCCGCAAAAAGTCGCTGAAGAACCGGCCTGATTGCTTTAACGCCAGCGGGCATCGGTGCTAAAGTCGCGGCCATGAACCGCGCCCCCTCCGACCGCCCGCTGATT
Source organism: Pseudomonas fluorescens (assembly GCF_902497775.2). Classification (NCBI taxonomy): domain Bacteria; kingdom Pseudomonadati; phylum Pseudomonadota; class Gammaproteobacteria; order Pseudomonadales; family Pseudomonadaceae; genus Pseudomonas; species Pseudomonas fluorescens. Next base: position 3,662,404 of record NZ_OZ024668.1, read on the forward strand.
GCCTGGACCTTGTACTTCTGTGTCCTGTTCAATCTGTTCGCCTGCGGTATCGGTCACGGGCAGATGATGGGCTTGCAACTCAACGGCATCGGCGGCGCCTATTGCTCGGCCATGGGCAGCGCCGGGCCGACGCTGAAAAGCGATTTCGGCGATCAGGCGGTGGCGGGCTGGGACAGCATGCAGACCTGCCCGGTGTGCGCTGCAGCCGTGGTATGCCTGGGCCTTGTGCTGGTCATCGGCTGGCTACTGGCGGTTGCCCATGTCCGTCGCTATCACCGTGAACTGCGCAGCAAGGCACCGCCGCGTTACTGCTGGCCGGCCGCCAACCCCCGCGCCTCCCCGCTTCTGGCTTGAACCTCCTGGCAGCTCCCGGGCTGCCCGAAACCGGCCGTTTTTTGCTGCGCCTGCCCGACAGGTGCAAGCGGCCGCTGGCTCAATTTCCAGAGTGTGATTCATGCCCTACTCCTATCGCCTTTGCGGTTGCGCGGCGCTGCTGTGCGCGCTGTCCTTCCACGCTGTGGCCGAGGCGCCGCTGACCCTGCCTGACCTGCGCATCAACAGCCGCACCGACGCCGAAGACGGTGTGCTGCTCGACACGCCTTCGCAAACCGGCTCGCGCCTTGGCCTCACCCCCCGGGAAACCCCGGCTTCGGTGAACATCGTCAACCGCCAGCAGATCGAGCAGCGCGGCGCGCAAAACACCCAGGACGTCCTCAACGGCGTACCCGGCATGACCGCCGCCGCGCCGCCAGGCTCGGCAGGCTCGGTGGCTTACCGGGGCTTTTCCGGGGCGCAGATCACCCAGCTGTTCAATGGCATCAGCCTGCAATACGACACGGTAGCCGCGCGCCCGGTCGACAGCTGGATCTATGACCGGGTCGAAGCCGTCGGCGGGCCGTCGAGCTTCCTGTTCGGTGCCGGTGCCGTGGGCGGATCGATCAACTACATCACCAAGCTGGCCAGCCGCGACGAGAACTTCAACGAAGGAAGGATCAAGTACGGCTCCTACGACAGCAGCGAAACCTCGTTCGGCTTCAACCACGCGCTCAACGAGGGCGACGGCATCCGCAACTACGCACGCCTGGACTTCAGCCATAGCAAAAGCAACGGCTACGTCGATCGCGAAGAGCGCGATGCCTGGACCGTCGCGTTCTCGCTGCTCACTGACATCAACGACCAACTGTCCCACACCCTGGCCGTGGAGTATCAGAACGAAACGGTCGACAGCCCCTACTGGGGCAGCCCGGTGCTCAACCCACTGGGTGGTGAAATGAAGATCGACGAGAGCCGCCGCTTCGAGAACTACAACGTCGAGGACGGCCGCTACGAGCAGCGCGTGCGCTGGCTGCGCTCGATCACCGAATACCGCTTCAACGACACCACCTCGCTGCGCAACACCCTCTATCACTACAACACCGAGCGTAACTTCCGTAACCTCGAAACCTACGCCTACAACGCCGACAACAGCCGGGTTAACCGCTCCAACGCGCTGCTGCAACGTCATGACCAGGAGCTCAACGGCAACCGCTTCGAGCTGCTGCACGAGGGCCAGTTGTTCGGTCTGAACAGCCAGTGGTCGGCGGGCCTGGATTACAGCCACAACGTGCAGATGAACTACCCGCGCTCGATCACCGGCATTTTCGACAGCGTCGATCCGGCGAACTTCGAACCCGGGCACTTCTACGACTTGAACGGCATGGTCCCGGGTTATCAGAAGAACCGCGAGAACACCGTCGACACCTGGGCGGCGTTCGTCGAAAACCGCCTGCAACTGACCGAGCGCCTGTCGCTGCTCACCGGTTTGCGCTACGACCATATCGATCTCGATGTGCATAACTACCGCAGCGTCGATGCCAACAACCCGCTGGACTTCCAGCGCAGCTACGAGCCCACCACCGGGCGCATCGGCCTGGTCTATGAGCTGACCCCGGCCGCCAACGTCTACGTGCAGTACAGCACCGCCGCCGACCCGCCTTCGGGCATGCTCAGCACGGCCAGCTTTGCCTCGGTCCGCGACTTCGACCTGAGCACCGGCAAGCAACTGGAAGTGGGCAGCAAGTTCAGCTTCCTCGATGGCCGCGGCGCCGCCACCGTCGCCGCCTACCACATCGAGCGCAAGAACCTGGCCACCGCCGATGCCGCCAACCCCAGCCTCACCCAGCCAGTGGGCAAGCAGTCCTCGCGCGGGGTCGAGGTGGCCGCCTCGCTGCACGTCACGCCGAAACTGTTGGCCGAAGGCAACTTCGCCTATGTCGACGCCCAGTACGACGAGTTCAACGAGAACGTCGCCGGGCGCTCGATCTCGCGCAAAGGCAACACCCCGACCAACATCCCCGAACGGGTCGCCAACCTGTGGCTGACCTACGACATCGACCCGAGCTGGCAGGTCGGCGCCGACAGCCGCTATGTGTCTTCGGTGTATGCCGATGCGGCCAACACGCGCTACGCGCCGGCGTACACGATCTTCGGCGCCTTCCTCGGCTACAAGGTCGATGACGACACGCGCATCACTGCCCGGGTGCGCAACCTGACCGACGAGGTGTATGCCCGCTGGACCTCTTCTAGCATGCTCTACCTCGGTGCCCCGCGCACCCTGGAACTGGCCGTGCAGACGCGCTTCTAGGACGCCGCCGATGAAACGTTACCTGTACCTCTGGCACCGCTGGCTGGGCATCGGTTTGTGCCTGTTCATGGCCCTGTGGTTCTTTTCGGGCATGGTCATGCTGTATGTCGGCTACCCCAAGCTGACGCCCCGCGAGCACTTGGCTCACCTGCCGCCGCTGCGCCTGCAGGATTGCTGCGTCGACCTCGGCACTGCCCTGCGCAGTGCCGATGCCGAGCGCAACCCGGCAAGCATCCGCCTGAGCATGGTGGCCGGGGCGCCGCGCTACCTGCTCAGCTATCCGGATCGGCCCAGTGTGGCGGTGGATGCCCGCAGCGGTCAGCGCCTGCAAGCGATCGATCGCGAGCAGGCCCTTGCCAGCGCGCGTCAATACGACCCGCAGGCGACGGCCCGTTATGCCGGCGCGGTGATCGAGGACCTGTGGAGCCACTCCCGCGCCCTCGACGCCGAGCGCCCGCTGCAACGGGTGCAGCTCGACGATGCCGAGCGCACGCTGCTGTACATCTCCGGCAAAACCGGCGAAGTGGTGCGCGATGCAAGCGCCCTGGAGCGCGGCTGGAACCTGGTCGGCGCCTGGCTGCACTGGCTGTACCCGCTGCGTGGCGTCGGTATGGATGGCGTGTGGAGCAACATGGTGATCTACCTATCGCTAGCCGCCACGCTGATGGCGCTGCTCGGCGCGGTGATCGGCATCCTCCGCTGGCGCCTGCGCAAGCCCTACCGCAGTGGCTCGCGCTCACCCTACCGGGGCTTCGCCCGCTGGCACCATATCGGCGGCTTGCTGTTCGGCGTGCTGGCAATCACCTGGATCTTCAGCGGTTTGATGTCGATGAACCCGTGGCGGCTGTTCAGCAGTTCGGCGCCGCTGAACGTTGCGGCGTACCAGGGCGGGCCGTTGACGGCGGCGGCTTTGCCGGTCTCGGCCAGCGAGGCACTGGCGCGGTTTGAGCAGCAAGGTTTCAAGGCCCGTGAGCTTGAATGGCGCTTGATCGCCGGCAGCGGGTATCTGGTCGGTCATGATAGTGCTGGCCGTACGCGGGTGCTGTCGATGGCCGACGGCCAGGTGCTGGAGCGCCTGCCGCGGGAAGTGCTGGAGCGCGCCGCGCAAGCGATCTTGCCTCAGGGCCAGATGCACAGTGAGCAGCTTGAAGCCTATGACTTCTACTACTACGCCAGGGCCGAGCAGAGCATGCTCGGGCACCTGGAAAAACGCTTGCCGGTGTTACGTATCCGCTTTGCCGACCCGCAGCGGACCTGGCTGCACCTGGACCTGTTCACCGGCGAGGTGCTGGGTGTACTGGACCGGCCCCGGCGCGCATCGCGCTGGTTGTTCTCGCTGCTGCACAGCTGGGACTGGCTGCCGCTGCTGCAGCAGCGGCCATTGTGGGATGCCTGGATGATCGCCTGCAGCCTGGGCGGGCTGCTGCTGAGTGTCAGTGGTGTGGTACTGGGCTGGCGGAGGTTAGGCAAGTAGGCCCTGCCTAGCGGGATTTGAACACCAGCGCCTTCAAGCCACCCGCCGGATCGCTGTCAGGGAATTGCGGCGGGTTGGCCAGGCGTTCGACGAAGGCCAGCCCCGGGGCTTCTGCAGCCATGCCTTCGATGAGAAAGTCCGGGCCGATGGCCGGGTCGTTGACGCAGGCCAGCACGGTGCCGCCGTCATTCAACAGTTCCGGCAAGCGCCGCAGGATCTTGCGGTAATCCTGGGTCAGGACAAAGCTGCCTTTCTGGAAGGTTGGCGGGTCGATGATGATCAGGTCGTAGGGCCCGGACTTGCGTACCTTGCCCCACGACTTGAACAACTCATGGCCGAGAAAACTCACCTTGCCCAGGTCATGGCCGTTATGCCGATGGTTATCCCGGCCGCGACTCAGCGCTGAACGCGCCATGTCCAGGTTGACCACCTGCTCGGCGCCGCCGGCAATCGCCGCCAGCGAAAAACCACAGGTGTAGGCGAACAGATTGAGCACGCGCTTGCCCGCCGCCTGCTCGCGCACCCAGCGCCGGCCATAGCGCATGTCGAGGAACAAGCCGGTGTTCTGCTTCAGGCCCAGGTCCAGCTGGTAGCGCAGGCCGTCTTCATCGATCAGCCAATGCTCGCTAGGTGTGCCCAGCAGCCATTGACCGGGGCTGTCCGGCAGATAGCGATGCTGGATCAGAATGGCCTGACCGGGCCAGCACGGCGCCTCGGCCAGGGCCAGGAGCATCTGCTCCAGCGCTGGCAACTGGCCTTCGGGCGGCTCGCGAAACAGTGACACCAGCAGCACGCCCTGCAGCCAGTCCACAGTGATCTGCTCAAGGCCCGGCCAGCAGCGCCCGCGGCCGTGGAACAGGCGCTGGGTTTCAGTCGGCGCCGGGGCGAGGGCGGCGAGCAGGTGCTGCTGGAGGGTGTCGATCACAGAGGTCATGGGCGGATTCAATCGGGTAAAGCGGCCTATTCTACCCTGCCCGGCCCGTGCTGGCTGGCCGTTCGGCCATCGATGAAGGGGATGGGAGGGTTAGCTGCACTTTTGTCGCTTTTTTCTCCCGCAGCCGCTGTGGATAGTGCCTCCATCCCTCCTGCTATCGGGTCACTACCATGTCTTCCTTGAAAGTCGAATTTTTCCACGATGTCGTCTGCGGCTGGTGCTTCGTCCTTGCCCCACGGCTCAAGCACCTGCAAGCCGAACTCGACCTGGATATCCAGCACCGCACCTTCATCCTGCAAACCAGCCGAGAAGCGATGATCGAACGCTTCGGCTCGATGCCACAGGCCAAGGACACCATCCTCGGGCACTGGCAAGCCTGCGCCCGCGCCGAGGATGAAAAACGCATCAACATCGAAGGCATGCGCCAGCAAGCGTTCGAATACCCCAACGGCCTGCTGGCCGCTCGCGCCTGCCAGACCGCCAACGCCCTGGGTGGCAATGCGGCTCACGAACTGATGTTCGACCGCCTGCAACTGGCGCACCTGGTGCAAAGCCGCAACATCGGCGACCAGGCCACGGTGCTGGCGATTGCCGCCGAAGCCGGCTTCGACCCGCAGGCCTTTGCCCACAGTTTCGAGCACGATGCCCATGCCCTGCTCGAACAGGACCTGCACCTGGGCCGCCACCTGGGCATCAGCTCGGTGCCTTCGCTGGTGGTCGCCGACCGTTACTTGATCCCGGGCGCCCTGGGGCTTGAACAACTGCGTGAGTCGCTCGGCAAGATTCGCCAGGAACTGGCCGCCCAGCCACAAGGAGCCCTGCAATGAAAGCGCGCTACTGGGTAGGATCGGGCAGCGCCGTCGCCATGTTGGCGGCAGCCTTCATGGTCTGGTCGCCGAGTGGCGTCAGTGATACCAGCGCACCGACGCCGAGTGCGGCGCCAGCAACCCCGGTGGCGGTGGCCAATGTCCAGTCGGGGCCGATGCCGGTGGTGCTGTCGAGTGTCGGCACCCTGGCCGCGGTCCAGCAGGTACAGGTGTCACCGGAAGTCGGCGGGCGTATCGTCGAACTCAACTTCACCGCCGGCAAGGCAGTCAGCACCAACCAGGTACTGCTCAAGCTCAACGACGGCCCGGAACAGGGTGACCTGGCCAAGCTCCAGGCCCAGGCGAAAAACGCCAAGCTGGCCCTGGAGCGCACGCGCAAGGTGCTATTGCTGGCCTCGACCCAGTCGCAACTGGACCAGGCCCAGGCCAACTACGACCAGGTGCGTGGCGAGATTGCCCGGGTCCAGGCTGTGATCAGCCAGAAAACCCTGCGCGCACCGTTCGCCGGCGTGCTGGGTATCCGCAAGGTCGATCTGGGCCAGTACCTCAGCCCCGGCGACAGCGTGGTGACCCTGACCCAGCTGTCACGCCTGTACGTGAACTTCTCGCTGCCGGAACAGGCTGCCGCCCAGTTGCAACCTGGCCAGTTGATCAACCTCAAGGTCGATGCCTGGCCGCAGCGCTCGTTCCAGGCCACGGTCACCACCCTGGAGCCGCAGATCGACCCTGGTGCCCGCTCAATGCAGGTCCAGGCGACCTTGGACAACCCCGATCTGCTGCTCAAGCCCGGCATGTTCGCCAATGTCAGTGTCGAGCTGCCTAGCCTGGCCGACGTGCTCAGCGTTCCGGAAACCGCGATCAGCTACAACGCCTACGGCAATTCGCTGTTCGTCCTGCGCGAAAACAACGGCCAGCTCAATGTCGAGCAGGTGTTCGTCAAGCTCGGCGCACGGCGCAATGACCGCGTGGTGGTGCTCGATGCAATCAACGCCAATGACCGCGTGGTGGTCTCCGGGCAGATCCGCCTGAGCAACGGCATGCCGGTGCGCCTGACCCAGGATGCGATGGCCGCCAGCGACCTGAAGAAACCCGACGTGGCGCAGCAACTGTAACGCCGACCGGCACTCTGCGTGCCTTTGAAAGGGACTTGTTCCGCTATGAAATTCACTGACCTGTTCATCCGTCGGCCAGTGCTGACGCTGGTCGTCTGCTCGATGATCGTCATGCTCGGGCTGCTGGCTCTGCTCAACCTGCCGATCCGCCAGTATCCGCAACTGGAAAGCGCGACCATTACCGTCAGCACCGAATACCCGGGGGCGCGCTCCTCGCTGATGCAAGGCTTCGTCACCCAGCCGATCGCCCAGGCGGTGGCCTCGGTCGACGGCGTCGACTACCTGAGTTCGACCTCGACCCAGGGCAAGAGCGTGATCAGCATCCGCCTCAAGCTCAACGCCGATTCGAACAAGGCCCTTACCGAGATCATGGCCGCGGTCAATCAGGTCAAATACCGACTGCCCGAAGGCGCCTATGACTCGGTGATTGCCAAGTCCTCGGGTGAAGGCACGGCGGTGATCTATGTCGGTTTCTCCAGCAAGGACATCGGCCTGCCAGCAATTACCGATTACATCTCGCGGGTGGTGCAACCGCTGTTCGCCTCGGTGGACGGCGTTGCCGAAGCGCAGATCCTCGGCGGGCAAAAACTGGCCATGCGCCTGTGGCTCGACCCAGCACGCATGGCGGCGCGCAACATCTCCGCCAGCGATGTCGCCGAAGCGATCCGCAAGAACAACTTCCAGGCCGCCGCCGGCCAGACCAAGGGCCAGTACGTCTCGGCCAACATCAACGTCAACACCGACCTGACCAGTGTCGAGCAGTTTCGCCAGATGGTGGTCAAGACCCAGGGCGACACCCTGATCCGCCTCGCCGATATCGGCACCGCCGAGCTGGGCGCCACATCCTTTGACACCAGCGGCATCATGGACGGCGAACCGAGCGTGTTCATCGGCCTGCACCCGACCCCCACCGGCAACCCGCTGACCATCGTCCAGGGGGTCAAGGACCTGATGCCGCAGATACGCGAAAACATGCCCCCGGGCATGACCGCGAACATCGTCTTCGAGGTAGCGCGGTTCATCCAGGCATCGATCGACGAAGTGCTCAAGACCCTGGTCGAGGCGGTGATTATCGTCGCCGTGGTGATCTTCCTGTTCCTTGGTTCGCTGCGCACCGTGCTGATTCCGCTGGTGACCATCCCGCTGTCGCTGATCGGCGCGGCGGCGATCATGAGCCTGTTCGGCTTCAGCATCAACCTGCTGACCCTGCTGGCCATGGTCCTGGCCATCGGCCTGGTGGTGGACGATGCGATCGTGGTGGTGGAGAACGTCCACCGTCATATCGAGTCGGGCAAGTCGCCCCTGCATGCGGCGCTGGTCGGTGCGCGGGAAATCGCCGGGCCGGTGATTGCCATGACCCTGACACTGGCGGCGGTGTATGCGCCTATCGGCCTGATGGGCGGACTGACCGGGGCGCTGTTCAAGGAGTTCGCCTTTACCCTGGCCGGGGCAGTAGTAGTGTCCGGGGTGGTGGCCCTGACCCTGTCGCCGGTGATGAGTTCGTTTCTGCTCAGCCGCCAGGTCAATGAAGGTCCCATGGCGCGCGCCGCCGAACGCTTCTTCCAGCGCCTGGGCAATGGCTACCGGCGCCTGCTGGACGTCTCCCTGCACCACCGTAGCGTGACCCTGGTGCTGGCGGCGGCGGTATTCATCAGCCTGCCGGTGCTGTACCTGGGCGCTCAACGCGAACTGGCGCCGGGCGAAGACCAGGCCCAGGTGCTGGCGGTGGCCAAGGCGCCGCAATACGCCAACATCGATTACACCGAAGTCTATGCCATGAAAATGGACCGGCTGTTCGCCAGCTTCCCGGAAACCGACATCACCTGGGTGGTCAACGGCAATGACGGCCCGCGCACAGCCTTCGGCGGTGCCAACCTGAGCGTCTGGGAAGAGCGCGAGCGCAGCGCGGACCAGTTGCAGGGCGAAATCCAGAAAGCCGTCGGCGAAATCGAGGGGGTGAGCATCTTCGCCTTCCAGTTGCCGTCGTTGCCAGGCTCCACGGGTGGCCTGCCGGTGCAGATGGTGATCCAGAGTTCCCAGGAACACCGGGTGGTGTTCGAGGCAATGGAGAAGATCAAGCAAGCGGCTATGGCCAGCGGCCTGTTCGCCGTGGTCGACAGCGACCTGGACTTCAACAGCCCGCTGGTCAACATCAGCATCGACCGCAACAAGGCCAACGACCTGGGTATCAGCATGCAGGCCATTGGCGACGCCCTGGCGGTGCTGGTGGGCGAAAACTACATCAACCGCTTCGCCCTCAACGGCCGCTCCTATGATGTGATTCCCCAGGTGCTGCGCAATCAGCGCATGTCTGCCGAAATGCTGGTCGGACAATACGTGAAAGCGGCTAATGGCGCACAGATCCCGCTCTCGACCCTGGTCAGCTTCGACATGTCGATCGAAGCCAACAAGCTGACCCAGTTCAACCAGCTCAACTCGGCCACCCTGCAGGCCGTGCCGGCCCCGGGGGTGAGCATCGGTGATGCGGTGCAGTTCCTCAGCACCCAGGCCGACAGCTTGCCGGTAGGCTTCAGCCATGACTGGCTGTCCGATGCCCGCCAGTTCGTCCAGGAGGGCAGCGCCCTCGTGGTGACGTTCATTTTCGCCATCCTGGTCATCTACCTGGTGCTGGCGGCGCAGTTCGAAAGCCTGCGCGACCCGCTGGTTATCCTCATCAGTGTGCCGATGTCGATCTGCGGCGCGCTGATCCCGCTGTACCTGGGCTATGCCACGGTGAATATCTACACGCAGATCGGCCTGGTGACCCTGATCGGCCTGATCAGCAAGCACGGCATCCTCATGGTCGAGTTCGCCAATGAACTGCAGCAGGCTGAACAGCTCGACCGCCGCAGTGCCATCGAACGTGCCGCACAGATCCGCCTGCGGCCGATCCTGATGACTACCGCCGCCATGGTCGTCGGCCTGGTGCCACTGCTGCTGGCTAGCGGCGCCGGTGCCCACAGCCGCTTCAGCCTGGGCCTGGTGATCGTGGTCGGGATGCTGATCGGCACCCTGTTCACCCTGTTCATCCTGCCGACCGTGTACTCCTTGCTGGCCAAGGACCACCGCGCCGCCAGTGAATCGCCACGTCACCAGGAGCTGGCCGACGTAAGCGCCCTGGCCTGACCTGAACCGGGTATGGCCTCGCCGTGCCCGCCTGCTTCCATCCGCCTTCCCCGGTGGCCCTGAGGGCCGCTGCGGGACCGGCTTGGCAAAAAAGAGAGCCACACATGTTTCGAAAGTCAATCCTCGCCCTGCTGATCCTGGCGCCGCTGGCCCAGGCCGAAGAGGCCAGCCGCAGCAACCTGATGTCGGTGTACACCCAGGTGGTGGCGCATAACAGCGAAATGGCCGCCGCTCGCGAGAACTACCTGGCGCGCCAGGAAAACATGCCCCAGGCACGCGCCGAACTGCTGCCGCAGGTAGCCCTGGAGGCCGATGCCGGAAATCGCCGCAGCGACCGCCATGACGTCGAAGAACGCAGTGGTAGCCTGTACCGCCTGACCCTCAACCAGCCGTTGTTCGACGCCTCGCGCTGGTTCACCTTCAAGGCCGCCCAGGCTGAAAGCGAACAGGCCGAGCTGGACTTTTCGGCATTTCAGCAGCAGTTGATCCTGCGCACCGCCGAGGCCTACTTCAACACCCTGCTGGCCGAGGACAACCTCGCCGCGACCAAGGCCGAGTTGCGTGCCTTCGAGCGCCAACTGGGCCAGACCCGCCTGAGTTTCGATGCCGGCCTCTCCGACCAGAACGACGTGCTTTCGGCCCAGGCCAGCTTCGACCGGGCCAACGCCAACCTGATCGACAGCCAGCGGCGCAGCGACGATGCCTACCAGGCCCTGATGCGCCTGACCGGGCAAGCGCAGCCGCCGTTGATCGGCATCCGCCACAGCCTGCCGGTGGTGGCGCCGTCGCCAAATCAGGTCGAGCTTTGGGTCGACAAGGCGCTGAGCCAGAACCTGCGCCTGCGTGCCAGCCAATCGCAGTTGCAAGTTGCCGAGCAGACCCTGCGCAGCAGCAAGGCCGAGCACCTGCCGACCCTCAACCTGGCGCTGGGTTATGCCGAAGGCGACAGTGACCTGATGGACAGCCCCAGCCACTTTGGCCAGCGCTCGGGCAACCAGCGCGACAGTACGCTGATGGTGCACTTCAAACTGCCGATTTTCAGTGGCGGCGGCACCAGCTCGCGGGTGCGCCAGGCCAGTCATCGCCTGGACCAGAGCGAATATGACCAGACCAGCCTGCAACGGGAAGTGGTGGAGCGCTCGCGCAACGCCTTTCGCGCGGTCAACAGCGATGTCGAGCAGGTACGGGCGCGGCGCCAGACCATCATTTCCAGCCAGGGCTCGCTCAAGGCCACCGAAGCTGGCTATGAGGTCGGCAACCGCAATATCGTCGACATCCTTGATGCCCAGCGTGATCTGTACAACGCCGTGCGCGACTACAACATCGCCCGCTACGGCTACATCCTCAATGGCCTGCGCCTCAAGCTCGAAGCCGGCAGCCTCAACCCCGGCGACCTGCAGAGCCTGGCCCAGTACCTCAAACCCGACTACGACCCGGACAAGGATTTCCTGCCCACCGACCTGGCCCGCCAGAGCTGAACCAGGCCGCTATCCGGTCAGCCCTGGATGCCTTCCTTTTGCCGCTGGCACAGCTGACGAATGATCTGAGCCATCAGCCGCACCTCCGGACTGTGCTTGAACTCTTCGGCATAGCCCATGTACATCGGCACTTCACGCTCGCGCTGGTGCTGCAACGGCACCCGGCGCAAGCGCCCGTCGGCAAGCTCGTCGGCGATCACATGCTCCGGCAACCAGGCAAAACCCAGGCCGCGATCGACGAAGATCTTGGCGGCGGCAAGGCTGCTCACCGTCCAGCGCTGGGAGGTGCCGAGCCAGCCACTGTTCTGTGAATTGCGCGTACCCGAGTCGCGAATCACCACCTGACGATGGGTCTTCATGTCGTCCAGGCTCAGTTCGCCCTCGACCAACGCCAGTGGATGGTCGGCCGCCACCACGCAGATCAGCGAGACGTTGAGCAGGAACTCCTGCAGGTAACCGGACGGCAGGCTGCTGGCGATGCCCAGCTCGACTTTGCCGTCTTCCAGCAGCTCGCGGGCACCGGACAACGCGGTTTCATACAAACGGATGCGGTGATCCTTGAAGGTGGACGAAAACTCATGCAACCCTTGCTGCAGCAACTCGATCGGGAACAACACATCGACTGCCATCGCATGCTCGGTGAACAGCCCCGGCTGATACTGGTTGGCCAGGTGTTCAAGCTTCTGCGCCGCGCCCAGCAAGTGCTTGGCCTGGGGCAGCAGGGCCTTGCCCAACGGGGTCAGCACAGCTTTGCGCCCTTCGATGATGAACAGTTCCTGGCCCAGCAGCATCTCCATGCGATTGACCGAGTGGCTGATCGCCGACTGGGATTTGTACATGTGCTCGCCAGCCTGCTGAAACCCACCGCACTCCACGGTCGACACGAACGCGCGCCACTGATCGAGACTGATCTTGGAAAACATGCCTACCTCCTTGTATGACCGGCATCGGGGCGTCAACGACGCCACCCGGGGGTTGTACCACAGCCACGGCGAATACATGAAGCGGGTGACCGGATCAACGCTACTTAATTCACTTTTCCCGGCAGACGCCTTCATGCGACAACTGAACATGCAGCCGTTTATTCAATCATGGAAGAACACTGACCTTCTGGGAGAAGGCGATGAACCTCACGGATAAATCACGGGCAACTAAGGCGATCGCCAACTGCGTAATCAACGCCTACCTGCAGCGGCATAAACATGCCATAAAGCGACCTTCCGACGGCACCAGCCGATTATTTAACTAACACCCAACTGTCGGACAAACTGGAAAAATAAAGAAACTTTGTTTTTATCGGGTACTCTTTTCTTCGTGCTTGCGCGAGGCTTTAGCCTGCCCGTTACAAAGCCATCAAGCGAATCACGAATAGCAACCAGAGCCTTTACCCGGGGGCAAACGGACATAAAAAAGCAACAATCACCAACCCATGAACCCCCCTCATGATTCCTATCTGAATAATTCGCTTTTCCTGATTGAACCTTCAGCCGCAATAATTCAATCGCCACTTGCAACTGGATAAGTCGGCACCGGAGAACAACAACCGGGCGTGTATCAGCAACTTCTCGAACGAATAATAAACTGGGTATACACATGAAAATCGGCATTGACGATATTGGGCTGTTTGTACCGGAGCACTTCTTTTCACTCGATGAACTTGCCGCGCGGCATAATATCGACCCGAATAAATACCTGGTGGGCATTGGCCAGGAATTCATGGCCGTCCCCGCCCCTGACGAAGACATCGTCACCCTGGCGGCCAACGCCGCGCTGCCGTTGATTGACAACGCGACCCGGGCCAGCATCGCCACGGTGATCCTGGCAACCGAAAGCGGGATCGACCAGTCGAAATCGGCCGGTCTGTTCGTCCACAGCCTGCTCGGCCTGCGCGCCGATTGCCGGGTGGTGGAGTTCAAGCAGGCCTGCTACGGCGCCACCGCCGGCCTGCAGATGGCCTGCGCCCTGGTACGCCAGCGGCCACAGGAAAAGGTCCTGGTGATCGCCACCGACATCGCCCGCTACGAGCAGAACTCCGAGGGCGAATGCACCCAGGGCGCCGGCGCCGTGGCGATGATCGTCGGCGAAAACCCGCGCCTGCTGGAGATCCACCCGCACCAGGGCCGCTACAGCCTGGACGTCATGGACTTCTGGCGGCCGAACTACCGTAGCACCGCGCTGGTAGACGGCAAACTGTCGATCGACGTCTACCTCGAGTCGCTGCAACACGCCTGGCAGAACTACCGCGCCGATGGCGGCCTGGCCCTGAGCGACATCAGCTACCTGTGCTTCCACCAGCCGTTCACCAAGATGGCGAAAAAGGCCTTCTCGGTATTCGAGACTATCGAACCGCAAGCCGCCATGGCGCTCGGCGACAAGGCCTACAGCACCAGCCAGTTGTATGGCAAAGCCATCGGCAACTGCTATACCGCCTCGCTGTACATCGCCCTGCTGTCGCTGCTGGACAAGACCGAGGAAGACCTCAGCGGCCAGCACATCGGCTTGTTCAGCTATGGCTCGGGCAGCGTTGGCGAATTCTTCAGCGCCACCGTGGTCAACGGTTACCAGGCCCACTCGCGGCGCCAGCAGCATGCCCGCATGCTCGCCCAGCGCACCCGCCTGAGCCACGCCCAGTACAGCGACTGGTTCTACGGCAACAACCAGCCGGCCAGCGCCGACTACAGCACCCCACGGGTAACCACCGGCGCCTTCCGCTACTGCGGCGCCGAAGGCTACCGCCGCCTGTACGAAAGCACCGCCCAGCAACTGCAGATGGCGAGCTAGACCATGAGCGAAGCGCTTCTGAGCTGGCTACAGCCAACGGTTGCCTGCCTGACCCTGAACCGTCCACATGCCGGCAATGCCCTCAATGAAAGCCTGATGCAGGCCTTGACCGGGCATTTGGACGAGCTGGCCAGCCGCTCTGGTTTGCGGGCCCTGGTACTGGATGGTGCCGGGGAGCATTTTTGCACCGGCGCCGACCTTGAGTGGATGCGCCGCAGCCTGGCCTTCAGCGAAGCCCAGAACCTGAAGGATGCCGGCCTCCTGGCCGCAGTCCTGCAACGCCTGGACAACTTCCCGGTACCGGTCATCGTCGTCGCCAAGGGTTCGGTGTTCGGTGGTGCCCTGGGCCTGCTGTGTTGTGCCGACTACGTGCTGGCAGCCGATCAGACGCGCTTCTCCTTCAGTGAAGCGCGCCTGGGCCTGGCCCCGGCGATGATCAGCCCCTATGTGGTGCGCGCCATGGGTCTGCGCCAGGCGCGGCGCTATATGCTTTCGGCGGAGATTTTCGACGGCGACAGCGCGGTGCAGCTGCAACTGGTGCACAAGCAGGTACCGCAGCAGGTGCTCGAGAGTTGCCGCGACCGCTGGCTGGGCCTGCTCCTGCAGACCGGCCCGCAGGCCAGCCGTGCGGTCAAGCACATGCTCCTGCGCCTGGGCCGACAGGACGGTCTGCTCGAAGAACAGCCGGAGAACCTGCGGCTGATCGCCCGCTTGCGGACCTCGGACGAAGGCCAGCACGGACTCAACGCTTTCTTCAGTCGTACCCGGCCTGACTGGCTGGAGTGAACCCTGACACCGTGCGGGTGAATCTGCCCCCGCACCCCGGAGCCGCCCGATGGCGACGCCCGACCTCATTCAAAAAGGATTTTGTCATGTGTGGTTTTATCGGTGTATATCAGTCCAATCGTCACAACGTACCTGACCAGGCGGTGCTCGACGCCCTGGTTGCGATCAATCACCGTGGCCCGGACGAGCACAGCCTCTGGCGTGACCCGGGTGAGCACGCGGTGCTCGGCCATACCCGGCTGAGCATCATCGGCCTGGACAATGGCATGCAACCGATCGTTGCCGATGAAGGCGACCTGGTGATCGTGGTCAACGGTGAGTTCTACGACCACGAACGCATCCGCGCCGAACTGGAAGCCGACGGCGCCACCTTCAAGACCGCCTCGGACAGCGAAATCGCCATGCACCTGTACCGCCGCTCGGGCCTGGCCGGACTCAACCGCCTGCGCGGCGAGTTCTCCCTGCTGCTGTTCGACCGCCAGCGCCGGCTGATGCTGGCCGTGCGTGACCGCCTGGGCATCAAGCCGCTGTTCTACGCCCAGCACGAGGGCAACTGGTACTTCGCCTCGGAGATCAAGGCCCTGCTGGCCGCCGGTGTCAGCGCTGCCTGGGACGAGAACGCCTACGCCAGCCGCGCCTTCTATCTGCGCGACCACACGCTGTTCAAAGGCGTGCGCAGCGTGCAGCCCGGCTGCTGGATCATGGTCGACCACGGCGGCCTGCACAGCGGTCGCTACTGGGACATGGAGTTCGCCCGCCGTGACGCCGTGGCACCTGCCGACGAAGCCGGGATGATCCAGGCGGTTCGCGAAGCCATCGAAGAATCGGTGCGCCTGCGCTTGCGCGCCGATGTCCCGATGGGGGTGTACCTGAGTGGTGGCATCGATTCCTCGGCCATGCTCGGGATCGCCACCAAACTGCACGGCGAGCCATTGGATGCCTTCAACCTGTCGTTCACCGACATGGACGACTACGACGAGAACCGCTTTGCGCGCATGGCCGCTGAACACAACAATGCGCGCTTCCACACCATCGAAATTACCCAGGACCACCTGGCGGACAACTTCGAACAGGCGCTGTGGCACAACGAAACACCGTTCTTCAACGCCCACGGCGTGGCCAAGTACATCCTCAGCCGCGAAGTCCGCAAGGCCGGCATGAAGGTGGTACTGACCGGCGAAGGCGCCGACGAAGTGTTCGCCGGCTACCCGCACTTTCGTCGCGACATGCTGCTGTACAACAACGAGCAGCAAGACCCCAAGGTCATCAGCCTGCTGCGCCAGCGGATCAAGGACAACGAACAGGGCTACACCGGCGCGCACATGCCCCAGGACATCCACTGGATGGTCAATCAGCTCAAGCACGGGGTGTCCTGGCTGGACAACCAGGCGGGCTGGTTCAAGGCCCTGGAAGGCCTGTACCGCACCGACTTCCGCGAGCAGTTTGCCGGTATCGACCCGTACCGCCAGTTCTTCGATCGCCTTGATCACAGCAAGCTGCAAGACCGCGACCCGGTGCACAACTCGATGTACCTGTGGGCCAAGTCGTACCTGCCCAACTTTGTCCTCACCACCCTTGGTGACCGCATGGAAATGGCCAACAGCATCGAAGGCCGGGTGCCGCTGCTGGACCACCACGTGGTCGAGCTGGCCTGCCAGATGCCGGTATGGATGAAAGTCCGTGGCGCCACCGAGAAGTTCGTCTTCCGCGAAGCCATGCGTCCTTACCTGCCAACCGCCCTGTACGAACGCAAGAAGCACTACTTCCGCGCGCCACCGGCAACCCTGCAGCAACAAGGGCGCCTGTACCAACTGGTGCAGGACACCCTCAACAGCAGCGACCTGGACGCCCTGCCGTTCTTCGACGCGGCCAAGGTGCGCAGCCTGCTCAACCAGCTGCCAAGCCTGTCGGCCCAGGAGCAGGGCCTGCTCGACCCGATGCTGATGGAACTGACGAGCCTGTGCCTGCTGCAACGTCGCTACCGCATGACCGGCCAGCACTGGAACCCGCTGGATGCAGGGGTGGCGGCATGAAGATCGCGATCATTGGCGCAGGCCTCAATGGCCTGGCCTGCGCCCTCATGCTCAAGCGCTTCGGCCTGGACTGCACAGTGTACGAGCGCAGTCACGGGCCGCGGGATGCCGGTACCGGGATCTATGTCTGGCCCCAAGGCGTGCAGGTGTTGCGCTTTCTGTTCAATGACCGTGAGTTCATGCGGCACGGCAAAGCCATCGAGTACCTGGATACCCACGGTCGCGATGGCCAACTGATCCACAGCCAA
Organism: Pseudomonas fluorescens; assembly: GCF_902497775.2. Lineage (NCBI taxonomy): Bacteria > Pseudomonadati > Pseudomonadota > Gammaproteobacteria > Pseudomonadales > Pseudomonadaceae > Pseudomonas > Pseudomonas fluorescens. The sequence continues at coordinate 3,679,826 of NZ_OZ024668.1, forward strand.
CCGGTGCGCCCCACCGGGCTGGAGATTCCGGCGCCTGCGGTGATGTTTCCACGCAGCGAGCTGTTCGGCCTGCTGCGCGAAAAGCTCGGCGCCGACCAGGTGCGCTATGAAATGGGCTGCGAGCGGATCGACAACCTCGGCGACCGGGCCCGGGTGCACTTCAGCAACGGCCATCAGCAGGACTTTGACCTGGTGATCGGCAGCGACGGCGTCGGTTCCACCGTGCGCCAGTGCCTGGAACCCGGTCTGCGCCCCTACGACACGGGCCTGGTGGCCAGCCGCGGCATGGTCGAGTTCGATTCGCCGCTGCTGCACGACGACCGCTGCCAGATCTTCACCTCGGCTTTCTCGCGGGTGGTCACCTACCCGCTGGCGGCCGACCGCCCCTACCGCTACTGGTTCGCCGCCTACCAGCACCATGACCAGCCACTGCATGACCGTGAAGGCCTGCTCAAGCTGTTCGCCGACCTGCCCGCGGACATTCTGCGGATGATCGAGCGCACCCCGCACGAACAGATCCTCACCCACAAGATGATGGCCCTGACCGGTGCCGGGCGCTGGCACAACGGCCGGGTGGCGATGCTCGGCGACAGCATTCACGCCATGCTGCCGACCCTCGGCTATGGCCTGACCCTGGGTCTTGAGAATGGCTTCATGCTTGCCCAGGCCCTGATCGGTCTGTGCGACGACAGCCTCGATGCCGCCCTGCAGCGTTACCAGGTGCGCGCTGCCGAACGCTCGCGGGTGATGCTGGAAGTGATGCGCGACATGACCGACCTGTACTACTTCGAGGAAGACAGTGCGGTCACCCCGGCGCGCATCCTGCCGATCGTCAACCGCTTCCATGACCTGGCCCAAACCACCGTCTTCTGAGGAACGAGCATGAGCGAAGTCTTTCGCAACGACGTGCGTGCTTTTGTCAACGAGCACATCAGCCCTTACGTGGCGCAGTGGGAGGAGCTCGGGGCCTACCCGCCGCGGCTCAATCAGCAGGCCGGCGAGGCCGGGTTGCTCAACCTGGGCCATAGCAACGCCGTGTTGCCGGACGATCCACAGCGCCTGGCAATTCTGGTCGAAGAGCTGACCCGCAGTGGTGCCCAGGGCATCACCATGGGCCTGGGTTCGCACCTTGTCAGCCTCAAGGCCCTACACGCCAGCGCCCCGGAACTGGCTGCCGAGCTGATCCCGGCGGTACTCGATGGCCGCCAGAGCATCGCCCTGGCAATCACCGAAAGCCAGGCCGGCTCCGACCTGCACGCCCTCACCTGCCGTGCCGAGCGGCATGCCGGCGGCTACCGCCTGAGCGGTCACAAGGCGTTCATCTGCAACGGTGCCCGGGCCGACTGGCTGTTGCTGGTTGGCCACTGCGAAGACGGCCTGGCCTTGTTCCTGGTCGACACCACGGCTGCCGGTATCAGCCATACACCACGCCAATGCCTGGGCTGGCGCTGCCTGCCCCTGGCCGACCTGAGCTTCGACAACACTCCGGTGGTGCGCCTGACCAAGGCCGGCGGTGTCGGCCGCCTGTTGCAGGGCAGCCTGCAACAGGAGCGCCTGAACCTGGCGGTGATGGCCAGTACCTCGGCCGATATCGCCCTGCAGCACAGCATCGCCTGGTGCAAGCAGCGCCAGGTCGGCGGCAAGGCACTGATCGAAAAATCAGTGATACGCCAGCGCCTCAGCGAGCACTACGCGCAATTGAGCGTCAGCCGCCACTACGTGCAAGCCTGCGTGACCCTGCAGGCCGCCGGCCAGTTGAGCGCCCATCAGGTAGCCATTGCCAAGAACAGCGCGGTGCAGACCCTGGAAACCATTGCCCGCGATGCCGTGCAATTACAGGGCGCCCACGGCTGCATGGCGCCCAACAGCGTCGAACGCATTCACCGCGACGCCCGCCTGCTGGCCATCGGCGGCGGCACCCACGAAATCATGCTGGAAATCATTGCCCGGCAACTGTGAAGGAACACAACCATGAATCAGATCAGTGAACACGCCGCCGCCCACTCCAGCGCGCTGCTCGAACATGCCTACCAGCGCTACTGCGGGCTCGAACTACTGGAGCAGACACCTGGGGCCTGCACCTGCCGCCTGCGGGTCACCGAGGCCATCGACAACCTCAGCCACACCCTGCATGGCGGGGTGATCTATTCGATGCTCGATGTCGTCAGCATGCTCGCCACCCTGCCGATCCTCGGCCCCGAGGAATACGCCCTGACCAGTAGCTTCAACACCATGCTGATGTCGGCCAGCCCGTTGCACAGCGAACTGGAGTTCCAGGCCCGGGTGATCCGCGACGGTCGCAACCTGATCTTCACCCAGGCCGACGCCTGGCGGCTCAATGCCGACGGCAGCCGCACCCAGGTGGCCAGCGCACAACTGACCAAGTTTCGTCTCAAGCACCAGTGGTAAAAGCCGCGCCGATAGCGTTGGCAAACAGCCCGGTGGCGCCCTTGCCTGCGCCACCGGGCTGTTTGCGTGGCGGCCTGGAAATACATGAAGACCCTTGAAGTTTGAACCTGAATATCTGCGCTATTTTTGTCCGGCCAATTGTTAAAAACTTTAGCGACTCCCTCATCACAAGAGTTCAAACAATGAATCACAAAGTACTGGTCATTCGTTCTTCGATCAAAACCGACGGCGGCTTTTCCGGGCAACTGGTCGACAACTTCCTGACTGAACTCAAGGAGGTGATTCCTGAAGCCTCTATCGTCGTCCGTGACCTGCATGCCCAGCAAATCCCCCATCTCAACGCCGTGACCATGGATGCCCTGTACGGCGGCGACGCCAGCAGCGCCGAGGCCAGTGCCGCCCTGCAACTGTCGAATGAACTGATCGAGGAACTGCAGGAAGCCGACCGTGTGGTCATCGGCCTGCCGCGCTACAACTTCGGTGCGCCGTCGATCCTGCATGCCTGGGTCGACTACCTGGTGCGTGCCGGCGTCACCTTCAACTACGTCGATGGCGCACCGGTTGGCTTGATCAACGACAAGCCCGTGCATGTGCTCAACACCAGCGGTGGCGTCTACAGCCAGAGCAGCGACAGCCTGGCCGGCTGGCTCACGCAAACCCTGGGTTTCATCGGCCTGCAGCGTGTCGAGTTCATCTATGCCGAAGGCCTGGGCATGGGCGAGGAAAGCCTGGCCAAAGGCCTGGCTGCCGCCCGCTCGCAGATCCAACACAGCATCGAATCAATGGGCGCACGCCCGCGCCTGAGCCTGGCTGCCGCGCAAGGGAGGTAACATGTCCAAAGCGAACGACAATACTGCGGGTGAAGCGCTGATCCTCAGTGAACTGGTGGCCGAGCCCAATCGCTACCACCTGTACATCTCCCACGCCTGCCCGTTTTCGCACCGTGTGCACCTGGTGCAGAGTCTGCTGGGCTTGGGCGACGCGCTGGATGTCACCTCGGTGGCGGCGCGTCGCTACGACAAGGGCTGGGAGTTCGATGAGCGCGACCAGGATCCGCTGCACAAGGACGTGACGCTGCTATCGACCCTGTACCAACGCTCGCATCCGGACTTCAGCGGCAACCAGTCAGTGCCGGTGCTCTGGGACCGGCGCAAGGACTGCATCGCCCACAACGACTCGGCGGAGCTGGCGCTACAGATGGCTACCCGCCTGCTGCCACTGGCGCGCACGCCGCTGGATCTGGTACCGGAGCGCTCCAGTTGCGACATCGTCGAGCTCAACAGCTGGTTGCACAGCAACATCAACCGCATGGTCTACCACATGGGTTTTGCCCCCGACCAGCACAGCTACGACAAGGCCTTCGCGCAGTTTTTCGCAGCCATGGATACCCTGGAGAACCGGCTGCGCAAGCAACCCTACCTGGTCGGTGGCACGCTGAGCCTGAGCGACCTGTTCCTGCTGCCGACCCTGATTCGCTATGAAGCGGTGTACTACGTGCACTTCAAGGCCAACTTCAAGACCTTGAGCGAGTACCCGGCGCTGTACGAGTACCTGTGCCGCCTGGTGCGCATCCCGGAAATCTACCGCACCATCGACATGGCCCATATCAAGCTGCATTACTACTACTCCCACGACCACATCAACCCGACCCGTATCGTCCCCCAGGGCCCTGCCCTGCCCTGGCTGAACTGATCCGGACCTGCCGCCACGCCGAACTGGCGTGGCGGCGGGATCCATCATGATCAGGTACGAGCATCTACACTGCCATTCCCACCCTTCGCGCTGGAGAACGGCCATGAGCGACACCCCTTCCATTGTCCTGGTCCATGGTTTCTGGGGCGGCGCCGCCCATTGGAGTCGGGTCATCCTCGAACTGTCACGCCTGGGCCACCGCAACCTGCATGCGGTGGAAATGCCCCTGACCTCGCTGGCCGACGACGCCGAACGTACACGCAAGATGGTCGCCTCGATACCCGGCAAGGTGCTGCTGGTCGGGCATTCCTATGGCGGCGCGGTGATTACCCAGATGGGCAACCAGGCCAATGTCGCCGGCCTGGTCTACATTGCCGCCTTTGCCCCGGACAGCGGCGAAAGCCCCGGCGCCATCACCGCCAAGAACCCGCCAAAAGCCGCGGCCAACCTGCAACCGGACGGCGATGGCTACCTGTGGATCAAACCCGACAAACTGCATGAGAGTTTTTGCCAGGACCTGAGCAAGGATGAAGGGCTGATCATGAGCGTGACCCAGAAGGCGCCGCTGGCCAGCACCTTCGGTGACCCCGTCGGCGAGCCTGCGTGGAAACACAAGCCCAGTTGGTATCAGCTCTCGGCCCAAGACCGGATGATCCACCCGGATAACCAGGCATTCATGGCGGCACGCCTCAAGCCCAAGGAGTTGCTGACGCTGGAGGCCAGCCATGCCTCGCTGGTGTCCAGGGCCGCCGAAGTGGCAGCCCTGATCGACCGTGCAGCCGTCAGTCTGGCTTGACCGCCGGCGCCTTGAGCGCAGGCTTGAACCACCAGCCTTGCTGCATGCCGGCCGCGGCCAGCAGGATCGCGGCCACACCCAGCCATTGCAGCGGTTCAAGGCGATGGCCAAAGGCGAACCAGTCGACGAAGATCGCCGCGATCGGGTAGATGAACGACAGCGCCCCGGTCAAGGCGGTCGGCAGCTTCTGGATCGCGCCATACAGCAGCACGTACATCACCCCGGTGTGAACGATGCCCAGGGTCACCAGGCTGGCCAGCGCGCCGACGTCGCCTGGCAGGCCACTGGTGTTCGCCCAGGGCGCCAGCAGGAGAATGCCGGTGCACACCTGGATCAGCGCGATCAGGTGCGGCGGCGTGCCGCTCAGGCGCTTGATGATCAGCGCCGCCACGGCGTAGAGAAACGCCGCGCCCAGGGCCAGGGCAATGCCCAGCAGGTAGTCGTTGCCACTGCCGCCCTGGCTGCCATGGGCACTGACGATCGCCAGCATCCCGACAAAGGAAACCCCCAGCCAGAACAGTTTCGGCACGGTGATCTTCTCACCGAGAAACAGCGCCGCCAGGCCCACCAGCATGAACGGCTGGACGTTGTACACCGCGGTGCCGATGGCAATCGATGCGCGCGAATAAGAGGCGAACAGCAACACCCAGTTGCCGACGATGGCCACGCCGCTGAGCACGGCCAGGGCGAAGGTGGTCAGAGTCAGGATACTGGGCTTGAGAAAGCCCATGGCCAGGCAGATCAGCAACAGGGTCCCGGCACCGAACACGCAGCGCCAGAACACCACATCCAGCACCGGTTGCCCGGACACCAGCACGAACCAGCCAATGGTCCCGGAAATCAGCATCGCGGCGACCATCTCGAACGACCCACGGCGTATTGAACTGTCCATCACTCACCTCCTTGACGATGGGCAAATTATGGCAATGGTGGCGGCGACCCTTCCAGCGGATAAAACAGGCTAGACTGACTTTGTACCTTTACTATCAAGGCAACTTTCGCTTTTTGCCTAACGAGACCTGTATGACCGACGATATCGACCAACTATTGATCAAGGCGCTGATGGAAGACTCGCGGCGCTCGCTCAAGGCCCTGGCACAGTTGAGCGGGCTGTCAGCACCCAGCGTCAGTGAACGCCTGCGCCGCCTTGAAGAACGTGGCGTGCTCAAGGGCTACACGGTGGAGATCGACCCACGCTGTTTCGGCTACCAGTTGCAGGCCATCGTCCGGGTCCGGCCGCTGCCGGGGCAACTGCAGGAGGTGGAGCGCCAGATCATGGCCATCCCCGAGTTCACCGAATGCGACAAGGTGACTGGCGATGACTGCTTCATCGCGCGCCTGCACGTACGCTCGATGGAAGCGCTGGACAGCGTGCTGGACAAGCTCAACAGCCATGCCGAGACCAATACCGCAATCGTCAAGAAGACCCCGGTGAAACGCCGCTTGCCGCCAATGGCCTGAACACTGCACAACCCTGTAGGAGCGGCGTTACTGCACCGGCTCACTCGAGGGCTGGGCAATCAGCCCCTTCAATTCACTGGTCATCGGAAACTCCAGGTTCAGGCCGTTGGGCGGGATGGGCTGCTGGAACCAGCGGTTGTAGATCCCGTCGATGCGCCCGCTGCGATAGACATCCGCCAGCGCCTCGTTGACCAGCGCCAACAACCCTTCATCACCCTTGCGCACCATGCAGCTGTAGATCTCCTTCGATTGCGCCTCACCCACCACCATCCAGTCATGGGGGTTGCGCGCCTTGGCCCGCTCGCCGTACAGCAGCGCATCATCCATGTAGAACGCCGCCGCGCGCCCGGACTGCAACATCATGAACGCTTCGCCGTGGTCCTTGGCGCTGATCACCGAGGCGCCAAGCTTGTGCTCCAGGTTGTAGTTCTTCAGGTACTTCTCGTTGGTGGTGCCGGCGGTGCTGACCACATTCTTGCCCTTGAGGTCATCCAGGCCCTGAATGCCGCTGTCCTTTTTGGTCAGCAGCTGGCCTTTGACGAAGATAAAGCCATAGGAGAAATCCACCTGTTTCTGCCGTTCGGCGGTGACCCCGGTGGTACCGCACTCCAGGTCGACGGTGCCATTTTGCACCAGCGGGATACGCGTCTGCGAGGTCACCAGGTTGTAGCGCACCTTGAGTTGCGGCACCGCCAGCTTGGCCTGCAGGTGCTTGACGATTTCCGCCGCGAGGTCGACCGAATAGCCCATGGGCTTGCCGCTGTGATCGCCCACATAAGAAAAAGGAATGGACGAGTCGCGGTAGCCGAGGGTGATGCTGCCGGATTCGGCGATCTTCTTCAGGCTGCCAGTGAGCGCAGGGGTTTGAGCCAGAAGCGGCTGCGCGAAACACAATGACAGGGCAAGCAGAGCAGGACGGTGCAAACAGGTAATCGACATCGGGACACTCCTTGCGGTTGTTGTTCTTGTTCGGGTCAGGCCGCCCGAGGGGTCAGGCCGTGCATGTCGATTGACGGCGCGCGGCCGCCGATCAGTTCGGCCAACAGTTGGCCACTGGCGCAGGCCAGGGTAAAACCGAGGGCACCATGGCCAAGGTTGAGCCACAGGTTGCGGTAGGCCGTGGCACCGAGCAACGGTACGCCACTGGGGGTTGCCGGGCGCATGCCGGCCCATTCGCGGGCCTGTTGATAGTCGGCGGTATCGGGCAAAGTCGCCATTGCCAAGTGCCGCATGCTGGCCAATCTCGCCGGATCCAGCGATTCATCAAAGCCGACGATATCGACCATGGCAGCGATACGCAGTTGGTCTTCAAGGCGGGCATAGACAATCTTGCAGTCGTAGTCGGTGATGCTCACCTGCGGTGCCCGCTGGCCGGCCTTGATCGGCGCGGTCAGGCTGTAGCCCTTGAGCGGATAGATCGGCAGCTTCAGCCCCGGCAGGCCGAGGCTGGCGCTGCGGTGCCCGGCACACAGCACCAGGTGCTCCACCGGCAAGCGCTGCTCGCCCAGCTCCAGCCCCTGCACCACCCCGCTGCCATGACAGATACGCGTCACCGTTTGCCCGAGCATCAAGCGGCATTGCCCCGACGCCTGCAGGCGCTCGACCAGGGCCAGGCAGAAACGATGACAATCGGCGACCTCTTCATCAGCGGTGAACACCCCGCCAACGAATGGCGCATCGGCCAAGGCCGGTTCCAGCGCGCGGATCTCCTGCGCGTCCAATACCTGCTGGCCTTGCGGGTCGAGCAGGTGCTGGCGGGCACGATCAAAACTTGCACGGTTGCGAAAGGTCACCAGCTTACCGTTGCGCCGCCAGGCAAAGCCGTCCAGGCCATCGTCCTCTCGCCATTGCTTGAGCGTGCGCTGGCTGTGCAAGGCCAGGCGCAACAGGTGCTCGGTATTGCTGCGATTGACCGAAGTCCGGCACGCCGCCATGAACGCGCCCATCCAGCGCCACTGCGCCAGGTCCAGGCGCGGGCGCAGCTTGAGCGGCGATTCGCTGCGCAGCAGCCAGCCCAGCGCCTGCAGCGGCACCCCGGTATCGGCCAGCGGCGCGACATAGCGATACGATAACTGTCCGCCATTGGCAAAGCTGGTGCCGGCCGCAAAGCTCTCGCGGGCCTCGATCAGGTCAACGGCGAAACCGTCGCGCACCAGGGCGTAAGCCGTTGCCAGACCGATGACCCCGCCGCCGATGACCGTTACTCGCTGTGCCATGTGCTTTCATCCACCTATCTGAAGGCCTTCAGACTAGGCCCGGTGACAGCCTGGCGATAATGAATAAAAATGGGCAGACCATAAACAAAGGTTATGGGCTGCCCCATGCGCTTACGTCATATCGAAGTGTTCCAGGCCATCCGCCAGACCGGCTCCATCAGCGGCGCCGCGCAGTTGCTGCACGTCACTCAGCCGGCGGTGTCGAAGATACTCCAGCACGCCGAAGCGCAGCTGGGCTTCCCGTTGTTCCTGCGGGTGCGTGGCAAGTTGCAGATCACCCCGGAGGCCCTGGCCCTGGAACGTGAGGTCGACAAGGTCAGCGACAGCGTCGAAGCGGTTCGGCGCTTGGCCGCCAGCCTGCGCCGGCAACCGGGCATGACCCTGCGTATCGGGGCAACACCGGCGTTGGCGCTGTCGCTGTTCCCGCCAGTGATCCGCCAGTGGGCCGAGCGTCATCCGCAATCCGAGTGTGAACTGTCGAGCCTGCACAGCCGCGAGCTGGTACAGCAGTTGCTGATGCGCGAGATCGATGTCGCCCTGACCTTGCGCCACCCCGAACACCCCGGTCTGACTGTGCAGCCCCTGGCCCATGGCATGCTGGTGGCACTGGCCCCCAAGGGCTATTGGAGCGCAGACAGCCAGGGCCTGCCGCTGGCGCTGGAAGCCCTGGCCGATGCGCCGTTGATCGGCCTGAGCAGCAGCGATCCGCTGGCCGCCCAGGTCGGCCAGTACCTGAAAAACCTGGAGCCGGCGCCGCGTATCAGCATCCGCGTGCAGACCTACTCCCTGGCCCGGGCCATGGTCGAATCCGGTGCCGGCTTGGCCTTGATCGATCCGTTTACCGCCCAGGGTTCGGCGCAAACGCTGGTGCGGCCGTTGAATCCTGCCCTGCCCATTACCCTGTATGCCCTGACCCGTGCCAACGAGAGCCACCCGCACACCCTGGATGAGTTGCTGGAGTATTTCGCCGAGCGGGCGCAGGAGCAGATTGCGCTGGTCACCCGAGGCGCTTGAGCCTGAATAAAAAGGCCCCGCCTGAGCGGGGCCTTCTACAAACACTGGAGTTTCAGAGAGGCTTTATTTGCCAGCGTACTTTTTGCTGGTCACAAAGCCAGGCGCCTTCCATTTCGGGCCTTTGATGGTACGGCCGTTTTCACCCGTGGCGAATACACCATCGGCAAGCAGCTTGTTGTAGGTGTTCACCAACTCGCCACTGGCGATGACGTCGAACTTGTAGTTAACGTACATCCGGTCGACGTTCTGAATAGAAGACCCCGGCAGGAGGGCCGTCAGTACATCCACTACAGATTCATTCAAGATAATGTCTTTGATAGTGCTCATTTCAAATCCCTCATAGCTTCCTTGTATTCCTGCTGCTCGCCCGCCTCTTTCGCTTGCTGGGTATAGAGCGAGTCAGTGCGCTCGTTGATGCCGTAGTCCTCAAGCGTTGCCGTATGGGCATCATTCCATACCGAGTGGTCTTCACGACCATCCTTGACGCCGAGCGCACGATAACGCTCCAGCTCCCTGATTTCGTGGGTGTAAAAGCGTTTGTCAGTATCGGTGACCTGGAGCTCGCCGCGCAGGATCTTCTCCAGCCGGGCAATCATGATGCTGTTTGCGTCGGAGGGAGCAAAGCGCCCGGTGTGCAGCTTGACCAGCGCGACTCCCGCCTGAGTGACCGATGCGCTCTTCCAGTCCAGCTCCCGGACGGGTCCGCCCGCCTTGGCAGGGTTGTATTTTCGCCCGCTATGGACACCGACCGTGGTGGCACCCTCATAAGGTGAGTTGTACACACCATACAATGGCGCCAATCCCGAATCGGCCGGGAAGACGTAAATGCCGTCATGGATATCCAACGGGTTAACCGCAGGAAAGACCTCACCCTCAACCTGGATCGGTGTCAGGGTAACCCCAGTGTAAACCGGCACGTCCACAGGTTTTGCCGGGGTGCCCGTGGAGCTGTTGCCAGGCGCTGCAATGGGAAAACTCAAGGTGATCGGCGGTGTATCAGCGCTGGTGAAGGTGTAGGCATTGCGCGCAGTATTGAGGGTCAGCAGCCTGACCTTGACCTTCGGCGACAGGCCACCTGCCGAACTGGTCTTGACCACCGAGTACTGCGTACGGCTGCCAACCACCCGATACGGCATGTCGACCGTACCGCCAGCCGCGGCGATCGCCGCCAGGTTCTGCGGCAGATTCGGCGTCAGGCTGCCGGCCGGAACCGTCAGCGAGGTCGACGGGAATCGGTCACTGTTACCCAGCGAGGGTGAGTAAACCAGCAAACCGATACCCACGCCGGTGGCGCGATCGAGTACAACACCGGCTGCAGCCTGCAACAACTTGATAGCGCCCTGGATGGCGGCATCGAGGCTGAACTTCGACCCCGTGGCGAGGGCGATGGAACCTGCCACGGCACTGAGTTGGGCCTTGTTTCCGGCAACCGGCACCCTGAAGGTGTTGGCGGCGCGAATCGCCTCCTCGGCCGCCAGACGTGCCTGTTCCTCGGCTTTACGCGTGGCTTCGGCCTGACGCGCCTGCTCTTCGGCTTGACGCCTGGCCTCAGCCAGTCGCGCGTGCTCTTCAGCCTGGCGCTTGATTTCGGCCAGACGACGCGCTTCCTGTTCGGCCGCGACCCGACGCGCCTCGGCTTCAGCAGCCTGAACCTGAGCTAGCCGCGCCGCCAGCGCAGCAGACTTGCGGTTCAGAATGGCGATGGCTTCGGCGAGGATCTTCGCCTGGTAGGCGGCACTGTAGGAATCGCCGAAGCGGTCTTGTTGGGCCTTGCCCAGCGCCGGATACTGGCCCAGGTTCCAGCCCATTTCCCGGGCGACGATCTGTCCCAGCTGTGCATCCGTGAGCGTCAGTGGATCGCTCCCGGAGTAGCCCAGTGCCAAAGCCTGATAGGCACTGAACTGTGCACTTTTCAGTTGAATCAGACCGTCTACCGTGCGTTTGGCGTTTTCGGTGTCGGTCGAGGTCTGGTAAGAGGCCTCGTTGCGTACACCAGCCGCCTGCATCTCGCTTTCGGTGTCCGCCGAAATCGTTGCAAGCTTGGCCGAAAAGAAGGTTTGGAGTTTGCTCCGGATCGACAGCAGCGAGCTGTAGATCCGCCCGCGCAAGTTCTGTTTGGTCAGCGACTGCAGCGCATCCGGCTGCTGGAGAATACTAAGGTTGTAGCTCAGGTCGGCGTTGGGATCGTAGCCGCCGCCCCCGCCTGGACCATAGATCTGTTCTCTACCGGTAATGATGATGGGAGGTAAAACAATGCTTCCTGGCATATTTCTATCCTTTGACTGCTTGGACGTTTTCAATCAAGCCATGGTTTTTGAACCCCGGTCGTTGGTTGGTCATCCTTCGTGGACGACAAAACTACTGTATATTTAACCAGCACTATTTGACTAGCTCATCTTGCATAGGACTCGGTAGAAAGGACGTTGAAGAGAACCAGTCTCATATAGAGCGCTCCGTCCACACCTATCAGCAGTCGCCGTCACCCCTCAGGTTTGTTAGCCTTGCTGCAGTTTTTTTGCATGGACGCCCTGCTCAAATGATCCCCCTCCCAAGGCTGCTGCTCAGGCTCAGCCTGGCAACCCTGTTGCCCTGCGCCGCAGCTCAGGCTGCCCTCCCCGTCAATGTCTACCAGGGCACCCAGGGCGACACCGCCATTGAAGTCGCCCTGACTTACGACGCCCAGCACAAGACCGTCGAGGGTTACTGGCTTGAGGAGCAGCGTCAGTGGCTCATCCCTCTTGAACGCACGCCCCACGACGTTCGCCTGCCACTGTTGATCAATCTCCTGGATAACCCGGAACTGCCCTCTGCCGCGCTGCTGATTCAGCCTTTTGCCTTCAGCCACGACCGCGAGCTGCACGGCACCCGGGTGAACCTGCGCAACCGCGAGCGACAAGCGCTGGCGCTCAAGCGCGTGACGCGTTTCAGTAACCGCCAGGACGCATCCTGGCAGGGCGAACTGCTGCAACTGCCACTGGACGGGCGCAGGCTGTTTCGCGTGCATGCGCACAAGGCCGCAGGCGAGCATGTCGGTACCGTCAATCGCATCACTATCCTCGATCGCAGCAGCGGCCAGCCGGTGCAGGTCATCGACAACCTGGCGCTGTTCTTCCAGGGCAGTGCCAGCCTGAGCTTTGCCGACTTCAACGGTGATGGGGTGATCGATTTCAAAGCCACGCCGGTCGGGCAACTGGCCAGCGGTGGCGCGGCCGGTGAGGACCTGCAGTACTACGTGTACCAGGCGGACAGCAGTCGCTATGAGCTCAAGACCGAGCAGCAAGCCAGGGAGCGCAACTGATGAGTAGCTTAGGCAAATGCCTGCTGGCTGCCGGGCTGCTCGGCCTGAGCCTCGGCGTCCAGGCTTACCAGTCGGTGTACCACGGCACCTTGGGCAAGCAGGCGATCACCCTGGTGATCGAGAAAACCAATGACTACAAGCATGGGTTCTACTTTTACGATCGCTATCGCACGCCGATCCGCCTCAAGCGCTCGGTGAACTACAGCCGCCAGTTGTCGATGGATGAACTGGACGGCGGCGGCTTGCCCACGGCTCGGCTGAGGTTCTACAACCCCGATGACAACGCCATCAGAGAGCCTATGCTCGGCACCTGGACGGCCTACGCCAACGCCCGGCAACTGCCCCTGGAGTTGCGCCTGGTGGCTGACTTTGGTCATCAGCAAGTCTGGCCTGCGGGCACCCCGTCATTGCCTCAGGCGGTGTCTACCGAACGCTTCTATTTCCAGATTCCGCTGGCCGATGACTACGACCAGGTGAAGACCATCGAGGTCATGGAAAAATCCAGCGGCAAGCGCGTGCAAACCCTTGAGGTGGGCCTGCCCGGTTGCTACAGCCAGGGTATCGACAGCCTCAAGGTACGCCTCGAAGGCGGCAGCACCCAGGTGCTGCTGGAAGCCAACAGCAACTGCCTGGGCAAGGTATTTGAATGGCGCGAGGCCAAGGGGCAGTTCGAAGCGCTGAACTGAGCATCAGCTGGGGCAGCTGTGCTCGCCGTTGTTCAGGCCCTGCTTGTAGTTGCGGCTGAGCAGGCTGGCCTTGCCGTCATGCCAGGTCAGGGTCAGCACATACATCGAGTCGAAATCCTCACCGTCCCAGTCGTCGGTGATCACCCGCTTTTCACCCAGGGCCTTACCGGCCACGGTGTTGATCAGTTCCGGCAGGTAGCCGTGGGACCAGGCGGTATAGACGGTGGCGTTGCGATATTTGTCCTGCAGCAGTTCGTCGGCCAGCTCGCCGGTGTCGTTGGCACCGAAGTCGATGTTCACTGGCAAGCCAAGTTTGATGGCGCTGGGGCTGATGGTCATCAGCGGGCGGATGTAGCTGTAGGCGTCGTCCTTGCTGCCCTCTTCGACATGCCGGGACGGATCGGCGGCGAACACATAGTCGGCCTTGCCGAATTTCTCCGGTAGCAAGGTGGCCAGGTCCAGGGCGCGGTTCAGGCCCTGGCAATTGAGTTGCCCAAGGCCCTCGCCGGGCTTTTCGGCGTGGCGCAGGAACACCAGGGTCTGCACACCATCCACAGGTTCCGCGCGGCTTTCCACCGCCTCGACAGCCAGCAGGCCGACACCGGCAAGCAGGGCAAGGGACAACGCAGCGTGACGATGACGCTTGAACAGGGAGGGCAACTTCATAGGGCTCTTCACAGCAAAAAGGGTTGAGGCTGACCCGCCTGTGCCACCCCGCGGCCGAAGCCGCGGGGGGATCCCTGTCTGATGTTCCATCCGTGGAATCGGGCATGCTTCAGAGTGCAAGAATGCCATTTGGTTCGATCCCTGAGCGCTCATCCCTGAGCCAGAGCTACTGTAGAGCCTTGATGTTGCTGAATTAAGACGGACGGCGCTCAATCGTCGCGGGTTAGGACTTCGAGCAATTCGATCTCGAAGGTCAGGTCGCAATTGGGCGGGATCTTGCCCATGCTGCGCTCGCCGTAGCCTAGGTGCGCCGGCACCAGCAGCTTGCGCTTGCCGCCGACCTGCATGCCCATCAGGCCCTGGTCCCAGCCCTTGATTACCCGACCGGTGCCGATCACGCACTGAAACGCCTTGCCGCGGCTGTGGGAGGAGTCGAACTCGGTGCCGTCGTCGAGCCAGCCAGTGTACTGGGTAGTGATCAGCGCGCCCTTGACCACGGCCTTGCCGTCGCCTGGCTGGATATCGATGATTTGCAGTTCGCTGCTCATGCTTGACCTCGTTGAAACGGGATATGCCTTGGGTGGGCTGCGTTTTCGCAGGGTTGGCGGGGTTTTGCAAGGCCCATGACCATCATGGCATCGCGGGGCAAGCCCGCTCCCACACCGGCCTCAGGCTGTCGCTGGCGCCCTGCCCGGCTCATGCTGGCGCATCGACCAGCACACGCCGCCGATCACCAGGACTATCGCCAGGCCTTCGAGCAGGCTCGGGCCGCTCTGGCGCCAGATGAAGGCGTAGAGCAAGGCGAACAGGGTCTCGAAGACGATCAACTGGCCGCTCAGGGTCAGCGGCATGCGCTTGGAGGCAGCATTCCACAGCAAGGCCGCCAGCCACGAGCCGAACACCGCGCACCCCAGGCTGTACAGCCAGAACAGCAGCCAGCGCTCGGGCGCAGCGTCGACCTGCAACTGGGCCGGCTGCCACAGCGCCAGCACCGCCACCAGCACCAGGCTCAATACGCCGGTCATCACCCCGTTGAGCACCGACCATTGATGGCTGTCGAAATGCCCGCACTGCTTGAGGTAGCGGCTGTTGTGCACCGCGTACCAGGTCCAGCAGACCAGCGCACCCAGGGCATAGAGCACACCTACAAGCTTGTCGGCCGCCGCCCCGGGTTCGAGGGCAAAGGTCTGCAGGTTGATGCAGAGCATGCCCGCAAGGATCAGGCCCAGCGGCAGCAGCAACTGGCGCAGCGCCACCCCGTCGCTGTCATGGCGGCCATACAGGGTGATGGTCAGGGGCAGTACGCCGACGATCAGCGACGCCGGCGCCACGCCCAAGCGCTGGATCGCCGCGACCAGGCAGATGAAGTACAGCAGGTTACCGATCAGCGCCAGGCGCCCGATCATCCACACATCGCTCAGGGTCAGGCGGCCCAGGGCCTTGCGCATGGGGATCGCCAGCACCAGGGTCACCAGGCCGAACAGCACGAAACGCGCGCAACTGAGCAGCACCGGGCTGAACTCCGGCAACAACTGCGGCACCATCAGCACCAGCCCCCACATCGCACCGGCTACCCCGGCATACGCCACACCCCGTTTCACGTGCCCGCTCCTGTTCAAAGAAGTGCGCAGGCTAACGCCTGGACAGCGCCTGGACAAAAGATCATTCGGCATGCAGACATTCCTACAGGGAATACCTTTCGCACTGAAAGCATCGACCTTATGATTCAGGCATTCCCCAGACCGGACCGTCACATGAGCCGCTTCAGCCGTCACCTGCCGCCTCTGGACACCCTGATCGCCTTCGAGGCGGTGGTGCGTACCGGCAGCTTTACTCGCGCCGCCAGCGAGCTGTACCTGACCCAAAGCGCGGTAAGCAAACAGATCAAGGTGCTGGAAGAGCATCTGGGTGCGCTGCTGTTCGAACGCCGCGCCCGAGGCATCGCCCTGACGCAGGCGGGCGAGGGCTTCAACGCCATCGTCGAACCTATGCTCGAAAGTCTGCTGGCCAATGTACTGCGTCTGAAAAGCGGCCACGGCAGCCGCAACGTCAGCGTCATCTGCACCCATGCGGTGGCCCAGTACTGGCTGTTCCCGCGCTTGCTGCGCTTCAACGAGCAACACCCGGAGCTGACGGTGAACATTCACGCCAGCAACGAAATCAGCGAAAGCGATATCGGCAACTACGACTTCGGCATCCTCTATGGCCATGGCCACTGGAGTTCGCTCAAGGCCAGCAAGTTGTTCGATGAGGCCATCTATCCCATTGCCAGCGTCAAACGAGCCCTGCCCGCCGTGCATTCATTGAGCGAGCTGCAGGCATTGCCGTTGATTCAACTGGATGCCTCGGCCTGGAACTGCCTGGACTGGCAGGACTGGTTCGGCCACCAGGGCTTGCGTTATCAGGCGCCGGCCAATGCGGTGACCTTCAACCAGGTCAACCTGGTGTTCGATGCAGTGATGCAGGGGATGGGCGTGGGCCTGGGCTGGGAGTTCATGGCCCGCGAGCGGATCGACAACGGCTCGATCCGCCAGGTGTCGGAATTTGTCGTGCACACCGGCCAGGCCGACTACCTGGTGCACGACAAGCAGGCCCTGCGCTCGCCCGCAGCGCAGGTGTTCGAGGACTGGTTGCTGGCACTCAGTTGAACAGGGCCTCGACTTGCGCCGCGGTCATTTCTTGGGTCTGGTTGGCGAAGCAGTAGTAGCCCGGTTTCTTGTCGACATACACCTGCAGGTCGAAAACCCAGTCGGTGTCACCCTCAAGCACCCCCACCGATACCGCATCGAAATTGCCGGATTTCAGACGGTACAGCAGGTGCGTGCCACAGGTGCCGCAGAAACCGCGCTGGGCCCAGTCGGAGGAGTCATGGAACACCGGCTGGCCACGGGTGAATTTCACCGGTTGCGCACAGTGCACCGACAGGAACGGCCCGCCACCCCACTGCCGGCACATGCTGCAATGGCAGGCGTTGACGCTGGCTTTTTCCAGGCTGACACTGAGTTTGACGGCGCCGCACAGGCAACTGCCGTGTTTTTCCAGGGACATGATCAAGGCTCCTAGCTGGAGAGGTAGGCAGCAAGTCTAGCAGCTGTTATGCAGTGACCGGGGTCAGCACCGGCTCGCCGGCGAAGAACGCCTGCAGGTTCTTCAGCACCAGTTGCACCGTGTCACGTGCCGCCTCCGGCGACTGACCGGCAACATGCGGGGTCAGCACCACCGAGGGCAAGGCCTTCAAGGCCTCGGGTACTGCCGGCTCGTCATCGAACACGTCCAGCCCGGCACCGGCAATCACCCGGCTTGCCAAGGCATCGACCAGATCAGCCGTACTGACCACGCTGGCCCGTGCAATGTTGACCAGAAAGCCGTCCGCGCCCAAGGCCTCGAGTACCGGCCTGTCGATCAACTGGCGGGTAGTGGCGCCGCCCGGCGTGGCGACGATCAGGAAGTCCGATTCCCGGGCCAGGGCCAAGGGGCTGTCGTAGTAGTGATAAGCCACGTCGCTACGCGGTTTTCGGTTGTGGTAACTCACCGGCATGTCAAAGCCCTGCGCCGCCCGCTTGGCAATCGCCAGGCCCACCGCGCCCAGGCCGAGAATGCCCAGGCGCTTGCCGCTCACCGAGGGGCTGATCACCCGGTTCCACTCGCCACGGCGGGTCGAGGCATCGGCGCGGGGAATATCGCGCACCACCGCCAGGAGCAAGGCCATGGCATGGTCGGCGACTGCCGTGGCATTGGCCCCGGCGCCGTTGGTCACTGTGATGCCCCGTGCAGCGGCGGCGGCCAGGTCGACCTGCTCGTAACCGGCGCCGATCACGCAGATGATTTTCAAGGCCGGCAACGCGGTCATTTCGTCGGCATACAGGCCCAGCGGGCCGCGGGTCAGCACTGCATCGATGTCGCTGCCATGACGGGCAATGGCCTCGGCGCGTAACGCTGGGGTCTGCGCGCGGATCAGGCGAAAGCCATTGTTTTGCAACAGGGGCAGGTAGTCGTCGACCGTTTCTACCAGCACCAGTACCGTCTGTGTCATGCCATGCTCCCGGGCTATTCGCGAGGAAGCATTATGCGCATCTCAGGTTACTGGGCGAAAGCCCGGCCCAGACCGCCCGGCACGCCACTGCTGTCGGTTTCCTGCCAGGGGCCGTTGAGGTTGGTCGACCAGCTCCAGCCGTTGTTCCAGCGGTAGTAGGTGCGCTGACGGTAGAAGGTGTTGGTCTTGCCGTCGAGCACGTACACGCCCAGGCGCGGGTCCCAGTGGCTGGCGCCACCCGGCGGTGGCGCAAAGCTCGGTGAGGTACGCTGCACTGGCTTGGGCACCGGAGTGACGGCCGGCTTGCTCGGCACCGCACCGGGCTTGGGCGCAGGCTTGGTACTCGGCCCCGGCGGCCAGGTTTCGATCGGCGGCGCGGTGGGTTCGGAGGGCTGATGAACGGTACATGCACTCAAGCCTACAACCAGGGAGAGAAGGGTCAGGCGTGCGATGCTGTTCATAGTCGGTCTCTTACTGGTCCGGGCTGTCGATGGTCAGGTGTTGCGCAGCGGTAGTGCTGCTGGCCAGCGGAGCACCCTTTCCGATCCATTCGCCCTGGGTCGGCTGGCCAGCGCGTGAGATGCGCGCAACCAGTTGGACTTCAGGGAAGCTAGACAGTTTCATGTTCGGCATCATCGCGTCGCTGTCGCTCAGTTCCACCTCGATCGGCAACTGCGCCACAGTAACCCGCTTGGCCGCCAGCGGCATTGGCGGGCCGGAACTTGCCCGGGCGAAGATGAACACGCTGTCGTCAGGCTTGACCTTGTCCTTGAGCGCCGCTGCCAGCTCCACCCGCACCTTCAGGCGTGCCGTGCCCTGCTCGGCGACCGCTGGCGCGGCCTTGCCCTCGCCGGCCTTGAGCTTGTCGCTGGCCCGCTCGATGCCGCCCTGCAGCGCTGAGCGCGAGGCATCGCCCTCGGGCAGTTGCGCCAGCAGGCGGTTCCAGTAGTCGATGGCTTGCTGGTAGTGCTCGGCCTCAAATGCCGCGATGCCCAGCAGACCAAGGCTGGTGACTTCGTTCGGGTCGGCCTTGAGCGCTTCGTCGGTCAGGGCCTGCAACTGCCCGTTCCATTGTTTGTTGTTGCCAAAGTACAGCGCCTGCGCCCACTGCCCGAGCAGTTCCGGCTGACGCCCGGCAACTGCCACGGCACGTTCGAACACCTTGGCGGCATCGGCTGGACGCTCCTGAGCCATGTAGGCACGGCCAAGGAAGTACAGACCTTCGGCCGAATCCGGCTGGGCCTGAACGGCCAACTCCAGTCGGCGGGTCATTTCTTCCATGGACTGCGGCGCCTTGGCAAATTGCTGGGTCAGCTCGACCTGCTCGCTGGCACCAAAGTGCAGGTACAGGCCCAGGCCCATCAGCGGTACCAGCACCGCGGCCAGTAGCGGCAACGGTTTGCCCAGGCGCCCCAGGCGTTGCGGCTCGGCGCCTTCGGTATCGGCCAGCAGCTCGCGCGCGGCCTCATCACGGCCCTTGCCGAACTGCTCGGCATCGAGCACCCCGGCAGCCTGCTGGGCAGCCAGTTCGGCGACGCGTTCCTGATACAGGGCGACGTTGAGGGCGGTGCGGTCTTCTTCCTGTTGCGCACGACGGCCGCGCAACACCGGGATCAGCAAAAAGCTCAGGGCCACCAGCAACAGCAGGCCTGCAGCAAGCCAGAAATCAGTCATGGGTCTGTTCTTTGTCCAGCAATTTGGCGAGGCGCTCACGCTCCTCGCAAGAAAGGTCGGCGCTGCTTGCAGCCGCCTGCCCGCGGCGTTTGCGCACGATCAGCGCGAGCACGGTAAAACCGCCCAGCAGCAACACCCCCGGGCCGAACCACAGCAGCCAGGTACGGGCGCTCAGGGCCGGTTTGTAGCGGACGAAATCACCGTAGCGATCGACCATGAAGTCGACGATCTGCTGATTGCTCTTGCCCTCGCCGAGCATGCGGAAGATCTCCCGACGCAGGTCGGCGGCAATCGGCGCATTGGAGTCGGCGATGTCCTGGTTCTGGCACTTGGGGCAGCGCAGTTCCTTGGTCAACTCGTGATAACGCGCACGCTCGGCCTCGTCGGCAAACTGGTAGGTGTCGATTGCCGCCTGGGTCACCCCGGCCAGACTCAGGCCGAGCACGACGGCTGCCAGCCAGCGCTTCATGGCTTGGCCTCATCGACCAGGCTCTGGTACTGCGGCGCCAGTTGCTCGCGCCAGACCGTGGCGTCAACCACCCCGACATGCTTGTAGCGGATGATGCCCTTGGCGTCGATCAGGAAAGTTTCCGGCGCGCCGTACACGCCCAGGTCCAGGCCCAGGCTGCCCTGCTCGTCGCGGATGTCGAGCTGGTACGGGTTGTGGAACTCGGCCAGCCATTTCAGCGCGGCGCCGTTGTCATCCTTGTAGTTGACCCCGTGGATCACCACGCCCTGCTCGGCCAGCTTGTTCAGGTACGGGTGCTCGACCTTGCACGACGGGCACCAGGTGGCCCAGACGTTGACCAGCGCCGGTTTGCCCAGCAGGTCGGCTTCGGTCAGCGGCTTGCCGTCGACCGACTGCAGGGCAAAGGCCGGGAACGGCTTGCCGATCATCGCCGAGGGCAGTTCGCTCGGGTCGAGGAACAGACCGCGGTAGAGAAACACCGCCACCAGCAGAAACACCGCCAGCGGCAGCACCATGATCCAACGCTTCATGCAGTTGCTCCAGACATGCCCAGTGCCTCACGCACACGGGTTTTCACCTTGACTCGATAGCGACCATCCAGTGCCGCGAGCAAACCGCCCAGGCCGGTCAGCAAACCGCCCAGCCAGATCCAGCGCACGAACGGCTTGACGTGCACCCGCACCGCCCAGGCGCCGTTATCCAGCGGCTCGCCGAGGGCGACATACAGGTCACGGGTGAAACCGGCGTCGATGCCGGCTTCGGTCATCATCGACTGCTGCACGGTGTACAGGCGTTTTTCCGGGTGCAGCACACTGATCTCGCGACCGTTCTCGACCACGCGCACGGTGCCTTTATCGGAGGTGAAGTTCGGCCCTTCGAAGTGCTTGGCGCCTTCGAAGACGAACTGGTAACCGGCCAGCTCCACCGACTCCCCAGGTGCCAGGCGCAGGTCGCGCTCGGCGCTGTTGTTGCTCGACAGCACCACGCCCAGGGCGCATACCGCCAGGCCCAGGTGCGCAACCTGCATGCCCCAGTAGCTGCGGCTCAGGCCGCGCAGGCCCTTGAACAGACCTTTATGACGGGTCTTGTCGAGGATGTCGCGGGCGCCGGCAAGGATGACCCACGCAGCCAGGGCGAAGGTGGCCAGCACCTGCCAGTCGAAATCATCCACCAGCAGGCCGCCGATCGGCGCCAGCACGACGCTGGCGATCAGCACCGGGGTGAGCATGCCCAGCAGCCATCTGCTCGGGGTGTCTTTCC
Source organism: Pseudomonas fluorescens (assembly GCF_902497775.2). NCBI lineage: Bacteria > Pseudomonadati > Pseudomonadota > Gammaproteobacteria > Pseudomonadales > Pseudomonadaceae > Pseudomonas > Pseudomonas fluorescens. The sequence continues at coordinate 3,701,500 of NZ_OZ024668.1, forward strand.
AGCGCACGATCACGCCCACCGCCATTACCACCATCAGCAGCGCCATCAACGGGATGAACAGCGCATCGAAGTACGGCGGGCCGACCGACAGCTTGGCGCCGGTCAGGGCGTCGAGGATCAACGGGTACAGGGTACCGAGGAGGATCATCGACGCCGCCACCACCAGCACCAGGTTGTTGGCCAACAGCAGGGTTTCCCGCGACCACAGGGCAAAGCCGACCTGGCTCTTGACCACCGGCGCGCGCAGGGCGAACAGGGTCAGCGAGCCACCGACCACGAACAGCAGGAAAATCAGGATGAAAATGCCGCGCTCAGGGTCCGAGGCGAAGGCATGCACCGAGGTCAGTACCCCGGAACGGACCAGGAAGGTGCCCAGCAAGCTCAGGGAAAAGGCGGCGATGGCCAGCAGTACCGTCCAGCTCTTGAACACGCCACGCTTCTCGGTGACCGCCAGCGAGTGAATCAGCGCGGTACCCACCAGCCACGGCATGAACGAGGCGTTCTCGACCGGGTCCCAGAACCACCAGCCGCCCCAGCCCAGCTCGTAATAGGCCCACCAGGAACCGAGGGTGATACCGATACCCAGAAAGGCCCAGGCAACGATGGTCCAGGGCCGCGACCAGCGGGCCCAGGCGGCGTCCAGGCGACCGCCGAGCAAGGCGGCGATGGCAAAGGCAAAGGCCACCGAGAAGCCCACATAGCCCATGTACAGCATCGGCGGGTGGACGATCAGGCCGATATCCTGCAGCAGCGGGTTGAGGTCGGCGCCGTCGGTCGGCACCTGCGGCAGCAGGCGCTTGAACGGGTTGGAGGTGATGATCAGGAACGACAGGAAGCCGACGCTGATCATGCCCATCACCGCCAGCACCCGCGCCAGCATCACCTGCGGCAATTGCCGGGAGAAGATCGACACGGCGAAGGTCCAGCCGCCGAGGATCATCGCCCAGAGCAGCAGCGAGCCTTCGTGGGCGCCCCACACGGCGCTGAACTTGAAGTACCAGGGCAAGGCGCTGTTGGAGTTGTTGGCGACATAGGCGACCGAGAAGTTGTCGGTCATGAAGGCGTGGGTGAGGCAGGCAAAGGCGAACGCCAGGAAGGCGAACTGGCCCCAGGCCGCCGGGCGCGCCAGGCTCATCCACAGGCTGTCACCGCGCCAGGCGCCGAGCAGCGGGATGGTGGCCTGGACGCAGGCGAAGCAGATCGCCAGGATCATCGCCAGCTGGCCCAGTTCAGGAATGATCAGTGCCGCATTCATGGCTTGGCTCCGGCATCGCTGGCGGCTTGGCCGCTTTCCTTGAGGGCCTTGGTGACTTCCGGCGGCATGTATTTTTCGTCGTGCTTGGCCAGCACTTCATCGGCCACTACCACGCCCTCGGCGTTGAGCTTGCCCAGGGCGACGATACCCTGCCCTTCGCGGAACAGGTCCGGAAGGATGCCACGGTAGGTGATCGGTACCGACTTGTTGAAGTCGGTGACCACGAAGCGCACGTCCAGCGAGTCGCCGGAGCGTTGCAGCGAGCCTTTCTCGACCATGCCGCCAGCGCGGATGCGAGTGTCCAGCGGCGCTTCGCCATTGGCGATCTGGGTCGGGGTATAGAACAGGTTGATGTTCTGCTGCAGGGCGCTCAGGGCCAGGCCCACGGCAATGCCAATCCCGGCCAGCAGGCCGAGGATGATGAACAGACGCTTTTTACGCTGCGGATTCACGGTTTGTTCTCCCGGCGCAGACGACGCGCCTGTTCTTGCAGGTAACGGCGCTTGGCGCGCACGGGCGCGGCGACGTTGAGGGCCAGCACCAGCAGGCAGATGCCGTAGGCCGACCAGACGTACAGGCCGTGATGGCCCATGGCGAGAAAATCACTGAAGGAGGCAAAGCTCATCGCGCCATCTCCCGACCCAGGCTGTTCAATACCTCCTCCTTGACCCAGCTGGCGCGTGCCTCGCGCTTGAGCACTTCAAGGCGCATGCGCAGCAACAGCACGGCGCCGAAGAAGCAGTAGAAACCCAGCACCGTCAGCAGCAGCGGCAGCCACATTTCGGCGGGCATCGCCGGTTTTTCGGTGAGGGTGAACGTGGCGCCCTGGTGCAGGGTGTTCCACCACTCCACCGAATACTTGATGATCGGGATGTTGATCACGCCGACGATGGCCAGCACCGCACAGGCCTTGGCCGCGCTCTCACGATTGCTGATTGCATGGCTCAGGGCAATGAGACCGAAGTACAGAAAAAGCAGGATCAGCATCGACGTCAGTCGGGCATCCCAGACCCACCAGCTGCCCCAGGTCGGCTTGCCCCAGATGGCCCCGGTGACCAGCGCCACGGCGGTCATCCAGGCACCGATGGGCGCCGCGCATTGCAGGGCGACATCGGCGATCTTCATCTTCCACACCAGGCCCACTACCCCGGCCACCGCCAGCATCACATAGCAGGACTGGGCGAGCATCGCCGCCGGTACGTGGATGTAGATGATCCTGAAGCTGTTACCTTGCTGGTAATCCTGCGGCGCGAAGGCCAGGCCCCAGACCACGCCGATGCCGATCAGCAGGATGGCGGCAATCGCCAGCCACGGCAGCATCCGCCCGCTGATGGAATAGAACCATTTGGGTGAACCCAGTTTGTGAAACCACGTCCAGCTGATTGCGCTGCTTTTCATCACGGTACATCCAGGGTCTTTGCTGGGCTGAGCCCAGACCTCATTATTCGCCGACGCTGATCTTCAGGCCAGCCGCTATTGCAAAGGGTGCCAGAGTTACTGCCAGGGCGGTCAGGCTGCCAAGCCAGAGCAGATAACCGGTCGCCGGCATAGCTTGCAATGCCGCCTGCAAGGCGCCACTGCCCAGGATCAATACCGGGATATATAACGGTAAAATAAGTAGCGCCAGCAGCAGGCCGCCACGTTTCAAGCCGACCGTCAGGGCCGCACCCACGGCGCCCAACAGGCTCAATACCGGGGTACCGAGCAAAAGCGATGCCAGCAGTACCGGCAGGCATGCCGCAGGCAAACCTAGCATCAGTGCCAGCAAGGGTGCCAACAATACCAGTGCCAGGCCGGAAAAGGCCCAGTGTGCCAGCACTTTCGCCAGCACCAGAAGAGGCAGGGGGTGCGACGAAAGGACCCACTGCTCAAGCGACCCATCCTCGAAATCACTGCGGAAAAGCCCGTCCAGCGAGAGCAGAACCGATAAAAGCGCTGCGACCCAGACCAGTCCCGGAGACAAGGTTTGCAACAATTGAGTCTCGGGACCGACCGCCAACGGGAACAACGCGACAACGATGGCGAAGAACACCAGCGGGTTGGCAAGCTCGGCGGGACGTCGGCACAACAGACGCGCCTCACGGCGCAACAACAGCACAAACACACTCATGCGGCCCACTGCCCCAGGTTCAGTTCACGGTAACCGGACGGCTTGCGTTCCAGCGTGTGGTGGGTGGTCAGCACGACCATGCCGCCCTGCTCGCAATGGGCGGCCAGGTGCGCTTCGAGCTGGGCCACGCCCTGCTTGTCGAGGGCGGTGAAGGGTTCGTCGAGAATCCACAGCGGCGGGCTGTCCAGGTACAGCCGGGCCAGGGCCACGCGGCGTTGCTGGCCGGCCGACAGGGTATGGCAAGGCACGTCTTCGAAACCGCGCAGGCCGACCGCTTCCAGGGCCTTGCGGATGGCCGCAGGCGCTGCCGGGCGATGCAGGGCGCAGAGCCAGGCGAGGTTCTCTTCGGGGCTGAGGACATCCTTGATGCCGGCGGCATGACCAATCCACAAGAGGATGCGCGCCAGCTCGTTGCGCTGCTCGGTCAACGGCTTGCCGCTTAACAGAATCTGCCCGGCGGTCGGGCTCATGAGGCCGGCCATCAGGCGCAGCAGGCTGGTCTTGCCACTGCCGTTGGGGCCGCTGATCTGCAGCATGTCGCCTGCACCCAGGTGCAATTCGAGGTTTTCGAAGAGCATTCGCCAGTCGCGCTCGCAGGCCAGGCCCACGGCTTGGAGATGAGGGGTCACGGTTTCGCCTTATGCTTGGGATGCCTGTCTCAAGTCGGTCCCGGCCTTGCCGTTATACTGGCAACGACGATGTGGCCCGGCCGCGCTGATCGCCAAAGATCGGGCGGCATTATACATGTGATGTCCTACTGCAAAGAGGGCTATTTCAACAGGTTGCGAGCGGATGACAGGCGAAATCAACAACCTCGGCACACAGATTCCGGCCAACCCGCCGTTGCGCTCGGCGATGACCGGCGAACTGCTGCGCCTGCTGCAACCGCAACAGGCCTTGCTGGCCCCCGGCGAAACCGCCAAGGCCGAGGTACTGACCCTGCGTCAGGTCGGCCAGGACTTCCAGATGTTGCTAAAGCTGACCCAGGACAACGGCCGACAGACCAACGTCCAGGCCAGCAGCAGCCTGCCCCTGGCCCAGGGCAGCCAGCTGGCGGTCACCCAGAGCAGCAGCGCCAACCTGAGCATCACGGTGCAGCAGACCATCGCCAGTAGCGTGGCCACCCTGACCCGCATCGACACCCGCGAGCTGCCGGTAGGCACCCTGCTGCAAGGCAAGGTCGTCACCAGCCAGACATTGCCGCCTAACGCCGGCCAGTTGGCGCAGTTTCGCTCGTTGGTAACCCTGCTCGGCGGCCCGCAAGCCGGTGCCACCCTGGCCATCGACAGCCCCCGTCCGCTAGCGGTGGGCAGCCTGCTCAGCGCTCGGGTGCAAGGTGATCAATCGCTGAGCTTCGTCCCGCTCAGCGGCCGCCAGGAGCAACTGGCGATTACCCAGCAGCTCAGCACCCAGCAGAGTCGCCAGGCCTCCCTGCAAGGCTTGCTGGCAGGCCTGCAGCAGCTACGCAACGACAATAGCCAGAGCGGCGAAGTGCGCGCCACGGTCGACAAGCTGCTGGCCAGCCTGCCGGACATCCGCCAGCTCAGCGAGCCCAAGGGCCTGGCCCAGGCCCTGAGCAACAGCGGCGTGTTTCTTGAGGCCAAGCTGCTGGCCGGGCTGCCTGCCGCACTTGCCCCCGACCTCAAGGCCCAGGTGGTACGCCTGGTGGCGCAATTGCTGCCGGGCCTGCCCGGCAACGCCACCTTCAACCCGGCGGCCGCCGCCAGCACCCTGGCCCAGGTCATGCCGGGCATGGTCCGCAATGCCCTGGGCATGCTCGGCCAGGTCAGCCCGCGGCCCCAGCCCGGTGGCTTCCCCCTGCCCTCGCGGTTATTGCAGAGCCAGGACGGCGAAGGTGATCTCGAGCACCTGCTGCGCCTGGCTGCTGCGGCCATCTCGCGCCTACAAAGCCATCAGCTGGCAAGCCTTGAGCAAACCGGCACCACCGCCGATGGCAACCTGCAAACCACCTGGCAACTGGAGATTCCCCTGCGTACCGGCCAGGATTTCATGCCGTTGCAGATGAAACTGCAGCGCGAAGAAACCCCGGAGCAGCAAAGCGACCCGGAGCGCGAGCGTCGCGACCCGTTGGAAATGCTCTGGCGCATCGAGCTGTCTTTTGACCTGCACCCGCTGGGGCCATTGCAGGTGCAGGCGCAGATCAGCCAGGGCAGCCTGTCCAGCCAGCTCTGGGCCGAATTACCAAGCACCGCGCAACTGATCGAAAGCCAGCTCGGCCACCTGCGCGAACGGCTGCTGGCCCGTGGTCTCAACGTCACGGAGCTGCACTGCCATCACGGCACAGCGCCACAGGGGCCGCGTACGCACCTGGAGCAAAGATGGGTGGATGAACAGGCATGATTGATAAAACTCCCCGCCAGGCCATCGCCCTGACCTACGACGGCCAGCAAGCCCCGACCCTTAGTGCCAAAGGTGACGACGAGCTGGCCGAGGCGATCCTGGCGATTGCCCGCGAGCACGAGGTACCGATCTACGAGAACGCCGAACTGGTGCGCCTGCTGGCGCGCATGGAGCTGGGCGATCAGATTCCCGAGGCCCTGTACCTGACCATCGCCGAAATCATCGCCTTCGCCTGGCAGCTCAAGGGCAAGGTGCCGGCGGGGTTTGTCGACGAGCCCCCCCAGGAGCGCGATATCACCCCCACCGACCTGAGATTGCCGGGTGCCTGAAAGCATCGCGGGGCAAGCCTGCTCCCACAACACCTGCAGGAGCGGGCTTGCCCCGCGATCAATTCACTGCAACCTTCAACTGCGGTGCAACTTGCTCATCAACTCAGCCTCAGCCTGGGTCAAACCGCAGGACTGGGTCAGTTCATCAACACTGGCACCCATGCCCACCAGCCGCGCCGCTTGCGCGAACGACAGGCTGTTGGGGTCACGCTGCTCCAGTTGCAGGAGCTTGTCCGGCAAGGGCGCAACCACCGCGCGCAGCTCGTGCAGGGCTTCGCCCATACGCACGCTGCCGTTCTGGTAGTCGTCCAGACTCTTGGCCAGGTCCTTGATGCGCTGGTCACGCACCGCATCACCCTGGGCCTGTTGCGCGGCCAGCTCACGCTGGCGCTTGCTGTAGTTCAGGAAGAACCACAGGCTGACCGCCCAGAGCAGCGCCAGAAATATGACTGCAACCTCGAGGATCAACTCAGATGTTCTCCAGCTCGGACCACTCTTCCTCGGTCATCATCTTGTCCAGCTCGACCAGAATCAGCAGTTCGTTGTTCTTGTTGCACACGCCCTGGATGAACTTGGCCGATTCCTCGTTGCCGACATTCGGCGCGGTCTCGATTTCCGACTGACGCAGGTAAACCACTTCAGCGACGCTGTCGACCAGGATGCCGACCACTTGCTTGTCGGCCTCGATGATGACGATACGGGTGTTGTCGGTGATCTCGCTGGACAGCAGGCCGAAGCGCTGGCGGGTGTCGATCACGGTGACCACGTTACCGCGCAGGTTGATGATGCCCAGCACGTAGCTCGGGGCACCCGGGACCGGGGCGATCTCGGTGTAGCGCAGGACTTCCTGCACCTGCATCACGTTGATGCCGTAGGACTCGTTGTCCAGCTTGAAGGTCACCCACTGCAGGATCGGATCTTCGGAACCTTGTGCAGACGATTTTTTCATTCCCCTATCCCTCAAAATCCGCCATCGGCGGTGTGCTCAGTGCGGTCGCGGCAGATGCGGCCGATTAGTTATGGGTGCTGTGCAATTGCTTGACCGCACCGCTGGCGATCAACTCGGCCAGTTCGGCGACGTCGAGCAACGCGCACATGTGTTCAATCACGGTGCCGGCCAGCCATGGCCGTTGGCCGCGCTGGCTGCGCCACTTGATTTCGTTGGGGTCCAGGCGCAGCGAACGGCTGACCTGATGCACCGCCAGGCCCCATTCGTAGCCCTGGACCGAAATCACGTACTGCAAGCCCTGGCGAAAGTCGTCCCGGTAACGGTCGGGCATGACCCAGCGGGCGGTATCCAATACCTTGAGGTTGCCGCTCTGGCTCGGCAGGATGCCAAGGAACCAGTCGGGCTGGCCAAACAGCGGTGTCAATTCGTGGCCGGCCAGCGAGTAGATCGAGCCCAGGCATACCAGCGGTACCGCCAGGGTCAGGCCCGCGACATCGAACAGCAGGCATTCGAACGGCTCGGCAGCCCAGGCCGGGCGGCCATCGACAGTGGCCGGTGGTACCGGTTGATTGGGTGCCGGCGGCAGGTGCACATCCACCAGCGGCTCGACCGGCGCAACCTCGGCCTGCGGCTTGGGCGCTTCGACTACAGACTCGACCACCGGCGCTACCGCAGCCTCGACCACCGGCGGCAAGGTCAGCGGCAATACCGGGAGTGGCGGCTCGGCAAATGGCAGTGGCTCAGGTTTTACCGCGGCCTGGGCCGCCACCTGGGCATCACGGGCCTGCTCTTCACGCACTGCTGCCTGGAACTCGTCCGGCTCGACCGATGCCGGCAGCACCTCGTCGAGTTCTCCGGTAGCCTCCTGCAGCAAACCGTCGAGGTAGGTCTGCAAGGCCATCTGTGGCCGGCTGGCGAGCTGTTGAGGGCGATTCATCAGGCCACCTGCAGGGCAAGGTTCTGCGTCAGCAGGTGCTTGAGCAGCGCTTTGTAGGCCACTATGCCGCGGCTCTTGCCGTCAAATTGCGAGGGCGTCAGCCCGGCCCGGCTGGCATCACGCAGGCGTGTGTCGACCGGAATGTAGCCTTGCCAGATATGTTCGGGGTAAGCGTCGCGCAGCACCCGCAAGGTGCCCATGGAGGCCTGGGTGCGGCGGTCGAACAGGGTCGGCACGATGTGATAGGGCAACGCCTGCTTGCGCGAGCGGTTGACCATCGCCAGGGTGCTGACCATGCGCTCCAGGCCCTTGACCGCCAGGTACTCGGTCTGCACCGGGATCACCAGCTGCTGGCTGGCCGCCAGGGCGTTGACCATCAGCACGCCGAGCAACGGCGGGCTGTCGATGATGGCGTAGTCGAAGTCCTGCCACAGTTGCGCCAGAGACTTGGCGATCACCAGGCCCAGGCCACTCTGGCCCGGCGACTGGCGCTCAAGCACGGCCAGAGCGGTACTGGAGGGCAACAGCGAGATCTTCTCGTCGCTGGTCGGCAGCAGCAATTGCCCGGGCAAGCCTTCAGGCACCGTGCCCTTGTGCAGGAACAGGTCGTAGCAACTGTGCTCCAGCGCATCGGGGTTGTGCCCGAAATAGCTGGTCATCGACCCGTGCGGGTCGAGGTCGACGACAACCACACGCTTGCCCGCCTCGGCCAGCAGGCCGGCCAGGGCGATGGACGTGGTGGTCTTGCCGACTCCACCTTTTTGATTGGCTACTGCCCAGACTCTCATTGCATTGCTTCCTCCCGGTACGGCAGCCTGCCCTGCCGGGATCGGTTATAGGGTCGGTGACGGGGAATTGACGCGATTATCGCCCACCGTCGGTGCTACCGCTGCCGGTGCAGTTTGTGTGCCAGCCCGCTTCATCGCCGCGTCCGGGCTGGCATTGGCGCTGCCAGTACCGGTCAGGCTGCGGCGTACTTCCAGGTTGCGCGAGATCACCAATACCACCCGTCGGTTGCGCGCGCGACCTTCGGCTGTGTCATTGCCGGCGATCGGCTGGAACTCACCGTAGCCGACCGACGCCATGCGCGCCGGGTTCACCCCTTCCATCGCCAGCAGGCGGACGATGCTCGCCGCCCGCGCCGATGACAGTTCCCAGTTGGTCGGGTACTGCGCGGTGCGGATAGGCAGGTCGTCGGTAAAACCTTCGACGTGCACCGGGTTGGCGAATGGCTTGAGGATCCTCGCCACCTTCTCGATGATATTGAACGCCACGTCACTGGGCATGGCGTCGCCGCTGCCGAACAGCAGCGAGGAATTGAGCTCGATCTCGACCCACAGTTCGTTGCCGCGCACGGTCATCTGGTCGGATTTGATCAGGTCACCGAAGGCGTCGCGCACGTCATCGGTGATGGTCTTGAGCGGGTCGCTGCTGGTTTGCGCCAGGCCCGCGTCAACCTGCTCGCTGTCCTTGATTAACGGCTCGGCCGGCTTGACGCTGAGCGGGCGCTCGTCGCCGATGGGGATCGGCTTCATGCTCCGCTCGGGGTCGTTGAACACGCCGATCAGGGCCTGGGAAATGACCTTGTACTTGCCCTCGTTGATCGAGGAGATCGAATACATGACCACGAAAAACGCGAACAGCAAGGTAATGAAGTCGGCGTAGGACACCAGCCAGCGTTCGTGGTTTTCATGCTCTTCGGGTTGTCGACGGCGCGCCATGTGTTACTCCATGAAGCCCTGAAGCTTCAGCTCGATCGAGCGCGGGTTTTCGCCTTCGGCGATCGACAGCAAACCTTCCAGGAGCATTTCCCGGTAGCGCGACTGGCGCAGGGCCAGGGCCTTGAGCTTGTTGGCAATCGGCAGCAGGATCAGGTTGGCACTGGCAACACCGTAGATGGTGGCAACAAAAGCCACGGCAATGCCATTGCCCAACTGCGACGGGTCAGCGAGGTTGCCCATCACGTGGATCAGGCCCATCACCGCACCGATGATACCGATGGTCGGCGCGTAGCCGCCCATGCTCTCGAACACCTTGGCAGCCTGCACATCGCGGCTTTCCTGGGTGTAGAAATCCACTTCGAGGATGCTGCGGATGGCTTCAGGTTCAGCGCCGTCGACCAGCAGCTGCAAACCTTTGCGTGCGTAAGGGTCCGGCTCGGCATCGGCCACGCCTTCAAGGCCCAGCAGGCCTTCCTTGCGCGCGGTCAGCGACCAGGTGACGACCCGGTCGATGCCGCCGGCCAGGTCGACCCGTGGCGGGAACAGAATCCAGCGCACGATCTGCAGCGCGCGCTTGAAAGCGCTCATCGGCGATTGCAGCAACGCCGCCGCCAGGGTGCCGCCGAGCACGATCAGCGCCGCAGGACCGTTGAGCAGTGCCGACAGGTGACCGCCTTCGAGGTAATTGCCGCCAACGATGGCGACAAATGCCAGGATGATCCCGATAAGGCTCAAGACATCCATCAGACGCAGGCCTCGACCAGGTGCTTGCCGATTTCGTCCAGGCCGTACACCGCGTCTGCCAGGTTGGCTTTGACGATAGCCATGGGCATGCCGTAGATCACGCAGCTGGCTTCATCCTGGGCCCACACCGTGCTGCCGCCCTGCTTGAGCAGGCGCGCGCCTTCACGGCCGTCGGCGCCCATGCCGGTGAGTACCACCGACAGTACCTTGTCGCCATAGGACTTGGCCGCCGAGCCGAAGGTGATGTCTACGCACGGCTTGTAGTTCAGGCGCTCATCGCCCGGCAAAATCTTCACCGTGCCGCGACCGTCGACCATCATCTGCTTGCCGCCAGGGGCCAGCAGGGCCAGGCCCGGGCGCAGCATATCGCCGTCCTCGGCTTCCTTGACGCTGATCTTGCACAACTTGTCGAGGCGCTCGGCAAACGCCTTGGTAAAGGCCGCCGGCATGTGCTGGATCAGCACGATCGGCGCCGGGAAGTTGGCCGGCAGTTGGGTCAGGACCCGCTGCAGAGCAACCGGGCCGCCGGTGGACGTACCAATGGCAACCAGCTTGTAGGGCTTGCGCTTGGGTGCCGGCGAAGCACTGGAGGCCGGCGCCGCCGCTGCGCGCACAGGTGCTGCGGCACGTGGCGCTGGGGCGCTGCCCAGGCTGCTGACAGCGGGCTGCGCACTTGGCTGCGGCGCTGGCGCCGGGCTTGCGTAGGCACTGAAACGACGGTTGCTACGGGAAATGGTATGGACCTTTTCACACAGCAACTGCTTGACCTTCTCCGGGTTGCGCGAGATGTCTTCGAAGTTCTTCGGCAAGTAATCGACCGCACCGGCATCCAGCGCGTCAAGGGTGACACGGGCGCCTTCGTGGGTCAGCGAGGAGAACATCAGCACCGGGGTCGGGCAACGCTGCATGATGTGACGCACGGCGGTGATGCCATCCATCATGGGCATTTCGTAGTCCATGGTGATGACGTCAGGCTTGAGCGACAGTGCCTGGTCGATCGCTTCCTTGCCGTTGGTCGCGGTACCGACGACCTGGATAGTCGGGTCCGCTGAAAGAATTTCCGAGACGCGGCGGCGGAAGAAACCGGAATCATCCACCACCAGGACCTTGACTGCCATAAACACTCCATTAGGGGGCGCGGCGATTTCGCCGCGCCACCAGAATCAAATACGCCGGGCGGCGTAACGCTTGAGCATGCTCGGTACGTCGAGGATCAGCGCAATGCGCCCGTCACCGGTAATGGTGGCGCCCGACATGCCCGGGGTGCCCTGGAGCATCTTGCCCAGCGGCTTGATGACCACTTCTTCCTGGCCCACCAGTTGATCGACGACGAAGCCGATACGCTGGGTACCCACCGAAAGGATCACCACATGGCCCTCGCGCTGCTCTTCATGAGCGGCCGAGCTGACCAGCCAGCGCTTGAGGTAGAACAGCGGCAAGGCTTTGTCACGCACGATCACCACTTCCTGACCGTCGACCACGTTGGTGCGCGACAGGTCGAGGTGGAAGATCTCGTTGACGTTGACCAGCGGGAAGGCGAACGCCTGGTTGCCCAGCATGACCATCAGGGTCGGCATGATCGCCAGGGTCAGCGGCACCTTGATAACGATCTTCGAGCCCTGGCCCTTGGTCGAATAGATGTTGATCGAGCCGTTGAGCTGGGAAATCTTGGTTTTCACCACGTCCATGCCCACGCCACGCCCGGACACGTCGGAGATCTCGGTCTTGGTCGAGAAGCCCGGGGCGAAGATCAGGTTGTAGCACTCGGTCTCGCTCAGGCGATCGGCCGCGTCCTTGTCCATCACGCCACGCTTGACCGCGATGGCACGCAGCACGTCGGCGTCCATGCCCTTGCCGTCATCGGAGATCGACAGCAGGATATGGTCGCCTTCCTGTTCGGCCGAGAGTACCACCTTGCCGCCACGGGACTTGCCTGAGGCTTCGCGCTCTTCCGGGGTCTCGACGCCGTGGTCGACGGCGTTGCGCACCAAGTGCACCAACGGGTCGGCCAGGGCCTCGACGAGGTTCTTGTCGAGGTCGGTTTCTTCACCGACCAGTTCCAGGTTGATCTCTTTTTTGAGCTGCCGGGCCAGGTCGCGAACCAGGCGCGGGAAACGCCCGAAGACCTTCTTGATTGGCTGCATGCGGGTTTTCATCACCGCGGTCTGCAGATCGGCGGTGACCACGTCGAGGTTCGACACGGCCTTGGACATAGCCTCATCGCCGCTGTTCAGGCCCAGGCGCACCAGACGGTTACGCACCAGCACCAGCTCGCCGACCATGTTCATGATCTCGTCGAGCCGCGCGGTATCGACCCGTACGGTGGTCTCGGTTTCGCTGGCGGGATGCTTCTCGGCAGCCGGAGCGGCCTGGCGTGCCGGTGCAGGCGCCGCAGCCGGTGCTTTGGCCGCAGGGGCTGGCGCAGCGGCCTTGGCGGCAGGTGCCGGCGCAGGCTTGGCTGCAGCTTTGGCTGGCGCCGCGACAGCAGCAGGTGCGGCAGTGGCTACGGCGTCCGGAGCGAACTTGCCCTTGCCGTGCAGCTCGTCGAGCAGCGCTTCAAATTCATGCTCAGAGATGTGATCGCCAGCCGCGGCAGGCGCGGCGGCCTCCACAGGCGCGGCAGCGGCGCCCGGCAGTGCATCGACGGCAAAGGTACCCTTGCCGTGCAACTGGTCGAGCAGCGCTTCGAATTCGTCATCGGTGATATCGCCGCTGGCGTCGCCCGCCGCAGCGGCCGCAACCGGTGCTTCACCTGCAGCGCCGAGGTTGTCGGCGGCGAACTGGCCCTTGCCGTGCAACTGGTCAAGCAGCGACTCGAACTCGGCGTCGGTGATTTCGTCAGTGGCAGGCTCGGCCACCTGGGCTTCGGCCTCGGCCTTGACCGCATTGAGCGAGTCGAGCAGCTGTTCGAATTCGGTGTCGGTAATGTCCGCCTCGGCCTCGGCCGCTGGCGCTTCAACCACCTCGGGCTCAGCGGCAGGGGCTGCCACTTCGTCTTCCCCGGCAGGCTCGGCCAGGCGCGACAGCGCCGCCAGCAGCTCGGGGGTGGCCGGGGTGATATCGGTGCGCTCGCGCACCTGGCCGAACATGCTGTTGACCGTGTCCAGGGCTTCCAGGACCACGTCCATCAGTTCGGAGTCGACGCGCCGGGCACCCTTGCGCAGGATGTCGAACACGTTTTCGGCGATATGGCAGCACTCCACCAGCTCATTGAGCTGGAGGAAGCCGGCGCCCCCTTTTACAGTGTGAAAACCGCGAAAGATCGCATTGAGCAGGTCGGCATCATCCGGACGGCTTTCCAGCTCGACCAGTTGCTCGGACAGTTGCTCAAGAATTTCGCCGGCTTCTACCAGGAAATCCTGAAGGATTTCTTCATCGGCGCCGAAGCTCATTAAACGTGCTCCCTAAAAACCCAGACTGGACAGCAGATCGTCGACATCGTCCTGACCGGACACAACGTCTTCACGCTTATCGGCATGAATCTGCGGACCTTCACCCCGAGTCGGATGTTTTTCTTGATCTTTTTCAGCGCGCAGCTGCTGGTGGTCATGTTCGATACCGGCAAAACGGTCGACCTGACTTGCCATCAGCACGAGCTTGAGCAGATTGCTTTCTACTTCGGTGACCAGCGTCGTGACGCGTTTGATCACCTGGCCGGTCAGGTCTTGGTAGTCCTGAGCCAGAAGGATGTCATTGAGGTGGCTGGCGACCTTGCGGTTGCCCTCCTCGCTGCGCGTCAGGAAACTGTCGACACGCTTGGCCAGCTCACGAAACTCCGGCGCCGCCACTTCACGACGCATGAAACGCTGCCAGTCGACGCTCAGCGCCTTGGCTTCATCGCTCAATTCGTTGAGTACCGGCGTGCTGGCCTCGACCAGGTCCATGGTGCGGTTGGCCGCGCCCTCGGTCAGCTTGACCACGTAGGACAGGCGTTCGGTCGCATCAGTGATCTGCGACACTTCCTCGGCCTGCGGCATGTGCGGGTCGATCTGGAAGCTGACGATCGCGCTGTGCAGCTCGCGGGTGAGTTTGCCGACTTCCTGGTACAGGCCAAGGTCACGGGTCTGGTTCAGCTGATGGATCAGTTGCACCGCGTCGCCGAACTTGCCTCGTTCAAGGCTGTCGACCAGTTCCCGGGCGTGCTTCTTGAGTGTCGACTCAAACTCGCCCAAGGATGATTGTGTTTGCTCCATAGCGCCCCCGTGGCGTACCTCAGCTATTGACGCGCTCGAAGATCTTTTCGATCTTTTCTTTCAGCACCTGGGCGGTGAACGGCTTGACCACGTAGCCGTTGACCCCGGCCTGGGCGGCTTCGATGATCTGCTCGCGCTTGGCTTCGGCAGTCACCATCAGCACCGGCAGGTGTTTCAGACGCTCGTCGGCACGCACCTTGCGCAGCAGGTCGATACCGGACATGCCAGGCATGTTCCAGTCGGTGACCAGAAAGTCGAAATGGCCGCTTTCCAGCATCGGCAGCGCAGTGGTGCCGTCATCGGCTTCCTGGGTGTTGGTAAAGCCCAGATCACGCAACAGGTTCTTGATGATCCGCCGCATCGTCGAGAAGTCGTCCACGATGAGGATTTTCATGTCTTTGTTCAATTAGACCTCCAAGCAGTCTTTAACGCGTTCAGCGCGGAACGCGCATTCAATCAATTCGGCACTACATTTCACGACTGCATCGAACCTTTGTTCAACGCGCCCGCCATTCCCCCAGGCGACCACGCAAACGTGCCGCGCACTGGCTGTGCAACTGGCTGACGCGCGACTCACTCACCCCCAGGACCTCACCGATCTCCTTGAGGTTGAGTTCTTCGTCGTAGTACAGCGCCAGGACCAGACGTTCGCGTTCCGGCAGGTTGGCGATGGCATCGGCCAAGGCTGCCTGAAAACGCTCGTCTTCCAGATCGCGCGAAGGCTCGAGCTGGGCACTGGCACCGTCCTCGTGCAGGCCTTCATGTTCGCCGTCCTGCAACAGGTCGTCGAAACTGAACAGGCGGCTGCCCAGGGTGTCATTCAAAATCCCGTAATAATCATCGAGACTCAATTGAAGTTCGGCAGCAACCTCGTGATCTTTAGCGTCGCGGCCGGTTTTTGCTTCAATTGCACGAATCGCGTCACTGACCATGCGGGTATTGCGGTGTACCGAACGCGGTGCCCAGTCGCCCTTGCGCACTTCATCGAGCATGGCGCCGCGGATGCGGATGCCGGCGTAGGTCTCGAAACTGGCCCCCTTGCTCGCGTCATACTTGTTGGCAACTTCGAGCAGGCCGATCATTCCGGCCTGGATCAGGTCCTCGACCTGCACACTGGCCGGCAGACGTGCCAGCAGGTGGTAGGCGATGCGCTTGACCAACGGCGCGTAACGCTCGATCAGCTCGTACTGGGCGTCACGCGAAGCCTTGCTGTACATCCGATAACCGCTGGCGTTCATAGCACCGGACCCGCACTCGTCGGTTGCACCAGACGCTCGACGAAGAACTCCAGGTGCCCCCGTGGGTTGGCAGGCAGCGGCCAGCTATCGACCTTCTGGGCAATGGCCTTGAATGCCAGCGCGCACTTGGAACGCGGGAAGGCTTCATAGACCGCTCGCTGCTTCTGCACCGCCTTGCGCACGCATTCGTCGTAAGGCACCGCACCGACGTATTGTAAGGCGACATCGAGGAAGCGATCAGTGACCTTGGTCAACTTGGCGAACAGGTTGCGCCCTTCCTGAGGGCTCTGGGCCATGTTGGCCAGGACGCGGAAGCGGTTCATGCCGTAATCGCGGTTGAGCAGCTTGATCAGGGCGTAGGCGTCGGTGATCGAGGTGGGCTCGTCGCATACCACCAGCAGCACTTCCTGGGCGGCGCGGACAAAACTGACTACCGAGTCACCGATACCCGCAGCGGTATCGATCACCAGCACGTCGAGGTTGTCGCCGATCTCGCTGAAGGCCTGGATCAGGCCGGCGTGCTGGGCCGGGGCCAGGTGCACCATGCTCTGCGTACCCGAGGCCGCCGGCACGATGCGCACACCGCCGGGGCCTTGCAGCAGCACATCGCGCAGCTCGCAACGGCCTTCGATGACGTCGGCCAGGGTGCGTTTGGGCGTCAGGCCCAGCAGCACGTCGACGTTGGCCAGACCCAGGTCGGCGTCCAGCAACATGACCCGACGGCCAAGCTCAGCCAGCGCCAGCGACAGGTTCACTGACACGTTAGTCTTGCCGACGCCACCTTTGCCACCGGTCACGGCGATCACCTGTACGGGATGCATGCTACCCATGTTTGTTCTTTACCTTGTCTTACTTAGACCGAGGCCACATGACTGGGCTGCGCTTTCAACACCTGAAAAATGCCTGGCAGACCATTGATGTAGGTACTTTGCAACGTATTCATATTCACCTCAGCCCACGCGTTTTCCGGAGCTGTGGTAGAGATCAGCGAACATGTCGGCCATGGCCTCTTCGCTGGGCTCGTCCTGCATCTGCACGCTCACTGCGCGGCTGACCAACTGGTGCCGGCGCGGCAGGTGCAGGTCGTCAGGAATGCGCGGGCCATCGGTAAGATAGGCCACCGGCAGTTCGTGACTGATTGCCAGGCTCAATACTTCGCCGAGGCTGGCGGTTTCATCTAGCTTGGTCAGGATGCAACCGGCCAGGCCGCAGCGCTTGTAGCTGTGGTAGGCGGCGGTCAGCACCTGCTTCTGGCTGGTGGTTGCCAGCACCAGGTAATTCTTGGCCTGAATCCCGCGCCCGGCAAGGGTTTCTAGCTGCATGCGCAGCGCCGGGTCGCTGGCTTGCAGGCCGGCGGTGTCAATCAGCACCACGCGCTTGCGCAGCAGCGGGTCCAGGGCCTGGGCCAGCGACTGGCCCGGGTCAACGTGGGTAACCGAGACGTTGAGGATCCGCCCCAGGGTCTTGAGTTGCTCCTGGGCGCCGATGCGGAAGCTGTCCATGCTCACCAGGGCCAGGTTCTGCGCGCCGTACTTGAGCACGTAGCGGGCGGCGAGCTTGGCCAGGGTGGTGGTTTTGCCCATGCCGGCCGGACCGACCATGGCAATGACACCGCCTTCTTCGATCGGTTCGATTTCCGGCACTTGAATCATGCGCGCCAGATGCGCCAGGAGCATGCGCCAGGCGTGACGCGGCTCTTCGATTTCGGTGGTCAGCTCGAGCAGTTCGCGGGCAATCGGCCCCGACAGGCCGATACGCTGCAAGCGCCGCCAGAGGTTGGCCTGCTGCGGCTTGTTGCCCTGCAACTGGCTCCAGGCCAGCGAGCCAAGCTGCACTTCAAGCAGTTCGCGCAAGCCCGACAGTTCCGAGCGCATCGAATCGAACAGGCGCGGATCAATCGGCGCGGCTGGCGCAGCAGGGGCTGCCGGCGCTTCGACCTGCGGGTCGACCAGCGGCTCGGACGCGGTCAGCGGCAAGCCGGCAAACAGCTGGCGGTTGGCGTCTTCGCTCTCGCTGCGGCTGCTCAGTTCGGCCTGGGCCGTGACGATGCGCGACTGGGTCTTGCGCAGCTCGTCTTCGAGTTCGACATTCGGCACCCGCGGCGCAAGAGCGGACAGCTTGTAGTCCAGCGCAGCCGTCAGTTCGACACCGCCGGCAATCCGACGGTTGCCAATGATGGCGGCATCAGCCCCCAGCTCATCGCGAACCAGCTTCATGGCCTGACGCATATCGGCGGCGAAAAAACGCTTAACTTGCATAACCCACTACCTCAGCCGTTCGGGCCCACTGTGGCGACGATGGTAACTTGCTTGTTGTCAGGTATTTCCTGATACGCCAAAACATGCAAATTCGGTACAGCCAGGCGACCGAAGCGCGACAGCATGGCTCGTACCGGTCCTGCGACCAGGAGGATCGCCGGCTGCCCTTGCATCTCCTGACGCTGGGCGGCTTCGATCAACGAACGCTGAAGCTTTTCGGCCATGCTCGGCTCCAGAAGAACACCGTCTTCCTGGCCTTGCCCAGCCCTTTGCAAACTATTGAGCAAAATCTGTTCCAATCTTGGCTCAAGGGTGATCACTGGTAGCTCGGACTCAACGCCGACAATGCTTTGCACGATAGCGCGACACAATCCGACGCGCACTACGGCCACCAACGCGGCGGTATCTTGACTCTTGCCCGGGTTGTTGGCGATGGCCTCGGCAATGCTGCGAATGTCACGCACCGGAACCTGCTCGGCGAGCAGCGCCTGCAGGACCTTGAGCAGCCCCGACAACGAAATGACGCCTGGCACCAGCTCCTCGGCCAACTTGGGCGAAGCCTTGGCCAGCACCTGCAACAGCTGCTGCACCTCTTCGTGACCAATCAGCTCATGACAGTGCTTGTGCAGGATCTGGTTGAGGTGAGTGGCGACCACGGTACTGGCGTCCACCACGGTGTAGCCCAGCGACTGCGCCTGGCTGCGCTGGTTGACGTCGACCCACACCGCTTCCAGGCCAAAAGCCGGGTCGCGGGCGGCAATGCCGCTGAGGGTACCGAACACCTGCCCGGGGTTGATCGCAAGCTCGCGGTCCGGGTAGATCTCGGCTTCGGCCAGGATCACCCCCATCAGGGTCAGACGGTAGGCACTGGGTGCCAGGTCAAGGTTGTCGCGAATATGCACCGTGGGCATGAGAAAGCCCAGGTCCTGGGATAGCTTCTTGCGCACGCCCTTGATCCGCGCCAGCAACTGGCCGCCCTGGTTGCGGTCCACCAGGGGGATCAGCCGGTAGCCGACCTCAAGGCCGATCATATCGATCGGGGTGACGTCATCCCAGCCCAGCTCCTTGGTTTCCATGGCGCGCTGGGGCGAAGGCAGCAGGTCCTGCTGGCGCTGCACCTCTTCCAGGGCCTTGAGCTTGACCTGGTTCTGCTTGCGCCACACCAGGTAGGCACCACCACCGGCCAGCAGGCCGAGGCTCAGGAAGGCAACGTGCGGCATGCCCGGCACCAGGCCCATGACGATCATCAAGCCAGCGGAGACCGCCAGGGCCTTGGGTGAATCGAACATCTGCCGGTTGATCTGCTTGCCCATGTCCTCGGAGCCCGAGGCACGGGTAACCATGATCGCCGCTGCGGTGGACAGCAACAGCGATGGCAGCTGCGCCACCAAACCGTCGCCGATGGTCAGCAGGGCGTAAACCTTGCCGGCGTCGGCAAAGGTCATGTTGTGCTGGAACATACCGACGGCCATGCCGCCGATCAGGTTGATGAACAGGATCAGCAGGCCGGCGATGGCGTCACCGCGAACGAACTTGCTGGCACCGTCCATCGAGCCGTAGAACTCGGCCTCGCCGGCCACTTCGGCACGGCGCGCCTTGGCCTGGGCCTGGTCGATCAGACCGGCGTTGAGGTCGGCGTCGATGGCCATCTGTTTGCCAGGCATGGCGTCGAGAGTGAAGCGCGCGCTCACCTCGGAAATACGCCCGGCACCCTTGGTCACCACCACGAAGTTGATGATCATCAGGATCGCGAAGACCACGATACCGACCACGTAGTTACCGCCGATCACCACCTCGCCGAAAGCCTGGATCACCTTACCGGCGGCCTCATGGCCGTCATGGCCGTGGAGCATCACCACCCGCGTGGACGCTACGTTGAGGGCCAGGCGCAACAATGTCGCCACCAGCAGGATGGTCGGGAACGCAGCAAAGTCCAGCGGGCGCAGGGCATACACGCAGACCAGCAGGACCACGATCGACAAGGCGATGTTGAAGGTGAAGAACACGTCGAGCAAAAACGGCGGGATCGGCAACATCATCATTGCCAGCATCACCAGCAGCAACAGCGGCACACCCAGGTTCCCCCGGCCTAGGCCGACCAGGTTACTACGGGCACTGTTGATTAACTGAGAGCGATCCACCGGTATTCCTCGTTAGCTCAAGCAAAACTTTGACGCGCGTGAGGCGCGCAGCGCTGCCTTTGCAAGAAGCTTTCCAACTTTGCTGAACGAGGTGGTTTGAATGACGCGGGACTGCTGCGCAGCCATCGCCGGCAAGGCCGCCCCCACAATGAATCCGTAGGCTTGATCAGGAATCGCGGCGCAAATCCGGCGGAATCGGCAAATCCTTGAGCGGCTCCGGAGGCTTGCCCTTGCCGGCGCGGTACTGGCGGATCTGGTAGACGTAGGCCAGCACCTGGGCTACCGCCAGGTACAAACCGGCAGGAATCTCTTCCTCAAGCTCGGTGGAGTAGTAGATCGAGCGCGCCAGCGCCGGCGATTCGAGCACCTGGATCTTGTGCTCGTTGGCGATTTCGCGAATTTTCAAGGCAATGAAGTCGGCGCCCTTGGCCAACAGCAGCGGCGCCGAGCCCTTCTGCGGATCGTACTTGAGCGCCACGGCATAGTGGGTCGGGTTGGTGATGATCACATCCGCCTCGGGGATCGCCGCCATCATCCGCCGCTGCGAGGCCTCGCGCTGCAGCTGGCGAATGCGCTGTTTGACCTCGGGCTTGCCTTCGGAGTCCTTGTACTCGTCGCGCACTTCCTGCTTGGTCATCAGCAGCTTCTTGTGTGCCTGCCAGAGCTGGATCGGTACGTCCACCGCAGCAATGATCAACAGGCCCGCCGCCATCCACAGCGCACTCCAGCCGACCACCTGCACGCTATGGATGATCGCCTGCTCCAACGGCTCGTTGGCAATCGCCAGCAGGTCGTCGCGGTCAGCCGACAGCACCGTCAGGGCGACGATGAGAATCATGAAGAACTTGGCCAGTGCCTTGAGCAGCTCGGACAAGGCATTGACCGAAAACATCCGCTTGATCCCCGACAGCGGGTTCATGCGACTGAACTTCGGCGCCAGCGAGCTACTGGAAAACAGGAAACCACCCAGCGACACCGGGCCGATAATTGCCGCGATCAACAGCACCAGCAACACCGGCTGAGTGGCCAACAAGGCCATCTTGCCCGAGGCCATGAGGAAAATACCCATCGAGCGCTCATCGATGAGCACCTCGCGCGACAAGGTGAAGTTGCTGCGCATCAGCTCCATCAGGGTTTGCGCCAGGCCACCGCCAAACGCCAGCAGCGCCCCCGCACCCGCCAGGGTCACCGCCACCGTGTTGAGTTCTTTGGAGCGGGCAATCTCACCCTTCTCGCGCGCGTCCTTCTTGCGCTTCTCCGTGGGGTCTTCTGTTTTGTCCTGACCGCTTTCGCTCTCTGCCATGCTCAGCGCGCCCGTGCCAGTTCACGCAGCCATTGCAAAGCCTCGGAGGCCAGCGACTGATAGTGAGGAAGAATATCGGCCAGAGTGATCCAGAAGATCACCAACCCCAGCACCAGGGTCAGCGGAAAGCCGATGGAAAAGATGTTCAACTGCGGCGCCGCCCGGGTCATCACGCCAAAAGCAATGTTGACCACCAGCAGCGCGGTAATCGCCGGCAACACCAACAGTAGCGCCGCACCCAGCACCCAGCCCAGGCGCCCGGCCAGGTCCCAGAAATGATTGACCAGCAAGCCGCCGCCCACCGGCAAGGTGGTAAAGCTCTCGGTCAGCACCTCGAAGACCACCAGGTGGCCGTTGATGGCAAGGAACAGCAAGGTCACCAGCATGGTCAGGAACTGGCTGACCACCGCGACGTTGACGCCGTTGGCCGGGTCGACCATGGAGGCAAAGGCCATGCCCATCTGGATCGCGACGATCTGCCCGGCGATGACGAATATCTGGAAGAACAGCTGCAGCGCCATGCCGAACACAGCGCCAATGATGATCTGCTCGGCCACCAGCAACATCGTCTTGAGATCCAGCGACTCGACCACCGGCATTGGCGGCAAGCCAGGGACGATCACCACGGTAATCGCCAGGGCGAAATACAGACGAATACGCGTCGGCACCAGGGTCGTACCGAAAATCGGCATAGTCATCAGCACCGCCGTGACGCGAATCAGCGGCAGGATGAAACTGGCCACCCAGGCGCCGATCTGCGCATCGGTAAGCTCGAGCATCGCCGGGTCAGCCGATCAGTTGCGGAATGCTGCCGTACAACGACAGGATGTATTCCATGAATTTCTGCACCAGCCACGGGCCGACCACGATCAGCGTCACCAGCATCACCAAAAGGCGCGGCAGGAAGCTCAGGGTCTGTTCGTTGATCTGCGTGGCGGCCTGGAACATCGCAACGATCAGGCCCACCAACAGGCTCGGCACCACCAGGATGGCGACCATCAGGGTGGTCAGCCACAGCGCATCGCGAAACAGGTCGACAGCCACTTCAGGGGTCATGGACTACTTCTCCTCGCGGCGTCAGACGCCGCCGAAACTGCCGGCCAAGGTACCCATGATCAGCGCCCAGCCATCGACCAGGACGAACAGCATGATCTTGAACGGCAACGAGATGATCAGCGGCGACAACATCATCATACCCATGGCCATCAGCACACTGGCCACCACCAGGTCGATGATCAGGAACGGAATGAAGATCATGAAACCGATCTGGAACGCGGTCTTGAGCTCCGAGGTGACGAAGGCCGGCACCAGGATGGTCAGCGGCGCCTGATCCGGGCTGGCAATGTCGGTGCGCTTGGACAGGCGCATGAACAGGTCCAGGTCGCTCTCGCGGGTCTGCGCCAGCATGAAGTTCTTCAGCGGCGCCTGGGCCTTGCTGATCGCATCCTGGGCGCTGAGCTTCTCCGCCAGGTACGGCTGCACGGCCTCCTGGTTTATCCGATCGAACACCGGCGCCATGATGAACAGGGTCAGGAACAGCGCCATGCCGTTGAGGATCTGGTTCGACGGCGTCTGCTGCAGGCCCAGGGCCTGGCGCAGAATGGAAAAGACGATGATGATGCGGGTGAAGCTGGTCATCAGCACGACGAACGCCGGAATGAAGCTCAGCGCCGTCATGATCAGCAATATCTGCAGGCTGACCGAGTATTCCTGCTGGCCGTCAGCCCCACTGGACAGGGTGATAGCCGGAATCGACAGTGGATCAGCCGCCAGGGCCAGCGGCGCTGCCAGCATCAGCAGCAGCGTCAACATCATGCGCAACGCGCCCATCACGACCTTCCCTTCTGATCCTTGCCCATCAGCTCCATCAGCCGCTGGGCGAATTCCGGTGTTGCCTGGCGCGCACTGGCGGGCACTTCAATCGGTTCGGCCATGACATGCAGGGCTTCAATAGTGCCCGGCGAATGACCGATGAGAATCTGCGCCTTGCCGACCTGGACCAGCAACAGGCGATCCCGCGGCCCCAGCGAACGAGTGCCGAGGATTTCGATGACCTGACCACTGCCGGGCGCGGCGTTCTGTACCCGGCGCAATAGCCAGGCCAGGACGAAGATCAGCCCCAGCACCAACAGCAGGCCCAGTACCAGCTGGGTCAACTGCCCTGCCGCGCTGCCACTGGCAGCCGGCGCCAGCACCGCAGCCGCCGGCTGCGTGGTCGCCAGGGCAACATCCACATACAGGCCGCTAACCAGGGCCAGGCCGTTGCGCAGGAGCCTGCTCACTCAGCGCAGCTTCTTGATGCGTTCGCTTGGGCTGATCACGTCAGTCAGGCGGATGCCGAACTTTTCGTTGACCACCACCACTTCACCGTGAGCGATCAGGGTGCCATTGACCAGCACGTCCAGCGGCTCGCCGGCCAGGCGGTCGAGCTCGATTACCGAACCCTGGTTGAGCTGCAGCAGGTTGCGGATGTTGATCTCGGTGCTGCCCACTTCCATGGAAATGCTCACTGGAATGTCCAGGATCACATCCAGGTTCGGGCCATCGAGGGTGACCTGTTCGTTGCTGCGCGGCGAGCTGCCGAACTCTTCCATGGCCAGGCGGTTGGACGCCGGTGCGCTGGCGGTGTCGGCGGCGAGCAAGGCGTCGATGTCGGACTGGCCGGCGTCGCCGGTTTCTTCCAGGGCCGCAGCCCACTCATCGGCCAGGGCCTGGTCCTCCAGGGAGGTGATGTCGTTTTCGTTAGCCATTTTGTCCTCGACGGGCAATCAATTCGGAGTTGGAACCACGAGCGCCTCAGCGGCGCTCGATCGGATCGATAATCTGCAGGGCCAGGTTGCCCTTGTGCGAACCCAGCTTGGCCTTGAACGACGGCACGCCGTTGGCCCGCAGGATCAGCTCTTCCGGCAGCTCGACCGGAATCACGTCGCCCGGCTGCATGTGCAGGATGTCGCGCAGCTTCAACTGGCGACGGGCGACCGTGGCGCTGAGCGGCACGCTGACGTCCAGCACGTCTTCGCGCAGGGCTTTGATCCAGCGCTCGTCCTGGTCGTCCAGGTCGGACTGGAAACCGGCATCGAGCATTTCGCGCACCGGCTCGATCATCGAGTACGGCATGGTCACGTGCAGGTCACCGCCACCGCCATCGAGCTCGATGTGGAAGGTCGAGACCACCACCGCTTCGCTCGGCCCGACGATGTTGGCCATGGCCGGGTTGACCTCGGAGTTGATGTACTCGAAGTTGACCGGCATGATCGCCTGCCAGGCTTCCTTGAGGTCGACGAAGGCCTGGTCCAGCACCATGCGCACTACGCGTAGCTCGGTCGGCGTGAACTCGCGACCTTCGATCTTGGCGTGACGACCGTCGCCGCCAAAGAAGTTGTCCACCAGCTTGAACACCAGCTTGGCGTCGAGGATGAACAACGAGGTACCGCGCAGCGGCTTGATCTTCACCAGGTTCAAGCTGGTCGGTACGTACAGCGAATGCACGTACTCGCCAAACTTCATCACCTGCACCCCACCGACCGCCACGTCCGCAGAGCGGCGCAACAGGTTGAACATGCTGATGCGGGTATAACGGGCGAATCGCTCGTTGATCATCTCCAGGGTCGGCATGCGTCCACGGACGATCCGATCCTGGCTGGTCAGGTCATAACTTTTGACACTGCCGGGTTCGGCATTGCTTTCGGTTTGCACCAGACCATCGTCGACGCCATGCAACAAGGCATCGATTTCATCCTGGGACAGCAGGTCCTGCACGGCCATCTGGGGCTCCTACTGCAATACGAAATTGGTGAACAGCAGCTGGTCAACGACCGGCTTGCCGACTTCCTTCTGCGCCACTTCCTGGACACTGGCAGTGGCCTTCTGACGCAGCATTTCCTGGCCGACCGGGCTGGACAGGGTGTCAAAGCCCTGGCCCGAGAACAGCATGACCAAGTTGTTGCGAATCACCGGCATGTGCACCTTCAGGGCATCCAGCGCGGCCTGATCACGCCCCTGCATGGTGATGCTCACCTGCATGTAGCGCTGCCGGCCGTTCTGGTTGAAATTGACCACGAAGGCCGGTGCCAGGGGCTCGTAGATCGCCGCCGGCTTGAGGTTGGCCAGGGCCGGATCGACCGCCGGCTTGTCCTCGGACTTGTGCAGGAAGAACCAGGTGGCGCCAACCGACAGACCGATAGCCAGCAGCAATGCCAGCACCAACAGCAGGATCAGCTTGAGTTTGCCTGTAGCGGCGGGGTCTTTCTCTGCTTCGCTCTTCGCCATGCCAATAATCCGTCATTCATCGGAGATTTCAGTCACATGGCGAGGGTTGAGCAAGTGTTATGCCAGATTTGTCTGGAGGGTGATTGATCGCGGGCCAAGCCGCTCCTACAGGGGCTGTGGGAGCGGGCTTGACCCGCGATTCAGGCGTAGTAATCCACGGCGCTTGAGCCCACGACGGACTGCTGCTCGACCGCCATTGCACCCGGTGCGATTTCCCCGGACTCAGCGGATTCGGCAGCTTCATTGCGCCGCGCTGCCACGCCACTGAGCTTCGGCGTGTCCTGGGCGCCCTGCTGCTGGCCACCACGGGACTGATCGGCGACGTTGACGTCCGGCTGCCCCAGCCCTTGCTGGGCAAACATTTCCTTGAGTCGGCCAACCTGGTTCTCCAGCGCTTCGCGCACCCCGGCATGACCACTGACGAAGGTCACCTGGGCCTGCTGCTCCGGCGCCAGGTTGACGCGGATGTCCAGGCGCCCGAGCTCGGCCGGCTCAAGCTTGATATCCGCCGACTTCAGATTCTGGCTGGACAGGTACATCACCCGGTTGACCAGGCCTTCGGTCCAGCCACCCTGGTTCATCGCCAACGGCTGGTTCAAAGGCGCCGCCACCGGCACAGCGTTGGCGGTCTTGGCCGTGGCCGCCTGGGTCAGGCTGCTCAGGCGCTCGGCGAAGTTGTCGACGCGGGTATCGGCCGAAGCGCTCTTGAGATCTTTAAGACCATCGTCGATCAGGCCACTGAAGGCTTTTTCGCCCGGCTCACCCTGCTTGGCATCGGCTCCCGGCTTGTCGAGCAGGGCCGCCAGTGTATTGACGGCTGGCTGTGCGGGTGCCGCGTCAGGCTCGGCATTGCCCGCCTTGCCCGCAGCATGCGCCGACGTCGTGCCCTGGGCCTGAGCGCTCTGCTCAAGGGCCATGCGCAAGGCCGGCAGATCGGCCAGCGGATCGGCCTCAGGATCGAAATCGGGCTCTTTGGCTACCGGCTGACTCACCACGGCTGCCGCCTGCAACTGCGCTGCGGCCGCCTCAACTACTGGCGCCACGGCTTCAGCCTGGGCCTGGATCAACTGCGCTCCCGGCTGTGCATCGGTCACTTGCCCAGCCACCAGGCTGGGGTCGAGCAAGGTCGGGTCAGGCAACGGCGCCGGATCGACCTCGGCGCGGTCCTGGTCTTCAGGCAAGTTCTTGCCGCTGTCGGCAATCTTCGACGGGGCGGCGGTGGCGTCCTTGCCGCTGCTTGCGCCAGCAGCGGGTTTGTCAGGCACAGGCGTCTCGTTGGCGCCCGCAGTCGCCTCGCGGGACTGCTTGGCATATACATCGGAAAAGCCGGACGCCTTGTCGTTAGGGGCCTGCGGCGATTTATCCGGCGCGCTGGCAGCGGCGCGCGAAGGCTTCGCCAGGGCACTGGAATGCAACAGGGGATTGGAGGCGACAGGCATGTAGGAGTCTCCGCTACAAAAGTCGTAAACGTGAATTAGCGAAGACTACGCAAAACTCGCGCCAAGTTTGCCCTCATGCTCAACCAATCGACACCCGCTGGCGCTCATCGCGATACAGATCACGAACCGCTGCGTACTCGCGGTCGATCTGATTGATCAAATCCTCGATCCCTTGCAACGGGCCGTGATTGACCCGGTCTTCGAGCTGCCGGCACAACTCGGCCAGCGCCACGGCGCCCATGTTGCTGCTGCTGCCCTTGAAACTGTGCGCGGCACGCGCCACTTCGTCGGCGTTCTTCGCCTCATGCAACTGGCTGAGGCGTTTTTCGGAATCTTCAAGAAAGGTTTCCAGCAATTGCAGGTAGCCATCTTCCATGACCTCCTGCAGGTCGCTGAGCACCTCGCGATCGATGTGAATGTCGGACACTTGCTCACTCCTTGATCAAGTTGGATTATGCCAGAGCCTCCCAGGCGAACTCCACGCATGCGCGGCGCCCCTCGTCGGCCCATTCGGCACGCCGGCTCAACCGGCGTATGAGGCTCAGACCGCGTCCGCACAACCCTTGTTCGGACACAGGCCTTGCCAGCACTTTACTCACATTGAAGCCCTTGCCGCTATCTTCGACCTCAATAATCAGACGCCCGCCCTGCCGATCCGGCTCCACCCGCAGGTACACACGGATAAAGCCCTCGCTCAATGCTTGCAGGCGCTTCTCACGCATCTGGTAGTAGCTGGCAAAGCCGTGCGCATTGCGCTTGAGCGCCGAATCCAGACCCAGCACGCCGTGCTCCAGGGCGTTGGAATACAGCTCGGTGAGGACGCTGTGCAGCGCCCCGCTCTGGGCCCGCAGACCGTGTATCTCCTGTAGCAGTTGCAGCAGATAAGGTAATGGATTGAAACGCTTTAGCGTGTCAGCGCGAAACTCGAACTGTAACGACCAGTCCAGCGGGCTGGACTGACCACTGTCAGAATAGATCACCGGCAGCGGTGACAACTGCTGCGGCTCGACTACCTCGATATCCAACAGGCTGACGTCGTCTCGCGAGCGCCCGCGAAAGGCTTCCAACGCCTGCAGCACCTCTTCGAACAACAGCGCCGGCTGCCGATTGGCGCTCAGCACCCGACGCAAGCGCTCGACACCGAACAACTGGTCGTTGTCATCACTGGTATCGACCACCCCATCGGACAGCAAAAACAGGCGCTCGCCCAACGCCAGCGGCAGCACCTGCGTGGCGTCATCAAAGCGTTCCGGCGCCAGGATGCCCAACGGCAGATGACGCGACACCAGCGCCAATGGCTCCCCTCCGCCAGCAGGCAACAGATAGCCGTCCGGCATGCCGCCATTCCATACTTCGACCACCCGTCGCTGAAAGCTCAAGTTGAGCAGCAACGCACAACAGAACATATCCACCGGCAGAATGCGCTTGAGCTTGGCATTCATCTCGCGCAGGGTTTCGGCCAAGCCGTAGCCCTTGGCGGTCATACCGTAGAACACCTCGGCCAGGGGCATCGCGCCCACCGCGGCCGGCAAGCCGTGCCCAGTGAAATCACCCAGCAACACGTGCATGTCCCCCGCCGGCGTGAAGGCAGCCAACAGCAAGTCGCCATTGAACAAGGCATAGGGTGATTGCAGGTAGCGGATATTCGGCGCACTCAGGCAACCGGCATGCGCCACCTGGTCGAACACCGCCTTGGCGACCCGCTGTTCGTTGAGCAGATGACTGTGATGACGGGCAATCTGGTCACGCTGCTCCAGCACCGTAGCCTGCAGCCGGCGCATCCGCTCCATCGCCTTGATTTTGGCGGCCAGGATCACCGGACTATAGGGTTTTGCCAGAAAGTCGTCGCCACCTGCCTCCAGGCAACGGACCAACGCCTGCTCTTCACTCAACGAGGTGAGAAAGATGATCGGCACCAGCGCCTCGCCCGCCAGGGCCTTGATCTGCCGCGCCGCCTCGAAACCGTCCATCACCGGCATCAAGGCATCGAGCAGGACCATGTGCGGGCGCTGTGCGGCGAACAGCGCTACCGCCTGTTCGCCATCTTCGGCCGTGAGCACCTGATGCCCCTGCTTGCGCACGATAGTGGCGAGCAGCAAACGATCAGCGGCACCGTCTTCGGCGATCAGGATGGTGAGCGCCTCGAGGTCATGGGTGGTCTGGCTCAACTGATGTCGAACAGCTTGTCGAAGTTGGAGATGGCGAGGATCTTTCGCACATCGGAGCTGGTATTGACCACACGGATTTCCGAGTCATCACCCCCAACGTGATCGCGCAACAGCAACAGCATGCCCAGGGCCGAACTGTCGAGATAGGTTGCCTCCTTGAGGTCGACAACCACTGAATCCGGCCGGTGCTGCTCGTGTTCGTAGGCCTGGCGAAATTCCTGATGCTTGCCGAAGTCAAAACGTCCTTTGACTTTTATCGTCAGTTTTTTCCCATCCGGGGATACTTCAGATACAACTGCCATGTCGATGATTCCTTCCATTGCGACGATTGCAGACATCTAGAAGGTTTAGCAGCCCCACCCCCCGGCGGCAAGCTGCAACGACCAAGCGCGGATCAGTAGCGGTCGTGGCGCGGCAGGCGCTGGGACAGCTCATCGAGCAACTTCTGCTCACGCTTGTCCTCGATCATCCGCGCCTCATCGATGTAGCGCTGCACCAGTTTGCGCAAGCCTTCGACCCGCGCATAGGCCTGCTGCCAGGTACCACGGGCGTTTTTCAGGTTGTTCTGGTGCCAGGCCAGGCTCTGGCGCTGCTGGGTCATGGCCGCTTCCAGCTGACCGAGAAAGCTCTGGTAATTGACCAGCCAGCTGCCGGACACGCCCTGCCCGCCGCGGTCGATCCACTGCAACTGGTAGTCTTCGCGAAAGCGATCGAGTTCGGCGAGCTTGACCTGGGCCATGTTGACTTGCTGCTGGAACTGCCCCAGGCGCTGGGCGGCTTGGCGTTCGGCGTTTTCCGCCATCTCCACCACCGGCGCCAGACGCGCGGCACGGCTGGGCTGAGCCATAAGCTATCAGCCGCCAGCCGCGGGCTGGGCGAACACGCTGGCCAGATGCTCGCGGCTTTGCTGCATGCCGACGTTGTCGTTCAGGCCCTGGCGCAGGAAGTGCACCAGGCGCGGCTGCAGGGCGATGGCAAGGTCAGTTTCGGCATCGCCACCGGCGACGTAGGCGCCGACGCTGATCAGGTCGCGGCTTTGCGAGAGGCGCGACCACAGCTGCTTGAACTGCTGCGCTTCGGTCATCTGCTCGGGGCTGACCACCTGCGGCATGACCCGGCTGATGGACGCCTCGATATCGATGGCCGGGTAATGCCCCTCCTCGGCCAGGCGCCGGGACAGTACGATATGGCCGTCAAGCACGCCCCGCGCCGAGTCGGCAATCGGGTCCTGCTGGTCGTCACCTTCGGACAGTACGGTATAGAAAGCGGTGATCGAGCCGCCACCGGCCTCGCCGTTACCGGCGCGCTCCACCAGCTTGGGCAGCTTGGCGAACACCGACGGCGGATAACCCTTGGTCGCCGGCGGCTCGCCGATGGCCAGGGCGATTTCCCGCTGGGCCTGGGCGAAACGGGTCAACGAATCCATCAGCAACAGGACGTTCTTGCCCTTGTCGCGAAAGTACTCGGCGATGCGCGTACAGTACATTGCCGCACGCAAGCGCATCAGCGGCGCATCGTCGGCGGGCGATGCCACCACCACCGAGCGTTTGAGGCCTTCTTCACCAAGAATATGCTCGATGAATTCCTTGACCTCGCGACCGCGCTCACCGATCAGGCCGACGACGATGATGTCCGCTTCGGTAAAGCGGGTCATCATGCCCAGCAGCACACTCTTACCGACGCCGGTACCGGCAAACAGACCCAGGCGCTGGCCTCGGCCGACCGTCAACAATCCGTTGATGCTGCGAATGCCGACATCCAGCGGCTGGCTGATCGGGTCGCGGTTGAGCGGGTTGATGGTCGGGCCATCCATGGGCACCCAGTCTTCGGCTTTCATCCCGCCCTTGCCGTCCAGGGCTCGTCCGGCACCGTCAAGCACCCGCCCGAGCATGCTCATGCCCATGGGCAAGCGGCCGCTATCGGCCAGCGGCACCACACGCGCACCCGGGGCAATGCCGGCAACGCTGCCGACCGGCATGAGGAACACCTTGCCGCCAGCAAAGCCCATGACCTCAGCCTCGACCCGCACCGGGTGATAGCTGTCGTCGTTGATCACCACACAGCGACTGCCGACCGCCGCGCGCAGGCCTTCGGCTTCGAGAGTCAGGCCGACCATGCGCAGCAGGCGGCCTTCGACCACTGGCTGGGACGGTAAATTGACGGCGTCGGCGTAAGCGCCCAGGCGCTTGCCGAAACTGGTTCGTTCAAGGCGCATCGGGGCTGTCCAGGTCGACCTGCAGGTCGGGTGCCGCCGGGTGCAGGCTTTGGTCATGGAGCTGGTCGAACAGCTGCGCCATGGCCTTTTCGATACGGGTTTCCATGCTTGCATCGATGCGGCTGTGATCAGTCTCGATGCGGCAACCGCCTGGCAACAGGGCTTCGTCCTCGAGCAGCTTCCAGCGCTCCTCGTGACGCTCGCGCAAGGCTTTGATCAGCTCGAAGTCTTGCGGGTTGATATGGATACGGATGTTCTCGGCGCCCATTGGCAGCAGCTTCAGAGCCTCTCGCAGCACCTGGCCGATCTGGCTGGAATCACTGCGCAGTTCGCGGCCAACGACCTCGCGGGCGATGTGTCCGACCAGGTGAACCACGGCCTTTTCAATCTGGCTGTCCTGGTCGGCGATGGGTTCGAGCAGGTGGGTCATGACCTGTTCGAGGCTGGCCAGCTTGGCGCCCAGGGCCTCTTCAGCTTCCTGGCGAACCTTGAGCTGGGTGCTGTGAAAGCCTTCGCGCTCGCCGGTGGCAAAGCCTTCGTTATAGGCTTCCTGGCGGATACTTTCGAGCTCTTCGAGGGTCAGTGGCTGGACTTCTTCCAGCGGCACTTCTTCGATTTCTTCCTGAACCGCTTCAGGCTCGGGTTCAGGCTCAGGTTCCGGCTCCGGATCGAAACTGGGCAACGCCCAGCGGTCGAAGTCCTCGACGTCGTTGGCGCGAATCAGCTCACTCAGGTGCTCATTGGTTGACATGATTTCACGCACTCGCAAAACATCGCGGGTCAAGCCCGCTCCCACAGGACCTCTGTGGGAGCGGGCTTGACCCGCGATAAGGTCTTAGATCATCTCTTCGCCGCCCTTGCCACCGAGAACGATTTCTCCGGCTTCGGCCATACGGCGGGCGATGGTGAGGATTTCCTTTTGCGCCGTCTCGACGTCGCTGACACGCACTGGGCCCTTGGCCTCGAGGTCGTCGCGCAGCAGCTCGGAGGCACGCTTGGACATGTTCTTGAAAATCTTCTCCTTGACCTTCTCGTCGGCGCCCTTGAGCGACACCACCAGCACGTCGGAGGAGACTTCGCGCAGCAGCGCCTGGATACCGCGGTCGTCGACATCGGCCAGGTTGTTGAAGACGAACATGAGGTCTTCGATCTGCTCGGAGAGGTCGCCGTCGATGTCGCGGATCGCGTCCATCAACTGGCCTTCGACGGAGCTGTCGAGGAAGTTCATGATGTCCGCTGCCCGCTTGATACCACCCAGGGTGGTACGCGCGGCGTTGGAGTTGCCCGAGAACTGCTTCTCGAGGATCTGGTTCAGCTCCTTGAGCGCCGCCGGCTGTACGGTGTTGAGCGACGAGACGCGCAGGATGATGTCCAGGCGCACCTTGTGGTCGAAGTTGCCCAGCACTTCACCGGCCTGGTCCGGGTCCAGGTAAGCCACCACGATGGCCTGGATCTGCGGGTGCTCGTAGC
This sequence comes from Pseudomonas fluorescens, assembly GCF_902497775.2. Lineage (NCBI taxonomy): Bacteria > Pseudomonadati > Pseudomonadota > Gammaproteobacteria > Pseudomonadales > Pseudomonadaceae > Pseudomonas > Pseudomonas fluorescens. The sequence continues at coordinate 3,734,600 of NZ_OZ024668.1, forward strand.
GGATGACGTCGGCCACCGCGCGCGGTTCCATCCACTTGAGGCTGTCCAGGCCGCTGGTGTTGCCACCGAGCAGGATGCGGTCGATCAGGCCGTTGGCCTTGTCCTCACCCAGGGCCTGGGTGAGCATCTTGCGGATGTAGCCGTCAGAGCCGACGCCCAGGCTGGTCTGGTCGCCGACGATCTCGACGAACTCGCTCATCACCTGCTCGACCTGCTCGCGATGGACGTTGCCCACCTGCGCCATGGCCACACCGACCCGCTGCACTTCCTTGGGGCCCATGTGCCGCAGCACCTGCGCGGCATCGGTTTCACCCAGCGACAGCAGCAGGATCGCAGCCTTGTCGACACGGGTCAGTTTGGCGGTAAGGGCTCGGTTATCACTCATCGGCGTTGATCCACTCTTTCACGACCTGGGCCACACGACCCGGATCTTCGGCCACCAGGCTCTTGATTGCATTGAGCTGTGCGTCATAACCCTCGCTCGGGCTTGGCAGCAGAATGCTTTGCGGACCACCCAGGCTCACGCGGTCGTTGGCCAGATCGCCATCCAGACCGAGCATGCCACCCAGTTCCATGTCGCCATCGGCACCGGCGCCTTGCTTGCCATTGCCGGTGATGTTGTTGAGCACCGGACGCAGCACGCCGAACACCAGGACCAGGATGAACAGTACGCCCATGACCTGCTTGATGATGTCCCAGAACCACGGCTGCGAGTAGAAAGGAATCTCGGTAATCACCTCGCCACGGTCGGCGGCGAACGGTACGTTGATCACGCTGACGCTATCGCCACGGCTGGCATCGAAGCCCACCGCATCCTGCACCAGGCGGGTAAAGCGCGCCAGGTCTTCGGCAGCCCACGGGGTGCGAGCGGCATCGCCGGTGGCCGGGTCGACCTTGAGCTGGTCATCGACCACCACCGCTACCGACAGGCGGGTCAGGCGACCCTGCTGCTGACGGGTGTGGCTGATGGAACGGTCGAGCTCGAAGTTCTTGGTCGACTGCTGACGCTTGTCCGCCGGGTACGGCGCAAGCATCGGCTGGCCGGTGGCCGGGTCCATGATCTGCTGACCGTTGGCATCGAGCAGCGGCTGGCCAGGTTGAATGGCGCTGGCGGCAGTCTGCGTGCCACCGGTGGTCTGCGGCGCCGAGGCCGGGCCGGGTGGCTGGTTGCTCAACGCACCAGGCACGCCTTGCGGGCCCATGCTGCTGGAGCGCTGTTCGTTGACCGACTGTTCGCTGCGCAGTGCCGGCTGGTCGGGGTTGAACTGCTCGGAGGTCGATTCGACGGCGCTGAAGTCCAGGTCTGCCGACACTTCGGCCTTGTAACGGTCGTTACCCAGCACCGGCTGGAGAATGTTGTGCACACGCTGGGTGAGCAGGCCTTCCATGCGGCGGCTGTAGTCGAACTGCTTGCCGGCCATGGTCAGCTCGGAGTTCTCGACCTGGTCGGACAGCAGGTTGCCCTTCTGGTCGACCACGGTGACCTGGGACTTGTTCAGCTCCGGCACGCTGGTGGCCACCAGGTTGACGATGGCCATCACCTGACCGGCTTCCAGGGCACGGCCCGGATACAGCTCGACCAGTACCGAAGCACTTGGCTTGCGCTCGTCACGGACGAACACCGAGCTCTTCGGGATCGCCAGGTGCACGCGCGCACCCTTGACGTTGTTGAGGCTGGAGATGGTCCGCGCCAGCTCACCTTCCAGGCCGCGACGGTAACGGGTGGCCTCCATGAACTGACTGGTGCCCAGGCCCTGCTCCTTGTCGAGGATCTCGAAACCGACATTGCCGTCGCTCGGCGCTACACCGGCGGCGGCCAGTTTCAGGCGGGCACGGGAAATATCGTCGGCCTTGACCAGCAAGGCACCGGAATTGGGTTCGACGTTGTAGGGGATGTCGGCAGCGGCCAGGGTATCCATGACCTGCTTGGTGTCCATGCCGGCCAGGCTGCCGTACAGCGGCCGGTAGTCCGGTTGCTGCGACCACAGCACCACGGCAAAGCCGATCGCCACGCTCGCCGCCAGACCGACCAGCAGGCCGACCTGACGCAGCATTGGCATCTGCGAAATATTTTCCAGGAACGACATGCCGAACAACGGCGGCTTGGGCGCTGCCCCGCTGCTTTTCGCGGGCACGTTATCGACGACTGCTTCGGCCATGACTCAATCTCGCCCTTATACCGGCATCTGCATGATGTCTTGATAGGCCTGCACCAGCTTGTTGCGCACCTGGGTCAAGGCCTGGAACGACACGCTGGCTTTCTGCGAAGCGATCATTACGTCGGTGAGGTCTACGCCACTTTTACCGATCTCGAAGGCATTCGCCAACTGCGTGGAGGCTTGCTGGGTGTCGCTGACCTTGTTGATGGCCTGCCCCAGCATATCGGCAAAATTGCTCGAACCGAGCTCAGGCGCGGCGGCAGCCTTCGGCATCGACATGGCGTCCATTTGCATGGCCCGCATGTCCAACATCAATCGATTAAATTCAACACCTTGGCTCATGGACTTCTCTCTCCGACGGCCCGCATTTTTTTGACACTCACGCAGCGGATAGGCAGGACATAGCAACAAGAGTGCCAGCTCTGCCCGCAGCCCGAACAAAAACTCTAATTCAATAACTGGTCAGCTGGCGTACAGGCTGGCCTCGACATCCATACCGGCATCACGCATCTGCGCCAGCTTGTAGCGCAGGGTGCGCGGGCTGATGCCCAGGCGCTCGGCAGCCTCCTTGCGGCGGCCGCGCTCGGCACGCAGGGTATCGATGATCATCTGAAACTCATGACGGCGCATGTCATCGCCCAGACCGCCTGCGGCCTCGGCCTCGATCGGTGCGACTGTCGCTACAGGCGCTGCGGCGAACATCGGCAAGACGCCGGCAAGACAGAAATCCGCCGCCTCGATTACCCCGCCCTGCTGCAGGATCAAGGCCCGCTGGATGGCGTTGTCGAGCTCGCGCACGTTGCCCGGCCAGGCATAGCCCTGCAGGCAGGCCTGGGCCTCAGGCGACAGGCACACCTGCGCGTGCTTCATTTTATTGACGTGGCGCGCCAGCAAGCGCTCGGCCAGCGGCAGAATATCGGCGCTACGCTCGCGCAGCGGCTTCCATGCCAGCGGGAACACCGACAGGCGATAGAACAGGTCTTCACGAAAACGCCCCGCCGCCACTTCGCCAGCCAGGTCACGGTTGGTGGTGGCGACCACGCGAATATCCAGGGCAATCGGCTTGCGCCCACCGACCCGCTCCACTTCACGCTCCTGCAGCACCCGCAACAGCTTGGCCTGCAGGCCCAGGGGCATTTCGGAAATCTCGTCGAGCAGCAAGGTGCCGCCGTCGGCCTGCTCGAACTTGCCGGCCTGGGCGGCAATAGCGCCAGTGAACGAGCCCTTCTCGTGACCGAACAGGGTGGCTTCGAGCATGTTGTCCGGGATCGCCGCACAGTTGATCGCCACGAACGGCTGCTCGGCGCGCAACGATTGCTGGTGAATGTAGCGCGCCAGCACCTCTTTGCCGGTGCCGGACTCGCCCGAGATCAGCACGGTCGAGTCACTGCGCGCGACCCGCGCCGCCAGCTCCAGCAACTGCGCACTGGCAGGCTCGCGCGCCACCGGCCCTTCACCTTCGCCAGCGCCGACCACACCCAGGGCGTGACGTGCCACCAGCTCAAGCAAGGCCTTGGGCTCGAACGGCTTGACCAGGTAATCGGCCGCGCCCTGGCGCATGGCCTCGACCGCACGCTCGACGGCGGCATGCGCGGTCATCAGCAATACCGGCAACTGCGGCTGGCGCGCACGCAGCAAGGCCAGCAACTGGTGCCCGTCCATGCCTGGCATGTTCACATCACTGACCACCAGGCTGAATGCCTCGCCGGCGACCACTTCCAGTGCCTCTTCGGCCGAACCCACGGCCTGATAGGCAAAGCCGCCCAGCTCCAGGGTGTCGGCCAGTGCCTGCCTCAGCGCGCGGTCATCTTCGACCAGCAGCACCTTGATTGCTTTCATTACTCTGTCTCCGCCGGCTGCGCGCCGATCAGCGGCAGGCTGATCCGTGCACAGGTGCCGCGACCGGGTCGCGAACGTATTTGCAAACTGCCCTGGTGAGCCCTTGCCACGGCCTTGACCACCGCCAGGCCGAGCCCGGTGCCGGTGGCCTTGGTGGTCAGGAACGGCTCACCCAGGCGTACCAGCAAGGCACTGTCGATACCGGCACCGGCATCGCTGATGCACAGGTGCAGGACCTGCTCGCGCCGGTACAGGTGAACTTTGAGTCGCGCAGGCTCGCCACTGGCCTGCAGGGCGTTCTCGATCAGGTTGAGCATGGCGCCGACCAGGGTGTCGCGGTTGCACAGCAGCTCCCCCAAGTGACTGTCGCACTGCCAGCGCACCGCATGCCCCTGGACATGGGTCTGCGCGGCCTGCTGCAGGGCCTGGAACAGGGCCTTGGGCGTCAGTCGATCGGTCAGCGGCAACTCGCCACGGGCAAACACCAGCATGTCACGCACCTGGTGCTCCAGTTCGTGCAGGCGCTCCTTGAGGTTGCCGGCGAAACGCTGCTGGGTTTCCACCGGCAGGCTCTGCTCGGCCAGGTGACTGGCATAGAGCATGGCCGCCGACAAGGGCGTGCGGATCTGGTGGGCCAGGGACGCCACCATGCGCCCCAAGGAGGACAAACGCTGGTGGCGAGCCAGTTGGTCTTGCAGGTGACGGGTTTCGGTCAGGTCATTGAGCAATACCAGCTGCCCGGGCTCGGCGTCCAGCGAACGGGTGGCAATCGACAAGCGCCGGCCATCACGCAACGACACTTCGTGGCCGTCATCTTCGCGCGGGGCAAAACTGCGAGCGATCACCTCACGCCACAACTCGCCCACCAGCGGCTCGCCAAGCAAGTCGCTGGCCGCAGGATTGGCCTCGCGCACCCGGCCCAGGCCATCGATGACGATGACCCCGCCCGGCAACAGCGCCAGCAAATTCTGCAGACGGTTGGCCAGGCGCTCCTTCTCGGCAAGCTCGGCCATGCGCTGGGCACTGACCACCGCCAGCTCGCCCTTGAGCTCGGTGACCCGGGCTTCGAGCAGACTGTAGGATTCACTGAGCTGGCTGGACACCTGATCGAACATGGCAAAAGCCTGCTCGAGGCCAAGACGGCTTTCCTGCTCGGCGGCGTTCGGCCCCTTCGGTTCAGGGACACAGGAGATGGTGGCGACCTGGGGCATCGTGCTCTCTCGCGTGGCTGACCGTCATAAAACGGTATGGTGTCAGCGATATAGCAATAGCCGTGCCGGATAGTTTGGAAAGGGTTGCGAGCGAAGCTGCGGGGCGGCGGCAAAGGCCGATGGGGCGGGCGTTACAGCCCCTTAAAAGATAGGGTTATTAGCCATGATGAGCGCGTTGCGCGACCCATCATGGCTACACAGGCGTCAATCCTCCGCCTGTTCATCCCCTTCGCGACGGCTCATGCCGTACTTGCGCATTTTTTCCACCAGGGTGGTACGGCGGATGCGCAGGCGCTCGGCGGCACGGGCGACGATACCGTTGGCATCATCCAGCGCCTGCTGGATCAGGCCCTGCTCAAGCCCACCGAGGTAGTCCTTGAGGTCCAGGCCTTCGGGCGGCAGCATCGCGTGGCTGGCGAAGTTCGGCGTATGGCCGTTGATGGCCACACGCTCTTCCAGGTCCGAACGCAGGCTGTCAACCAGTTGCTCGTCTTCGTCGTCGACGTAGCGGAATTTCTTCGGCAGCTCCGACACGCCAATCACCCCGTACGGGTGCATGATCGCCATGCGCTCGACCAGGTTGGCCAGCTCGCGAACGTTGCCCGGCCAGCCGTGCCGGCACAGCGACATGATTGCCGCCGAGTTGAAGCGGATCGAACCGCGCTTCTCGTGCTCCATCCGCGAGATCAGCTCGTTCATCAGCAGCGGAATGTCCTCGACGCGCTCGCGCAGCGGGGCCATCTCGATGGGGAAAACGTTGAGGCGGTAGTACAGGTCTTCGCGGAAGGTACCCACCTCGATCATGCTTTCGAGGTTCTTGTGGGTCGCGGCGATGATGCGCACATCGATGCTCTGGGTCTTGTTGCTGCCCACGCGCTCGAAGGTGCGCTCCTGCAGCACGCGCAGCAGCTTGACCTGCATCGGCAACGGCATGTCGCCGATTTCGTCGAGGAACAGGGTACCGCCGTTGGCCAGTTCGAAACGCCCGGCACGGCTGGTGATCGCCCCGGTAAAGGCGCCCTTCTCGTGACCGAACAGTTCGCTTTCAAGCAGCTCGGCCGGAATCGCCCCGCAGTTGACCGGCACGAACGGCGCTTCGCGGCGCTTGGAGTGATAGTGCAGATTACGCGCAACCACTTCCTTGCCCGTGCCCGACTCACCGAGAATCAGTACGCTGGCGTCGGTGTCGGCCACCTGCTGCATCATCTGCCGCACGTGCTGGATGGCCCGGCTGGTACCGACCAGGCTGCGGAACAGGTTGGGCTCGCGCTGGCGGCCGCGCTCGCGGGCCTGGTCGTACATCTCGCGATAGACCTGGGCACGGTGCAGCGAATCGAGCAACTTGCTGTAGCTCGGCGGCATTTCAAGGTTGGAAAGAACGCGACGGCGCAGGTCGTCCGGCAGCTCGGCAGAAGAAATTTCACCCAGAAGCAGAACCGGAAGGAACTCATCCCACCCAGCCACTGTCTTAAGCAAGCCCATCAGACTTGCCGGAGCATTCACGGTCCCGATCAGGACACAGAGCACTTCACGACTGGATGACAACGACTCGACAACCTGCTGCCAGTCATGGCTCGAGCAGGGCAAATTTTCTTCGCCAAGAAAATTCAACACTACCGCCAGATCACGGCGGCGAGCGCTATCGTCATCGATCAGGAGAATTTTGGTTTCACGCCACATGCAATAACAACTTCCCTAGTCATCTCGGCGCCCTTGTAAGGGCAAGCTCGACATCATTCCGACTGAACGGTCAGTGTTCGGACGTCTGAAATTAGAAAACAGCCACTAGTTAAGTCAAAAAACCGTACATAGTCAAATTTATGGCGCACTGCTTTTTGGTTTTGCCCAGTTTCAGCTGAACAAATGGTATACCTTTGCCGCGTTTTTGGCTTGTCGGATCTGCGTCATCTCATCGACTATTGATTGACGCTCCCCACTTGCAACCTCAATTAATTCCCTGTAAACGCCCAGCAGCTCCTCGAGCTTGCCGCGCAGCGTCGCCTCATCGACCGACGCTTCGGCCAGCACATCGTCCACGCACAGGCGGCAACTGACGTCGAGCTCGCTGATCGCCTCCCAGTCACGACTGGCCAGGGCACCCAGCAATGCCTCGCGGGTTTGTTCGATACGTTCGAGCACGACACTCATTGCAATCTCCTAGGCGTCGGCGAGTTGATCGCCGATCGCGTCCCAGCCTTCCTTGACGGTAATCAGCAGACGCGCCACTTCGTTGAGGATTTCCGGATCGTTCTGCACGTTCGCCTCGACCAGGCGCTTGCTCATGTACGAATACAGGTTATCCAGATCGGCCAGCGAGTCAGCATGGTTTTCCAGGTCCAGACCTTCACGCAAACCGCCGACGATACCGATCGCCTTGCCAATCAGGATACCGCGCTGAGCTACGTCGTTACGCGCCATGGCGCCCTTGGCCTGGGCAATGCGATCAAGGCCACCCTGCATCAGCATCTGCACCAGACGATGCGGGCTGGCCACAGAGGTCTGGGCCACGCCGTTGACTTTCTGATACTGCCGAAGGGCCAACATCGGATTCATGTTCTACCTCGTCACCGCAAAAAAGGTTTCGTATACCGCTTATATCGCCTGCGCGTCAAAAAACTTTAGCGCCCACAGCAAAAAGCCCGGAGACCCCATGAGGGTACTGCCGGGCTTCTGGCGAACCGATCGATCAGGAGTTCTTCTGCTGCGCCTCGATCGAGGCGAACATCGAGGCAATGTTCTTGCGCTGGGCTTCGAGCTTGCCGACCAGGGTATCCATGGCCACGTAGCGCTTGCTCAGCGACTCGGTGAGCGATTTGATACGACGATCAAGCGCCAACTGCTGGTCGGAGAGGTCCTTTTGCAGCTTGTCCAGACCGGCCTTGCGCGTATCGAGGATGCCGCCCGTCTGCAGGTACGGCTCGACAGCCTTGTTCATGTTCGCGAACACGCCATCGGTACCGGTGAACAGCGCCTGCACGTCAGGGCCGAGCTTTTTATCCTTCATCGCCGCGTCGTACTTGGTGGAGTTGAACTCCAGGGTACCGTCCTTGGCGGTGTTGATACCCAGCTGGCTGAGGGTGGTCAGACGACCGCTACCGGACGCGGTAGTCAGTTGCTTGCGCAGGTCGGACAGCAACGAGCGGGTGGTCGGATCGCTGGTCAGCGGCCCGAGCACGGTGTTGCCATCTTTGTCCTTCGACACCGCCGTCAGGGCATTGGCTGCCTTGACCAGGGTGTTGTAGGCATCGACAAAGGCTTTGACCGAAGTCTTAAGGCCTTCGGTGTTTTCACCAACAGTGACCGTGATAGCCTTTTTGTCGGGCCCGGCTTCCTGGAGCAATTCCAGGCTCATGCCACTGATCGCACCATCAACGGTATTGGTCTTGCTGGTAACCGGCAGACCATCGATGGTCAGCTTGGCGTCCTGGGCAATCTTGCCGATAAACCCGGCACCATCACCCGACAATTGCTGAGTGCCGTTGATTTTCAGCTCGGCAATGCCATCGACCGAAATGTCGGTGCCCGCACCGGTCTTGGTGGAACTGAACACCAGGCGCGAGCCATCCTTGCCGTTGACGATGTTGGCACTGATGCCTTTCTCGGCCAGCGAAGTGTTAATCGAGTCGCGCACCGTCTGCAGGGTCGCACCCGGGCCGACCTTCACGGTATGGGTTACACCGTCCTGGGTGATGGTCAGATCGCCTTCAGGGATCGTCGTGCCGGCACCCCCGGCAAAGTTCTGACTGGCCACTTTGGACGAAGTGGCGAGCTGCTCGACCAGGACCGAGTAAGTACCGGGCACCGCAGTGTTGTTCGAGGTCGCCTTGACCGCGGTATCACTGCTGGAGGTCGCCGTGTAGGCATTGAACGACGGCGCTTTCGGATCATTGAGCTTTTTCATCGCTTCCTGATACACAGAAAGCGCACTCTTGAGCGACGCTACACCGGAAAGCATGGCCGTGTTGTTGGCGGTCTGGCGCTTGATCTGATTCGCCTTGGGATCAGTATCTGCCTTGACGAGCACATCAACGATCTTGTTGATGTCTACGCCGGAACCCAGCCCCAGACTCGGTAAAATTGTACTCGCCATTGCTACTCCCTCATGGTTACGCGCCGCCCTAGCCTTGCCAGACTAGCGAACTTGCGGTTCAGCTGCCAGTTTCAGGCCTTGGCATTGAACAGCAGGCTGTTTACATCGCTGAGACTGTGAGCGATCTTCAACGCCTCTTCCGAAGGAAGTTGGCGGATCAGCTCTCCGGTCTCACTGGCGATGACTTTTACTACAATTCGGCCGGATTCTTCATCCGTGGAAAATTCAAGGTTACGTCGCGATGACGCAAGGAACTTCTCGATGTCCTTGACCGCGCTCTTGACCTTCTCAGCTTCGGACAGGCCCTTGTCGGCGGCATCCCTGGCTGGCGTGATGGCTTCAACAGCCGCAACGGGCTTGGCCGCTGGGCGTTCGGTGGTCGGTTCGACCGGCTTCACCGTCGGGTACGACAGGTTCAGCTTGACGCTCATATCCATGTCACCACCTCTCAATGCAAAAGGCGGAGGAGCACCATAGATGCACTCCCCCGCCGTAAACCACTAGGCGATTAGCCCAGCAGCTTCAGTACCGCCGACGGCAGTTGGTTGGCCTGGGCCAGAACCGAAGTCGAAGCTTGTTGCAGAGTTTGCTGCTTGGTCATCTGAGCGGTTTCAGCGGCGAAGTCGGTATCTTGTACGCGACCACGAGCAGCTTCGGCGTTCTCGTTGATGTTTTGCAGGTTGTTGATGGTGCTGGTCATACGGTTTTGTACAGCACCCAGCGCAGCGCGGGAGTCACCGATGGTGGCAACAGCCTTGTCGATTGCAACCATGGCAGCCGAGAAGTTGGTTTCAGCAGTGGCGCTGTCGCTACCGGCGATGGTGATGGCGCTGGTGATACCCAGGTCGCTGGCCAGGAACTTGCCGGTCAGGTCGATCTTGATCTGGTTTTCGCCGCCAGTGTTGGAACCAACCTGGAAGGTCATGACGCTAGCCGAACCGTCCAGCAGGTTCTTGCCGTTCAGCTGGGTGGACTGAGCGATACGGGTCAGTTCCGCCGCCATTTCCTTGAACTCTTTGTCCAGGGAAGTACGGTTGACCGAGTCGTTCGAGTCGTTTCGCGATTGCAGAGCCAGTTCACGCATACGCTGCAGAATGTTGGTCTGCTCTTGCATCGCGCCTTCAGCGGTCTGGGCGATCGAAACACCGTCGTTGGCGTTTTTGATTGCCATGGTCTGACCGCGGATTTGCGAGGTCATACGGGTAGCGATCTGCAGGCCAGCGGCGTCGTCTTTGGCGCTGTTGATTTTCAGGCCGGAGGACAGACGGCTCATCGAGGTGCTCAGAGCGTCGGAAGCGCGGTTCAGGTTCTTCTGAACGCCCAGGGAGGTAGTGTTGGTGTTAACGGTTAATGCCATGACGAATTCCTCGTGTTTGGGATACTGCGGCTTCCGGCCCTGGCATCCGCCGGGTGTGGCCTAGAGAACCTTCGTAATAGTTATCGTCGTCTGGCGCGGTTGCTTTAGGGCTTTTTGCAAATTTTTTAATGGCACCCTGCCACCCCAATGAAATCAAGGGTTTGACGCCAGAAAAACACCCCCTAATTAATGCCACAGATAAAAAAAGCGCCACCGGTGCAACCGGCAGCGCTTTATTTACAGGCAAAGACTGAAATCAGTCCTTACGCTCAATGATCGCCGAGCCCCACGACAAGCCAACGCCAAAACCGCTCAGGGCCACGCGCTTGTGCTGCGAGCCCAGCACGTGCTTCTCCAGCAGCAGCGGGATACTCGACGACACGGTGTTACCGGTCTCGACCATATCCTTGACGAACTTGTCCGGGTCGTCTTCGAAACGACGGGCGACGGCATCGACAATTGCCGCACTGCCCTGGTGAATGCAGAACAGGTCGATATCCGCCGGTGCCAACTGGCTTTCGCCCAACAGTTCATGCAAATGCGCAGGCACTTTGAGCAAGGCAAAGTTGAACACCTGGCGACCGTTCATGAAGAACACGCCGTCACTGACCTTCAGGTGCGCAGCGCCGCCACCATCGGTACCGAACTTGGCCTTGCCCAATTGCCATTGGGCGCCCTCGCCCATCCAGGTCACGGTCGCGGCATCACCAAAGAGCATGGTGGTATTGCGATCTTGCGGATCGACGATCTTCGAATACGGGTCAGCGGTAATCAGCAGACCGTTTTTCAGCCCCGCCGCCTCCATGAAGCCTTTCATTGCGTACAGGCCATAGACATAGCCCGAGCAGCCCAGGGAAATATCGAAGGCCGCCACGTGCGTTGGCAGCCCGAGCTTGTCCTGGACGATGGCGGCGGTGTGTGGCAAACCTTCTTCGTCGCCATTCTGGGTAACGACGATCAGCGCATCGATGGATTCAGGCATCAGGCTCGGATTGGCAGCGAACAGGGCCTTGACCGCCTCCACACACAGGTCGGAGGTTTCCTGGCCTGCGTCCTTGCGCGGCAAGAAGGTCGAACCGATCTTGCCGAGAATGAACTCTTGATCCTTGGCGAACTTCGCACCCTGGGCGTAGTTGTCCACACCCTCGACTGGTACGTAACTCGCAATGCTTTTGATGCCAATCATTGTGGCTTCCCGATAGATATGCGGATTTTCACGGGCACTGGAACCTGGTAACCAAGGGCTTGCGAGCCTGCGCACACCCCGCCCGCCAGTACCGCCCGACGACTCAATAGATTAAAGATGCCCGTTTCGACTGCCAAGTCACTGTTGCACAATCATTACTCAACACAAAACGACGACCAGTCCCGAAACGGAGGGCAAACAGACGGAGATTTGAGCGGCTGCGCGGAAAACCCGGGGCAACTGCGCCGTTGTCAATCGACCATTGTGCGGGGCGTTGCACCCCGACTGGCCGATGCTGCGAGCAGGATCGAAAAAGCCGGGCCCATGGCCCGGCTTTTGTACACTGCGGTCAGGCCAGTTCGGCCAGCCACTCCAATTCAGCCGACATGCCAGCGGCGGGCAGGCGAGAGATATCCACAGCGTTGTGCAGATCAAGCTCCACCCGGGTGCTGAACGCGGCCGGCCAACGAGCGTTCAATGCCTGGGCGTCCAGAGTCGGAACACCGGCGTTGAGCATTTGCGCTTGCGGTGTCCACAGTACCAACTGACCCGCCTGGCCAACCTTCAGGCACAGATCGACATCGGCCCCTTCAATTGCATCCAGGCCAGCACACTGCTCCAGCAACGCCTTGGCGATCATCAGGCAATCAGCGGATACCGCTTGGCAACTGCGCACCGCCGCCAGACCCAATACTGCCAACGGTGCCTGACGCGCTACCCCCTGCCAGGCGCCACGCACCTGCTGGCTGACCAGCAACTCGTAGCCGCCGTGAGTGATCAAGCCATTGTCATCATGCATCTGGCAACCGACCACACCCACTTCAGGGCGCTGCGCCTGGTTGAGCAAGGCTTCGATCCAGGCCGGCGTCACCACCTGACAGCGGCTGGACATCAGCACCAGGTAGTCGCCCTGGGCTTGCTTGGCCGCCATCTTGACCCTCTCGGCCCGGGTGCCGGCAAATTCGCTGGCCATCAGTTTCACCCGACCACCCAGCCCCTGAAGACTGCCAAGGCTGGCCGCTGTCGCTTCAGCGCTGGCCGCGTCGGCCATCACGATCACTTCATAACGGGCATAGCGGGTGCGCTGGACGATGCTCGCCAGGCAGCGCTTGAGCTGTTCAAGATCAGAGTCGATCGACAGCAAAATACTGACCTGAGGCGTGGTTGGGTGACGGAAGTCGATCTGCAAGGTGCCATCTCGCCCCTCACTGACCTGACCTCGGTAACCGATCACGTTCAAATGACGCTTGAGCGTTGCCAGGGCATCGATGCGCATTGCCTCGGTCGCCTGTTGACCAATGACCAGGTACTCGTCCAGATGGGCCAGGCCGGCGATGCCATTGTGCTCAACCAGACGCAGCAACAGATCGAATTCCAGGGCCGCCGGGCAGGCCTCGCTGAACCCGCCCAACTCGACGACGCTTTCGCGACGCACCAGCCAATGGCGAGACATCAAGTCCGGACGCGCGCGCAACAGGTCCAGGTTAGCCCCCGGACGCACCACACTGAGCAAACGCCCCTGGTCATCACGCTGGACTTCGTTGGCGCAGATGGCCTGACAGCCTTGCGCGGTGGACAACTCCACCTGCAGACGCAGCAGCCCGCCGGGCGTCAGCACGTCACCCGCCTGCAGCTGCAGCAGCCATTCACTGGACAGCTGCCCCACCACCTGATTGAGGTGGGCGACCAGGTTGCTCGCCGTGACGCGGATGAAATGCAGCGTATCCTTCGCGGTGGTAATGGCTGGCAACGCACCTGCCTTGAACACCACGATCTTGAAATTGCGTAAGCCGCTGGCCAGCAAGCTGTCGAAGGTAGCTTGCAGGGCGGTGTCGTTGTCGTCCAGATCCACGACCAGGAAGGCAATCTGTGGCGACTGGATCGCGCCCAGGTGGGCCTGAATACGCTGACGAGCGTTGCTGTCCGGCGTTGCCGCAGCAATGGCCGCGAGCACTTGGCCCGAAGGCGATGCCGCCAACCGTGCTTGCAGATCTGTCGCAGGCAACTGATCGAGTTGCTCCGCCCAACGGTGCAGATGAGGCTTGAAGTCTTGCTCTTCGTCACCCCCCAACGCGCCGAGCAGGTTATGGCAGACAGCAGGATTGAATGCACCCAGTTCAAAGGCTTGCCAGTAACGCGCCTTGAGACTTTCGGCGCTGTCATTCGGATGCCGGACCATCAATGCCTGCTGCTGAACCCAGATACCCTCCAGCGACTCGCCGTGGACCTTGCCGGCTGGCCAGGCGTGCAGGAGGAACTCGAGGCTTTGCAGTTGCTCGAACAACGGCGCGCTGTAGTACGGCATCGCAACATACTGCACAGGCTCGAATACACACAACGGCGCATCCTTCACACCGGCCCAGCGGGAAATGAACAGCCGCGGCCACTCACGCCCTGCGCTGGTATTGCCGACCAACGCCGTCAGGGCTTCAAAACCCTTGGCGTCGGCACACACCGCGCCCTGTTCGGCATCCCATTGGCGAATCTGGCGAACCGCCAGGGCCTGTTGCTCGTCGCGTACCAGTTGCGAAAGGTCGCAGGGGCGATACTCAGCGACAAGGGTGGTTCGCTCAACGACCCTGGCCGCACCTTGGGCCAGCAAGCCAAAGGACAGTGCCACGCACCAAGCATCGAACCTGAGGTTTGTCGGCGCACTGCGCACTACTGCCTTCAAGGCCTCGACCCTGACTACCGAGCGCCATGCCTGCACGCCTTGTTCGGCGTACAAGGCAATGCGCTCGTAAGCATTGTCGGCTGCGCCGTCCGGCTTAATCGCGCCACCCTGCTTGTGGTAGGCCACCTCACTGCTGCCCGGGCGATAACCCAGGGCATAACCGTGGGCCATCTGGTACTGCGCAGCGCTATCCAGAGCCTGCACCAGCAGCGCAGTGGTATCGGCGAGAAGAAAGTCGCTGTCCGGCGTCAACACCACCAACGGCGTGCTGATCTGCTCCAGAACCTCAAGCAGTTGCGACTGCCAGCTCTGGGCCGTGGCGCCCTGCACCGCAACCTCGAACAGAGCGTGACGCGGGAAGTTCTCGCGGTAGTAAAAGCCGGCTCGCTCCCGGTAAACGGCATCGTCCTGCCCCAGCAGGACAATACTGAGGTCTTCCGCACCTGCGGCCGAATCGATCTGTTTTTCGCCCATAGCGCACCCAATACTCATGTTGTTCTGATTCGCGCCGGCACCATTGCCGGCCGCGCTCGTCAATCGGCCAACCAGGCGTTGGCCCAATGCTGCAGATTGTCCTGGGTCAGTACGTAGTCACGCAGCACCACTTCGCGCAACTCATCCCCCATGCGATAGCTGGCCTGGGGATCAGCCAGATGCATGCGAATCGCCTCCAGCCACGCCTGCGGCGAGTTGCCGATCACCCGGGTGCACGGCAGATAGCCCTCGTACGCCTTGGTGTCGGCGCACACCACTGGAAACCCGCAGGCGCCATACTCGAGCAAGCGCAGGTTGCTCTTGCAATCGTTGAACAGGTTCGACTCCAGTGGCGCCACCGCCAGGTCCAGGTTGAGGCTGGCCAGCTTTTGCGGGTAATACGCCAGGGCAATGCCGCTGTGAAACTCCTTGATGTACGGACGCAGCAGGTCCGGGCACATACCGAAGAACACCCAGTCGACCTGGTCGGCGAGTTCCTTGACCACATCGACGATCAACTCCAGGTCACCTCGGTGGCTGGTGCCGCCGGCCCAACCCACCCGCGGCTTGATCGAGGTCTGCCGGCGGCTTTTCAGCCCGGTCCACAGGTGCGATGCGAGCATGTTCGGTACCACGCGAATATCGTGGTGCATGCTCGACAAGGCCTCGGCCAACGGCGCAGTCGACACCACCACCCGGTCGCACATGGCAATGCCGCGGCTGACCATTTCGCGCATGTTGTCCGGCATATTGCGGCTATGCGCGTTCTTCTTTGGAACATCGATGATGTAATCATCAAGCTCGTAGATTCGCCGCGCATTGGAGTAGCGCTTAATGCGATCAAAGTCCTTAAGCGACTGCGGCATGTAGCGGCACTGCAGGATGATCACATCGGGCTCGTGGCGCCCCAACACAATCGTGCTCGGGGTTCCATAGTCCATCTGCCCTTGGATCCAGCCTGCATTCTCCAGTTCGGTGAACGGCTGTGCGACGCGGTAATGGCCGACGGCAGTGTTGTTGACCGGCAGCGCCATCACATACGGCAAGATGCGGCTAGTGAACGGATCCCAGCCCGCGCGCAATCCGGGTTCAAGGTTGTAGCTGGACATTTTCAGGCTGAGATTGCGGTTGTAGGCAGCGTCATCGACGACCTTCGGCAACCAGCGATCATAGAAAGTGTTCTGATCACCCCCCTCGCCCGAGGCCTTGGTCGATTCACGAACGGGCAGCCGGGCCACCAGCGCATAGGGGGTCCAGACCACCAGGTAGCCATGGTTGCGCACGCGCAGGCAAAAGTCGGCATCGAACAGTTCTGCCTCGAACGCCTGGGCATCCAGGCCGCCCAGGTCGACGAAGATGTCCCGGCGTACCAGCAGGCAGTCGGCGCTCACCGCGCTCAGGTTCTGCACGGCAATCAGCCGATTCATGTAACCACTGGCGGCTGCAGGCTGACCCATGAATGGCGTACCCACCGCTCCATGCAGGCCGAGCACCAGCCCCGCATTCACCACAAAGCCTGTGGAACTGACCTGCTTGGGCCCCACTACCCCGACTTCAGGGCGCTGCGCCTGCGCAAGCATTTCGCTCAGCCAGAGCTTGTCGAAGAACACACTGCCGACATCGGTCAGCAACAGGTACGCACCGCGTGCGTACTCACTGGCCTGATTGAACAACTGCGGGCCAGCTTGACCGGCCACCTGGACGATGCGCAGTTGATCGCTGCCAAGCCCGCGCATTGCCTCGATCCAGTCGCACACGTGCGCAGGCTCATCGCCTGTCACCGCCAACAACAGCTCATAGTGGGGGTAGGCGGTATGCTCGAATATCGATTCGACGCAGCGTATCAGTAGGTTCAACTCTTGCCCGGCAGCGATCAGGATCGATACCAATGGGGTTTCATTGTGCAAATACTGCACGCGGCTGAGCATCGATTCATCGGCGCTGACCACATCAGCAACCACGCCCAGGCGTTGCAGGTGAGCCTTCAGCACCGAGGAGGCCTGGGCGACGCAGGCAGGATCGGACTGCCATTGGGCATAGCCTTCGCGGCACTGCACCAGCAACTCGGCCACATGCCCGACAGCCTGCAAACCATGGGTTTCAACCAGACGCCAGAGCATGTCCTGGGGCGCCAGCACGTCGAACTCGGGAGCAAACCCACCCTGTTCGAGCAACCGGCTTCGCTCGAAAGCAAGCATGCGCCCGACATAGGGAAAGGTGCGCATCAGGTCGAGGTTGAAGTCCGGTTTGAAAATAGGCTGACTGGCCTGCAAGCCGTCGTCGCTGCCCTCATCGGTGTAAAGGCAATAGCGGCCTGCCTGCAGCGCCATGCGCTCAGCCATGATTACCAGCGCATGAGGGTGCAGGTTATCACCGGCCTGCAACAAGAAGACCCAGTCGATGCCACTGGCCTGGGTGAGGCGCTGATTGAGCTGCTCGAAGCCGTTGCCACGCAAGGCAATATGCTCCACCCCGTCTTGCCGTGGTCCGACACCAAACACCCAGACCTGGCTGGCGGCATAGGACTGCTGCTCGACGCTGGCCAGGGTTGCTTTCAGCGCCTGGGGATCATTCTCGGCATCAAACACCACTACCGCGATACGCGGCTGCACAGGCCATTGCTCGACACGCTTGGGCAGCAAGCGTATTTGCGCAGGCGACAGCGTGCGGCACCCCAGCCACTCGTCATAGAGCTCGTTAAAGCTCATGCTGCGAGTGCCTACCTGCTGCTGGAAACCGGCAATCTGGCCAGCATAGAAGCGCGTCAGCTCGAACTCTTCCCAGGCCACCTGCTCATCAGCCCGGAAATCCTCGATCGGCAGATAGCGCAGCCAGCCGGACGCTGGCGCCGGCTCGCCAGAGCGCGAGGTCAACATCTGCGTCAGCCACTCGGTTTCCGTCTTGAATGCCAGGGTCATGCTTGCATGGTTGCTCAAGCGCCCCGGATGCATACGCTCCAGACTGAGCATCGAGATCAGGTAACCCAGGTGCCCGCGACTGAGCAGGCAAATGTACAGGGCGAAATCCACCCGCGCGCGAAAGCCCTCACCCTCTTGCACCAACTGAGGCAGAAACTCCTGAACCTGGTCACGGCGCATCAGCGCATGGCTGATCCCGCCGAACACGTTCGCGACGTTGGACTCGATGGCTGCCAGCAAGTCACTGCCCTTGATCACCGCATTGCACTGCGACAGCAGGCAATTGGCTGGACGCGCAGGTAGCAGCGTTTCATCCGCGGCGCAGATAAGCCGATGGTTGACCACCAGGCTGACGGGCGGGCAATCGATCAGCACTTGCGCCTGCTGGCTGATACAGCCGTCCACCAGCCAGTCATCGTCGCAAAGGAATTTGATGAACGTCCCGCGTGCCTGCTCCAGGCAGGTCAACAGGTTGCGGGCAAAACCCAAGGTGCGCGGATTGCGAACATAGCGCAGCTCGCAACTCGCCTGCCCGGCCCATTCATCGAAAATGGCCTTGATCTCGTCGCCCTGACTGTCATCACAGACGATCACCTCAAGACTGGGGTAGCGCTGGGAGATGGCACTGATCAGGGTTCGGGTCAGGAATTCAGGGTTGAAAGCGGGGATTGCGATGCTGACGAGAGGCAGTTCGTTCATGGGCACAGACCTGGGGAAGGCCCCGGGTGCCGTCTGGCGTCACCCGGGTAGATACAACGCGAAAGGATCAATCAGAGGCGGTTGAACAAACCAAGGCCGGCAAGCTTGCTGAAGGCCAGTTGCGAGGCTTGCAGCATGTTCTGTTGCAGGTTCAGACGAATCAGTACTTCAGCCGGATCGGCTTCACGGATCGAGCTCTGCGTAATGGTGTTGGCCGACTGCAGCGCTTCGTTGGTCTCCGCCTGCACGTCCAGTGCCGCGCCGCGGCCACCGATCGAGCTGATCGACTCGGTGATCTTGTCGCCAGCGCTGGCGACGTTGGCAATCGCCGAGTCCAGCGAGGCGAGGAAATTCTGCCGGGCGACCGGATCTTTATCGACTGGGCTCTCCAGCGCGGTGCGCAGTTGCCTGATGGTGTCCAGCACGTTCTGGTTCTGGTGGTTGTTGACCTGCACCGAGAACTGGTCACCCGTCGCTGGCGTGCCGCTGAAGGTGAAGTCGACACCCATGACTCGGGTCGGGCTGACCGCGGTATCACCGCTGCCCAACGGGCGACTGTCAGCTGTCATCGGTTGTGCGTAGACATCGAAGGTGGTGGCCGTCTTGAACTTGATGACCGCCCCGCCGCCTGGGAATGCGGCGTCATACTTGGCCTTGTCGCCGATCACCACGCTGCCCACCTGCGCCATGGAGGTGTTGCCGGGGCTGCGCGAACCA
This sequence comes from Pseudomonas fluorescens, assembly GCF_902497775.2. NCBI lineage: Bacteria > Pseudomonadati > Pseudomonadota > Gammaproteobacteria > Pseudomonadales > Pseudomonadaceae > Pseudomonas > Pseudomonas fluorescens. The sequence continues at coordinate 3,753,924 of NZ_OZ024668.1, forward strand.
CCGATCTCGTCCGGCTTGGAACCCAGGGTAAAGGTATGCCCGGCAATCGCGGCATCCGGGTCGGCTTCATCGCCAGGCTTGAAGGTGATGGCCATGCGCAGATCGACACCGCGAAAGCTGATGTAGTCATCGTCGCCCTTGGGATCGAAAGTACCGCCTTTGCTGGCCTCCAGCGTCACGTCGTTACCACCGGCGTCGGTGATCTTGAACTGCGTGCTGCTGGTGAACTCGACCTTGTAGGGCTCGCCGCTGCGAAAGCGATCGTTGTACGTCGTGCTTCCCGACACCTGGCCATTGGACAGGCTGACGCGCCCGTCATCCGGGGTCGGCGCGGTCAACGAAGTCTGGCTGCGGCTGGTATTGAGGGCCTGCTCGAAGACGCTGTAGCCGCTTTCGTTGGAGGCAACGCTGAGCATGTCGCCGACTTGCAGGCTGGTGGTGCCCTGGTCGCCCTTGTACGAGTAGGTGCCATCGGCGTTGCGCTCGAACGGCTTGGTATCGCCGCGCGAGCCCGAGAAAATGTACTTGCCGTTCTCGTCGCGGCTGTTCATCAGGCTGAACAGCTGCTCTTCCAGCTCGTTCAGCTCTTGCGCGTTGGCCAGGCGATCCTTGTCGGTCATGTTGCCGCTGCCGGAGCTGAGTGCCAGCTCCTTCACCCGCGCCAGCACGTTGTTGATGCTGTTGAGGGTGGTTTCCGACGTGCTCAGGCTCGTGCGCAGGCTGGCAATGTTGCCGCTGTACTGGTCGATCATGTTGCTCTGCTGCTCAAGCTGCAGCAGGCGAGCAGCGCCAACCGGATCATCGGCAGCGGTACGGATGCGCAGCATGTCACTGGCCTGCTGCTGGGATTCGACAGCCTTGGCGAAGTTGCGCTGATAGTTCGAAGTACTGTTGTTATAGAACTGGGCGGTAGAGATACGCACGGTCTACGTCTCCTTAAAGGCTGTTGATCAGCGTGCTGAAAGTTTCCTGGGCGATCTTGATGATCTGCGACGAGGCCGTGTAGTACTGCTGATACTTGATCAGGTTGCCGGTTTCTTCATCGAGGTCGACACCCGATACCGAGTTACTGGCTTCACTGGCCGACTTCTGCAGGGCACCGGTGGCGTCGCCATCGAGCTTGGCCTGGGCGGTCTTGCCGCCGATGTTCTCCACCAGCTTGCCGTAGGCATCAGTGAAGCTGACACCCCTGCCGTTATCGCCCAGGTCGATGGTCTGCTTGGTCTGCAGGTCGATCACCGCCTGAGCGTTGCGGTTGTCGGCCGAGCCGGCACCGGTCAGGGCCACGGTGTAGTTGTCACCCGCCTTCGGTGCGCCAGCCACGGTCATGTCGAAGCTGTAGGTCGCCGCCGGCGTCACGGCGTTGCCATTGGCATCGACGATTGGCACGTTGATCTGCAGCTTGTTTTCCTGCCCCGGAATGATCGTTCCGCTAGCGATCGGGTCACCCTTGGCGTTATGCACGGTATAGGTCTGCGGAACGGTTTTTTCGTCGCCGAACACCAGCTTGACCGGCGTCGAGTACTTCAGGCCGTTCTCCAGCGCCAGGCGCTGGGCCGAATCGTAGATATCCAGCTTGGAGGTGAGGTTGGGCTGACCGATGATCCCGGTACCCTGGTTGCCCGCACCACTGGTGGCATTGAGCGGAGCTGCCAGGGCGATACGCTTGGGATCGGTGAGCACGGTGTCGATGCTGCTGGCCGCCCCTCGGGTCGGGGTGATCTTGAACGAATCGCCGGCCTGTACAGGCCCGCCATTGAGGTTGAGGCTGAAGCCGTCGATTACCTTGGGCGGATTGTCGTTCAGGTCGAAAGTACCCATGTCGGTACCCTCAGGCAGTTTCTTGACGCTGTAGCCGGTCGCGCTGGTGAAAGTCACCTGATAGTCACTGGTACTCAGCTTGCCAGTATTCTTGATGGTCACATCAAGGTTGCCGGAACCGGCGCTGTTACCGGCCTTGGCGATGCTGCGCTGGCTGATCAGGGCAGCACTGTTGATGTCGTTGAACATCGAGGCGCCAAAGTTACCGTTCTTGTCGATCCCTTGGGACAACTGGCTGTTGATCTGATCGGCAACCACCAGGGCAACCCGACCCAGCTCGTTCAGGCTCGGATCGAGGACATCGGTGCGGTAGCGCAGCAGGCCGCCGATTTCACCGCCAGTGACACTGGCAGTGATGTCGATCTGGGTCGTACCGCGATTGAGCTGCAGGTTCATCCGCGTCGGATCGGTCGGGCTGGCGACCGTCGACAAGGTATTGGTGCTGGTACCCAACACCAGCGACTGGCCGTTTTTCAGGTAGACATCCAGGTTGCCTTCGCGCTCGGTGACATCCACACCCACCAGTTCGCTGAGCTGGCGCACCGCTTCATTGCGCTTGTCGAGCAGGTCGTTGGGGCTGCCCTGCACCACCGAAACCCGCGAAATCTGGTCGTTGTACTGGGCAATGGCCGAGGTCAGGTTGTTGACCTGGGTGGCCATCGACGACAAGTTGCCGTTGAGGTTGCTGTTCTGCTGGTTGAGCTGCGAAGCGATGGTGTTGAAGCGCTTGCTCAGGGCCTGGGCACTGGTCAGCAGCAACTGCCGCGAAGCGTCTTCAGTGGGCTTGGCCGCGGCATTCTGCAGTGAAGAGAAGAAACTTTTCAGGGCACCGGTAATGCCGGTGTCCTTATCGGACAGAAGCTTGTCGATCGGTCCGATCTGGCTCATGTAGGCGCTGCTGTCGCTGCTCAGCGACGTGGTGGTACGCAGCTGGTTTTCCAGGAAGTTGTTGTACACCCGACGCACGTCGGCCAGGGTGGTACCGGTACCGATGAACACATGGCCTTCGCGAATCGAGCCTTTGGCGCTCTGGATATTCTGCTGGCGCGAGTAACCAGCGGTATCGACGTTGGTGATGTTGTTACCCGTGGTGTGCATGCCGGATTGGGCATTGCTGGCACCGGATAAGCCGATATTGATCAAACTCGCCATGGTTCAAACCTTATAGTTTCGTTGTAGTACCGATAGCCGCGTAGCTCTCGTACGACTTCATCTGTTTTGCGATCTGCGAAATCTTGCTGGCGTAGTCCGGGTCAGTTGCATACCCGGCCTTCTGCAGCTCTCGCACAAACTGTTCTGGCTTATCGGCCGACTTCACCGCATCTTTATAGCGCGCGTTGTTCTGCAACAGGCTGACCAGGTCATGGAAGCTGTCCTGGTAGGAATCGTAGGAGCGGAACGCTGCCGTCTCCTTGACGAACTGGCCGTCACGAAACTCGCTGGTGATCGCCCGCGCCTGACCGCCCTGCCAGTTGCCGGTAGCCTTGATGCCGAACAGGTTGTGACTGCTGCTGCCATCGGCCTGACGCATGACCGACTTGCCCCAGCCGGTCTCCAGCGCGGCCTGGGCCACCAGGTAGCGCGGATCGATACCGATGCGCTTGGCCGCCTGCTCGGCCATCGGCAGCATGGTGGCGACGAATTCATCGGACGAGCCAAACGCACGCTTGGCCGGCGCCAGCGGCGGCTGGGCCACGGCGCGGCCATAGATACGCATCGAGCCCGGTGCGCCAAAGCTCTGAGCCGACTGCCAGTCACCTTTGACCACGGCATCGGTCATGGCCGTGGTGCGCTGCGCCAAGGCAGCGGTGTTGGTGGTGGCCGCGGCGGCTGACGGCACGATACCGGCCAGCAGGCGATCGGTCAGCTTGCCCGGCAGCGCCAGGCGACGCGAGTTGAGCGCGGCCATATCGTTGCGAGCGACAGCGGTTTCTTCGCTGCGCACAGGCTCGGCCACCTTGCTCGCCCACAACGGACGCTGCTGGATATCTACCCGCGGGAACGGGCTGTTATTGCTCGCCGCAGTCGCCTTCTGCTTGGACAGCTGACGCATCAGCACGTCCTGCAGGCCGATGCCACCGCCCTCGCGGGACATACTCACCGCCAGTTGCTGGTCGTACATCTGCTGGAACTGCTTGGTGGTTTCGGTATTGAGCGGATTGTCCTCGGCCAGCACATTGTTGGCCGAGCGCATCGACTTGAGCATCTCGTTGAGGAACAGCGACTCGAATTCCTGGGCTACCTTGCGCAGGTTGGCGTCGCTATTGCGATCACCGACCTTCAGCGAGTTCAGGCGATTGAGGTCGGTGTAGGCGCCACTGTCGGCGGCATTGAATGCGCTTTTCGGCATATCCATGGCCAACCCCCTCAGATCACGATCAGGTCGGCTTGCAAGGCGCCGGCCTGTTTCAGGGCTTCGAGGATCGCCATCAGGTCGCCCGGTGCCGCGCCCACCTGGTTCACCGCACGGACGATTTCATCCAGGGTGGTACCCGGGCCGAACTTGAACATCGGCTTGGCTTCCTGCTCGGCATTGACCCGTGAGCGCGGCACCACGGCGGTCTCGCCATTGGAGAACGGCCCCGGCTGGCTGACGATCGGGTCTTCGGTGATGGTCACGGTCAGGCTGCCGTGTGTGACCGCCGCCGGCGACACCTTGACGTTCTGGCCAATGACAATGGTACCGGTACGCGAATTGATGATGACCTTGGCCACGGCCTGACCCGGATCGATTTCAAGGTTCTCGAGAATCGACAGGTAGTCGACCCGCTGGCTTGGATCGAGCGGCGCAGTGACCCGCACCGAACCACCATCCAGAGCCTGGGCGACGCCCGGGCCGAGCAGTTCGTTGACCTTGTCGACGATGCGCTTGGCGGTAGTGAAGTCCGGGCGATTGAGGTTCAGGGTCAGGCTGTTGCCCTGGTTGAAACCACTGGGCACGGCACGCTCGACCGAGGCACCGCCAGGGATGCGACCGGCCGACGGCACGTTGACGGTGATCTTCGAACCGTCGCGGCCTTCGGCATCGAAACCACCCACCACCAGGTTGCCCTGGGCGATGGCGTAGACGTTGCCGTCGATACCTTTGAGCGGGGTCATCAGCAGGCTGCCACCGCGCAGGCTCTTGGAGTTACCGATCGAGGAGACGGTGATGTCCACTACCTGGCCCGGCTTGGCAAACGCCGGCAGGTCGGCATGCACCGACACCGCGGCCACGTTTTTCAGCTGCACGTTGCCCGAGCCCGGCGGCACCTTGATGCCGAACTGCGAGAGCATGTTGTTGAAGGTCTGCAGGGTGAACGGCGTCTGGGTGGTCTGGTCACCCGTGCCGTTGAGCCCCACCACCAGGCCGTAGCCGATCAGCTGGTTGGTGCGCACGCCGGAAATGCTGGCGATGTCCTTCAGACGCTCGGCCTGCACGGCGAACGCAGTGGACAGCAGAATCGTAGCGGCAATCAGCTGCTTGAAGTTGAACATGGTCATCCGAACCTAGAAAGGCCAAAGCGGGCTGATGAAGAAGCGGTCGAGCCACCCCGGTTGGCTGGCGTCGGCAAACGAGCCGGTACCCGAGTAGGTGATACGCGCATCGGCAACACGGGTCGAAGGCACGGTGTTGTCGGTAGCGATGTCATCGGCACGGATCATCCCGGCGATACGCACCAGCTCATCGCCGGTGTTGAGGGTCAGCCACTTCTCGCCGCGCACGGCAATGATGCCGTTGGGTAGAACGTCAGCAACGGTGACGGTGATCGAGCCGGTCAGGGTATTGCCCTGGGCCGCCTTGCTGTCGCCCTTGGTTGCACGGTCGCCACTGTAGCCGGCACTGAGGCTGAGGTCGCCGTCACCGAACGGGTTGTTGGTGGTCATGCCCCCGCCGAACAACGAGGTCAGGCCGATATCGGCCTTGCTGTTCTTGGCGATCTGCGAGTTGGCGCTCTTGCTCGCTTGGGTGCGCTCGTTGAGGGTGATGGTGATGATGTCACCAACCCGGAAGGCCTTGCGGTCGCTGTACAGGTTCTGTTCGAAACCGGCCTGGTAGATCGAGCCGTTGTTGGCCGCCGCCGGCAAAGGCGTACGCGGCAATACCGGCGCGTAGTACGGATCGTTGGGCTTGGGCGTCGGCGCGACGCAACCGGCCAGCAAGGCGATCCCGCTCAGGGCTAGTACGGAAAACAAACGACTCATGACTCTGACCTCACGGTGTAACAGGCGCCGTTCAAGCGACCTCGAAGACTTCACTTACAGGTTCTGGGTAACGAACGCGAGCATCTTGTCAGCGGTGGAAATGACCTTGGAGTTCATTTCGTAGGCACGCTGGGTGGTGATCATGTTGACCAGCTCTTCCACGGTGCTGACGTTGGAGTTCTCCAGGGTCTGCTGCTGCACCACACCAAAACCGTTGAGGCCCGGCGTGCCGATTTGCGGCGCACCGCTGGCGGCGGTTTCCAGGAACAGGTTGCTACCCATGGCCTGCAGGCCGGCCGGGTTGATGAAGTCGGCGGTCTGGATGTTGCCGATGATCTGCGCCGCCGGGTTGCCGGCAGTGGTGATCGACACGGTGCCATCCTGGCCGACGGTGAAGGTCTGCGCCTCAGGCGGCACGACGATCGCAGGTTCCAGGGCAAAACCGTTGGCGGTGACAATCTGGCCATCGGAGTTCAGGTGGAACGTACCGTCACGGCTGTACGAAACAGTGCCATCCGGCTGCAGGATCTGGAAGAAACCGCGACCGTTGACCGCCATGTCCAGCGGGTTCTCGGTAGTCTGCAGGCTGCCGGTGCTGAAGTTCTTCTGGGTGCCGACGATGCGCACACCGGTACCCACTTGCAGGCCCGACGGCAGCTCGCTGTCCTGGGTCGACTGGGCACCGGGCTGGCGCTTGATCTGGTAGAGCAGGTCCTGGAACTCGGCACGATCACGCTTGAAGCCGGTGGTCGAAACGTTGGCCAGGTTGTTGGAAATGACGCTCAGGTTGGTGTCCTGGGCGGACAAACCGGTTTTACTGACCCAAAGAGCCGGAAGCATGCTGTTCTCCTCGCGCGCCTGTTTTACGGCGCTACGTCTGTGTAATTAGCCGATTTGCAAAACCCGAGCCATGGCTTCATCGCCTTCTTTGGCCGTGGTCATCATCTTGATGTGCAATTCGAATTGACGGGACAGCGCCAGCACCGAGGTCATTTCCTCGACCGCGTTGACGTTGCTCGACTCCAGAAAACCGGAAACCACCTGGACGTTGGCATCGGCAGGCGCGGGCTGACCGCTCCTGGTATGGATCATACCGTCCAGGCCCTTGGTCATGGTCTTCAGGTCCGGGTTGACCAGCTTGATGCGGTCAACCTCGGCCATCACCCGTGGGCCTTCACCCATGGCGCGAATACTGATGGTACCGTCCTGACCAATCTCGACCTTCTGCTCTGGCGGCACCGCAATCGGCCCGCCATTGCCCATCACCGGCATGCCGTTGCCGGCGCGCAGCACACCCAGGCCGTCAATGTTCAGGCTGGCGGTACGCACATAGGCTTCGCTGCCGTCTGGAGCCTGCACAGCGATGAAGCCGTCGCCGCCGATGGCGATGTCCATGTCACGACCGGTTTCCTGCATCGAACCCGGGCTGAAATCGGTGGCCGGGCGCTCGGTCATGGCATAGGCCCGCGCCGGAAAGCTGTCACCAAACACCGGCATCGAACGCGCCTGCTCCAGGTCGCGCTGGAAACCGCTGGTGGAAATGTTCGCCAGGTTGTTGGCATGGGCCTTCTGCGCCAGCGCGTTCTGGCTGGCGCCGGTCATGGCCACGTATAGCATCTTGTCCACAGTCATCCTCCGCTGCGCTGGCGAACACTTGCCGTCCGCCGCTGCTCTGCAGTGCCTGTAGCAAGTTTCAAACCAACTTTTGAAAAAGGCGGAAAAGCCCCGCAAGGCAAGGGTTTCAGGCCTATGCGAGAACTCACGCAAAAGAAGCGCCGTCGAAAATACGGCGCCGGCTTGCCGCTAGCGGCAAGTTTCAGTTATCACGGCAACCGGCATTGTTGAACGGCCCGGCAAACTGTTTCCAGCCCGGGCCCGGAGAAAACTGCGAGCACACCAGGCGCCCATCGGCCTGGCTTTCCCAGCGATACCAGGGCGCCATATCGGCCCGAGCCGGGGCAATCAGCAGCCCTGCCAACAGCAAGACAACACCCAAACGCTGCAACATTATCCTTACTCCTGAAACAACAGACCCCTTCCGAGAAAGGGGCCTGTCCACAACTCAACTCATCGCACCGTCATCAGGTCATCTGAATGATGGTCTGCATGATAGTGCTCTGGGTGGAGATAGTCTTGGCGTTGGCCTGGTAGTTGCTCTGCGCCTTGATCAGCTCGACCAGTTCGTTGGTCAGGTTGACGTTCGAGGCCTCCAGGGAATTGGACTTGATCGCACCCAGGGTGCCAGTGGTGGGCGTATCGATACCGGGAATACCCGAGGCGAAGGTTTCTTTCCAGCGCGTACCGCCCATCTGCTCCAACCCTTGCTCGTTGGCGAAGCTGGCGATGGCCACTTGGCCAATGGCGCGAGATTGCTGGTTGCTGAAGCTTGCGAACATCACGCCGGTGGAGTCGATACTCAGGCTGGAGAGGATGCCGGTGGCATAACCATCCTGGGACTGAGACATCCGCGCGGTTTCAGTGTTGTAGGAGGTGGTGCTGTTCATCGACAGACGCATACCATCCGGGTTGCCGCTCGAACCGTTGGGACCCCAAGTATTGGTGGTCTTGTTGTACACCGCCGGAATCCAACCCTTCATGGTGAAGGTGTTGTTGGCAACGCTGAACTCGTACTGACCTGGCGGCGTGGTAGGCACACCGGTATTGCTCGCGGTCATGGCCTTGATGCTGCCATCGGAGTTGAAACTCATGGTGCCGGTCAGCGGCGTGGCGCTGGTCGGATCGTACGGGTTGCGACCGTCGACCAGGGTGTACATGGTCCACTCGTTGGTACCGGTCTTGCGGTAGTACTGCTCCATGACGTGCTCGTTACCCTGACTGTCGTAGACCTTGGTCGGGAACGACTTGGTGTACGTGCTCTCGTCAGTCGGATTGAACGGCGCATTGGCGATCGGCGTACCCGGATTGGCCGGATCATCCTTTGTCAATGGAATCGGCGACGCCGAGGAGTTCAGGTTGATACCCTGGTCGATCAGCGTGGTCGACTTCGGCGCCAGTGCCGAGGTATCGATCTTCAGGTCGGTCAGCACGCCTTTGGCGATCTTGCCGGTGGAGTCGGCGGCATAGCCCTGCAGGCGGATACCGTCCGCAGTGACAACGTAGTTGTCCTTGTTGGTCTGGAAGGCGCCGGCACGGGTGTAGCTCAGCGAACCGTTGTCGCTGAGGACGAAGAAGCCCTGCCCCTGAATACCCATGTCCAGCACGTTGCCGGTGTTGTTGACATCGCCCTGACCAAACTGCTGCGAAACCGCTGCCAGGGTCACACCGTTACCGACAGTCTTGCTGCCCACGCCCAGCTTGCTCGCCGAGTAGGCGTCGGCGAATTCGGCGCGGGACGATTTGAAACCGGTGGTCGCGACGTTGGCGATGTTGTTGCCGGTCACGTCCAGTTGCTTGTTGGCTGCATAGAGACCGCTAAGGCCGATATTGAAAGACATCTTTCCACTCCTTGTGCCGCGTTAGCCGGCTCTATATACCGATGGTTTGGACTTTGGACAGGGCAACGCTGCCCAGGCCGGCGAGGTTGAGCATCAGCTCGCCACCCGTCTGACTGATAGTGACGCTGCTGACCGTGGCCGGCAGCAAGGTGTACATCTCCACCTCTTTGCCCTCGACCTTGGTCTTGGCGGTAAAGCTGTAGGTACCCGGGTCGACTTTCTCGCCCGCATCGTTGGTACCGTCCCAGATGAACTCGGCATTGCCGGCCTTGGTCTCGCCCATTTGCACGGTCTTGACCACCTTGCCATCCTTGTCGGTGATGGTGACGGTGGCGGCACTGATGCTCTGCGGCACCACCACGGAGCCGGTGAAACTCTTGGTCGTGTCGACCACGGCCTTGTCGCTCTGGGTAATCACCGAGCGACCGACCAGCGACGAGGCCTGCAGGGCTTGCGATGACTTGTAGTTGCCGGTGATGGCATTGACCGACTCGTTCAGGCTGGTGATGCCTTCCAGGCTGCTGAACTGCGCCAACTGGGCGACGAATTCACTGTTGTCCTGCGGATCGAGCGGGTTCTGGTGCTGCATCTGGGTAACCAGCAGCTGCAGGAACGCGTCCTTGCCCAAGGTTTGCTTGTTGCCGGCCTTGGCGGCGACGGTATTGCCCAGAGTACTGGTCTCGGCAGTCTTCTTGCCGGAAGACTTGATGACATCGTTCAGGCTGAGCGTGCTGTCATTGACGGTGGTAGCCATTGGCTTAGTCCTTTATCACTGACCCAGGGTCAGGACCTTCTGCATCATGGTTTTAGCCGTGTTCATCAGCTCGGCGTTGGTCTGGAACGAACGGCTGGCAGAGATCATGTCGGCCATCTCTTCCACCACGTTGACGTTCGGGTAGTAGACGTAGCCGTCCTTGTTCGCAGCCGGATGATTCGGCTCGTAGCGCGCCTCAAGGTTGCTCTGGTCTTCGACCACGCCAAGCACCTGCACGCCTTGGCCTGCGGCATCCTGATCCTGGAACAGCGACTGGCTGACACCGGCCTGAGCCTGCTGGAAAGTGGTGGCGAACACCGGGTGGCGAGCACGGTAGGTCTGGTCGATGCTCGAGGAGACGGTCTCGGCGTTGGCGATGTTCGAAGCGACGGTATTCAGACGCGTGGTCTGGGCGCTCATGCCGCTACCGGCAATGTTGAAGACACTGGCGAGGGACATGACTTACTCTCCGCGCAGGGCCGATACCAGCCCTTTGAATTTACTGTTGAGCAGCGTGAAGCTGGCCTGGAAACCCACGGCGTTTTCCGCGTAGCTCGATTGCTCGAGCTGGGCATCGACGGTGTTCTGGTCGATCGACGGCTGCATCGGCGTGCGGTACTGCAAGGTCTCGTCGCCCATGCTCAGGCCTTCGGCCTCGATGTGCCGGGCGTTGGTCCGATCCAGTGCGAAATGCCCCTTGCTGGTCTGCTCGGCCTGCGCCGCCAGGACCGACGCGAAGTCCATGTCGCGCGCCTTGTAGTTCGGCGTGTCGGCGTTGGCGATGTTGTTGGCCAGCACCTCGGCACGCTGGGCGCGAAAGCCCAATGCCTTTTCGTGGATGCCGAGCGCTTTGTCGAAGCTGATGCTCATGTCGTGGAAACCTTCGAAGGTTTTTCGTTGACTGAGTCAGAGCAAGAGCCATGCCAAAAAACAAAACCCCGTAAATACGGGGCTTTGAGGGGGTTACCGGTAGCGGCAATGCCAGAAAAGTGGCAAAGAGCGGCAAGCGGCAAGCTTCAAGCGGCAAGAAAAAGCCAGGCGGTGCACGATCTGCTCTTTCTTGCCGCTTGAAGCTTGAAGCTTGCCGCTAAGGCCTATTTGGCCTGGTAAATGATCCCCGGGCTGCACTGGACCATCTGGTAGTGATCCGGCAAACCGTTGAGCGCTTCGGAGGCACCCAGGAACAGGTAACCGCCCGGCTTGAGCGTGCCGTGAATACGCAGGAGGATGTCCTTCTTGACCTGGGCCGAGAAGTAGATCAGCACGTTGCGGCAGAACACGATGTCGAACTTGCCCAGGCTCGCGTAGCTGTCGAGCAGGTTGAACGAACGAAACTCGACACGGCTGCGGATCGGTGCCTTGACCGCCCAGCGCCCCGGACCCTTGACGTCGAAGTAGCGCTGCAGGCGCTCCTGGGACAAGCCGCGGGCAATGGCCAGGCTGTCGTACTCGCCGGTCTTGCAGTTGGTCAGCATCGAGCCGGACAGGTCGGTGGCAACGATCTGCGCGCCCATCTTCAACTGGCCGATGTTGCTGCGCTCGAACTCGTCGATGGCCATGGAGATCGAGTACGGCTCCTGCCCCGACGAACAGGCGGCCGACCAGATGCGCAGACGCTGGCCAGGGTTGGCCTTGATCTGCTCGGGCAGAACCTTGTTCTTGAGCACTTCGAACGGATAGGTATCGCGAAACCAGAGGGTTTCGTTGGTGGTCATGGCATCGACCACCTGCTCGCGCAAGCCGCTGCGCGGTTGGCTCTGGATACGCTGCACCAGTTCGCCCAGGGACTTGATGCCCTGCTGTTCCATCAGCTTGTTGAGACGGCTGGAGACCAGGTATTGCTTATTTTCGCCCAGCAGGATGCCACAGGCTTTTTCCAGGAATACCCGGAACTGTTCGAAATCCAAATTACCCGTAGACAATGATGCCGCCTCTTAAATCGTATGTACCGCCAGGGGCGAACGCCCCCGGCCGTTAGTGCGTGGCCTTGATCCGATCAACAACGCGCTGGGCGAGGTCGTCCGGGCGGAATTTGGCCAGAAAGTCATCAGCACCGACCTTCTTGACCATCGCCTGGTTGAACACCCCGGAAAGCGAAGTATGCAGGATGATGTGCAACTTTTGCATGCGCGGGTCGCTGCGAATCTCGGCGGTCAGGGTGTAGCCGTCCATCTCCGGCATCTCGATGTCGGAGATCATCATCAGGAATTCTTCCTCCGGACGCTTGCCCTCGTCGACCAGCTTGCGCAGGTAGTCGAGCGCCTGGCGGCCGTCGTTGAGCGCCACCACTTCGACGCCAACGGTCTGCAGGCAACGGCTGACCTGCTTGCGCGCCACCGACGAGTCATCGACCGTCAGCACCCGCAGCATTACCGCCTTGTCCTGCACCTCGGCATCGACCACGCCGGCGGAAATCGCCTCGGAGGTCGGCGCCACTTCGGCGAGGATTTTCTCCACGTCGATGATTTCGACCATCTTGTTGTCGACCCGGGTCACTGCCGTCAGGTAGTGATCGCGCCCGGTGCCCTTGGGTGGCGGATGGATCTCCTCCCAGTTCATGTTGACGATGCGCTCCACCGAGTGCACCAGAAACCCCTGGGTCTTGGTGTTGTACTCGGTGATGATGACGAAACTCTTGCTGGTTTCTTCACTCAGACCGGGCATCCCGGTCGCCATCGCCAGATCGAGGATCGGGATGGTTGCCCCACGAATATTCGCGACACCGCGCACGACGGGGCTGGATTTGGGCATTACGGTCAGGTTCGGGCACTGCAGCACCTCCCTCACCTTGAACACGTTGATGCCGTAGAGCTGTTCGCCATTGAGACGGAACAACAGCAGCTCCAGGCGGTTCTGCCCTACCAGTTGCGTGCGCTGGTTCACCGAATCCATTACACCAGCCATGCCAGACTCCTTCACCAAACGCTTCGAGCTTCGTACCCAGTCGGCACGCGCTTTGCTTTTTTTAATCGTATGAACATGAAAACGACATTTTTCCGACGCCTGACCCGCCACCTGCCCGGCTTCCTTGCTGCGCTGTGCCTGATGGCCCCTGGCGTTCGAACTCTGGCTGACGCTTTCACCTTGCCTGAACAGCTTATCGGTGTCACCCAGGGGTTTCTTGAATTCACCGTAGAAGACTACCTGGCCACCAGCCAGACCGAAGGCCGCTACGAGATCCAGGTCAACAACCTCGACCCGCGCCTGCGCATGCCGCTGTGCGACCAGCAACTGGGCGCCTCACTGGAGAGCCCGGCGCAGCCGCTGGGCCGTGTCACCGTGCGGGTTCGCTGCGATGGCAGCTCACCGTGGACGGTATTCGTGCCCGCCCAGGTACGTCTGTTTCGCAACGTGGTGACCGTGGTCCGCCCGCTCAAGCGCGACAGTATTGTCGGCGAACAGGACGTGGCCCTGCGCGAACGCGACGTGGGCATGCTCAGCCAGGGTTTTCTCGGCAGCCTCGACCAGGCGGTAGGCCTCAAACTTATCCGACCAACGGTCATGGATCAGGTCCTCACTCCCCAGCATCTGGAGCAGGCCGAGGTGGTGCGCAAGGGTGACCAGGTGGTGATCACCGCACGCAGCGGCAGCCTGGCGGTGCGCATGCCGGGCGAGGCGTTGAGCAAAGGCGGCCTGAGCGAACAGATCCGGGTGCGCAACCTCAACTCCAAGCGGGTGGTCAAGGCCAGGGTCACCGGGCCCGGACAGGTAGAAGTGGCCATGTAGGTACTTGAATCAACAACAATGCTGGCGATCAGGAACTGCTTTTCCTAAACTGTGTCCCATTGGATGCCCCGAACCGGCCGCGCACGCCATTGAGCATTTGCGCCTAAAGTTTCTTTCGGGTTGGCCGAAAACAAGGCAAGCGTCCAAATACCCAGAGGTTTTCTGATCATGGTCATCGACTTCAGTCGTTTGAATAACTCCCCGTCGGTTGCCGGCGGCGTGCGCACTGGCAACAGCCAGGAAAGCACCGCCAGCACGGCTTCGGCCAAGGCCGGCAGCGTCGCTGAGAACAGCGCCAGCGGGGAAACCGTACACCTCAGTCACGAGGCCCAGCAGTTGCAAAAGGTCAGCGACCAACTGCGCGATCAGCCGATTGTCAACAGCGCCCGAGTGGCCGAGTTGAAACAGGCTATCGCCGACGGCAGCTACCAGGTCGACAGCAACCGCGTCGCCAGCAAACTGCTTAATTTCGAAGCCCAGCGCTAGCCCCTGGCGCGCTGACTTCAGGACGCTTGAACCAAAGAGCCAGCCATGCACGACACTACTCTGCTGCAACTGATCGAGACCGATATTGCTCCAGCGCAAGATCTGCTCGAGTTACTGCAAACCGAAGCAGCAGCCCTGCACGGTCGCGACATGCCGCTGCTGGAAAACATCCTGGCACGCAAGCAGTCGCTGGTAATCCAGCTCGATCAGCAAGGCCGGCGGCGCAGTGAGTTGCTCGCCAGCCTGGGTCTTTCCCAGGACCGCGAGGGTGTCGCACAACTGGCCAGCCAGTCATCCCTGGGCGAGCTGCTGCTGCAGCAACTGGATGCACTGGGCAAATTGCTGGCCGACTGCCAGGCAGTCAATGAGCGCAACGGTCGCGCCATCCAACTCCAGCAGAGCACCACGGCCAACCAGATCAAAATCCTCATGGGCGGCGAAGCACCTTCGTTGTATGACAGCCGTGGGTCGACCTCTCCCCTCGCCAAGCCACAGGCGCTCAGCCAGGCTTGATTCCCTGTATCAAGGCGCGGAACATACTGGCAAAATGCCGTAACTTGCGTGTGACGTTTTTGCCTGGAGAATGATTAACCGTGTTCAATGAAGCAGAAGCTCCGCAGCCTCCAAAGGTACTGACGACTCCTTTGGAAATTGCCGCCAACTTGCGGTCGCTGCAAGAGAGCCATGACCCGCTGATCATCACTTTCCACGAACGCAGCCAGCGCTTTCAAAGCTATGTGGTCGACGTCGACCGCGAAGACAATCGCCTGGCCCTTGATGAAATGATCCCCCGTGACGGTGAACGCTACCTGCAAAATGGCGAGCCGTTTCGCGTTGAAGGCTTTCATGATGGCGTTCGCATCGCCTGGGAGTGCAACACGCCGCTGAGCATCGTCGAGGCCGATGGCCATCGCAGCTACCACGGCACCCTGCCCACCGAAGTGGCCTACCACCAGCGCCGCAATGCCTTTCGCGCAGCGCTGAAGCTGACCCAACTGGTGGATGTCGTACTCGACGGCGAAAAGCTCAAGGGCAATGGCGCCCTGCGCGGCAAACTGCTGGATGTTTCCGCCACGGGCTGCAAGCTGCGCTTTGAAGGCAATGTCGAAGAGCGCCTGCAACTGGGCCAGGTCTACGAAAAATTCGCTACCGGCGCGCCGCTGGGGTTGTCCCAGGTCGAGGTCGAGCTGCGCCATCTGCATTTCGAAGAGCGCATCAACGCCACCTTCGCTGGCGTGCGT
Source organism: Pseudomonas fluorescens (assembly GCF_902497775.2). Lineage (NCBI taxonomy): Bacteria > Pseudomonadati > Pseudomonadota > Gammaproteobacteria > Pseudomonadales > Pseudomonadaceae > Pseudomonas > Pseudomonas fluorescens. The sequence continues at coordinate 3,769,592 of NZ_OZ024668.1, forward strand.
TTTCACAACCTCAACGGGCAAATGCAGCGCAAGGTAGAAACCTTTGTCTACCAGTTGCAGCGTGAAGCGCGACGGTTCGATAAAGACGATTACTGAGTCGAACCGCATCGCGGGGCAAGCCTCCCACAGAAGGATTACTGTGGGAGCGGGCTTGCCCCGCGATGACATCAAACCTTATCTGGCTTGACTTCTTCAGCCGCAACCTCAGCTTCAGCCCCCTCCTGCGCCTCGGTATCCTCAGCGCCCACCGGCGCCTGCATCTGATCCTGCACTACCTGCTCGTCAACCCGTGGGTCCAGCGCCGCCGACAACGGCGAACCTGCCGCCGGCATGGCCACGTGATGCAGCGGCGCATCGTCGACCTGGTGCAAGCCGGTAACCGCTTTCGGCCGGATCCGCCAGACCAGTACCAGGGCAAAAAACACAAAGAAGGCATAGAGCATCTGATTGCCCAGCACCTTCATCAGCACCCCGGCCACCAGCGGCCCGATACTCGCTCCTACGCCATAGGTGACCAGCAGCATTGCCGTCAGCGAAACGCGACGCTCGCCCTCGACGTGGTCGTTGGAGAACGCCACCGCCAGCGGGTACAGACAGAACTGCAGCAGCGACACCGCAAAGCCGGCAACAAACAGCACTTCCAGCGGCACAGTCGGCATGATCGCCAGCGGCAAGGCCACAATGGCCAGGCCCACAGCAACACTGCGAATCAGCAAAGCCCGGTCGTAGCGATCGGACAACCAGCCCAGCGGCCATTGCACCAGCAGCCCGGCGAAAATGCAGCTGCCCATGAACAGACCGACCTGCTCGGTACTCAGCCCTTGCTTGGCCGCATACAGAGGCGCCAAACCGTAGAAGGAACCGACGATCAGGCCAGCCCCGAGCACGGTACTCAGCGACTGCGGCACCCGCTTGATAAAGAAGCGCGGCTCCATCGGCGCCGGCCGCAGCGGCGCCGGGTGAATCCGTCGGGTCAGTGCTACCGGTACCAGGCACAGGGCAAAGCACATGGCGACCAGCATCAGCAGCTCAAGCCCCAACTCTGGATGCACCACCAGAATCAACTGGCCGAGCACCAGCCCCAGGTACGAGGCGATCATGTAGCCGCTGAACACCGCACCGCGCTGCTTGGCATCGGCCTGCTCGTTGAGCCAGCTCTCGATGACCATGTATTGGCACATCATCCCCAAACCGACGATCACCCGCAGCACCACCCAGGCCGGCAACCAACTGACCAGGCCATGGCCAAGCACCGCCGCACCGACGATCCCAGCGCAGGTGGCATAGGCACGGATATGCCCGACCCGGGCAATCAGCCGGTGGCCGATCTTGCCGCCCAGGGCCAGGCCGAAATAGTTGGCGGCCATCAACGCACCGACCCAGAGACTGTCGACATGATCGGCAGCCAGGCGCAAGGCCAGGTAGGTACTCAACAAGCCGGAGCCGATCAACATCATCAGCGCAGCGAAATACAGCGCGCGAAAAGACTTCCAGATCTGTCGCATCAGCGTCCCGAACGGCTCCTTGAGCTGGTGGAAAAACTGCGTGAAAGCATAAGTGAAAATAACCGACTTGCAGGCGCCGCAGATAAAAAAACAGGCGGCAGACCATTCACGAAGAAGTCTGCCACCTGCCTTGATGCTGAGTGCGTTACGGCGGCGAAAACGCCTCGCCGGTTATGCCTGCGCTGCAAGCACGCGGCGCTCCCACGGGGTGATCTCATCATAGAAACTGGTCAGCTCCAGGGTCTTGGTGGCGATGTAGCCTTCGATGAACTCCTTGCCGAACAGTTCCCGGGCAAGCTCGCTGCGCTTCAGACGCTCCAGGGCCGCATGCAAGGTACAAGGCAGGCTCAACTGATCCGGCACCTCGAATTCACCCTGGATCGCCGGCGCCGGTTCGAGCTGCTGTTCAATACCGTGCAGCCCCGCTGCGAGGCTGGCGGCAATCGCCAGGTACGGGTTGGTATCGGCACCCGGCAAACGATTCTCGACCCGGCGCGCTACGGGCGAGCTGGCTGGAATGCGCAGGCCGGCGGCGCGGTTGTCTTCGGACCAGCAGGCGTTGTTGGGTGAGGCATAGGGGTGGCACAGGCGTTGGTAGGAATTCACGTTTGGCGCGAACAAGGCAGTGAAGTCCGCCATGCACGCCTGCTGGCCGCCGATGAAATGGTAGAAGGTCGGCGTCGGCTTGCCCTCGGCATCGCTGAACACATTAACCCCGCTGTCCACCTCGACCACACTCTGGTGGATGTGCATGGAACTGCCCGGCGTGTGTGCCAGTGGCTTGGCCATGCACACCACGGTCAGGCCGTGCTTGAGCGCGACTTCCTTGAGCAGGTGTTTGAACAGCAGGGTCTGGTCGGCCAGTAGCAGCGGGTCGCCGTGCAACAGGTTGATCTCGAACTGGCTGACGCCCATCTCGTGCATGAAGGTATCGCGCGGCAAACCCAGGGCCGCCATGCAGCGATAGACCTCGTTGAAGAATGGGCGCAGGCCGTTGTTGGAGCTGACGCTGAACGCCGAATGACCCTCTTCGCGCCGACCATCCTTGCCCAGCGGCGGCAGAAACGGCTGTTTGGGATCGTTATTGGGGGCGAAGACAAAGAACTCAAGCTCAGTCGCCACTACGGGTGCCAGGCCACGGGCGGCATAGCGGGCGATGACGGCCTTGAGCAGGCCACGACTGGACAACCCGGAGCTTGCGCCACTGAGCTCGACCGCATCGCAAATGGCCAGGGCCCGAGGCTCGTCGCTCCAGGGCAGGCGATAAATATGCTGTGGATCGGCCACCAGCGCCAGGTCGCCGTCATCGCTGCCGTAAAAGCGCGCCGCCGGGTAACCGCCCATGATGCATTGCAGCAGAACGCCACGGGCCATCTGCAGGCGGCGGCCCTCAAGAAAGCCTTCAGCGGTCATCACCTTGCCGCGGGGCACGCCATTGAGGTCCGGGGTAATGCACTCGATCTCATCAATGCCCGTCAATCGCTCGGCGAGAGAACGTTGGCCATTGGTCGTCATGACTTTATCCTTGTTATTTTTAACAAGCCGCGAACGGCGACCCCTCAACATAGTCCTGGGGTGTTAAAAATATCAAGCACTCACGCTGGGGCAACGCTTGCGGTTGCCCCGGCAGCCATCTGCCTCAGTCGCCGAGCCAGGCGCTACGCCATGCATCAAGGGTAGCCTGGTCGAGCATCCATTCACGCTGCACGGCCGCACGCAACTGCAAGCCCGCCTGACGCAAGCCGGGTCGATCGGCGAGCTGCGCACGAATGGCCTGCACCCAGTCCTCGGCATTGTTGCTGACCCGTGTGACCGGCAAGGTGTTGCGATAGCCCGGCATGTCGCTGCAGATCACCGGGAAACCACATGCACCGTACTCCAATAGTCGCTCAGGACCCTTGAATTCACTGGCCATGCTGGTACACAGCGGTGCCAGCGCCAGGTCCAGGTCAAGACGGGCAAGCGCCTGGGGCCGTTGTGCCAGCGCAACGGCCGGATAGAGTTCCTTGATATGCCCGCGCAACGCCGGTGGACAGGCGCCGTGTATCACCCAATCCACTTCGGCGGACAGGCATTCGATCACTGCGGCAATCGAGGCAAGATCATCCGCATCGGCCGGCAAGCCCAGCCAACCCACCCGTGGCCGCGCAGAACGTTGTACGCAAGGCTGCGGCACGTTCAGCCACAGCTCAGGGTTCAGACGGGTCTCGATCAGGCGTACATCGTGATGCAGATGCCGGCCCACCTCCGCCATCATCGAGGTGGCCACCACCACCCGATCGACCTCGGCAAGCATTTCGCGCAGCAACTGCATGTCTTCACGCGTCTGCGGCAGCACGTCCAGCTCATAGACCCGTGCAGCGCTGGTGTATTTTTTGATATCGCGCAGCGCCTGGAGCTTGGCCTGCTCAGGGTGCCCGTGCAGGATAATTGCCTGAGCACCAAAGCGCTCAAGCTCGACAATCCCGGGTATACGCTCGACCTGGGCAGCCTGGAGTATTGCCCGCTGCTGATGCTGGTGCAGTGACTGACCCAGACGATGCCATGCGCTGTCACTGTGCGGATCGACGTGGGCCAGCACGACCGGGGCGCCGAGGCAGAACAACGGCCGCCAGTTCAAGGCCAGCGACCCCAGCATGGTGGCGCTGCGATCATCCAGGGAAATGTTAGCGTTGCAGACCGGATCGCGGGCAAGGTTCGCCAGCCAGCGCTCACACAGTGCATGCTGGGTGGCTGCGGCAAACGGCGCGATCTCGGCCGTGTTGATGTACATGCAGCGCGCCGCCCACACCATCAGGTAACCGTGCTGCCCCAGGCGCAAACACAGGTCGATGTCCGCGCCTTCATCAGCGAAAGACGGCGCATCGAAGCCTCCCGCTTCGGTAAACAGGGCCGAACGCACCAGCATGCAATCGTGGGAAATTGCGCTGTAGTTCTGGTCGAGTTGCAAACGGTTGAGGTACCCGGTCGCTTCGCCTGCCTCGCCGGCAAACACCCGGCCCGCACCGGAGAACACCCCAGGCAGCAAGCCGGCGTGGGAGATCTTGCCGTCCGCCGAAAAGCCCTTGCCGCCGACTACCGCCACTTCCGGGCGCAAACCGTGATTGAGCAGTTGCTGCAACCACTGCCCATGGATCACGACCGATTGGCTGGAGAAGAACAGCAGGAACTCACCCGAGGCTTGCTCGGCACCGAGATTGCGCGCCGCACTGACAGTAAGCGGGCCCTGGCCACGCACAATGCGCAACTGCCCCTGAGTAAACTGCTCGACGTCCTGCAGCCACCGACTGACCTGCGGTGACTCATCCCCACACTCGACCACCAGCAATTCATAATGCGGGTATGGGGTATGTTCCAGCACGCTGGTGAGACAACGTTCCAATGCCGTGAGATCACTGTTGGCGACGACCACGATCGATACCAGCGGCTGGTGCACATGTCCGTAGTCAATGACAAAGTGGCCTGTATCGAGCGGCGTCACCTGAACCTGGTTGTAGCCACGCACATGCAGATGCTGCTCGATGGCCAAACGCCCGGTACTCGCCTCAATGACACGCGCGCCGCTGAACAACAAGGGCTCGGGGATATGCCCGAAAGCATTGGTGCCATGCTGGTTGATCAGGCGCAGGATCAGCTCGAACTCCATCGCCCCCTTGAACCCCTCGCTAAAACCGCCACTGCCCAGCAGTGCCTCGCGGCTGAACAGCCAGTGCCCGGCCATTACCGAAGGATTGCCGAGCAGCAAGTCCAGGTTGAAGCCCGGCCGCAAACCGATGCTGACCTGCCCCTGTGCATCGCGCGTGGCGTAATCCGCAAACACCGCCGCACATCCAGCAGCACCCGGCAGCTCCAGGGCGACGCCAGTCAGGCCGGCGGCGGTAAACGCCTCTCCTGCGTGAACCAGCAGCAGCCAATCACAATTGCTGTCCTGAACCAGCTGATTGAGTTGGGCAGCCAGCTCCTGCGGTTGCAGCTGCATCAATGAGCAAGGCAACGTGCGATCCTGCACTTGAGGGTCGACACTGAGTACCGTGACGTGCGGGGTATACGCCGAATCCTGGCGATACAGGCTGTGAAGCGTACGCTGCAATGCTTCACGATCGGCGTCAGGGTCGAGGACAATAACGCCGATGCTTGGCTGATGCGGCCGCCCCAACAAATGCTCGGCGAGTAACCGGCTGTGTTCGGTCCCCGAGACTCGGCCATCCATCCAGTGGGCGGTAAACTGCGCCGTTTGCACGCGGATGGAGTTGTCGATGATCAGCTTCATCAGGTTGACGGGCTGGAACAATGCACCCGGTTGCAGCGGTGCCACCTCAACCAGTACACCCCCTTCAGGGTCGGCCCAGCCCAGCTCATAGACACTGCGGGTAAAGTCCTTCTGCCCCTGGCCACTCTCCAACTGAACCCAGTTGACCCGACTGCCCTGCTGTTGCGACACCCGGTAGCGGGTCAGTGGCTGGGCAAGCAAGGCCAGGTTGCCACGCTGGAACAGTTGCGCAGCCATGGCCATGTCACCGAAACCGAGGATCAACTTGCCCTGCAGCGACATCACCTGGTCGCCAAGCTCGAGCAAATCTTCACGTCGGCACAGCATGCAGCTCGGCTCACCGATGAAGTTGAGCGGGTAGCGCGCCAGGAACGAGACCAGTTGTGGCCCATCGATCACCACGTCGCCAGAGAAGGGGAACATGTAAGGCAACTTCGGCGGGGTAATTTCACCCTCCTCGTTGATCACCAGGCGCCGGGAGGATGCCAGGGCGATCGATGGATCGCGCTCCATGACGTCGACCAGCGCGGCAACGCTCTGAGGCAGCAGTTCGTCGTCATCGTGCAGGGTTTTGATGTACTTGCCACGCGCCGCCTCGACACAGGCGACGGCATTGCGAATCTCACCGAGCGCCGGGTCGTTATGAAAGTAATGAATCGGCACCCGGCTGCTGTGGCGATAGCGCTCGACGATCGCCGCGATTGCGCCGCTGCGATTATCGTCACAGATCACGATCTCGAGGTTATCGTAGGTCTGGTTGCAAGCGCTCAGCAGCGCAGCTTCGAAATACTCGGCCTTGTAGGCAGGAATTACGATGCTGACCAGCGGGTTCGACGTAAGCATAAGGATTCAGGCACCACCGACAAATAGACAGGACACCCGCGCCGAACAGCCAAAAAGCCGACACCGCGAGCCGCGCCTAGCGCCAAAGCAAGTTCCAAGCCAGTGCTGCGCCGCTTCTGCCTACACTGACCCTGGCAACGTCAATCCATTGGCCGGCAGCGGCAACGCGGTCTTGTAGCGCACCTGCTTCAAGGCAAAGCTCGATCGAATGTTGGCGACCCCCGGCAAGCGGGTCAGGTAGTCGAGAAAACGCTCCAGCGCCTGAATGCTCGGCAGCAGCACACGCAACAGGTAATCAGGGTCGCCGGTCATCAGGTAGCACTCCATGACCTCCGGGCGCTCGGCAATTTCCTCCTCGAAACGATGCAGGGATTGCTCGACCTGCTTCTCCAGGCTGACATGAATAAACACGTTCACATCCAGGCCCAGCACCTCCGGCGCCAGCAAGGTCACCTGTTGGCGAATCACTCCGAGTTCTTCCATGGCCTTGACCCGGTTGAAGCAAGGGGTCGGCGAAAGGTTCACCGAGCGCGCCAGCTCGGCGTTGGTGATGCGGGCATTTTCCTGGAGGCTGTTGAGAATGCCGATATCCGTACGATCCAGTTTGCGCATGAGAGAAAATCACCTGATTTTTGTCTTTATAAGGAATGTTTATCCGCAAGCCGAAGCAAAGGCAACGAACTTGAGAAAAATATTCTTCAGGCGCCGGAATATCATGTAGGACAAGACTGACTCCCTGGTCACAAGCCGGGTGTCAGTAGCGACCGCTTCAAAGCTCAACAAAAACACAAGACAGAGCGAGCGTAAAAAAGCATGAACGAGTACGCCCCCCTGCGTTTGCATGTGCCCGAGCCTACAGGCCGGCCAGGCTGCCAGACTGATTTCTCCTACCTGCGTCTGAACGATGCCGGTCAGGTTCGTAAACCTCCCGTCGATGTAGAAGCCGCCGATACTGCGGACATCTCCTCTAGCCTGATCCGGGTACTGGATGACAAGGGCAATGCCCTGGGCCCCTGGGCCGAGGACGTCAGCCCCGAGATCCTGCGCCAGGGCATGCGCACCATGCTCAAGACCCGGCTGTTCGACAGCCGCATGGTGGTCGCCCAGCGGCAGAAGAAGATGTCGTTCTACATGCAGAGCCTGGGTGAAGAAGCCATCGGCAGCGGCCAGGCCATGGCCCTGAACCGCAGCGACATGTGCTTCCCCACCTACCGCCAGCAAAGCATCCTCATGGCCCGCGACGTCTCGCTGGTAGAGATGATCTGCCAACTGCTGTCCAACGAGCGCGATCCGCTCAAAGGCCGCCAGTTGCCGATCATGTACTCGGTGCGCGAAGCCGGCTTCTTCACCATCAGCGGCAACCTGGCGACCCAGTTCGTCCAGGCGGTCGGCTGGGCCATGGCCTCGGCCATAAAGGGCGATACCAAGATCGCTTCGGCCTGGATCGGTGACGGCGCCACCGCCGAATCGGACTTCCACACCGCCCTGACCTTTGCCCACGTCTACCGCGCGCCGGTGATCCTCAACGTGGTCAACAACCAGTGGGCGATCTCCACCTTCCAGGCCATCGCCGGTGGTGAATCGACCACCTTCGCCGGACGTGGCGTGGGTTGCGGCATCGCCTCCCTGCGCGTCGACGGCAACGACTTCATCGCTGTCTATGCCGCCTCGCGCTGGGCCGCCGAACGCGCCCGCCGCGGCCTGGGCCCGACACTGATCGAATGGGTCACCTATCGCGCCGGCCCGCACTCGACCTCGGACGATCCGTCCAAGTACCGCCCGGCCGACGACTGGAGTCACTTCCCCCTGGGCGACCCGATCGCCCGCCTCAAACAGCACCTGATCGCCATCGGTCACTGGTCCGAGCAAGAGCACCAGGCGGTTACCGCCGAGCTCGAAGCCGAGATCATCAAGGCGCAGAAAGAAGCCGAGCAGTACGGCACCCTGGCCGGTGGCCAGATGCCGAGCCCGGCCTCGATGTTCGAGGATGTCTACAAGGAGATGCCGGAGCACCTGCGCCGGCAGCGCCAGGAACTGGGGATCTGAGATGAACGATCACAACACTTCAATCCAGTTGGAAACCGCCATGGCGACCACCACCATGACCATGATCCAGGCCCTGCGCTCGGCCATGGACATCATGCTAGAGCGCGATGACAACGTCGTGGTGTACGGCCAGGACGTCGGCTACTTCGGTGGCGTGTTCCGTTGCACCGAAGGCCTGCAGACCAAGTACGGCAAGTCGCGGGTCTTCGATGCGCCGATCTCGGAAAGCGGCATCGTCGGCACCGCCGTGGGCATGGGTGCCTACGGCCTGCGCCCGGTGGTGGAAATCCAGTTCGCCGACTACTTCTACCCGGCCTCCGACCAGATCGTCTCGGAAATGGCCCGCCTGCGTTATCGCTCGGCCGGCGAGTTCGTCGCCCCGCTGACCCTGCGCATGCCGTGCGGTGGCGGTATCTACGGTGGGCAAACGCACAGCCAGAGCCCTGAGGCGATGTTCACCCAGGTCTGCGGCCTGCGTACCGTGATGCCGTCCAACCCCTATGACGCCAAAGGCCTGCTGATCGCCTCGATCGAAAACGACGACCCGGTGATCTTCCTTGAGCCCAAGCGCCTGTACAACGGCCCGTTCGACGGCCACCACGACCGCCCGGTAACCCCGTGGTCGAAACACCCGGCCAGCGCCGTGCCGGATGGCTACTACACCGTGCCGCTGGACAAGGCGGCGATCACCCGCCCGGGCAAGGACGTCACCGTGCTGACCTACGGCACCACCGTCTACGTGTCGCAAGTGGCCGCTGAAGAAACCGGCGTCGACGCCGAGGTCATCGACCTGCGCAGCCTGTGGCCGCTGGACCTGGAAACCATCGTCGAGTCGGTGAAAAAGACCGGCCGCTGCGTGGTGGTCCACGAAGCCACGCGCACCTGCGGTTTTGGCGCCGAGCTGATCGCGCTGGTCCAGGAACACTGCTTCCATCACCTCGAAGCCCCGATCGAACGCGTCACCGGCTGGGACACCCCCTACCCGCACGCACAGGAGTGGGCGTATTTCCCCGGCCCTTCGCGAGTGGGTGCGGCATTGAAACGGGTCATGGAGGTCTGAATGGGCACGCACGTCATCAAGATGCCGGATATCGGTGAAGGCATCGCACAAGTTGAACTGGTGGAATGGTTCGTCAAAGTTGGCGACACCGTCACTGAAGACCAGGTCGTGGCCGATGTCATGACCGACAAGGCCACCGTCGAAATCCCTTCGCCGGTCAGCGGCAAGGTCCTGGCCCTGGGCGGCCAGCCCGGTGAAGTCATGGCGGTGGGCAGCGAGCTGATCCGCATCGAAGTCGAAGGCGCCGGTAACCACCAGGAAGGCACCAGCCAACCTGCTGCAGCGCCAGCAGCACCTGTGGGAGCGGGCTTGCCCCGCGAAGAGGCTCCAGCGGTTCCTGCCAAGGCCCCGGAACCTGCCCCCAAACCGGCGGCACCCGCACCCTCGGCCCACCAGCCCGCCGCTATCGTCCCGCGCCAAGCCCACGAACGCCCACTGGCCTCGCCTGCCGTGCGCAAGCGCGCCCTGGATGCCGGCATCGAGCTGCGTTACGTCCACGGCAGCGGCCCGGCCGGGCGCATCCTGCACGACGACCTCGACGCCTTCCTGGCGCAGCCGACCACCAGCAGCCAGAGCGCTCCTGGCGGTTATGCCAAACGCAATGACAGCGAGCAGATTCCGGTGATCGGCCTGCGCCGCAAGATTGCCCAGCGCATGCAGGATGCCAAGCGCCGCGTCGCGCACTTCAGCTACGTCGAGGAAATCGACGTGACAGCCCTCGAAGAGCTGCGTCAGCACCTGAACAAGAAGTGGGGCGACAGCCGCGGCAAGCTGACCCTGCTACCGCTCCTGGTGCGCGCCATGGTCGTCGCCCTGCGCGAGTTCCCGCAGATCAACGCCACCTACGACGACGAAGCCCAGGTGATCACCCGCCACGGCGCGGTGCATGTCGGCATCGCCACCCAGGGCGACAACGGCCTGATGGTGCCGGTGCTGCGCCATGCCGAATCCGGCAGCCTGTGGAGCAACGCCGGCGAGATCGTGCGCCTGGCCAACGCCGCCCGCGGCAACAAGGCCAGCCGTGAAGAACTGTCGGGCTCGACCATCACCCTGACCAGCCTTGGCGCTCTCGGCGGCATCGTTACCACACCGGTGGTCAACACCCCGGAAGTGGCGATCGTCGGAGTCAACCGCATGGTCGAACGGCCGATGGTCATCAACGGCCAGATCGTCATTCGCAAGATGATGAACCTCTCCAGCTCGTTCGATCACCGCGTGGTCGATGGCATGGACGCGGCACTCTTCATCCAGGCCATCCGCGGCCTGCTCGAACAACCTGCCAGCCTGTTTGTGGAGTGACCATGCAACAGACGCTCAACACTACCCTGCTGATCATCGGCGGCGGCCCCGGCGGCTATGTCGCCGCCATTCGCGCCGGCCAGCTGGGCATTCCCACGGTGCTGGTCGAAGGCCAAGCCCTGGGCGGCACCTGCCTGAACATCGGCTGCATTCCGTCCAAGGCGCTGATCCACGTCGCCGAGCAGTTCCACCAGACCCAACTGCACAGCCAGCAGTCGAACCTGGGTATCAAGGTCTCGCCACCGAGCCTGGACATCACCCAGAGCGTGGCCTGGAAAGACGGCATCGTCGATCGCCTGACCAGCGGCGTCGCCGCCCTGCTGAAAAAGCACGGGGTCAAGGTGATCCATGGCTGGGCGCAGATTCTCGACGGCAAGCACGTCGAAGTCGACGGCCAGCGCATCCAGTGCGAACACCTGCTGCTGGCCACCGGCTCCAGCTGCGTCGAACTGCCGATGCTGCCTCTGGGCGGCCCGATCATTTCCTCCACCGAAGCCCTGGCGCCGAAGGCCCTGCCCAAGCACCTGACCGTGGTCGGCGGCGGCTACATCGGCCTGGAGCTGGGCATCGCCTATCGCAAGCTGGGCGTGGAGGTCAGCGTGGTCGAAGCCCGCGAGCGTATCCTGCCGACCTACGACAGCGAACTGACCGCGCCGGTGGCCGAGTCGTTCAAGAAGCTGGGGATCAAGCTCTACCTCAAGCACAGCGTCGAAGGCTACGATGCCGACAAACAAGCGTTGCAGGTTCGCGATCCGCAAGGCGAGCTACTGCAACTGAGCAGCGACCAGGTGCTGGTTGCGGTGGGTCGCAAACCGCGCACCCAGGGCTTCAACCTTGAGAGCCTGGCGCTGAAGATGAACGGTGCGGCGGTTGCCATTGATGAGCAGTGCCAGACCAGCATGCGCAACGTCTGGGCCATCGGCGATATCAGCGGCGAACCGATGCTCGCCCACCGGGCCATGGCCCAGGGTGAAATGGTTGCCGAACTCATTGCCGGCAAGTCACGACGCTTCGAGCCGGCTGCCATCGCCGCGGTGTGTTTCACCGACCCGGAACTGGTAGTGGTCGGCAAACCCCCGGAGCAGGTCGAGCAGGAGGGCCTGGATTGCATCGTTGCACAGTTCCCGTTCGCCGCCAACGGTCGGGCCATGACCCTGGAATCGAAAAGCGGCTTCGTGCGCGTGGTCGCCCGTCGCGACAACCACCTGATCCTCGGTTGGCAGGCGGTTGGCGTGGGCGTCTCGGAGCTGTCGAGCGCCTTTGCCCAGTCACTGGAAATGGGCGCTTGCCTGGAAGATATCGCCGGCACCATCCACGCTCACCCGACCCTGGGTGAGGCGGTGCAGGAAGCGGCACTACGCGCCCTGGGTCACGCCCTGCATCTGTAGACACTGAAGCGGCTGAGGCCGATTTGACCCGCTGCCCCGTGCAGCGGGTCCTTTTTCATTCACCGATCTCATCCTTGCCGGCCGCCTTGGCCCGGTACAGTGCCTGGTCCGCCCGGCACAGCAGCTGCGCCTGCCCTTCCCCTTCCAGCCACTCGACCACGCCATAACTCATGGTCAGCACTTGCGCGCCCACCGGCGGTGCCAGCTCCAGCGCCTGGCGAATCTGCCGCGCCAGTTGCAGTGCCTGTTCGCGTTGCGTGCCCGGCAGCACCACGACAAACTCATCGCCGCCCCAGCGTGCGAGCAAGTCACCGGGGCGCAGGCACACCTTGATCCGCTCGACCGATGCGATCAGCGCCTGGTCACCTTGGGCATGGCCATACTGATCGTTGATCGGCTTGAAATCGTCGATATCCATGATGATCAGCGCCAACGGCTGGCGGAAACGCCGCGCCCGCTCGCACTCTTGCTGCAGGACCTTTTCCAGGCGGTAACGGTTGGCCACCAGGGTCAGGGCATCGCGCTCGGCCAGGTCGCGGTTTTCATCGAGCTGGCGCTGCAGTTGCTGATTGACCCAGGACAGTTCGCGGGTGCGCTCGGCGATCTGCGCCTCCAGTGACAGGTTCTCCTGCTCCAGGCGCTCGACCAGGCGCTTGGCATCGTCGATATTGCGATGGGCACCGAGCATGCGCGCCACCGAGCCGTCCTGATTGCGCGCAATGATGTGGCCGCGGTCCTCGATCCACAGGAAGCTGCCATCTTGGCAGCGGCAGCGGTACTCGATACGGTATTGCCCGGATCGGTCACTGACGTAGTCCTCGAAATGAGCCATCACTTGCGGATAGTCCTCAGGATGAATCACGCTTTCCCAGGTCAGTACGGTATTGTCCAGCGAGTGGCTTGGATAACCGAGCATCCGGTACCAGCCGGGGTTGCGGTAGACGTAGCCGGTGTTGGCGTTCCAGTCCCAGATCCCGTCGCTGATCAGGTCCAGCAGGGTTTGCAGCTGTTCTTCCCTGAAATCGCCGAGCGGGGCCTTCAAAGGTGGTGCATCTGACGTTTGACTCATGGACGATCTCCCTTGTCCAGCAACTGCGCCCCAGCCAGATGTTGGTGCTGCCGGCTTGAATTGACTTGCCGCTGACGGCAAGGGTTTTCCTCTTCGGGGCAAAGCATGCTCCGTTTCACTACCCGCCGTACAGCGCCAACCCCTGAATATACTAGCGCGTGGCCCTGCCAGCCGAGCTGGCACAAGACTTGCCATTGATCGGAGGTCAACTTGCATCCATCAAGGAGCGTGATCAGGTGAGTAGCATCAATGCCCTCGGCGCCCAGACGCCAGCCATCAACCCGACCCGTGGCGTGGCCGAAGCGGCCGCCGCCGAACAGGCCCAGTTCCGCCCGCCGGTGCCGACCAGCAGCGCCAACCGCCAGCAGCAAAGCCACGCCAACACCTCGCAGCAAAGTGCCGAAGACGCCCGCGAGGAAGCCTTCGCCAAACTCAAGGTGCAGCTGCAGAACCCGGATGTCGACATGCGCGAGCAGGCCAGTATCGGCACCAGCGAAACCGGCAAGAGCGCCGCTCAGGAGTTTCGCGAATACATGGCCCTGAGCCCAGCCCAGAAGATCAAGCTCAAGCTGCTCAATGAACTGGGCATCAGCCAGGAAGAATTCGAGGCCTTGCCGCCAGCCGAAAAGGACAAGATCGAACGCAAGATCGCCGAGCAGATGAAAAAGCAGACCGAATTGGAGTCGCTGGCCAGCCTCAACTCCGAGCTGCAAGGGCCGGCAGTGTCAGCCAAGCTGGTGGCCAACCTGACCGCGACGCAAGATGCCAACCAAGGCACCACCTATGACAATCGGGAAAAAGACCTCAGCGCCTGACCCCACCTGCGCGCTGCTGTCGCCCAAGGCAGCAGCGTCCTGTAAAGCTGATGTTGGCCGAATTCTTGCTGAGCTAGGGCAATCACAGTCAGTTGTCGGATTCATGGCGCCCTTGCCCGTTGATCCGGACCATGACTCAGTGCCATGGCGTAGCCCCTGTCATGCCATGTGCCATTTTTCAGTCATCACGAGCACCCATTGCCATGGCCGAATCCGTTCCCGTCACCAGCCCGCTGCTGCCACCGCTGGAGGAGTTCATTCCCTACCTGCAGCAAATCTGGGACAGCAAGCGCCTGACCAACGGCGGCCCTTTTCATGAGCAACTGGAACAGGAACTGGCCGATTACCTCGGGGTAAAACACCTCTCGCTGTTTTCCAATGGCACCCTGGCCCTGGTCACCGCACTGCAGGCGCTGCGCATCACCGGCGAAGTCATCACCACGCCCTACTCCTTCGTCGCAACCGCGCACTCGCTGCTGTGGAACAACCTCAAGCCAGTCTTCGTCGACATCGACCCGCTGACCAACAACCTCGACCCCAAGCGCGTCGAAGAAGCCATCACCTCGGCGACCACCGCGATCCTGCCGGTCCACTGTTATGGCATTCCTTGCGATGTCGCCGGTCTCCAGCGAGTCGCCGACACTTATGGCCTGAAAGTCATCTATGACGCGGCCCACGCCTTTGGTGTTCGCGACAACGGGGCGAGCGTACTCAACCACGGCGATCTGTCGATCCTGAGTTTTCATGCGACCAAGGTGTTCAATACGTTCGAAGGCGGCGCCATTATCTGCCCCGATGCCAAGATCAAGCAGCGCATCGACTACCTGAAGAATTTCGGTTTTGCCGATGAAGTCACGGTCATGGCGCCCGGCATCAATGGCAAGATGAATGAAGTCCAGGCAGCCTTTGGCTTGCTGCAGTTGCGTCACATCGATAATGCGCTGGAACGGCGCCGGGAGGTCTTCGAACGCTACCGCCAAGCCCTGGAAGGCGTACCAGGCCTGCGCCTGCTCGAACCTGCGGCTGGGCTTGAATGGAACTATGCCTACTGCCCGATACTGGTCGATGCCGAGCGCTTCGGATGCACCCGCGATGAGCTTTACCGGCGTTATCGAGAGGACGATATCCTGGTACGCCGGTATTTCTATCCGTTGATCACCGAATTCCCGATGTATCGTGGGCTGCCCAGCGCCGACATAAAGGGCCTGCCCCATGCCTGGCAAGTGTCGCGTCAGGTCCTGTGCCTGCCGATTCATTCGCACCTGTCGACTGATATACAACAGCGGATCATTGATCTGGCGCTAGCCTGCCGAACGGAACATGCTCCTGCCTGATACTTTGGTCCGCTCGCCCAGGGGTGCCGCTGACTGACGCTGCAATCAGCGCCTTTCCATCTCACCAACTTCAGCCTTGACCCAGTCTACGAACGCGACAACCTCGGAGCGCTGCAAGGCTTCTTCACGACAAACCAGGTAGTAGGCAAAACGCGCGGGCCAGGGTTTGTCGAGGGCCAGTTGCAGCTTGGCGCTGGCCAGGTCTTCTGCAGCGTGAGTGTCCTGCACCAGGGCTATGCCCTGGCCTGCAGCCGCGGCACGCAATAGCAGCAGGTCATCCTCGAAACTGGCACCGCGTGCCGCCCGCGGGTCATCGGCCACGCCATGGGCCTGCAGCCAAAGCATCCAGTCAGCGCGATCGGCATCGTGCAACAACGGATACTTCAGGCAATCGGCCGGCCGTTTCAAAGCCGGCCCTTGCGCCAGCAACTGCGGGCTGGCTACCGGTAGCAAAACCGGCGCCATCAGGCGGACAGACTCCAGCCCCGGATACTGTCCGAGCCCATGGCGCAGGGCGACATCGATGCGCTCACGTTGCAAATCCACCAGCTTGGCCGAAGCCTCGACACGCACTTCGATCTGCGGGTGCAGGGCATTGAATCGGCCGAGGCGCGGCACCAGCCAGGAGGCCGCGAACGACGGCACGGTGCTGATGGTCAGGGTCTTGCCCGGCGTCAGTTGTTCGAGCAAGGCCAGCGATGCCTCGATCTGATCGAAGCCCTTGAGCAACCCTGGATACACGCGCGCGCCAGCTTCGCTCAGGTGCACGCCATGGCGGCCACGCACGAACAGCACCACGCCCATACGCGCCTCAAGCAGGCGTACCTGCTGACTGACCGCGCCCGGCGTTACACCCATGCGCTCGGCGGCCGCCTTGAGGCTGCCCAGACGCGCCGCTTCAGTGAAGGCCCGCAATGCCAACAACGGTATAACCGCGCCCATTTTCACCCGCTCCATGGTTTAGAAAATCTATCGTCTTAGCGCAGGATTGATCGTTTTTCAATCGGCCAAGACCTGCCTAGCATAGCCCTTCTCTGAACCATCCTGAAGAGAAGGCCCATGCCGTTGATTCTTTATAGCGATAGCTCACCTAATGGCTTCAAGATCACCATCGCCCTGGAAGAGCTGGGGCTGCCCTACACCCTCAAGCACGTGCAGATCGACCATGGCGAGCATCGCCAGGCTGACTTTCTCAAACTCAACCCCCATGGCCGTATTCCGGTGCTGGTTGATCCCGAGAGCGATATCACCCTGTTCGAATCGGCGGCGATTCTGCTGTATCTGGCTGAAAAGAGTGCACGCCTGCTGCCGAGCATCCCCAGCGAACGCTGGGCAGCCATCACCTGGTTGCAGTTTCACGCGGCGAGCATGGGGCCGATTCTTGGTCAGCGCGTGCATTTCGAACTGTTCGCCCAACAGCCCTGCCCCGAGGCCATCGCCCGCTACCGGCATCTGAGCGAAGAACTGTTCAACACCCTCGACCAGCGCCTGGCCGGTCAGCCCTGGCTGGCGGGCAGCACCTACTCGATCGCTGACATCGCCACCTTCGGCTGGACCCATATCGCCCGGGTTATCGACTTTGACTTCAGCCAGTACCGGCATCTGAGCGCCTGGCATGAACGCGTCAGCCAACGCCCTGCCGTCCAACGCGGCATCCGCCTGCCGGCACCTGCCACTGGCCCCTGAACCGAGAAAAGGATTTTATCGATGAACCCGACACCGACGGGCGCCAGCGCCCATGCCTTCGCCCAGCACCCCGGCTATCGACGCATGTTCGCCGCAGACCACCTGACCCTGGGCATCTTTTTGCCGCTGCACTTCTACCGCGGCAACATGGCGGTGCTCAATGGCCAGGCCGCACTGGTCAGCGAGACTGACCGCCTGGGCTTTGCCGCCGCCTGGGTGCGTGATGTGCCGCTGTACGATCCGCACTTTGGCGATGCCGGCCAGCTGTTCGATCCTTTTGCCTACCTGAGCTACCTGGCCGCTCAAACCCGACGAATCGCCCTGGCCACGGGCAGCGCGATCTTCTCCTTGCGTCATCCGATCGACCTGGCCAAGGCCGCGACCACCATCGATCAACTGTCCGGCGGGCGCCTGGTCATGGGCATCGCCTCCGGTGATCGGCCGGTGGAGTTTCCCGCCTACGGCCTGGAACACAACGCGCGTGGCGAACGCTTTGCCGAGGCAGTGCGGTATTTTCGCCAACTACTGCAGGCTGGCGACCAGCCGATTGAATCAGTACTGGGCCACCTCAGCGGCGCACAACTGCTGCCCAAGCCGGTCAGCGGTACGATTCCGCTGCTGGTCACCGGCAGCTCGCGCCAGCCCATGCAGTGGCTGGGCGAACAGGCCGATGGCTGGCTGACCTTCCCCGACACCACCGAGAACATCCTCGGCCCACGGCGCCTGGCCGAGAAAATCCGCGCCTGGCGCGACTGCATTCCCGGTGGCGGCTTTCGCCCGCACGTGACCAACGAGTGGATCGACCTCGACGCCAACCCCGACTTTCCCCGCACGGCCCTGCAAGGCGGCTATGTGCTCAGGACCGGGCGCAAAGGGCTGATTGATCTGCTCGGGGAATGGCAGGATGCCGGGGTCAATCACGCGGCGCTGGGCATTCAGTTTTGCCCGCGGCCGGCGGCTGAGGTGATTCAGGAGTTGGCAGAAGAAGTGCTGCCGCTGTTTGCGTCCCATGAAGGGCCGTTGCCGTTGCGGCAAGACTGGTAGGCCCCAGGCCGCTGCTGACGCTGCGGCCTGGCGCCGCAAAATCACTGACTTTTTGCAATCACAGCGCTCATGTATTGATTCAAATCGCGAAAGTCCTGAACCCTCCACGCGTAGGGTGCCACCTTTACTCCGTTCTCTCGCAACGTTCTGGGAATCAAGTCGCCATTGGGACGAAGTATTACCGATGAAACAATCACGCCCGGGTAATCTTTCAAGCGCTTCTTGAAAGCGGAGGTGGTCAGATCAGGGGTGGGCGGGTTGCTTTTATTGGCCAATGGCCCGGTCCCCTTGATATCTGCCCCGTGGCACATGACGCACCGCTGTAAAAACAGATTTTTCCCATTGGCATTATCCGCAAAGGACGCGGATGCCTGAATCAACGATAAAATCCCGAGCGCAGCGATGAATAGTCTTTTCATTTTCAGGGGCTTTATTGACTCTTCATGCAGCTGCGCCGTTGCCACAGAGAAACGCAGTAGTCAGAAGAATGGCCAGAGAGGCAAAAGTGAGATGGTGTCCCAGGGCAGGTTCGAACTGCCAACCTTCCCCTTAGGAGGGGGATGCTCTATCCAATTGAGCTACTGAGACACAAAGCCGGCAACGAGCGTCGCGCGGCAAGGACGGCGTGCATGTTAACCAGCAGCCCGGCATTTGTCATGTCATCCGTGGGGCTTTTTGCCTGTGGGCTTTTTAACAGATCGTGCAATCTGCAATGAGGCAGTCAGCCATCATTGCAGATTGCACGGGAAAGCCCTTGAAAAAGATGCATAGGCTACTGATTTTAAAGGGTAAAACTCGGTAAAAAGGCTGGCATGCAGTGTGCATTGATCACTTCATAAAAAGTGGCTTGAGGTCAGCCCTCACCTTTACGGAGCATGCCCATGAACAGCACCCTGCTTCTGCTCAACGCCCTGGCCCTGGCCGCTCTGGTTGGGCTGGTCGTGCAACCAGATGGTGTTGCCGTGCCTGTGCAGGCACACGCGGCGCCAGCGATACAGGCGCAACCGGCGGTGTTCGGCACCCTGGCTGCGCAAGTACAAGGCGCCCCCCAGGTCAGCAGCGAACGGTTGGTGTTCTAGGTTTCAATTAGCGCCGAGCAGACCCTGCTCGCGCAACAGCCCCAGCAAGCGCTGAACTGCATCGGCCAAGGACGTGGAATTGTCCAGCACTTGCACCTCACCATCCTCTACCCTCACCTGCTGCGCCCGTGCCAGACGCTGCTCGATGTCTTGCGCAGTTTCCCGGCCGCGCGCCAGCAAGCGCTGGCGCAACACCTGATGATCAACCCGCAACAGCACCGGTAACAGGTTCGGATAGCGATCGCGGGCCTGCTGCAAATGCGCGCGCGAGCCATTGACCAGCACCGTGCGCCCCTCAGCCAGCCAGGCATCGATCTGCACCGGTATGCCATAGGCCAGGCCATTGGCCTGCCACTGCAGGGCAAACGCGCCCTCAGCGCTCAGGCGCTGGAACTGCTCGGGGGAGACACCAATGGCATCTTCACCCTTGGCCTCGGCCGAACGGGTGATCACGCGCCGAGCAATGTGCACGTTCAGGCGCTGCAGTTCAGGGCGCGCCGCATCGATCAGGGAATCTTTTCCGGCTCCTGATGGTCCCATCAGGTACACCAGACGACCCGGGTTCACTGTACGCCGCGTCGCGCTTGCGTCATGCTGCATAGCCACTATGCTCAATGGTAGGAAAGCACGCGCATTCTAGACGCTTTCCAGGGCCTTTTCTGCCTGATGCATGCCGTTGCCGACGAAGGTCCACTGAGCCGGAAATCGAGAAAATGAAAACTTTTCAAACCAGTGCTCATTTCTGATAATTGGTACTGGCAAAACGCCTTTATCCGGTTCAATATTTGTCACAGAATTGACGCCAAGGAACCGGCGATAATGAGGCATGATTCACGCCTCATTCACAATTCAGGTTGAACATTTTGACGCCGGGATGGTCGTAGTGACATCGTGCGGCCAATTTCGAGAACCGCTTCCCCCTGAACTAAAACCGGTCAATTATATGCGCCCAATGAAACAGGCTATTTACTCAAGCCGCACTGCTGACAAATTCGTCGTCCGCCTCCCCGACGGAATGCGTGAGCGCATTGCCGAGGTAGCGCGCAACCACCACCGCAGCATGAACTCGGAAATCATCGCTCGCCTGGAACAGAGCCTTATTCAGGAAGGTGCACTGGGTGAAGAACTGAGCATGCGTCTGGACAGCCCGGAACTGTCCCTGCACGAGCGCGAACTGTTGCAACGTTTCCGCCAGCTTTCCCATCGCCAGCAGAATGCGCTGGTATCGTTGATTGCCCATGACGCCGAGATGGCAGCTGACGCTTCCTGATTCCGTGGCACAATCACTAAAGGCCAATGCCCGTGCATTGGCCTTTTTTTGGCTCTTCAGGAAACCAGGGTTGGGATGTTGAGACGGCGAGTTTATCCATTCAGTGTGGGGCTGCTGGCCCCTTGCGCCTTTACGGCGGCCTACTTTTCTCTTGGGAAAAGGTAGGCATGGAACTGTCACGTGACATGCACTCACTTCCAGGCGCCGCGAAAAGCGACTTCAGGAGGCTGAGCGTAGGTGCCTGTAGGGGCAGTGCGTAGCACCTTCGGGCCGTAAAGGCGCAAGGGGCCATCAGCCGCGCCAAAGCGACTGGATCAGCCCACAGCCTCAACATCCCAGCCAGGACTCCCAAAACCCCCTATTGATTGCCTGAATCAAACCCGCTTGCTACGCGACAGCAGCCACAGCAGGTAGCAACCGCCCAGCAATCCGGCGCTCAAGCCGATGGGCAAGTTGAGGTTGAAAGCCAGGCGCTGGCTGAGCAGGTCAGCGCCCAGCAACAGCACCGCCCCCATCAGCGCCCCGGACACCAGCGGTACTTCTGGCGCGCCGGTCAAGCGCCGGGCGAGTTGCGGCGCGGCCAGGGCGATAAAGGCTATGGGCCCGGCAGCGGCAGTGGCAATCGCGGTCAACCCCACCGCGGTCAAGACCAAGATCAGCCGTGTACGCTCCGGGGCAATACCGAACTGGCTGGCAGCGTCATCGCCCATCTCCAGCAGGTCGATACGCCGAGCGTGGCAAACAACCACCGGCACAATGACGATGAACCCCAACGCCGCCGGCAGCACATGAGACCAGGTTCGGGTATTGAGCGACCCCGCCAGCCAGATCTGTGCCGACATGGCCCGATCGAGGTCGCCGGTAACCAGCAGCACCGTATTCAAGCCCGAGAGCATGGCGCCGACACCAATCCCCACCAGCACCAGGCGATAGCCGCCCGTACTACGTCCGCGCATCGACACTACAAACACCAGCAACGCGGTGCCGACACCGGCCAGTACCGCAGCCAGCGAGGTTCCCAAGGGACCGGCATCGAACAGGATGATCTGCACGATGGCGCCACTGGCCGCCCCGGTGGTGAAACCGATGATGTCCGGCGAGCCGAGGGCATTGCGCGAAATCGACTGGAAGATCGCTCCGGCCATGCCCAACGCCCCGCCCACCAGCAGTGCGGTCAGTGCCCGAGGCAGGCGAACGCGCTGAATGACCCGATCCGCAGTCGGGTTGGCCCCT
Source organism: Pseudomonas fluorescens (assembly GCF_902497775.2). Lineage (NCBI taxonomy): Bacteria > Pseudomonadati > Pseudomonadota > Gammaproteobacteria > Pseudomonadales > Pseudomonadaceae > Pseudomonas > Pseudomonas fluorescens. The sequence continues at coordinate 3,791,533 of NZ_OZ024668.1, forward strand.
CCCCCCAGCAGGCTGTCGAGCACCTCACGGGCTGTCAGCGGCAACGACCCGACCCCCAGCAAAACAATCGCCAGGCCCACCACCAGTAGCGCCAATAGCACACAAACCAAGGCAGTGCGTGGCCGCCAACGCAGCGAATAGCGCCCCAGGCGCAGCACCGAACCGGTCATGAGCGGCTCACCCGAAACCTGCGTACGATGACAATGAAAAACGGCCCACCGATCAACAGCACAATGATCCCGGCCGCGACTTCTGCAGGTGCTGCCACCACCCGCCCGATGACATCGGCCCCCAGCAGCAGAATCGCGGCAAACAACCCGGCGTACGGCACTATCCAGCGATAATCCGCCCCCACCAGCCTTCGCGCCAGATGCGGGGCCACCAGGCCGACAAAGCCGATCGGCCCGGCGGCCGCTGTAGCAGCCCCGGCCAGCAGCATGATCGCCAGGCAAGCCAGTAACCAGGTGGCGCGAACATTGACCCCCAGGGCCTGACCCAGATCCGTGCCCAGCGCCAGGGCATTGAGGTTGCCGACGATGGCCACCGCCACGGCCACCCCCAAAGAAACCACGATCGCCAGCACCGCCAAGGTCTGAAAACCGCTGCTTTCGACCGAACCCGCCGACCACTTGCGAAAGCTCTCGAACACCTCCAGCGGCGCATTGAGCAGAATGATCCCGGTGACAGACCCCAGCATCACCGACAGCCCTGCACCGGCCAGCACCAGACGCACCGGGTTGGTACCGGTCTCACGAGCCTGGCCCAGCATGAACACGGCAACCCCGGCCAACCCGGCACCGACAAAGGCGAAACCCAGGTACTCGACGATGCTCACCAGTTTGAACAGGGTCACGCCAATGATCACCGCCAGTGCCGCCCCGGCATTGATACCCAGCAACCCGGGTTCGGCCAGTGGATTACGGGTGAGCGCCTGCATCAGTGCGCCGGCAACGCCCAGGGCCAAACCGGTGAGAATGGCTACCAAAGTGCGGGGAATACGTAGTTCTCGAATCACCAGATGCTGATCGTTGCCTGGGTCATACCGCCAGAAAGCATCAGCGATGTCAGCCAGACCAATGCCCCGTGAACCGATCAGCAGGCTGCAGACCACCAACAGGGCGAGCACGCCCAGGCCGATCACCAGGCCCGATGAGCGCGGGCGCCGAGATCGGGACAAACTCAAGGCGAACTGCCCGGCCATCGCCATGATTCAGCGCAGGTTCCGGGCAATGGTGTCGATCATCTGTCGACCGGAGTAATAGTCGATACGAAACGAGGTCGGGCCCAGGGCATAGACCTGCTTGCTGATGACCGCCGGCAGGTTGGCCAGCAGCGGGTCGGCGAGAAACGCTTGCACATCGGCGTCAGTGGCACCGAGCAGAAAGACGCTTTCACCGCTGATGGCTGCAGACAGGTTCTCGCGCGAGATGAACTCGAAATCCGCGGATCGAGTGACCTCCCTGCTCAAGGCTGGCGGCAGGCTCGCGACCTTGATCCCGAGCACGTTGAACAAGCGTGCCTGCGGGCTGGAGGCGTGCCCGATGGAATAGCTGCCACCAATGTTGTAACCGACAATGCTCACCCCGCCTTTGGGTGGCGTGATCCGGGCAGCGGATTGCGCGGCGTAATCATCGAAGGCCTTGATTGCCGCCTGGGCTTGCGCCTCGTGGCCAGTGGCTTTGCCCAAGGTGGTGGCGATTTCTTGCCAGCTCTGGTTCGAATAATTGACCACCACGGTGGAAATGCCCTGGGCTTCAAGCTCGGCCTGGTGCTGGACAGCACTGTCGGCACCGGTTGCGCTGAGCACCAGCAAGTCCGGGTTGGCGCCGATCACCGCTTCGATATCGAACACCAGGTTGCGGTACAGCACTTGAACCTGACGCTGATCGGCAACACTCGCCCACTGGCTGAAAAACCCCTTGCTGTCGGTCATCCAGCTCGGCGTGGCAGCCGCACTGGCAACCAGCGGCGCGTCTATGGCCAGGAGGATGCCGGTGATACTCGGCGAGGTGGAGGCGATACGCAACGGCTTGGAAGGCTCGCCCGCCGCGCTTGCCGGGCGCACCGCAAACACGCTACAGGCAAGCAGGAGAAGCGCCGCAGCAGCAAGCACTGGCGCAATAGTGAGCTTTTTCATCGGCAATTTTTCTTCGGCAACAGGTCGGCAGGATGCACTCGACAGCAAGCGCTGTCATGGCTAAACGTGGATGCGATTCAATCGCATTCCATATTGCAGAATTAATTCCGCGCATGCAATACTCGCCGTCAAGCTGCCAGCAAGGAACGGCTACCCATGACCCATCGCCTGCATGCTGACACCGTGACGCTGCGTTACGACCAGCGCACCATTTCGACCGACCTGTCGATCGCCATTCCCGATGGCTCTTTTACAGTGATTGTCGGGCCGAATGCCTGCGGAAAATCCACTCTGCTACGGGCGCTATCGCGCCTACTGGTCCCTACCCACGGGCGAGTAGTGCTCGACGGCAAAACCATCACCGAGCGTGGCGCCAAAGAGGTCGCACGGCGCCTTGGCCTGCTGCCACAAAGCGCCACGGCACCGGACGGCATAACCGTCGCCGACCTGGTGGCGCGCGGGCGCTTTCCTCATCAGTCATTCTTGCGCCAATGGTCCGAAGCGGATGAACAGGCGGTCACTGCCGCCATGGCCGCAACCCAGGTCAGCGAGCTGGCGGAGCGAGGGCTGGATGAACTGTCCGGCGGCCAGCGTCAGCGGGTCTGGATTGCCATGGTCCTGGCGCAGCAAACCCCGATCCTGCTGCTTGATGAACCCACCACCTTCCTCGACATCGCTCACCAGATCGAATTGCTCGAACTGCTGGCTGATCTCAATCGCCAGGGCCGGACCATCGTTGCCGTGCTGCACGACCTCAATCAGGCCTGCCGCTACGCCTCGCACCTGATTGCCATGCGCGACGGCGCGGTGCTCGCGCAAGGCACGCCAGGGGCCATATTCACCGAGGCGCTGGTAGAGGAGGTATTCGGCCTGGCCTCGGTGATCATTGCCGACCCGGTCACCGGCACCCCGCTGGTAGTACCCAAGGGGCACCAGCTGCAGATTCAACCGCGCTGATCGAAAATCCGCCCGCCCGTGGCCTGGTTGACCAGGCCGGCTTCGCGGTACAGCGCCTCGCGATCCTCTGCTGTCTTGAGCTGGCCCAGGTCAGTGACCGTGGTCAACACGCAGACGATTTCCTGCTGGGCATCGAACACCGGCGCGGCCTGGCCGGTGACGTTCGAGAGCAGATGGCTGGTCAGCTCGGCCCAGCGACCATTGCGTACCTCATCAAGCAACGCCTTGCTCGGCGGCGTGCCGCGAAAATGCGCCGGCTGCTGCTTGCGCGCGGCATCGATCACCGCCTTGGGTAAAAACGCCTGGAACACCAGGCCGCAAGCGGTGTTGTCGATCGGCAGGATGTCGCCCAGGGCCAACGGGTTGATCGAGAAATAGGCGCTACGGTACCAGCGCACCAGGGTCGGCCCGCGGTCGGTCCAGATCGCTACCCCACCACTGGCGGCATGCTGCTGAGCCAGGGCCTTCATGTGCTGGGCGGCAATGTCCACCGCATCGACACGCTTCAAGGCGCTGATACCGATGTTCAAGGCCGCCGGCCCCAGGTCGTAGAGGCCGCTGGCCGGGTCCTGCTTGGCCAGCCCTTCCTTGACCAGGCTCTGCAGATAACGGTGGGCCGTCGAGCCCCCCGTCGCGGTGCGCCGAGCGACCTCCCCCAGCGCCAGTTCACTCTCGGCATTGGCCAGCACCTGAAGAAAACGCACCGCGATCGACACCGACTGAATGGTGCCGGAACGCTTTTCCGGGGCTGTCTGCGCCTCTTCGTCCAGGGCGGTCATCTCGTTATTCAATTGCTCGGTCTCCTCAAAGGCGCGCACGGTCGCACTCGTTGGCGGCCATGATACCGATTCCACGAATCTCTACCTATTCCCATTTTGCGGAATGAATTCTTTATTGAGGAACGCAATAGCACCATGCTACCCTCGAACGGGAAAGAGGATCATTCTCATTTGGGGGCATCTTGAAGGCACATCCACACCGCACACTGCGCCAAGGCTTTAGTGTATTCACACTCTCGACATTGCTGGCATCGCCCTACACATTCGGGCAAAGCGTCGTCACTACCACCCAGCAGAGCGTTGTTTTCGAGCCGATCATCGTCACCGGTGAGAAGCTCGAGCGCGACCTGAAAGACACCGCCTCCTCCGTATCGATCAAGACCGCCAAGGAAATCGACAAGGAAAAGACCGGCAGCGCTTCGGTGTCAGAAGTGCTCAATGATGTGCCCAACGTGATCTACACCGACTCGGTCGGCGCGCCGATCATCCGTGGCCAGGATACCCAGGGGCCGAACAATGGCCAGAACGTGTTCTGGGGCGGCACCGTGCCGCGGGCGACGATCAACCTCGACGGCCATTACCTGAACTACAACGAGATGTTCTTTGGTGCCACCTCGGTCTGGGATATCGACAGCATCGAAGTGTTCCGCGGCCCACAGACCACCTCGCAAGGGGCCAACGCGATTGCCGGCGCGATCATCGTCAACACTAAAGATCCGACTTTTACCCCGGAAGCGGCCTACCAGACCGAGGTCGGTAGCTATGATGCCAAGCGCAGCTCGGTTGCCGTTTCCGGCCCGTTGATGGGCAATGAACTGGCCGGCCGCCTGGCGGTGGACTACTCGGCGCGCGACACGTTCATCGACTACGACAACCCGAAGTTCCAGCGCGGCAAGGCCGACCAGAACTTCCGCGCCGTCACGGCCCGGGCCAAGCTGCTGTGGGTGCCCGAGTCGCTGCCGGGGCTTGAGGCCAAGTACACCTTCTCGCACAACGACAGCAACCGCCCGAGCCAGGAGGCCGCCTCGGCGCCCTTCCACAAGCTCGACCACGACACCACCACCATGCCCAGCTGGGAACAGGACACCAACACCAGCGTGCTGGATGTCAGCTATGACTTCGACAACGGCATCAAGCTGTTCAACCAGGCGCAGTACTCGCTTTCCAACGTCCAGCGGGTCACCGGCATTGCGGGCGAAGGCGACGCCGATATCAAGCAGAAGAACGCCTCCAACGAGTCGCGCATCACCTTTGGCGACGCGCTGGATACCCTCAGCGGCATGGGCGGCATCTACTACGCCCACACCAAGACCGACGAAACCCTGAACCTGCGCGGGCTCTCGGCCTTCGATGACACCAAGGAGAACCTCGGCATCTTTGCCGAGCTGAACTACCGCCTGAGCGATCGCTGGACCCTGAGCACCGGCCTGCGCTACCAGCAGGATCACATCGAGCGCCAGGGCAACTCGGTACTGGCGCCAACGGCACTGGACTACGAGAAAACCTTCTCCGCCCTGCTGCCCAAGGTCTCCCTGGCCTACGCCGCGACCCCGGACTGGACCGTCGGCGCCCTGGTCAGCCGTGGCTATAACCCAGGTGGCGTGTCGCTGAACCTGACCACCCGGCAATGGGCCTACTTCAAGGAAGAGTCGATCTGGAACTATGAGCTGTTCAGCCGCGCCAACCTGCTCGACGACCGCCTGATTCTCAGCAGCAACCTGTTCTACATGGACTTCAAGGACGCCCAGTACAACATCCCGGTGGTGATTTCCCCGGGTGTCGCCCAGTCCTACACCATCAACGCGGAAAAGGCCCACGCCTATGGCCTGGAACTGAGCGCCGATTACCGCGTGCTCGACAACCTGACCCTCAAAGCCAGTGCCGGTACCTTGCGTACGCGCATCGACAAGATCTCCAGCAACACCGACTACCAGGCCAACGAGTTCGCCCGCTCACCAGGCTACACCCTGAGCTTCGGCCCGAGCTGGGACATCACCGACGCGCTCAATCTCAACGTCCAGGTCCGCCACCTGGATGGCTATTACTCCGACACCGCCAACACCTCGTCCTACTCGGTGAAGCCCTACACCCTCACCGATGCGCGGATGAGTTACCAGTTCAACAAGCAGGTGCAGCTGTACGGCTACGTCAAGAACGTATTCGACGACCGCTCCCCCACCTATATGCAGCAGAACCGTGGCATCGGTGGCACCGAGGCGAGCATGACCCTGCCGCGCATGGTTGGCGTCGGCATCAAGGGCGCGTTCTGAGCCCGCCTACCCATAACGAGGAGAATCGCAAGGATGAGTACCCCCAAGCGCCTGCACATTGGCCTGTCACTGGCGCCGACCTGGTTGAGCGGCGATGGCTGGCGACGCGACAACAGCAACATAGAAGGCATCTTCACCGCCGAGTTTGCGATCGATCTGGCCAAGCGCGCCGAAGCTGCGCACCTGGACTTTGTCTTTCGACCCGACGTCCACGCGCTGGTACCGGAGATGCTCGAAAGCGGCTCGGGATTCGCCAGCCTCGACCCGAGTATCCTGCTCGCGGCGGTCGCCCAGCACACAACGAAGATCGGCCTGGTCTCGACCGTATCGACTACCTTCTTGCCACCCTATGTGGTCGCCCGGCAGTTGCAGTCATTGAACTGGATCAGCAAGGGCCGGGTTGGCTGGAACATCGTCACTGCCCTGCAAGGCCATGAAAATTTCGGCCTGAGTGCGATGCCCAGTGCCGATGAGCGTTACCAGCGGGCTGCGGAGTTCACTCGGGTAGTCCATCAGTTGTGGCAAAGCTTCCCCAGCGATGCGTTGAAACTGGATCGCGGTACCGGCCGCTACGCCGACGCCTCACAGGTTCGCCCCATCGACCACGACGGCGCTCACTTGAAGGTCAAGGGCCCGCTCAACCTGCCGGAGTACGCCCATACGCGAATCCCGTTGGTGCAAGCTGGTGCCTCGGACTCGGGCCGTGACTTCGCCGCCTCGGTGGCCGACCTGGTGTTCGCACCGACCCCGGATATCGAAGCGGCGCTCGAGCTGCGCCGTGATCTTTCCCGTCGCGCGGAAAAACACGGCCGCAGACCTGCCGACATTCGCCTGCTGCCCGGTTTGAGCCTGTACCTGGCCGACACCCGCGAGCAGGCCCGCGCGCTGTTCATGCAAACCCACGCGCGCATCGACAAGCCGCGCAAGTTTGCCTCGATCAAGGAGATGACCGGGCTCGATCTAAATGACTGGCCAGAAGACCGGCCAGTAACCCGCGAAGACTTGCCACCGCCAGTAGCCACCCCTAATAGCCGCACCCACACCAATCTGTTGCGACGTCTGATCGAGCGTGAATCGCTACGGGTCAGTGAGTTGTTACTGCGCCCGGAGGTGATCTCTGCAGCGCACTGGCAGGTGATCGGTACGGTGGACGATGCTGTCGAGAGTATTGTCGAGTGGACTGCGGCCGGGGCGATCGATGGTTTCATCGCCGCGCCCGGTGGCTCGGTGGAATCGGTACATCTGTTCCTTGAGCAGGTGATGCCACGGTTAGTGAAGGCCGGGCTGTTTCGCGAGGGCTATAGCGGCTCGACCTTTATCGAGCACCTCACCGAGCAATAAACACCAGGCAAAAAAACACCCCTCTCGAGGGGTGTTTTTTTGCCGATGGCCAATCAGAGCAGGAAGATGGTGGCAAGGCCGAGGAAGATGAAGAAGCCTCCACTGTCGGTTACCGCCGTGATCATCACGCTGGAGCCCATCGCCGGATCGCGGCCCAGGCGCACCAGGGTCATCGGGATCAACACCCCCATCAGCGCCGCCAGCAACAGGTTGAGGGTCATGGCGCCGGTCATGACCACGCCGAGCGACCAGCTGTCATACAGCAGGTAGGCGACCACACCAATCACCCCACCCCAAATCAGGCCGTTGATCAACGACACCGCCAGCTCCTTGCGCATCAACCGCGAGGTGTTGCCGGGGCTGACCTGGTCCAGGGCCATGGCACGTACGATCATGGTGATGGTCTGGTTACCGGAGTTGCCACCGATACCGGCAACGATCGGCATCAGCGCCGCCAGTGCCACCAGTTTTTCAATCGAGCCTTCGAACAGGCCGATCACCCGCGAGGCGACAAAGGCGGTGATCAGGTTGATCGCCAGCCACGCCCAGCGGTTGCGCAGCGAGCGCCAGACCGAGGCGAAGATGTCTTCTTCTTCGCGCAGACCGGCCATGCTCAGCACTTCGCTTTCGCTCTCTTCGCGGATCAGGTCGACCATTTCATCGATAGTCAGACGGCCGATCAGGCGATCGCTCTTGTCGACTACCGGCGCGGAAATCAGGTCGTAACGCTCGAATGCCTGGGCGGCATCGTAGGCGTCTTCATCCGGATGGAAGCTCACCGGATCGCTGGCCATGACCTCGGCGACTTTCTTCTCCGGGTCGTTGACCAGCAAGCGCTTGATCGGCAGCACGCCCTTGAGGATGCCGTCGTAGTCGACCACGAAGAGTTTGTCGGTATGACCGGGCAACTCCTTGAGCCGGCGCAGGTAGCGCAGGACCACTTCGAGGCTGACGTCTTCGCGGATGGTGACCATCTCGAAGTCCATCAATGCACCGACCTGGTCCTCATCGTAGCTCAGGGCCGAACGTACGCGTTCGCGCTGCTGGGCATCGAGGCTTTCCATCAGCTCGTGGACAACATCGCGCGGCAGCTCAGGCGCCAGGTCGGCCAGTTCGTCGGCGTCCATTTCCTTGGCGGCGGCGAGCAGCTCGTGATCGTCCATGTCGGCGATCAGGGTCTCACGGACCGAGTCGGACACTTCGAGGAGGATGTCACCGTCGCGCTCGGCCTTGACCAGTTGCCAGACCGTCAGACGATCGTCCAGCGGCAGGGCTTCGAGGATGTAGGCAACGTCGGCGGAGTGCAGGTCGTCGAGCTTGCGTTGCAGCTCGACCAGGTTCTGGCGGTGAACGAGGTTTTCTACCAGGTCATGGTGATGACCTTCCTGACGGTGGGTCAGGTCTTCGACCACGCGTTGACGCTGCAGCAGTTCGACCACCTGGGCCAGGCGATCCTGCAGGCTTTCTTGCGTCTTTTTTACTTCGATTTCAGTCATAGGCGAACTCCACTCCCAGCAGCGGAGCACGCCGGGAGATCAATCAGTCAATTCTTGATTGGCAAAACTTGCTATTGAGTAACTACTGGGTAAGTCCATGGTGGTATTCCACAAGCCCCGGCGGGGCTGACGGGCGCAATCATACACCGCTTGAGCTGTCTGGGTGCTGAAAAAATCGCGGCTAGAACAATCGTTTGCGAGACATACTTGTGACAACGTATGCAGGCAACAGTGCGACGGCGGCAGCGCGAAAAAAAACACATCGGGGTCGGCAAAAAATTGCGCGGGGCAGACACGGCAGCGATGACAGTTTATTCATCACGCCTTACCGGAAGATGAATGCCGGAAAGCAAAAAGCCCGCCTTGATAGGCGGGCTTTCTGTTGTATGGTGCACTCAGGAGGATTCGAACCTCCGACCGCTCGGTTCGTAGCCGAGTACTCTATCCAGCTGAGCTATGAGTGCAGGTTGGCGCTTGTTAGACCAGATCACCTCTGGTTACAGCTAAAGCAACTTTCAAACTGAAAACTGCTTTGATGTATGGTGCACTCAGGAGGATTCGAACCTCCGACCGCTCGGTTCGTAGCCGAGTACTCTATCCAGCTGAGCTATGAGTGCAGGATTGGCGCTTGATGGACCAGATCACCTCTGGTTGCAGCTGAAGCAGCATTCAAGTTGAAAACTGCTTCGTCGTATGGTGCACTCAGGAGGATTCGAACCTCCGACCGCTCGGTTCGTAGCCGAGTACTCTATCCAGCTGAGCTATGAGTGCATTTGTTACCGCGCATTATAGGCCGCTAAATCATTTTGCCAACCACTTTTTCGTTTAATTTCAACGACTTAGGCGATTCAGGCAGATTACAGCGTCCTACATGAATAATGGCGGAGAAGGGGGGATTCGAACCCCCGATACCCTTGTGAGGTATACTCCCTTAGCAGGGGAGCGCCTTCGGCCACTCGGCCACCTCTCCGCAACACGGGGCGTATAATAACCAGACCCTTCCCCGTTTGCAAACTCTTTTTTGAAAAAAACTCGATAAAAATTAATGGGTTGGTTCTTCGTCCTTCTCTTTCTTGATCCGCAGGTAGATTTCCTCACGGTGGACGGCCACTTCTTTAGGGGCGTTTACCCCTATCCGCACCTGGTTTCCTTTGACGCCTAGCACGGTCACGGTGATTTCGCCGTCGCCAATGATCAGGCTCTCGGCGCACCGACGAGTCAGAATCAACATAGCTTTCTCCTCACGCAATTCAGTTCAGGGATAACAGTCTGCAAAAAAAAGGGCTTCAGCCTACAACCCGTGACGGCTGCCGACCTACGCCTAAGTATTGACTAGCGCGAGCAAAACCACAGATTTCTCACGCCAGCCAGAAAAACGAAGGGCGCGGCCATGCCGCGCCCCTGAGGCAGCCGCCTTACTCGCCCTGTCGGGCCGGGGCGTCCAGCTCGAAGGCGGTGTGCAGGGCGCGCACCGCCAGTTCCAGGTACTTCTCTTCTATAACCACCGAGACCTTGATCTCGGAGGTGGAGATCATCTGGATGTTGATGCCCTCCTTGGCTAGCGCTTCGAACATGCGGCTGGCGACACCGGCATGGGAACGCATGCCGACGCCGACGATCGAGACCTTGGCGATGTTGGTGTCACCTACCACTTCGCGAGCGTTGAGCTCGGCGGCGGTCTTGTCCAGGACCTTGTGGGCCTTGTCATAGTCGTTGCGGTGCACGGTGAAGGTGAAGTCGGTGGTGTTATCGTGCGAAACGTTCTGCACGATCATGTCGACTTCGATGTTCGCGGCACTGATAGGGCCGAGGATCTTGAAAGCAACGCCCGGGGTATCCGGTACGCCACGGATGGTCAGCTTGGCTTCATCGCGATTGAAGGCGATGCCGGAAATGATCGGCTGTTCCATGGATTCCTCTTCATCAATGGTAATGAGGGTACCCGGACCCTCCTGGAAGCTGTGCAGCACGCGCAGCGGGACGTTGTACTTGCCGGCGAACTCGACGGCGCGGATCTGCAGCACCTTGGAACCGAGGCTGGCCATTTCCAGCATCTCTTCGAAGGTGATCTTGTCCAGGCGCTGGGCCTGGGCCACCACGCGGGGGTCAGTGGTGTAGACACCATCGACATCGGTGTAGATCTGGCACTCGTCAGCCTTGAGCGCTGCCGCCAGGGCCACGCCGGTGGTGTCGGAGCCACCACGACCGAGGGTGGTGATGTTGCCGTGCTCGTCGACACCCTGGAAACCTGCAACCACAACCACGCGGCCAGCCTTGAGGTCGCCGCGAATCTTCTGGTCGTCGATCTGCAGGATGCGCGCCTTGTTGTGCGCGCTGTCAGTGAGGATCCGCACCTGGTTACCGGTGTAGGACACCGCCGGAATACCACGCTTGATCAGCGCCATGGCCAGCAAGGCGATAGTCACCTGCTCGCCGGTGGAGACGATCACATCCAGTTCACGTGGAACCGGCTGATCGCTGATCTTCTTGGCCAGCTCGATCAGGCGATTGGTTTCGCCGCTCATTGCTGACAAAACCACCACCAGGTCATCGCCGGCTTCGCGGAACTTCTTGACCTTGTCGGCAACCTGCTCGATTCGCTCGACTGTGCCGACCGAGGTACCGCCAAATTTCTGTACGATCAACGCCATTTCAAAGCCGCCTCAGCCCATGAAGGGCACCCAATAAACATTCAATCAACGCCATGGCCCGCCACTGGACGGCGGGCCGATGTACGCCTTAAACGCCCTGCTCAACGAAGGGCACGGTCAAGGCCAGTGCGCTGTCCAGCGCAGCGGTGTCCACGCCACCACCTTGCGCCATGTCCGGACGACCACCGCCCTTGCCACCCACCGCCGCAGCGGCTTGTTTCATCAAATCACCGGCTTTGAGTTGGCCAGTCAGGTCTTTGGTCACACCGGCAACCAGCACGACCTTTTCCTCATGGACACTGCCGAGCAGGATCACTGCGCGACCGAGTTTGTTCTTCAGCTGATCGACCAGCGCCAGCAGCGCCTTGCCATCCTGGCCATCCAGACGCGCGGCCAGGACTTTGACGCCCTTGACCTCGACGGCTGCGTTGGACAGGTCGTCGCCAGCTGCACTGGCGGCCTTGGCCTGCAGTTGCTCCAGCTGTTTTTCCAGCTGGCGGTTGCGCTCAAGCACTGCCGAGAGCTTGTCGATCAGGTTTTCGCGGCTGCCCTTGACCAGTTGCGCGGCTTCCTTGAGCTGCTCTTCGGCGGCGTTCAGGTAAGCCAGTGCGGCAGCGCCGGTGACCGCTTCGATCCGGCGTACGCCGGAGGCCACGCCACCTTCGCTGATGATCTTGAGCAGGCCGATATCGCCGGTACGCTTGGCGTGGATACCACCGCACAGTTCGACGGAGAAATCGCCGCCCATGCTCAGCACCCGTACGCTGTCGCCGTATTTCTCGCCGAACAGCGCCATCGCGCCCTTCTGCTTGGCGGTTTCGATATCGGTCTCTTCGGTTTTCACCTCGGAGTTCTTGCGCACTTCGCGGTTGACGATGTCTTCCAGGGCCTTGAGTTGCTCCGGCTTGACCGCCTCGAAGTGACTGAAGTCGAAGCGCAGGCGCTGGCTATCGACCAGCGAGCCCTTCTGTTGTACGTGATCGCCCAGCACCTGGCGCAGCGCAGCGTGCAGCAGGTGGGTGGCGGAGTGGTTCAGCGAGGTGGCGTGCTGAACGTCGGCATCGACGCGGGTCTGCACCTGGGCGCCGACGGTCAGGGTGCCGCTGGCAACCACACCGTGGTGCAGGAAGGCGCCGCCGGTCTTGGTGGTGTCGCGCACGTCAAAACGCACGTTGCCTGCCTGCAGGTAGCCGGTGTCACCCACCTGGCCGCCGGACTCGGCGTAGAACGGCGTACGGTCGAGGATGACCACGCCCTCCTCGCCTTCGCCCAGTTGCTCGACGACCTTGCCGTCCTTATAAAGAGCAACGATGTTGGCGCTGCCTTCAGTGGCGTTGTAGCCGGTGAACTCGGTCGCCACGTCGACCTTGACCAGGGTGTTGTAGTCCAGGCCGAAGGCGCTGGCGGAGCGGGCACGCTCACGCTGGGCTTCCATTTCACGCTCGAAGCCTGCTTCGTCGATGGTCAGCTCGCGTTCGCGGGCGATGTCGGCGGTCAGGTCCATCGGGAAGCCGTAGGTGTCGTACAGCTTGAACACCACGTCACCCGGCACTACGGTGCCCTTGAGCTCGGCCAGGTCCTGCTCGAGGATCTTCAGGCCCTGCTCCAGGGTCTTGGCGAACTGCTCTTCTTCAGCCTTGAGCACGCGCTCGATGTTGGCCTGCTGCTGCTTGAGCTCGGGGAAGGCTTCGCCCATCTCGGCCACCAGGGCGGCGACGATCTTGTAGAAGAAGCTGCCGGTGGCACCCAGCTTGTTACCATGGCGGCAGGCGCGACGGATGATGCGGCGCAGCACGTAGCCGCGGCCTTCGTTGGACGGCAGCACGCCGTCGGCAATCAGGAAGCCACAGGAACGGATATGGTCGGAAACCACCTTGAGCGACGACTGCTCTTCGTTCTTGCAGCCGATGGCCGCGGCGGCGGCGCTGAGCAGATTGCGGAACAGGTCGATCTCGTAGTTCGAGTGCACATGCTGCATGACCGCACTGATGCGTTCCAGGCCCATGCCGGTATCCACCGACGGTGCTGGCAACGGGTGCAGCACGCCATCGGCGGTGCGGTTGAACTGCATGAAGACGTTGTTCCAGATCTCGATGTAACGGTCGCCGTCTTCTTCCGGCGAGCCGGGTGGGCCGCCCCAGATGTCGGCGCCGTGATCATAGAAGATCTCGGTGCATGGGCCGCACGGGCCGGTATCGCCCATGGTCCAGAAGTTGTCGGAGGCGTATGGCGCGCCCTTGTTGTCGCCGATGCGCACCATGCGCTCGGCCGGTACGCCAATCTCTTTGGTCCAGATGTCGTACGCCTCGTCGTCGCTGGCATAGACGGTGACCCAGAGTTTTTCTTCCGGCAGGCCCAGCACCTTGGTCAGGAAGGTCCAGGCGTAGGTGATGGCGTCTTTCTTGAAGTAGTCACCAAAGCTGAAGTTACCCAGCATTTCGAAGAAGGTGTGGTGACGGGCGGTATAGCCGACGTTTTCCAGGTCGCTGTTCTTGCCACCGGCGCGCACGCACTTCTGGCTGCTGGTTGCGCGGGTGTAGGCGCGCTTTTCCTGGCCAAGGAAGCAGTCCTTGAACTGGTTCATCCCCGCGTTGGTGAACAGCAGGGTCGGGTCGTTGCCCGGAATCAAGGAGCTGGAGGCAACTCGGGTGTGTCCCTGCTCTTCGAAGAAGCGAAGGAAGGCTTCACGGATTTCTGCGCTTTTCATAGGTTCTTCCACGGAAACGGCGGCCTTAAGGCAAATGCTTGCGTCAAATTGACGAAACGACGGCAAAGGGCCGCATTATATCGGGCCTTAGGCTTGGGTGCAGTGTGTTTATGCTATAGAAACCGTCAATTGGACGGCCTGCAACGACAACGACAGCGAAAAACCGCTCGCTGCCACCCTGCCCGACCTCTCAGGGCCTGTTTTGATCTGATCACACAGTATTACTGGGGCCGTACAAAACAATTGGCAAGGTTTCCCGGATGAAATGTCCTTCATCCGGAAAAAACCGTTAGCAGCCTATACGTTCACCCGACAACTGTGCTAATAATTCCCCGCCGTCGGTGATCGACGGCAACGTTCTCAGGGCGGGGTGCAATTCCCCACCGGCGGTAATTGCGCGCAATGCGCATAGCCCGCGAGCGCTTGCAGGCCAGCCTGCAAGGTCAGCAGACCCGGTGTGATCCCGGGGCCGACGGTCATAGTCCGGATAAAGAGAGAACGGGATAGGTGCATCCGCGCCTGTCGTTGTGCACTTGCATGGCGAAATCCCCTTCGATCCAGCGCCCTGTTTCTCATACAAACAGGAGTCCGTTTCAATGCAACCTACCGCAATCGATAGCAAGAACCCTACCCACGAGCGCATCGCCTTCATCCAGGCCTGCTGGCACAAAGATATTGTCGACCAGGCGCGCAAGGCATTCGTCGAGGAAATGGGTAAACAAGGCTATCAGGCGAGCGATATCGATTTCTTCGAAGTCGGCGGCGCTTTCGAGATCCCCCTGCACGCCAAGCTGCTGGCCCGCGGCGGTCGCTACGCTGGCATCGTCGCCGCCGGCCTGGTGGTCGATGGCGGCCTGTACCGCCATGAATTCGTCGCCCAGTCGGTGATCAGCGGCCTGATGCAGGTGCAGCTGGAAACCGAGGTGCCGGTGTTCTCGGTGGTGCTGACCCCACACCATTTCCATGCTGGCGACGAGCACCAGAACTTCTATTTCGAGCACTTCCTGGTGAAAGGCGCCGAAGCGGCCAAGACCTGTGCCGACACCCTGCAGAAGCTGCGTGCCCTGCGCCGCAATGAATCACCACAGAAACGAGTGGGGTAACGCGTGGGGCGGTAGCGGCGTCGCGACGCCGCTCCTGCCCATACATATGTATCGCCTGTGGTTTCGTCATGCGCCGTAGGCTGAGATCTCACCTGAAAACGAGATCTACATCATGAGCAACGAAAGTAATGCTACCCCTATCAAAATCGACGGAAAAGTTAATACACCTTCCGTCATCATCGAAGAACTGGACGAAGCAACCCAAGACTTCAGGGTAGAACGCCAGCGCTTCACACTGCACAAAGATGCCCGCGTCATGGTAGAGCGCTGGGTCCAGACGGCGAAACTCGATTGGGAAGATGCCGGCGAAAGTGATGAAATCGTGATCTGGTCACGCTCCTCGGATATTGCCCTGAGCCAGGCAGGTAGCCAGCTCAACGTGCGCGTCGATAATCAGGATTATCTGATTAGCCCTTCCACTGCCTCGCAGCGGCTGACGCTTCAGGTACTCAAAAGCGACCTGCCGCTTGGCCTCGCAGAGGGCTTCAACTGGCCACTGCGCATTGATAGCGGCGCCAGCAGTTCCAAGACCCTGATCCAGACCGAAGACGAGTATCTGCGCATCTACGGCACGCCACAGTTCCAGTTCCGGATTCTCAATCAACTGGCATTGCTGGATGGGCACCGTGAACTCAAGGCGCTACTGGATGACAGCAAGAACGCTCTGGCCGGCAGGGTTGTCAATGTGCTGATCATGGAGCAGTCCGTCAAAGCGGGCGGCGTAATAGGCGCTAGCGTGTTCCCGGCGCCCTACGCACGCGAGAGCGAAATAGCGCTGCTGTACAACCCTTACGACGGTGTCGACAGTGACACCGAACTGTTCAAGTTGCTGTATCGCATCTTCGATTCCATCATCAGCCCTTCTGTGCCTGCGTAATCCGCCTCAGACCAGTTGCTCGTCACTCGCGGGCACGATCAGAATCCCCGCCCGAAGGCCATTCTTGACCTTCGGGTTGGGAAAGATGATGCGCGCGCCCTGCTCCTCGACAATCCAGCGGGTGTTGGCGATATCCTCGGCGAGCAGATAGCCGGGCTCCAGCTCCGAGAAGTTTTCGATATCCGCCGGCAGGTGCAGCTTAAACTGCTCGCTGTGCTTGATGATCTCGCGCGCCACGTTGAACAACTGCAAACCATCCAACAGCTCGGGCTCCTCAGGCTCGGTGCCGTCGATGATCTGCTTGAGGCGGGCTTCCAGGCGCTCGACGTTGACCTGGCCGTTCTGCCCGAACGGCCGCGCCTTGCCCAGCTCCAGGGTAAAGGCTTCAGCCCCCAGCTGTTCATAGGTGTAAGCGGTGAAGGTAATCGAGACCTGACTCTGCAGCAGCACCGCTTCCATGCCCGCCGCGCGCAAGCGGGCCAACTCCCGACGCGAATGCTGGCGGCCTTCCTTGTACGGATAGAGCGCGAACTGCTCGATCTTCGAACCCCGAATGGCGGTGTGCAGGTCGTAATGCAGGCGGGCGCGCTCAGGGAGACTGAAGAAGGTCGCCGCCAGGCGCTCCAGCTCACAGGCACGCAAGGCTTCAGAACCGCTGGACTGATCGTGGCGGCCATTGAACAAGCGGTTGACGTCCTGCTCAAGGTAACGCTCGCCGCGACGGATAGCCTCGGGGTTACCGAACAGGAACAGAATACGTGCACGCGGCTTCAGGTCGCCGCGGGCAATGTCGTGCAGCAGCCGGTCGAGCAATTCGATCGGCGCGGTTTCGTTGCCATGGATACCTGCCGACAGCAGCAGGTCCAGGCCATTGTCACGACCCTCGGGCGGGCGCACTTCAAGAGCGCCCTCACCGAGCCAGCGCATGCGTACGCCGTCGACAGTCAGCTGGGTCTTCTCTGCCGGTTCGCGACCGGCCAGGGTCAGTTCAAGCAGTTTGCCGAGGGCGAGCATGGGCTATTCCTTAGTGATGGTGGCCGCAATCGGGACCATGGACGTGATCATCATCGTCGCCGGCATCGGCCGGTTCCATTTCCAGTTGCAGGCTCACCAGGTTGGTGGCCAGCGGGCGCAGCAGCAGGTTGGCGTACTCGGTGTCGTCTTCTTCGACGTCGACGCCGATCAGCAGCTGACCACGGCCATCCTGCTGAATCCATACCTCCTTGCCTTGCCAGACCACCGCAAAGCGGGTGCAGGAGGTTTCCAGCTGGGTGCCATCGTCATCTTCAAGGATCAGCTGCAGGGCGTCGGACATAGTCGAATTCTCTCTCAAGGTTGGAGTTGGAACGGATAGACCGAACCCAGTTTGAGGATCTGGGTCAGTTCATCCAGTGCCGCACGACATTCCAGCAACAGCTGCGGATCGGCCAGGTCGGTTTCGCTCAGGCGATCGCGGTAGTGTTTGTCGACCCATTGGGTCAGGGTGTCGTACAGCGGTGCGGTCATGATAACGCCTGGATTGACCGCCGCCAGCTCCGTTTCATTCAATGCCACGCGCAAGCGCAGGCACGCCGGCCCGCCGCCGTTCTGCATGCTCTGCTTGAGGTCGAAAACCTTGACCTCGCTGACCGGCCCGCCAGAGCTGGTCAGGGACGACAGATAGGCCCAGACCCGCTCGTTGTTGCGGCACTCTTCCGGCACGATCAGCAGCATCGAACCATCGGCGCGAGACAGCAACTGGCTGTTGAACAGGTAGGAACGCACCGCGTCCTCAACCGTGACAGCCGAGCGCGGTACGCAAATCGCCTTGAAGCTACCGCCTCGTTTAGCCAGTTTAGCTTGCAGTTGGCCAAGCATCGCCTCGGTCTCGAGGAAGGCGTCTTCGTGGTAGAACAGCACTTCGCCGTTACCCACAGCGATCACATCGTTGTGGAACACCCCCTGGTCGATTACCGCCGGGTTCTGCTGGGCAAAGACCACGCCCTCCTCGCTCAGGCCATGCAGCCGTGCGACGGCTTGCGAAGCCTCCAGGGTCTGGCGCGCCGGGTATTTCTGCGGCGCCGGGTAGCGGGCGTCGAAGGCACTGCGGCCATAGACGAAGAACTCGACGCCGGCCTCGCCGTAGCTACGGCAGAAACGCGTATGGTTGGCCGCACCTTCATCACCGAACTGCGCCACCGCCGGCAGGGCCGCATGGTGGGCAAAGTGCTGCTGGTTGGCGAACATGGCGCCGAGCACGCGACTGGTGGTCGGGTGCTCGATGCTGCGGTGGTACTTGCAGTTGAGGTTGGCGGCAGTGAAGTGCACGCGGCCGTCGGCGGTGTCGGCACTGGGGCTGACGGTGGCGGCGTTGGCCACCCACATGCTTGATGCCGAGCAGCTGGCAACCAGCAGCGGCATCGCCTCTTTGGCGGCTCGTTCGATCACTTGCGCGTCAGTACCGGCAAAGCCCAGGCGGCGCAGCGCAAGCACATCAGGACGCTCCTGCGGAGCCAGTACGCCCTGCTGGAAGCCCATCTCCATCAACGCCTTCATCTTCGCCAGGCCCTGACGCGCCGCCTCCCGCGGGTTGGACGCCTGCTGGCTGTTGCTTTGCGAAGCAACGTTGCCGTACGACAGCCCGCCATAGTTGTGCGTCGGTCCGACCAGACCATCAAAATTCACTTCAAACGATTTCATCGGCAAGGCTCCGTGGACCTTTTGTTATAGGGAGACGCCGGGCGTCAGTGTGGCAGGCAGGGTCAGGCTGGCGGTCTCCAGCGAGGCTACCGGATAAGCGCAGTAATCGGCCGCGTAGTAGGCACTGGCGCGGTGGTTGCCGCTGGCACCCACACCACCGAACGGCGCGCTGCTGGCGGCGCCGGTCAACTGCTTGTTCCAGTTGACGATGCCGGCGCGGCTTTGCAGCCAGAAATACTGGTAGCGCGCATGGGAATCGGACAACAGCCCGGCTGCCAGCCCGTACTGGGTGTTGTTGGCCTCGGCGATGGCCGCATCGAAATCGCGGTAGCGGATCACCTGCAGCAGCGGGCCGAAGAATTCTTCATCAGGGCGCTCAGCGACTGCGGTGACATCGATGATGCCCGGCGTCAGCAAGGCGGCCGTGGCTTGCGGCTGGGTCATTTGCAGCAGCGACACGCCACCGTTGCCCAGCAATTGCGCCTGGGCATCGAGCAAAGCCTTGGCCGCGCCCAGGGAAATGACCGAACCCATGAACGGTGCCGGCTGATGATCGAACGCCCCCACCGAAATGTTCTTGCTCACCTCGACCAGGCGCTTGAGCAGCGCATCGCCCCAGGCACCTTGCGGCACCAGCAGGCGGCGCGCGCAGGTGCAGCGCTGGCCGGCGGAAATGAACGCCGACTGGATGATGGTGTACACCGCAGCGTCCAGGTCTTTGACCTCATCGACCACCAGCGGGTTGTTGCCGCCCATTTCCAGGGCCAGGATCTTGTCCGGGCGCCCGGCGAACTGCTGGTGCAGCAGGTTGCCAGTGCGGCTGGAGCCGGTGAAGAACAAGCCATCGATGCCCGGGTTGGCAGCCAGGGCCACGCCGGTTTCGCGGGCGCCCTGGACCAGGTTGAGCACGCCTGCCGGCAGGCCGGCCTCGATCCAGCACTTGACCGTCAGCTCGGCGACTTTCGGGGTCAGCTCGCTGGGCTTGAACACCACGGTGTTACCGGCCAGCAGCGCCGGAACGATATGCCCGTTGGGCAGGTGACCGGGGAAGTTGTACGGGCCGAACACCGCAACCACGCCGTGGGGTTTGTGCCGTAGCACGGCGGTGGCATCGGCCAGCGGGCCGCTCTTTTCACCGGTGCGCTCGCGGTAGCTCTGTACCGAGATGGCCACCTTGTTGACCATGCTGGTCACTTCGGTAGTGGCTTCCCACAGTGGCTTGCCGGTTTCTTCACCGATGCAGCGCGCCAGTTCGTCGGCATTGGCCTTGAGCGCGGCGGCAAAGGCTTCGAGCACGCTGATGCGCGCTTCCAGCGACTGCAGCGCCCAACCGGCAAAGGCCTGGCGCGCGGCCTTGACCGCGCTGTCGACCTGCTCGGCGTTGGCGCCCTGTCCTTGCCAGACTACCTGCTGGCTGACCGGATCGAGTGATTGCAGCGCTTCGCCCTGCCCTGCCTGCCAATTGCCAGCGATAAAGTGAGTCGTCATTATTTGGCCTCCCGGGCAGCAGACAGTGGTACGGCACGCACCTGGTCACCGGCGCTCAGGCGCAGGCGTTTGGCGGTCTGTGGATCGACCACCAGGGTGCCGGCAGCAAGGCGCGCAGGTGCGGCGGTGATGCGGCAGTCTTCGCGCTTGCGGTTATGGATGATGAACGGGGTCGCGTCGTCGCCCGGGGTGCCGACCGCAAGCACCAGCGCCTGGCTATCGTGCACCGCGCGAATCTTGGCGGTCTCGCACTCCACCGCAGGCCCGGCGTCGAAAATGTCGACATAACCCTGGTAACTGAAACCTTCGCTCTTGAGCATCGCCAGCGCTGGCTCCGTGTCGGTGTGCACGCGGCCGATGATGTTGCGCGCCGCTTCCGAGAGGAAGCAGGTGT
Organism: Pseudomonas fluorescens; assembly: GCF_902497775.2. NCBI lineage: Bacteria > Pseudomonadati > Pseudomonadota > Gammaproteobacteria > Pseudomonadales > Pseudomonadaceae > Pseudomonas > Pseudomonas fluorescens. Next base: position 3,812,412 of record NZ_OZ024668.1, read on the forward strand.
ACAGCGGGAACTTGGGCATCAGCTCGGCGATGAACGCCTTGTTGCCGACGCCGGTCAGATAATCGGCCTGGCTGAACTCCATCTTGAAGAAGTGCCGGCCCAGGCTTTCCCAGAACGGCGAACGGCCCTGCTCGTCGGACATGCCGCGCATCTCGGCAATGATCTTGTTGCCGAACAGCTCCGGGAACTCGGCGATGAACAACAACCGCGCCTTGGCCAGCAGGCGGCCATTGAGGCCACTGCGGTGGTCGCCGCGCAGGAACAGCGAGCACAGCTCGGAGTTGCCAGTGAGATCGTTGGCCAGGAACAGGGTGGGGATTTCCCGATAGATGTTCAGTTCCTGGGACGCGCTGACGGTCAGGCCGACCCGGTAGTTGTACCAGGGCTCACGCAGGCCGACCGCGCCGGCGATGGCGGAGATCCCCACCACCACGCCTTCGTCGTTTTCCAGCACGAACAGGTAATCGGCATCGCCGCGCTCGGCTTCGCCACGGAAGGTCTTCTCGGCCCAGCCGACCCGGTGCGCCAGGCGCTCTTCGTTGGCCGGCAAGGTAGTCAGGCCGGTGCCGGTGCTGCGCGCCAGCTCGATCAGCGCGGGTAAATCGCTGCTGCGTACGGGACGAACGATCATGCTATCTCCTCGGGCGGCGGCCTGTGGCCTGCCGCAAAACTCGACCTGGGTGCTCGGTTATCGAACCGCAGGAATCAAACCGCGACCAGGCGCACGCTGGCGCCTTCACCGACGCCCAGGGCTTCGGCGGCTTCAAGACTCAGGCTGACCGGCTTGCCGGGGGCCCAGTCGAGCTCCAGCAGCACCGCGCGGTAATCCTGCAACTGGCCGTTGCTGACCAGGTACGGGCGCCCGCCCTTGCTGGCGGCATTGTCCAGCTTGACCGGCATCACCCGGCTCTGGGCAATCGAACGGATACCGGAAACCCGCGCATGCAGGGTCGGGCCACCGTCGAAAATGTCGATGTAGTGATCGGTCTCGAAGCCTTCGCGCATCAGGATGTCGAAGGTGATCTGCGCCCGTGGGTGCACCTGGCCCATGGCCTCCTGCGCGGCATCCGGCAGCAGAGGCACGTAGATCGGGTAATGGGGCATCAGCTCGGCCAGGAAGGTCCGGCTCTTGAGCCCGCACAGACGCTCGGCCGCGGCGTAGTTGAGGTCGAAGAAGTTGCGGCCGATCGCATCCCAGAATGGCGATTCACCATGTTCGTCGCTGTAGCCGACGATTTCGGTCACCACCGACTCGGCAAAACGCTCCGGGTGGGCAGCCATGAACAGCAGGCGGCCACGGGAGTTGAGCTCGGCCCAGGCGGTACCGACCAGTTCCGGCAGCACATAGAAGCTGGTCAGCAGGCTGTTGCCGGTCAGGTCGTGGCACTGCGAGAGGACGTGAATCTTGTTGTGGATCTTCAGCTCGCGAGACGCATGCACGAAGGTCTCGTTACGAAAGCTGTAGAACGGCTCGGAGTAACCGGCCGAGGCGACGATGGCCGAACAGCCGACCAGCTTGCCGGTGCTGCTGTCTTCAAGGACGAAGAAATAGCTCTCTTCACCGTTGAAGCTGACTTCGGCAGCGAAGGAGGTTTCCGAAGCGGCAATCTTGTCGCTCAGCCGACCGGCATCATCCGGCAAGGACGTGACACCAATGGGGCTGTCTGCGGCAAGACGCTGTACTTCGCCCAGATCAGCTATTTGCGCGGGGCGCATCACCAGCATGGTGTCACTCCTTTCGGGTATACAGGCCGACATCCGCCGGCTCAGAGAAAAACAGCAGGCGCCCGCAGGCACCTGCTCTGGAATTCGGTATCACCGGCCCCCGCAGGGCCGATGACAGGACTGCAGGCGTAATCAGGCCTGAGTCAGGGTTGCCGCAGCACGCTCGAAGCGGTCCAGGCCTTCGTCGATATCGGCATCTTCGACCACCAGGCTCGGAGCGAAACGCACGACGTCAGGGCCAGCTTGCAGGACCATCAGGTTTTCTTTCTCGGCGGCGTTGAAGACGTCCTTGGCCTTGCCTTTCCAGGCCTCGGAGAGCACGCAACCGATCAGCAGACCGACGCCACGCACCTGGGTGAACAGGCCGTACTTCTCGCCGATCTGCTCCAGGCGCTTCTTGAAGCGCTCGTGCTTGGCCTTGACGCCCGCCAGCACCTCAGGGGTGTTGACGATATCCAGCACCGCGTTGGCTACAGCACAGGCCAGCGGGTTGCCACCGTAAGTGGTGCCGTGGGTGCCGACGGTCAGGTGCTTGGCCAGCTCTTCGGTGGTCAGCATGGCGCCGATCGGGAAACCGCCGCCCAGGCTCTTGGCGCTGGAGAGGATGTCCGGGGTCACGCCGTAGTGCTGGTAGGCAAACAACGAGCCGGTACGGCCAACGCCGGTCTGTACTTCGTCGAAGATCAGCAGGGCGTTGTGCTTGTCGCACAGCTCGCGGGCGCCTTGCAGATAGGCAACGTCGGCCGGGACCACACCGCTCTCGCCCTGGATCGGCTCGATGACCACGGCGCAGGTCTTGTCGGAGATTTGTGCTTTGAGCGCTTCCAGATCGTTGTACGGCACGTGGCTGATGCCGGTGATTTTCGGCCCGAAACCGTCCGAGTACTTCGGCTGGCCGCCGACGCTGACGGTGAACAGGGTGCGACCGTGGAAGCTGTTAACGGTGGCGATGATCTCGTGCTTCTCTGGGCCGAAACGGTCGTGGGCAACACGACGGGCCAGCTTGAATGCGGCCTCGTTGGCTTCGGCACCGGAGTTGCAGAAGAACGCGCGGTCAGCGAAGGTCGCGTCGACCAGCTTGTGCGCCAGGCGCAGGGCCGGCTCATTGGTGAACACGTTGGACACGTGCCACAGTTTGTTGGCCTGCTCGGTCAGGGCGCCAACCAACGCCGGGTGGGCGTGGCCAAGGACGTTAACGGCGATGCCGCCGGCGAAGTCGATCAGCTCGCGGCCCGACTGATCCCAGACGCGGGAGCCCGCTCCACGGACGGGAATGAAAGCCGCTGGTGCATAGTTGGGGACCATCACCTGGTCGAAATCAGCGCGTTGTACCGGAGCGTGCGGAGCGGACATCGGAGTCTCCTGAAGAGGAACGCCTGCCTGGAACTGGCGAGCGATGAGGGGATTGTAAGGACAGATCGGCGCCTGACCTTGTCGCCAAGCGACAACTTCTTATAGCGCCAAACCCTGTTTTACCAAGGCTTACGGCAATGCGACAAATAGGGTCGCAAAGGCGCAGTTTAAACGCTGCGGGGCATGCGCGGGAGATTCTGTACGGCTGGCCCCGCGATCAAAAATCAGCCGCGCTCGGCGGGCACCGACGACAGCTCGAACGGGCTGCTGCTGCGTCGCTGATTGCGATCTTCGCGCGGTGTTGCGCCAAAGAAGTTGCGGTAGGCACTGGAGAAATGCGGCCCCGAGGAGAAGCCGCAGGACAGGCCGATCTGGATGATCGACTTGCTGGTCTGCATCAGCATCTGCCGTGCCTTGTTCAGGCGCAGTTCCAGGTAATACTGGCTCGGCACGCGATTGAGGTACTGTTTGAAGATCCGCTCCAGCTGACGGCGCGAGACACAGACATGCTGGGCGATCTCGTCGGTGGTCAGTGGCTCTTCGATGTTGGCTTCCATCAGCAGCACGGCCTGGGTCAGCTTCGGATGGCTGGAGCCCAGACGGTTCTGCAGCGGAATGCGCTGGCGCTCGCCGCCTTCGCGAATCCGCTCGACCACCAGCTCCTCAGACACCGCGCCCGCCAGCTCGGCACCGTGATCACGGGCCAGTACCGCCAGCAGCAGGTCGATCACCGACATGCCGCCGCACGCCGTCAGGCGGTCGCGATCCCAGTCGAACAGGTGGCTGGTGGCGATGACTTTGGGGAAACGCTCGGCGAAATCATCCTGCCAACGCCAGTGCACTGCGGCCCGATAGCCATCGAGCAGGCCCAACTGCGCCAACGGATAAACCCCCGCCGACAGCCCGCCAACCACACAACCGGCACGCACCAGTTGCTTGAGTGCGCTGGCCAGGCTCGAAGCCACTGCCTGCGGCGGCTCGTCAGCCAGCAAAAACAGTTTCTGGCAGCCCTCAAGCTTGCCGGCCCACGGCTCGCCCGGCAGGCGCCAGGCACCTTCACCCGGCGCTTCGGCCTGCAGGAACGACAATTCGTAGACCACTTCCGGATGAACCTTCTGGGCAACCCGCAATACCTCTTCGGCCAGCGCCAGGGTCAGGGCTTTGGTGCTGGGCCAGATGAGAAAACCGATTCGCTGGTTGGTCATGGGGTGCGATCCGAAACCTGAGAGAGGTCAAGAAGTTAGAGCCCGGTCAGGCTGCGCTTGCTACGCAGCATGACCCATTTTGGTGCAAAGCGGCAGTCTTACTTCAAGCTGCCCGAGAGGAACTGCTGCAGACGCTCCGACTGCGGGTTGACCAGCACTTCGCGCGGGTTGCCGCTCTCTTCCACCAGGCCCTTGTGCAGGAACACCAGCTGGTTCGACACCTCGCGGGCAAAGCCCATTTCGTGGGTGACCACGACCATGGTCCGGCCTTCCTGGGCCAGCGACTGCATGACCTTGAGCACGTCACCGACCAGCTCGGGGTCGAGCGCCGAAGTCGGCTCGTCGAACAGCATCACTTCCGGCTCCATGGCCAGCGCCCGGGCAATCGCCACGCGCTGCTGCTCACCACCGGACATATGCCCAGGATAGGCGTCCTTGCGGTGGGAAACACCGACTTTGGCCAAGTAGTGCTCGGCTTTTTCCAGGGCGTCTTTTTTCGACATGCCCAGTACATGCACCGGCGCTTCGATGATGTTTTCCAGCGCGGTCATGTGCGACCACAGATTGAAGTGCTGGAACACCATCGACAGGCGCGAACGCATGCGCTGCAGCTGCTTGGGATCGGCAGCCTTGAGCGCGCCGTCCTTGTTGGCCACAAGCTTGAGCTCTTCGTTGTTAAGCAGGATCTTGCCCGCATGCGGCTGTTCGAGCAGGTTGATGCAGCGCAGGAACGTACTTTTGCCCGAACCGCTGGAGCCGATGATGCTGATCACGTCGCCTGCCTTGGCCGCCAGGGACACGCCCTTGAGCACTTCGTGACTGCCGTAGCGTTTATGCAGATCTTGGACTTCGAGTTTGTACATGCTGTCGATTCTCACAAAGCAGTCAGTCTTGAGCTAACGCTCAGGGCGAAAAAGTGGGCGCAGGCCTCAGTGCTTGCGCGGCGCCAGGTAGCCGAGCCAGCGGCGCTCAGCCAGCTTGAACAGGCGCACCAGAATGAAGGTCAGGCACAGGTAGAACACGCCGGCCGTGATATAGGCCTCGAACGGCAGGTAGTACTGGGCGTTGACCGTGCGCGCCGCACCGGTGATGTCGATCAGGGTCACGATCGACGCCAGGCTGGTGGTCTGCAGCATCATGATCACTTCGTTGCTGTATTGCGGCAGCGCCCGGCGCAAAGCCGATGGCAAGAGGATGCGGCGGTACATCTTGACCCGCGACATGCCCATGGCCTTGGCCGCCTCGATCTCACCGTGCGGTGTGGCCTTGAGGCTGCCGGCGATGATTTCGGCGGTGTAGGCACTGGTGTTGATGGCAAAGGCCAGGCAGGCACAGAAAGTCGCACTGGACAGCCACGGCCAGAGGAAGCTCTCGCGCACCGCTTCGAACTGGGCCAGGCCGTAGTAGATCAAAAACAGCTGCACCAGCATCGGCGTGCCGCGGATCACGTAGGTGTAGAGCCAGGCGCTCATGTTCACCAGCGGCTGCTTGGACACCCGCATCAGCCCTAGCGGGATCGCCGCCAGTAAACCGAACAGCAGCGACAGCGCCAGCAGCTTGAGGGTAGTCAGCAGGCCGTTCAGGTACAGCGGCAGCGCTTCCCAGATGACGTTGTAGTCGAAAATCATAGATCAGCCGCCTTTACGCCAACCGAGTAGCGCTTCTCGAGGTAACGCAGGGCCAGCAGCGAAACACTGGTAATCACCAGGTACAGCGCCGCTACCGCCAGGAAGAAGGTGAAGGGCTCGCGGGTGGCATCGGCCGCCTGCTTGGCCTTGAACATCATGTCCTGCAGGCCGACCACCGAAATCAGTGCGGTTGCCTTGGTCAGGACCAGCCAGTTGTTGGTGAAGCCAGGAATCGCCAGGCGAATCATCTGCGGCACCAGCACCCGGAAGAAAATCTGCAGATTGCTCATGCCATAGGCCATGCCGGCTTCGGCCTGCCCCTTGGGAATGGCCATGAACGCGCCGCGGAAGGTTTCCGACAGGTAGGCACCAAAGATGAAGCCCAGGGTGCCGATACCCGCCATCAGCGGATTGAGGTCGATGTAGTCGTCAAAGCCGAGCAGCGGCGCGACGCGATTGAGCAGATCCTGGCCGCCGTAGAAAATCAGCAGGATCAGTACCAGATCGGGAATCCCGCGGATCACGGTGGAATACAGATCGCCGAGCCAGGCCAGCCAGCGCACTGGCGACAAACGCAGCGCCACACCGATCAGACCGAGCACGATGGCCAGGGCCATGGACGACAAGGCGAGCTGTAGCGTCAGCCACGCTCCGTCGAGGATGACTGCCCCGTAGCCTTTCAACATGATGAGGTCCTCGACCTTAGGGATGAAAAAATGGTGCAAACCTCAGAGCCTCTGCTGCTTGCACCATTGAACAGGTGAAACGTCGACGATTTACTTGGCTTCAGGGCCGTAGATGTCGAAGTTGAAGTACTTGTCCTGAATCTGCTTGTACTTGCCGTTGGCACGGATGGCCGCGATGGCAGCGTTAATGCGATCCAGGTTGGCCTTGTCGCCTTTGCGCACGGCAATGCCGATGCCGTCACCGAAGTATTTGGCGTCGGTGAACGATGGGCCAACGAAGGCGAAGCCTTTACCGGCGTCAGTCTTCAGGAAACCGTCTTCCAACAGCGTAGCATCGGCGACGGTGCCATCCAGGCGGCCAGCGGCGACGTCCAGGTAGATTTCATTCTGGGTGCCGTAAGGAACGATGGTGGCGCCTTGCGCACCCAGCACTTCCTTGGCGAAGCGGTCGTGGATCGAGCCACGCTGCACGCCGATCTTCTTGCCCTTCAGTTCAGTCAGGCCTTCGCTGACGGCAGTGCCTTCCTTCATCACCAGGCGCGCTGGAGTCAGGTAGTACTTGCCGGTGAAGTCCACGGACTTCTTGCGATCGTCGGTGATCGACATGGACGACAGGATGGCGTCGATCTTGCGCACTTTCAGTGCCGGGATCAGGCCGTCGAACTCTTGCTCGACCCAGGTGCACTTGACCTTCATCTCTTCGCACAGGGCGTTGCCGATGTCGTAGTCAAAGCCGACGATGCTGCCGTCCGGCGCCTTCGATGCAAACGGTGGGTAGGCGGCCTCGATCCCGATTTTCAACGGTTTCTCATCAGCCAGCGCTGCCAGGGAAAACACGGACAGCGCCAAGGCGCCAAGCAGTGCGAGTTTCTTCATCTGGAACTCCATCGGTAAAGGGCAATACAAGGCAGGGTTGAGGAGACTGCCCGATATGCGAATGGGTACAACGCGAGCTGCGCAGGGTCGGCATTGATGCAGACGCGACGAGCGAGTGATCGGCATTTTAACGACAGCTCCGAAGCCGATATTTCTTCAATGCGACAACTAGTTACAGAAGCGCAGGAACGCGGGGCCGGAGATATTGACAGCTTTCGCGGAATATGCAAAAGCAAAAGACAAATAACCAATCAATGAAGCAATAAGCGGGCCTATTATTGGCAAAGCCTTCTAATCCGGCAAGCGTAGCGTTTCAGCAGGTTAAAATGGACGGCTGAAACGCCCTGAAAACACACAGCGACGTTTCGCAATGCCCCGCTTTTGTGCGAAAGCGGTGACAGAAGGGTTACCGATGATTGTCGAAGTAACAGAATGCACAAAGCCCCGCCAGAGCAACCCGGCGGGGCTTTGTGTGGACGCGATCGCTGCGTAGGAGCGGGCTTGCCCCGCGATGCTTTTAAGCCGAAGCCTTGCTCATGTCCTTGTGGGTGTCGATCAGGTGCTGCACCACACCCGGATCCGCCAGGGTCGAGATATCACCCAGGCCGTCGTACTCGGCCGTGGCGATCTTGCGCAGGATGCGGCGCATGATCTTGCCCGAGCGGGTTTTCGGTAAGCCCGGTGCCCACTGGATGACATCCGGCGAGGCAATCGGACCTATCTCCTTGCGCACCCAGTTCTTCAGCTCCAGGCGCAGTTGCTCGGTGGGCTCGACGCCGCCATTGAGGGTGACGTAGACATAGATGCCCTGCCCCTTGATGTCGTGCGGCACGCCAACCACTGCGGCCTCGGCGACTTTCGGGTGGGCGACCATGGCGCTTTCGATTTCGGCGGTGCCCATGCGGTGGCCCGAGACATTGAGCACGTCGTCGACGCGGCCGGTGATCCAGTAGTAGCCATCTTCGTCGCGACGGGCACCGTCACCGGTGAAGTACATGCCACGAAAGGTCTTGAAGTAGGTGTCGACGAAGCGGTCATGATCACCATACAGCGAACGCGACTGGCCCGGCCAGGAGTCGAGGATCACCAGGTTGCCTTCGGCAGCGCCTTCGATCAGGTTGCCGAGGTTATCCACCAGTGCCGGCACCACGCCAAAGAACGGACGGGTCGCCGAGCCCGGCTTGAGCGCGGTAGCCCCTGGCAGCGGGCTGATCAGCACGCCACCGGTTTCGGTCTGCCACCAGGTGTCGACGATTGGGCAACGCTCCTTGCCGACGGTGTGGTAGTACCAGTTCCAGGCTTCCGGGTTGATCGGCTCACCCACCGACCCCAACAGGCGCAGGCTGGAGCCATCGGCACCGGCCACGGCGGCCTGACCCTCGGCCATCATGGCGCGGATGGCGGTAGGCGCGGTGTAGAGAATGTTGACCTTGTGCTTGTCGATGATCTTCGACACACGGGTAATGTCCGGATAGTTCGGCACGCCTTCGAACAGCACGGTAGTCGCGCCGTTGGCCAGCGGGCCGTAGACGATATAGCTGTGGCCGGTGACCCAGCCAACGTCGGCAGTGCACCAGTAGACTTCGCCCGGACGGTAGTCGAACACCCTCTCGTGGGTCAGCGCGGCGTAGACCATGTACCCACCGGTGGTGTGCAGCACGCCCTTGGGCTTGCCGGTGGAACCGGAGGTATAAAGGATGAACAGCGCCTCTTCAGCGCCCATTTCCTTCGGCGCGCAGTGGCTGGAAGCAACCTTCATCAGGTCTTCGTACCAGATGTCGCGGTGCTGGTGCCAGGCGATGTCGCCACCGGTGCGCTTGCAGACGATGATCTTCTGCACGCTGCTGGTTTCCGGGTTAGTCAGGGCCAGGTCGACGTTGGCTTTGAGCGCTGTGCGGCGGCCACCACGCAGGCCTTCGTCGGCGGTGATGACGATTTTCGACTTGCAGTCGATGATACGCCCGGCCAATGCCTCGGGCGAGAAGCCGCCGAATACCACCGAGTGAATCGCACCGATACGGGCGCAGGCCAGCATGGCGACCACGGCTTCGGGGATCATCGGCATATAGATGGTGACCACGTCACCACGGTGCACATCCTGGCCACGCAAGGCGTTGGCGAACTTGCACACTTGCTCGTGCAGTTCACGGTAGGTGATGTTGCGGTGCTCGGAAGGGTCATCGCCTTCCCAGATGATCGCAATTTGATCACCGCGCTCGGCCAGATGACGGTCCAGGCAGTTGTAGGAAACGTTCAGAGTGCCGTCAGCAAACCATTTGATATCGACATGGTGGTCGTCGAAGGAGGTCTGCTTGACCTTGGTGAAAGGCTTGATCCAGTCGAGGCGCTGAGCCTGCTCGCGCCAGAAGCCGTCCGGGTTGATCACCGACTGCTGGTACATGGCCTTGTAGGTCGCCTCGTCGGTCAACGTGTTGGCCGCAACCTCGGGACGAACGGGATACAGGGGAGCCGCACTCATCTTTGTTACCTCGGTGTAATAGTTGTTTTTGTATGACCTCGTTGTAACTGTACCAGACTGCGCCGGCCATTCGACGTTGGTAGTAACGCCCTCGTCTTTTCTCCCTGCGCCAGGCAGCGAAGGCTCAAGGCCGGGCCTGCGCGGCGAAAAAATAAAAAATAGCGGTAGCCTGGCAGGGGATTGTTACAGTTTCTGCCAACAGTGTTTATCAAAACCGTGGCTGTTTAAGCACAGGCCACACTCCTAGAATTCACCTCGCCAGCAACGGCACCACGATTAACTTTCTTGTAGCCCCCCACGAAGGGAAGTTAATCGGCAAATAATCGTGATAGTTGATCCTGTTGTACACGCGGCGCCACAAGCGCTGCGTGCCCCCTTACGACCTTAGACAGGTAAAAATGAAGATGAAAGCTTTACTGGTATTGGCACTGGGTAGTCTTTGCAGCGCGGCCATGGCCGACGAAGTTGCAAATGGCGGCGCCGAGCAGATTCCGGTTGAACAGTACAGTTACTCGCAGCACCTGGACATCGCCAAAGTCATTTCCATGAGCGAAGTCCCGAATGTCTGCGAAGTGGTTCCGGCGCGCATGACCTACGAAGACTCCCAGGGCAAGCGCCACGTTCTCGAATACCGAGTGATGGGTAACGGTTGCTCGAACGGTTGATCCAACGGGTTGATCGCCTGCAGCGCCTCGGTTGTCAATACACGAGGCGCGCTGCACGAATTGAAGTACACGCCTGCAACTAACAACCTGCCACTATTCCCCATACTTTATTAACTGCGGATTAATTAATCCGATTTACCAACGGCGTACTCACGCAACTTGTTGGCAATCGTGGTATGGGAAACACCCAGGCGTTTACCCAGCGCCCGACTGCTGGGATATTCGTTCATCAAGCGTTCCAGTACGGCCTTCTCGAAACGCCCGACTATTTGCCCCAGATCGCCTTCAAGGGAAAACTCCCCCAGGGGCTGCCGACCGCCGTAGTCCGGCAAGCGAATATGCTCGCTCTTGACCACCCCGCCATCGCACAGTGACACGGCCTGGAACAACACGTTCTCCAGTTGGCGGACGTTGCCCGGCCAGTGGTACTGGCTCAGGCGCTCCATGGCCGCCGGCGCAAGCTTGGGCAATGGGCAACCAATCTGCCGGCTGGCCTGATCGAGAAAGTGCTCGACCAGTGGCGGCAAACCGTCCAGGCACTCGCGCAGTGGCGGGATGTGCAGCGACAGCACGTTGAGGCGATGGTAGAGGTCCTGGCGGAACTCGCCGCGCGCGCACAGCTCGGACAGATCGACCTGGGTCGCGCAGATCACCCGCACATCCAGGTACACCTCTTCATCACTGCCTACCCGGCGAAAGCAACCGTCCTGCAGAAAGCGCAGCAGTTTCACCTGCAAGCGCGGGCTCATTTCACCGACGCCATCGAGAAACAGCGTGCCGCCGGCCGTCAGTTCCAGCAGCCCGAGCTTGCCCTCGGCCCGCGCGCCCTCGAATGCTCCCGGGCCGTAGCCGAACAATTCGGTCTCGGCCATGGATTCAGGCAAGCCGGCGCAATTGAGCGCCATCAGCGGCGCCTGGCCACGAGGGCTGGCCAGGTGACAGGCGCGCGCCAGCAGCTCTTTGCCAGTGCCGGTTTCGCCCTCGATCAGTAGCGGCGCATCCAGCGGCGCCATGCGCCGCGCCTCGCGCACCACCGCAGCCATGACCCGCGAGCTCTGGAAGATGCTGTCGAAACCGCGCAACTCCTGCTTGCGCACGTTATAGATGCGCTCGCCAATGCGATCAGCGCGGTGCAGGGTCAGCACCGCGCCGGCCAGGGCCTCACTGTCGTCGTGCTCGGACTGCAACGGCGCGATATCGGCAAGGAACACATCCCCCTTGACCTTGACCCGCAGGCCATTGATACGCGACTTGTTCGCCCGCACCAGTTCCGGCAGGTCGAAATCCTCGGCATAGCGCGACAGCGGAATGCCCGGCACCTCGTCGACCCGCACCCCGAGCAACTGCGCCGCAGCGCGGTTGGCAGCCACAATGGAGCCGCCCATGTCGATCGACAGTACCGGAAAATCCAGGGCGCCGAGCAAGGCATTGAGCTCCATGTGCCGACGCTCGCTGGGCATCAAGCCTACGCGCTTGACCCCAAAGACCCCGGCAATCGATTCGAATTTCGGCCGCAGGGCCTGGAACTGCAGGTTGATCAGGTTCGGGCAGTGCAGATAGATCGCATTGCCGTGTTCACCACCGACCTCACCACGGGCGACGTTGATGCCGTACTCCACCAACAGGTTGAGAATGTCGCGCAGGATGCCGATGCGGTTCTGGCAATGCACTTTAATACGCATGAAATGTCCTACTACTAGAAGGCGAGGTCTGCGGCACTACGGCCATTTTTCTGCAGCGACCGAAGAATAATCGTAAAGATTATGTGACAGATAGCCAGGCTTTCAAGGGACAAAGTCCCCGTTTTTTCTGGATCACTACACTTTCGTAAAGTTATCGTTACAAAACGCGAGTAAAATTCAAGGCAAACCCGCCAGCAGGACGCTGCAAACAGCCCGGTTGCGGGTTATCACTAGGGGCAATGGCTTAATCACATAACAAGAACGGCCCTCAGCAGGAGAGCAGCATGAAACAGACGCAATACGTGGCCCGCGAGCCCGATGCGCAGGGTTTTATCGACTACCCGCAACAGGAACACGCGGTGTGGAACACCCTGATTACCCGTCAACTGAAGGTGATCGAAGGCCGTGCGTGCCAGGAATACCTGGACGGCATCGAACAGCTGAACCTGCCGCATGACCGTATCCCGCAGCTCGGTGAAATCAACAAGGTGCTGGGCGCCACCACCGGCTGGCAAGTTGCCCGCGTACCTGCACTGATCCCCTTCCAGACCTTTTTCGAACTGCTGGCCAGCAAGCGCTTTCCGGTGGCGACCTTCATTCGTACCGAAGAAGAGCTCGATTACCTGCAAGAGCCGGACATTTTTCACGAGATCTTCGGCCACTGCCCGCTGCTGACCAACCCCTGGTTCGCCGAATTCACCCACACCTACGGCAAACTCGGCCTGCAGGCCACCAAGGAAGAGCGCGTGTACCTCGCCCGCCTCTACTGGATGACCATCGAGTTCGGCCTGGTCGATACCCCGCAGGGTCGCAAGATCTACGGTGGCGGCATCCTTTCTTCGCCGAAAGAGACCGTCTACAGCTTGTCGGATGAGCCCGAGCACCAGGCCTTCGATCCGCTGGAAGCCATGCGCACGCCGTACCGCATCGATATCCTGCAACCGGTGTACTTTGCCCTGCCCAACCTCAAGCGCCTGTTCGACCTGGCCCACGAAGACATCATGGGCATGGTCCACACGGCGATGAAAATGGGCCTGCACGCGCCAAAATTTCCACCCAAGGTCGCCGCCTGAGCGACCTTGCAAACCAATAACAAACCACTTGCGGAAAACCTTATGAACGCCTTGAACCAAGCCCACTGCGAAGCCTGCCGTGCCGATGCGCCACAGGTCAGCGACGAAGAACTGCCGGTACTGATCAAGCAGATCCCGGATTGGAACATCGAAGTCCGTGACGGCATCATGCAGCTGGAAAAAGTCTTCCTGTTCAAGAATTTCAAGCACGCCCTGGCCTTCACCAATGCCGTTGGCGAAATCTCCGAAGCCGAAGGTCATCACCCAGGCCTGCTGACCGAGTGGGGCAAGGTTACCGTGACCTGGTGGAGCCACTCGATCAAGGGCCTGCACCGTAACGATTTCATCATGGCCGCGCGCACCGACGAGGTCGCCAGCACCGCCGAAGGTCGCAAGTAATGCACTTCGGCGCCATTGGGCGCGTCCCGGGAGATCCGATCCTGGGGCTGATGGAGGCATACGCCAAGGACAGCAACCCGAACAAGTTCGACCTCGGTGTCGGCGTGTTCAAGGATGCCCAGGGACTGACGCCGATCCCGGCTGCGGTCAAGCAGGCCGAGCAGCGCTTGCTTGAGCAGCAGGCCAGCAAGAGCTACGTCGGTGGTCATGGCGATGCGGCCTTTGGCCGACTGATCAGCGAGCTGGTACTGGGCAGCGATTCGTCGCTGCTCAGCAACCAACGCGCTGGCGCCACCCAGACGCCAGGCGGCACTGGTGCCCTGCGCCTGGCGGCCGAGTTCATCGAGCACTGCCTGCCGGGCCGCGGCATCTGGCTGAGCGACCCGACCTGGCCAATCCACGAAACCATCTTCGCTGGCGCTGGCCTCAAGGTCAGTCACTACCCCTACGTCGGTGCAGACAACCGTCTGAACGTCGTCGGCATGCTGGCCGCCCTGGAAGCTGCGCCCAAGGGTGATGTGGTGCTGCTGCACGCCTGCTGCCATAACCCGACCGGTTTCGACCTGAGCCAGGATGACTGGCGCGCCGTGCTCGAGGTGGTGCGCCGCCGCGAGCTGCTGGCGCTGATCGACTTCGCCTACCAGGGTTTTGGCGATGGCCTGGAAGAAGACGCCTGGGCGGTACGGCTGTTCGCTGCCGAACTGCCTGAGCTGCTGATCACCAGCTCCTGCTCGAAGAACTTCGGCCTCTACCGAGACCGCACCGGCGCCCTGCTGGTGTGCAGCCATGATGCCGAAAAGCTGCTGGATGTACGCAGCCAACTGGCCCTGCTGGCTCGCAACCTGTGGTCGACGCCACCGGATCATGGTGCGGCGGTGGTTGCGCAGATCCTCGGTGACACCGACCTCAAGCGCCTGTGGGTCGAAGAAGTCGATGCCATGCGCCAGCGCATCGCCGAGCTGCGGGTCGGCCTGGTCGAGGCCTTGGCACCCCACGGCCTGAGCGAGCGTTTCGCGCATATCGCCGAGCAACGCGGGATGTTCTCCTACACCGGTTTGTCGCCGGAGCAGGTCAAGCAACTGCGTGAACGCCATAGCGTGTATATGGTCGGCACTGGCCGGGCAAACATCGCTGGGGCGGATGCGGCACGCCTTGAAGCACTGGCTGCAGCCATCGCCGACGTCTGTCGCTGAAGCCATCGCGGTCAAGCCCGCTCCTACAGATTGCTAGCGTCTGCGGGAGCGGGCTTGCCCCGCGATTCAGTTTGAAGGTCTACCACCAAGCAGGAAAATTCATACTGTCATTCAGACTCCTGTATCCTGCACTGGCTTTTACAAGCCCATGCGCGCCTTGCGCAGCCTTTCCACACACTTGCGAGGAACGACGAGATGCATGAAATCCCGAATCTTCCCTTCCCAAGCCTGAACCCAGAAGAGCAGACTCCTGCCACTCACAGCGCCGAACCAGCCCAGGCTGACCACGACGGCGACGAAACTTCCAGCGCCGACCAGGAATAATCGCGCAACGATCAGACTGTGTGAAAACGGCTGATGCAGGGACCACCCCGTCAACACGTTTTCACACCGTCAAGAATTCCTCTTCTACGAAAGCCCGCACATGCCCGACTCACCGCGCTCCCTTGCGGTCACCCTGCAAGTCGTCTCCATCGTCCTGTTTACCTTCATCGGCTACCTGAACATCGGCATCCCCCTGGCCGTGCTGCCCGGCTATGTGCATAACGACCTGGGGTTCGGCGCCGTGGTCGCGGGCCTGGTGATCAGCGTGCAGTACCTGGCCACCCTGCTCAGCCGCCCCTATGCCAGCCGTATCATCGATAACCAGGGCAGCAAGCGCGCTGTGCTGTATGGCCTGGCCGGCTGCGGTCTGAGCGGTGTATTCATGCTGCTGTCCGCCTGGCTGCAGCATGCGCCCTGGTTGAGCCTGACCAGCCTGCTGGTCGGCCGCCTGGTGCTCGGCAGCGCCGAAAGCCTGGTGGGTTCCGGCTCGATTGGCTGGGGTATTGGCCGTGTAGGAGCGCAGCACACCGCCAAGGTAATCTCGTGGAACGGCATCGCCAGCTATGGTGCGCTGGCCATTGGCGCACCGCTGGGCGTGGAGTTGGTACAACACTTTGGTTTGTGGAGCATGGGCGCCAGCATCCTATTGCTGTGCGTGCTGGGCCTGGCCCTAGCCTGGCAAAAAACCGCCGCACCGGTGGTTGCCGGCGAACGCTTGCCGTTTCTGCACGTACTTGGCCGGGTGTTCGGCCATGGCTCGGGGCTGGCCCTGGGCTCGATCGGCTTCGGCACCATCGCCACCTTCATCACCCTGTACTACGCCAGCCACAGCTGGAACAACGCCGCCCTGTGCCTGAGCCTGTTCGGCGCCTGCTTTATCGGCGCGCGCTTGCTGTTCGGCAACCTGATCAACCGCATTGGCGGTTACCGGGTGGCCATTGCCTGTCTGTCTGTGGAAACCCTCGGCCTGCTGCTGCTCTGGCAAGCGCCAAGCGCCGAGCTGGCCCTGGCCGGTGCGGCGCTGAGCGGCTTTGGTTTCTCCTTGGTGTTTCCGGCCCTGGGAGTTGAAGCGGTCAATCTGGTTTCCGCTTCCAACCGCGGCGCGGCCGTGGGCGCCTACTCGCTGTTCATCGACCTGTCACTGGGTATCACCGGGCCATTGGCGGGTGCGATTGCCGCCGGATTCGGCTTTGCCTCGATCTTTGTCTTTGCCGCTGGCGCCTCGTTCTGCGGCCTGCTGCTGAGCCTGTACCTGTATCGCCAGGCCCGACTGCACCCACCAAAGCAGCTGTCTCAGTAATCAATCTTGCCGCGCCCGGCCTTGATCGCCCCACGCTTGCTCTTGGTGTCCAGGCGCCGGGTTTTCGAACCCAGGGTCGGACGGGTCGGGCGTCGCGCCTTTTCGACCTTGGTTGCAGCCAGGATCATCTCTCGCAGGCGCTCCAAAGCATCGGCACGATTCTGCTCCTGGGTCCGATACTGCTGGGCCTTGATGATGATCACCCCGTCTCGGGTGATACGGCTGTCACGCAGGGCCAGCAAGCGCTCCTTGTAGAAGGCTGGCAACGACGAAGCCTGGGTGTCAAAACGCAGGTGCACAGCACTGGAGACCTTGTTGACGTTCTGCCCACCCGCGCCCTGGGCACGGATGGCGGTCAACTCAATCTCGTCGTCCGGTATCTGCACCGCGTCGGATAACTGCAACATCACACATCCTTAAAAGGAAACACGCAGGCCGCTGCAGCGCTCAAGACACGTTGCCACTGCCTGCCTGCGCCCCCTGAAACAGCACTTGGGCCACACGCTGCACACAGTCCTGATCGCCTGGGTTCAACTGGCGAAACAAAATCAACAGATCGCTTTCAATATCGCTCAAGGCTTCGGCAGACACAGTGAAACTGTCCTTGAGGGGGGCGCAGCTTGCATGCTCCGACATGATCATCCTTCCCTATCGAGAGTACGCATCGACAGTACGAGCAAACCTCTGCGGCCCAACTAGGACCGTTCCGAGAGCTTTGTAGGAAATCTGAGTTTATGGCTATGAGCCACTATTTTTCACGTCATGCATGGCGCCGACGATTCTATGCACAACTTCCTGGTCAGGTACAGCCAACGACCGGTACTGGGCCAGCAAGCGTTGCTCCGGTTCGCTCAAGGAAGTGCCAGCATCGATGGCATGCACTCCGGTGATCACATAACGAACATCAACACCCGCCGCGGCTACCGCAGCAAGGTAAGCGGCGTCGGGATTGCGCTCACCTTTTTCGTAACTGCCCTGAGTATTGCGATTGACCCCACCAAGCCGGGCAAAATCATCCTGCCGCAGCCCCAGGCGAGTGCGCTCCTGGCGCAGTCGCTCTCCGCTCTCTACCGATCTCGGCGCGTCGGAAGCACAATTTTTCAATCACCACCTCTTTACAAGAACGTTTTATTGGGCATAATCGGCACCCTGAAAACACAAACCCAGCCGCAGGGCACACTACCCATGCTGCTTAGAGCCGGGCAAGCGTAAGAAAAGCACATAAATGCTGGCATTCGCATCGCCAAACGCTCAAACAATGCGTCAGAAATATCGTCACGGATGACACAAAATCAGGGTTTGCCCCTGGTAACTGGCATGTTCGAGCAATCGATCACTGCCACTGAAGCCTTCCGGCGTCGATGCTACCAAAGAGTGCGCAACGGCCCGGAGGTTCCTTCTCTTTCAAAGGACCGAACCATGAGCAAAAAACGGCTGTGTACCCTGACGGCGCTGCTTACCTTTGTCAGTGCCGGCGCCAATGCCAGCAGCACCGATGTCAGCCTGACCGGCATGATCACGCCAACGGCTTGCATCCCGACACTGTCTGCAGGCGGGCGTGTCGACTTCGGCGATATCAAGATCGCCGACCTGCCGATCGAGCCGGGCATGCCCAACCACTCGCTGCTACCCCAACGCTCCTTGACCCTGCAGGTCAGCTGTGGGGCCCCAACAGCGCTGGCGCTGGTGGCCACAGGCAATCGACGCGACAGTTCCTCCACCGGCGACCCCTGGTCTTTCGGCCTGGGCAACGCCCCCAGCGGCGACACCATCGGGCACTACACCGCCGGCTGGGTCGGAAGCGCGGTGACGCTCGACAACCTCCCGGCAGAAACCCTGTACTCAGCAGACCGCGGTGCCACATGGGAACGCCTGTCCGCCGCGCTGCTCGAGCACTTGGGTGATAGCCCCAACGTGCTCCTGGGCTTTGCCACTCGTGGCCAGGCAACTCCGACGCCGGCGCAACTACTGACCCTTGGGCTGGCAGTCAACGGCTGGGTTCGCAACGACGTCGAGCATATCGACCAGGCCCTCATGGACGGCAGCCTGACCGTGGAGGTCCGGTACCTGTAGCGCAATCGTAACCTCGAACAAAAATGGCCTTACGGCCATGAAGAATCCCGGCAGACGCTGACATCCGCCCTGTTTCCGGCAAACAGGGACGGCGTGCTTGTGCCCGCAAAACGGGACCCCCGTAACACCCAACACCAACATCACATAAGGAAAACCAAGTGAAAAAATCCGTACTGACCCTGTCCCTGCTCATGACCCTCGCTGGCACCCAGGCCTTTGCCTCGACCACCGACCTGACCATCACCGGCACCATTACGCCTTCGGCGTGTACCCCGACCCTGAGCAATGGCGGTGTGGTCGACTACGGCCGCCTCAATGTCGAAGGCCTGGAAGAAACCGCCGGCGGCTACAACCTTCCAGACAAGGCCCTGGCCCTGACTGTCGCTTGCGGCGCCTCGACCCCCTTTGCACTGATCGCCACCGACAATCGTCGCGACAGCACCACCAACCCGCTCGGGTTTGGCATGGGCCTGCACGAGACCCAGCCCATCGGGACCTACTCGATGATCTTTACAGGCGCCGAGCTTGACGGCCAGCAGCACGGACCCTTGACCTCACAGGACGGTGGTACCAGCTGGAGTCCAATAACCAACGCGCGGCTGCTCGACTCGGTCTCCTATCCTGACTACCGCGTAGGTTTTGGCGCAACCGCTCCGGTTGCCGCCACCCAACTCAATGCAAACATGGCTGTGCAGGCCAGTATTGCCAAAGACCTGTCGTTCAACGACGACATCCTGCTCGATGGCAGCAGCACCCTCGAAATCGTCTACCTCTGATCAACCGCACTCTTGAGCAACAGGCGATAAAGGACACAGAAGCCTTCGCCACCCTACAAGGAATCACTTGTGAAAAAGTCCGTAATCACCCTTTCCATCCTTCTGGGCCTGGCGTGCAGCCATGCCATGGCCTCTACCACCGAACTGACCATTACCGGCACCCTTACCCCAACAGCCTGTACACCGCTACTGGGCAACAACGGGGTGGTTGACTATGGACGCCTATCCGTTGAAGGCTTGCCAGAGATAGGCTCTTACTACGAGCTGCCGGTAAAACAGTTGAGCCTGACCATTGAGTGCAATGCCTCAACATCATTTGCGCTTATTGGTACCGACAATACCAACGGCTCAGGGAGCGGTAGCTTTGGTTTGGGCAAGCATAACAACCAGGACATTGGCCAGGTCGCCCTACAGTTTACCCCCCCACAACTGGATGGTATTACGCGCACCATACTGGTGTCGGAAGACGCCGGCCAAAGCTGGCGGGCGACCGCCCTGGGCGCTATGAAACCAAGCCAAACCTACCCTGATCACCGTATTGCCTTCGGCGACACAACCCCTATTGCGGGAAGCAACCTGAGCACCAACCTGATTGTTCGCGGGCTGGTAGACAAATCGCTGCCCTACAACGACGACATTCAGCTCGCCGGCAGCGCGACCCTCGAGGTGTTTTACCTCTAATTCCATAAGGGGTGAATAACGGATGTTCGTCCCTTCCTGACACACGCCCGGCCGGCGCCGCCCCTGCTTGAAGCTCAATGGAGTTGACTCAAGGGGCCTCGCGTCGCGCGCCGATAGCGAACGTGAAACTATGAATCCTTTACGCAACCCCGTTGCGGGCCGACTGCTGCCTGCGTTTCTTCTACTTGCCTTGTCATCCACCAGCCAGGCCGACGGCATGGTGCCAAAAACCTCGGTGGTCATCGTCGAAGAGGCCAAGGCCGCCGGCAGCGCTTTCGTGGTCACCAACACCGACCCCAGCCCTTCTCTGCTGGCGGTGTTCATCGAGAACCTGCCCGAAGACCAGGACAACCTGATGGTGGTCCAGCCAACGGTTGCTCGCGTCGAAGCCGGCAAGGAGCAACAGGTGCTGTTCCACTATGTCGGCACCGAACCGCTCAAAGAGCAACGCCTGCGCCGGGTGATCTTCGAGGGCATCCGCGAACAGCAGCCCGGCGCCAGTACCGGCATGCGGGTCAACTTTGGCGTGCGCCAGAACCTGCCGGTGATCCTGCACCCCAAGGGCCTGGCGAAGAACAGCACGCCGTGGAAAGGCCTGACCTGGCACCTGGACGGCAATCAACTGCGGGTAGAAAACAACACCCCCTATGTGGTGCGCATGGGCCGCGAGCTGCTGCTCAGCCCCGGCCAGCAGCGCCTGGACCTGCCACGCAGCTACCTGCTGGCCAACGAGCAGTTGTCAATCGACCTGCCGCAAGGCACCGCCACCGCCACCTCCGTACGTTTCCAGCCGGCGACTGTGTACGGATTTGCCACTGACCCCTTCGAGGCCAGCATCCAGTGAACGCCACCGACCTTAACAAGAGCAGAGCCAACTGCCGCGATCATCTGCTGGTCGGCCTGTGCCTGGGCCTGATCAGCCTGGACTGCATCAAGCCCGCCCGCGCCGCCAACGAAGCCCAAGGTAACGATACCACCGTGTTCGACCAGCAGGTGCTGCGCCTGCGCGGCATCGATCCGCAGTTGGCGCAGCTGTTCGGCCGCCAGGCACGCTTTGCCCCCGGGCGCCAGCAAGTGCGCCTGAGCGTCAACGGCCGCGACAAAGGTACGCTGCAGGCGCGCTTCGACGCCAATGGCGCACTGTGTTTCGACGACGCCCTGCTGCGCCTGGCCGGCATCAACAAGCCGGCCGACTGGCCAACCGTCAACGACGACCTGCAGATCCCGCGGGCACCGGACTGCCGCGACTTGAGCGAAGCCTACCCGCACACCCAGGTTGAACTGGACCCGGGCCAGCACCTGGTCAGCCTGCTGGTGCCCGACCAGGCTCTGGAGCGGCGCAGCGACATCGATGACGGCTACAGCCAGGGCGGCGTCGCCGGCCTGTTCAACTACGACGTGTTCGGTAGCTTCAACCGTTATGCCGGGGAGTCGAGCCGCTATGCCGCGGCCAACACCGAAATCGGCTTGAACATGGACAACTGGATTTTGCGCAGCCGCCAGGTGCACAGCCGCTCCGATGGCCGGGTGCACAGCGAAATGCTCGACACTTACGTACAACGCAGCTTCGCCCGCACCCGCAGCCTGTTTCAGGCCGGCGAGATCAGCCTGGTCAACCCGGTGCTCAACGGCGCACAGATCATCGGCGCACAACTCACACCCGAGTACGGTCTGCTCTCGCAACTGGACAACGCCAGCGTGCAAGGCATCGCCAACAGCCAGGCGCGGGTGGAGATTCGCCAGAACGGTGCCTTGCTGTATTCCACCGTGGTCCAGCCAGGACCGTTCAGCATCAGCAACATTCCACGTCTGACCTCACGCTCGGACCTCGATGTGACGGTGATCGAAACCAATGGCGAGCAGCGCAGCTTTCGCGTTCCGGCTAACCTGGCGGCGGCGCCACGGCTGCAAAGTGGCTTCAGCGTCGGCGCCGGGGTGGTCAGAAGCTACAGCGACGAAAACGACGAACCTGCGGTACTCAGCCTCGGCCAGAGCGCCGCCATCGGCCAGACCGCCAGCCTCAGCAGCGGCCTGATCGTCGCCCAGGGCTACCGCAGCCTGGGTGCGAGCCTGGACGGCGCCCTGACCCCGGCCCTTAGCGGCCAGGCGTTCGCCCTCGGCTCCCAGGCCACGACCCTGGATCAGCAAGGGGTCCAGCTGGGTGGCCAGCTCAACTGGCAGTTGCACGAACAATGGTCGAGCCTGATCGCCGGCAACCACCGCAGCCGCGGCTTTCGCGAACTGCTCGACAGCACCGTGCGCGACAGTGACAGCAACCCCTCCAGCTACCGCGACCAGCTCAGTACCAGCTTGCGCTGGGCCAGCCCGAGCATCGGCAGTTTCAGCCTTGGCTACACCCAGACCACTTACTACGAACACGACAGCAACCAGCGCCTGTTCCTGTCCTGGGGCAACAGCTACAACGGTGTCAGTGTCTCGGCAACGGTGGAGAAGTCGGTCGGTAACAACAATGGCAACAACGATGACGCTGTGTACCTGAGCGTCAGCCTGCCCCTGGGCAGCAAAGGCCGGGTGCGTGGCAGCGTGCGCAATCGCGACAGCGGCACCACCAGCACACTGAACTACACCGAACAGGTCAGCGACAGCTTGGGTTACCGGCTGGGTGCCGAACACCGCTCAGGCGACGGCAACAACCTGGCCAGCGCCGGTATTTCGGCGTTGCCGCGCTACACCCAGCTTGACCTGAACTACGCCGGCAACGGTGACGACGCCAACTACAACATCGGCCTGCGCGGTGGCCTGGCCCTGCATGAAAACGGCATCACCCCTTCGCCCTATCCGATCCGCGACACCTTTGCGATCCTCACCGTAACCGATACCCCGGGGGTCAAGGCGAGCACCGCCAACGGCCCGGTATGGACCGACTATGGCGGCCGCGCGGTGATTCCTTCGTTGAGTGCCTACGGCCGCAGCCCGGTCGAGGTGGACAGCCAGAGCCTGCCGATCAACGTCAACGTCGAGGAAGGCGCCGCGGTACTCAAGGCCAGCCGTGGCGCGGTACCGCGCCTGACCTTCAACGCCTGGAGCGTGCGCCGGATGCTGCTGACCCTGACCGACAACCGCGGTCAAGCCATCACCGCCGGCGCCTCGGTATTCGATGACCGCGGCCGCTTCATCAACCTGGTGCAACCCGGTGGCCTGGTGTTCATCGACAACAGCGAAGCGATCAGCCATCTGATCGTCAGCGACCCGCAGGCCCGCGAATGCCGGGTCACCCTCGATGCCGATCCGAACGCGCCGCGAGATACCTATTACAGCAGCGCCCAGCGCACCTGCAGCTAGCCCCCCTGATCGACGACATGACGCCAGACGGCAGCCCCTTTCGACCACAGCGCAGGGCCTCGCCCGCCCTGCCAAGGACGCGTCCATGAAAGCAATACCCCTCCTGATCCTCGGCCTGACCGGCCTGCAGCTGTCGCAGACAGCCCACGCCGACGAGTGCCGACTGCTGAGCAGCCCCGACGTGCTCGACTATGGCACCCTTGACCGTTCCCGGCTGAACCCGCAGCAAGCCAGCCTGGCCCTGCCCGGGCAAACCACGCAAATCAGCCTGAGTTGCAACTCGGACCAGGACCTGAGTCTGTTCTTCAGGGCCGATGCCCTCGACAACGAGCGCTGGCGCCTTGCCGAGGGCAGCCACTACCGCCTGCGTGCGAGCAACGCCGCAGTCGACGGCGAGTCGGTCGAACTGGGTTTGCTGGCCCATCCCGGTGCCGTGCCCGGCCCCGCCAGCGCCAACCTGGATTGGCGCCCACAACAAGGCCTGGTGCCGGTGCGCGCTGGCCAGCCGCTGCGCGGGCGCACCCTGACTCTGACCCTGACCGTGGATGCCGAACTGGCCGCTGCGGCGTTCAACGTGCGCGACGTGATTCAAAGCAGCAGCAATGGCCAGCTGCATGCGCCGGCCAGCGACACCTCCACCCACCTGGCGCTGCAATGGCAGATCCGCCCGGCGGCCTGCACGCCGCATCTGTCGAACAATGGCGTGGTCAACTACGGCAAGATCTCCGCCCAGTCGCTCAATGCCGAAAAACGTACCCGTCTGCCGACCCGGCAACTGAACCTGAGCATCAGTTGCGACAGCCCGGCACGCTACGCCCTGCTCATGCATGACAACCGTGACGGCACCTCGCTGGTCAATTCCATGGTGTTCTATGGCCTGGGGCGCGATGCCTCAAGCAATCCGATCGGCCTGTACGAGGTGGTGTTCGACCCGCAGGATGTCAGTGCCGACCAGCTCCCGGTGGTCTACCTCACCCAGTCCACTGGCGGCGGCACCTACTGGAGCAACGCCAGCAGCCTGAAAAACAGCATCGCCAGCACCACCTTGCTGGCCTTCACCGACGAGGACAACAGCACCAAGGGCCCGGTGCCGTTTCGCAACTTCAACACCACCATCAACATCCAGCCAGTGATCGCCCCGACCCAGGACCTGGACCTGCGCCAGGACATTCCCCTGGATGGCTCGGCAACCATTGAAATCATCTACCTGTAAACGCAAACGCCCCGCAGTGCGGGGCGTCTTTGCAACAACTGTGGCTTAGCGCTTCAGCGAACTGGCAGCGACAGCCTCCAGGTTTTTGCTGCGGTTGGTTTTCAGGCTGTAGCACACGCCCATCACCAGCAGCCAGACCGGAATGGCGTAGACCGACACCTGGATGCCCGGAATCATCAGCATGATGCCCAGAATCAGCACCACGAAGCCCAGGCAGATGTAGTTGCCGTAGGGGTACCACAGCGCCTTGAACAGCGGCGTCTGGCCGGTCCTGTCCAGGTGCTGGCGGAACTTCAGGTGCGAGTAGCTGATCATCGCCCAGTTGATCACCAGGGTGGCTACTACCAGCGACATCAGCAGCTCCAGCGCGTGCTGCGGGATGAAGTAGTTCAGTACCACGGCAACCAGGGTCACCGCCGCCGAGGCCAGGATCGAACGCACCGGCACGCCGCGCTTGTCGATTTTCGCCAGGCCCGCCGGGGCGTCGCCCTGCTCGGCCATGCCGTAGAGCATGCGGGCGTTGCAGTAGGTACCGCTGTTGTACACCGACAGCGCCGCGGTCAGGACCACGAAGTTGAGGATGTGCGCGGCAACATCACTGCCCAGCAGCGAGAACACCTGGACGAACGGGCTGGCGCCGTAAGTTCCGCCGGCGGCGTCGAGGCTGGTGACCAGGCTGTCCCATGGGGTCAGCGACAGCAGCACCACCAGGGCACCGATGTAGAAAATCAGGATGCGGTAGATGACCTGGTTGATCGCTTTGGGGATCACGGTTTTCGGCTTGTCGGCTTCAGCTGCGGTGAAACCGAGCATTTCCAGGCCGCCGAAAGAGAACATGATGATCGCCAGGGCCATCACCAGGCCGCTGACCCCATTCGGGAAGAAGCCACCGTGCTCCCACAGGTTGCTCACCGACGCTTGCGGGCCGCCGCTGCCGCTGACCAGCATCCAGCTGCCCAGGGCGATCATGCCGACGATGGCCAGCACCTTGATGATCGCAAACCAGAACTCGGCCTCGCCAAACACTTTGACGTTGGCCAGGTTGATCGCGTTGATCAGGATGAAGAAGGCGGCTGCCGAGGCCCAGGTCGGGATCTCCGGCCACCAGTAGTGCACGTACTTGCCGACCGCGGTCAGCTCCGACATACCTACCAGAATGTACAACATCCAGCAGTTCCAGCCCGACAGGAAGCCGGCGAAACCGCCCCAGTATTTGTGCGCAAAGTGACTGAAAGAACCGGCTACCGGTTCTTCGACGATCATCTCGCCAAGCTGGCGCATGATCATGAAGGCGATGAAGCCACAGATCGCATAGCCGAGAATCATCGACGGGCCCGCCGACTTCATCACCCCGGCCGATCCCAGGAACAGCCCGGTACCAATTGCACCGCCCAGGGCGATCAACTGAATGTGGCGATTTTTCAGGCCGCGTTTCAGCTCGCCTGAATGTGTGTTTTGTCCACTCATGAACGAAGTCACCTGCTTGTTTTTATCTGTGACGGAATCGGACCCACCGCGCTCGTGGCGCAGCGGAATTAACAAGGTGATTACCTTGAGTATCTTGGACAACTGCTGCCCATCCAGGGCAAAAGCCGTGGGCGAATCAGCCGGGTGTCAACAAGAGTGCGCGGTACGCATTGGGGTCACAGTTAAAACGCGGCGCATTGTATACCCCTACAGACGCGCAGGGGTCAACACGTTGCGTGACTGTCTGACGACAAAACGCACCGGTCCTGAGGAAGGGATCTAGCCTGGGGGGGTAATTGGCGTACATGGCGCCTCCATTTGTTCTTATTGAATGCCCGGCTCTCCGGCCCTGGCTTTGCACGCGGCAATGGCGCCTATCTCACCGCTCCCGGCGCTGCCGAACAAGCCGTTGACGGTCACGTAAACCGCCCTGGCCCGGGCATTTCGGCAAGTTCTGTTTACAGCCGAAAAAATCTGCAGCCAGCCCCCGATAATGGGCAGGCATTTGTAACGATTTATTTACAATATGGTGTAAAAACTTTCCACCGCTTACGGAAGTGTCTGTAAGACAAGGAAATTTCAGGCAAAAAAAGGTTCTTCACGGGTTGCCGGGGGCTATGATCCTTGGGTTGGGATGTTGAGGTTTCTAGCTTATCCATTCACTGTGGCGCTGCTGCCAGCAGCAGCGCCACAGTGAATGGATAAGCTCGCGCCCCCAACCCAGGATTCCGTGAAGAACCAAAAAAAAGCCAACCCTAAGGTTGGCTTCTTTAACACTGTGGGAGCGGGCTTGCCCCGCGCCTACCCACCCCAATTACGGGCGTGGCTTGTTACGGGTGCTGCCCGGACGCTTGGGCGCCGGCTTGCCGCGCTTGTTCATGTCGCTCGGGCGCTCAGCCACGGCGCTGCCACGACCGCCGTCCTTGCGTGGGGCTTCACCCCGTGGCTGGCGAGCTGGACGCTCATCGCCGCGCGGCTGACGGGCTGGACGCTCGGCTTCAGCACGCGGTTGGCGTGCAGGGCGCTCGGCTTCCCCGCGCGGTTGACGTGCAGGACGCTCACCGGTGGCGGCATCCTGTGCCGGACGCAGGGTGCGCACGCGCTCGCCGCGACCCAGAGGACGGGTGGATTTGCGCTGCAAGCGCTCCAGTTTGTCCTTGGACTTGTGGTTCAGCGTCGGCATGGCGACAGGCGTCAGGCCCACTTCGGCGGCAAGAATGTCGACTTCCTGCTGGCTCATTTCGCGCCAGCGGCCCATCGGCAGGTCGGAGTTGAGGAATACCGGACCGAAACGCACGCGCTTCAGGCGGCTGACCACCAGGCCCTGGGATTCCCACAGGCGACGCACTTCACGGTTGCGGCCTTCCATTACCACGCAGTGGTACCAGTGGTTGAAACCTTCACCACCCGGTGCTTCCTGGATATCGGTGAACCGCGCCGGGCCGTCTTCGAGCACGACACCGGCCTTGAGGCGGGCAATCATGTCTTCGTCGACTTCACCACGCACACGCACCGCATACTCACGGTCCATTTCGTAGGACGGGTGCATCAGGCGGTTGGCCAGCTCACCGTCGGTGGTGAACATCAGCAGGCCGGTGGTGTTGATGTCCAGGCGGCCGATGTTGATCCAGCGGCCTTCTTTCGGACGAGGCAGGCGATCAAACACGGTCGGACGGCCTTCCGGGTCGTCACGGGTGCAGATCTCGCCGTCCGGCTTGTTATACATGATCACCCGACGCACGGTTTCGGCGGCTTCTTCGCGCTTGATCACGCGGCCGTCGACCGAAATGGCATCGTGCAGGTCAACACGCTGGCCAAGGGTGGCATTGACGCCATTGACCTTGATCCGGCCCTGGCCGATCCAGGCCTCGACGTCACGGCGCGAGCCCACGCCGATACGCGCGAGAACTTTTTGCAGTTTCTCGCCTGATGGCGGCAATGGCTGGGTTTCTTGCAGGTCTTTTTCACTCATGCTGGGCACCTCCCGGTGTATTTACAAAAATCTGGTTTGGCGAACAAGCGCCAAAACGGGTCGCGAATCATACGCTGATCACGGCGTGAACGCACCTGAGACTAGCCGAAATTGCAAAAGTTGCCGCGACTATCCGCTCGAAGGCCAGGGTTACTGATGCGGCGTCTGCGGTTCGGATTCCAGCGGCTCGTCGTCGAGGTCGAGTTGGGTGTCGTCGACCAGGTCATCGAAATCGGTCTTGAGCCCTTCTTCCATGGCGTCCAGTTCGGTCAACAGGCTGCGGAAGCTGGTTTCTTCCTGGGGCTCCTGCGGCTCGGCACTGGCATCGGCCAGGGCCTGTAGGTGCGCCGGTACCGGCGCGTCGTCCAGCTCCAGCAGCGGTTCAGGCGCAGGCTCCATCTCGCGCAGTTCGGCCAGTGGCGGCAGATCGTCGAGATTCTTCAGGTTGAAGTGATCGAGAAAGGCCTTGGTGGTGGCGAACATTGCCGGCTTGCCGGGCACTTCGCGGTAGCCGACGATGCGGATCCACTCGCGTTCGAGCAGGGTCTTGACGATGTTGGTGTTGACCGCCACCCCGCGCACGTCTTCGATCTCGCCGCGGGTGATGGGCTGGCGGTAGGCGATCAGTGCCATGGTCTCCAGCAGCGCGCGGGAGTAGCGCTGCGGGCGCTCTTCCCACAGCCGGCCGACCCAGGGAGCGTAGTCCTCGCGAATCTGCAGGCGGTAACCCGAGGCCACTTCCTTGAGCTCGAAGGCGCGGCCGTTGCAGGACTTGCGCAGCACCTCCAGGGCCTTCTTGAACGCCGCAGGCTCCGGGCGCTCGGCTTCCTCGAACAGCTCATACAGGCGCTCGAGGGATTGCGGTTTGCCCGAGGCCAGCAAAAAGGCCTCGAGCAGGGGCGCCAGGTCGCGCGGTTCGTTCAGGTTCATGGGTTGGCTCAGTTGTTACTCGGCGCGGGCGCGGACATGGATCGGTGCGAAAGGCTCATTTTGCACCAGTTCGATCAAGGATTCCTTGACCAGTTCGAGAATCGCCATGAAGGTCACCACCACCCCGAGCTTGCCCTCCTCGGCAGTGAACAGCTCGACGAAGGGCACGAAGCCGCCGCCCTTGAGACGTTCGAGCACTTCGCTCATGCGTTCGCGGGTCGACAGCGCCTCGCGGCTGACCTGGTGGCTTTCGAACAGGTCGCCACGGCGCAGCACCTCGGCCATCGACACCAGCAGTTCTTCCAGGCTGACCTCGGGCAACAGCTTGCGCGCCTTGGCCTGCGGGGCGTCCAGGCGCGGCACGATCACCTCGCGGCCGACCCGGCTGAGGCCATCGATGCCTTCGGCAGCGGCCTTGAAGCGTTCGTACTCCTGCAAGCGGCGGATCAGTTCGGCTCGCGGGTCGGCTTCCTCTTCCTCGATCTCGGCCGAACGCGGCAGCAGCATCCTCGACTTGATCTCGGCCAGCATCGCTGCCATCACCAGGTACTCGGCAGCCAGCTCCAGGCGCACGGTTTTCATCAGTTCGACGTAGCCCATGTACTGGCGGGTGATCTGCGCCACGGGGATATCGAGGATGTCGACGTTCTGCTTGCGGATCAGGTACAGCAGCAGGTCCAGCGGGCCTTCAAAGGCCTCCAGGAACACTTCCAGGGCATCCGGCGGAATGTACAGGTCCACCGGCATCTCGGTCATGGCTTCGCCATACACCAGCACCAGCGGCAGTTCCTGCTGGGCGCCTTGTGGGTCGATGCTCGCTTTGGTGGTCGTCGCCTGGCTCACGCTTCGACCATGAACGGCGCAGGGTCGCCGCAACCCACGCGGATCACTTCCGGCTCGTCACCGGCCAGGTTGATCACGGTGGAGGCCTTGAGGTCGCCAAAGCCGCCGTCGATGATCAGGTCGACGTGGTGCTCCAGGGCCTGGCGGATCTCGTAGGGGTCGGTCATCGGCTCGTCTTCGCCGGGCATGATCAGGCTGACGCTCATCAGCGGCTCGCCGAGCTCTTCAAGCAGGGCCAGGGCGATCGGGTTGGACGGTACGCGCAAGCCGATGGTGCGGCGCTTTTCGTGCAACAGCAGGCGCGGCACTTCGCGGGTGGCGTTGAGAATGAAGGTATACGGCCCCGGCACATGGGCCTTGAGCAGGCGGAAGATCGCGGTGTCGATCTTGGCGAACAGGCCCATCTGCGACAGGTCGCAGCAGATCAGGGTGAAGTTGTGGTTCTTGTCCAGTTGACGCAGGCGACGCACCCGCTCAATGGCGTTCTTGTCGCCGATCTGACAACCCATGGCGTAGGAGGAGTCTGTTGGGTAGACCACCACACCGCCCTTGCGAATGATTTCGACGGCCTGTTTGATCAGGCGCGGTTGCGGGTTTTCCGCATGAATCTGGAAAAACTGACTCACGTTCTCTTCCTGTTCAGACTGCCGCGATAGGCTGCTCATGTTTGAATCGGCGCCACAACGGTGGCAGGTCCTCTGGCAACGGCCGGTAGACACCGATCTCACCCCAGGTGCCAGGGCCATGGAAGTCACTGCCGGCACTGGCCAGCAGACCGAACTCACGGGTCAGGATGGACATAGTGCCCACCTGCTCGGCCGGCATCATCCCATTGACCACTTCCAGTGCCTGGCCGCCTGCTTGAATATAGTCGGCAATCAGCCGGCGGCGCTTGCTGCGGGTTAAATCGTAGTGCATCGGATGGGCCAGGCTGACCCAGGCATCGGACTGACGCAGGGTCTGGACGGTCTCTTCCAGGGTGGGCCAATGCAGTTTCACATCACCCAGCTTGCCGGCCCCCAGCCACTTGCGAAAGGCCTCTGCGCGGTCTTTTACGTAGCCTGCGCGCACCAGGTACTCGGCGAAATGCGGCCGTGCCGGGGCATTGCCGCTGTCGCCCAGCTCCTGCTGAATGGCCCGTGCACCGTCCAGCGCGCCTTTCATGCCCTTGAGCGCCAACCGTCGGTCGATTTCTTCCGAGCGCAGCCAGCGGCCGTGGTGCAACGACTCGACGGCGGCCTGCAACGGCGCGGCATCGAGGGGGAAGTTGTAGCCCAGCACGTGGATGGTCGCGCCACCCCAGGTGCACGACAGCTCGATGCCACTGACCCACTGCATGCCCAGGGCCTGGGTGGCGGCGCGGGCTTCGAGCAGGCCTTCGAGGGTGTCATGGTCGGTCAGCGAGAGCATCCGCACCCCGTGCTCATGGGCCCGGGCAACCAGAGCCGTCGGCGACAAGGCGCCGTCGGAGGCCGTACTGTGGCAGTGCAGATCAACATTCATAGGTGGCGCTTTCGCTGTCATTGATGTTTGTTATTATGCCGTCACATCCTGCTTCTGGCTGCCACTGTGAAACAATTCATCGATTTCATCCCGCTGCTCCTGTTCTTCATCGTCTACAAGCTCGAACCGCGTGCCGTCGAATTCGCCGGGCACAGCTTCGAACTCGGTGGCATCTACAGCGCCACGGCGATGCTGATCATCAGCTCGCTGGTGGTCTACGGCGCCCTGTTCATTCGCCAGCGCAAGCTGGAGAAAGGCCAGTGGCTGACTCTGGTCGCCTGCCTGGTGTTCGGTGGCCTGACCCTGGCCTTCCACAGCGAAACCTTCCTCAAATGGAAGGCGCCAGTGGTCAACTGGCTGTTCGCCCTGGCCTTTACCGGCAGCCACTTCATCGGTGACCGGGTGCTGATCAAGCGTATCATGGGCCATGCCCTGACCCTGCCGGATCCGGTATGGACGCGCCTGAATATCGCCTGGATCGGCTTTTTCCTGTTCTGTGGCGCGGCCAACCTGTTCGTCGCCTTCACCTTCCAGAGTTTCTGGGTCGACTTCAAGGTGTTCGGCAGCCTGGGCATGACCGTGCTGTTCCTGGTGGCGCAGGGCGTCTACCTGTCCCGTCACCTGCACGACAGCGACCCGACCACTCCGCCTTCCACTCCCAAGCACGAGGAATGACATGCTTTACGCCATCATTGCCACAGACGTAGCCGATTCGCTGGAAAACCGCCTGGCCGCGCGCCCGGCGCATATCGAACGCCTGCAGCAGCTCAAGGAGCAAGGCCGCGTGGTACTGGCTGGCCCGCACCCGGCCATCGACAGCAATGACCCGGGCGCCGCCGGTTTCAGCGGTAGCCTGATCGTCGCCGAATTCGACTCGCTGAGCGCCGCCCAGGCCTGGGCCGATGCCGACCCGTACATCGCCGCCGGCGTCTACGCCAACGTCATCGTCAAGCCGTTCAAGCAAGTCCTGCCGTAAACAGCAGCGGCGGTGCCCGTCTCGGCGCACCGCCCCTTGCAGCTTTCTCTTCGCGATTGCTCATTATTCTCGCCTGATGGCCGACAACCTCCTGTACCACTCAATGGAATCAGGAGTTCCGATGCGTCAAGGTCCGTTGTCCCTGCTGCTGTGCCTGTTGCTGCTGACCCCATTGGCCCAGGCCGAAGAGCCCGCCGGCTCCAGCACCCCACTGTCGCTCAGCGCCGGTAGCCAGATTACCGAGCTGCAACAGCGCCTGAAGGAAAGCGAGCGCCTGCGCGAAACCCTGACCCAGCAACTGCACAACGCCGACAGCGAACGCGAAAGCGCCCAGCTCACCCGCCTGCGCCAGGAAAACCAGCGCCTG
The DNA here is from genome assembly GCF_902497775.2 of Pseudomonas fluorescens. Classification (NCBI taxonomy): domain Bacteria; kingdom Pseudomonadati; phylum Pseudomonadota; class Gammaproteobacteria; order Pseudomonadales; family Pseudomonadaceae; genus Pseudomonas; species Pseudomonas fluorescens. Next base: position 3,845,104 of record NZ_OZ024668.1, read on the forward strand.
AAGCTGGCGCTCAAGGAATTGCAGGCCAGCGCCGCACCGAAACTCATCACCGACCAGCAACAATGGTTCCTGATTGGTGGCGCAGTTGCCCTGTTTGCGGCACTCTGCGGTATCTTTGCCAGTGGCGGACACAGAAAGCGTCGGCAATGGTTGAATTGAGTGAGTCATGAGCGAGCTGTTACTGATTGATGATGACCAGGAACTCTGCGAGCTGCTCGGCAGCTGGCTGACCCAGGAAGGTTTCGTGGTACGTGCCTGCCACGATGGCCAGAGTGCCCGTAAGGCCCTGGCCGAACAGGCGCCTGCCGCCGTGGTGCTGGACGTGATGCTGCCCGACGGCAGCGGTCTTGAGTTGCTCAAGCAACTGCGCAGCGAACACACCGAACTGCCAGTCTTGATGCTGTCGGCCCGGGGCGAGCCGCTGGACCGCATTCTCGGCCTGGAACTGGGCGCCGATGACTACCTTGCCAAACCTTGCGACCCGCGCGAACTCACCGCCCGCCTGCGCGCCGTGCTGCGCCGCAGCCATCCGAACGCAACGCCGAGCCAGGTGGAAATCGGCGACCTGTGCTTCAGCCCGGCCCGTGGCGTGGTCAGCATCGACGAGCACGAACTGACCCTGACCCTTTCTGAAAGCCGCATTCTCGAAGCCTTGCTGCGCCAACCCGGCGAGCCGCTGGACAAGCAGGAACTGGCGCAACTCGCCCTGGGCCGCAAGCTGACCCTGTATGACCGTAGCCTGGACATGCACGTCAGCAACCTGCGCAAGAAGATCGGCCCGCACGCCGATGGCCGCCCGCGCATCGTTGCCCTGCGCAGCCGCGGTTATTACTACAGCCTGTAATGTCAGCACGGCGCGCCGGCATCTTTACCCAAGCTTTACCCTTGCCTGACCGCCGCTGACCTTGATCTCCCTAGACTGGGCACATCCGGTAACGACCGGCCTCAGAAAGGAGAGTCACCATGCGCAAGACCCTTATCGCCCTGATGTTCGCTGCCGCCCTGCCCACCGTCGCCATGGCCATGCCTGATGGCGACGGCCCGCGCCACGGCGAGCACCACCGCGGTGGAGCGCCTTTCGCCCAGCTGGACCTGAGCCGCGAACAGCGCCAGCAGATCGGCACGCTGATGGGCGAGCAGATGAAAAGCCGCCACGAAATCACCCAGCGCTACCTGGAAAAACTCCCGGCCGCTGACCAGAAGGCCCTCAAAGACGAGCTCAAGGCCAAGAAGGACAAGACCCAGTCCGAGATTCGCGCCCTGCTCAAACCCGACCAGCAAAAACAGTTCGACGAAATGATGAAGAAACAGGATGAACGCAGCGCCGAATGGGCCGAGTTCAAAGCCTGGAAAGCTGAAAAAGCCAACAAGGCCCAGTAAGCTGTCAGCCACCCGCCCGGCCTGCCCCAGCAAGCCGGGCTTTTTCCGTTAGAGGTGCCTCTTTTGCGTTCATTGTTCTGGCGCATCCTGGCCAGTTTCTGGCTGGCCATCGCCCTGGTTGCCGGGTTGTCGATCCTGCTTGGCCACATGCTCAATCAGGACGCCTGGATTCTCAGCCGCCACCCGGGCCTCAACACCCTGGCCAAGAACTGGACCCAGCACTATGAGCAGCAAGGGCCCGAGTACGCCCAGCGCTACCTCGAACACCGCAAGCGCCGCTACAACATCGACGTGCAGGTGCTCAATGACAGTGGCGATGCGGTCGTCCCCGGCACCTTCCCGCGCCGCGCCGCCGCCTTTGAGGCACGCCGGCACAATGATGAGCGGCACCTGCCATGGCGACGGCTGACCGAGGAATACACCAGCCCCGACAGCGGAGAGACCTACCTGCTGATCTATCGCATCCCGCACCCGGAACTCGACGCCTGGCACCGCGACAGCCTGCTCTGGCCGTTGAGTGCCTTAGGGATTGCCCTGGTGGTGCTGACCCTGTTCAGTTTGCTCGTCACCCTGTCGATTACCCGCCCCCTGAGCCGCCTGCGCGGTGCCGTGCACGACCTGGGGCAGACCACCTACCAGCAGAACAGCCTGGCGCGCCTGGCCAACCGTCGCGACGAATTCGGCGTCCTGGCCAACGATTTCAACCGCATGGGCGCACGACTGCAGAGCCTGATCGGCAGCCAGCGTCAGCTGTTGCGTGACGTTTCCCATGAGCTGCGCTCGCCGCTGGCGCGCCTGCGCATTGCCCTGGCCCTGGCCGAACGGGCCGAACCCGAGCAGCGCCAGGCCCTGTGGCCGCGCCTGACCCGCGAGTGCGACCGCCTGGAAGCCTTGATCAGCGAAATCCTGGTGTTGGCCCGGGTCGATGCCGAACAAACGCGGGCGGAGCCGGTGGACCTCGACGCGCTGTTGGCTTCAGTACACAAGGACGCGCAACTGGCAGCGCCCGAGCAGGAGATCCAGCTGCAGCATGAACCCGGGCTCAACCTGCAAGGCTGGCCGACATTGCTGGAGCGGGCGCTGGATAACCTGCTGCGCAACGCCATGCGTTTCAACCCGGCCGGGCAGCCGATTGAAATCACCGGGGTGCGCGATAACGACAAGATTGTGTTGAGCGTGCGTGACCACGGCCCGGGAGTGGCCGCAGAGCACTTGGCACAGTTGGGCGAGCCGTTCTACCGTGCGCCCGGGCAAAGCGCCGCCGGCCATGGTCTGGGCCTGGCCATTGCGCGCAAGGCGGCTGAGCGCCATGGCGGCAACCTGAGCCTGGGCAATCACCCAGAGGGCGGTTTTGTTGCCCGGCTGGAGTTGCCGCTGGCCGGGCCGGGCAAGGCTTGAGATTGCCGGGGCTGCTGCGCAGCCCATCGCTGGCAAGAACAGCTCCCACAGGTCCGGTGCACACAGGCTAACGGGGAGCCGGCGTTGCCGGCGATGAGGCCGGTACAGCCCCTACAAAACCTTACCCCCAGGCACTGACAAAATCAGCCGTCGCCAGCACCGGCGCCGTGCGCGGTTCATTTTGCGGGGTACCCAGGTACAGAAAGGCGATGATCTCTTCGCTATCGGCCAGCCCCAGCCCCTTGGCCACATGCTTGCTGTACGAAAGCTCACCGGTGCGCCACACCGCGCCGATCCCCTGCGCATGGGCCGCCAGCAAAATACCATGGGCCGCGCAACCGGCCGCCAGGCGCTGTTCCGACGCCGGCACCTTGAAGTGATCCTGCAGGCGCGCCACCACAACCACCAGCAACGGCGCCCGCAATGGCATGGCGCGGGCCTTGTCCAGTGCGGCCTGGCTGGCTTCGCCATTGAGCTGTACCGCTTCGGCGAGCAGTTCGCCGAGCTTTGCCCGTGCCTCGCCTTCGACCGTCAGAAAGCGCCAGGGCCGCAACTGGCCGTGGTCCGGTGCACGCAGGGCGGCCTGAAACAGCGCCTCGCGTTGTGCGTCATTGGGTGCCGGATCCAGCAGACGTGGAACCGAAACACGGTTGAGCAATGCGTCGAGAGCCTCCATTGGCTACCCCTTGTGAATTAATGTCGGGCTATTCTAGCGTTTACTTAAAAAGGTCCATAGGTAGAATGGCGCCCTTCCGTTTCGAGTCAGAGCAGATCACATGGCGTTGCCGACCTTAAGGATCATTGGTTTCATCATCGGCATCTTCCTGATCACCCTGGCGATCAGCATGGTCGTGCCCATGGCCACCCTGGTGATCTTCGACCGCACGGGCGACCTGCCGTCGTTCCTCTGGGCCAGCATGATCACCTTCATTGCCGGCCTTGCCCTGGTCATCCAGGGCCGCCCCGAGCACGTGCACCTGCGCCCGCGCGACATGTACCTGCTGACGGTCAGCAGCTGGCTGGTGGTGTGCATCTTCGCCGCCCTGCCGTTCCTGCTCACCCAGCACATCAGCTACACCGACGCCTTTTTCGAAAGCATGTCCGGTATCACCGCCACCGGCGCCACCGTGCTCAGCGGCCTGGACACCATGTCGCCGGGCATCCTGATGTGGCGCTCGTTGCTGCACTGGCTCGGCGGTATCGGCTTTATCGCCATGGCCGTGGCGATCCTGCCGCTACTGCGCATCGGTGGCATGCGCCTGTTCCAGACCGAATCCTCGGACCGTTCGGAAAAGGTCATGCCGCGTTCGCACATGGTCGCCAAGTCGATCGTGCTGGTGTACATCGGCATCACCACCCTCGGCGCCCTGGCGTTCTGGCTGGCCGGGATGAACCCCTTCGATGCGATCAACCACGCCATGTCGGCGATTTCCACTGGCGGGTTCTCCACCTCCGACCAGTCCCTGGCCAAGTGGGACATGCCGGCGGTGCACTGGGTCGCGGTGGTGGTGATGATTCTCGGCAGCTTGCCGTTCGCCCTGTATGTGGCGACCATCCGTGGCAATCGCAAGGCGCTGATCAAGGACCAGCAGGTCCAGGGTTTGCTGGCCATGCTGGTAGCCACCTGGCTGGTGCTCGGCACCTGGTACTGGGCCACCACCAACCTGCACTGGCTCGACGCCTTGCGCCACGTGGCCCTGAACGTCACCTCGGTGGTCACCACCACCGGCTTCGCTCTGGGCGACTACAGCCTGTGGGGCAACTTCTCGCTGATGCTGTTCTTCTACCTGGGCTTTGTTGGCGGCTGCTCGGGCTCGACCGCAGGCGGCATCAAGATCTTCCGCTTTCAGGTGGCCTACATCCTGCTCAAGGCCAACTTGAACCAGCTGATTCACCCGCGGGCGGTGATCAAGCAGAAGTACAACGGTCACCGGCTCGACGAAGAAATCGTGCGTTCGATCCTGACCTTCTCGTTCTTCTTCGCCATCACCATCTGCGTCATCGCCCTGGCCCTGTCGCTGCTGGGCGTGGACTGGATGACTGCGCTGACCGGCGCGGCCAGTACCGTGTCGGGCGTCGGCCCGGGCCTGGGCGAAACCATCGGTCCGGCGGGCAACTTCGCTACCCTGCCGGATGCCGCGAAGTGGATCCTGGCCTTCGGCATGCTGCTCGGGCGCCTGGAGATCATTACGGTGCTGGTGCTGTGCATGCCGGCGTTCTGGCGTCACTGACCGGCTCACTCTCTACCGGGGCCGCCACGGCCCCGTTCAAGCGTGCCCGGTACTCGCCGGGGGTGACATCGAACCAGCGGCGGAAGGCCCTGAAGAAATTGCTCGGGTCGGCGAAACCCAGTAGATAGGCCGCCTCCAGCAGGGTCATATTGGCCTGGGCCAGATATTGCTCGGCCAGTTCGCGGCGGGTGTCGTCCAACAGCGTCTGAAAGCTCGTACCCTCCTCCTGCAAACGCCGCTGCAAAGTGCGTTGGGACAGGTGCAGGGCCTGGGCGATGGTTTCACGCTTGGGCTCGCCCTGGGGCAGCACCCGACACAATACCTGGCGCGCGCGGTGGGTCACGCGGCTTTCCGAAAACCGTGCCAGGTATTCGCCGGCAAAGCGGTCGTGCAACGTGGCCATGGCCTCATTGGCGGTCGGCAGCGGCGCCTCCATGTCGGCGCGTTCGAGTACCAGCGCATCGTAAGGCGCACTGAACACCAGCGGCGCATGGAAGGCGGTCTTGTACGGCGTAAGGTCTTTGGGCTGCGGCCCCTGGATCAGCACCCGGCGCGGCTGGATCACCCGCCCGCTGAGCCAGCTGCACAGCGACAGGGCGCAGGCCAGCGAGGCCTCGGCACTGTGCCGGGTGGGTGGCAGGTGATCGCCATGAACGGTCAGAATCAGCGCATAGCCGTCGGGCTCCAGGCGAAAACTCAGGTCGGAGCTTTCGGCGATGATCCGCTGGTAACGCACCAGCCGCTCGAAGCCTTCGGCCAGGGTCCGGCTCGACATCAGCGCATAGCCGACCACATGAAAGGACGCCGGGCGCACCACTCGCGCCATGTTCAGGCCGATGGCCTGGTTGCCGGAAAGCTCGACCGCCAATTGCCACAGACGGGTCATGGAGTCCTGGGTGAAGCGTGCGTCGGGGTCGTCTAGCGCGGCGAAATCCAGGCCAAGTTGCTTGAACATGGCGCGGCAATCGAGCCCTTCCAGTTCGAGTGCCTTGACGATCCCTGATGCCCAGCTTGCTGAAGTGGTTCTTTCGCTCATGGCTGGCTTCTTTTCTTACCGACAAGCCGCTCCTGCGGCGAACTCAAAGGATACTCAATTGGCGCCTATTGTCACTGCTCTGTAGTGTTACTCACTCTAGACTCAGATCAGGCTCCACGCCGTGTATCTTCGTCAGATCGACCAGACCCTGGAGCAGTGTCGTGACCAGCCCTCAGCAATTTCGCAGTTTTGCCGAGTTCTACCCCTACTACCTGGGTGAGCACAGTAATCCCACCTGTCGCCGCCTGCATTTCGTCGGTACCAGCCTGGTTATCGCCTTGCTCGCCTTTACCCTGGGCAGCGGTAATTGGTTGCTGCTGCTGGCACTGCCGTTTGCCGGCTACGGCTTTGCCTGGGTCGGACACTTCTTCTTCGAGAAAAACCGCCCGGCTACCTTCAAACACCCGCTGTACAGCCTGATCGGCGACTTCGCCATGTACCGCGACATGCTGCGCGGCAAGGTCAGCTTCTGATTTCGGCCCACAAGGTCAGAAACCCGTCCCGCGCGGCCACTGCCCCGACCAACGGTACGGGTACAGTGCCCTGAAACCTCGCGTTTCGGAGCGCCGATGAATCAGCAGGCCCGTTTCAACCACATGCAGGACGGTACCGAACAGGACTGGGCGATCATCGCCGAGGACTTCAGGGCCTATGCCAGCCAGCTGGCCGATCGCATCCTGGCGCACCTGCGCCTGCTCGACGGTGATTTCGGGGGGTTCCCCATCGACCGCCTCAGCCACTCCCTGCAAACCGCGACCCGTGCCTGGCGCGACGGCCGCGATGAAGAATACGTGGTCTGCGCGCTGCTGCACGACATCGGCGATACCCTCGGCAGCTACAACCATCCGGACATCGCCGCCGCCATCCTCAAGCCCTTCATCAGCCCGGCAAACCTGTGGATGGTGGAAAAACACGGGATCTTCCAGGGCTACTACTTCTTCCATCACCTGGGCATGGACCGGCACCTGCGCGAGCAATTCCAGGACCACCCGCAGTACCAGCAAACCATCGAATTCTGCGCCCGTTACGATGCTGCGGCGTTCGATCCAGGCTACGACAGCCTGCCCTTGAGCTTCTTCGAGCCCATGCTGCAGCGCCTGTTCGCCCAGCCTCGGCAATCGATCTACAAGGCCGCGCTAGAGCAGCCCGCCGCCACCGCCTGAATCAACCAGTTCCTCAAGCCCGGCCAGGCGCCGGGCGGCCTCGGCCTGAGCGTCGGCCAGGCGATAGAGTTCGATGTTGCCGTCCCAGTGCTCGATCAGCGCCGTGCACGACTCGACCCAATCGCCGCAGTTGAGGTAGTCCACCTCGCCGACCTTGCGGATCTCGGCGTGGTGGATATGCCCGCAGACTACGCCGTGAAAACCGCGCTTGACGCATTCATGGGCGATGGCCTCCTCGAAGTCGCTGATGAAGCTGACCGCGGTCTTGACCTTGTGCTTGAGGTACGCCGACAACGACCAGTAGCCGTAGCCATAGCGCGCACGCCAGTGGTTGAGCCAGCGGTTGAGGGTCAGGGTGAACTCGTAGGCTGAGTCGCCGAGAAACGCCAGCCAGCGGTGATAGCGGGTGATCACGTCGAACTGGTCGCCATGGATCACCAGCAGGCGCCGGCCATCGGCGGTCAGGTGCTCGGCCTGGTCGACCAGCTGGATATTGCCCAGCACCAATTTGGAGTAGCGGCGCAGGAACTCGTCATGGTTGCCGGTGACGTAGATCACCTCAGTGCCGCGCTTGCTCATGGTCAGCAGCCGGCGGATCACGTTGGTGTGCGCCTGGGGCCAGTACATACCGCCACGCAGCTTCCAGCCATCGATGATGTCGCCGACCAGGTAGATGCGATCGGCCTGGTAGCCCTTGAGGAACTGCGACAGGTGTTCGGCCTGGCAATCCCGGGTGCCCAGGTGCACATCCGAGATCCACAGGGTGCGCACGCGCTGTTTGCGCGAGGGTCTGGCAAGCTCGGCACGGGTCATCGGCAGGCTCCGGAAAGGTTTGCGCCAGCTTGCCAAGCAGCAGTGAATCGAACGTGACCGCCAGGTGTCGGTCTGATGACATGCCCGGCCCGCCTGCTTGCCTGTACACTGCTGCGATTGCCGGAGGAACCTTCGATGAGCAGCGGCCCGATACTTTCCCTGCGCCATTATCGCCACGACCTGATTGCCCATAGCCACGAACACCCACAACTGGTGTTCGGCCTGCGCGGGCGCCTGGAGTTCGAGGTTGAAGGCCGCGGCGCGCAGTTGCACCGCCAGGACCTGATGGTGGTTCCGGCTGGCAGCCATCACACCTGCGGCAGTGCCGTCGGCAGCGACTGCCTGGTGCTGGATGTCCCCGCCGACAATTGGCTGAGCCAATCTCTGGGCGGGCACCTGGATGCTAGCCAGCGCCTGCTGGACCGCGCCGGGCCATTGAACCTGGACCATCGCCAGCAGCAGTTGGTCGACTGGCTGGCCGCCAGCCCGATCGACGACCCGCTGATTGCCCAGCAGGGCGCAATATTGCTGCTGGCCAGCCTGAACCGCGGCGCGATACCAACTGCGGCGACCACCTTACTGCCCTACGCCCGCTTCGACGCCTATATCGAGCAGAACGCCGCCTACCCGCTGCAGGTGGCCGACCTTGCGCGACTGGCGGGGCTGTCCAGCGCACGCCTGCATGCGCGGTTCATGGCCGAATGCGGGGTCACGCCCATGGACTATGTGCGCCAGCGCCGCCTGCTGCGTGCCCGGCAACTGCTGCGCGATACCCGCTTGCCGATCGGCGAGATTGCCTGCCAGGTCGGCTACAGCTCGCAAAGCGCTTTTGCCGCCGCCATGCTCAAGGCCTTTGGCCGCTCCCCCGGCGCCCTGCGCCGCGATTGTGCAGACAATTGACGCGAGGACCGCGACAGACAGTGGCAGAGCCGCCCCCGTAAACTGGCGCCGCTGCCCTGCTCTATCACAAGGATCACCATGAATCACCGCACTGCCCTCGGCGCCCTGCACATCGGCGCACTGTTCTTCGGCCTCACCGGCGTGTTCGGCAAGCTGGCCAGCGCCGCACCTGCAATCATCGTCTTCGGCCGTGCCGCCTTCGCCGTACTGGCCCTGGCCGTGTTCGCAGGCTTTGCACGCAAGGCCTGGCAGCCCCTGCAGGCTCAGGACTGGCGCCGCCTGCTACTCGGTGGCGTGCTGTTGGCCGGGCACTGGGTGAGTTTTTTCATCGCCGTGAAAGTCGCCGGCGTCGCCATCGCCACCCTGGGTTTCGCCAGTTTCCCGGCCTTCACCGTGATCCTTGAAGGGTTGCTGTTTCGCGAACGTATCCGCAGCAACGAGATCGTTCTGGTGCTGCTGGTGAGCATCGGCCTGGTGCTGGTGACACCGGACTTCGACCTGGCCAGCCAGGCCACCGGCGGACTGCTTTGGGCGCTGCTCTCGGGCCTGCTGTTTTCACTGCTGTCATTGACCAACCGCGCCGGCTCCGGGCGGATTCCGGCGGTGCAGGCAGCCTTGTGCCAAAACGCCGTGGTCGCCTTGTGCCTGTTGCCCGCGGCAGCGCCAGCGCTGAGCGCCGTCAGCGCCATGGACTGGCTGTGGATAGGCCTGCTCGGCGTCTTCTGCACGGGCGTGGCGCATAGCCTGTTCGTCGCCAGCCTGGCGGTGATCAAGGCCCGCACCGCCGCCGTGGTATTTGCCCTGGAGCCGGTCTACGGCATTGCCTTGGCCTGGTTGATTTTCGCCGAAACGCCGACCCTGCGCATGCTCCTGGGCGGCGCACTGATCATCCTCGCCATTGTCATTTCCAGTCGGCTGGCAGCCAGCAACCCGCCGGTCAAAGCCGCTGCCGCCAGCGGTTGAGGCTCAGGGGCGGTCGTTGTGGCCAAGGTCGCGCTGCGGGTCGATCTGGTCGCGGACCCGCTGCTTGAGCACCTTGGCTTCGGGAAAGCCGCCATCGGCCTTGCGCTCCCAGATCTGCACGCCATCACAGGTGATCCGGAAGGTGCCGCCGGTGGCGGGCTCAAGGGCCACCCGGGCCAGGTCGTCACTGAACGTGCTCAGCAGTTCCTGGGCCAGCCAGGCGGCACGCAGCAGCCACTGGCACTGGGTGCAATAGGTAATGACAATTTCCGGTTTAGGCGCAGACATACTCTGAAGGTCTCCTGACAGGTGGGCGCGCTTATACTAGCGGTCTTTAGCCTTCGCTCCGAGAGCCATGATGCACCGCCTGCTGTTATCCCTGCTGCTGATGTTCGTTTGCTTCCCGCTGCTGGCAGCCGAAGCGCCCCGACCGAAAGTCGGCCTGGTGCTCTCCGGCGGTGCTGCCCGTGGCCTGGCCCATATCGGCGTACTCAAGGCCCTGGAGGAACAGGGCATCAAGGTCGATGCCATTGCCGGCACCAGCATGGGCGCGGTAATCGGCGGCCTGTACGCTTCCGGCTACAAGATCGACGAGCTGGAGAAACTCGCCCTGAACATCGACTGGCAGCAGGCGCTGTCCGATGCCCCGCCGCGCAAGGACGTGCCGTTCCGGCGCAAACAGGACGACCGCGACTTTCTCGTCAAACAGAAGCTCAGCTTTCGTGACGACGGCAGCCTGGGCTTGCCGCTGGGGGTGATCCAGGGCCAGAACCTGGCGCTGCTGCTGGAAAGCATGCTCGCCCACACCAGCGACACTCGCGACTTCGACAAGCTGCCGATCCCCTTCCGCGCCGTGGCCACCGACATCGCCAGCGGCGAAAAAGTGGTGTTCCGCCGTGGCCACCTGCCCCAGGTGATTCGCGCCAGCATGTCGATCCCGGCGGTGTTCGCCCCGGTCGAGCTCGATGGCCGGCTGCTGGTCGATGGCGGCATGGTCGACAACATCCCTCTGGATGTCGCGCGGGAAATGGGCGTGGACGTGGCCATCGTCGTCGATATCGGCACCCCGCTGCGCAACCGCAAGCAATTGGCGACCGTGGTCGATGTGCTCAACCAGTCAATCACCCTGATGACCCGACGCAACTCCGAAGAGCAACTGGCCGCCCTGCACCGCGACGACATCCTCATCCAGCCACCGCTGTCGAGCTTTGGCGTCACCGACTTCGGTCGCGCCCAGGAAATGATCGACGCCGGCTACCGCGCCGCCCGCGCCCTGGACGCTCGCCTGGCGGTGCTCAAGCGCCCGCAGGCTACCGATGGAGAGCTGCTGGCCGCACGCTCTCCCAATCAGCGCACCCCGGTAATCACCTCGATCCGCATCGAGAACGACTCGAAAGTCAGCGACGACGTGATCCGTTACTACATTCGCCAACCGATCGGCGAGCCGCTGGAACTGGGCCGCCTGCAGACCGACATGGGCACGCTGTACGGCCTCGATTACTTCGACCGGGTGCAGTACCGCGTGGTCCACAAGGGTGACGACAACACCCTGGTGATCAACGCCCGTGGCCGTCGTGGCGGCACCGACTACCTGCGCCTGGGCCTGAACCTGTCGGACGACATGCGCGGCGACAGCGCCTTCAACATCGGCGCCAGCTACCGGGTCAACGGTATCAACACCCTCGGCGCCGAATGGCTGACCCGCGCGCAGATCGGCGACCAGCAGGAGCTGTACAGCGAGTTCTACCAACCGCTGGATGCCGGCTCGCGCTACTTCATCGCGCCGTACATTGACCTGGGCTCGCAAAACATCGAAGCCACTCTGGACGACGACCCGATTGCCGAGTACCGCCTGGAACGCTACGGCTTCGGCCTCAATCTGGGCCGGCAGATCGGCAACAGCGGCGAAGTGCGTTTCGGCGTAGGTCAGGCCTGGGGCAAGGCTGACGTGCGTATCGGTGATCAGGACTTGCCAAGCTTCAGCTTCAACGAAGGCTTCTACGAGCTCAAGTACTCGTTCGACACCCTCGACAACGTCTACTTCCCCCATAGCGGCGAGGACATCAACCTGACCCTGCGCCAGTACGAAGAAAGCCTGGGTTCGGACCAACGCTACCGGCAATGGGATCTCAAACTGGACAAGGCCATGAGCAGCGGGCCCAACACCTGGGTGGTGGGCGGTCGTTACGGCAGGACCCTGGATGATGCCGAGGTGGTCACCTCAAGCTTCGTGCTCGGCGGTGCCCGGCAACTGTCGGGCTTTCGCCAGGATTCGGTGTCCGGGCAGAACGTCAGCCTGATGCGCGTGGTCTACTACCGCCGCCTGACCCCGCGTGCCTACCTGCCGCTGGACTTCCCGCTGTACCTGGGCGGTTCGCTGGAACGCGGTCGGGCCTGGAACAACGACAACGAGTTCGACAGTGGCTACATCAATGCAGCCAGCATCTTCGTCGGTTTCGAGACGCCCCTTGGGCCGCTGAACTTCAGCTACGGGGCCAACAGCGAGAATCAGAAGGCGATGTACCTGAACCTGGGCCACACCTTCTGAGGCGTGCTCAGGACTTTTCCAGGTTGGCCAGGATCCGCGCATGGACGCGCATGCAAATGCGCAGTTCCTCTTCGTCGACACCGACGAACAGTTCGGCGCGCAAGGCGTTGGCGATGGTTTCGATCTGGTCGATCAACGGCTTGGCCGGCGGGCAAAGGAGGATTTTTTTCGCCCGGCGATCTTCCAGTACCGCCTGACGGCGGACCAGGCCCTGGGTTTCCAGGCTGTCGAGCAGGCGGGCCAGGGTCGGGCCTTCGACGCCGACGCTCTGGGCCAGCTCACGCTGGGTTGGCGCCTCGTCGAAACGGGCCAGGTGCAGCAACACCAGCCAGCGGGCCTGGGACAGATTCAACCCGGCCAGGCGGCGATCGAGTTCGGCGCGCCAGCCGCGGGACATGTGTGCCAGCTGCATCCCGAATTTATGTTGGTCGGTCAACGGCATAGTAAAACTCATCATCAGAACTAATTATTAGTCAGCTAACCATGACCTTGAGCCACAGGCAAGGCTCATACAGCTGCCGGTGACTCGATAATCGTTATAAATGATGACAAAGCCGGGTTTACATCTCGAATTCGGCGGCCAGCGCAGCCCGCACGCAATACAACACGCCTTCGGGCACTCGCCCGCCAAACTGCTCGGCAATGGCCGACACCGGCGGCAACTCGCCCTCGCCATCGAGGAAGGCATCCTGTATCTCGCCCAACAGGTCTTCCGGCAGGTCCAGGGCCTGGTCCAGCGACAGTTCCTGGCGGCCAATGGCTTCGGCGAGCAAGCTGTAGACGTTCTTTTCGCTGCAGTTCAGCTGCCCGGCGATCTGCATCGGCGTCATGCCGGCGCGGGCCAGGCTGACCAGCTCGTGGCGCAGGTCGGTGACGATTTTCGGCGCCTCGACGCCGCCACCCAGCACTTCGAGGAAGGCTTCGCCGTAGCGCTCCAGCTTGCGCGCACCGACACCACTGACCCGGCCCATCTCGCTGAGGCTGGTGGGCTGGCTGCGCAGCATCTCCAGCAGGGTCGAGTCGGGGAAGATCACATACGGCGGTACGCCATGTTCTTCGGCCAGCTTGCGACGCAGCGTGCGCAGGGCTTCCCACTGCTCGCGCTCATCGCCACGCACCAGTTGGCTGGCCGGGCTGCCGCCACTGCTGCTGCCACCCTTGCTGCTGGATTGTGGCTTGAGGTCCTTGCGCAACTCGAGGCTGACGTCCCCGCGCAGCAACGGCCGGCAGGTGTCGGACAGGCGCAGGCCGCCGTAGCCTTCCAGGTCGATATCGGCCAGGCCACGGGCGACCAGCTGGCGGAACAGCGAACGCCAGTCGTGCTCGGAGCGGTCCTTGCCAACGCCGTACACAGCCAGTTTCTCGTGGCCGAAGTTGCGGATCTTTTCGTTGTCGCGGCCCAGCAAGACATCCACCAGGTGGCCAACGCCGTAGCGCTGACCGGTGCGGTACACCGCCGACAGCGCCTGACGCGCGGGCTCGGTGGCATCCCAGGTCTGCACGCCATCGATGCAGTTGTCGCAGTGACCGCACGGCTGGGGCAGCTCTTCGTCGAAATAATTGAGCAGGGTCTGGCGCCGACAGCGGGTTTCTTCGCACAGGGCGAGCATGGCGTCGAGCTTGTGTTGCTCGATGCGTTTGTGGCGCTCGTCGCCTTCGGAGTTCTGCAGCATCTGCTTGAGCATCACCATGTCCTGCAGGCCGTAGGCCATCCAGGCGTCGGCAGGCAAGCCGTCACGACCGGCGCGACCGGTCTCCTGATAGTAGGCCTCAAGCGACTTGGGCAGGTCCAGGTGGGCAACGAAGCGCACGTTGGGTTTGTCGATGCCCATGCCAAAGGCAATGGTGGCGACCATGATCAGGCCTTCCTCGTTGAGGAAGCGCCGCTGGTTCGACGCGCGGGTCTCGGCAGGCAGGCCGGCGTGGTAGGGCAAGGCCGGGAAGCCCTGCTCGCACAGGTAGGCGGCGACGTCATCGACCTTCTTGCGCGACAGGCAATAGACGATACCGGCGTTGCCGCGCCGCTCGCCGAGGAACGCCAGCAACTGCTTGCGCGGCTGTTCCTTGGGCACGATGCGGTAAAAGATGTTCGGCCGGTCGAAACTCGACAGGAAGCGCTCGGCGTTCTGCAGGTGCAGGCGGGTGACGATCTCTTCGCGGGTACGCATGTCCGCAGTGGCGGTCAGGGCGATGCGCGGCACATTCGGGAACAGTTCGGCCAGTTGCCCCAGTTGCAGGTATTCGGGACGGAAGTCATGGCCCCATTGCGACACGCAGTGGGCTTCGTCGATAGCGAACAGGGCGATGTCGAGTGTGCGCAAGAAGTCGAGCATGCGCGGCTGCACCAGGCGCTCTGGCGCCAGGTAGAGCATCTTCACTTCGCCTCGGCGGATACGCCCGGCCAGCTCGCGCTGCTGCTCGGCGCTGAGGGTGGAGTTCAGCGATGCGGCGGCCACGCCCAACTCGTCGAGGGTCGCGACCTGGTCATCCATCAACGCGATCAAGGGCGACACCACCACCGCCAGTCCCGGGCGCAACAGGGCCGGAACCTGGAAGCACAGCGACTTGCCGCCGCCGGTGGGCATCAGTACCAGCGCATCGCCACCCTTGGCCACGCATTCGATGATCGCGCCCTGGCGACCCCGAAAACTGTCGTAACCGAAGATGTCCTTGAGGACGCGCTGAGCCTGTTCGAGCATAAAAACTCCAAAAATCGCAGAACCATCCTGGGCACAGGCTGGACGAAAAACCCGCTGGCGACACCCGAAAATGCGTAAGCGGCTTTTACCCGACCCCCAAGTTGCAAGGGCCCTGGAATAAAAGCCGGGCATTATACCGGAGCCTGCGGCCTTGCAGGATGCTCTGCGATAGACGTCTTCCTTTGCCTCGTTTGCGCTGCAAGGTGCTAGAATTCAGTATCGTTTATTCCCAAGGTAGCCCCGTAATGTCCTTCGCCGAGCAACTGACCCGCCTGCAAGCCTTCCTCGACGCCGACGAGCTGCACGAAGAGGCGCTGGACTACGTGGCCGCTCACGGCTTTCTGACCGCGCTGTCGATTGGTGCCGAGGAAGTCCCCGAGCGCGAATGGATCGATGCCCTGTTCGCAGAAGAGCCGCACTACAAGGATGACGCCCAGCGTCAGGACATCGAAACCACGCTGATCCAGCTCAAAGCCCACGTTGCCCGCCAACTGGCCAGCGACGAGGAATTCGAACTGCCTTGCGACCTCGACCTCGGTGAAGACCCGGACGACTCCGACCTGCGCGGCTGGTGCATCGGCTTCATGGAAGGCGTGTTCATGCGCGAAGAGGCCTGGTTCGAGACCGCTGAAGAAGAAGTCAGCGAAATGCTCCTGCCGATCATGGTCGGTTCCGGTCTGTTCGATGAACAGCCAGAATTCGAAGACATCGCCAAGGACGCCAACCTGCAGGACGACATGATCGTGCAGATCCCGGAAGCGCTGACCGCACTGTACCTGCTGCTGCACGCCCCGGACGAAAAACCGGCGCTGCTCAAGCCACGCCACCACTGAGTCGGCGTCTATGCGCTACCTGCTGCTGGCCATCGGCTGGCTCAGCGTTGCGCTGGGGGTGATCGGGATCTTCCTGCCGGTACTGCCCACCACCCCGTTCCTGCTTTTGGCCGCTGCGTGCTTTGCACGCAGTTCGCCGCGCTTTCACCACTGGCTGGTCAACCACCCGCGGCTCGGGCCGTGGATTCGTGACTACCTCAGTGGCGAAGGCATTCCCCTCAAAGGCAAGGTCTACGCCATCGGCCTGATGTGGCTGAGCATCGGCCTGTCGTGCTATCTGGTGCCGTTGATCTGGGCACGGGGGTTCATGCTCACCAGCGCGGTGCTGGTGAGCATCTACATCTTGCGCCAGAAGACCCTGCGGCGACCGTCCTGAGCCCCCCCAGATCTACAGGGTCATACGGTATCCACCTTCAGCGAATGATCATTGAGCATGCCGTTGATGATCGTCGCCGTGTCCTGCCCCGCCGCAATCACTCCGCCCGCGCCTGCGGTCACACCATAGTGCTGAGCCAGGTTGACCCCTGCCAAGTCGATGGTCTGGGTCGGTGCAGCCCCCGCCACCGAACTGACCTCGATGGTCGACACCACACTGGCGCCACTGCCGGTGACCTTGAAGTGCAGGTAGTCATCCAGCGATGCTGTCGTCGTATTTTCACCCTGCAGCAGTTGCGACAGGTCCAGGTGATCGGTACCCGGAGTAAAGTCGGTGACCACATCGTGGCCAGTGTTGCCCTGCTGATACAGGAAGGTATCGCTGCCAGCCCCGCCGGTCAGGGTGTTGTTACCCCGGCCGCCGATCATCACATCGTCGCCGCCACCTCCGATCAGGGTGTCATTGCCCAACCCGCCGTTGAGCACGTTGGCGTTGTCGTTACCGGTCAGGTTGTCGTTGTAGTCCGAACCGATCAGGTTCTCGATCGATATCAGGTTGTCGCTACCCGCACCACCGGTATTCTGCGCACCGCCAGTATTCAGGTTGACCGTCACCGCACTGCCGGCGCCGGCATAGCTGGCGGTGTCGATACCCGCGCCACCGTCGAGCAGGTCATTACCGGCACCTGCGATCAACAGGTCGTTGCCATCGCCACCGTAGAGGAAGTCGTTGCCATCTCCGCCGACTAGCACGTCGTTACCCGCCCCGGCATTGAGGGTGTCGTCGCCGGTACCCGCCAGCAGGGTATCGTCGCCGCTGGTGCCGGTAAGGGTATTGCCCTCCTGGTAAGCAAAATCGACATTGCCGGTACTGCTGCCGCCATGCCCGTCGCTGAGGGTGTAGGTGCCGTAGGCGGTTTCGTTCTGGGCGTTGGAATAGTCGACGGTCATGGTCAATGCGTAGTTTTCAAAACCGTTGGCGTTGCCACCTGAAGGGTTGGTGAGGTTGACCAGGTGGATGCTGTACAGGCCGGCATGGCTGGCAGTGAAGGAGCCGCCGTCAGCGATGGTCTGGTAGCTGCCGGTTTCATCCTTCCATTCCATCAGGATGTTGCCAGCCGTCAGATTGTGATCGAGGGTCAGGGTCTCGCCTTTTTTCAGGGTGACGGTCAATACGTCCTCATCGTTGGCATTGGCGTTAGTCACCATTCCCAGGTAACCACTGACGACCAGCGCGGCAGTCATGGCATCTGCAGGGCCTCTGAAGGCACTACGCGGTAAATCCCGCAACTGGTTACCGCTGCTGTTGTTGGTGCCATTGAAGCTAACGGTCGGCGGTGTAGCACTGCCCACCGTAAAGCCGGCCCCCTTGGCCGCCCAACCGGTATCGAAGGTGGTCGTCGAAGGCACGCTGAGTCGGTCGTTGTTGGCATCGCTGTCATTGGCCAGCAGCGCCTCGGCGGGCACGGTGATACTGCTCGAGTTAATGTTGCTGATGATATGGTCGGCCCCGGCAACCGGCGCGGTATTGGCGTAGACATTGATCACCAGGTTGGCACTGGCGGTATCGCCATCGTTGTCACTGGCCACGAAGCCGATCTGCTCGACCTGGCCGCTGCCGGAGTCTTTGGGCGGCGTGTAGGTAAAATCGCCGGTGTCCATGTTGACCACGATGCTGCCGCCTATCGCCGTCTTCACGGTAATGCTGTTGGTGCCGGTATCGAAGGTGCCCCGATCCGCTGCACCGCTGGTGGCATAAGAGCCTGCACCGCCGTTGCCCTTCGGATCGTAGGTGTAGGTGGTGCCGTCAATCACCAGCGACTTGATGAAGCCGCCATCAGCGCCAAACTGCCCGCCACTCATCAGGCTGCCGGTAATCGGCGCGCCCTGTACGGTGCCGGACAGCACCGAGTTGAGCTGGTTGAGGTCGGTGACCACGGTCGCATTGGTGTCGGTATGGGTGCTGCCATCGTAGGACAACGGGTTGAGGTTGCCGGCGTTGACACCGCCACCCAGGCCAATGGCGTAGGACTTGATACCGTTGCTGTCGAGGAAGTTCTCCCAGACTGTTTCCCGCGGCGCAGTGATGGAGTGCCCCGAGGTCGGCTCGCCATCGGAGAAGAAGTACACGATGTTCTGCGCGCCGGTAATTTTGCCATTGGTGGTGTAGGCCGACTGCGCCGAGTTGATTGCCGAGTCGTAATAGGTCGAGCCACCGGCGCTGAGGCCATTGACGATAGCCTTGGCCTGATCGACGGTTACCCACACGGCTGACGGCTGGTTGGCCCCTGTGGAGAAGGTCACCAACTGGACCTTCACATCGCCCATTTCATCATACTTGTCGAGCAAGGCATTGATTGCCTGCTTGGCCAGTTGCATGCGCGTCAGCCCGGGTACACCAGAGGCTTCCGCCATACTGCCGGACACGTCGATGACCAGCAGCAGGTTGGAGTCCACCTGCCCCGGTGTAACCGAGCGCTCGGCCCCCGTTGCGTTCGGCACGTCGTCGACGATCTTCACGTCTATCGTGGCGCTGGCGGAGCTGCCATCGGTATCGGTGGCGACGACATTGATGCTCTCGTTCAGGTTGTTGATGCCATTGGCGTTCGGATGGTTTTCGCTGTCGAGCAAGGTGTAGGTGTAACTGACCACCCCGGTGGCCGGGTTGTACCCGGTGATGGTGATGGAGTTACCCAGCGGCGTAGTACCCGTCTGCGGGAAGCCACTGACCACACCACCACTGACGACGCTGATGCCACCCACGGTCAGGCTCTGCAGGCCATCGGGCGCCGTCACGGTGAAGCTGCCGTTCTGGGTCAGGCCCGGAGCGTCCGGGCTGGTGCCGTCGCTGAGGTTCTTCTCATAGACGGTCAGCTCGCCACCGTTGACGTTCAAACCGTCAATGGTCACCGGGTTGTCGAGGTTGCTGACATTGAGTTTCAGCGTCGCCGTGCTGGTGTCGCCATCGGCATCGCGCAAGGTGTAGGTGAAGCTCTCGACCCCAGTGCCACCACCGTGCAGGTTGATGAAGTCCTGGTCGTTGGGGTTCAGGGTGTAGGTGTAGGAACCATCGGCGGCCAGCACCAGAGTGCCGTAGGTACCGACGAAGGTGCCCGCGGTGATCGGCCCAGTTACCCGGTCAGCACCTTGCACGTCATTGGTCAGCACATTACCGGTCAAGGTCAGTTGCACTTCAGTGGCGGTGACTGCGTTGGTGTCGTTAACCGCGGCTGGCAAATCATCGACGATATTGACGTCGATCGAGCCGCTGGCGGTACTGCCGTCGGTGTCTGTAGCCGTTACGGTGAAGCTTTCGCTCAGGCTGTTGGCGCCATTTGCCGTCGGGTGATTTTCATTGTCCAGCAAGGTGTAGCTGTAGGTCACCACACCCGTCGAGGCGTCGTAACCGGTAATGGTCAGGGTGTTGCCCAGGGCGGTGGTCGCCGATTGCGGGAAGCCGCTGGATACGCCGCCGCTGACCACGGTGATGCCGCCAACGGTCAGGGTTTGTACACCGTCAAGCGCGGTGACGGTAAAGCTGCCGCTCTGGGTCAGCGCCGCACTGCCCGGGCTGCTGCCATCGCTGAGGTTCTTCTCAAAGACAGTCAGCTCGCCGCCGTTGACGTTCAAGCCATTAAGGGTGACCGGGTCGTTGAGGTTGCTGATATTCAGCACCAGGTTGGCGGTGCTGATGTCGCCGTCGGCGTCCTTCAGGGTGTAGGTAAACGTCTCGATGCCATTGCCGCCACCGTGCAGGTTCTTGAAGTCTGTGTCGGTGGTGTCGAGGGTGTAGGTGTAGGAGCCGTCGGCGGCCAGGACCAGGGTGCCGTAGGTGCCGACGAAGGTGCCGGCAGTAATTGGCCCGGTCGGAACCCGATCCGCCCCCTGCACGTCGTTGCTCAGCACGTTGCCGGTCAGGGTCAGCTGGTTCTCGGTGGCAGTAACCGCGTTGGTATCCCCTGCCGCAGTCGGCACATCGTCGACGATATTCACGTCGACCGAACCACTGGCGGTACTGCCGTCAGTATCGGTGGCGGTTACGGTGAAGCTTTCGCTGAGGCTGTTGGCGCCATTTGCCGTCGGGTGATTTTCATTGTCCAGCAAGGTGTAGCTGTAGGTCACCACACCCGTCGAGGCGTCGTAACCGGTAATGGTCAGGGTGTTGCCCAGGGCGGTGGTCGCCGATTGCGGGAAGCCGCTGGATACGCCGCCGCTGACCACGGTGATGCCACCAACGGTCAGGGTTTGTACACCGTCAAGCGCGGTCACGGTAAAGCTGCCGCTCTGGGTCAGCGCCGCACTGCCCGGGCTGCTGCCATCGCCGAGGTTTTTCTCAAAGACAGTCAGCTCGCCGCCGTTGACGTTCAAGCCATTAAGGGTGACCGGGTCGTTGAGGTTGCTGATATTCAGCACCAGGTTGGCGGTGCTGATGTCGCCGTCGGCGTCCTTCAGGGTGTAGGTAAACGTCTCGATGCCATTGCCGCCACCGTGCAGGTTCTTGAAGTCTGTGTCGGTGGTGTCGAGGGTGTAGGTGTAGGAGCCGTCGGCGGCCAGGACCAGGGTGCCGTAGGTACCAACGAAGGTGCCGGCAGTAATTGGCCCGGTCGGAACCCGATCCGCCCCCTGCACGTCGTTGCTCAGCACGTTGCCGGTCAGGGTCAGCTGGTTCTCGGTGGCAGTAACCGCGTTGGTATCCCCTGCCGCAGTCGGCACATCGTCGACGATATTCACGTCGATCGAACCACTGGCGGTACTGCCGTCAGTATCGGTGGCGCTGACCGTGAAGCTCTCACCCAAACTGTTGGTGCCGTTGGCGCTCGGGTGCGCTTCGTTATCGAGCAAGGTGTAGCTGTAGGTCACCACACCCGTCGAGGCGTCGTAACCGGTAATGGTCAGGGTGTTGCCCAACGCCGTGGTCGCCGATTGCGGGAAGCCGCTGGATACGCCGCCGCTGACCACGGTGATGCCACCAACGGTCAGGGTTTGTACACCGTCAAGCGCTGTGACCGTGAAGCTGCCGGTCTGGGTTAGCGCCGCATTGCCCGGGTCGCTGCCATCGCCGAGGTTCTTCTCGAACACGGTCAGCTCGCCGCCTCCGACGTTCAAACCAGTGAGGGTCACCGGATCATTGAGGTTCGTGACGTTGAGCACTAGGTTGGCGCTGGACACATCGCCGTCAGCATCGGTCAGGGTGTAGGTAAAGGTCTCGATGCCATTCCCACCACCATTCAGGTTGAAGAAGTCCGGATCGGCAGTGTCGAGGGTATAGGTGTAGGAACCGTCCGCGGCCAGGACCAGAGTGCCGTAAGTACCAACGAAGGTGCCGGCAGTAATTGGCCCGGTCGGAACCCGATCCGCCCCCTGCACGTCGTTGCTCAGCACGTTGCCGGTCAGGGTCAGCTGGTTCTCGGTGGCAGTAACCGCGTTGGTATCCCCTGCCGCAGTCGGCACATCGTCGACGATATTCACGTCGATCGAACCACTGGCGGTACTGCCGTCAGTATCGGTGGCGGTTACGGTGAAGCTTTCGCTGAGGCTGTTGGCGCCATTTGCCGTCGGGTGATTTTCATTATCCAGCAAGGTGTAGCTGTAGGTCACCACGCCGGTCGCCGGGTTATAGCCGGTGAGGGTCAGGGTGTTGCCCAGGGCGGTGGTCGCCGATTGCGGGAAGCCGCTGGCCACACCGCCGCTGACCACGGTGATCCCTCCTACAGTCAGGGTTTGCAGGCCGTCCGGCGCGGTGACGGTAAAGCTGCCGCTCTGGGTCAGCGCCGCACTGCCCGGGCTGCTGCCATCGCCGAGGTTTTTCTCAAAGACAGTCAGCTCGCCGCCGTTGACGTTCAAGCCATTAAGGGTGACCGGGTCGTTGAGGTTGCTGATATTCAGCACCAGGTTGGCGGTGCTGATGTCGCCGTCGGCGTCCTTCAGGGTGTAGGTAAACGTCTCGATGCCATTGCCGCCACCGTGCAGGTTCTTGAAGTCTGTGTCGGTGGTGTCGAGGGTGTAGGTGTAGGAGCCGTCGGCGGCCAGGACCAGGGTGCCGTAGGTACCAACGAAGGTGCCGGCAGTAATTGGCCCGGTCGGAACCCGATCCGCCCCCTGCACGTCGTTGCTCAGCACGTTGCCGGTCAGGGTCAGCTGGTTCTCGGTGGCAGTAACCGCGTTGGTATCCCCTGCCGCAGTCGGCACATCGTCGACGATATTCACGTCGATCGAACCACTGGCGGTACTGCCGTCAGTATCGGTGGCGGTTACGGTGAAGCTTTCGCTGAGGCTGTTGGCGCCATTTGCCGTCGGGTGATTTTCATTGTCCAGCAAGGTGTAGCTGTAGGTCACCACGCCGGTCGCCGGGTTATAGCCGGTGAGGGTCAGGGTGTTGCCCAGGGCGGTGGTCGCCGATTGCGGGAAGCCGCTGGATACGCCGCCGCTGACCACGGTGATGCCACCAACGGTCAGGGTTTGTACACCGTCAAGCGCGGTCACGGTAAAGCTGCCGCTCTGGGTCAGCGCCGCACTGCCCGGGCTGCTGCCATCGCCGAGGTTTTTCTCAAAGACAGTCAGCTCGCCGCCGTTGACGTTCAAGCCATTAAGGGTGACCGGGTCGTTGAGGTTGCTGATATTCAGCACCAGGTTGGCGGTGCTGATGTCGCCGTCGGCGTCCTTCAGGGTGTAGGTAAACGTCTCGATGCCATTGCCGCCACCGTGCAGGTTCTTGAAGTCTGTGTCGGTGGTGTCGAGGGTGTAGGTGTAGGAGCCGTCGGCGGCCAGGACCAGGGTGCCGTAGGTGCCGACGAAGGTGCCGGCAGTAATTGGACCGGTCGGAACCCGATCCGCCCCCTGCACGTCGTTGCTCAGCACGTTGCCGGTCAGGGTCAGCTGGTTCTCGGTGGCAGTAACCGCGTTGGTATCCCCTGCCGCAGTCGGCACATCGTCGACAATGGAAACATCGATACTCATGCTCGCGCTGCTGCCATCGGTGTCGGTGGCAATCACATTGAAACTCTCGCCAAGCGAGTTGCTGCCATTGCCTGCGGCATGCGCTTCGCTGACGTTGAGGGAATAGCTGTAGGTCACTTCACCGGTGGCCGGATTGTAGCCGCTGATGGTCAGGGTATTGCCCAGGGCGGTGGTGAGCGATTGCGGGAAGCCATTGACCACCCCGCCACTGATCACATTGATGCCGCCAACCGTCAGCGATTGCAGGCCGTCGGCTGCAGTCACGGTAAAGGTCCCGCCCTGGGTTAGCGCCGCCGCATCGGGGCCGCTGCCTGCCGTCAGGTTTTTCTCGAACAGCACCAGCTCGCCGCCGTTGATGCTCAGCCCGTTGAGCTCCACCGGATCATTGAGGTTGGTGACGTTGAGCACCAGGTTGGCGCTGGAGACATCACCATCGGCATCGGTCAGGGTGTAGGTAAAGGTCTCAACACCGTTACCACCGCCATGCAGATTGACGAAGTCCGGATCGGCAGTATTGAGCGTATAGGTGTAGGAGCCATCGGCGGCCAGCACCAGGGTGCCGTAGGTGCCGACGAAGGTGCCGGCAGCTATCGGCCCGGTCGGTACCCGGTCCGCGCCCTGCACATCGTTGGTCAGCACGTTGCCGGTCAGGGTCAGCTGGTTTTCCGTCGCGGTGACGGCATTGGTATCGGCCACCGCCCGCGGTACGTCGTCAATCACCGTGATGTCCAGCGAGCCACCGGCTACGTCGCCATCGGTGTCACTGACCAGTACCGCGATGCGTTCGCCGAGCCCATTGGCGCCAGCACCGCTCGGGTGAGTGTCGGCAACGCCAAGGGTATAACTGTAGCTGACCACGCCAGTAGCAGGGTCATAACCGGTGATGGTCAGTACATTGCCAAGGCCCGTGGTGATCGACTGGCCAACACCCGTCACCGCCCCTGCGGTGACAACATTGATGCCACCAACATTGAGGTTGAACACACCATCCGGTGCCTGCACCGTGAAGCTGCCCACCTGGGTCAGGGCTGCGGCATCGCTGGCAGAACCCTGAGCCAGATTGGCCTCGTTCAACGACAGCTCACCACCCTCGACGTCAAGCCCTTGAAGGCCGACCGGATTGTCGACCGCCGGCAGCGGCGGTGCATCGTCATTATTGTTGATCAGGCCAACATCCAGCTCCGGCAGTTCGGGAAAGCCGTTGAAGCCTGCAGTGGGAAAGCCAATGTGTGGATCAACGCGCCCGGCCACCTCGTCGAGAATGACGAAGGTATGCCCACCGCCCAATGCCCCTGGCGCACCACCGCTGCCTGGCCCCGCTGCAGTGGGATCGGCTTCCTGGCTCGGGTCGGCGCCAGCGGCGATGGCTTGCTGGAGTTTCTCGACATCGGTCAGTTGCGCCTGGCTGGGGGTCGATGACTCCGGGGTGTCGACATGCGGCGCCTGGTTGGCCAGCAGCTCAGGAGTCAGGGTCAGACTGCTGCCACGGCCGAGGGTCAGTTCGTTACCGTTTTGCAGGTGGACGGCAACAGCGCCCGCCAGGCCTGTGTCCAACTGCTCGCCGGCATATACCTTATCGCCTTCGACCAGCGGCCGGCGGCTGCCATCGCTGCCGACAGCGAAGACTTCACCCACCACCTTGCTGACGATACCGATTAACTTAGCCATGAGCACACTCCTCCACTGCAAATCGGATGATTGCAGCAAACGTGCGCTGAACTATCGCGTGGCCAACCCGGTGGTATTACCCCGGGCCAACGCTGAAACAGCCTGGCAATGCGAGATGATTTCAATGAAATCAATAACTTCGCCTGCCAGTGCTGCGGTGAAAGTGATTGAACGAAGTGGCCTAGTGACACCTGTCAATAAATTGTCGACAAACTTCGCCCCGCCTCCATCCCCTCCGCTACATCCATGCCCTATGCTGCAAAAACACGGGAACTTTCTCTGACGCCCGAAAAAAGCACCCTAGCGCTGATTCCACGGGCTGCCTGATATGAACAATGTCTTGGATTTCTTAGACCGCATAAGTTTTTTTTCGCATAACTCTTATGAAAAAATCTTCTTAGCTGTGCACGTAAATGTTCTTAGCTCTGTTGTTACAAGCCTGATACGGTTTGACCTCAGGTTTTCGTCACTTTTTTGACGAACTGCAGGACCATTATTAGGAATTCAGGGAGAAGTACCCCATGCGCGTTTTGACCCCCATCACCAGCGCGATTCTGTTGGCCATGGCATGTGCCAATGCCCAGGCGATGTCAATTAATGAAGCTGTGCAAAACGCCGTGGATAATCATCCGGAGATCAATGCCAGCAGGAACAGCCGGCTGTCGGCCGATGAAGACGTGAAGTTCGCCAGAGGCGGTTACTTCCCGACCGTCGACCTGGTGGCCGGTTATGGTCGGCAGCGTTCCGACAACACCAATACCCGTGGCTTCAACGCCGACGGCACGCGCAACCACAATAAAGAGACACTGACCTACACCCAGTCCGACCTGCGTCTGCGGCAAATGCTCTTCGATGGCTTCAACACCCCCAATGAAGTCGGACGTACCGAAGCGGTGGTGAATTCGCGCGCCTACTACACACAGGCCACCGCCCAGTCCATCGCCCTGCGCGCCATCGAGGTGTATCTGGAAGTGCTCAAGCGCCGCGAGCTGGTAACCCTGGCCAAGAACAACCTGCAGGCGCACCTGCGGGTCAACGACCAGATCGGCCTGCGCAGCGAGCGCGGCGTCGGCAGCATCGCCGACCGCGACCAGTCCACTGCCCGTCGCGCCCTGGCGGAAAACAACCTGTACACCGCCGAGGTCGACCTGGCCGATGCTGAAGCCAACTTCTACAGTGTCGTTGGCCGCCCAGCCGATGAACTGGAAACCCCGGTAACCATCAAGGGCGAAGTGCCTGGCGACCTGGGCGCTGCACGCCAGGACATGCTCGACAACAACCCCTACCTGAAGTCCGCCCAGGCCGACGTCAATGCCGCCGAGCAGCAATACGAAGTGGCCAAGTCGCCGTTCTACCCGCGCCTGGACGCGGTGCTGGCCACCGGTGCCAACAACAACACCGCAGGCCAGGTCGGCCACGACAACAACGACTGGCAGGCCGGTGTCGAGCTCAGCTACAACCTGTTCCGCGGCGGCAGCGACAAGGCCCGCCTGCAGTCCGATGCGCACAAGATCAACCAGGCCATGGACATCCGCAATAACGCCCTGCGCCAGCTCAACGAAGACCTGGCGCTGTCGTGGAACGCCATGAACAACGCCCGGGTGCAGTTGCCAGTGGCGCGCGAGTACGCCGAGACCAGCACCCGCGTACGGGCGGCCTACCAGGACCAGTTCGGCCTCGGCCAGCGCACCCTGCTCGACCTGCTCGACAGTGAAAACGAGCTGTACAACGCCAACCGCCGCTACACCGAAGTGCGCTACACCGAAGAGTTCTCCATGTACCGGGTCCTGGCCAACATGGGTGAGCTGCTGAACAAGCAGCGCATCTCGCTGCCGCCCGAGGCGATCGCCAAGAGCGAAGTGAAGAGCGAGGCGCGTTTGCCCGATATGCGCTAACCCTCTCACCCGCTGCAGGAGTAGGCGACTGTGACCAGCATGCAACCTGCGAGCTCGGCAATAGATCCGCGCCAGAGTTTCGATGACCCGTTACTCGATGGCTTGCTGATCCTTTGCAAGCTGCATGGTTGCTCTGTCAGCCGCGCCGGCCTGAGTGCCGGTCTGCCCCTGCCCGAGCAACGCCTGAGCCTTGAGCTGCTGCCCCGCGCAGCCGCTCGGGCCGGGCTGCAGGCGCGGGTGCTACGGCGTGAACTGGGAGCGATCTCGGCGCTCAACCTGCCGGTGCTGTTGCTGCTCAAGGACGGTCGCTGCGCGGTGCTGCGCCGCTGGGGCGATGACGGCCGGGCGCTGATCCTGCCCTGTGAGGCCGAAGGTGGCGAGCAGTGGGTCAGCCGCGATGAGTTGCTTGAAGCCTACGCCGGCGAGGCGCTGTTCGCCCGCCCCCGCCACGAACTCGAAGACCTGCGGGCGCCGTTGATGCCACGGGTCAACGCCTGGTTTCGCGACACCCTGAAGCTGTCACGCTGGCTGTACAGCGACGCCATTCTCGCCAGCCTGCTGATCAACCTGCTGGGGCTGATGGTGCCCTTGTTCGTGATGCAGACCTACGACCGCGTGGTACCCAACCAGGCCACCTCGACGCTGTGGGTACTGAGCGCCGGCCTGCTGATCGGCACCCTGTTCGAATTGACCCTGCGCGTGGTTCGCGCCCACCTGCTCGACCAGGCCGGGAAAAAGACCGACCTGATCCTCTCCGCCACCTTGTTCGAACGCATCACCGGCATGTCGATGAAAGCCCGCCCGGCCACCGTCGGCGGCTTTGCCCAGAGCATTCATGACTTCCAGGGCTTGCGTGAATTTCTTACCGCAGTGACCCTGACCAGTATCATCGACCTGCCGTTCGTGGTGCTGATGCTGGCGGTGATCGGCCTGCTTGGCGGCTGGCTGGTGGTGATCCCGCTGATCGCCTTTCCGGTCACCATCTTCTTTGCCCTGTTCATTCAGGTGCGCCTGCGCGACACCGTGCAAAAAAGCCTGGCCCTGGGCGCGGTGCGCCAGGCCTTGCTGATCGAAACCCTCGGCGGCCTGGAAACCCTCAAGGCCTGCAGCGCCGAAAGCGAGCGCCAGTACCAATGGGAAAGCACCCATGGCGCCCTCACCCGCCTTGACGCCCACGCCCGCAACCTGTCGGCGCTGGCCACCAACGGCACGCTGTTCATCCAGCAGTTCTGCGGCATGGCCACCATTGTTGCCGGGGTTTACAGCATCATCGCCGGCAACCTCAGCGTCGGCGCCCTGGTTGCCAGCTATATGCTTGGCAGCCGCGTGCTGGCACCGCTGGGGCAGATCGCTGGACTGATCACCCGCTACCAGCAGGCGCAACTGACCATGCGCAGCACCGATGCGCTGATGGCCCTGCCGCAGGAACGCCAGGCCGGCCAGCAGCCACTGGAGCGTACGCAGTTGCATGGTGCGCTCGACGTCAGCCATGTGAGCTTTCGCTACCACGGGCAGAACGCCGCCGCCCTCAACGGCATCAGCTTCAGCGTCAAGCCGGGCGAACGCATCGGCATCATCGGCCGCAGCGGCTCGGGCAAGAGCACCCTGGCGCGGCTGCTGATGGGCTTTTATGCCCCGGACGAAGGGCAGATCCTGCTCGACAACCTCGACCTGCGCCAGCTGGACATCGCCGACCTGCGCCACCAACTGGGCTATGTCGCCCATGACCTGCCCTTGCTGGCCGGCAGCCTGCGCGACAACCTGACCCTCGGCGCGCGCTATGTCAGTGACGCGCGCATGCTCGAAGTCGCCGAACTGACCGGCGTCAGCGAGTTGGCCCGCCAGCACCCGCAAGGCTTCGACCGCCCGGTGGGCGAGCGCGGCCAGTTGCTCTCCGGCGGCCAGCGCCAGGCGGTACTGCTGGCCCGGGCGATGCTGCTCGAGCCGCCGATCATGATCCTCGACGAACCCACCAGCCATATGGACAACAGCAGCGAAGACCAGCTGCGCCAGCGCCTGCATGGCTGGGTCCAGGGCAAGACTCTGCTGCTGGTCACCCACCGCACCTCGATGCTCAGCCTGGTTGACCGGCTGCTGGTGCTGGACAACGGCAAGATCGTTGCCGACGGGCCGAAGGAAGCGGTCATCGATGCACTGCGCAAAGGCCGCGTTGGCGCGGCACTCTAGGGGGTCCATCCATGTCCGTAAGCCAAGGCCTGCGCAGTTACTTCCAGAGTTTCGGCAAGACCGCCGAACGCGAGTTCATGCCCGAAGTGGCCGGCGCCACCCTGCAGGACTCGCCGCGCCTGTCACGCATCACTGTGTGGCTGGCTGCGGGCTTGTTGCTGGTGGCGCTGCTGTGGGCCAAATTCGCCGTGCTCGATGAAGTGACCATGGGCGAAGGCAAGGCCATTCCATCAAGCAAGGTCCAGGTGATCCAGAACCTTGAAGGCGGCATCGTCACCGAGATCTTCGTACGCGAAGGGCAGATGGTGAACAAGGGCGATACCTTGCTGCGCCTGGACGACACGCGTTTTCTGTCCAACAAGGGTGAGAGCGAAGCCGACCGCTTTGCCCTCACCGCCCAGGTCGAGCGCCTTTCCGCCGAAGCCGAAGGCCGGCCGTTCCAACTCTCCGAAGAAGTGCGCAGCAAGGCGCCGCAGGTGGCTGAGGACGAGCTGTCGCTGTACCAGTCGCGCCAACGCCGGCTGATCAGCGAGAAGCAGACCCTCAACGAACAGCTGCGGCAGAAGACTCAGGAACTGGCCGAATTCCGCTCCAAGGTCGAACAGTACCGCTCGGCCCTGGCCCTGTTGCAGCAGGAGCTGAACATGTCGACGCCGCTGGTCGGCACCGGGGCGATTTCACCGGTGGAGATCCTGCGCCTCAAGCGCAGCACCGTTGAAGCCCGCGGCTCGCTCAACGCCACCAGCCTGGCGATCCCCCGCGCCGAAGCGGCAGTGGCCGAGATCAAGAGCAAGATCGAAGAGTCCGAGGCCGGGTTTCGTTCGGAAGCAGCCAAGGAGCTCAACGAGAAACGCACCGACCTGTCGAAGATCACCGCCTCGAGCATCGCCATCGATGACCGGGTAACCCGCACCACCGTGGTTTCGCCGGTGCACGGGATCATCAAGCTGCTCAAGGTCAACACCATCGGCGGCGTGGTCCAGCCCGGCAGCGACCTGCTGGAGATCGTGCCGCTGGAAGACAACCTGCTGATCGAGGCCAAGGTGCGTCCGCAAGATGTCGCCTTCCTGCACCCTGGGCAGTCGGCGATGGTCAAGTTCAGCGCCTACGACTACACCATCTATGGGGGCCTGAAGGCCAAACTCGAACTGATCAGTGCCGACACCGTCACCGACGACAAGGGCAACGCCTTTTATCTGATCCAGGTGCGTACCGACAAAAACCACCTGGGCGGTGACAACAAACCGCTGCTGATCATCCCCGGCATGACCGCCACGGTGGATATCATCACCGGGCACAAGAGCGTGCTCGATTACCTGCTCAAGCCGGTGCTCAAGGCACGTACCGAAGCGATGCGCGAACGCTGAGGCGTTCGCATCACGGGGCAAGCCCGCTCCCACAGAATTGCCGCCTGCAGATCCAAGGTGGCAGAGGGCTTGCCCCGCGATCAGCCAGGTCAGCGCAAATGATTACGCTCGTACGTCTCGCGCCCCATCGCCGCAATCTGCCCCTCGATCAGCGCCTCGAACGGTCGTAGTAGCGCATCGAAGTTCTGCGGCGCCTCCAGCACGTTCAATGCCTGCACCACCGCCTCAAGGGTGGACAACGCCCCCGCCTGCGGCGCCTTGCGCAGGCGATAGCGCGAAGGCAGCACCTGGGCCAGGGTCACCCGCGGCAAGGCGGCCAACAACGGATTCACATGCAGCAGCTTGCTCGCCTTGCGCCAGGTGCCATCCGGTACCACCAGTTGCCACGGCCGCTGATCCTCGCCGTCGGTATACGCCACCAGCGGCTGCGCTTGATCGCCCGGAAACAGCAAGGCACTGCGGTAACCCGGCGCCTGCAGCAGTTGCGCCAGATCCTCGAACACTTCGCCCACCTGCAGTTCGGCATTGCGCAAGCCAAGCGCCGCCAGCTTGGCGGTATTGAGGGCATGGCGCACTTCGCTGGGATGTTGCAGCAACAGCACGCGGGTGCGGCTATCGAGGGACGGGATCAACGGGCAAAGGCAATGAGCGTGTGGGCGCAAACAGCGCTCGCAGTGAATTCTGGACATCGGGTTCTCCTGAGCGGGCAAAGTGTGCCACAGCAGTCCCGAAAAAAGCCCACTTCCCTGTGGGATAGACGAAAAGCTTCAGCGGTTGAAACGTTCAGCCAGGCTGTACAGGTAATCGGCCATACGTTCGAGGTCCTGGCTGATCTCGGCGCCCTGCTTGGCCTGCCCGGCGCTGTGATCGCAAAGCTGGGCGATGCGGGTGATCTGCTGGTTGATGTCTTCGGCGACATGGCTTTGCTGTTCGGACGCCGTCGCCATTTGCTGGCTCATGCCAGTGATGCGGCTGACCGCCTGGGTGATCCCCACCAACGCCGACTGCACCGCCTCGACGCTGTGCACGCTGTCACGGGAGATCTGCTCGCCCTTGCTGGCACTGGACACCGCTCGCTCGGCCCCGGCACGCAACGAGGCGATGATCTGGTGGATTTCCTCGGTCGAGGTGCGGGTGCGCTGGGCCAGCGAGCGCACCTCGTCGGCGACCACGGCAAAGCCCCGGCCCTGCTCCCCGGCGCGCGCCGCTTCAATCGCCGCATTGAGCGCCAGCAGGTTGGTCTGCTCGGCAATCGAGGTGATGACATCGACCACGCTGCCGATCGACTGGGTCTGGTCGGCCAGGGCATTGACCGCCTGGCCGATGTCGCTGACCGCCTCGGCCATGCTGCCCATGGCGCGCAGGCTTTGCTGCGCCAGGTCACTGCCCTGCTGGGCCAGGTGATCAGCGTCAGAGGCAGCTATGGCGGTGTTCTGCACGTTGTGCGTCACTTCCTGGATGGTCGCCGCCATTTGCGCAATCGCCGTGGCCGACTGGTCGGTTTCGCTACGCTGCTTGTCGAGCATCTGCGCCTGGGCCCCGGACAGGTCCGAGGATTGCGCGGCGCGCGCCTTGACCCCGATACCGGCATCGACCAGGCGCGTCAGCGCTGTCTGCAACCGGGCTTCTTCACTGATGATCGCCAGGTCCAGCTGGCCTTGCAGGCCGCTGTTGTCGCTGTAGGTCAGGGCTACCAGGGGGCTGGTGAAGGCTTTCGGGTGTTCGTCCAGGGTACGCCGGATCACCCGGTTCTGCCGTGCCTCGATCAGGTACCAGGCGCTGAGCAAACTGGTCATCAATACGCCCAACGCGGCGTACTGCGGCAGCCACAGGTAGCTGATCGCCGACAGCATGCCCGCCCCCACCAATGGCCAGCCATGCTCCAGGCTCCCGCCAAGCCGCGCCGCCAACGGCACCGGGCTTCGCCCCTGACGCAACCGCGCATACAGCGCTGTGGCCCGGCGGATCTGCTCGCGGGTCGGTACCGAGCGCACCGACTCGTAGCCGCTGATCCGGCCGTTCTCGTAAATCGCCGTGACGTAGGCACTGACCCAGTAGAAATCGCCGTTCTTGGCGCGGTTTTTCACTACGCCCATCCAGGGTTTGCCTTGTTTGATGGTTTCCCACATATGGCCGAACACTGAGGGCGGCATGTCCGGATGACGCACCAGGTTGTGCGGCTGACCGAGCAATTCTTCATAGGTAAAACCGCTGATGGCGACAAAGGCGTCGTTGCAATAGGTGATGCGGCTGTTGAGGTCGGTAGTGGAAATCAGCCGCTGTTCGCTCGCAAAGGTTCTTTCATGCTCAGTGACGGGCAAATTCATGCGCATCTGGGCGATCCCTGCTTAGGAGATGATGGGAATTTCATCAAGCCAATACAGGTTTAGCAGAGCAATTACGGGGCTGCGGCCGATATTTTCAGGTTTTTTTGCAGCCGCGACTCAATTTTTCAGTGGCGGTTTCGTTCAGGCAGGAGTGAGTTGCGCCTTGAGCAGATCGCGGAAGGTCTGAATCAAAGGTTCTCGGCTGCGGCCACGGCGAATGATCATGGAGAACGGCGCCTGATAGCCGAAGGTCGCCGGCGATAGCACGCGCAAATCCCCCTTGTCGGCCCAGGCCTGGGCGTAGTGCTCCGGCAGGTAGCCGATGTAGGCGCCTGACAACACCAGGATCAGCTGCGCCTCCATACTCTCCACCGTTGCCGCGCTGTGTTTGAAGCCATGGCGAGCGAGCTCGGCCTGGCTCCAGTAACCGCGACCGACCATGCGCTGCTGGGTAATCACCTGCTCGGGAATGCGCCGCTCGTTGAACAGCGGGTGACGGTTGCTGCAATACAGCCAGTGCTGCTCGCGGTACAACGGCTGATAGACCAGGCCGCTCATACGGGTGGAAAAGGCACCGATGGCCAGGTCCAGGCGGTTGTCCTGCACCCCCAGTTGCAGCTCGTAGGGGCTCGATACCGACAGGTGCAAATGCACCGCCGGGTGTTCCTGGCTGTAGGCACCGATGGCCTCGGCCAAGGGCAAGGCCCGATCCCCCACAGTGGAGTCGATTACTCCCAGGTTGAGAGTGCCGCGCAATTCGCCCTTGAGCGCCGCCGCGTATTGCTCGAAACCGTCCATTTCCGCCAACAGGCGCAAGGTCTCCTGGTGGAACAGTTCGCCCTTGCTGGTCAGGCTGAAACCGCCGCGGCCGCGATGGCAGAGGACAATGCCCAATGCCGCCTCCAGCTGGCTCATGTAGGTACTGATCGCCGAAGTCGACAGGTTCAGTTCGCGCTGGGCATTGGCAAACCCCTGATGACGCACGACGCTGACGAAGATGCGCAGGAGTTTCAGGTCGGGCAAGGCAGAGGCCATCTGAGAGCGGTCCGTAGGGCAACAGATGGCCGGATTCTAACCCCACCGACGGCATTAGTTCAGGAAAACCTGAACTAAGTATTTGCCTGTAGCGATTCTTTTCATCCACTACCTTTTGCAGACTCTGCCGCAATCCACCTGCTTGCCGGCCTTTAAGGGTTTGTCCCGGGCCAGCCAGACAGGTTCCAACAACTACAACAATCGAATCGATGAGGCCCGACCGTGGACAAGATTCTGCACCAACCACTGGGCGGCAACGAAATGCCGCGCTTCGGCGGCATCGCCACCATGCTCCGTCTCCCTCACTTGCAAAGCGCCGAAGGCCTGGATGCCGCATTTATCGGCATCCCCCTGGACATCGGCACCTCGCTGCGCTCCGGCACCCGCTTCGGCCCGCGGCAGATCCGCGCCGAATCGGTGATGATCCGCCCGTACAACATGGCCACTGGCGCTGCACCCTTCGATTCGTTGTCGGTTGCCGATATCGGCGACGTGGCAATCAACACCTTCAACCTGCTCGACGCCGTGCGGATCATTGAAGAAGCCTACGACGAGATCCTCGAACACAACGTCATCCCCATGACCATGGGCGGTGACCACACCATCACCCTGCCGATCCTGCGGGCGATCCACAAGAAGCACGGCAAGGTCGGGCTGGTGCATATCGATGCCCACGCCGACGTCAACGACCACATGTTCGGCGAGAAGATCGCCCACGGCACCACCTTCCGCCGCGCCGTCGAAGAAGGCCTGCTGGACTGCGACCGCGTGGTACAGATCGGCCTGCGCGCCCAGGGCTATACCGCCGAGGACTTCAACTGGAGCCGCAAGCAGGGCTTTCGTGTGGTCCAGGCCGAAGAGTGCTGGCACAAGTCGCTGGCGCCATTGATGGCTGAAGTGCGCGAGAAAGTCGGTGGCGGCCCGGTGTACCTGAGCTTCGACATCGACGGTATCGACCCAGCCTGGGCGCCCGGCACCGGCACCCCGGAAATCGGCGGCCTGACCACCATCCAGGCGATGGAAATCATCCGCGGCTGCCAGGGCCTGGACCTGATCGGCTGCGACCTGGTGGAAGTCTCGCCACCTTATGACACCACCGGCAACACCTCGCTGCTGGGTGCCAACCTGCTGTACGAAATGCTCTGTGCACTGCCGGGCGTGGTTCGCCGCTAACGGTTGTACACAAGGAGTTGCAACAGGGCAGGAGCCATGACAGTCGGGCCGCAACGACGGCCCGCTGAGTAGACGAATGACCTGGCGTCAGGCTTGCCTGGCGCCGGGGTCGATCTCACCATAATAAAGATAATTGGAGACACCCATGGCCTTGGACATATTCGTTGTTCTGATCTATGCGGCCGGCATGCTCGCGCTCGGCTGGTTCGGCATGCGCCGGGCAAAAACCCATGAAGATTACCTGGTGGCCGGGCGTAACCTGGGCCCAAGTCTGTACATGGGCACCATGGCCGCCACGGTCCTGGGCGGCGCTTCGACCGTCGGCACCGTGCGCCTGGGCTATGTCCACGGGATTTCCGGATTCTGGCTGTGCGCGGCACTGGGCCTGGGCATCATTGCCCTGAACCTGTTCCTGGCCAAGCCGCTGCTGCGCCTGAAGATCT
Organism: Pseudomonas fluorescens; assembly: GCF_902497775.2. NCBI lineage: Bacteria > Pseudomonadati > Pseudomonadota > Gammaproteobacteria > Pseudomonadales > Pseudomonadaceae > Pseudomonas > Pseudomonas fluorescens. The sequence goes on from NZ_OZ024668.1 coordinate 3,880,495, forward strand.
TCACCGTCACCCAGGTGCTGGAAAAGCGCTACAACCCCATGGCCCGCCAGGCCAGCGCAGTGATCATGCTGGCTTACGCACTGATGATCGCGGTGACCTCGACCCTGGCCATCGGCACTGTCCTGCAAGTGCTGTTCGACCTGCCGTTCTGGGGCGCGATTCTGCTCGGTGGTGGCGTAGTAGTGGTGTACTCGACCATTGGCGGCATGTGGTCGCTGACCCTGACCGACATCGTCCAGTTCGTGATCAAGACCGTCGGCCTGATGTTCGTCCTGCTGCCCATCTGCCTGTACAAGGTTGGTGGCTGGGATCAACTGGTGGCCAAGCTGCCGGCCAGCAACTTCAGCCTGACCACCATCGGTTGGGACACCATCATCACCTACTTCCTGATCTACTTCTTCGGCATCCTGATCGGCCAGGATATCTGGCAACGGGTGTTCACCGCCCGTGACGAGAAGGTCGCCAAGTACGCGGGTACCACTGCGGGTGTCTATTGCGTGATCTACGGCCTGGTCTGCGCGCTGATCGGCATGACCGCGCACATCCTCCTCCCGGACCTGGACAACGCCAACAACGCCTTCGCCGCCATCGTCAAATCCACCCTGCCCGATGGCATCCGTGGCCTGGTAATTGCCGCTGCACTGGCCGCGATGATGTCCACCGCCAGTGCCGGCCTGCTGGCAGCCTCGACCGTGCTGACCGAAGACCTGCTGCCAAAACTGCGCGGCGGCAAACAGTCGAGCCTGGGCATCAACCGCCTGTTTACCCTGCTGACCGGGATTGCCGTGCTGGGTATCGCCCTGGTGGTGACCGATGTGATCAGCGCCCTGACCCTGGCCTACAACCTGCTGGTAGGCGGCATGCTGGTTCCGCTGATCGGCGCTATTTACTGGAAGCGCGCCACCACCGGTGCTGCAATCACCAGTATGACCCTGGGCTTCGTCACTGCCCTGGGGTTCATGATCAAGGATGGGATGGATGCCAACACGCCGATCTACTACAGCCTTGCGATCGGCCTGGTGAGCTTTGTGGTAGTCAGCCTGCTGTCGCGCCGCCCGGTAGGCGCCGTCAACCTGGCCTGACCGATAGGTGCACAACGGCCGTCGCATCAGCAATGATGCGGCGGCCTACGTGTTTTAGCGACGTGGCTGGCGCTTGCGCTGTTCTTCGTCGGTTGGGATCGGCACCGGCTGCAGCGGTGGCGGGATCAGGCCCAAGGCAGCGGCCAGGTCGTGGAGCCAGTTGAACAGATGGTTTCTCATAACTCCCCCTTACGGGTCAGCCTGCACGGCGAATAAATCCTGCGATGCTTCATACAGATCATAGTCCCAAGTATTGCAATGCGCATGTCTCTACAGCATGAGGTGGGGGCAAGTTTGATCTCAATCAAGCCTCCTGCGCCATCTGCGCTGCATGAGTAACTGTTTCCCCTTGTTGCAAATCGATCCAGGCGCTCAAGTTCGCCCCACGCATGCCCTCGCGCCACATCAACCAAGTGGTGGCCTGATCGAACGGCGCCCGCAAACGATGCACCGCCACCCGCTCCCGCCCCGGCAGGCTGTCGAGCATCGACTGCGCCATTAGCGCCACCCCGGCCCCGGCAATCACACAGGCCTGCATGCTCGGATACGACTCGATTTGGCCAGCGGCCTGTTGCTCGCGGGCCTGCAGCTGTTGCGCCCGCAGGCTAGCCGAGCAGGCTGCGCAGGCGTCGGCGCACCCACTGCTCAGCGCTGACCAACGTCACCCCGAGCAGCACCATGACCGCCCCGAGGACGAAGTTCAGGCTCAGTGGCTCGCCGAGCAACAGCACACCGAAGGTCACCCCGAACAACGGGGTAATGAAGGAGAACACTGCCAGGTTCGAGGCCAGGTAGCGGCGCAGCAGCCAGAACCAGGTCAGGTAGCTGAAGAACGACACGATCAGGCCCTGAAACAGCAGGCTGCCGAGCGCCAGCGGGGTGAACTGCACGTGGGTGACCTGACCACTGGCGACAGCAATCAGCAGCAAGCCGGCGAAACCCACCGCCAATTGGTAGAACAGGGTCAGGGTCGCCGGCGCTTCGGACAGCCGCGAGGCGCGCACCACCACAGTGGTTGCGCCCCAGGCCAGGCCCGCCAGCACACCGAAGGCATCGCCAAGCAGCATGCGCCCGTCCAGATGCTCAAGGGAAATGCCACCGGCGAAGGCAAAGGCAATGCCGCCAAAGGCCAGGAGAATGCCCAGCCATTGCAAAGGCCGCAGCCGCTCGCTGGGCAGCATGAAATGCAGGCCCAGGGCGGTGAACACCGGTGCGGTGTAGAGGAATACCGACATGTGCGCCGCCGATGTCAGCTTCAGGCCTTCGGCGATGAACAGAAACTCCAGGCCGAACAGGGACCCTGCCAGCAGCCCGCCGCGCCAGGTGCTGGCGACCTGATCCCAGCCGCCGCGAAAACACATCAACAGGCCGACCAGCACCGCCGCCATGCCCGAGCGCATGGCCTGCTGCATCACCGGGGCGATATCCGGCGCGGCCCACTTGATCATCACCTGCTGGATGCCCCAGATCAGGCACAGCACCAGCATCACCTGCAGGGCAAAGGCATCGGTATTGCGGCGGCTGGCGCTCATCGGGCGCCCCCGGTTTCAGGCAACGACATGGCAGGCTCTCGGCAGAAGTGGATCCAGCGCCGATTATCAGCGGCGGCAACCGCTCAATGCCAGCCTTGTGTGAGCAGCTTCAGGCAATCTGCGCCTTGGAGGCCAACTGATCGAAGGTCGCTTCGTCGAGTGGATCTGCTTGCTCATCCAGTACCTGACGCGGGTGATCGTTGCCCGGAATACTGCTGTCCAGCAGGCTCAACAGCCGCGAGCCGCGCTCGGTGAGGATGAAATTCTCGCCGTTGCCGCCCTCGTCTTCCGGGCGCGAAGCAAAGTAACCGCGCTCGAACAGTAACTTTTCGTACTCACATGCCAGCGTTTTCAGATGATCGAGATCGCCCGGAGCCGCGCCCTCAGCCGCGAGCTGGGCAGCATGCTGCTCGGCGTAGGGCCGTGGGGTAAAACTGTGCCCGGCGCTGTTCTGTGCCTCGTGCAACAGGCGTTCGATCAGGTCCCAGTCGTAGGTGGTCATCGGCATAGCCTCAATCAGGGGTCGGTAAGATTGTGACCGGTGCGCGCGGCGGCGGTTCGACTGAACTTTAGCGGCCGTGCCAGGCTCAACCGCACGACTTCACCGTGATTGCACAGGAGCCTGCCGATGAAGACCCTGTTGAACATTGCAGCCGCCGCCAGCCTGCTGCTGGCCCTGCCCAGCTGGGCTTGCACCCTGGAAGAAGCGACGGCCAAACGCGAAGAACTGGCCAGGGAAGTGAGCAAGCTCACCGAACAGAACCCGCAGAAGGCCAAGGAGATCAACGATGAGTTGCAGAAGATGGCGCTGGGCACGGCCAGCAAGGATTTGCCGGACAAGTGCCAGCTGATCGACAAGCGGTTGCAGGAACTGAAGACCGCTGAGAAGAAGACTTGAAATCGGGGTGAAGCTATCGCTGGCAAGCCAACTCCCACAAGGTCTGTAGAAAACCTGTGGGAGCCGGCCTTGCCGGCGATGAGGCCTGCGCTTACTCCGCCGCCGGCGCCGGCTTGCGACGCTTGAGCGGTGCCAGGCCATCGGCGCTGGCCAGCGGGGCGTTAGGCTTTGGCTTGGCCGTCGGCTTGCGCTTGGCTACGACCTTCTTGTCGCCTTTCTTGTCAGCCTTTTTCTTCTTCACACCGGCCGCTTTGCCCGAGGCCTTGACCTTCTTCGGCCCGGTGTAGGTGCCTTTGACTTCTTTGATCACCCGGCGCTCGAAGGTCTGCTTGAGGTAGCGCTCGATGCTCGACATCAGGTTCCAGTCGCCGTGGCAGATCAGCGACACCGCCAGGCCTTCGTTACCGGCACGGCCGGTACGACCAATACGGTGCACGTACTCGTCACCGCTGCGCGGCATGTCGAAGTTGATCACCAGGTCCAGGCCGTCGACGTCCAGGCCGCGGGCGGCAACATCGGTAGCAACGAGGATCTTGGCGCCGCCCTGCTTCAGGCGCTCGATGGCCAGCTTGCGGTCTTTCTGGTCCTTGTCGCCGTGCAGGACGAAAGCCTTGTAGTCCTTGGCCACCAGGTGACCGTAGATGCGGTCGGCCATCACCCGGGTGTTGGTGAAGATGATCGCCTTGTCGTAGGTCTCGTTCTGCAGCAGCCACTGCACGATCTGTTCTTTGTGCTGGTTGTGGTCGGCGGTGATGATCTGCTGACGGGTGCCTTCGGCCAGTTGGCTGACGCTGTTGAGCATCAGGTGCTCAGGGGTTTTCAGCACCTTGCCGATCATGTCGCGCAGGCCGGCACCGCCGGTGGTGGCGGAGAACAGCATGGTCTGTTCGCGGTTCGGGCATTCGTTGCACAGGCGCTCGACGTCTTCGGCAAAGCCCATGTCGAGCATGCGGTCGGCTTCGTCGAGCACGATCACCTGGACATGCTCCAGGTGCAGGTTGCCGGCGTTGAGCTGCTCGAGCAGGCGGCCCGGAGTGCCGATCAGCACGTCCGGCACCTTGCGCAGCATGGCGGCCTGTTCCTTGAAGTCTTCACCACCGGTGATCAGGCCGGCCTTGATGAAGGTGAACTGGGAGAAGCGCTCGACTTCCTTGAGCGTCTGCTGGGCCAGCTCGCGGGTTGGCAACAGTATCAGGGCGCGAATCTCGACACGCTTCTGCTTGAGGTCAACCAGGCGGTTAAGCATCGGCAGGACGAAGGCTGCGGTCTTGCCGCTACCGGTTTGCGCCGTCACCCGCAGGTCACGCCCTTGCAATGCCAAGGGAATGGCCGCTGCCTGCACCGGCGTCGGCTCGACAAATTTCAGCTCGGCCACGGCTTTGAGCAGGCGTTCGTGCAGGGCGAATTGGGAAAACACGGGTGTACCTCGGGCATGTGCAAAAAATTCAGTTGCATAGGGTAACGTTTTCCGGCGTCGGCGCCGAATTTCTTTTGGCACCTTGGCGCCAATCCGGGCTCTAATAGCCTTGTTTTCGACTTGCGGACACCTTCGACACGGTTATGGACATTCAACAGATGTGGCAAAACGCCCTGGACCTCTGGGGCACTCTCGATCAACACCCGCTGCTGCACGCCGGTATCGGCCTGGGCGTCTTGCTGGTGATCGCCCTGGTGCTCGGCCGCGTGGCGCGTTTTCTGGTGCTGCACGCCGCCCGCCTGCTCGGTCGCCAACCCGCCCTGCACTGGGTCAATGACCTGCGCGAGAACAAGGTATTCCAGCGCCTGGCCCAGACCACCCCTTCACTGGTGGTGCAGTTTGGCCTGAAGCTGGTGCCGGAGCTGAGCGCCACCAGCCAGCATTTCCTCGGCAACGTCGCCCTGGCCTTCACCATCCTGTTCCTGACCCTGGCCCTGAGCGCCCTGCTCGATGCCCTGCTGGACATCTACGCACGCACCGAACATGCCCGCACCCGCTCGATCAAGGGCTATGTGCAACTGGCCAAGATGGTCCTGTTCGTGTTCGGCGCCATCGTCATCGTCGCCACCCTGATCGACCGCTCGCCACTGTTGCTGCTCTCCGGTCTGGGTGCTATGTCGGCGGTGATCCTGTTGGTCTACAAGGACACCCTGCTGTCGTTCGTCGCCAGCGTGCAGTTGACCAGCAACGACATGCTGCGGGTCGGCGACTGGATCGAGATGCCCCAGGTCGGCGCCGACGGCGATGTGGTGGACATTACCCTGCACACGGTCAAGGTACAGAACTTCGACAAGACCATCGTCTCCATCCCCACCTGGCGCTTGATGTCCGAATCGTTCAAGAACTGGCGCGGCATGCAGCAATCGGGCGGGCGGCGGATCAAGCGCAGCCTGTTCATCGATGCCGGCGGCGTGCGTTTTCTGACCGATGAAGAACAACAGCGCCTGGGCAACGTACGCCTGCTGAGCGATTACATGGCGCGCAAACGCAGCGAGCTGCATGCCTGGAACGAAGCCCAGGGGCCGGTGGCGGCGCTCTCGGCCAACCGCCGGCGGATGACCAACATCGGCACCTTCCGCGCCTATGCCCTGGCGTATCTGAAAAGTCACCCGGACATCCAGCCGAACATGACCTGCATGGTCCGCCAGATGCAAACCACCGCCCAGGGCGTACCGCTGGAGATCTACTGCTTTACCCGCACCACGGCGTGGGCCGAGTACGAGCGGATCCAGGGCGATATCTTCGACTACCTGCTGGCAGTGTTGCCGGAGTTCGGCCTGAGCCTGTACCAGCAACCCAGCGGCAACGACCTGCGTGCCGGCCTGTTACCCTCGACCCTGCCCAGCCAGCAGCGGGCGCTGAGTGCCGAGACGACTGAGCCATAGCGACGCCAGGATCACCGCCCCGCCGATGAACAACCGGCCCAGCGGCTCATGCTGGTTCCAGATCAGCAAGTTGAGCAGCAAGCCGACCGGCACATGCAGGTTGTTCATCACTGCCAGGGTGCCGCCTGAAACCAGGCAGGCGCCCTTGTTCCACCAGTACAACCCCAACGCCGTCGGGCACAGACCGAGAAACAGCAGCACCAGCCATTGCACGTCGGTGCTCGGCAGGTGCTGGGTGTTGCCGAACAGCAAGAAGGCCGGCAGCACCACCAGCAAGGCGCCGAGGTAGAAATAGCCGAAACGCCGGTAATGCGGCAGGTCGCTGGGGTTGCGCGCGATCAGGTGGCGGTACAGCACCTGCCCGGCGGCATAGGTGAAGTTGGCCAGTTGCAGCAGCAAGAAGCCGATGAAGAAGTCCGGGCTGATGCTGTCGAAGCGAATCACCGCCGCACCGGCGACCGCCACCAGCGCCGCCACCAGCGCCCAGGGGTTGAAACGCCGATTGAGGGCGTCTTCGATCAGGGTCACGTGCAAGGGCGTGAGGATGGTGAACAGCAGCACCTCCGGCACCGTCAGCACCCGGAAGCTCAGGTACAGGCAGACATAAGTGATGCCGTATTGCAGCGCACCGATCAGCAGCATCGAACGCATGAAGCGCGGTTCAACCTGGCGCCAGCGGGTCAGCGGCAGGAACACCAGCCCGGCCAGCAGCACCCGCGCCAGCACGGCGAAATAGCTGTCGACATGCCCCGCCAGGTACTCGCCGATCAGGCTGAAGGAAAACGCCTGGATCAGCGCGACGATCAATAAATAGCCCATGTTGGCCCCTTGCTGTGGAGGCGGCGACCTTAGCGGTTACCGGCAAACCCGGCAACTGCTGAAGGCCTTGCGGGCCTGCGGGAGCTGGCTTGCCTGCGATCGAGCGCGAAGCGGTCGCAATCCAGACGCCACCTGATGTGTTGGTGGTACTGGCCTCATCGCAGGTCACGTCGAGTCGTCGCACCGCCGCTCCCACAGACAGTTGCTCGCACAGCAATCACCATAAAAAAGCCCGGTCATGCGCAAGGCAGTGACCGGGCAGGTACACCCAAAGGAGCAACAGGTGTCAGGCGGGAAAATTCATTGCTGGCTCAGGCCACCGCGGCGAGCTGTGCCTTGGCCTGGTTCAGGCCCTTCTCGTGGAAGTCACCGCCCATGTTCAGGCCTTCAGCGTGGATGAAGGTCACGTCATGGATACCGATAAAGGCCATGACCTGGCGCAGGTAGGGTTCCTGGTGATCGCTGCTGGCACCGGCATGGATGCCACCGCGAGCAGTGAGGATGTAGGCGCGCTTGCCGGTCAGCAGGCCCTGGGGCCCGGTTTCGGTGTACTTGAAGGTGATGCCGGCGCGCAGTACGTGGTCCAGCCAGGCCTTGAGGGTGCTGGGGATGGTGAAGTTGTACATCGGCGCCGCCAGGACCAGTACATCGGCCGCCAGCACTTCATCAGTCAATTCGTTGGAGCGGGCCAGGGCCTGCAGCTCTTCGGCATTGCGCTGAGCTTCGGGTTTCATCCAGCCACCGAGCAGGTTGCCATCCAGGTGCGGCACCGGGTTGACGGCCAAGTCGCGCAAGGTCACTTGGTCGCCAGGGTGGGCGGCTTGCCACTGGCTGACGAAGTCGCGGGTCAGTTGCCGGGAGATCGAGTCCTGCTGGCGGGCGCTGCTTTCGATGACGAGTACACGGGACATGGGGCTTGCCTCCATCGGCGAGTTCGGTAAGTCGATGGAGGCAAGATTAATGATTGACCTATCGATAAAAAAGCGTAAAAACTGGGTCCAACCTATCAGTTAAATTGTTTTATTGCGGTTTGCAGCTCAAGGCGATGCGCAACTTGATGATTTCGCGGTTGAACTTGGCGGTGGCATCGACGCTTTTTTTCGCCGGCACATTCACCCGGCGCACCCGTGGCGCTTCCGGGCCATTGCGGAAGGTCACCTTGCACTGCGCATCAACCTCGCCATAGTTATTGACGGTAATCGAGCCGATGTCACGGTCGGTGTCGTAGGTGGTGTAGTCGACCTTGACGCCGTCGATGTCCTTTTCCACGTCGATGGGATAGGCCAGGGCCGTGAGCGGAAGCAGGGCCAGCAATACAGCACAACATTTCTTCATACGACGCTCTCCATGAAAGAGCGTCAGCTTAGGACAACAGGAGCCGAAGATGAAAGCGCCGCGCGTTACCCTGGATCAGTGGCGGACCCTGCAGGCGGTGGTCGACCACGGCGGCTTTGCCCAGGCCGCCGAAGCCCTGCACCGCTCGCAATCCTCGGTGAGCTACACCGTAGCGCGCATGCAGGACCAGCTCGGCGTACCGCTGCTGCGTATCGACGGGCGCAAGGCGGTGCTGACCGAGGCCGGCAACGTGTTGCTGCGCCGCTCGCGGCAACTGGTCAAGCAGGCCAGCCAGCTCGAAGACCTGGCCCATCACATGGAACAGGGCTGGGAAGCCGAAGTGCGCCTGGTGGTCGATGCCGCCTACCCCAATGCCCGCCTGGTCCGCGCCCTGAGCGCGTTCATGCCGCAAAGCCGTGGCTGCAGGGTGCGCCTGCGCGAAGAGGTGCTGTCCGGGGTTGAAGAGGTGCTGCATGAAGGCGTCGCCGATCTTGCCATCAGTGGCTTCAACATTTCCGGCTACCTGGGCACCGAACTCAGTTCGGTGGAGTTCGTCGCCGTCGCCCACCCCGAGCACAGCCTGCACCGCCTGGGCCGGGAACTGAACTTCCAGGACCTGGAAAGCCAGCTGCAGGTAGTGATCCGTGACTCCGGCCGCGCGCAGCCGCGCGACGTCGGCTGGCTGGGCGCCGAGCAGCGCTGGACCGTCGGCAGCCTGGCCACCGCTGCCACCTTCGTCAGCAGCGGCCTGGGCTTTGCCTGGCTGCCGCGTCATTTGATCGAGCGCGAGCTGCGTGAAGGCCTGCTCAAGCCATTACCGCTGGATCAGGGTGGCAGTCGCCACCCACTGTTCTACCTTTACTCCAACAAGGACAAACCCCTGGGCCCGGCGACGCAAATCCTCGTCGAATTGCTGCGCAATTTCGACACCGCGCCGCTGGACGTGCCCTTCGCCGCGCCCGCCCAAGCCTGATAGGAATCACGCCGATGGCCTACTTCGAACATGAAGGTTGCTCGCTGCACTACGAGGAATACGGCCAGGGCGAGCCGCTGGTGCTGCTGCACGGCCTGGGCTCCAGTTGCCAGGACTGGGAAATGCAGGTACCGGAGCTCGCCCGCCACTACCGGGTGATCCTCATGGACATCCGTGGCCATGGCCGCTCCGACAAGCCCCGTGAGCGCTACAGCATCGCCAGCTTCAGCGCCGACCTGCTGGCCCTGCTCGAGCAATTGCAGACCGGCCCCGTGCACCTGGTCGGGCTGTCCATGGGTGGCATGGTCGGCTTTCAGTTTGCCGTCGATCACCCCGAGTGGCTGCGCAGCCTGTGCATCGTCAACAGCGCCCCGGAGGTCAAGCGCCGCAGCCGCAGCGACTGGATCTGGTGGGCCAAGCGCTGGGCCCTGGCGCGGCTGCTGAGCCTTGAAACCATCGGCAAGGGCCTGGCCGAGCGGCTGTTCCCCAAGCCGCAGCAGGCCGATTTGCGCCGCAAGATGGCCGAGCGCTGGGCCAAGAACGACAAACGCGCGTATCTCGCCAGTTTCGACGCCATTGTCGGCTGGGGCGTGGCGGAACGCCTGGGGCAGATTCGCTGTCCTACGCTGGTCATCAGCGCCGACCAGGATTACACCCCGGTACAACTCAAAGAGCGCTACGTTGCCCTGATTCCACATGCACGGCTGGCGGTAATCGAAGATTCCCGGCACGCTACGCCCCTGGATCAACCTCACGTATTCAATCAGACGCTGCTGCAGTTCCTGGCGGCGTCCACCACCTCTCAAGGATCATTGAGCCCATGCTGAAAAAACTCCTGCTCGCCACCTGCTCGGTCGTCTTCGCCACCAGCCTGATGGCTGCCGAAAAAGCGCCTCATGTACTGCTGGATACCAGTTTTGGCCAGATCGAAGTCGAATTGGACCCCGTCAAGGCACCGATCAGCAGCAAGAACTTTCTGCAATATGTGGACAGCGGCTTCTACAACAACACCATCTTCCACCGGGTGATTCCGGGCTTCATGGTCCAGGGCGGTGGTTTCACCGAGCAGATGGTGCAAAAGAACACCAAAGACCCGATCCGCAATGAAGCCAGCAATGGCCTGCATAACACCCGTGGCACGCTGTCGATGGCCCGCACCTCGAACCCCAACTCGGCCACCAGCCAGTTCTTCATCAACGTCGCCGACAACGCCTTCCTCGACCCGGGCCGTGACGCCGGTTACGCGGTGTTCGCCAAAGTGGTCAAAGGGATGGACGTAGTCGACCAGATCGTCAACTCGCCAACCACGGCCAAGAAAGGCATGCGCGATGTGCCGGTCGACCCGGTGTTCATCAAGTCGGCCAAACGTATCGACTGACCCCAGGCTTCACAGGGACGTGAACCAGGCCCAAGGGTCTAATGAACAGGAGTTACCGTTTTCATGTTGTTTCGCCGTTTCGAAAAACTGATCGACATCTTCCGGGAGGCGCCGACCGCGGCGCCGCCCACCACGGTATGGCCGTTCTACGTGTATTACCTGCGCCAGGTCTGGCCGAGCTTTGCCGCCCTGCTGGTGATCGGCCTGATCGGTGCGCTGATCGAAGTGGCGCTGTTCAGCTACCTGAGCCGGATCATCGACCTGGCCCAGGGCACGCCGAATATCAACTTTTTCAGCGAGCACGCCGGCGAGCTGATCTGGATGCTGGTGGTGGCGCTATTGCTGCGCCCAGTGTTCGTTGGCCTGCATGACCTGCTGGTGCACCAGACCATCAGCCCGGGCATGACCAGCATGATCCGCTGGCAAAACCACAACTATGTGCTCAAGCAGAGCCTGAACTTCTTCCAGAGCGATTTCGCCGGGCGCATCGCCCAGCGCATCATGCAAACCGGCAACTCGCTGCGCGATTCGGCGGTGCAGGCGGTGGATGCACTGTGGCATGTGCTGATCTACGCGATCAGCTCGCTGGTACTGTTTGCCGAGGCCGACTGGCGGCTGATGCTGCCTTTGATCACCTGGATCACCTGCTACATCGGCGCGCTCTACTACTTCGTGCCACGGGTCAAAGCCCGGGCCGTCATCTCCTCCGATGCCCGCTCCAAGCTCATGGGCCGCATCGTCGACGGCTACACCAACATCGCCACCCTGAAACTCTTCGCCCACACCGACTTCGAGCAGCAGTACGCCCGCGAAGCGATCAGCGAGCAGACCGAGAAAACCCAGCTGGCCGCCCGGGTGATCACCAGCATGGACGTGGTCATCACCAGCCTCAACGGCTTGCTGATCGTCAGCACCACGGGCCTGGCCCTGTGGCTGTGGACCCAGTCGCTGATCAGCGTCGGCGCCATCGCCCTGGCCACCGGCCTGGTGATCCGTATCGTCAACATGTCCGGCTGGATCATGTGGGTGGTCAACGGCATCTTCGAGAACATCGGCATGGTCCAGGATGGCCTGCAGACCATTGCCCAGCCGGTCAGCGTCACCGACTCGCCGAGCGCGCCCCGGCTCAAGGTCGATCGCGGCGGGGTGAAATTCGACAACGTCAGTTTTCACTATGGCAAGGGCAGCCGCATCATCGACGGCCTCAACCTGGACATCCGCCCGGGCGAGAAGATCGGCCTGATCGGCCCGTCCGGCGCCGGCAAGTCGACCATGGTCAACCTGCTGCTGCGCCTCTACGACCTGGAAAGCGGGCGTATCCTCATCGATGGCCAGGACATCGCCCAGGTGACCCAGACCAGCCTGCGCGCGCAGATCGGCATGATCACCCAGGACACTTCGCTGCTGCACCGTTCGATTCGCGAGAACCTGCTGTATGGCCGGCCCGACGCCACCGAAGAAGAGCTGTGGGAAGCGGTACGCCGGGCGCGCGCCGACGAGTTCATCCCGCAGCTGTCCGACGCTCAGGGTCGTACCGGCTTCGATGCCCATGTGGGTGAGCGCGGGGTCAAGCTCTCTGGCGGCCAGCGCCAGCGCATCGCCATCGCCCGGGTATTGCTCAAGAATGCACCGATCCTGATCATGGACGAAGCGACTTCAGCGCTGGATTCGGAAGTTGAAGCGGCGATCCAGGAAAGCCTGGAAACCCTGATGCAGGGCAAGACCGTGATCGCCATTGCCCACCGGCTGTCGACCATCGCCCGCATGGACCGTTTGGTGGTACTGGAAAAAGGCCGGATTGCCGAGATGGGCAGCCATTCTGAGCTGCTTGCGCATCAAGGTTTGTATGCGCGGTTGTGGCATCACCAGACTGGCGGGTTTGTCGGGATCGACTGACAGTAACCTCATCGCGGGGCAAGCCCGCGCTCCCACAGTGGGAGCGGGCTTGCCCCGCGATGACGCCCTCAACCTTGCCGATAAGGCAAAGCCAAACGGGCTTCCCCGGCATACGCCAACACCCCTGCCCGCTCCTGCTCCAGGAATTCCTCCACCGCCCGGCGCAAGCCCGGGTGCAGCAGGTAATGCCAAGAGCGGGTAATCACCGGTTCAAACCCGCGAATCAACTTGTGCTCACCTTGCGCCCCGGCATCGAAACGCTGCAGGCCTTCGGCAATCGCCAGGTCCATGCCTTGGTAGAAACAGGTCTCGAAGTGCAGCCGGTCGAATTCGTCCAGGCACCCCCAGTAACGGCCATACAGGCTGCCACCACCGACCAGGCTGAAGGCCATGGCGACATCGCGCCCGCCCTGGCGCGCCATCACCACACGAATCGCTTCAGGCATGCGCTCAGCCAGCAGGCTGAAGAACTCCCGGGTCAGGTAAGGCGCGCGACGGCGTACGGCATAGGTATTGGCATAGCAGGCAAAGACGAAATCCCACTGTGCTTCACTCAGTTCATCTGCGCGAAACCAACGAAACTCGATGCCCTGCCCCGCCACCTGCTCGCGTTCCTTGCGCATTTGCTTGCGCTTGCGTGAACTCAAGGTGTCGAGAAAATCCTGAAAATCGCGGTAGCCCTGGTTACGCCAATGAAACTGGCAACCCAGGCGTTCCATCCAGCCATCGCGCTCGCGCATCAGCGCATCAGCGCACTCATCGGTGAAATTGATATGAGCGCCGGACATCCCCTGTTCGAACAGCTCATCCGTCAACTGATCCACCAGCTCGGCCGCCGCCTGCGGGTCGCCAAGCAAGCGCGGGCCGGTCACCGGCGAGAACGGCACGGCGCAGAGCAGCTTGGGGTAGTAGGCAATTCCCGCCCGCTCACAGGCATCGGCCCAGCCGTGGTCGAACACGTACTCGCCAAACGAATGGCTCTTCACATACGCCGGCAAGGCCGCGCGCAACTGGCCGGTGCTGTCGGTCAGCAACTGATGCGCGGGGCTCCAGCCGGTGTGGCGACTGACGCTGCCGCTGTCCTCCAGGCTGGTCAGAAAGGCGTGGCGCAGGAACGGCTGCTCCTGCGGCACCAGGGCATCCCAGGTGGCAGGCGTGAGTTCGGTAAGGTGTTGCAGGATGAGCTTGGGCATTGGCGCAGTCTGCCTCGTCGCGCAGACGAAAAAAAGCCCCGCGCAAGCGGGGCTGAAGATCTAACGGATGAGGAGCGGTATTGCTTAGAACACGTACTGCGCGCGCATTACGAAACCATCGCCACTGTCGTCACCGGCAGCGTTCTGGGCGTTGTCGACCTTGGCCTTGACGTAGACGCCGCTGAGCTTGATCGACTCGTTGGCGTACCAGTTCAGACCAACGTTATGCACCTTGCCTTCGACGTCGTCGATATTGGCGAACGCGCCGTTGTCGTCATCGACGCTCAGGTGGTCATAGCGGTAGAACACTTCCCAGGCACCGATCTGCTTGTTCGAAGGCTTGATGCTGTCAAACTTGCCGAGCTTGTAGCCACGGGCCTCACCGGTGATGGTATAGGCCAGCTGGCCGTAGTAGCCGTCAGCCTTGATGTCGGAGAACGCGGCGCTGTCGGCTTCGACCTCACGCTTGACGTACTCGCCCTGTACCGAGAACGGGCCCATGGCCCATGCCGCTTCCAGGCCCCAGGCCTTGTCGGTGTCGTAGGCACCGGCCGGGGTGTTGTTCTGGCCACCGAGGGTCAGGCGGTTGCCGTTGCTGCCGGCATCCTGGCCACCGTCGGTGCTGACCCCGCGCATGCCCAGACGGCTGCGGATGCGGCCATCGAAAGCGGTGTCGGAGAGGTCACGCTGGGCGTAGTTGATCCCGAAGTGCAGGACGTTGCCGGCTTCGTGCATTGGTGCGAACACGCCGCGCAGGTTGAACTGCTTGGTGCTGTCGCCGTCCTTGTCCTGGTTGGTGGCGTCCTTGGCGAAGGCACCGACCGAGCCATACAGCGAATCACCGGCGTTACCCGATGCCTGGATACCCAGGCCGCCGTTGTGGGCGTTGGTCCAGTCAACCAGATCGTAAGCGGCGGTACGTTCCTGAGCCGTCACCCACTTGGAGCTAGTGGCTTTTTCCAGACCGAATTCCGGGTCGAAACGGCCGAACTTGATCGACACCGGCTTGAAGCCGTTGTAGGCCAGCGAGGCTTCGTCGAAGTAACCGTCTTCGGAACGGTTGTCACCACCGGAGTTGTGCGAGAAGTCGTAGGCGATCTGGTAAGCCCAGTCGGTGTACATCACGCCGCCCAGTTCCAGGTAGGCGCGGCGGAAGTAACCGGCGTCGGCGGTGTTGCCGTTGTTGGTGTAGAAACCGTCGAAACGGCTGTAGTCAGCCTGGATCCGACCGCCCAGCTTGAAGCTGAATTCTTTGTCGGCGGTAGCGACCTCGAGGCCACCCTTGGTCTTGACTACGATATCGGCGCCGTCGGTGGTCACGGTACCCGCGAAAGCCTGGGCGGTAACGGCCATGGCCAAGGCGCTGGCTACGAAACCTGCGAAGTGCTTACGGATCATCGAAGAAGCTCCCCTACTTTATGGTCTTGATAATGTTGGAAAAACACGCGGCTCAGGCCACTTGTGCTGGGGAGGAATCTTGGCGGGGGTGTATGTCAGATCAGTGGCTATTAGATAAATGTTTTGTTACAGGGGAACTTTTTTACTTCGAAAGGAAATAAGCCGGAAAGCTCCGTTGCAGAGCCTCCCAAGCCGGATTCAGGAGTTTTTCAGCTCGCGCGCCAGGCGCTCGGCCAGGGCATCGCTTTCGACCACCGGCGCCTCGGGCAAGGCACGCACCGTTGCCTGGGCCACGCGCATCTGCTTGAGAAAGCGCCGGCAGTGGCGACAGAACAACAGGTGCTGACGCACCATCAGGCGCTCGCCCAGGGTCAGCTGTTCATCGAGATAGTCGCTGGAGCGGGCGACGAGTTCCTTGCAGCTCAGCATTGGCCGGTTTCCTCGAAATGTTCCAGGGTGGCAAAGACCTTCAGGCGTGCCCGGTGCAGCAGCACGCGAACATTGGAGAGGGAAATCTCAAGAAGATTACAGATCTGCTCCAGTTCCAGGCCTTGGCGCTCGCGCAGTACCAGCACACTGCGTTGCAGCTGCGACAGGCTCAGCAGGGTGTGCTCCAGGCATTCGCGCATCTGCTCACGGCTGAGCATGGCCTCGGGGGTGTCTTCATGCCAGGCCGAAGGCCCTTGCAGCCAGTGCCCGTCAGCGGCGAAGCGCTCGTCACCGACCGTGCCATGAGGGCCGGGCAGGTCATCGAGGAGCACTTCGCGACGATTCTGCTTGTAGCGGGTCTTGGCCGCGTTGGCGGTAATGGTCAGCAGCCAGGTCTTGAGGCTCGAGCGCTGCTCGAATCCCTTGAGGTTGCGCACCACGGCCAGCCAGGCGTCCTGTACCGCTTCGTCGGCATGTCGGCTGCCGACAATCGCGTAGGCCACTGCGCGCATGGCGCCCTGATAGCTGTCGACCAGTTCCTTGAACGCCTGTTGCTCACCCTTGAGCAGCCGCTCCAGCAAGCGGGCTTGTTGTTCGCCAGTCATCGCCTTCCATCCATCGTTCTGCGAGTAGAGTCCGATTAGGCGGATTTGTTACAGCTAACGCTATCAGCGAAGCGCCCCAGCAGCGTGGGACGCTTCGTCAGCAGTTGCAGCTCAACGCTTGCGCAGGATCACGCTACCAATTGAATAGCCGGCGCCGAACGAGCTGAGCACGCCCAGGGCGCCCTGTGGCAGGTCGTCCTGATGCTTGTGCAGGGCGATCACCGAGCCGGCCGAACTGGTGTTGGCGTAGCTGTCGAGAATCACTGGCGCCTCTTCTTCCAGCGCATCACGGCCGAGCAGTTTCTTGACGATCAGGTGGTTCATGCTCAGGTTGGCCTGGTGCAGCCAGAAGCGCTTGACGTCGCTGACGTTGAGGTTGCTCTCGGCCAGGTGCTGGCCGATCAGCTCGGCAACCATCGGGCAGACCTCGCGGAACACCTTGCGGCCTTCCTGGACGAACAGCTTGTCGGGGGCGCCGATGCCCTCTTCGGCTGCGCGATTGAGGAAGCCGAAGTTGTTGCGGATGTTGTTCGAGAACTGGGTCAGCAGCTTGGTGCTGACAATGTCGAACTGGTGTTTGGAGGTGGCCAGGTCAGCACGCTCCACCAGTACGGCGGTGGCTGCGTCACCAAAGATGAAATGGCTGTCGCGGTCACGGAAGTTCAGGTGGCCGGTGCAGATTTCCGGGCTGATCACCAGCACCGCGCGGGCTTGGCCCAACTGCACGCTGTTGCAGGCGGTCTGGATGCCGAAGGTGGCCGAGGAGCAGGCCACGTTCATGTCGAAACCAAAGCCGTTGATGCCCAGGGCCTGTTGCACTTCGATGGCGATGGCCGGGTACGGGCGCTGCAGGTTGGAACAGGCAACGATCACCGCATCGACGTCCGCGGCAGTCCGGCCGGCGCGTTGCAGGGCCTGCTCGGCGGCGGCCACGGCCATCTGGCAAAGGATCGACGGTTCGTCGTTGGAGCGCTCTGGCAGACGCGGCTTCATGCGCTGCGGATCGAGGATGCCGTCTTTGTCCATGACGAAGCGGCTTTTGATGCCCGAAGCCTTTTCAATAAAGGCGGCGCTGGACTCGGCCAGGGCCTGGACCTCACCGCGTTCGATGGCGGCGGCGTTGTCGCGGTTGAACTGCTGCACGTAGGTGTTGAAGGATTCCACCAGCTCTTCGTTGGAAATGCTGTTGGCCGGGGTGTACAGGCCGGTGCCGCTGATGACGACGTTATGCACGGTCGTTCCTCTGTTCGGGGCCATTGCCAGCCCGGCAACGGCCTGTTCGGTCGGTTTGAGTTGGCACCAAAGTACCAACTATGACTGACAATGCCCCCAACTTGCCGGGTCATTGCGCAGTGCTGCATTCGTGAGCCGCGCAGGCCCGGCAGGATAATCCGGGATGCGCGGCGTATATCAGCCAAGTGTGCCACAACTGCGGGGGTTTAGGCTTCCACCTGACTCCACTGCTTGCTCAGTCGTTTGTCGGAAACCGGTACCTTGGTGCCCAACTGCTGGGCGAACAACGACACCCGGTATTCCTCCAGCCACCAGCGGTACAACTGCAGTTGCTCGTCGCGCTTGCCTTCCTGGGCGTGCTTGTCGAGACGGGTTTTGTACTGGCTCCAGAGGTTGCCCAGCTCACCGCTCCAGACCCGGTCCTTCTGCACCTGGGCGCCGAGCTTCTCCAGGCGCAGCTCGATGGCCTTGAGGTAGCGCGGCAGCTCCTTGAGCCACAGCCCCGGGGTTTCACGGACAAAGCCCGGGTAGACCAGGTTGCCCAGTTGCTGCTTGATGTCATTGAGGGCCACGGCCTGGGCCAGGTCGATCTTGCCCTTGAAGCGCTTTTGCAGGCCGTGCCAGAGCTTGAGGACTTCCAGGGTCAGACGCGCCAGGCGTTCGGCGTGCTCGGCCCAGCTACCGCGCTTGCGCTCGGCCAGCGAAGCCAGGCCGGCGCCATCGCGTGGCAGCGTGGCCTCACCTTCGAGGATGCAGCTGTCGAGGCTGGCCAGCAGAATGTCTTCGACCAACGCCTCGACCCGGCCCAGCTCACGGTACAGCAGGCCCAGCTCGGTCAGCCCCGGCAGCTTGCCGCGCAGGAACTTGGCCGGCTCCGCCAGCTGCTGCAGCAATAGCCGCTGCAAGGCACGGCGGTGCTGGAACTCGGCTTCGGCCTGGGTCGAGAATCGTCCTTCCTTGACCGTGCCGTTTTCTTCCACCAGCGCCGGATACACCGTCATCGACAGTCCGGCAAACTTCTGCTGCGCGGTCTCGGCCACCGGGGTGAAGGCCTTGGCCTGCACCGGTTGCTGGCTTTGCGCGGTCTGCGGTACCGCCAGCGCGGCCTGGCTGGCAGCGGCAAAGCGCGCTGTCAGCTCGGCCAGATCGCGGCCTTCGCCGAGGAACTTGCCCTGGCCGTCGACCACTTCCAGGTTCATCTTCAGGTGGCTGTCGACCTGCGCGGCGGCTTCGGCCCAGGCTTCGTCGCTGACCCGCGCACCGGTCATGCGCAGCAGCTCGCGGCCCAGCGCCTGGGGCAACGAACCTTCGGCAAAAACCATGCGCTGCAGCGCGGCCTTGACGAAATCCGGCACCGGCACGAAGTTCTTGCGCAAGGCCTTGGGCAGGTTGCGCACCAGGGCAATGCACTTGGCTTCCAGCAGCCCCGGCACCAGCCACTCCAGGCGCTCGCCCGGCAGGCTCGGCAGCAGTGGCGCCGGCACCCGTACGGTGACGCCATCGCGCGGATGGTTGGGTTCGAAGTGGTAGCTCAGGGCCAGGCTCAAATCGCCCAGGCGCAGGGTGTCCGGGTACTGCGCGGCGGTGACTTCACTGGCCTCGCGGGCCAGCACGTCTTCCTCGCGCATGATCAGCAACTGCGGGTCTTTCTGGCTGTTGACCCGGTACCAGCTGTCGAAGGTCGCGGTCTGGTGAATCTCGGCCGGCAGGCGCGCCTCATAGAAGCCGTACAGGGTTTCTTCATCGGCGAGGATATCGCGCCGACGGGCCTTGGCCTCCAGTTCGTCGAGCTGCTCCAGCAAGCGCCGGTTGGCGGTCAGGCATTTGGCTTTGGACTGGATCTCGCCACCGACCAGAGCCTCGCGGATAAACAGCTCGCGGGACATCACCGGATCGACCGGGCCGTAATGCACCGGCCGCCGGCCGACCACGATCAGGCCATAGAGGGTGACCTGTTCGAAGGCCACCACCTGGCCGCGCTTCTTCTCCCAGTGCGGTTCGAAGTGGTTTTTCTTGATCAGGTGTCCAGCCAGCGGTTCGATCCAGTCCGAATCGATCTTGGCCACCATGCGCGCATAGAGCTTGGTGGTTTCCACCAGTTCGGCGGTCATCAGCCACTGCGGACGCTTCTTACCCAGGCCGGACGACGGATGCACCCAGAAGCGCCGTTGCCGGGCACCGAGGTAATCACCGTCTTCGGTCTTCTGGCCGATCTGGCTGAGCAGGCCGGAGAGGATCGCCTTGTGCAGGCGCGGGTAGTCGGCAGGTTCCTTGTTGATGCTCAACTGCAGGTCGCGGCAGATCAGGCTCAACTGCCGGTGAGCATCGCGCCATTCGCGCAGGCGCAGGTAGTTGAGGAAGTTCTTCCGGCACCAGTTGCGCAGCGGGCTGGCAGTCAGGGCCTGGCGTTGTTCTTCAAAGCCGCGCCACAGGTTGACCAGCGCGGCGAAGTCGGAGTCGGCGTCCTTCCATTGGGCATGGGCCTGGTCCGCCGCTTGCTGGCGCTCCGGCGGGCGCTCGCGCGGGTCCTGCACCGACAGCGCACTGGCGACGATCAGCAGCTCGTTGAGGCTGCCCTGCTTGGCGCCTTCGAGCAGCATGCGACCCAGCCGCGGGTCGACCGGCAGGCGTGCCAACTGGCGGCCCAGGGGCGTCAGCTGGTTCTCGCGGTTGACCGCCGAGAGCTCCTGCAACAGGTTGAAGCCGTCGCTGATGGCCTTGCCATCCGGCGGCTCGATGAACGGGAACGCGTCGATCTCGCCCAGGCGCAGGTGGAGCATCTGCAGGATGACCGCAGCAAGGTTGGTCCGCAGGATTTCCGGGTCGGTAAAGGCCGGCCGTGAATTGAAATCCTCTTCACTGTACAGGCGCACGCAGATGCCCGGCTCGACCCGCCCGCAACGGCCCTTGCGCTGGTTGGCACTGGCCTGGGACACCGCTTCGATCGGCAGGCGCTGAACCTTGGCCCGGTAGCTGTAGCGGCTGATGCGCGCGGTGCCGCTGTCGATCACATAACGGATGCCCGGCACTGTCAGCGAGGTTTCCGCGACGTTGGTGGCCAGCACCACGCGCCGGCCCGGATGGGACTGGAAGATCTTCTGCTGCTCGGCCGGCGACAGGCGCGCGTACAACGGCAGGATTTCGGTATGGCGCACCTGCGCCTTGCGCAGCATCTCGGCGGCGTCGCGGATTTCGCGCTCGCCCGGCAGGAACACCAGCACATCGCCCGGGCCCTTGCCCAGGCTGCGCTCGTGGGCGGCAATTTCGTCGAGAGTGGCAAGGATCGCCTGGTCAACGGTGAGGTCGTCCTCGACGCGGTTGCCCTCCTCGTCCTGCTCGCTGGTCAACGGCCGGTACCAGGTTTCCACCGGGTAGGTGCGGCCCGACACTTCGATGATCGGCGCATCGTTGAAGTGCTTGGAGAAGCGCTCAAGGTCGATGGTCGCCGAGGTGATGATGACCTTGAGATCAGGGCGGCGCGGCAGCAGGGTCTTGAGGTAGCCGAGCAGAAAGTCGATGTTCAGGCTGCGCTCGTGAGCTTCGTCGACAATGATGGTGTCGTAGCGCTCAAGAAAACGGTCGTGCTGGGTTTCGGCCAGCAGGATGCCGTCGGTCATCAGCTTGACCAGGGTGTTGGCATCGCTCTGGTCTTCAAAGCGCACCTGGTAACCGACCAGCGCCCCCAGCGGCGTACCCAGCTCTTCGGCAACCCGGGTGGCGACGCTGCGCGCGGCAATCCGCCGGGGCTGGGTATGGGCGATCAGGCCGTGCTGGCCGCGGCCCAGCTCCAGGCAGATTTTCGGCAACTGGGTGGTTTTGCCCGAGCCGGTTTCGCCGGCAATGATCAGCACCTGATGCTCGGCCAACACCTTTTTGATCTCGTCACGCTTGGCCGCAATCGGCAGGCTGTCGTCGTAACGGATGCTTGGCACACTGGCCTTGCGCGCAGTGACCTGGGCACAGGAGGCCTGGACCTTGTCGACCCATTGCGCGAGCTTGGCCTCATCCGGGCGCTTGCGCAGCTCGTGCATCTGCCGGCGCAGGCGGTGGCGCTCGGCAATCATGGCGTGGTCGAGGTTTTTCAGCAGTTGATCAATCGCGTGGTCAGTCATGGGGGCTTTTTAGTCGTGCAGGTGAGCCTGCTTTTGCATGATCGGCTTTTCAAGGGCTGCGATTGTCGCAGATTTGCCGACGCTCGGCACGGTTGCGGGCTGGCGGACGATTGTTTAGTCGAGACTTATCTGAAGTTACCCAAAGGCTGATTTAATGAACCTTCCCCGGCATGGGAGTATCCAGGCATGACTTCGTCTCCCGGTTTGCCCCGCCCGCTGCTGCGCCCTTCGTTCCCGAAGGTGCGGGCACGCTCCGGGGAAAATCCGCTGGTGCACATCATTCTCGCCTTCTGGGCCTTGTGGCACTGCCGCCATGCCCGCCCACCGGACGCCCGCCTCGCTCTGCACTGAACCGTGCGGCCAGTTTCTGGCCGACCTTCCTTGTCGATGACTGGCGCCTGACCGGCTGCACAGTCCTGTGCGCCTGAGGGCGCGAGCGAGAGCACCATGCAATTTGCCCCCATCGAGCAGGCCCGAACATTCCTGGCCGCCAACCCCGACATCGAGATGATCGAGCTGTTTATCCTCGACGCCAACGGCGTGCCACGCGGCAAGCTGCTGCACCGTGAAGAACTGCTGGCGGTGTACGAAAGCGGCCGGCCATTACCCAGTACCATCCTCGGCCTGACCCTCAATGGCGACGATGTGGAAAACTCCGGGCTGGTCTGGGATGTCGGCGATATCGATTGCCGCGCCTACCCTTTGGAAAACAGCCTGGTGCGCCTGCCGTGGCGGCAGATTCCCACCGCGGCGCTGCAGGTCAGCATGCACCCCAGCGAAGGCATGCCGGCAAGCATCGCCGACCCGCGCCACCTGCTGGTCAAGGTCATCGATGCGCTCAAGGCCGATGGTTACTACCCGGTGATGGCCTGCGAGCTGGAGTTCTACCTGCTCGATCAGCAACGCGACAGCCATGGCCGCCCGCAGCCGGCACTGGACAGCGACGGCGGCCGCCCGCGCGGTACCCAGGTCTATGGCCTGCGCGAGCTGGAGCAGATCGAACCGTTTCTCGCCGACCTCTATGGCGCCTGCAAAGCCCAGGGCATCCCGGCGCGCACGGCGATTTCCGAGTACGCCCCGGGCCAGGTGGAAATCACCCTGGAGCACGGCGACGCGCTGCTGGCCATGGACCAGGCGGTGCGCTACAAGCGCCTGGTCAAGGGTGTGGCGCACAAGCACGGGATGCAGGCCTGCTTCATGGCCAAGCCATTCGATCACCTGGCCGGCACCGGCATGCACATGCACGTGAGCCTGGCCGATGCCCAGGGCAATAATCTCTATGCCAGCGAAGACAAGGCCGGCACGCCATTGCTGCGCCAGTCGGTGGCCGGCATGCTCAAGCTGCTGCTCGATTCGCTGTTGCTGTTCTGTCCCAACGCCAACTCCTACCGACGCTTCCAGGCCAACAGCTACGCACCGCTCGCACCAACCTGGGGCGTCGACAACCGCACCGTCAGCCTGCGCGTACCCGGCGGCCCAGCCAATAGCCGGCACATCGAGCACCGCATCTGCGGCGCCGACGCCAACCCTTACCTGGCCGCGGCAGCGATCCTCGCCAGCCTGCATCACGGTATCCGCCAACAGCTCGACCCGGGCGCACCGGTCGAGGGCAATGGCTACGCCCAGGCCACCGAACTGCTGCCAACCGACTGGCTGACCTCGCTGACAGCACTGGAGCGTTCGAGTTGGGCCCGGGAGGCCTTCGGCGCCGAGTTCCTCGGTGTATATCTTGCGGTCAAGCGTGCCGAGTACCGCCAGTTCATGGCCGAAGTCGGCGAACAGGACTGGCGCTGGTACCTGACCCAGGCCTGACTCTTTATTTTTGCGCCAAGGATTTTGTTATGAATGCAGCCGTAAACGCCGGCCCTGCCCAGCGCAGTGCCTCCTACTACACCGCGAGCCTGAACGACGCCACCCAGTACCCGACCCTCAAGGGCACGGTGAAGGTTGATGTGGCAATCATCGGCGGTGGCTTTACCGGTGTGGCCAGCGCCGTGGAGCTGGCCGAGCGCGGCCTGAAGGTCGCCATCGTCGAAACCAACCGCATCGGCTGGGGCGCCAGCGGGCGCAACGGCGGCCAGGTCACCGGCAGCCTCTCGGGCGATGAAGCGATGCGCAAGCAGATGCGCGACAAGCTCGGCGATGACGTCGATGATTTCATCTGGCACCTGCGCTGGCGCGGCCACCAGATCATCGAGCAAAGGGTCGAGCGCTACGGCATCGACTGCGACCTCAAGCGCGGCCACCTGCACGCGGCGATGAAAGACGCGCACATGGGTGAACTGCGCGCCTTCGCCGCCGAGGCCGAACGCCGCGGCATGGGTGATCAGGTCGAGCTGCTCGACCACCAGGCCATGCGCGAACACCTGCAAAGCCCGCTGTACCTGGGCGCGCTGAAAAACCGCCGTAACCTGCACCTGCACCCGCTCAACCTGTGCCTGGGCGAAGCGCGCGCCGCGCACAGCCTGGGCGCACTGATCTTCGAGAACTCCGAGGTACTGGACATCGTCCATGGCGACCGGCCGGCGGTGGTGACTGCCCACGGGCGGGTCGAAGCCAAGCAGATCCTGCTGGCCGGCGATGTGTATCACAAGCTGGAAAAGCGCCAGCTCAAGGGCAAGATTTTCCCGGCCATGGGCGGTATCGTCACCACCGCGCCGCTGGGTGACCTGGCCGCACAGATCAACCCCCAGGACCTGGCGGTGTACGACTGCCGCTTCGTCCTCGACTACTACCGGCTGACTGCCGATGGTCGCCTGCTGTTTGGCGGTGGCGCCAACTATTCCGGGCGCGATTCACGGGATATCGCCGGCGAACTGCGCCCATGCATCGAGCGCACCTTTCCGGCGCTCAAGGGCGTGCCGATCGAGTTCCAGTGGAGCTGTGCGATGGGGATTGTGGTCAATCGCATTCCGCAGTTGGGCAAGCTTTCGGACAACGTCTGGTACTGCCAGGGCTATTCCGGGCACGGCATCGCCACCAGCCATATCATGGGCGAAATCATGGCCCAAGCCCTGACCGGGACGCTGGAAAAGTTCGATACCTTTGCCGGCTGCAAACACATCAAGGTGCCGATAGGCGATGTGCTGGGCAATCCGTTGCTGGCGGCGGGGATGTGGTATTACCAGATGCTTGAAAAACTGCGGTGAAACCATCGCTGGCAAGCCAGCCCCCACAGGTACGGTGTACATCGAACCTGTGGGGCTGGCTTGCCAGCAATCGAGCGCGAAGCGCTCGCCGTGACTCAGGCGATCTTCTTCAGGCCCAGCTTCTTCATCTCTTCATCACGCAGTTCACGCCGCAGGATCTTGCCGACGTTGGTGGTCGGCAGCGCATCTCGGAACTCGACAAAGCGCGGCACCTTGTAGCCGGTGACATTGGCGCGCATATGCTCCATCACCTGCTCCTTGGTCACGGTCATGCCCGGCTTGACCACGATGAAGATCTTGATCACTTCACCGGACTTCTCGTCCGGCACGCCGATGGCCGCACACTGCAGCACACCCGGCAAGGCCGCCAACACGTCCTCGAGCTCGTTCGGGTAGACGTTGAAACCGGAGACCAGAATCATGTCCTTCTTGCGATCGACGATACGCATGTAGCCATCCGGCTGGATCAAGGCGATGTCACCGGTCTTCAGCCAGCCTTCGCTGTCGAGGATCTCGTTGGTGGCGTCTTCACGCTGCCAGTAGCCCTTCATCACCTGCGGCCCCTTCACGCACAGTTCGCCGACTTCGCCCAGGGCAAGTTCAACACCTGCGTCGTCGATGATCTTGCACAGGGTCGAAGGCACTGGAATGCCGATGGTGCCGATCTGGTTCTGATCGACCGGGTTGACCGCCGCCACCGGGCTGGTCTCGGTCATGCCGTAGCCTTCGCAGATGGCGCAACCGGTCACCGCCTTCCAGCGCTCGGCCACACTCATCTGCAGCGCCATGCCGCCCGACAGGGTGATCTTCAGGCCGGAGAAATCCAGCTTGCGGAAGTTCTCGTTGTTGCACAGGGCAACGAACAGGGTATTGAGGCCGACAAAGCCACTGAACTTCCACTTGCCCAGTTCCTTGACCATCGCCGGCAAGTCACGCGGGTTGCTGATCAGGATGTTGTGGCTACCGATCAGCATCATCGCCATGCAGTGAAAGGTAAAGGCGTAGATGTGGTACAGCGGCAACGGGGTAATCAGGATCTCGCAACCTTCATTGAGGTCAGCGCCCATCAATGCCCGGCACTGCAGCATGTTGGCGACCAGGTTACGGTGGGTCAGCATGGCGCCCTTGGCAATACCGGTAGTGCCACCGGTGTATTGCAACACGGCGACGTCACTGCTGTCCGGATTGGCTTCATTGACAGCCTGTCCGCGACCTTTGCTCAATGCCTCATTGAACTTCACCGCTTTGGGCAGGTGATAGGCCGGGACCATCTTCTTCACATATTTGATCACGCTGTTGATCAACAGACGCTTAACCGGTGGTAACAGGTCGGCCACTTCGGTGACAATAACGTGTTTGACTTGGCTCTTGGGCACCACCTTCTCGGCCAGGTGCGCCATGTTCGCCAGGCAGACCAGTGCCTTGGCGCCGGAGTCATTGAACTGGTGTTCCATTTCCCGCGCGGTATACAGCGGGTTGGTGTTGACCACGATCAGGCCCGCACGCAGGGCACCGAACACGGCAACAGGGTATTGCAGGACGTTGGGCAGCTGCACGGCAATACGATCACCCGGCTGCAGGTCGGTATGCTGTTGCAGGTAGGCGGCAAAGGCCCCCGACAACTCATACAACTCGCCGTATGTAATGGTTTTGCCCAGGTTGCTAAAGGCCGGTTTATCGGCAAAGCGTTGGCAAGACTGCTTCAATACCGCCTGAATATTCGGATACTCATCAGGATTGATTTGCGAGGCAATCCCGGCTGGGTACTTATCCTTCCAAAAATTTTCGATCATGGAAGCCCACTCCTCCAGCAACAGCGAATTCTTCACCGCAGTCGATGCGATTATTATTGATATAAGATTACGGTTTATTGCAAACCTGATAATCCGAAGCGGGCCGAGAGTAGCAGCTTTGCCAAGGGCCGCCTAGAGCTAAAGTAGCCAAAACAGTCACAGAAATGACTCTTGATAATTACGTAGTCATTTTTAGAGTAAAAATTCTAAAGCCTTGGGTTTCAAGCTACAAGCCACACGCTGGCCGTGCTTGTAGCTTGTAGCTTGTCCTCACGCTATATCGCGCAGCTCCCGGCGCAGGATCTTGCCCACCGCCGTCATCGGCAACGAGTCCCTCAGCACAATGTGCTTGGGCACCTTGTAGCCCGTGAAGTTGGCCTTGCAGTAGGCCTTCAGCTCTTCAAGGCTCACCCCGCCCTCACGCGCCACCACGAACAACTTCACCGCCTCGCCCGAACGTTCGTCGGGGATGCCGATTACCGCGCAATTGGCTACCTGCGGATGGCCCATCACCACCTCTTCGATTTCGTTCGGGTACACGTTGAAGCCCGAGACGATGATCATGTCCTTCTTGCGGTCAACGATGCGGGTGAAGCCATCCTGGTCGATCACCGCGATGTCGCCGGTCTTGAACCAGCCTTCGCTGTCGAGCACCTCGGCGGTGGCCTCGGGGTGCTGCCAGTAGCCCTTCATCACCTGCGGGCCTTTGATGCATAGCTCGCCACGCTCGCCAAACGGCTGCTCGACACCGTCATCGTCAATGACCTTGAACGCCGTGCCCGGCAGCGGAATGCCCACGGTACCCAGGCGTGCCAGTTGGCCATACGGATTGGTACTGGCTACCGGCGAGGTTTCGGTCAGCCCGTAGCCTTCGACGATACGACACCCCGTCAGGCTTTCCCAACGGTCGGCGGTGGCGGTGACCAGCGCCGTGCCGCCGGAGTTGGTGACCTTCAGCGCCGAGAAATCGAGGTTCTTGAAATCGGGGTGGTTCATCAACGCCACGAACAGGGTGTTAAGGCCGACCAAGCCGGAAAACTTCCACTTTTTCAGTTCCTTGACGAAGCCCGGGATATCCCGCGGATTGGTGATCAACACGTTGTGGTTACCGGTGACCACCATGCACATGCAGTTCGCGGTAAAGGCATAGATATGGTAGAGCGGCAGCGGTGCGATCATCACCTCCTGCCCTTCCTTGATCATTCGCTGGCCGTCCGGCCCGTGCTGGGAGAAGCAGGCCAGCACCTGGAGCATGTTCGCCACCAGGTTGCCGTGGGTCAGCATCGCGCCCTTGGCCAGGCCCGTGGTACCGCCGGTGTACTGCAGCACGGCGATGTCGTCGAGGCTCAGCGATACCGGCTTGAGCGACTGGCCACGGCCCTGGGCCAAGGCGCTCTTGAAAGGTACCGCCTGTGGCAGGCGGTAGTCCGGGACCATCTTCTTGACCTTGCTGACGATGGTATTGACCAGCCAGCCCTTGGCCGTCGGCAGCATGTCCCCCATCTTCGCCTCGATGAGGAATTCGATGCCGGTGTCGGGCAGCACCTCCTGCACCAGCTTGCCGAACATGTTCAGGTACACCAGCGCCCTGGCACCGGAATCCTTGAACTGGTGACGCATCTCGCGGGCGGTATACAGCGGGTTGGTGTTGACCACGATCAGCCCGGCGCGCATAGCACCGAACACGGCGATGGGGTACTGCAGCACGTTGGGCATCTGCACCGCGATGCGATCGCCCGGCACCAGGTCGGTGTGCTGCTGAAGGTACGCGGCAAAGGCTGCGCAATAGCGTTCGAGTTCGGCGAAGCTCAGGGTCACCCCGAGATTGCTGAACGCCGGGCGGTCAGCGAATTTCTTGCAGGAGCGTTCGAACACTTCGACCACTGACTTGTAAGCATTTATGTCAATTTGCGAAGGAACGCCTGCCGGGCGCTTGTCATTCCAGAAATCAGCTTGCATTTATTCTTGTCCTCATACCTGAGCCGTTCCGGCCCCCTTGCCAGCGTGGCGAAGAAGGTGCTTTGCCGACGTTAGCAGGTATGTCGCAGGTGGCAAATACGCCAAGCGCTGTCATTAACATTGTGAATCTTATTGCTGATGACCCTGCGATTGTGTGCCTGGGTTATACACTGAGCTGACTTACCGACTTGCGTGCACAAGGACCCGCCATGCACCACGATGCGTTCTGGCTCCCAGCCAGTGATCACTGCAGCCTCTACGTTTATCAATGGCTGCCGGCCACGCCGATCAAGGCGGTGGTGCTGCTGGCCCACGGCATGGCCGAGCATGCCGGGCGCTATCAACGCCTGGGTGAAGCCCTGAGCAGTGCCGGCTACGCCCTGTTCGCCCATGACCAGCGCGGCCATGGACGCACCGCCGAACTTGGCACTTTAGGCCTGTTCGCCCGGCACAATGGCTGGAACAGCGTGATCAATGACCTGGGCTTGCTCAGCCAGCACATCGGCCAGCAGTTTCCGGGCACGCCGGTGTTCCTGTTTGGCCACAGCATGGGCAGCTACATCGCCCAGGCCTACCTGATGCACCACAGTGCCAGCCTGCAGGGCGCAATTCTCAGCGGTTCGAACTTCCAGCCCCCGGCCCTGTACCGCACGGCCTGCCTGATCGCCCGCTTCGAAGCCTGGCGCCAGGGCCCGCTGGGCCATAGCGCGCTGATCGAGTGGCTGTCGTTTGGCTCGTTCAACAAGGCCTTCAAGCCCAACCGCACGGCCTTCGACTGGCTCAGCCGCGACAACGGCGAAGTCGACAAGTATGCTACCGACCCGATGTGCGGCTTTCGCTGCAGCAACCGTTTGTGGATCGACTTGCTGATGGGCCTGGAGCAAATCAGCCAGCCGCGTAACCTGGCGCAAATCGATCCGAACCTGCCGATCCTGGTGATGGGCGGTGAATGTGATCCGGTCAGTGCCGGCAAGCGTCTCAAAGATCTGGCCGGTGCCTTGCGCCTGGCCGGCAATCAGCATGTGCAGTTACAGCTCTACCCTCAGGCGCGGCACGAGCTGCTCAACGAAATCAACCGTGACGAGGTCACGGCCGCCATTCTCGACTGGCTGGAGCAGGCCCTGGCCATTGGCCGCCCCGCCCGCAGCGAATGACCGGCCGCCCCGCACGACAGAAGGAAAGCCAAGCATGACCCAGGTCACCAACACCCCGTACGAAGCCCTCGAAGTCGGCCAGACCGCCAGCTACAGCAAGACCGTCGAAGAACGAGACATTCAACTGTTCGCGGCGATGTCCGGTGACCACAACCCGGTGCACCTGGATGCCGAGTTCGCGGCCAAGAGCATGTTCAGGGAGCGTATCGCCCACGGTATGTTCAGTGGTGCACTGATCAGCGCCGCGGTGGCCTGCGAGCTGCCTGGCCCGGGCACCATCTACCTGGGCCAGACCATGAGCTTCCAGAAGCCGGTCAAGTTCGGCGATACCCTGACCGTGCGCCTGGAAATCCTCGAGAAACTGCCGAAGTTCAAGGTGCGCATCGCCACCCGCGTGTTCAACCAGAACGACGAGCTGGTGGTCGACGGCGAGGCCGAAATCCTCGCCCCGCGCAAGCAGCAGACCGTCGAGCTGGTCAGCCCGCCACCGATCACCATCGGCTGAACCTCACAACTGGGCCAGGCGGCGCTCGATAAATCGCCGCTCCGGGCCCTGGCGGGTCAGCGCAAGGGCTCTGCGATAGGCTTCGCGGGCTTGATCCAGCCGGCCTAGCTGGCGGCACAATTCGGCGCGGGCCGAGTGGGCCAGGTGATAGTCCTGCAACTGGCCGCGGGCCAGAATCGCTTCCACCGCCGCCAACCCCGCCTCGGCGCCATCGCGCCGGGCCAGGGCGGCCGCGCGGTTAAGCTCGACCACCGGCGACGGCCAGTGCTGCAACAGCACATCGTACAAACCAACAATCTCTTCCCAGTCCGTTGCCTGGGCACTGGCCGCTTGCGCATGCACGGCGGCAATCGCTGCCTGCAAGCTATAGATGCCGAACTGCTGACTGCGCAGCGCCTGCTGCACCAACTGGCAGCCTTCGGCAATCAGCTCAGGGCTCCATAGGCTGCGGTCCTGATCATCGAGCAGCACCAGCTCGCCCTGGGCATCGCTGCGCGCCTGTTGCCGCGAGGTCTGCAAAAGCATCAACGCCAGCAGGCCGAGCACCTCCGGATCGGGCAGCAATTGCTGGAGCAAGCGCCCCAGGCGGATTGCTTCATCACTCAGGTCATGGCGCATCAGGCGCTCACCTGACGACGCCGAGTAGCCTTCGTTGAACACCAGGTAGATCACCCGCAGCACACTGTCGAGACGCTCCGGCAATTCGGCCAGTGACGGCACCTGATAAGGGATTCGCGCATCACGGATCTTGGCCTTGGCCCGCACGATGCGCTGGGCGATGGTCGCCGGGCTGTGTAAAAACGCGCGGGCGATTTCTTCGGTGGTCAGGTCACAGACTTCACGCAAGGTCAGCGGCACCTGGGCATCGGCGGCCAGCGCCGGGTGACAGCAGGTGAAGATCAGGCGCAGGCGGTCGTCCTCCAGCTCTTCGTCATTCACCTGAAGCTCCTCAAGCGACTCCAGCGCCTGCATCAACTGCGTCTGGGAGCGGTCGAAACGCGCGCGCCGGCGCAGGCCATCGATCGCCTTGAAACGCCCGGTGGACACCAGCCAGGCCCTGGGGCTTGCCGGAATGCCGTCGCGCTGCCAGCGTTCCACGGCAATGAAAAACGCCTCGTGCATGGCCTCTTCGGCCAGATCGAAGTCGCCCAGCAGGCGAATCAGTGTCGCCAGGATGCGCCGCGACTCCTGACGGTACACCGCCTCCAGTTGCTCCCGTACCTGGGCAAGCGCGGCCATCAGTCCGGCATCTGCGTGGTCACCAGCGCTACCAGGCGATCCAGGCTCTCACTCCACCCCCGGTGAAAACCCATCTCTTCATGGGCCTGGCAATCGGCGGCACTCCAGTGCCAGGCACGGGCGCTGTACTGGGTTTTGCCGTGAACATCGTCAAAGGTCACCACGGCGGTCATGAAGGCCTTGTTCGACGGCACCCACCCCGGCCCGAAGGCATCGGTGAAGACGATCCGCGCCGGCGGTACAATCTCCAGAAACACACCCTGATTCGGATACTCGCTGCCGTCGGGGGCACGCATCACGGTACGAAACAAGCCTCCCACCCACAGCTGCATTTCGCATTCGGGCGTAGTCATGCCGTTGGGCCCCCACCACTGGGCAAGCAGTTGCGGCTCGGTCCAGGCTCGAAACACCTTGCTGCGCGGTGCGTCGATCAGGCGCGTCAACGACAGCTCATGCTGCGCCTTGGGCTGCTCGGGGTGTAGAAGGCTCATCGTGTTGTTCTCCGTGGTTTCAGGGGTGCAACTCGCGGATCGGCCGCACCTCGACACTGCCGACCCGCGCAGCGGGAATGCCCCGGGCAATGTTCAAAGCCTCGTTGAGGTCACGCGCATCGACCAGGTAGAAGCCGGCCAGTTGCTCCTTGGTTTCAGCGAACGGGCCGTCAGTCAAGCTCATCTGCCCGCCGCGCACGCGCACGGTGGTCGCGGTCTGCACCGGTTTGAGCGCTTCGGCGGCGAGCATCCGGCCGCTGCCCTGGATCGATTCGGCATAGGCCATGCACTCGGCGTCGGCCGGGCTCTGCGGCAGGCTGTGCAGCAGACTTTCATCACAGTAGACCAGGCACAGGTATTTCATTGTCGTCTCCACAGTTGGGGATACTATGGCGGCAGATCGCACCGCCTTAGAAAGCGCGATTCGGCATAACGCTCGGGGTTTTCAGCTCAAGGCTTGAGCGAGAACAGCGCGGCACCGGACTCCATGTCGAACGGCGCCGACCAGTGCTCGTGAATGACCTTCCACTGCCCGTCGATGCGCTGGTAGCCAACGGTGGCGCGCATGTAGCAGCTTTCCTCTTTGTTCGGGCCGCAGCGGTTGAGCCAGTGGGCCAGGGCGAGTTCCGGGGTGGCCTGGATCTGCAATTGCTCGATTTCGAAGACCATCTCGCCGGGGCAGTGATCCATGCAGGCCTGCCAGTGGGCGCGATAGGCGGCCTTGCCCTGGAACTGCAATTGCTGGATCGCATCGAAGGCGCGAATGTTCTCGGCGTAAGGCGCGATAATGGCCTCGACATCGCGCGAGCGCACTGCGGGAAGCCATTGTTCGATGAGTTGGCGGATTTCGGTCTCGGCGGCACTGTTCATGGTCGTGTCCTCTGCGCGATCAGGCGCCGAACAACTCGGCGCGTTCACAGATGGTCGAATGGCAGTGGTTGAAATCGACAGGCTGGGGAAACTGATTTGCGAGCTTATCCATTCGCTGTGGCGCCGCTGCCAGCAGCCGCGCCACACCTAATCGATAAGCTAGCAGCCTCAAAAACCCAACCCTAGGATCACATCCGCGAAGAACCAGAAAAATCAGCCCTTGGCCAAGGGCTTGAGAAAGTACACCACCCGCTCGGTTTCACTGAACCCCAGCGCCGCATGCATGGCATGACTGCTGTGGTTGTCCAGGGCGGCATCCGAGGCCAGCTCGCTGCAACCCTGGCTGACGGCCCACTGTTCGACCGCCACAATCAGCCGCCCCGCGACGCCCTGGCCTCGGGCCTGGGGCGCGACAAATACGCCTTCGAGAAAGGCCACCGGCGAGCTGTTGCTGCCATTGACGTAATCAGTGCGGATCGAGACTTCGGCAAAACCCAAGGCCCGCCCGGCGTGGTCGCGGGCCAGGAAGGCAACCAGGCGCTGGGGCTGTTCGACGATTTCGCTCACTGACTGACGGTGGTCCTCCAGTGGGCAGTCGGGCCAAAGCGCCTGGCGCAGTTCAAGCCAACCGTCTTGCTGTACATCGGTGCAGATTTCGATCATTTGCTTTCCAGAGGTAGCCATATTTCCATCACGCTGTGGCTGTCGCTGGGGTTGAAGTCCCGGCCATAACGCTCGAACTCAGGCACGTTGGCAACGGTTTCGCCGGACACCGGCACCCAGTCCTGCCAGATAGCCTGAAAGGTGGCTTTGAGATTGTCGAGGCTACCGTGGTGCTCAAACACCGCATAACGCCGGGCCTTGAGTTCGACATGCCGGAAATCGGCAGGCAGCAGGTCAGTGCCCTGCACTTCAACCCCGGCGATATAGTCGAAATTGCCTTTGCCATCACCGTTGCAACACACCCCGTAGGTTTCCCCGCCCACCTGACCGGGTACTCGGCCTATGTGCTGCTCGAAGCGTTGCCAGAGGGTGGGGATCTGCTGGAGGGTGGCCTGGCTATAGCGCTCACCAAGTCCTGCAACCGTGAAAGCAAGCCGGTCTTCAAAACGCGCGGGTTTGATCGGGGGAGTCTGCAGAGTCATGTCCTTTGCCTCGTTCGCCAGGGGAATGGGCACAGTCCATCCGTGCCGACCGATAGAGTAGCGGCAATTATCCATTCGCGGAATCTGCTCGGGGGCCCGCCCCAATCGAAAAGAGCCCCTTGCGGGGCCCTTGGCCTTATTGCGGAAGAAAATTGTCGCCGGAGCGTTTCGCGCGTTTGGCGGCGTGTTTTTCCTTGGCGGTTTTCAATGGTTTTTTCTTCGTCATCTTTTTCGCATCCAGACCTTTCATCGAAGATCCTCCTGCCTGACGGCACCTGCGCACCGGTGTCTGGAATCATTATAGACCCGGGGTGGCCGCAGGCACGGCGAGGATGAACTCGCGGTAGCCGGAAAGGATCACGTAGCCGGCAAAATAACAGAAGATACCTGCCGACAGCAGGTACGACCAGGTCAGCAAGCGGTCGCCCAACAACCGCCCGCCATGGCTGGCAAGGCCGCACAACGACAGGCACCAGATCAGTCCGGCGGCAAAAAAACCGCTAAGAAACAGCCCGGCCTCAAGCAGACTGCCGCCCCCTGAACGGGAAATCAGCACCCCGCCGACTGCAGCGAACCAGAGGATGGCGCTGGGCGAGGACATGGCCAGGAAGATCCCGCGCATGAACTCGCGCCAGCCCGACTCGATCACCACCTCGCCACGCGTCTCCAGGTGCGCGTTGCCGCGCAGCGCCGCCAGCAGCATCTTGATGGCAAACCACACCAGCAACACCGACCCGCCGAGCCACAGCACCCAGCGCACTGTTTCAAATTGCAGCAGCACGGTCATCCCGGCCAATGCCGCAATGGCATACAACAGGTCACCGACACAGGTACCCAGCCCCAGCCAGAAACCCTGCAAAAAACCCCGCTGCATGGCCAGGGTGATCATGGCGATATTGGCAATGCCGATATCCAGGCACAGCGACAAACTCAGCAGAAATCCGTTTGAAAAAGGCATCGACGTTCCGTAACCGCGGTTGAAGGCAGGCGCTATTAAAACGGTTTTCTGCTGGGCTGTATTGGAAGAAACTGCCTTTACTCAGGATTGTCATTTTTATCAGCCGACCAATTCAGGATTTTTCAATCACCCGCCAATACCTGCGCATACCGCTGCCGATCAACATTCGCCCCACTAAGAATCACCGCCACCTTACGCCCCTGCTGGCGCTCGCGCTCCAGGATCAGTGCGGCGAGCCCGGCAGCACCTGCGCCTTCGGCGGTATTGTGGGTGTCTTCGTGGTAGATGCGCATGGCCTGGGCCACTTCTTCGTCGCTGACGCGCACGATGCGCGCGGCGTGCTGACGGATGATTTCGAAGGCTTCGGGCAACGGCATGCGGCAGGCCATGCCGTCGGCAAAGGTATTGGCCGTGGCGGTGGTGACGATGCGCCCCTGCTCCAGGCTCTGGGCAAAAGCATCGGCAGCGCTGGACACCACGCCAACGATCTCGGTACGCAGGCCAAGCAGGTTGCGCGCCTGGATCAGGCCGCAAATCCCCGAGCCCATGCCGATCGGCACATACACGCAATCGAGCGCATGCACCGCCTCCAGCAGCTCCAGCGCATAGGTGGCGACGCCGCGGATCAACTCGGGGTGAAACGGCGGGACACTCTCGTAACCGTGTAACTGGGCCAGGCGTGCGGCCTCTTCGCGGGACTGGTCAAAATCGGCGCCGTGCTCGACCAGTTGCGCGCCAAGGGCACGCATTGCCGCGTTCTTCTCCAGCGAGTTGCCCTCAGGCACCACGATGATGATCGGCAACCCGGCATTGCGCGCAGCCAGGGCCATGCTTTGGCCGTGGTTGCCACGGGTCGCGGTGACCAGGCCGCGCACCGTCGGCTTTTGCCCCAGCAACCACTGCACATACATCAGCCCGCCGCGCACCTTGAAAGCGCCGGTCGGGGCGTGGTTTTCATGCTTGACCCAGACCTCGCACCCCAGCCGCTCGGCCAGGCGTGGCCAGGCATATTGCGCAGTGGCGGGTACGCTGGCATGAACCAGGCGGGCAGCTTCGCGCAGGGCAGGTAGGTCAAACATGGAGCACCTCGGCAGGATCGGATTTGACCTGATCCTAGTCGCCGCGCATTGTATGGGTAAATTCCTATATTGCATGGCCAACAATAAATGTGGACCCCTACCCTTACCGAGGATGCCCAGCCGCGCTACCTGGCCCTGGTCGATGCGATTGCCACCGCCATCGAGCGCGGCGAGCTGAAGGTCGGCGAGCGTCTGCCGCCACAACGGCGCCTGGCCTGGAACCTGGGGCTGAACCCCAGCACCACCCAGCAGGCCTACCGCGAGGCGGCGGCGCGGCACCTGGTGTCCGGTGAAGTCGGGCGTGGCACCTATGTGCTGGCTGGCAGCAAAGAGGCCACGCTGTTTCGCCTCAAGCAGCGTGACGTGCAATCGAGCCTGATCGACCTGTCGACCAACGTGCCGGTGATCGACCCGGCCAACCGTGACAGCGAAAACACCTTGCAGGCGCTGCTGCAGGAGAGGCTGGCTGGCTGCCTGGATCA
Source organism: Pseudomonas fluorescens (assembly GCF_902497775.2). Lineage (NCBI taxonomy): Bacteria > Pseudomonadati > Pseudomonadota > Gammaproteobacteria > Pseudomonadales > Pseudomonadaceae > Pseudomonas > Pseudomonas fluorescens. The sequence goes on from NZ_OZ024668.1 coordinate 3,917,064, forward strand.
CTACCTGAGCGCCGAAGAGTTGCTGCGCGGCCGCATACACGGCGCCGCCTGGCTGGGCAATCGCGGCTTGCAACTGAGCGACCACCAACTGCTGCTGTGCGGCGGCGCCCAGCAGGGCTTGTTCACCGTGTTGCTATCGTTGTCCCAGCCGGGCGACGCGGTGCTGGTCGAAGCCCTCACCGCGCCCGGTATCAAGGCCGCCTGCCGGCAATTGCGCCTGCCACTGCATGGCATCGCCCTGGACGATCAGGGCATTGTCCCGGATGACCTTGATCGGGTCGCCCGTGCCACTGGCGCCCGCGTCATGGTGCTGACCCCAAGCCTGCACAACCCTACCGGCGCGTGCATGGGCAGCGCCCGCCAGCAGGCGATTGCCGAGGTGGTCAAGCGCCATGACTTACTGGTGATCGAAGATGATGTCTACGGCGCACTGACTGACCAGCCGCCGCTGTGGCCGCTGCTCGGGCACCGTGGCCTGTTGATCAGCAGCCTGTCGAAAACCGTTGGCGCCGGCCTGCGCCTGGGCTGGATCGTGGCTGATCCGGCATTGCTGGAGCAGATCGACCCCCATGCCCAAGCCACTCACTGGCAGATATCGCCACTGAACCTGCAGATCGCCTGTCGCTGGATTGCCGACGGCACCGCACAAAAGCGTCTGGCCTGGCAACGCGAGGAAGTCCGCCAGCGTTGGCGCCTGGCCTGCAGGATTCTGGGCAAGCACCTGGTCAATCACCGCCAGCCTTCGCCACACATCTGGGTCAAGGCCGGGCTCAACGCTGCCCGCCTGACCTTGGCCTGCCGGGCCAATGGCGTGGCGGTGGTGCCAGGCGAGGTGTTCGCGGTAAAACAGCATGACCTGGCGGCGATCCGCATCAGTCTGTCGGCCGCTGGCAGCCGTGCCGAACTCAAGCACGCACTGGAACAAGTGATCAAGGCGCTGGAGGCCTGATGAGCACGCACGCGTTGTATACAGAGGCACAAACCTACCTTGCCGCACTGGACCCGCAGTGGGCCGCGCACATCGAGGCGGTTGGCCCTTGCCTGCATCAACCCAAACCCTCCCGCGACCCGTATCAGGCACTGGTACGGGCCATCGCCTACCAGCAACTGCATGCCAAGGCCGGTGATGCAATTCTCGCGCGCTTCCTGGCGTTGTACCCGGGCAGCGCGTTTCCCAGCCCCGAGCAGGTGCTGGCGACCAGCCCGGAGCAATTGCGCGCTTGCGGCTTCTCGGCAAGCAAACTGGCAACCATCCAGGGCATCGCCCAGGCGCGGGTCGAAGGGCTGGTGCCGGAGTATCAACAAGCCGTGGTACTGGAAGACGAAGCGCTGATCGAGCGCCTGGTCAGCCTGCGCGGCGTAGGCCGCTGGACCGTGGAGATGCTGCTGATCTACACCCTGCAGCGCATGGACATCCTGCCGGCCGACGACTTCGGTGTGCGCGAGGGCTACCGCCGCCTGCAAGGCCTGGAAACTCAGCCGACGCGCCGGCAGATGATCGACCTGGGCAAGCACTGGAGCCCCTACCGCACCGTGGCCGCCTGGTACCTGTGGCGGGTACCGGCCAGGCGAGTTTGAACGCAAGACCCGGAGTTTTTCCTGGGAGCCGACGCCGTAGCCTGAACCCATCGATCAACGCCAGGAGCACCCCGTCATGAGTACAGGCAAACCACGGATCAGCGAATCCGACCCGCGCTGGCAGGCCATACTGGCCCGCGACCCGGCCGCTGACCAGGCCTTCGTCTATGCCGTGCGTACCACCGGCGTGTATTGCCGGCCAAGCAGTACCTCGCGCCTGCCGCGCATCGACAACGTCGAATTCTTCGACACCGCCGAACAGGCCGAGGCCGCCGGCTACCGGCCGAGCAAGCGCCGGGGCGCCGACCAGACCCATGTCGCCGAACAGCACCGGGCCCAGGTGACTCGCGCCTGTGCCTTGATCGAAAGCGCCGATCCGGCGCCGAGCCTGAACCAGTTGGCTGAACACCTGCAGATGAGCCCGTTCCACTTTCACCGGGTGTTCAAGGCCGTGACCGGGCTGACGCCCAAGGCCTACGCCTCGGCCCACCGCGCGCGCAAGGTGCGCACGCAGTTGCAGCAATCGGCAACGGTGACCGACGCGTTGTACGAGGCCGGGTTCAATTCCAATAGCCGCTTCTACGAATCAAGCAATGCGCGTCTGGGCATGACCCCGGGCGCCTATCGCGACGGCGGCGCCAACACCGACATCCGCTTTGCCATCGGCCAGTGCACGTTGGGGGCGATTCTGGTGGCCCAGAGTGAACGGGGGATTTGCGCAATCCTGCTCGGTGACGATCCGCAGACGTTGCTCAATGACCTTCAGGACAAATTTCCCAAGGCCAACCTGATCGGCGGCGATGCCGGATTCGAGACCCTGGTGGCCAGGGTCGTGGGCTTTATCGAGGCTCCAGGCATCGGCCTGGACCTGCCGCTGGACCTGCGCGGCACGGCGTTCCAGGAACGGGTCTGGCAGGCACTGCGGGCGATCCCGGCCGGCAGTACTGCCAGCTATGCCGAGATCGCGCAGCGCATTGGCTCTCCCAGGGCAGTGCGCGCCGTGGCCCAGGCCTGCGCGGCCAACGCCCTGGCTGTGGCCATCCCGTGTCACCGGGTGGTGCGCAGCGATGGCAACCTTTCGGGTTACCGTTGGGGCGTGGAGCGCAAGCGTGAGCTGCTGGCGCGCGAGAGCCAGTGAGGCGGGTTACTGGAAGTTGACGTCGAAGGCCTGATAGAAGGCGTTGCCGGTGTTGGCGACCAGCCACAACAGCACGATCACGTGATGACCACGCTTGCTGGTTGGCAATTTGACCTCGTGATGGGTTTTTACCTTGAGCTCGTCGGGGTGTGACCAGAACGGCACGTACGGATACAGGTCTTCAGCAAAGGGGGCCGATTCGAGTTGGGCGCGGGTGATGCGCTTGTTCTCGTCCCAGCCATCCTTGGTAATAAACCAGCGATAACCGCGGGTGACATGCTCGGCCGTATAAGTCCATTCCACTTTGAAAGTCTGCCCAGCCGCCACGTTCAACAATGGCCAGCTAAACGCATGGCCGAGTTTTGCGCTCATCTCGGCATTGGTAAAGTTGACACAATCACGCTGATCCTGCCGACCGCCACTGAGAATATAGCCATCTGCCGGCGGCGTAGTACTTTGCTCATCTTGCTGAAAAGGCGCAGGCACCGGCCCGGCGACTGTATCGGGGAAGTTCTTGCCACCTTCCATTTCATTGACATCATGTGCACTCAGCAACTTGAGTTCAATGGCCTTGGAACCACGACTGGTGGGGGTGATGACGCGACCGTGACGCAGACTCTTTTCGGGGCTGTTCATTGCATTCACTCCATGTGAGATAGGAAAACCTGTCCACCCTGGACACGTTTGACCCTAGCTCACCCCCTGCAATGCGCAACCCAGAGGCGCCGAACGGTATCAGCCGTTGCTGCAGCCGTCGCCCATGGCGCGGTATTCGATGGTGTGACGCTGACCTTGATGGTCTTCGTAGGTCATGGTTGCCGGTACCACTTCACAGACATTGGGAATGGTCGACAAACTGATGACTTTAGCAATATCCAGGTTGGTGCTGTAGTCATACTGCTCAACTACCGGTTGCGCAGCAGCGGTATTGATTTCATCCGCCAGGGCGAACGACGACACGGCAACCAGGGCAAGTGCAAGTAAACGTTTCATGACAATAGGCCTGCAAAGCAATCAAACTAATCGATTGACTTCATTTGCCAATAAGGGCGCGGAGAAGTTGTTATATCAAACAATGGGACATAACACGAAGACCCGACCCCACTACAACTTTTCTGTGGGATGTGATTAGTTTACAAGGTACTTCGGGCGGTTAAATCGCGAAGCCGGACAATCACTGTTACCGCCTGTGCAACAATAACCCCGAGACACCACCCTGGACACGTCTCGCCTTCCCGTGTAAAAGCCCGGGGTAGAGCCTTTTCCAGATCAACACCGTGACCCGTTTACGCTACTGCCCATTGCTTGCGCCCGAGCGGCCCTTGCTGAATAAATTCTATCGAAACCATGGATCGCCCATGCGCGCGGCTGCCCAGGGCCAGCTTTGGGTCGCCAGGGCCGAGGAAATCATTGCAGCCTTGTGCTTGAGCGAGGTGCCGGGCGGCCACTGGCTGACCGGGCTGTTCGTTGCACCTGCCTGGCGCGGCCAGCAGGTCGCCCGCCAACTGATCGCCGCGCCAGCGGGTGAAATGCAAGGGAGTATCTGGCTGTTCTGCCATCCGGACCTGACGAGCTTCTACGCCCGGCAGGCGTTCAGCACCACCCACGCCCTGCCCGTGCCTTTGGCCGAGCGCCTGGAACGCTACCAGCGCAGCAAGCCCCTGGTGGCGATGGTACGGGTTCAGTCGTCGCTGGCCGGGTCCAGCCCGGGGAACAGCACCTCGGTATAACCGAAGCGGCTGAAGTCGTGGATGCGCGAGGGATACAGGCGGCCGATCAGGTGATCGCACTCATGCTGCACCACTCGTGCATGAAAGCCTTCGGCGTTGCGCACGATGGGCTGCCCCTGCGGGTCGATGCCTTCGTAGCGAATGCGCTGGTAGCGCGGCACCACGCCACGCAGGCCCGGCACCGACAGGCAGCCCTCCCAGCCGTCCTCGACCTCGGTGCCCAGCGGCGTGATCAGCGGATTGAGCAAAATAGTACGCGGCACCGCCTCGGCATCCGGGTAACGCTCACTGCGCTCGAAACCGAAGATCACCAGTTGCAGGTCGATACCGATCTGCGGCGCGGCCAGGCCAACGCCGCCGACGTGTTCCATGGTTTCGAACATATCGGCGATCAGCCGCTCAAGCTCGGCGCTGCCGATCAGCTGCGGCGGCACCGGCGGGGCGATGCGCAGCAAGCGCTCATCGCCCATTTTCAGGATGTCATGAATCATGCTGGCTTCGACTCAAGGGTTCGCTGGCAGGCGTGGTTTCATGATCAAGGGAGTGATCGCGGCCCAGCCCGGATACATGCTTTTTATCATGCTCGTGGGCCACGCCATCAAAGTCTTTTTCGCCGGGATCCTTGCCTTCCTCGGACATATGTTCGATCACCGCATTCATCTCCGCGCCTAGCAGCAATACCGCCGCGGAAATATAGAAGTACAACAGCAGGACAATGATCGCCCCGATACTGCCGTACATGGCGTTGTAGTCGGCGAAGGTCTTGACGTAATAACCAAAACCCAAAGAAGCGATGATCCACACCACCACCGCCAGCACCGAACCTGGGGTAATAAAGCGAAACTTCTGCTTCACATCAGGCATCACGTAGTAGATCAGCGCCACCGCGACCATCATCAGAATGATGATCGCCGGCCAGCGCAACACCGTCCACAGGGTGACGATGAACTCCTGCATGCCGATCTGCGAGGCAATCCACTCCATCACCTGCGGCCCGAGCACCATCAGCGCCGCGGCCGCCAGAAGCATGCCGGCGATGCCGACGGTGTAGATCACCGACAGCGGGATGCGCTTCCACACCGGGCGCCCTTCGACCACGTCATAGGCCGCGTTCATTGCGCTCATCATCAGTCGCACACCGGCGGAGGCGGTCCACAGGGCGATAACGATACCGACCGAGAGCAATCCGCCCTTGGACTGCTGCAACTGGTCGATCACCGGGTTCACCTGCTCCAGCGCCTGGGGTGGCAATACCAGTTCCGACTGCAGGCGCAGCCAGGAGAAAAAGTCCGGCAAGTGCAGAAAACCGATCAGGGCGATCAGGAACAGCAGGAAGGGAAACAGCGAAAACAGCATCTGGTAGGCCAGCGCCGAGGCGTAGGTGGACATCTCGTCATCGAGAAACTCCTTGACCGTGCGCACCAGCACACGGTGCAACGGCAAGCCGCGCAGGTCGGGAAAAATCATAGCGTCTCCTTTCGCCGCTCGAAGGTCATGGGCGGGTTCCTCACACACTCATCTGACAGGTACGTCCTGAAGTCTAATCGACGATCACCTCAAAGTTTCGATTGAATGTTGCACAAATGACAACGACCACCCAAGGATGGCCGTTGTCCTACCCAAGCTCACCGCGATCAAGGCTTCTTCACGGCATCCTTGACCTTGCCGACCACTTGCTGGGCTTCGCCCTTGCGCTCTTGCAACTCGCCCTCGGCGCGCAGACGCTCATTGTCGGTGGCTTTGCCGACGCCTTGCTTGATGTTGCCAACAGCCTCATTGGCCATGCCTTTGACTTTATCTTTAGTGCCACTCATGGGTGTTCTCCTGAAGGGGAAATAAACGCTGTCAGAGTCGACTGTCTGTGGACCCGTGGCCTATCAGGAGAGTTTCAATTAATTCTCAGGATAGATAGCTTCTCCCCCTCCCTCCCGTCTGTCGCTTCAGCGATGACTGAATCTGCGAAACCCGCTTGATATAAATTTTTATTACAGCCTGGCGCCGAGCCCTAGAGGGATCGACTATCAAAATTTTCATTGGAAACTCCTCACCGGATTGCAGTTAACTGCCTGTCAACAGTAAAAGTTTCTGTGTTTCACACAGCTGGCATTTTTATCAGGTCAGGTGCCAATGATTGAGAAGCCTCACGCCCAAAAAGACTCGTCTTTGGCCGAGAGAAGCAACATCGCTTTATGTTTCATTGAGTTGCTAGCACAATAAGCGACCTTTCAAGCGTCACCCGTAGGAACCTGCATGAAACTCGACAAACCCACCGCCATTGCCCGCCGCAACCAGGAACTGGAACGACCGGTACTCAACAGCGACAACACCCTGTTTGCCGTGCTCGACACCAAGCGCAGCCTGTGGTGGTTCGATGTGCCGGTGAAGCTGCTGCGCAAAGGCCAGCCCGACTGGGTCAACCTGCTGCTGCACACCCCTGAAACCGACGAGTTGCAGCACTTGAAGGTACCGGTGAACTACCTGCAGGCGCATCAGGAAAAAATGGAAGTCCGCCACCCGGGCAAGCGTCGCTCGACCATCAGCCTGGCGCTGAGTGCCGATCGCGATTCGCTGCTCAAAGACCTGCGCCCAGGCGGAGAAAACCTGAGTTTCGCAGGCTTCAAGCAGGTCTGATCAGGCCAGTTCGATGCGGTCAGCGTGGATGACGATGCGGCCATCCTTGTACAAGGCACCGATGGCCTTCTTGAAGTTGCCCTTGCTGACCCCGAACAGGTCGCTGATCAATTGCGGGTCGCTCTTGTCGCTCACCGGCAACACGCCGTTGGCGTCCTTGAGCTTGGCGAGGATCTTGTCGGGCAGGCTGTTGGCCAGGTCCTGACCGATGGGCTGCAGGCTCAGGGCAATCTTGCCGTCGCTGCGCAGCTCCTTGATGTAGCCCTTCTCCTGCTTGCCCGAACGCAGGAACTTGAACACCTCATTCTTGTGAATCAGGCCCCAGTGCTTGTTGTTGATGATCGCCTTGAAGCCCATCGGGGTTTCTTCGACCACCAGCAAATCGACTTCCTGGCCAACCGTGTAGCTCGCCGGCACCTTGTCCAGGTACCGGTCCAGGCGCGCAGTCGCGGTGATGCGGCGGGTGCGCTTGTCGAGATAGGCGTGCACCACGCAGTACTCGCCGGCCTTCATCTGGCGCTTTTCTTCGGAGTACGGCATCAGCAGGTCTTTGGGCAGGCCCCAATCGAGGAAGATGCCGATGCTGTTGATTTCCTTGACCTTGAGGCTGGCGAAATCGCCAACCTGCAACTTGGTTTTTTCCGTGGTGGCGATCAGCTTGTCTTCGCTGTCGAGGTAGACGAAGACGTTCAGCCAGTCTTCGACCTCGGTGGGCGTGTCCTTGGGGATGTAACGGTTTGGCAGCAGAATTTCGCCGTCCGCCCCGCCGTCCAGGTACAGACCGAAGTCTGTGTGCTTGACCACTTGCAAAGTGTTGTAACGCCCAACTAAAGCCATTTCCGGAAATCCTCGTTGCGAGCGGAGCATTCTACACCGCAAGCGGCGATTGCGCCCGGTTGCCGATGACGGCCTGTCAGCAAAATGAACCGAGCAGGCTTGGCCTGTTCTATAAAGACAAGCAAGCCTTCGCAAGGATTCGCTCATGCACGCCTGCCTGTCCAAGTACCTGCGCACCGTTCTGTTGCTGGTGATATCGGCCTTGCTGGTGGTCGCCTGCAACCGGATCGACCTGGCCTACCGCAACCTCGACATGCTGGTGCCGTGGTCGCTGAACGACTACCTGAGCATGAACCGCCAGCAGAAAACCTGGCTCAATGACCGGCTCAAGCAGCAACTGGCCTGGCATTGTCGCACCCAGTTGCCCGGCTACCTGACCTGGCTGGATGAAATCAAGGCGATGGTTGCCAGCAACGAAGTCACCGACCAACAGTTGCAGCTACGCACCCAGGAAGCCCGGCAGGCGATTGCCAAGGTCGCCGACCAGGTCACTCCGTCGGCCGCCGAACTGTTGCGCAGCATGGATGATGAGCAAGTGCGGGAAATGCGCGAGGCCTTTGCCGACGACATTAGCGAGCGCCAGGCCAAGTACGTCAACACCCCGCTGGCGCGGCAGATCGAACGCCGTGCCGAACGCATGGAGAAACGCCTGAGCACCTGGCTCGGCGAGCTCAGTCCGCAGCAGAAGCTTCGAGTCATGACCTGGTCCCAGGGCCTGGGCGAGCAGAACCGCCAGTGGATCGCCAACCGTGCCCATTGGCAGGCCCAGTTCAGCGCGGCCATGGACCAGCGCCATAGCGACGCCTTCGAGCCGCGGCTGGAAATCCTCCTGAAAAAACGCGAAAGCCTGTGGACCCCGGAGTATCGGATAGCCTTTCAGCGCACCGAGCAGGAGGCGCGGCGCTTGCTGGTGGATGTCATGGCGCAGAGCAGCGAGCAGCAGCGCCAGCACCTGGAGCAAAAGCTTGCGCAGGTGCGGCAGAGTTTCAGTGAATTAAAGTGTTTGAAGGGTTAGCGATGAGCGCAATGTGCAATCGCTAGCCCCCTTTGCCGGTGCAGCATGGACAGGGAGCCTGCCCGGAAAACCCACATGCCCGTCACATTGACCCCTTCTGCCCCCCAACTGCCCGCCAGGCAAACGCAGCCAGCAGCGCCTGGACAACTGACAATCAATACTCTGGAAGCGGCCCGAGACGAATTTTCTACGTCCCGTTTTCCATACCTGGGACCGTTGGCATCTCCGGCAGCCAGCTACAAGCCCGAAGACTTTGCGACCTACCTCAAACAAAGTCTGGATGCCTGCGAGCGAGCAGATCTTCAATCGGCGGTGGAGAACACCTTCCGGGTTTTGACCGGTCATGGGAAGCCAGAGACCTTCAACACAGATCTAAGGACGCAGGTCGACAACTTGAAGCCCCCAACATCCCAGCATCCAACCCAGGCTCTGCAGATCGACGTTGCTGAACTTTCACGCTTTGCCCAAGCACAGCCCGAGTGCTCGCTAACGTCCCCAGACGTAGTGCGTGTACTGATTTTTGCATTGGCGCAACAATGTGAAAATACCAAGGAAGCCGCAACCCTCCGCACCTGGATCGAGCATCACGCTGACATGCCGAAAACCAGGAAGTCCGGGCCTGCTGCCGCGCAAGCTTTCGTTGTTGCAGTCACATCCAATAGCGAATGCTCAGAAAGCGTTCAGAGCGAAGCCCCCCCCACAGAAGCCCTCGTTAGTGCAGCCCCCGACAAGGACGCAATACGTGACGAGCTGAAGCACAACGAAAAGATGATCGACGTGTATAACAAACTCATAAATCGTCTAACCGGGGACCTGCGCAGTAAACAGAATCTCCCACTGCCCGAGAAGCAAAGCGAACAGACTCCACTGCTCGACAAGCAAAACGATTTGATTGAAAAGGCCATCCCCCTGATAGACAACACGCAAAAATTATACGCCGCACTTATGGAACCCTCGGCACAGCCAACAGATTACCAATATCGCTATTTCGAAACTGAAAGCATTCACCTGAACACCCTGCTTTTCCTGTTTGAACGATTGAACACCAACGAAAACCTACGCCACCCGCGATCTCAAGATCTAGATTTGGAGTCAAGTCGCAGGCAATTGAAAAACGAGCTCGCCAGCTACCAAAAGCAATTGCCCGTGGCGATAAGGGCCTCACAGGTTCTGGATAAACTGAGAACGACCATCGGCGCACTCGAGAAACTCCGCGCCCACGCAGATCCCGATTACTTGCAAAGGCTCAAAAATCAGTATGCACACCACCGTGAGCATTCGGTCATCTCCCCTGACATAATCAGAGCGAATGCAGTATTCAATCGTTTTAACTTGCTGGATCTTGAATACATCCACGGTTCCGATCCCGCCGCTCACACGATCACGTGCCCCACTGCAAGAGTGCCTTCAGAAGCCGTGGCCGATCAGCTTGTCGAGACCATCGTCGCACTGACAGAGATGACGAATCCGCCAACCAAGCTCCCGCTAGACCTGCTGAGCGAACTGCACACGAAGTTGCAGGACTCTCGGATCTATGTGCAAGCCCTGCAGCCCCTAACACCCTCTATGGAAGAGTACCGCGACGCTATCCTTACCGACATTCAATACTTCATGACACTGACCGAGACATACATCACTCGGGGACGAGCAAGTCTGGACGGCACCCGGCATTTGGGGAAGACCGATACAACCGTCGACTATACGTTTGTTCCACCACATAATCTGCGTCCCCCTTCGAAGACAGAAGCCCCCTCCCAGCAGCCAATGGTTAAAAAGATCGTCCGAAAAAAAACTGCTGTTACCCCTTCTTCGCCAGCGTCATCTTCGAACCTGACAGCACCTGCAAAGGTATCCAGCCCGCTCCCCAAGCCATCCGTTGATTACCACAAGCTCAGCGCACAAGCGACGACATTGCTGGAAACACTGCAATCGGTCAGGCAAGAGGCCGAGCAAAGAAGCGCGGCCTGCGAGCCCCCGAGCAATGTTCATGAGTTTCTCGAGGCCAAGGCCAAAGCGCTTGACCTGCTTGTACTCAATTTGCAGAGCGACACAAGTTTCAGCCATCAGCAACTGATCGGGCAACTCCACAGCGAGGCCCGATCACTCATGCAACTGGCCAACCGATTGTTGACCACTGCTTACAAGAACAAGCAGATTCTGAACATTCCCCGGCTAGCCTGGTTGTTAAAAAATAATGAGGTCACCGTGCAACCGGCAGAAAGCGGAATACGTGAAGGCAGTGGTAATAACGCCTCTTTCCTCAGCGTTTTCTACATCCTCGACAAGCACAAGAACAATCGGCTTTGGACTGCGCATTTTCATTATCCCGCCGCAAACAGCCAACCTTCTGAGTGGCGAGCCGGCCACCTGAAACGCCTGGATCAGGACCGGCACGGCCTGTCGTATCAGCAGCAACAGGCCCAAGCAGGTGAAAAGGTCATGCCCATCTGGCGGGCCCACTTCGACCCTGCTACCGCCGACTTGCTGTTTTCCAGGTTATCGTCATAACAAACAGGGCCAAGGCCGATCTGACTTCAACCCTCCCGGCACTTGCGCCGATACGGGAACACGTCGATCACCTTGCCGCCGCGAATCGCCGCCTGCAGGCTCTTCCAGTAATCGGCGTCGTACAACTCGCCATGCAACTGGTTGAACAGCCGGCGCTGGCCGCTATCGGCGAACAGAAACGGCGGAAACTCTTCGGGGAACACATCCAGCGGGCCGATCGAATACCAGGGCTCGGAGGCCATCTCGTCCTCCGGCGTGCGCGGCGGCGGGATGTAACGGAAGTTGACCTCGGTCAGAAAGCAGATCTCGTCGTAGTCGTAGAACACCACCCGCCCGTGGCGGGTAACACCAAAGTTCTTCAACAGCATGTCACCCGGGAAGATATTCGCCGCCGCCAGTTGCTTGATGGCCAGGCCGTAATCTTCCAGGGCTTCACGCACCTGGGCGTCGTTGGCGTTTTCCAGGTAGAGGTTGAGCGGGGTCATGCGCCGCTCGGTCCAGCAGTGGCGGATCAGCACGGTGTCGCCATGCACTTCGACGGTGGACGGCGCCACTTCCACTAGCTCGGCCAGGCACTCAGGCTCGAACTTGCTCAACGGGAAGCGAAAGTCGGAGAACTCCTGGGTATCGGCCATGCGTCCGACACGGTCGACACTTTTTACCAGGCGGTACTTTTCGATCACCGTGGCGCGGTCGACGTTCTTCGACGGCGAGAAGCGGTCCTTGATGATCTTGAATACGGTGTTGAAGCCCGGCAGGGTAAACACGCTCATGACCATGCCGCGCACACCCGGGGCCATGATGAAACGGTCATCGGTGCCGGCCAGGTGGTTGATCAGCGCCCGGTAGAACTCCGACTTGCCGTGTTTGTAGAAGCCGATCGAGGTGTACAGCTCGGCGATGTGCTTGCCCGGCAGGATGCGCTTGAGAAAGCCGACGAACTCGGCCGGCACCGGCACATCGACCATGAAGTAGGAACGGGTGAAGGAGAAGATGATCGACACTTCGGCTTCGTCGGTGATCAGTGCATCGATCTCGATGCCGTGGCCTTCGCGGTGCAACAGCGGGATCACCAGCGGCCATTGCTCGTCCTGGGTGTACAGGCGCCCGACCAGGTAAGCGCCCTTGTTGCGGTACAGCACCGAAGAAAACAGCTCGACGGCCAGGGCCGGGTCCTTGCACACCCAGTCCGGCAGGTTCTCGCGCAGCTGCGCTTCCAGGCGCGCCAGGTCGCCGGCAAGGTCCGCATACGGCACATCGAAGCGGTAGTCGGCGAAGACCTGCGCGAGCAAGGCGCTGAGGCTGCTTTCGGGCCGGTAGGTGCGGGTTTGTGCCGCCCGCTCGTGGCTGCGCAGCGAGGGCCGGGTGGTGTGGATGAACATGCAGCCATCACTGATCAGGTCATGGCTGAACAGGCTGCAGAAGATCGAGTTGTACCAGGTCTCCGACAACTCATCGTCCAGGCGCGGGTCGATCAGGCCTATATAGGCGCTCTTGACCAGCGGCCACAGCGAGACGTCGAGCAGCACCTCGTCCTCGAAAGCCTGACGCAGCCAGCCGCTGACCTCGCTGACCTTTTCCTCATACAGATTGATCCGCGCAGCCGAGGCGCTTTGAGTCTGTTGCCACTGGGCCTGCTCGAATCGCTCGCGGGCGCCATCGGTGATCTGCCGGAAATGCTCGCGGTAATCGTCGAAGCCATCGAGGATCATCCGGGCGATATCGGCGGCCGGCCATTGCTGGGGCATACGTCAGACCTCTGCGGGAATGTCAAAGCCTGAGCTTAGCCAGTCGCCACGGGCAGGGAAAGCCTGTTGGCGCGGGTGTATCGGCCAAACTCGCCGAGCGCCGAAATTCAAGCGCAAGAAAGGGAGAGAGCGCAGCCTGCGATGTAACGTAAACTCGCGCCCTGCCCCCAAAGGACCCGGAGAGCCCCATGAGCCCCATTGCCATATCCCGCCTGTTGATTCTTGCTGCTGTCTGGGGGGCGAGCTTTCTGTTCATGCGCATCATTGCGCCGGTGCTCGGCACCCTGCCGACGGCGTTTTTCCGCGTCTCCATCGCCTGCCTCGGCCTGCTGGTGATTCTCGCCCTGTTGCGGGTGCGCTGGGACTTCAACGGCAAGCTCAAGGCCTGCCTGGTGCTGGGCATGATCAACTCGGGGATACCCGCCACCCTCTATTCAGTCGCCGCCCAGGTGCTGCCAGCCGGCTACTCGGCGATCTTCAACGCCACCACGCCATTGATGGGCGTGCTGATTGGCGCGCTGTTCTTCCGCGAGCCGATGACCGTCGCCAAGCTTAGCGGCATCTTTCTCGGTTTGTTCGGGGTGGGCATTCTCAGTGGCGCGGGGCCGGTGGCGTTTGACGCCAAGCTGCTGCAAGGCGCCCTCTCGTGCCTGGCGGCGACCGCCTGTTACGGCCTGGCCGGTTTTCTCGCCCGGCGCTGGCTCGACCAGCAAGGCGGTCTCGACAGCCGGCTGTCAGCGCTGGGCAGCATGATGGGCGCGACCTTGCTGCTGTTACCGTTGTTCGGCTACAGCGTGCTGAGCCAGCCGCCGGCAAGCTGGGGCGGCTGGCAGGTGTGGGCATCGTTGCTGGGCCTGGGGCTGGTGTGTACCGCCTTTGCCTACATCCTTTATTTCCGCCTGATCAGCGAGATCGGCCCGGTCAAATCCAGCACCGTGACCTTCATGATCCCGGCCTTTGGCGTGCTGTGGGGTGCCTGGCTGCTGGATGAGCCGCTGTCGATGGCGCACCTGTATGGCGGGCTGCTGATTGCCGTGGCGTTGTGGCTGGTGCTCAAGCCGGCTCGCGCCTGACAGCTCCCACCCTGCAGATGTTCTGGTTTCACCCATGAAACCAGCCTTTCACTGCCGTTACCGAAAAAAGCCTCTTTTCATTACACCAGCAATTGCCACGCGCAGTTGTTGTGCAATTTCGTGCCATATAGAAAACCTTGTTTCATATATAAAACAAACAAGATTTCACCTTAATTCAATAACTAACTAATAAATAAGCACTTTTTAAATTAAACAGAGCCAATACACATTTGGCATTGTTCATGCACTAAACCGCGTATCACCTATAAAACAGACCAGAGAGCTTCCCCAATGGCTGTGAAAGAGATGTACGCAATCCCCTCTCAATGGAATACACCGCACTCCAAGGAAGACCTGGAGCCGACCGAAATCGAATTTCGTAACGTCGGTAAATGTTTCCCGGCCAAGGGCAAGGCCGAGGCGCCCTTTGCCATTCGCGAGGTGAATTTCAAGATCCGCCGCGGCGAGGTGGTGTCGATCATCGGCCCATCCGGTTGCGGCAAAAGCACCATCCTCAACATGGGCTCGGGCCTCTACCGCCCCAGCGAAGGCGAAGTGTTCGTCGGCGGCGAGGCGGTGGTCGGCCCGGTGCGCAAGGTCGCCTTCATGTTGCAGAAGGACCTGCTGATGCCCTGGCGCAGCATCCGCCGCAACGTCGAGCTGGGCCTGGAAATCCAGGGCATGCCCGCCGCCAAGCGCCAGCCGATTGCCGAAGATCTGCTCAATCGCTGCCACCTGCAAGGCTTTGCCGACCACTACCCGTTCCAGCTGTCGGGCGGCATGCGCCAGCGCGCCGCCCTGGCCCGGACCCTGGCCATCGACCCGCAGGTGCTGTTCCTCGACGAGCCGTTCTCGGCCCTCGATGCGCAGACCAAGATGATCCTGCAACAGGACCTGGCGCGGATGCTGTTCGAAGAAAACAAAACCGCGCTGTTCATCACCCACGACCTGGTCGAGGCGATTGCCATGTCCGACCGCCTGCTGGTCATGAGCGCCCGCCCCGGCACCATCATCGAAGAAATTACTGTCGACCTGCCGTTTCGTGACAACCCGCTGGAGCGCCGCAAGCTGCCGGAAATCGGCCCGCTGGCCGGGCGCCTGATGGAACTGCTGAAAGTCGGCGAAGACACCGAACTGCATTGATCAACGGCCACCGGCCCATCAACCGATTCAGGAGTACGCATGTTCAAGTCCCTGCAACGCCTGGCACAGACTTCGGTCATCGCCCTGGGCCTCGGCCTGGCGCTCACTGCCCAGGCAGAGCCGACCAAGGTCACCTACCTGCTGCCCGCGCCGCCCAACTCGCCGGCCTTCGCGCCGTGGATCATTGCCAAGGAAAAGGGCTACTACCGTGCCAGGGACCTGGACCTGACCTTCATCGCCGCCAAAGGCGGGGTCGATGTCGCCAAGCAGATCGGTGCCGGCAACGCCATGCTCGGCGGCGCTATCGGTGACACTCCGATCGTGGTCCGTGCCAACGGTATTCCGGTGCGTGCGGTAGCGGTGCTCGGTGCCGGCGGGGTGACCATGATCGCCACCAACGCCAACGAGAACATCCAGTCGGTCAAGGACCTCAAGGGCAAGACCCTGACCGTGATGTCCTACTCCGACACCACCTACTACGCCCTGCTCGCCTCGCTGCGCAAGGCCGGCCTGAGCAAGACCGACGTCGACATCCAGGCCGCCGGCCCGTCGGGCGTGTGGCAGCTGTTTTCGGCCAACAAGGCCCAGGCCATGGCCGGGGTGCCGGACTGGGTGGTCAATGCCGAAGAGGCGGGACTGAAGATCAGCCTGATCCCGCAGAGCCAGATCTTCGAGAGCATGGCCCAGGCGATCCTGGCCTCGGACGACGCAATCAAAAACCAGCCGCAAGTGGTCGGCGGCGTGGTCCAGGCCACCCTGCAGGGCATGCGCGACATCATCCAGGACCCGAAAGCTGCCGCCGCCACCTTCGCCAAGGCGGTACCGGCCTACGCCGGCAAGGAAGCGGCGCTGGAAAAAACCTTTCGCCTCTACGTCGAGCACGTCTACGCCAACCAGACCGTGCTCGGGCGCATCGACCCGGCGCGCCTGGACGCGGTGCGCAAGTTCTATGTCAGCGAAGGCATCGTCGCCAAGGAACCCAAGCTCGACGAGCTCTACAGCAACCAGTTCATCGAAACCACCACGGCCGCGCAATAAGCCTGGATGCATAACAAGGTATTAGCCCGATGAGAAACCTCAACACCTCCGTGCTCGGCAGCGTCGCCCTGCTGATCCTGTTCCTGCTGCTCTGGCAGTGGGGCCCCGGCTTGCTCGGCATGCCCGAGTTCGTCATGCCGCAACTGAGCCGCGTGGCCCAGGAAAGCGTAGTGATGTGGCAGTCCAGCAGCCTGTTGCAACACACCCTGATCACCGCCTTCGAGATCATCGTCGGCTTTGGCCTCGGCGCCCTGCTCGGTGTGGCCATCGGCGTGTCGCTGGGCCTGTCGCCGTCGGCCGAAGCCATGCTTTCGCCGTACATCCTGGCCCTGCAGATCGCTCCGAAAGTCGCCTTCGCGCCACTGTTCGTGATGTGGCTGGGCTACACCATCTACCCGAAGATCCTCATCGCCATCCTCATCGTGTTCTTCCCGGTGATGATCAACGTGCTCTCGGCGATCCGCACCGTGGACCCGGACATGATCAACCTGGTGCGCACCATGAACGCCAGCCGCTGGCAGATCTTCCGCCTGGTGGAGTTCCCCTCGGCCATGGCCGCGCTGTTCTCCGGCCTGCGCATCGCGTCGACCCTGGCGGTGATCGGCGTCACCGTCGGCGAACTGGTCGGCGGTAACCAGGGCCTGGGCTTCCTCCTGGTGGACGCTGAAGGCCAGGGCAACACCGCCGGAGTCTTCGTCGCCATCGTCATGCTCACCCTGATCGGCGTGCTGGCCTACGGCGCGGTGGTCTGGGCCGAGAAACGCGTCCTGCACTACCTGCCCAAAGCCATGTTGAGTACCCAATGATGAGCCCATTCAACTCCATGCTCGAAGGCCGCCGCGTGCTGGTCACCGGTGGTGCCCGCGGCCTGGGCTATGCCTTCGCCCAGGCCATCGGCCAGGCCGGCGCCCGGGTGGTGATCGCCGACATTCTCCAGGAGCGCGTGCTGCAGGCGGCTTGCGAGCTGCGTGAACAAGGCTTGCAGGTGACCGGCGTGACCCTCGACCTGGGCAACCCGGAATCGATCAATGCCTGCGTCGCCGAGGCGGTTGCCGTGCTCGGCGGCCTCGACGGCCTGGTCAACAACGCCTCGATCACCAACTCCGGCGGCAAGACCTGCGAGCAACTGGACATCGACACCTGGGACCAGGTCATGCAGGTCAACGTGCGCGGCACCTGGCTGATGACCCGCGCCTGCCTGCCAGCCCTGCGCGCCAGCGGCAAGGGCGCGGTGATCAACCTGGCCTCCGACACCCCGCTGTGGGGCGCGCCGAACCTGCTGGCGTATGTCGCCAGCAAGGGCGCAATCATCGCCATGACCCGCAGCCTGGCCCGCGAGCTTGGCAGCGACAACATCACCGTCAATGCCATCGCCCCCGGCCTGGTGCTGGTTGAAGCCACCGCCTATGTGCCCGAGGCGCGCCACCGCCTGTACACCGAACAACGGGCGATTCAGCGCCCGCAACTGCCAGAAGACGTCAGTGGCGCCGTGCTGTTTGCCCTGTCCGACCTGTCGCGTTTCATCACTGGACAAACCCTGCCGGTCAACGGCGGGTTCGTCATGCCTTGAGCAAGGAGAAACCCATGACCGACCTATCCGTACAAAACGACGCCCCGAAAACCTGGGAACAACCCGCAGGCGCGGACCTGGCTGGCTGGATGCAGACCCGCATCGCCCGCTATGAAACCCGCAAGTACGACTGGGACGCGCTGAAGTTCCAGGCCGACTTCGACCCCAAGTTCCGCCGCGCGCAAATGCGCTACGTCGGCACCGGTGGCACCGGGGTCAACAGCGACATGAACACCATCCCCTCGGAGCACTTCACCTTCTCGACCATGGTCATCCCGGCCGGCCATGAAGGCCCGCCGCACATCCATACCGACGTCGAGGAGGTGTTCTTCGTATTGCGCGGCAAGCTCAAGGTGATCATCGAGAAAGATGGCGAGCGCTTCGAAACCGTGCTCACCGACCGCGACCTGATTTCGGTACCGCCGGGCGTGTACCGCGAAGAGATCAACATCGGCGATGAGGACGCGCTGATGTGCGTGATGCTCGGTGCGAAAAAGCCGGTCACCCCGACCTACCCGCCAGCGCACCCGCTGGCCTCGATCAAGCGCGGTTAAGCCCATGTTGCACGCCACCGACCACTCGCTCGCCGGCTCTGAGGCCCAGTTGCAGCAACGCTTCCCCCAGCGCCTGATGCAACTGGCAGATGGCGCCCAGGCGATCCGCGAAGCCGGCCAAGGGCCTGCCATCGTGCTGTTGCATGGCATCGGCTCGGGCGCCGCGTCCTGGCTGCAGGTGGCGCTGCAACTGAGCCAGCACGCCCGGGTGATTGCCTGGGATGCGCCGGGCTATGGCGACTCCAGCCCGCTGGCCGCCCCTGCGCCGCAGGCGGCGGACTATGCCCGGCGCCTGCTGCAATTGCTCGACGCGCTGCACATCGACGACTGCCTGCTGGTCGGCCATTCCCTCGGTGCCCTCAGCGCCGCGGCCTTGGCCTACCAGCATCCGCAACGGCTGCGCCGCCTGGTGTTGATCAGCCCGGCCCGCGGCTATGGCGACCCGGCGCGTGCCGAGCAGGCGCAACAGGTGCGCAGCCAGCGCCTGCACAACCTCGAACAACTGGGCATCGCCCAGATGGCCCGCCAGCGCAGCGCGCACATGCTTTCGCCTGCGGCCAACGCCGAGGCCCTGGCCTGGGTGCAATGGAACATGGCGCGGCTGCAGCCCCAGGGTTATCGCCAGGCCATCGAGCTGCTGTGTGGCGACGACCTGCTGCGCTACGCCGCCCTGACCGTGCCCTGCGAAGTGCATTGCGGCGGCGCCGACAGCATCACCCGCCCCGAGGACTGCCAGGCACTGGCCAAGGCCCTGGGTGCAGCGTTTGCGTTGATTGCCGGAGCCGGCCATGCCAGCCCGATTGAACAACCCGAGGCCGTGGCAAGCCTGCTTGCCCGGGCCCTCGAAGCCTCACTGACAGGTACTGCGCTATGAATGATTCGGATCTGTTGAAAGACAACCAGGACAAGTACATCGTCCCCGGCCTTGAGCGCGGCCTGTTGCTGCTCTGTGAATTCAGCCGGCAAAACCGCACCCTCACCGCGCCGGAACTGGCGCGGCGCCTGGAGCTGCCGCGCTCGACCATCTTCCGCCTGCTGACCACCCTGGAAACCATGGGCTTCGTCACCCGCAGCGGCAATGAATACCGCTTAGGCATGTCGGTGCTGCGCCTGGGCTTCGAATACCTCGCCTCGCTGGAGCTGACCGAGCTCGGTCAACCGCTGCTGGCACGGCTGTGCGATCACCTCAACTACCCAAGCAACCTGGTGGTGCGTGACGGTCGCTCGATTGTCTACGTGGCCAAGGTTTCGCCGCCATCGGTGTTCTCCAGCGCGGTCAACGTCGGCACCCGCCTGCCGGCCCACGCCACGGTACTGGGGCGCATCCTGCTCGAAGACCTGAGCCTGGCCGAGCTGCGCGAGCTGTACCCCGAAGAGCACCTGGAGCAACACTCGCCGTGCACACCGAAAACCGTGCTGGAGCTGTTCGACCTGGTGCAGAGCGACCGCCAGCGCGGCTATGTCAGCGGCGAAGGTTTCTTCGAGTCGTCGATCTCGACCATCGCCGCCCCGGTGCGCGATCACAGTGGCCGGGTGGTCGCCGCCATGGGCGTGACCATTCCCACGGTGCAGGTTGCGCACATCAATTTCGACGGTTTGCTCGGCCATGTCCGCGGCAGCGCCGACGAGCTGTCGCGCCTGCTCAACTACACCCCGCACGCAGGCAACGGCCGCGTCACCGCGCTGATGAGGGACTGACATGAGCAACCTCTATCAACTGCACGGGCGCACCGCCATCGTCACCGGCGGCTCCTCCGGGATTGGCCTGGCCTGCGTCGAGCAACTGCTCGAAGCCGGCGCCGCGGTGGCCTTCTGCGGTCGCGATCAACAGCGGTTGGACAGCGCCGAAGCACGCTTGCGTGAACGCTTCCCCGAGGCCCGTTTGCTGGCCCAGGTCTGCGACGTGCTCGATGCCCAATCGGTGCAGGCCTTCGCCGCCGCCAGCCTGGCCGCGCTGGGCCCGGCCCGGGTGTTGATCAACAACGCCGGCCAAGGCCGGGTGTCGACCTTTGCCGACACCAGCGACGAGGCCTGGAGCGAAGAGCTGCAGCTGAAGTTCTTCTCGGTGATCTACCCGGTGCGCGCCTTCCTGGCGCAGTTGCAGGGCCAGGCCGGCGCCTCGATCGTCTGCGTCAACTCGCTGCTGGCCAGCCAGCCGGAGCCGCACATGGTCGCCACCTCGGCGGCACGTGCGGGCCTGAAGAACCTGGTGCGCTCGATGGCTACCGAGTTCGCCGAACAGGGCATCCGGGTCAACGGCATCCTCATTGGCCTGGTCGAGTCCGGCCAGTGGCGCCGGCGCTTCGAGGCCCGCGAAGAGCGCGATCTGGACTGGGCGCAATGGACCGCGCAACTGGCGCAACGCAAACACATTCCCCTGGGTCGCCTGGGCCTGCCCAAAGAAGCAGCCCAAGCGATCCTGTTCCTGGCTTCGCCCCTGTCGGCTTACACCACTGGCAGCCATATCGATGTTTCTGGAGGCCTGTCCCGCCATGCGTAATGAAAACACTGTCACCGTTGGCGCTGCCATCACCGCGTTCCTCGAACAATGCGAGGTCAAGGCTGCATTCGGCGTGATCTCGATCCACAACATGCCGATCCTCGATGCCTTCGCCGTGCGCGGCAACATCCGCTTCGTCATGGCCCGAGGTGAAGCCGGCGCGACCAATATGGCCGATGCCTATGCGCGGACCACCGGCGGCCTGGGTGTGTGCCTGACCTCCACCGGTACCGCCGCTGGCAACGCCGCCGGTGCCCTGGTCGAAGCACTGACCGCCGGCACGCCGCTGCTGCACATTACCGGGCAGATCGAAACGCCTTATCTGGACCAGGATTTCGCCTATATCCACGAAGCCCGCGATCAGCTGACCATGCTCAAGGCGGTGTCCAAGGCGGCCTTTCGTGTACGCAGTGTCGAGACCGCGCTGAGCACCCTCAAGCTCGCCGTGCAGACCGCCCTTACCGCCCCGACCGGCCCGGTCAGCGTCGAGATCCCGATCGATATCCAGTCGACCTTCATCCCCATGCCGAGCGACCTGTCGCCGCTGCCGGTCCCGGTCGCCGTGCCGGCTCCGGAAGCCCTCGACCTGGTCGCCGAACGCCTGGCCAGCGCCACCCGCCCGCTGCTCTGGCTCGGTGGCGGCGCGCGCCATGCCGGTGCGCAGGTCAAGCGCCTGCTGGACATGGGCGTCGGTGTGATCACCTCGACCCAGGGTCGCGGCGTGGTCAACGAAGACGACGAACGTTGCCTGGGGGCCTTCTCGCAGAACAAGCTGGTCGAAGGCTTCCTGCAAACCTGCGATGCACTGGTGGTCGCCGGTTCGCGCCTGCGCAGCAACGAGACCTTCAAGTACGCCCTGAAGCTGCCGCGCACCACCCTGCGCATCGATGCCAACCCGGCCATCGAAGGGCGCAGCTACTCCAGCGAACTGTTCATCTGCGGCGACTCGGCCCTGGCCCTCGATGGCCTGGCCGACCGCCTTGAAGGCCGCTTGAACATCGACCCGAACTTTATCGACGAACTCAAAGCCGTACGCACGCAATCGCGCGCGCAACTGGTGGCCGACCTTGGCCCGTACTCAGCGATGGTCGAACAGCTGCAGGGGCTGACCGGGCGCAATTTTTCCTGGGTGCGCGATGTGACCCTGTCCAACAGCATCTGGGGCAACCGCTTGCTCAACCTCTACCACCCGCTGGCCGGCGTCCACGCCCTCGGTGGTGGCATCGGCCAGGGCCTGGCCATGGGCATTGGCGCGGCCGTGGCGGCAGCGGAAAGCGACCCGCAGCGCAAGGTCTTCGCCCTCGCTGGTGACGGCGGTTTCATCCTCAACCTTGGCGAGCTGGCGACCCTGGTACAGGAGAAAGCCAACGTGGTGATCCTGCTGATGAACGACCAGCGCTACGGGGTGATCCGCAATATCCAGGACGCCATCTACGGCGCCCGCCACGCCTATGTCGAACTGCACACTCCGGACTACACCAAGCTGGCCGAGTCCATCGGCCTGCGCCATGGCCTGGTCAGCGACCTGAAGGACTTCGGCCCGGTGCTCGACAACGCCCTGAGCCAGGGCGGGCCGTTTTTGCTGGAAGTCGACATGCTCAGCGTCGGCGGCTTTGCCACCCAGTTCGCCGGGCCGCCCAACAGCGAAACCAAAGCCCAGAAAGCCACGGCCTGAGGACTTGCGCATGCTCAATATCACCATGATCGGCTGCGGCGCCATTGGCGTCGCGGTGCTGGAACTGCTGGAGAACGATGCGCAACTGCGGGTCGAGCATGTGATTGCCTCGGCCGGTTCCGAAGCCCTGGTGCAACAGCGCCTGGCCAGCTTCAAGCGCCCGCCGCAGGTGCTCACCGCCCTGCCCGCCGACGCCCGCCCGGACTTGCTGGTGGAATGCGCCGGACACAAGGCGATCGAGGAACACGTGCTGCCGGCACTTGAGCGCGGCATCGCCTGCCTGATCGTCTCGGTCGGCGCCTTGTCCGAGCTGGGCCTGGTCGAGCGCCTGGAGGCGGCCGCCGCCCGGGGCAACACCCGTATCGAGCTGCTGCCCGGCGCCATCGGCGGTATCGATGCGCTGTCGGCGGCCAAGGTCGGCGGCCTCGACTCGGTCGACTACATCGGACGCAAACCGGCCAGGGCCTGGAAGAACACCCCGGCCGAGCAAGTCTGCGACCTGGATGCCATCGACCAGGCCACGGTGATCTTCGAAGGCAGCGCCCGCGAAGCGGCGCGCCTGTACCCGAAGAACGCCAACGTCGCCGCCACCTTGTCGTTGGCAGGACTGGGCCTGGACCGCACGCGGGTGACGCTGATCGCCGACCCGCTCAGCGAAGAGAACGTCCACCACTTCGAAGCCCGTGGTGCCTTCGGCGGTTTCGAGATGAGCCTGCGCGGCAAGCCGCTGCAAGCCAACCCGAAGACCTCGGCGCTGACCGTCTACAGCGTGGTCCGCGCCCTGGGTAACCACGCCCATGCCATATCCATCTAGGGGAACGTCGATGACTCTGGAACAGACTCTACCTATCTGCATCGCCGGCACCTGGCGCCTGGGCGGCGGTGAGCGTTACGCCACGCGCTACCCGGCCACCGGCGAGCCGGTGGCCTGGCTCAACGCCGCCAGCCTCGAGGATGTCGAAGACGCCGTGCAAGGCGCTCACCAGGCCTTTCTCAGCAGCGGCTGGGCCCAGCGCAAGCCGCACGAACGTGCCGCTGTGCTGTACCGTATCGCCGAGCTGATCCGCCAGCGCGGTGAAGAACTGGCGCAATTGCAGCGCCAGGACAACGGCAAGCCGATCAGCGAAACCCGCGCCCTGGTGGCCAGCGCCGCCGGCACTTTTCAGTTTTTCGCCGCCGCCTGCGAAACCCTGGAAGAAACCATCACACCATCGCGCGGCGACTTCGTCAGCATGAGCGTCTACGAGCCGATGGGCGTGGTCGCGGCCATCACCCCGTGGAACTCGCCGATTGCCAGCGAAGCGCAAAAGGTAGCCCCGGCCCTGGCCGCCGGCAACGCGGTGGTGATCAAACCGGCGCAAATCACCCCGCTGCTGGCCCTGCAACTGGCGCAGATCTGCGAAGACGCAGGCTTGCCCAAGGGCCTGATCAGCGTGCTGCCGGGCAAGGGTTCGCTGCTCGGTGACGCCCTGACCCAACACCCGCTGATCAAGCGTGTGTCGTTCACCGGCGGGACCAGAACCGGCAAGCACATCGCCCACATCGCCGCCGACAAGATGATGCCGGTGTCGCTGGAGCTGGGTGGCAAGTCGCCGACCATCGTCCTCGACGACGCCGACCTCGATCACGCCGTGGCCGGAGTGTTGTACGGCATTTTCAGCTCCTCGGGCGAGGCCTGCATTGCCGGCTCGCGGTTGTTCGTCGCCCGCGCCCTGTATGAGTCGTTCATGCAGCGCCTGGTGGCCGGTGCTGCGCGTTTGCGCCTGGGCGACCCGGCCGACGAGTCGACGCAAATGGGCCCGCTGATCAGCGCCGGGCACCGCGAGTCGGTAGAGCGCTATGTGGCCCTGGGCCTGGCCGAAGGTGGCCGCCTGCTGCTCGGCGGTCAACGCCCAACTGGCGGCCTCTTTGATCAAGGCTACTTCTACCCGCCGACCATCCTCGAAGGCCTGAGCAACAGCCAGCAGACCTGCCAGGAAGAAATCTTCGGCCCGGTGCTGGTGACCCTGCCGTTCGACAGCGAAGAGCAACTGATCGAGCAGGCCAACGACAGCCTCTATGCCCTTGCCGCCGGGATCTGGAGCCGCGACTACAAGCGCGCCTGGGCCCTGGGCCGCAAGATCCAGGCCGGCACGGTGTGGATCAACACCTACAAGCAGTTCTCCATATCCACCCCATTCGGCGGCTGGCGTGACAGCGGCCTCGGTCGCGAGAAAGGCCGTCTGGGGATCCTGCAGTACATGGAACAGAAAAGCCTCTACTGGGGCATGAACGAACAGCCACTGGCCTGGGCCGGTGCGGAGGCAAGGCCATGAGCGTATTGGGCATCGATGAAGTCACCTACGGCGTCGAAGACCTCGACACCTGCGTGCGCTTCTTCAGCGACTGGGGCCTGAACAAGGTCAGCGAACAGGCCGACGAGGTGATCTTCGAAACCCTCAATGGCTGCCGGGTGGTGCTGGCCGACATCCACAAGGCCGGCCTGCCAGCGGCCATCGAAGCGGGCTCGACGGTACGCGAAGTGGTCTGGGGCGTTGAAAGCGCAGCGGACCTGGCCCTGTACAGCCAGCGCATCGCCAACGACCCGGGCTTTGTCGAGGGCAACGGGCGCATCGGCTGCACCGATCCCAACGGCCTGGCGATCCGCCTGCAGGTGACCCGCAAGCGCGCGCTGGATATCGAGTGCAGCGGCCACAACACCTGGCAGACCAAGGGCCGGATCAACAAACCGGCGCCGGTCTACGAGCGCGCCACGCCGATCGAAGTCGGCCACGTGGTGTTCTTCGTCAAGGATGTGAATGCCTGCGAAGCCTTCTACCACGAACGCTTCGGCTTCCAGGCCTCGGACCGCTACCCCAACCGCGGCGCGTTCTTGCGCACCGCCGAGGAAGGCGGCCACCACGACCTGTTCATGCTCCAGCTGCCGGCACCCCGCGCCGGTCTGAATCACGTGGCCTTCACCGTGCGCGACCTGCACGAAGTGTTCGGCGGCGGCATGCACATCTCGCGCAGCGGCTGGGCCACCGAAATCGGCCCGGGCCGCCACCCGGTGTCGTCGGCGTTCTTCTGGTACTTCAAGAACCCGGCCGGCGCCCTGGTCGAGTACTACGCCGACGAAGACCAACTGACCGGCGAATGGCAGCCCCGGGAGTTCGAGCCGGGCCCGACGGTGTTTGCCGAGTGGGCGATTGCCGGCGGTATCGATGGCAATACCCGGCGCCAGCAGCATGTCGAGGCGCCGCAAGGCAAGTTCCTTACCGACAAACCCAAACCCTGAGCAGGAGTTGTCCATGTCTTCGTTGAACATCGCCATCAACGGTGCCGGCATCGGCGGCCTCACCGCCGCCATCGCCCTGCGCCAGGCCGGTCACCAGGTCACGGTTTTCGAACAGTCCAAAGCCTTCCTGCGGGTCGGTGCCGACATCAACCTCACCCCCAACGCCGTGCGCGCCCTCGACGGCCTCGGCGTGGGCCCGGCCGTGCGCATTCCGGCTGCGCGCCCTACCCATCGCATCAGCCGCATGTGGGACACGGGCGAAGAGACCTCGCGCCTGGAGATGGCCGACGCCGCTGAAAGCCAGTACGGCGCACCGCAGCTGACCATCCACCGCGCCGACCTGCTGACGGCCCTGGCCGATGTGTTCCCGTTGCAGAACGTGCAGTTCGCCAAGCGCGCCGAGCAGGTGCTGCAGGATGCCGACGGCGTCGAGCTGCGCTTCAAGGACGGCAGCCACCATCGTGCCGACCTGCTGATCGGCGCCGACGGCATTCACTCGGTGGTGCGCAACGCCCTGTTCGGTGAAGAGCAGCCGCGCTTCACCGGGGTGGTCGCCTACCGCGCCGTGGTCCCGACCGAGCGTGTGGCGCATGTACCCAACATCCAGGCTTTCACCAAATGGTGGGGGCCGAACCCGCAGAGCCAGATCGTTACCTTCCCGCTGAACCAGGGCCGCGACATCTTCATCTTCGCCACCACCGCTCAGGACAGCTGGCACCTGGAATCCTGGACCACCGCCGGTGACGCCGCCGAGTTGCGCAGCCATTACCAGGACTTCCACGCCGACGCCCGGGCGCTGCTCGACGCCTGCGATGAGGTGCTGAAAACCGCACTGTACGAGCGTGACCCGCTGCCGTACTGGTCCGAAGGCGCCATCACCCTGCTCGGCGACGCCTGCCACCCGATGATGCCGTTCATGGCCCAGGGTGCTGGCCAGGCCATCGAAGATGCCGTGGTGCTGGCTCGTCATCTGCAGGGCATCACCAGCCCGGCGCAGATTGCCAGTGCCCTGCAGGGCTACCAACTGGCGCGCCTGGAGCGCACCAGCCAGATCCAGATCGGCTCACGCGGCAACCAGTGGCTCAAGGCCGGCGGCAACGCCGACTGGGTCTACGGCTACGACGCCTGGACCGTGCCCACGGCCAGCGCCGCCTGAGGCCCGACCATGAACGAGACGATGCAACTGACCGTGGTGCTCAAGCACGACCAGTCAAAGAATCTGGAACAGATCCAGGCGCACATGAAAGCGATGGGCTGGTGGGACAGCTTCCCCCCCGCCGGCGTTGAGCTGGTGTCCTGGACCGTGGCCATGGGCCTGGGCCAGATCGTCACCCTGCGCCTGCCGCCGAGCCTGCTCGGCAAGGTCAATGTGGAACTGGAGCGCGCCGCCTGGGGCGTGTTCCGCACCGAATGCTATCCGACGTACGACTTTGTCCCGGTCCGCGAAATGATCCGCGAACGGGTCCGCAATGGAGGTCAATGACATGAGCAACAAGCAACCGTACCTGGAGCCCCATCAGGCGCGCAAACGGCCCAACACTCCGTTCGAGGAGTTGCTCGGCGATTCTATCGAACGCGCCTACGGCAACGGCGTGACCCAGCTGCCCGAGCTGCTGGCGCACCTGAACCTGGCCGGGCCGCCCTGCCCCTTGACCGGCGGCGAGTGGACCGAAGACTCCTATAAAACCCTGATGGCGCGGCTGGGCGCATGACCCGCCGGAGGTAAAACAAGATGAATATGCAATTCACCGTCGATCCTGTTGAGAACCACCTGGCCAACGGCCTCAAAGACCTCTGGTTTCCTGTATTGCCCTCGGAGCTGCTTGGCGAGAAGCCGGTGTCGGTGCGCCGCCTGGGCTACAAGATCGCCCTGTGGCGCGACAACGATGGCAGCGTGCATGCTCTGGAAGACCACTGCCCGCACCGTGGCGCGCCGCTGTCCCAGGGCCCGGTGCTGGGCGACCGCCTGCAGTGCCCGTACCACGGCGTCGAAGTGCGCTGCGACGGCACCGTGACCAAGGTCCCCGGCAGCCCGGGCTGCAAGCTCGAAGGCAGCCGCCCGACGCGCATGTTCCACACCCGCGAAGCGGCCGGGGCGATCTTTTTGTTCAACGCCACCGACCCGCACCTGGACACCCCGCCGGAGCTGGTGCTGCCCGAGCAGCTGACTTCGCCCGAGTGGAGCAGCTTCCTCTGCTACACCGAGTGGCAAGGCGACTACCGTTACGTGCTCGACAACGTCATGGACCCGATGCACGGCACCTACCTGCACAAGATGTCGCACTCGATGAGCGAAGGCGAAGCCACCGCCAAATTCGTCACCCGCGACACCGAGCAGGGCTTCTTCTTCGAGAAGGAAGGCCAGCGCGGGGTCAACTTCGACTGGACCGAATTCCTCGACAACGGCTGCCACTGGCTGCGCCTGGAAATCCCCTACCCGAAGACCGGCGGCCCGGGCGGCAACTTCACCATCATCGGCAGCTACACCCCGAGCAGCCGCAGCCTGTCGGCGGTGTTCCACTGGCGCGCGCGACCGCTGACCGGCTGGCAGCGCGACACCTGGCGCTTCCTCTACAAGAACCGCCTGGAAGCCCGCCACTGGGCAGTACTGGAGCAGGACCGGGTACTGCTGGAGTTCATGGAATACGACGCCAACCAGCGTGAGAACCTCTATCAGCATGACCTGGGTGTGGTGCGCCTGCGCCGCTACCTCAAGGGCCAGGCCAAGGAGCAACTGGCGCTGATCGAAGCGAAGCAGCTGTGATGAGCCTGCCAGTGCAACGTATCCAGGCCCAGGCGTTGACCGAACTGGCCACTGCCAGTTGGTCCAACGCCCTGCTGCTTGGCACCGAACTGGTAATGTCCGGCATGACCGGCCATCCCGCCACCCGCCAGGCCGCCGAGCGCGGCGCGCCACTGGATGCCTACGCGCAGACCCTGGTAGTGCTGAACAAAGCCCGGGCCCTGGTTGAAGCGGCAGGCGGGCACATCGGCAATATCTACCGCTTGACGGTGTACCTCACCGACATTGCCGACAAGGACGAAGTCGGTCGCGCCCGCCGCGACTTCTTCGCAGGTTTCGCCTGCTACCCCACCTCCACTCTGGTTCAAGTGAGCGCCCTGGTGTTCCCGGAACTGGTGGTGGAAATCGAAGCCAGCGCCCGGCTCGACATTGACTTGCGCACTGCGCCATTGAGGTGACCGATGTCCAACTCCTCTACCATCACCGCGCTGGTGCACACCCTGCGCCACGAAGCCGAAGGCATCATCAGCGTCGAACTGCGCCCCTGGGGCGATACCGTATTCGCGCCGTTCGAAGCCGGCTCGCACATCGACCTGCACCTGCCCAACGGCCTGGTGCGCAGCTATTCGCTGCTCAACTCGCCGAGCGACCAGGGCCGTTATGTGGTCGGTATCCTGCGCGATCGCAACAGCCGCGGCGGCTCGGCGTTCGTCCATGAGCAACTGCGCGTTGGCACGCAACTGAGCATCTCGCAGCCACGCAACAACTTCGCCCTCGACCCGCACGCCAGCCACAACGTGCTGGTGGCCGGCGGCATCGGCATCACGCCGATCTACTGCATGTTTCGCCAGTTGCTGGCCCTGGGCAAATCCGCCGAGTTGATCTACTGCGCCCGCTCGCGCAAGGAAGCGGCGCTGCTGGAGGCGCTCAGCGGAGTCGATGCCAAGGTGCTGTATCACTTCAACGACGAGAAGAACGCGGTCCCGGACCTGGCGCACTACCTAGCCGGGCAGCCCAGCGATACGCACTTCTACTGCTGCGGCCCGACGCCGATGCTCGATGCGTTCGAAAGCACCTGCCAAAGCCTGGGCTATCCCCATGCCCATATCGAACGCTTCACCGCCGCCGAATTGCCGCCTTCGCAAGATGCCCAGGACAGCTACAGCGTCGAGCTGAAAAAGTCCGGCAAGACGCTGAACGTAGAGCCCGGTTTGAACCTGCTCGATGTGCTGCTCGAAGCTGGCTGCGATATCGAATATAGCTGCCGCGAGGGCGTGTGCGGCTCGTGCGAGACCCGGGTGCTGGAGGGTGATATCGACCACCGCGATGGCGTACTGACCAAGGCCGAACGGGCGGCGAACGCATCGATGATGGTCTGTGTGTCGGGCTGCAAGAGCCGGCGCATGGTGCTGGACCTGTAACTGTTGCAACACGCGCAATTGGCCGGCACCGGGTGTGCCGGCTTTTTTTTGCTCCGCTGCCGGGCCTCATCGCAGGTCAAGTCGGACCGCCGCACCGCCGCTCTCACAGGTCCGGCGGCGGCAAAACAGTCGATTACTTATTCATTGATAAAACAATCAACGCACTGTCAACGCGCGCTGTGCAGTTAAACCGCACTGCCATTGCCCACTGCTGTTACTTAAATCCCGGCCTGTTCCACCCACGGCACAACTTCATGTGTTTCAGATATAAATAATTGTTTTGCATGATATTTATCTGACAACAAACCGTTTATCCGCACTGGCACAGTTCCTGCTTTTTCCTCTCGAGTTCAAATATAAAAACAACGTACCACCTATAAAACAATAACAAACCCACCGATGCGCCACCGCTGACTTTCGCTTCACGCCTTGTTCAAGGCGGCGGACAGCTGTTGCCCACAGAAACTGCTCAACCTTGCGGGGCATTGATATGAACAAATACGTGATAAGCCTTGGCCTGATCCTCGGCAGCGCCACAAGCTTCGCTTCCGAGCCCGGCCCTGCGGCACCGGACCAGACGCCAGCGGTGAAAAAAACCTTCCCGCACATTGCCTGGCGCAGTGACGACGGCCAGAGTTCGCTGGATATCGGCGGCGCACTGCGGGTCAACTACCGCGATGAACACTGGGATACTACCGAGAATAACGGCCGCTTCCTGTTCGATACCTTCCGCCTGGATGTCCAGGCCACCCATAAGCAGCTGTTCAGCGACATCGGCTATTGGTTCCAGGACGACGGCAAGCGCTCGATCGACCGTGGTTATGTCGGCTATCGCTTCAATGCCAATTCCAACGTGCAACTGGGCGCGCCGTTCAAACCCTTTGGTCTTGAACCCTACCCGCAGTTTGGCTGGAGCTACCACATCCCGTTTTTCATGGGCTATGGCGTCAGCGCCGGCACGGGCCTGAAATACAGCTACAAGGACAAGGACTGGGACCTGCAACTGGGTTACTTCCCGCGCATGCTGCCCAGCGGCATTCGCTACTCGCCGGAAGTCGGCCGTTATAGCGATCTCGACGATAACGCCGTGGCCTTCACCCAGTCGCGCCAGGACAACGAGAAGCGCAACCAGGTCAACGCCCGGGTAGCGCGCACGTTTACCGGTGACGGCTGGAAGACTGAAATAGGCGCCTCGCTGGCGGCGGCCGAGCTGTACAACGCCACCACCCGTGACGAAGGCGACTACTGGGCAGGCGGCGTGCATGCGATCGTCAACGCCGGCAACTGGACTGTCACCAGTCAGGCGATTCGTTACGAGTACGATCCAAAGAACCCCGACGGCGTCAGCAACGACTCGGTACTGATGGGCGGCAACGGCCTGACCCCGGCCTACCTGATCGCCTCCAAGGCGACCATCGGCTCGATCAACGTCGGCTACGACATCTTCACCCCGGGCCTTGGTCAGTTGAAAAAGATCAAGGTGTACAACGACTACAGCCGCATGATGAAAGACAAAAGCGGCTGGGATGACTCGCAGATGTTTACCGTGGGCGCGCAGTTCCTGGCCATGCCGATCATGGCCTGGGTCGACTTTACCTGGGCAAAGAACGCCAACCCCTTCGGCGGCGCCGAGAACGGCACAGGCTGGACCAACACCAATTCGGTCGGCAGCAACGACTGGTACTACCGGACCAACATCAACATCGGCTACTACTTCTGAGGTCAAACCGCCCGGCGTGCTGCCGGGCGGTTTGTACAGCTAGTCAGCTTGCAGCTGCGCCTGCACGGCAGCGGGCTTGCGGAACACGAACAGCAGGCCAACGACGATCAGGCCCATGCCCAACAGGCTCAGTGCCGCCAGGCGGTTGCCGAAGATCAGGTAGTCCATCACCGCAGTAACCGCCGGCACCAGGTAGAACAGGCTGGTGACATTGACCAGGTTGCCCTTGGCAATCAGCCGGTACAGCAGCAAGGTCGCCAGCAACGACACCACCAGGCCCATCCACAGCAAGGCGCCGATGAAGCTGTCGGTCAGCTCCACCTGCAGCGGCTGAAACGGCGCGAACACCGCACACATCAACAGCCCGGCCAGGTATTGCAGCGGCAGGGTGCCCATGGGGTTGCTGGTGATGCGCTTTTGCATGATCGAACCGAAGGTCATGCTCATCAGCGCCAGCAAGGCAAACAGCATCCCGGCCAGCGATACACCGCCGAGGTTGATGCCCTGGTAGACCACCATGATCAAACCGCTCAAGCCCAGGCCCAGGCCGAACAGCCGGCTCCAGGAACGCTGGCGCTCCATCAGCACCACGGTGAGGATCGGTTGCACGCCCATGACCGTGGCCATGACCCCGGGGGTAACGTGAGTGTTGAGCGCCAGCAGGTAGAAAATCTGATAGGCGCCCAGCAGCACGCAACCGGTAGCCAGGGCTTGCAGCACCGCCGGGCGCGTGCGCGGCCAGTGCAGCTTGAGCAACGGGCTGAGCAACAGCAAGCCGGCCAGGGCCAGGGCCGAACGCAGCAACAGGAAGGCAAACGGGCTGGCGTGGGCCAGGCCCAGCTTGGAGACGATCGCCCCGCTACTCCAGAGCAGGACGAACAGGCTGGTAGTGGCCGCCGAGGCCACGGATTGTTTCGATAGAACAGACATGAATGCCACCTGTATTCGGGCAGATAAGCCGAACGGTGCT
The DNA here is from genome assembly GCF_902497775.2 of Pseudomonas fluorescens. NCBI lineage: Bacteria > Pseudomonadati > Pseudomonadota > Gammaproteobacteria > Pseudomonadales > Pseudomonadaceae > Pseudomonas > Pseudomonas fluorescens. The sequence goes on from NZ_OZ024668.1 coordinate 3,949,933, forward strand.
ACCCGCGAGGGGCAGCCAACCGTATTCAGTAGGGTGCAGGTGTGTGGGGACGCAGCGATTGACCGCTTAGCCCAGCACTACCACCGCTGGCGGTGCGACGACGCACACGACCACGCTACTGACAGGTGGTGGGTAGTGACTGATCATGGCCGGCTGCTGGCTCCCGCGCACAACGACAACCGCGTCAGGCGCGGTAGCGAATACGGTGGATGGGCAGGAAGCTGGCATGAGCAGGTCTTCGGTGAGGTGAAGTGGGGGTGACTATAGACCAGCCTGTTTCAGGCTGGCAAGTCGGTGCCGGCGATGGGCCGCAAAGCGGCCCCAAACAGTCAGAACAACCAGCGATACAGCAGGTAGGCAACCACCACCGCCAGCACCGGACGCAACACCCGGTAGGCCTTGGGATTGGCACGCTTGAACTGCTTGACCCGGCTGCTGATGACATTGCTGAAACGCTTGCTCCAGGCATAGGCCTGGTTGATCCCGCCGACGCGCTCGTCGTCAGTGTTCTGCGGCGCGGTAGCGCGGCCGAGGAAGGCACTGACCTTGCGGTTGATGCGGGTCATCAGCGGGCTGTTGAGCGGTCGCTCGACGTCGCAGAAGAGGATCACCCGGGTGGTTTCGGTTTCGTTCTTGACCCAGTGCACGTAGGTCTCGTCGAACATCACGTCTTCACCGTCACGCCAGGCATAGACCTGGCCATCGACGTAGATCCGGCAGTCGTCGGAGTTGGGCGTAGACAGCCCCAGGTGATAGCGCAGGGAACCGGCGAACGGGTCACGGTGCGGGTTCAGGTGGCTGCCACCGGGCAGCAAGGCGAACATCGCGCCCTTGACGTTGGGGATGCTGTTGACCAGCTCGACGGTCTTGGGGCACAGCGCCTCGGCCGAAGGCAGCGGCTTGTCGTACCACTTCAGGTAAAAACGCTTCCAGCCCTTCTTGAAGAACGAACCGAAACCGGCGTCGTTGTCTTTTTCGGCGGCGCGGATGTAACCCTCGTCGAACAGGTGCATGGCCTCTTCGCGGATCACCTCCCAGTTGTCCTTGAGCACGTCGAGCTCGGGGAAACGGCTGCGGTCCAGGTACGGCTTGGACGGCACACCGGAAAACAGATACATCAGGGCGTTATAAGGGGCGAACAGCGCCGAATGGTTGACGAACTGGCGCAACATTGGCAAACGCGCCTTGCCGCGCAGGTGCACATACAGCGTGCTGCCGAAAAACAGCAGCAGTACACCTGCCTTGGCGACAAAGGAAAAGGTCATGCAACACTCCTTGGAATTTCGATCAGGCTATCGCTGCCAGATTAATCGAGCATGATAAACCGAAGCGGCCCCGGTAAAAACCTGTGGGGCCGGTAATCAGTGTTAAGGATTGTGCAACAAACAGCGGCGCCGAACATTGCGCCGGATCAGCGCCGCCGTGGTTTACTGCTGGTTTTCCTGCTCGGTGAACAGGTCGGCGAAGAGCATGCTCGACAGGTAACGCTCGCCGGAATCCGGCAGGATCACGACGATGGTCTTGCCCTGCATCTCCGGTTTCTCGGCCAGGCGCACCGCCGCTGCCATGGCGGCGCCGGAGGAAATCCCGCAGAGGATGCCCTCCTCCTGCATCAGGCGCAGGGCCATGGCCTTGGACTCCTCGTCGCTGACCAACTCGACCTGGTCGACCATCGACATATCGAGGTTCTTCGGCACGAAACCGGCGCCAATACCCTGGATCTTGTGCGGGCTGGGCTTGATCTCTTCACCGGCACGGGCCTGGGTAATGACTGGCGAGCCGATAGGCTCGACTGCAACCGAGAGGATCGCCTTGCCCTGGGTCTGCTTGATGTAGCGCGACACCCCGGTAATGGTGCCGCCGGTGCCGACACCGGCCACCAGCACATCGACTGCGCCGTCGGTGTCATTCCAGATTTCCGGGCCGGTGGTTTTCTCGTGGATCGCCGGGTTGGCCGGGTTCTCGAACTGGCCGGGCAGGAAGTACGCCGAAGGGTCGCTGGCAACAATCTCACTGGCCTTTTCGATCGCGCCTTTCATGCCTTTGGCAGGCTCGGTAAGCACCAGTTCCGCGCCCAAGGCCTTGAGTACTTTGCGCCGTTCGATGCTCATCGACGCCGGCATGGTCAGCAGCAGCTTGTAACCACGGGCAGCGGCGACGAAGGCCAGGCCGATGCCGGTGTTGCCCGAGGTCGGTTCGACGATGGTCATGCCCGGTTTGAGTTTGCCACTGCTTTCGGCGTCCCAGATCATGTTTGCGCCGATCCGGCACTTGACCGAGTAACCGGGGTTGCGCCCCTCGATCTTGGCCAGCACGGTGACGCCGCGGGGGGCGATGCGGTTGATCTGCACCAGCGGCGTATTGCCGATGGAATGCGCGTTGTCAGCAAAGATACGGCTCATGGCGAGGGTCCTTTTATGCACCGAGGCGGAAAACTTCAAGGGTAAGCCTGCAATGCCAGTGCGTCCACAACCGGCGAACCCCTGGGGCTGACAGGGGTCAACCGATCACTACCTAGCCGGGAACCGCCGCCGATGAAACGCCGCTACCGCTGGCCCTTGTGGGGGCTTTTGACTGTCGCCCTGTTACTGCTGGCCCTGCACCTGACCCTACCGGTGCTCGTGCGCAACTACCTCAACGACAAGCTGGCCGACATGGGCGACTACCGCGGGCAGATCACCGATGTCGACCTGGCGCTGTGGCGCGGCGCCTACAAGATCAACGGCCTGAACATCATCAAGACCACCGGCAAGGTACCGGTACCTTTTCTCGAAGCGCCGTTGATCGACCTGTCGGTCAGCTGGCATTCGCTGTGGCATGACCAGGCGGTGGTCGCCGAGGTGACCTTCCTCAAGCCACAGCTGAACTTCGTCGACGGCGCCAGCAAGCAGACCTCGCAAACAGGTCAAGGCACCGACTGGCGCCAGCAGCTGGAAAAACTGCTGCCGATTACCCTCAACGAAGTGCGCATCGACGACGGCACCTTGAGCTTTCGCAACTTCAACTCCAAGCCGCCGGTCAACCTCAAGGCTACCCAACTCAACGCCAGTATCCGCAACCTGACCAACGTCGAGGATCGCAAGGGCCGGCGCGATGCCACCTTCGACGGCAAGGCCCGCCTGTTGGGCGATGCCAGCGTCGAAAGCAGTGCCACCTTCGACCCTTTCAGCGACTTCGACGACTTCAAGTTCCGCCTGCGCGCCACCGGCATCGAACTGCGCCGGCTCAACGACTTTGCCAGCGCCTACGGCAAGTTCGACTTCAATGCCGGCCACGGCGACCTGGTGATTGAGGCCCAAGCGCAACAAGGCAGGCTTACCGGCTACATCAAACCGCTACTGCGCGATGTCGATGTGTTCAACTGGCAGCAAGACGTGGAAAGCCAGGACAAGGGCTTTTTCCGCTCGATCTGGGAAGCGCTGGTCGGCGGCAGTGAAACCGTGCTGAAAAACCAGGGCAAGAACCAGTTTGCCACCCGCGTGGAACTCAGCGGCAGCGTGCGCAAAAGCAATATCAGCGCCTTCGAGGCGTTTTTGCAGATTCTGCGCAATGGCTTCGTCCAGGCCTTCAACGCACGTTACGAGCAAACGCCGCCCAAGGCTGACTGAGTCACCGAGTGACGGTCCATTCAGAGACTGAATGGGCCGTCTGCGTTCCCACTCGCCCGAAGCCCGCGTTATAGTCGTGCATGACAATTTTTCCGCCAGGGGCCATGTACCCCCGGCGCTACGTTAGAGGATCGGTTCATGAAGTTCGAAGGCACCAGCGCTTATGTCGCTACAGACGACCTGAAACTGGCGGTCAACGCGGCGATCACCCTGGAGCGGCCGCTGCTGGTCAAGGGCGAGCCGGGCACCGGCAAGACCATGCTCGCCGAACAGCTGGCTGAATCCTTTGGCGCCAAGCTGATCACCTGGCACATCAAGTCGACCACCAAGGCCCACCAGGGCCTCTACGAGTACGATGCGGTCAGCCGCCTGCGCGACTCGCAACTGGGTGTCGACAAAGTGCATGACGTGCGCAACTACCTGAAGAAAGGCAAGCTCTGGGAGGCTTTCGAGTCCGAAGAGCGGGTCATTCTGCTGATCGACGAAATCGACAAGGCCGACATCGAGTTCCCCAACGACCTGTTGCAGGAACTGGACAAGATGGAGTTCTACGTTTACGAGACCGACGAGACGATCAAGGCCAAGCAGCGCCCGATCATCATCATTACCTCGAACAACGAAAAGGAACTGCCCGACGCCTTCCTGCGCCGCTGCTTCTTCCACTACATTGCCTTCCCTGACCGCACCACCCTGCAGCAGATCGTCGATGTGCATTACCCGAACATCAAGAAAGACCTGGTCAGCGAAGCGCTCGACGTGTTCTTCGACGTGCGCAAAGTACCGGGCCTGAAGAAAAAGCCGTCCACCTCCGAGCTGGTCGACTGGCTCAAGCTGCTGATGGCCGACAACATCGGCGAAGCGGTGCTGCGCGAGCGCGATCCAACCAAGGCCATCCCGCCGCTGGCCGGGGCCTTGGTCAAGAACGAACAGGACGTGCAGTTGCTCGAGCGCCTGGCCTTCATGAGCCGTCGCGGTAACCGCTGAGCCGGGAGCAATAGCCATGCTGCTCAATCTGTTCAATGAAATGCGCGCGGCCAAGGTGCCGGTGTCAGTACGCGAACTGCTTGATTTGCTCAATGCCCTCAAGCAGCGCGTGACCTTTGCCGACATGGACGAGTTCTACTACTTGTCGCGGGCCATCCTGGTCAAGGACGAGCGCCATTTCGACAAGTTCGACCGGGCGTTTTCGGCCTACTTCAAGGGCCTGGAAAACCTCGACCGGCACCTGGAAGCCTTGATTCCCGAAGACTGGCTGCGCAAGGAGTTCGAGCGTTCGCTGAGCGACGAAGAGCGCGCACAGATCCAGTCCCTGGGCGGGCTCGACAAGCTGATCGAAGAGTTCAAGAAACGCCTGGAAGAGCAAAAGGAACGCCATGCCGGTGGCAACCGATGGATCGGCACCGGCGGCACCAGCCCATTCGGCTCGGGCGGCTTCAACCCCGAGGGCATCCGCGTCGGCGATGCCGGCAAGCGCCAGGGCAAGGCGGTCAAGGTCTGGGACCAACGCGAGTACAAGAACCTCGACGATCAGGTCGAGCTGGGCACACGCAACATCAAGCTGGCCCTGCGCCGGCTGCGCAAGTTTGCCCGTCAGGGTGCGGCCGAAGAGCTGGACATCGACGGCACCATCGACCACACCGCGCGCGATGCCGGTCTGCTCAACATCCAGATGCGCCCGGAGCGGCGCAACAACGTCAAGTTGCTGCTGTTGTTCGACATCGGCGGCTCGATGGACGCCCACGTGAAGACCTGCGAAGAGCTGTTCTCGGCCTGCAAGACCGAGTTCAAGCACCTGGAGTACTACTACTTCCACAACTTCGTCTACGAGTCGGTGTGGAAGAACAACCTGCGCCGCACCGGCGAGCGCACCTCGACCCTGGACCTGCTGCACAAGTACGGCGCCGACTACAAGGTAGTGTTCGTCGGTGACGCGGCCATGGCGCCCTACGAGATTACCCAGCCGGGCGGCAGCGTCGAGCACTGGAACGAGGAAGCCGGATACGTGTGGATGCAGCGCTTCATGGAGAAGTACAAGAAGCTCATCTGGATCAACCCGTACCCCAAGGACACCTGGGGCTATACGGCGTCGACCAATATCGTTCGCGAGCTGGTCGAGGACCGGATGTTTCCGCTGACCTTGCGCGGGTTGGAAGAAGGGATGCGGTTTTTGTCCAAGTGAAGCATCGTGGGGCAAGCCCGCTCCTACCCCCTGTAGGAGCGGGCTTGCCCCGCGATCATTCACCAAACCGCCGCAGAAACGCCCGCTGCTCAAGCCACGCCATCTCCTGCACCACCGGCCTGAAGCGCACCACACTCCCCGGCAGCAGCTGCGCCATCCGCGCCAGCGCCAGCGGCGTCAACGCCCCCAGGCGCGGATAACCACCAATGGTCTGGCGGTCATTGAGCAGCACAATCGGCTGCCCGTCCGGCGGCACCTGCACCGCGCCCAACGGAATCCCCTCGGAGATCATCGCCGGGCCCTGGTACTGCAATACCGGTCCCAACAGGCGAATGCCCATGCGATCGGCGCGGCTGTCGAGGGTCCAGTCGCGGTTGAAGGCGTCGAAAAGACTAAGCCCACTAAAATCGCCGATCTGCGCGCCCAGTAGCAGATCAAGCGGCGACCTATCGGTAAAGTCTGGCCAGAACGCCTCCGGTACTTCTTTGTGCGCAGGTGCCGAGCCTGCATATTCCAGCTGCTGCCCCTTGGCCAGGGGCGAGCCCAGGCCATCCAGCCCGCCGAGCTCCTCGCGCACCACACTGGCACAACTGCCCAGTACCTGCGGCGCCTTGAAGCCGCCCGGCACTGCGAGGTACACACGGGCGCCATGCAACGGCGAGTTCAAGCGCAGGCGCTGGCCCTTGCTCATGCTGAAACTGCGCCAGGGCTTGAGCGGCTGGCCATCGAGCCGTGCGTCGAGGTCGGCGCCGGCCAGGGCCAGGCAGCAATCCTGCTCGGCAATCAGGCTGAAACCACCGAGGGTGACCTCAACCACGGCGGCCTCGGGCGAGTTGCCCAGCAGCCAGTTGGCCCAGCGCATCGACACCCAGTCCAGCGCCCCGCCCTGGGTCACGCCCAGGTGGCGCACGCCAAAACGTCCGGCATCCTGCAACAGGCACAGCGGCGTGCTGGCCTCGATCGACAAGCGGCTCATGCCTGTGCCTCCAGCGGGGTATCGTCGCCGCCCAGGTTGATGAAAGTGGCGCGTTCAACCGCCACGAAGCGCACCCGATCGCCCGGTTGCAACAGGCTGTAGCCCTCGCGCTGACGGTCAAAGAGTTTGCTCGGGGTGCGCCCGATCAGGTTCCAGCCGCCAGGTGAAACCGCCGGATAAGCGGCAGTCTGGCGCTCGGCAATCCCCACGCTACCGGCCGCCACGCGTTTGCGCGGGGTCGCCAGGCGCGGCGCGGCCAATGCCTCTTCGACCAGGCCCATGAAGGCAAAGCCGGGGGCAAAGCCAAGGGCGAACACCTGATATTCACGCTCGCTATGGCGGCGAATGATGTCTGCCACCGTTGTGTTGCAACGCTCGGCCAGCAGTTTCAGCTCCGGGCCGACGCTCAGGTCGTACCATACCGGGATCTCATGCTGGCGCCCGCCATTACCGGCATCCGGCTGCAACTCGCTGAGCGCTTCACGGATGCAGGCCTGGGCCTCGGCTGGTGAAACCTCAAGCAAGTCGAAATGCACCATCAGCGTGGTATAGGACGGCACCAGGTCAACCAGGCGCCCGGCAAACGCACTGCGCAGGCGCTGGCTGGCGGCGAGCAGCCACGGCATGTTGCTTTCGTCGATATGGTCAAACAGCCGTACCATCAGGCAGTCGATGGCCACCACTTCAATGCGGTAGTTCATGGCACCGCCTGGGCATCGAGGGCCTGACGGATCTGCCGCACCGCAGCGATCGAGCTGTGGTTGTCGCCATGCACACACAAGGTATCGGCCTGCAGCAGCAACGGGCTGCCATCGCTGGCGGTCAGCGGTTCGCCCCGGGCCAGGCGCAGGGCCTGCTCGACAATGACTGCCGGGTCGTGGTGCACCGCCCCCGGCAAGCGCCGCGACAACAGGTGGCCGCTGGCGTCATAGGCACGGTCGGCAAAGGCCTCGAACCACAGGGCCACGCCATATTCATCGCCCAGGGCCTGGGCCGCGCTGTTGTCGGCGGTGGCCATCAGCATCAGCGGCAACTGCCGGTCATAGGCGGCCACGGCTTCAAGCACGGCACGCAGCTTGAGCGGGTCGGCCATCATGTCGTTGTACAGCGCGCCGTGGGGTTTGACGTAGGCCACGCGAGTCCCCTGGGTACGGCAAATGCCGTCCAGGGCGCCGATCTGGTAATGCAGCAGGTCGCGGATCTCTTCGGCGCTACAGGCCATGGAGCGGCGGCCGAAGCCGGCCAGGTCCTGGTAGGCCGGGTGGGCGCCGATGCGCACCTGGTTGGCCACGGCCAGGGCCACGGTCTTGCGCATGATCCCCGGGTCGCCGGCATGAAAGCCGCAGGCAATGTTGGCGCAATCGACATAGGGCATCACCTGGGCATCCAGGCCCATGGTCCAGCTGCCAAAACTTTCACCCATATCGCAATTCAATAACAGGCGGCTCACGAGTGACACTCCTTCAGGCTCGGCCTCAATGGGCTTGTAATTGTTTGCCGCGGGTTTCCGGCAGGCTCAGGGCTGCCAGAATTACCACTCCGTAAGACACCGCGGCAAATCCGCCGATGCCCAGGCCCAGGGGAATCTTCTGGCTGAGCATACCGATCAGCAGCGGGAAGAATGCCGCCAGGGCGCGGCCGATGTTGTAGCAAAAACCCTGGCCCGAGCCGCGGATGCGGGTGGGGAACAGTTCGGTGAGAAACGCGCCCATGCCGCTGAAGATCCCCGAGGCGAAGAAGCCCAGGGGGAAGCCCAGCCAGAGCATCACGCCGTCGCTGACCGGCAGTTGGGTGTAGAGCAGGACAATGATGAACGAGCCGACGGCGAACAGGATGAAGTTCTTTTTGCGCCCCAGCAGGTCGGTCAGGTAGGCGCTGATTACATAGCCGATGTAGGAGCCGAAGATCACCATCGCCAGGTAGCCGCCAGTGCCCAGCACGCTTAAGCCTCGCTCGTTCTTGAGGAAGGTCGGCAGCCACGAGGTGATGGCGTAGTAACCGCCCAGGGCGCCGGTGGTCAGCAACGAAGCGCGAATAGTGGTGAAGAGCATGCCCGGAGCGAAGATTTCATAGAAGTGCGACGGCGCTTCGGTTTTTTCCGCGGCCTTGGCCTGCTGGTAGATTTCCGGGTCCTTGACCAGGCGCCGGACGAAAATCACAAACACCGCCGGCACGATGCCCAGCAGGAACAGCGCGCGCCAGGCGTCTTCCGGCGGCAACAGCGAGAACAGCACGGCATACAGGATCGCCGTCAGGCCCCAGCCAATGGCCCAGCCGGACTGCACCATGCCCACCGCCTTGCCACGGTCCTGGGCGCGGATCACCTCGCCGATCAGCACTGCGCCGGCGGTCCATTCGCCGCCAAAGCCGAAGCCCATCAGGGTGCGGGCGATCAGCAACTGTTCGTAGTTCTGGGCAAAGCCGCAGAGGAAGGTGAAAAAGGCAAACCACAGCACCGTCAGTTGCAGGGTACGCACGCGGCCGATACGGTCGCAGAGGATACCGGCGATCCAGCCACCGAGGGCCGAGGCGATCAGGGTGCTGGTGTGGATCAGCCCGGCCTCGGCGGTGGTGATGCCCCACAGGGCGATCAGGGTGGGGATGACGAAGCTGAGCATCTGCGTGTCCATGCCATCCAGGCCATAGCCGATCTTGCAGCTCCAGAAGGTCCGGCGTTCCTGCTTGTTAATGTTGCGGTACCAGTCGAATGGCCCCGCCACTGACCTGGCTTTGACCTGGTGCTGCACGCCCGATGGGTTCATGGTTGCCTCAGCTTGTTGGTATTGTTTTAACGACGACAGCATGTGTCGCGGCCTGAGGATCATTTTTTGACGGGCGCAGGTTGTCGTCCAACGAGAAAAACCAGCTGTCTGGCATAAGAAAAACTTGATCAGTGAGCGCGCCATGAACCTCAAATTCCTCGAAACCTTCGTCTGGGTCGCCCGGCTCAAGAGCTTTCGCCTGACCGCCGAAAAACTCTTCACCACTCAGGCCTCGATCTCCAGCCGCATCGCCGCGCTGGAGGCCGATCTCGGGGTCAGGTTGCTGCTGCGCGACTCACGGGGCGTGAGCCTCACCCCGGAAGGCAGCAAGGTGCTGGAATACGCCGAGCAGATGCTCGACACCGCCAAGGCCCTCAAGCAATCGCTGGACAGCGACCGGGCCAAGGTCGGGCGCATTCGCATCGGCGTGATGGACACGGTGATCCACACCTGGATGAGCCCGCTGGTGTCGGAGTTGATGGAGCGCTATCCGCAGGTAGAAATCGAGCTGGTCGCCGATACTGCTCTGAACTTGCGCGAACAGCTGCAAAAAGGCTTTCTCGATGTGATTCTGCAAACCGACCTGTTGCGCCAGGAAAGCATCCGCAGCCTGGACCTGGCGCGCTACCCCATGGGCTGGATCGTCGCCAGCCAGTCGATCTACAACCGCGATTACGCCTCGCTGGCGGACCTGGCCCGCGAGCGTATCGTCACCTTCTCGAAGAACTCGCGGCCGCATCAGGAAGTGCTCAGCCTGCTGCAGGCCGAAGGGGTCGGCGCGCCACGGCTGAACTGCGTGAACTCGGTGGCGGCGATCACCCGCTTGTTGCGTGATGGTTTTGGCATCGGCGCCCTGCCGCCGGCGCTGGTCAGCGAGGAACTGGCCCGTGGCGAACTGATTCTGTTGCCGCTGGCCCGGCAACCACCGAGCCTGGAGCTGGTGGTGGCCTGGCAGACCGGCGTCGAGCTGGTCGATGAAGTGGTGCAGTTGTGCCGCAACGTATTGGAGCGCTACGCCCGCGATGCCGGGCCGCAGCGCATCGTGCTGGTTTAACGCCAGCTCTCCTGCACCGCCTTGCGTCGCCCGCCGAGGGCCGCCCAGCCGAGCAACAGCAGCAGGCTTTCGACCAGCAGCGCCAGCAGCAGCGCGCAGCTCAGGCCCCAGGCCAGGGCCTCGGGGTTGAGCAGGATCTGGTAGCGGTAGCCGTTGAGGGTTTCTTCGCGCAGTTGCGGGTTGGCGGTCACCAGCACATGCCAGGTTTTCGCCAGCCACGGGCCTTGCAGAATCTGCCATTCCTGCTCGAACTGACGGTTGCGGATCAACAGGCTTTCGATGCTGTTGGCATCGCTGGTGAACACCGGATCGTCGCTGCTGCGGTAATGGCGCACCAAGGCCTGCAGGTCGCCATTGAAAAAGCGCTTGGCGGTGTCTTCAAAGCCCTTGAGGCCTTCGCGCGATTCGAGCAGGTGCGCCTCGACCCGCTGGCCATAATCGACGATATAGCCCGGTACCTGTAGCCCAACCAGCAAACCGCAGGTAAACAACAGCAAGCGCAGGTAACTTCTGAACATGGGGCTGATCCTTAGCTGGCCTGACCTTCGGCGATGCATTCGCCACGGCGCCACAGGGCCCACTGGCCAGGCGCGTAGCGGTGCCAGGTTTCGTTCTCGGTGAGGGCCTCGGTGGCGATCACCGTGACCACATCGTTAGGGGTGGTTTCGGCCTGGAAGTCGACGATCATGTCGACGTCCTTCAGCCGTGCCGGGCCGAACGGCGCCCGCCGGGTAATGTGAACCAGCTTGGTCGAACAGAAGCAGAACAGCCAGTCGCCATCGCTGAACAGGCAGTTGAACACGCCCTTGCCACGGTATTCGGCGCAAGCCTCGACCAGCACCGGCAGTAACTGCTCGACCTCCACCGGCTCGGGGAAGGCTTCGCGCACGCGGTTGAGCAGGTCGCAGAAGGCCGCTTCGCTGTCGGTGTCGCCAATCGGCCGATAGAACGTCGCCTGGCCCTTGAACTCGCCGAGCTGACCGTTGTGCGCAAAGCACCAGTTGCGGCCCCACAGCTCGCGCACAAACGGATGGGTGTTGGACAGGCAGACCTTGCCGACGTTGGCCTGGCGAATGTGGCCGATCACCACTTCGCTCTTGATCGGGTAGCGTTGCACCAGGTTGGCGACTTCCGACTCGCAGCTCGCCGCCGGGTCCTGGAACAGGCGCAGGCCGCGGCCCTCGTAGAAGGCAATGCCCCAGCCGTCACGGTGCGGGCCGGTGCGCCCGCCGCGCTGCATCAGCCCGGTGAAGCTGAAAACGATGTCGGTCGGCACATTGGCGCTCATGCCCAGTAGTTCACACATGCTTGGCTGCTCCGGGCAAATCCTACAGACGCGGCTCGACCCGCGTGCCACTGCCGCCCAGCGGCGCTGCAGGTGGCGGGTTACGGTAGCGGTCGCTGCGCTCGGCGGCGAACGGCTCATCGCTCACAGGCTCCTCGGCCTCACGCTTGGCGGCGGCTTCGGCCTGCGCGCGGCGGGCCTTGGCGCGGCGCTCGAACGGCCAGCGGATAAGCACGAACAGCGCGTACAGGGCAAACGCGATCATCCCGTACATGGCCAGGTCTGCTGCGGCGCGCAGGGCGTTGTTGCCGACCTTGAACAGGGTATCGAGGGCCGCGATGGCGATGGCCGGGGCGAATTTCTCTTTCACCGGGTCGACGATGGTCGGGGTCAGCAGCAGGACCGCCATCAGCACCCGCAGTGGCTCACGCAGCCAGCGCCACATCCATGAGGTCAGGCGAAAGCCCACCAATAGGCATCCCAAGGCGGCAAGGGCGTAGAGGCCCCAGGCGAGCAGATAATCGTTCTCGGTCATGGTGTCCGTGGCAAGCTAGGTAAATAGACGCTTATGATAAACACTTTTCCGCGCGCAGGCGCCCCCCAGCCAAGAGAACCCCGCATGTCCGCAGACGCCACCGCTCCCCGTGCCCCGATTGCCCACAAGGCCGAAGGTGCCGATCCCTATGCCTGGCTGCAGCAGCGCGATACCCCCGAGGTGCTGGCTTACCTGAACGCCGAGAACGCCTATCAAGAGGCCCGGCTTGCCGAACAGGCGCCGCTGCGCGAACAACTGTTCGAAGAGATCAAGGCGCGCATCCTCGAAACCGACCTGTCGCTGCCCTCGCCCTGGGGCCCGTACCTGTACTACACGCGCACCACCGCCGGTGACGAGTACGCCCGCCATTACCGCTGCCCGCGCCCGGCCGACGATTCCAACACGGTCGATGAAAGCCGCGAAGCGCTGCTGCTCGACCCGAACGAACTGGCCAAGGGCGGCTTTTTGTCCCTGGGCGCCTTCAGCATCAGCCCCGACCACCAGCGCCTGGCCTACAGCCTGGACACCAGCGGCGACGAGATCTACACCCTGTACGTCAAGGACCTGGCCAGCGGCGCCATCGAGCAGCTGCCGTTCGAGGACTGCGACGGCAGCATGACCTGGGCCAACGATAACCAGACGCTGTTCTTCGCCGAACTGGACGATACCCACCGCCCGCACAAGCTGTTGCGCCATCGCCTGGGCAGCACCGTGGTCGACACGGTGTATGAAGAAACCGACGGCCGTTTCTTTCTGCACTGCTACCGCGCCAGCTCCGAGCGCCAACTGATCCTGCTGCTCAACAGCAAGACCACCAGCGAAGCCTGGGTGCTGGACGCCGAACACCCCGAGCAGGCCTTCACCTGCCTGGCGCCTCGAGTCGAGGGCCACGAATACTACCCCGACCACGGCCAGCTCGAAGGCCAGTGGCGCTGGTTCATCCGCACCAACCAGGACGGCATCAACTTCGCCCTGTACCAGGCCCAAGCCGAAGGGGTGCCGAGCCGCGAGCAATGGCAACGGCTGGTGGCCCACCGCGACACGGTGATGCTCGAGGGCCTGACCCTCAACGCCAGCGCCCTGACCCTGAGCCTGCGCGAAGGCGGCCTGCCGATCATCGAGGTGCGCCCGCAAGGCCTGCCAGCCTACCGCGTGGAACTGCCGGACGCCGCCTACAGCCTGTACGTGCAAGACAGCCTGGAGTTCGTCAGCCCGCGCATCCGCCTGCGTTACCAGTCGCTCAACCGCCCGGCCCAGGTTCGCCAACTGGAGCTGGGCAACGGCGCCCAGCAGGTGCTCAAGGAAACCCCGGTGCTCGGCCCGTTCGACCCGGATGCCTACGTCAGCCAGCGCCTGTGGGCCACCGCCGCCGACGGCACCCAGGTACCGATCAGCCTGGTGCAGCGCCGCGCCGACGTCGGCAAGCCGGTGCCGCTGTACCTGTACGGTTACGGCGCCTACGGCGAAAGCCTCGACCCGTGGTTCTCCCACGCCCGCCTGAGCCTGCTCGAACGCGGCGTGGCCTTTGCCATCGCCCACGTGCGTGGCGGCGGCGAGCTGGGTGAAGCCTGGTACCGCGCCGGCAAACAGGAGCACAAGCACAACACCTTCGGCGACTTCATCGCCTGTGCCGAACACCTGATTGCCCAGGGCGTGACCTGCGCCGAGCAACTGGCGATCAGCGGCGGCAGTGCTGGCGGCCTGCTGATCGGCGCGGTGCTCAACCAGCGCCCGGAGCTGTTCAAGGCGGCGATTGCCGAAGTGCCGTTCGTCGACGTGCTCAACACCATGCTCGACCCCGAGCTGCCGCTGACCGTCACCGAGTACGACGAGTGGGGTAACCCCGAAGAGCCTGAGGTGTACGAGCGGATCAAGGCCTACGCGCCGTATGAAAACGTCCGGGCCCAGGCCTACCCTGCCCTGCTGGTGATTGCCGGTTACAACGACAGCCGCGTGCAGTACTGGGAAGCGGCCAAATGGGTTGCGCGGTTGCGAGTGACCAAGACCGACGACAACCTGTTGCTGCTCAAGACCGAAATGGGCGCCGGCCACGGCGGCATGAGCGGGCGCTACCAGGGGCTGCGCGATGTAGCGCTGGAGTACGCGTTCGTATTTAACGTGCTGAACGTGGTGTAAATCGGAAAATTTGTTGTCTGAGTCATCGCCCGCCCCTGTAGGAGCGGGCTTGACCCGCGATCATCAGACACCATAAATCTAAAAGAACGACGCAAATGCCTGAACCCACCCACCTCAATAACGAAATCCGCGACATGCTCATGGACTGCGGCCTGTTCGACCAGTTGCAGCCTGGCGACTTCCAGGCCGCTGCCGGCTATTTCAGCATCAGCAGCATGAGCGAAGGCGCAGAAATCTTTCGCGAAGGCGATGCCGGCACGTTCATGTGCATCATCCACTACGGTGTAGTCTCGGTGCGCAAGAACGACGCCGAGCAGCGCCAGGTGGAAATCGCCACCCTGCGCAAAGGCCGCGCCTTCGGCGAAATGGCCGTGCTCGACGGTGAACGGCGCTCGGCCAGCTGCATTGCCGCCAGCGACTGCCAGTTGCTCAGCCTGGGCAAGGACTCGCTGGAAAAGATGCTCAACGACGCCCCGAAGATCGCCGCCAAGATCATCCGCGCCCTGGCCGTGGCCCTGTCGCGGCGCCTGCGCATGCAGGACGGTCAGCGCCTGGCGCAGCAGGTCTAGTCGCCTTTGCCCTTGCCGTTGCCCGGGTCAAGACCAGGCAGTGGCTGGTCCTTGGGCGGGTTGGGCAGTGGCATCGGCGGCAGCAAAGGCGAACCCGGTTGCGCATCACCAGCCCGCGGCGGCGTGCTCGGTGTCACCTGCGGATACGGCGTTGGCGTCGCAGTGCCTGGTGCACCTGGCAGTGGAGTTGTCAGCCGCGGCTGCAGGTCGGCAGCCACCGCGGTTTGCAAGCTGGCACAGATCAGTACGGCAATGATCGAGTAACGCATGCACAGGCTCCTTGAGGGTCCTACCTACAGGCTACTCCCACGGCGTACGGTTTGCCTGTCCGAATTGCCCGCCATCGGGCTAAACTTCAAGGCATAACCGTAACAAGCCCGAGAAAAGGTAATTCCATGAGTTCGTCATCCTCTGCCGCCGCCACCGCACGGCTAGACCGCATCCTCGCCGACGCCAAGCGCGACAAGGAAATGGGCTACCGTGACAAGGCCCTGCGCATGTACCCGCACGTGTGTGGCCGCTGCGCCCGCGAGTTCGCCGGCAAGCGCCTGAGCGAGCTGACCGTGCACCACCGTGACCACAACCACGACAACAACCCCCAGGACGGCTCCAACTGGGAACTGCTGTGCCTGTACTGTCACGACAACGAGCACTCGCGCTACACCGACCAGCAGTACTTCAGCGAAGGTTCGACCAGCAGCCCGAGCATCGCCAAGGCCACCCACAATCCGTTCGCGGCCCTGGCCGGCATGCTGAAGAAGGACTGAAGCCGCCCACAGTGGCCGGCAAGCCCGTATAATCGCGTTTTTTTGCGAAAGGCCCCGGCACGTGGCGAACAAACGGTACAGCTGCATTGGTCTGTTCAACCCCAAGTCAGCCGAGAACGTCGGTTCGGTGATGCGCGCCGCGGGTTGCTACGGCGTCAACTCGGTGTTCTACACCGGCAAGCGCTATGAGCGCGCCCGCGACTTCGTCACCGACACCAAGCGTGTGCACTACGACATCCCGCTGATCGGCATCGACGACCTGCAGAAGATCATCCCCCTGGGCTGCACACCAGTGGCGGTGGAGCTGGTCGACGGCGCCAGGCCGCTGCCCGAATACACCCATCCGGACCGCGCGATCTACATCTTCGGCCCCGAAGACGGCTCCCTCGACCCGAGCGTGCGGGCCTGGTGCGAAGAGACCATCTATATCCCGACCAACGGTTGCATGAACCTTGCCGCCACTGTCAACGTGGTGCTCTACGACCGCCTGGCCAAAGGCCTGAACACCCGCTCCGGGCCGAAATTCAAGTAAGTCGACTGAACAGCCCGGCCTGCCCGGCGGTCTGCTGTAGACCATCGTCCCTACTGGAGAATGATCATGTCCGAGAAACAGACGCTTATCCCGGCCAACTCAGCGCATATGGCCAGCGAACACAACGTGCACGGCTGGGAACGCGCAGGCTCCGTCGCCACCGGGGTGATCATGGTCGGCAAGGGGCTGCGCCGCGGCGGCGTGTTTGGGTTGATTCAGGTGGCCATCGGCGGGGTTGCCCTGGCCCGTGGTATCACCGGCCACAGCTCGGTGAAAAGCCTGATCGAGCGCGGCCGTAGCGACCTGGATAACATCCGCGCCAAGATCGAACGCAGCGGCGCCGAGCTGCAAGCGCTCAAGGCCAACGCCGAAGCCGCCACCCGCGGCACCACGGTGACGGGCAACGATGCCCTGAAAGACCCCAAGCCTTAACGCAACAGCTTGCTCTGCAGCACTTCGGAAGATTTGCCCAGCACGCTTTCACTGAGCTGGATGAACTCCGCGGTGCTGACGCTGTTCAGGCGCATCATCGCCCGGGTGACATCGTCCAGCGAACGCTCGTTGTGGGTATGCAGGCGGATTTCCTGGTCCAGCGCCCGCAACAGCAGCACGCCACGGGCGATCACCGCGCTGTCGACCTGCTCGCCGCGCAAACTGCTGACCTTCTTGCCACTGCGCTCAAGGCTCGCCTGCTGGGCCTGATAGCGCTCCTCGGTCATGCCGCCGGCGCGGCGCAACAGTTCGCTGGCGTAGTACTCGGCCAGGCTTTCAGCGATCCAGTCGCTGGCTTCACGGTCGTTGATCTGCGCGAACACATGCACCAGCTCGCGCAGCAGCGGGCTTGAACCGTTTTCACCGACCAGCGGGCGGCTGCTGTGCAGGTAGATGGAGTTGTGTCCGGCGCGGGCGCCCCGCCACAGCTCATCGCGGGCGCCGACCAGCAGCAGCTTGGGCGGATTGCGCGGAAATACCGCCTGCAGTTGCGGCCAGACGAAGGTCAGCAGGGTCAGGTTGTCGAGGCGGCGCATGCCCTGGCCTTGCGGCGCGGCGACGCTGACGTCGGTTTCGCCCAGGCGTGCACGGCGGGTGCCGATGGTGCCGGCGAGCATCCAGCCGGTCGGGCGGTCGAACAGACGCGAGACGTTGTCGATGCGAAAGCGCTGCTTGCCAATGCGCGGCCACGGGGTTTCGACGCTTTTCCAGCCCTTGGGCAGCTCGAAACTCAGGCGTGCCACCAGTTCGGTGCCGTCGTGCTGGTCCAGGCGCGCCGGCGGCACCAGGTCGTCACCGCGAAACAGCGCCCAGTCCGGGGTCATGCGGGTCTCGAAAACGCCGCCCTTGAGGCGCTGGCTCAGGCGTACCTTATAGGTCAGCTGGCTCTTGCCGGGCGCCGGTTGCCAATGGCCGCGCTGATCGTCGCCCTGCACCTGCCACTGGCCGTCGGCCTTGAAGTCACTGTAGGCGCCGTCCTTGCCCAGGTCGAAGTCCAGGCTGCGGACACTGGCGCCATCGGCCAGGGTCAGGCGCACTTCGGCCTGCTCGCTTTGCGGCAGCAAGCGCACGTGGTAATCCAGATCGACTTTTTTCGCCCAGGCCGGCGAACTGGCCAGCAGGCCCAACACCAGCCACCAATGGCAACGCACACGCATACAGAAACTCCTTGTTCCCCCAAACGCGCCTCCCGGCAAGCCTCTGCAGCTCAACCGGCGCGGAAAATCAGATACTCTTCCCAATCGTCTTCATCGACGCTGTCTTCACTGAGCATGCGTCCGGATTGTGAAATCCGTTGCTTGTGCACCTGCTCGCGATCACCGCAGACCAGATGGTGCCAGTCGGGCAGGTCCTTGCCCTCGCTGACCAGACGGTAACCGCAGGTGGTCGGCAACCATTTGAACTGGTCGGCCTTGCCCGGCGTGAGCTGGATACAGTCGGGTACGATCTGCATCCGGTTCGGGTAATCGCTGCACTGGCAAGTCTTGAGGTCCAGCAATTTGCAGGCGATGCGCGTGTAATAGACGCTGTTGTCGTCTTCATCTTCAAGCTTTTGCAGGCAGCACAGGCCACAGCCGTCACACAGCGACTCCCACTCTTGCGGGTTGAGCTGTTCGAGGGTTTTACGCATCCAGAACGGATCGGCGTTGGCAGTCATGTAGCGGGTGTCCTGTTTCAATTCGTTCGCGGCGGCGCGGCGGCGCCAGTCTAGGGCCTGTCACCGGCCATTGCCAGACCGCTTGTCAGCGCTCATATGACACAGTAGTTTGACCAGCGGTCACCTACCCAACTCTCAGGAACTCAAGATGAGTGCAAATCCTCGCGTTGCCGATCACGCCATCAACCAACAGTTCATCCAGCGCTGGTCGCCGCGCGCCTTCACCGGCGAGCCGATTGACCAGGCCACCCTGCTGAGCTTCCTTGAAGCCGCACGCTGGGCACCTTCGGCCTACAACTCGCAGCCCTGGCGCTTCCTGTACGCCCGCCGCGACACGCCGAACTGGGAGCGTTTCCTCGGTTTGCTCAACGAGTTCAACCGAAGCTGGGCCCAACACGCCTCGGCACTGGTGATCATCCTTTCCAAGACCAGTTTCACCGCACCAGGCGCCAGTGAAGAAACCCCAGCCCTGTGGCACACCTTTGACACAGGCTCCGCCTGGGGCCACTTGGCGCTGCAGGCAAGCCTGAGCGGCTGGCACACCCACGGCATGGCCGGCTTTGACCAGGAGCTGACCCGCAAGGAGCTGAAGATTCCTGAAGGCTACGCCCTGCACGCGGCGGTAGCGATCGGCAAGCTGGGCGACAAGTCGAGCCTGGCCGAAGGCCTGCAGGCGCGGGAAGTGCCGAGCCTGCGGCGGCCGTTGAGCGAGCTGGCGGCCGAGGGTGATTTCAGCCTTTGATGGGTTTCGCGGGTCGAGTCGAGGCTGTTAGTAGCCGCGCTGAAAGTCCACTTCTCCACGTAACGCTTCACCCGCCTGATACGCCCGCAGATTCTCGACAAACAAGCGCACCATCGCCGCCGGCGAGGTCGGTGCCGAGCTGTGCCCGGTCAGCAGCAAGCCCCAGGCGGTCCAGAACGGATGGCGCTGCGGTAGCGGCTCCTGGCGGCAGACATCGATTACGGCGCCGGCCAGATGGCCCTTCTTCAAGGCTTCGACCAGGTCGGCATCGACCACCGCCACGCCACGCCCGGCATTGATGAACAACGCCTCGGGATTGAAGCGTTGAAACAGCGCCGCGTCGTACAGGTCATGGGTCGCCGGGGTGTCGGGCAGCAGGTTGATTACATAATCGACCTGGCCCACCAGACGGCCCAGGTCCTCGAGACCGGCCACTTCGATAAACGGTGCCTGCTCGCGCGGCTGGCTGGCGATGCCGTACAACTGCACGCCAAACGGCAGCAGAAACTCCGCCACCCGCTGACCGATATCGCCGGTGCCGACGATCAGCGCCCGACGTCCTTCCAGGCTGCGCCCGGGGCGGTCATCCCACTTGCGCTCGACCTGGCTGACCAGGCGCGCCAGCACCTCACGCTCGTGGCCGAGCATGTAGGTGAGCACGTACTCGGCCATGACCTGGCCGAAGATGCCCACCGCCCGGGTCAGGCGGTAGTCACGCTGTAGGCCATCAGCCAGCAGCGGGGTGATCCCGGCCCAGGTCGATTGCAGCCACTGCGGTTGATGGCCCTGACGCAGCAAGGTGGCCAACAGGTCCGGCTGGCCCAGCCACACCGGGCTGTCGGCGGCCATTTGCGCCAGCTCAGCCGAATCACCACTGTTCAGGACCTCCAGGTCCGGTGCCATCTCGCGCAACAGCCGAGCGTAGAGGGCATGATCCTGTTCAGCGATCAAAACACGCATGTTCATAACAACCTTGGGTAACGGCGAAGGCCGCCAGGAGCTGGCGGCGCGACAGTGAGGGAGGTCAGACCGGGTCGTTGCGACGCAGCAGCTCTTCTGGCAGGTGCTCGATGTACTCGTCCTCGACCGGTGACATCTGCAGGTGATAACCCTGCTGCTCGAGGTTTTCCAGGACCTTGGCGATATCTTCGCGGGCCAGCTGGCGCTCCGGGGTCAGGACCAGGTCGAAGGCGTGCACAGGCTTTCCGAAAAACGGCAGCAGGCCTTCGGGCACGCGCTCCAGGCCGTCGGCCTTGAGCACATAGAGGTACATTTCGTTCTTGCGCGGGCTCTTGTAGATCGAGCAGATACGTTTCATGACTGGTCTCCGGCGCCCGCCAGGCAATCGAGCAGCGCCTGCCCCATGCGCTCACGGCGCCAGCCGCGCAGCGACTCGGGGAGTTGATAGGGTCCGTTGGGGTAGCCGCTCTTGAGCAGCAGTTCCAGGGTTTTCTTGCGCAGCATCAGCTCGGGGGCGATGTTCAGACGCTCGGCCTCGGCCTGGCCGATGGCGCGCAGTTTCTTGAGCAGCGCCGCCGCTTCAATCGGCAACGGCTCGGGCACCGCTGGCGGCCATTGCTCCGGCGGCAGGCTGGCGGCCTGCTTGATCATGCCGAGCAGGAACTCGCCATCCTGACGAATGGTCCGCGGGTGCATGTCTTCGATCTTGGCCAGTGCCGACAACGAGTCAGGCTGGGTGCGGGCCATGGGCCACAAGGCGTTTTCGCGGACGATACGATTGCGCGGCAGGTCGCGGGCACGGGCTTCGCGCTCGCGCCAGGCGCACAGCTCGCGCAGCACCGCCAGTTGCGCGCGCGACAGCTTCCAGGCCAGCTTGGCCTCGCGGTACAGCTCATACGGGTCGGTTTCGCGGCGCAGCTGGGCAACCAGTTCGGCGCCGTCCTCGAGCACCCAGGCGTGCTTGTCGGCGGACAGCTGCGGCCCCAGCCGCTCGTACAGTTCGGCCAGGTGCACGGCGTCTTCGGCGGCATAGCTGACCTGGGTTTCCGACAGCGGGCGTTGCAGCCAGTCGGAACGGGTTTCACCCTTGGGCAGGTCGATGCCAAGCACCTCCTGGACCAGGCGCGAATAGCCCATGGAGAAACCCAGGTTGAGGTAGCCGGCGGCCAGCTGGGTGTCGAACAATGGCGCCGGCAAGCTGCCGGTCAGGCGCGAAAGCACTTCGAGGTCTTCGCTGCAGGCGTGCAGGACCTTGATCACCTGCGGATCTTCCAGCAGGCCGGCCAGCGGCTGCCAGTCGCCGATGCGCAGCGGATCGATCAGGTAGGCCCGTGCCCCGTCACCGACCTGGATCAAACCGGCTTTCGGATAAAAGGTGTCAACCCGCATGAACTCGGTGTCCAGTGCCACGAAGGGCAGCGTGCGCCACTGTTGGCAATGCTCTGCCAGGCTGCGGTCGTCGCAAATCCAGTGAATATCGATGGCCACAAGGCTCTCCCACAAACAATGGCGCGCAGTATATACGGCGCAGGCCATCGTCGGGAAACCGCTCGACCGCTATCCCTGCCGCCGCTACTGCGCCTGTGATCAGTGCCCGGCCAACATCGGCCGGCAACTGGCGAACAGGTCTAGTTGCGGCTGGTACAGGGCGGTGCGCACCTGCAGCAGGCCGAGCATGGAATGGAACAGGTTGTCCTGGCTCAACGGCGCGTTGCGGGCCTGTTGCAGGCAGTCGCTATCAATGCCGAAGCTGGCCTTGTAGCTGTCGGAAAACCACGCCAGCAACGGCACGTGCTTCTGCTGCTCCGGCGCCAGCATGTAGGGCGTACCGTGCAGGAACAGGTTGTACTCACCGAGGGATTCGCCATGGTCGGACAGGTACAGCATGGCGGTGTCGACCTTGTCCTGCTTGCTGCGCAGGATGTCGATCAGCGAGGCCAGGACATGGTCGGTGTACACCAGGGTGTTGTCATAGGCGTTGACGATGCTGTCCTGGCTGCACTGGTTCAGGGCATTGCTGCGGCACACCGGGGTGAAGCGCTCGTACTCTTGCGGGTAGCGCTTGTAGTAGTCCGGCCCGTGGCTGCCCATCTGGTGCAGCACCAGCACGGTGTCCTGTTGCAGGTTGTCGATGAAACTGTCCAGGCCCTTGAGGAGGATTTCGTCGCGGCATTCGTTATCGGCGCACAGCGCCGGGTCCTTGAGGTTGCTGACATCCTCGAACAGCACCCGGTCGCAAGTGCCCTTGCAGCCGGACTGGTTATCGCGCCAGCGCACCGCCAGCCCGGCCCGCTGCAGCACATCGAGCAGGCCCTCCTGGTTCTTGGCAGTGCTGGCGTCGTAATTCTTGCGGGTCAAGCCGGAGAACATGCACGGCACCGACACGGCGGTTTCGGTGCCGCAGGAGTGCACGTCGGTAAAGGCGATCAGGCCCTGTTCCTTGCTCAACTGCGGCGTAGTATCGCGCCCGTAGCCAAGCACCCCGAAGTTCGGCGCCCGGGCGCTCTCGCCAACCACCAGCACGGTCAGCGACTTGCGCGTACGCTGCTGCCAGGCAGCGTCCAGTTTCGCGTCCGCGCCGATGCTGCGAAACGGTTTGGCGGCGCTGCCGACCCGCTCACCGACATAACCCAGGGAGGCGCCGACAAAATTGCTCGGCACCAGCATCAGGCGAATTTCATGGTGATTGCGAAACAGCGAAGCCAGGCCCTGATAGTTCATCAGCGCGACGGCGGCCAGCACCACAACACAGGCGACACTGGCAAGCAACTTGCCGAATAACTCGCGGGCCCAGTTGCGGTACAGTAGCGGGGTTTTATACAACAACAAGGAAGGCAATACACCCAACACTGTTATATATAAAAAAAGTTTAATCGAGAGCAGGTCGCGCACTTCCGCGGCATTCGTCTCTATGGCATTGCGCAGCATGCCGACATCAATCATTACGCCGTACTGGCTCATGAAATAAGCCACTGCCGCACTGACCATGAACAGGGCAATCAACAGTGGCTTTAGCAGGGGCCTGAAGGCCAGCAGGGTCAGTACCAGGTTGAACGCACAGAGGATCAACACGCCAAAAGCCACGCGCAGCAGCAGGCCATGAGCATCGGCAGAAAGCACTGAGGCCAGGTGTTGCCATAATAACGAGTTGAAGCCGATCAACAGGTACAGGCTGGCAATCAACGTGACCCATTCGGCCCGCAGGGGTTTGACCTTGAACATGACGATTCGCTTATTTAAACGCCGAAAACAGTGCCCTTGCGGCACGCCTTGGAAACTGCCCGAACTGTAAGTAGCGAGTCATCAATTTTTTGTGAAAAAGACGCCAACAAATAATTGCCTGGCGCCTATTTAATGTTTTTGTTCAGCTGCGGTTCAGCGGCT
The DNA here is from genome assembly GCF_902497775.2 of Pseudomonas fluorescens. Lineage (NCBI taxonomy): Bacteria > Pseudomonadati > Pseudomonadota > Gammaproteobacteria > Pseudomonadales > Pseudomonadaceae > Pseudomonas > Pseudomonas fluorescens. Next base: position 3,973,571 of record NZ_OZ024668.1, read on the forward strand.
GTCGTTCAACCGGGCAAGTGCACCTTTGAATAGGAATCGCGATCAATATCGATTACCTCGACGTCGCGTTGAAGGTGAGGCATTGCTCGGTGGCTTGGGTGGGCAAATGTTGCAACAGACTACCCCAGCCCCGAAACATGGCAAAGACGACTATCCTCTAAGTTCATGACTTCCACCCCACACCCCCGGAGAGGTGAAGAAATGCCGGTCAAGCACGATTTGCTCGCAGACTTGAATCTGACCAAGGACCAGTTCCTCGAGAAGAAACAACACGATTCGCGGCTGAGTCAGCTGCATGAAGACTACAACCGCAAAGACGCCGAAGTCGTCGATGCCGAGAACAACAGCGCAGCCGATGACACCGTCACCCGGCTACGCAAGGAACGTCTGAAGATCAAGGACGAGATCGTCGCCCACCTGAAGTAGCCCCTGTGGGAGCGGGCTTGCCCCACGATTGCGATCTACCTAGCACATCGCATCGCGAGGCAAGCTCGCTCCTACCAGCCCCCCCTCAAGACCGCGCCCACACCACCGGAAACCAGTCCTCGCGCATGCGATCGCCGGTATTCAGGTCAATCCCCGGAAACGGTGGCGAGGTGCGCCCGGGCCGCTGGATGTAACGCACATCGTCACCCATGAAGCGGGTCGAAAATGCCCGGCGGCGGTTGCTGCCGTTGTTGCCGGCAGCGCCATGCACGGTACGAAAATCAAACACCACCGCATCCCCTGGCTCAAGCTCCGGCGAGAGGATCTGGTAGTCGCCGTTCTCCACATCCGGCATGTCCATGAACAGGCTTTCGCCAGAGCCGGCATCGGTGGCGCCATAGAAATCCTTGTTGCTGGCCCAGCTTTTCGGCCGCACCGGCTTGGGCCAGCGATGGGAGCCGAGCACCACGCTCAAGGTGTTGTGGCGGGTGACCGGGTCCAGCGGGATCCAGTAGCTGGCGGTTTGCAGGCCGTCGACGCAGTAGTACGGCAGGTCCTGGTGCCAGGGCGTGGGTTTGGAGGTGCCCGGCTCCTTGACCAGGATATGCTCATGGAACACCTGCACCTGCCGCGACTGCATCAGCGCTCCGGCAATCGCCGCCGCCGGCGAATGGAGCACGAAGTCCTTGAACGCCGGGATGCGCTGCCAGTTGCAGTAGTCCTCGAAGAAGCGCCCGCCTTCGCCACTGCCGACGTTCTCGATGGCAAAGGCGCTGGGCGCGGCCAGGTTCTGTTCAAAACCTTCGCGCAAGGGTTCGATCCAGTCACGGAACACACCGCGCAACACCACTGCACCATCACGCTGGAACTGTTCGATATCGGCATTCATCGGGGGCCACCTCTCTTGTTGTAATGGACAAAAGTATTGGGCGCCCCCGCGCGGCCGGTAAACCACAGATTACCTATTCGCCACTATAGGCAATCTGTATGGTGCAGCGGTTGTCAGCCCCCCGCCTTTGGCCGGTTAATGGCCCTGCCTGTGTCCTACGGCGCCTTGCTATCCAAGAATAAGAACAACGAGGAGTTACCTGGGATGAACGAAAACAGCACCGCCCTGCGGCGCGGTCTGAGTACCCGCCACATTCGCTTCATGGCGCTCGGTTCTGCCATCGGCACCGGGCTTTTCTATGGTTCTGCAGCGGCCATCAAACTGGCCGGCCCTTCGGTGTTGCTCGCCTACCTGATCGGTGGCGCGGCGATCTACATGATGATGCGCGCCCTCGGTGAAATGGCCGTACGCAACCCGGTGTCCGGCTCGTTCGGACAATACGCCAGCCAGTACCTGGGCCGCTTTGCCGGCTTTCTCACCGGCTGGAGCTATGCCTTCTCGATGCTGGTGGTGTGCCTGGCGGATGTCACCGCCTTCGGCGTCTACATGAGCTTCTGGTTCCCCGACACGCCGCGCTGGATCTGGGTGCTGGGCATCGTCTTCTTCATTGGCGCGCTGAACCTGTGCAGCGTGCGGGTGTTTGGCGAACTGGAGTTCTGGCTGTCGCTACTGAAAGTTACCGCGATCGTCTCGATGATCCTCGCCGGTGCCGCCGTGCTGATGTTTGGCATCCAGCTGGGCGGTGCCGGCGAGCCCCTGGCGGCGGTGAGCAACCTGTGGAGCCATGGCGGCTTCTTCCCCAATGGCGTGGGCGGGATGATCGCCTCGTTCACCGTGGTCATGTTCGCCTTCGGCGGCGTCGAGATGATCGGTATCACCGCCGGCGAAGCCAAGGACCCGCAGCGGGTGATTCCCCGGGCGATCAACTCGGTACCGCTGCGCATCCTGCTGTTCTATGTGTTCACCCTGTTCGTGCTGATGTCGATCTATCCCTGGTCGAAGATCGGCAGCGAAGGCAGCCCCTTCGTGCAGATCTTCAGCGGCCTGGGCATTGGCTCGGCGGCGTCGCTGCTGAACATCGTGGTGATCTCGGCCGCCGTGTCGGCGATCAACAGCGACATCTTCAGTGCCGGGCGGATGATGTACGGCATGGCCCACAACGGCCAGGCGCCTGCCAGCTTCGCCCAGCTGTCGCGCTTTGGCGTGCCGTGGATGACCGTGGTGGTGATGGCCGTCGCCCTGCTGCTGGGGGTCGTGCTCAACTACCTGGCCCCGGACAACCTGTTCCTGATCCTCGCCGCCGTGGTGACCTTCTCGATCGTCTGGGTGTGGTTGATGATCCTGCTGTCGCAGATCGTCATGCGCCGCGGCATGAGCGCCGACGAGGTGGCCAGGCTGCACTTCCCGGTGCCGTTCTGGCCGGTCGGCCCGGCCTGCGCGGTGGTGTTCATGCTGTTCATCTTCGGCGTGCTGGCCTGGTTCCCGGACACGCGCATGGCGCTGTACGTGGGCATTGGCTGGCTGGCCTTGCTGTCACTGGGCTACTGGCTGTTCGTCGCCCGCCAACCGCAGGTAGTGCTGGCAGATTCGCCCAGCCGCTGATCAGGCCGGGAACTGCTCGCTGGCCCAGTCGAGGAAAGCCTGCGCTGCCGGTGAGGGGCGCATGGCGCTGGACTGGGCCAGCACCACTGGCTGCGGGCTGACGGTTTCAAGCAGCGGCCGGCAGGCCAGGGGTTGGCCGTCGTAGCTGCAGTCGGCCACCGGCCGGGTGCAGGACAGGGCCACCCCGTAACCATGGGCGACCAGCCCGCGCTGCATCTCGAAGGTCTGGGTCAGTTGCAGGCTGGCCGGTTGCAGGTCATGGGCCCAGAACAACGACAGGAAGTACTCTCGGGTCCTGGCGATGTCTTCAAGGATCAGGCATTCATTGGCCAGGTCCACCAGCGACACTCGCTCCTGCACGGCCAGGGGGTGATCGGCTGGCAGCAAGGCGTAGGGCGTCAGTTGCGCCAGCACGCGTTTTTCGATCGGCGCATCGAGCCCCACGTCGTAGGTCAGTGCCAGTTCCGCCTTGCCATCTGCCAGGCGCCGATTGACCTCGGCAAGATCGGCCTCGAACAAAGTGATGGTGACTTGTGGATGGCGCCGGCGAAAGCCGCTCAACAGACGCGGCGCATAATACGGCCCCAGGTCCTGGAAGCAGATCAGGCTGAGGCTCCCGCGCACCTCCTGTTGCTGCTCGCCCTTGCCGTTGATGGCCGTGGCCAGGTTGAGCATGTCGCGCGCCTGCTCGAGCAGTTTGCGCCCCGCCGGGGTCAGTTCCAGGCCTCGGCTGACCTGGCGATGAAAGAGCTTTTCGCCCAGGCTCGCCTCCAGTTGCGACAGCGCCAGCGACACCGACGGCTGGGAAATATGCTTGGTGCGTGCCGCTGCACTGACACTGCCCTGTTCGGCGGCGGCGACGAAATACTCCAGCTGGCGGAAGGTGAAGCCGATCATCGCAATGCCCTCTCGGATGCTTGAACCAGCAGTTGCGCCGTTACCTCGCCCGCGCCGGGCTCAATGCCCCAGGCGTATGCCAGGGGATATCGGCCCAGGCCCCGCTGCCGGGCGCCAGCAACTGGCGCAGATGCGGCTCGTGGAACGCCTCGCCCAGCGAGTCGACGCGAAACGCCGCAACCCACTGCTCGCGCCCCAGCTTATAGGCTTTGCCGAAATCTTCCCAACTGTCGAAACAATCCTGCGCCCGCTGGGCATTGAGCAGCAGCACACGCCAGGCGAGATCGGGCTCGAGCCAGCGCATCAGCAGCGCACAACGGGCCACAAACGCCACCCGCGCACAGGCAAAGGCCATCGCCGCACGCGGCTCGTCGCTGGCCGTCAGCGCCTGCAGGTCGAGGCTGTACCATTGCTGTTCGAGGGTCGCACTGAAGTGCGCCCGCACCGCCTCGTCATTGGAGTTGCTGCGAACCCCGGCCTGGTGCAGCAACGCTGCCCGCACGATCGTCTGCGCTTGCTCGTTGAAGTGATCGCACGCCGGCGAATAGAAGCCCTCGACGCCCATCGCATCGGCCATGGGCCTGGCCAGCAACAGCGACCAGTGCTTGCGCTGGCTGAACAACGGCCCAGGCCCGCGCGGGCGGAATGCCCGCCACAACAACCAGGCTGAAACAACAGCCGCGAAAAGCAAAAACATGCGGTTCTCCTTACCTTGCCTGGGCCTGCCAGGCCTGGATTTCCTCGGCCTGGGCCGGCGTCATGTCCGGCCACGGCACGCCTTCGGTCTGGTACAGCGGATCATTGAGCTGACGCTCAGCGCGTTTGCTGAAGATGTGCCGAGTGGCGTACTTGACCGACACCGCCTGCGGGGCAGCCTGCAAGAACTGCTGCGGCTGACGCCCGGCCACCAGCCACTCGACCATGGCCGAAGGTGCATCGAGGCGCTCGTACAACTGCGGGTAGCGCGCCACCAGGCGGGTCTGCGCGGTCGGGTCGCTGACCTCTTCGATGCGTAGCCAACCCGCTTCGGTGCGCACAATGCCGATGGCGATGCAGTCGGCGGGCGTCTGCTGGTCGGTGCCCAAGGCATTCAGGCACTGCAGCAGGTCCTGGTAATAGCGCTCGACCGGCGGCCGGTTCTGCTTGCCCTTGACCTGTTCGACGGTCAAGGTGCCGTCGCCCTGCACGATCAGGCTGATGGTGATGTGCGGCTGGCCCTGGCCATCGCGAAAGCTGAACACGCGCATGCGCCGCTGCTCCACCGCTTCGGCATAGCGCTCGCCGTAGCCGCCGGTCAGGGCGCGGCGATCGGCGAACTGGCCCAGGCAGTGGCGCATCACGTAGCTTTCAAAGGCCATCTCGGCGCGCAACAAAGGACTCTCGGGGCGTAGCTCCTGCAATACGTGCTCAGTAGTCGTTACCCGCGTGAGCAACGCCTCGGGCTGGCTCTGGCGCCAGCCCTGCTCGACGCGCGCAGCCATCTGCGCGTGTTCCTTTTGCCACAGCGCCAGCGCCTGCGGGCAGTTGATGCGGTCGAGCTTGCCGGCCAACGCCGTGCCCTGACGCGAGGTCAAAAACTCCACCAGCAAGGCCTCCTCGGCCAGCAGTGGCGCCTGCTGCGGATCGACCCAGACCAGCGGCGCAGGCGCCTGCTGCGAATCTTTGCCGGCGTCGCCCAAATGCCTGGCCACCCACGGCGGCGGTTCAGCCCCCAGCACCTCGACAGCCTGCTCCGGGGTCAGGATCCGCCGCGCCGGCTCGAAGTTGCCGACCAGGTGCCGGTAGAAATGGTTGAGCAACCATTTGCCCACCTCTGGCGCATCACCGCGGGCCTTGCTGCGCTCGGCAATGCCGCGCTTGAGTTGATCGGCATTGAGTGCGTTGCGCGGGGCGTAACCGGACTGTCGCAGCTCCGGTGTCACTTCCATATCTGCCACCAGGCCTTGCCTGCAGGTTTTTCAACGGCCTGCAGCTCGGCGATGCTCTGGCTGAAGATTTCATTGTTGCTCTGGTCGATAGCGTTGTCCGGATCACTGCGCAGGATCGAGCGCTGGTAGTAGGCGATGGCCTCTTCCTTGCGCCCCAGGCCCTTGAGCACATCGCCGGAGCAGCCCAGCAGGCTGGCGATGTCACCTTCGTTGATATACGGCGCGTAGCGCAGCCACAGGCTGGTGGCGGCCTCCGGCAGGTTGTACGACAGGTACGTGGCCACTTTTATCCGCGCGAACAGTTGCGAGATTTCCAGGTCCTTGTCGGCGACTCCTTGCTCTTCCTGCCATTTGAGCACGCGCTCCAGCCAGATCAGGATCTCGCGTTCGCGGTCCAGGCGGTACAAGGCCCGGCTGACTTCGAACAGGTACTCTTCGGGGTCGTGGCGGCTGTAGCCATAGTCGGCGGCGAAGTGCCAGAGCTGTTCGGCGGCTTCGGCGATACCCAGGTCATCCCCCAGCTCAATGCGGTTTTGCAGGGTGCCATGATAGTGTTCTGCGAACGGGCTGGCGGCAATGCCACGGGCATGCAGCTCCAGGGCCTGCTCATACATGCGCTGGTCGTTGTAGCAGCGGTAGTTGATCGCCAGGTTGTTGCAGAGCATCGAGTACGTGTGCGCACAGGCATCGTAACGATGCCCGCGACCGGTGGCGAAGCATTGCTCCATGCGAGCCTGGCCGTGTTCGTAGGCCACCTTCTGTACTTCGCGCAACAACGACCAGGCCTGATCTGCCTCCTCGCTCGAGAGCTTCTCGACTTCCACCTCGACCAGGTCGTCGATGGTGCAAGCGAAACCGTAATAGTTCATGCCAGCGGCCATTGTCGGCAGCGGTTGGCGCAAGGCATCGACAATGCCGAACACACTGGCATGGGCGCTGAACAGGCTGTAGGCGCTGCGGTGGTCCTGCATATTGCCGGCCGAAACGGCCTCGCGCAGCATCGTAAGTTCAGTGTTGGCGTCAATGCGCCCGGCCTGGCGTTCACGCACTGCCAGCAGGCGGTTGATCCAAGGGTGATTCGGCGCGCGGCGTCGGGCCTCTTCCAGGGCCAGGGCGAAAACGTTGTCGATCTGCTCAAGGTCATCGCGAGCAGCATGCAGCGCATCGAGCAGCGGGCCCATGGACGGCGTCGATTCATCGCGCCATGGCAGCCCGGAGGTAAACCGCTCCAGCACCTGTTGATCATCACAGGCGCGCATCACGCACAGCGGCCACCATGGCAATTGGTCCTCGGCATCGAGCAGGCGATCGTGGACCCAGTAGGCAATACCCGGCCACATCTGCGTGCGAACGCCATAGATTTCCATGAATGCACGCTGCCCGGCGTCGTCGATCTGACCGTTTTCAAGCAACCAGGGCAAGTGGAATTCGACAAAGTTGTCACTGCCGCTGGAGTCCAGTTCCAGGGTCGCCACTTCACAGATTTTCAAGGCACCGGGCAGGTCGCCCTGGGCCTTCAATGAGCGCGCAGCCAGGCGCGCCAGGCGCACTTCCCACTCCCGGCGCTGAGGCAACGACAGCTCGGCGATCGACTGCACCACAGGTTGCTCGAACATCGCCAGGCGCAGCGGCACGATTTCGATCAGCGCATCGCCCAGCCACAGCCAGTCGTTGCCGTCGACGTCCTGACTTTCGCCAGCGGTGCGCAACGCGGTAATCGCCGCCAGCGCCGCTTCGCGAGCCTCTTCGTCACGCTCGTGGGAAGCCAGCACCCGGGCCCGGCGCCGGTGCTGATCGGCATCGTCCCAGGCCCGCAGGGCGTGACGGCCGGGGTTGATCAACGCCAGGGTGTGACGCACCTCGATGGCCTTGAGGGCGACGTCGAGGGTGGTGTGCTGCAGATCGTCGAAAATGCGGTAGCGCCGGTACTGCTCGATGTCGAACGCCAGCGCCTCGTTGCTCAGTTGCTGCAGGGCGTCGAGGGCCTGCAGCAGGCCTTGCTCGTCTTTGAGGTAGTTGCAAAGGCGCAGTTGGTAGATCAGCAGGTTGAGCTTGAGCTCGTTGCGCGCCTCCTCTGGGGTCGCCTCGATCAGCGCCTGGCCGTCGTCGGCCAGCACCGCCCTGGAGGCGTCGGCGTCACCGGCATTGACCCACAGCACGTGCAGACGGTCGATCGATTCCAGCGAGGCCGCCTTGAGCGGCTGGGCGCGCAGTTGGCCCAGCACGTAGTCACCACCGTGTTCCTGATACTCGACCTCAACACGGTCCATGAATTGATCCAGCTCAATACCGGACAGCACGGTGCTGCTTTGCGTCATTGTGAACTCCATTTGCGAATGACTGTGCATCGCCCGATGCGTCCTGTGCCAGCGCCCTTGAGTGGGACAGCAGGTACCCGCGTACGTCTACCTTTGACAGGCAACGATGACGAAAGGGATCGGGCAATACAGCGAGGTGCTGCACGCTACCAGTTGGCGTTTGAAAAACCAAGGGCGCGCGGGGGGCAAAGTCAGTGATTAGCGTGCCAACAGCGGGTCGACAGTGTGCAGGCAGCGCTTGATCGAGTCGAAGTCCGGTGCCCGCGACAGGCACAGTTGAATCCTGGCATTGACCGGCACCGAGACTCGCGAACAGTCGGCGCGTTGCCCTTCATAGATAAGCGCATGGCGGATGCGCGGATTGTCGTGGCAGAACTTCAGCAGGTTGAACTGCCGGGAAGGCACCAGCACCGTGTTGACGATCAACAGGTCGAAGGGCGTGCCCTGCGCCCGGGTCGCCGCCTGCAACGCTTGAAAGCTGCTCAAGTGGGCAACGCGGCAATACCCCAGGCGGTTGAGCATGTTTTCTATCTTGCTTCGCTGATCGTGCTGACGATCAGCGATCACTATGCGCAATGCTATGTTTGACATTCGGTAAACCTGACAGATGGGCTTCGCGAGTCTTTATAAAAACTGCGACTCGCTGAAGTACTGGCAAGGTTACCGTTGGTCGTGTTCAGAGACTCTAAGACAATTCTCAAACGCCCTTACGCCCACGCCTTAAGGTGTGGTCAGGGTAATCAGGTAAGCGCCGCAGCTCAGTGCCTTGCCGGAGGCATCCACCAGCGCGTACTGCTGGTTGTAGTAACGCCCGGCCTTGCCGCTGTCGGCCACCAGCCTGACGTTGACCGGCGCATGATCAAGGGTACTGACCGCCGCCTGCGGCTCTACCCGGCGCAAGTCGATGCGGGTACCCCGGGCCTGGGCCGGGCAATCGTTGAGGTTCAAGGCACCGCCCTGGGCCGACGGCGTGCACGGTGACTCGACGATGCTGCCAGTGAAATTGATCACGCCTTGCGCAACCGACGTGGCGGCCATGCAGGCTCCGCTCAGACCGAACAGCAACCCTGCAGCGATAGCAACATACTTCCCATTCATGCCGGCACTCCTGCGATAACGGTTGATACCTTGAGTGTCGGCCGGGCGGCGCAATGTTTAAGGATTGTCTGATAGGCAAAGTTGCGCTTTGCCAAGCAGGTCGCAGAACCGGACAAATAAGAGCCTTCTGGCTGGCCAACGTACCCGGCAAGGCTTATGTTTAAGGATCGTCTGATGTCTCTTGCGCATGCGACTCCCTAGAGTCCGCGGATGAGATTAAAAAGCTACCTGCTGCAAATCAGCCCCCTTCTTTCCAGCCCCGAAGCCGCCCGCCGCTTGCTGCGGTTGTTCGCCGTGGTGTTGCTGATCGGTATCTTCAGCGGCGTGTACAACTTCCTGTTGTTCACCTTCAACAACGACATCTCCCAGCGTCGCGGCTACATGAGCAGTGCGATTGCCGAGGCACATACCTTCTTCACCAACCGCGAGGCCTTGCTCGAGAGCCTGAGCCTGTCGGCAGTGCGCAAGTCGAGGCAGAGCAAACCCCTGGTCTACCTGCCGTCGACCGAAGAAGTGCACCTGCAACTGGGCAGCACCACCGACAATCGCTGGAGCATCTGGCTGACCCAGCGCCTGCGCGACTACATGAAGGAAAAGCAGGTCAGCCTGCTGTATGTCGACACCGGGCCGAACGCGCAAGTCCGGCGCCTGTACAACTGCGCCCCCGGAGTGCCCGGGTTTTCTGCGCACATGCTCGAACAATTGCAGGCGCTCAAGGACAACAACCCCTCACCCGCCGCCGAACTGTGGCTGACTGACCAGACCGAGCAACGCTCGTATCTGTACATCTTCATTCGCCTCGATGAGCGTGACGTCGAGTCGGGCTGGCTGGGCCTGGAAATGGACAGCCGCGAAGTGTCGGCGGCGCTCAATGACCAGAGCGCCGGTGAGTTCATGATGCTCAACTCCGAAGGCATGCTGGTGTTCACCAACAGCCACGACGCGCAGTTGGGGCAGATGCTGCTCAACTCCCAGGGCGAAAACTTTTTCGGCTTTGTCGGCGACGGCTGGATACCCGATCACCTGGTGATCCGTAAACACCTCAAATCATCGGACTGGCAACTGGTGTACTCGATCGACCTGCTGGCGGTGCTGGCCGGGCTGTGGAAACAGCTGGTCGGCTCGCTGCTGTTCTGCCTGCTCACCGTGACCCTGATCCTGTTGCTGATGCGCCGCATCGAGCTTCGGTTCATTGCTCCGGCGATCCACCGCATCCAGGCCTTGATCGAAAGCGAGGCGTTCAGCCGTGATGTCATCCAGACCGCGCCGGTGGCCTTGTGCGTCCTGCGCCGTACCGATGGCAAGGTGGTGCTGGAAAACACCCTGGCGCAACAATGGCTGGGCGACGGCCTGGAGCGCGATGTGCTGTGTGCCGGCTGGATCAACCAGGCCTTCGACAACCAGCAACCGCAACGCAGCGACTATTTCGCCACCGCCGATGGCCGCCACCTGTACCTGAGCAGCGCGCCGACCCGCTACAACGGTGAAGACGTGCTGTTCTGCGCCTTCAGTGACATCAGTGCACGCAAGCAGGTGGAAGCGGCGTTGGAAGACGCGCGGCAATCGGCCGACGCCGCCAACGAAGCCAAGACGCTATTTCTGGCAACCATGAGCCATGAGATCCGCACCCCGCTGTACGGCGTGCTGGGTACCCTGGAACTGCTGGCGCGCACCCAGCTCGATGCCCAGCAGCGCGACTACCTGCACGCAATAGAAGGCTCCTCGGCGACCCTGTTGCAGTTGATCTGCGACGTGCTTGATGTGTCGAAGATCGAAGCCGGACAACTGGCCCTGGAGCTGAGCGAGTTCTCGCCGCTGGAATTGGTCCACGAAGTCATCCAGGGTTACAGCGCCGCGGCACTGGGCAAAAACCTGCAGCTGTACGCCTGCTTCGATCCGCAACTGCCGGAGCGGCTGATCGGCGATGTGACCCGGATCCGCCAGATCCTCAACAACCTGCTGAGCAACGCGGTCAAGTTCACCGACAGCGGCCGTGTGGTGTTGCGGGTCAAACTGATCAACCGTGATGGCGAGCGTTCGAGCCTGATGTGGCAAGTCTCGGACACCGGCAAGGGTATCGCCGAGGAAGACCACCCGTACATTTTCGAGCCGTTCTACCAGACCGAAGGCAACACCAATGTAGTGGCCGGCACCGGCCTGGGCCTGCCGATCTGCCAGCGCCTGACCCAGTTGATGAACGGCCAGTTGCGCATGGTCAGCGAGCTGGGCCTGGGCAGCAGTTTCACCCTGACCCTGCCACTGGAAGAAGCCTCGGCCAGCAGCGACTTGCCCGCCCTGGGCGGCCTGTTGCCCGAGACGATCTATGTGCTCTCGCCGATTCGCGAACTGGCGCAATCGATCAGCGGCTGGCTGCGCCGCTGGGGGGCGCGGGCCCAGGTCGGGCGGCCGACGCCGGCGGATGCCGCCAGCGGCCACCTGCTGCTGGAACTGCACCCCGGCAGCGCCGAGCAAGCGCTGGTGACCGACTGGAGCGGGCCGTTGATCCTGGCCAGCGCCCATGGCTGCTGCGAGCCGCAACTGGAAGACGGCCGCTGGCAGGTCAACCTCAACCACCTGAGCGCCGTGCACCAGGCCGTCAGGCAAGCCCAGGGGCTGTGGATCGCCCGCACCGATGACCCGCAAAAGCGCGAAATGCAGAAGCTCGAACTGCATATCCTGGTGGCCGAAGACAACATCATCAACCAGTTGATCCTGCGTGATCAGCTCGAAGAGCTCGGCTGCACCGTCGAGTTGGCAGGGGACGGTATCGAGGCCCTGCAGCTATGGAAAACCGGGCACTTCGATGTGGTCCTGACCGATGTGAACATGCCCAAACTCAATGGCTATGAACTGGCCAGAGAACTGCGCCGCCAAGGCTGCTCGATCCCGATCATCGGGGCAACGGCCAATGCCATGCGCGGCGAAGCAGAACTGTGCCTTGCAGCCGGAATGAACCATTGCCTGGTCAAACCTTTCGCGTTGCGGGCCCTGTTCAACTATCTGGCGCCTTATCAAGAGACCTCCCATGAAGCCCTATAACATCTTGATCGTCGAGGACCACCCGTTCCAGCACATGTACTTGCAGCACCTGTTCAGCGAATTGGGCAATTTCCATTTCGAAGCGGCCCAGGACGGCAAGGAAGCGCTGGAACACCTGCAGCGGCGTGACTTCGACCTGGTGCTGACCGACCTGCTGATGCCGGGCATGGATGGCGTGCAATTTATCCAGGGCCTGGCCAGGCTGCGCAGCAAGCCGGACCTGGCGATCATGAGCGCCGCCTCCAAGCGCATGCTGATGGCCGCAAGCCTGGTGGCCAAGAACCTCGGTGTCGAGGTGATCGGCTTGATCTCCAAGCCGGTCAAGCCGGACGCCCTGCGCAACCTCACCGAACAGCTCAACGGCAAGAACCGCAGCGCACCGCAGGTACCCCCGGCGGTCGCGCAATTCGATTACCAAGCGCTCATTCACGGGCTGAGCAACGGCCAGTTCCAGGCCTGGTTCCAGCCGAAAAAATCCCTCAGCAACGGCCGCATCGTCGCCGCCGAAGCCCTGGTGCGCTGGATGCATCCGGAGCAAGGCGTGCTGCTGCCCGGCTCGTTCCTGCCGGCATTCAAGACCTTCGAGCTGGAGGAACGCCTGCTGTGGCTGATGCTCAAGCAGGCCATCCATGCCCAGGCGCGCTGGCGCCAGCAGGGTTACGACATCCCCGTGTCGATCAACCTGCCGACCCACCTGCTCAACAGCCACGACCTGGCCGACCGCCTGCTGGAGTTCGTCCTGCATCACCAGGGCATCCCCGGCAAGATCTGCTTCGAGCTGATGGAATGCTCGGTGCCCCAGGACATCAGCAACTTCTACGCCGGCGCCTGCCGCCTGCGCATCAAGGGCTTCGGCCTGTCCCAGGATGATTTCGGCAAGGGCTACAGCTCCTACATGAACCTGGTCTCCACACCCTTCACGGAGCTGAAGATCGACCGCGCTCTGGTCCAGGGCTGCCATGAAAACGAAGGCATGACCTCGGCACTGACCAGCATTGTCGCCCTGGGCCGCAAGCTGGGGCTGACCGTGGTCGCCGAAGGCGTCGAGACGCCCCAGGAGCTTGCTCTGTTGCGCAAGATTGACTGCAACCAGGCCCAGGGTTTTCTGATTTCCCATGCGGTGTCGTCCGAGCAGTTTCAGCAATTGCTCAACAATGACGGACCAGCAACTTTCTATTGATGGGTCGCACCGCCCTTTAATGGCCAGCAGAGGTAAACTCCATCCAGCCATCTAAATTACCGAGACTGCGGAAGCACCTGATGAAGCACGACAACGCCCTGCTGGATAAACTCACCCGCAGTTCGTTGCGCCTGAACAAAGGGATGATGGTGCTGCTCGGCCTGGCGTTGTTGTTGGTCGGTACCAGCTATTGGTCGTTTCAGCGCCTGATCGAAGAGCAGCACGACACCGTGCGTTTTCACTTTGCCCGGCTGATGGAAAACATCCGCGAGCAGGAAGTGTTCTTGCGCAGCCTTGGCCAACGCAGCCACCAGGGCGAGTTGCTCAAGGACGAGAATGCCCAGGTACGTTTGCTCAAAGCCTTGCCGGAAGAAGGCCCGAACATTTACCAGGGCCAGGAGTTCTCCTACTCCATGCCCTTCAGCGCCAAAATCGACCCGGAGAAAATCGCCGCCAGCGAACATGCCAAGATCTTCTCCCTGGGTGTGCACCTGGCGACCTTCTACAGTGCTTTCTGGTCGACCTCGCATTACCAGTCGCCCCATGTGTTCCTGTTCAACCAGGACGGCAACTTCGACATTACCGTACCCGCCGCCGGCCACGCACGGACCAAGACCGTACCGCTGAACGAAACCTTCATCGACATGGTCAAGGCCGTGGTCGATCGCCTGCCGCGCGACCATCAGTTGCTCAGCGAAGGTGAAGTCTGCTGGCAGCACTATGGCGCGAGCGCCACCAGCCCGGGCCCGGCGCGCATGCTGGCGTATATCGGTATCCAGCTGGCGGCAAACGAGATACACATCAAGGGCGCCGACACCCGGGTGATGATCGCCAGCATCCTCGACCTGTCCCAGGCCAATGACTATGAACGCACCATGGAATGGTCGATCTACGACCACTTCACCCTGGTGGCGCCTTCCGGCCAGGTGCTGATCGGCGCGCTGTGGCCGCAATCGCCGTTGCATGAAGGGATCAACTTCAAGCCCGAAGGCCTGGTGTTCAAGCTGGTCAACCACAATGGTCCGGCATGGACGGCGGTCTATGCCATCAACTACCGCAGCTTCTTCCGCTATGCCCTGTGGCCGCTGGCAAGCCTCGGCGCCTTGCTGGTCGCGGTCATCGCCATGGGCTGGGGCGCCAATCGCTGGTACCGCCGCCAGGTGATCCTGCCGGCCCGCCAGGCCCATGACAGCATCGCCGAAAGCGAGGCTTTCAGCCGCGTGGTGATCGATACCGCGCCCACCGGGTTGTGCGTGGTGCGCCGTGCCGATAACCAGGTGCTGATGGAAAACCAGCGGGCCCAGCAATCGCCGGGCAGCACCAAGTTGATCACTGCCCTGGAGCGACGCACCGACCAGGGCGATAGCGGTGAAACCTACCTGGAAATCGACGGCCGACACCTGCAGGTGGGCTTTGTCTCGACCCGCTACCAGGGCCAGGATGTACGCCTGTATGCCTTCAACGATGTCACCCGGCACATCGAAGATGCCACGGCACTGGAAGAAGCGCGGCGCGCGGCCGATGCGGCCAACGAAGCCAAGACCTTGTTTCTGGCGACCATGAGCCATGAAATCCGCACCCCGCTGTACGGCGTGCTCGGCACGCTCGAACTGCTCGGCCTGACCCGCCTGGAGCCGCGCCAGCAGGAATACCTGCAGACCATCCAGCGTTCGTCGGCAACCCTGTTCCAGTTGATCAGCGACGTACTCGACGTGTCGAAGATCGAATCCGGGCAGATGGCCATCGAGTCCATCGAGTTCTGCCCCCTGGACCTGATCGAAGACACCCTGCACACCTATGCCGCCTTCGCCCAGCGCAAGGGCCTGCAGCTCTATGCCTGCACCGACGCCGCCCTGCCCGAGCGCCTGCTCGGCGACCCGATGCGCATCCGCCAGATCCTCAATAACCTGTTGAGCAACGCCATCAAGTTCACCGACACCGGGCGCGTGGTGCTACGCACCCGGGTGCTGGCGCACGAGGACGATACGGTCAGCCTGGAGTGGCAGGTCACCGACACCGGCATCGGCATCTCGGCGGCGCAGCAGGCCAAGCTGTTCGAATTGTTCTACCAGGTACAGGATGCCTGCAGCGAAGGCGGCGCCGGCTTGGGCCTGCCGATCTGCTGGTGGCTCAGCGAAATGATGGGAGGGCAGCTGAAAGTGGTCAGCGAGCCCGGACTGGGCAGCAGTTTTGCCCTGCGAATGAGCCTGCCAGTGCTACCTGACCAAACCATCGATGGTGCGCCAGCCGCAGCCTCCTCGATACCGGTCTACGTGCGCGCCCCGGTGCAGGAGCTGGCGCAATCGCTGGTCGACTGGCTCATCCGCCTGGGCGTACACGCCACCCTGGCGCCGCAGCCGCTGGAAGCCAAACATGCCCCGGCAGTGCTGGTCGACGCCCTGGCGCCGGCCACCGCGCCGGCCTGGCCCGGGCCACGGGTGCTGTGCACGGCGGGCGGGCGCAACCCGCCGGAATACAGCCCGCACGGCTGGAACGTCGACCTGCACAACCTGCGCGCCATCGCCCAGGCGGTCGGCATGGCCCGCGTGGGCAAGCCGCAGATATCGCAGCAGGCCGCACAACAGCAGGCCGACAACCTGCAACTGCGGATCCTGGTGGCCGAAGACAACCCGATCAACCAGGCGATCATCAAGGAGCAACTCGAGGCCCTGGGCTGCACCGCAGTGGTCGCCAGCAACGGCGAGCAGGCACTGCACTTGTGGCAGCCCGAGGTCTTTGACCTGGTGCTGACCGACGTCAACATGCCGGTCATGAACGGCTATGAACTGGCCCGCACCCTGCGCGAGCACGACCCGCAATTGCCGATCATCGGCGTCACCGCCAATGCCATGCGCGAGGAAGGCATGCGCTGCATTGCCGTGGGCATGAACGCCTGGATCGTCAAGCCGTTGAGCCTGCAGACCCTGCGCGGCCATCTGCTCAAGCTCTGCCGCCCGGCCTTGCAGAGCGCAGCACCGCGGGTCGAGCCCGACACCCTCACCGCCCCCGCTGCCACCCAGGCCACGGACAACCTGCAGCTTTCAGAGAAGATGCGCCCGCTGTTCATCAGCACCATGCGCGATGACCTGCAATTGATCCACTGCGCGCTGGAGCAAAGTGACGGTAGAATCGTCGCCCAAAGGCTGCACAGCATCGCCGGCGCCCTGGGTGCGGTACAGGCCATCAACCTGGCCGAGCGCTGTACGGCGCTTGAGTGCCGGCTGGCAGGCGGGGTTGTCGATGCTTCCCTGCACCTTGAAGTGCAGCAGATACTGACCCGACTTGCCGCTGTTGTGGATGCGCTCGAGTAACAACAATCAGGCTTACCTGCGGCCGTATGGACACACCCTAACCCTCTATACCGGTACTACGGACAGCCTCTATGGACAAACTCAAAGTCATCATCGCGGACGATCACCCCATCGTGCTTCTCGGCGTGCGCGAACTGGTAGAACGTGACGAACGTTTTTGCGTGGTCGGCGAGGCCGTGTGCTCGAAAGGGCTGATCGAACTGCTTGAGCAACAACCGGTGGACCTGGTGATCACCGACTACAACATGCCGGCCGACTCGCCCTATGGCGACGGCCTGAAGCTGGTCGATTACCTGAAGCGGCATTTTCCGCACTTGCAGGTGCTGATCCTGACGATGATCTCCAACCACCTGATTCTCACCCGCCTGCATGAATTGGGCGTGGTCGGGGTGATCCAGAAGAGCCAGTTGCACACTGAAATCCAGCTGGCGCTCAAGGCCGTGGCCCAACAGAGTCAGTATCGAAGCCTGGAGCCGGCAAAAACTTCGGTCATCGAAACCACGGCGGCGATCGAGGATCGATTCGCCACCCTGTCACCCAAGGAGTTCGAAATACTGCGACTGTTTGTCGCCGGTAAAAGTGTCAGTGATATTGCCCGCAGCCAGAACCGAAGTGCCAAGACCATCAGCGCACAAAAGATTTCGGCCATGCGAAAACTTGATGTTAATAGTGACCAGGACTTGCTGGCTTATTGTCTGGAACGCAGCGTTTTCAACTAAGCCATATGGCAACAAAGTCATTTTCCGATAATGGCTTTGTTGCGCAAACGCCCCGCCCTTCTTGCGCACAGGCCTTATAAGAATCGTCTGATGTTCGGCACCCCCCCCCCCGCTCTATTGTGTATTGGCATTTTCATGCAGCACTTTCCAACCAATACAAATGGACATCACCATGAAGAAGTTCTCACTGGCCCTTATTACCCTGTCCGTACTTGCAGCTTCCGGCGCTGCCCTGGCTGCAGACCCGGTCCCTGTTCAAGGTGGCAGCGGCAAGATTACCTTCACCGGCGTCATCAACAACGACGCCTGCTCGGTTGACGGCGCCAACGCCGATCGCGTGATCTCCGTGGACATGGGCACTGTGTCGATCAAGGACATGGGTACTGCCGAAAGCCCATCCTCGGGCCGTGTAACCGGTAAAGACTTCAACCTCAACGTCAACTGCAACCTGGGCACCAAAGTCTCGATGATCTTTGACGCTGCCAGCGGCGGTTCGGGCCTGGTCACCGGCAAGAAAGTCCTGGCCCTGACCAAAGGCACCGGCACCGCGGCCAACGTCGGTATCGCCCTGCTCGACAGCAACGGCGCGCTGATCGACCTGAGCTCGAAAACCACCGCCAAGATCCAGAGCGACATGCACGGTACCGGCGCAGCGGGCGGCGACGCGATCCTCAACTTCTCCGCCGCCTACGTCACCACCGGTGCAGCCGGCACCGCCACTGCCGGTCGCGGTGACGCCACCCTGCCGTTCATCCTGCAATACGAATAACGCGTAGCGCCTGAACTGCTATGTGCGAGGCCGCCAGGCCTCGCCATTGACCCTGAAGCACAACCCCTGAATCAAACGGTACACACCATGTTGCGTCGTTCTATTCCCGCATGCCTGGGGTTGCTCGGCATGCTCATGGCCGGCCAGGCCATGGCCAGTATTTCCCTGAGCGCCACGCGGATTGTCTTTGATGGCAACCACAAGGAAGCCAACGTCACCGTGCGCAATGGCAGCCAGGATGTGCTGATTCAATCCTGGGTCGACGACAGCGATGCCCAGCGCAGCGTGCCCTTTGCCGTCACCCCGCCACTGGCACGGGTGTTCGCCCGTGAACAGCAGTTGCTGCGGGTGCTGTACGAAGGTACCGGCATGCCTGCAGACAAAGAGTCGGTGGTCTGGCTCAACGTCCAGGAAATCCCCCAGGCTGCGGCTGCCGCCAATACCTTGCAACTGGCTGTGCGCCAGCGCATCAAGATTTTCTTCCGACCTGCCGGCTTGCCGGGCAATGCCCTGATGGCGCCGACCGAACTGCAATGGCAACTGCTGCGCCAGAGTGGCAAGACCCTGTTGCAGGTTAACAACCCGAGCCTTTATCACGTATCGATGGCCGATATAAAACTTGAGGCGGGTAAACACAGTGAACTGGCAGCGGATTCGACCATGGTCGCCCCGGGTGAAATAAAAACATTCCCGGTTAAAACCCTGGGCGCCGACAACGACGTGCGCCTGAGCTTCTCCAGCATCAATGATTACGGTGCGCAAAATCAGTACACCACGACACTGTCCAGCGGCCAAACAAGCACTGCTGCCCAAGCGCCGAGCAAACAATAACGGTTAATGCCAAGGCGTTAACCCCGCGCGTGATTACGCCCCTCGCCGCGCCCAGTCGTTATTCGGGATGATACAGGTTCCTTCGCATGTCTTTTTCTTCCGGTAACAGGCCAACTCATTGCGCCGGCCAACGTGCGCGCGCTCACACTGCTACTGCCCGCCTGTTGCAGTTGAGCGCGCTGTCGCTGGCCGTGCTTGCCGCGCTGCCGGCCCTGGCCGAGCAGGACACCAGCGACGGGCAACAACTGGAAGCGTTCAACACCACCTTCCTGCAAGGCGCGCCCTCGTCGGTTGATCTGCAACTGCTGCTGTCTGCCAACAGCGTGTTGCCAGGCAACTACCGGGTCGACCTGTACAGCAACGAAGTACTGGTGGGCCGACGGGACATCGATTTCAACCGCAACCCGGCAACCGGGCGCGTAGAACCGTGCCTGACCCTGGAACTGCTGCAACAGCTGGGCATCGACCTGAACAAACTGCAGGCCCAGGGCAAATTCGACCCGAACACCCCGCAAAGCTGCTATGACCTGCCAGCGCTGATCGACCAGGCCAGCCTGCGCTATGACGCCGCGCGCCTGCAGCTGGCGGCCAGCGTGCCGCAGGTAGCGATGCAGCGCGGCATCCGTGGTTACGTCGACCCTGCACTGTGGGATGACGGCGTGCCGGCAGCGTTTATCAACTACCAGTTCAACAGCAGCCGCAGCGCCGGCGATGCCGACACGCGCATTGCCAACAACCTGGGCCTGCGCAACGGCATCAACCTGGGCGCCTGGCGTTTTCGCAACGAGTCGAACTTCACCAGCAGCACCGGTCGCCCGAGCACCTTCAAAAGTAACCGCAGCTACCTGCAACATGACGTCACGGCCATCAAGGGCCAGTTCAGTGCCGGGGATATCTTCACCGACACCGACCTGTTCGACAGTGTGCGCTATCGCGGGGTCAAACTGGCTTCCGATGAAGGCATGCGCGCCGATAGCGAGCGCGGTTATGCGCCAATCATCCGTGGCGTGGCACAGACCAACGCCACCGTGGAGATCCGCCAGAACAACTACATCCTGTACACCGCGAGTGTGCCGCCAGGGCCGTTCGAGATCAGCGACATCTATCCGTCCGGCTCCAACGGCGACCTGCAGATCACCATCGTCGAAGCGGACGGCCGCCGCCGGGTGACCACCCAGGCGTTCTCCAGCCTGCCGATCATGGTCCGTGAAGGCCAGGTCAAATACAGCATCTCGGCCGGCCAGTACAACAGCAATACCGACGGCATGGCCACGCCGAACATTCTCAGCAGCACCCTGGCCTACGGCATCAGCAGCAACCTCACCGGCATCATCGGTGTACAGGCCAGCGACAACTACAAGGCGCTGTCGCTGGGCGCCGGCAAGAACACTGCGCTGGGCGCCGTGTCGTTCGACGTCACCCATTCAAGCAGCCGCGCACTGGGGCAAACCACCCAGGGTAATAGTGTGCGCGCCCTGTATGCCAAGACCTTTACCGGAACCGACACCAACTTCACCCTGGCCGCGTACCGCTACTCGACCGAAGGTTTCCGCAGCCTGACCGACCACGTCCAGGACTTGAGCAGCGACCTGGAGCGCCGTCCGGGCAACTCCAAGACCCGCACCGACCTGACCATCAACCAGAGCATGGGCCGCAACCGCGAGTTCGGCAGCCTGTACGTCAACGCCAGCGACCAGCGCTACTGGAACCGCGGCGGCTCGCAGAGTTTTTCGGCCGGCTACAGCAACAACTGGGGCGAAGCCAGCTACAACTTCGGCGTCACCCGCACCAAGGACCTGGGCGATGGCTACGGCGGTTCCAGCAGCGATACCCAGTTCAACCTGTCGGTGTCTTTCCCGCTGGGCAGCCGCGCTCGCGCGCCGCGCGCATTTATCACCACCAGCACACAAAAAGGTGGTGACAGCACCCAGGTTGGCGTCAACGGCTACCTGTCCGAGACCAGCGACACCTTCTACTCGGTCCAGGGTGGCAACAGCAGCTCCGGTGGCAACTCCGCCTCGGCCAACCTCAACACCCGTACCTCGGTGGCCGACATCACCCTGGGCTACAGCCAGGGCCGCGGCTACGACTCGCAAAACCTCAACGTGTCGGGCTCGGTGGTCGCCCACGAAGGCGGTATCAACCTGGGCCAGACCGTCAGCGAAACCTTCGCCCTGGCCCAGGTGCCGGGGGTCAAAGGCGCCAAGATCAGCAGCTACAGCGGTGTAGAAACCGGGCGCAACGGCTACGCGGTAATCCCCAACGCGCAACCTTACCGGGTCAACTGGATCAGCCTGGACACCCGCGAGCTGGGCGGCGACATCGAGATCGACAACGCCACCCAGCAACTGGTGCCGCGCCGCGGCGCCGTAGTGGTGGCCCGCTACACCGGCAAGAGCGGGCGGCGGGTGCAGTTCGAACTGTTCGACGAACAGGGCGGGATGATTCCGTTCGGGGCCTCGCTGGAAGATGCCAGCGGTAAACAACTGGCGATCTCCGACCCCAACGGCAAGGCGCTGGTGCTGCTGGAAGAAGACCAGGGCAGCCTGACGATCAAATGGGGCGAGCGCCAGTGCAGCGCGCCTTACAGCCTGCCCGAGCGGGACAAGGCGTTGAACTATGAACGCCAGCGGTTGGTGTGCCAGCCATGAGCAAGGCACACCTGCCGGCTTCAATTACATGCGTTGCAGAACGTAACTGTTCTCGAAGCCATGCACACAGCCCAGGACATGGAAGCCATTGAAGTAGCCGGTGGCCCGCAGCAGATCGACCGCTGGCCCCACTTCAGGCGAGTGCTGGAAGTCGCCGTAATCGTCAAACACGATGAAGCCACCTGGCACGACGCTCGGCGAGTACAGCAGGAAGTCCAGCAGCACGTTGCGACCTGCGTGGCCACCATCGATATGCAACAGCGCGACCTTGGGCGCGAGGTTGTAGAAGCGCTCGGCACACAGCTCCGAGAAGCCGCGGATGACTTCGGCGTTAGGCAGCATCAGTTGCTTGTAGTGGCTGAACTCTTCGAACTGGTTTGGCAGCGCGAACGGGTCGATACCAATAATTCGGCGCTCGCGGTTGCACACCTCGTTCATCAGCACCAGCGACTTGCCCTTCCACACGCCGATTTCCACCACATCACCCGGCACCTCGGCAATCAGCAGCGACAGATAGCCCAGCAGGCGCACATGGTCATGGAACGACAGTTCACGACGCGGCATTGCCTGTTCTGGCGGCAAGGTGGCCTGTGCTTGCTCGAAATGCTGGCCGATCAAGGCCCAGACCTGTCCGATACTGTCATTCAATTCCGGATTGCTGATGAAGTCATTGAGCTCTTGGATGGTAATCATGTCTTCTCTGATTGCTTCGAACGAATAGAGGCACGTGCGCAGGGATGCACGCTGAATTCAGGCCAGGGCCGATGGGGGTTGATAGTATTCTGGCGTCAGAAAAAGTAAAGCGTGTCGTGACCGCAGGATTGCCCCGCAGCGGAGCGCAGGCCGTTATAGGCCTACATTTTCTGGACCTGGAATACCCTGCCGACCAACCAAATTCTTTGGGCCTTTGGGAATAGTCCTATTTATTCTCGATAGCCACCGTTCCAGGGTGCTGCCTGTGGGTTACATCCTCCACTTATTGTCACCGGCCGAGATGCACCAGGCGTATCGCGCTCGCTGAGGTGACAAGAGGACAGTAGCCCAAAACCCCATGGATCAGGATCATACGAATGAATGCAGCAATGACGTCTCCCTTGAGTTTCTCCGCACTCTGGATAAATCCCATCCCCCGATCGCTGTTTACCGAGTGGCCACCGAAGGCAGCCAAACTCGTGACCTTTGACCAGGCGAAATGGAGAAAACTCAATGACTGACGGCTATTTCATTGGCTTGGGTGACAAAACCACCTGCGGTGGCAAAGTGCTGGATGGTGATGACAGAGTCAATTTCTTTGGTCTGCTTCATGCTCGCGAAGGTGATCGAGTTTCATGTGGCAAGGACGGAAAGATTTATCGGATCGTCGGTGGCATCTCGCACATGGAAAGTCATGGCAAACTCATGGCTGGCACACTGGATAGTTTCAGCGACTGCCCCTGTAGAGCCCGACTGATTCCCTCGGTGTTCACGGCCAGCTATCAGAACGAAAAGTCTACACCGCAATCAGCCAGGCGAGCAGCGCAACCAGGCTCTTCAACGGTAACCAACCCCTCGGTAGCGCCGCGTCAATCCAGTTTCGCGCCTTCGAGCCATCCAGCTCCCACGGCATTCAACCGCGTAGAGGCCCAGGAACCTGGCTTCTATGTGGCGCCCAAAAGCATGACCCGCGAAGCACTGGAGGCCACGCTTTTTCCCATGCGCGATTCGGCCGTGATGAGCAAGTTTCAGGCGCTCAACCCTAATCTAGGCGAGATCAAAGCCGGCTCTATGATCGTGCTCGGCGATCCGAACAACACTTCCTGTACCTACCAGGAAGCGCAACTGATGCAGGCAGCGCAACAGGTCAAGGCATCCCTGGATCCCCTGACGCCAGAGCAAGCCGACTTCATGCACCGCCACGGTGCTGAAATCGCCAGTTTTACTGGCCCGACCTCAACCTGGCTTGGGGTCAGCGCAGTGGTGATGGAGACGCACCTGACCAAACTGCGCGACACCCTTCAAGCCATAGAACGTTTGCACCAGCAAAGCTATCGACAGCACGGCCACCTTAAATCGCCGCAGTTCTTTGCTGATCGTAAGCACCTGCTCGCCAAGCTGGATGCACACCTATTGAGCTCAACGCGTCTGCGTGGCCAGACAACCTTCGGCGATCACCCCAAGCTAAAAACAGCCCTCGGTATTTCCAATCGGAGCCTGGTGCATCACTGGGACAAGGCTGGTGCGCCGGGTCAGATCCCGGGTTATGCCACCCATGTGGATGCAACCAGTCGTGCTGCCAAGTACATGAAGACAGGCGGCTATATCGGTATTGGTATTGGCGGCGTGTCCTCGTTGCTGGCTATTGAGCAGGTGTGTAACGGCGATTCTGAGGCAGCTTGCGAGAAGGTCAAGTTTACGGAAGGAGGGAAATTCGGCATATCCACCCTTGGGGGTGGTGCGGGCGGCTGGGCAGGCCAAGTTGCCAGTGGTCCGATTTGCCTGGCGCTTGGCGTCTCGACAGGTATCGGGGTGTTGTCTGTGTCGCGGCCATTGGGGATTGGCGCGTGGGGGGGGGTACGACTGTCGGTGGCATGGGTGGTGAATACATGGGGGATAAAATTTACGAAACTATACAGCCATGACCAGTATCGACACGTGGTCTCCCTGGATTGCGATCATTTTTACGGGTGGTCCTGGTCTGCTCGCAGCTGCGGGTCTCGCATTCAGCCTGTACCTAAGCCACCGTCACCTGGACGCCATAAAAGAGGCCTTGAAGAACAGCCGTTATATTTATATTTGGGGCACGAGCCTGGGGAAGCGGGGTTTGATTTGGTCCCTCTTGGAGATAGCAAAAATCGCACAGATGATCACAATACCAAGGTCATCACTTCACATCGGTGAGCTGGATCCAGGCGATCTTGAAAACTTCCCTCCATATCTGAAACGTCTTCTGGTCATCAATATGACGATGATGATCATCTCCTTCGCTTGGATGGTAGTTGTAGCCGTGCTGATCAAGTTTAAGTAAGTTGACGGACGTGGTACAACCCTCGGAGCCATGAAATCTGCCCTAATGTTCCGCCCCGAAACGACGAAGCCCCCGAAAACTTCAACGTTTTCGGGGGCTTCGGCTACTACATGTATGGCGGAGAGATAGGGATTTGAACCCTAGGTACTGTTGCCAGTACAACGGATTTCGAATCCGTCCCGTTCGGCCACTCCGGCATCTCTCCAGTGGCGCGCATGATACCAGCAGTTTGCCGAAAGGCAAAGCCTGTTTGCGAAAAAAATTCGCGTGGTATCAGGCGCTTGCGTGAACTTGCCGCTTACAGCGGCACGCCCAGGCGTTTGGCAACTTCTTCGTAGGCTTCGATGACGTCGCCCAGACCCTGGCGGAAGCGGTCCTTGTCCATCTTCTTGCGGGTCTCTTTGTCCCACAGGCGGCAGCCGTCCGGGCTGAATTCGTCGCCCAGGACGATTTCGCCGTGGAATACGCCGAATTCAAGCTTGAAGTCGACCAGCAGCAGGCCGGCGTCGTCGAACAGCTTGTTCAGCACGTCGTTGACCTTGAGCGACAGCTCTTTCATCTTGGCCAGTTGCTCGGCAGTACCCCAACCGAATGCCACGACGTGGGATTCGTTGATGAACGGGTCGCCCTTGGCGTCATCTTTGAGAAACAGCTCGAAGGTGTGCGGGTTGAGCTTCATGCCTTCTTCGACGCCCAGGCGCTTGACCAGGCTGCCGGCAGCGTAGTTACGCACGACGCATTCGACCGGGATCATGTCGAGTTTCTTGACCAGGCACTCGTTGTCGCCCAGCAGTTTGTCGAACTGGGTCGGGATGCCGGCTTCTTCAAGCTTTTGCATGATGAAGGCGTTGAACTTGTTGTTCACCATGCCCTTGCGGTCGAGCTGTTCGATGCGCTTGCCGTCGAACGCCGAGGTGTCGTTGCGAAACAGCAGGATCAAGCGGTCAGCGTCGTCGGTCTTGTAAACCGACTTGGCTTTGCCGCGGTAGAGTTCTTCACGTTTTTCCATGATGGGCTCCGCTTGCTAAATGAGATGGGCTAGGCGATTTCACGCCAGTCGAGCCCGGAATCCTGATTGGCCACTTGTAGCCAGTCCGGGTCGCAGCCGAGGGTATCGACGAAGCATTGCCGGGCCAGCTGTGGCTGGTTGTTCTTGCTGCTGAGATGGGCCAGCACCAGGTGTTGCAGGTTCTGCCAGTCCAGCTCCGACACCAGGCGCGCGGCCTGATGGTTGTTCAAATGTCCGTAGTCGCCGCCCACCCGCTGCTTGAGAAACATCGGGTAAGGCCCGCGTCCGAGCAGGTCGCGACAGTGGTTGGCCTCGATCAGCAAGGCGTCCAGGCCCTGGTAGCTGCTGAGCAGGGCCGCATCATACGAGCCCAGGTCGGTCAGCACGCCAAAGCGCCGGCTGCCATCGCCAAATACGTATTGCAGCGGCTCCAGCGCGTCGTGAGTGACGCCGACGGCGGTAACGCTCAGGTCGCCCAGCTGCAAGATGTCGTTGGCGGCCAGGAAGCCTGCGGCCTCGACCGGCTTGCGCATGCCGCGCAAGGTGCCACGGCTGAGGTAGACCGGTACATTGTAGCGCCGCGACAGCAACCCGACCCCATGCACGTGGTCGGCATGTTCGTGGGTGACCAGCACCGCGCTCAATTGCGCCGCAGAAACGCCGAGCAGCGCCAGGCGCCGCTCGGTTTCACGCAGGGAAAAGCCGCAATCGACCAGTAGCAAGGTGTTGCCACTGGCGATCAGCGTGCCATTTCCCTGGCTTCCACTTCCAAGTACGGCGAAGCGCACTTAACCCAGGTTGTCCTGAATCACGCTCAGCACGCGGCGGGCAACGTCTGCCGGGGCCACAGTGTTGATGTTCTTCTCGACGGTGACCTGGACGTTTTCGCCAACCTTGCTCAGGCGAACCTGATAGCGTTCGGCACGGGCTTCACGCTCTTCCTTGCTCGGCGCGCTGCCGAACAGGCGGCTGAAGAAGCCTGGCTCCTGGTCCTTGGCCTCGGCCTTCTCGGCCAGGTTGATGTAGTACAGGCCCAGGCTGCGGTTGATGTCTTCAACGCGCCATTCACCCTGTTCCAGGGCACGGCCAACGCTGGACCAGGCGCGATCGAGGTCGGCGCCCAGGTTCAGCACCGGGTTGCCACTGCCGTCTTCGCTCAGGCTGACGCGGCTCGGGGTGTCGAAGTCGCGGGCGGCGAGCAACGACACCGAACCGCCCTTCTCGGCGCTGCGGGTCATGCTGGCGAGCATTTCGTCGACCAGGATGGCGTCGACACCGGTGTTGGCCGAACGCGCCGGGAAGTCTTGCTCGGCAGTGCTGCCGGCCGGACGCTCGACGGTGACGATGTAAACCTCACTGGTGTTGCGCTGCACACCCGGCTCGATGCGGATGCGTGCACGGACTTCGTTGTCGCTGCTGCTCGAGGCACTGCCCAGGCGCTTGGCCATGGATGCCGAGAGCTCGTCGAAACGCTGCCAGGTGGTGTTGAATTCGCCGGTTTGCGGACGCTCTTCGGCAATCCGGAAGCCGTTGTCTTCAAAGAACTGACGCGCCACCGGCCAGACTTCAGCAGGCGAACGCTGGGCCAGGACCCAACGCGAGGTGCCGCTCTTCTGCAGGCTGAAATCGCTGATATCGGCAGCGGCGTTCAACGGCTGTGGACGCGGTACTTCGAACTCGCCCTTGACGTTGTCGTCGGCGACATTGCGCGGGATCGGCAGCAGCGGGTCGAGCCGCTTGGCGCTGCTGACGTCCGGTGGCAGCTGCATCGGCGGCTTCTGGGTGGCCTCCAGATAATCGCTGCCACGGTCACGGAAGTAACCCTCTTCGCCCCAAAGCCAGCCACAACCGCTGGTACTGGAGATGATCAAGGCAAGGGCGGAAAGACCAGCCAATCGCTTCATGCGGTGTACGTCCTCAATTAAAACTTCAGGCCGCACTGGCGCATCGCCTGGCGTACCGTATCGTGACAGGATTCGCTCAGCCAGGTCAGTGGCAGGCGGATGCCCTTGTGCATCAGGCCCATTTCAACCAAAGCCCACTTCACCGGAATCGGGTTGGCTTCGATGAACAGGTCCTTGTGCAGGGGCATGAGTTGTTCGTTGATCGCGCGAGCCTTCTCGGCATTGCCCGCAAGGGCGGCTTCGCACAGGTCGGCCATTTCCCGCGGGGCGACGTTGGCGGTCACGGAAATGTTGCCCTTGCCGCCCAGCAGGATCAGCTCGACGGCGGTAGGATCGTCGCCGGACAGGACGATGAAGTCCTTGCTGACACCGTCAAGGATGGCTTTGGCGCGCTTCAGGTCGCCGGTGGCTTCCTTGATGCCGATGATGTTCGGCACGGTCGACAGGCGGATCACGGTCTCGGCCTGCATGTCGCAGGAGGTGCGGCCGGGTACGTTGTAGAGGATCTGCGGGATGTCGACGGCTTCGGCAATGTGCTTGAAGTGCTGGTACAGGCCTTCCTGGGTCGGCTTGTTGTAGTACGGCACCACCAGCAGGCAGGCGTCGGCGCCGGCTTCCTTGGCGTTGCGGGTCAGGTGTACGGCTTCGCTGGTGGAGTTGGCGCCGGTGCCGGCGATCACCGGGATACGCCCGTTGACCTGCTTGACCACCGCCTTGATGACTTCAATGTGCTCATTGACATCCAGGGTCGCCGACTCGCCGGTGGTACCGACGGCAACGATGGCGTGGGTGCCGTTTTCCAGGTGGAAGTCCACGAGTTTGCTGAGGCTGTCCCAATCAAGACGCCCTTGTGCATCCATGGGTGTGACCAATGCCACCATACTGCCCGCAATCATGAAACTGCTCCTGCCGGAAAAAGAGAGCGGTAATGGTACTGGCGCCATCGGCCTTGCACAAGCGAAGCAGGCGGGCGGAGCATTCCCCTCGGCGGCCATTTTCGCTACCCTTCTGTCTTTGATCGGTACATAGTGGCCCGCCGGGCTGCCGACAATGCGCGTAGCCAGCGCCCCAAGGCTCGATCCTGAGCCCCGGGCTCCTGCTTACCGGCCTTTTTGCCACGTCAGGTACCGACCGCTCATCGCTTTAGGAATGCTGCATGTCCACCCCCACCGTTCGCGAACAATTCCTTGTCATCAGCGCCCTGGGTGCCAATCCCATGGAGCTGACCAACATCCTGTGCCGGGCCAGTAACGACAATCGCTGCTCGGTCGTTACCTCGCGCCTGACCCGCCACGGCGAGTGCAGTGCCCTGGTGCTGCAGGTCGCCGGCAGCTGGGACGCCCTGGCGCGCTTTGAAGGCGCCCTGCCGGGCCTGGCCAAGAAGCACACCTTTACCGTCAACGTGGTGCGCAGCGCCGAGCTGGAAGTGCGCCCGTTGTCGTTGCCGTACGTGGCTTATGTCAGCGCCGCCTATCGCCCGGACATCATCAACGAGCTGTGCCAGTTCTTCATCGACCACCATGTGGAGCTGGAGAACCTGACCTGCGACACCTACCAGGCTCCGCAGACTGGCGGCACCATGCTCAACGCCACCTTTACCGTGACCCTGCCGGCCGGTACCCAGATCAGCTGGCTGCGTGACCAGTTCCTGGACTTCTCCGATGCCCTGAACCTGGATGCGCTGATCGAACCGTGGCGCCCACAGAACCCGATGTAAGGAAGCTTTTCATGGCCGTTGAACTCGACCAACCCGTCGCCGATTTCCAGGCCCAGGCCACCAGCGGCCAGAGCGTCAGCCTGGCTGAGCTTAAAGGCAAGCAGGTGGTGCTGTACTTCTACCCCAAGGACAGCACCCCGGGCTGCACCACTGAAGGCCAGGGTTTCCGTGACCAGCATGCGGCCTTCGAAGCGGCCAACACCCTGGTGTTTGGCGTTTCGCGCGATGGCATCAAGTCCCACGAGAACTTCAAGGCCAAGCAGGCCTTCCCGTTCGAGCTGATCAGCGACAAGGACGAGGTGCTGTGCCAGCTGTTCGACGTAATCAAGCTAAAGAAGCTCTACGGCAAGGAATACATGGGCGTGGACCGCAGCACCTTCCTGATCGACAAGGATGGTGTGCTGCGCAAGGCCTGGCGCGGGGTCAAGGTGCCTGGGCATGTGGATGCCGTACTGGCGCAGGCGCAGGCGCTGAACGCAAGATAAGCCAATCGCGGGGCAAGTCGGATCGCCGCACCGCCGCTCCCACAGTGAGTACTGTGGGAGCGGGCTTGCCCCGCGATGCTTTTAGAGCAGCGGCGCCACCATTGGCTCGCGCCGCGGCCAGGCATCCAGCACGGCCTTGAACAAGGTCGCCAGCGGGATGGCAAAGAAGATCCCCCAGAACCCCCACAGCCCGCCAAACAGCAGCACCGCGCAGATGATCACCACCGGGTGCAGGCTCACCGCCTCGGAGAACAGCAACGGCACCAGCACGTTGCCATCCAGGGCCTGGATGATCGCGTACACCGCCATCAGGTAGATGAACTGATCACCCCAGCCCCACTGGAACAGCGCAATCAGGGTTACCGGCACGGTCACCACCACCGCGCCGACATAGGGCACCACCACCGACAGGCCCACCAGCAAGGCCAGCAGCGCCGCATAGTTGAGCCCCAGGCTGATGAAGGCGATGTAGGTGGCCACACCACAGATCAGGATCTCGATGCCCTTGCCGCGAATGTAGTTGGCGATCTGCCGGTTCATTTCTTCAGCCACCCGGGTCATCAGCGCCCGTTCCTTGGGCAGGTAACCACTGACCCAATGGGCGATCTGTTCACGGTCCTTGAGGAAGAAGAACACCAGGATCGGCACCAGCACCAGGTAGATCATGATGTTGACCAGCAGCGGCAGGCTCGACAACGAGAAGGTCAGGGCCCACTGGCCGAACTTGCCGATCTCGCCGCGCATCACTTCAATGGCCTGCAGCACCTGCTCGTCAGAAACCAGGTGCGGGTAGCGCTCGGGCAACAGCAGCAACAGCGACTGCCACTTGCCGAGCATGCCCGGCAGTTCGTTGAACAGGGTGATCAACTGATGCCAAAGCAGCGGCACCAGCACCAGCAGGAACACCGCCAGGGCGCCCATGAACAGCATGAACACCAGCCCCACGGCGTAGCGCGTGGGCACTCGCAGGCGCTCCAGGGCGTTGACCAGCCCTTGCATCAGAAACGCCAGGACCATCCCCGCCAGCACCGGGGCAAGCATGCCGCCCAGGGTCAGGACTGCGGTGAACGCCAGAAACAGCAAGACCGCCAATACCACCGCTTCTTCATCGGAGAAGTAGCGCTGCATCCAGTCGCGAAGCACCTTGAACATTGACGATCCTTTAACAGAGAAAACTCAGGCCTTTTGCAACCAGTAGGTGTACACCCCGGCTTCGGCCTCTTCGAGCAGCAGCGTATGACCAGCCAATCTGGCAAAAGTGCGAAAGTCGCGCTGGGAACCGGCGTCGGTAGCGATCACCTTGAGCACTGCGCCACTTTCCAGGCGATTGAGCTCCATCTTCGCCTTGAGCAGCGGCAGCGGGCAGTTCAGCCCGCTGGCGTCGAGTTCGGCGTCATGGGTCGGGGTAGCGCTCATGGGGTTCTCCAGGCAGGTATGCGGCACAGGTAGCATTTTGAACAATGCCTGGTAGGATACCGCCACTGGTCGCCAACGTGTGAGCGGGCTACAGTAAGGTTCTTTGTCGACCAGAGCTTCGTGCATGAATTTTCTGCGCCCTACCCTGCTGACGCTGGCCTGTTTGATGGCGCTCCCCAGCCATGCCGACGACCTGCCGTCACTCGGCGACGCCAGTTCTGCCATTGTCTCCCCGCAACAGGAACACCAACTGGGCCGCGCCTGGCTCAGCCTGCTGCGAGGCAATGTCAATCAACTGAACGATCCCCAGCTCAAGGATTACGTCGAAACCAGCGTCTACCGCCTGGCCGAAACCAGCCAGTTGCAGGACCGGCGCCTGGAGTTCATTCTCATCGACAGCCGTGAACTCAACGCCTTCGCCGCCCCTGGCGGGATCGTCGGGGTCAACGGCGGACTGTTTCTCAATGCCCAGACCGAAGGCGAGTACGCCTCAGTGCTGGCCCACGAACTGGCGCACTTGTCCCAGCGCCACTTCGCCCGTGGCGTCGAGGCCCAGCAGCGTATGCAGCTGCCGATGATGGGCGCGCTGCTGATCGGTATCGTCGCCGCCGCTGCAGGCGCCGGTGATGCCGGTATTGCCGCGATTGCCGGTACCCAGGCGGCGGCCATCCAGGAACAGCGGCGCTTCTCCCGGCAGAACGAACAGGAAGCCGACCGCATCGGTATCCTCAACCTGGAAAAGGCCGGCTACGATCCGCGCAACATGCCGACCATGTTCGAGCGCCTGATGCGTCAGTACCGCTATGACGCCAAGCCGCCGGAATTCCTCCTGACTCACCCGGTCACCGAATCGCGGATCGCCGACACCCGCAACCGCGCCGAACAGGCGCCCAAGGGCGGCACCGAAGACAGCAAGCGCTATCAGCTGATTCGCGCCCGGGTGGCGTTGATCTACGAAGGCACCCCAGGTCTTGCGGCCAAGCGCTTCCAGGCGCAGCTCGATGAAAACCCGCAGCAAGATGCCGCTCGTTACGGCCTGGCGCTGGCGCAGATCAAGGGTGGACGCCTGAACGAGGCGCGCGAAAACCTCAAGCCGCTGCTGGCCAAGGCGCCCAACGACATCACCTACAACTTGGCGCAGATCGACCTGGACATCACCAACAATCGCTTACCCGATGCCCAGCAGCGCGTCGAGCGGATGCGTGGCCTGTACCCGGCCAACTACCCGCTGCAACAGGCGCGCATCGACCTGCTGCTCAAGCAGAACCGCCCTGCCGAGGCAGAGAAGGCGCTGGATGCGCTGCTCAAGAATCGTCCGGAAGATCCGGATGTCTGGTATGACGTAGCGGAAGTACGTGGTTTGTCGGGCAACACCATCGGCCTGCACCAGGCCCGCGCCGAATACTTTGCCCTGGTGGGCGATTTCGACCAGGCCTTGCAGCAGCTCGACTACGCCAAGCAGCGCGCCGGCAACAACTTTGTCCTGGCGTCGAAGATCGATGCGCGTCAGCGCGAGCTGATGGAGCAGCAGCGGATGGTCAAGGACATGATGCGCTAAGACCGCATGAGGCTGCTTCGCAGCCTATCGCCGGCAAGGCCGGCTCCCACAGTAGATTTGCATGCACCGAACCTGTGGGAGCTGGCTTGCCAGCGATGGGGCCGTCAGGCGTTACCGGACAACTTCATCCGCGCCGCCTGGGTAAAGTCGAGCATGCGCTTGAGCGGCTTGATCGCCTGGGGGATCAGCGCCGGCTCAACGAAGATCTCGTTGCTGCCCTCACGCAGGCACTGCAAGGTGCGCTCCAGGGTATTCATGGCCATCCACGGGCAATGCGCGCAGCTGCGGCAGGCCGCGCCGTTACCGGCGGTGGGCGCTTCGATGAAGATCTTGTCCGGGCACAGCTGCTGCATCTTGTAGAAGATGCCGCGGTCGGTGGCGACGATGAAGGTCTTGTTCGGCAGGGTCTGCGCCGCAGCAATCAGCTGGCTGGTGGAACCTACCGCGTCGGCCAGGTCAATCACCGCCTCGGGCGACTCCGGGTGCACCAGGATGGCCGCATCCGGGTACAGCGCCTTCATGTCGGCCAGCTGGCGCGACTTGAACTCTTCGTGGACGATGCAAGCACCGTCCCACAACAGCATGTCGGCGCCGGTCTGCTTCTGGATATAGCGGCCCAGGTGCTGGTCCGGGCCCCAGATGATGGTCTCGCCGTTGTCCATCAGGCTTTCGACGATTTCCAGCGCGCAACTGGAGGTCACCACCCAGTCAGCCCGGGCTTTTACCGCCGCCGAGGTGTTGGCATACACCACCACGGTGCGCTCGGGGTGTTTGTCGCAGAACGCGGAGAACTCATCCACCGGGCAACCCAAGTCCAGCGAACAGGTCGCTTCCAGGGTCGGCATCAGCACGCGCTTTTCCGGAGTGAGTATCTTGGCCGTCTCGCCCATGAAGCGCACACCGGCCACCACTACGGTCGTGGCCGCGTGATTCTTGCCAAAGCGGGCCATTTCCAGCGAGTCGGACACGCAACCGCCGGTTTCCTCGGCCAGGGCCTGGATCACCGGGTCGCAATAGTAATGGGCAACCAGCACCGCATTTTGCGCCTTGAGCTCGGCGGCAATGGCGGCGCGGTAGTCGGCCTCTTGCTCGGGTGTCAGCGGCTTGGGCTGCTTGGCATCGAGGTGGGCCTGGACGAGAAGGCGTTCGGAAATCTGGGTCATGATCGCTGGACCTGCAGGCGCATTGAGCGCGTAAGTCGAGTGTATCACCGAGCCCTGGCAAATCGGCTACAGGCTCCGCAGGCAGGGCAAAACAGCCTTGCACACAGAACCACGGACCAGCTGCGGCCTCGGGTTTTTATAGGATGCCGAAGGCTACAGATAATCGGATGAATTCAAAAGGTTTTTTTAGTGAAACAAGCCCGGGGCGGGCGCCCCGGGCCTGAACATCAACCGCCGGTCGCCTGCATCGCGCTGGCGTTGGCCATGATCACGCTGGCGAACTGCTCGACGGTCATCTTCTGGCCGTTGAAGTCGACCATGCCATCGGCATAGTGCAGCGAGGTAACGATGTCGTTGCCCTCGACCTTGGCCATCTGGCTTTGCACCGCCATCATGCTGACCATTTCCCCGGCCTGGGCCGCTTGCTGGGAGACGATAGCCGCATCGGTCTGGCCTTCGAACTGCGCCTGCAGGGTCGCCAGGTCACCGATCATCGGCTTGGACAGCGACAGCTTGCTCTGCAGTTGGGTAATCAACTGCTTGTACAGCTCCTCTGGTGGCAGCTCCAGGGAGGTCGGGTTGGCCAGGTCAACGCTGAAGCTGAAACGGCTTTCACCATTGGCAGTCTTGAACGACAGGTTCTCCAGGGCGATCTGCGGCTTGGCCGCCAGCAGACGCTGGACATCGCTGCGCACCTGGGCTTTTTCAGCGTCGGTCATTGCCAGGTCCGGCATGCCTGCACCTTCGGCAGCGGCCTGCTGGAACTCCGGCAGACGGCTCTGGTACCAGCCGAACAGCGCCTGCATGGCCGGGATGTCGAGACGCTTGAGGCTCCAGACCATCTCACCGGCACCGATTGCCTTGCCGTCAAAGTTGATGTCGCCAACCTTGTATTCCATGCGCGCCGAGAGCTTGTCACCGTCGTTCTTGTACTCGTTGTTCTGCGCCAGGCCCTTGAGTATCAGGACCTTTTGCTCGTCACCGAAGGTTGCGACAGTATCAGCCACGGCCATGTCCATCTTGCCGACATAGAAGCCGAACGGCGTCTTGGTCATGTCGCCGGTCAGGCTCAGGCCCTTGATCTCGACTTTCAGCACTTTGCTGTCGGGGTCAACCAGGTTCAGGCTCAGGCCGGCCGACTGGCCGGTGAGCTGCACGCGTTCAGCGCCTTCGTTGCCGTGGCCACTGATTTCAAGCCCGGAGAACTTCAGCGACGAGCCGTCCTTGCTCCACTCTATCGGCGCCACCTGGAAAGCACTGTCCATCGAGCGATCGTAGCCGTAGGCGACCTGGCCTTGCAGCGGCGAAACGTCCTTGGTCAGGGCGAACCAGTCGGCGGTGGCAGCGTCTTTTTCCAGGCGGTAATGGCTGGCAGCCATGACCGGCATCAGCTTCAGTGCCTTGACCCGCGACAGCGGCAACGGTCCGTGTTCGATCTGGTCGACAAAATTCAGCTCGAAGCTTTTGCTGTCTTCGCCAACCTGCAGGTTCTTTACCTTGAGGCGGTATTTGGCGGTACTGCTGAACAGACGGCTGTCCAGCGATACCAGCTCAAGCTCCACGAGGGTGTCCATACCCACCAGCGCCTGCTTGGTCTGGGCGTTGGATTCGGCGATGGTGGTTTCCAGCACGCCGGGCAGTTGCTTGCCGGTGTACCAGGCACCCGCGGTGCACACCGCTGCCACTGCCACTGCGAGGCCGAGTACGCCTGTAGATTTCTTCATGAATTGTTTCGCTTCCATTTGTAGAGAGTTGTTGCTTTGGCTAAGCCTTGCGGCCTATTCGTTGACGTCCATGTACTCGCGGGCCCAGACGATGTAGTCGTCCGGCTGCGTGTAGGTATGGGTAAGTTCG
The DNA here is from genome assembly GCF_902497775.2 of Pseudomonas fluorescens. Taxonomy (NCBI): domain Bacteria; kingdom Pseudomonadati; phylum Pseudomonadota; class Gammaproteobacteria; order Pseudomonadales; family Pseudomonadaceae; genus Pseudomonas; species Pseudomonas fluorescens. The sequence goes on from NZ_OZ024668.1 coordinate 4,009,339, forward strand.
GTGGCGCTCAGGTCCGAGGTGCTGCAGGTGATGCGGCGCTGCTCGCGCAGGCAGTCGTAGGTGGCCTTGATCGCGGCAAAGTAGGCGCCATGGCCATCGACGGCAATGCGCACGCCTAGCTCGGCCAGGCGCGCATCGTCGTGCAGTTGCGGGTTGCCGTAGGTCACCAGCATCAGCGGCACGCTCAGGTGCGCGGCAATCTGTTCCAGGTGCTCGAAGTCGCGGATGCCGACAATGCACAAGGCGTCAGCCCCAGCGTTCTGGTAGGCCACGGTGCGAGCGATGACTTCTTCGGTAGCAATTAGCGCGGCGTTGGTCCGGGCAATGATCGACAGCTCCGGATCAACCCGCGCCTCCAGCGCCGCACGGATCTTGCCGACGCCTTCGGCGATGCTGATCAGGTCGGTGGACTTGCGCCCGAACTGGGCCGGCAGCAGGGTGTCCTCGATGGTCAGCGCGGCAATCCCGGCACGCTCAAGCTCGGTCACCGTGCGCATCACGTTGAGCGCGTTGCCATAGCCGTGGTCGGCGTCGGCGATCACCGGCAACTGGGCCACCCGGCCGATCCGCGTCGCCTGCTCGGCGAACTCGCTGAGGCTGATCAGGGCAAAGTCAGGGGCGGCCAGCACCTGCAGGGAGGCCACCGAGCCACCGAGGATACCCACCTCAAAGCCCAGGTCGGCGGCAATACGCGCCGACATCGGGTCGAAAACGGAGGCGGTGTGGTAGCAGGCAGGTGAGGCAAGCAGTTGACGGAACGCGCGACGCAGGTCTTGGTGGGAGGCTCTTGGCATGGTCTTTCCAGGCTATCGACTTCATTTAGTAGGTCGAACATTACCACTGCTGGCTATCTGACTGACAGCGCCGCGCGTTTGAGCGTCTCGCTGGGCAGTTCCTTGAACAGCTTGCGGTAGCTGTCGGAAAACCGTCCCAGGTGCCAAAACGACCAGTGCATGGCCACCTCGGCTACGGTGGTGTCGCTGGGCCGGCAACTGAGCAGTTCTCGTCGCGCACTGTTGAGCCGGCGCAGGCGCAACCACTGCGCCGGAGCCATGCCGGTGAACGTCTTGAAGGCGTGTTGCAACTGGCGCAAGGACACCCCGGCGACCTGTGAAAGTTCGAGCAAATTGAGCGTTTCTTCGGGGCAATCGGCGGCCCATTCGCCGACTTTACGCATGATCGCCCGCTCCTCGGTACGCCGCCACAACGCCCCGCGATCAAGACAGATGCACGCATTATCGAGGATGAACAGACAGTCTTCAAACAACTGTTCAGCCAGCGCGTCCTGGCTGGGCGGGTCGATGGCCTGCGAAATGCGCGTGAGGGTCCCGCTCAGCCAGCGGCTGAACAGCTCGTTCTGCATCGAGTTGAGCGGCGCCATGAACAGGCCGTCCAGGCGGGCGATGTCCAGACCGTGGCGCTGAACGAATTCCGGGCCGAACACCACGGCCACTTCCTGATAGTTCTCGGGGGTGATCCAGATGTTGCGGCTTTCGCCATTGAGCACGTAGAGGCTGTGGTCACTGCGGTCGAAACAGAACGCCAGGGAGCCGGCCGGCGCACTGAAGTTCTGCTCGACCCGGGTGTTCATGCACTCCTCGTAGATCTCCACGCCCTGCAGGTCGAGGCAACGCAACTGGCCGGCGAAATGCCCGGGAGACATCTGTTGGTAATGCTGGGTCCAGCCTGGGGTGGCACGGACCTGTTCGGTGACATCGGCGGTGTTGAAAGCTTGAACCCGCAAAGGCGTTGACGCTGTCATGAGCTGCTCTTTATGCACTCTTTTGGTGCATTTTAGTCTTGCTGAAAGTGGATAGATCGAATGCGCAAGCGTCACCCAAGATAGACCTCAACGCGCTACAGGGGAAGCCGCTTGGGTGGCAAGCCGGTCGCAACTGCCGGTCCTGGCGTGGATAAAACCAACAACGAGGTCTTTATGAATGCCCCTTTCGATCAGCTGTCTGCGTGGCTGAAAGAACACAAGATTACCGAAGTCGAGTGCGTGGTCAGTGATCTGACCGGTATCGCCCGCGGCAAGATCGCACCGACCAACAAGTTCCTGCATGAACGAGGCATGCGCCTGCCGGAAAGTGTGCTTCTGCAAACGGTAACCGGGGACTTTGTCGACGACGATATCTACTACGACCTGCTCGATCCGGCCGACATCGACATGGTCTGCCGCCCGGATTCGGCCGCGGTGTATGTGGTGCCATGGGCCATCGAGCCGACCGCCGTGGTCATTCACGACACCTTCGACAAACAGGGCAACCCGATCGAGTTGTCGCCGCGCAACGTGCTCAAGAAAGTCCTCAAGCTCTACACCGACAAAGGCTGGCAGCCGATCGTCGCACCGGAGATGGAGTTCTACCTGACCCAGCGCTGCGAAGACCCGGACTTGCCGCTGCAAGCGCCACTGGGCCGCTCGGGCCGGGCCGAAAGCGGCCGTCAGTCGTTCTCGATCGATGCTGCCAACGAATTCGACCCGCTGTTCGAAGACGTCTACGACTGGTGCGAAGCCCAGGGCCTGGACCTCGACACGCTTATTCACGAAGACGGCCCGGCGCAGATGGAAATCAACTTCCGTCACGGCGACGCCCTCGACCTGGCCGACCAGATCACCGTGTTCAAGCGCACCATGCGCGAGGCGGCGCTCAAGCACAACGTCACCGCCACCTTCATGGCCAAACCTGTGGGCGACGAGCCGGGCAGCGCCATGCACCTGCACCAGAGCGTGGTCGACATCGCCACCGGCAAGCCGATTTTCGTCGACGACAACGGGAACATGAGCGAGCTGTTTCTGCACCACATCGGCGGCCTGCAAAAATACATCCCCAAAGTGCTGCCGATGTTCGCCCCCAACGTCAACTCGTTCCGCCGCTTCCTGCCCGACACCTCGGCGCCGGTCAACGTCGAATGGGGCGAAGAGAACCGCACCGTGGGCCTGCGTGTACCAACCTCGAGCCCCGAAGCGATGCGCGTGGAAAACCGCCTGCCCGGCGCCGATGCCAACCCCTACCTGGCGATTGCCGCCAGCCTGTTGTGCGGCTACCTGGGCATGGTCGAGAAGATCAACCCCAGCGCCCCGGTACAGGGCCGCGCCTACGAGAGGCGCAACCTGCGCCTGCCGATCACCATCGAAGACGCCCTGGCGCACATGGAAGACTGCCCGACCATCGAGCAGTACCTGGGCAGCAAATTCGTGCGTGGCTATGTGGCGGTCAAACGGGCCGAGCACGAGAACTTCAAACGGGTGATCAGTTCCTGGGAACGGGAGTTCCTGCTGCTCAGCGTCTGAGCCCGAGCTTGTAACAAGTATCGAAAACAACAATTCAAAAAGGTGTCGATATGCGTCCCATGAAAACAGTCGTAACTGCAACCCTGGCGCTGTTGGTCAGCGCCGCGGCCCAGGCCCAGCCCAGTGTCAGCGTGTACAACTGGACCGACTACATCGGTGAAACCACCCTGGCGGATTTTCAGGGCAGCACCGGTATCAAGGTCATCTACGACGTGTTCGACTCCAACGAAACCCTGGAAGGCAAGTTGCTGGCCGGCCGCACCGGCTACGACGTGGTCGTGCCTTCCAACCACTTCCTGGCCCGCCAGGTCGAAGCCGGTGCCTTTTTGAAACTCGACCGCGAGCAGTTGCCGAACTGGAAGAACCTCGACCCGGCACTGCTCAAGGCCCTCGAAGAAAACGATGCCGGCAACCAGCACTCGGTGCCCTACCTGTGGGGCACCAACGGCATCGGCTACAACGTCGACAAGGTCAAGCAGGTGCTCGGCGTTGATCACATCGACTCCTGGGCGGTGATGTTCGAGCCCGAGAACCTGAAAAAGCTCAGCCAGTGCGGCGTATCGTTCATGGATTCGGCCGACGAGCTGTTCCCGGCCATCCTCAACTACATGGGCAAAGATCCACGCAGCAACAAACCTGAAGACTACAAGGAAGCCGAGGCCAAACTGCTGACCCTGCGCCCCTACATCACCTATTTCCACTCGTCCAAATACGTCTCGGACCTGGCCAACGGCGATATCTGCGTAGCCTTCGGCTATTCGGGCGACGTGTTCCAGGCCGCCAACCGCGCCAAAGAAGCCAAGAACGGCGTCAACATCGCCTACGCCATTCCCAAGGAAGGCAGCAACCTGTGGTTCGACCTGCTGGCCATCCCCTCCGACGCCAGCAACCCGAAAGAGGCCTATGCCTTCATCAACTACCTGCTCGACCCGAAAGTGATCGCCAAGGTCAGCGGCGTGGTCGGTTACGCCAACGCCAACCCGCCGGCCAAGCAGTACATGGATGCCGAGCTTGTCAACAACCCCGAGGTGTACCCGCCGCAACAGGTGCTGGACAAGCTGTATGTCTCCAACACTCCGACGCCGCAGATCATGCGCCTGATGACCCGCTCCTGGAGCAAAGTGAAGTCGAACAAATGAACCAGTACAGCCCTGAACACGCCCGCTCCTACTACAGCGCCACGGCGCACAACCTGGCGCCCTACCCTGCCCTGGGCGCCGATCTGCAGGCCGATGTCTGTGTGATCGGCGGCGGTTTTACCGGGGTCAACTGCGCCATCGAACTGGCCCAGCGCGGCCTCTCGGTGATCCTTCTGGAGGCCCGGCGCATCGGCTGGGGCGCCAGCGGGCGCAACGGCGGTCAGCTGATTCGCGGTATCGGCCATGAAGTCGAAGGCTTTGCCCGCTACGTCGGCCAGGACGGGGTCAAGTACCTGCAGCGCGCCGGCATCGAGTCGGTCGAGGTGGTGGCCGAGCGTATCCGCGAGCACGGCATCGACTGCGACCTGCGCTGGGGCTTTTGCGAACTGGCCAATACCCCGGCGCAGTTCGCCGCCTTTCGCGCAGAACAACAAAGCCTGGCCGAACTGAACTATCGCCATGAAACGCAATTGGTCGGGCCCGAGCAGATGCATCAGGTGGTCGGCTCCGACGTCTATGCCGGCGGCCTGATCGACCGCGGCTCGGGCCACCTGCACCCGCTCAACCTGGTACTTGGCGAAGCCCGCGTGGCCGAATCCCTGGGTGTGCGCATCTTCGAACAGAGCCCGGTGCTGCAGATCAACCATGGCGCCACCGTGCAGGTACGCAGCAGTCATGGCACGGTACGCGCCGCCAGCCTGGTGCTGGCCTGCAACGCGCACCTGGATGAGCTGGAGCCGCGCCTGAGCGGCAAGGTGTTGCCCGCCGGCAGCTACATCATCGCCACCGAGCCGTTGTCCAAGGCACAGGCCGAGCAACTGATTCCGCAGAACCTGTCGCTGTGCGATCAGAAGGTCGGCCTCGACTATTACCGGCTGTCTGCCGACCGGCGCCTGCTGTTCGGCGGCGCCTGCCACTACTCCGGGCGCGACCCTGCGGACATCGGCGCCTACATGAAGCCGAAGATGCTCAAGGTGTTCCCGCAATTGGCCGATACCCGCATCGATTTTCAGTGGGGCGGCAAGATCGGCATCACCGCCAATCGCTTCCCCCAGGTCGGGCGCCTGTCCCAGCACCCCAATGTGTTTTACGCCCAGGGTTACAGCGGCCACGGCCTGAACGTCACCCACTGGACCGCGCGGCTGTTGGCCGAAGCGATTCATGCCGGGCACAGCCAGGGTCTGGATGTGTTCAGCGCGGTGCCACATTTGACCTTCCCCGGCGGCAAGGCCTTGCGCTCGCCACTGCTGGCGCTGGGGATGTTCTGGTACCGCCTGCGTGAGGTGCTTGGCTAGGACGCCTTGCCGCCCGTTAAACATCCTTCTTTCCCTTGCGACTGACTCAATTGCAGCTACTTTCAGATAAGTCTTTGTTTCAGTGCATGACAGGCTTCGGAGGGAATCGAAGGATGATCGCAGGCCTCAAGCTTTACCCGCGCCAGCACTGGCTGCTCGGCGGTCTGCTGCTGGCCCTGGCCGGTTGCAGCAATATCGACGCGCGCACCACCGAATATGTCGGCGCGCCCCATGCAGCCCCCACCCGTGCAGCCAATGTCGAGGTGCTGCGCAGCGAGCCAACCCGCCCCCATGCCCGGCTCGGTGAAATCGTCGTCGATGCCAGCGTCGAGCCGCCACCGCCGATTACCGAAGTCGAACAGAAGCTGCGCGAGCAGGCCGCCAGCATCGGCGGCGATGCCGTGGTGGTGGTCTATGACCGGATCCAGCCGGTGTCCGCCTACGTCAGCGGCCCGCTGTGGGACCGCGATATCCGCACGATCGAAGGGCGCAAGCTAAAAGGCATCGTGATCAAGTACCAGTAGCTCAAGCGCTTCTAACCGTTTCATTGATCAGGCTGTCACGTTATGCAAAGGACCTACGCCATTTGCCTCGCGTTGCCCCGGGCGACTTCCTGCCTGTGCCACAACTGCTGCGGGCAACCCTGCCGGTCAGTACCCGCCCGGATCCGCATGGCGGCTACAGCACCGGCATCGGCATCGGCATCGGCATCGGCGACCTGAACCTGTTCGACATCTTCCTGCTCAAGACCGAAGGCGTACAGCTGGGCATCGGCCCGCAGATCACTGCGCCAACCGCCGAGCACGACGAACTGGGTACCGGTAAATGGCAGGCGGGCCTCGCGGCCGTTGCCATCGATGCCGCGCGGCCGGCTCGGCGCCCGTGTGCAGTACCAGAGCTCGTTTGCCGGTGACCATGACCGGGCGCACGTGGAGTCGGCCACCCTGCAGCCATTCATCATTCACAACCTGCCCAAGGGTTGGTACCTGCGCTCCACCGCCACCTGGACCTTCGACAAGTAAGGACTACTGATGAGGCTTCGACTGACCGCAATCGCCGGCACACTGCTTGCCCTGTCAATCAGCGGCGCCCAGGCACTCGAAACCCGCATCGGCGAAATCGGCATGGCGACTACGACAAGAACCGAGTGATCAACATCGGCGCCAACCGCTGGGTGATCAAGCCGGAAATCGGCTTTGGTCATCCCATCGGCCCGACTTGGCTGGAGATCAACACCTGGGTCTCGCTGTTTGGTGACAACGACGATTACCCGGGCGACAGCAAGCTGGAACAGAAGCCGCTGTATGCCGTCGAAGGCCATTACAGCTACACCATCAATCGCGGGCTCTGGGCTTCGCTGGACGCCACCTACAGCGCCGGTGGCGAAACCAGGGTCGACGGCGTCGACCAGGACAACCAGCAGGAGAACGTGCTGCTCGGCGCCAGCATGGGCTTCATGCTCTCGCCGCAGTTCGGCGGCCTGATCGCCTACACCGACTCGGTCTCGGAATGCAACAAGTCACCGGACGTCAACACCTGGACCCTACGCCTGAACTACGCCTGGTAACGCTGAAGTTGACGTGCTGCCAACAGCGCCAGGCACGCTGTTGCGACGCAACTAAGCCATCAGCCTGCTGCCGGCAGTACGCTCAATGGGTCAATCGGCTTGCCGTTCTGGCGAATCTCGAAATACAGCTGCACCCGGTCGGTATCCAGGTCGCCGGCTTCGGCGATCTTCTGGCCCTTGCTGACGGTCTGGCCTTCCTTGACCAGCAACTTGCTGTTGTGGCCGTAGACGCTGGCGTGGGACGTGCCGTGCTGGAGGATGATCAGATTGCCGTAACCACGGATGTTCACCGCGAAGGCCACTTTGCCGCCCAGGCTTGCGTACACCGGCTGGCCCGGTGTCGCAGCGATGCGGATGCCCTTGTTGAGCTTGTCGGCGGACGAGAAGCGGCGGATCACCGTGCCCTGCAGCGGCCACGCCCAACCGCGCAGGGTGACCTTGGTGGCCGGCGCTGCGGGCCTGGCCTTGCTGGCGCTGGTAGTGGTGCGGGTGGTGCTGCGGGTGGTGGTTTTCGAGCCGCCGAAGCGGATGGTCTGGCCGACATTCACCGCATAGGGCGCACCGATGCCGTTGTAGCGCGCCAGTTCCTTGAAGTTCCAGCCATGGCGCGCGGCAATCGAATACAGGGTATCGCCGCGCTTGACCTTGTAGGTGCCGGCCACGACTTTGTTGGCGGAAGTACCGGGGCTTGGGGAATGCGAACTGCATGCGGACATCGCCAGCATTACGGCGATCAGAACAAACCTGAAAAACACACCACTTCCTTTTCCCGGAGACGCCGTTGACGAGGGCGCTACTATAAATCAGTCGGCAGCATTACGCGGCAAAGTCCGTGCAACTTCGATAAAGGCCCGGGTCGCGGGCGAGATGATGCGCTCATCGACGACGGCCAGCCCGACCGTACGCTTGACCGGCGGATCGAGCGGGCGCTGCACGTACTCCAGGGTCGCGGGCAACGGCAAGGACGACTGGGCCACGACGCTCAAGCCTTCACCACGGGCGACCATTTCCAGGGTGCTGAGCAGTTGCGAGGTGCAGTAGCGAACCCGTGGCTGCAACCTGGCGGCGAGAAACAGGCGCGAGACAATCTCGGCGGAACCGGCTTCGGTCAGTACGAAAGGGTCGAAGCACAATTGCTTGAGGGTCACCGCAGACTGCTGCGCCAACGCATGCTCAGCGGGCATCAGCGCCACCATCTGGTCTTCCAGCAACGGGTAGGTATCGAACTGCTCTTCGGGTAGCACCACAAAGCCAACGTCGATACGCCGCTCCTGCAACCATTGCAGCACCTGGCGGTCCGGGCCTTCGTCGATATGCACCTCGATGCCGGGATACGCCTGGCGATAGGCGCCAAGGATCGCCGGCAACAAGCGCACCGACGCCGTCGGCCCGAACGAGCCGATGCGTAGCGTACCCTGTTTCATCCCGCGCGCGTCCAGGGCCTCCTGGCGCATGGTTTCAGCCAGGCCGAGCAAGGCCTGCGCCCGTTGCAGCAGGCGGCTGCCAATATCGGTCAGCTCGATCTGCCCCTGCTGACGCTCGAACAGGGCGACACCCAGCTCCTGTTCCAGGGCACGAACAGCGTGGGAAACCCCTGATTGCGAGATTTTCAGTTGCGCAGCCGCCAGGGTGAAGCCTTTGCGCGCGGCGACAACGGCGAAAATTTCCAGCTGGGTCAAGGTCATCGGCAGCAACACCCCATGAGCGATTACTCATTTCCCTATGAGTCGGCATTCGGACAAGTATGGCGTAACACTTGTTCGTCGTCAGCCAGGGCCGCCCATGCCGTCTCACTTTTGCACCTACCTGAAACTTGCGCTGGTCTCGATGCTCTGGGGCGGGACCTTCGTCGCCGGCCGCGCCCTGGCCAGCGGCATCGACCCGCTGTTACTCGGCAGCCTGCGCTTTGCCTTGGCCAGCGGGGTGCTGATGATGATCCTGCTGGTTTCGAAAAAAGGCTTTGTCCGGGTGAACAGGATTCAGGCCATGCAGATCGCCGGCCTGGGGTTTTCCGGTATCTATGCCTACACCCTGTTCTTCTTCCATGGCTTGCAGTACACCAATGCCTCCAGGGCTTCACTGATCGTGGCGACCAATCCCGCCGTGATGGCGATCGTCGCCTACCTGTGTTTCAGGCAACGCCTGGGCCGCGCGCAGCTCCTCGGCATCGTCCTGTGCCTGCTGGGCGCCGGCTGGGTAGTGCTGGCCCGAGCCCCTGGGGCAATCGGCCAGGGCAACTGGATCGGCGATGGTTTGATCTTCGGCTGCGTGCTGAGCTGGGTGATCTTCAGCGTGTTCTGCGTAAGCCTAGTCAAACAGATCGGCGCGCTGCATACGGTGACCTACGCCGTGTTCGCCGGGGCGGCGATGCTCAGCCTGCATGCCCTGCTCAATGGCAGCCTGAGCATGAGGGCATTGCGCTTGCTGTCGGCGCGCGACCTCACCAGCCTGGTGTACCTGGGGGCGTTGGGTTCGGCACTGGCGTACGTGCTGTATTACGACGCCATCGCCAGGATCGGCGCCACCCGGGCCGGCAGCTTCATCGCCCTCAACCCCATGACCGCCGTGGTGGCCGGCGCCGTGCTGCTGGGCGAGCAAATCAGCGGCGCCATGATGATCGGCGGCACGTTGGTGATCCTCGGCATCCTGCTGGTCAACCGGGTGCGGGCACCGCTCAGTTGTCCTGCTTCCAGTGCAGGTTCACCTTGCCGGTCTGGCCGGGAACCAGGTTGACTGCGCTCAACTGCTGCTCGCCGTTACGCGAGGCGACCAGGTTGTATCGGCCCGGTGGCAGCTTGACGTAGACCATCGGCCCGACCTGGCTCAGTTGCAGCAGGGTTTGCCCCTGTACACCCTGGATCGTCAGGTCGACGTCCGGCACATACTTGTTCTCGGGTCCGGTCGAGAAGGTCAGGTGCAGGTTATAGCCCTGCACCTGCTGAATGGCCCGCGACTCGTCGATACCGATACCGCCAGTGACATAACTTACGCCATTCTGCTCCTGGGGCTGCAGCTTGACCCCGGACATATCGACAGGCTCCTGGTACTCCGATGCCTGCAAGCGCTGCGCCGGCCAGGCCAGCAGTACAGCGGCCAATGCCGTGGTTAACGCGAGTGTGCTGAAGGATTTCATTGCCATGACTCCTGCGCGACAGCGTCCAGACCATTTTACCCCCCTCATTCCCGGCGTTTAGATCAATTCGGCGTGAGGGTCGCGGGCAATACAATGACCATTTAGACCCGTGCTAAAGTCTGCGGCCCAATTTCAAGGTGGACCACGAATGGAACTCTCCCCCGCCGAACGTCAGCTGCTGCAGGACCACCGCCTGGCCCTGTTAGAAGGCTGTGTGATCTTCGATGTCCAGCCGCCCATCGACGCGCAAACCCTGGCCCGGGTCGAAGCCCATCTGGCCGGCCCCGTGCCTGCAGGTCTGTTGCAGCTGTGGCAGACCGGCCTGGGCGGTCGCGTCGGCTACGACCTGGAGGTGGTTTACGACGGCCATCGCCACCCGTTCTCCTTCAGTGAACTGTTCTATCCCGACAGCGACGGCTACCGCGATCTCTGGGGCTGGATCGAACACGAACTGGAACAGGCCGAAGAAGCCGCCCGGGACGAGGGTCGCCCCTGGAGCGGCAAACTGGACTACCTGCCTTTCGGCGGTTTCGAGTACCTGGAGCGGCTGTACGTCTGCGTCACCCCGGGCCCCGACCATGGCGCAGTGATTGCCTGGAGCCGTGGGCTGCCACCGGCCTGGGCCGGCAGCCTGCACCAGGACAGCCTCGCGCGCATCGCCGATGACATCGCCGGGTTGTTTCGCCTGCTGGCCTACGAAGAAGACCCGTTCGACCCACAGGCCGAGTACAGCAGCGCCAGCGAACTGCTCGAAGCACTGGATGAACTGGGCAATGCCGGTGACGCGGGGCTGGCGCTCAAGACGCGGCTGGAAACGTTACTGCGTCAGCGGGTACTGGACTGGCGCCCGGCACTGGCCGATGGCAGCCTCGCCAATCAGCCACGCCTGCGCCAACTGGCGTTGCTCGATGCTGCCAGTCAGGGCGATATCGAACGCCTGGCAACCCTGCGCAACGCTGGCTGCGACCTGAGCGAGGCGCTGCGCGGACACGGTGCGAGCCTGGAATGCTGCCTGCAGCACGGGCACCTGGAGGCGGCCAGCTGGTTGCTCGACCAGGGCGTGCCGGTGCAGGCCGACACCCTGTCGATTGGCGCTTCCCAGGTTTCCCCGGCATTGGCCTCGCGCTTGCTGGGCATGGGTGCCTTGAGCGAACCGAGTGCAGTGCTCAGCGCCGCTGCCCAGGGCCATATGGAAAGTGCCGAGGTCATGGCCCGGGCGCTGCTGGAGGCTTCGACGGCCAGTGCCGACGCATTGCGCAAAGCACTGGTGGAACGCGCCGAGCAGCAGCGTCGCGACGCCAAGCGGATCAAGGCGAGAAAAATGTACAGCAATCGCAGTTTCGAGCAATACCTGGCCGAAGCTGAACGCATGGAAACCCTTGTGCAAACGCTGTTCGGCTGATGCGCTGCGCTGCCCACGACGGCTAAGCGTCGTGGGCAGCCGTCCTGAGAAATAACTGGATACAACTGTTGTTGAGGTGAAAAGCTTCAAGGCCGCTTATCATAAAAACGCATCTGCTAATAATTCTCATAAACACTTGCGTTCTTAATTGTGTAGGTAGCTCCGCTCATGACAAGCGAACTCGCCCCTGGTCGTCCTTCCCGCCCCTTCATGGCCTCGGCACTGGGCCTTGCCGTCGCCTCGGCCTCAAGCTACGCCGTCGCCGACAAAGCCCCGGCCTCCCCGCTGCAATTGGAAAACATCAACGTCGACGCCCAGGCCGGCGGCGACTACAAGACCGAGCGTTCAGCCTCGAGCAAGTACGCTACATCGCTGCTCGACACGCCCCAGACCATTACCGTGGTGCCCTCCCAGGTGATCAAGGAGCAGCAGGCCCTGAGCCTGCGCCAGGTCCTGTCCAACGTTTCCGGCATCACCTTCAATGCCGGCGAAGGCGGTGGCGGGTCGGGCGACAGCATCAACATCCGCGGCTTCTCGGCCAACAGCAACATCCAGATCGACGGCCTGCGTGACAGCGCGCAGACCAACCGTACCGACACCTTCAATGTCGAGCAGGTCGAAGTCATCAAGGGGCCCAACTCGGTGTTCGGCGGTGCCGGCACCAGCGGCGGCAGCATCAACATCATCAGCAAGCAGCCCCAGGACCAGGCCTTCACCCGCCTGGGCGGCAGCGTCGGCACCGACAACTACTACCGCATGACCCTGGACAGCAACCAGCCGCTGGAAGGCGTGGGCCAAGACAGCGCGTTTCGCATCAACCTCATGGGCCATCAGAACGATGTCGCCGGCCGCGAGCAGATCGACCGTGAACGCTGGGCTATCGCCCCGTCCCTGCGCCTGGGCCTGAGCGAGTCCACGCGCCTGACCCTGAGCGCCTTCCACCAGGTCGATGACAACCTGCCTGACTACGGTGTACCGGCCCTGGACGGCAAACGCCTGGCGGGGGTTAGCCGTGAGGACTATTTCGGCTGGAAGAACCTCGACAAGGAGGAGATCGAGCAAAGCTCGTTCACCGCCAACTTCGAGCACGACTTCAACGACAACCTGCGCTTGCAGAACCTCACGCGCTACAGCCATATTGCCCGCGATACCACGGTGTCGGCTTCCCACGTCAACACCACCGGCCTGCCCCCGGGCCGTTACCGCCCGGCAGGCCCGCAAGGCTATGGCCGCGACGCGACCACCGAAATGTGGATCAACCAGACCAACTTGATCAGCAATTTCAACCTGCTGGGCATGCGCCACGACCTGGTCAGCGGCATGGAAGTCTCACGTGAAACCATGGACCTGAAAACCTACGGCTATGGGCTGAGCAACGCCCTGTATCCCGCCAATGGTTACGACCTGAGCAACCCGCCAGGGCACTGGTCGGGGCCAGCCAACAAAGCCACCAGCGGCTATACCGACACCGAACTGACCAACCAGGCGCTGTACCTGTTCGACACCATTGCCCTGCATGAGCAATGGGACCTGAACTTGGGCCTGCGCTACGACAAGTTCAAGGGCAAAGCCAAAGGCTACGACGCTGCGCATGTACGCACCTCCGACTTCGACTCCACCGACGAGAAGCTCAGCGGGCGCGCCGGGCTGGTCTACAAGCCCACCGAGAACGGCCGTATCTACCTGGCCTGGGGCAACTCCTTCAACCCCTCGGCAGAAAGCCTGGCCTCTAGCGGCGGCGGCCTGAGCGCTAGCACCGAGAACCTCGCCCCGGAGAAAAACGAGACCTGGGAACTGGGGACCAAATGGGAGTTGCTCGACAAACGCCTGGAGCTGGACGCAGCGCTGTTTCGGGTAGAGAAGACCAACGCCCGCGAAACCATGGCCGACGGCTCGACCCAGCTGGCCGGCAAGCAGCGGGTTCAGGGTGTGGAAGTCGGGGTTACCGGGCATATCACTGAGCAGTGGGACGTGTTCGCCAACTACACCTTCCTCGACAGTGAAACCCTCAAGGCCGCCAATACCGCAGCCGGCATTGCCCGCGAAGGCCAGGCCCTGGGCAACACCCCACCGCGCTCGCTCAACCTGTGGACCACCTACGAGCTGCCTGCCGGCTGGACCCTGGGCTACGGCGCGCGCTACGTCAGCGAACGCAACGTGACCTCCAGCACCAGCGCCAAGCTTGACGCCTACTGGCTGCACAACGCCATGGTGGCGTACCGGGTCAACGACGACCTCGACCTGCAGCTGAACGTCAACAACCTGTTCGACAAGGACTACGTCGAACGTGTGCGCCAGCAGAACGGTACCGATGCGCGCTCTTCAGCCATCGAGTATGGCGATGCGCGTTCGGCGATTCTCTCGGCGACCTACGCGTTCTGATTGGTCGAATCATCGCACCGCCGCTCCCGCAGAAACGAAAAAGCCCGCGACCTTTGCAGGACGCGGGCTTTCTCTTACAGCGTATGGTGGGTCGTGTAGGATTCGAACCTACGACCAATTGGTTAAAAGCCAACTGCTCTACCAACTGAGCTAACGACCCGTTGGATGGCGCGTATAATACTGATTTCTAACAGGAAATCAACACCCCATCGCAAAATAATTTAAAAATATCTTGTCGGGTCCTCTACACCGGCGGCTTTGAAGCCGTCAGCGCGCAGGCGGCAGCTGTCACATTTGCCACAGGCGCGGCCTTCATCGTCGGCCTGATAGCAGGAAACGGTCAGGCTGTAATCCACGCCGTGGGCCATGCCGGCCTGAACGATCTGCGCCTTGCTGAGGTTCTGCAGCGGCGCCTGGATGCGGAAACCGTTTCCTTCGACACCAGCCTTGGTGGCAAGGTTTGCCATGCGCTCGAAAGCCTCGACGAACTCCGGACGGCAATCCGGGTAGCCGGAGTAATCCACGGCATTGACGCCGATGAAGATATCACGCGCCTCAAGCACCTCTGCCCAGCCCAGGGCCAGGGACAGGAATACGGTGTTGCGTGCTGGCACGTAGGTGACCGGAATGCCTTCGCTCGGCGCTTCGGGTACATCAATGCTGCTGTCGGTCAGGGCCGAGCCGCCAATACCGTCCAGGTTCAGACCGATAACCTTGTGCTCGACCACGCCCAGGTCGCGGGCAACCCGCGCTGCGGCGTTCAGCTCAGCGCGATGGCGCTGGCCATAGTCGAAGCTCATGGTGTAGCAGCTGTAGCCTTCGGCCTTGGCCATGGCGACGACGGTGGCCGAGTCCAGGCCGCCGGAAAGCAGAATTACCGCACGTTTTTCAGTCATTGCATCACTCCTGTCAGCGTCCCGGTTCGTCGTTCCACAGCAGCTTGTGCAGCTGCATCTGGAAGCGAACCGGCAAATTATCGGCCACGATCCAGTCGGCCAGGTCCGTTGCGCTCACCTGGTGGTGGCTTGGCGAGAAGAGTACATCGCCAGCACGTTTTTCCAGGCCGTACTGGATGAGTTTGGACACCGCCCAGTCGTAGTCCTCACGGGAACAGATGACGAACTTGACCTGATCGTTGCGAGTCAGCAGCTCGATGTTCTCGTATCGGTTACGGTGCACTTCCTCGGAGCCCGGGGTTTTCAGGTCGACCACGCGACTGACCCGGGTATCGACCCTGGAAATATCCAGGGCGCCGCTGGTCTCCAGCGACACCTCGTAACCGGCGTCACACAGTTGCTTGAGCAAAGGAATGGCATTGGGCTGGGCCAGCGGTTCACCACCGGTGACGCAGACATAGCGCGGCTTGAAGCCGGCGACCTGTTCGAGAATCGAGTCGAGGGTGCGGATACTGCCACCACTGAATGCGTACTCGCTGTCGCAATACTGGCAACGCAGCGGGCAGCCGGTGAGGCGGACGAATACCGTGGGCAGCCCAGCGGTACGCGTTTCACCCTGCAAAGAGTAAAAAACTTCGGTAATGCGTAATGTGTCTTGCATAGTCGCCACGGGCGTAACAGCTAAACAGGCTGTCCGCCTCCGTCAGGCACCGCTGAGAACCCGTCATCGCGTAGTTCACAGCAGCGTGTTTCATAAAAGGGCAGTGATTCTAACGAAAAAACCCGCGACTAGCGCGGGTTTCTTTTAAAACGGCTGGTTCAGAGCTTTTGCAGATCGCGCTGGGCCAGTTGTGCAGCCGAGGTACCCGGGTACTGGGTGACCACCTGCTGGAGAATGCCCTTGACCCGATCGGTGTGACCCAGGCGGCGTTCTACGTCGGCCAGCTTGTACAGCGAATCCGGCACCTTGTTGTGCTTGGGATACAGCTGGCTGACCTTGGCGAAGGCTTGCCCTGCGGCTTGCAGGTCACCCTTGGCCAGGTTTACTTCACCGAGCCAGTACTGGGCGTTGCCGGCGTACTGGCTGTTCGGGTACTTGCGCAGGAAGGCGTTGAACGCCTGGCTGGCCTTGTCGAAGTCCTTGGCTTTGATCAGGTCGAAAGCAGCGTCGTAGTAGAGCTTCTCTTTCGCCGGGTCGCCAGGTTCGCTGCTGGCGGCAGGCTGTTGGCCGGTGGCAGCACCAGCGGCAGCGCCTGCAGCAGCACCGGCAGCAGCTTCGCCACCGGCTGGGGAATTGGTAGGAGTGGCGGCAGGTGCAACACCGCTTCCGATACGCCGATCCAGGTCCTGGTAACGCTCCAGGCTCTCCTGCTTCATGCGTGAGACATCATTTTGCAGCTCTTCAATGATGCCTTGTTGACGCGCTATCTGCTCCTGCATTTGCTGCAGTTGCATGAACAGCTGGCCCTGTGCCGAGGCAGGGGCCGTAACCCCTCCCCCGGCATAGGCGCCGTTCGTACCATAACCCGCGGGCGGATAGCTGCTTGCGCCGCTATAGCCTGCGTTGTCATCAACAACAGGAACCTCAGCCCAGGCCATGAGAGGCAGGGTGAGAGCCAGGACGGTTACAGCACGACGGCACGTTCGCATATCGAATTACTTACGCAGTTCGACGCGACGGTTCTGAGCCCAGGACTGCTCGTCGTTACCGGTAGCAACTGGACGCTCTTCGCCGTAGGAAACCAGTTCCAGCTGGGCAGGAGAAACGCCTTGCAGTACCAGGTAGCGTTGAACGGCTTTCGCACGACGCTCGCCCAGAGCCATGTTGTATTCGCGAGTACCACGCTCGTCGGTGTTACCTTCCAGCACGACGCGAGCGCCGTTGCCTTTCAGGTCCTTGGCATGAACGTCCAGAGCGCGCATGGCTTCTGGCTTCAGGTCCGAGCTGTCGTATTCGAAGTAGAAGGTGGTGATTGCGCGCAGAGCAGCTTCTTCGCTCAGGCTGCCGTCAACAGCGCCAGTGTTGGCACCGTAGCCAGCGTTAGGATCGACTTGGCCTTGACCAGCGTCATCACCGCCCTTGGAGGAGCAACCTACAGCTACGGCCATGGCCAGAGCCAGCGCAGCAAACTTACCAAACTTCAGCATTTCCATCGTGAAACTCCTAATGAACCCCAGTGTGTTAAGTAAAACGTAAAGCGCCGCGTCAGTTCAGGTAAGGGGACCAGGACGGTTCTCTGACTTCGCCTTGAGCGGTAGGAAGCGGGAGCCTCACGCGTCCGTTGAGAGAGACGAGCATCAAGACTCCCCGGCCCTGCTGGCGGGTGGCGTAGATTAGCATGGTGCCGTTGGGCGCAACAGTGGGTGACTCATCAAGACTTGTCTCGGAGAGAATCTTTACACTGCCGCGTTGCAAATCTTGTGCAGCCACTTTGAAGTTGGTGAAACCTTGTTGGCGATGAATCATCACCAGGGTCTTTTCATCCGCCGACAGTTTAGGGTTGGCGTTGTAGTTACCCACGAAAGTTACCCGCTCTGCACCACCGCCGGAAACATTGGTTTTGTAGATCTGTGGTTTGCCACCGCGGTCGGAGGTGAAGTAGATGGTCGAACCATCTTTACCCCAGAACGGTTCGGTGTTGATACCAGGACCTGCAGTGACGCGCGACAGCTGACGCGACCCCATGTTCATCACATAGATGTCCGGGTTGCCGTCCTTGGACAGCACGAACGCCAGGCGCGAACCGTCCGGCGACCAGGCTGGCGCACCGTTGAGGCCTTCGAAATTGGTGATCTGCTCACGGCGACCGGTGTCGATGTGCTGAACGAAGATGCGCGGACGCTTCTGCTCGAACGACACATAGGCAATGCGCTTGCCATCCGGGGCAAAGCGTGGCGACAGGATCGGCTCACGCGACTGCAGCAGGGTTACCGCCCGCGCACCGTCGTAGTCCGAACGCTGCAGGGTGTAACGGGTGTTGTTGGTCGAGAAGCGCTCGGCAGTCACGTAGAGCATGCGGGTGGAGAACGCACCCTTGATGCCGGTGAGCTTTTCAAACGACTGGTCAGCGATGTAGTGCGACATGTCGCGCAGTTGATCGACGCTGCCCGAGACGCTGCCGGTCAGCACTTGCTGCTCGGTAGCGACGTTGAACAGGGTGTACTGCACCTGCAGGCGACCGCCAGCAGGCACGATGCTGCCGACCATCACGTACTGGGCACCCAGGGCTTTCCAGTCACGGAAGATCACTTCGCTGGCCTGGCTCGGCTGGCTGATCATGTTCTGGCGCGGGATCGGCGAGTAATAACCGGAGTTGCGCAGGTCATTACCGATGATGTCAGCCATGTCTTCAGGCAGCACGCTGCCGCCCTGCAGACCGAACGGCACGACCGCGATCGGCGTGGCGCGATCGCTGCCGCTGGTGACCAGGATGTTCTTTTCATCTGCTACGGCCAACCCTGCTGCACAGCAGAGAACGACCAGCAGTCCTCGAAGAAGGTTAATCACAAGGCTAGATCCTCAGGTGTGAATGTCATCTTGAATGAACGATAGGGATTGAATTCGCTCGGTTTCAAGCCCTGCATTTCGGTTAAACGACCAATGTTCTTGACCGCTGCCACAGCCGAGCTGTCAAACGGACCGTCACCACTGGAGCGGGCTACGCTCACCGAGGTAATGGTGCCGTCCGGCAACATGCCGATCTGCAGGACCACCGTCATGTTCTTGCGCGCAGAAGGCGGACGTGCCCAACCCTCGGCCGCACGTGCACGAATCAGGTCGTCGAAGTCGCCGGCCACCTGGTCACCCTGCTCGTCAGCCAGGGCTTGCTGCCGTTCGGTGGTGTCGGACAGAAGCTCGGCCAGGGCCTGGGCTTTCTTGTCTTCCGCCGCCTTGCGGGCTGCATCCTGTGCCTTCTTCTTGGCCGCATCAGCTGCGGCTTTCTTCTTGGCGTCTTCGGCGGCTTTTTTCTTCGCCTCTTCAGCCGTCGCTTTTTTCTTGGCGTCCTCGGCCGCCTTCTTCTTGGCGTCCTCGGCTGCTTTTTTCTTGGCTTCTTCAGCCGCCTGCTTCTTGGCCTCTTCGTCAGCCTTTTTCTTGGCTTCCTCTTCGGCCTTCTTCTTGGCGATGTCAGCCTGTTGCTTCTCGGCGGCCTTTTTCGCCTCTTCGGCTTTCTTGGCCTCGGCGGTTTTCTTCGCTTCCTCGGCCTTCTCGGCCTGCTCGGCTTTCTTCGCCTCGGCTTCGGCGCGCGCCTCTTCGGCCTTTTGAGCCGCTTCTTCTTTCTTTTGTTCCGCAGCCTTCACTGCCTGCTGCTCGACCTTCTTCTGCTCCATCTGTTCTTCTTCGGTTTGACGCGAAGCAGTCTTCTTGGCCTCACCGGCAATCTTCTGATTGGTCTGGGTGGTGGCCTGACTCTTGGATTTCAGCTGGTACAGGGTAGCCTGGACAATAGGCTTGGCCGGCGGCAGTTCCGGGGTCATGGCAAAGCTGACGAACAGCATGCCGAACACCAGAACGTGCAGCCCAATGGCCCAGACGCTGGGCCAGAAATAGCTTTCCGAGGCGGATGGCTCTCGCTGTTGCATCAGGGCGCCTCGGTAATCAGGCCAACGTTACCGACACCTGCCTTCTGCAACCCGCCCATGGCACCCATGACCGCGCCGTAGTCAACGGACTTGTCGCCACGGATGAAGACCTGGGTCTGCTTGCCCTGGCTACGGCCGGCGCTGATGATCTTGGTCACGGCGTCGGTCATTTGCGGCAAGGTCATGGCCTTGTCCATCTGCTTGTCGGTGTCGACTTCGCTGCCAAGGTTCCAGAAGTAGGTCTTGTCAGCCTTGATCGAAATGGTCAGGACCTGGACGTTGTTGTCCTGCGGCAAGGCTTCACTGGAAACCTTGGGCAGGTCGACCTTCACGCCCTGGTTGAGCATCGGTGCGGTCACCATGAAAATCACCAGCAGTACCAGCATCACGTCGATGTATGGCACCACGTTCATTTCGGCGACCGGCTTGCGTTTGTGGCGAACTCGGGCCATGGGCTTTTACCTGATCACTCTTCGCTGGTGTGCACTTTACGGTGCAGGATGGCCTGGAACTCGTCGGCGAACGTGTAGTAACGGCCGATCAAGACTTCACTGCGGGCAGCGAAACGGTTGTAGGCAATAACCGCAGGGATCGCGGCGAACAGGCCAATCGCGGTGGCGATCAGGGCTTCGGCGATACCCGGGGCCACGGTGGCCAGGGTCGCTTGCTGCGCCGAGGCCAGGCCACGGAAGGAGTTCATGATGCCCCACACGGTACCGAACAGACCGATGTACGGGCTGGTGGAACCGACAGTGGCGAGGAACGGCAGGCTCTGCTCGAGCTTCTCTTCCTCACGGGAGATGGCGACGCGCATGGCCCGGCCAACGCCTTCCATGACCGCGTCAGGGTCGACGCCTGGCTGCTGGCGCAGACGCGAGAACTCCTTGAAGCCGGCACGGAACACCTGCTCTACGCCCGAATCCGGGTCTGGGTTGCTGCCAGCCTGACGATACAGCTTGGACAGGTCGATCCCCGACCAGAAGCGCTCTTCAAAGCTGTCCAGCGCACGACGACCGGCGCGCAGCATGGTGCTGCGCTGAAAAATCATGATCCATGACGTGACCGATGCGGCCACCAGAATCAGCATGACCAGCTGTACCACGATGCTGGCATTGCTGACCAGGCTCCACATGGAGGTATGGTCGACGACGTTAGCTTCCACGCTTAATCTCCTGCATTTGAATGAGTACCCGGATCGCCCGCCTCGACAAAGGCCGCGCGCAGCGCTTGGGGAATGGCCCGGGGTTTGAAAGTATCGGCGCGCACACAGGCCACCAGGAACTGCCCCTCACAGAGCAGCGTTGCATCTTTTTCGCGCCACACCTGCTGCTTGAAGCGCAGGCTGGCGCGGTTCAATTCAAGCACTTGCGCGGTAACCCGCAACTCGTCGTCCAGCCGCGCTGGCGCGTGATAGCGCGCCTCGCTGGAATGGACCACAAACAGCAGGTTGTCCTGCGCCAGTGCCGACTGGGCAAAGCCCAGGTCACGCAACCGCTCGGTGCGGGCACGTTCCATGAATTTCAGGTAATTGACGTAATACACCACGCCGCCGGCATCGGTATCTTCGTAATAGACACGACAACGATGTGCGAACGGCTCTAGCTCATTTTGCGCGCGCATACTCTAGTGCTAACTCCTCAGCTTGCCAATCCGCCCCGGCAACTGTTTTTCATCGATTATGTCGTATTGCCAGCGCGACTGAGGCATGCCCGCGGATAGGACCACAGAAACGCTGGATAAATCTGTCATTCATCGGCCTGGGCGGAAAAACCCTCGCCACCGATCGATTCGCCCAGGCGGTTGGGAATGTTCAAGCCGAAATGCAGGTAGGCGTGGCGGGTCACCACCCTGCCCCGGGGCGTGCGCATGATGTAGCCCTGCTGGATCAGGTAGGGCTCGAGTACGTCCTCGATGGTGTGACGCTCTTCGCTGATGGCCGCAGCCAGGCTGTCGACCCCGACCGGGCCGCCGTCGAACTTCTCGATCATGGTCAGCAGCAGGCGCCGGTCCTGGTGATCGAAGCCGCGCTCGTCGACATCCAGCAGGTTCAGCGCCATGTCGGCCACCGGCTTGGTGATATGGCCCTTGCCACGCACTTCGGCGTAGTCGCGCACCCGGCGCAGCAGACGGTTGGCGATCCGCGGCGTGCCACGGGCCCGACGGGCGATCTCGAAGGCGCCTTCGTCTTCGATCGGCAAGCCCAGAATGCCACCGGAACGGCTGACGATGGTCGCCAGGTCCTCGGTGTTGTAGAACTCCAGGCGCTGGACGATGCCGAAGCGGTCACGCAGCGGATTGGTCAGCATGCCGGCGCGGGTGGTGGCGCCGACCAGGGTGAAGGGCGGCAGGTCGAGCTTGATCGAGCGCGCAGCCGGCCCTTCGCCAATCATGATGTCGAGCTGGAAGTCTTCCATGGCCGGGTACAGCACTTCTTCGACGATAGGCGACAGCCGATGGATTTCGTCGATGAACAACACATCGTGAGGCTCGAGATTGGTCAGCAAGGCAGCCAGGTCGCCCGGGCGTTCGAGGATCGGCCCCGAGGTGCTCTTGATCGATACGCCCATCTCCTGGGCAATGATGTTGGCCAAGGTGGTCTTGCCCAAACCCGGCGGGCCGAAGATCAGGGTGTGGTCGAGGGATTCGTTGCGCCCGCGAGCGGCCTGGATGAACAGCGCCATCTGTTCACGCACCACCGGCTGGCCGATGTATTCGGCCAGGCGCAAGGGGCGGATCGCCCGGTCCTGGACCTCTTCACGGTCGCGCCCGGTGGCGGCTATCAGTCGATCGGCTTCAATCACTTAGATCATTCCCTTCAGGCTGCGACGGATCAGCTCTTCGCTGCTCAGGCCCTTGGCATCCACGGCGGCTACCGCCTTGCTGGCTTCCTGGGGTTTATAGCCCAGGGAAATCAGCGCACTGACGGCATCGGCCTCGGCGCTGGAAACGCTGGCAATCGGCAGTGGACCATTAGGCACAAGGGCAAACATGGCCGGGGAGGTTTCCCAAGCCTTGAAGCGGTCCTTGAGTTCGACCAGCAGGCGCTCGGCGGTCTTTTTACCAACCCCCGGCACCTTGACCAGGGCCGAAGCATCCTGGGCCTGGACACAGCGTACCAGTTCGTCGACCTCCAGGCCCGACATCAATGCCAGGGCCAGCTTTGGACCCACGCCATTGAGGCGGATCAGCTCACGAAACAGCTCACGCTCGCGCTTTTCATGGAAGCCATACAGCAGATGGGCGTCCTCGCGCACCACCAGGTGGGTGTGCAAGGTCACCACTTCGCCGACCTTGGGCAGGCGGTACAGGGTGGTCATCGGCACTTCGAGCTCATAGCCCAGGCCGTTGACATCGACAATCAGGTGCGGCGGCTGTTTTTCAGCCAGGGTGCCGCGCAAACGTCCAATCACGTTCCGATCCTTCCTCATGGGTACCGGCAAGCGACCGGTCAACCCTAACAGCAAATGCAATGGCCGATGGCATTGCCTGGGCAAAATTTGTTTCAGTAGATGATGCTATCAGAGCCGCAAACGCCCGCTGCGACTACGCGCCGCGCCCAGGCCATGGGGCACCAGGCTTGAGCGGGTATGGGCATGGCACAAGGCGATGGCCAGGGCGTCGGAGGCGTCGATCTGCGGTTTCTGGGTCAGCTTGAGCAGGTGCATGACCATCATCTGCACTTGCTCCTTATTGGCCCCACCGGTGCCGGCAACCGCCTGCTTGACCTGGGTCGCGCTGTACTCGGCAATCTCCAGGCCCTCTTCGATGGCCGCGACGATAGCCGCGCCGCGGGCCTGGCCAAGCTTGAGCGCCGAATCGGCGTTGCGCGCCATGAACACCCGCTCGATGCCCATGGTGACCGGGCCGTGCTGGCGGATGATCTCGCGCACGCCGCGAAACACGATCTGCAAACGCTCCGGCAGCTCGCCGGCACCGGTGCGGATGCAACCGGAAGCCACGTACTCGCAGCCGCGCCCGGTGTGACGCACCACGCCGTAACCGGTGATGCGCGAACCGGGGTCGATGCCAAGAATCAGAGTCATAACGCCTGCATACTCATTGACGCGTGATTGCGCCGTAATAAAAACAGAAGCCGGACCGGCTTGCAGGTGCAATGCAACTGCAGGCGGATCCGGCCTCGGACAAACCAGAAGCGAAGCTTAGCCGAGCTGCTCCATGACTTCGTCAGGAATCTCGGCGTTGGAATAGACGTTCTGTACGTCGTCCAGGTCTTCAAGCATGTCGATCAGCTTGAGCACCTTTTGCGCGCCGTCCAGGTCGAGTTCGGCGCTGGTGGTCGGCTGCATGACGATTTCCGCGTCCGCAGCCTTGAAACCGGCTTCTTCCAGGGCATTGCGCACGGCATAAAAGCTGTTGAACGAGGTAAACACGTCGAACGAGCCGTCGTCGTTACTGACCACGTCGTCGGCATCGGCTTCCATCGCCGCTTCCATCAGCGCGTCTTCGTCGACGCCAGCGGCAAAGCTGATCTGCCCCTTGCGCTCAAACAAGTAGGCCACCGAACCGTCGGTGCCCAGGTTGCCGCCGCATTTGCTGAAGGCATGGCGCACAGCGGCTGCGGTACGGTTGCGGTTGTCGGTCATGGCCTCGACCATGACCGCCACGCCACCCGGGCCGTAGCCTTCGTAGCTGAGCTCTTCGACGTTGTCGGCTTCGGCCGTGCCAGCACCACGGGCAACCGCCCGGTCGATGATGTCGCGGCTCATGTTCGCTCCCAGCGCCTTGTCCAGGGCCAGGCGCAAGCGCGGGTTGGAGGCTGGATCGCCGCCGCCCTGTTTGGCCGCAACGGTCAGCTCACGAATCCACTTGGTGAAGACCTTGCCTCGCTTGGCATCCTGGCGCTCTTTGCGGTGCTTGATGTTTGCCCACTTGGAATGACCAGCCATAACGCACTCCGAATCCTTTGTAACAATGCCACGCCACGGCCGTGCTCACGCCCGGCCGAGACCTTGAAATTCATGCGCCTTAACGCAAAGGCGCATCCATATGGATGCGCCCGGGGCCTGCTTACTCAGCCTTGGGCTGTTCGCGCAGGCGGATATGCAACTCACGCAGGGCCTTGGCATCGACCAGGCCAGGGGCCTGGGTCATGACGCACGCAGCGCTCTGGGTTTTCGGGAAGGCAATGACTTCGCGAATCGACTGGGCGCCGGTCATCAGCATCACCAGACGGTCAAGGCCGAAGGCCAGGCCGCCATGCGGCGGTGCGCCAAACTTCAGGGCGTCGAGCAGGAAGCCGAATTTCTCTTCCTGTTCACCCGCTTCGATGCCCAGCAGACGGAAGACCGCCTGCTGCATCTCTTTGCGGTGGATACGGATCGAACCGCCACCCAGTTCGGTGCCGTTGAGGACCATGTCGTAAGCACGCGACAGCGCGGTGGCCGGGTTGGCCTCCAGCTCTTCGGGGCTGCACTTTGGCGCGG
This sequence comes from Pseudomonas fluorescens, assembly GCF_902497775.2. Classification (NCBI taxonomy): domain Bacteria; kingdom Pseudomonadati; phylum Pseudomonadota; class Gammaproteobacteria; order Pseudomonadales; family Pseudomonadaceae; genus Pseudomonas; species Pseudomonas fluorescens. The sequence goes on from NZ_OZ024668.1 coordinate 4,034,473, forward strand.
TGAACGGGTGGTGCAATGCAGTGAAGCTGCCGTCGTCGTTCTCTTCGAACATCGGGAAGTCGACCACCCACATCGGGGCCCACTCGCAGGTGTGCAGGTTGAAATCGTTACCAACCTTGATACGCAGGGCGCCCAGCGCTTCGCTGACGATCTTGGCCTTGTCGGCGCCGAAGAACACGATGTCGCCATCGACCGCGCCAACGCGATCGAGGATCACGTTGAGGTTGGCCTCAGGGATGTTCTTGACGATCGGCGACTGCAGGCCTTCAACGCCCTTGGCGCGCTCGTTGACCTTGATGTAGGCCAGGCCCTTGGCACCGTAGATGCCGACGAACTTGGTGTACTCGTCGATGCGGCTGCGCGGCATGCTCGCGCCACCTGGCACGCGCAGGGCGGCAACACGGCTCTTCGGATCGTTGGCCGGGCCGCTGAATACCTTGAATTCGACTTCCTTGAGCTGATCGGCAACGTCGACCAGTTCCAGCGGGTTACGCAGGTCTGGCTTGTCGGAGCCGTAGCGACGCATGGCTTCTTCGAAGGTCATGTGCGGGAATTCGCCGAACTCCAGGTCCAGGACTTCCTTGAACAGCTTGCGGATCATGCTTTCGGTCAGGCCCATGATCTCGGACTCATCGAGGAAGCTGGTCTCGATGTCGATCTGGGTGAATTCTGGCTGACGGTCGGCGCGCAGGTCTTCGTCGCGGAAGCACTTGGCGATCTGGTAGTAGCGGTCGAAACCGGCAACCATCAGCAGTTGCTTGAACAGCTGAGGCGATTGCGGCAGGGCGAAGAAGCTGCCGGCGTGGGTGCGGCTCGGCACCAGGTAGTCACGCGCGCCTTCAGGCGTGGCACGGGTGAGAATCGGCGTTTCGACGTCGAGGAAGCCGTTTTCGTCGAGGAAGCGGCGGATGCTGGTGGTGATGCGCGAACGCAGACGCAGCTTCTCGGCCATTTCCGGACGACGCAGGTCGATGAAGCGATAGCGCAGGCGGGTTTCCTCACCAACGTCGGAGTACTCGTTGAGCGGGAACGGCGGGGTTTCCGCTTCGTTGAGCACGGTCAGCTCGTAACCCAGCACTTCGATGGCGCCAGAAGCCATGTTGGCGTTGACTGCGCCAGCCGGACGCGGACGTACCTTACCGGTGATCTGCACCACGTATTCGCTGCGCACGCGGTCGGCGGCGGCGAAGCTGTCTGCGCGATCCGGATCGAAGACGACCTGGGCCATGCCTTCGCGATCACGGATATCGAGGAAAATCACCCCGCCGTGGTCGCGGCGACGATGGACCCATCCGCAAAGGGTAATTTCCTGACCTTCCAGGCTCTCGTTCAGTTGGCCGCAATAATGGCTGCGCATCATGATGGTGGTTTCGCTTCTCGTCATTCGTATGTTCAGTGGAGGCCTTGCAGCCCCAAAGGGCTAATAGTGCAAGACCCTGCCGGTGCAATCAACTCAGTCGGCCTTGTCGCCGCCTGCCAGGTTCTTTTTCGCACCGGTCTTGAAGTCGGTTTCGTACCAGCCGGTACCACCCAGGCGGAAACCCGGGGCCGAGATCAGCTTCTTCAGCGCTGGCTGCTCACACGCCGGGCAATCGGTCAGCGGCGCGGCGCTGAGCTTCTGGAGGACTTCCATCTGGTGGTTGCAGGAAGCACATTGATAGTCGTACATGGGCATAGGCGTGTCTCGTTAACCACAGCGCAGGCTGGTTCAGGCAGTAAAGCGCGGGATTATATATGGTTAAGGAGTGCTGTGCAGCCCGGCAACCGACTAGCGTGCCACCGGCAACCCCAGCAGATAGACCACGCAGACCACGCGGATCAGCCCACTGAAATTTTTTACCCCGCCGTGACGCAGGTGGACCTCACGGTCAATATACGACAGCACTGCGTTGACCGAGCACTGGTTGGCCTGGGCGATGCGTTCGAGAATAGTCCAGTAGATCTCTTCCAGGCGCAGACAGGTGGCAAAACCGTTGAGGCGTACCGACCGTGATAGCGGCTGGGCCAGACCCATATTGAAATTTGCCTCGAAAGGATCGATGCCGTCCTTGTGCGGCGCGCTGGCTGCGCGCCCCGTGCGATTCATCCATGCCGACATAGTCGTACCACGCCACTTTATTAACCGGGAAACAAACCCACGTGTGTTGTGCACACGGGAACATGCCCTTAATAAAGCGCCGTGCCACGGGACGGTGCCAGCAGACTCACTCACTCTGCGCGTAGGAATACTCGGTAATAACCCCGGCACTTGAAACACCGGAAACTACTTCCGCATTAAACACAACGCCCGAACTTAACGGCTAAGTTCGGGCGTTGTCACCACGCTCCAAAACGCGAAGGTCACTTGCCTTCGAGTAATGAACGCAACATCCAGGCGGTTTTTTCATGCACCTGCATGCGCTGGGTGAGCAGGTCGGCCGTCGGCTCGTCGCTGACCTTGTCGAGCAGCGGGAAAATGCTGCGCGCCGTGCGGGTGACCGCTTCCTGGCCTTCGACCAATTGTTTGATCATTTCTTCGGCAGCCGGTACGCCCTCTTCTTCTTTAATAGAAGACAGACGCGCATAGATCGAATAAGCCCCCGGCGCCGGAAAGCCCAGCGCGCGAATACGCTCGGCGATCGAATCGACCGCCAGGGCCAGCTCGTTGTATTGCTCTTCGAACATCAAGTGCAAGGTACGAAACGCCGGGCCGGTGACGTTCCAGTGGAAGTTGTGGGTCTTCAGATAAAGTACGTAGGTATCCGACAACAGGCGCGACAAACCATCGACGATGGACTTGCGATCTTCTTCGCTGATACCGATATCGATTGCCATGTAGTTCCCCTTTCCTTAGTGCTTGCTGATCAAGCGGGTACAAACCACTGTACCAAGAGTTTTCCACCCCTGCAGCCTCATGCCTGCGACACAGGGCTGCAGGCCGCGCGACACACGGTTGCCCGCTGATTTGAGAAGCCCGGGGCTTTGCTGTTAAATAGGCAGCGTGCCGCCCGCGCCGATTGTCATTGCCCGGGCGCATAGGCTGGCCTTTTCACGTTTTTGCGCTTTTTGACCCGTGCGCGCCGTGAAGCCAGCTCTTCCTGTGATCCGCCTTATCAATGTGAGCCAACCAACATGTTCAAGATCGTCCACCTGTTGACGGGCGTTGCAGCTTTGCTGCTGTCCTTCATACCCAGCCTGAGAACCGAAGCCATTCCCTTCCTGCAGCAACCGGAGGCCGTTTTCCTCGCGCTCTTCGGCCTGCTCAACCTGCTCATCGCCCCGGTGCTCCCGCAGCACTATCGGGGTGCCCGCCAGCAACTGCAGCGCGCTGCCAGTGCTTTGCTGGTCGCTGCCGTGATCCTGCAGACCGTGACCCTGCTGGCCCGTCCCGAGCTCGGCAACCTGCCGGCCCTGGCCTGCGCCCTGCTGGCCACCGTCCTGCACCTGACTGCCGGCTTTGCCAAAAGCGCTGCGGCCCGCAGCCACAACACTCAGTACGACATGTCCAATCGCGATACCGGTACCGTGAAGTGGTTCAACACCTCCAAGGGTTTCGGCTTTATCTCCCGCGATTCGGGCGATGACATCTTCGTCCACTTTCGCGCCATTCGCGGCGAAGGCCACCGCGTGCTGGTCGAAGGGCAACGCGTCGAGTTCTCGGTGATGAACCGCGACAAGGGCCTGCAGGCCGAAGACGTGATCGCCGCCCCGCGGCGCTGATCGACCGAAACAAAAAACCGCGACGGCATCACTGCCCATCGCGGTTTTTTTACACCCCGGAATCAGTAATGAGGCGGCGGCGCTTCTTCTTCACTCGCCTCGTACTGGCCGACCATTTCTTCGTAGCGCTTGAGCAGCGCCGCCATCTGCAACTGCAGGCGCTCAACGACCCGCTGCTGCTCGACCAGCACATCATTCAAGGCCAGCAAGGTATCATCCTGAAAGGCCAGCCGGCTTTCCAACTCGGTCACTCGTGCTTCAAGCGTCATGATTCAAGCCTCCACGAACTGAAAGTCGTCAACCAATACCTCGGCAAGACGCAAACGGATATCAGCCAACTGTTGCGGCGAATATTCAATTGCAGGCTTATTGCCCCACACAGGCGCCGGCCAGGCCGGATCAGTGCGACGACGAACAATCACGTGCATATGTAGCTGGCTAACTACATTACCGAGGGTTGCCACATTCATCTTGTCGGCGGCAAAGGTGTCCTTGAGGATCTGTGCCAAGGCTGTTGTTTCTTTCCAGAGTTGCTGCTGGTCGCTGTCATCAAGTTGAAACAATTCGCTGATATCCGTACGGCGCGGCACCAGGATAAACCAGGGATAGTTGCCATCCTTGCTCAGCAACAGGCGGCAAAGAGGGAAGTCCCCCAGGCACAAGGTGTCTTGTTGAAGACGTTGATCAAGAACAAACACTGCGAAATCTCCTACAACAGCTTAATACCTTGCTCACACAGCACCCCTGTGAGCCACTGCCAGCAGGATACTCCTGATCGATCACCACGGCATTGCCTGCTGCCTTATAAATGAAGAGATGCACCGCTTTGGCCCCTCATACAGGCCAAAAAGGCCCGCGCACGAGCGGGTGTTACGCTGCCTGAGCGAGAAAACGCTACTTTTCGCACCAAAATAAAGCCATCCATCCGCGCTTTGCTCACCGAACATCCACAAACTACTCAGCTTTAGCCTTTCACGGTAACGCTTTGACTTTACGGGCAACTTTTATCCTTATTCCATTGGGATCGGCGACCGCGAAGCAAAGGTTCTTTGACCCCCGGTTTCTCGGCACCGGAGGGCCATGGGGCGGCGGAAAAGTGAAAATTTCGTGAAGCTGCTCGATTTTGTGCACGCTTGTTGCATTGTCATACGCCACAGTCGGCACGCCATCTGCATTGATGCAGTGAGCGGCGACAAATAACAACAGCTGCATGGGTTAACCAGGGAGTTTCGGGGGGGCAAGGGCTAGATTGTTTTTACCTATCCTTAATCCGCCTGAAACAGCGCTGGAGTTGTACGGCCCGCGAAACCCGGGGCGTGGTTTGCGACAAGGACATAACTGTTAGCGACATGACCGTAAAGTTACCGAAAGGTTCTCGACAGGCATATCGCCAACGCTGGTCAGCGTGATATACATTTCCGCCGACACAAAAAGAAAGAGCCGCACTGTATAAAAAAACCAAACAGTGACGGCAGTACTCTTCCTAAAAACCAAAGGAGCAAATCACGATGCGCGTGATGAAGTGGAGCATAATCGCCCTGGCTGTTGCAGCCGGCACCTCGCAGATGGCAGTGGCCTCTTCTCAGGATGAGTCCAAGGGCTTTGTTGAAGACAGCAAACTCAATGTCAAAACCCGCATGCTGTATTTCAGCCGCGACTTCCGCAATGTGCCTAACGACGAGCAGAGCCGCGTTGAAGAAACCGGCCTGGGCTTCCTCGGCACCTTCGAGTCGGGCTTTACCCAAGGCACCATCGGTGTCGGCGTCGACGCCATCGGCATGCTCGGCCTGAAACTGGACAGCGGCAAGGGTCGCGCCGGCACCGGTCAGTTCCCGCTGGGCGAAGATGGCCGTTCGCAAGACTCGTTCTCCGAAGGTGGTGCAGCGGTCAAGTTCCGCATCTCCGACACCGTGCTGAAATACGGCACCCAGTTCACCGCCCTTCCGGTCCTGGCCACCGACGACAGCCGCCTACTGCCTGAAACCGTCGAAGGTTTCCTGGTCACCAGCAAGGAAATCAAAGGCCTTGAGCTGAATGCCGGTCACTTCACCGCCCTGAATGCGCAATCGCAGTCTTACCACGACAGTATCGGTGGCAAGAACCGTACTACCTGGATCAAGAACCCTGGCCTGACTCAAGCTGACGTTTTCGGCGGCACCTATGCCTTCACCGATACCCTGAGCACCAGCCTCTACTACTCCAAGGTCGAAGACTACTGGCGCAAATACTACGCCAACGTCAACTGGGCACTGCCGATCAGCGACAATCAAGGCCTGGTGTTCGACTTCAACATCTATGACACCAAGAGCGACGGCGCGGGCAACGTTACCGCCTTCGATGGTGACAAGCTTGATAACCGCGCGTTCAGCCTGTCGGGCGCCTACAGCATTGGCGCGCATACCTTCACCCTGGCCTACCAGAAAGTTACCGGTGACGGCGACTATGCCTACGGCATCGACGGCGGCGGCACCATTTTCCTGGCCAACTCCATCGCCCGTTCCGACTTCAACGCCGAAGACGAGAAGTCCTACCAGGCTCGTTACGACCTGAACTTCGCCGAATACGGCGTTCCAGGCCTGACCTTCATGACCCGTTATGTCAAAGGTACCGGCGCCAACGTTGCAGGCACCGACAACGGCAAGGAATGGGAACGCGACATCGAGGCCAAGTACGTCCTGCAGGAAGGTCCGGCCAAAGACCTGAGCTTCCGTGTACGTCAAGCCACCTACCGTTCCGGCGACGGCGTTTACTACGGTTCGCCATCGATCGACGAACTGCGCCTGATCGTCGAGTACCCGCTGAGCATCCTGTAAACCTTAGGGTTTCAGTATCCCCAGTACGAAAGAGCCCGGCACTGCCGGGCTTTTTCTTGTCTGAATTCGGGCTGACAACGCCTTCGTGCTCCGGCATCCTGTACGCCACCGAATCGCCCCCGTACAATGCGGGGTCATTTAAAGTCTTAAGCAACCGACAACGGCCTACCATGCGCACCAGTCAATATTTGCTCGCTACTCAAAAAGAAACCCCTTCCGACGCGGTCGTCATCAGCCACCAGCTGATGCTGCGTGCCGGCATGATCCGCAAGCTCGCATCCGGCCTTTATACCTGGCTGCCGATGGGCCTGCGGGTAATGCGCAAGGTCGAAGCCGTGGTCCGCGAGGAAATGAACGCCGCTGGCGCCCTTGAAGTGCTGATGCCGGCCATCCAGCCTGCCGAGCTGTGGCAGGAGTCAGGCCGCTGGGAACAGTACGGGCCTGAGCTGCTGCGCCTCAAGGACCGTCACGGTCGCGAGTTCTGCGTGGGCCCGACCCACGAAGAGGTCATCACCGACCTGGCCCGCAACGAACTCAACAGCTATAAACAGCTGCCGCTGAACATGTACCAGATCCAGACCAAATTCCGTGACGAGATCCGTCCGCGCTTCGGCCTGATGCGTGGTCGCGAGTTCATCATGAAGGACGCCTACTCGTTCCATGCCGATCCGGCTTCCCTGCAGGAAACCTACGATCGCATGCACCTGGCCTACAGCAACATCTTTACCCGCCTGGGCCTGGACTTCCGCCCAGTGCAGGCCGACACCGGCTCGATCGGTGGCAGCTACTCCCACGAATTCCACGTGCTGGCCGAGTCCGGTGAAGACGATGTGATCTTCAGCGACAGCTCCGACTACGCCGCCAACATCGAGAAGGCCGAGGCCATCCCACGGGAAACCGTGCGCCCGGCGCCGAGCGAAGAGCTGCGCCTGGTCGACACCCCGGACGCCAAGACCATCACCCAGTTGGTCGACAACTATGGCCTGGCGATCGAAAAGACCGTCAAGACCCTGATCGTCCACGCCGCCGAAGAAGGCAAGCTGATTGCCCTGATCGTCCGTGGCGACCACGAACTCAACGAAATCAAGGCCGCCAACCTGCCAGAGGTTGCCAGCCCGCTGGTCATGGCCACCGATGAAGAACTGCGCGACGCCATTGGCGCCGGCGCCGGTTCCCTCGGCCCGCTGAACCTGCCGCTGCCGTGCATCATCGACCGCTCGGTCGCGCTGATGAGCGACTTCGGCATCGGTGCCAACATCGACGACAAGCACTACTTCGGCGTCAACTGGGAGCGTGACCTGCCGGTTCCGCAAGTGGCCGACCTGCGCAACGTCGTCGAAGGCGACCCAAGCCCCGATGGCCAGGGTACCCTGGTGATCAAGCGCGGCATCGAAGTCGGGCACATCTTCCAGCTCGGCACCAAGTACAGCGAAGCCCTCAAGTGCCAGGTACTGGGTGAGAACGGCAAGCCGGTGACCCTGAGCATGGGTTGCTACGGTATCGGCGTATCGCGCGTGGTTGCCGCTGCCATCGAGCAGAACTACGACGAAAACGGCATTATCTGGAGCGATGCCCTGGCACCCTTCCAGATCGCCCTGGTACCGCTGCGCTACGAAACCGAACAGGTTCGCGAAGCCACCGACAAGTTGTATGCCGAGCTGACCGCTGCCGGTTTCGAAGTGCTGCTGGACGACCGTGACAAGAAGACCAGCCCGGGGATCAAGTTCGCCGACATGGAACTGATCGGTATTCCGCACCGCATCGTCATCAGCGATCGCGGCCTGGCCGACGGCAACCTGGAATACAAGCACCGCACCGAGCGTGACGCACAGCCGCTGCCAGTGGCCGAGGTGCTGTCGTTCCTGCAAGCCCGCATTCGTCGCTAAGCCAACGCAAGAGTAATCATGTTCAAGCGAAGTACCATCAACCTGGGGGGCGCCGCATTGTGCGGCGCCCTGCTCCTCAGCGGTTGCGCCAACCAGATGTCTCAGCGCAGCGAGCACGAGGAGCGCATCGAGCGCAAGCTGCTCGAACACAGCCTGCAGATCGATGTCGGAGACCCCAAGGTACTCGAGCTGCCGCAACGGCGTGTGCGCATCCACGAACAGAAGAACTTCGAAGTCACCGAATTCGAGGTCACTCGTCGCTACGATCGCTACACGCCTTACCAACCCTGGCGCGAAGTCTATGAGATTCCGCTGGGCGCGGTGGCGGTGGTGGCCGGAGTCGGCGCCAACGTGGTCAACGTCTTTGCGTTGGGCAACCTGCCCGACAGCGTTACCCATGACTGGCTGAGCTATGGCTTCGATGGCCTCAACCCGTTCATGAACGCCCAGTCCAACGGTCGTGCCCAGCAGAACCTTGCTGGCATTACCGAAGTGCAAAAGGACAAGCGTCAGGAATACACCAGCGTGCCGTGGAGCGAGCGCCCGGTATCGGTCAAGGCCGGCAAGGTGGATCATGAGCTGACCACCGACCGCAATGGCGTACTGCACCTGAACCTGCTCGACAGCCCGTTCAGCGAGCAGAACCTGACCCATGTCGGCACCTTGCACCTACAGGTCGTCGATGACGACAACAACGTGCGTGGCGATGCCAGCCTGCTGATCAGCAGCAGCCTGCGCGGCAAACTGGTGGAAGCCCACGAACTGATTTTCGATGACCTGGAAGACGATGAAGTCAGCCAGTGGGTACACCGGGTCAAGCGCCTGTCGGAGCTGGGCCTGGAAGAAGAAGCCAGTGAACTGGAGCAAAGCCTGATCGAGCTGACTCGTAACGATCCAGAGCTGCAGCAGGAGTTTCTCAAGTCGCTGACCAAGGACGCCGGCCGCCTGGTTGCCGACCCTGGCGCGCACTGACCTTCGCTTTACCCGGATAGCGCCAGCCTGCTGGCGCTGCCCTCCTCACTCCCGGGCGAACAGCTCCAGCTGTTCATGAGCACCGCGCAAATCCTGCAAGCGCACACCGATCCCCAACAGCCTCACAGGCTTGCCACCACGGGCAAAGGCCTGGCTGAGCAATAGCTGATAGCTGCCAAGGTCACGCCCCGCCCCTGACTGCTCAAGGGTGGTCTGGCTGAAATCATGGAACTTCACTTTGACGAACGGCTTGCCCGGGCGATAACTGTCGTCGATGCGGGCCATGCGCCCGGCCAGGGTTTCCATCAGCTCTGGGAGTTTTTCCAGGCAACTGGCCAGGTCCGGTAGATCGGTGTCGTAGGTATTTTCCACGCTGACCGACTGACGACGGCTGTCATTCTGCACCGGACGGTCATCGATGCCCCGCGCCAGCCCCCACAGCCGCTCGCCAAAGCTACCGAATTCACGGGCCAGGGCCAGGCGGCTCCAGTCACGCAGCTCCAGGCAATTGATGATGCCCAGGCGACCCATTTTGTCGGCGGTAACCTTGCCTACCCCGTGCAGCTTGCTGACCGGCAATGCAGCAACGAAGTCCTCGACTTCATTCGGGGTAACCACAAACAGGCCATTGGGCTTGCGCCAGTCACTGGCGATCTTGGCCAGGAACTTGTTCGGCGCGACACCGGCCGACACGGTGATATGCAGCTGTTGGGCAACCCGCCGGCGAATATCCGCAGCAATCCGCGTGGCGCTGCCGGCGAACCAGGAACTGTCCGACACATCCAGGTAAGCCTCATCCAGCGACAGTGGCTCGATCAGATCGGTGTACTCGCGAAAGATCCCGTGAATTTCCCGCGAGGCTTCTTTATAGGCATCCATGCGCGGTTTGACGATCAACAGGTCCGGGCACAGCTTGAGGGCATGGTGCGAGGACATCGCCGAGCGCACCCCGAACGCCCGCGCCTCATAGTTGCAAGTCGCGATCACCCCTCGCCGCTCCGCCGAGCCGCCCACCGCCAGTGGCCGCCCGACGAGGCGCGGGTCGTCGCGCATTTCGATGGCGGCGTAGAAGCAATCGCAGTCGATATGGATGATCTTGCGTTGAGACATAGGGAGCGTAAGAACAGGTTTAAAGTGATGTAACCAGTATCTCACCCGATAGCGGCCCCTGCATCACAACTAATTTATTCGCCCGCCAATCCCCTGCAAGGCCCGCCCTTGCTGCCTTGCAGCCCTTTTCAGGCGCGCTAAGCGATTGAAGGAGAAAGGATTTCTGCAATCAAGCTATTGACAGCCCCAGGCAAAACTGTAGAATCTCATTCCACAGGCGCGGGATGGAGCAGCCTGGTAGCTCGTCGGGCTCATAACCCGAAGGTCGTCGGTTCAAATCCGGCTCCCGCAACCAGATTAAGGAAAGGCCACTCTTACGAGTGGCCTTTTTCTTTGCCCGGAATAAAGTGCCAGGCAATTTTTTATTGTAAATCAACAATTAAGCGTTGACAGCCAAGCTCAACGCTGTAGAATCCGCCCCACAGACGCGGGATGGAGCAGTCTGGTAGCTCGTCGGGCTCATAACCCGAAGGTCGTCGGTTCAAATCCGGCTCCCGCAACCAAACAACAGAAAAGGCCACTTTGAAAAAAGTGGCCTTTTTTGCATCTGCAGTTCAGCCAATCCCCCTCTCTCGCCCCGCGCCCCGCCGCTCAGGCAATATGAAACTTCTTTAACTATCCTCCAGGTACTCAGCGGCCCGATCATATCGGACATTACGCTTCCAAAGGGATTGGTACTTTGACCGGATACAACCTTGCTGTCGCGCGCAAGCCACGAGGTGGTTGATGCGCGCCCAGACACCTGAAACGCAAGCCCCTGTTACTGCTGCATTGCCCAACGCCGAACACCGACTGCGCTGGATCGAGCGCCTGAGCAAGTATCGCCAGCCCATCGGCCTTGGCGTGACCTTGCTGCTGTTCGCTATCGCCCTGATCGCCTGCCGTCATCTGCTCAGCGAGCTGGACATCTATGCCCTGCATGATTCGCTGCTCAGCGTGCCGCCTGCCGCACTGGCCGGAGCACTGCTGGCCACGGTTGCCGGCTTTGTCATTCTGCTCGGTTACGAGTGGTCGGCCAGCCGCTATGCTGGCGTCCAGCTACCGGCGCGGACCCTGGTGATGGGCGGCTTCAGCGCCTTTGCCATCGGCAATGCCATCGGCCTGTCGCTGCTGTCCGGCGGTTCGGTGCGCTATCGACTGTATGCCCGTCACGGCATCGGTGCCGCCGAAGTGGCGCGCATGAGCCTGTTCGCCAGCCTTTCCCTCGGCTGCGCCCTGCCGCCGCTCGCAGCCCTGGCGACCTTGAGCAACCTGCCCGCTGCCGCGTCGGCCTTGCACCTCGCGCCTGCGCTACTGGCCACGATCGCCCTGGCGGTACTGGGCCTGAGTGCGGCGCTGGTCTACGGCCTCTACCGTCGCCGGCTCCCCGAACAACCCCTGGCTGACAACCTGCTGGTGCAAGTGGGCCGGCGCACCCTGCGCCTGCCGGGCGCACGCCTGACCTTGCTGCAACTGCTCATTACTGCCCTGGACGTTGCCGCTGCCGCCACCGTGCTTTACCTGCTATTGCCAGAGGCACCGCCGTTTGGCGCTTTCTTGCTGGTCTACCTGCTGGCGCTGGCAGCCGGGGTGCTCAGCCATGTACCGGGTGGCGTCGGGGTGTTCGAGGCAATCTTGCTGGCGGCCTTTGCCGACAAACTCGGCGCTGCGCCACTGGCCGCCGCGTTGCTGCTCTATCGCCTGATCTATGTGGTGCTGCCGCTGCTGCTGGCCTGCATCCTGCTGCTCGCCAGCGAAGCCAGGCGCCTGCTGTTTGCCCAACAGGCGATCCGGGCCGCTTCCGGGCTGGCGGCGCCGGTACTGGCGGTACTGGTGTTTCTGTCCGGCGTGGTACTGCTGTTCTCGGGGGCCACTCCGGAAATCGACGAGCGCCTGGAACACCTGGGCTTCCTGGTGCCGCACCGGCTGATTGACGCGTCGCATTTTGGCGCCAGCCTGATTGGCGTGCTGTGCCTGCTGCTGGCCCAAGGCCTGCGCCGGCGCCTGTCGGCTGCCTGGATACTGACCACCATCCTGCTCCTGGTCGGCGCCCTGCTCTCGCTGCTCAAAGGTTTCGATTGGGAAGAAGCCAGCATCCTGACCTTCACTGCCTGCCTGCTGGCGGTCTTCCGGCGCTCCTTCTATCGTCCCAGCCGCTTGCTCGAACTGCCGTTCTCGCCGGTTTATCTTGCCGCCAGCGCCTGCGTACTGGGCACCTCGGTGTGGCTGCTGCTGTTTGCCTATCAGGATGTGCCCTACAGCCATCAGCTGTGGTGGCAGTTCACCCTCGACGCCGATGCCCCACGTGGCTTGCGCTCAGCCCTGGGCAGCGCGGTACTGCTGGTGATCGTCGCCCTGACCTGGCTATTGCGCACCGCGCGTCCGGTGATCCACCTGCCCAGCGCCGAAGAGCTGCAACGCGCCAACGCCATCCTGCAGGCTTCCGAGCAACCCGACGGCGGCCTGGCACTGACTGGCGACAAGGCTTTGCTGTTTCACCCCAACGACGATGCCTTCCTGATGTACGCGCGGCGCGGCCGCAGCCTGGTTGCGCTGTACGACCCGATCGGCCCGGCCCATGAGCGTGCCGAAATGATCTGGCAGTTCCGCGACCTGTGTGATGTGCATCACGCCCGTCCAGTGTTCTACCAGGTCCGGGCCGAGAACCTGCCCTTCTATATGGATATCGGCCTGACCGCGATCAAACTGGGCGAAGAAGCCCGGGTCGATCTCAAGCGCTTTGACCTCGAAGCCAAAGGCAAGGAGATGAAAGACCTGCGCTACACCTGGAACCGCGGCGGCCGCGACGGCCTTAGCCTTGAAGTGCACGAACCGGGACAGGCACCGCTGGAAGAGCTCAAGGCCATCTCCGATGCCTGGCTCAGCGGCAAGAACGTGCGCGAGAAAGGCTTCTCCCTCGGCCGCTTCAGCCCTGAGTACCTGCAGCACTTCCGGATTGCCCTGATCCGCTTCGAAGGGCGCCCGGTGGCTTTTGCCAACCTGCTGGAAACCCGCAGCCTGGAACTTGCCAGCCTCGACCTGATGCGCGCCCACCCCGAGGCGCCGAAGCTGACCATGGAGTTCATGATGATCGGCCTGATCCAACACTATAAGCAGCACGGCTACGCGCGCTTCAGCCTGGGCATGGTGCCGCTCTCCGGGCTACAACCACGACGCGGCGCACCGCTGACCCAGCGTCTGGGCTCGATGGTGTTCCAACGCGGCGAACAGCTCTACAACTTCCAGGGCCTGCGCCGCTTCAAGGACAAATTCCAACCGGACTGGGAACCTCGCTACATGGCCGTGCCGGCCGGACTCGATCCGCTGGTGGCACTGGCTGACACCGCCGCCCTGATCGCGGGCGGCCTGACCGGATTGGTGAAACGCTGATGATTCGACGCTACTGGCTGTACCTACTGGCTCCCCTGCTGCTGGCCCTGCTGGCCGCAGCCCTGGGCTTTTGGCTGTGGACCCGGCCGGCTCCCGAGGCGACCCTGGAGCACCTGAGCCTGACTGATGGCAGCAGCCTGATCCGGGTCAACCCAGGCTCTCGGGCCAAGGCGCGCGTGGCCATTGCCGTACCCCAGGACCAGGCCCTGAGCGAGAAACAACTGCTTGACCTGAGCCAGAGCGGCGAAGCGCAGATGGTCCAGGTGGTCCTCCCGCCCGCAGACTGCAGCAAGCAGCAACAGGCTCTGCAGCAGGCCCTGCAACAACTCAAGGGCGCCCCGACCCTGGTGGCCGGTATCGGCCCTGGCGCGGCTCAGGCCTGGAGCTGGCTGGCCAACCAGTCGGATGACAAAGCCCAGGCCATCTCGGTGGACTTCAATCTGGAGCAACCCGGCTGCGCCACGCCGCTGCCCAAGTCTGCCGCCCACGGCCACTGGAGCGTTGCCTGGAACGACAACCCGGATGACGCCAGCGCTGCCTTCGTGCGTGATCAGCCCAATGCCGAGACCAGCATCAGCGACTACGACATCCACCTGCCGCAGGTGCTCAAGGCTCAACTGACCCAGGCGCTGATTGGCGAAGATGGCAATGCCATGAGCATCCCGGTGGTCGAGGTACCCGCCGGGCAAACCACCGATACCGTGACCCTGTTCCTCTCTGGTGATGGCGGCTGGCGTGACCTGGACCGCGACGTGGCCGGCGAGATGGCCAAACTCGGCTACCCGGTGGTGGGTATCGACACCCTGCGTTACTACTGGCAGCACAAGACTCCGGAACAGAGCGCCATAGACCTCTCCGAGCTGATGCAGCACTATCGGCAGAAATGGGGTACCAAACGCTTCGTGCTGACCGGCTACTCCTTCGGCGCCGACGTACTGCCGGCGATTTACAACCGCTTGCCGGCTGAAGACCAGAAACGCATCGATGCGGTGATCCTGCTGGCCTTTGCCCGCAGTGGCAGCTTCGAGATCGAGGTCGAGGGCTGGCTGGGCAATGCTGGCAAAGAAGCGCCGACCGGCCCGGAGATGGCCAGGCTGCCAGCCTCCAAGGTGGTCTGCGTGTATGGTGAAGAAGAGGCTGACGAGAGCGGCTGCACCGACCATACCGCCGTCGGCGAGCGCCTGAAGCTGCCCGGCGGGCATCACTTCGACGAGAACTACCCGGCGCTGGCCAAGCGTTTGATTGGTGACATCGAAAACCGTCAAGGCAAGACCCGCGTCGCCGAGCAGGATTGAACGCTCCATCGCGGGTCAAGCCCGCTCCTACAGTAGGAGCGGGCTTGACCCGCGATGGCAGGCGCCTCAGATTTCGACCTGAGTGCCCAGCTCGATCACCCGGTTCAACGGCAAATTGAAGAACCTCAAGTTGCCGTTGGCATTCTTCAGCAAAAAGGCAAACAGCTGCCCCCGCCAGCGCGACATGCCCACCAGCCGCGAGGCAATCACCGTCTCGCGACTGAGGAAATAGGTCGTACGCATCGGGCTGAAATCCAGCCCCTCGAGATGGCACAGTTTTAGCGCCGCCGGCACATCCGGCTCATCCATGAAGCCGAAGTGCAACAGCACCCGGTAAAAACCTTCGCCATAGGCCTCGACCTCGAAACGCTGCTGCGCCGGCACCCGCGGCGTGTCTTCGCTGACCACTGTCAGCAACACCACCTGCGAATGCAGCACCTGGTTATGCAACATGTTGTGCAACAAGGCATGGGGCACGGCATCCGGCCGCGCGGTAAGGAACACGGCCGTCCCTTCGACCCGATGCGGCGGCTGCACGCGGATGCTGCCGATGAACAACGGCAGCGGCAGGCTACCTTCGTCCAGCCGTTCGACCAGAATCTGTTTACCGCGCTTCCAGGTGGTCATCAGGATGAACAAAACGATGCCCGCCAATACCGGAAAGGCCCCACCCTGCACAACTTTGGGCACGTTGGCGGCGAAGAACAGGCCATCGACCAGCAAAAAACCCAACAGGATCGGTACCGCCAGGACTGGCGGCCACTTCCACAACAGCAGCATCACCGTCGACACCAGCAAGGTGGTCATCAACATGGTGCCGGTCACCGCCACGCCATAGGCCGAGGCCAGCGCGCCGGAAGACTCGAAGCCCAGCACCAGGAGAATCACCCCGACCATCAGCGACCAGTTCACCGCACCGATGTAGATCTGCCCTTGTTCATCGCTGGAGGTGTGCTGGATCTGCATGCGCGGCACATAGCCGAGCTGGATGGCCTGGCGGGTCAGGGAGAAGGCCCCGGAAATCACCGCCTGAGAGGCGATCACCGTGGCCAGGGTGGACAAACCGACCAACGGTATCAATGCCCAGTTAGGTGCCAGTAAATAGAACGGGTTGCGCGCCGCCTCGGGGTTCTGCAGCAGCAAGGCGCCCTGGCCGAAGTAGTTGAGCACCAGCGCCGGCAGCACCAGAGCAAACCAGGCGCGGGCAATGGGCTTGCGGCCAAAGTGGCCCATGTCGGCATAAAGGGCTTCGGCGCCGGTCAGGGCCAGCACCACGGCGCCAAGAATCGCCACGCCCATGCCCGGGTGGACGATAAAGAAGCGCACGGCCCAGATCGGGTTGAAGGCCTTGAGCACTTCCGGGCTCTGGGCAATGCCGTGCACGCCCAGGGCGCCGAGCACCACGAACCAGGTGACCATTACCGGGCCGAAGAGGATGCCGATGCGCGCGGTGCCGTGCTTCTGGATCAGGAACAGCGCCACCAGCACGATCAACGCGACCGGGATCACCCAGTGATCGATGCCGTCAAAGGCCAGCTCCAGACCTTCTACCGCCGACAATACCGAAATCGCCGGGGTGATCATGCTGTCGCCGTAGAACAGCGCCGCCCCGATCAGCCCGCAGACTACCATCAGCGCCTTGAGCTTCGGATAAGGCGCCGAGGCGCGCCGGGCCAGGGCGGTAAGGGCCATGATGCCGCCCTCGCCCTGGTTGTCGGCACGCAGGATGAACACCACGTACTTGATCGTCACCACCCAGATCAGCGACCAGAAAATCAGGCCGAGGATGCCCAGCACCCCATCATGATTGACCGGTACGCCGTAACTGCCCGAAAACACCTCTTTGAGGGTATACAAGGGGCTGGTGCCAATATCGCCGTAAACCACTCCGACCGCCGCCACCAGCAGGCTCAACGGTTTTGCCGCCGAATGCCCGGAATCGGCCTGACTACTTGCCTGAACCATCCATCACTCCCGCCACCAGGCCCCTTGCACCAGACACAGGCACACTGGCGCGAAGCATAGCTGAGCGTTCGTCGCATTTCTGCTGGTCAAGTGACTTTGCGCTCGCTAGAATTGCGCACTTTTTGATCAGAGGCGCCCAAAGCGCCCATCAGGTTTGCCCGCCTGCCCGGCCAGGCAACCCCTTCAACACCGAGGTTAGTCATGTCCACCACCCCTACGCCCACCCGCCCAAGGTCGGCTTCGTTTCCCTGGGTTGCCCCAAGGCCCTGGTCGATTCCGAGCGCATCCTGACCCAGCTGCGCATGGAAGGTTATGAAGTCGTGCCCACCTACGAGGACGCCGACGTGGTGGTGGTCAACACCTGCGGCTTCATCGACAGCGCCAAGGCCGAATCCCTGGAAGTGATCGGCGAAGCCATCAAGGAAAACGGCAAGGTCATCGTCACCGGCTGCATGGGTGTCGAAGAAGGCAGCATCCGCGATGTGCACCCGAGCGTGTTGTCGGTCACCGGTCCCCAGCAGTACGAGCAGGTGGTCAATGCCGTGCACGAAGTCGTGCCGCCGCGCCAGGATCACAACCCGCTGATCGACCTGGTGCCACCACAGGGCGTCAAGCTGACCCCGCGCCACTACGCCTACCTGAAGATTTCCGAAGGCTGCAACCACAGCTGCAGCTTCTGCATCATCCCGTCGATGCGCGGCAAGCTGGTCAGCCGCCCGGTCGGCGAAGTGCTGAGCGAGGCCGAGCGCCTGGTCAAGGCCGGGGTCAAGGAGATCCTGGTGATCTCCCAGGACACCAGCGCCTACGGCGTCGACGTCAAGTACAAGACCGACTTCTGGAACGGCCGCCCGGTCAAGACGCGCATGCTCGAGCTGTGTGAAGCACTGAGCAGCCTGGGCGCCTGGGTACGCCTGCACTATGTGTACCCGTACCCGAACGTCGACGACGTGATTCCGCTGATGGCGGCCGGCAAGATCCTGCCGTACCTGGACATCCCGTTCCAGCACGCCAGCCCCAAAGTGCTCAAGTCGATGAAACGCCCGGCGTTCGAAGACCGTACCCTGGCGCGCATCAAGAACTGGCGCGAGCAGTGCCCCGAGCTGGTGATCCGCTCGACCTTCATCGTCGGCTTCCCGGGTGAAACCGAAGAAGACTTCCAGTACCTGCTCGACTGGCTGACCGAAGCCCAGCTCGACCGCGTCGGCTGCTTCCAGTATTCGCCGGTCGAAGGCGCTCCGGCCAACGACCTGGGCCTGGACGAAGTGCCGGACGACATCAAGCAGGAGCGCTGGGACCGATTCATGGCTCACCAGCAGGCCATCAGCACCGCACGCCTGCAACTGCGCATCGGCAAGGAAATCGACGTGCTGATCGATGAAGTCGAAGCAGAAGGCTCGGTCGGCCGCAGCTTCTTCGATGCCCCGGAAATCGACGGCAACGTGTTCATCGACGGCAACCACGGCTTCAAGCCGGGCGACACCGTTCGTTGCCGGGTAACCGACGCCGACGAGTACGACATGTGGGCCGAACCGATCTGATTCGGCGCCGATAAAAAAGCCCTGCCAGCGATGGCGGGGCTTTTTTTTGCAACTATCGTTTCCTCACTTACCCCGAGGAGACCACCGTAATGCGCAGGCACATCACCGTGCAGACTCCCAGCCTGCGTGACTACCCGGAGTTGACGCGGGTGTGGGAAGCGTCCGTGCGTGCCACCCATGACTTTCTCCCCGACAGCTACATCTGCCTGCTGCGCGAGCTGCTGCTGAGCCAATACCTGGACGCGGTGATGCTGATCTGCTGCAAGGACGCCAGGCAGCGTATCCGCGGTTTTGCCGGGGTCGCCGGCGGGCGGGTGGAAATGCTCTTCATCGACCCCGAGGCACGTGGTCAAGGCCTGGGCTCACGACTGCTGCGCGTGGCCATCGACGAGCTGCATGCCGAGCAACTGGACGTCAACGAGCAGAACGCCCAGGCCCTGGGCTTCTACCTGCGCCAGGGCTTTGAGGTGGTTGGCCGCTCGGAAACGGACGGCATGGGCCAGCCCTACCCCTTACTTCACATGAGGCTAATTCGTACTCAGTCTGTCCGCTCCGGCTGAAGACCTGTGTCATCCACCTCTGAAATGCCGCGAAACCGCAGATTAATGACCGGATCGACGAATGTTCCCGGCCCCAAGCTCGTCCAGGCAGTTACAATAGACACCTTTCCCTGTGTCTACGGCTGTCGTCATGTCTGAACCCATTCGCCTTTCCAAACGCCTCATCGAACTGGTCGGTTGCTCCCGGCGGGAGGCCGAGCTGTATATCGAGGGCGGCTGGGTCACGGTGAACGGCACCGTGATCGACGAGCCGCAGTTCAAGGTCACCGAGCACAAGGTCGAATTGCGCCAGGGCGCCAAGGCCGAAGCCCTGGAGCCGGTCACCCTGCTGCTCAACCAGCCCGCCGAGCTCGACCTCGACAGCGCCTGTGCCAGCATCAGCGCCGACAGCCTGTCGCAAGAGCACAGCTACAGCCGTCGCCCGCTGCGCGGCCATTTCGCCCGCCTGACCTGCGTTGCGCCCCTGCAACAAGGCGCCAGCGGCCTGCAGGTGTTCACCCAGGACTGGCGCGTAACCCGTAAGCTCACTGCCGACCTGGCCAAGCTCGAACAGGAATACATCGTCGAAGTCAGCGGCGAAATGATTGCCCACGGCCTGGAGCGGCTGAACCGTGGCTTCAACTGGAAAGGCAACGAATTGCCAAAGATCAAGGCCAGTTGGCAGAACGAAACGCGCCTGCGCATGGTCCTGAAAAACCCGCCTGCCGGGCTCATTAACCTGCTCTGCAGCAGCGTCGGCGTCACTGCGGTCAGCATGCGCCGGATCCGCCTGGGCGGCGTCGCCATGAGCAAGCTGCCGCTGGGCCAGTGGCGCTACCTGGCAACCAGCGAAAAATTCTAAGCAATATGGCGCCGTCACTCAGGCGGCGCGCCTGAACAGGATTGTCCCCATGATTCACAACGATGTACTGCGCAGCCTGCGCTACCTGCTGGACGTCAACGACGCCAAGCTCACCGATATCATCAAGCTGAGCGGCTTCGAAGTGTCCACCGCCGATATCGCCACCTACCTCAAGAAGGAAGAAGAGGAAGGCTTCGTGCGTTGCCCCGATGAAGTCATCGCCCATTTTCTCGATGGCCTGGTGATCTTCAAGCGCGGCAAGGACGACAGCCGTCCACCGCTGCCCATCGAACTGCCGGTGACCAACAACATCGTCATGAAGAAGCTGCGCGTCGCCTTCGAACTGAAGGAAGACGACCTGCACGCGATCCTCAAGGCCGCCGATTTCCCGGTATCCAAACCGGAACTCAGCGCCTTGTTCCGCAAGGTCGGGCACAACAACTACCGCCCCTGCGGCGACCAGTTGCTGCGCAACTTCCTCAAGGGCCTGACCCTGCGGGTTCGTGGCTGAGCCGGCGATGAACTACAGCGTTGCTCCGATCGGCCACGTTCGCTCCTGCTTCAAGGAAAAGTTCGCCATCCCGCGCCAGCCGCAACTGGCGCCAGCTGCCCGTGGGGTACTGGAGCTACTGCCACCCTACGACAATGGCGAGGCGGTGGCCGGCCTGGAGCAGGTCAGCCATGTCTGGCTGCTGTTCCTGTTCCACCAGGCCCTGGAAGACAAGCCACGACTGAAGGTGCGCCCACCGCGGCTGGGCGGCAACAAGTCCATGGGCGTGTTCGCCACCCGTGCTACCCACCGGCCCAACGGCATCGGTCAGTCGGTGGTCAGGCTGGAAAAGGTCGAGGCCGGTCGTTTGTGGTTGTCGGGTATCGACCTGCTTGACGGCACCCCGGTGCTCGATATCAAACCCTACGTACCCTACGCTGATGCCGTGGCCGGCGCGGTCAACCAGATGGCTGACGCGCCGCCTGAAGCGATTGCCGTGAGCTGGGGCGATACTGCCCTGGCCCAGGCACACGAGCACGCCTTGCGCCTTGCCGAGCCGCTGGTGGAGCTGATCGAACAATGCCTGGCCCAGGACCCACGCCCCGCCTATCAGGTACCGCCGCCCGAGCGCGTGTATGGGGTCCGGTTCTGGGATGTGCAGGTGCGCTGGCACTACCCGCAGGCGGATCAGATCCGGGTGCTGGAAGTGGTGATGGATCTATAGGCACAAAAAAAGCAGGCCGAGGCCTGCTTTTTTGTGTTCAGCGCTGCTTACTTCTCGACGAATGCACGCTCGATCAGGTAATCACCCGGCTCGCGCATACGCGCCGAGATCTTCAGGCCGAAGCTGTCGAGCACTTCGCTGGTCTCGTCGAGCATGCTCGGGCTACCGCAGATCATCGCACGGTCATCCTGCGGGTTGATCGGTGGCAGGCCGATGTCGCTGAACAGCTTGCCGCTGCGCATCAGGTCGGTCAGGCGGCCCTGGTTCTCGAACGGCTCGCGGGTCACGGTCGGGTAGTAGATCAGCTTGTCACGCAGCGCTTCGCCGAAGAACTCGTTCTGCGGCAGGTGCTCGGTGATGAACTCACGGTAGGCGACTTCGTTGACGTAGCGCACGCCGTGGACCAGGATCACTTTTTCAAAGCGCTCGTAGGTTTCCGGGTCCTGGATGACGCTCATGAACGGCGCCAGGCCAGTGCCGGTGCTGAGCAGGTACAGGTGCTTGCCCGGGTTCAGGTCGTCGAGCACCAGGGTGCCGGTAGGCTTCTTGCTGATGATGATTTCATCGCCTTCCTTCAGGTGCTGCAGCTGGGAGGTCAGCGGGCCATCCGGCACCTTGATGCTGAAGAACTCCAGATGCTCTTCCCAGTTCGGGCTGGCGATCGAGTAGGCGCGCATGAGCGGGCGGCCGTTTGGCTGTTGCAGGCCGATCATCACGAACTGACCGTTCTCGAAGCGCAGGCCCGGGTCGCGGGTGCACTTGAAGCTGAACAGGGTGTCGTTCCAGTGGTGAACACTGAGGACACGTTCGTGGTTCATGTTGCTCATGTACGGGCTCCTGAAGAAAAACGCGGCGCTAAGCGAGAGCGCGATTGCGCAATAGTCTAGTGCCAGCGACAATATCTGTTAAATGAATTATCAAGATATGTCTTATCGGTTATATAGATATGCGATTTACCCTTCGTCAGCTCCAGGTGTTCGTTGCCGTGGCCCAGTACCAAAGCGTCTCGCGGGCCGCCGGAATACTGGCGTTATCGCAGTCGGCCGCCAGTACCTCTATCACCGAACTCGAGCGCCAGTCCAGCTGCCAGCTGTTCGACCGCGCCGGTAAACGCCTGAGCCTCAACGCCCTGGGCCATCAACTGCTGCCCCAGGCGGTGGCCCTGCTCGATCAAGCCAAGGAAATCGAAGACCTGCTCAATGGCAAGTCCGGTTTCGGCTCGCTGGCGGTGGGCGCGACCCTGACCATCGGCAATTACCTGGCTACCCTGTTGATCGGCAGCTTCATGCAGATCCACCCGGAGAGCCAGGTCAAGCTGCATGTACAGAACACTGCGCATATCGTGCAACAGGTTGCCCATTACGAAATTGATCTGGGTCTAATCGAAGGTGACTGCAACCACCCAGATCTGGAAGTCCAGCCCTGGGTCGAAGACGAACTGGTGGTGTTCTGTGCGCCGCAGCACCCTTTAGCCAAACGCGGCCAGGCGAGCATGGAAGAACTCACCCATGAGGCGTGGATCTTGCGTGAACAGGGCTCGGGCACTCGCCTGACCTTCGACCAGGCCATGCGTCACCACCGCTCCAACCTCAACATTCGCTTGGAGCTTGAGCACACCGAGGCGATCAAACGGGCGGTCGAGTCGGGCCTGGGCATTGGTTGCATTTCACGCCTGGCGCTGCGCGACGCATTTCGTCGCGGCAGCCTGGTGCCGGTAGAAACTCCCGAGCTGGACCTGGCCCGGCAGTTCTTCTTCATCTGGCACAAGCAGAAGTACCAGACTTCCGCCATGCGCGAGTTTCTCGAACTGTGCCGCAGCTTTACCGCCGGCGTCAGCCGCAGCGACGAGATCGTCCTGCCAACCATCGCTTAAAGCAGGATCACCGCCCAGGTCAGGCCAACCATGCTCAAGGCCACGAACTGGGCGGCGCTGCCCATGTCCTTGGCGTTCTTCGACAACGGGTGGCGATCAAGGGAAATACGGTCGATCGCCGCCTCCACCGCCGAATTCAGCAACTCGACGATCAGCCCCAGCAAGCACACGGCGATCAGGATCGCCCGCTCGGCGCGGCTGACATCCAGCCAGAACGCCACCGGGATCAACACAACGTTAAGCAGCACCAGTTGACGGAACGCCGCCTCACCGGTGAACGCAGCGCGCAGGCCATCGAACGAATAGCCTGCGGCGTTGAAAATACGTTTAAGGCCGGTCTGGCCCTTGAAAGGCGACGACATATAAGGTCACTTCATCCACTGAAAACGCTGCAGCCTAGTCTAGGCGGGGTCAAAAAAGCGTGAATGCCAATGGCCTTAACTGGCTGAAACCGATTCCAGTTGTTGCAGCAACAAGGCGGCCTGAGTACGGGTACGCACGCCCAACTTGCGGAAAATCGCCGTGACATGCGCCTTGATGGTCGCTTCCGACACGCTCAGCTCGTAGGCAATCTGCTTGTTCAGCAGCCCTTCACAGACCATGGTCAAGACCCGGAACTGTTGCGGCGTCAGGCTCGCAAGCCCTTCGCTGGCAGCCTTGGCTTCAGCCGATACATCGACTTTCTCGAAGGCCTGTGGTGGCCACCAGACCTCACCGTCGAGAACCTTCTGCACGGCGTCCTGAATCACTTCCAGCGGGCTGGATTTAGGAATGAAGCCACTGGCGCCAAATTCACGAGACTTGACCACGACCGCAGCTTCTTCCTGAGCCGAGACCATCACCACCGGAATCTGCGGATACTGTCCGCGCAGCAGGACCAGTCCAGAGAATCCGTAGGCTCCTGGCATGTTCAGGTCCAGCAGCACCAGGTCCCAGTCGGATTTTTCGGTCAGGCGGGTTTCCAGCTCGGCGATGCTTGCCACTTCAACCAGGCGTACATCCGGACCCAGGCCCAGGGTAACGGCCTGGCGCAGCGCGCTGCGAAACAGCGGGTGGTCATCGGCAATCAGGATTTCGTATGTGGCCATCGATCTAATGATCCTGTTCTGTGCAGGCGCAGGAAGGAAGAATAGGCGCCTGGCGGGCAACTCGAGGCTACGGCAACGCCGTATGCCCAAACGGCACATCGAGGCCGGGAAAAACAGCGTTTCAAGCCTTCGTCGTGCCCGAATCGGCGCCAAGGATGCCGAGCCAGGACCGGGTGGTCAAGCTCAATACCCGCCCTGCTCGCCCACCCTGGCCACCAATCCGCCCATTATGCCGCAAAGTGCCGCGCCTGCCCCTTGTACTATAGGAAGGTATGCAAACGCTGGTGCACGGTGTCCTGTTCATCCAGCGGCAGTTGATGCTTGGCACTCAGGTAGTGAGTGGTGAACACGTCCAGGTAGGCGTCCAGCGCTTCGGCCGCGCGTTGATCACCGGCCAGTTCCAGGCACATGGCCGCCACTTCGGCGGTGCAGAAGTGATCGTCGCGCTTGGAGCGGCGCAGGCGATAGCGCGAAATCTGCTCCGGCTGCAGGCTCAGTACCGGGAAGCGGTTCAGGTACGGGCTCTTGCGAAACATCTTGCGTGCTTCAGTCCAGGTCGCATCCAGCAGGATGAACAGCGGGCGCTTGCCCGGTACACGCTGCACCTCGTTGACCACCCGCCCAGACTCGACGAACTCGCCGGGGAAGACGATGTAAGGCTGCCACTGCGGCTGCTCGAGCAAGGCCAGCAAAGACTCATCGACTGCCGTACGCTGCCAGCTGAAGGCCGAGGTATCGGCGATCAGGTCGGCGATCAGCCAGCCGGTGTTGGTCGGCTTGAGTGGCTCAGTGTCATGCATCAACAGGCAAATGCCCGAATCGGCCGGCACCTGCGGGCGCCAGGCGCACAGGCAATAGCTGGGAATCACCCGGCACTGCGGGCAGCGCGGCGCCCGGGAACCACGGGCAACGAAGGGTTTGACACTGCGCGCCAGGCGCTCGGCACGCAGGCGCGATACGGCATGGCTCATGACTGGGCACAACGTGGGCTAGAAAGGGATGGCACTGCACGGACTCGGCAAGACGGAAATCCCGGGCAGTTTATCAGAGCCTGCCTACCGGTTGACTGGATTTGCCGTGCAGCTAAAGCAGCAACTCCCTATAATCTTCAACCTGTCGCTACCCGCTGGCATTGCCGTTGCGCCGTGACGGAACACCGTGCGCTGTTGTTGGTCCAATTGCCAGTTACCGAACCAGGAGAGATTCATGCTGCGTTTCATCGTCCCGTCCCTGAGCCTGATGCTCGCCCTGCCCCTGGCGGCCAATGCCGCATCCAAGCAGGAATACGAGCTGAGCCGGATGCTGCAAAAAGTTGCCACGCAGAGCAGCGTGGGCACGCCACGGGCGATCAACGAAGACATCCTTGACCAAGGCTATACCGTTGAAGGCAAACAGCTGATCAACCACCTGAGTGTGCTCCCTAGCCATGCACAAAAAATGCAGGCCGACCCGAACCGGGTGCGCAGCCAACTGGGTGACAGCGTGTGCAAGAACTCCGGTTTTCGCCAGTTGCTGGCCAAAGGCGCGGTGCTGACCTATCGCTTCACCGAATACAAGACCAACCGCCCAGTCAGCGAGCAAGCATTCGATGCCGCCAGCTGCGGGTTGAAAGTCAGCAAGTAACAGCCTCAGGCTACCCGCTCCCTGTCGCGCCGTTGTTTTTCATCGGCGCGCAGTTCGGCCACCAGGGCCTGGATATACCGCGAGTGCCGCTCCCCTCCCCCCAGCCGTCGCAGGCACTCCTGTTCAAGGCTCAGGTTATTGGCCTGCGCCGCGCGCTTGAGCAATTGAAATAGCTGCTCGTCGAGTTCAAGGTTAAGCCGTTGCATGCTGCAGCCTCCCTGCATTGCGCTGACTCGCTCTGAGTTTCAGTTAACCAGACCCACGCAATGATTGGATCCCAGCTGACGAGCGGTCCCTCTCGCGCCCGGTTCAGCACCGATCATTCGGCATAAATACGCGCCAGGGTCTAGATTGATAGCAACCACCCTGTACTTTCCGGGCAAGCAAAGGGGGTTGCCCATCGAAGCTTTGCGTTGTATTCCACGTTGTGAACAACAATAAGGTGTATGGACCCATTACCACTGCACTGAGACCTTGCAGGTCTACTGCAATGCTCGGGGGTCACACTCGAGCCACGGCAGCCAGCGACACATGCAGTGTCGCGGCCGGGCAGCCCATTGCCGCCCGGTCAGAGGTTTTGCTGCAGAAGGAGACGTTTGAATGCCTTACCAACCGAACGAACTGCTATCGAGCCACTTCAGGAACAACGGAATCGACCTGAGCAAGATTGAGGAGCAACTGAACCTGGTTGCACCCAACAGCCCCAACCTGCCGCTGTACCGCGACATGATGCTGACTGTCCTGCGCATGGCCCATGACGACCGCAACCGCTGGAACGCCAAGATCACCCTGCAGGCCCTGCGCGAGCTTGATAACGCCTTTCGCACCCTCGAACAGTACAAGGGCCGGCGCAAGGTCACGGTGTTTGGCTCGGCTCGCACGCCCATTGAACACCCGATGTATGCCCTGGCCCGGGAACTGGGGGCGACCCTGGCACGCTCCGACCTGATGGTCATTACCGGTGCCGGTGGCGGCATCATGGCCGCCGCCCATGAAGGCGCGGGGGTGGAGCACAGCCTGGGCTTCAACATCACGCTGCCGTTCGAACAACACGCCAACGCCACGGTGGATGGCACCGACAAGTTGCTGCCGTTCCACTTTTTCTTTATCCGCAAACTGTTCTTCGTCAAGGAAGCCGATGCCCTGGTGCTATGCCCGGGCGGGTTCGGCACGCTG
The DNA here is from genome assembly GCF_902497775.2 of Pseudomonas fluorescens. NCBI lineage: Bacteria > Pseudomonadati > Pseudomonadota > Gammaproteobacteria > Pseudomonadales > Pseudomonadaceae > Pseudomonas > Pseudomonas fluorescens. The sequence continues at coordinate 4,061,495 of NZ_OZ024668.1, forward strand.
GATGAAGCGCTGGAAGTACTGACCCTGATCCAGACCGGCAAGAGCCCGCTGGTGCCAGTGGTACTGCTGGACTCACCGGGCGGCAGCTTCTGGCAGGAGGCACTGAATTTCATCACCCGCCAACTGGAAGAGAACCGCTACATCCTGCCCAGCGACATGAAACTGCTGCGTTTGGTGTACAGCGCCGATGAGGCGGTGGAAGAGATCAACCAGTTCTACAGCAACTACCACTCCAGCCGCTGGCTGAAAAACCAGTTTGTGATTCGTATGCAACATCCACTCAGTGAAGCGGCGCTGTTTGACTTGCAGGAAGGGTTTGCAGACCTGCGCCTGAGCGGCAACTTTCATCAGCACGCCTATGGCGGCGAGCAGCATGACGAGGCACGTTTCAGTCATTTGACGCGCCTGGCCTTTGCCTTCAACGGGCGCGATCAGGGGCGCCTGCGCGAACTGGTGGACTTCATCAACCTGTCGGAGAACTGGGCCAAACCGACACCCATGCACACCACCCAACGGGCACGTGAAGCGCTGAAAGTCACCTGAGGATCAGTCGTCCAGACCTCGGCCGCTCAACAGGCGGCCGACCGACTCCATGGAAAAACCACGGTAAACCAGAAAACGGGTTTGCTGTGCGCGGCTGCGCGGATCGACAGGCAACTGGCCGGCGAACTTGCGCTGCCAGACATCCAGCAACCGCGCAGACCAGTCCACCCCGCATTCACGCAGGGCCTGGTCGATATCACCACGGTGCAGCCCGCGCTGCCCCAGCTCCTCACGGATACGCGCAGGGCCATAGCCCGAGCGTGAGCGGTAGCTGATGAAACTTTCGAGGTAACGGGCTTCACTGAGCAGGCCCTCTTCCGTCAGACGGTCGAGCTCCTGGTCAATCAATTCGGGGGGAGCGCCGCGCTGACGCAACTTGCGCGTCAGCTCGACTCGACCATGCTCGCGACGTGCGAGCAGGTCCATGGCTGTCCGCCTTACGGCGACGGGGGTATCGAGTACGGCGGACATGGGGGCGATCAGTAACCGGCTTCAGCGTCGGCCAGATCGTCTTCAGGCTCAGCGGTAACCGCAGCAGCCTTGCCAGCAGCCTCAACGGCACCCGCATTGAGCAGCTTGTCGCGGATCTGCTTCTCGAGGGTCGCGGCGATTTCCGGGTTCTCCTGGAGGAACTTGGCCGAGTTGGCCTTGCCCTGACCGATCTTGCTGCCCTGGTAGCTGTACCAGGCACCGGCTTTTTCCAGAAAGCCGTGCAACACGCCGAGGTCGATGATTTCGCCGTTGCGGTAGATGCCCTTGCCGTAAAGGATCTGGAATTCAGCCTGACGGAATGGCGGTGCCACCTTGTTCTTGACGATCTTGACCCGGGTTTCGCTGCCGACCACTTCGTCGCCTTCCTTCACCGCGCCTGTACGGCGGATGTCGAGACGGACCGACGCGTAGAACTTCAGCGCGTTACCACCGGTGGTGGTTTCCGGGCTGCCGAACATCACGCCGATCTTCATGCGGATCTGGTTGATGAAGATCACCAGGCAGTTGGCATTCTTGATGTTACCGGTGATTTTACGCAGCGCCTGGGACATCAGACGAGCCTGCAGGCCCACGTGCATGTCGCCCATTTCGCCTTCGATCTCGGCCTTGGGTACCAGGGCTGCCACGGAGTCGACGATGATCACGTCAACAGCGTTGGAGCGCACCAGCATGTCGGTGATTTCCAGGGCCTGTTCGCCGGTGTCCGGCTGCGAGACCAGCAGGTCGTCGACGTTGACGCCCAGCTTGCCGGCGTATTCCGGGTCCAGGGCGTGCTCGGCGTCGACGAAGGCACAGGTAGCGCCAGCTTTCTGTGCCTGGGCAATCACCGACAGGGTCAGGGTGGTTTTACCGGACGACTCAGGGCCGTAGATTTCGACGATACGACCTTTTGGCAGACCGCCAATGCCCAGGGCAATGTCCAGGCCCAGGGAGCCGGTGGAAATGGCCGGAATCGCCTGGCGCTCGTGATCGCCCATGCGCATGACCGCGCCTTTACCGAATTGACGCTCGATTTGCCCCAGGGCCGCAGCCAAGGCGCGCTTCTTGTTGTCGTCCATTGAAGTCCTCACGTAATCGATAGGGCCTGACGGCCAGAACACCTGTATAAGTAGCCAGTATTATTCCACAGGGTTTTCTTCCCGCCTACCCCCGATGTGCGATTTACTCTGCACCAAGCTGTAACAAGCCCTCTAGCGCGGCGATTACCGTTTGTCGGCGAACCGCGTCACGGTCGCCGTCGAAGTGCCTGCGCTCGCTGCTGACATCGCTGCCATCGGCCCAGGCCAGCCATACCGTACCCACCGGTTTCGTCGGCGAGCCGCCATCAGGCCCGGCCACGCCGCTGACCGCCACGGCAAAACGCGCGCCACTGGCGGCCTGGGCGCCACGGACCATGGCCTCGACCACTTCCTGGCTGACCGCCCCCACTTGCGCGAACAGCGCCTCGGGCACCGCCAGCTGGCGGGTCTTCTGGCTGTTGGAATAGGTCACGTAGCCGGCTTCGAACCAGGCCGAACTGCCCGGGATGCGGGTAATGGCCTCGGCGATGCCGCCACCGGTGCAGGATTCGGCGGTGCTCACCTGGGCCTTGAAACGGCGCAGATGTTCCCCCAGGCGGGCGGACAACGCAGTGATCGGGTCCATGCCAAGCTCCTTGTTCAGTGCCGATGCTTGCGCCGCGCCAGTACCTCGCGCGGGAAGCGAAACAGCAGGTTGTAACTGAAAAATGTCATCACGTAGAACGCCAGCAGTGACAGCATCGCGACAAACGGAAACAACACCACGCTCAACCCGAAAAAGCGAAACTTCCTCGAGTGAGTGGCAAAGTCGGTGAAGGTAAAATAGTTCTGGTAGATCAGAAAAGCATCCAGCAGCACACAGCCCAGGGCGATCAAGGCATATTTTCCGGGCGAGACCTGGGGAGGCGCCGACGGCTGCAGCCGCGATCGCCTCATGATACCTACCGTGATCCACAAGGAAAAAACCGGAGCCGCCACGGCAATGTAATTGCCGATGGCCTTGGCCGTCAGCGGGAACAGCGACGACCAAACCCCCACCTGGCCGAACAGGCAGCCATCGAGAAATCGGTCAAGCTCGAAGTAGAAGCCCTCATGTGCCTCGGCAGGTACCCGCCAGGCCAGCAGCAGGATCGGTATCAGGCTGAAGGCAACCAGCAGATAGGGGATATGCAGGTAGGCACGCTGCTGCTCGTTCCCTTTCAGCCTATTCATCCTTCAATCCGCCCCTACATTTGTTCGTCAGGGTGCTACGGCATTGAGCACCATCTGGTTGAATGACTCCATCGCTTGCGCATCGATATAGGACGACACGGCAGCCAGAATCACCCCGGTGGCAATGATACCCGCACCCGCGGCCAAACCGGGAGCCAGCACCAGCGCCAGGCCAGCACCCAGCACAGCGCCAGCGGCGGCCCCCACCAGGGTGCTCACGGCGACGCTTTGAAGCTCGAGAAAAAACGGCTTCCATTCGCCGCTGCTGAAACCGTCTGCCGCCTTCTGCGCCAGCGTCGTTGCCTGGATCACTTTACCCGTTACACCAAACGCCTTGCCCAAGCGCTGAGCGTTGTCGGCATAGGTTGCCACATCCAGTGCATTGAGGGCCTGGGCAATGGCAGCGGTGTCCTTCTGGTTCATCTTGAAACCCGGGTTGCGCGTGAGTTTTTCAAACGCCTGCATAGCTTGGTCGTAGCTTTTGACCGTCTTGCCAGCGATACCCTGCTTCAACTCATCTGCAGCCTTGCCCATCTGCGTACCGAAACGGCTGGAGACTTCCTTGCCGACATCACTGGCGAAAGTCAGTGCGCTTTTGTACGCCTCTTGCTCGGCTACTTCGCGCGCTTGTGCCTGCAGTTTGTCGAGTTTCTCCTGCAGCATCGCGTTGGCACTCAGGTCAACGTGCAGGCTCAGGCCTGCGCTGAGCACGTCCAGTACCTGGTCAATGGCAGGTGGGATCTGTTCGTCGTCGAGGGTTTTCAGATCAGCGACCATCTTGTCGATGTTGCGCTCGAGCAGCTCGCTGCCGGGTGATGTGGACAGGCGCAAGCGGTTGAATTTGATCAGCTCATCGCGTTTGGCCATCATCCCTTTCAGCGCACCGATGGAGCGTTCGAGCTTTTGCGCCTGACTCAGGGCTGCATCACTGCCAGCAGCGGCTTCAGCGGCTTTTTGCTCGGCGTCCAGGGTTTCCGGCAGGCTGCGCTCCTTGCGCACGAAACTGTCGCGAACTTCGTCGCGCACCTCGAGGATCTGGTACGGAAGAATGCCCCAGACCCCAATGCCAAGGTCGTAGTAGGCGTCGATACTGGGCCAGCCGTCCCCAGACAACACCGATTCGACGATAGTGGCATTGAACACTACCGCGCCATTGAACGCCGGACCGCCGGTTTTGCTGACGCCATCGATCGATACCGAAACGGAACCGACCACGCTGCTGATGTCACCGCTACCCCAGAAACCACCGAGTATCCCACCACTACCGGCACCACTGCCGTTACCGCTGTTGCCTGGTGGGATGCCGCGATCGACAACAATATTTTTTTCACCCATTACAAAGTCCTTTTCGTTGAAACGTCATAAAACAAATGTGCGCTCAGCGCACCTGCCCGCGCACGTAGGCCTGGCAAGCACGCAAGGCGATCAGTCCGCGATCACCGTCGTCGGTGATGGCGATAATTCGTTGAGCATGCGCCGGGTCAAGTCGGGCGCGTACGGGGTCATGATCCACGCTGCCGGCGCCGGGGGCGCCAGGCAGACCGGGACAACCGGCCGCGTCGCGCTCGACCAGGACTGACAGCCGCAGGTCAGCAGTAGCCAGGCGATCACGCAGGCGTGCCTGAGTCTGTTGGACATCGAGTAGCTCCTGATAATGTTGTTGCTCACTGATCTGGAGCCGCAGCACCAGCCCCTGGTGTTGCAGGCGTTCGGCGACCAGTTGCGCGGCAGCGGATTCAGCCTGGGCTTGCCACTCTTGCTCATGCTGCGCCGATTGCTCCGCCAACTGCCGCCCCATGCGCCAGCCCTGGACCTGCCAGGTCAGCGCACAGGCCAGCAGCGTCAACAGCAAAAACGCCCCAAGCTGCACACGGCTCAACACAGCACCTCACGGGCTCGCGCCCAGAGATTCAGACGATCCTCCAGGCCATTGAGCCCGCCATTGATATGCCGGGTGATACGGTTGAACTCGCCGCGGTCAGCCAGTTGATTGAGGCCGCGCGAGTGCCAGAACCAGGCCGCCGACTCGGCTGCCCATTGCGGCTTCTCGAGCAATTGCGGCTGCTTGAGCAGGCGCTCGTCGCCAAACAGAGCCATGCTGCAGGCCCGGTAGTTGTTGCGCCCGGTGACCTGGATCAGGCCGCGGCCGCAATACAGCTGGCCGTCGCCGTCAGCCTCCGGGGTATTGCCCAGGCGCAGGGCCAGGGTGCCGGTGTCATAGCGCGCCAGGTAGCGGTCGTTGCCCAGCTCTTTTACATAGCGCAACTGGCCGGACTCATGGCCGACCTGGGCGAGAAAAGCCGCCTTGCGCCGTGGGGTATCGATATCCCAACGGGCCATGGCGAGGTTCAAGGCAGGTAGAAAAACGCCCGCATTCAGGCGGGCGTTGGGGAACACGGCAGCAAGTTGCTCCAGCGTCATGTAGGGTTCCTCATCCTTGGGGTTCAAAGGGGCTGCAACTGGACCGTGCGCAGCCCCGGCCGGTTCTTGGCTTGCTTGCCCTTGGCCTTGGCTTTGCCTTTGTTGCCGCCGTTGCAGTCGACCGAGGTTGCCCAGCCACTGGAACTGAAGGTGTGTTCGACCGACTCGATCAGGTACTCGCCGTCCAGCCCCTCCTTGAAGCCCTGGGTCAGGATCAGGCGCTCGGCAAACAGGTCGGTGCGTCCGGCCATTTCCAGCCGCACATTGGCAGTGCTGCGGTTGAACGCCGCCAGGCGCGCCTTGGCAGCCTGTTCGGCGGCAGGTTTGTTGGGATAGAGATGGCGGTCGCTATGCACGGGCTGCAGCCCGGCGGGCGAGGCATCATTGCCCAGCTCGACAGTCCTCAGCTCGCCACTTTTGGGGTCCTGATGCCGGGTCTGCACGGCCTTGTGCGTGCCCTTGTCCGCCAAGCGAATCTGCCAGCGACTCACATCGCGACGGTGGATGGTAACGACGCCCAGGGTTTGCCCGCTGGCGCTCTTCCCGGCCTGACGCGACAGCACCAGCAACTTGCCGTCGCCGATCTTGGCCGTGCAATCGTACTGCCTTGCCAGGCGGGTGATGAAGTTGAAGTCCGACTCGTTGAGCTGATCCACCCTTGGCACCCGAGTGCTCACTGGGCAAACCGGCTGCCAGCCATTGCGCGCGGCAACGTCACGCACGATCTGCTGCAGCGGCACATCCTCCCAGCTACCGCTGCGGATGCTCTTGCCGGTACCGCGCATGTCGCTGGCCTTGCCACGAATGACAATACTGTCAGGGGGGCCGGACAGCTCGATCTCATCCACCGTATAGCGCCCCAGGCGCGTCAATACCTGGCCCGCATAGCCCAGGTGCACTTCGATCATTGCCCCCCTTGCCGGCAGCGTCACCGCGCCATCGCGGTCGTCAATGCGCAGCTCGAACTCGTCGGACTCCATTCCAGGCTTGTCCGAGGTACGCAAGGACAGCAAGCGGTCGTTGATCAGCTCGGTGATGTCCTTGCCATCGGCAACAAGACGAAACACTGGCTGCATGGTTCAGTCTCCAGAAATGAATGACCCCGCACGCGGCGGGGTCTGGTGATAACGGTTATCGACAAGCGTCAATCCCACAGCTGCACCGTAGCGTCGCTCGCCGCAGGCAGCTCCGGCAGCAGGATCTGTACCCCGACACGAAACGGCTGGATCTGCTCGGCCAGGCCCTGGTTGGCGGCCAGCACGGCCTCGACAGTGCCGTTCAGGTGGCCGTAGTAGTGTTGACACAAGGTGTCGAGCACATCGCCTTCAGCGGTTCTGCAGGTCGTCGCCATAGCTCACAAACTCCAGTGAGAAACCTTGTTTTCGCGGAATACCGCCAGCAAGCAGATTGCTCTGGTCTTCATCGACGCCCGTCAGGCACCAGGTGCCCAGGACCTCACCGTAACCGCTGGTGAGGGTTAGCGGCTGCAATTGCCGGCCGATACTGCGCAGCGCCTGCAACTGGCCGAGCCCGCCCTTGAAGCCTGGGAAGATCGCCCCTTTGATGCTGATTTTCTCGTCACCCAAGCCCACTGCTTGTTGGGCGGTGCTGCGCGTCAGACGCTCCTGCCCGGCCCAGCGAAAGCTGCTCTGGCGGCGCAGTTCATCGAACGCGGCGGTGTCGAGGTTGAAGTAGTAAGCGGGCGATTCGGGCTTGAGTGGTTGCACAATCAGCAAATGTGGAAACGGCTTGACCGCTTCTGCCGCCGGCGTCACTTCGGGGGCGAAGCTGCTGGTCGGCAGGATATTGGCCAGGGACGGGCTGATCTTGCCCGCCACCCGGTTGATCGCGGCGCTGACCCGGCCTATCTGGGTCTTCACCGTGGCGACGCCGTCACGCACCTGCGCCACCACCGCCACGGCCCGGTCGTATTTTGCCAACGCCTGGTCGACAGTGGCCTGGGCCTTATTGATAGCGCGCAGACTGCGCTGCAGCTTCGCACCAATGGCGGGCCCGACAAAGGGTAGCGTCTCGAGCTCGGCGGCGGCACCGATGAATTCGGCGGCGGCCTCCTTGACCGGCGCCAGCATTCCGTCCGCGCTGCGCCGCCCTGCTTCGCCTGCTGCCACCAGGGCGCCAAGCCCGGATTGCAACTGGTCCATGTAGGTCATGGCACCTCCTTAAGCAACATGAGGAACGTCGTACAGCTGACGGCTGGTGGCCTGGCGGATCAGCTCGTCGAACTGGCGACGGACAATAGCCTCGACGTTCATGGCGAACTGCGCGGGATCACTCAATCCACCCTGGACGGTGATCGGCATGTTCGGCGAGAAGGTAAACTGCTGATTGATCTGCGGTGCTGGCGCCGGGCTCTGCACAGTAGAACTGGCGAGGCTGGACAGTGTTTGTGCTGCAGGTGACGGCTCCGCCAGCGAGCGCACGACCTCACCCGGTACAGCGACAGCCGATGCCTCTTTGGTATCGCTCCCAGCTACCTGAACAGGCTTTTCGCCAGCGCCGAACAGGCGCTTGCCCAGCCAGCCACCGAGGTCTTCGCCGCCCATACCTCCGAGCATTGCGCCAATTGCCCCGCCCACGGCAGTCCCCAGTACAGGTACCACCGAGCCCAGCGCCGCACCCGCAGCGGCGCCGGCCAGTGCACCGCCGAAACCGCCGGCAGCACTGCCATAACCCCTGGCCTTCTGTGCGGTCGTGCGCGCATTGCGATACGTGTCAACAATCCTCAAGCCAGCGTCGATAACAGACCCGCCCGGCAAGCGCTTGACCAGGGGAGCGGCCTTGCTCACCGCCCTGAACATACTCGCAGTACCGCCCCGAGAAGTGAAACCCTTGAGGGATATCGGCGCGGGTGGCCCCGAATACCCTGCAAGGCTGCCCCTGTTTCCGGTCCTCCTCCCAGATCGTTTCTGGTCACGCGGCGCACGGCGAACGCGACGGCCTCCCTGCCCTCCTGAACCACCGAGAAAGTCACCGGCATTGACCACGAACACGTTCAGCGGCTCGTTGACAACCAAAACGCCTTGGGCATTGTTCTGCGTCTCTACGCCCAGCACCTTGAGACCGATCTTCATCAATCCCGATGCCTTGCCTTGGCCACCCTCAAGCGGACGGCCTCCTACACCACCTGCGTTGAGTACACCACGACCGATGTTCAGCGCGCCCCGGCCAATCTTGACCGCGCTCAACGCCGTGAGCAGCACCGACACGGCACCACCGACAAGGGCGATACCCAGCACCAGCGATTGCGACTTGTCTGTCAGCGTGGTGAAGGCCTGGGCAACGGAAGTGATGACCCTGGCCGTCGTATCGGTGAGCGGCCGGATGGCATCGCCGATGCTGCGCAGCGAATCATCGAGTGCGCCGATTGCTTCGTTCCAGATCACCGTCGAGGTTTGCCGACGCATTTGCAGGTCATGGTCAAGCCCTTCGCCTTCCTTGGGCTTGGCATCACGCATCTGCTTGTACAATGCCTGGTTCTGAGTAAAGGCCATCAGCGCAGCACTGGTTTGTGCATCGGCAAAGGTATTGCCGGTACGCAAACTTTGCTCCAGGGCGTTGAGCAGGGTCCTGGCCGTCTGCGGATCAGCCTCCTTGCTGATCTGTTCAGTGGCCGTGGCCATCTTTCTGGCCTTTTCCGGGCTGGTCAGTTCGAGGTACCGCCGGGCCAGGTCAAAGCTCGACTCCAGCGCCGACATGCCCTTCTGCAGCCCGGTGTTCATCGATCCCTGATAATCAATGCCGGCTTTGGTGTAGGCCGATACCGTGTCCTGGGAGTAGATGCCTGACATCCAGCTGTTGAGGTTGCCTGCAGCATCATCTGAATTACCAGTCGTGCTGCGCTGCACCTGCAACATCGCCCCCACCTGGCTGACGGCAGCCAGACCGGTAGTCCCCAAGGTGCCCATTTTGCCCAGCAAGGGTGCAAAAGATTTGGCCATGTCGACGGCTTCAAAGCCGCCGGCCTTGCTCTGCACCGCGATCACTTGCAGCGCCTGCTCCATAATCTTGGGGGTGGTGATCCCGGCACTGTTCTGCAGTGCCGTGATGATCGCTGCAGTATCCGCTCCACTCACGCCCTGACCGACAGCGAACTTGGCCGCAAGCGGTGCATAGGCCTGCGCCTTGTCCGCTTGCATGCCATTGTCCACCAGGCTTTTGACCAGGTTGGCAACGTCGTTGCGGGCCATGCCGGTGGTTTGCGAAGTCTGGATGAAGGTGCGGGCCAGCTGCGCTTCCTGCGGTTTGCCAGCCACCCCGGCCTTGATCGCGATATCGCGCACTATCGATTGAAAGTCCGCGCTGATCTTGGTCGGTATCGCCACCGCGCGAACGACAGTGGTGGCGCGGTCAACATTTGACTTCAGGCTTTCCTTGCCCTCAGCCACTTGTTGATGCCCCCTGGCTTGCAACTCGGCGCTCCTGGCCGTGCGCCCCAGCCGCTGGTACTCCTTGCCCAGTTTGCCGACCTGTACGCCCTGGGCCCGCAAACTGTCGAGGTTTCGCTCCAGCTTGCGCAGCAATCCTGCAGCAGACGCCGAACCACTGTCGTGAGCCTGCTTCCATTGCTGACGCAAGCGTATGGCCTCGCCAACAGCGTCCTTGAGCAGCGAGGCGTTGCGGCCGCGTTGCTCAAGGTCTTTGATACGGTCTTCGACCGCGTTTAAAACGGTACCTACCGTCGGGTTGACGGCGGCACCGATTACCAGCTCAAACGCCAGTTTGCTCGCCATCTGATCCCCCTATGCATGGGCTATCTGCTCAATCCGTGAGCCACCAGACCATGTCGCTAAACGACATGGTCATGATTTCGGCGGCGGTAAAGTTCAGCTCTTTGGCGAGCCGCTTTGCCGCCGCCTTCTGCAACCCGGGATCAAAGCTCGTCGTCTTGCACCAGACGAAAATAGCCCACCTGCAAGCGGCCATAGTCCTTGAGCGACAACCCTTCGAGGTCCTTGACCCCGACCTCGGCCAGGGAGGCAAACAGGTTCAGCTCGCGCTGCTCATCATCGCCACTGGCCGCCGACTGGGCGGTGCGGATGTCGCGCACGGTGGGTGCACGCAGCGACAGGCTGTCAACCTGCATGCCGTTGGCCTCACTGGCTTTGCTCAGTTGAACGACGACACGTTCGGCACTGACATTCAGCCAGCTCGGCATTTTCGCGGTTTGAGTCATGTCGCCTCCTTACAAGCCCAGGGCCGAACGTTGGGCGGCGAGCTGGTCGACGCCATTGATGACGCGCTTCATGCCCAGCGGATCGATCTCGTAGACCAGGCGGCCGTCGACTTCGAGCTTGTAGTAGGTCACGGCCACGTTGTGCTTGATCTCGGCCTTGTCGCCCGGCTTCCAGTCGCCCATGTCGACTTCTTTCAGCGCGCCACGCAGGGTGACGATGACCGGGGTGATCTTGCCTTTGAGGCCCTTGAAAGCACCGCGGAAGGTGCCGTTGAAGGCCGAGCCGTCGGCCAGGCCGAAGAACTTCAGCGACTCACGGCGCACGCCAGTGGTGACGAAGCCGGCTTCCTGCTTCTCCATGCCCTGGTCGATTTCGATCGCCATGTCCATGCCGCCGGCACGGTGCTCCTCCATCTTCAGGGTGAGCTTGGGCAGGGTCAGGCTGGGGACGTCGCCTTGAAAGCTGACGCCATCGACGAACAGGTTCAGGTTCGCCAGGGTTTCGGGAATCATTGCCATGGTTATTGCTCCTTAAACGGCTTGGTCGAGGACTTCGGTCAACCACTGGTTGGTGACCTCGACTCGGAAATTCGGGTTCTCGGCGGGCGGCACATCGGTGAAACGGATGTTCCAGTACACCTTGCCCTGCTCCAGCTGGCTGGCGGTGTTCAGCTCGGGGTCGGCGAACACTTCGAAATTGATGATTGCGCCCTGGGCTTTCAGATCACGCATGAACGCCTGCAGGCCTTCGGTCACGTCCTTGACGTAGGTCGCGGTGATCGAGCGGTCCACCGCCCACTTGTGGCCGTAGAGGATCGCGTCCATGACGATGTCCATGGTCCGCACGCGGGTGACGAAGGTCCACTTAGGGTCGCTGCTCAGGGTGCGGTTGCCCCACAGACGGAAGCCGTCATCACGGATCACGGTGGTGATGTTGGCGTTGTTGAGCAGGTTGGCCCGGCAGGTGGCATCGCCATCCAGGTACTCGATCGAGCGGCTGGTACCAGTGATGCCGACGAACTCCTTGTTCGACGGCGAGGCCCAGAAACCGTATTCGCTGTCGGTCCAGGCAAACAGGCCGGCGACCCAGGCCGACGCCGGGGCATCGAGAGTGGCGCTCTTGCCGGTGTCCCAGTACTGCACGCCCGGGTCGACCAGGTAGGCACGCTTGGCGCCGAAGTTCTCGGCGTAGGCAATGGCTGCCTCGTCGGTGGTGTTCGGGCCATCGATAATGGCCAGGCCGCGCAGCTTGTCGGCCAGGGCCACCAGGGCAGTACCGACCGCCAGGGTGGCGCTGTGCTTTGGCGTCACCAGCAGGCGAGGCTGGGCGTTGAAACGGCTTTTGCCGTCCAGCAGCGCCTGCAGGCCGGTGCGTTTGCCGTCGGCCAGCACGCCGCCGATGATGGCCGAGGTCTGCTCGGCCTCTTCTTCGAGCTTGGCCACGCCGCACGCGACGATCACCGCTTTGGCGCGGCTGTAGATCGCCTGGCAAGCGCGGGTGATTGCCGAGTCGGCGCCGAAGGCGGCGACGGCTTCACGCTCGCTGGTGATCAGCACCAGGTCGTTAGCCTTGGCACTTGCGCCCGGGCCTTCGGTGAAGGTGTCGACCAAGCCGATGATCGAGGAAGAAGGCAGCGCGATGGTACGTGCGCCGGTGTCGACGTTGGTTACGGTAACGCCGTGGAAGAATCCACTCATATTAAGTCTCCAGAAATGCGAAGGCCCCGCGGTGCGGAGCCTTCAGAAGGTTTTTTGCGGGTAAGAAAAAGCCCCGGCGGTGCGGGGCTTTTGGGGGTGAGTTAAGCTGACCAACCAGGTGAGCACGGTCCTTCATGCAGAAAGGTATTGGCTGGATGGCCTTAAATCAGTTTCATGCGCGCAGGGAACGCAATGGTGCGCACGCGGTTTTCCTCGCCACCTGACATATTTGTCTGCTTGGTGGTCCCAGGAGTATCGGTAGGAATCGGATTTTGCGTGCCACCGCTGCCGGTGTTAGCCGAGGCCACATTGTAGGAATGGCTATGCGCCTTGACCTGGTCAGGCACCCAACTCCCCGGTATCCGTCCCACATCAATGCCCCGACCAGAGTCAAGGAAGCGGGGATGTTCACCACGTACGTCGGGGCAACGGAAGGTGCTGCTACCATCGCCAGTGGTCCAGCACCCTTCCATCCCGGCACGAGCACTATCGGCCACCAACATTCCGGATTGCTGCGCGAAGTCCCACAACCAAGGCCAGCTGCTACGACTGTAGATAGTTCCATCTGGGGCACCATAGCCCCCAGGTGCCAGCACTATCGCAGTCTCGATGAATACTCGGCCAAGCGGTGAATCGTCGAGGCGGCTGATGGGGTACCAATTACACGCACCATCGCTGCGAAGGTGCCAGAAATCGCCAGCCCCCAACAACTGGAAGAACTGATAACCCTCAGCACGCAAATGGGTGTGAAACTTGATCTTGTCTGAGCCCGCGGCCCTGATCAGCAGCGTGGTCTGCGCCCCATCCACGCGGCGAACCATTACATCCCGAACCCCGAGCGCTGCATTGGCGGCCGGCAAAGTAAGGGTCACCGATGACGCTGTTGCATCCACCAGCACCAGCCCCAACTCTGCTGCAGTGAGCGTTTTTGAAGCATTCACCGATACGACAGGGACGACCAATGCAGACTTGTCAGCTTTGCTGCTCGGGTCAAAGTTTGCGCTGTGCCAGAGCACACGCCACGCGCCTGCTCCCGCCCCCGAGAATTGACGGACGCCGTACCATTCTGTACTGGTACCAGAAAGCAGATCAAATCCGGTCAATCCGTCCGGGAACTTGATATGTACCCCTGTACCGTAATCAACGCCTGAGGGGCGGTCAGCGGTTTGCGGCACAGCAGAGAAGAACTGACTACCGGGCAAGAGGTAAATCTTGCCATCCACGCCTGGAGCATAAGTCATCAAACCACCGGCATCCTTGGCCATCGCATCGGTGATACCGAATCCTGCCAGAGTGCTCGGATTGGCACCCGCTACTACAACTCCACGCTCGTTGATCTGTACCTTGGTATAGGTACCTGCCGGACGATTTCGAGGCAATACGTTAAGTAAGGATGCATCAACATACTCACGAGTTGCCAACACCACTGAAGGATCGACCTTCAGTTCAACGTTTGTCGCGCTAGTGACAACGATGTTAAGCCGAACTACCTGCGTCTTGCCGGTTCCCTGACTGAGCAACGGTTTGAAACTTGGCGCACAGTTAGCTACCGCAACTAGATCACCGTCTGCGTCATACAGACCAATTTCCCGAATCCACCAGCCACCCACATCCGGCGGTATCACTTGTTCCGCGATGATGACGCTGGCGTTTTCCGGATCCACTTTGACCTGGTTGAGCGGCGCCCTGCGGCGTTCGTTGATGAGCTTTTTCTGATCCCTCGATGGGATCGGGTCGGTCAGGTTGGCATCACCAACCCCCATTTGCGCAAAGCTCCACGGCACGCCCAGGGCGTTGGCGTTGGCCTGCTTGGCCTCCCCCACCGCAGTCAGGATGGCGAAGAACTGGCTTGTCTGGTCAGTCATGAGTACACGTCCAGGGTTTCAATTTGGTGTTCACGGCCCACAAGGCCATAGCTGCCGCTGACTTCAATGTCGCGAGAGGTCGGCGGAAAAATGTCGATTTCATCGCCTTCAGAAAGGCTTATTCCCAGGCGCAGATAGCCACTGCTGGCGAGCGTGATCGCAAGCCCCGTCAGGTGGCGGCTGACCGGCTTGGCGTCATCGATCAGCCGGGTCAGTTCCAGGTACATTGCCTCGGAGATTCCGTTCTCCAGCACCCCGACCTGAAGGGCAAAGGTGCCCGGCACACCTTGCGGTAGCGTCTGCCACCACTCCTCCACGTCGATCAGGTAACCCAGCGGCTCCACCACCCGGCGCAACGCGCCAATGGTCCCTTTGTGCGCATGCACATAGAACGCCGAGCGGATCACCGAACGCTTGATTGCCTCCGGCCAGGTTTCATCCCAGCGATCCACCGACCAGGCCCAGGCCAACTGATGCAGCAGGTGCGCCGGACAGGTGTCGGGGTTGTACAGCGCACGCAGGGGGACTTCGGTGGTTTCAAAGCCGGCGGCTTCGATGGCCTGTTCGAGATCGGTACTGTTGAGCGGGAGCAGACTGTCCATGTCAGCTTCCTCGCGTCACGGTGATCCCTTCGCACCAGGCCGCTTGCGCCTGGGTCGGGCGGATGTCGGTCCAGTTGTTCAGGTCGACTCGGCTGACGCCGTTGATATGCAACTGGGCGTCCACGCCGGAACGGGCAACTTGAGCGCCCAGGCGCCGGCGCGGATTGACCCAGGCTTGCAGCCGGCTTTTGCACTCGGCAAGCGTCGCTTCAACCTCCGGGCCGCTGCCGCTCATGTGCACCATGGCATCGATGCGGTAGCGCAAGATCTGCGCACCTTGTACCGTCAGGCGGTCGCCCACCGGGCGCACGTCATCGTCATTGAGCTTGAGCCGCACGGTGTCCAGCAGCGCAGCTGTGGCGCTGCCATCGCCTTCGAGCGCCAGCACCGTCACCACCACCTGGGCCGGCGACGGGCTTTCGGCGCTGGCATCGGCCACCAGGCCGGAAGCGTTGCGGGCATGCAGGATGTAACTGTTGCGCGGACCCGCCGTGGTCAGCCCTTCATAGACCAGCTGCACTCGCTCACGCAGGGCGTCGTCTTCCTCGAGCACCAGCTGCGTTGGCGGCACCGTGCTGGTGTCCTGAGCCTGCACCACCAGGCGCTGCAGTTGTACATTGGCCGCCAGTTGATCCAGATCGGAACCCTGCGCATAAGCCAGCAACAGTGCCTTGGCGGCATCGTTGACCCGTGCGCGGTTGAGCAGCTTGCGGTAGGCGCCGACTTCCAACAGTTTGTTCACCGGGTCGCTTTCGACTGCGGCGTCCCAGTTGTCGCCCATATGCGACCGGAAGGTCGCCAGGTCAGCCTGGAAGAGTTCCTCGAAATCGAGGTCTTCCAGAACCTGCGGCGCGGGCAGCGCCGAAAGATCCACACTACTCATGCCGTCACCTCCAAAGTCTGGTTGGCGCCCTGGTACTGTCCGCTCAGTTGCAGAGTGATCTGCCCGCCCACCACTGCCGTTACTCGGACCCGCTCCAGCTTCAGTCGTGGCTCCCAACGGCCCAGTGCGCGCGCCACCTCCGCCTGCACCGCGCTTTTCCAGCCTTCGTTGACCGGCAAGTCGACGAAGCGGCGCAGCTTGCTGCCGTATTCCGGGCGCATGCGCCGGCTGCCCAGTGGCGTAGTGAGGATGTCTTCGATGGACTGGCGCAAATGTGCAATGCCGGATAACGGCTGGCCGCTCCGGCGATCCATGCCGATCATTGATGTTCTCCAGGCGTAAAAAAGCCCGCAGTGGGCGGGCCGGTTTTCAGTGTTTGTGATTGGCGGTGTTGCCGCCGGTGTCGATGATCTTACCGCCGCCGAGGATGTCGCCGGTTACCCGCAGGGGTCCGTTGATGTGCACCTCGCCAGTCAGGGTGATACTCGCAGCATTCGCGGTGATGGCCTGATCCGTTACCACTGCAGAGCTGCTGCCAACCTTGATGTTGACGGTACCGCTGGGGAGCTCGATGCTGTAGCTGCGGGCCTGCCAGTCGTAGACCAGCGAGCCACCATCGTCGAAGCGCCAGACCTCGACATGCTCGCGATTGTCCGCTGGCGCCCCGGCGTTGCCGTACAGGCCAGGCACGAAAGTGCCTTGTGCAGGTTCACCGCTCGGGCTGATCAACACCCCTTGCTCGTTTAGGCTGGGCGCACGCCAGTGGCGCACCTTGCCAGCGGCCTGGCTGTGCCAGCGCAACCAGGCGCTGGTCCAGCCGGCGCCGTCGGCCACTCGCACTCGAGCGGCGGCAAGGTCAACAGCGACCACCCGGCAGGGAATCACCAGGCCGGCGAGCATGCGGTCGTGCATGGCGCTGGCGTAGCTCATTGCATATCCTCCGGCGATTGGTAATCCGCTTCAAAGCCCGCACCGGTATCGGGGCTGAAGGCAAAGGCCAGCGGGCCCGGTTCAACGGGCCATGGCCATTGCTCGGCCCCCAGATACAGCACCTGCTCCCACTGCACCCGCCAACTGATTGGTGAAGTCGAGTCTGCTGCAGGTTGGACTACCGACGCCTGGACATTTTTGGCAGCCTCGACAAAGTCCATTTGCCAGAACTGCTGGCGCAACAAAATGGTCAACTGCATTGCCAGGGCAGTCACCAACAGCGGTGCCGGCGCAACACCGGCATCAACCAGGATGCGTGCTTCGAAGCTTGCCAGGATGCAACAGCGGCCATCGCCTGGATCTGCTGCGGGCTTAGAACCGGTTATAGCGTGATACAGCGCAGGAAGCGCCGTGTTCTGATCCGCTGCGGTATAGGCTGCAACGGTTTCAAGTTGAGGCATAGCGGCCTTGATAGTCGCGGTAATGGCCTCGTGCAACGTCGTTAATTCGTTCACCTGCGCTCCTCGGCAACATTATCGTCAGGCACACGAAATCCGTGCGCCATCGCTCGGTCGGTTTGAGGGAGTTGTGCCTTGATGTTGCGGCACGAGGCACCTGTTGAAACCAGGTGCATTGGATAAGGGACTAGTGGGTAGTCGCGTGATCCGTCGGGGCTCTCAAGTGTCGCCACCAAGTCACCACAGCCGCCAGCAGACTCAGCACAGCCATCAGCACGGAAACTACCAGCCCGCGTTGCGCGCGCTCATCGCCAACCGATACAACATGCTTGAGCAGGCTGTCATCAAACAGCAACCGACCGTCGAGCGAGTGCATTTCACGAACAATCACGTCCTCGGATATGCGCTCGACCAGCAACGCTACGTTCGCCTTTTCAGACAGTTGCGAGGATTGCAAAATATCTTTAGGCACATACACAGTCCGCCGCTGGTCTTCGCGTTCACCCGGCAGTCTGAACCTTACCCCCATGCGCATCAGCGATTGATCATAGTTCCACACCTCGGACCACCCCGTCAGCCGGCCTTCCAGGCCTTGCATTTGAAGAGGATTCGGCGTGGTATAGCCCTGAATGCTGCTCATGGATAAAACTGCAAACAACGACGTGACGACTACCAGCATGCAGTAAATCTTGATCTGTGATTTGGGTGGCTGCGATGTGATCTGAGAGAACACCGAAGGCATGGGATTCCTTTCAAGACTGGGCAATTCTTTGCCAACCCTAGCACGCAAAGCATCTGTGCTGTCCGTGATGCAGCTGTCCGCGTCGGCAAAAACCTGATTCATCGCCTCACTCCTTGTTGCCAGGGCTCTCCATGTTTGGCGATTGCGTCTCGATGCCCAGCCGCCGGGCCGCCCATCGCTCATAAAGGCCAATGGCGACATCGGCGCCGGCCATGGCGGTGAGGCAACCAAAAGCGCTGGCGCTCCAGATCGACATGCCGCTGGCGTACAGCAGCATCACCGTGGACACGCCGCAGACCATGCAGGCCCCCGAGCGCAATAACAGGCGCCGAAAAAGCGCCCAACCTCGGGCACCGGCCTTGTCCGCGCGCCACATCTCTCCGGAAAGGCCGCCCAGCAAGGCCAGGACGATCACCAGCCAGATCGGCATTTCCAGCAACGTCTGTTGCTCGTTTGTCACTGTCCTGTCTCCTTGGTAGTTCCGCTCGGCAGCTTGCCAGCGGCTTTTTTGTACCGTTACCCCCCTGCGAGGTAAAAACGGGTAAAGTTCATCTATCGATTAGCGTCTGAAAGAGCAGGCGCCGTGGCTCACGACAAGGCTCAGCATTGGCTGAAAAGAGATTCAGCGAATACATCGCTATAGCGAAAACTCGAAATACCGTTTTACCCGCCACATACAATCCAATTATTTGAATCACCTGAATCGCCATGGAAAAAAACTACTATTTCAAGAACGTCCTGCTCGCCCTAGGCCTGTGCACAATAGGGACAGCAGTCTGGATGTACGACAACTCATTTTCAGCAGAGGAAAACCTGTTGTATTTCCTGGCTGCCAGTGCAAGCCTGGTGCTGTTCCCATTCTCGAGAAAGCTGATCGAACGATTCTTTCTCAGGTTTTCAACGCCGGAATTCTGGAGCCGTGGATTATTCATAGAGACGCCGGCTAAAAATGGCCTTTTTGCGCTGTTTTATTTCGCCTGCATGGCGACAGCGATTCCCTTAGGCGGCGCTTACTTTATCTACCTGCTAATAAAAAGGTAGCCTGCGTTAGCCGCCTGTATGCTTGCGGCCTTCACAGCGCGATGACCGCATCGTTGAACTTCTTGACCAGCGCCTCATCGATGTACGCACCGGTCATCGCCATTAACAATGCAAAGGCAACCGCGCCCATCGCCGTCGAAGCGGCTGCCCCAAAAACAACGGCAAGTAATGCACTTGCGGCGCTGCCAGCAAAAAGTGTTTCCACTTTTAGAAAAGTGTTACTCCACTCTCCCGTCGTGTAGCTTTTCTTGATTTCTGTCAGCAGGTCGGCGTAATCAATGGCTTTACCGACATAACCGAAGGCCTTGCTGAACTGCTTCAGGTTTTTCGCCATTTGCTCCTTGTTCAGCGAATCCAATGCCTTGGCAATAGCCTGTCGATCCTTGACACTAAACTTCTTGTTCAACGCGTCTTTATATTTCTCGAACGCCGCCATGGCCTCCTTAGCATTGCCAATGCGCTTACCCTGGGCACTCGCTGCCAATGCTTGAGCTTGCCCGGCTAGCTGCCCACCCAGTTTCTGCGCCAAGTCCTTATAAAAATCTGCGGTAAACTTTAGCGCTGCCTTGTAATCAACCTCTGCCTTGGCTTTCTCGTCAGCCAGGCGTTTGGCTTCTTCGGCTTTTCGCTTTGCTTCAGCCTGTACTCGAGCTGCTTCCTGCGCTTTTCGCTGGGCTTCGATAGCCGCATGTTGCCGAGTGATTTCGGCATTTAGTTTACCCTGACGCTCCAGCAGGCTGGCGACCTGTTCATTGAGAAGCGTTGCGTTATAAGTAGCCATCAGCTTACCGATACTGTAGCTACTTTTAACCGCCTTCAATTCCGTTTGCAGCTCACTATTCTTTTTAATCAGCAACGTATTGATGACCGACACTTGCCGTTCCAGCACGACGACGGCCGCAGTATCGGCCAGCGGTGGAAACTGACTGGACAACAGGTCGAGTTCTTTCTGCAGGTTGATCTCCAGGTTAGCGTGCGCAGCTTTGTAATCATTTTCGATGCCAATAACAGCTCCCAGCATGGGATTACCCATCGGGTAGTTACCGAGAATACTGCCGCGTACCTGACCAGGGTTCAGACTGATAAATTCAACTGACCCGTCGCCGTAAATAATGGTCGTCGCTAGCTCTAGCGCCATAAAAAATTCCCTTTCAAAACTGAAGCTGCTCGGCATCGTGCCAGCAGCGTATTGGGTAGAACCGATCGCTCGGCATTCCAAAAAGCCCGGCCTCCCCAGGCTTTTCAGTAATGCGTTGTCGAACCGCCCGCCACGACTGGTGCGCTGGGCGACTCCGCTTCAAATTGTTCTTCCGGCCGCGGCCACCTGCCCGCCGGATAACTGCTTCTGGTGCTTTACGCTGCACACCCGGGCCAGTTGCCAACCCTCTGAACAGTTCAGGCCTGTTCATCGCTGCCTTTGTCACTGCCGGTGTCGACCGGCTTGAGACAAAGATTATGCATTGATGCATATACAGTCAATGCATTTGTGGAAATATTTATGCGCAGGAAAATGCATCTATGCATGTAAGGCTTGATCTACCTGGGCTGGACCGATTTCCTGCAGGCGAAAAAAAACCCGCCGAAGCGGGCTTTTCTGAGGACGTGGACTACTCAGCGGGCGTACATACCCCACCAGAACACATGCCCGAGGATGCTGATCTGCTCCTCCTGCATCTGCTGGAAGCTGTAGTCTTCATCCGGGTGCTCGTCGCGATTGAAGCTGCGCAGGCGAATGCCGGTAGGCAGGCGATAGAGCTGCTTTACCCGCAACTGGCCGTTATGGTTGATGGCGTACAGGTCGCCGTCGACGATGTCGCCGATGCCACTTTTACCGGCGTTGACGCCGACCGTGGCGCCGTCACGCAGTACCGGCAACATGCTGTTGCCGCGCACCGTCACGCACTTGGCCTGATCGAACTGCACGCCGTTGTGGCGCAGGCTGCGCTTGCCGAAGCGCAGGCTGGCCTTCTCGCTTTCTTCGATGACGAATCTTCCTGATCCTGCTGCCAACTCGACCTCGCGAAGAAACGGAATGGACACCTCGTCGTCCTCGACCGGGGTGTCGTCATCCCACAGGCTGATATCGTGCAACTCTGCATGACTGCGGCCAGGCGCGGCTTCACGGCTTTCGCCGAGCTCGGCGCGACCGCGCAACTGGTCGGTGCTCACGCCGAAGTACTCGGCGATCTTCGACACGTGTTTATCGGACGGGTCGACGATTTTCTCGCTGAGAATACGCGACAGGGTGGATTGCGGCACGCCGGTACGCCGGTGCAGCTCCGTGGGGGAGAGACCGTGGCGATCGAGCAGTGCTCTGAGGACGGATGCTACGTTGCGTTTTTGCATAAAATGCATAATGCCGGGAGCTTGAATAGAATGCAAACACTGTAATGCATGAATATGCACGGACAAATGGTCGCGCCCGCCCGTTTGCCCTCGGCAGCCCAGGCAAAATCCCTGTACCATTGCCCGCTTGCCTTTGGTCTACAACGACACTGCGAGCCAAGTTTTTGCAATGAGCGATCTTTCCGCACACACCCCGATGATGCAGCAGTACTGGAAGCTGAAAAACCAGCACCCGGACCAGCTGATGTTCTACCGCATGGGCGACTTCTACGAGATCTTCTACGAAGACGCGAAGAAGGCCGCAAAACTCCTGGACATCACCCTGACCGCCCGCGGGCAGTCGGCGGGCCAGTCGATTCCCATGTGTGGCATCCCCTACCACGCAGCCGAGGGCTACCTGGCCAAGCTGGTGAAGCTGGGCGAGTCGGTGGTGATCTGCGAGCAGATCGGCGACCCGGCCACCAGCAAGGGCCCGGTGGAGCGCCAGGTAGTGCGCATCATTACCCCGGGTACGGTCAGTGACGAAGCGCTGCTCGACGAGCGCCGCGACAACCTGATCGCCGCCGTGCTGGGTGACGAGCGCCTGTTCGGCCTGGCTGTGCTGGACATCACCAGTGGCAACTTCAGCGTGCTCGAGATCAAGGGCTGGGAAAACCTGCTGGCCGAGCTCGAGCGCATCAATCCGGTCGAGTTGCTGATCCCCGACGATTGGCCCCAGGGCCTGCCAGCGGAGAAACGCCGTGGCGCACGTCGCCGTGCGCCGTGGGATTTTGACCGCGATTCGGCACGCAAAAGCCTTTGCCAGCAGTTCGCTACCCAGGACCTCAAGGGGTTTGGCTGCGAGAAGCTGACCCTGGCCATTGGCGCCGCCGGCTGCCTGCTCGGTTACGCCAAGGAAACCCAGCGTACCGCCCTGCCCCACCTGCGCAGCCTCAAGCATGAGCGCCTGGACGACACCGTGGTGCTCGACGGCGCCAGCCGGCGCAACCTCGAGCTGGATGTGAACCTGGCCGGCGGCCGCGACAACACCCTGCAATCGGTAATCGACCGTTGCCAGACCGCCATGGGCAGCCGCCTGCTGACCCGTTGGCTGAACCGCCCGCTGCGCGACCTGAAAGTGCTGCAGGCGCGTCAGGGCTCGATTCGTTGCCTGCTCGACGGCTACCGCTTCGAGAAGCTGCAACCGCAGTTGAAGGAAATCGGCGACATCGAGCGCATCCTCGCCCGTATTGGCCTGCGCAACGCCCGTCCGCGGGACCTGGCGCGCCTGCGCGATGCCCTCGGCGCCCTGCCTGAACTGCAGAACGCCATGGCCGAGCTTGAGGCGCCGCACCTGGCGCGCCTGGCCGCCATCGCCGGGACCTACCCGGAGCTTGCCGACCTGCTGGCCAAAGCCATCATCGACAACCCGCCGGCGGTCATCCGCGACGGCGGCGTGCTCAAGACCGGCTACGACAGCGAGCTGGACGAGCTGCTGGCCATGAGCGAAAACGCCGGGCAGTTCCTGATCGATCTGGAAGCCCGCGAGAAAGCCCGCACGGGCCTGGCCAACCTCAAGGTCGGCTACAACCGTGTGCACGGCTACTTCATCGAGCTGCCAAGCAAACAGGCCGAACAGGCGCCCGCTGATTACATCCGGCGCCAGACCCTCAAGGGCGCCGAGCGCTTCATCACCCCGGAGCTGAAAACCTTCGAAGACAAGGCGCTATCGGCCAAGAGCCGCGCACTTGCCCGCGAGAAGATGCTCTATGACGCCTTGCTGGAGAACCTGATCGGTCACCTGGCGCCGTTGCAGGACACCGCCGCAGCCCTGGCTGAGCTGGATGTGCTGAGCAACCTGGCCGAGCGTGCACTGAACCTGGACCTGAACTGCCCAAGTTTCGTCGACGAACCGTGCATGCGTATTACCCAGGGCCGTCACCCGGTGGTCGAGCAGGTACTGACCACGCCATTCGTGGCCAACGACCTGGCGCTGGATGACAACACCCGGATGCTGGTGATCACCGGTCCGAACATGGGCGGTAAATCCACCTACATGCGCCAGACCGCACTGATCGTGCTGATGGCGCATATCGGCAGCTTCGTTCCGGCCGCGGCCTGTGAGCTGTCGCTGGTCGACCGCATCTTCACCCGCATCGGTTCCAGCGATGACTTGGCCGGCGGCCGCTCGACCTTCATGGTCGAGATGAGCGAAACCGCCAACATCCTGCACAACGCCACCGAGCGTAGCCTGGTGCTGATGGATGAAGTCGGTCGCGGCACCAGTACCTTCGACGGCCTGTCGCTGGCCTGGGCCGCTGCCGAGCGTCTGGCGCAATTGCGTGCCTACACCCTGTTCGCCACGCATTACTTCGAGCTGACGGTATTGCCAGAGAGCGAACCGCTGGTGGCCAACGTGCACCTGAACGCCACCGAGCACAACGAACGTATCGTATTCCTGCACCACGTGCTGCCCGGCCCTGCCAGCCAGAGCTACGGCTTGGCGGTAGCGCAACTGGCTGGCGTACCGTCACCGGTGATCCAGCGTGCCCGTGAACACCTGGGCCGACTGGAAACTGCCAGCCTGCCCCATGAAACTCCTGTCTTGCAGCAAGGTGCACCTGCCGTACCGCACCAGAGCGACCTGTTTGCCAGCCTGCCGCATCCGGCCATCGAGAAGCTCGGAAAGCTGGACCTGGACAACATGACGCCGCGTCAAGCTATCGAAATGCTCTATACACTGAAGACTCTGTTATAACGCGCGCTCGCACAAGCTGATAGAATCCCGCGCGGTTTGGCGGCGCTGCAGGTTACTAGCCTGGCCTGCAGCCGAACAACCAAACCGAGCGGCCCTGTCTGGTAGGGCACCGCTGCCGTCGCCTGAGGAGAGAATTAGAAATGACCTTCGTCGTCACCGACAACTGCATCAAGTGCAAGTACACCGACTGCGTAGAAGTCTGTCCGGTGGACTGCTTCTACGAAGGCCCGAACTTCCTGGTCATTCACCCGGACGAGTGCATCGACTGTGCACTGTGCGAGCCTGAATGCCCCGCCGTCGCCATTTTCTCGGAAGACGAAGTGCCTGCCGGCATGGAAAACTTCATCGAGCTCAATGCCGAGCTTGCGGAAATCTGGCCGAACATCACCGAAAAGAAAGATTCGCTGCCAGATGCCGCCGAGTGGGATGGCAAGACCGGCAAGATCGCCGATCTGGAGCGCTAAGCGCGCGGATCAACAAAAAAGGCCCTTCGAGGGCCTTTTTTATGTTTGTTGCGGGCAAAAAAAAGGGGCGGTTTAACCCGCCCACATTTTTTCCGTAGTCCCTTTGTTCCCTTTCATCATCCTGATGAATCGCATCCTGCGATGTCCTTTGGCTTTCATCCTTGAGAGCCTGTGTCAGTCCGTAGACACAGGACAAATATTAGCGCTTCCAAGATTTACCACAACAGCACAAAGCTCTCAAAAAGCTGCGGTAACCGTACTGTCATAAACAAAATATTTGTTATATATCAATAAGTTAAACAAAAGCGCACACTAAAAACGACAACGATTTACTACAGCGTACAGCTATGACTTACATAACGGGTAAGCGATGGCTTACACGAACTAGAACAGTACCAACATCTCTGTCGGATCGCGCCCAAACCCGGATGTTTCATCAACACCATCGGGAAGCCGTTCACGGGTAATTCGGTGTTCTCCAGATGCAAAAACGCCCCGATAGGACGGGGCGCTTTTCACGACGATATCGCGTTTTTACTGAAACAGCGACTCGCTGGACAGGCCGTTCTTTTCGAGGATCTCGCGCAGGCGCTTGAGCCCCTCTACCTGGATCTGCCGTACCCGCTCCCGGGTCAGGCCGATTTCCAGGCCTACATCTTCCAGCGTACTGCTTTCATGCCCGCGCAGGCCGAAGCGGCGGATCACCACCTCGCGCTGCTTGTCGGTCAACTCACTGAGCCACTGGTCAATGCTCTGGGACAGATCGTCATCCTGAAGCAGTTCGCACGGATCAGTTGGACGGTCGTCGGTCAGGGTATCGAGCAGGGTCTTGTCCGAATCAGGCCCCAGGGACACGTCCACCGACGATACCCGCTCGTTGAGCCCAAGCATGCGCTTGACCTCGCCGACCGGTTTTTCCAGGAGGCTGGCGATCTCTTCCGGGGACGGTTCGTGATCGAGCTTCTGGGTCAGTTCGCGGGCTGCGCGCAGGTAGACGTTGAGTTCCTTGACCACGTGAATGGGCAAGCGGATGGTACGGGTCTGGTTCATGATCGCCCGTTCGATGGTCTGCCGTATCCACCAGGTGGCGTAGGTGGAGAAACGGAAGCCGCGTTCCGGGTCGAACTTCTCGACCGCACGAATCAGGCCGAGGTTACCCTCTTCGATCAGGTCGAGCAGCGAAAGCCCCCGATTGACATAACGCCGGGCGATTTTAACCACCAGACGCAGGTTGCTTTCGATCATGCGCTTGCGCCCGGCCGGATCGCCACGTTGCGACAGGCGCGCAAAGTGCACTTCTTCTTCCGGTGAGAGCAATGGCGAGAAGCCAATTTCATTGAGGTAAAGCTGGGTCGCATCAAGTGCCCGAGTGTAATCGATGTACTTGTGCTGTTTGAGCGTAGAGCCCTGTTTAGCCTTGGTCCGAACCGTAGGTACAGCAGGTTCGTCTGACATCACATCCGTTTCCAAAACGATGCCGGTCTCCATCAGGAGAACCTCATCGTCGATGTCAAACTCCGGCACTTCTTTACTGAGAGCCATTGTTATAGTCCTTTGCTGAGTTCGAACTCAGACTCGAGCGACGCCTTTATCCCTGGCAGCGCTGGAGCCTGTCCCCTCTACGCGAGGAACAGGCCGGGCCTAGCAATCAACGACGTGGCAGGAATTGCAGCGGATCGACAGGTTTGCCCTGGCGGCGAATTTCAAAATGAAGCTTCACCCGGTCGGTACCCGTGGACCCCATTTCGGCAATTGTCTGCCCTACCTTGACCTGCTGTCCCTCCCGAACCAAAAGCCTGCGGTTGTGACCGTAGGCACTGACGTAGGTATCGTTGTGCTTGATGATTACCAACTCGCCGTAGCCCCGCAAGCCACTCCCGGCGTAGACAACTGAACCATCAGATGCAGCAAAAACAGGCTGTCCCAAATCACCGGCGATATCAATGCCTTTATTCAAACTACCGTTTGAAGCGAATTTTCCAATCAGCACACCATTGGCCGGCCACGCCCAGCCGGCCGTGGAGCGCCCAGCCGGTGGCACCTGCACGGGTGCCGTGGTGGTCGCCACCGGGGCAACTGGCGGGGTGTTTGGCGTGGTTGCAGGCGCCGTAGTGGGCGGCGGCGTTATCGGTTTACCGGAGCTGTCCAGCGGACGCTTGATGATGGTGGTCTTGCTCGAGGACGAAGGCGAGCTGGTGACCACCGTGCTGCCCGCAACGGGCGCCGGGCCACTGGAGCGGCCATCGAAACGGATCGCCTGGCCCGGGCGAATGGTATATGGCGGGGCAATACCGTTGCGCGCAGCCAGGGCCTTGTAGTCCCAGCCGTAGCGAAAGGCAATGGAGAACAGGGTGTCGCCGGGGCGCACCACGTATTGACCGGTGGTGACCACAGGGCGTTTGGGCGCGGCGTTGTTGCGATCGACCACCCGAACACTGTTGGAGGACGTGCTGGTGCACCCCGTCACTAGCGTGCCCACGGCCAGTGCAATCAGCAGAAGCTTGAAGCTTGATGGATCCTTGCGCTGCCGAATGTTTGTGTGACCCACCCGCCGCTCCCTCTAATGGTGACCGATGTTAAAAATGCAATATTGTTGCAATTATACCCGAGCGCGCCGCCATGCGGACGTCAGGCCATTGCTAAACGTGATCTGCAACAGATTATGGTAGCCCGCCAGATAGACAGGGCAATGCTGGCGAAATTCGCCCGGGCGAAAAAAAAGCCCGGTCAGGCCAATGGACCGTTGAGCAACGGCACAAAGCGCACCGCACCCAGCACCCGCCGCGAGAAGCCGTGCTCTTCGCGAACGATCAGCATCAATTGCTGGGTTTCACCGGCCGGCCCTACCGGAATGACCATGCGCCCGCCCGGGGCGAGCTGGTCGAGCAGGGCCTGCGGCACCTCTGGCGCCACGGCGGTGACGATAATGCCATTGTAAGGCGCCAGAGCCGGCCAGCCTTCGCAACCATCGCCCCAACGGAACACCACGTTGCGCAGGTTCAACTCGATCAGGCGCTCCTTGGCACGATCCTGCAGGACCTTGATGCGCTCGACAGAAAACACCCGCTCCACCAGTTGCGCGAGAATCGCAGTCTGGTAGCCGGAACCTGTGCCAATCTCCAGCACCTTGTCCAGCGGGCCGGCTTCAAGCAGCAGCTCGCTCATGTGCGCAACCATGAACGGCTGGGAGATGGTCTGGTTGTTGCCAATGGGCAACGCCGTGTCTTCGTAGGCGCGGTGGGCCAGGGCTTCATCGACGAACAGGTGCCGGGGCGTACGGCGCAGTACGTCGATCACCTTGGGGTTGGAGACCCCTTCTTCGATCAGGCGCTTGATCAACCGCTCGCGGGTTCGCTCAGAGGTAAAACCGATACCATGGCGCATCAGATCATCCTGTTCGCGCATCAGAGTAGCCCCTCCAGCCAGCCATCGAGGCGCTCGAAGGCATCGTTGAAGGTCCGGTCAAGCTGCAGCGGCGTGATCGAGACGTAGCCCTGCATCACCGCATGAAAATCCGTGCCCGGGCCACCGTCTTCGGCATCGCCGGCCACGGCGATCCAGTAGCCTTCCTTGCCTCGCGGATTGACCACCTTGGTCGGCGCCGCCGCGCGGGCGCGATGCCCGAGGCGGGTCAACTGGATGCCGCGGATATGCTCAAGCGGCAGGTTGGGGATGTTGACGTTGAGCACCGTACGTGGCGGTAGCTCGAGGCTGGCATGGGCTTCGACCAGTTTACGGGCAAAATAGGCGGCCGTCGGCAGGTTGTCGGGCAAACGCGAGAGCAACGAGAAGGCAAACGAAGTACCACCCAAAAAGCGCCCTTCCAGCGCCGCAGCCACGGTACCGGAATACAGCACGTCATCGCCCAGGTTGGCGCCCAGGTTGATACCCGACACCACCATGTCCACTGGGGCCTCCAGCAAGCCGTTGAGGCCCAGGTGGACGCAATCGGTCGGCGTGCCGTTGAGGCTGATAAAGCCATTGGCCAGGGTTTGCGGGCACAACGGCCGGTCGAGCGTCAGCGAGCTGCTGGCGCCGCTTTTGTCCTGGTCCGGGGCGATCACCACACATTCGGCATAATCCGCCAGCGCAGCATGCAGCGCGGCGAGACCGGGTGCGGTAACCCCGTCGTCGTTCGAAATCAGAATACGCATGGGCTGTCCGTCTGCCCTGCCGGCACCAGATCAACAAGCTCGCGCACCACCACGGTGGCGAAGCATCCGGCCGGAAGGACGAATTCCAGTTGCAGGATATCAGGCTCGGGATAATGCCACGTAAGCCCGCTAATGGGCAGTCGTAGAATGCGTCGTTCGTGACTCATGCCCGCCCGCGCCAGCCATTGGCACAAGGCCGCATGCTGCTCACCGATACGTTGCTCGAGTTCGCCGGCCGCTCCGCTGGCGCCGGACTGGCCTTCGCCCCACAGCGGGCCGGTGGGGTGCAGGTCAAGAATCGCCAGGCGTGGATCGGAGCATTCCGCCTCGCCGGCCGGAAAAAAGCTGCGGCTGTCGGTAAACGCCAGCAGATCACCAACCTGTGCCTGCTGCCAACTGCCATTGGCGACACGTTGAGCCAGCACCTGGTTGAACAGGTAACTGCGGGCAGTGGAAAGCAGCCGCGAACGGACGTTGCGCTGCTCCGGCAACGCCTGGCGGTTGGCCCAGTCGCGGGCGTCGTGCACATTGCCGCCGCCGTGGCCGAAGCGCTGGGTGCCGAAATAGTTCGGCACGCCCTGGCTGCGGATCTGCTCAAGCCGGGTATCCAGTGCCGCATGCTCGGCCTTGAGGCCAGTCAGGCGCAAGGTAAAACCGTTGGCCGAATGCGCGCCACGCTGCAGTTTGCGCGAGTGGCGGGTTTGCTTGAGGATACTCAGGGTTTCGTTTTCGGCCGCGCTCAGGTCAGGGTCGGCCTTGCCCGGCAGGTGCAGGCTGAACCACTGGCGGGTCAGGGCCTGGCGGTCCTTGAGGCCGGCGTAGCTGATGCTGCGTACCGGCACACCGGCAGCACGGGCCAGGCGGCGGGCAGCTTCTTCGGTGTTCAGGTCGCGTTTTTCGACCCACAGCCACAGGTGCTCACCGGCGCCGCTCAGGGGAATGTCGAGCACTTCGTCGACCTGGAAGTCTTCGGCGCAGGCCTTGAGAATTGCGCTGCCCAGCGCTTCACCCGACGCACGCGGGCCCAGCAGTTCGAGTTCAGTCATGCCGGCAGCAACAGCGCGACGGCGTGAACCGCAATGCCTTCCTCACGCCCGGTAAAGCCGAGCTTTTCGGTGGTGGTGGCCTTGACGTTGACCTGGTCCAGTTCGACCTGCAGGTCTTCGGCGATCAACTGGCGCATGGTGTCGATATGCGGGGCCATCTTCGGCGCCTGGGCAACGATGGTGGCGTCGATATTGCCGACCTTCCAGCCCTTGGCCTGGACGATCTTGACGATATGGCGCAACAGCACACGGCTGTCTACGCCTTTGAACTGCGGGTCGGTATCGGGAAAATGCTTGCCGATATCGCCCAGCGCCGCGGCGCCAAGCAGGGCATCACTCAGGGCGTGCAGCAGAACGTCGCCATCAGAATGGGCCAGCAGCCCGAACTTGTGCGCAATGCGCACCCCACCCAAGGTGATGAAATCGCCTTCCGCGAAGCGGTGCACATCGTAGCCGTGGCCAATACGCATAAAAAAACGCCCTGATTGAGTCAGGGCGTGATTCTACCTGCTTTGCCGGTGCTTGGGCTTGATTTGTAGGATCAGTTACACGCACCTGTCAGCGCTGCGGCATGATGACGCAAGTGGTCATCGATGAAGCTGGCGATGAAGTAATAGCTGTGGTCATAGCCCGGCTGCAACCGCAAGGTCAGCGGATGGCCCGCGGCCTTGGCCGCCTGCTCGAGCACCTGCGGCTTGAGCTGGTTGTCGAGGAAATCATCGCGATCGCCCTGATCGACCAGCAGCGGCAAGCGCTCGCCAGCCTCGGCAAGCAACACACTGGCGTCCCACTCGCGCCAGCGGGCCCGATCCTGCCCCAGATAGCGGCTGAAGGCCTTCTGCCCCCAAGGGCAATCCATCGGGTTGCTGATCGGCGCGAACGCCGACACCGAACGGTAGCGCCCGGGGTTACGCAAGGCGCACACCAGTGCACCGTGCCCACCCATGGAGTGACCGCTGATGCCACGCTGCGTGGACGCGGGAAAATGCGCCTCGACCAGCGCCGGCAGCTCGTCCACCACATAATCGTGCATGCGATAGTGCTGGGCCCACGGCTGCTCGGTGGCGTTGAGGTAGAACCCGGCACCCAGGCCGAAGTCCCAGGCGCCGTCCGGATCAGCCGGCACCTGCGGCCCGCGCGGGCTGGTATCGGGAGCAACGATGATCAAGCCAAGCTCGGCAGCCAGTTTGTGCGCACCGGCTTTGTGCATGAAGTTTTCATCGGTGCAGGTCAGGCCACTCAGCCAGTACAGCACCGGCAGCTTGCCGCCCTGCTCGGCCTGCGGCGGCAGGTACACGGCAAACACCATGTCGCAACCGAGCACCTGGGAGCGATGGCGGTAGCGTTTATGCCAACCGCCGAAGCTCTTCTGGCAGGAGATGTTTTCCAGGCTCATGGCAAACCTCAGAAGTGGATGACGCTGCGAATGCTCTTGCCTTCATGCATCAGGTCGAACGCCTTGTTGATGTCTTCCAGGCCCATGGTGTGGGTGATGAAGGTATCCAGCGGGATTTCGCCTTTTTCCGACATTTCCACGTAGCTCGGCAGCTCGCTGCGACCACGCACGCCACCGAAGGCCGAACCGCGCCAGACCCGACCAGTCACCAGCTGGAACGGACGGGTGGAAATTTCCTGACCGGCACCGGCAACACCGATGATCACCGACTCGCCCCAGCCCTTGTGGCAGCATTCGAGCGCTGCACGCATCAGTTGCACGTTACCCACGCACTCGAAGGAGAAGTCCACGCCGCCGTCGGTGAGGTCGACAATCACGTCCTGGATCGGACGGTCGTAGTCTTTCGGGTTGACGCAGTCGGTGGCGCCCAGTTGTTTGGCGATCTCGAATTTGCTCGGGTTGATGTCCACGGCAATGATCCGCGAAGCCTTGGCCTTCACCGCACCGATGATCGCCGACAGGCCGATGCCGCCCAGGCCGAAGATGGCCACGGTGTCGCCGGGCTTGACCTTGGCGGTATTGAGCACCGCGCCGATACCGGTGGTTACGCCGCAACCGAGCAGACAGACCTTTTCCAGCGGTGCTTCTTTCTGGATCTTGGCCACGGAAATTTCTGGCAGCACGGTGTACTCGGAAAAGGTCGAGGTGCCCATGTAGTGGAACAGTTGCTGACCCTTGTAGGAGAAACGCGTAGTGCCATCGGGCATCAGGCCCTTGCCCTGGGTCGCACGAATGGCCTGGCACAGGTTGGTCTTGCCGGAACGGCAGAATTTGCACTGGCCGCACTCGGGGGTATACAGCGGGATCACATGATCGCCAACAGCAACCGAGGTCACGCCCTCACCGATGGCTTCGACAATGGCGCCGCCTTCGTGGCCGAGGATCGACGGGAAGATGCCTTCCGGGTCGGCGCCCGACAGGGTATAGGCGTCGGTATGGCAAACGCCGCTGGCGACTACACGCAGCAGCACCTCGCCGGCCTTGGGCATGGCCACGTCGACTTCGACGATCTCCAGCGGTTTCTTGGCCTCAAAGGCAACGGCGGCACGGGACTTGATCATCAATCTTCTCCAGCAAAGGGTCAGTTCAGGCTTGCAGTGTAATTCATCGTTATTTGATGAATAATCCAGGCAAAGACAAAACATTATTGCTGCACAGGGACAATCAATGAGCAATCTTTGGGAGGGTATAGACGAGTTCGTCGCCGTTGCCGAGGCCGGGCAGTTCACCGCTGCCGCCGAACGCCTCGGGGTGTCGTCGTCCCATGTCAGCCGGCAGATCGCCCGCCTCGAAGAGCGCCTGCAAACCCGTCTGCTGTATCGCAGTACGCGGCGGGTAACCTTGAGCGAAGCCGGGCAGACCTTCCTGCAACATTGTCAACGCCTGCAGGATGGCCGCGAAGAAGCCCTGCGCGCCATGGGCGACCTGACCAGCGAACCGAAGGGCCTGCTGCGCATGACCTGCGCCGTGGCCTACGGTGAACGCTTCATCGTGCCGTTGGTTACGCGCTTCATGGCGTCGTATCCGCAACTGCGGGTGGACATCGAACTGAGCAACCGCCCGCTGGACCTGGTGCATGAGGGCATGGACCTGGCGATTCGCCTCGGCCGCCTGCAGGACTCGCGGCTGGTAGCTACGCGTCTGGCACCGCGGCGTATGTACCTGTGTGCATCGCCCGCGTACCTGGAACGCTATGGCCGGCCGCATAGCCTTTCGGAACTGGCGCGGCACAATTGCCTGATCGGCAGCTCGGACAGTTGGGCGCTGCAACTGGATGGACGGGAAATGGGGCAGCGAGTCCAGGGCAACTGGCGCTGCAACAGCGGCCAGGCGGTGCTGGATGCGGCGCTGCAGGGGATGGGCTTGTGTCAGTTGCCGGATTACTACGTGCTCGAGCACCTCAAAAGTGGCGCACTAGTGTCGTTGCTGGAAGCGCATCAGCCGCCGAATACAGCGGTGTGGGCGCTGTATCCGCAGCAGCGGCATTTGTCGCCGAAAGTGCGCAAGCTGGTGGATTATCTACGTGAGGGGTTGGCGGGGCTGCCTGAGTATCGAGACACCTGAAAAGCATCGCGGGGCAAGCCCGCTCCCACCCCCGCAATCAGCGCTTGGCCCAGCGCTGGCGCAACCACTCCAGATCTTCGGGGCGGGTGACCTTGATGTTGTCGCTGCGCCCTTCGATCAAGCGTGGCGCCTGCCCGGCCCATTCGATGGCCGAGGACTCGTCGGTAATCGCCACGTCAGCCACCAGGCTGTCGGCCAGGGCCTGGTGCAAGGCACCGAGGCGGAACATTTGCGGCGTGTAAGCCTGCCAGACGGTACTGCGGTCGATAGTGCTGCTGACCCGGCCGTTGGCATCCGCACGCTTGAGGGTATCGCGCGCCGGCACCGCCAGCAGCCCGCCCACCGGGTCATCGGCAAGTTCGGCCAGCAGGCGGTCGAGGTCGCTGCGTGCCAGGTTTGGCCGCGCGGCGTCGTGTACCAGCACCCAGTCGCTGTCCGCCGCGCCTTGGGCGTGTAGCAGCAACAAGGCGTTGAGCACCGAGTCGGCGCGTTGCTGGCCGCCCTCGGCGCGCTGGATACGTGGATCGCTGGCGCAGCGCAAAGCGGGCCAGTAAGGATCGTCAGCGGCAACGCTGACCACCACCCCTTTGACACAGGGATGGTCAAGAAAACAGTCGAGGCTATGCTCGAGAATGGTCTGCCCGCCCAATTGCAGGTACTGCTTGGGACGGTCGGCAGCCATGCGGGCACCAACACCCGCAGCGGGAATCACGGCCCAGAAGGCCGGCAAGGTCTGGTTCATTGGGCAAGCTGGTAGAGGGTTTCACCCTCCTTGACCATACCCAGTTCGTGGCGAGCCCGTTCTTCGACGGTTTCCATACCTTTCTTCAGCTCCAGCACTTCGGCATCAAGCACGCGGTTACGCTCCAGCAAACGCTCGTTCTCAGCGTGCTGGTCAGCGATCTGTTGCTTGAGTTCGGTGACCTGGGCCAGGCTGCCATTGCCCACCCACAGACGATACTGCAGGCCACCGAGCAGCAGGAGCAAGACGAGGAACAACCAATAAGGACTGCGCATCAGGGTATCCAGTGGAAAAGACCGCCACATCTGCAGGTCGCTGATGGCACGAAGCCTGGCCGAAGCCAGGCTTTGTGTTCAGACACCTGCAGCATGGGCTTCTGAACGATCAGTATGACCGCTCGGCGCCGCTTTGCTGCTGTCTTTTTACCATCTCTTGCTTAGCCGCGAAACTCGGCACGGCCACGGTACACAGCCTTGCTGCCCAGTTGCTCTTCGATACGCAGCAGCTGGTTGTACTTGGAGACGCGGTCGGAACGGCACAGCGAACCGGTCTTGATCTGGCCGGCAGCAGTACCCACGGCCAAGTCAGCAATGGTCGAGTCTTCGGTTTCGCCCGAACGGTGCGAGATTACTGCGGTGTAACCAGCAGCCTTGGCCATCTGGATGGCTTCCAGGGTTTCGGTCAGCGAGCCGATCTGGTTGAACTTGATCAGGATCGAGTTGCCGATCTTCTTGTCGATGCCTTCTTTGAGGATCTTGGTGTTGGTCACGAACAGGTCGTCACCGACCAGTTGCACCTTGTCGCCGATCTTGTCGGTGAGGATCTTCCAGCCAGCCCAGTCGGACTCGTCCAGGCCGTCTTCGATCGAGATGATCGGGAAACGCTCGGTCAGGCCTTTGAGGTAGTCGGCAAAACCGGCAGCGTCGAAGGACTTGCCTTCGCCGGACAGGTTGTACTTGCCGTCTTCGAAGAATTCGCTGGCTGCGCAGTCCAGGGCCAGGGTCACGTCGGTGCCCAGCTTGTAACCGGCGTTGGCGACGGCTTCGGCGATGGCCGACAGCGCGTCTTCGTTGGAGGCCAGGTTAGGCGCGAAACCACCTTCGTCACCGACAGCGGTGTTCAGGCCACGGGCCTTCAGCACAGCCTTGAGGTGATGGAAAATCTCGGTGCCCATGCGCAGCGCGTCGGAGAAGGTTTTGGCGCCAACCGGCTGAACCATGAACTCCTGGATGTCGACGTTGTTGTCGGCGTGCTCGCCGCCGTTGATGATGTTCATCATCGGAACCGGCATCGAGTACTGGCCTGGGGTGCCATTGAGGTTGGCGATGTGCGCGTACAGCGGCAGGTCCTGGTCCTGTGCAGCGGCCTTGGCGGCAGCCAGGGACACGGCGAGGATGGCGTTGGCGCCCAGCTTGGCCTTGTTCTCGGTACCGTCCAGGTCGATCATGGCGCGGTCGAGGGCTTTCTGGTCAACCGGGTCCTTGCCCAGCAGCAGGTCGCGGATCGGGCCGTTGATGTTGGCAACTGCCTTGAGTACGCCCTTGCCCATGTAACGGCTCTTGTCGCCATCACGCAGCTCCAGCGCTTCGCGCGAGCCAGTGGAAGCACCGGACGGCGCGCAGGCGCTGCCGATGATGCCGTTGTCGAGCAGCACGTCCGCTTCTACGGTAGGGTTACCACGCGAATCGAGAACTTCACGACCTTTGATGTCGACGATTTTTGCCATTGTTGTAAGCACTCCAGAATTGACGAAAACAACGCAGCTGAGAAAAATCTTGCCGCTCGCCGGGCAATTTGAAACAGGCAGGCCCGGCGAAAGCAGACCCCTGACCCGAGGGTCAGAGGTTGAACGGGGGGTACTTTACCGGAGAATCGAGGATTACGCGGTTTCTACCGTCGGAAAACTCTTCACCAGGTCATCCAGTTGCTTGAGCTGGGCCAGGAAAGGCTCCAGTTTGTCCAGGCGCAGGGCGCATGGGCCGTCACACTTGGCGTTGTCCGGATCCGGATGCGCCTCGAGGAACAGGCCGGCCAGGCCCTGGCTCAGGCCCGCCTTGGCCAGGTCGGTGACCTGGGCGCGGCGACCACCGGCGGAATCGGCGCGACCACCCGGCATCTGCAGGGAGTGGGTCACGTCGAAGAACACCGGGTACTCGAACTGCTTCATGATGCCAAAGCCGAGCATGTCCACTACCAGGTTGTTGTAACCGAAGCTCGAACCACGCTCGCAGAGAATCAACTGATCGTTACCGGCCTCTTCGCACTTGGTCAGGATGTGTTTCATTTCCTGAGGTGCGAGGAACTGCGCCTTCTTGATGTTGATCACCGCGCCGGTCTTGGCCATGGCCACCACCAGGTCGGTCTGGCGCGAGAGGAAGGCCGGCAACTGGATGATGTCGCAGACCTTGGCCACCGCGGCGGCCTGCTCCGGCTCGTGCACGTCGGTGATGACCGGCACGTTGAAGGTCTTCTTGATCTCTTCGAAGATCCTCATCCCCTCTTCCAGGCCAGGGCCACGGTAGGAGGTGATCGACGAACGGTTGGCCTTGTCGAAACTGGCCTTGAACACGTAAGGGATACCGAGTTTCTCGGTAACCCGCACGTACTCTTCACAGACCTTCATGGCCAGGTCACGGGATTCCAGCACGTTCATGCCGCCGAACAGGACGAACGGCTTGTCGTTGGCGATCTCGATGTTACCGACGCGAATGATCTTCTGGGTCATGGATCAGGCCTTGTTCTTTTGAGCCAGTGCCGCCTTGACGAAGCCGCTGAACAGCGGATGGCCGTCACGCGGGGTCGAGGTGAACTCCGGGTGGAACTGGCAAGCGACGAACCAAGGATGATCCTGGGACTCGACCACTTCGACCAGCGCGCCGTCGCCGGAACGACCGGAAACTTTCAGGCCGGCTTCGACCAACTGCGGCAGCAGGTTGTTGTTCACTTCGTAACGGTGGCGATGACGCTCGACGATCACGTCCTTGGCGTAGCAATCGTGGACCTTGGAACCGCTTGCCAGCTGGCATTCCTGAGCGCCCAGACGCATGGTGCCGCCCAGGTCGGAGGCTTCGGTACGGGTTTCGACCGCGCCGGTGGCATCTTCCCACTCGGTGATCAGGCCAACGACCGGGTGGCCGCTGTTGCGATCGAACTCGGTGGAGTTGGCGTCTTTCCAGCCCATGACGTTACGGGCGAATTCGATGACCGCCACTTGCATGCCCAGGCAGATACCCAGGTACGGGACCTTGTTCTCGCGAGCGTACTGCACAGCAGTGATCTTGCCTTCAACGCCACGCAGGCCGAAACCACCCGGGACCAGAATGGCATCGGCGCCTTCGAGCAGGCTGGTGCCCTGGTTCTCGATGTCTTCGGAGTCGATGTAGCGCAGGTTGACCTTGGTGCGGTTCTGGATGCCGGCATGGCTCATCGCTTCGATCAGCGACTTGTAGGCGTCCAGCAGCTCCATGTACTTGCCGACCATGGCGATGGTGACTTCGTGCTCAGGGTTGAGCTTGGCGTCGACGACCTTTTCCCACTCGGACAGGTCGGCACCGTTGCATTGCAGGCCGAAACGCTCGACGACGAAGTCATCCAGGCCCTGGGCGTGCAGCACGGCCGGGATCTTGTAGATGGTATCGACGTCCTCCAGGGAGATCACCGCACGCTCTTCGACGTTGGTGAACAGGGCGATCTTGCGGCGCGAGGAGACATCCACCGGATGGTCGGAGCGGCAGATCAGCACGTCTGGCTGCAGGCCGATGGAGCGCAGCTCCTTGACCGAGTGCTGGGTTGGCTTGGTCTTGGTCTCGCCAGCGGTGGCGATGTACGGAACCAGGGTCAGGTGCATCAGCATGGCGCGCTTGGAGCCCACTTCGACGCGCAGCTGACGGATAGCCTCGAGGAACGGTTGCGACTCGATGTCACCCACGGTACCGCCGATTTCCACCAGGGCCACGTCGGCATCGCCAGCACCCTTGATGATGCGGCGCTTGATCTCGTCGGTGATGTGCGGAATGACCTGGATGGTCGCGCCCAGGTAATCACCACGGCGCTCCTTGCGCAGCACGTGCTCGTAGATACGGCCGGTGGTGAAGTTGTTGTTCTGGGTCATGGTCGTGCGGATGAACCGCTCGTAGTGGCCCAGGTCCAGGTCGGTCTCGGCACCGTCGTGGGTGACGAACACTTCACCGTGCTGGAACGGGCTCATGGTGCCCGGGTCGACGTTGATGTACGGGTCCAGCTTGAGCATGGTGACCTTGAGCCCCCGCGCCTCCAGGATGGCCGCCAATGAAGCCGAGGCAATGCCTTTCCCCAATGAAGAAACAACACCGCCCGTGACGAATATGTAGCGCGTCATGAAAAACCCTAGAAGTCTGCGTTAAAGCGGTCAGTGCCGCCGGGGAAAGCGAAGGAAGGCCGAAGCCCCCGATCACCTGCGTCAATCACAGTGCATCTTAAAAAACTGCCGCGTCTGGTCACACCGGGGGTTGGATACCCGGTTAGGAGCTCGCTAAACATTTTTAGAATCGCCCAGCAAAAAACTGCTTGGTAATCGGCAACTGCTGTGATTTCGGGGAAGCCACAGAAGCTGTATCAAGAAGGGAGCGTAGTCTACCCGAATGTGCCTTTCATCTCAAACCTTGCTCGCTCGTCGGCGCATGCCAATGCAATTGCCAGTCGCCCTGGCTCAAACCCGGCAGGTTGGCCACCGCCAGCAATTGCTCGCTGCAATACAGCAGCGGCAGGCGTGAACGGACGAATGACGGCAGCTGCGACTCGTTGAGCAGGCGCTTCAGATCGCGCTGGCCGCGGCCGTTGATTGTCAGGGTTTCGCCGCCCTGGCGGTAGGCAATATGCAAGGGCCCCTGCGGCAACGTGCCGCTGAGGCTGACGCTGCCGTTACCGCTCAACGCCAGCACTTTGCCCGCATCAGGCCAGGCCTGCGGGCCGCCCACAGGCATCAGCCAGTCAGCGGCCAACCACCAGATCCGGGCGCCTGCGCGGTGCAGCTCGCCGTCGGTCAGCCGCCACAGTGGCCATCCGTCGGATGCAGCATCGCGCAGAGCCTCCCAGCCGGCCCAGTGGCGGCTATCGGGCAGCCGTGTGCGCGGTGCCAGCCAGTACTGCAGGGCATTGCGCTGACGGGCCGGGGATAGCCGGCGCAGCACCTCAAGGTCCAACGAGTCGAGGCCAAGCCAGGCGAACGGCGCCGGGGTCGAGGCCTCGGCCAGATCCTCCAGGGCCAGCTCATCGAGCAGGCCCTGGGCTTCACTCAGGTGTTCGGCGCTGCGTGCCAGGTTTTGCGCCGCTTGCGGCCAGCGCTGCACGAGCGTCGGGAAAACCTGGTGGCGCAGGTAATTGCGGGAGAACTGGGTGTCGTTGTTGGACGGATCTTCGATCCAGTTCAACTGCTGCGCCTGGGCGTAAGCCTGCAGGTCACTACGAGAAACACCCAGCAACGGCCGCACCAGCATGCCCTGCCCTAGCGGCCGCTGCGCCGGCATCGCACTCACGCCGCGCAGGCCGGCACCGCGCAACAGGCGAAACAACAGGGTTTCGGCCTGGTCTTCGCGGTGCTGGCCGGTCAGGAGGATTTCGCCGGGAGCCAAGGCAGCGCTAAAAGCTGCGTAGCGCGCATCACGGGCGCCCTGCTCGAGGCTGGCACCAAGGGCGACGCTGACCCGAATGATCTGCAGTTCGACGCCCAGAGCGTCGCACAGGCGCTGACAATGACCCGGCCAGGCATCAGCCGCAGCTTGCAAACCGTGATGGATGTGAATGGCGCGCAGTGCAGGCAGGGGTTGCTGGCGGGACAGGGTTGCCAGCAGGTGCAGGAGGACGGTGGAATCCAGGCCGCCAGAGAGGGCGATGCACCAGGAGGGGGCGGTGAGCCAGGGGGACAGCTTGGTGTGAAGATCAATCATCAGCGTCGACCCGGTTGCGAGCGCTTTGCGCTCGATCGCGGGTCAAGCTCGCTCCCACAGTGCTCAAGGCAAACTGTGGGAGCGGACGTGACCCGCGATTGTCAGATCAGAGCCCGTAGCTCATCAGACGGTCATAACGGCGCTTGAGCAGCGCGTCGTTGTCTAACGTCTTGAGCATGTCCAGTTGCTCGATCAGCTCGCTACGAACGTTGGCGGACATCTTCGCCGGATCACGGTGCGCGCCGCCCAGCGGCTCGGCGATGACCTTGTCGACGATGCCCAGGCCTTTCAGGCGCTCGGCGGTGATGCCCATGGCTTCGGCTGCGTCCGAGGCTTTCTCGGCGGTCTTCCACAGGATCGAGGCGCAACCTTCTGGCGAGATCACCGAGTAGGTCGAGTACTGCAGCATGTTCAGCTGGTCGCAGACACCGATAGCCAGCGCACCGCCAGAACCACCTTCACCGATAACGGTGGCGATGATCGGGGTTTTCAGACGCGCCATGACCCGCAGGTTCCAGGCAATGGCTTCGCTCTGGTTGCGCTCTTCGGCGTCGATGCCAGGGTAGGCGCCCGGGGTGTCGATGAAGGTCAGGATCGGCATCTTGAAACGCTCAGCCATTTCCATCAGGCGGCACGCCTTGCGGTAGCCTTCAGGGCGCGGCATGCCAAAGTTGCGGCGAACCTTTTCGCGCACTTCGCGGCCTTTCTGGTGACCGATGACCATCACCGGCTGGTCGTCCAGGCGGGCGATACCGCCAACGATGGCAGCATCGTCGGAGAAATGACGGTCACCGTGCAGCTCGTCGAACTCGGTGAAGATGTGTTCGATGTAGTCCAGGGTGTACGGACGGCGCGGATGACGGGCCAGGCGGGCGATCTGCCAGCTGGTCAGGTTGCCGAAAATGCTTTCGGTCAGGGTGCTGCTCTTGTCTTGCAGACGGGCGATCTCATCGCCGATGTTCAGCGAGTTGTCATTGCCAACCAGGCGCAGCTCTTCGATCTTGGCTTGCAGGTCAGCAATCGGCTGTTCGAAATCCAGAAAATTCGGGTTCATAGGCATCCGTCTTGGGTCTACGGCCAGGCGGCCGGCCGGTTGATCCGTTTGGCGCCCTACCTTAAGGGATCAGGCGCATTCAGGTCGAGATTAAAAATTCATCGATATTGCAAAAAGACGTTCTCACGTCCGAACTGGTCACGCAGGGCCTGAATCAGGCCATCGGCGGGGTCGATACGCCAGCTTTCACCGAACTGCAGCATGGCCTTGGCATCGCTGCCGGTGTATTCCATGGTGATCGGGCAGGCGCCGCGATGGCGCTTGAACAACTCGCCCAGCCAGTTCAGCCGGTCGCCCTTGAGGGCGTCGGTGTGCACCTTCAGGCGCAGGCTTTCGGCCAGGTTGGTGCGGGCATCTTCCATGCTCATCACCCGCTTGACCCGCAGGCGCAGGCCACCGGAGAAGTCATCGTTGCTGACCTCGCCTTCAACCACCACCATAGCATCGGTCTGCAGCAGTGCCTGGTTGGCCATGAAGGCGTCGGCGAACAGCGACGCCTCGATGCGCCCGGAGCGGTCGTCGAGGGTGACAAAGCCCATCTTGTCGCCCTTTTTATTCTT
Organism: Pseudomonas fluorescens; assembly: GCF_902497775.2. Taxonomy (NCBI): domain Bacteria; kingdom Pseudomonadati; phylum Pseudomonadota; class Gammaproteobacteria; order Pseudomonadales; family Pseudomonadaceae; genus Pseudomonas; species Pseudomonas fluorescens. The sequence goes on from NZ_OZ024668.1 coordinate 4,103,142, forward strand.
CATGACGCGCAGGGCAATGATCATCCCGGCGACGGTCTGGGTGTCGCGCGCAGGCTTCAGGTCAATGATGCGCTGGCGTGCGAAGCGGCGGATCTCGCCTTCGTATTCGTCGATCGGGTGACCGGTCAGGTACAGGCCCAGGGTGTCTTTTTCACCCCGCAGGCGCTCCTTGAGGGTCAGCTCGCGGGCCTTGCGGTGGTTGGCATAGACGTCGGCATCCTCTTCGACGAACAGCCCGCCGAACAGGTCGACATGACCGCTATCGGCGGTGCGTGCCGTCTGCTCGGCAGACTTGATCGCCTCTTCCATGGCCGCCAGCAGCACCGCGCGGTTGCGGTCGATGTTGGCCTGATAGGCCTTGAGCTCGTCATGAAAATGCGGGCCGAGGCGATCCAGCGCGCCGCTGCGAATCAAGGCATCGAGGGTACGCTTGTTGATGCGTTTGAGATCGACTCGCTCGCAGAAGTCGAACAGGTCCTTGAACGGGCCGCCAGCACGGGCTTCGACGATGGCCTCGACTGGCCCCTCGCCCACGCCCTTGATCGCGCCCAGGCCATAGACGATGCGGCCATCGTCATTGACCGTGAACTTGAAGTCGGAGGTGTTCACATCCGGCGCATCGAGGCGCAACTTCATGCTGCGCACTTCCTCGATCAAGGTCACGACCTTGTCGGTGTTGTGCATATCCGCCGACAGCACCGCGGCCATGAACGGCGCCGGGTGGTGGGTCTTGAGCCAGGCAGTCTGGTAGGACACCAGGCCATAGGCGGCGGAGTGGGATTTGTTGAAGCCGTAACCGGCGAACTTCTCTACCAGGTCGAAAATGTTACCGGCGAGGTCCGGATCGATGTTGTTACTGGCACAACCTTCAATGAAACCGCCCCGCTGCTTGGCCATTTCCTCGGGTTTTTTCTTACCCATGGCCCGGCGCAGCATGTCCGCGCCGCCGAGGGTATAGCCCGCCATGACCTGGGCAATCTGCATCACCTGTTCCTGGTACAGGATGATGCCGTAGGTCGGGGCCAGAACGGGCTTGAGGCCTTCGTACTGGTAGTCCGAGTGCGGGTAAGCCAGTTCCGCGCGACCGTGCTTGCGGTTGATGAAGTCGTCCACCATGCCCGATTGCAGCGGGCCGGGACGGAACAGCGCCACCAGTGCGATCAAGTCTTCCAGGCAGTCGGGCTTGAGCTTTTTGATCAGCTCTTTCATGCCCCGCGATTCAAGCTGGAACACCGCCGTGGTTTCGGCTTTCTGCAGCAGGTCGTAGGTCTTCTTGTCATCCAGCGGGATGAAATCGATGTTCAGGTCATCGAGGCCTTTCTTGGCCTGTTCGCGGTTGATGGTTTCCATCGCCCACTTGATAATGGTCAGGGTCCGCAGGCCGAGGAAGTCGAACTTCACCAGGCCGGCGGCCTCGACGTCATCCTTGTCGAACTGGGTAACCAGGCCGCCGCCTTCTTCATCACAGGCGATCGGCGAGAAGTCGGTAAGCTTGGTCGGCGCGATAACCACACCACCGGCGTGTTTACCGGTACCCCGGCAAACGCCCTCGAGCTTGAGGGCCATGTCCCAGATTTCCTTGGCGTCTTCGTCGCTCTTGAGGAAATCGCGCAGGATTTCTTCCTGCTCGTAGGCTTTTTCCAGGGTCATGCCGACTTCGAAGGGGATCATCTTCGACAGACGGTCAGCCAGGCCGTAGGACTTGCCCTGCACCCGCGCCACGTCGCGCACCACCGCCTTGGCGGCCATGGTACCGAAGGTGATGATCTGGCTCACGGCGTTGCGCCCGTAGGCGTCGGCCACGTATTCGATTACCCGGTCGCGACCATCCATGCAGAAGTCGACGTCGAAGTCGGGCATCGAGACCCGTTCCGGGTTGAGGAAGCGTTCGAACAGCAGGTCATAGGCCAGCGGATCGAGGTCGGTAATCTTCAGTACGTAAGCGACCAGCGAGCCGGCACCCGAACCCCGGCCCGGGCCGACCGGCACGCCGTTGTTCTTGGCCCACTTGATGAAGTCCATAACGATCAGGAAGTAACCGGGGAAGCCCATCTGGATGATGATATCCAGTTCGAACTTCAGCCGGTCGAGGTAGACCTGGCGCTTCTCTTCGTAATTCGGTGTGGTGTCTTTCGGCCAGAGTACCGCCAGACGCTCTTCCAGGCCCTCGTGGGAAACGTGGCGCAGGTAGTCGTCGATGCCCATGCCGTTGGGTGTCGGGAAGTCCGGCAGGAAGTGCTTGCCCAACTGAACCTGGATGTTGCAGCGCTTGGCGATCTCGACGGTGTTGGCAATCGCCTCGGGCAGGTCGCTGAACAGCTCGGCCATTTCTTCCGGGCTTTTCAGGTACTGCTGGTCACTGTAGTTACGCGACCGGCGCGGGTCGTCCAGCGCCCGACCTTCACCGATGCACACGCGGGTTTCGTGGGCGTCGTAGTCGGTCTGCTTGATAAAGCGCACGTCGTTGGTTGCCACCAGCGGTGCGTTCAGCTTGTCGGCCAGGGCCACGGCGGCGTGCAGGTATTCTTCGTCACCGGCGCGGTTGGTGCGCTGCACTTCGACGTAGAAGCGCTCAGGGAACATCTGCATCCAGTCGCGCAGCAAGGCCTCGGCTTCATCCGGGTTGCCATTGAGCAACGCCATGCCGATGTCGCCCTCTTTGGCCGCAGACAGCGCAATCACGCCCTCGCTGGCTTCAGCGATCCACTGACGCTCAATGATCACCAGGCCATTGCGCTGGCCATCGACCCAGCCGCGGGAAATCAACTCGGTAAGGTTGCGGTAGCCCTTGGCGTCCATGGCCAGCAGGCAGATGCGCGACAACGGCGCATCCGGGTCGCTGTTGGCCAGCCACAGGTCGGCGCCGCAGATTGGCTTGATACCGGCGCCCATGGCGTTCTTGTAGAACTTGACCAGCGAACACATGTTGCTCTGGTCGGTAACCGCGACCGCCGGCATGTTCATCGCCGCCAATGCCTTGGCCAGCGGCTTGATCCGCACCAGGCCATCGACCAGCGAGTATTCGGTGTGCAGGCGAAGATGAACGAAAGAAGCCGACATGATGATCCTATAGCAGCACAAAACAACAAGGCCCGGATTGTACCGGGCCTTGATCAAAACAACAGCCAGTGCAGGGCGATCCTGACTATTGACGCCCTTGCCTAGTCAGACCTCGGCAAACCCGCCGCTGATGGCATCGCGGGCTTCGAAGGCGGCGCGTACCGGTGCGAACGAGCGCCGGTGGATCGGCGTCGGCCCCAGGCGCGCCAGGGCTTCGAGGTGCACCGGGGTCGGGTAGCCCTTGTGCCCGCCAATGCCGTAGCCAGGATAGATCAGCTCGAACGCTGCCATTTCGCGGTCACGGGTGACCTTGGCCAGGATCGACGCGGCGGCAATAGCCGGCACCTGGCTATCGCCCTTGACCACCGGCGCCGCCGGCACCGATAGCTGCGGGCAGCGGTTACCGTCGATCAGCGCCAGTTTTGGCGTGACGCTCAATCCCTCGACCGCTCGCTTCATGGCCAGCATGGTGGCGTGAAGGATATTGAGCTGGTCGATTTCCTCGACCTCGGCACGGGCGATGCAGAAGCTCAGGGCTTTTTCACAAATTTCGTCAAAAAGCTTTTCACGCTTGGCTTCGGTGAGCTTCTTCGAGTCGTTGAGCCCCAGAATCGGCCGCTTAGGGTCGAGAATCACCGCAGCGGTCACCACTGCGCCGCACAGCGGGCCACGGCCCACCTCGTCGACACCGGCGACCAGGTCCTCGACCAGGTTGAAGTCCAATCCCATTTGCATCTATTGGTTTTCCAGCAAAGCCAGCACCGCGTCAGCTGCCTGGTTGGAGGCATCGCGGCGCAAGGTACGGTGAATCTGGTCAAAGCCTTCGGTCTGCTGCACACCACCATGTACCAACGGCGCCAGGGTCTGGGCCAGGGCGTCGGCAGTGGCGGCTTCCTGCAGCAACTCGGGCACCAGCATGCGCTGGGCCAGCAGGTTGGGCAGCGATACGTACGGGCTTTTTACCAGGCGTTTCAAAATCCAGTAAGTCAGCGGCGCTAAGCGGTAGGCCACGACCATCGGCCGCTTGAACAGCAAGGCTTCAAGGGTAGCTGTACCGGACGCGATCAATACCGCGTCGCAGGCAGCCAGGGCCTGATGCGAGCGACCGTCAAGCAGGGTCACCGGCAGGTCGCGGCCCTGGAGCATCTGTTCAAGCTGGGCACGGCGCTCGGCATTGGCACACGGGGAAACGAAACGCACCTCCGGCACCAATTCGCGCAGACGCTGGGCGGTGTCGAGGAACAGCGTACCCAGGCGGCCGACCTCACCACCCCGGCTGCCAGGCATCAGGGCAACCAGCGGCCCTTCACCCAGCCCGAGCTGTTCGCGGGCAGCGCCGCGGTCAGCGTCCAGTGGAATGCTGTCGGCCAGCGGATGGCCGACAAAGCGCACCGGTACGCCCTTCTCTTCATAGAACTTGGCTTCGAACGGAAACAACGTGAGCATCAGGTCGCAGCCTTCGCGAATCTTCAGCACCCGCTTCTGTCGCCAGGCCCAGACCGACGGGCTGACGTAATGCACGGTTTTGATCCCGGCCTTGCGCAGGTTCAGCTCGATATTGAGGGTGAAGTCCGGGGCATCGATGCCGATGAACACGTCCGGGCGCTCGGCGATCAGGGTCTGGATCAGTTCCTTGCGACGCTTGAGCAGCTCGCGCAGGCGCCCTAGCACCTCGACCAGGCCCATCACCGCCAGGCGCTCCATGGGGAAGTACGAGGTCAGGCCTTCGGCCTGCATCAACGGTCCACCGACACCAATGAAGCGTACCTGCGGATGGCGCGCCTTGAGCGCGCGCATCAACCCGGCGCCGAGAATATCACCACTGGCCTCACCGGCCACCAGCGCTACACAAAGCTCGGCCATATCAGCGAGTGATGCCGCGGCTGGAGTTCTGGATCGACTTGAGGAACACGTCGACTTCAGGGAACTGGGTCGCAGGCTCTGCCAACTCGGCAATCGCCTGCTCGACGGTCAGGCCCTGGCGGTAGACCACCTTGTAGGCCCGACGCAGGGCGTGAATCGCATCCTCGCTGAAACCGCGACGGCGCATGCCCTCGAAGTTCATGCTGCGCGCTTCGGCCGGGTTGCCGAACACCGTCACGAAGGCCGGTACGTCCTTGCCGATCGCCGTGCCCATGCCGGAAAAGCTGTGGGCGCCGATATGGCAGAACTGATGCACCAGGGTGAACCCGGAGAGGATCGCCCAGTCATCAACATGAACATGGCCAGCCAGCGCCGTGTTGTTGACCAGAATGCAATGGTTACCGATGACACTGTCGTGGCCGATGTGGGCATAGGCCATGATCAGGTTGTGATCACCCAGGGTGGTTTCCGAGCGGTCCTGCACAGTGCCACGGTGAATGGTCACGCCTTCGCGGATCACATTGTGATCGCCGATCACCAGGCGCGTAGCCTCACCCTTGTACTTGAGGTCAGGGGTATCTTCGCCTACCGAGGAAAACTGGTAGATGCGATTGTGCCGACCGATGCGGGTCGGCCCCTTGAGAATCACGTGCGGACCGATAACGGTCCCCTCGCCGATCTCGACCCCGGCACCGATGATCGACCAAGGGCCTACCTCGACACCGTCGGCAAGCTTGGCCGACGGATCGATGATTGCCCGAGGGTCAATCAAACTCATAGCTTGCGTTCCGCGCAGATGATCTCGGCCGAGCATACCGGCTTGCCATCAACCGACGCCTGGCACTCGAACTTCCAGATCTGGCGCTTGCAGCTGATGAACTTGGCTTCGAGGATCAGTTGATCACCCGGCAGCACTGGCTGGCGGAAGCGCAGTTTGTCGGAACCGACGAAGTAGTACAGGGTACCGTCCGCAGGTTTCACGTCGAGCATCTTGAAGCCAAGGATACCGGCTGCCTGGGCCATGGCCTCGATGATCAGCACGCCCGGCATGATCGGGTGCGCCGGGAAGTGACCATTGAAGAAAGGTTCGTTGATGCTGACATTCTTGTAGGCACGAATGCGCTGGGCCTCGACGTCCAGTTCCACCACCCGGTCCACCAACAGGAACGGGTAACGGTGAGGCAGGTATTCGCGAATCTCGTTGATGTCCATCATTTCGGGGGGAAGCCTGTAGTAAAGATAGGGAGCGCCGGTTTTCACACGGCGCTCCTTTAGCAAATCAAAGAGTCAGTCTAGGGCTGTTCACTCTTGATCAGGAAATGGTATCAGCCTTCTGATGAAGCTTTATCGCCAGAGGTCACGGCGGCGAGACGCTTTTCCAGTTGTTGAAGGCGTTTTGACATCTCGTCCAGCTGGCGAATCCGTGCGGCGCTTTTGCGCCACTCGGCCAGCGGCTGCATCGCCGTACCGGAAGAATAGGCGCCTGGCTCGGTAATCGAGCGCGTCACCATGGTCATCCCGGATACGAAAACGTTGTCGCAGACATCGATGTGCCCAACCATGCCGACACCGCCGGCAATGGTGCAATGCTTGCCGATCCTGGTGCTGCCGGAAATCCCGACACACGCCGCCATGGCCGTATGATCGCCGATCTGTACGTTATGGGCGATCTGGATCTGGTTGTCGAGCTTGACCCCGTCACCAATACGGGTATCGGCCAGGGCACCGCGGTCGACCGCCGTATTGACGCCGATTTCGACATCGTCACCGATGCTCACGCCACCGATCTGGGCGATCTTCTGCCACACACCCTTCTCGTTGGCAAAGCCGAAGCCTTCGCCACCGATCACTGCGCCCGACTGGATCACCACACGCTTGCCGATACGCACATCGTGGTACAGGGTCACCCGCGGGGCCAGCCAGCCGCCTTCGCCGATCACGCAACGCGCGCCGATGAAGCACTGCGCACCGATGGTCACACCCGGGCCGATCTGCGCACCGCTCTCGATCACTGCACAGGCACCAACGCTGGCGCTGGCATCGACCTGGGCATCGGCGGCAACCACGGCGCTGGGATGGATTCCCGCTACAGCCCTGGGCTTTGGATCGAACAGGTGGGAGATGCGCGCATACGCGAGGTACGGGTCGGGAACGATCAGGGCGTTGCCGGTAAAGCCTTCGGCGTCGGCCGGCTTGAGTAGGATCGCCGCCGCGTGGGTTTCACCCAGGTACTTGCGGTACTGAGGGTTGGCGAGAAAGCTCAACTGCCCAGGCCCGGCTTCCTGAAGGGTTGCCAGGCCAGTGATTTCCAGCTCCTCGGGGCCACTCAGGGTGGCTCCGAGGAACTCGGCCAGCTGACCGAGTTTCATGGTCACGGTCATGATCAACGGGACTGGTTCATGCGCTCGATAACCTGGCGGGTGATGTCGTACTGAGGTTTGACATCAATGACCGCGCCACGCTCGAGAACCAGATCGAAACCGCCTTTCTTGATCACTTCTTCAACTGCGCCATCAAGCTTGGGCTTGAGCTGCTTGAGCATTTCGCGGTCAGCCACGGCCTTGGACTCGTTCAGCTCCTTGGACTGGAACTGGAAGTCACGGGCTTTCTGCTTGTATTCAAGCTCCAGGCGCTCGCGCTCTGGCTGGGCCATCTTGTCGCCACCGGCACGGATGCGATCGGCAATGCCCTTGGCGCTGCTTTCCAGGTTCTTCAGCTTGGTCAGCTGCGGGCCGAACTTCTTCTCGGCATCGACGGCGTATTTCTTCGCCGCGTCCGACTCGAGCAGAGCCATTTGATAGTTCAGCACGGCAACTTTCATTTCGGCGAAAGCCGGGGTTGCGATCAGGGTCGCAGCCAGTACTGCCAGTTGAGTCAACTTACGCACGATGCACTCCTACAGAATCCGTTGTCGTTAGCAAGGGGCAGACCTTAGAAGGTCTGGCCCAGAGAGAATTGGAACACCTGGGTATCGGCTTCGTCCGGCTTCTTCACCGGCATTGCCAGGCTGAAGCTCAACGGACCGAGCGCGGTAATCCAGGTCACGCCCAGGCCGACGGAGCTGGCCAGGCCCGACAGGCCGACCTTCTCGCAGTCCGGCTTGGAACCGCAGTTGGTGTCGAATACGTTACCCACATCCCAGAAGACCGAGGTGCGCAGCGAGCGTTGGTCCTTGACGAACGGCAGCGGGAACAGCAGCTCTACACCACCCTGGACGAGGACGTTACCACCGAACGGCAGCGGGTCCTGATCCGGATCTTCAATGGTGCCGGGCTTGTTACCTTTGCTCGGCGTACTGCGTGGACCGAGGCTGCTGTCCTTGAAGCCACGTACCGAGTTGAAGCCACCGGCGTAGTAGTTCTCGTAGAACGGCAGGCTTGAGGTACCGCCGAAGCCATCACCATAGCCCAGCTCGGTGTGCAGGCGCAGGGTGTAGTCATTGTTGATTGGCTTGAACAGCTGGCCACGGTAATCGAGTTTGAAGAACGACAGGTCGCTACCCGGAGTGGTTGCTTCCAGCACCAGGCTTTGCGAATGGCCACGGGTAGCCAGCACGCCCTTGTTCAGAGTCGACTCGGACCAACCGGCCGAGGCCTTGAAGTTCAGGTACTTGTCGCCTTCCTTGTCGACGAAGTCGAAGATCTCGTCAACGGTGTACTTGCCGGTCTTGATCTCGTCCTGCTGTACGGTCAGACCGAAGGTCAGGCGCGAGGTTTCGCTGATCGGGTAACCAACGCTGACACCGGCACCCAGGCTGTCGACCGCATAGCTGGCAACGTCGACGTCGAGGTCATCGTAGTCGGTGGTGCGATAGAAAGCGTTGTAGCCCAGGCTCACGCCGTCAGCAGTCCAGTAGGGGTCCACATAACCGAAGTTGTAGCGGCTCTGGTATTCACTGCGGGTCAGGCCGAGGGAAACCTTGTTACCGGTACCGAGGAAGTTGTTCTGGCTGATCGAACCACCGAGGATCAGACCGGCGCTCTGGGCGAAACCGACGCTGGCGGTGATCGAACCAGAGGCTTGCTCTTCAACGCTGTAGTTGACATCGACCTGGTCGTCAGTGCCCGGAACAGCCGGGGTCTCGACGTTGACTTCCTTGAAGAAGCCCAGGCGCTCCAGACGGGTCTTGGACTGGTCGATCAGGTAGGTCGAAGCCCAACCACCTTCCATCTGGCGCATTTCACGGCGCAGCACTTCGTCTTCGGACTTGGTGTTGCCGCGGAAGTTGATGCGGTTGACGTAGGCACGCTTGCCTGGGTCGACCACGAACATGATGTCGACGGTGTGATCTTCATCGTGCGGTTGCGGCACGCCGTTGACGTTGGCGAAGGTATAGCCTTCGTTACCCAGACGACGGGTGATCAGCTCGGACGTGGTGGTCATCACCTTGCGCGAAAATACCTGGCCAGGTTGTACCAGCAGCAGCGACTTGACCTGGTCTTCAGGCACCTTGAGGTCGCCGGAAAGCTTGACGTCACGAACGGTGTACTTCTCGCCTTCGTTGACGTTGACGGTGATGTAGACGTGCTTCTTGTCCGGGGTGATCGACACCTGGGTGGAAGCGATGTCCATGTTGATGTAGCCGCGGTCCAGGTAGTAGGAACGCAGACGTTCCAGGTCACCGGAGAGTTTTTCGCGGGCGTACTTGTCGTCGTTCTTGAAGAACGACAGCCAGTTGGTGGTCTTGAGTTCGAACAGGCCGATCAGGTCTTCATCGGGGAAGACGGTGTTGCCGACCACGTTGATGTGCTGGATCGCAGCAACCGTGCCTTCGTTGATCTTGATCTTCAGGCCCACGCGGTTGCGCGGTTGCGGCACCACTTCGGTGTCGACCTCGGCCGAGTAGCGGCCTTGGGCAACGTACTGGCGCTGCAGTTCGTTACGCACGCCTTCGAGGGTGGCACGCTGGAAGATCTCGCCTTCGGACAGACCGGACTGCTTCAGACCCTTCATCAGGTCTTCAGTGCTGATCGCCTTGTTGCCTTCGATCTCGATGCTCGACACCGAAGGACGCTCGACCACGGTAATGATCAGGACGTTGCCGTCCCGGCTCAGTTGGATGTCCTGGAAGAAACCGGTCTTGAACAGGGACCGGGTGGATTCCACCAGGCGCCGGTCATCGGCCTCATCGCCGACGTTCAATGGCAAGGCACCAAAAACGCTGCCCGCGGAAACCCGCTGCAGACCATTGACACGAATATCGGAGATGGTGAAGGACTCGGCGTGAACTTCAGCGATCATCAGTACGGCGAGAACCGCAGTTAGCAGCAGACGTTTCATGAAGTCCTTTCTTATTCCAACTGGCAATAAACGACCCGCCGCGGGACGCGGCAGGTTCGCAATTGAGCGAAGCTTTACAGTCGACCCAAATCGTTGATCAGGGCAAGCAACATCACCCCGACTACCAAACTGATACCGATCTGGATCCCCCAACCTTGCACCCGATCCGAAAGCGGACGACCACGCGCCCACTCGATCAGGTAGAACAGCAAATGCCCCCCATCCAGTACAGGAATGGGCAGCAAATTAAGAACCCCCAGGCTAATGCTCAGGTAGGCGAGGAAATTCAGGAAATCTCCAACGCCGGACTGGGCCGAAGCGCCCGCCACTTTAGCAATGGTTATCGGTCCGCTCAAGTTTTTTACCGAGAGCTCGCCGAACAGCATTTTCTTGAGCGATTCGAGGGTCAGGACGCTCATGTTCCAAGTGCGTGAAAGCCCCTCCCCCACAGCCTCGAGCGGCCCGTAGCTAACCTCACGAAGCATGGCATCCGGCCACTTCACGGCCTTGACCCCGGCACCGAGATAACCCTTAGCCGATTTACCTTCTCCGCGACTGGCCAAGGTTACCGGCACTTCAAGCGGCGCGCCGTCACGTTCGATACGCAGAACGATCTTGCTGCCGGCGCGGCCACGCACGGTATCGACCACTTGCTGCCAGTCGTTCAGCGCCTGGCCATCGAGAGCCAGCAGGCGGTCGCCGGTTTTCAGCCCAGCGGCCTGCGCCGGGCCTTTAGGGTCAAGCTCAGCCAGCACCGGCGGCAACGCCGGGCGCCACAGGCGCAAGCCCAGGGAGTGGATCGGATCGGGCTCGTCGGCGCCCTTGAGCCAGTTGTTCAGGGTCAGCACGTGGGGGCTGTCGACCGTAGCGCCCTCTTCACGCACGCTGATGTGCAACTGACCGCTCTCGCCCAGGCGGCGGATCAGTTGCAGGTTGACCGCAGCCCAACCGCTGGTCGCTTTGCCATCAATGGAAACAATTTCCTGGCCAGCTTTGAGCCCGGCCACTTCGGCAATGCTCCCAGCCTCGACCGCACCAATGACCGGGCGCTCCTGCTGGGTGCCGACCATGGCCAGGATCCAGAAGAAGAAAATCGCCAGAAGAAAGTTGGCCACCGGTCCCGCCGCAACAATCGCGATACGCTGGCGCACCGATTTGCGGTTGAACGATTGCTCGACCTGATCGCGGGGCACCTCGCCTTCGCGCTCGTCGAGCATCTTCACATAGCCGCCCAGCGGAATCGCCGCCACCACAAACTCGGTGCCATGGCGGTCATGCCAGCGCAGCAACGGCATGCCGAAACCGACGGAGAAACGCAAAACCTTGACGCCGCAACGCCGGGCCACCCAGAAGTGACCGAATTCGTGAAAGGTGACCAGCACACCCAATGCCACCAGGGTGCCGATAATCATGTAGAGCGCACTCATGTCTCTCTCCGAATGACGTTCAGCGGCACCGGGCCTGACGCACTAGGGCGCCAGACCTCAGCGGCCGTGATGAGCCAACCATTGTCCGGCCAGTTGCCGTGCACGCTGATCGGCGGCAAACACCGCATCGAGCGACTCGACAGCAACCACCGGCTCCTGATCGAGCACGTGTTCGATCATACTCGGGATCTCGGGGAAGCGGATGCGCCGCTGGAGAAATGCCTCCACCGCCACTTCGTTGGCCGCATTGAGCATGGCCGGCGCGCTGTTACCCGCTTCAGCTGCCTCACGGGCCAGGCGCAAGCACGGGAAACGCTGCTCGTCCGGGGCGTTGAAGTCCAGGCGGGCAACCGCGAACAGGTCCAGTGGCGCCACCCCCGAATCGATCCGCTCAGGCCAAGCCAGGGCATTGGCGATCGGCGTGCGCATATCCGGATTGCCCAACTGGGCCAGCACCGAGCCGTCGACATAATCGACCAGCGAGTGGATCACACTTTGCGGGTGCACCACCACCTCGACCTGGCTAGGCCGGGCATCGAACAGCCAGCACGCCTCGATCAGTTCAAGGCCCTTGTTCATCATGCTGGCCGAATCAACCGAGATCTTGCGGCCCATTGACCAGTTCGGGTGGGCGCAGGCCTGCTCTGGGCTGACATCCATGAGCTCGGCCATCGGCGTTTCGCGAAACGGCCCGCCAGAAGCGGTCAACAGGATTCGGCGCACGCCAACCCGGGCCAGGCCACGGGAGTAATCGCCCGGCAGGCACTGGAAGATCGCATTGTGCTCGCTATCGATCGGCAGCAGCACCGCGCCACTGCGCCGCACCGCCTGCATGAACAAGGCGCCGGACATCACCAGCGCCTCCTTGTTGGCCAGTAAAACCTTTTTGCCCGCCTCGACCGCAGCCAGGGTCGGACGCAGGCCGGCAGCGCCGACGATCGCCGCCATCACGGCATCGACCTCGGCAGCCGCAGCCACCTGACACAGGCCCTGCTCGCCGACCAGCACCTCGGTGGCCGAACCTGCTGCCGCCAGGCCTTCGCACAGCTGCTGCGCAGCCTCGGCCGAAGGCACCACGGCAAACGCCGGGGTATGGCGCAGGCACAGCGCCAGCAGCTCTTGCACACGCGAGTAGCCGCTCAGGGCGAACACCTGGTAACGATCCGGGTGACGGGCTATCACATCGAGGGTGCTCAGACCGATGGAGCCGGTCGCACCCAGTACGGTAATACGCTGCACGCCGCTCACATTACGCCCCAATTGGCTGCCCAGAGCAGCACTGCAAACACCGGGATCGCCGCAGTGAGGCTGTCGATACGGTCCAGCACGCCGCCGTGACCGGGCAGCAGGTTGCTGCTGTCCTTGATCCCCGAACGACGCTTGAACATGCTTTCGGTCAGATCGCCGACCACCGACACCAGCACCACCACCGCAGCGCCGAACAGGCCAAGGACCAACTCGCCAGCACTCCAGTCGCGATAGATGCCTACCGCTGCGGTGATCACCAGGCTCAGGGCCAGGCCGCCATAAACACCTTCCCAGCTCTTGCCCGGGCTGACCTGCGGGGCCAGCTTGCGCTTGCCGAAGGCACGACCGGAGAAGTACGCGCCAATATCCGCCCCCCAGACCAGCACCATCACCGCCATGATCAGCCAGTTACCCAGCGGCCACTGCTTGAGCAGTTCCAGGCCTTGCCAGGCCGGCAACAGGATCAGCAAACCGATCAGCAAGCGGCAGGCCGCACTGGACCACAGCTCGCTGCTGCGTGGATAGGTGAGCACCAACCAGGTGGCCAGCCCCCACCACAATACCGACGCACCCAGCACCCAGGGCGCCAGGTCCGGCATCAGGTAGAGCAGCATCAGCAGCCCGGCGACGACTGCCGCATAGGCCACCCGCAGGGATTGCGCGACCAGACCAGCCAGTCGTGCCCACTCCCAGGCACCCAGGGTCACTACCACCCCGATGAACAGGGCGAAGTCGCCACCGTTCAACAGGAAGAAACCGCAAAGAGCGATCGGCAGCAGGATCAGCGCAGTAATGATGCGTTGTTTAAGCATTAAGCACGGGCTCCAGCTTCGACCTGCTCGCTGGTTTTCCCGAAGCGGCGCTGGCGCGAAGCGAAATCGGCCAGCGCAGTGCGCATGGCCTCGTGTTTGAAGTCCGGCCAGAACAGGTCGGAAAAGTACAACTCGGCGTAGGCCAGCTGCCACAGCAGGAAATTGCTGATGCGGTGCTCGCCACCGGTACGGATGCACAGATCGGGCAACGGCAGGTCACCTGTGGACAGGCAGGTCTGTAGCAGCTCGGGGGTGATGTCCTCCGGGCGCAGGTGACCGGCCTGGACTTCCCGCGCCAGGCGCTGGGCGGCCTGGGCGATATCCCATTGACCGCCGTAGTTGGCGGCGATCTGCAGGATGAAGCGATTGGCACCCGCGGTCAGCGCTTCGGCTTCACGCATGGCGGCCTGCAGCTCAGGGTGAAAGCGCGAGCGGTCACCGATGATGCGCAGGCTGATGTTGTTGTCGTTGAGGCGCTTGGCTTCCCGGCGCAAAGCCGAGAAGAACAGCTCCATCAACGCCCCGACCTCTTCGGCCGGGCGCTGCCAGTTTTCACTGGAAAAGGCGAACAGGGTCAGCACCTCGACCTTGGCCTCGGCACACACCTCGATGACCGCGCGCACCGCATCGACACCGGCCTTGTGCCCGGCAACACCGGGCAACAGGCGCTTCTTCGCCCAGCGATTATTCCCATCCATGATGATCGCGACATGGCGCGGCACCGATGGGGACACACCTTGCTTGGTCTTTTCCATTAAAAAAAGTCCCGACCCTTAAACGGCCATCAGGTCCTTTTCTTTCTGCTTGACGGCAACTTCGATCTCAGCCACGAACTTGTCAGTCAGCTTCTGGATTTCGTCAGCGGCACGGCGCTCGTCGTCTTCGCTGATTTCCTTTTCCTTGACCAGATCCTTGAGCTGGCTCAGCGCATCGCGACGGATATTGCGCACGGCAATACGGCCATCTTCAGCAGCGTCACGAGCCTGCTTGGTGAAACCCTTGCGGGTCTCTTCGGTCAGCGCTGGCATGGTGATCAGCAGCAGCTCGCCCAGGTTGGTCGGGTTAAGGTTCAGACCCGCACTGCCGATTGCCTTGTCGACAGCACCCAGCATATTGCGCTCGAACGCCACGACCTGCAGGGTACGGGCATCTTTAACGGTGATATTGGCCACTTGCTTGATTGGCGTATCGGCACCGTAGTAAGGAACCATCACACCTTCCAGAACGCTAGGGTGCGCCTGGCCAGTACGAATTCGGCTGAAAGCGTGCGCCAGGGATTCCAGCGACTTTTGCATGCGCTCTTGAGCGTCTTTCTTGATTTCGTTGATCATTTTTGAACTTCCTCGATCAGAGTACCTTCAGCGCCGCCATGCACGATATTCAGCAGGGCGCCGGGCTTGTTCATGTTGAAGACGCGCAGCGGCATCTTGTGATCGCGGCAAAGGCAGATTGCCGTCAGGTCCATCACGCCCAGCTTGCGATCCAGTACTTCATCGTAGGTCAGATGATCGAACTTCTCGGCATGCGGGTCTTTGAATGGATCTGCAGTGTATACACCATCGACTTTGGTTGCCTTCAATACCACGTCGGCATCGATTTCGATGGCGCGCAGGCAAGCGGCGGAGTCGGTGGTGAAGAACGGGTTGCCGGTACCGGCAGCGAAGATGACCACTTCTTTCGAGTTCAGGTGGCGCATGGCTTTGCGGCGATCATAGTGATCGGTGACGCCAACCATGGAGATGGCCGACATGACGATCGCGGTAATGTTGGCACGCTCCAGCGCATCGCGCATGGCCAGGGCATTCATTACGGTCGCCAGCATGCCCATGTGGTCGCCAGTGACGCGGTCCATGCCGGCTGCACTGAGCGCCGCACCACGGAACAGGTTGCCACCACCGATCACCAAACCTACCTGAACACCAATGCCAACCAGTTGGCCGACTTCCAGTGCCATGCGATCCAGGACCTTGGGGTCGATCCCGAACTCTTCCGAGCCCATCAGGGCCTCGCCGCTAAGCTTGAGTAGAATGCGTTTATAGCGAGCTTGATAACCACTGCCCTGCTGAGCCATTGCGAATCTCTCCTGCGGCGTTTTGAAAAAAATCTGGCGGGCTGCTTTCAGCCTGCGCGTAACTCTAGCGTGGCGCAGCTACTGCGCCAGCGAAAGGCGGTCTCGTAAACCGCTCCCGCTTTGACAAAGAGGCTGCGCGCGTGAGCGGGCAGCCTCTTCGGGGCGACAGAGGTGAATCTGTCTTATTGCTTGGCAGCAGCCAGCTGAGCAGCAACTTCTTCAGCGAAGTTGTCGACTGGCTTCTCGATGCCTTCGCCTACTTTGAAGTAGGTGAAGGAAACGATTTCAGCACCGGCTTTCTTGGCCAGCTCGCCGACCTTGACTTCCGGGTTCATGACGAAGGCTTGCTCGACCAGCGAAGCTTCGGCCAGGAACTTCTTGATACGACCGTCGATCATGTTGGCGACGATGTTCTCAGGCTTGCCCTTCATCTTCTCTTCGTTCAGCTGCATGAATACAGCCTTCTCGCGCTCGATTGCTTCAGCGGAGACTTCCGATGGATTCAGGAACTCTGGGTTGCTGGCAGCTACGTGCATGGCGATTTCTTTGGCCAGCTGGACGTCGCCGCCCTTCAGGACAACAGCAACGCCGATCTTGTTGCCGTGCAGGTAGGTGCCGACAACGTCACCTTCAACGCGCACCAGGCGACGGATGTTGACGTTCTCACCAACCTTGGCAACCAGCGCTTCACGAGCCGATTCGCGCGAAGCGATCAGCGGAGCGGCTTCGGTCAGTTTCTCGGCGAAGGCCTGTTCAACGCTGTCGTTTACGAAAGCTTTGAAGTCGTCTTGCAGGGCCAGGAAGTCGGTCTGCGAGTTGACTTCCAGCAGGACGGCGGACTTGTCGTCGGCCTTGATGGCGATAGCGCCTTCAGCGGCAACGTTGCCGGCCTTTTTAGCGGCCTTGATGGCGCCCGAAGCGCGCATGTCGTCAATGGCTTTTTCGATGTCGCCGCCGGCCTTTTCCAGAGCCTTTTTGCAATCCATCATACCTTCGCCGGTACGCTCACGCAGTTCTTTGACCAGCGCTGCAGTAATTGCTGCCATTTCAAATTCCTCTTGGATAGGTTTTCAACCATTCCACCCGATACTTGACGGGCGTTCAATTCTGTAAATCCACTTACCAGCACTCATGCAGTAACAAGGTTGCAACGGCGATGCTGACAAGAGGATTTCAAGGTGGCAAAAAGGGGGCAAAGCCCCCTTTTCGCGTGCCGAGTAGACGCTAAGCGTCAGTTACTCAGGCTTCGGCAGCCGGCGCTGCTGCTTCTTCGGCGTACACTTCGGTACCGCCAGCAACGTTGTTGCGGCCACGGATCACGGCGTCAGCCATCGAACCCATGTACAGTTGGATAGCGCGGATGGCGTCATCGTTACCTGGGATGATGTAGTCAACGCCTTCTGGGCTGGAGTTGGTATCGACAACGCCGATGACCGGGATGCCCAGCTTGTTGGCTTCGGTGATAGCGATGCGCTCGTGATCAACGTCGATCACGAACAGGGCATCAGGCAGGCCGCCCATGTCCTTGATACCACCCAGGCTGCGATCCAGTTTTTCCAGATCACGGGAGCGCATCAGGGCTTCTTTCTTGGTCAGCTTGGCGAAAGTGCCGTCTTCGGCCTGGGTTTCCAGGTCGCGCAGACGCTTGATCGAAGCGCGGATGGTCTTGTAGTTGGTCAGCATGCCGCCCAACCAGCGGTGATCGACGTACGGCGAACCGCAACGTGCTGCTTCTTCAGCAACGATCTTGCCAGCGGAACGCTTGGTGCCGACGAACAGAATCTTGTTTTTGCCCTGGGCCAGACGCTCTACGAAGGTCAGTGCCTCGTTGAACATTGGCAGGGTTTTTTCAAGGTTGATGATGTGAATCTTGTTGCGCGCACCGAAAATGTACTTGCCCATTTTCGGGTTCCAGTAACGGGTTTGGTGACCGAAGTGCACACCGGCCTTCAGCATATCGCGCATGTTGACTTGGGACATGATAGTTCCTTGATAAGTCGGGTTGGGCCTCCACGTATCCCAATGACCAACCCGCGATCCGAGGATCGAAGGCACCCAGGTCATCGTGTCGACACGTGTGTGGGTTTAGTGCTTCCGGAGCTATCCCCGGAAAGCGGCGCATTTTATACCACAGATGCCCGCCAAGCGAAACCCGAATTACCATAGAACGTCACAGGCTTTTGCACACACCGCCCATAAGCGCCAGAATGGTCCCTATATAAAGGCTGTATCAGCGCCATAGCCGCCTGAATCGGGCTTCGCTCTGTTAGAATCCGGCCTTTCCCCAGATTACTTGCGCCTTGCTGCGCCGTAGAGAGCCTGTAATGACCGTTACCATCAAAACCGCCGAAGACATCGAAAAGATGCGCATCGCCGGCCGCCTGGCCGCCGAAGTCCTGGAGATGATCGAAGAGCACGTCAAGCCCGGTGTCACCACCGAAGCGCTCGACCGCCTGTGCCACGACTACATCGTCAACGTCCAGCAGGCAATCCCGGCACCGCTCAACTACAAGGGCTTCCCCAAGTCGATCTGCACCTCGGTCAACCACGTGGTTTGCCACGGCATCCCCGGTGACAAGCCGCTCAAGGATGGCGACACCCTGAACATCGACGTTACGGTGATCAAGGACGGCTACCACGGCGACACCAGCCGCATGTTCCACGTCGGCAACGTGCCGGTCTGGGCCGAACGCCTGTCCCAGGTCACCCAGGAATGCATGTACAAGGCCATCGAACTGGTCAAGCCGGGCTGCCGCCTGGGCGACATCGGTGAAGTGATCCAGAAGCACGCGGAAAAGAACGGCTTCTCGGTGGTGCGCGAGTTCTGCGGCCACGGCATCGGCAAGGTGTTCCACGAAGAGCCGCAGATCCTCCACTATGGTCGCGCCGGCACCGGTATGGAGCTCAAGGAAGGCATGACCTTCACCATCGAGCCGATGATCAACCAGGGCAAGGCTGACACCAAGGTGCTGGGCGACGGCTGGACCGCTATCACCAAGGACCGCAAGCTCTCGGCCCAGTGGGAACACACCCTGGTGGTGACCGCGACTGGTTACGAAATCTTCACCCTGCGTAAAGACGACACTATTCCTCGCACATCGGCCTGACTCCTACAGGAAAGCCTCTCGATGCCCCAGGTGGATCCCGAGCTGTTCGATCGCGGCCAGTTCCAGGCGGAACTGGCCCTTAAGGCAAGCCCCATCGCTGCCTTCAAGAAAGCCATCCGCCAGGCCGGCGAGGTGCTCGACAACCGTTTTCGCAGCGGTCGCGAGATCCGCCGGCTGATCGAGGACCGCGCCTGGTTCGTCGACAATATCCTGCAACAGGCGTGGAACCAGTTTACCTGGAGCGAAGACGCCGATATCGCCCTGATCGCCACCGGCGGTTACGGGCGCGGGGAGCTGCACCCCTATTCCGACATCGACCTGCTGATCCTGCTCGACAGCGCCGATCACGAGGTCTTTCGTGACTCGATCGAACGTTTCCTGACCCTGCTTTGGGATATTGGCCTGGAAGTGGGCCAGAGCGTGCGCTCGGTCGATGAATGCGCAGAACAAGCCCGCGCCGACCTGACGGTTGTCACCAACCTCATGGAAAGCCGCACCATTGCCGGCCCCGAGCACCTGCGCCAGCGCATGCTCGAAGTGACCAGCACCGCGCACATGTGGCCGAGCAAGGAATTCTTCCTGGCCAAGCGGGCCGAGCAAAAGGCCCGGCACCACAAATACAACGATACCGAGTACAACCTGGAGCCCAACGTCAAGGGCTCACCGGGCGGCCTGCGCGACATCCAGACGGTCCTGTGGATCGCCCGCCGCCAGTACGGCACCCTCAACCTGCACGCCCTGGCCGGCGAAGGCTTCTTGCTGGAAAGCGAGAACAACCTGCTGGCCTCGTCCCAGGAGTTTCTCTGGAAGGTGCGCTACGCCCTGCACATGCTTGCCGGACGCGCCGAAGACCGCCTGCTGTTCGACCATCAGCGCAGCATTGCCGCCCTGCTCGGTTTTGGCGACGAAAACCCCAAGCGCGCCATCGAACAGTTCATGCAGCAGTACTACCGGGTGGTGATGAGCATCGCCGAGCTCAGCGACCTGATCATCCAGCACTTCGAAGAAGTCATCCTCGACGACGACAGCGGCGCCGCCCAGCCGCTCAACGCGCGCTTCCAACTGCATGACGGCTATATCGAGGCGGTGCGCACCAACGTCTTCAAGCGCACACCGTTCGCCATGCTGGAAATCTTCGTGCTGATGGCCCAGCACCCGGAAATCAAGGGCGTGCGCGCCGACACCATTCGCCTGCTGCGCGAACACCGGCACTTGATCGACGACGACTTTCGTAACGATATCCGCAACACCAGCCTGTTCATCGAGCTGTTCAAGTGCGAGATCGGTATCCACCGCAACCTGCGGCGGATGAACCGCTACGGTATTCTCGGCCGTTACCTGCCGGAGTTCGGCCTGATCGTCGGACAGATGCAGCACGACCTGTTCCACATCTACACGGTCGATGCGCACACCCTGAACCTGATCAAGCACCTGCGCAAACTGCAGTACACCCCGGTTTCGGAGAAATTCCCGCTGGCCAGCAAGCTCATGGGCCGCCTGCCCAAGCCGGAGCTGATCTACCTGGCCGGGCTCTATCACGACATCGGCAAGGGCCGCCAGGGCGACCATTCCGAGCTTGGCGCGGTGGACGCCCAGGCCTTCTGCGCACGCCATCAGTTGCCGAGCTGGGATAGCCGCCTGATCGTCTGGCTGGTGCAACATCACCTGGTGATGTCGACCACCGCCCAACGCAAGGACCTTTCCGACCCACAGGTGATCTACGATTTTGCCCAACTGGTGGGCGACGAAACGCGCCTGGACTACCTCTACGTGCTGACCGTGGCCGATATCAACGCCACCAACCCGAGCCTGTGGAACTCCTGGCGCGCCAGCCTGCTGCGCCAGCTCTACACCGAGACCAAGCGTGCCCTGCGCCGCGGCCTGGAAAACCCGCTGGACCGCGAAGAGCAGATCCGCCAGACCCAGAGCGCGGCACTGGACATCCTCATTCGCGAGGGCACCGACCCGGACGACGTCGAGCAACTATGGTCGCAACTGGGCGATGACTACTTTCTGCGCCACACTGCCGCCGACGTGGCCTGGCACAGCGATGCCATCCTTCAGCAGCCGGCCGACGGCGGGCCACTGGTGCTAATCAAGGAAACCACCCAGCGCGAGTTCGAAGGCGGCACCCAGATCTTCATCTACGCCCCCGACCAGCACGACTTCTTCGCCGTGACCGTGGCGGCCATGGACCAGCTGAACCTGAACATCCATGACGCGCGGATCATCACCTCGAGCAGCCAGTTCACCCTCGACACCTATATCGTGCTCGACAACGATGGCGGCTCGATCGGCGACAATCCCGTGCGAGTCAAGCAGATTCGCGACGGCCTGACCGACGCCCTGCGCAACCCCGACGACTACCCGACCATCATCCAGCGCCGGGTACCGCGCCAGCTCAAGCACTTCACCTTTGCCCCGCAGGTGACCATCCATAACGATGCCCAGCGCCCGGTGACCATCCTCGAACTCAGTGCCCCCGACCGCCCCGGCCTGCTGGCGCGGATCGGCAAGATTTTCCTGGAGTTCGACCTGTCACTGCAAAATGCCAAGATTGCCACCCTCGGCGAACGGGTCGAAGACGTGTTCTTCATTACCGACGCCGACAACCAGCCCCTGTCCGACCCGCAACTGTGCAGCCGCCTGCAGGATGCGATCGTCGAGCAACTGCGCGTCGACCAGGCGACCGGGGTGCCTTTGACCCGCCTGACCATTTGAACGTTTGACGAGACCTTGCGCCGATGAATTCCGATTTGCTTCAGCTTCAGCCCTACCCGTTCGAAAAGCTCCGCGCCCTGCTCGGCAGCGTGACGCCGGCGGCGGACAAACGCGCCATTGCCCTGTCGATCGGTGAACCGAAGCATGAGTCGCCGGCGTTCGTCGCCCAGGCCCTGGCCGAAAGCCTCAAGCAAATGGCGGTGTACCCGACCACCGTCGGCCTGCCAGCCCTGCGCCAGGCCATCGTGCGCTGGTGCGAGCAACGCTTTGGCGTACCGGCGGGATGGCTGGATGCCGACAAACACGTATTGCCGGTCAATGGCACCCGTGAAGCGCTGTTCGCCTTCACCCAGGCAGTGGTCAATCGCGCCGACGATGGCCTGGTGATCAGCCCCAACCCGTTCTACCAGATCTATGAAGGCGCAGCCTTGCTGGCCGGCGCCACCCCGCATTACCTGCCGTGCCTGGACAGCAACGGCTTCAACCCGGACTTCGACGCGGTGTCGGCCGAGACCTGGCAGCGCTGCCAGATCCTCTTCCTTTGCTCCCCGGGCAACCCCACCGGCGCCCTGGTGCCGATGGACACCCTGAAAAAGCTCATCGCCCTGGCCGACCAGTACGACTTCGTCATCGCCGCCGACGAGTGCTACAGCGAGCTGTACTTCGACGAGCAAAGCCCGCCGCCGGGCCTGCTCAGCGCCTGCGTCGAGCTTGGCCGCAGCGACTTCAAGCGTTGCGTGGTGTTCCACAGCCTGTCCAAGCGCTCTAACCTGCCGGGCCTGCGCTCAGGCTTCGTGGCCGGCGACGCCGAGATCATCAAGCCGTTCCTGCTTTACCGCACCTACCACGGCTGCGCCATGCCGGTACAAACCCAGCTGGCGAGCATTGCCGCCTGGAACGACGAAGAGCACGTGCTGGCCAACCGCGACCTGTACCGCGAGAAGTTCGAGGCAGTGCTGCAGATCCTCGCCCCGGTACTGGACGTGCAGCGCCCGGATGGCGGCTTCTACCTGTGGGCCAAGGTACCTGGCGATGACGCCGCCTTCACCCGCGACCTGTTCCAAGCCCAGCACGTTACCGTAGTTCCGGGCTCGTACCTGTCCCGTGAAGTAGATGGCGTCAACCCGGGTGCCGGGCGCGTGCGCATGGCGCTGGTGGCGCCATTGGCCGAATGCGTGGAAGCCGCCGAGCGCATTCGCGCGTTCTTGCAGAAGTAAGTAGCCACATCGCGGGGCAAGCCCGCTCCCACTGAAGATGGTAGGAGCAGGCTTGCCCCGCGATGCTTTACTTCACCGGCCCCAGATTCGCCTCACTCATATCCAGCTCCCCCAGCACCTGACGCACCACGTCATCGCCAATCTGGTGCTGGCGATGCAGGTTGTACAGTTCCAGACGCTGGGCCCGCAGCGCCCGCAGGCGCAAGCGCCGCTCCAGGTGATCCATCTGCTCGGCAAGGGCCTGGGCCTCGGCGCTGTCGTTGAAGGTATCGAGCTGATGCCGGTACTCCGCCATCAACCGTGCCTTGAGTTCTGCCGCCAGTGCTGCCTGGGACGCATCCAGTGGGGCACCGGCCTCAGCCAGGTCTTCTGCCTCGAGGGCGTGAATCGCCGCTTCAGCTGTGCGCCGCCAGGCGTCCTGGGCTTCCTGGCGCAGGGCGTCATCCGGGCTCTTGGTGACACCGCGCAACAGCAACGGCAAGGCAATGCACGCCGACACCAGCGACAGCAGAATCACCCCGGCAGCAATGAATATCAGCAAATCGCGCTCGGGGAAGTCCTTGCCGGCGCTGATCAGCAGCGGCACCGACATGACACCGGCCAGGGTCACCGCCCCGCGCACGCCACCGACAGTCAACAACCAGCAAGAACGGGCGTTGGGCATCAGCACCAGGTCTTCCTTGCCGCGCCAGCGACGGATCACGCCAATCAAGCGCCAGATGCTCTGCACCCAGATGAAACGCAAGGCCAGCAACACCGCGAAGATCGCCACCACATCCAGGCAGCGCCACAACAAGGTCGGCCACAGCGAGGCTTCGTGGCTGGTCACCGCCTTGATGATATCGGGCAACTGCAAGCCCAACAGCAGAAAGATCAGGCCATTGAACGCGAACTCCAGCAGCGACCAGACGCTGCGGTTGAGCAAGCGCGTGCTGGTCTGGCGGGGCAGCAGGTCGAGCCAGCTCTGCATCATCCCCGCCGCCACTGCCGAGAGAATGCCGGAGGCGCCCAGGCGTTCGGCCAGCACATAAGCGGCAAATGGCAACAGCAACATGAACACCACATGGGTGGCCGGATCATCCCAGCCGCGGGCAATCATCCAGGCGCGCAGGCGGCCGACCAGCCAGCTCAGGGCCACACCAATGGCCAGGCCACCGACGGCCACCAGCACAAAGGTCAAGCTGGCCTCGGCCAGGGAGAACACGCCGGTAATCGCCGCCGCCAGGGCGAACTTGAAGGTCACCAGGCCCGAGGCGTCGTTCATCAACGCCTCGCCCTGAAGCATGTGCATCAACGGGGTCGGCAAGCGGTCCTGGGTAATCGCCGAGACCGCCACGGCATCGGTGGGCGACAACACGGCAGCCAGGGCAAAGGCCACCGGCAAGGGGATGCTCGGCAGTATCCAGTGAATGAAATAGCCCGCCCCGACCACGGTAAACAGCACCAGGCCGACGGCCAGGGTCAGGATAGGCCCGCGCAACTTCCACAGTTCACGCTTGGGCATCCGCCAGCCATCGGAAAACAGCAGCGGCGGCAAGAACAAGAACAGAAACAATTCCGGGTCCAAGGCCACGTGCAGGCCCAGGGTAGGCCACGCCAGCAAGGCGCCAGCGGCAATTTGCACCAACGGCAAGGGCAGCGGGATCATCCGCCCGACCAGTTTGGATACACTCACCAGCATCAGCAGGATGAGAACGGTGTAGGCTGATTGCATTCGGCGAGTCCTGTTCAATTCAAACGCATTCAATAACTTATGCGGGCCTGGGTACGGCATTGCCATTGAAACGACATATTAGCCGCTTAGGCTGCCGGCGCACCGCTGCACAAAAGTCGCAGTACTGCCAAGAACCTGTAACACAATGCTACAAAGAGCCGCGGCAGCGCCAACCCAAAGCTGCCGACCATGGCATAATCCTTCACCATTTTTTCCCAGGGGGGCAAGACATGACCAAACGCGACACGCCATTGCACCTTTATGGAATCAAGGCCTGTGACACCATGAAGAAAGCCCGCACCTGGCTCGAAGACCAGGGCCTGGGCTACGATTTCCACGACTACAAGACCCAGGGCATCGACCGTGCGAGCCTTGAGCGCTGGTGCGATGAACATGGCTGGCAAACCGTACTCAACCGTGCTGGCACCACCTTCCGCAAACTCGACGACGCCCAGAAGGCCGATCTCGACCAGGCCAAAGCCATCGAACTGATGCTGGCCCAGCCGTCGATGATCAAGCGCCCTGTGCTCGACCTCGGCAAGCGGACCCTGGTCGGCTTCAAGCCTGATCTGTACGCGGCCGCCCTTCAGTAACCCGGCGCCGAGCTTTCATTCAATTTCGCAAGAGGTAACTGCATGTCCACTACCCTGTTCAGCCTGGCCTTCGGTGTCGGCACCCAGAACCGTCAAGGCGCCTGGCTGGAAGTCTTCTACGCACAGCCGCTGATCAACCCGGCTGCCGAACTGGTCGCGGCCATCGCCCCAGTCCTGGGCTACGAAGGCGGTAACCAGGCGATCGCCTTCAGCACCAGCCAGGCGGCCCAACTGGCCGAAGCCCTCAAGGGCGTCGACGCTGCCCAGGCCGCACTGCTGACCCGCCTGGCAGAAAGCAACAAGCCGCTGGTGGTCACCCTGCTGGCCGAAGACGCCGCACTGACCTCCACCCCGGAAGCCTACCTGAAGCTGCACCTGCTCTCGCACCGCCTGGTCAAGCCACACGGCCTGAACCTGGCCGGCATCTTCCCGCTGCTGCCGAACGTAGCCTGGACCAGCCAGGGCGCCATCGACCTGGCCGAGCTTGCCGAGCAGCAACTGGAAGCGCGCCTGAAGGGCGAACTGCTGGAAGTGTTCTCGGTGGACAAGTTCCCGAAAATGACCGACTACGTCGTCCCTGCCGGCGTGCGTATCGCCGACAGCGCTCGTGTGCGCCTGGGCGCCTACATCGGCGAAGGCACCACCATCATGCACGAAGGCTTCGTCAACTTTAACGCCGGCACCGAAGGCCCGGGCATGATCGAAGGCCGCGTTTCTGCGGGCGTCTTCGTCGGCAAGGGTTCGGACCTGGGCGGCGGTTGCTCGACCATGGGCACCCTGTCCGGCGGCGGCAACATCGTCATCAAGGTTGGCGAAGGCTGCCTGATCGGCGCCAACGCCGGTATCGGCATCCCGCTGGGCGACCGCAACACCGTCGAAGCCGGCCTGTACATCACCGCTGGCACCAAGGTGAACCTGCTGGACGAGAACAACCAGCTGGTCAAGGTCGTCAAGGCCCGTGACCTGGCCGGCCAGACCGACCTGCTGTTCCGCCGCAACTCGCTCAACGGCGCCGTGGAGTGCAAGACCCACAAATCGGCCATCGAGCTGAACGAAGCGCTGCACGCCCACAACTAAGTGGTACCATCGGGTCTGGCCTAACGCCAGGCCCGATTTTCAGGTCCGATCATCATGTTCCAGCCCTCCCCCTGGCGCGCTGACTTTCCAGCCATCGACGCCCTGCAACGGCAACACCAGACCTACCTGGACAGCGCCGCTACCACGCAAAAACCGCAAATCCTGCTCGATGCCTTGAGCCACTATTACGGCCATGGTGCAGCCAATGTGCACCGTGCCCAACACTTGCCCGGCGCCCTGGCTACCCAGGCCTTCGAACGCAGCCGGGAAAAGGTTGCCGGTTGGCTGAACGCCGCAGACAGCCAGCAAATCGTCTTCACCCATGGCGCCACCTCGGCCCTGAACCTGCTCGCCTATGGGCTTGAGCCGCTGTTCGAGGCCGGTGACGAGATCGCCATCAGCGCCCTGGAACACCATGCCAACCTGCTGCCCTGGCAGCAGTTGGCTCAGCGTCGCGGGCTCAAGTTGGTAGTCCTGCCACTGGACAGTCGCGGCCTGATCGACCTCAACATCGCCCTGCAACTGATTGGCCCGCGTACCCGGGTGCTGGCGGTCAGCCAGCTTTCCAACGTACTCGGCGCCTGGCAGCCACTGGAGCCACTGCTGGCTCATGCCCAGGCCCAAGGCGCACTGACCGTGGTCGATGGCGCCCAAGGCGTGGTCCACGGCCGCCACGACGTACGTCAACTGGGCTGTGACTTCTACGTATTCTCCAGCCACAAGCTGTATGGCCCTGACGGTGTCGGCGTGCTCTACGGCCGCAGCGAAGCCCTGGCGCGCCTGCGTCACTGGCAGTTCGGCGGCGAGATGGTACAGGTCGCCGACTACCACAGCGCCAGCTTTCGCCCGGCGCCCCTGGGCTTCGAAGCCGGTACCCCGCCCATTGCCAGCGTGATCGCTCTGGGCGCCAGCCTCGATTACCTGGCGGGTCTGGATGCCAACGCAGTCGCCGAGCATGAAGCCGGCCTGCACCGCCACCTGCTGCGCGGCCTCAACGACCGCGACGGCATCCGCTTGCTCGGCCAGCCGCAACTGGCCCTGGCCAGCTTCGTGGTCGAGGGCGTACACAACGCTGATCTGGCCCATATGCTCACCGAGCAGGGTATCGCCGTGCGCGCCGGCCATCACTGCGCCATGCCGTTGCTTAAAAGCCTCGGCCTGGACGGCGCGATCCGCGTATCCCTGGGTTTGTACAACGACTCCAACGACCTGCAGCGCTTCTTCGAAGCTCTGGATCAAGCCCTGGAGTTGCTGCGATGAGCCTGCCCGTCGTGGCACAACAAGCCCTGAATGCTTTCGAACAGGCGCCAGGCTGGGAACAGCGGGCGCGACTGCTGATGCAATGGGGCGAGCGTCTGGCGCCCTTGAGCGAAGAGGAAAAGACTGAATCCAACCGTGTTCATGGCTGCGAAAGCCAGGTCTGGCTGGTGGCCGAGCAACAGGACGGCCAGTGGCGCTTCAAAGGTGCCAGCGATGCGCGGATCATTCGCGGCTTGCTAGCACTATTGCTGGTGCGGGTCGAGGGACTGTCCAGCGCTGAGCTGGCGCAACTGGACCTGCCCGCGTGGTTCAATCAACTGGGCCTGGGCCGCCAGCTCTCGCCTTCGCGCAGCAACGGCCTGAACGCCGTGCTGCAACGCATGGCTCAGCTTGCCGCAGGCACCTGAGCCTTGCGCTCGGACGGGCGGCGGGCACCGGCCACAAGCTTTTCCACCGCCTTGCTGGCGGCGACCATGCCAAAGGTCGCGGTGACCATCATCACCGCGCCGAAGCCGCCGGAGCAATCGAGCTTCACCCCCTCGCCGACAAAGCTCTTCTGCAGGCAGACGCTGCCGTCACCTTTGGGGTAGCGCAGTTGCTCGGTGGAGAACACACAGGGCACGCTGTAGTTGCGGGTTACCGTGCGGGAAAACCCATAGTCACGACGCAGGGTCGAACGCACCCGCGAGGCCAGCGGGTCGTTGAAGGTCTTGTTCAGGTCGGCGACGCGGATCTGGGTCGGGTCGATCTGCCCACCGGCACCACCGGTGCTGATAATGGTGATCTTGTGGCGCTTGCACCAGCCAATCAACGCGGCCTTGGCCATGACACTGTCGATGCAGTCGATCACGCAATCGATGTGCTCGCCGATGTACTCGGGCAGGGTTTCCTTGGTGACGAAATCCACCACCGCATGCACCTTGCACGCTGGGTTGATGGCCCGCAGGCGCTCGGCCATGACCTCGGCCTTGGCCCGGCCGATATTGCCTTCCTGGGCATGCAACTGGCGGTTGGTGTTGCTGACGCAGACATCATCGAGGTCGAACAGCGATATTTCGCCCACACCGCTACGGGCCATGGCTTCGGCCGCCCAGGAGCCGACCCCGCCGATACCGACGATGGCCACATGGGCCTCGCGCAGGCGCTGCAGGCCGTTGTCACCGTATAACCGGGCGACACCGGCAAAGCGTGGATCTTCTGTACTCATGGCCCAACCCCGAAAAAACCGGCGCGCATTATAGGCCTCTTGCGGCGCGATGGCACCCTGCTGTGCCCGCCGCCTGAGTGGTGCATTGGTAAAGGTAGTTGTAATCCTGCTTTAATGTCCTATGCAATCCTAAGACTTGGACGACAAAAGCACGGGCCTAAGAACTTCAGCTCCTGAAGCCAATCCAATCTTCTGCCACCGACCTGCTCCCACACTGCCTGGGCAGGAAGCACGCAGGATTCGCGCCTCCTGGCGCCCGCCCGTTCCACCTTTCGGAACCCGAACTATCTATGTCATCGCGTAAATTTGGTATCAACCTGGTAATAGTCATGGCTATCGCCGCACTATTCACCGGGTTCTGGGCGCTGATCAACCGCCCGGTTTCCGCCCCCAACTGGCCGGAGCAGATTTCCGGTTTCTCCTATTCGCCGTTCCGCCTGGGCGAGAGCCCGCAAAAGGGCCAGTACCCGAGCGAGGACGAACTGCGCCAGGATCTCGAGCAGCTCAGCAAGCTGACCGACAGCATCCGGATTTACACTGTTGAAGGCACCCAGGCGGAGATTCCGCGCCTGGCCGAAGAGTTCGGCCTGCGTGTGACCCTGGGGGTGTGGATCAGCCCCGACCTTGAGCGCAACGAGCGGGAAATCGAGAAAGCCATCGAACTGGCCAACAGCTCGCGCAGTGTCGTGCGGGTAATGGTCGGCAACGAAGCGCTGTTTCGCAAGGAGATCACCCCTGAAGCGCTGATCCAGTACATGGACCGGGTGCGCGCGGCGGTAAAAGTGCCAGTCACCACCAGTGAGCAGTGGCACATCTGGAAAGATCATCCGGAGCTGGCCAAGCATGCGGACCTGGTGGCGGCGCACATCCTGCCGTATTGGGAATTCATCCCGATGAAGGATGCCGGCCAGTTCGTCCTGGATCGCGCCCGCGACCTCAAGCAACAATTCCCACGCAAACCCCTGCTGTTGTCTGAAGTCGGCTGGCCGAGCAACGGCCGCATGCGCGGCGGTGCCGACGCCACCCAGGCCGACCAGGCCATCTATCTGCGCACCCTGGTCAACAAGCTCAACCGCCAGGGTTACAACTACTTTGTCATCGAAGCCTACGACCAACCGTGGAAGGCCAGCGACGAAGGCTCGGTGGGCGCCTATTGGGGCGTGTTCAACGCTGCCCGCCAGCAAAAATTCAACTTCGAAGGCCCGGTGGTGGCCATTCCGCAATGGCGCGTGCTGGCAGTCGGCTCGGTGGTGCTGGCGATGCTCTCGCTGACCCTGCTGCTGATCGACGGCTCGGCCCTGCGCCAGCGCGGCCGGACCTTCCTGACCTTCATCGCTTTCCTTTGCGGTTCGGTGCTGGTGTGGATCGGCTACGACTACAGCCAGCAGTACAGCACCTGGTTCAGCCTGACCGTGGGCTTTTTGCTCGCCCTCGGCGCACTCGGCGTATTCATTGTGTTGCTCACCGAGGCCCATGAACTGGCCGAAGCGGTATGGATCCACAAGCGCCGCCGGGAGTTCCTGCCGGTGCAGGCCGACGCCGCCTACCGCCCCAAGGTCTCGGTGCATGTGCCCTGCTACAACGAGCCGCCGGAGATGGTCAAACAGACCCTCAACGCCCTGGCCGCGCTGGACTATCCGGACTACGAAGTCCTGATCATCGACAACAACACCAAGGACCCGGCGGTCTGGGAGCCGATCAAGGCCCACTGCGAGATGCTCGGCGAGCGCTTCAAGTTCTTCCACGTCGCGCCCCTGGCCGGCTTCAAGGGCGGCGCGCTGAACTACCTGATCCCGCATACCGCCAAGGACGCCGAAGTGATCGCGGTGATCGACTCGGACTACTGCGTCGATCGCAACTGGCTCAAGCACATGGTGCCGCACTTCGCCGACCCGAAGATTGCCGTGGTGCAATCGCCCCAGGATTATCGCGACCAGAACGAAAGCACCTTCAAGAAGCTCTGCTACAGCGAGTACAAGGGCTTCTTCCATATCGGCATGGTCACCCGCAACGACCGTGACGCGATCATCCAGCACGGCACCATGACCATGACCCGCCGCTCGGTACTCGAAGAGTTGGGCTGGGCCGACTGGTGTATCTGTGAAGACGCCGAGCTGGGCCTGCGGGTGTTCGAGAAAGGCTACTCGGCGGCGTATTCCCACGAGAGCTATGGCAAGGGGCTGATGCCCGATACCTTCATCGACTTCAAGAAGCAGCGCTTCCGCTGGGCCTATGGCGCCATCCAGATCATCAAGCGCCACGCCGCGAGCCTGTTGCGCGGCAAGGACTCGGAACTGACCCGTGGCCAGCGCTACCACTTCCTCGCCGGCTGGCTGCCGTGGATCGCCGATGGCATGAACATCTTCTTCACCGTCGGCGCGCTGCTGTGGTCGGCAGCGATGATCATCGTGCCGCAACGGGTCGACCCGCCGCTGCTGATCTTCGCCATTCCACCGTTGGCGCTGTTCGTGTTCAAGGTCGGCAAGATCGTGTTCCTCTACCGCCGTGCGGTGGGCGTGAACCTCAAGGACGCCTTCGCCGCGGCGCTGGCCGGCCTTGCGTTGTCGCACACCATCGCCAAGGCGGTGCTGTACGGTTTCTTCACCAGCAGCATTCCGTTCTTCCGCACGCCAAAGAACGCCGACAGCCATGGTGTGCTGGTGGCACTGTCCGAGGCCCGTGAAGAGCTGTTCATCATGCTGCTGCTGTGGGGCGCGGCGGCCGGGATCTATCTGGTCCAGGGTCTGCCGAGCAATGACATGCGCTTCTGGGTGGCCATGCTGCTGGTGCAGTCGCTGCCGTACCTGGCGGCGCTGATCATGGCCCTGCTGTCGTCGCTGCCAAAGCCGGTGGATGCCGCGCAGCCGGCCCAGGCCTCCTGACCCTGAGATAACCTGTAGGAGCGGGCGTGCCCCGCGATGCGATGGCCCGCAATTGCGGGACACGCCCGCTCCTACAGGGCGCTGAATTGCTATAAGATAACCCCCCTCGAATTCGTGCCCTGCCTTGCCCCCGGAGTTCCCCATGACGGCCCCAGCCGACCTCTCGCCTACCCTTGAACTGGCCTGCGACCTGATTCGCCGTCCGTCGGTAACCCCGCTGGACTTCGACTGCCAGAAACAGATGATGCAGCGCCTGGGCGATGCCGGTTTCCTGCTTGAGCCGATGCGCATCGAAGACGTCGACAACTTCTGGGCTACCCATGGCACCCAGGAAGGTCCGGTGCTGTGCTTCGCCGGCCACACCGACGTGGTCCCGACCGGCCCGGTGCAGGCTTGGCAGAACGATCCGTTCGACGCCCTGATCGATGCCGACGGCATGCTCTGCGGGCGCGGCGCGGCCGACATGAAGGGCAGCCTGGCCGCCATGGTGGTGGCTACCGAGCGCTTCGTCGCCGACTACCCGAACCATCGCGGCAAGGTCGCCTTCCTGATCACCAGCGATGAAGAAGGCCCGGCCCACCACGGCACCAAGGCCGTGGTCGAGCGCCTGGCCGCGCGCAACGAGCGCCTGGACTGGTGCATCGTCGGCGAGCCATCGAGCACCAGCCTGGTCGGTGACGTGGTCAAGAACGGCCGTCGCGGCTCGCTTGGCGCCAAGCTCACGGTGCGTGGCGTGCAGGGCCATGTGGCCTACCCGCACCTGGCCAAGAACCCGATTCACCTGGCAGCTCCAGCCCTGGCGGAACTGGCTGGCGAGCACTGGGACGAAGGCAATGCGTTCTTCCCGCCGACCAGCTTCCAGATCTCCAACCTCAACTCCGGCACCGGCGCCACCAACGTGGTACCGGGCGAGCTGACCGCGCTGTTCAACTTCCGCTTCTCTACCGAATCGACGGTCGAAAGCCTGCAGCAGCGGGTTGCCGCCATCCTCGACAAGCACCAACTGGACTGGCATGTGGATTGGGCGCTTTCGGGCCTGCCATTCCTGACCGAACCGGGCGACCTGCTCGACGCGGTATCGGCCAGCATCAAGGCGGTCACCGGTCGTGAGACCAAGGCCTCGACCAGCGGCGGCACCTCCGACGGGCGCTTCATCGCCACCCTGGGCACCCAGGTGGTCGAATTGGGCCCGGTCAACGCCACCATTCACCAGGTCAACGAGCGGATCCTGGCCAGCGACCTCGATGTGCTGACCGAAATCTACTACCAGACCCTGACCCGGTTGCTTGCCTGATGCTCACCTGCCCGATCTGCAGCGCCGCGCTGAGCACGCTCGACAATGGTGTGGCCTGCCCGGCCGGCCACCGTTTCGACCGTGCCCGTCAGGGTTACCTGAACCTATTGCCGGTGCAGCACAAGAACAGCCGTGACCCGGGTGACAACCAGGCCATGGTCGAGGCCCGCCGCGATTTTCTCAACGCTGGCCATTACGCTCCAGTAGCCCGGCGCCTGGCCGAACTTGCCGCTGAACGCGCACCCGCGCGCTGGTTGGACATCGGCTGTGGCGAGGGTTACTACACCGCGCAAATTGCCCAGGCATTGCCCGAAGCCGACGGTTACGCCCTGGACATCTCCCGCGAAGCGGTCAAGCGCGCCTGCAAGCGCAACCCGGCGCTGACCTGGCTGGTGGCGAGCATGGCCCGGGTGCCGCTGGCCGATGGCAGTTGCCAGTTCCTGGCCAGTGTCTTCAGCCCTCTGGACTGGCAAGAGGCCCTGCGCCTGCTCAGCCCCGGCGGCGGCCTGATGCGTGTCGGCCCGACCAACGAGCACCTGATCGAGC
Source organism: Pseudomonas fluorescens (assembly GCF_902497775.2). Taxonomy (NCBI): domain Bacteria; kingdom Pseudomonadati; phylum Pseudomonadota; class Gammaproteobacteria; order Pseudomonadales; family Pseudomonadaceae; genus Pseudomonas; species Pseudomonas fluorescens. The sequence continues at coordinate 4,136,521 of NZ_OZ024668.1, forward strand.
TGCGCCACAAGCTCTACGATGAAGTGCGCGACTACAGCGACGACAAGCACCTGGCACTGGTGCCCGAGGGCATGCGGCACGCCCACAGCGAAACCCTGAAATTGCGCTTGAGCCTTGCCGACAGCAAGGCCCGCGCCGACCTGCTGGCCATGACCCCGCATGGCTGGCGCGCCAGCGCTGAAAAACGCGCGCGCGTCATCGACCAGGCCGAACCTTTCGAGGTCACGGTATCGATGCGTTACGATTACTTTGTGCGCCAAGACTGAGCGCACCCGGAGCCCCTATGCGCCAACCCGATATCGAGATTTACCTGAAAGACGCCGACGTCGACCACAAGCAGATTGCTGCCTGGCTCACTGAAGCGCTCGGCCCGTGCAGCGACTGGCAGCAGAAAGGCCAGACCTACAAGTGCAAGGCCGGTAACATTCCAGTTACCTGGTTACCGAAGGCTGTAGGCAAATGGAACAGTCTTTTCCTGGAAAGCGACCAGACGCCGTGGGATGACGACATTGCCTGCGCCCGCGCCGCCTTTGCCGCACTGAACGTCGAAGTGCGCTGCGCACCGGGCAGCTGGGTCGAGGAAGAAGGTGAAGAGGATGCCGATCGCTGGATCCGCATCAGTGCCGACGGTGAAGAGGAAATCACCTGGCGTACCGCCTGAAAGAGCTTTTTCGAAAAGGCCCGCCCCGGTCGTCCGGCGGCGGGCCTTTTCGCTTCTGGGCCCAGGCTCGAGGCTTGTGGCCCGGCGCTTACAGCCCGACTACGTCTTCTGCCTGCAGGCCTTTCTGGCCCTGAGTCAGATTGTATTCGACCTGCTGCCCCTCAAGCAGGGTGCGATGACCCTCCCCGCGGATGGCACGGTAGTGAACGAACACGTCCGCGCCACCTTCACGCTGAATGAAGCCGTAACCTTTGGCGTCATTGAACCACTTTACACTTCCAGTCTCACGAGACGACATCTGCACTACTCCGGATTTTTATTTTGGAATCGCCTTGCATGCAGAGGGGTCACGGCCCCCTGCCGACGCAGCTTGCGCAAATCTCTTGCAAGCGGCGGACCGAGTATATGACACACTTAAATTAATTTTCATGACCGGGGCGCTTTTTGCTGAACTTGCGCAGATACGGCACACTAGTCGACTGAGCAAGTACTCGAAAATCTCATCCAGAGCACACACCGTATGACCCGTTCCCCCTTGCGCCGCCTGATCTTCGGCGCCCTGCGTCGCCTGTTGTACCTGTGGGTTCGCTCCGAGACCATCAACCAGTCGTCCTTTACCCTGAACCTGGATCGCAGCCGGCCGGTGTTCTACGCCCTGCAGTCGCCGTCGCTCACCGACCTTGCCGTGCTTGACCGCGAATGCACCAAAGCCGGGCTGCCTCGCCCGGTGCTACCGGTCGCCGTGGGTACCCTGCAAGAGCCCGCAGCGTTCTTTTACCTGACGCCGGAGCCCGACTGGCTCGGCCGCCAGGACAAGCGCGGCGCCCCTCCCACCCTGGCGCGGCTGGTCAACGCCATCAGCCAGCATGCCGAGGAAGATGCACAGATCATCCCCGTCAGCGTGTTCTGGGGCCAGTCGCCGGCCAGCGAATCCAGCCCCTGGAAGCTGCTGTTCGCCGACAGCTGGGCAGTTACCGGGCGCCTGCGCCGTCTGCTCACCGTACTGATCCTCGGGCGCAAGACCCGCGTGCAGTTCTCGGCGCCGATTCACCTGCGCGAGCTGGTGCAACACAACAAAGGTCACGAGCGCACCGTGCGCATGGCCCAGCGCCTGCTGCGGGTGCACTTTCGCAACCTCAAGAGCGCGGTCATCGGCCCGGACATCTCCCACCGGCGCAACCTGGTCAAGGGCCTGGTCCACGACCCGCTGGTGCGCCAGGCCATTGCCGATGAAGCCGAACGCGAGAAAATCCCGCTGGCAAAAGCCGAAGCCCAGGCCCTGCGCTACGGCAACGAGATCGCCTCGGACTACACCTACACCGCCATCCGCTTCCTCGAAGTGGTACTGAGCTGGTTCTGGAACAAGATCTACGACGGCATCAAGGTCAACCACATCGAGCAGGTGCAGGGCATCGCCCCGGGCCACGAAGTCATCTACGTGCCGTGCCACCGCAGCCATATCGACTACCTGCTGCTGTCCTACCTGCTGTTTCGCAACGGCCTGACGCCGCCGCACATCGCTGCCGGGATCAACCTCAACATGCCGGTGATCGGCGGCCTGCTGCGCCGTGGCGGGGCGTTTTTCATGCGCCGCACCTTCAAGGGCAACCCGCTGTACACCGCCGTGTTCAACGAGTACCTGCACACCCTGTTCACCAAGGGTTTCCCGGTCGAGTACTTCGTCGAGGGCGGCCGCTCGCGCACCGGGCGCATGCTGCAGCCGAAAACCGGCATGCTCGCCATCACCCTGCGCAGCTACCTGCGTTCATCGCGCACGCCAATCGTCTTCGTGCCGGTGTACATCGGATATGAACGGGTACTCGAAGGCCGCACCTACCTGGGCGAACTGCGCGGGGCGAGCAAGAAGAAAGAAACGATTTTCGACATCTTCAAGGTCATCGGCGCGCTCAAGCAACGCTTTGGCCAGGTGGCGGTCAACTTCGGCGAGCCGATCCGCCTCGGCGCCTTCCTCGACCAGCAGCAACCCGGCTGGCGCGAGCAGGAGCACGGCCCACAGTTCCGCCCGGCCTGGCTCAACGAAACCACATCGCGCCTGGGCGAGAAGGTCGCCCAGCACCTGAACGAGGCAGCGGCGATCAACCCGGTCAACCTGGTGGCCCTGGCGCTGCTCTCCACCAGCCGCCTGGCCCTGGACGAACGCGCCCTGGCGCGGGTGCTGGACCTGTACCTGGCACTGCTGCGCAAGGTGCCCTACTCGCCGCACACCACGCTGCCTGAAGGCGATGGCCTGGCCCTGATCAGCCACGTCAAGGGCATGGAGCTGCTGGCCGAGCAGAGCGATGCGCTAGGCAAGATCCTCTACCTGGACGAGCAGAACGCCGTCCTGATGACCTACTACCGCAACAACGTGCTGCATATCTTCGCCCTGCCGGCCTTGCTGGCAAGCTTCTTCCAGAGCAGCTCGCGGATGAGCCGCGAACTGATCCTGCAGTACACCCGGGCATTGTACCCGTACCTGCAATCGGAACTGTTCATTCGCTGGGAGCTCGATGAGCTGGACGCAGTCATCGACCAGTGGCTGGAGGCTTTCGTCGAGCAGGGCCTGCTGCGCTTTGAAAACGGCGTGTACCTGCGCCCGGCGCCAAGTTCGCGGCAGTTCGTGCTGCTGACCCTGCTGGCCCGTGCCATCACCCAGACCCTGCAGCGCTTCTACATGGCCACCGCCTTGCTGCTCAACAGCGGCCAGCACACGCTGAGCGCCGAAGAGCTGGAAGACCTGTGCGTGATCATGGCCCAGCGCCTGTCGATTTTGCATGGCCTGAACGCCCCGGAGTTCTTCGACAAAACCCTGTTCCGCCACTTCATCCAGACCCAGATCGAACAAGGCGTGCTGCATCCGGACGTCAATGGCAAGCTCGGTTACCACGAAAAACTCAGCGAGCTGGCCGAAGGCGCGGCCAAGCGGGTGTTGTCGGCGCAGGTGCGCCTGTCGATCCGCCAGGTAGCCCTGCATCGCAGCGAAGAAGCCACCGAGACCGCGGCATAGGCCATACTGGCCCGTGCCATTGGAGCAACACGAATCGAACCGGTTGGCGACCGCCGTAGCGGCGCCAACGATAAGGAGCTACTGATGAAAAAACTGTCCCTGATCCTTCTTGGCAGCCTGCTGGCCGCGTGCAGCAGCACCCCTGAAGCGCCCAAGGCCAGCCTCGATGGCGAGGTCTTCTACCTGCAACGTATCGCCCTGCCGCCGGCCGCCACTTTGAGCGTCGCCCTGCAGGACGTTTCGCTGATGGACGCCCCCGCCGTCACCCTGGCCAGCCAGAGCGGCCCGGTCAAAGGCAACGTGCCGCTGCCCTTCCACCTGAGCTACGATCCTGCTCAGGTCAAGCCCGGCCACCGCTATGCGGTCAGCGCGCGGATCGAACTGGACGGCAAGCTGCTGTTCATCAATACCGAACACCATGGTGTGCAGCTTGATGGCAACGACCCGCAGCCGGTGCGGATCAAGGTCGATGCCGTTCGTTGATTGATTGTGTTCCCTTCGCATAAGGATGCTGCCATGTTCCGCCCTGCTCTAACCTTCACCGGCCTGTGCGCCGGCCTGCTGCTGTCAGCCAGCGCCCTGGCGCTGTCGCTCGGCGACCTCTCGCAAAAAGATGCCTCCACTGGCCTGAAAGACGCACTGACCCAGGGCGCCCAGGTAGCAGTGAAACAACTGGGCACCCCCGGTGGTTTCAGCAACAACCCGGATGTGCGCATCGAACTGCCGGGCAACCTTGGCAAAGCGGCCAAGAAGATGAAGACCTTCGGCATGGGCGCCCAGGTCGAGCAACTGGAAACCAGCATGAACAAAGCCGCCGAGGCGGCCATGCCGCAGGCCCAGGCGCTGCTGGTCGATGCCGTGAAGAAAATGACCGTGGACGATGCCAAGGGCATCCTCAGCGGCGGCAACGATTCGGCTACCCAGTACCTGAGCAAGACCAGCCGCGAGCAGATTCGCGCCAAGTTCCTGCCGATCGTCAAGAAAGCCACCGACCAGGTTGGCCTTGCCCAGCAATACAACAACTTCGCCGGGCAAGCGGCGACCCTTGGCGTGCTGGATGCCAAGAATGCCAACGTCGAAGGCTACGTGACCGAACAGGCGCTCAACGGCCTGTTCGAGATGATTGCCAAGCAGGAAGAAACCATCCGCCAGAACCCGGCTGCGGCGGCTACCAGCATTGCCAAGAAGGTGTTTGGCGCGCTTTAAAAGCATCGCGGGGCAAGCCCGCTCCTACCGTAGGAGCGGGCTTGCCCCGCGATGAGGCGCTCAGGCTTTCTTGACCCTGAACCACGCCGCATATAGCGCCGGCAGGAACAACAGCGTCAACGCCGTCGCCACGATCAAACCGCCCATGATCGCCACTGCCATCGGCCCGAAGAACACGCTGCGTGACAGCGGGATCATCGCCAGCACTGCCGCCAGGGCTGTCAGTACGATCGGCCGGAAGCGCCTCACCGTCGCCTCGATAATCGCTTGCCAGCGGTCCAGCCCGGCGGCAATGTCCTGCTCGATCTGATCGACCAGGATCACCGAGTTGCGCATGATCATCCCTGACAGGGCAATGGTCCCGAGCATCGCCACAAACCCGAACGGCTGGCGGAACACCAGCAGGAACAGGGTCACGCCAATCAGCCCCAGGGGCGCAGTGAGGAACACCATCACCGTGCGCGAGAAGCTGCGCAATTGCAGCATCAGCAAGGTCAGTACCACGACGATGAACAACGGCACCCCGGCGTTTACCGACTTCTGCCCACGGGTCGAGTCTTCCACCGTGCCACCCACTTCCAGCAGATAGCCATCAGGCAGCTCGGCACGTATCGGGTCCAGGGTCGGCAGGATCTGGTTGACCAGGGTCACCGGCTGCTCTTTGCCATAGATATCGGCACGTACGGTGACGTTGGGCAGGCGGTTGCGGTGCCAGATGACGCCCTCTTCAAAGCCATATTCCAGGGTCGCCACCTGCGACAGCGCCACACTGCGGCCATTGTCGGTGGGCACCGCCAGGCTTGGCAGGTTGGCAAGCTCGCTGCGCTCCTGCTGGGTACCGCGCAGGAGGATCTCGATCAGCTCGTTGTCTTCGCGAAACTGGCTGACCGCAGAGCCGGTCAGCGAGCTTTGCAGAAACTTCGCCAGGTTCGCCGTGCTCACCCCCAGTGCGCGGGCGCGGTCCTGGTCGATGTTCAGGTAGACCACCTTGCTTGGCTCTTCCCAGTCCAGATGGACGTTGACCACATGAGGGTTCTCGCGCACCTTGGCCGCCACTTTACGGGCCAGGGCACGCACCTGCTCGATGTGCTCGCCAGTGACCCGGAACTGCACCGGGTAGCCCACCGGCGGGCCGTTTTCCAGGCGCGTGACTCGCGAACGCAGGTCGGGGAACTGTTCATCGAGGGTGGCGATCAGCCAACTGCGCAGTTGCTCACGCTCCTCGATGGTTTTCGCCAATACCACAAACTGGGCAAAACTTGCCGCCGGCAGTTGCTGATCCAATGGCAGATAGAAGCGCGGCGAACCGGTGCCGATATAGGCCACATAGTTGTCGATTCCCGCGCGCTCCTTGAGCAGCGCTTCCAGGCGTTTGACCTGCTCGGCGGTGTTGCTCAGCGAGGCGCCTTCGGCCAGCTTGAGGTCGACCATCAGTTCCAGGCGCCCGGAGGCCGGGAAGAACTGCTGGGGCACGAAGCGGAACAACAGAATGCTGCCGATAAACAGGGCGATGGTCGCCACGATCACCGTCTTGCGCCGCTCCACGCACCAGCCGACCAGGCGCCGCACACGCTGGTAGAACGGCGTGCCGTACGGATCCGGGCCGCCCTCGGCGGTGCCGTGCTTGGCCGCGTGCAGCTTGGCCAGGTCCGGCAGCAGGCGCTCGCCCAGGTAGGGCACGAACACCACCGCAGCGATCCATGAGGCGAGCAAGGCGATAGTCACTACCTGGAAGATCGAGCGGGTGTACTCGCCCGTACCGGACTGCGCGGTGGCAATCGGCAGGAAGCCTGCGGCAGTGATCAGGGTGCCGGTGAGCATCGGGAAGGCAGTGCTGGTCCAGGCGAAACTGGCGGCCTTGAGCCGGTCGAAACCCTGCTCCATCTTGATCGCCATCATCTCCACGGCAATGATCGCGTCATCCACCAGCAAGCCCAGGGCCAGTACCAGCGCACCGAGGGAGATCTTGTGCAGGCCAATGCCGAAGTAGTACATGGCGGCAAAGGTCATCGCCAGCACCAGCGGAATGGCCAGGGCCACCACCAGGCCGGTGCGCATCCCCAGCGAGAAAAAGCTCACCAGCAAGACGATGGCCAGGGCTTCGACCAGCACCTGGACGAACTCGCCAACGCCGGTCTTCACCGCTGCCGGCTGATCGGAGACCTTGCGCAGCTCCATGCCGGCCGGCAGGTTGTGGGCGATGCGGGCGAACTCGGTTTCCAGGGCCTTTCCCAGCACCAGGATATCGCCTCCCGCCTTCATCGACACCGCCAGGCCAATGGCATCCTCGCCCATGAAGCGCATGCGCGGTGCGGGCGGATCATTGAAACCTCGGCGCACATCGGCGACATCGCCGATACGGAAGGTGCGATCGCCGACCCGGATCGGGAACTGCTGGATCTGCTCGACCGTGGTGAAGCGCCCGCTGACGCGAAGTTGCAGGCGCTCGCTCGGGGTCTCGAAGAAGCCTGCGGTGCTCACCGCGTTCTGCTCTTCCAGCGCCTGCTGAACCGCTGCCAAGGGCAGGCCGAGGGTGGCCAGCTTGAGGTTGGACAACTCGATCCAGATCTTCTCGTCCTGCAGCCCCAACAGCTCGACCTTGCCGACATCCTTGACCCGCTGTAGCTGGATCTGCACCCGGTCGGCGTAGTCCTTGAGCACGGCGTAGTCGAAGCCGTCACCGGTCAGCGCATAGATATTGCCGAAGGTGGTACCGAATTCATCGTTGAAGAACGGCCCCTGGATACCCTGGGGCAAAGTGTGGCGGATATCGGCGACCTTCTTGCGGATCTGGTACCACAGCTCGGGGATGTCGGCCGAATGCATCGAGTCGCGGGCCATGAAGGTGACCTGCGATTCACCGGGGCGCGAGAACGAGACAATCTTCTCGTACTCGCCGGTTTCCATCAGTTTCTTCTCGATGCGTTCGGTCACCTGGCGCGAGACTTCCTCGGCACTGGCGCCTGGCCAGATGGTCCGGATGACCATGGCCTTGAAGGTAAAGGGCGGGTCTTCGCTCTGCCCCAGCTTGGTGTAGGACAGCGCGCCGACCACGGCCAGCAGAATCATCAGGAACAGCACGATCTGCCGATTGCGCAGGGCCCAGGCGGAAAGGTTGAAACCCATCGGGACTTACTCCTTGGCCGCCAGATTCACCACACGATTGGAACGATCCACCGGACGCACCTGTTGCCCCTCCTGGAGCACATGCACGCCGGCCGCCACCACCCAGTCCGAGGCATTCAGGCCTTCGAGCACCGGTACGGTACTTTCACCGTAGGCACCAACCCGCACCGGCACGCGTTTGAGGGTGTTGTTGGCATCGACACGCCAGACGTAGGTCTGGCCGTTCTCTGAGGTCAGCGCCGAGAGCGGCACCGCCAGGGGAATCTGCTCGGCGTGCTGGATATACACCCGGGCGCTCTGGCCAAGCTCGGCCGGCACCTTGCCAGCGCTAAAGGCGATGCGCGCAGCGAAGGTCCGCGAGCGCGGGTCAGCCGAGGGTGACAGCTCGCGAATACGGCCGTTGAAGCGTTGATCCGGTTGCGACCAGAGCTCCACCGACACCGCCTGGCCAACCTTGAAACGGCCAAAGTTCTGCTCCGGCAGGCCGATCAGCACCTCGCGCTCACCGTCGGTGGCCAGGGTAAATACCGTCTGCCCGGCAGATACCACCTGCCCCACTTCGACCTGACGCTTGGCAATCACCCCGTCCTGGGATGCCCGCAGCACGGCGTACTCTGCCTGGTTGCCGGCGACGTCGAACTCGGCGCGTACCTGCTTGAGCCGGGCGAGACCTGCGCGGTAGAGGTTTTCGGCATTGTCATATTGCGAATGGCTGACCATCTGCCGGTCGAGCAAGGTCTTGTAGCGGTCGCGTTCGGCCTTGACCAGGCTCAGGTTGGCTTCGGCGGCGGCCAGTTGGGCACGGCTGGCTTCCAGTTGCAGGCGTACGTCCTGGGGGTCGAGTTCGGCCAGTGCCTGCTCGGCCTTGACCCGCTGCCCCTCCTCGACCAGGCGCTTGCTGACCTTGCCACCGATACGGAACGCCAGCTCCGGCTCGAAGCGCGCACGCACCTCGCCAGGGTAGCTGTCGGCAGCGGCGCTGGCCGGCTGCGGCTGCACCACCATGGCCGGACGAAGGGAAGTCTGCGGTGCGCTTTCCTGCCCACAGGCAGCAAGCAACAGCACGAGACCGACGGGCAAAGCGAGGGGCAAGGCATGGCGCAACATGATGGATGACCTTTCGCGAATGGCGCTTTGAATATTTATACTGACGGGTATATTAAATCAGGGAACCGGACCGTGGAAGCAGGCGTCCGAGAGAAATCCCATTTTTACCCCAGGAGCAGCGCGTCGATATTTGCCCGCCGAAATACCGGTCGCGATGTACCATGTGCACTTACTGGAATATGTAACTTTTCACTCATGCCCAAAGTCACCGCTCCTACCGGCCCCGGCCGACCCAAGGACCTGGCAAAGCGCCAGGCCATTCTCGAAGCAGCCAAAGCGCTGTTTCTAACCCTTGGCTATGCCAACACCAGCATGGATGCGGTCGCGACAGCGGCAGGTGTGTCAAAACTCACGGTCTACAGCCATTTCACCGACAAGGAGACACTGTTTTCCTCGGCGGTGGTCGCCACCTGCACGGCACAGTTGCCCGAGCTGATCTTCGAGCTGCCTGAAGGAGTGCCGCTGGAGCAGGTACTGGTGAAAATCGGCCGCGGCTTTCAGGCGCTGATCAGTAGCGACCTGTCGGTCAAGCTGCACCGGCTGATCATGGCCCTGGGCAATCAGGATCCGAAGCTCAACCAGATCTTCTTCGAGGCTGGCCCGTTGCGGGTCCTGCACGAGATGGAGGCGCTGCTGCGCCAGGTGGATGCCCGCGGGCTGCTGAGTATCGAACTGCCGGCCAATGCCGCCGAGCACTTCTTCTGCCTGCTCAAGGGCGCGGCCAACTTCCGCCTGTTGCTCGGCTATGCCCCGGCGCTGGATGCCGAGGCCGCCGAGGCCCATGTGCAGGAAGTGGTGGCGCTGTTCATGCGCGCCTACCGGCCTTAAGCCTTGAGGGCTTTTTTCGGGTAGATGTCGTAACGGCTGGATTTGCCTTCCAGGCAGTGACTGGGCTTGGGCCCGTCGATGATCGGCGCCTTGCGCGGGCGCTTGACCACCACCCGGTGGCTGGCCAAGGCCAGGGCGGCTTCGAGCAGCGCCGGGGCGTCGAGGTCGTCACCGACCAGCGGACGGAACACGCGCATTTCCTTTTTTACCAGGGCGCTCTTGTCGCGGTGCGGGAACATCGGGTCGAGGTAGATCACCTGCGGCGGCTCGCCCTGCCAGTTGCGCATGCGCTCGATGGCATTGCCGGTGAGCAGCTGCATGCGGGCGACGATCGGGCCCACCTCGGCATCGCTACGGGCGCGGGCCAGGCCGTCTTCGAGCAGGGCGGCGACCAGCGGCTGGCGCTCGATCAGGGTCATCTGGCAGCCCAGGCTAGCCAGCACGAAAGCGTCCTTGCCCAGCCCCGCCGTGGCGTCGAGCACCTGCGGGCGCACGCCCTGGGCGACCCCCACAGCCTTGGCGATCATCTGCCCGCTGCCGCCGCCGAACACCCGCCGGTGGGCTGCCGCGCCTTCGACGAAGTCCACCCGCACCGGCCCTGGCGCCTGCGGCCCCAGTTGCTGGATCTGTAGACCATCGGCGCCGACCTGCACCGCGAAGCCTGCGTTGTCATCGCTCAGCGGCAACTCCAGGCGCTGCGCCCACTCGGCAGCCTGGGCCTGATAATCGGCCGTCAATGCCTCGACCCGGATGCCGCCGTCCGCCAGTTGCTCCACTATCAAATCCTGTACTCAAAAAAATTAAATGATCGTCGGCCGCGGCCGATATACGAAGTATTCGCTATTTTGCCAGACCAGAACCCTCTGCGACTGCCATGACCGACATTCTTCAGCTCAACTCAGGTTATATCTCGCCCGTCGGCGACTATGGCCGGCACAATACCCAGGCACTGGGCGGCGTCAGCCACCTGTGGCAGGATTTTTTTGCCCGCGCCCTGGCTGAGCAGCAAGGTCCGGAAGACGCGGCCAAGACCGTGGCTAGCGAGCAGTTCGACAAGGTCACCGGCGAACCGCTGGGTGGCAGTCAGGTACTGGCGCAGATTCACAGCCAGCGCCTGTGCGATGTGCATGACACCGAACTGGCCCCGCCGGAGCCGCTGTTCCTGCCGATTGCCGAGCTTGAGCCTGAACTGCTGGAAAAACTCGCCCCGCCGTTCAGCGCCGCCGAACTGATCGAGCAACAGCGCCAGCTGGATATCAGCAACACCTGGGTCCGCCCGGTGGTCATGAGCCAGGGCCACCCGCTGCCCGAGCCTGGCCCGGCTCCACAGGCCAAGCCGCTGTACCTGCCGATCGCCGAGTTCGAGACGGACTTGCTGGACAAGGCGCCCGAACCCTTCGACGAAACCACCATGGCCATGCAGCAGTCGCAGTTGGACTTTGACAACCGCTGGGCCCGCCCGGTGGTGCTGAACAACGTCCGCATCGCCGCCTGAGGCTTAGCGGCAGATCTGCCAGAAGCCCATGTCCAGGTGTAAGTGATTACGGTGCGCGGCGTTGTAGTCGGGCCCCAGCACCGTGTTGAAACTGTCGCAGGCACTGGCGTGCAGATCCTTTAGGAATCTGGCTTTGACGCCCTCCCCCGGCCAGTCCTTGAGCAACTGGATGCGCTGCCCGTCGGCCAGGCGAAATCCGGCAATGTCCAGGGCGTTGGCGCTGGCGTGCTGGCTGAGGCGACCATTCTTGCGGTTGTACATGTTGCGACAGGCAAAACTGCCCAGGTGATCGACCTGCACCACCGGCTGGGCAAAGGCGCGCTGCGCCGCCGGCTGCAGGGAATGGCGCTCGAACAGCGCGTAAGCCACCGCCAATGGGCAGCTGGCAACAAAGCTGCTGCTAAGGCGCACCGACGAGCCTTCGACCCGCACCACGTTTTCCAGTGGGCAGGGCGCATTGGCCGGGCTGTCGGCCTGCTTGCGGTAGCGCAGATTGGAAGTTGCCAGGGCCTGCTCGCACAGTTGCGGATCATCTTCCAGGCGCCCCAATTTGTAGGGCGTGAGCAGGTTCGGCGGTTCACGCACATCCAGCGCCGCCCAAGGGTTCCAGGCATCCGGCAAACGCCAGCCCAGGCGCCAGGCAGCCACTAGCAGGGTGATCAGTATCAGGCACAGCACTGCGAGCAATCCTTTGCGCATTATCGATCAGCGCCTGAACAACTGGTTGAGCTGGTCGAACGACAGCGCCTGGTCGGCGTAGTCAAAACGGCCGTGATCGTGAATCTGTTGTGCGGCGTTGAAGAACGCCCCATAGGCCGCCCGCGCCAGCGACGAGCCAACACTGATGCGCTTGACGCCCAACGCCTGAACATCGGCAAAACTCAATTGCACACCGCTCAGGCCCATCAGCACGTTGACCGGTTTCGGCGCTACCGCCTGGACCACCCGACGGATCTCTTCAGCCGTGCGCAAGCCCGGCGCATAGAGGACATCGGCGCCCGCTTCGGCGAAGGCCTGCAGGCGGGCGATGGTGTCGTCCAGGTCCATGCGCCCGTGCAGCAGGTTTTCGGCGCGTGCACAAAGCATGAACGGAAAGTCCAGGCTACGGGCGGCGGCGACGGCCGCTTCGACTCGCTCCACCGCGTGGTGGAAGCTGTAGATCGGCTCGTCGGCATTGCCGCTGGCATCCTCGATCGAACCACCCACCAGGCCGACGGCGGCGCCCTGCAGGATCGCCTCGGCGCAGCCCTTGGGATCGTCGCTGAAACCGTTTTCCAGGTCAGCGGCCACCGGCAACGCCGTGGCGTCGACAATCGCCCGGGCATTGACGAGGGTTTCCTCCAGGTTCATCGCCCCTTCGGCATCCGGCCGCCCCAGGGAGAACGCCAGCCCGGCGCTGGTGGTGGCCAGCGCCTCGAAGCCGATGCTGGCCAGCAGCTTGGCGGAACCGGCATCCCAGGGGTTGGGAATGACGAAGGCGCCATCGCGTTCATGCAGGGCTTTGAAGGCTTCGGCACGCAGGGTTTGCACATCCATGATCAAGACTCCCGGGCAGACGGCAGGACGCGATCAGAGCAGGCCGAGTTGTTCGGCTTCTGGCGTCCGGTCCAGTTCAGGCAAGGCCGCGAGCCCCGGCAGACGCTCCATCAGGCCCTGATGGAAACGCCGGGCCAGGGCGGCGGCCAGGCGATTGTCGGCAGTATGCAGGAAAACATAGGGGCTGCGCCCCTCCTCGATCCAGGCCGCGACCTTGTCCAGCCAGGGCAGCAGGAACGGCTCGTTGGCAGCCAGCTCCGGGTGGCCGATGAAGCGGATCTGCGGGTGCTGGGTGAAAGCGGTCGGGCGTGGCGGCACGCGCGGTTTTTTCGACTGGGCGTGGAGCACTTCGGGAGTCCGTGAAGTGCAGCTGAACAACGCGCGTGGATCAAGGCAGATACGCTCCACACCGCGCTCGAGCAGCAGCCGGTTGAGCAGGCGCTCTTCCTCGCCCTTGCTGAAGAATGCGGCGTTGCGCACCTCTACGGCGATCGGCACGCCAGCCTCGTCGAGAAAGCTCACCAGCTCGCCCAGGCGCGCCGGGCCGAAGGTCGCCGGTAGCTGCAACCAGTATGGCGCTACGCGAGTGCCTAAGGGCTTGAGCAATTCGATAAAGGACTGGGCTGCGGCCAGTTGACCATGCAGGTCACCGCTGTGGCTGATATCACCGGGGAACTTGGCCGTAAAACGAAAATGCGCGGGCATCACCTGCGCCCAGCGCTCGATCGTCGCCAGTGCCGGGCGGGCATAAAAGGTGGTGTTGCCTTCTACGGCATTGAAGACCTGGCTGTAGAGGCCAAGAAAGTCGCCGGTTTTAGCGTCAGCCGGGTACAGGTACTCGCGCCAGGCGTTTTCACTCCAGGACGGACAACCAACAAAATAGGGAAGCGTGGACAGACTCATCCATCAAATGTACAGGTCCAGCCCCAGTACTTCCATCTCCCAGTCAACAAAACCGGCAGTGGTCAAGTAGCTGGCCAAGGCATGGGCGGTACGCTTGTTGCGCGCCCGCGGGAAGATCATGTCCTGGGGCCGGGCCGGCAGGCCGCCGGTGCGTGCCTGGCCGTGGCTGGCGCTGGCTTGCGACTGCACTTCGAATTCGCCCGGCAGATCTTCGTCGTCTACCTCATCGGTGCGCACCGGCGCTTTGCGCAGGGCTCGCTTGATGGGGTAGGACTGAGAGGAAAATCCGTCGACGCGCATGGCGATTACTCAAGAGCAGTGATGGCAATTTAGCAGCATCGCTGATCCTTCGCTAATGCCCGATTGATAACTGGACCACAGATCGGGCAAAAGGTTTTATCTGGCCTGGGAATAACCGACGAGTTGCACTCAACGCGCTTTGGGCGTGGCCACCTTGTCGCGCAGGTAGACAGGTTGCGCGAGGTCTGCAGCAATGGCTTCGCCACGCTGCCAGGCGAAGGTGGCCAGGCTCAGCAGGTCCTGTGCATGGGGCAGCAGGCTGGCATCCTGGCCGCCGGCCTTGACCGCCAGGCGTTCGGCATAGCCCCAACCGGTGCCCGCACCGAACCAGTCGCCGCTGGCACCGACCGGCAATGCGACCTGCTCCGGTGGCAGCACCGCCTCAAGGCCTTGCAGGCGCATTTCACCGTCGACGTTCTGATAGCAGCCCCAGTAGACCTCGTCCATGCGCGCATCGATCGCCGCTGCCACTTGCGTTACGCCCTGCTCGCGCATGGCGCGCTGGGCCAGCACTGCAAGGTTGGACACCGGCAATACCGGACGCTCCAGAGCAAAGGCCAGGCCCTGGACCACGCCAATGGCGATACGCACGCCGGTAAAGGCGCCCGGGCCACGGCCGAAGGCAATGGCATCGAGCTGTTGCAGGGTGACACCGGCGTCGGCCAGCAGTTGCTGGATCATCGGCAGCAGCTTCTGCGCGTGCAGGCGCGGGATCACCTCATAGTGGCTGGAAACCTTGCCGTCATGCAGCAAGGCAACGGAGCAGGCTTCAGTGGCGGTATCGAGGGCCAGCAAGGTGGTCATCGGGGGTTCCAGGGGCAAGATAAAAGAGCGGCATTATAAACAACAACGGCCCGCAAGCGGGCCGTTGTCTGCACTACCGAGCGTCGATCAGCTCAGTGCGGAGAGGACCTTGGCGGTGATCGCGTCAACCGAGCCCACGCCTTCGATATGCGCGTACTTGGGCTTGCCACCGTTGGCAGCCGAAAGCTTCTGGTAGAAGTCCACCAGCGGCTTGGTCTGGTCGTGGTAGACCGACAGACGATGACGCACGGTTTCTTCGGTGTCATCTTTGCGCTGCACCAGCGCTTCGCCGGTTTCGTCGTCCTTGCCTTCAACCTTTGGCGGGTTGTAGACCACGTGATAAACGCGGCCCGAACCTTCGTGCACACGGCGGCCAGCGATACGCTGAACGATTTCTTCGTCTTCGACGGCGATCTCGACCACGGCATCCAGCTCGACGCCGGCAGTCACCAGGGCTTCAGCCTGAGGAATGGTGCGTGGGAAACCATCGAACAGGAAACCTTTTGCGCAGTCAGGCTGGGCAATACGGTCCTTGACCAGGTTGATGATCAGCTCGTCGGAGACCAGCTTGCCAGCGTCCATGATCGTCTTGGCTTCCAGGCCCAGCGGGGTGCCGGCCTTGACTGCGGCGCGCAGCATGTCGCCAGTGGAAATCTGTGGAATACCGAACTTCTCGGTGATGAACTTTGCCTGAGTACCTTTACCGGCCCCGGGAGCTCCCAGCAGAATTACGCGCATCTCGTGCTCCTCATTTTTTTGTAAGCAAATCAGTGGGTTTGCCACGCAGGGCCAATCCCGGAATTTGGGTGATGATCGTAATTTCGATCAAAAGGCTGCTCAAGATACACAGCGCCCGCAAGCCACACAAGCGGTCGAAAGTCGGAAAAACCCGCGCACAGTGGCCCTCTTGAGCACAGGTTGCGCCGGGCGCAACCTATTGCTTTACAAGCATTCTGCCCTCCTTGGGCAAACGATCGGCAGACCGTTTTCTTAACTCATCCGGTATTGCGCAAGCCCGCCGCGATGCCGGCCACGGTCACCAGCAAGGCCTGTTCCAACGGGCTGTCCAGAGCGGCTTCGCGCCCGCGCGAGCGCGCCAGCAGTTCGGCCTGCAATAGATGCAGCGGGTCCAGATAGGTGTTGCGCAAGCGGATGAATTCCAGGGTCTCGGGGCTGTGCGCCAGTAGCACCGGCTGCCCGGTCAGACCCAGTACCACCTGGCACGCCTGCGACAATAGGTCGCGCAAATGTGCACCCAAAGGTCGCAGTTCTGGTTGCACTAGACGTTCGTCGTAGGAGCGGGCGATATCGGCATCGGCCTTGGCCAGGACCATTTCCAGCATGTCGATGCGTGTGCGGAAAAACGGCCACTGCTCACGCATCTCGGCCAGCAACGGCCCCTGGCCACCGGCCAGGGCATTGTTCAATGCCGCTTCCCAGCCGAGCCAGGCCGGCAGCATCAGGCGGGTCTGGGTCCAGCCGAAAATCCACGGGATCGCCCGCAGGCTTTCGATACCACCGGCGCGCCGCTTGGCCGGGCGGCTGCCCAGCGGCAAGCGGCCCAGCTCCTGCTCGGGAGTGGACTGGCGGAAGTACTCGACGAACTCCGGATTGTCGCGCACCACACCGCGATAGGCTTTGACGCCATCGGCGGCCAGTTGGTCCATCAGCTCGCGCCACGCCGGTTGTGGCGGCGGCGGGGGCAGCAGGGTCGCTTCCAGCACCGCCGCCAGGTAGAGGTTGAGGTTCTGCTCGGCAATGTCCGGCAGGCCGAACTTGAAGCGGATCATCTCGCCCTGCTCGGTGGTACGGAAACGCCCGGCCACCGAACCCGGTGGCTGCGACAGGATCGCCGCGTGAGCCGGGCCGCCGCCACGTCCGACGGTACCGCCACGGCCGTGGAACAGCAGCAGTTCGACCTGCTGCTCACGGCAGATGCGTACCAGGGTTTCCTGGGCCCGGTACTGGGCCCAGGCCGCCGCCGTGGTACCGGCATCCTTGGCCGAATCGGAGTAGCCGATCATCACTTCCTGCGGGCCATGCAGCCCGGCGCGATAACCGGGCAAGCCAAGCAGGCGCTGCATCACCGGTCCGGCGTTGTCCAGGTCGGCCAGGGTTTCGAACAGCGGCACCACGCGCATCGGCCGCAGCACACCGGCCTCTTTGAGCAACAACTGCACGGCCAGCACGTCGGAAGCGGCGCCTGCCATGGAGATCACATAAGAGCCCAGCGAGGCCGCGGGTGCGGCGGCTATCTCGCGGCAGGTGGCGAGCACCTCGGCGGTGTCGGCCTGGGGCTTGAAGTAGCTTGGCAGCAGCGGACGACGACTGTTGAGTTCCTGCTGCAGGAAGGCGATGCGCGCCTCTTCATCCCACTCGGCATAGCGGCCAAGGCCCAGGTACTCGGTAATTTCGCTCAGTGCCGAGGTGTGCCGCGCCGCGTCCTGACGCACGTCCAGGCGCACCAGGAACAGACCGAAGGTCACCGCCCGGCGCAGGCAATCGAGCAACGGGCCATCGGCAATCACGCCCATGCCGCAGGCGTGCAGCGATTCGAAGCACAGCTGCAGCGGCTCGAACAATTCGCGGTTGTCCTGCAGCACTTCAGGGGCCGGAGCCTGCGTGGTGGTCAGCGAGGCGTGGGCCCAGGCCCGGGTAATGCGCAAGCGCTCACGCAACTGCTTGAGCACCGCGCGATACGGTTCGGCCGACTCGCCGACCTTGGCCCTGAGCGCTTCGCTGGCTTGTTGCATCGACAGCTCGGCGGCCAGGGCATCGATATCGCGCAAAAACAGGTCAGCGGCCATCCAGCGCGCCAGCAACAGCACTTCACGGGTCACCGGCGCGGTGACATTGGGGTTGCCATCACGGTCGCCGCCCATCCACGAGGCAAAGCGGATCGGCGCCGCCTCCAGCGGCAGGCGCAGGCCGGTGGCCTGGTGCAGGGCTTTGTCGACCTTGCGCAAATGGTGTGGCACCGCCTGCCACAGCGAATGCTCAATCACCGCAAAGCCCCACTTGGCTTCGTCCACCGGGGTTGGCCGGGTGCGGCGGATTTCCTCGGTATGCCAGGCCTCGGCAATCAGCCGCTGCAGGCGCTCGCGGATCTGCTCGCGCTCGGCGGGGATCAAGTCGCGGTGATCCTGCGCGGCCAGTTGCGCGGCAATCGCGTCGTACTTCTGGATCAAGGTGCGCCGGGCTACTTCGGTCGGGTGGGCGGTGAGTACCAGCTCGATGCTCAACTTGCCCAGTTGCCGGGCCAGGGCATCGTCGCTGTGGCCGGCGGCCTTGAGGCGCGCCAGCAGTTCGGGCAGCACCCGCGCTTCAAAGGGTTCGGCCTGGCCGGCGTCGCGGCGGCGAATCAACTGGTACTGCTCGGCGATGTTGGCCAGGTTGAGAAACTGGTTGAAGGCCCGGGCCACCGGCAACAGCTGGTCTTCGGCCAGGTCATTGAGGGTCGAGCTCAGTTGCTCGGCACTGCCGCTGCGATCGGCCTTGGCACTGCGGCGAATATCCTCGATGGTTTGTAAAAACGCTTCGCCGTGCTGCTCGCGCACGGTATCGCCCAACAACTCGCCCAACAAATGAACATCTTCACGCAAGCGCACATCGATATCAGTCATCAGCCATGCCTCCGGCATTCGGGAAAACCGCTCTGGGTCCAGAGTGCCCCAGTAGAGGTCGAGCTTCAAGGCAGAGCCACGGCTGAACTACGCTGAACACAGGCACACAGGAGAACATCATGAAAATCCGTGATCTTGCCCAGCATTGGGAACAGCACGCCAAAGGCTCGCTGAGCCCCACCGGCCATGTCCTGCACCTGGACATGGAAGCGGCGGCGCGGCTGGCGGCCCTGGCCGAGATGTACCCCAAACGCCAGCCCGAAGAGCTGCTCGGCGAACTGCTGGGGGCAGCGCTTGAAGAGCTGGAAGCGAGCTTTCCCTATGTCCAGGGTACGCAGGTGATCGCCACCGATGAAGAAGGCGATCCGCTCTATGAAGACATCGGCCCGACCCCGCGTTTTCTTGCCCTTTCACGCCGCTACCTGCACGAGTTGAGCAGCGCCAAAGACCTTGAAACGCCTTGATTGACCCCGCCTTTCCCGGCGCTGCGAGCGCCCGCACAGGCGCTCGCGTACCGTGGGCAGACCTGAAAGTTCAACGAAAAACCCACTGACCGATCAGTCAGCAAAAACCGCGAACAAGCGGCATTTTTTTCTGAACTATTCAAAAAAAGCTTCGGTCACAGCCAATAGCCATCACGGCAAAACCCTTTCAGAACCGGGTCAGAGCAGTCCCGGAAGCTGATGGGTCGCGCCGATGGACTGTTACGGAATTCGTTGTTCATCAGGAGTGATCCAATGGAGTTGACCACCATGAAGACCCGCACCGCAAACACCTCGTCCACCCACCTGCGCGGGCTCAAGCTGGCCGCGCTGGCACTGGGCAGCAGCCTGGTCCTGGCCGGCTGTGCCGGCAACCCACCCACCGAGCAGTACGCTGTAACGCAATCGGCGGTCAATTCCGCTGTCAGCGCTGGCGGTACCGAGTTCGCCGCCGTCGAAATGAAGGCCGCGCAGGACAAGCTGAAACAGGCGGAAATCGCCATGCACGACAAGCAGTACGACGACGCCAAGCGCCTGGCCGAACAGGCCGAGTGGGACGCCCGCGTCGCCGAGCGCAAGGCCCAGGCCGCCAAGGCCGAGAAAGCCGTACAGGATGCCCACCAGGGCGTTCAGGACCTGCGTGAGGAAGGCATGCGCAGCGTCCAATGACGCCCGCTTGCCGACCCGTGCATTCGTAATCGATCAAAGGATGAACCATTATGCGTAAACACGTGATGATCCCAGCCCTTCTGGCCCTGAGCGTTGGCCTGGCCGCCTGCTCCACGCAGCCGAACGCCAACCTGGAATCGGCCCGGACCAACTTCTCTGCGCTGCAGAGCAACCCGCAGTCGGTCAAGGTCGCGGCCCTTGAAACCAAGGACGCTCAGGACTGGCTGAACAAGGCCGACAAGGCCTACATGGACAAGGAAGACGAGAAGAAAGTCGATCAGCTCGCCTACCTGACCAACCAGCGCATTGAAGTGGCCAAGCAGACCATTGCCCTGCGCACCGCCGAAGGCAACCTGAAAAACGCTGCCGCCCAGCGTGCCCAGGCTCGCCTCGATGCCCGCGATGCACAGATCAAGAAGCTGCAGGACAGCCTCAACGCCAAGCAGACCGACCGTGGCACCCTGGTGACCTTCGGTGACGTGCTGTTCGACTTCGACAAGGCCACCCTCAAGAGCAGCGCCTACCCGAACATCACCAAGCTGGCGCAGTTCCTCCAGGAGAACCCTGACCGCAAGGTGATCGTCGAGGGCTACACCGACAGCAAAGGCAGCGCCAATTACAACCAGACGCTGTCCGAGCGTCGTGCCGCCTCCGTGCGTGCCGCGCTGGTACGTGCAGGCGTTGATCCTGCTCGCATCGTCGCCCAGGGTTATGGCAAGGAGTACCCGGTTGCCGAAAACACCAGCAACTCCGGCCGTGCCCAGAACCGCCGGGTGGAAGTGACCATTTCCAACGACAACCAGCCGGTGGCACCGCGTTCGGTGAGCCAGCTGAACTGATGTTTGCTCAGCAGTAACAAAAATCCCGCCGAGTCTGGCGGGATTTTTGTTTGGCTTGACCCGCGATGCTTTACTCCTGGATTTCTTGTGGGGTTTCCTGCCCCAGGCAGCGCACCGCCTGCTTCTTGTTGTTGACCAGCACACCCGTCAGGCCTTTCTGCGCGGTATCGAACAACACCAGCACGCCATCAACGCACTGCGCCACCTGGGTAGCCGGTTGCAGGGAGATCTTGTAGTCCTCGCCCGGGATGGTCTTGAGCATGGTGAAGTCGGACAACAGCAAGGCATCCTCCGGCTTGGCGAAATGCAGGTAACCGTAATACCACAGGGCCGCGACCGTACCGATGATGCTGCAGACACCGGTAATGATCAGGGGGATGGCGTTGCGTTCTTCACTCATTGCGACTTCTCGTCAGGGTAATTGGGGACTTCGGCCAGGCGCCGCAGCCCGTTGAAATGGCTCGGGTCGTCCAGAAAGCGCAACATGACCTGGCGCCAGGTCTTGTCGGCAAAGGTCTGTACATGCCCGCCACGGGTCAGCTGCAACACCCTCGGGGGTGGCGCAGCCTGGTACAACTGGATGCCGTTGGCCAGCGGCACGATGGGGTCGTCGATGCTGTGGAAGAACAGCTTGGGCGGGGTCTTGATCCGCGTAATCGAATGAATCGCACTGTCGCCATCGGGCACCAGCCACGACAACGGGACCTGCAGCGGCCAGGTCATCCAGGAGTTGCTCAGGGCAAAGCGTCCGACCTGGCGATAGCTGGCCGGCACGCCATCGAAGACCATGGCCTTGAAGCGCTCGGCCTGGCGCGGGTGCTCGGCCAGGTAATGAATGGCCATCGAGCCGCCCAAGCTCTGGCCCAGCAATATCTGTGGCTTGCCCTGGACCTCGGGCGCCTTGTCCAGCCAGTCCAGCGCGGCGCCGATGTCCTGGTAGACCTCAGGCAGCTCGGGCTTGCCCTCGGACAGGCCATAGCCGCGGTAGTCGAGCAACAGCACCTGATAGCCCTGCTCCGGCAGCCACCAGCTGCCACCCAAGTGCCAGGCCAGGTTGCCGCCATTGCCATGCAGGTGCAGCACCGTGCCCTTGACCTGGACACCGGCCTTGGCCGGCAGCCACCAGCCATGCAGGCGAGTGCCGTCGGCCGCGGTCAGGGTGACGTCGCGGTACGCGAGCCTGGCTTTCTCGGGGGTGAACGGCTGGCCAGGCTCAGGGTAGAACAACAGCGAACTGCAGCCGCCCAGACTCAGCAGCACCAGCAGCAGGCCCAGGGGCCTGCGCCATGCATCAGAGAATGTTCGAGTAATCGGCTTCAATCCGGTCCAGGCTCAGGTGGTTGAGGAAGTTGGAGAAACACATCCAGGCCGACAGCGCGTTGAGGTCACGAAACTGCTCCGGCAGGTACTTGGGCGGTTCCACCAGGCCTTCATCGACCAGTTGGCGCAAGGTGCGCATGTCTTCAAGGGTGGTCTTGCCGCAAAACAACAAGGGGATCTGTTCGAGCTTGCCCTTGCGCACGGCCAACTGAATATAGTTGTAAACCATGATAAAGCCCTTGAGATAGGACAAGTCCTTGGTAAACGGCAGGCCGTTGGGCACCGAGCCACGGAACACCCGGCTGGCGTTGCCATAGCTCTCGGCCATCTCGAAGCCTTGGGCGCGGAAAAACTCGTAGACCTGCATGAAGTCGGCACCCTCCTCGACCATGTGGATGGCCCGGGTGCGGTTGGTCAGCTTGCGCAGGCGGCTGGGGTAGGAGGCAAAGGCGATCACCTCCATGAGGATCGCCAGGCCTTCCTGGGTCACGGTCGATGACGGCGGGCCCTTGGCCAGGAAGGTGCAGATCGGCTGGTTGAGGCCGTTCAGGGTGGTGCCGACGTGCACCAGGCCTTCGTGAACCTCCAGCGCACGCACGTCGCGGCTGTTGAACATGGCGTCGGCGCGGATCTTGATGTAGTCGGCGCCGGCAGCAGCGTCGGCGACGATACCGTCGGACTCGAACACGCGAATGGTGTCTTCGGCCTCGTTGAACACCTTGTTCAGGCGGCCCTGGAGCATCTCCACGGCCTGCTTGGCGGTGAGGTTCTTCGGCTCGTCCTTGAGGTCGCCACGCCCGTCGATGTTGTTCAGGTAATCCGAAAGCATCAGGCCCAGGTCGGCCAGGGTCGGGTCACCGGCATGGAAGGCGTCGGAGGCGGCGCCATACAGCTCCTGGGAGATCAGGCCGAAATCTTCGGTGCCGCGCGCTTCGAGCATGCGCACCACCATGCGGTATTCCTTGCACATGCGCCGCATGATCTGCCCGACCGGGTTGAACTGGCCGAGCTGGCGGGTGATGTCGCGTTCGATGTTCTGGAACTCGAGCTTGACCGCGGCGGAGTCGAACGACAGCGGCCGGCCCTGGTAGTAGGCACGGTCTACCGCAGGTAGCTCCTTGCCCTTGGCCTTGAGGAAACCCTGGCGGATGCTGTCGTCCCACTTCACCGCATCGAGCACGCGAATAGGCGTTTGCGCCAGGACAATGCGATCAGACAGGGCGCGTATCGTCTGCTGGTACTCGTCCACCCTACACTCCTTGAATTGGAACAATCACTTGCCGGCCCGCTTGAAACGCGCCACTTCGATGAACAGGTCGGAGTTGGCCGGGTCGTCCAGGTAGGCCAGAACGCGCTCGGCCGGGCTGTCGATGAGAATGCCTTCGCCGTTATCTTCCGCCACCTCGATAGTCCGCCCGCTGAGTTCTTTCTTTTGCACGGCCTGGTTGACCTGCTCGACATCGAGGTTGTAGACCACCAGTTCCTTGTTATCGAGCACTTCAAAGCCGCCGATCAGGAAATTGCCGCCCAGGCGCTTGGGCACACCGGCCGAGAGGTACCAGCGGTTGCCGTGCTGGGACACAGTGAAAGCGTACTCGTCGCGCTTCTTGTCCTTGCCGATGGCCACCGCCTTGTAGGCGTTGCCACCGCTGCGGCTGATCTGCAGGGTCAGCGGCTCACCCCAGGCGTCCTTGCTGGTCCAGGTGCCCAGCAGGGCCTTGGGCGCAGGCTTGTTGGCCGGGATCGGCTCGTTGAAGGTGACCAGACAACCGCCAAGCAGCAAGAACGACAATGCCAACAGCAGGGTTCTGGCTTTCATCAACCTCTCCTTGAAATAGGTTCGCGCCTTACACCGACGCCAAGACCAGATGCAGGTACCGGGTAAGAATAGCGAGCATCGGCGCTTCGGCCTGGGCCTGTTCAGCGTCGAGCAGGCCCTGATATTCCATCTGCTCGATAATCGCCGTCAACACCAAGGCATCCTGTTGCGGTTGACGCGAGCCTACCACTTGCAGCATCTGCACGGCGCCACGCAGCAGAATCTGCTCGTGCAGCTTGACCAGATCGGCCAGCCGCGGACACAGCAGCGCCTCCTGGCGAAAGGCCTGCTCGGCCATCAGAAAGTCGCGGCGGTTATGCAACTGGCGCTGTACGTAGTCGGTGGTCATCTTCGCCACTTCATCGGCCAGGCGCGCTCGCCACTGGGGGCTGCCGTCGCCCTGGGAGAGCAACTGGCGCAGCACCACCTCGGTGTTCTCCCAGAGTTTGGCCATGTAGGCCGCGCTGCGTTCGACATACTGGGCGAAGGTGTCGGTGAGCAGGTCTTCGATGTCCTTGAAGTAATAGGTGGTCGCCGACAGCGGCACCCCGGCCTCGGCCGCCACCGCACGGTGGCGCACGCCGCGCACGCCGTCACGCACGACGATGCGCATGGCCGCGTCGAGGATCTGCTGGCGGCGCTGCTCGCTGCCTTCGCGGCTGGCCTTGCGGCCCTGGTACTGCACGCTTTCGGCCACCGCGGTAGCCACACCGGCGGCACCTTGTTGAGTCATTGCAGGAGTCACTGCTGGTTTACCCCAAACGTTGGATCCGATGGATGAATTTCTTGCAGGCATGAAAAAGCCGCCCCGGAAGGCGGCTTGTTCAGTTCGCTCAGGCCTGTGGACGCATGTGCGGGAACAGGATCACATCGCGAATCGATGGTGAGTTGGTCAGCAACATCACCAGACGGTCGATGCCGATGCCTTCGCCGGCGGTTGGCGGCATGCCGTATTCCAGGGCGCGGACGAAGTCGGCATCGTAATGCATGGCTTCGTCGTCACCGGCGTCCTTCTCGGCCACCTGGGCCATGAAGCGCTCGGCCTGGTCTTCGGCATCGTTGAGCTCGGAGTAGGCGTTGGCGATTTCGCGGCCACCGATGAACAGCTCGAAGCGGTCGGTGACGTTCGGGTTCTCGTCGTTGCGACGGGCCAGCGGCGAGACTTCGAACGGGTACTGAGTGATGAAGTGCGGCTGCTCCAGCTTGTGCTCGACCAGCTCTTCGAAAATCATCACCTGCAGCTTGCCCAGGCCTTCGAAGCCCAGCACCTTGGCGCCAGCCTTCTTGGCAATCTCACGGGCCTTGTCAACGTCCTGCAGATCGGCGGCGGTGATTTGCGGGTTGTACTTGAGGATCGAGTCGAACACCGACAGGCGCACGAACGGCTCGCCGAAGTGGAACACCTTGTCGCCGTACGGCACGTCGGTGCTGCCCAGAACCAGCTGGGCCAGTTCGCGGAACAGCTCCTCGGTCAGGTCCATGTTGTCTTCGTAGTCGGCGTGGGCCTGGTAGAACTCGAGCATGGTGAACTCGGGGTTGTGCCGGGTCGAAACGCCTTCGTTACGGAAGTTGCGGTTGATCTCGAAGACTTTCTCGAAACCACCCACCACCAGGCGCTTGAGGTACAGCTCCGGGGCGATACGCAGGAACATTTGCATGTCCAGGGCGTTATGGTGGGTTTCGAACGGCTTGGCCGCGGCGCCACCAGGGATGGTTTGCAGCATCGGCGTCTCGACTTCGAGGAAGTCGCGCGCCATCAGGAAGTTGCGAATGTGCGCAATGACCTGCGAGCGGACGCGGAAAGTGTGACGGGTTTCCTCGTTGACCATCAGGTCGACGTAGCGCTGGCGGTAGCGCTGCTCGGTATCGGTCAGGCCGTGGTGCTTGTCCGGCAGCGGGCGCAGCGACTTGGTCAGCAGGCGCACGCTGGTCATTTCGACGTACAGGTCGCCCTTGCCGGAACGCGCCAGGGTACCTTCGGCGGCGATGATGTCGCCCAGGTCCCAGGTCTTGACCGCGGCCAGGGTTTCTTCCGGCAGGGTCTTGCGGTTGACGTAGACCTGGATGCGCCCGGTCATGTCCTGGATCACCATGAACGAGCCACGGTTGAGCATGATGCGGCCGGCAACCTTGACCGGAATCGCTGCAGCTTCCAGCTCTTCCTTGGTCTTGTCGACATACTGTTGCTGCAGGTCGTTGCAGTAGCTGTCACGGCGGAAGTCGTTGGGGAAGGCATTACCCTTGGCGCGCTCGCCAGCAAGTTTTTCCTTGCGCAGCGCGATCAGGTTGTTTTCTTCCTGTTGCAGGTCTTGCGATTCGGTCTTCAGGTCGCTCATGTCGTCATTTTTTCCATCAGGTATTCGTTGCCCTTTTCGGGCAGGGCACGCGATGCCGGCGGGCGGCCGGGCATCGCGGCGGTGGTGTGCGGCTTACAGCCCCTGCTTGAGGCTCGCTTCCAGGTACTGGTCGAGGTCGCCGTCCAGCACCTTCTGGCAGTCGCTGCGCTCGACGCCGGTGCGCAGGTCCTTGATACGCGAGTCATCCAGCACGTACGAACGGATCTGGTGGCCCCAGCCGATGTCCGACTTGCTGTCTTCCAATGCCTGCGAGGCGGCGTTGCGCTTCTGCATTTCCAGCTCGTACAACTTGGCCCGCAGCATTTTCATGGCGGTGTCCTTGTTGGCGTGCTGGGAGCGTTCGTTCTGGCAGGCCACCACGGTGTTGGTCGGCACGTGGGTGATACGCACCGCCGAGTCGGTGGTGTTCACGTGCTGACCACCGGCGCCCGAGGAGCGATAGGTGTCGACGCGCAGGTCAGACGGGTTGATGTCGATTTCGACCTTGTCGTCGATCTCGGGCGACACGAACACCGCCGAGAACGAGGTGTGGCGACGGGCGCCGGAGTCGAACGGGCTCTTGCGCACCAGGCGGTGCACGCCGATCTCGGTACGCAGCCAGCCGAAGGCGTACTCACCCTTGATGTGCACGGTGGCGCCCTTGATGCCGGCGACTTCACCTTCGGAAAGCTCGATGATGGTGGCGTCGAAACCGCGCTTGTCGGCCCAGCGCAGGTACATGCGCAGGAGGATGTTGGCCCAGTCCTGGGCTTCGGTGCCGCCGGAACCTGCCTGAATGTCCAGGTAGGCGTTGTTCATGTCCATCTCGCCGCTGAACATGCGGCGGAACTCGAGCTTGGCCAGGCTTTCTTCCAGGCCTTGCAGCTCGGTCACGACGTCGCTCACGGCGCCTTCGTCATTTTCCTCGACGGCCATGTCGAGCAGGTCCTGGCAGTCGGCCAGGCCGTGGGCCATCTTGTCCAGGGTCTCGACGACCTGCGCCAGCATGGCGCGCTCGCGGCCCAGTTCCTGGGCGTACTCGGGCTTGTTCCAGACGTTCGGGTCTTCGAGCTCGCGGTTGACTTCGATCAGGCGGTCATGCTTTTGATCGTAGTCAAAGATACCCCCGAATGGACTCGGAGCGCTCGGTCAGGTCCTTGATGGTGTTCAGGATCGGTTGGATTTCCATGGGCGGGCAGCTCTCGTGCGTATTCTGTAGAAAAGCCGGAGAGTATAACCGAGTCTGAAAGCCGACGGCAGCCCGTCTAGCGGCAACCTGTGGGAGCGGGCTTGCCCCGCGAAGAGGCCAGCCCAGGCACAGCAATACATTGATCGCGGGGCAAGCCCGCTCCCACAGTCAATCCACCCCAACCTGATTGCGGCCATTGTTCTTGGCCAGGTACAGGCCCTTGTCCGCCGCCGAGATCAACTGCCGGCAATGGCTGCCGATGCCCGGGGTCAGGGTCGCCAGGCCGATGCTCACGGTCAGCACCGAATCGGGGTTGGGCATGGTGTGGGCAATGTTCATGGCCGCAACGGTCTGGCGCAGTTTTTCCGCGACCAGACGGGCCCCGCCCGGCGAGGTATTGGGTAGCACCAGGGCGAATTCCTCGCCGCCGTAACGGGCCGGCAGGTCGCTGGGGCGGGCGCTGGAGGCGCGAATGGCTTCGGCGACCTTGCGCAACGCTTCGTCACCGGCCAGGTGGCCGAAGGTGTCGTTGAACGACTTGAAGTAGTCGACATCGATCATCAGCAACGATAGCTGCGCCTGTTCGCGCATGGCCCGGCGCCATTCCAGCTCCAGGTACTCGTCGAAATGGCGGCGGTTGGACAGCCCCGTGAGGCCGTCGGAGTTCATCAAGCGCTGCAACACCAGGTTGGTGTCGAGCAGCTGCTGCTGGCTGACGCGCAGGGCCCGGTAGGCCTCGTCGCGTTGCAGCAGGGTCAGGTAGGAGCGCGAGTGGTAGCGGATGCGTGCCACCAGCTCGATGTTGTCCGGCAGTTTCACCAGGTAGTCGTTGGCCCCTGCGGCAAAGGCCGCGCTCTTGACCAGCGGGTCCTCCTTGGTCGACAGGACGATGATCGGGATGTCCTGGGTCGCCGGGTTGTTGCGGTATTCACGCACCAGGGTCAGGCCGTCCAGACCGGGCATGATCAGGTCCTGGAGGATCACCGTGGGCTTGATCCGCACGGCCTGGGCCACCGCCTGGTGCGGGTCGGCGCAAAAATGGAAGTCGATGTTTTCTTCGTGAGCCAGGCCGCGCCGTACCGCCTCGCCGATCATTGCCTGATCGTCGACCAAAAGGACCATTGCCGAGTTTTCGTTCATGGTCGGAAAACCGTCGAGCGGTAAATCATTCATGCGCTGTCACCTGGTCACTGCCGGCCAGCCGGCGTGGCTCAATACATATCGTCATTTTGGAAAAATTTCCATCAATCGCCCAGCGATTCGCTCCAGCGGGCGAATTTCCACGGCGGCGTCTATCGCGGCGGCTGCCTTGGGCATCCCGTACACCGCGCTGCTCTGCTGATCCTGGGCGATGGTCAAAAAGCCCTGTTGGCGCATCAGCTTCAGGCCCTGGGCGCCGTCGCGCCCCATGCCGGTGAGCAATACGCCGACCGCGTCGCCGCGCCAGTAGCGGGCCACGCTTTCAAAAAATACATCGATCGAAGGCCGGTAGATCTCGTTCACTGGCTCCGCGGTATAGGCCAGGTTGCCGTTCTTGAGCAGGCGGATGTGGTGATTGGTCCCGGCCAGCAGTACCTGCCCCGGTTGCGGCGGCTCGCCTTCGCAGGCCAGGCGCACCGCCAGGCCCGAAGCGCTGCTGAGCCACTCGGCCATGCCGGCGGCGAACACCTGGTCAACGTGCTGGACCAGCACGATGGCCGCCGCAAAGCTGCGGGGCAAGCCCTTGAGCAGCACTTCCAGGGCCGCCGGGCCTCCAGCCGAAGAGCCGATGGCGACCAGGCCCTGGCGCTGGACGGCCTCACGCACCGGCGCGGCCATGGCCCGAGTCGGGGTGCTGCGCTGATGGCCGATCAGCCAGCCGATATTGAGGATCTTGCGCAGCAAGGGGGCTGCGGCTTCACGCGGATCACCAGCGCCCAGGGCCGGGGTGTCGACCACATCGAGGGCGCCATGGCCCATGGCCTCGAACACCCGGTGGACGTTCTGCTGGCGGTCGACGGTGACGATAACGATGGCGCACGGCGTTTCGGCCATGATCCGCCGGGTCGCCTCGACGCCATCCATGACCGGCATGATCAAGTCCATGAGAATCAGGTCCGGCAGTTGCTCGGCGCACAGTTTGACCGCTTCGGCGCCATTGCTGGCGACCCAGATCACCTGATGGGCCGGTTCGAATGCCAACGCCCGGCGCAAGGCCTCCACGGCCATGGGCATGTCGTTGACGATAGCGATTTTCATCCCTGCGCTCCCCCGATCAACTCGACGACGGCGTCGAGCAAGGCATCATCGTGAAAACTGGCCTTTGCCAAATAGTAGTCGGCCCCGGCATCCAGTCCACGGCGACGATCTTCTTCGCGGTCCTTGTACGAGACCACCATCACCGGCAGCGACTGCAGGCGGCTGTCGCGGCGCAGCAGGGTGACCAGTTCGATGCCGTCCATGCGTGGCATGTCGATGTCGGTGATCAGCAGGTCGAAGTCTTCGCTGCGCAAGGCATTCCAGCCGTCCATGCCGTCGACGGCAACGGCCACCTCATAGCCCTTGTTGCTCAACAGCTTGCGCTCAAGCTCGCGCACGGTCAGCGAATCGTCGACCACCAGCACACGCTTGCGCGCTGCCTCACGGACGCTGCGCTGGCCGCGTTCGATACGCTCCAGGCGGCCGGTGCTGAGGAGTTTTTCCACCGAGCGCAGCAGGTCTTCGACGTCGATGATCAGCACCACCGCGCCGTCATCGAGCAAGGCCCCGGCAGAGATGTCCTGGACCTTGCCCAGCCGCGCATCCAGCGGCATCACTACCAGCACCCGCTCGCCGATCAGGCGCTCGACCGCCACGCCATAGAGCATCTCGCGCTCGCGGATCACCACCACCTTGATGCTTTGCCCTTCGTCCTGGCTCGGCGGGCGGTTGAGCAGTTGGCTGGCCGCGACCAGGCCGATATGCCGGCCCTCGTGCCAAAAGTGCTGACGGCCTTCGATCTGCACGATGGCCTCGGCCGGCAGTTCCAGGGTGCGTTCGATATGTGCCAGCGGGAAGGCATAGGCCTCGGCGCCAACCTCGACCACCAGGCTGCGCACCACCGACAGGGTCAGCGGCACTTCCAGATGGAAGCAACTGCCCTGGCCGCTGGTCTGGGTCAGCTCGATCGAGCCGCGCAGCTGGCGAACCATGTGCTGCACGGCATCCAGGCCGACACCACGCCCGGACACCTCGGTGACCCGGTCACGCAGGCTGAAACCGGGCAGGAACAGGAAGGTCAGCAGTTCGGCCTCGCTCATCTGCGCCACGGTTTCGGCGGGCGACAACTGGCGCTCGACGATGCTCTGGCGCAAGTGCGCCAGATCGACGCCGCCGCCATCGTCGCTGATTTCCAGCACCAGCAGCCCGGCCTGGTGCGAGGCACGCAGGCGGATCTGCCCTTCCAGTGGCTTGCCGGCCACCAGGCGCCGCTCGGGCGACTCGATACCGTGATCGACGGCATTGCGCAGCAGGTGGGTCAATGGCGCTTCGAGCTTTTCCAGCACGTCGCGGTCGACCTGGGTCTTCTCGCCTTCGATTTCCAGGCGCACCTGCTTGCCCAGCGAGCGGCCAAGATCGCGGACCATGCGGCTTTGCCCGGTCAGCACATCGGCGAACGGGCGCATGCGGCAGGCCAGCGCGGTGTCGTACAGCAACTGCGCGCGCTGGCTGGCCTGCCAGCCGAATTCATCCAGGTCAGAGGCCTGCTGCAACAGAATCTGCTGGGTTTCACCGAGCAGGCGCTGGGCCTGGGCCAGGGCGTCCTGGACCTCCGGGCTCTGGCCGCTGCTTTCCAGTTGTTGCTTGAGGCCGTCGAGAGCGCGGATGCTTTGCCCGTGCATGCGCTTGAGGCGCTGCAGGGTGGCCAGGTAGGGTTTGAGCCGCTGGGTTTCGACCAGCGATTTGCTCGACAGGTCGAGCAGGCTGTTCAGGCGCTCGGCAGTGACGCGCAAGACCCGCTCGCCGCCCTCGCCCGTGCGTTTGCCGCTGCGCACCGGTGCCGCTTCGGCTTCAGGCTCGGGTTCAACGCTGGGCGGCTCGACCGCCACTGGCTCGAGCTCCGGCAACGGCGCTGGCGCTGCGACTGCAGGTGCCGGTGCCGCACCGGGGTCAAGCAAAGCGGCCATCTGCACCAGAAAGGTCTGCACCGCGGCGTCGATGCTGACATCGCCCGGGGTGGCAATGCGCATCAACAGGTCAGTGCCCTGCAGCAACGCATCGATATGCTCCGGGCGCAGCAGCAGCCGGCCTTCCTGGGCGCCGACCAGGCAATCTTCCATCACATGGGCAACGCTGACCCCGGCATCGACGCCAACAATCCGTGCCGCCCCCTTGAGCGAGTGGGCCGCACGCATGCAGGCTTCAAGCTGATCGGCCTGGGTCGGGTTGCGCTCCAGCGCCAACAGCCCGGCACTGAGCACCTGGGTCTGGGCTTCGGCCTCCAGGCTGAACAGCTCGAGCAACGAGGCGTCGCGCATTTGCTCTGGGGTCATGACAGGCTCCGGTTCACGGCAGACAGCACTTGGTCTTCATCCAGCACGCGGACACTGCGCCCGCGCCATTGCAGCACGGCTGCGGTAAAACGGGTTTCGCCCTGCTCGGCCGTCAGGCGGCCAGGGTCCAGGCCATGGATGCCATCCACTTCATCGACCTGGACCACCACCGAGCCGCCAGCAGCGGCAATGATCAACATGCGCGGCATGACCCGCGCCGAGGTCGGCGCCGGTGCCTGGGTTTCAAGGCCGAGCAGATCGCCCAGCGACAGGCACGGCACCAGTGCGCCACGCACATTGGCCACGCCGTGCAGCACCCGCGAGCGCTGGTGCGGCAGGGAGTGCACCTGCTGCAGTGGCGCGACCTCGACCAGGCAGCGAGTGGCCAGCGCCAGCCACTCCTCGCCCAGGCGAAACAGCAACAGCGAGCGGCCGCTGCTGGTTTGCTCAGGCGCCTCGCTCTGCTCGTGGGCTTCCTGGGACAGCGAGTAACGGTCCAGCAGACGCGTCGCCGCTACCGCGTAAACCTCGCAGTTGCGGCAGTGAATATGCTCATCAAGCAGCGGGCAGCTCTTGTCGCCGCGTACGCCAATACGGTTCCAGCAGTCATCGATGCTGGCGGCGTCACTGGCGACCAGTTGCACGTCGTTGTCGCCCATCATTGTTCAGACTCCCGGTCGGCGCGCCGTGCGGCCCGTTCCTGCAGCCGCCGGGCGCCTGCGATATCACCTTGAGAGGCCAGCAGCGCAGCCAGGTGCACCAGCGCCTCCGGATGCTGGGGCTCGAGGTACAACGCCTTGCGGTAGTGGCTCAGGGCTTCGCCGCTGTCGCCGGCGGTGTCGCTGAGCAAGCCCAGCCAGTAGAACACCTGGGCCGTGGGCGGGTACTGCTGCAAATAGCGGGTGCAGGCCGCCTGGGCTTCGGCGCTGCTGCCGGCATTGGCCAACTGGGCAATCTGTGCAAGCAACTGGCCTGCCGATTCTTGCGCAGCGGGCTTGGCCGACGGCGGCGCTATCGGTTTGATCTTGCGCACCATCACCGGTGCCGGGCGCGGCACACTGGCCGCCGTCACCGGAACCGTCAATGGCAGCGGTATGGCCAGCGGCTTGCTCGGTGGCGCTGGCTCCCGTTCGGCCTGGCGTACATAAGCGAACGACTGGGCAATACCCACCGGGCGCATGCCCATGCGCGCCAGCAGGCTGCCTTCGGCCGGGCCGATAAACAGCACGCCCTGTTCATGGATCAG
Source organism: Pseudomonas fluorescens (assembly GCF_902497775.2). Classification (NCBI taxonomy): domain Bacteria; kingdom Pseudomonadati; phylum Pseudomonadota; class Gammaproteobacteria; order Pseudomonadales; family Pseudomonadaceae; genus Pseudomonas; species Pseudomonas fluorescens. The sequence continues at coordinate 4,169,528 of NZ_OZ024668.1, forward strand.
GTTCTTGAGCACCTCGAACACCCGCTGCTGAGTGGGTACATCGAAGTAGATCAACAGGTTGCGGCAGAACACGAAATCGTAGCTGCCTTCCCGGGCCTTGAGCGCCGGATCCAGCACGTTACCCACCTGCAGCGTGACCTGCTGGCGAACGCGCTCATCCAGGCTATGTCCCTCGGACGTCTCGCTGAAATGCCGCTCGCGAAAGTCCAGGTGCGAACCACGAAACGAATTGCGCCCATACAGCGCCTGCTCGGCCCGGCCAATGGAATTGGGGCTGATGTCCATGGCGTCGACGCGAAAGCTGTGGGCAGCCAAACCGCCATCGAGCAGGGCCATGGCAATCGAATACGGCTCTTCACCGGTGGAGCACGGCAGGCTGAGGATGCGCAGCGGGCGCATGCCACCCAGCTCGGCCAGGCGCTTGCGCGCCAGGGTCACCAGGGCGCTGAACGACTCCGGATAGCGGAAAAACCAGGTTTCCGGGACGATCACCGCTTCGATCAGCGCCTGCTGTTCCTGGCTCGACTGCTGCAGCCGCAGCCAGTAGTCATCCAGGTCCCGGGCCTCAAGCGTCGCGCAGCGCTGACGCAGGGCACGCTCGACCATCGGCGCTCCGACCGAGGCAACGTCCAGGCCGATACGATCCTGCAAAAAGCGAAAGAAGCGCTGTTCACCACTCATGCCGAGCCCTCGCCGCTTGCCGCAAGCTCAGGTGGGAACAACAACTGGCGCACCTCGGCACTGAGCAGGTCCTGCACACCGATGCGCTGGAGCAAACCGTGGGCATCCTCGCGTACCGGGCCCAGGTAAGGCGCCTGCTGGTTGTCCAGGCCATAAGGCTGGAACTCGGCGGAATCGCAACGCAGGGTATCGGTGGCCTGTTCGAGGATCAGCCCCAGCAGCAAGTCCGGGCGCAACGGGTCGACGCGGTAGTGCACCAGCACCAGGCGTGTGCTGGTGCGCACGGGCGCCGGCAGGCCGAAACTCAAGGCGCCGACGTCGATCACCGGCACCAGCGTGCCACGGTGGGCCAACACCCCGGCAACCCAGGCCGGCGTCTGGGCAATGGACTTGAGCGGCAGGCGCGGCAGCACTTCGGCGACTTCATGGGCGTCCAGGGCAAAGCGCTGATCGCCAATGCGAAACACCAGGTACAGGGTGCCGTGGGAAGCCGCATCCTGGTTGCGGCGAGGCTGAAGGTCGTTCATCGGCAGGTCAGACTTTGAACCGCGACACACCGCCACGCAGGCCGGTGGCCACCTGGCTCAGTTCATCGATGGCGAAGCTGGCCTGACGCAAGGATTCGACGGTCTGGCTGCTGGCATCGCCCAGCTGCGCCAGGGCGTGATTGATCTGCTCGGCGCCGGTGGCCTGGGCCTGCATGCCTTCGTTGACCATCAGCACCCGCGGCGCCAGGGCCTGGACCTGATGAATGATCTGGGTGAGTTGCTCACCGACCTGCTGCACCTCGAACATGCCGCGACGCACTTCCTCGGAGAACTTGTCCATGCCCATGACCCCGGCCGACACCGCCGACTGGATCTCGCGGACCATCTGCTCGATGTCGTAGGTGGCGACGGCGGTCTGGTCGGCCAGACGCCGCACTTCGGTGGCGACCACGGCGAAACCGCGGCCGTACTCACCGGCCTTTTCCGCCTCGATGGCAGCGTTGAGCGACAGCAGGTTGGTCTGGTCGGCGACCTTGACGATGGTCACCACCACCTGGTTGATGTTGCCGGCCTTCTCGTTGAGGATCGCCAGCTTGTTGTTGACCAGGTCGGCTGCGCCCATCACCTGATGCATGGTCTCTTCCATGCGCGCCAGGCCCTGCTGGCCGGAGCCGGCAAGGATCGAGGCCTGGTCGGCAGCCGAAGTGACTTCGGTCATGGTCCGCACCAGGTCACGGGAAGTCGCAGCGATTTCCCGCGAAGTTGCGCCAATTTCGGTGGTAGTGGCGGCGGTCTCGGTGGCGGTGGCCTGTTGCTGCTTGGAGGTGGCGGCAATTTCTGTCACCGAGGTGGTGACCTGCACCGACGAGCGTTGGGCCTGGGACACCAGGTTGGTCAGTTCGCCCATCATCTCGTTGAAGCCGGTTTCCACTGCACCGAATTCGTCCTTGCGATCCAGGTTCAGGCGCACGCTGAGGTCGCCGCCGCTGAGCTTGTCCAAGGCATGGACGATCCGCTGCATCGGTGCGGTGATGGCACGCATCAGCACCAGGCCGCAGATGGTCGCGGCAACGATGGCCAGCAGCAGCGAGACGATCATGCTGACCTTGGCGGTGGCCACGGCGCTGACGATGGAGTCGGTGGCGCTCTCGGCCGAATGACGATTGCGCTCGATCACCCCGTTCAGGTGCTTGCGGCCATCAACCCAGGCTGGGGTCAGCACTTCGGCGAGCAGGCGCTGGGCTTCGGGGTAATCCTTCTTGCGGTAGGCGTCGAGCACGGTCTCCACCGCCTTCAGGTAGGCGACTTCGAGCTGGCCGAACTGGTCGAAGCTGGCCTGATCGTCCTTCTCGCGAATGGTCGACTGGTAGCTGGCCATGTGCTGCTTGAGGCGCTCTTCAAAGCCCTTGTACAGCTCCATGTCGGCCGAGGTGATCTCGCGATGGTCGCTCAGGCCCACCAATTGCTGGGTCAGCACATAGCTATCGACCCAGGCGCTACGGATCATCGAGCTGTAGTAAACCCCGGGGATGCTGTCGGTTCGCACCGCTTCCTCGCCGGACTCTATGGCCACCAGTCGCGAATAGGCGGCGACCACCATCAGCGTCATGATGGCGATAATCACGGCGAAGCTCGCCAGGATCCGTTGGCGCAAAGTCCAGTTTTTCACAGTCAGCCCTCAAGTGTTCTACGCGAGCAGGAAAAATGGGCAGAGTATAGCCCAGCGGCTGCGCGCATTTGCGGCTGACTTAAGGGCTGGATCGGGCTAAACGGGATAGATACTGGCCATTAGCCCGATTTCATTGACCGGCAGCAAGTTTTACCTGGTTTTCCAACTCGCTCTTGAGCGCCGGGTCGAGCTTGAGCTGACGCGCCAGTTCGTCCAGATAGGCACGCTCCATGAAGTGTTCCTCGTCCACCAGCATGACACTGGCGATGTACATCTCGGCGGCCATTTCCGGGGTGCTGGCGGCGCGGGCGACGTCGGCCGGATCCAGCGGTCTGTTGAGCTCGGCATGCAGCCAGTGTTGCAGCTCCTGGTCGTTGGACAGTTTGACGAATTCGCCCTCGATCAGCGCCCGTTCGCGCTCATCGACGTGGCCATCGGACTTGGCCGCCGCCACCAGCGCCTTGAGGATCGCCTGGCTGTGCTGCTCGACCTGGGCTGGCGGCAGGCGGTCGAGGGTTTGCGGCTCACCCTGCACGGCGGCGCCCTGCTTGGCCTGCCAGTTGCCATAGGCCTTGTAGGCAATGACCCCGAGGGCCGCCAGGCCACCGTAGGTCAGGGCCTTGCCGCCGTACTTGCGGGCCTTCTTGCTACCCAGCAGCAAGCCCATCGCCCCCGCCGCCAGGGCACCGCCGCCAGCACCGGAGAGCAGGCTGCCCAGGCCACCGCCGCCCTTGCCGCCGAGCAGGTCAGCAAGACCGCCGGATTTGCCGGCGGCGCTTTTGCCGCCCTGGTTCTGCAGCAGGTCCTGGCCGGATTTTAGCAGTTGATCGAGCAAGCCACGGGTATTCATGGGGCATCTCCATGGGGAGGAAAGAGACCCAAAGAGTACTGCCGCTGGCTGAAGCGAAGCTGAATGCATTTGCTTCCAGATGTTGCCCAGGACCGGGATACGCTGGACCCAGGCAACAGCAACTACGCTTAAAGCAGCTATACCTGCACTTTCACTGCCCCGAGATAATTCCAACAAGAGGGAACACCATGTTCGTGCACAAGACCGCCACGCTCTGCGCCCTGAGCACCGCCCTGCTGGCCAGCGCCAGCCTGCAGGCCGCCGCCCCCTTGAAAGCCGTGGGCGCCGGCGAAGGCCAGCTGGATATCGTCGCCTGGCCGGGTTACATCGAGCGCGGTGAAAGCGACAAGGCCTACGACTGGGTGACCGGCTTCGAGAAAGACACCGGCTGCAAGGTCAGCGTCAAGACCGCCGCCACCTCCGACGAAATGGTCAGCCTGATGACCAAGGGCGGTTACGACCTGGTCACTGCCTCCGGTGACGCCTCGCTGCGGCTGATCGCCGGCAAGCGCGTGCAACCGATCAACACCGCGCTGATCCCCAACTGGAAGAACCTCGACCCCCGGCTCAAGGACGGCGCCTGGTACGTCGTCAACCAGCAGGTGTACGGCACACCCTACCAGTGGGGCCCGAACGTGCTGCTGTACAACACCACGGTGTTCAAGCAGGCGCCAACCAGCTGGGGCGTGGTCTTCGAGCCCCAGGACCTGCCGGACGGCAAGCCGAACAAGGGCCGGGTCCAGGCCTACGACGGGCCGATCTACATCGCCGATGCGGCGCTGTACCTGAAATCTGCCAAGCCCGAACTTGGTATCCAGAACCCCTATGAACTGAACGAAACCCAGTACAAGGCGGTGCTCGACCTGCTGCGCCAGCAACAGCCGCTGATCCACCGCTACTGGCATGACGCCACGGTGCAGATGAGTGACGTCAAGAACGAAGGCGTAGTCGCCTCCAGCTCCTGGGGCTACATGGTCAATGGCCTGCAAGCCGACAAGCAGCCGGTGGCGTCAACCATCCCCAAGGAAGGCGCTACGGGCTGGGCCGATACCACCATGCTGCACAGCGAGGCCAAGCACCCCAACTGCGCCTACAAGTGGATGGACTGGTCGCTGCAACCCAAGGTCCAGGGTGACGTAGCGGCCTGGTTCGGCTCGTTGCCAGCGGTGCCAGCGGCCTGCACCGGTAGTGAACTGCTCGGAGCCGAAGGTTGCAAGACCAATGGTTTCGACCAGTTCGACAAGATCGCCTTCTGGAAGACCCCGCAGGCTGAGGGGGGCAAGTTCGTGCCGTACAGCCGCTGGACCCAGGACTATATTGCGATCATGGGGGGCCGTTAAGGCCCTATCGCGGGGCAAGCCCGCTCCTACCTCAAGACGCGGGCCTGCTCCTCCTGCCGGAGCTTCGCACCATGAACCTTGCAGTGCAGTTCACCAACGTATCGCGCACCTTTGGCGAGGTCAGGGCGGTTGACCAGGTGTCGATCGACATCCACGACGGCGAGTTTTTCTCGATGCTCGGCCCCTCGGGTTCGGGCAAGACCACCTGCCTGCGCCTGATCGCCGGTTTCGAGCAACCCAGCGCCGGTTCGATCCGCATCCACGGCGAAGAGGCGGCGGGCCTGCCGCCCTATCAGCGCGACGTCAACACGGTGTTCCAGGACTACGCGCTGTTCCCGCACATGAACGTGCGCGACAACGTCGCCTATGGCCTGAAGGTCAAGGGCGTGGCCAAGGCCGAACGTCATGCCCGCGCCGAAGAAGCGCTGGCCATGGTCGCCCTGGGCGGCTATGGCCTGCGCAAGCCGGTGCAGCTTTCCGGCGGCCAGCGCCAGCGCGTGGCCCTGGCCCGGGCGCTGGTCAATCGCCCACGGGTGCTGCTGCTCGATGAACCGCTGGGAGCGCTGGACCTGAAATTGCGCGAACAGATGCAGGGCGAGCTGAAAAAGCTGCAACGCCAGCTGGGCATTACCTTCATCTTCGTCACCCATGACCAGACCGAGGCGCTGTCGATGTCGGACCGGGTCGCGGTGTTCAACCGTGGCCGCATCGAGCAGGTCGACACCCCACGCAACTTGTACATGAAGCCGGCGACCACCTTCGTCGCCGAATTCGTCGGCACCTCGAATGTGCTGCGCGGCACGCTGGCGCAGCAGCTCAATGGCAGCCAGTTGCCCTTCTCGATTCGCCCGGAACACATCCGCCTTGGCGACCAGCCAGTCGCCAGCAACGAAATTCAGGTCAGCGGACTGCTCCACGATATCCAGTACCAGGGCAGCGCTACCCGCTACGAGCTGCAACTGGACAACGGCCAGCTGCTGAGCATCAGCCAGGCCAACAACCAATGGCAGGAGCACGCCGCCCCCTGGCAGCCCGGCCAGCGTCTGCAGGCGCGCTGGGCCCGCGAGGCGATGACTGCGCTGCAGGAAACCCTGCCCGGCGAGGGCCATTGAGATGAGCCAGGCCCTGGCAAGCCGCGCGCCGACCGTCATGCGGCGCTTCTCCACCCTGCTCTACCGGCGGCCCAACCTGTACCTGGCGCTGCTGCTGATACCGCCGCTGATCTGGTTCGGCGCGATTTACCTGGGCTCGCTGCTGAGCCTGCTGTGGCAGGGCTTCTATACCTTCGACGACTTCACCATGGCGGTCACCCCGGACCTGACCCTGGGCAACTTCGCCGCGCTGTTCAACCCATCGAACTTCGACATCATCCTGCGCACCCTGGGCATGGCCATCGCCGTGTCGATCGCCAGTGCCATCCTGGCCTTCCCGATCGCCTATTACATGGCCCGCTACACCAGTGGCAAAACCAAGGCGTTCTTCTATATCGCGGTGATGATGCCGATGTGGGCCAGCTACATCGTCAAGGCCTACGCCTGGACCTTGCTGCTGGCCAAAGGCGGCGTGGCCCAGTGGTTCGTCCAGCAACTGAACCTGGGGCCAGTGCTGCAGTTCATCCTCGCTATTCCCGGGGTGGGCGGCAGCACCCTGTCGACCTCGCACCTGGGTCGCTTCCTGGTGTTCGTGTACATCTGGCTGCCGTTCATGATCCTGCCGATCCAGGCCTCGCTGGAGCGCCTGCCGCCGTCATTGCTGCAAGCCTCGGCGGACCTTGGCGCCCGCCCGCGGCAGACTTTCACGCAGGTGATCCTGCCGTTGTCGGTGCCGGGCATTGCCGCCGGCTCGATTTTCACCTTCTCGCTGACCCTGGGCGATTTCATCGTCCCGCAACTGGTCGGCCCGCCCGGCTATTTCATCGGCAGCATGGTCTACGCCCAGCAGGGCGCCATCGGCAACATGCCCATGGCCGCCGCCTTTACCCTGGTGCCGATCGTGCTGATCGCCGTGTACCTGGCCATCGTCAAACGCCTGGGGGCCTTCGATGCACTCTGAGCGCGCCTCGATCGGCCTGCGCCTGGCGGCGTGGGGCGGGCTGCTGTTCCTGCACTTCCCGATCCTGATCATCTTCCTCTATGCCTTCAACACCGAGGACGCCGCCTTCAGCTTTCCGCCCCGCGGCTTGACCCTGAAGTGGTTCGGCGTGGCGTTTGCGCGCCCGGATGTGCTGGAGTCGATCAAGCTGTCGCTGCAGGTCGCCTGCCTGGCCACGCTGATCGCCCTGGTGCTCGGTACCCTGGCCTCGGCGGCGCTGTACCGGCGCAGCTTTTTCGGCAAGGAGAGCATTTCGCTGATGCTGATCCTGCCCATTGCCCTGCCTGGGATCATCACTGGCATCGCCCTGCTCTCGGCGTTCAAGACCTTGGGCATAGAGCCCGGGATTTTCACCATCGTCGTCGGCCACGCCACCTTTTGCGTGGTGATCGTCTACAACAACGTCATCGCCCGCTTGCGACGAACCTCGCAGAGCCTGATCGAGGCGTCGATGGATCTGGGCGCCGACGGCTGGCAGACCTTTCGCTACATCGTCCTGCCCAACCTCGGCTCGGCCCTCCTGGCTGGCGGCATGCTGGCCTTTGCCTTGTCGTTCGATGAGATCATCGTCACCACCTTCACCGCCGGCCACGAACGCACCCTGCCGATCTGGCTGCTCAACCAGTTGAGCCGGCCGCGCGATGTGCCGGTCACCAACGTGGTGGCCATGCTGGTGATGCTGGTGACCATGCTGCCGATCCTCGGCGCCTATTACCTGACCCGCGGCGGCGAAAGCGTTGCCGGCAGCGGCAAATAACTCCTGGAGGACTGCAACCATGCAAACCCGACTGTTGATCAACGGCCAACTGGTAGAAGGCGAAGGCGCAGGCTACGCGGTGCTCAACCCGGCGCTGAGCACGGTACTGGTAGAAGTCAACGAGGCCAGCGAGGCCCAGGTCGATGCCGCCGTGCGCGCTGCTGACCGCGCCTTCGACAGTTGGTCGCAGACCACGCCCAAGGACCGTTCGCTGTTGCTGCTCAAGCTTGCCGACACTATCGAGGCCCACGGCGAAGAGCTGGCCCGGCTGGAGTCGGACAACTGCGGCAAGCCCTATGCCGCCGCGCTCAACGACGAGATCCCGGCGATCGCCGATGTGTTCCGTTTTTTCGCCGGCGCCACCCGCTGCCTGGGCGGCTCGGCCGCAGGTGAGTACCTGCCGGGGCACACCTCGATGGTGCGCCGCGACCCGCTGGGCGTGGTCGCCTCGATCGCGCCGTGGAACTACCCACTGATGATGGTCGCCTGGAAGATCGCTCCGGCGCTGGCCGCCGGCAACACCGTGGTGCTCAAACCGTCCGAGCAGACCCCACTGACCGCGCTGCGCCTGGCAGAACTTGCCAGCGACCTGTTCCCGGCTGGCGTGCTGAATGTCCTTTTCGGCCGAGGCCCGAGTGTCGGTACGCCGCTGGTGACCCACCCGAAAGTGCGCATGGTATCGCTGACCGGCTCCATTCCCACGGGCGCCAATATCATCGCCGGCACCGCCGACAGTGTGAAACGCATGCACATGGAACTGGGCGGCAAGGCCCCGGTGATCATTTTCGATGATGCCGATATCGACGCCGCAGTCGACGGCATCCGCACCTTCGGTTTCTACAACGCCGGCCAGGACTGCACCGCCGCCTGCCGTATCTACGCCCAGAGCGGTATCTACGAGCGATTCGTCGAGAAGCTCGGCAAGGCCGTGGCCAGTATCAAGCATGGCCTGCAGAACGACCCCGACACCGAGCTCGGCCCACTGATCACCGCCCAGCACCGCGACCGGGTGGCGGCCATGGTCGAACGGGCGCTTGCCCAGCCGCATATTCGCCTGGTGACCGGTGGCAAGGCAGTGGCCGGTGACGGTTTCTTCTTCGAGCCCACCGTGCTGGCCGATGCCCAACAGGATGACGAGATCGTCCGCCGCGAAGTGTTCGGGCCAGTGGTTTCGGTGACCCGCTTCGACGATGAAGACCAGGCCCTGGCCTGGGCCAACGATTCCGACTACGGCCTGGCGTCGTCGCTGTGGACCGCCGATGTCGGCCGTGCCCACCGCGTTTCGGCGCGCCTGCAGTACGGCTGTACCTGGGTTAACACGCACTTTATGCTTGTAAGCGAAATGCCCCATGGCGGTCAGAAACTGTCCGGCTATGGCAAGGATATGTCCATGTACGGACTAGAGGACTACACCTGCGTCCGGCATGTGATGTTCAAACATTAAGGTAAGGACACCCATGGAAATCACCCGACGCGACTTCATCAACGGAGTCGCCATCGGCGTTGTTGCGGGCTTGACCCCGCTGCAACTGCTTCAGGCTGCCCCCAGCGGGCGCTATTACCCACCGGCCTTGACCGGTTTGCGCGGCAGCCATGCCGGCGCCTTCGAAGTCGCTCACCAAATGGGCTGGGAGAAAAAAACCTTCGCCACCGACGCCTTGCCGATCAGCGAGGAATACGACCTGGTGGTGGTTGGCGGCGGCATCAGCGGCCTGTCGGCGGCGTTCTTCTATCGCGAAAAACATCCCGCCGCAAAGATCCTGATCCTCGACAACCACGATGACTTCGGCGGCCATGCCAAGCGCAACGAGTTCAGCGCTGGCGGGCGGATGATCCTCGGCTACGGTGGCAGCGAAGCCTTTCAGTCGCCGAATCACCTGTACAGCGAAGAGGTCAACGGACTGCTGCAAAAACTCGGCGTGGATATCAAGCGTTTCGAGACCGCCTTTGACCGTAACTTCTACCCGGATTTGGGCTTGTCGCGCGCGGTGTTCTTCGACCAGGAAACCTTCGGTGAAGACAAGCTGGTCAGCGGCGACCCAACGCCGATGGTCGCCGATGACATCGCCCCGGCGCAGCTCAACGCCCGCTCGATCAGCGATTTCATCAATGATTTCCCCCTGCCCGAAAGCGACCGCAACGCCCTGATCGATCTGCACCAGGCGCCCCGGGATTACCTGGCTGGCAGATCGTTGGAAGACAAGACCGCCTACCTGGAGCGCACCAGCTACCGCGATTTCCTGCTCAAGGACGTTGGCCTGTCGGCCACCGCGGTCAAGTACTTCCAGGGCCGCACCAACGACTTCATGGCCGTGGGCATCGATGCCGTAGCCGCTGCCGATGCCTACAGCGTCGGCTTTCCCGGCTTTGCCGCGATGAACCTGGAGCCGCTCAGCGAGGAAGCCCGAGCGGAGATGGAAGAGCCCTACATCTACCATTTCCCCGACGGCAACGCCTCGCTGGCACGCCTGCTGGTGCGCAGCCTGGTGCCATCGGTGGCGCCAGGCCAGAACATGGAAGACATCGTTCTGGCCACCTTCGACTACAGCCAGCTCGACCGTGCCGGGCAGCCGGTACGCCTGCGTCTGAACAGCACCGCCGTCAGCGTGCGCAACGTCGAGGGTGGCGTCAATGTCGGCTTCAACCGCGCCGGGCAACTGGCCCAGGTGCGCGGCAAGCACTGCATCCTGGCCTGCTACAACATGATGATCCCCTACCTGTTGCGCGACCTGTCGGCTGAACAGGCCCATGCCCTGAGCCAGAACGTCAAGTTCCCGCTGGTGTACACCAAGGTCATCGTGCGCAACTGGCAGGCGTTCCAGAAGCTTGGCGTGCACGAAATCTACGCCGCGACCCAACCCTACAGCCGGATCAAGCTCGATTACCCGGTGAGCCTGGGCGGCTACGAGCATCCACTCGACCCGGCGCAGCCCATCGGCCTGCACATGGTTTTTGTACCGACCAGCCCCGACAGCGGCATGAACAGCCGCGACCAGGCCCGTGCCGGACGCGGACGCCTGTACGGCACCTCATTCGAGGTGCTGGAAAGCCAACTGCGCGAGCAGTTGCAACGCATGCTTGGTCCTGGCGGCTTTGACCACAACAAGGACATCCTGGCGATCACGGTCAACCGCTGGCCCCATGGCTATGCCTGCTCCACCAATACCCTCTACGACGACCCGGCGCAGATCGAGCAGTGGATGGAACTGGCGCGCAAGCCCGTGGGCAAGGTCAGCATCGCCAACTCCGATGCGGCCTGGAGCGCCTATGCCCATGCGGCGATTGATGAGGCGTGGCGGGCGGTGGGGGAATTGGCTTAATTCCGCGGCGCCTGCATCGCGGGGCAAGCCCGCTCCCACAAGATCTCCATCATCCTTGATAAACCCACCCTGAGAGCGGCGCCAAACCTGTGGGAGCGGGCCTTGCCCCGCGATCGAGCGCGAAACGCTGGTAATTCAGTCAATCACGCAAGTCGGACTCGTGTATCGGCTGATCGCGACTGGTAGCCCGTTGGTACTGCGCCGGCCACACTGCCTTGTTGCCCCCCAGGTCGTCGTCGGCGTGCAGCGGCCAGTAGGGGTCGCGCAGTAGCTCGCGGGCGAGGAAAATGATATCGGCCTGCGCCGTACGCAAGATGGTTTCAGCCTGCATCGGGTCGGTAATCATGCCGACCGTCCCGGTGGCGATCCCCGCCTCTTCCCGCACCTTGGCCGCAAACTGGGTTTGATAGCCCGGCCCCGTGGGGATCTCGGCTTTTACCGAGGTGCCGCCGGAGGATACATCGATCAGGTCCACGCCCAACTTGCGCAGGCGCTTGGCCAACTCAACGGTTTCATCCGGATTCCAGCCATCTTCAACCCAATCGGTGGCCGATAGGCGCACGAACACCGGCAGCTCGACCGGCCAGACCTCGCGCACCGCTTCGGTCACCTGCAGGGTCAGGCGGATACGGTTTTCGAAGCAGCTGCCGTATTGGTCACGGCGCTGGTTGCTCAACGGCGACAGGAACTGGTGCAACAGGTAACCGTGGGCGGCATGCACTTCAACGACCTTGAAGCCCGCTTCCAGGGCGCGCCGCGCGGCATCGACAAAGGCCTGGATGATCTCGCCGATCTGCGCTTCGGTCAGTTCGGTGGGTGCGGTGTGCTCCGGATCGAAGGCAATCTTCGACGGCCCCACCGGTACCCAGCCGCCGTCGGCTACCTTGACGCTGCCATGCTTGCCCAGCCACGGCCGATGGGTACTGGCCTTACGCCCGGCATGGGCCAGCTGGATGCCCGGCACCGCGCCTTGGGCGGTGATAAAACGGGTGATGCGTTGCAACGGCGGGATCTGCGCGTCGTCCCACAAGCCCAGGTCCTGCGCGCTAATACGGCCATCGGCAGTCACGGCAGTGGCTTCGGTGAAAATCAGGCCGGCGCCACCCACCGCGCGGCTGCCCAGATGCACCAGGTGCCAGTCATTGGCCAGGCCGTCGACACTGGAATACTGGCACATGGGTGACACGGCAATGCGGTTGGGCAGGATCAGCTGGCGCAGGGTGTACGGCTCAAGCAGCAGGCTCATGGGGCACCTCTCAAATCAAGTGGTAAGGCTCCAGATAGTTGACCGGCCGACTACAGAATCTTCCCCGCAGGTTCTTCGACCCATCATTCGAAGCCTAGACCACTTTGCCCGCTGGGTTCAGCGCGGCTCGATATGAGCGATCATCAGTTGCACGCTTTCCTGGCCGCGGAACTCGTTGACGTCGAGCTTGTAGGCCAGTTCCACCCAACGCACGGTCGGGTTGGGCCAGACTTCACGGTCGACGCCAAAGGCGATGCCATCGAGCTTGAGCGAACCGCATTCGCTTTTGAGTACCACCTTCAGGTGCCGTTCACCGACGACCCGCTGCTCGACCAGCTGGAACACCCCATGGAACAGCGGCTCGGGGAAGTGCTGGCCCCAGGGCCCTGCATGGCGCAGGGCGCGGGCCAGCTCCAGATGAAACTCCTCGACCGCCAGGGTGCCGTCGGACAGCAAGCGGCCGGTGAGGTCTTCTTCACGCAGTTGACGGCGGGTTTCTTCGTCGAAGGCCTGGGCAAAGGCCGGGAAGTTCTCGGCCGGCAACGACAGGCCGGCGGCCATGGCGTGGCCACCAAACTTGCTGATCAGCTGCGGGTGGCGCGCCGCCACGGCATCCAGTGCATCGCGAATATGAAAGCCTGGCACCGAGCGCGCCGAGCCCTTGAGCATGCCTTCGCCAGCATCGGCAAAGGCAATGGTCGGGCGGTGATAACGCTCTTTCAGGCGCGAGGCGAGAATGCCGATCACCCCCTGGTGCCAGTCCGCCTCGAACAGGCACAGGCCGAACGGCATCGACTCCAGCGGCAGGTCCTTGAGCTGGGCCAGGGCTTCGCGTTGCATGCCCTGCTCGATGGATTTGCGGTCCTGGTTCAGCTCGTCGAGCTGGCCGGCCATTTCCCGTGCCAGGTTGGCATCGTCGCTGAGCAGGCACTCGATACCCAGACTCATGTCGTCCAGGCGCCCGGCAGCATTGAGCCGTGGGCCGAGGATAAAACCAAGGTCGGTGGAGGTGATGCGCGCATGATCGCGCCGGGCCACTTCGAGAATCGCCTTGAGCCCCGGTCGCGCCCGCCCGGCGCGGATGCGTTCCAGGCCCTGATGGACCAGGATCCGGTTGTTGGCATCCAGCGGCACTACGTCAGCCACGCTACCCAGGGCCACCAGATCGAGCAGCTCGCCGATGTTCGGCTGCGGCGCGTTATCGTAATGACCGAGGCTGCGCAAACGCGCGCGCAAGGCCATCAGCACATAAAAGATCACCCCGACCCCGGCCAGCGCCTTGCTGGGGAACTCACAGCCCGGCTGGTTGGGGTTGACGATGGCGTCGGCCGCTGGCAGTTCATGGCCAGGCAGGTGGTGATCGGTCACCAGCACTTGCAGGCCGGCGGCCTTGGCGGCTGCCACGCCTTCGACACTGGAGATGCCGTTGTCGACGGTGATCAGCAATTGCGGCTGGCGCTGCAGGGCCACCTCGACGATCTCCGGGGTCAGGCCGTAGCCGTACTCGAAGCGGTTGGGCACCAGGTAATCGACATGCGCCGCGCCGAGCAGGCGCAGGCCAATTACGCCGACGGTGCTGGCCGTGGCGCCATCGGCATCGAAGTCGCCGACGATGAGGATGCGCTGGCGTTCCGCCAGTGCCGTCACCAGCAGGTCGACTGCCGCATCGATGCCCTTGAGCTGCTGGTAAGGCAGCAGGCGCGCCAGGCTCTTATCCAGCTCGGCTGCCGATTGCACGCCACGGGCGGCGTACAGGCGGGTCAGCAACGGTGGCAGGTCACCAAGGAATGGCAGCGTGGACGGCAACGGGCGGGGATCGATACGCATGGGGCGATTGGGGCTTCTCGTGAATCAGGAATGTTCGAGCGGAACGGGCGCGCGATCAGCGCTCACCCATCAGCCATTGAAGCTGGACTTCATGCTGACCGCGATCGTCGGTAACGAACACCGTGCCCTCGCTGATCATCACGTCCCACTTGATCGCCCGCGGCATGTCCTTGGCCAGGGTTTCCAGAACTTCCTGGGGCACGGCGGCGATGTTCAGGTTTTTCAGGTTTTTGACGGCCGGCACCACTTTGGTTTCCCACACGCGCAGGCTGCCATAGGCCAGCAGGCTGGTGCGTTCGGTGCGGCGCGAACACCAGGTCAGGCGATCGGCATCCGGCTGGCCCACTTCGATCCAGTGCAGGATGCGGTCGTCCAGGCTCTTTTCCCACACCGCCGCTTCGTCCACATCCGACAGACCCCGGCCAAAGGCCAGTTGCTCGTTGTACCACAGGGCGTAGGCCAGCAGGCGCACGGCCATGCGCTCTTCGGTCTCCGACGGGTGACGGGCGATGGTCTGCTTGACGCTTTCGTACACGCCGCGGTCAAGGTCGGTGAGGTTCAATTCAAACTTGTAGGTGGTGGAAGGCTGGGCCATGGACGGGCTTCTTGCGGCAAGGAAAGTCGCCCAGTCTAACCGATCCGCATGTTCCTTGCGCCGCGGCAGTATCTGGGCGGCCCCAGCTATGATAAAAACGGGGGCCCTGACCAGCTGCCACGGACGCCTCATGCCTACGCCCAGCAAACCTCTCGCCGGCCTCAAAGTCATCGAACTCGGCACGTTGATCGCCGGACCGTTCGCTTCGCGTATTTGCGCAGAATTCGGCGCCGAGGTGATCAAGGTCGAGTCGCCCGATGGCGGTGACCCGCTGCGCAAGTGGCGCAAGCTTTACGAAGGCACGTCGCTGTGGTGGTTCGTCCAGGCCCGCAACAAGCAGTCGCTGACCCTCAACCTCAAGCATGCCGAAGGGCTGGAGATTCTCAAGAAGCTGCTGGCCGAAGCCGACATCCTGATCGAGAACTTCCGCCCCGGGGTCCTGGAGAAACTCGGCCTGGGCTGGGACGTGCTGCACGTCCTCAACCCGAAACTGGTAATGGTGCGCCTGTCCGGCTTCGGCCAGACCGGGCCGATGAAAGACCAACCCGGTTTCGGCGCCGTTGGCGAGTCCATGGGCGGGCTGCGCTACATCACCGGTTTCGAGGACCGCCCGCCGGTGCGTACCGGTATCTCCATCGGCGACTCGATTGCCGCTTTGTGGGGTGTGATCGGCGCCTTGATGGCCCTGCGTCATCGCGAGGTCAACGGCGGCCAGGGCCAGGTGGTGGACGTGGCGCTGTACGAAGCGATCTTCGCCATGATGGAAAGCATGGTGCCGGAGTTCGACGTCTTCGGTTTTATCCGCGAGCGCACCGGCAACATCATGCCTGGCATCACCCCCTCCTCGATCCACACCAGCGCCGATGGCAAGCATGTGCAGATCGGCGCCAATGGCGATGCGATCTTCAAGCGTTTCATGCAGGCCATCGGCCGCACCGACTTGGCCGACGATGCGACGCTTGCCAGCAATGACGGCCGCGACCTGCGCCGCGACGAACTGTATGGCGTGATCGACCGCTGGGCCCGGACCCTGCCGCTGGATGCGCTGATGCAAGTACTCAATGACGCCCAGGTACCGGCCAGCCGCATCTACAGCGCCGAAGACATGTTCAGCGATCCGCAGTTTCTGGCCCGCGAGATGTTCCTGCAGGCCAAACTGCCCGACGGCAAGCCCTTCAAGATGCCGGGCATCGTTCCCAAACTCTCGGATACCCCGGGCTCCAGCGAGTGGGTCGGCCCGGAGCTGGGCGCCCACACCGAGCAGGTACTGGCCGGGCTGGGTTATGACGCTGCGGCGATTGCCCGGCTCCGCACACAGGGCGCAGTCTGAACAAGGCATGACTTGAATTGCGTGGCAACGGTGGAGACCCGGACATGACCCATCACAGGCAAGCAAGCGTGCGCCGTGGATTGCCGTTGTTGCTAGGCCTGCTGCTGAGCCTTGGCCTGCCCGGGTCGGCCTGGGCCAAGGAGCGGTTGTTCTGGTTGTTGCGCGACTTGCCGCCGCTGACCATTTTTGAAGGCACCGGCAAGGGCCAGGGGGTGATCGACCGCTTGCTGCCGCTGCTGATAGAACAGATGCCCGAATACGATCACAGCATTGTCCGGGTCAACCGCGCCCGGGGCATCCAGATGCTCCAGGAATCCAGCTTCACCTGCGACCCTACCCTGCTGTGGACGCCGGAGCGGGCGCGCTACGTGCATTTCTCGATCCCCAGCCTGGGCGTGCTCAGCAGTGGCCTGGTGGTTCGGCGCAAGGACCAGCAACTGCTCCAGCCCTATCTGCACAACAGTCAGGTCGACCTGCAGGCACTACTCGGCAACATCCCGCTCAAGCTCGGTGTCGTCGCCCAGCGCAGCTACAGCCCGGCCGTTGATGAGTTGCTCAAGACCCTGCCCGACACCACCCTCAGCCGTCACTACGGCAATGACGCGGTGACCAGCCTGTTGCAGATGCAGCAACATGACCGCCTGCAACTGGTGCTCGGCTATTGGCCCGAAGTGCGCTACCTGCTGCAACAGCAGGGCTGGCCTACCGATGACTATGCCTTTTACCCGATCCAGGGGGTCGAGCAGTACCAGTTGCTGCGGGTCGGCTGCTCCGACACGCCCCTGGGGCGCGAAGCCATCAGCCATATCAACAAGCTGTTGCTGGCGCTACGCAACGACACCTTGCCCGACCTGTACGCCCAGTGGCTGGCCCCGCAAATGCGCGAGCAGTACATGCATGACAGCTTGCACCTGTTTGGCGAGCACCCCTGAGGCGCAATCGCAGGCAAAAAGAAACCCCGAACGGTGGGGAGGCCGCCCGGGGCTAAACAAAAGCCCATAGGGGCTTCGCACGA
Organism: Pseudomonas fluorescens; assembly: GCF_902497775.2. Taxonomy (NCBI): domain Bacteria; kingdom Pseudomonadati; phylum Pseudomonadota; class Gammaproteobacteria; order Pseudomonadales; family Pseudomonadaceae; genus Pseudomonas; species Pseudomonas fluorescens. The sequence continues at coordinate 4,186,737 of NZ_OZ024668.1, forward strand.
CAGCTTCACGACATCGGAGCAAAATCCCGATCAGCTGTCCTTGTAAGGTCTGATTGCTCCCTCCGGCAAAGGTTCCGTCAGGCCCTGGCGCTTATCGACCTACCTTGCTGCAGGTGGCGCTGCGCCGCGATCACGCAAGGTTGCAGGCGGCCTTCGACGATCAACAGGTCACGCTGCAAGCCATCGACCAGGTCGACCAGCAAGCGCTGGTCCTGCAACTGGCTGGGCTTGACCGTACGCTGAAGCACGGTGCGGTTCGCTTCATCGTTCAGGCGCAGGTCGAAATCACAGCCCGTGCTCAGGCGCACCAGCCTGACCCGGTACGGTGCCAATGCTTCGCCGAGCAACAATCTGATACATTCCATCTCATTCATTGTTTACCTACCTGTCGAGAAGGGGTCTTTCACTGACCCTGAGGCAGCCGGAAAAGTTCTCTCAGTGCGATTTCCTCTACCCAGCATGCCCGGCAAAAATGACAGATTGAAATCCAGCGCATTGATCGGAGCCTGCCTGTGACAGCCCCTGCCCCTGGTGAACTGCGCATCATCCTGGCCGACGACCACCCGATCTTTCGCATCGGCCTGCGTGCCGTGCTGGAGCAGATCCCGGGTATTTGCGTGGTGGGTGAAGCCGGCGGTCCGCTGGAGCTCACGACCTTGCTGCAACGCCAGGAATGCGATGTACTGGTGACCGACTTCATGATGCCGCTGGAGCAGCAGAACGATGGCTTGAAACTGCTCGAACAACTGCGCCGCCACCATCCGCAGTTGCCGCTGCTGGTCGTGACCATGCTCAACAACGCCGGGCTGTTCCGGGCGATGTTGGCCCTGGGCGTCAACGGCCTGTTGAGCAAGGCCAGCCTGGCCGACGAATTGCCCCAGGCTATCGCGCGCCTGCGCTGCGGCAAAGTCTACCTGGCCGACTCGGTGCAGCAGTTATTGTTGCAGGAAGGCGCCGTGCGCGAAGACCTGGCTCATGACCAGACCGCACTGTCGCCCCGTGAACTGGAAGTCGCCCGCCTGCTCGCCGCTGGCCACACGGTCGGCCAGATTGCCGCCCTGCTCAACCGCAGCAAACAGACGGTGAGCAGCCAGAAAGTCAGTGCCATGCGCAAGCTGGGTCTGGCCAACGACGCGGCGCTGTACCTTTATCTGCAGGAACACGGCCTGGGCTGAAGCTGGCCTACGCCCGGCGCCGCTGCCTGGCTTCGCCCGGCTCACGCTCCAGCATCCACTGGCGCAGGTCTTGCCCTGCCATTGGCCGGGCAATGAAGTAACCCTGCATCACCGGGCTGCCAAGGGCCTTGATCGCCATCAGGTCATCCACCGTCTCGACCCCCTCGACCACCACCTTCAGGTCCATGCGCCGGGCCATGATCAGGGCACCGGCTACCACTGCCGCCTTGCGGCCGTCGTCGGCCATGCCACGGACGAATTCGCTGGGCAGCTTCAGTTCGCTGAACGGCAGCTCCAGCAGGCGCTGCAGGTTGGACACGCCCATGCCGAAGTCATCGATCGACAGTTGGCAGCCCTGGATGCGCAGGTGCAGCAACCCTTCGAGCTGGCTGCTGTCGAGCTGGCAGCCATGGGTCTCGATGACTTCCAGGGTCAGGGCAGTGGCCGGCACATCATGACGTTTGAGGGCAGCGACGACCTGCACGGCGAAATCGTCGCGGGTGAGCATCTGTGGGGCAATGTTGACCGCCACGGGCAGTGGCTGGCCACTGCCAAGCCGGGCCTGGGCACTGAACGCCAGGGCCTGGTCAAGGACATGCCAGCTGAGCATCTCCAGCAATCCGGCGCCTTCGATCAACGGGAAGAACTGCCCGGGGCTGAGCAGACCGAGGCTCGGGTGCTGCCAGCGCACCAGCGCCTCGACCCCGGCCAAAGCGCCGTCGAAACCAACCTTGGGTTGATAGTGAACGACCCATTGCGCCTGGCTTTGCGCCACTTCGGCCGGCGACATGGCCAACAACTCGGCATGGGCCGGCACGGCGAGCGCCTGGGGCGTATCACCGGGCTCATCCAGGTAGCGGCGCAACAGCTTGTGCAGGGAGACGCTGCAGGCAGGCTTCTGCAGGCTGCCAAGAACCCGCAAGCCCAACTGCCGGGCCAGGTCGGCAACGCTATCGAGTACCCCACGCTCGGCACTGCTGAGGATGATCAGCGCCGCCGCCAGGCCACTGTCGGCCAGGTGGCGGATCAACTCCAGGCCGTCCTGCCCGTCCATGTGCAGGTCGCAGATGGCGATGTCGACCCGCCCACGCCGGGACAGGGTTTGCCGCGCGCCGTCGACCGACTCCGCCGTCAGCACATCGAAGACGCCGTTGGCGTTGAGCATCTGATGCAAAGCCATCAGTTGGAAAGGATGATCCTCAAGGATCAGGACCTTCAGTGAGCGCATGAAATATTCCCCGCAGTAGCCGATCTGTACGACAGCACCCTGCCACTCTAGGAAAATTGACCTAGGACGCCCATAGGACATGTCCTAAAGTTCAGGCCACATTTTCCACAGCTCCTGTTGAATATCCTCCTGCAACTGCTCTATCGCCGCTTTCAGCGTTATCCATGCCGGTGTCGCCAACACTGTGGAACGCGCCTGGCTGGCACTGTCCAGTTGCGCGCAGGCCTGCGCCAGGGGCAGCGCATCAATCAGGCAGGCGACGCCCTTGAGGCGATGCAAGGCCACGCCAATGCGCTCCCAGCCCTGCGTCTGAACGGCAGATGTCAGCAAGGCGGACTCCTCGCGCAGGTTTTTCAGCAACTCCTCCAGCATGCGCCGCAGCACGGCGCTGTTGGCCTGGGTCATCTTCTGCAGGGTCTGCATCCGGAAACTGTGCGGCGCAGCCAGCTTTTTGATCAGCGCATCCAGCTGCGCGAGCGCCACTGGCTTGACCAGGCATTCATCCATACCGGCCTCAAGGCAGCGGGCACGCTCTTCCTTCATGGCATTGGCCGTGCAACCGACGATGGCGATGGCTGGCCGCTGGCTGCTGCGTTCCAGGCGGCGGATGCCACGGGCCAGCGCATAGCCGTTCATCACCGGCATGTTGCAGTCGCTGAGCACCAGGTCGAACTCGCCGCCCTGCCAGGCCTGCAAAGCACTCTCGCCGTTTTCCACGGCCAGCACCTCATGGCCGAGGAACTCAAGTTGCTGGCTGAGCACCAGGCGGCTGGCAGACAGGTCGTCGACCACCAGAATCCGCCGTGCCGGCCCGGTAGACAGGCCGGGGGCTTGCGCCAACGGCGCGGGTTCAGTGGCCAGCGCTTCGAGCGTCAATTCGACAGTGACCTCGGTGCCTTTGCCCAGCACGCTGCGCAAGGCAATGCTGCCGCCCATCAGCTCGACCAACTGCCGGCAAATACTCAGGCCCAGGCCCGAGCCGCCATATTCGGCACCCGCCCCCGCCTGGGCAAAGGGCTGGAACAGCTCGCTCTGCTGTTGTGCGCTGATACCGATACCAGTGTCGCGCACACACAACTTGAGGCCGACGCCATGCAAGCTGTCGTGCCCACTGCGACTGACCTGTAGCTCCACCAGGCCCAGGTGGGTGAATTTCAGGGCGTTACCCAGCAGGTTGGTCAGCACCTGACGCAAGCGCAGCGGATCGAACCAGTACACCCCCTCCACATCACTGGCCAGTTGAAGGCGCAGGTCCAGCCCCTGACCCAGGGCCTGGGCGTGGAACTGCTCGACGATTGCATTGAGGAACGGCTTGAGCGCCCGCGCCTGCGGTTCCAGTTGCAGGCTACCGGCCTCGATACGGGCGAGATCCAGGCTGTCGCCGATCAGGGCAATCAGCTCGCGGGCTGACTGATGCGCCGTTTCCAGACCTTGCGAAGGCTCCTGGCCACGCGCCAGGGTCGTCTCCCGCTCAAGTTCAAGCAAGCCAATGATCACCGCCATGGGTGTGCGAATTTCGTGGCTCATGGTGGCCAGAAACGCACTTTTGGCCTGGTTGGCCTGCTCGGCCTGGTGCCGGGCTTCGACCAGCGCTGCTTCCAGCTGCTTGCGCTCGGTAATATCGATCCAGCCGCCCAGCAGGCCCTGCAGTTGGCCATCGGCACTGTAGAACGGCACGGTCCACTGATAGGCATCGGTGCGCCGGCCCTGAAACTCGATGCGCCGATCAACGAACACCGGTTTCGGATCTTCAAGCAGGCTCAGGTAATCGGCATGCATCTGCTTGCCCAGCGCCTCGGGAATAACTTCAATGTCTGTCAGACGCCGGCCCTTGACGTCTTCCAGGCGTAACGAGAAGGCTTGCTCATAGCTTTTGTTGCAGGTGATCAACCGCCCTTCCAGGTCGCGTACATAGATCGGGTTGGGAATACCGTCGAGCAACGCGCGCTTGAAGGCCAACTGGTCGTTGAGCGCTTGCTCGGCCTTTTGCCGCTGGCTGATCTGCGCCCGCAGGCGGCTGCTCCAAACCAGCGACACCAGCCCGAACAGCACAGCTGCAGCCACAGTCCAGTAAATCCACGGCGCAATCCGCTGCCAGGCCGGCGCTGGCGGCGCCAGCGCGCCCAGCCACTTCATGCGCACAGCACGCAACTCGGCAACCGGGAAGGCTTCCAGGGCCTTGTTCAGAATGCTTTCCAGCTCCGGAGCACTGCGCCGTACCGAAAACCTGTCCGGTGCCCATTTGCCCTCGACCCCGCGTCCGACCTTGAGTACAGGGTCGTTGCCGATCACGCTGTAGGCACCGATTTCGCTGTCGATAGTCGCCAATGCTTCACCGCTGCGGACCTTTTCCCGGGCCTGCTCCAGCGAGTCCACCAGCAACAGGCGAATACCGGGGTGGTCCTGGCGAATGGTGCCTTCCAGCGCGTGCTGCGCCGGCAGCGCCAGGGTCTGTCCGGCCAGCTCATCCAGGGACGCCAGGCCCAATTGCGCCTGGCGCACGATGAACACCCAACTCTGCCCGCCAATGGAATGGGTGAAGTCGAGAAACTCGCGACGCTCCGGGGTTTCGCTCAAGGTGGTGCTCATGTCGGCCTGGCCGCTCCTGAGCAGCTCCAGGCTCTGGGCTATTGACTCGGACGGTGCATAGACGAATTTCAGCCCGGTCATTTGCGCGACAGTCGCCAATACATCGCTGTTAAGGCCAACCCAGGCGCCCTGACGGTTGCGAAACAGATAAGGTGGATACTGGCTGCCGACCACGGTGACCGTTGGGTGGTGGGCAATCCACTCACGCTCGGCCAGCGTCAACTCGACCCGGTGATGCGCCACATCCGAACCCAGCCCGGAGGTCCAGCGACCGAGAATTTCGCGCCGCACCGGCTCGTCGAGGCTGGCCAGGGCATCGTTGAACATCTCCTGCAACAGCCGATCTTCGGCGCGCACGGCAAAGGCGAAGCCGATCGGTGGCAAGGCACTGGGGCCGACCACCTGCAAGCCCAGATACGGGCGCAAGGCATTGAAGGCGCGAATGATGATTTCGTTGCCGACAAACGCATCCACCTCCCCCTGGTTCAGCGCTTCCAGCGCACTGCTCAGGTTAGGCGCCAAAAGCACCTGACTGTCAGGGTAGACCCGGTGCACCACCTGGGTGTCGGCGTAGCCGTCGAGCAGCACCACTTTCATCCCGGCCAGCGACGGCGGCGGTACTGGCGCGCCGCCGCGCACCACGACCATCGAACGATCTGGAATGTAGTCGTCGGAAAACGCCAGGCCTGGCACGCTACGCTCGAAGCCATTGGCGCTGGTCAGCACATCGATGTCGCCATGGTGCAGGGCCTCGATGGCCTGCTCGCGCTTGGCGAAGGCCAGCACCTGGGTTTTCACCCCGAGGCGTTCAGACACCAGACTCAGGTAGTCGGCGCTGATGCCCTGGTAGCGATTGCGGTCAATGGTGATGTCCACCGGCTCGTAGTCGGCAAACGAGATCCCCACCCGCAACACCCGCGACGGCCCCAGCCACTGCTGCTGCGCGCGGCTCAACGCTAGCGGCTCAAGCGCGGTGAACGGCGGCGCCAGGGTAAAGGACAGGCTCTGCGCGGCCTGAACCATTTGCCCCATGCCTAGCCCGAGCAGGCAGGCCATTAACAGCCCTGCGGCGCGACGACGTCCTGTGCTCATTGATACCCCTGATCCGTTGCGGCAAGCCAATGCCAGTGTAGAAATAAAAAAGCCCGTCAGAGACGGGCTTTTCATCTGCCGATCAATCGATCAAAGCGGCTTGCCGCGATTACCGTGCTGGCTGACGAAGGCCTGAACGGCTTTCAGGTCATTGGCCAGTACCGTGCACTTCTCTTCGCGAGCGAACAGGTCACTCAGGTGCTCAGGCAGCTCCAGGGCCTTGCCGACACCGGCTTTCTCCACCGCTTCCGGGAACTTGACCGGGTGCGCAGTACCCAGCACCACCATTGGCGTATCCAGGCTACGGCGGCACTCGCGGGCGGCCTTGACGCCGATCGCGGTGTGCGGGTCGAGCACTTCGCCGGTCTGGGCGAAGACTTCGGCGATGGTTTCGCAGGTTTGCGCATCATCGACTGCCAGCGAATCGAACAGCTTGCGCGCTTCGGTCCAGCGATCCTGGTCGACGCTGAAGCCGCCGCCCTGCTTGAAGTTGTCCATCAGCCCGGCGATGGCCGCGCCGTTGCGACCGTGCAGGTCGAACAGCAGGCGTTCGAAGTTCGACGAAACCATGATATCCATGGACGGCGACAGGGTCGCGTGCAGGGTTTCCTTGACGTACTGGTTGCCGCTCATGAAGCGGTGCAGGATGTCGTTGCGGTTGGTGGCGACGATCAGTTGGCTGATCGGCAGGCCCATGTTGCGCGCCAGGTAGCCGGCAAAGATGTCGCCGAAGTTGCCGGTCGGTACCGAGAACGCCACCGAACGAGCCGGGCCGCCCAACTGCAGGGCCGCGTGGAAGTAGTAGACAATCTGGGCCATGATCCGCGCCCAGTTGATCGAGTTCACCGCCACCAGGCGAGTGCCCTTGAGGAAGCCCTGGTCAGCGAAGCTGGCCTTGACCATTTCCTGGCAGTCGTCGAAGTTGCCTTCGATGGCGATGTTGTGGATGTTCTCGCCGAAGATGGTGGTCATCTGCCGGCGCTGAACTTCCGACACGCGCTGGTGCGGATGGAGGATGAAGATGTCGACGTTGTCGCAACGGCGGCAGCCTTCGATGGCTGCGGAACCGGTGTCACCGCTGGTGGCGCCGATGATCACCACGCGCTCGCCACGCTTGGCCAGCACATGGTCCAGCAGGCGGCCGAGCAGTTGCAGGGCGAAGTCCTTGAACGCCAGGGTCGGGCCGTGGAACAGCTCCAGCACCCATTCGTTGCTGTTCAGCTGACGCAGCGGTGCGACCGCGGCGTGGGCGAACTCGCCGTAGGTTTCTTCGAGAATCTTCTTGAAGTCGGCATCGGCGATGCTGCCGGTAACGAACGGGCGCATCACCCGGAAGGCCAGCTCGTGGTACGGCAGGCCGGCCCAGGAAGCGATCTCTTCCTGAGTGAAACGCGGCAGGTTTTCCGGCACGTACAAGCCGCCGTCGCTGGCAAGACCTGCCAGCAGCACGTCTTCAAAATTCAGGGCCGGTGCCTGGCCGCGGGTACTGATGTAGCGCATTTTTGCAAACCTTCGGTTTGAGCTTCAAGCTTCTAGCTTCAAGCTGCAAGTCACCGTCCCGCTGTGATCTTGCAGCTTATAGCTTGCCGCTTGCCGCAGTTGTCAGTTGAGTTGTTCGACGCGGATACGCACGACGTTGCCGACCACATCCTGCAAGGCTTCCAGGGCAGTGATGGCGTCGTTCATGCGCTGCTCGATCACTCGGTGAGTGAGCAGGATCATTGGCACCAGGCCGTCCTGTTCCTCGACTTCCTTCTGCATGATCGATTCGATATTGATACCGCGCTCGGAAAGGATGCTCGCCACCTGGGCCAGCACGCCCGGATGATCCTTGGCCTGGATGCGCAGGTAGTAGGCGCTTTCGCAGGCTTCAATCGGCAGGATCGGGTGGGCCGACAGCGAGTCCGGCTGGAAGGCCAGGTGCGGTACGCGGTTTTCCGGGTCGCAGGTCATGGCGCGAACCACGTCGACCAGGTCGGCAATCACCGATGAAGCGGTAGGCTCCATGCCGGCACCAGCACCGTAGAACAGGGTGGAGCCGGCAGCATCACCGTTGACCATCACCGCGTTCATCACGCCGTTGACGTTGGCGATCAGGCGGTCGGCCGGGATCAGCGTCGGGTGCACGCGCAGCTCGATGCCGTTGGCCGTGCTGCGGGCCACGCCCAGGTGCTTGATGCGGTAGCCCAGCGCTTCGGCGTAATTCACGTCAGCGGTGGTCAGCTGGGTGATGCCTTCGGTGTAGGCCTTGTCGAACTGCAGCGGAATACCAAAGGCGATGGACGCCAGGATGGTCAGCTTGTGCGCGGCATCGATGCCTTCGACGTCGAAGGTCGGATCGGCTTCGGCGTAACCCAAGGCCTGGGCTTCGGCCAGCACGTCGGGGAACGCACGGCCTTTTTCACGCATTTCGGTGAGGATGAAGTTGCCGGTGCCGTTGATGATCCCCGCCACCCAGTTGATCCGGTTGGCCGACAGGCCTTCGCGGATCGCCTTGATCACCGGGATACCGCCGGCTACGGCAGCTTCAAAGGCGACGATGACACCCTTCTCGCGGGCCTTGGCGAAGATCTCGTTGCCGTGCACGGCAATCAGCGCCTTGTTGGCGGTGACCACGTGCTTGCCGTTGTCGATGGCCTTGAGCACCAGCTCGCGAGCGATGGTATAGCCGCCGATCAGCTCGATGACAATGTCGATTTCCGGGTTCGTTGCGACCTCGAACACATCAGCGGTAATGGGGGTACCGGTAATCTGGCAATTCGGGTTTGGCGAACGCATGGCAATCTGTGCCACTTCAATACCACGCCCGGCACGGCGGGCGATCTCCTCGGCGTTACGCTGAAGTACATTGAAGGTACCGCCACCGACGGTCCCCAACCCACAGATGCCTACTTTGACCGGTTTCACTGTGAACTCCCCATGAAACGACCGGCTGGCAGCCGATCGTGAAACTGCCGTCACCCCAAGGCAACGGCTTGCGATTGAATTACTTGGCCAGGGCCAGCTTGGCCACTTGCGGCGCCGGCTGGTAGCCCGGGATCACCTGGCCGTTTTCCAGGACGATGGCCGGCGTACCGTTGACGCCGATCGACTGGCCCAGGGCAAACTGCTTGCCGACCGGGTTGGCGCACTTGGCGGCCTTGATTTCCTTGCCGTCGATCATCTTGTCCAGCGCCGCCTTGCGGTCGCTCGAGCACCACACCGCCTGCAACTGCTCGTCACCCGGCGAACCCAGGCCCTGACGCGGGAAGGCGACGTAGCGCACTTCGATACCGCGACGGTTGAGCTCAGGCACTTCGGCGTGCAGCTTGTGGCAGTACGGGCAGGTGGTGTCGGTAAACACGGTGATATGCGACTTGGTCTCGCCCTTGGCAGGATAAACCACCATCTGCGCCGCTGGAATGGCATTGATGGTCTTGGCGATGGCCTGCCGTTCGGTCTTTTCGGTCAGGTTGACCGGCTTGCCGTCCTGGATCTGGAACAGGTAGCCCTGCATCACGAACTGGCCGTCACCACTGGCATACAGCACACGGCCGCCTTCGAGCTTGACTTCATACAGGCCGTTGAGCGGGCTGCTGGCAACGCTGTCGACCGGCACGCCCAGTTCCAGGGACTGCAGGGTCTTGCGGATGGCCTGCTCGGCGTTATCGGTGGCAGCGGCAAAAGTACTGACCAGCGCCAGGGCGGCGGCGGCGAAAATCTGGGTCACGCGCATGGGAACTCCTGAAGGCGGACAGGGGCCGGATGCAGCACGCCCGTACTGAAAACGGGGTGTCATTGTGGCCCTCGGTGCAAACCGCCCAAGCCTACCACAGAAGCGGCGGCGGTCGGAGGCGTGCTCGATCGCGAGAACAAGGCTGCGTGTGTCAGGGGGCGGCGTTTACCGACGAATTTTGTCGAGATGGCCCAAGGCATAGTTGCACGTGCCTTGGGGGCCGGGGTGTCGTTTCTTTAGTTGGGTAAGAAAAGACAACAAGGTCAAATCACCTCAACTGTCGCAATTAACTTTGACCCCTCATGCACAACCAATGAATACCCTTTCTTCAGGAGATAAAATGGCGCGTCTTTCGTGAGAAACCAAGCTTTACCAAAACCGACTCTGTTGCCGCAAACCTCGGCATTACCCTCTACTTGCAACACCAGGCTCCAGTTCGCCTCTACACCCTGACGCCCCTTTAAGCAACTCGGTCATAACATAGCAGAGTGTCTCGTGAGGGAGGACGCGTTTTCCGCCGAACTGATCCCCGACCCAATCAATTTTGACTTCGACGCTCTTTTCCATTCTATCGATCTCAACAAGCTCTCCTGCGAGCCCCTTATGGGTTAACACCACTAGTGCGGAAGGCTCCATTGATCGACATTTACCGACGAATCTTGTTCAGGTGTCCCAATGCGTAGTCGCAAGTACCTTTGGCGCCAGGCTCTATCGCCTGCAACCGGGTGAAAAATTTGCGTGCGTGCTCGCTCATGACCCTGACAAATTCATCTTTATCGACTGCAACAGAAACCTCACTATGGCAGGTGACGCTCACCTGCAGTCGACCGTTGCTGGGGGTCAGCTTGACTTCGATGGGCTGGTCAGGAAAAAAACAGCTAAACGATTTGCCTTCACTGACCTGTAGCAATCCTTCTGACAAATAGCTCCACAGGTCGTCGACGTAATCAAACATGCTTTTGTCAATAAGCGGTGTGCCATCAATCGTAAGAACCAGCGCCCCTTCGATAGACGCCTGACCATTGAATCCTCCTTGATATTCGAAGAAGTCGGCAAACCGTTCACCCGTCTTCACATAGGTTTCAATAATAATTCTATTCTTCATTTTGGATATAATTGCCCTACTCTGCCGTTGTTAAGCCCGACCACGTACTCTACGCCCCCGGAAGTACCACTGATCTGATACTTACCAACAGTACCCTTACCGACCAATACACCTCTATTCTGCCTCATGACATCGCGAACAACATTCGAAACATCTTTGATCGATAGTTTCGGAGACAGGAAACTTTGACGCGCCTTGACTGAGCCATCCCAGTATTTAGGATGATGACGCTCAAGAATATGCTTCATGCCACTCTTGTCAAGTTTGAATGTATTACCACCGAAACGGAAACGCCTACCGCTGAATGCCTTAAGATCATTAATGACTTTTGACGGATTCGCGGACTTCCTCGGTGTGCCGCAACTGGTCAAACCGAGCGGGTCAAGCCAGGTAAAAGGATTAAGCGCGTAATAGTATAGATTCAGCCCGCCCTCAAGCCCTACCGGATCCGGCTGCGTGAACCGCCCGATATCCGGGTCATAAAACCGGAACGTGTTGTAGTGCAGGCCCGTCTCACGGTCCAGGTACTGGCCTTGGAACCTCAGGTTCTGCTCTTCGATGAAATGCGCCTCACGCACTTCCTGCAGAGTATTGCCCCAGACCTGATACCGCGCCTGCCAGACCGCTTCGCCACTGTCATCCGTCAGCTGTTCGGGCAGGCCATTGAGATCGTTATGGTAGTAGCGCACCTGCTGGTGCAGCCCCGTACCGTCAACCCGAGCCAAGGGTTCGTGGCTGTCTTCGACATACAGGTACAGGCTGGTCTGGCTGTAGCGATGCTCCTGCAGCAAGCGCAGGCCATCCCAGGCGAAGCGGGTTTGGTCGAGCAGGTTGCCCTGATCGTCGTGTTCGCTCTTTTCGACGCGCCGCCCAAGTGGGTCGTAGCGCATGTTCAGCACTCGCTGACGACCGCCGTGCTGGCTGCGCACCTGGATCAGGCGGTGTTCGGCGTCGTAGCTGAAGTGCTGGATGCCGCGCCGGCTGCTGCGCTTTTCGATCAGGCGGCCGAAGCCGTCGTAGCGATAGCGTTTGTCCTGGTAGGTGAGCAAGCGGTTATGGCGTACCAGGCCGATGCCGGCCTGGGGGCCGTCGAGCAGGTTGGCAGCAGCGTCGTAGGCGAAGGTTTCGCTCTGGCCCTGGCCAGCGTCCTGGCTGGCCATGATCCGGCCACTGGCATCGTAGTGCAGCAGTTGCTGGTGCTGGCTGCCGGGCTGCTGGGTGAAGCGGCTGATCAGGTTGTCTGCCGGGTCGAAATCGAAGCGCTGCTGTACCTGAGCCGGTAGTTGTGGCGGTTGGTGGCTTGGGCGGCGCAGGCGCGAGCGCAAACGGCCGCTACGGTCGTACTCGCTGCGCGTACTGATTCGGCCCTGGCTGCGCAGCACTTCGCGGTGCAGGCGGTCGCGCTCGAAATCGCTGATCACTTTGCCATCGAGATTGAGCTGATGCAGGTGACCACTGCCGTAATACAGGCGGTTGAGCCAGCGGCCATCGGGCAGTTGGGTCTGGGTCAGGTTGCCGAGTTCATCGTAGTGATGCTGCAGCGCACCGCTGGCACTGTGCTCCTCCAGCAGTTGGCCGAGAGCATCGTAAGCGAAGGCCAGTTGCTCGCTGTTGCCTGCCTTGTCGGTGAAGCTGATTGCCGTCAGTTGATCGAGGGAATCGTAGCTGTACAGGGTTTCGCCATCGTCGGTGTGCTTTTTGATCAAGCGCCCCACGGCATCCCGGTGCAATTGATGGATGATCGCTTGAGCATCGTCTTGGGGGGCGGGGAGGTACTCCAGGCAACTGAGGTTATCCAGTCGGTCGTAGTGATAGCGGCTGGCGCTGCCGTCCAGATCCTGCTGTTCAGTCAGGCGATCAGCCAGGTCCCAGCTGAACCGGTAGCTTTCGCCATTTTCGTTGCTTAGCGCCTGCAGGCGACCATAGGCGTCGTAACTGAACTGCACCCGCCGACCGTGCGGATCGATACGTTGCTGCACCTGGCCACGCCGGTTATAGCGGTACTGGGTGGTGTGCCCGGCGTGGTCGGTATAGCTGCTGAGCTGGCCGTTGCGATCGAGCTGATAGTGCTCGCTGCGTCCATCGGGCAATTGCGAGCCGAGCAATCGGCCCTGGGCATCGTACTGGTATCCGGTGCGCTCGCCGAGGGCATCGGTGACAGTCTGCAGATGCCCGCGCCGGTCATAGCTGAAGCGGGTCGGATACCCTGAGCAGTCGACCTGCTCAAGCAGCTGACCCACGTCGCTCCAGCGCAAGTGTTTGTGCTTGCCCGCCGCATCGATGATCTCCACCACCTGGCCGCGTTCGTCATAGCGGTAGCGGGTGGTGTGGCCCAGCGGATCGGTTTCGCTGCTGCAGTTGCCGCGTTGATCGTAACGGTAGCTCCAGCGATTGCCGGCCTTGTCGGTCTGTACCCGGGGCAGCGACCAGTGTTCCAGCCACAGGGTCGACTCGCTGCGGCCCAGCGGGTCGATGCTTTCGCAGAGGTTGCCGGACTCATCGTACAGATACTGCCATTGTCCGCCTTGCGGATCGGTGGCGCCCAGCAGCTGGCGCTCGTCGTTCCACTCAAAGCGCCAGGTCAGGCCCATGGCGTCGGTGTATTCGGTGATCTGGTACTGCGGGTTCCAGTGGCGACTGCTGACCCGCTGCAGGCCGTCGGTGACCCGGGTAATACCGGCGTCGATGTCGTAGTCGAAACGGTACTCGTCGCCGTCGTCGGTCCAGTGCCGGGCGACGCGCCAGTCGTCGGCCGCATGAATCCATTCGTAGAAGCAGCGCAGGCCGCTGGGCAACTGGTGCTCGACCATGCGCCGACCGTGGTCGTAGGCAAAGCGTCGCTGCAACTGGCCGCTCGCGTCGCGGACTTCGGCAAGATCGCCGTTGCTGTCGTAGGCATAGCTGACCAGCAGCTCGCTCGAGGCGTCGCTGTACAGGCGCTCGATATGGCTGACCCGCGCCGGCCATTGGCTGCTGTAAACCAGCTGGACCTGAACCTCATCGAAGGTGTCGCGCAGCCTGAGCAAGCGGCCGCCGGCGTCGTAGTCGAGGTAGACGCGGTTGTCGTTACGATCACCCAGTTGCGCCAGGCGCAGGCGCTGCGGGTTGCCCGGGGTTGGCTGGAACAGGCGATAGAGGCCGGTGCTGCTTTCGATCAGCAGCTCGTCGTTGAGGGCACGGCGCACGCTCAGGCCCTCGCCGGCGCTGAACACCGCATCGCCGCGGGGAATGTTGCCCATGTCGACGACCCGCGCCTGTTCGTCGGTGAATAGCAAGCGTTCGCCGCCTTCAGGGTCTGCCTCGATGGCGACGAAGACTTCGTAGTCGACGCTCCAGCCCGCACCGAACAGACCGTCACGGCGTTCATCGCGGCTGTTGTAATAGCGTTGCCAGTCCAGTGGGATCAGCGCTGGCAGGCTGAAGTCGAGTTCCTCTTCGCCACTGAGGATCTTCGCCCCGGTGGGTACATGCACCGGGTTGAGCGAGCCGGCGATGGCACTGGTGATCGCTCCGCTGACCTGGCTGGTGACCGCGCTGGCGATGCCTCCAATCGCCATGCAACCGAACTTGCTGTAGAACTTGCCGCCGCGCCCGCGCAGCAGCATCAAGGCGGTAATCGCCAGGCCGATGCCCGGGGTCTTGCCACTGCGAATCTCGCGGACCACGATCGATCCGCCGCCAATGCGCACGTTGCTTGAGATCAGCCCGGCGTCGACGATCACCGCTTCGCAGGTGCTGCGATCGCCGCTGCGACAAGCCGGATGGCCGTTGATGGTGACCTTGCTCGAGCCTTCGGCCAGGTACTGCGGCGGCATCGGCGGATGCTTGCTGCAGAGGATCTTGTCGTCGTCGGCAGGCTCGGTGTTCGGCGCGGGGCTGGCGACCGTGGGCCGCCACATCTGCGAGAAAAAGCCCTTGGCCATGTCGAGGAAGCTTTCTTCTTCCTCTTCGGCCGGCGGCTGAGCGGCGTCACTGCCAGCGGGCGCCGCGGCGGCAACGATCACGCCTGCGGCACGGGCAGCCGGTTTGCCGTTGGTGTGGGTGTTCTTCGAGCCGGTGAGAATGTTGGCCTGTACCGACGGCGGGAACAGAAAGTTGCCGATGCCCTCGCATAAACGGCTCAAGCCCTTGTCGGCCCCGGTCTTGCTCATGGCCACGCCGACGACGATGCCCACCACCGCACCGAGCACGAAGCAGCCCAGGCCGCCGGTGACCACGGTCAGGCCCAGCGCCGCGGTCACCGCTGCAGTGGCCAGGACGCCGATGGCGACGTTGGCGGCCACTTCCAGCACGCCGCTGACGATGTCGGCCATCATCGAGGTGTGCATCAGGGCATCGCCCTGGCGGGCGGCCCACAAGGCGTCAGACATTACTGGCCTGCAACGGCGCGGCTACAGGGTACTTGAACCGAGTCATGCTTGATTTCCATATCGAGCGTTTGAGGTGTCGAAATTTGCTGGATGAGCGCCCGAGCGTCAACCCCGGGGGTGATGCAAAGCATGTAGCTCCTGCAGCCGCGCCCGGGCCACATGGGTGTAGATCTGGGTGGTCGACAGGTCGCTATGGCCCAGCAGCATCTGCACCACCCGCAGGTCGGCGCCGTGGTTGAGCAGGTGGGTGGCAAAGGCGTGGCGTAAGGTGTGCGGCGACAGGCTCTTGTCGATACCGGCCACCAGCGCCTGGTGCTTGATGCGGTGCCAGAAAGTCTGGCGGGTCATCTGCTCGCCGCGCAGGCTGGGGAACAGCACATCACTGGGGCGCCCGCCGAGCAACTCGTTGCGGCCGTCACGCAGGAAGCGCTCGATCCACACCACTGCCTCTTCGCCCATGGGCACCAGGCGCTCCTTGCTGCCCTTGCCCATCACCCGCAACACCCCCTGGCGCAGGTTGACCTGGTCGAGGGTCAGGCTGACCAGTTCGGTGACGCGCAAGCCGCAGGCGTACAGCACTTCAAGCATGGCGCGGTCGCGCTGGCCGATCGGCTCGCTCAGGTCCGGCGCCTGCAACAAGGCCTCGACGTCGGCTTCCGACAGGGATTTGGGCAATGGCCGCCCCAGTTGCGGCATTTCCACCTGCAGGGTCGGGTCGACGCCAATCAGTTTTTCCCGCAGCAAGTAGCGATAAAAGCCTCGCACCCCGGAGAGAAAGCGCGCCGTCGAACGCGGCTTGTAGCCCTGCGCCAGGCGCCACGCCAGGTGATCGAGGATCAGTTCGCGCCCGGCGTTGGGCAGCTCGACGCCCTGCTCCGTGAGCCAGCCGTTGAACAGCGCCAGGTCGCTGCGGTAGGAATCGCGGGTGTTGTCGGCCAGGCCCTTTTCCAGCCACAGGGCGTCAAGGAACTGATCGATAAGCGGATGTTCAATAGCGGGCATGACAACTCTGCGGCAGGCGACGAAAACGACGAATTGCCGCTAGTCTTCCACAACACTGCCGGCATAGGGAGCCCGAATGAACGAACAACAGATATTGCTGGCATTTGGCGGGATAGGTCTGGCAGCGCTGTGCTGCCAATGGCTGGCCTGGCGCCTGAAACTTCCCGCGATCCTTTTCCTGCTGCTCAGCGGTATTCTCGCCGGCCCTGTGCTCGGCTGGCTCGACCCACAAGCACTGTTCGGCCCCTTGCTGATGCCGCTGGTGTCACTGGCGGTGGCGCTGATCCTGTTCGAAGGCAGCCTGACCCTGCACCTGTCGCAGTGGCAGGACATCGGCAGCGTGGTGCAGCGCATGGTCACCCTCGGCGCGCTGTCGACCTGGCTGGTGATCACCCTGGCCACCCACTGGTTGCTGGGTTTCGACTGGTTGCTGGCGACATTGTTCGGCACCCTGACCCTGGTGACCGGGCCGACGGTGATCGTACCGATGCTGCGGGTAGTGCGGCCGAAAGCGACGATCGCCAACATCCTGCGCTGGGAAGGTATCGTCATCGATCCGATCGGCGCATTGCTGGCGGTGGTGGTCTACAGCTTCATCATCGCCAGCGCCGCCGGCGATGGCCTGAGCCATAGCCTGGTGACCTTTGCCGGGGTGATTGTCTGCGGCAGCGGTTTTGGTGTGGCCGGTGGCTGGTTGCTCGGGCAAGTGATGCGTCACCAATGGCTACCGGAGTATTTGCACAATCTGGCTTCGCTGGCGGCGGTGCTGGGGATCTTCATTGCCGCCAACCAGGTGATGCATGAGTCCGGGCTGCTGGCGGTCACCCTCATGGGCATGTGGCTGGCCAACATGAAGGGCGTGGATGTCCGGCAGATCCTGCACTTCAAGGAGAACCTCAGCGTGCTGCTGATCTCCGGGCTGTTCATCCTCCTGGCCGCGCGGCTGGACCTCAACGCCTTGATCGGCCTGGGCCCGGCAGTGCTGGCCCTGCTGCTGATCATTCAGTTCGTGGCCCGGCCGCTTAACGTCGCGCTGTCGACCTTCGGCTCGCAACTGAACTGGCGCGAACGCGCCCTGCTGGCCTGGATCGCCCCACGCGGAATCGTTGCGGCAGCGGTGTCGGCGATTTTTGCCATCCGCCTGGACGAGGCCGGGCATGAAGGCGCGCTGTTGCTGGTACCGCTGACCTTCGCCGTGATCATCGGCACCGTGGTGCTGCAGAGCGCTACGTCACGGCCCTTGGCACGCCTGCTCAAGGTTGCGGAGCCGGCGCCCAGCGGCTTTCTGATCGTCGGCGCCAACCCGCCAGCCCGCGCCGTGGCCAAGGCCTTGCAGCAACTCGATTGTCGGGTGCTGCTGGCCGACTCCAGCTGGGAGAACATCCGCGCAGCGCGCATGGAGGGGTTGCCGACCTACTTTGGCCACCCGGCCTCGCAACATGCCGACGCCCATCTGGACCTGGTCGGGCTGGGGCACCTGCTGGGGCTGTCGCCGGCAGGTGAACTCAACACCCTGGCCTGCACGCGCTTTCGCCATGATTTTGGCCCCCAGCGGCTGTTTGTCCTGGCCAGTGGCCTGGAGGCCAAGCGCAGCGACAAGCACCGGGCCAGCGACGAGCACCGTGGGCAGACGCTAGGGAGCCAGCCGTTGACCTATGGACAGTTGGCCGGTTTGCTGAACAACGGCGCCGAGCTGTACAGCACCAACCTCACTGAAGGCTTCGGCTGGGCGGATTACCAAGCGCTGCATGGTGACCGGGCGAACCTGCTGTTTGCCCGCGACGGCAGCGGCTGGGTGCACGTGTTCGGGCCGGACAGCGTGCTCAAGCCGGGGCCTGGGTGGACGCTGGTGGCGCTGATTCAGCCGCAGTAGGAGCGGGCTTGCCCCCCGATGAGGCCGGTGAAGTCTGCCCATTATCGCGGGGCAAGCCCGCTCCTACAGGATGGTCAGAACCCTGGCAACACCGGCACCGGACGCTTGTCTTCGTCAATGGCGACAAAGCTGAACAGGCCATGAATTGCCTTCTCACGACTGTCGCAGCTCATGCTTTCGACAAACACCTCGACCTCGACCTTGAGGCTGGTATTGCCCACTGTGGCCACCCGCCCGACCAGCTCGACGATGGAACCGGCGGCAATCGGGTGCTTGAAGTCGATGCGGTCGGTCGACACGGTCACCAGCGGCAAGCGACAGAAGCGCGTGGCAGCAATGAACGAGACTTCGTCCATCCAGGCCAGCGCAGTGCCGCCGAACAGGGTGTTGTGATGGTTGGTGGTGGACGGGAATACCGCCTTTGTCACGCGGGTCACCGACAGTTCGGTGCGGCGTTCGATTTCCTGCTCTCTGGGGCTCATGGGCTTCACATAGGACGACAAATTTCAGACAACAAAAAAGCAGCCCGAAGGCTGCTTTTTTCGCATGGTGGCCGTAGCCACCGGTCAAGCTGTCCTCAGGACAGTTTTTCCTTGATGCGAGCGGCTTTACCGGACAGGTCGCGCAGGTAGTACAGCTTGGCTTTACGCACGTCACCACGACGTTTCACGGCCAGGCTGTCGATTTGCGGGCTGTAGGTCTGGAAAGTACGCTCTACGCCAACACCGTTGGAGATCTTGCGAACAGTGAAAGCACTGTTCACACCACGGTTACGCTTGGCGATAACAACGCCTTCGAAAGCCTGCAGACGCGAACGATCGCCTTCCTTCACTTTCACCTGAACGACAATGGTGTCGCCCGGGGCAAAGGTCGGGATCTCTTTGGTCATCTGCTCTGCTTCGAGTGCAAGAATGATTTTGTTAGTCATGCTGTGCTCCTAAGGTAAATCAACTGGATTTACCATCGATACGTTAACTATCGTCCCGCTCACGGAGGTATTCCGCCAGCAGCTTCTTCTCTTCTCCAGAAAGTGAGCGACTTTCCAGAAGATCGACGCGTCGTTCATAGGTCCGCCCAAGGGACTGCTGTAAACGCCATCGCCGGATGTGTGCATGGTTGCCACTAAGCAACACGTCGGGAACACGCTGATCCGCATACACCTCAGGTCGGGTGTAGTGCGGGCAATCAAGCAGACCATCGGTAAAGGAGTCTTCCTCCGCCGAGTCCGCATGCCCTAAAGCTCCAGGCAGCAGTCGTGTAACCGCATCGATCAGGACCATCGCCGGCAGCTCGCCGCCAGACAGGACATAGTCTCCAATCGACCACTCTTCATCGACATGAGCTTCAATAAAGCGCTCGTCGATGCCTTCATATCGACCGGCTATCAGAATCAACGATTCGTGCTTCGCCAGGTCTTTGACCGCCGACTGAGTCAGCTTGCGGCCTTGTGGGCTCAGGTAAATCACCTTTGCCGCCTCTCCGGTTGCCTGCCTGGCATTCACCAGGGCGTCTTCCAGAGGCTTGATCTTCATCACCATGCCCGGACCACCGCCAAACGGCCGATCATCTACCGTATGGTGACGATCTGTGGTGTAGTCCCGCGGGTTCCAGCAGGTCAGTTGCAACAACCCCTGTTTCACCGCGCGGCTGGTAATGCCGTACTCACTGATGGCCGAGAACATCTCGGGGAACAGCGTGATGACGTCTACGCGCAGGCTGGCCATTGCTTAGAAGTCCGCGTCCCATTCGACCCTCATTTCGCCTGCAACCAGGTCAATCTTCAACACGCATTGCTCGGTATAGGGCAACAGGCGTTCTCGATCATCCAGGCTGCCCGCGCAGGGCTTGACCACCATTACATCGTTCGCGCCGGTCTCCAACAGGTGATCAATCTTGCCGAACAGCTGTTCGTCCTGATTGATGACTTTCAGACCTACCAACTGGTACCAGTAGTACTCGTCGGCAGACAGGTTGGGCAAAAGGCTACGCGAGATACAAATCTCATAACCGCTCAGAAGACGGGCTTCATCACGATCATCGAGGCCTTTGAGCTTGGCGACCAGGTCCTTTTGAGTGGAACGGCCACTGACCAGCTCGACCTGTTTTACCTTCCCTTCGTGCCGAAGCGTCCAGTTAGGGTAATCCAACAGGTTTTCAATCGGATCGGTAAAGGAATAGACCTTCACCTCGCCGCGAACGCCGTGAACCGAAAAAATCTTGCCGACGACGATCAAGTCATCCGCTTTTTCTGGCGTCGCGCTCATACTATTCAGGCAGCAGCCTTAGCAGCATCTTTCAGCAGTTTTGCAACGCGCTCGGATGGCTGTGCGCCAACGCTCAGCCAGTGAGCAACGCGATCTTCTTTAACAGACAGGCGAACTTCCTGGCCACGAGCGATAGGGTTGAAGAAACCAACCTGCTCGATGTGCGAACCGGTAACCGGGTTACGCGAGTCGGTCACGGTCAGGGTGTAGAATGGGCGCTTTTTAGAGCCACCACGGGCAAGACGGATGGTTAGCATTGAACATCGTTCCTGTAGTCGGTGCTGCAAATCATAATGCACAGCGGGCACACGGGTGCCCGAAAGGCCGCATATTCTCAAGGAATACACGGACTTTTGCAAATGCCTTTTTACGCCAGGTAAAAAGGCCAGCCTGCAGATCTGCGGATTGTGCAGCCTTTATATAAAGGCTGCGTCGTTCCCGCCGGGGCGGGGTTCCGATCGTCGGCGCGTTTCCGGGCCGCCGATCCGAATGGGGTTACAGCTTGGGCATGCCGCCGCCGGGCATCATGCCACCCAGGCCGCGCATCATCTTGGCCATGCCGCCTTTGGCAGAAAACTTCTTCATCATCTTCTGCATCTGCTTGTGTTGCTTGATCAGACGGCCGATGTCCTGCACCTGGGTGCCGGAGCCGAGGGCGATACGGCGTTTGCGCGAACCGCTGATCAGCTCAGGGTCACGGCGCTCGGCCGGGGTCATCGAGTTGATGATCGCTTCCATCTGCTTGAACTGCTTCTCGGCGGCGCCCTGGGCGCTGCCCATCTGGGCCAGGTTGACGCCACCGATGCTCGGCAGCTTGTCCATCAGGCCGCCCAGGCCACCCATGTTCTTCATTTGTTGCAGCTGGTCGCGGAAGTCTTCGAGGTCGAAGCCCTTGCCCTTTTTCAGCTTCTTGGCCAGTTTGTCGGCCTTGTCCTTGTCGAGGGTCTGTTCGGCCTGCTCGATCAGGCTGAGCACGTCGCCCATGCCAAGGATGCGCGAAGCGATACGGTCGGGGTGGAACGGCTCGAGCGCATCGCTCTTCTCGCCCATACCGATGAACTTGATCGGCTTGCCGGTAATGGCCCGCACCGACAGCGCGGCACCGCCACGGGCATCACCGTCGACCTTGGTGAGGATCACACCGGTCAGCGGCAGTGCATCGCCGAACGCCTTGGCCGTATTGGCGGCGTCCTGGCCGGTCATGGCGTCGACCACGAACAGCGTCTCGATCGGCTTGACCGCAGCGTGCAGGTCCTTGATCTCGGTCATCATCTCGGCGTCGATGTGCAGACGGCCGGCGGTGTCGACGATGACCACGTCGATGAACTTGAGCTTGGCTTCGCGAATTGCCGCTTCAGCGATGGCCACTGGCTTCTGGCTGATATCGGACGGGAAGAAGGTCACGCCGATGTCGCCCGCCAGGGTCTCCAGCTGCTTGATCGCCGCCGGACGGTAGACGTCGGCCGACACCACCATCACGGTCTTCTTCTTGCGCTCTTTAAGGAAGCGCGCCAGCTTGCCGGCGGTGGTGGTCTTGCCCGCACCCTGCAGACCGGCCATCAGTACGACCGCAGGCGGCGCGGCGTTGAGCGCCAGGTCTTCGTTGGCGGCGCCCATCAGGCCTTCGAGCTCGGCCTGGACGATCTTCACGAACGCCTGGCCCGGGGTCAGGCTGCGCGACACCTCGGTGCCGACCGCACGTTCCTTGACCTTGTTGACGAAATCCTTGACCACCGGCAGGGCGACGTCAGCCTCGAGCAACGCCATGCGCACTTCACGCAGGGTGTCTTTGATGTTGTCTTCGGTCAGCTTGGCCTTGCCGGTGACATGGCGCAGCGTCTGTGACAGACGGTCGGTCAGGTTTTCAAACATGGTGATCCTTTCGGGCTCTGTAGAACCGAGGTTTATCAGCTGCCTCTGGCGTATTCGGCCGGCCTTGGGCAGGGGCAGGCCGGCGATTATAACGAAGACTTGGCCCAGCGCACACCATGCCGTCGGCTGGCAGTCTTCCTAGGCGGGCGCGATCTATGCCAAACTCAGTCCCTTTCGGGCTTGCCTAACAGGACTTATGCTCCCCTTGTCACCCAGCTTGCTACCCAATCTCATCGCCGCCTGCCTGTATGCCGCCGCGACCTTTTATCAAGGCTCACGCCTGGCCCAGGGCACCAAGGCCGACAAACGCCTGCTCGGCCTGCTTGGCGCGCTGGCGGTCATTGCCCAGGGCACCGCGCTGTTCTGGCAACTGCTCACGCCCCTGGGCCTGAGCCTGGACTTCTTCAGCGCCGCCAGCCTGATCGCCACCGCGGTGATCGCCCTGACCCTGCTGGCCTGCCTGCGCATCCCGGTGGAGAACCTGCTGCTGTTGCTGTTCCCGCTGGGCATGGCCACGGCGCTGATCGCCCAGTTCGCGCCGTCCGGCACGGTACCGCTGATCAACGAAGAACCGGGCATCCTCGCGCACATCCTGCTGTCGATCCTGGCCTACGGCATGTTCACCATCGCTGTGGTCCAGTCCTTGCTGCTGCTGTTGCAGGATCACCAGCTCAAGCACAAGCACCCGTCCGGACTGATCAAGAACTTCCCGCCGCTGCAAACCATGGAAAGCCTGCTGTTCGGCTTCCTCTGGGCTGGCTGGGGCCTGCTCTCGCTGTCGCTGATCTCCGGCTGGCTGTTCCTCGACAACCTGTTCGCCCAGCACCTGGTGCACAAGACCCTGCTGGCCTGCCTGGCCTGGATCGTCTTCAGCGTGCTGCTGTGGGGCCGCACCCGCCTGGGTTGGCGCGGGCACAAGGCGATCCGCTGGACCCTGGCCGGCTTCTGCCTGCTGATGCTGGCCTATTTCGGCAGCAAGCTGGTACGCGAATTCATCCTGCACATCTGACGGGCACAGGTAAATGGACGCTCTGCCGTTAGGACCGCTACTCGGCGTATTGGCACTGGCACTGCTCTGGTCGGCGCTGTTCACTGCGGTGGACGCCGCCCAGCAGCAGCTCAACGGTGGCCGGCGCAACCCGCAGACCGGCGAACACCCGGAACTTGCCGTTAGCCCACAAGCCCTGGTGCTGTGTTCGACCCTGGGCAAGCTGCTGGTGCTGGCCCTGGCCTGCCTGATGGGCCAGCGCTACAGCGGCGAGCACGGCTTCTGGCTGGCCGGCCTGGGCGCCGCAGCGCTGCTGCTGGTGATCGCCGAATACCTGCCGCGACAACTGGCACGGCGTAATCCGCAGGCCTTCATCGGCCTGGGCAACAGCCTGCTGAAAGTGCCACTCAAGCTGTTGCAGCCGGTAGCCTGGCTGCTTGATGGCTGCGCACGGGTGCTGCTGCGCCCGTTCCGCGTGCAAAGCCATGCGGTGGCCGTGCACGACAACGACGATGCCGACAGCTACGCCGCCGACGAGCCGGATGCCGACCAGCGCCTGAACCTGCCGGAAAGCTTGCTGGCGCTAGACAAGATCACCGTCAACGACATCCTGGTGCCACGCAACGATGTCGACGGCATCAACCTCGATGAGCCGATCGAGGCGATCATCGAGCAGTTGATCATTAGCCGCCACACTCGCCTGCCGGTCTATCACAGCGACATCAACCAGGTTGAAGCGATCCTCAACACCAAGCTGATCAGCCACCTGCTGCCCAAGGCCGAGCTGACCCGCGAAACGCTGCAGGCGGCCTGCTACGAGCCCTATTTCGTGCCGGAAAGCACCCCGTTGCAGCTGCAACTGCTCAATTTCCACAAGCAGCAGCGGCGCCTGGGGGTGGTGGTCGACGAGTACGGTGAAGTGCTTGGCATCGTCACCCTGGAAGACATCCTCGAAGAAATCGTCGGCGAGTTCGAAGACGAACACAGCCTCGACAATCCGCACATCCACCCGCAGGCGGACGGACGTTTCGTCATCGAAGGCAACGTGTCGATCCGCGAGCTCAACCGCACCCTCGGCTGGCACCTGCCCAGCGACGGGCCGAAAACCCTCAATGGCCTGGTCACCGAAGCCCTGGAAAGCATCCCGGCAAGCGCGGTCTGCCTGAAAATCGGCCGTTATCGCCTGGAAATTCTCGAAACCGAGGACAATTGTGCCAGCCGCATACTGGTCTGGACGCTCAAGCGCTAGCTATACTGGCATCACGCTTACCCAGCCCCAGCCGTCTCGCCCGCTACCCGCACCGGCGTCACACGGCCAGTCAGCCTGACTGAACATTGCGCGAATTGTGGTACTGGTTCACACCCCGAGCCTTGCCAGCGCCCGCCCCCATCCCCAAAGGGCGTATGTTTCGTCACGCGAGCACAATAATTCGCTTCGGCGCACGCCCTTGCCTGCCTGTTCATAGCAGGTCGGCGGCTACGCCCATGGAGCACTCGACTGTCAGGGATAATCGCATGACGACCAGCAGCACCTACTCCGAAACCACCCAGGCCAGCCCCGGAAACTCGCCAGCGCGGGTCGCCACGGCCAGCTTCATCGGCACCGCCATCGAGTTCTACGATTTCTATGTGTACGCCACCGCAGCGGCGCTGGTGATCGGCCCGGTGTTCTTTCCACAGACCTCGGGCACCGCGCAGATGCTCTCGGCCTTTCTGACCTTCGGTATCGCCTTCCTGGCCCGGCCTCTGGGTTCGGCGCTGTTCGGCCACTTTGGCGACCGTATCGGCCGTAAATCGACCCTGGTCGCCTCCTTGTTGCTGATGGGCGTGTGTACCACCCTGATCGGCGTACTCCCGGGTTACGACAGCATTGGCGCCTGGGCGCCGATCCTGCTCTGTGTGCTGCGCTTCGGCCAGGGCCTGGGGTTGGGCGGTGAATGGGGCGGCGCGGCGCTGCTGGCCACCGAGAACGCGCCCAAGGGCAAGCGCGCCTGGTTCGGCATGTTCCCGCAACTGGGCCCTTCGATCGGCTTTCTGGCGGCCAATGGCCTGTTCCTGACCCTGGCCATGCTGCTGACCGACGAGCAGTTTCGCAGCTGGGGCTGGCGCATTCCGTTCCTGCTCAGCGCCGCGCTGGTCATGGTCGGCCTGTATGTGCGCCTGAAGCTTGAAGAAACCCCAGTCTTCGCCAAGGCCGTGGCCAGCCACCAGCGGGTGAAAATGCCGGTGGTCGAACTGTTCGCCCAATACTGGGCGCCGACCCTGCTGGGTGCTGGGGCGATGGTGGTGTGCTATGCGCTGTTCTACATCTCGACGGTGTTCTCGCTCAGCTATGGCGTCTCGACCCTGGGTTACAGCCGCGAGACCTTCCTCGGCCTGCTGTGCTTTGCGGTACTGTTCATGGCCCTGGCCACGCCACTGTCGGCCTGGCTCAGCGACCGTTACGGGCGCAAGCCGGTACTGATCGTCGGCGGCGTGCTGGCGATTGCCTCGGGCTTTACCATGGAGCCGCTGCTGACCTCGGGATCGACCACAGGCGTAGCGCTGTTCCTGGCTATCGAGCTGTTCCTGATGGGCGTGACCTTTGCGCCGATGGGCGCATTGCTGCCTGAGCTGTTTCCAACTCACGTGCGATACACCGGGGCGTCGGCAGCTTATAACCTGGGCGGAATTGTCGGGGCCTCGGCGGCACCGTTCTTTGCCCAGAAGCTGGTAGCGATGGGCGGTTTGAGCTGGGTCGGCGGGTATGTGTCGGCGGCGGCTGTGCTGAGCCTGATTGCGGTGTTGTGCCTGAAAGAGACCCGACACACGGAGCTGTAAGACCATCGCGGTGCAAGCCCGCTCCTACCGGTGTAGGAACGGGCTTGCACCGCGATTGCTTAGAACTCTACCTTGACCGCCTGCGAAGCACGGGTCGCCTTGGCCCGAGCGGCTTCGATCGACTCGTCGCGGGCCAGGCACACGCCCATGCGCCGCTGGCCATTGACCTCAGGCTTGCCGAACAGGCGAATCGCGGTATCCGGCTCGCTCAAGGCGGCGCCCAGGTTGGCGAACGCGGTCTGCTGCGACTGGCCTTCAACCAGGATCACCGCCGAGGCCGACGGGCCAAACTGGCGGATCAGCGGGATCGGCAAGCCCAGAATCGCACGCGCATGCAGGGCAAACTGCGACAGGTCCTGGGAAATCAGGGTCACCAGCCCGGTGTCATGCGGGCGCGGCGAGACTTCGCTGAACCACACCTGGTCGCCTTTGACGAACAGCTCGACACCGAACAGGCCACGGCCACCCAGCGCCTCGGTCACTGCCTTGGCGACCCGCTCGGACTCGGCCAGGGCCACCGGGCTCATGGCCTGCGGCTGCCAGGATTCCTGGTAATCGCCCTTCTCCTGACGGTGGCCGACCGGCGCGCAGAAGGTAGTACCGCCGACATGACGAACGGTCAGCAGGGTGATTTCGTAGTCGAAATCGATAAAGCCTTCGATGATCACCCGGCCCTTGCCGGCACGCCCGCCTTCCTGGGCGTAGTCCCAAGCCTTGCGTACGTCGTCAACACTGCGCAGCAGGCTCTGGCCCTTGCCCGACGAACTCATCACCGGCTTGACCACGCAGGGGAAGCCCAGGTCGTCAACGGCCTTGGAGTACTCCTCGAAGGTGTCGGCGAAATGATAGGGCGAGGTCGGCAGGTCCAGCTCTTCGGCAGCCAGGCGACGGATGCCTTCGCGGTTCATGGTCAACTGCGCGGCGCGGGCGGTCGGCACCACGGTGAAGCCTTCGTTTTCCAGCTCGACCAGGGTCGCGGTGGCGATGGCTTCGATTTCCGGGACGATGTAATGCGGCTGCTCGGCCTCGATCACTGCCCGCAGGGCGGCGCCGTCGAGCATGTTGATCACGTGGCTGCGATGGGCCACCTGCATGGCCGGGGCATTGGCGTAACGGTCCACGGCAATCACTTCAACGCCCAGGCGTTGCAGCTCGATCACCACTTCCTTGCCCAGCTCGCCGCAGCCACAGAGCAGTACGCGGGTCGCGGTCGGCGACAATGGGGTTCCGATACGGGTCATTTCAGGTCCTCAGAGGGAAGAACATCCTGGGCCGCCCCGTACTCGGTGCAACCCGGTGAAAAGGAGCGCCATTTTACATGAACCGCAGCCGTCGGCCTCAGCCGGTGACGACACGCTTGCGTGCGCGCCAGGCCATGGCCAGCCAGACCACGGTGACGCCGGCGAATTTCGAGGCCATGGCGGTACCGACCACCGCTGGCGTCAAGGCGCCGATCATGCCGAAGAAGATAAAGGTGTCGATCGGGATGCTCAGCGCCGAGCTCAGCCACAGCCGATCATGCAACGGCCGCTTGGTGAGGGTGAACACCAGCCAGTCAATCAGCTCGGACACGGCGAAGGCGGTGGCACTGGCCAGGGCGATGGCCGGCTCCGAGGTGATATAGGACAGCACCAGCGCCGCCAGCATGGCGACCAGCGCGCCGTGGCCGAAGCGGGTCTGGACCATGTCACGCAAGATGAACACCAGGCCGCCCCAGGCGGACCAGATGACGTCCAGGTGCGGAGCACTGGAGAAGGCGTAGTTGATCAGCACTACGCTGCTGATATAGGCAATCAGAAAGAACATGGGATCGACCGCTGGGCAAGCGCTACAGGGTACTGCAGCGACTGCCGGCGGCCAAGAGGAGGATCATGCGCCGACGCTGAAGATCAGCCCGGCGGCGACTGCGCGCTCATGGCACAGCCTGAGCACCTGCCGGCGCTCGGCGTTGTCCATCCGCCCCCAGCGGGTGATTTCAGCGGCAGTGCGCTGGCAGCCGGTGCAGATGTCAGCGTCGTCCAGCGCGCAGATCTGCACGCAGGGCGAGCCCACCGGTCGTTCAGGCGTACTCATCAATCCTCCTGCGGGGCCAGGTCGCGGGCATATCGCTCGGCGTTGTGCACGTAGTGGGCGGCGCTGGCTTCGAGCATTTTCTTCTGCGCATCGGTCAGTTCGCGTACCACTTTACCCGGCGAGCCCATGACCAGCGAGCCGTCAGGGATCTCCTTGCCTTCGGGGATCAACGCATTGGCGCCGATGATGCAGTACTTGCCGATCCGCGCACCATTGAGGATGACCGCATTGATGCCGACCAGACTGTAGTCGTCGACCGTGCAGCCGTGCAGCATGGCGTTGTGACCGACGGTCACGCCCTTGCCCAGGGTCAGCGGCGAGCCCATGTCGGTGTGCATCACCGTGCCGTCCTGAACGTTGCTGTTCTCGCCGATGTCGATCAGCTCGTTATCACCGCGCAACACAGCGCCGAACCAGACGTTGGCACCGGCCTGCAGGCGCACCTTGCCGATCAACGTGGCAGTCGGCGCAACCCAACTGCGCGGATGGGTTTCGACCCGCAGGTCGCCCAGACGGTATTTCATGCGTGGATCCTCACGGTGCGGCATGGCTGGCGGGTGATCCCGCTCAAATGGGGGTAAAGCGTTCAGGCGGCTGGTGCAGGCTGATGTTGGCATCGTAAAGCAAGTTGACCAGTTCGACGATCATGATCGCCGACAGGCCCCAGATCTTGTACTCGCCATAGCGGTAACTGGGCACGTACCAACTGCGGCCCTGGTAATCGATACGATGGGTATGGTCGCGCGGGTCCTGGCGGAAGAACTCCAGCGGCACGGTAAACACCGCGGCGATCTCGGCATCGTTGGCCTGGTACTCGACAAAATCCGGGATCAGGCCGACGAAAGGCGTTACTTTCAGCCCATGCAGGGAAATCAGCGGGCTCAGTGGGCCGATGATTTCCACCAGGCCCGGCGGCAGGCCGATTTCTTCTTCGGCTTCACGCAGGGCGGTAAAGATCAGGTCGGGGTCTTCCGGGTCGCGCCGACCACCGGGAAAGGCTACCTCGCCGCCGTGGGTCGACAAGCCCTTGGCGCGCAGGGTCAACACCAGTTCCGGCTCTTCGCTGCGGGTGATGGGCAATAACACGGCGGCCTCGGGAAAACGTCGGTCCGTCTCCAGGGTACTCGGCGTATGACTGCTCACGCGGCGAAGTAGCTCGTCCAGCATTGCTCTCTCTCGATTCCAAAGCCTGTCTTGCATGATGCACCAAAGCCGCGGGCCGCCCAAGTCCCGGCGACGATCCGGCTTGCGGCCCCGGTGACAGTGGCGCCAAGATAGGCGCACCTAACAGGAATAAAAGCATGAAATTCTGTAGCGCGTGCGGCAATCAGGTGATTCAGCGTATTCCGGAGGGCGATAGCCGCCTGCGTTATGTCTGCGATCACTGCCAGACCATTCATTACCAGAACCCCAATATCGTTGCCGGGGTACTGCCGACCTGGGGCAGCCAGGTGCTGTTGTGCCGCCGCGCCATCGAACCGCGCCGCGGTTACTGGACCCTGCCCGCCGGGTTCATGGAGAACGGCGAGACGGTGGAACAGGCCGCGCGCCGGGAAACCATCGAGGAAGCCTGTGCCCGTGTCGGCGAAACCAGCCTGTACCAGCTGTTTGACCTGCCGCACATCAACCAGGTGCATGTGTTCTTTCGCGCGGAACTGGCCGACCTGGACTTCGCCGTCGGCGTCGAGAGCCTGGAAGTGCGACTTTTCGACGAAAGTGAAATCCCGTGGGACGAGCTGGCTTTCCGCACCGTCAGTCGTACCCTAGAATGCTATTATCGTGACCGCATCGAGCAGCGCTTCCCGATCGGCAATGAATGCCTTTCACCCATGCTCGTCTCGTCACCCAACACCTAGCTTCTTCAGGGATATCGCTTCATGCGCTGGTTGCTTGCCCTTTTCTGCCTCAGTGTGGCTTCGATGTCCCAGGCGGGTTTCACCGAAACCATCATCACCCGGCCGGTCGACAAGACCGCGCCTTCGCCACTGCAACCGCAAGCACCCAAGCCTGCGATGATCGACAAGATCCTGGTGATCAAGTCCGAACGTCGTTTGCAACTGATCAGCGATGGCTCGCCACTGAAGACCTACCGCATCTCCCTGGGCAAGCAGCCCAAGGGCGCCAAGCTGCGCGAAGGCGACAAGCGCACCCCCGAAGGCTTCTACTGGATCGACTGGCGCAAGCAGAGCGACCGTTACAACCTGGCCATGCACGTGTCCTACCCGAACATCACCGACGCCGCCCGCGCCCGTCGTGAAGGCGTCCCGCCGGGCGGGATGATCATGATCCACGGCACGCCCCTGAGCGAGGAGTATCCGGAAGAGGTGTTCCACACCCTGGACTGGACCGAAGGCTGCATCGCCATGACCAACCGCGACATGCGCGAGGTGTGGAGCATGGTCCCCGACGGCACCATGATCGAAATCCGCCCCTGAGTGCCGTCACCATTTGAGCGTGCGGCTCAACCTCGAATCATCGGGCTTGAGCCACTGGGCGCTGAGCAGCACCGGGGCCAAGGTTGCGCTGGGTTCGACAGCCCCTTGCAAACGCCCCCGGCGCTGGCGCAGGTCGGCGTCCAGTTCGAACCGATGCTGACCCTGCAATTGCAAGTGCGCCAACAGGTGCAGGCCGCTCGAGCAATCAACCCGCACCCGGCCAGCGCCCAAAGGCACTGACCATGGCGCCACCAGCGCCAGGTTACCGCCTGCGATCTCACCCCGGCTGGTCCGGCATTGCCGACCGCTACCCTGCACTTCTATCCGGCCAGTCCACTCGCCCGTCAGGCGATAGGACGCAGGCATCGTCAGCGTGCGCTGCACTGGCTCGACAGCCGCGTGCCAGTTCCACGGCCAGCCCGCCACCTTGAGCTGCCAGCTTTGCCCCTGAAACCCTAGCTCGACCTGAGCCTGCAGGCGCCAGGGCTGCCAGTGCCAGGCGACCGGCCCTGCCTGCCCCAGCCGTTGAGCCTGGCCTTGCCAGACGGTGCCGCAGACCCCCTCAGCGGCAACGGGGGCGAGCAGCCAGTTCGCCGGCAACCCGGCCAACAGGCTCAAGAAGAACACCAGGCAGAACCCGCCGATGCGCTTCACGGCTGCAACTCCAGTTCGAAGTTCATGCCCGACTCGGCCTGTTCCAGTGACCAGCGCAGCGGGCGCACGCCCTCGCGCTGAACGGCAAGTAACCAGCGCTGCATACCCTGCTCATCGGCGGCACGGCCCTTGATCTGCCAGCTGTCGTTTTGCGCCAACACTTCACTGAGCACGATGCTGTTGGCCTGGGCTGATTGCTGCAGTTGCTCGGTGCTCAAGCGCGTCTGCACCTGCAAGCTGGCCGCCGAGCGGGCCAGGGCCTGCCACTGCTGGGCGGCCTGCCAGCGATTCGTACCTTCACGCAGCAACAGGGTCAGCAGCAACAGTGCAACGATTGCCCAGGCTGCCGGCATCAGCCAGCGGCGCTGCATCCACTCACTCATGAGGCCGCTCCCAGGTCGAAGACCAGTTGCAGTTGATCTTCGCCGCCAGCCACAGCAACCGGTACACCGACCTGCCGGGCGATTGCCTCCCAGGTTGCGGCCTCGGGCGGCTGATCGCCGCGCAGTTGCAACGTCCAGCGTTGCCCGTCAAAGCCGCTGGCGCTGATGTGCCAGGCGGGCTGCGCTTGCAGCCATTGCTGCAACGCCGCCTGCAATTGTGCGATTTGCCGCAGGCGCAGTTGGCGATCCTCCTCGCCCTGGTGCTGGCGCTTGAGTAGCTGGGCCGCCTGCCGGGGTGAAGTGACCGGGCCGGTCAGCGCGACCACTTGTGCCTTGTAGACCTCGCTCTGGCGCCATTGCTGGGTCAACCACAGCCCGCACCACAGCAGGCCCAAAAGCGCACACGCGGCGATCAGGCGCCCTTGCCCAGGGGCCATGGACAGCCGCAGCCGCAGCTGACGCGTCGGGCGCAGATCAAACAGGCTGGGCAAACGCTCCAGCGCCGTAAATTGCGCTGGCCAGGCACCTTCAAGCGTTTCAGGTTGCAGGCTCGGCCAGGGAGCCGGCAGGTTCGATCCAAGCAGCGTCGGCCAGGCCAGCCAATGCTGTCGTGATTGCTTGGTCACGCCCTTGAGCAGCAGCAAGTCAGGGCTGCGCTGCCAGCACAGGGCGGTGCCCGCCGGGGTATCTGCCAACAACTGAAACTCGGCCCAGCAACGCTCCACGCTCAGCCCCCAGTGCGCACATTGCGCCAGCCACTGGCCGAGCAACGCCTGATCGACGCTGACCAACTCCAGCTGGTTGCCCTGGCGCGAAACGCAGCCGCAACGGATGGACTCGGCCGGTTGCAGCAAACGCTCTTCGAGCAGCAGCGGCCACTCGTCACGTTTGAGCCCCGGCGGCGCTGCAAGCTGACTATGACTGCAGTGGTTACCCGGCAGGATCAGCGCCACGCGCGCGCCGTCCGGGCTGGGCGGCGTGCCCTCCCCGGCTGCGCGCCTGCCGTCTGTCAGGTGCAGCCAGCTCCAGGGCGTTTGCCCCTGGCCCGGGCGCAGCAGCAACCAGTTGTTGCTGCGTGGCGTTTGCCAGCGTTCAAGCCAGTTCATCAGGGTGCCTCCGGCAGGGCGAAGGTACAGACATAAGGTGCTCCATCACGCTTGAACTCAAGCCGCACGCCGCGATCCGGGGCGGATCGCTCGGCAGAAGGAAAGGCCAGCCAGCGGCCCGATTGAAAAAACGAGAAACTCGGCGCCGTGACCTGATCGAGCTGGTCGCGTTCACGCCACTGCGGTTTACCCAGCGCATACAGGTCGGCGGAAGTTTCCAGCAGCAGCCGCTGCCCGCGCGCGTCGTAGCTCAGGCGCTGGCGCTGCAAGCGCGAACCGCCTTCAGCTTGTGGCCAGGCACCACGGGCCACCCATTGCAATTGCAAGGCGGCCGGTTGCCAGTCGATCCAGTTGATTGCCAGGGGCAGGCGTTGCTCGTAGAGCTGGCGCAACACCGTCGAGTCGAAGCGCCGCTCCAGGGCCAGGCAGAAATCCAGCACCGGCGAGCCCTGGGCCGGTTGCTGCAGGCGTTCGCGCACGCCCGCCCAGGCGTTGACCAGCGCCGCCAGCAAGATCCCCAGCAGCGCAGTCAGGGCCAGGGCCACCAGCAGCTCAAGCAGAGTCAGGCCCCGCTGTCGGCGCTTCATGGGCGCACCAGGAAGATGCGGTACTGGCCGAGGGGGTCGCGCCCGTCACGCTCGGCAAACAGGCGCAGTTCCCCACGACGCAGGTTGCGCACACCGGTCGAGGTCAGCTGCAGTTGCCAGTGACAGTGACCATCGCCCTGCTGCAATTGCCCGGCGACACTGCTCTGCAGCGGCCAGAACCGCTCAACGGCAAAACGCGCCTGCAGCTCGCGGGCGCAGAGCACGCCCAAGCGGTGTTGCTGCACGCTTTGCTGCACCGCCAGGCGCTGGCGCAACACCTGGCTGGTCATGATTGCCAGGGCGGCGGCAATCCCCAGGGCCACGGTCACCTCCAGCAGGGTGAAACCGCGTTGAGCGCGCTTCACAGGGGCGCCCTGTGCAACTGGCCCGCGCTGCTCCATTGCCAACGCTGGGTTCCCTCTGGCCAGTGCCAGTTCAAGGTGGCACTGCGGGCTACGCCGGAGGGCGTGAACACCAGGCGTGGCTCTCGACTGGCGGGCCAGTCAGCCTGCAATACCGACGGCCAGTCACCGAGGGCGACCTGCTCGACCTGCCAGCGCTCATCGACCCGGCGGACAAACTCGGGGCGGCTGCCATTCCAGCGCAAGCCGCGAATCTCCCCTGCATGCAACGCCAGCTCGGCCTGCTGGCGGCTGGCCCCGGCCAGGCGTTCAAGCGCCTGCTGCACCGGCGCCTTGCCGCTGTCGAGCCAGGCAATACTCAAGGTGCTCATCAGCCCGGCGATCAGCAAGACCACGAGCATCTCCAGCAGAGTAAAACCACGCTCGCCGCGCATGCCTAGAGTTCCCAGTTACCCAGGTCGGCATCGATACCCTCGCCGCCCTCGACGCCATCGGCGCCGAGCGAATAAATATCGATGCGCCCGTGCTGGCCCGGGGCACGGTACTGATAGGCCGTGCCCCACGGGTCTTGCGGCAGACGGCGGATATAGCCATCGGTACGCCAGGCGCGTGGCAGCGGTTCGAGCGTCGGCTTGCTGACCAGCGCCGACAACCCCTGCTCAGCCGAGGGGAAGCGCAGGTTGTCGAGGCGATACATGTCCAGCGCCTGCTCCAGGGTCGACAGGTCGGCCATGACCTTCTGCTTCATGGCCTTGTCCTGGCTGCCGAGCACGCTCGGTGCGACCACGGCGATCAACAGGCCGATGATGAAGATCACCACCATGATTTCCATCAGGGTAAAACCGCGCTGACGCGCGCGTGGGCTGTGCATGGTCTTGCTCCTTTTCAAAGTGTCAGGCCCTGGTTGAGCTGCATGATCGGCAACAGCACGGCGAGGACGATGAACAGCACCACCGCACCCATCACCAGGATCATCAGCGGTTCGAACAGGGCCATGGCGCTGTCGACCTGGCGGGCGAAGCCGCGCTCCTGGTTGTCGGCGACCCGTTCGAGCATGTCCGGCAAGGTGCCGCTGGCCTCGCCACTGGCGACCATGTTCAGCAGCAAGGGCGGGAAGTGGCCGCTGGCATCCAGCGCCCGATGCAGGCTGACCCCGCCCTGCACATCGGTGCTGACCCGTTGCAGGGCCAGATGAATGCGCCGGTTGTTGACCGTGGCCGTAGCCACCTGCAGGGCTTCAAGCAACGGCACGCCGCTGCCGCAAAGAATCGCCAGGCTGCGCGACAGGCGTGCGCTTTCGAGCACTGCCAGCAGGTTGCCAACCCGCGGCATACGCAGCAGCAGGTCGTCACGGCGCAAACACCAGTGCGGGCGGCGCAGCAACCAGGCACCGAGCACCGCTGCCATCACTCCGCCGAGCAGCAACCAGGGCCCGACCAGCACCAGCAGGTCGCTGATGCCGATCAGCAGCGAAGTGATCCACGGCAGGCTCTGCCCGGAATGGGAGAACTGTTCGGTGAGCTTGGGCACCACGAAGGTCATCAGGCCAACCACCACCGCCAGCGACACGCCCATCAACACACAGGGATAGATCAACGCCGTCCGTGCCTTGTGCTGTTGGCGCTGGACCTGCTCCAAGTGCTCGGCCAAGCGCTCCAGTACTTGCGCCAGGCGCCCGGAGCGCTCGCCGGCCTCCACCAGCGCGCAGTACAAAGCGGAGAACAGGCCACCCTGGCGCGCCAGGCTGCGGGCCAGGCTCAGGCCTTCGGCGAGCGAGCCGCGCACCGCCACCAGCAGGTTGCGCAAGGCCGGTTCCACCAGTTGCCGCTCCAGGGTCGCCAGGGCGTCTACCAACGGAATGCCGGCGCCGGTCAGGGTTGCCAGTTGCCGGGTCAGCTCGCACAACTGGGCACGGTTGACACGCTGGCGGCGTGGCTGGGCATTGCCGGTGTCGTGGCGTTGCAACTGCCGGGTGAACAGCCCCTGCTCACGCAGCAACTGACGGGCATGGCGCTCGCTGTCGGCCTGGATACTGGCTTTGCGTGCGCGCCCGCTGAGGTCTACCGCCTGGTAGCGAAAGGTCGGCATGGCTAGCCCTGCACCGCGCGCAGCACTTCGCCAAGGCTGGTGTAGCCCTGGCGCAGGCACTCGCTGGCCATGCCGGCGAGGCTCTGGCGGCGACCGGCCAGATGCTCCTGCATGGCCACTTCACTGGCGCCGTCGTAGAGCAAGCCGATCAAGCCCGCATCCAGCTCGATGAATTCATAAAGGCCAAGCCGGCCGCGATAGCCGCTGCCCTGGCACTGCTCGCAACCGACGGCATGGAATGTCTCGCTCAGCTCAGCCAGCTCCGGCCACAGGAGCCGCTCGGCCGCCTGCAAGGGTTGCGGCTGCGCACAGCTGCACAGGCGCCGCACCAGACGCTGGGCCATGACCCCGCGCAGGCACGAGGCAATCAGGAACGGTTCGATACCCATGTCACGCAAGCGCGTCACCGCGCCCACGGCGCTGTTGGTGTGCAGGGTCGAGAGCACCAGGTGGCCGGTGAGGCTGGCCTGCACGGCGATCTGCGCGGTCTCGCGGTCGCGGATCTCACCGAGCATGATCACGTCCGGGTCCTGGCGCAGGATGGCCCGCAGGCCGGTGGCGAAGGTCAGCCCGGCGCGCGGGTTGATAGCGGTCTGGCCAATGCCGGCGATGGCGTACTCGACCGGGTCTTCGACGGTGAGGATATTGCGGCTGCCGTCGTTGAGGCTGTTGAGGCTTGCGTAAAGCGTGGTGGTCTTGCCCGAGCCGGTCGGCCCGGTGCTCAGGACGATACCGTTGGGCCGCGCCAGGCAGCCGCGCAAGCCCTGCTCCACCGCCGCCGGCATGCCGAGGTTGGCCAGCGCCAGCAGGCTGGCCTGCTTGTCGAGTACCCGCATTACCACCCGCTCGCCGTGGATGCCGGGCAAGGTCGAGACCCGCACATCCACTTCGCGCCCGGCCGAGCGCAGGGTAATACGCCCATCCTGGGGCTGGCGCTTCTCGGCGATATCCAGCCGGGCCATGACCTTGATCCGCGATACCAGCATTGCCGACAGCGCGCGCGGCGGGCGCAGCACTTCGCGCAGATGGCCATCGACGCGCAGGCGCACCACCAGGCTCTGCTCGAAGGTCTCGATGTGAATGTCCGACGCCTGCAGGCGAAGCGCCTGGGCGAACAGGCCGTTGATCAGGCGGATCACCGGCGCTTCGTCGTCGCTTTCGAGCAGGTCCTCGATGCGCGGCATCTCGCTCATCAGGCCGTCGAGGTCGACCTGCTCGCCGATGCCTTCGATCAGCGCTGCGGTAGCACCTTCACCGGCCTGGTACAACTGACCCAGGCGGCTGTCGAAACTGGCGCTGTCGAGGTGGCAGACCTCATCCGGCTGGCCCTGCACGCGCAGCAGTTCCTGCAACTGGTCGCTGTCGGCATCGCTGCGCAGCCACAGGCTCCAGCCGCTCGCCGAAGGCGCCACGGCAAGCCCGGCTTGGCGGGCCAGGCGATAGGGCAACAGCTCCATCACCAGACGCCCTCGTCCAGGCGCTGGCGGCTGGCCGGAAAGGCCTGCATCAGCTTGCCGTCATCGCTGATGGCCGGCAGTTTGAGTGCCGTGTCCTGTTGCAGGTTGCGGTATTTTTCGGTGCTCAGGCTGGCCAGGCTCGGGCCGTCACGCAGGATGCGCGGGCGAATGAACACCATCAGATTCTGCTTCACGCCCTGGTGCCCGGAGGAGCTGAACAGCCGCCCCAGCCAGGGAATATCGCCGAGCAACGGCACCTTCTGCTTGCTCGAGGTGACCTCGTCGCTGATCAGGCCGCCGAGAATCACCAGGCCGTTGTCCTCGACCATGACCTTGGTCTTGATCTCGCGCTTGTTGGTGATCACGTCGCTGGCCGAGGCGTTGTCGGCAATCGACGAGACCTCCTGGACGATGTCCAGGCGCACGGTGTTGTCGATGTTGATCTGCGGCTTGATGCGCAGCTTGACCCCGACTTCCTTGCGCTCGATGGTCTGGTAGGGGTTGGTGTTGTCCTGGGTCACGGAGCCGGTGACGAAGGGCACTTCCTGGCCGACCAGGATCGACGCTTCGGCGTTGTCCAGGGTTAGCAAGGTTGGCGTCGACAGCAGGTTGAAGCCGCTTTTGCTTTTCAGCGCATTGACCAGCACGGCGAAGTTGAAGCCACCGCCAAAGTTGCCAAAACCTGCGGTCAGGCCGTTGGTACCGGACAGCAGCTTGCCCAATGCCGCATTGTCCTTGCCCGCCGCCGCCCCGGCGATGGCGGCGATGCTGGCGCCGCCGGTGCCGAAGTTGACCGTGCCGGCACCGAAGTGCTCATCGGCGAACAGCCACTGCACGCCCAGCTCCTCAGCGCGCGAATCCGAAACTTCGGCAATGATCGCCTCGACCACCACCTGCGCGCGGCGCACGTCCAGTTGCTCGACGATGTTGCGATAAGCCGCCAGCTCGCTGTCGGGGCCGACCATGACCACGGCGTTGGTGCCTTCTTCATATTCCAGGCGAATCCCCGAGCTGCTGACCGGCGTCGGCGCCTTGTCATCCTTGCTGCCCTCGCCGGTTGCGGCCGGCAGCGTGTCCTGGCTGAGGCTGCGCAGTACCTTGACCACTTCGCTGGCATTGGCATGACGCAGGTAGATCACCTGAGTGTTGGAGCTGCGCAGGTTATCGCCGGGGCGGTCCAGTTGCGCCAGCAAGGCACGCACCCGCTCACGGCTGTCGGCGCTGCCGCGCACCAGCAGGGCATTGCTGCGTGGGTCGGCCACCACCTGGGCGCTGTCGGCGCCCTGCTCGCGGGCCAGCAACTGGCTGATCAACTTACTGGTGTCGTTGGCGCTGGCATGTTGCAGCGGCATGACCTGCATCGGCTCGTCACTGACCTGGTCGAGCTGCAGCAACAGGCTGTCGATGCGTTCCAGGTTGCTGCGCCAGTCGGTAATCACCAGCAGGTTGGCCGCAGGATACGGCGTGATCACCCCGACCCGTGGATCAATCAGCGGCTTGAGAATGCCCAGTAGTTGCTCGCTGGCGGCATTGCGCACATTGAACACGCGGGTAGCGACACCGTCGCTGCCTTGCGCCGATTTGCCCGCTGATTCCACCGGCACCGGTTCAAGCCGTGCAGCCTGGTCGGGGACGATTTTGACGCTGCCGTTGGGCAGGTCGACGGCGGCAAAGCCCTGGGCGCGCAACTGGGCCAGGAAGATGTCGTAGATCGCTTCGCTGTCGTGGCGATCGACGGTGCGCACGGTGACCTTGCCCTTGACCCGTGGATCGACGATGAAGGTGGTGCCGGTGATCTGCGAGACACTGTCGATAAACTCGCCCAGGTCAGTGTCGACGAAATTGACTTCGTACAACGGCGTCTCGTTGTCATCCAGCGCCACCGGCTCTTCGGCCCAGGCCAGGTTGAGGCCCAGGCTCAGCACGCTGACCAGGCAGAGTCTTGCGATCATCATTCATCCTTGGCGCTTGAAGCCGGTCACGGCAGGCCGTGGCGGCCAGGGCAGGCGTTCGCGCCGCCCCTGGTTGTCGAAAATCAGGCCCTGGTCATCGATGCTCTCCAGCACGATGCCCGGCGCCAGGCGCTGGCCACGGCGCAAGGTGCGCGTGACCTGGCCGTAACGCAGCACCACCACCGTGGCGCTGACCGGCATGGCCCGCAGGCCGCCCAGATACTCCAGCGGTAAACGGGTCAAAGGCACGGCGCCGCTGTCGGCCCGGGCTTGCCAGTGGCCGACCATCAGGCCCGGCAATGGCGCCACCTCCTGCACCGGGGCCATGGCCGGCAGCGGCGTATGGCTGAGCTGCAGCACGCATTGGGCGGCGAGCCAGGCCGCCAGGGCCAGCAGCGCGGCGCTGCACAGGCGTGAAGTACCAATCACGCGTTCAGCTCACGCGGATGCCAGCCAGGATGACCCTGGACATAACGCAACTGCGGCAGTTGCAACGCCGGCAATTGCCAGTCGGCAGGTTGCTGTGCAAGCCAGGCTTCGACCCGTTGCCACAACGGTTCGCCGCTGCTGGAGGCGTACTGCAGGCCGAAGGTGCGGCACTGGCCCTGGGTTTCGCTGAAACCGAAGACGCGCTTGCCGCTCGGGCTATAGCTGAGCTGCCAGGGCTGGCCCAGCCAGCGCGGCAAGTCCTGGCTGTTGTCGAGCAATAAAGGGTCGCCGAACAACTGCTCGGCGGCGTTTTCCAGCACCTGCTCGACTTGCCGGGCAGGCGCTTCGACCACCGGTGCCGGGTAGCTGCCAGTCAGGCTGATCAGGTGCTCGCGGGTGATGGCTTGGCCCGCAGCCAGAGGGCTGTCATAACGCAGGCCCGGGAGTAATACCGGGTAGCCGCTGTCGGCAGCCAGCGCCTGATGCAGCAGGCGATCCCAACTGCCGCCACGGGTATCACGGCGCCATAGCGCTTGCGGCGCACGGGCAAGCGGTTGATCGAGCCAGGCCGCGTGACCGGCGCGTTGCTGCGCCAGCAGCCCACGCAACTGCGAGGCACGGGCCTGGGCAGTGGGCGTCAGGCTGCTTTCAAACGCGGGGTGAAATGCGGCGCTGAACTGCCATTGGCCAGCCAGGCGTCGGCAACGCACCTGAAAGGCACCGCAGGCGCGATTGCCGGCAAACAGCACGGGCACCCGCTTGCCGCTGGCTTGCAACACCGCGACCGGTTGCGGCCAGAAGTCCTGACCACGGGCGCAGAGCAGCAGGTCGGCATCGCTCAGGCGCTCGGCCAGCCACAGGCCGGGGCCGGTACCGACATCGGCCAGGGCGATCACCAGGTCCGCTTGCCCGCGGGCCTGTTCGAAGGCCGGCAACAACGACTGGTACCACTGTTTGAGCGAGGCTTTCTGGTCCTGGGCATAGGGATCGGTAACGCCGACCACGGCAACCCGCACACCACCACGGCGGATCACCGTGAAAGGCGAAACACCCAGCGCGGCGGACAGCTCCGGAGCCAGGCCGGCACCCAGCACGGTCTTGGCATATTGCCGGTAAAGGCCTGTGCAACGCTGCGGCCAGAGCACCCGCTCATCGCTGCTGACCCGCACGTCGCTGCCCAGCAACTGGCTGCCTTCAACACCGCTGCCGCCCTGAGTCAGGTAGGCCAGGCCACTGCCATTCCAGCCCTGGCCGTTTTCCAGGGTGAGGCAGCGGTCGGCCCCGGCGCCCTGGCGCAGTTGCTCGAGCAAGGCCGCCAACACCGCGTAGCCGCCGGTATGCACGCCATCGGCGAGGCTGGCATCGAGCAGCGGGTTGAGTTCGGCACGGGCCTGGCGGGCGCTGGCGCCGGTCATCCAGGGTGCCTGGCCCAGGTGCGTGACCGGCCCCAGGCGCGTGGCCGGAACCACCGGCTTACCCGCCTGGCGAGCGTCGAGGGTGTCGGCGAAATACAGCACATCCAGCGAAGCATCGTTGCCGGCCGACGTCCCGCCCAGGCCCGCACAGGCCGTGAGCAGCGGCGCCGCAGCGCCAACGCCAATCCAGTTCAACACTTCCCGTCTGTGCATGTTCAGCCTGTCCCGTCGCCTTCGCGCTAATTGGTTGTCGGGCCGGGATATTGGGGCGCCTGGATTACAGTTTGATGGCAGTTAATCGACAGCTGAGGCAAAACCTCAGACAAATCAGGTGGTAACGATTTATTTCCTTCAACGCCTTTTAACAAAACTGCCAATCAATCATCACACTTGCTCACTAAAGTCCCGGTTTCTTTCACGCCGCATCATTGAACAAAAGGAACTGAACTGATGAGTCGAGACACCGGCGACAACCTGAACCGCAACCAAAGTGGCAACCTGCCCATGGACAGCGTTCTGGAGTCTTACCTGAGCCGCCGCAGCGTGGTACGCGGTGGCCTGGGCGCCGCGATCGCGATGATTGCCGGGACTGGCCTGACGGGCTGCTTTGACAGCAGTGACTCGGATGACGATGAACCCGTAGTCGAGCCGCCAACCCCGCCGAAACTGAAGCTCGGCTTCACTTCAATCCCAGGCTCGCGCACCGACGCCTGTGTGGTCGCCGCCGGTTATACCGCCTACGTCCTGGCACCTTGGGGCACGCCGCTGAACACCAGCGCCAACCCCTGGAAAGCCGACGGCAGCAACACCTCCGCCGACCAGGCCAACTCGGTAGGCATGCACCACGACGGCATGCATTTCTTCCCCATCAACGGCAGCTCCGAAGACGGCCTGCTGGCGATCAACCACGAATACATCGACGCCGACGCCCTGCACCCCAACGGCCCGACCAGCGACAGCAGCGGCAAACGTCCGGTCGAAGAAGTACGCAAGGAGATCAACGCCCACGGCGCCGGGGTCATCCGCCTGAAGAAAGTCAGCGGCCGCTGGCAGGTGGTCGACAACGACCCGCTCAACCGCCGCTTCACCACCGCCACGGTAATGAACATCGCCGGCCCCCTGCGCGGCAGCGAGCACGTCAAGACGCGCTTCTCGAAGAACGGCACCCAGGCCCGCGGCACCAACAACAACTGCGGCAACGGCTACACCCCGTGGGGCACCTACCTGACCTGCGAAGAGAACTGGCCGGGGATTTTCGTCAACACCAGCACCACCCTGCCGGCCGATCAGAAACGCATTGGCGTCAGCACCAAGGCCGGTAACTACAAGTGGGAAAGCGTGGCCGGCGATCCGAGCGAAGTGGATGGTGAATTCAGCCGCTTCAACGTCACCCCGAGCGGCGCCAGCGCCAGCGATGACTTTCGCAACGAGGCCAGCACCTACGGCTACATCGTCGAGATCGACCCGTACACGGCCAATACCCTGGCAGTAAAACGCACCGCGCTCGGCCGCTTCCGCCACGAAGGCTGCTGCCCGGGCCTGCCGGTGGTGGGCAAGCCGCTGGTCTGGTACATGGGCGACGACTCCAACAACGAGTACCTGTACAAGTTCGTCTCCACCGCGCTGTGGCAAGCGGCCGATGCCAACCCGGCCGACCGCCTGGCCACCGGCAACAAGTACATGGACCAGGGCAAACTGTATGTCGCCCGCTTCAATGCCGACGGCTCCGGTGTGTGGTTGCTGCTCGATGTCAACACCCCGACCAGCAGCGGCAAGACCCTCGGCTCGCTCTACGGCGACCTGCCGGGCATCATCCTCAACACCCGCGGCGCTGCCGACGCCCTCGGCGCAACACCGATGGACCGCCCGGAATGGACCACGGTCAACCCGCTCAATGGCGACGTGTACCTGACCCTGACCAACAACAGCGCACGCACCGCGGCCAAGGTCGATGCCGCCAACCCGCGCGGGCCGAACCGTCACGGTCATATCATCCGCTGGCACGACAGCGACGACCAGCTGAGCTTCAGCTGGGACATCTTCGTGTTTGGCGCCAACGCTGCTGGCACCGCCGACATCAACCGCTCGGGCCTGACCGAACTCAACCAGTTCGCCAGCCCCGACGGCATGAGCTTCGATAGCCGCGGCATCCTCTGGTTCCAGACCGACAACGGCGAGAAGACCCTGACCGACTACACCAACGACCAGATGCTCGCGGTGATCCCGACCGACCTGGTCGATGCCGCTGGCAAGCAGGTGCCGGTCAACGCCAAGAACCAGGTCGACCTGCGCCGCTTCTTCGTCGGCCCCAACGGCTGCGAAGTTACCGGCATTGCCTTCACGCCGGACAACAAGTCGATCTTCGTCAACATCCAGCACCCGGATAACTGGCCGTCCACCGATGTGGCGACTGCGGTTACCCCGGCCGGGACCAAGGTGCGCCCACGGGCATCGACCGTGGTGATCCAGCGTGCCGATGGCGGTGAAATCGGCGTTTAACCCAAGCCTCGCTTGCCGCAGTCCCTACCAGGGCTGCGGCGAACGGCTGATCACCTGCACCTGCTGGGCTGGCACCAGCGCGTGCCACTGCACGATCCCTCGTGCCCGCAGCTGAAATTCGCTGCGCATCTTCTGCCCGTCCTGTTCGAACTCCAGTTGCAGGGTAAAATCACCGCTGTTGAGCAGCAAGCCCTCGCTCAGGCGCGCAAACGTCGCGTCGTCCATCGCCCCCAGTGCCTGGCGCAATGCACTCGCATCGTGATAGCCGCCTGCGGGCCGGCCAGTGATGATCCGGGTCAGCAGCGAACGCGACACCTCCCCTTCGTACAGCGCTTCGAGCAACGGCAACTGTTCCAGGCTCAAGGCATTGGCGTTCAGGCGCCAGCCGCTGGTCTGTGGCAGCGCACACAGCTGGGGATAGCGTTGTTGGCGCTGGGCGTCGGGTTCGAGCAACAGGTTCAGTTCGCTCATGTCGACCATCATCTGGTTGGCCGCCAGACGCGGCGGCGCCTGGCGCAGGTACTGGTCGCTCTCGGCGCCATTGAGACGGGTCTGGCCATCGCTGTCGATCCAGTCGGCCAAGGCATCGGTCAGCCGTTGGGCGGCCATGTCATCGCCAAGCAGATAGCGCAATTGCCGCGCGGCCCGCTCGCTCTCTTCGCCAATCAACGCATTGACGTTGAAGCAGCTGTGCAGGTCGCGGATACGCAAGGCCGCCGAGCCGCCGACGAAGGCATAGGCCAACGACTGACCGCGCAGCGCCTGCCAGAACAGCGGGCTGGCGCGCCAGGCCGGGTCTTTCAGGGCCTGCTCGGCAAAGGCCAGGCCAGCAGCTTCCATCGCTCTGGCCTGCACCCTTTGCTGCACCAGGCGCACGCCGTCGATCTGCTGGCGACCGTCCTGTACCAGCCAGGTCAAGCCACCTGCGAGCATTGCCAGCACCACCAGCACCATCAACAGCGCCGCCCCTTGTTGCCTCTTCGCACCCATGACCTGCACATCCCGAGCAAATGAGGCGTCAGTCAACACAACGGATGTTGCAGGCACATGGCAAATACATCTGCACGTCACTTTTGCGTCACAAAGCACAGGCAGGATTAGGCCTTCTTTTTCATGAGCTTGG
This sequence comes from Pseudomonas fluorescens, assembly GCF_902497775.2. Taxonomy (NCBI): domain Bacteria; kingdom Pseudomonadati; phylum Pseudomonadota; class Gammaproteobacteria; order Pseudomonadales; family Pseudomonadaceae; genus Pseudomonas; species Pseudomonas fluorescens. The sequence goes on from NZ_OZ024668.1 coordinate 4,231,393, forward strand.
AGCGTTTTCATGGGTGGTATCGGGATCTGGCAGTTGCTCATCGTGTTGGTGATCGTGTTCATGCTGTTCGGCACCAAGCGCCTCAAGGGCCTGGGTGCGGACGTGGGCGATGCGATTCAGGGCTTTCGCAAATCCATGGGCAACGGGCCGGCCGAGGAAGAGGCCAGCAGCCCGGTCAAACCCCAGGCGCCACTGCAGGCTGACAGCGTGCAACACGCGGAACGCCAGCGCTGATGTTCGAAGTCGGTTTTACCGAACTGCTGCTGGTGGGCATCGTCGCCTTGCTGGTGCTCGGCCCCGAGCGCCTGCCGGTGGCGGCGCGCACCCTGGGCCGTGGCCTGGGTCAGGCCAAGCGCGCCATGGCCTCGATCAAGGCCCAGGTGGACCGCGAACTGGACACCCAGGCCTTGAGCCAGGAACTCGATGCCCTGCCGTTGCAGCGCCTGGAGCAGGACCTGCGCCGCGGCGTCAGCCTGCAGCCGGACAATAGCCCAACCAGCGGAAACCTTTGATGAACACAGCAACCCACGACCCCGGCATGCCGCTCACCGCTCACTTGCGCGAACTGCGCAGGCGCCTGGTACGCTGCCTGCTGGCCATCGCCGTGGTATTCCTCGGCCTGTTCCCGTTTGCCCAGACGCTGTACACCCAGGTCTCGGAGCCACTGCGCCGCTACCTGCCCGAAGGCGCGAGCATGATCGCCACCAGCGTCACCTCGCCGTTCCTGGCGCCGTTCAAGCTGACCCTGATGGCAGCGCTGTTCGTTGCCATGCCGGTGCTGCTGCACCAGGCCTGGAGCTTCATCGCCCCGGCCATGTACCGCCAGGAAAAGCGCATCGCCCTGCCGCTGCTGGTGTCGAGCATCGTGCTGTTCTACTCGGGCATGGCCTTCGCCTTCTTCGTGGTCTTCCCGATGATGTTCGGCTTCTTTGCCAGCGTCACCCCGGATGGCGTGGCGATGATGACCGATATCGGCCTGTACCTGGATTTCATCCTCGCCCTGTTCCTGGCCTTTGGCCTGGCATTCGAAATCCCCGTGGCGACGTTCATCATCGTCTGGGCCGGGGTCAGCGACGTTGCGAGCCTGCGCAAGAGCCGCCCCTATGTGATCGTCGGCTGCTTTGTGGTCGGCATGCTACTGACCCCGCCGGACGTGTTTTCGCAAACCCTGCTGGCGGTGCCGATGTGGATCTTGTTTGAGGTCGGTTTGCTGGCTTGTGCGGCCGTCGAGCGCAAGGGCAACCAGGAAGTCGCCTGCGGCAGCTGACAAGTGGTATTGACGTGGTATGCAAGTGGTATTAAATTTTTAATACCACTCGCCACCTGAAGCCACCGCCATGCCTCCGTTGACCGCCCTGCGCCCCGACGACACTCTGGCTACCCCTTTGTACCTTCAGTTGGCGCGCAATCTGGAACAGGCCATTCATGCCGGGCAATGGAAAGCCGAACAGGCATTGCCGTCGGAAAGAAGCCTGAGCGAAGCCCTCGACATCTCCCGGGTGACCGCACGCAAGGCCCTGGAAGTGCTGCTTGAGCAAGGGCTGATCCGTCGCATCCAGGGCTCCGGTACGTTCATTACCCCACGCCTTGAACAACCGCTCTCGCGCCTGTCGAGCTTTAGCGAAATGCTGCGCATGAAGGGCTTCACCCCCAGTTCACAGTGGCTGGAACGCAGCGTCGATACGCCGTCTGCCGATGAGCTGGTACGCCTGAGCCTGTCACCCAACGAACAGGTGGTGCACCTCAAACGCCTGCGCAAGGCCGATGACATTGTCATGGCCGTCGAGTACAGCACCCTGCCCGCACGCTTGCTGAGCACCCCCGAAGCCATCGGCGATTCGCTGTATCAGTACCTCGACCAGATCGGCAAACCGGTGGTGCGCGCCCTGCAACATATTCGCGCGATCAACGCCAGCGCCGAACTGGCGGCGCGGGTCGGCATCCAGCCGGGCACCGCCATGCTGCTGATGACCCGGGTCGGCTACCTCGACGACAACACCCCCATCGAACTGACCGACACCTACTGTCGCGACGACTACTACGACTTTGTCGCCGAGCTGCGACGCTAGCGGAGCCCCCATGAGCGAACACAACATACTCACCCCGACGGGCTGGGTACGCGGACGCCTGTTGCTGCGTGACGGCCGCGTCGCCGCCATCGACGGCCAGCCATGCGACCCGCAGAGCAACGATCTGCCCTACCTGCTGCCCGGTTTCATCGACCTGCACGTGCACGGCGGCGGTGGCAGTGACGTCATGGAAGGCGCCCAGGCGTTCGCCACCATCGCTCGCACCCACGTGCGCTTCGGCACTACTTCGCTGCTAGCCACCACCATGACCGCGCCGAAGGAAGAGCTGACCCGGGTGCTCGGCGCGCTCGGCGAGTACGCCCGCCAGCCGCGCAGCGATGGCGCCCGGGTCCTGGGCGTGCATCTGGAAGGTCCGTACATCAACCCCGGCAAGCTCGGCGCACAGCCGAACTTCGCTCACCTGGGGATGCTCGAAGAGGTCGACACCTACCTGGCCCTGGCACCGATCAAAGTGATCACCATTGCCCCGGAAATCGCCGGCCACCTGCCGTTGATACGCGCCTTGAGCGAACGCGGCGTGCGCCTGCAAATCGGCCACACCCTGGGCAGCTACGAAGAAGGCGTGGCGGCCCTTGAAGCCGGCGCCACCAGCTTTACCCACCTGTACAACGCCATGAGCCCGCTGCACCACCGCGAGCCGGGCATCGTCGGTGCGGCCCTGGCCCATGCGCGCTTTGCCGAACTGATCCCCGACCTGCTGCATGTGCACCCCGGCGCCATCCGCGTGGCCCTGCGCTCGATCCCCTGCCTGTACTGCGTGACCGATTCCACCGCCGCCGCCGGCATGCCCGATGGCGAGTACAAGCTCGGCAGCCACACCGTGACCAAATGCCTGGGCGGCGTGCGCCTGCCCGACGGCACCCTGGCCGGCAGCACCCTGACCATGGACCTGGCCCTGCGCAATCTGGTGAAGATCGGCCTGCCCCTGGCCGAAGCCTCCCAGCGCCTGTCGCAATTCCCCGCCGATTACCTCGGTCTGGAAGCACGCGGGCGCCTGCAGCCCGGTAGCTGGGCCGACGCCGTCAGCCTGGATCGCAACCTCAACCTGATCGGCGTAATGGTCGAAGGAGAACACCTTGAGCTCTAAGATGCTTGCAGAGGCCCTGACCTCGACCACCGTCGTGCAAACCCAGTTGGAGCGTTGCGACGCGCGTATCGCCAACGTCGCCGAACAGCTGCGCAGCCTCGCGCCGCAGGTTGCCCTGACAGTCGCCCGTGGCAGCTCGGATCACGCCGCCAGCTACTTTGCCTACCTGACCATGCAGCAGCTTGGCCTGCCAGTGGCCTCGCTGCCAATGTCGGTGGTGACCCTGCAGAGCTCGCCCCTGCAGGTGCGCGGCCAGGTGGCCTTGGGCTTTTCCCAGTCGGGCCAGAGCCCGGACCTGGTCAACAGTCTGCAAACCCTGCGCGAACGCGGGGCCACCACCCTGGCGCTGGTCAACGCTGAAGACTCGCCACTGGAGCGTGCCTGCCAGTACCACCTGCCGCTGTGCGCCGGCCCGGAACTGAGCGTCGCCGCCACCAAGAGCTTTATCGCCACCCTCAGCGCCAGCGCCCGCCTGGTCGCCCACTGGCAGCAAGACCCGGCGCTGCTCGAAGCGGGCCTGGCCCTGCCCGGGCAACTGCGCGAAGCCGCTGAGCAAGACTGGAGCCTGGCCATCGAGCAACTGCGCGATTGCCAGCGGCTGATGGTCATCGGCCGGGGCGCAGGCTTTGCCATCGCCCAGGAAGCAGCGCTCAAGTTCAAGGAAACTTCGGCGATCCAGGCCGAAGCCTTCAGCAGCGCCGAAGTGCGTCACGGCCCGATGGCGCTGATCGATGCCCACTATCCGCTGCTGGTCTTCGCCCCTCGCGGCGTGGAGCAGGCAGGCTTGCTGCAACTGGCCGAAGACATGCGCCAGCGCGGCGCCAAGGTGCTGCTGGCAGCGCCGGCGGACATCCCTCAGCGCAACCTGACCTTGAGCAGCGCCGCCCACCCGGGCCTCGATCCGCTGCTGGCGATCATGAGCTTCTATGTCATGGCCGCAGGCCTGGCCGAGGCGCGTGGCATGGACCCGGATCAGCCCCGTCACTTGAGCAAAGTGACCCGAACTCACTGAGGCACCGAGGACCTTGCGCATGCCCAACAACAAGAACATCACCCTCCATGCCCCCCTCGAAGGCCCGCTATTGCCGCTCGACCAGGTGCCCGACCCGGTGTTTGCCGGTGGCACCTTGGGCAACGGCATCGCCATCGACCCGCTCAACGACTGCCTGCAGGCGCCCTGCTCCGGTACCGTCATTCACCTGGCGAAAACCCTCCACGCCCTGACCTTGCGGGCCGACAACGGCGCCGAGATCCTCATGCACATCGGCCTTGATACCGTGCAACTGCAGGGCAGCGGCTTCGAAGCGCTGGTGACCAATGGCGAACGGGTCGAGCGTGGCCAGCCGCTGATTCGCTTTGACCTGGACCTGGTTGCGCAACACTGCACCAGCCTGATCACCGTGATAATCCTCAGCAACAGCAGCGATTACCGCTTGCTGCCGCGCACCACCCGTTCGGTGGCTCTGGGCGCACCGCTGCTGGATGTCATCCCCAACGCCGGCGCCGGTGCAACCACCGCCACCAGCAGCGGTGAGACCGTGCGCGGTGGCGCCAGGGTCGCTCATCACGGCGGCCTGCATGCGCGCCCTGCGGCCTTGCTGCGCCAAACTGCCCAGGGTTTTAGCAGCCGCGCCGAACTGCACTTCAACGGCCAGGTCGCCCCGCTCAACAGCCTGGTGGCGATCATGGGATTGGGGGTGGGCGAAGAGGATGACGTCGAGATTGTCTGCACAGGCGCCGACAGTGCCGCGGCGCTGCAGGCCCTGCTGGCGGCAGTGGCCACCGCGACCGTCGGCGAACAGCATGCTGCCCCTGCCGTCAGCGTTCAGGCCAAACCCGATGCCAACCTGCAGCCCGGCATCCTCAATGGTGTCTGCGCATCACCTGGCCTGGCCAGCGGACCGCTGGCGCGCCTGGATGCGATACGCCTGCCGCAAGATCCGGGCGGGCATCAACCCGCCCCGCAGCACCAGGCCCTGGACGCCGCACTCGCCAACGTCAAAACCGCCATTGAGGGTGATTTGCAGCACCTGCAACAGGGCGATGCCGCAGCCATTTTCGAAGCGCACCTGGCACTGCTCGACGATCCGTCACTGATCGATGCCGCGCGTCAGCGCATCGACCAGGGCGTCGCCGCCAGTCACGCCTGGAGCCAGGCCATCGACGCCCAGTGCGCGATCCTCAAGGCCCTCGACAAGCCGCTGCTGGCCGAACGCGCCAACGACCTGCAGGATTTGCAGCAACGGGTGCTGCGCGCCCTGCTCGGCGAGACCCGCGTGCTCGACCTGCCACCCTCGGCCATTATCGCTGCCCATGAACTGACGCCCTCTGACCTGCTACTGCTCGACAAGCATGCGGTGGCCGGGCTGTGCATGGTCGCCGGTGGCGCCACTTCCCATGTCGCCATCCTCGCTCGCGCCCGCGGCCTGCCCTGCCTGGTTGCCCTGGGCCCGGACCTGCTGAATCTGCAAGCCGGCCAGGTACTGGTCGTGGATGGCGAACAGGCCCGGCTGGAAACCACCCCAGACGCCGAACGCCTGGCCCAGGTCGCGCAGCTGCGCCAGCAACACCAGCAGCGTCGTGATGAGCAGCAAGCTGCGGCCCAGGGCAGCGCCCAGACCCGTGACGGGCGCCTGATCGAAGTCGCCGCCAATGTCGCCTCGGCTGCCGAGGCCGCCCAGGCACTGACCCTGGGTGCCGATGGGGTCGGCCTGTTGCGCACTGAGTTCCTGTTCGTCGACCGCCACACTGCCCCGGATGAACAGGAGCAACGCAGCGCTTACCAGGCCGTGCTGGATGCCATGGGCGAACGGCCGGTGATCATCCGCACCATCGACGTTGGCGGCGACAAGCAGCTGGATTACCTGCCACTGCCCCACGAAGCCAACCCAGTGCTCGGCCTGCGCGGCATTCGCCTGAGCCAACTGCGCCCCGAACTGCTCGACCTGCAATTGCGTGCCCTGCTGCAGGTCAGCCCGCAGCGTCGCTGCCGGATCATGCTGCCGATGGTCAGCGAAGTCGATGAGCTGCTGGATATCCGCCAGCGCCTGGACAGGCTGGCCAGCGAGCTGGGCATCAGCCAGCGCGCCGAACTTGGGGTCATGATCGAGGTTCCAGCCGCCGCCCTGCTCGCCGAGCGCCTGGCCGAACACGCCGACTTCTTCTCCATCGGCACCAACGACCTGTCCCAGTACACCCTGGCCATGGACCGTGACCATGCGGGCCTGGCCGCTCGCGTCGATGCCCTGCACCCGGCGTTGCTACGCCTGATCGACCTGACCTGTCAGGGCGCCGCCCGCCATGGCCGCTGGGTCGGCGTGTGCGGGGCCCTGGCCTCGGATCCGCTGGCCACCTCGGTGCTGGTCGGCCTCGGGGTCAGCGAGCTATCGGTCAGCGCCCCGCAGGTCGGCGAGATCAAGGAGCGCGTGCGCCAACTCGACAGCAGCGAATGCCGCGCCTTCAGCCAGCAACTGCTGGGCTTGTCCAGCGCCCGCGCCGTGCGCCAGGCCTGCCGCGATTTCGCCGCACGCCCATTGCAACACCGCCACTCCCCACTCAGCACAGAACAATAACCGGAGCGCACCATGTACCAGCACTTCATCCAGGGCCTGCAACGACTCGGCCGCGCCCTCATGCTGCCCATCGCCATCCTGCCGATTGCCGGCCTGCTGCTGCGCCTGGGCGACACCGACCTGTTGGACATTGCCCTGATCCACGATGCCGGCAATGCGATCTTCGCCAACCTGGCGCTGATCTTCGCCATCGGTATCGCCGTCGGCTTTGCCCGCGACAACAACGGTACCGCGGGCTTGGCCGGAGCCATCGGCTACCTGGTGCTGGTGTCGACACTCAAGGTCATCGACCCGCATATCGACATGGGCATGCTCGCCGGGATTCTTTGCGGCCTGCTCGGCGGTGCGCTGTACAACCGCTTCAAGGACATCAAGCTGCCCGAGTACCTGGCCTTCTTCGGTGGCCGGCGCTTCGTGCCGATTGTCACCGGTTTGTCGGCCGTGGGCCTGGGCCTGCTGTTCGGTTTGATCTGGCCGCATGTGCAGGACAGCATCAATAGCCTCGGCAAGCTGATGCTCGACAGCGGCAGCATCGGCGCGTTCTTCTTCGGCGTGCTCAACCGCCTGCTGATCGTCACCGGCCTGCACCATATCCTCAACAACCTGGTGTGGTTCGTCTTTGGCAGTTTCCAGGGTACCAATGGCCTGACAGTGACCGGCGACATCAGCCGATATTTCGCCGGGGATCCCCGGGCCGGCCAGTTCCTCGCCGGGATGTTCCCGATGATGATCTTCGGCCTGCCTGCCGCTTGTCTGGCCATGTACCGCCATGCCCTGCCGGCGCGGCGCAAGTTGATTGGCGGGATTTTGCTGTCGATGGCCCTGACCTCGGCACTGACCGGCGTTACCGAGCCGATCGAATTCGCCTTCATGTTCCTCGCGCCATTGCTGTTTCTGATTCACGCGGTGCTCACGGGGCTGGCCATGGCCCTGTGCGACCTGCTCAACATCCGCCTGGGCTTTACCTTCTCCGGTGGCGCGATCGACATGGCCCTGGGCTGGGGTCGCTCGACCAATGGCTGGATGGTGTTCCCGCTAGGGCTTTTGTATGCACTGGTGTACTACTTTGTTTTCGACTTCTGTATCCGCCGCTTCAATCTGAAAACCCCGGGCCGCGAAGATCAGCCCAGCGAAGAAGCACCGGCCCAGGACAGCAGCGCGCCCCGCGGCAAGCGCTACATCGATGCCTTGGGTGGCGCCGGCAACCTGCTTTCGGTGGACGCCTGCACCACTCGCCTGCGCCTGCTGCTCAAAGACCGTAGCCTGGCTCAGGATGGCGTGCTGAAAACCCTCGGCGCCATGGCCTTGGTGCGGCCGGGCTCCGGTGGCAGCCTGCAGGTAGTGGTCGGGCCGCTGGCCGATACCATTGCCGACGAAATTCGCAACCAGTTGCCTCATGCCCTGGCGAAGGTGGTCGAGCAGCCCCAGGCCAAAGCCGAGGCCAGCGAAAGCATGGCGGCTGAAGACTGGCTGAGTGCATTGGGTGGCAAGGACAATGTGCTCAAAGTGGACTGCGTGGCCCTGACCCGGGTGCGGGTCGAGCTCAAGGATGCGCGCAAGGTGGCGCGCGAGCGCCTGCTGGCGCTGGGGTGCCAAGGGGTCAGCCCGCTGGCGGACGGGACCTGGCATTTGTTGATGGGCAAGCGTGCTGCTGCCTTGAGCCAGGCGTTGCAGGGCTGAAAAGCATCGCGGGGCAAGCCCGCTCCCACTGTGGGAGCGGGCTTGCCCCGCGATGAGGTCCTTAGAAGTCCGCTAGCTGCCAGACCTCATAAGCCGGTGTCTCATAAGGATGGCTGAGCTTGAGGGCAGCGACCACCGAGCCAATCAGCTCGTCGGTCACCACCAGCTCGACCCGCCATTCTTCGATCTGCTCGACCACGCCGGTCTGCCCGAGGAACGGCTGGCTGCCGTCCAACGGGCGAAACTGACCCTGGCCCAGCACCTGCCAGGCACAGCAGTCGTAGTCGCCGATACGTCCGCCACCTGCGGCGAACACAGCGGCCTTGACCACGTCCACATGGCTTGGCGGGACAAAGAAGGCGAGCTTGTACACCCTTAGTTCACCCACGCCCGGGCGTTGCGGAACATGCGCATCCACGCCGCGTCTTCGTTCCAGTCATCCGGACGCCAGGAGTTCTGCACGGCACGGAAGACCCGCTCAGGGTGCGGCATCATGATGGTGACGCGACCGTCGCGGCTGGTCAGGCCGGTGATCCCGCGCGGCGAGCCGTTCGGGTTGGCCGGGTAGCTCTCGGTGACCTTGCCGTGGTTGTCGACGAAGCGCAGGGCCACGCAACCGGACAGGTCGGCTTCGAGCAAGGCTTCTTCGCTGGCGAACTCGGCATGGCCTTCACCGTGGGCAATGGCGATCGGCATGCGCGAACCGGCCATGCCCTGCAGGAAGATCGAGTTCGACTTCTGCACTTCGACCATGGCCACACGGGCTTCGAACTGCTCGGAACGGTTACGCACGAAGTGCGGCCAGAACTCGCTGCCCGGAATCAGCTCGTGCAGGTTGGACATCATCTGGCAACCGTTGCACACACCCAGGGTGAAGCTGTCGGTACGCTCGAAGAAGCCTTGGAAAGCATCACGGGCACGGGCGTTGAACAGCGCCGACTTGGCCCAGCCTTCACCGGCGCCGAGGACGTCGCCGTAGGAGAAACCACCGCAGGCCACCAGGCCTTTGAAGTCGTTGAGGTCAACACGACCGGCGAGGATATCGCTCATGTGCACGTCGATGGCGTTGAAGCCGGCGCGGTCGAAGGCTGCGGCCATTTCGACCTGGCCGTTGACGCCCTGCTCGCGCAGCACTGCCACTTGCGGACGCACGCCCTTCTTGATGTACGGCGCGGCGATGTCCTGGTTGACGTCGAAGCCGAGCTTGACGCTCAGGCCCGGATTGTCTTCTTCCAGCAGCACGTCGAACTCTTGATCGGCGCAGTCGGCGTTGTCGCGCAGACGCTGGATCTGGTAGCTGGTTTCAGCCCACTGGCGTTGCAGCAGGCGACGGTCGCCCTTGAACAGCTCCTCGCCGGCCAGCTTGATAACCACTTCGCCGTTGTTGATCGGCTGACCGATCACCGCGACGCAGTCTTCGCCAAGGCCGGCAGCGCTGAACTGCGCCAGCACGTCCGGGGTGGCGTCCTGACGCACCTGGATCACCGCACCCAGCTCTTCGTTGAAGAGGATGGCAGCGATTTTTTCGCGCTTGCTGGTCAGGGTGTCCAGTTCCAGGTCCAGGCCGCAGTGGCCGGCGAAGGCCATTTCCAGCGCGGTGGTCAGCAGACCGCCGTCGGAACGGTCGTGGTAGGCCAGCAGGTGGCCGTCGGCGTTCAGGCCCTGGATCACGGCGAAGAAGGCCTTGAGGTCTTCGGCGTCGTCGACATCCGGAGCCACGGTGGCCAGTTTGCCGTGGGTCTGGGCCAGGATCGAGGCGCCCATGCGATTCTTGCCACGGCCCAGGTCGATCAGGATCAGGTCGGTCTCGCCCTTGTCCATGCGCAGCTGCGGGGTCAGGGTCTTGCGCACGTCGAGTACCGGGGCGAAGCCGCTGACGATCAGCGACATCGGCGAGGTGACACTCTTCTCGGCACCCTCTTCGCTCCACTTGGTCTTCATCGACATGGAGTCCTTGCCCACCGGAATGGTCAGGCCCAGCTCCGGGCACAGTTCCATGCCGACAGCCTTGACGGTGTCGTACAGGCGGGCATCTTCACCCGGGTGGCCGGCAGCAGACATCCAGTTGGCCGACAGCTTGATGTCGGACAGCTTGCCGATGTGCGCGGCAGCCAGGTTGGTCAGGGTCTCGCCGATCGCCATGCGCCCGGACGCCGGAGCGTCGAGCAGGGCCAGCGGAGTGCGCTCGCCCATGGCCATGGCTTCACCGGTGTAGACGTCGAAGCTGGTGGCGGTGACGGCGCAGTCGGCCACCGGGACCTGCCACGGGCCGACCAGCTGGTCGCGGGCAACCAGGCCGGTGATGGTGCGGTCGCCGATGGTGATCAGGAAGCTCTTGCTGGCAACGGCCGGGTGGCGCAGCACGCGCTCGACCGAGTCGTTCAGTTCCAGGGTGCTTGGGTCGAAGTCATCGCCCAGCTCCGCTTCGCGAGTCACCGAACGGTGCATGCGCGGCGGCTTGCCCAGCAGCACGTCGAGCGGCATGTCCACCGGGGTGTTGCCGAAGTGGCTGTCGGTCACGGTCAGGTGCGGCTCGGCGGTGGCCTCGCCGACCACCGCGAACGGGCAACGCTCGCGCTCGCAGATAGCCTGGAAGCGCTCGAAGTCGCCGGCGCTCACCGCCAGGACGTAACGTTCCTGGGATTCGTTGCTCCAGATTTCGTGCGGGGCCATGCCCGGCTCGTCGTTGGGCACGTTGCGCAGTTCGAAGCGGCCACCGCGGCCACCGTCGTTGACCAGCTCCGGGAAGGCATTGGAGATGCCGCCGGCGCCGACGTCGTGGATGAAGGCGATCGGGTTCTTGTCGCCCAACTGCCAGCAGCGGTCGATGACCTCCTGGCAACGGCGTTCCATTTCCGGGTTCTCGCGCTGCACCGAGGCGAAATCCAGGTCGGCGGAGCTGGCGCCGGTATCGACCGACGAAGCCGCGCCACCGCCCAGACCGATCAGCATGGCCGGGCCACCGAGCACGATCAGCTTGGCGCCGACGGTGATCTCGGCCTTCTGCACGTGGTCTTCGCGGATGTTGCCCAGGCCGCCAGCGAGCATGATCGGCTTGTGGTAACCACGCACTTCTTCGCCGTGCGGGGTGTTGATCGACTGCTCGAAGGTACGGAAGTAGCCGGTCAGGGCCGGACGGCCGAATTCGTTGTTGAACGCGGCGCCACCCAGTGGGCCTTCGACCATGATGTCGAGGGCGGTGACGATGCGGTCCGGCTTGCCATAGGCCTGCTCCCATGGCTGTTCGAAGCCCGGGATACGCAGGTTGGAGACGGTGAAACCGGTCAGGCCAGCCTTGGGCTTGGCACCGCGGCCGGTAGCGCCTTCGTCACGGATCTCGCCGCCGGAGCCGGTGGAGGCGCCGGAGAACGGCGAGATGGCGGTCGGGTGGTTGTGGGTCTCGACCTTCATCAGAATGTGCACCGGCTCCTGCACCGCGCCGTACTGGCGGGTTTCAGGGTTCGGGAAGAAGCGCCCGGCCACGGAACCGACGATCACCGAGGCGTTGTCCTTGTAAGCCGACAGCACGCCTTCGTTGTGCATCTGGTAGGTATTCTTGATCATGCCGAACAGGCTTTTTTCCTGGCTCTGGCCGTCGATATCCCAACTGGCGTTGAAGATCTTGTGGCGGCAGTGCTCGGAGTTGGCCTGGGCGAACATCATCAGTTCGATGTCGTGCGGGTTGCGCTTGAGGCCCTGGAAACTGGTGACCAGGTAATCGATCTCGTCTTCGGCCAGGGCCAAGCCCAGCTCGACGTTGGCTTTTGCCAGGGCGGCGCGGCCGCCGCCGAGGATGTCGACGGCGGTCAGCGGCTTGGGCTGGGCGTGGCTGAACAGGCCGGCGGCCTCTTCGAGCTTGCTCAGCACCAGCTGGGTCATGCGATCGTGGAGGATGTCGGCAACGAGGGCAGCATCGGCGTCGCTCAGCTCACCACTGACGTAGTAGGCAATGCCCCGTTCCAGGCGCTGGATGTTCTCCAGGCCGCAGTTGTGGGCGATGTCGCTGGCCTTGCTCGACCAGGGCGAGATGGTGCCGAAACGCGGAACCACCAGGAACAGGCGGCCGCTTGGCTCCTGGACCGGTACGCTCGGGCCGTACTTGAGCAGGCGCGCGAGCACTTGCTGTTGGTCGGCACTCAGATCGCCGTCAACCTCGGCGAAATGCGTGAATTCAGCATACAAACCACTAACAGCGGGGACTTTCTGGCTCAGTTGCTCGATTAACTTACCGTGGCGAAAGGCAGAAAGGGCAGGAGCGCCGCGCAGGATCAACATCGTCGGGACAGCCTCAGGAAGGGGGTGTGCTTAGAGGCCGTGAATTCTAGCCTAATTCCGGCGCTTTCGGCACCCGAAACACAGTATTGCAGTACCTGCGCATGTCGGCCCGGCAAAGCGGACTCAGGGGTCAAAAAAAACCGTCTGTTTTGCCCGCTATTTTGCCTCTAACGCAGAGATCGCTAGCAGACAAGCAAACCGTTGTCGAGATATGGCGCGACCGGTCCTTTGCGTATACTGCAACCTATGTTCGCCCAAACCGCTTTGCGCCAGCGGTGCGCCAGATGGCTCATCGCAACCGGACTCTTCCTGATGCTCGGTGCCTGTGTTGAAAAACCCAGCACCCTCGAGCGAGTCAAGGAAGACGGCGTGCTGCGCGTAATTACCCGCAACAGCCCGGCCACCTACTTCCAGGACCGCAACGGCGAAACCGGCTTTGAGTACGAGTTGGTCAAGCGTTTCGCCGACGATCTGGGCGTGGAGCTGAAGATCGAGACCGCCGACAACCTCGACGATCTGTTCAACCAGCTCGGCCAGCCTTCCGGCCCGGTACTGGCGGCGGCCGGCCTGGTCAGCAGCGAACAGCGCAAGTCCCAGGTGCGTTTTTCCCACCCGTACCTGGAAGTCACCCCGCAGATCATCTACCGCAACGGCCGCCCACGGCCCACGGACGCCAAGGACCTGGTCGGCAAAAAGATCATGGTGCTCAAGGGCAGCACCCACGCCGAGCAGATGGCCGAGCTGAAAAAGCAGTATCCGACGCTCGAATACGAAGAATCTGACGCAGTTGAAGTGGTCGACCTGCTGCGCATGGTCGATGAGGGTCAGATCGACCTGACCCTGGTCGACTCCAACGAACTGGCAATGAACCAGGTCTACTTCCCCAAGGTGCGGGTGGCCTTCGACCTCGGTGATGCCCGTGATCAGCGCTGGGCGGTGGCTGCCGGCGAAGACAACAGCCTGCTCAACGAGATCAACGAATTTCTCGACAAGGTGCAGAAGAATGGCACCTTGCAGCGTCTGAAGGATCGCTATTACGGCCACGTCGATGTACTGGGTTATGTAGGCGCTTATACCTTTGCCCAGCACCTGCAACAGCGCTTGCCCCGCTACGAGAAGGCCTTCCAGGCCTCGGCCAAGAAAGAACAGGTCGACTGGCGCCTGCTGGCTGCAATCGGCTACCAGGAGTCCATGTGGCAGGCCGAGGTGACCTCCAAGACCGGCGTGCGCGGCCTGATGATGCTGACCCAGCGCACTGCCCAGGCCATGGGCGTGTCCAACCGCCTGGACCCGGTGCAGAGCATCCGTGGCGGCGCCAAGTACTTCATGTACGTCAAATCCGAGCTCGATGACAGCATCGAGGAGCCGGACCGCACCTGGTTCGCCCTGGCCGCCTACAATGTCGGCAGCGGCCACCTGGACGATGCGCGCAAACTGGCCAAGCGCGAAGGCCTGAACCCGAACAAGTGGCTGGACGTGAAGAAGATGCTGCCGCGCCTGTCGCAGAAGCAGTGGTACAGCAAGACCCGCTACGGCTATGCCCGCGGCGGCGAGCCGGTGCACTTCGTCGCCAACATCCGCCGCTACTACGACATCCTCACCTGGGTGACCCAGCCGCAGCTTGAAGGCAGCCAGGTGGCCGAAAGCAACCTGCATGTGCCGGGTGTGAACAAGACCAAACCGAACGAGCAGACGCCGCCGTTGTGAGACTAGGGGCCGCCTTGCGGCCCCGGATTCAGGCCTTCGCCCGCCGCGCCTTGAAGAACTCGGACAGAATCGTCCCACACTCCTCTGCCAGCACCCCGCCCTCGAATATCACCCGGTGATTGAGAAAGCCCTGGGTAAAGAATTGGCCCTGGCTCTGCACCACGCCCGCCTTGGGCTCCAGTGCGCCGTACACCACGCGGTTGATCCGCGAATGCACGATCAGGCCGGCACACATGCTGCACGGCTCCAGGGTCACGTACAGGGTGCTGCCCGGCAGCCGGTAGTTGCTCGCGGCCTGGGCAGCGGCGCGAATGGCGACCATCTCGGCATGGGCACTGGGGTCGCTGCCACTGATCGGGCAGTTGAAGCCGCGGCCAATCACCTGGCCATGCTGGACCAGCACCGCGCCCACCGGCACTTCGCCCATGGCCGCGCCCTGCGCCGCCAGTTCCAGCGCCAGGCGCATGAACTCCTGATCGCGGCTGCGATCGATGATCTGCGGTTGGCGCATCAGACCACCTCGATCGCGGCCATCAGGCCGGTTTCCATATGGTCGATCACGTGGCAGTGGAACATCCAGGTACCCGGGTTATCAGCCACCAGCGCGACCCGCGCGCGCTCGTTCTTGCCCAACAGGTAGGTGTCGGTGAAATACGGCTCGACCTTGCGCTTGTTCGAACCAATCACCTTGAAACTCATACCGTGCAAGTGGATCGGGTGCTGGTACTGAGTCATGTTCTTCAGCTCGAAGATGTAGCTCTTGCCCTTTTGCAGCGTGGCGATCGGCCGGTCGGCACAGGTCTTGTCGGTGATGTCCCAGGCCTTGCCGTTAATCTGCCAGAGGCTCGGCGGCTTGCCGTTGTCGGTGTTCACCGAAACCGAGCCGACCCACTCGAAATTGAAGTTGAGCTTTTCGGCGTTGGCCAGGTCCGGCTCGGCAATCGGGTTGGCCGGCAGCGGCGCGGGCCAGTCGCCCGCAGCTTCGCTGCTGGCCACCGAACGCAAGGTGCCCAGGCGCACCGGACCATCGCGCAGCGACAGCTCTTCACCGGCTGGCGGCATCTTGATCGCCAGGCAGATACGCATGCCTGGGCCCAGCCAGTAGTCCTTGCCCAGCGGGCGCGGGGTGATGGGGTTACCGTCCAGGGCGTAGACCCGCGCCTCGAAGTTGCCCTTGAGGTTGATGCGGTAGGTCAGGGTGTTATCGAGGTTGAGCAGGCGCACCCGCACGATCTGCCCGGCGGGCATCTCGACCACGGCGTTGGCCTGGCCGTTGATGGTGATCAGGCGCCCAGCTGTGCCGCCACGGGCTGCCTCACGGGGGATACTGAAGGGCAGGTAAGCGCCCTGCTCGTCCACGTGCCAGTTCTTCAGGCTCAGGGTGCGCTCATGCTTGAAGCCGGTAGGCTCGCGCTCCTCGACGATCAGCGGGCCGACCAGGCCGCGACCCAGCTCTTCGGAGCTGTTCACGTGCGGGTGGTACCAGTAGCTACCGGCATCCGGCACGCGGAATTTGTAGTCGAAGTACTCGCCCGGCAACACTGGCAGTTGCGAAACGTAAGGCACGCCGTCCATTTCCAGCGGCAGGCGGATACCGTGCCAGTGAATGGTGGTTGCCACCGGCAGGCGGTTGATAAAGCGCACCCGCAGCCACTCGCCCTGGCGCACGCGCAGCTCGGTGCCCGGCGCCGATGGGCCAAAAGCCCAGGCTTCGGTCTTGAACCCGCAGACCAGCTCGACATCCAGCGGTGCGGCGATCAGCTCGTAGTCATGCCCGGCATTCGGATCGGTACGCCCCAGCCAGTAACGGGACGCGCCACCGGCGCCCAGGCCAATCGCCACCAGGCCGCTCAGGCCACCGAGAATTTGTCGCCGGGTAAAGGACATGCAGCAGGTACCTCACATCGCAGGAACAACATGCCGGCACCTGGCGGCAAAGGGCCAAGGTACCGGCGATGAAGGGCGAATACGATACACCTGCAAATGCGAAAGATTAAGTGAAGAGTTGCCGCAGGGCCCTAGCTTCGGGGCCGGATCACCCCGGGCGGCGCGCTTTGCGGGTCGAGGTACTGGACCCGCTGAGGGCGGGTTTCCACGGCCAGGCGCAAGTCAGCCTGCACAATCCCATCCGGCCTACCCATGCTTGGCCGGTAGTACTCGCCCGGATCCGGGGTGATACCACTCGCCTGGCCCGGGCCGGCATCGACGATGCGCAGCCCCGGCACGTTCTGCAGATCGGCCAGGCCCGGTACCCTTTTGTAGAAATTGACGTGAGAGTCGCCGACCAGGGCGATCCATTTGTCGTTGGGGCGCGCGGCCCGCCCAGACCTGATGACCCCCTCGGCGTGGTAGTTCATCACCTCCTGACGCAGTATCCCACCCGGCTCCTCCAGGCCATCCAGGCGGTAGCTGGCCGCGCAGTCCAGGGCCCTGACCTCGATGCCCTGGGCGCGCGCCTTGCGCACCAGTTCCAGAAAGCTATACACCCCGGTGGGGTCAGTGCGATGGCCGGTATCCAGCAATTCGAGGTAACGGCGCAGGTTGTCGCTCATCCGCCCGGTGCGGGTGAAGACATCCAGATCAGCCTGGTGCAGGTCGTTCATCAGGTGCTCAAGGTACAAGGTGCGTACACCCTTGGCATACAACGGCTTGAAGTTCTCCATCAGCCAGCGCTTGCTGGCAATCGCCTGGTGCGATTCGCCGATCACCACACCGGGATGCTCGTCGAACAGCTCGATGAACGCCCGTTGCGGGGTTAGCGTTGGCGCTGGCGACACAACATTGCGCAGCGGGACAGGACCCAAGCGGGAAAAGAAGGCGCGGGCATCTTCACTCAATTGTACCCGCAGCGCATCCAGGCTGTGGAGTACCGGCAACAGCGGCGAGTGCGGGTTGTAGAAGTCACCTTGCAGCAGGCGTCGATTGGCGCTGTGCAACAGCTCGCGTACGGCTGGCCGGGCTGTGGGGGGAACATCGTAGTTGTCGGCCAATGGCTCGAAAGGCGAATAGTCGATAGCTTCGGTCACAGGCTCGGGGGTCAAGCCGCCCAGGCATTGACCGCCCCCGCGCAGGCACAGCGACTCCAGCACTTGCCACTGCCCTTCTTCTGTCAGGCGCACCGGCAGCGCACCGCTGAAGGCAAAAGGATTGTCCGGCGCAACGATCAGCCAGGTATTGAGCGCGGGGTCGAAACGCACCCGGTAGGTCGCGCCTTGAATCTCGATGTACTGAGCGCCATCGGCCAGGGTGACCACACCACGCGTACTGCCGGCAAGCGCGGGCTCGACGTCGGTCAAGGTGTTGCTTTCCAGGCTTGCCAACTGCGCCGTCGAACGCTGCCCGAGCGGGCGCAGAAAAGGCAGGTTGAGCAACAACTCCACGGCCGCGACAATTGCCCCCAGCACCGCCCCACGCCGCTCCTCGTGGCTGTCGCCATTGATCGCCTGTTCGATGTTAAGGCCCAGGCTTGCGGCATTGACGGCCACCGCCAGCAATGCCAATGGCCAGCCCAGGGGCGCGGCGGCACCGAACAGCCGGGACGCCCCCCCCCCAGATAACCCACCCAGAGCTGCGCGCGCAGTTCGGCATTGGTACGCAAGGCCGCATCGGTATCGTGCTCCATGCGCTGCTGGGCGCTGTTGCGCATCCAGGCAAAGGCATTGCCGTCGAAGGCCTGGCGTTGCAACTGCTGGCTGAACGATTCGACGCGACCCTTGGCCCATTGCTCCATCTTGCTGCGTAACGTCGCGATTGCTGACGGATCGGCGTGAAAACGAGCGAGCAATTGCTCACGGCTGGCGTCGGCTTGCAACCAGCCGAACAACGTCGTGCCGAGCTCACCCTCACTGGCGAAACCCTGGAAGGAAGGCACGGCACCCGGCAGGTAAAGCAGTTGCTCGCCGTGCTGCCCCTTTATCCACAGCGCATCGGTACACCGCTGCCCGCCCAGGCTCAGGGTCGCCACAGAGCTTCCTGCCGTCGGCCGCTTCAACGCCTTGAGATCCGCCATTGCCAGTACCGCAGCGCTATCAAAGCCCACCGCATCGTACGCCAGCTTTAGTTGCACCTCGCTCAGCTGCCCGCTCAGACCGGACTGCAGCGCCTCGCTCAGGTAGGTGAGCTTGGCCAGAGTGCGTACATCGGCCCCATGTTCACGCCAGAACGCCGCCAGCCGGCGCTGGTAGACCGCACCGAAATCCAGGTCCCAGAGCGCATTGAGCACACGCTGCGGCAGCAGGCGGACTTCATTGGTTTCATCGTAGCGATGGGCGTGGGCATCGGCCGAGTAAAACCCGCCGTACAGCAACAGCAGGTCGGCATTGTCCTGGTCGCTGGCGCGAAACCTGCGCATGACCAGCTCGGTCAGGGTCATGGACTGATCAGGTGTGCCGTAGTGTTCCCAGCCGGTGAAGGTCCTGCTGCTGCTGACAGCGCCGGCAAAGCGGTGCCAGTAGATGCTGTCCGGATCACCGATCAGGTTGCCTTCGGTACGCAATAACCCTTCGGCGGCCTCTCGGGCTTGATCGTGCAGATCAGGAAAGGCCTGTACCACCCGTTGGGCAATGGCCGACAGTTCATTGTGCAGAAGCGGGGAAGTTTCGTTCATGTCGCAGGTCTCCAGAGAAAGGAGGCCCACTGTGCTAAACGAGGTGCAACCGAGGCGTTAGATAGTTACTACGGCATAAAAAAACGCCATGTCCGGAAGGGACATGGCGTTTTTTCAAGCAACGGGCGGGATCATTCCCACTCGATGGTCGCTGGCGGCTTGCTCGACACGTCGTAGGTGACGCGGGAGATGCCTTCGATCTCGTTGATGATCCGGCCGCTGACGGTTTCCAGCAACTCGTACGGCAGGTGCGCCCAGCGCGCGGTCATGAAGTCGATGGTCTCGACCGCACGCAGGGCCACGACCCAGGCGTAACGACGGCCGTCGCCGACCACGCCCACCGATTTCACCGGCTGGAACACCACGAAGGCCTGGCTGACCTTGTGGTACCAGTCGGCCTTGCGCAGTTCTTCGATGAAGATGTGGTCGGCGCGACGCAGCAGGTCGGCGTATTCCTTCTTCACTTCACCGAGGATACGCACACCCAGGCCCGGGCCCGGGAACGGGTGACGGTAGACCATGTCGTATGGCAGGCCCAGCTCCAGGCCAAGGCGACGAACCTCGTCCTTGAACAGCTCGCGCAGCGGCTCGACCAGCTTGAGGTTCATCTCTTCCGGCAGGCCACCCACGTTGTGGTGCGACTTGATCACGTGGGCCTTGCCGCTCTTGGCGCCAGCCGACTCGATCACGTCCGGGTAGATGGTGCCCTGGGCCAGGTACTTGATGTTGTGCAGCTTGTTCGACTCGGCATCGAACACGTCGATGAAGGTGCGGCCGATGATCTTGCGCTTCTTCTCTGGGTCGGCTTCGCCGGCCAGGTTGCCGAGGAACTGCTCTTCGGCGTTGGCGCGGATCACCTTGACGCCCATGTTCTCGGCGAACATGGCCATCACTTGCTCGCCTTCGTGCAGGCGCAGCAGGCCGTTGTCGACGAACACGCAGGTCAGCTGGTCGCCGATGGCCTTGTGCAGCAGGGCTGCAACCACCGAGGAGTCAACGCCGCCGGACAGGCCGAGCAGGACGTTGTCAGTGCCGACCTGGGCGCGGATCTGGGCGATGGCGTCTTCAGCGATGTGCGACGGAGTCCACAGCGCTTCGCAACCGCAGATGTCGAGGATGAAGCGCGAGAGGATGCGACCCCCCTGCTTGGTGTGGGTCACTTCCGGGTGGAACTGTACGCCGTAGTAGCCACGGGTGTCGTCGGCCATGCCGGCAATCGGGCAGCTCGGGGTGCTGGCCAGGATGTGAAATTCTTCCGGGATGCGGGTGACCTTGTCACCGTGGCTCATCCACACATCCAGACCGAACACGCCGTCGGCGTCAACGTGGTCTTCGATGCCGTCGAGCAGGCGGCTCTTGCCGACTACATCAACGCGGGCATAACCGAACTCACGCAGCTCGGAACCTTCAACCTTGCCGCCCAGTTGTTCGGCCATGGTCTGCATGCCGTAGCAGATACCGAATACCGGTACGCCCAGGTCCCAGACCGCCTGTGGCGCGCGTGGGCTGTCGGCTTCATGCACGGACTCGGGGCCGCCGGCGAGGATGATGCCGCGTGGGGCGAATTCGCGAATCGCTTCATCGTCCATGTCGAACGGGTGCAGTTCGCAGTACACGCCGATTTCGCGCACGCGGCGGGCGATCAGCTGGGTGTACTGGGAACCGAAGTCGAGGATCAGGATGCGGTGAGCGTGAATGTCGAGGGCCATGACTCAATCTCTGATGCAGCTGCAAGCTTCAAGCTGCAAGCTGCAAGTTGTTCGGGAATTACGCGGTAGCCGCTGCTGAGCAGCTACCGCTTGGAGCTAGAAGCTTGTCACTTGCCGCTGGAGGCGTTAGCCGACCCGATAGTTTGGCGCTTCTTTGGTGATTTGAACGTCATGCACATGGGACTCGGCCATGCCGGCACCGGTGATGCGCACGAATTCAGGCTTGGTGCGCATCTCTTCGATGTTGGCGCTGCCGGTGTAACCCATCGAGGAACGCAGGCCGCCCATCAACTGGTGGATGATCGCGGTCAGGGTGCCCTTGTATGGCACGCGGCCTTCGATACCTTCCGGTACCAGCTTCTCGGCGCCGGCCGAGGAGTCCTGGAAGTAACGGTCGGAGGAACCCTGGGCCTGGGACATGGCGCCCAGCGAACCCATGCCGCGGTAAGCCTTGTAGGAACGGCCCTGGAACAGCTCGATCTCGCCCGGGGCCTCTTCGGTACCGGCGAACATCGAACCCATCATCACAGCCGAGGCACCAGCAACGATGGCCTTGGACAGGTCACCGGAGAAGCGGATGCCGCCGTCGGCGATCAGCGGGATGCCAGTGCCTTCAAGGGCAGCGGCGACATTGGCGATGGCGCTGATCTGCGGCACGCCGACACCGGCGACGATACGGGTGGTGCAGATCGAGCCTGGGCCGATACCGACCTTGACGGCGTCAGCGCCAGCTTCGGCCAGGGCCTTGGCAGCCGCGCCGGTGGCGATGTTGCCGCCGATGACCTGAACCTGCGGGAAGTTCTCCTTGACCCAGCGAACGCGATCGATCACGCCCTTGGAGTGACCGTGAGCGGTGTCGACCACCACCACGTCAACGCCAGCGGCAACCAGCGCCGATACGCGATCACCGGTGTCTTTGCCGGTACCGACCGCAGCACCGACGCGCAGGCGACCCTGGTCGTCCTTGCTCGCCAGCGGGTAGGCCTTGGCTTTTTCGATGTCGTTGACGGTCATCATGCCTTTGAGGGCGAATGTGTCGTCGACGATCAGCACGCGCTCGATGCGGTGCTTGTGCAGCAGTTCGCGGGCTTCGTTCTTGTCGGCGCCTTCCTTGACCGTGACCAGGCGTTCTTTAGGCGTCATCACTTCACGGACGGTGGCATCCAGACGGTTTTCGAAGCGTACGTCGCGGGAGGTGACGATGCCGACCAGGTCGCCATTGTGCAGCACCGGAACGCCGGAGATGTTGTTCAGCCGGGTCAGTTCGAACAGGTCACGTACCGTGGCGTCAGCCTCGATGGTGATCGGGTCCTTGACCACGCCAGCCTCGAACTTCTTGACCTTGCGCACTTCGGCAGCCTGCTGCTCGATGGTCATGTTCTTGTGGATGATGCCGATGCCGCCTTCCTGGGCCATGGCAATGGCCAGACGGGCTTCGGTCACGGTATCCATGGCGGCGGAAACCAACGGAATATTCAGCTCGATGCCACGGGTCAAACGGGTCTTGAGACTGACTTCATTGGGTAGCACCTCTGAATAACCAGGCACTAGGAGAATGTCGTCGAAGGTCAGGGCTTCTTGGCTGATACGCAGCATCGCGGGGGCTCCCGGGCGGGAAAAATGGAAGCGCGCCATTATACTCATCCCGTGCCCTTCGCTCAATGCAAAGATGGGCCTTCGGTCAGTTACCTTCGCGGGTTACCTTCACCACGGCCACCGGCTGGTCCAGCCAATCGGCGAAGTTATCCAGAAAAGCCTGCTTGAAGCCCGCTGCGCTCCAGTTATTGAAGATGAAACCGAGGTTGGAAAACGCACAGGGCTGAAGGAACAGAAAACCGTTGATGTCGTCTTCATGGCCGCACAGCGGGCAAACGAAGTTTTCCGTGCGTGCGGGCATCCAGTCTTCCAGGCTCTCGAACAGCGCCACGCCAACTTCCTTGCGGCATTCGGCGCAGCCGGCCTCTTCGAGAAAGCCTTCGGTGGGGGTATAGATGCAGCGCTTGGTAATCACCTCAAGGCCGTTGACCGGATGACCGAACGGCAGCAGCTCGGGCCGCTCGACAACTTTGCGCGCCCCTTCGGCGATGGCGTAGGCCATGCGGTTGCCGGTACTACCGCAGGTGCTCAGTTGCTCCTCGATGACTTTTTCGCGCACCAGCCAGCGCAGGATCGCCCGGGCGCGGGCCTCATGGACGGGGACGGTGGAAATCTTCGGGACAATAATGTTCTGGGTCGTCATCACAGCGGCCAAACAGGTTCAAAGATGCCAGTTTACCTCACTCAGGTAGCGGCCGATCAGGGCAATGCCGCTGGCCAGCACCAGCCAGGTGACCAGGCGCACGAAGGTTTCGCGCGACATGTTCAGGGTCAGGCGCCGGCCCAGGTACAGCCCGGCCAGCATCATCGGCAACAAGCACAGCGCCAGCAGCAACAGCGGCAGGTCGGCATACACGCCGGCAATCAGGAACAGGCTCAGGCGTACCACGGTGCTGCAACTGATCAGCGCGCTCTGCGTGGCCCGTGCCTGCTCCTTGGAGGGCAGCCGGGCATTGAGGTAGAGGGCATATAGAAAGCCGCCGCTGCCGAACAAAGCACCGAACAGGCCGCCCACCGTGCCCATCGGCACTGACCAGGCCGCCGACAGCTGCGCCGGCTTGACCTTCACCGCCAGGCTGTAGAGGGCATAGGCGCTGATAAACAGCCCCATCAGCAGCAGCAACAGATCGGACTTGAGGTTGAGCAGGAATACCACCCCGAGGGTACAACCCAGCGCCATGCACGGCAGCAGGCGCATCAGTTCCGGGCGCGCTACCGCTTTGCGCGCCGGCAGCCAGTTGCCGAAGGCGGCGACGAAATCCAGCAATACCAGCAAAGGGATGATCCGCGACAGCGGCATGAAGTTGATCAGCACGGGGCCGGCCACCAGTGCGGTGCCGAAGCCGGCGATACCGAAGACGACATAGGCAGCGCCAATACCCAGCAGGATCGGCAGCCAGTCGAGGGTGGTAAACGGCAATTGGGCAAACAGGGTCGAGAGCATGACGGTCTTCACCAATGGATGTGTGGAAACTTTAGCCAGCGGCAAGCCATGCCGACTAATATGCAATTACCTTACAAGCCATCTTGAAACGGCATAGCTGCAATGATCTCTACCCGTCAGTTGCGTTACTTCGTCGAAATTGCCGAAAGCGGAAGCTTCAGTGCCGCCGCCGAGCGACTGTTCATTGCCCAGTCGGCCCTGAGCCGGCAGGTCAAGGAGCTGGAGTCGCAACTCGACACCCTGCTGTTCGAGCGCACTGCCCGCCAGCCGCGACTCACCGCAGCGGGCCAGGCTTTTTTGCCGCGGGCGCGGACCTTGCTGGTGGACCTGGAAAAAGCCCAACGCCTGGCCCGTGAGGTCGGCCAGGGCGTGCGCGGCAGTCTGCGCCTGAGTCACTCGAGCACCGTGCCGCTGACCGGGCATTTGCTGGCGCGGCTCAGTGGCTATCTGAATGACAACCCCGGGGTGTCAATGGAGATCGCCCAGCAATCCTCCGAGGCGCAACTTGAGGAGCTGGCCGAGGGTCGCCTGGAGCTCGGCCTGCTGCGCTTGCCGGTGTTGCGTCAGCATGAGGGGCTGTGTGTTCAGCCATTGTTCGAAGAGCCTTTGCTGCTGGCGGTCGCCGAAGGTCATCCCTTGGCCGGGGAAAGCAGCGTTACCCTGGCGCAGTTGCGCGATGAGCGGTTTATCTCCATCCCCCACCGCCAGCGCGGCGGGTTGAGCTACCTGTCTGCCGAGCTGTGCATGGCTGCGGGGTTCTTCCCACAGGCAGCGCGGGTGGTGTCGCGCAAGACTACCCAGTTGCAGTTGATCCAGGCGGGCTTTGGCGTGGCCCTGCTGCCGCAGTGCATGCAGGAGATTGCCCCGGCTTCGCTGCGGTTCATCGCCTTGGCGGATGAGGGCTGCAGCAGCACGGTGGCGCTGGCCTATCGGCGTGATGCCGGGGCGCTGGTAGAGCAATTCGTCCTGAACATGGGGGCTGGCCTTGCCAGCGATGAAGACAGCGCCGAGCCGCTGCCACCCCGGCACCACAATCCTTTATGATGCAGCCCATGATCAAAGACCCCTTCGAAAGACTCGGCCTGGACCGCGAAGTCCTGACCGTCAGCCAACTCAACGGCCGCGCCCGGGTGCTGCTGGAAGACGTGTTCCGCAATGTCTGGGTCGAAGGCGAGATCTCCAACCTCGCCCGCCCGGCCTCCGGTCACGTCTACTTCACCCTCAAGGACAGCGGCGCCCAGGTGCGCTGTGCGCTGTTTCGGCAGAACGCCGCGCGGGTCCGCCAGGCCCTGCGTGATGGCCTGGCGGTCAAAGTGCGCGGCAAGGTCTCGCTGTTCGAGGGCCGTGGCGACTATCAACTGATCCTCGACACCGTCGAGCCGGCCGGCGACGGAGCCCTGCGCCTGGCCTTCGAAGCGCTGAAAGAAAAACTCGGTGCCGAAGGCCTGTTCAGTGCCGAGAACAAACGCGCCCTGCCCGCTCACCCGCAACGCATCGGCATCGTCAGCTCGCCCACTGGCGCAGTGATCCGCGACATCATCAGTGTGTTCCGCCGCCGTGCGCCGCAGGTCGAGTTGACCCTGATCCCCACCGCCGTGCAGGGCCGCGAAGCCATCAAGCAGATCGTCCGCGCCCTGCAACTGGCCGACAGTCGCAGCTTCGACGCGCTGATCCTGGCCCGCGGCGGCGGCTCGCTGGAAGACCTCTGGTGCTTCAACGAAGAAGCCGTGGCTCGCGCCATCGCTGCCTGCAAGACGCCGATCGTCAGCGCCGTCGGCCATGAAACCGATGTCTCGATCAGTGACTTCGTCGCCGACGTGCGCGCCCCGACGCCGTCCGCCGCCGCCGAGCTGCTGGCCCCGGACAGCAGCGACCTGCAACGACGCATCGACAGCCTCAAGCGCCGCCTGCTGCTGCGCATCCAGAGCCGCCTGACCCACGACCGCCTGCGCCTGGACAGCCTGACCCGGCGCCTGCGCCACCCGGGCGAACGCCTGCGCCAGCAGGCCCAGCGCCTGGATGACCTGGACATGCGCCTGCGCCGCGCCTTCGAGCAGCGCCTGAACCAGCGCCGCGAACGCCTCGCGCGCCTGGACACACGCCTGGCCGCGCAACACCCAGGACGCACCCTGGCCCTGCTCAAGCAGCGCCTGGACAGCCTCGCCGAACGCCTGCCACGGGCCATGCGCGAGACCCTCAAGGACCGCCGCCAGCGCCTGCAAGCGCAAGTCCAGACCCTGCACGTGGTCAGCCCCCTGGCGACCCTGGGCCGTGGCTACAGTATCTTGCTCGACGAGCGCGGCCAGGCCATCCGCACTGCCGCCCAGACCCACAACGGCCAGCGCCTGACCGCCCGCCTGGGCGAGGGTGAACTGCAGGTGCGGGTCGAAGACAACCACCTGACTCCGGTCACGCTCTCTTTACTGGACTGAATCATGCCTCGTCTATTTGCCCCCCTGTTGCTGCTGTGCCTGGCGTTTGCCAGCAGCGCCCAGGCCAGCTACATCACCCGCCAGTTGAACAAGCCGGTGCCTGGCGGCGTCGCCGTCGTCGACCTGGGCCCGGCCGCCACGGCCCCGAGCGCACGCTTTGATGGCAAGCCAGTGCTGGTGGTCAGGGAGCAGGACACCTGGCTGGCCATCGTCGGCCTGGCGCTGACGCAAAAGCCCGGTACTGCGCAGCTCACCCAGGGCACCCGCACCCTGAGCTTCAACGTCGGCAGCAAGAAGTACCCGGAGCAGCGCATCACCTTGAAGAACAAACGCCAGGTCAACCCCAACCCGGCCGACCTCAAGCGCATCGACGCCGAGCTTGCCGAGCAGATCAAGGCCTACCGCAGCTTCAGCCCCAGCCTGCCGAGCAACCTGATCCTCGACAAGCCGGTCAACGGCCCGCTGTCGAGCAAGTTCGGCGTGCGCCGTTTCTTCAACGGCGAAGAACGCAACCCGCACGCCGGCCTGGATTTCGCCGTACCCGCGGGCACACCGATCAAGACCCCGGCCAACGGCAAGGTGATCCTCATCGGCAATTACTTCTTCAACGGCAACACGGTGTTCGTCGACCACGGCCAGGGCTTTATCAGCATGTTCTGCCACATGTCGAAGATCGACGTGAAACCCGGCCAGCAATTGAGTCGCGGCGCCGTGGTTGGCCGCGTCGGCTCGACCGGTCGTGCCACCGGCCCGCACATGCACTGGAACGTCAGCCTCAATGATGCACGGGTCGATCCGGCAATTTTCATCGGTGCCTTCCAGCCCTGACGCCGGTTTGCGCCATTCAAAAAGACCGCGCAACTGGCGCGGTCTTTTTATTCATGAAGCGCCATAAAATCTCGACAATCTGCATTTTTTAAGCATTTATCTCAATTTTTTCGCAAGGCTTGCCATCTTTAACCCCACTGGTTAGGGTTGAAGCCATGAAAACCTTTCAGACCCTCATCCTGCTTCGTCAACATCGCAGCCTCTGCCTGGTCAGTGCACGACTACCAAGCTGAATCGCGTCGCCTCGCCTTTTCATCTCGTTTTCGTTCGGCGGGCCCCTTTCAAGGCCGCACATTCAAGGATTGCTTTCATGACCATGCTCAAAGACCCTTCGAAAAAATACAGCGCCTTCGCGACCGTCAACTTGCCGGACCGCACCTGGCCTTCGAAGACCATCACCCAGGCGCCGATCTGGTGCAGCTCGGACCTGCGCGATGGCAACCAGTCGTTGATCGAGCCAATGGATGCGGTGAAGAAGCTGCGTTTCTGGAAAACCCTGGTCAGCGTTGGCGTCAAGGAAATCGAAGCCTCGTTCCCGTCCGCTTCGCAAACCGACTTCGACTTCGTCCGTACCCTGATCGAAGATGGCCACATCCCGGATGACACCACCATCCAGGTGCTGACCCAGGCCCGTGAAGACTTGATCGCGCGCACCTTCGAATCCCTGCGCGGGGCGAAAAAGGCCATCGTTCACCTGTACAACGCCACCAGCCCGTCGTTCCGCCGGATTGTCTTCAACCAGGACAAGCAAGGGGTGAAAGACATCGCGGTGAACGCGGCGAAACTGTTCGTCAAATATGCCGCCCAGCAGCCGCAAACCCAGTGGACTTTCCAGTACTCGCCAGAGACCTTCAGCGCCACCGAACTGGAGTTCGCCAAGGAAGTCTGTGATGCGGTGATCGAGGTGTGGAACCCGACCCCCGAGCACAAGATCATCCTCAACCTGCCGGCCACCGTCGAAGTCTCGACGCCGAACATCTACGCCGACCAGATCGAGTGGTTCGGCCGCAACGTCAAGCGCCGCGACAGTGTGATCATCAGCCTGCACACCCACAACGACCGTGGCACCGGCGTTGCCGCCACCGAACTGGGCCTGATGGCCGGCGCCGACCGTGTCGAAGGCTGCCTGTTCGGTAACGGCGAGCGCACCGGCAACGTCGACCTGGTGACCCTGGCGTTGAACCTCTACACCCAGGGCATCAACCCTGAGCTGGATTTCTCCGACATCGACGGCGTGCGCAAGGTAGTCGAGGAGTGCAACCAGATTCCCGTGCACCCACGTCATCCGTACGTTGGCGACCTGGTTCACACCGCCTTCTCCGGCTCGCACCAGGACGCCATCCGCAAAGGCTTCACCCAGCAGAAGGATGACGCCAAGTGGGAAGTGCCGTACCTGCCGATCGACCCGGCCGATATCGGCCGCAGCTACGAGGCGGTCATTCGCGTCAACAGCCAGTCGGGCAAGGGCGGTATCACCTACCTGCTCGAACAGGAGTACGGCATCAGCCTGCCACGGCGCATGCAGATCGAGTTCAGCCAGGTGGTACAGGGTGAAACCGACCGTTTGGGCCTGGAGATGACTGCCCAGCAGATCCACTCGCTGTTGCACCGCGAGTACCTGCAAGCCAACTCGCCGTACGCGCTGGTCAGCCATCGCCTGCAGGAAGAGAACGGCCACAGCGCGGTGGAAGTGGAAGTCGCCGGTGAAGGCGAAACCACCCTGCACTGGCGCGGCAAGGGCAACGGTGCCCTCGAAGCCCTGGTGGCCGGCTTGCCGATCGCCGTGGAAATCATGGACTACAACGAGCATGCCATCGGCGCCGGTACCAACGCCAAGGCAGCGGCCTACATCGAACTGCGCGTGGCCGGTGGTCGTCCGGTGCATGGCGTGGGCATCGATGAAAACATCACCACCGCCAGCTTCAAGGCGCTGTTCAGCGCCCTGAACCGTTCGTTGAGCCAGCAGGCAGCCAAGGCGGCCTGAGCCGCGAGCTGAGCCAACGCTGCATCTGAAGTGCCCGCCTCCTTACCGAGGCGGGCACTTTCGTTTGTGCCGGTGAAAATCGCCGCTCAGCTTGTCGGCAACCCCCGGTATACTCCCCTCCTCGCTTTACCTTGCGCTGTGCGCACATCATGAAAGGACACTCGATGAGCAACTACCTCGAGCGGGCACTGAGCGGCCTGCGCACCATCGGCATCAACCTCGTTCGCCCCGTTCAGGACGCTCCGGTCCTGGTGTTGCTCGACCGCATAGCACAGTACGACTCCACCAAAGTCACCTCCATCGCCACCGTCCTGCAGCAGTCCACTGCCTTCAACAGCATGGTTCGCGAGCAGATCGAGGGCATGGACATCTCAACCCGTTTCATGGACATCACCCAGAGCTTCACCTCGATCCGCGAAGACGCCGCGGCCATGGCCGGCTGGATGGATGACGGGCGTCTGGACAGCATGGAAAAGCTCAAGCTGGCGTGGATGAACGTGCGCCGCGGATCGATCCCCAGCCGCTTCAACGATATTCGCGACAACTACCTGCAGGTGTGCAAGTCGGCCAACGACCAGATCAGCCGCGAAAACGTGATCCTCGAGTCTTACATGGACTTTCGCATGGCCATGAAGGCTGCCGAGGTCGAAGCCCAGCAGGTGCTGGCCATTGCCGGCCAGGCCCTGGAGCAGCGTACAGTCGAACTGAACGAGGCGAACCAGCAGGTCGCCGCTGCCGAATCAGCCGAGCCTGCCCAGCGCGCCGCCCTGGAACTGCGCCGCGATGAAGCCGTGCGTGCTGTGCAGGACGAGGACAAACGCTACCAGATCATCAAGGACATCGCCGATGACCTGAAGGTCGGTTACAACACCGCCGAGATGGTCTTTGCCCGGATCAATCAGGTGCATGTGATCAAGGAGCGCCAGTACCAGCGCATGGTCTCGTTCTTCTCGACCAATGAGGTTGTGCTCACCGGCCTTGCCGTTTCGTTCACCGCCAACAGTGGCCTGGCTGAGGCGACCCACACCCTCAACGCCACCACCGACGGTATCAGCAAGGGCCTCGAAGCCCTGGGCAGCACGGGCAACCAGCAGCTCGAAGCGGCGGTCAAGGCCAGCTACGGCTCGACCATCAAGGTCGATTCGGTGCGTGCCCTGGCCGATGCCACGCTGTCGTTCCAGACCGATATGAACGGCCTCACCGAAACCTACCGGGCAGAATCGAGCAACGCCTCGCGCGACATCGCTGCTGCGGTCGAGGATGCCAAACGCAAATTCGCCGCGCTGCTCAGCAAGGCGGCCTGATGCGCAGTATTCCACTCTCCGAACAGCTCGGAGCGATGGCCTTCGTCGACGAATTGCGCCATCAGCAGATGCAGGTCCAGGAACACCTGGACTTGCCCAAGCGCCGCGCCGAAGTCGCGGCGCGTATTCGGGCTTATTACCAGAGCCACAACATCGCTTTCGACGAGGCCTTGATCGACCAGGGCGTGCGCGACTTCTTTGCCCGCCGCCTGATGTTCGAAGCACCACCGCTGAGCTGGCGGCAAAAGTTGCTGAGCAAGGCATCGATGGCGCGCAGCCAACTGGTCAAGCTGGTCCTGGCGATCATCGCCGCAGCGTTGATCACTCAGTGCACACGTATCGTCCATGACAGCGGCATTACGATCGAGATTGAAAACAGTGCCCGTGACCTGCGCGGGCATGATGAAGACGTGCGTAGCGAAATCCAGCTCAAGCACAAGCAGCTTGAGCAGTGGCAGCAAAAAGCTTTGGCCCAGCCCGATGCCGCCGTCAGCCGCATCCTCGATCAGGTCCGGCAAACCTTGCCGCCGCTGGATCAGACTTTTGCCAGCGATGTGCCGCAGTTCGTGCACAAGACCAACCGCGACAGCGTCAAGGCCCTGGTCGAGAAACATCAGGCGCAGATCAAACAGGCCCGCAATGCCTTGTACTCGGCCAGGTCTGCCTTGAGCACGGTTGAGGGCATCTACGAACAGCGCGACAAACTGGCCAGGCTCTTGGCGATGCCGGCCTACACCGAAGGCCTCAAGCCGTTCCCCAACCTCAAGGAACTGGCCAGTTCGGCTGACCAGCAACTGCAGCAAGTCACCGATAGCGATACGCTCAAAGTGGCCGGCAACCAAGTCAGCAAACTGGATCTTGAGATCGACCGCATCCGTTATTGGCTCGAACAGATGACCCTGCGCGATCAGTTGCAGCAGCGCCTGCAAGCGATGCCGCTGGCCGCCGGTGACCGCGCACAACTGCAAGCGCTGCTCGCGCAAGCCAACAACAGCTTGCATGACCAGAACGTCAGCCAAGTCCGCACTCAACTTCAGCACCTCAAGCAGATGCTAGACTTCGCCGCCCTGCCATTGACCATGCAGATCGTTGACCGCACTGGCGTCAAGTCCGGGGTCGAGCGTTGCTACGACCCCGCCGGCTGCAACCACGGCGAGGACACCGACAAGGGCAAGAGCTGGTTCCTGGTGGTCGAGGCCACCGACGCAGGCGGCATCAGCGCGCAAGTGCCGGTCACCAGTTCCGAAACCGGCAACCAACGCTGGACCCGCTTGTTCGCCGTACGTGTGAGCCAGGCCGAATACCTCAAGGTCAAAGTGGACAAGCTCGACGATGGCCATATCGACGACCGCCTGATAGGCAGCAAGGCTGCCAACTCGCTGACCCTGCGCTTCAACCAGCGCACCACGGGCAACCCTGACATGATCATGGACTGGTGAACACATGACCCCTTCTACCCTCACCGGCACCGTTGCCCAGAACGCCCGCAGCAGCGAGGCGTTACTGCGCAGCGCCGAGCAACTGCTGTCGACCCTGAGCGATCAGGAAGCGCGCCTGGAACAGGACATCCTTACCCGGCTGAGCAACATCGCCACGCTCAAGCTCGAACATCGCCCAGCCCTGGACCAGGACACCCTGGTGCAACTGCAGGCACGCCAGGACGCCGAAGCGCAACTGCGCGCCGAGCTCGCCCGGGTCGAAACCGATATTGCCGTGTCGCTGGCCGACCAGCACGCCGTGCGCAGTCGCATTGACAGCATCGACCGCGAGGTCAAGGATCAACTGGCGCTCGAGCCTGGCTGGTGCGAGCTGGGCGAGCAGTTGCGGGCCGCGCAAGAGGCCAACAGCGAAGCGATCACCGGCTATCAGGAGATCCGTCAGGAGTGCGTCGACAAGCTGCCTTCGTACAGCGCCAACCCGATCTACTACCACTTGCTCAAGCGCGATTACGGCACTGAACAGTACCGCTACAACTTCCTGCACCGCTGGCTCGACAATAAGTTGGCCAAGCGCGTCAACTTTGTGGGTAACCGCAACAACGAGCTGATACTGCGGGCCATGCAGACCCGTAACGAAGAACTGCAAGGCGAACGCCTTAGCCTGATCGCCGGGCTGCAGGACGCTGTCGAGGAGCGCCTCGCCCAGGCACGTACAGTGGCGGGCATGGACCCGCTGACCCGCGAAGACGTCACGCTGAACAAGCACATCGTCGCCGCCAAGGCCCGGGCCAACGAGCAGCATCAGCAATTGGCCAACTTTGCCGGCAAACAGGACCCGCATTACCTGCGCATCCGTCAGAACATCACCGAGCGCCTGCAGGCGCAGACCATCGAACAACTGCTGGTCGAAGTACAAAAGACTCCAGACGACAACGACGACAAGATCGCCGCCCAGCTCAAGGAGCTGTACCCGCGCCTGCGTGAGGTCCAAGACCGCCTGCCCGAGCTGCGCGACCAACATGACCGCGCCCTGCGCGACTATGAGCGGGCCAAAGAACTGGAGCGGGCGCTGCGCACCGACTATTACCGTGACAGCGACTACAGCTACCACACCACCTTGAGCATCGAGCGCCTGCTGGCCGACTACATGACCCGCGACCTCAGCCTGCACGCGCTGGAAACCGTGCTGCAAAGTGGCCGACGCCTGGTGCCGCGCAGCTCCTCGTCCAGCAGCGCTTCATCATCCAGCTGGTCGAGCTCCGGTTCCAGCAGTTCAAGCTCGAGCTCAAGTTCCAGTGATTACTCCACCTCGAGCAGCAGCGGCGGTGGCAGCTTCAGTACCTCGGACAGTTTCTGAACAGAACAAGTAAACGCCTCTGGACGAGGCGTTTTTTAAAGGTCAACGTCTGTTTCCCGCCGTGTAGTCAAAACTCCACTTACCCGTAACACCCTCGCGCTGGAATCCTTCATAAAGTACGGCCTGGTTGATCTGCTCCCAACTCAGCGGGTTGACAGCGTTGTAGTGTTTCAAAGGAACAATTTGCGGCGACGCCACTGAGGAGAGATAGACAATATCCGGCCGAACTACACGGTTGTCCTTGTCTACGAGCGGCATAAGCAGCCGATACTTGAACAACCAATCCAGCTTGGCCGCCGAGGTCATCTGATGGGCATAGACAATATGAACCTGATAAATGTGAAACCGATTGGGTCCCTTCACCGTCAGGCTGCGTTTAGTACTGATCGACTCCGACCACACTTCGTTGTACAGCGTGCTAGAAGTAATTTCAGAGCCTATATTGATAGCGCCGAAATTGATGCTGAATCCGTAACTTTGATCAATACTCGCGGTAAAGCTCTTGCTCAAGCCCTCGGTAATGGTGACCTCCCTGGTTTGCTCTGAATTTTCATAGGCAGTCACCGTATCGGCATAGACCAGATACGCAAATATCGGCCGTGTATAGGTTGCCCACGATTGCCCGCCATAGGCGACATCACCATAGGTGGTATTGCCCTTTATCCAACATCCGGGCTGCGGCGTATCCTCGCCAAACAGGTAACGATCGATTTCGTAAGAACCTTGCTTGAAAGGGAATTGTGCAATCGCAGGTGATTTCTTATTCATCATGGGCGCTCCTTGCCTCGGAATCAGTATTGCTTGCGCAGGTTGTCGCGTGCATCCAGGTCCAGACTCCACACCCCCGTGTTGATGCCGGGGGAGTGACCATCGATCAGGATCGTTTTCATCAGGCTCTCCCTTGAAAGCGGCTCCAAAAGCTGCTGATCTGTCGCGCAAGCGCCTAACTGGCTAGTTGCCACTGACGACAGGAAGTACAGGTCTGCACGCCCATCACTGCGGCCTACGAAACGCCGGGACAGGCTGAACAGGCTACCGACAGCGTCTGCTGCGCCGACTACACAATGGGCGTACACCAAGTGCATCTGGTAGATTGAGTAAGTTGTGCTGCTCGGTAACAGAAAGGTGTGTTGACGGGCCTTCACCCTCGCCCACGCCTGCTTGTCAGAAAAGCCTGTCATTAACTCGGAATGGGTGTTGACCACATCAATCGCGGGCGACACTGCGTAGTCTTTCTCCGCCCCCTTGAAGAACCATAATTCATGACCCTGGGCACTGCTAACGTTGGGCGTTTGATCGGTACCTGGATGCCGCAATTGGGTGTCCACATATGCCAGGTAAGCGAACACGGGACGGGTGAAGGTGGCCCATTTACGCCCACTGAAGGTGAAATCGCCATACACCGTTTGCCCATCGACCCAAGCGCCAGGCCTGAGTTGTTGGCCGTCCATCAGATAACGCACGGTTTCAAACGACCCACACATAACGGGAAAGCCTAACGGCTGGTAACTTTCGTCATTATTAGCGTCTTGCATTACGCACCTCGGTTGCAAATCCTTGAGCCTTGAACCCTACGGCGTAACAGGTCGGCTCAGCAGCTGGATCCCCTTCCCTGGCCTTGGTAGCACCTCGACAAAATCACAGGCAAAAAAAAAGGTGCGCCGACCAAGCGCACCTCAAAGCCGTGTAGCACACAACGAATTCGGTTTCAGTCCAGCAGTGCCAGAGCCTCGGCGCTGCACGCCTGGATACGGGCCCAGTCACGGTTGTTGATCCAGCTGCTGTCGAGCATCCAGGTTCCGCCCACGCACATCACATTGGCCAGGGCCATGTACTGCTTCACGTTGCCCGGGTTGACCCCGCCGGTGGGGCAGAAGCGCACGTCGCCGAACGGGCCGCCATAGGCCTTGATCGCCGCCACGCCGCCGCTGATCTCGGCCGGGAACAGCTTGAAGCGCCGGTAGCCGAGGGCATAGCCCATCATGATTTCCGACGGCGTACTGATGCCTGGCAGCAGCGGGATGTCGCTGTCGACGCCCACTTCAAGCAAATCCTGGGTAATGCCCGGGGTAACCACGAACTGCGCACCAGCGGCCTGGACCGCGGCAAACATGTTGCGGTCCAGCACGGTGCCTGCACCAATGCACAGCTCCGGGCGCTGCTCGCGCAGCACCTGGATGGCCTTGAGGCCGTGGGACGAGCGCAAGGTCACTTCCAGGGTCTTGATCCCACCGGCTGCCAGGGCATCGGCCAGAGGCAGGATGTCTTCTTCGCGGGCGATGGTGATCACCGGCAGAATGCGCGCCTGGGTGCAGATCTGATCGATCCGGGCAATCTTGTCGGCCATGGAAGCTCCCGGCTGTTTCAGTTCATGCGTGGTCATAACGGCGGATCCTTGGCTCATGGGCACCAGTAAATATCCAGAGGGTCTTGTAAGAAGGCGCGAATCGGCATCTCGGCCAGGTCGTTGCCAGCCAGCGCGGCGCGCAGGGTAGCGAGTTTGCCCGGGCCTTGCACCGACAACGCGGTATAAGCGGCGGTCGCCAGCAGGGCGCGGGTCATGCTCAGACGCTGATGCGGCACGCTCGGCGCCAGCATCGGCAGGCAGCGACGGGGGCTAGCCGGGTCAAGGCCTTGGGCAAGGTTCGGGCTGTTGGGAAACAGCGAGGCGGTATGGCCGTCATCGCCCATGCCCAGCACCAGTACGTCGATTGCCGGCAGTTCGGCCAGCGCCAAGTCAGCTTCCTGCGCGGCGGCTTCGAGGCTGCCGGCAGCACGGTAGAGGCTGAAGAAACGTGCCTTGGCCGCAGGGCCGGTCAACAGATGACGCTTGAGCAGGCCGGCGTTGCTGTCGGCATGTTCCACCGGCACCCAGCGCTCATCGGCAAGCGTCACCAGCACCTTGGACCAGTCCAGCGGCTGCTTGAGCAGCGCGGCAAAGAACGCCACCGGGCTGCGCCCCCCGGAAACCACCAGGGTAGCCTGGCCCTTGGCCGCGATTGCAGCATTCAGGCGCCCTGCCACGTCCCTGGCCAAGCCTTCGGCCAGCGGTGCTGCAGCGTTGTAATCATGCGCCGTCAGGTTCGTCGGCAGTTGCAGTTCAGATATCGCCATACCAGGACCTCCCATCGCGGGTAATCAGTGCAATCGAGCTCATCGGCCCCCAGGAACCGGCGGCATAGGGCTTGGGCGCATCGCCGGACTGTTTCCAGCCGGCGATCAGTTGATCGCACCACTTCCACGCGTATTCGATTTCGTCTTTGCGCACAAACAGGTTCTGATTGCCGCGCATCACTTCCAGCAACAACCGCTCGTAGGCATCGGGGATCCGCGCACTACGCCAGGTATCGGAAAAATTCAGCTGCAAGGGCCCGCTGCGCAGCTGCATGCCTTTGTCCAGGCCCTGCTCCTTGGTCATCACCCGCAGGGAAATACCTTCGTCCGGCTGCAGGCGGATGATCAGCTTGTTGCCGATCTGCAAACGCTGTTCCGGGGCGAAGATGTAGTGCGGGGTTTCCTTGAAGTGGATGACGATCTGCGACAGCTTTTGCGGCATGCGCTTGCCGGTGCGCAGGTAGAACGGCACTCCGGCCCAGCGCCAGTTACGGATATCGGCGCGCAGGGCGACAAAGGTTTCGGTGTCGCTCTGGGCGTTGGCGTTGTCTTCTTCCAGGTAACCGGGCACCGGCTTGCCTTCGCTGTAGCCGGCGATGTACTGGCCACGCACCACCTGGGTGCTCAGGCCTTCGCCCTTGATCGGCGCCAGGGCCTTGAGCACCTTGACCTTCTCGTCGCGGATGCTGTCGGCCGAGAGGTCGCTGGGCGGGTCCATGGCAATCAGGCAGAGTAACTGCAGCAGGTGGTTCTGGATCATGTCGCGCAATTGCCCGGCCTTGTCGAAATAGCCCCAGCGCCCTTCGATGCCGACCTTTTCGGCAACGGTGATTTCCACGTGGGAAATCGAGTTCTGGTTCCACTGGGTTTCGAACAGGCTGTTGGCAAAGCGCAGGGCAATAAGGTTCTGCACCGTCTCCTTGCCCAGGTAATGGTCGATGCGATAGACGCGGTTTTCCGGAAAAAACTGGGCCACGGCGTCGTTGACCCGCCGTGAGGATTCCAGGTCATGGCCGATGGGCTTTTCCAGCACCACCCGGGTACGGGCGCTCAGGCCAGCTTTGTCGAGGTTTTCGCAGATGCCGCCATACACCGCCGCCGGGGTGGCGAAATAGGCGATCAGTTGGCTGCCGCTGCCGACCTGCTCGGCCAGGGCCTGGTAGTCCTCGGCCTTGAGGAAGTCCACATGCAGGTAGGTCAGGCGGGCAAGAAAGCGCTGCAGCACCGGCGCCTCGAGCTGCCCGGCAGGCACGAACTCTTGCAGGTGTGCCTCGATCGACGCCAGGTGCTCATCGACACTGCCCGGCTCGCGGGCCAGGGCCAGCACTCGGGTATCGGCATGCAGCAGGCTGGCCCGGTCGAGCTGGTAGAGCGCCGGGAACAGCTTGCGCAAGGCCAGGTCGCCAAGAGCGCCAAACAGGGCAAAGGTGCAGGGTTCAACGCTGATCGAGGCCATGATGTTAGTTCTTTTATCAAGTTGACGTAGAAATACCGTTTTCAATCGCAGTTTTCAAGGAATAATGTAGTAAAAACCACAACATTTTACTCAGTGGACAGATTCAAGTGGTGTGCCATCCATGCCATCAGTACGATAGGCCACCGTGTCAAAAGCCCGCTGCTGTCGCCAGCCGGGTGCCTCATCGACCCAAGGAAAACACCCATGGACCGCGTGCGAAACCTCCTGGAGCAGATCCAGGGCCGCCTCGAAGAGCTGAACAAGGCTGAGCGCAAAGTCGCCGAAGTCATCCTGCTCAACCCCCAGCAAGCCACCCGCTTCAGCATTGCCGCCCTGGCCCAGGCCGCCAAGGTCAGCGAGCCGACGGTCAACCGTTTCTGCCGCTCGTTCGGCGTCAGCGGCTACCCCGAGCTCAAGCTGCAACTGGCGCAGAGCCTGGCCAGCGGCGCCGCCTACGTCAGCCGGGCAGTGGAAGCCGATGACGATCCGGCCTCCTACACCCAGAAGATCTTCGGCAGCGCCATCGCCTCGTTGGACAGTGCCTGCCAGCAGCTTGATCCGCAGCTGATCAGCCGCGCCGTCGACATGCTGATCCAGGCCCGGCAGATTCACTTCTTCGGCCTTGGCGCCTCGGCGCCGGTGGCCCTGGATGCCCAGCACAAGTTCTTCCGCTTCAACCTGGCGGTGTCGGCCCATGCCGATGTGCTGATGCAGCGCATGCTGGCTTCGGTGGCCCACACCGGCGAGCTGTTCGTGATCATCTCCTACACCGGGCGTACCCGCGAGCTGGTCGAAGTCGCGCGCCTGGCCCGCGAAAACGGCGCCTCGGTACTCGGCCTGACCGCCGCCGACTCGCCATTGGCCAAGGCCAGCAGCCTGAGCCTGAACATTCCGCTGCCGGAAGACACCGACATCTATATGCCGATGACTTCGCGGATCATCCAGCTGACCGTGCTCGATGTACTGGCCACCGGCATGACCCTGCGCCGCGGCGTCGACTTCCAGCCGCACCTGCGCAAGATCAAGGAAAGCCTCAACGCCAGCCGCTACCCGATCGACGACGAACTCAACTGAGCAAGTGCGCCTGCAGACGCAGGTGCGCTTGCTCACCCGGCGCCAGGCTCAGGCTGTCACTGCTGCCGCTGGCCGCCTCGACACAGACGAAACCCAGGGTTTCGCTGCCACTGACGCCCATCAACGGCCGGCTGCCGGGGTGCCAGACCACAGTGTCTTCGCTGTCACCGGTATCGATGCACAACTGGCGCTGCCAGGCCGGATCGTGCAACTGCAGGGTCGCCGCATTGGGGAATACCCGCTGGCAACCACCGTGGACCTTCAAGGCGCCCTTCTGACGGCAGGCCTGACGGTTCAAACGGTCATAACCCTCAATGTTTTCTAGCCCAGATAGCGCTATCTCAGAAACGTCACTAATACGCCAGTAGGCCAGCAGAGCATGACTCAACTGACAAGGCTGGCTGTCCTGATGCTCGGTACTCAGTTGCAACTCCATGCGTTTGCCCAGCCTGGCCAGCAGATCGACCTGCCAGTCACACAGCTGCAGGCGCCATTTGAGGGTCACACCGTCCTGGTCTTCGCTGCTGTCGATCAGCTTCCAGTCAAGCAGGCGCGCCCAGCCATGGGCCGGCCACATGTCTTCGCTGGGGTGACGGCCGTACCAGGGCCAGCACACCGGCACACCGCCACGGATGGCACCAACTTGCGGCCACTGCGCCGCACACCACAGCCAGGGGCGCTCGCCCTGCGGCTGGAAGTGCAACAATTGCGCGCCCTGACGGCTGAACACCGCCTGGCATTGCGGGTGATCGATGATCAGCACATCGCGCTGCTGGTAACGCTCCCACTCGAAGGTCGGCCGCGGCCTCTGCGAGGTGAAGAAACGTTGTAGCGGGTGCTCTGGCATGGCGGGAAACTCTTGTTGTTAGTGAGGCCGCATCGCGGGTCAAGTCGGAACGCCGCACCGCGATGGGATTGCAATATGCGTAAATTTACAACATATCGCCTCAGAACGACGACTGAATCTTCAACCCGGCGACCAGCGCGTTATCCACCTCATCCACCCCGCCTGGGCTCTTGATGTACTGCAGGTTCGGCCGCACGGTCAGCCAGTTGGTGACATGGAAGCCGTAGTACAGCTCGGCGTTGTATTCAGTCTTCTGGATCGGCACGAAACCGGCGTCGTTGTAATCCTCGATGCCGCTCTGCTGATTGAGCAGTTGCGCACGGTCCTTCACATCATCGTTGACGTGAATACGCGCCACGCCAAAGCCGATGTCATCCTTGGGCCGGCCATCGAAGGCACCCTTATAGACCATGCCCACCTGCTGGTAGTTATCCACCACGTTGGTGGCCTTGTCGTGCACGGTGAAGTTGGCGAACAGGCTCAAGCCGCGGCTGGCATCGCTGCTGTGCGCGGTCACCTGCTGCTGGGCCACCACCCACCAGCCATGCTTGCTCGAGTGCGACTTGAAGGCCGCACCAGTCAATGCCTGGGGTTGGCCGTTGACGTCGTCGTACACGTCATCGGCCTTGGCCGTGCTGTAGTAGTAACCCAGGCGGTATTCGCCCGGCAGGCCATTGACCTGCGGCGACCAGACCAGCTCCACCGGCAGGATCATGCCCTTGGTGCCGCTGCCGCTGAGTTTGAAGCCGTTGCCGGTCTCAAGGTTGGACGGGTTCTGCTCATACACCCCGACCTGGGCGAAAAACTCTGGAGTGATGTTGTATTTGACCCGCATCGCCCACTGGCTGACCGGCCAGTTGTACCAGATGCCGCCCACCCAGTTGCCCACTTGCGAGCCGCAGAACGCCAGGTTCTGGAAGTCGCAGGGGAAGCTGTTGAAGTCCTCGCCTTCGCCGAAGCGCCCGACCTTGATATCCAGGGCGCCATCGAAATACTTCTGCTTGACCCACATCTGGGTCAGGCGCCAGGTCTGGCCACGACCCCAGACTTCCTGCACCGAACTGAACTGCCCGGCACGCGGGTCACTGATGCGGTCGTTGGACAGGTTGCGCCCGCTTCGCTCGGTGATCGCCAACTTGAACTCGGCATCGTGCCAGCCGAAGATCTTCTCCAGGTCCAGGTGCGCGCCGAGGGCGAACTGGTCGCTGTAGCGGGCAGTCTTGTCGTCGTTGTAGCCACCATTGAGGTTACCGGCCACCTCACCGACATAGTCGAGGGTGAAGTCGTAGCCCTTCTCCAGCAATTCGGTGCGGGTACCGCCCCAGTCGCCGCTCATCCATTTCGACTCCGGAGCAAAGGCGCCAGCCGCCTGCGCCCCGCAACTGACGCCCAGGGCCGCCAGCAGGGTCAACGGCGCCAGTGGCTTGATACGCTTGAAGTGATCCATCCCTTGTTTCCTCGTTTTATTGTTCTCGATGGGTGTCTACGTTCTATAACGAATTCAGCGACCCTTGAATTGGGCGACATTGTCCTTGCTGGCCTGGGCCGGTGCGGCGACACCCAGGCGCTCGCCGCTGGCGGCATCGAACAGCAGCACCCGCGCCGGATCGAACTGCAGGTTCAACGTGTCGCCGACCTGGGTCGGCACATCCGGGGCCAGACGGCAGCAGACCTTGGTCTGGTTCAAGGTGACGAACACCAGCAGGTCCGGCCCGGTGGGCTCGGTGATCTGCACCTCGGCACGGATGCTCGGCAGGCCGTTGGCCTGGGTCGGCGCCAGGGCGATCTGTTCGGGGCGAATGCCGAGGATCACTTCACGCTCCTCCAGGCCCGCCACATTGAACCCCAAGGGTAGCTCGCAACGCGCCTGGCCACTGTCGAGCAGGGCCAGCAGACGGCCATCCTTGCGCTGCAGGCGCAGGGGTATGAAGTTCATCGGCGGCGAGCCGATGAAGCTGGCAACGAACAGGTTGGCCGGATCGTTGTAGATCTGCTGCGGGGTGCCGAACTGCTGGATCAGCCCGTCCTTCATCACCGCCACCTTGTCGCCCAGGGTCATGGCCTCGATCTGATCATGGGTGACGTACACCGTGGTGGTCTTCAGGCGCTGGTGCATCAGCTTGATTTCGGTGCGCATCTCTACCCGCAGCTTGGCGTCGAGGTTAGACAGCGGTTCGTCGAACAGGTAGATCTTCGGCCGCCGCGCCAGCGCCCGGCC
The DNA here is from genome assembly GCF_902497775.2 of Pseudomonas fluorescens. NCBI lineage: Bacteria > Pseudomonadati > Pseudomonadota > Gammaproteobacteria > Pseudomonadales > Pseudomonadaceae > Pseudomonas > Pseudomonas fluorescens. The sequence goes on from NZ_OZ024668.1 coordinate 4,273,212, forward strand.
CATGGCCACCCGCTGCTGCTGGCCACCGGACAACTGGCCGGGCTTGCGCGTGAGCAGGTGTTCGATCTGCAGCAACTTGGCCACCCGCGCCACTTCTTCCTCGATGGCGGCGGCGGGCATCTTGCGCATCTTCAGGCCGAAGGCGATGTTGTCGCGCACGTTCATGGTCGGGTACAGCGCGTAAGACTGAAACACCATGGCGATGTCGCGGTCCTTGGGGCTCATGCCGCTGATGTCCGCATCGTCCACCAGGATCGCCCCGCCGCTGATCTGTTCAAGGCCGGCGATGCAGTTCATCAGGGTCGATTTACCGCACCCGGACGGGCCGACCAGAATCAGGAATTCACCGGAGTCGATCGACAGCTCGATGTTCTTCAGGGTGTCCGGCAGACCGCTGCCGTAGCTTTTGTTGACGTTGCGCAGTTCAAGCGTTGCCATTGTTGTTTACCCCTTGACCGCGCCGGCCGTGAGCCCGCGCAGGAAATACTTGCCAGCCAGCACATAGACCAACAGGGTCGGTAACCCGGCGATCATCGCCGCCGCCATGTCGACGTTGTATTCCTTGACCCCGGTGCTGGTGTTGACCAGGTTGTTCAGGGCCACGGTGATCGGTTGCGCATCGCCGCTGGCGAACACCACGCCGAAGAGAAAGTCGTTCCAGATCTGGGTGAACTGCCAGATCAGGCAGACCATGATGATCGGCACCGACATCGGCAGCAGGATGCGCCCGAAGATGGTGAAAAACCCCGCGCCATCGAGCCGCGCCGCGCGCACCAGCGCCTCCGGCACGCTGCAGTAGTAGTTGCGAAAAAACAGCGTGGTAAAGGCCAGGCCGTAGACGATATGCACCAGCACCAGGCCCGTGGTGGTGCTGGCAAGGCCCAGCTTGCCAAGGGTGAACGAGGCCGGCAGCAGTACGGTCTGGAACGGCAGGAAGCAGCCGAACAACAGCAGCCCGAAGAACAACTGCGAGCCCCTGAAGCGCCACATCGACAGAACATAACCGTTCAGCGCACCGAGCAGGGTCGAGATCACCACCGCCGGCACGGTGATCTTCACCGAGTTCCAGAAGTAGCCACCGACTGTGTCCCAGGCCTTGATCCAGCCGATGCCGGTGATCACCTCGGGCCAGCTCAGCAGGTTGCCGGTACGGATGTCTTGCGGCGACTTGAAGCTGGTCAGCAGCATCACGATCAGCGGGATCAGGTACAGCGCACAGGCCAGGATCAGGGTCGAGTAAATGGCCAGGCGGCTGAAGCTCAACGAGCGGGGAGCGAGGGACCTAGTCATGGCGCTTGTTCCTCAGTTCCGAATACAGGTAAGGCACCAGGATCGACAGGATCGCGCCGAGCATCAGGATCGCGCTGGCCGAGCCCATGCCCATCTGCCCGCGGCTGAAGGTGAAGGAATACATGAACATCGCCGGCAGGTCCGAGGCATAGCCCGGGCCGCCGGCGGTCATGGCGGCGACCAGGTCGAAGCTCTTGATGGCAATGTGCGCAAGAATCATCAGCGCACTGAAAAACACCGGGCGCAGGCTCGGCAAGACGATGCGCAGGTAGATGCTCGGCAGGCTGGCGCCATCGACTTGGGCGGCGCGGATGATCGACTGATCGACACCGCGCAGGCCAGCCAGAAACAGCGCCATGACAAAGCCCGAAGCCTGCCATACGGCGGCGATCACCAGGCAGTAGACGACCCGGTCGGGGTCCACCAGCCAGTCCAGGCGAAAGCCTTCCCAGCCCCAGTCGCGAAGCATCTTGTCCAGGCCCAGGCCGGGGTTGAGCAGCCACTTCCAGGCGGTGCCGGTGACGATCATCGACAACGCCATGGGGTACAGGTAGATGGTGCGAATGAACCCTTCGCGCCGGATACGCTGGTCGAGCAGTACCGCCAGCAGTACGCCGATCACCAGGCTGATGGCGATGAACATGCCGCCGAACAGCAACAGGTTCTTGCTCGCCACCCACCAGCGATCGTTCTCCATCAGCCGGGCGTATTGCGCCAGGCCGACCCATTTGTAGCTGGGCATGAAGCTTGAGTTGGTGAAGGACAGGACGAAGGTCCAGAGGATGTAGCCGTAAAAGCCCACCAGGACGATCAACATGCTCGGCGCCAGTACCAGTTTCGGTAACCAGCGCTGCAGGGCGTCCAGGGGTGAGGCCTTGTTGATTGTGGCAACAGTGCTCATCAGGATGATCTCGTGTGGAGGCTATCGCGGGGCAAGCCCGCTCCTACAGGGATGCGTTGCTGTTGTGGGAGCGGGCTTGCCCCGCGAAGGGTCCAAAAGCCCGCCCCCACATATCAGCCCATCACTTGGCCGACTTGATCGCCGAATTCAGCTGCTTGACCGCCGTCGCCGGGTCGGCTTTCGGGTCGTTGAAGAAGTTGGTGACGACATCGAAGATCGCCCCTTGCACCGCCAGGGAGGTCGCCATGTTGTGAGCCATGCTCGGTTGCAGGCCGTCGCCTTTTTCCGCTTCCTTGAAGTCTACCGCCGACTTTTGCGTGCAGGCGTCGAACTGGCTCATGTCCATGTCCTGACGGACCGGCAAGGAGCCCTTGTTCTGGTTGAACACGGTCTGGAACTGCGGCTCCAGGGCGACCTTGGCCAGGTCGCTCTGGGCCTGGATGTCTTTCTTCTTCTTGAGCTTGAACATCGCCAGCGAATCGATGTTGTAGGCAAAACTGCCCTGGGTGCCGGGGAAGGCTACGCACTGGTAGTCCTTGCCCGCCACCTTGCCGGCGGCGGTCCACTCGCTCTTGGCCCAGTCGCCCATGATCTGCATGCCGGCCTTGCCATTGATGACCTCAGCGGCGGCAATGTTCCAGTCACGCCCGGCGCGGTTGGGGTCCATGTAGGTGCCCAGGCGTTGCAGGGTCTTGAACACCTCGACCATCTTCGTGCCGGTCAGGGTGCTTTCATCCAGCTCGACGAAGGCTTTGTGATAGCCCTGGGGGCCGAGGATGCTCAGCACCAGGTCCTCGAAGACAGTGCTGTCCTGCCACGGCTGCCCGCCATGGGCCAAGGGGGTGAAGCCGGCGGCCTTGAGCTTGTTGGCGGCTTCGAACAGTTCATCGAGGGTGGTCGGCACCTTGGCCCCGGCTTTTTCAAACACCTGCGGGTTGATCCACAGCCAGTTGACCCGGTGGATGTTCACCGGCACCGCGACGTAGTGGCCGTCGTACTGCATGATCTGCGCAACTTTCTTCGGCAGCAGAGCATCCCAGTTGTTGGCCTTGGCGACATCATCGAGCTCGGTGAGCAGGCCCAGCGCGCCCCACTCCTGAATGTCCGGGCCCTTGATCTGGGCGGCGCCTGGCGGGTTGCCGGCGACCGCACGGCTCTTGAGTACGGTCATGGCCGCGGCACCACCGCCACCGGCGACGGCGTTGTCCTTCCAGGTGAAGCCGTCTTTCTCGATTTGTTCCTTGAGGGTTTTCACCGCCGCGGCTTCACCACCGGACGTCCACCAATGGGTCACTTCGATCGTACCGTTAGCAGCAGCGGCAGCACTGAGGGGCAACAAGGAGGCGAGGGAAATGACAGCGGCGAGGCGATTGATCGCATTCATCGAGAGAAACCTTTTCTTGTTGTTATGCAGGTGCAAGTCATGGTGCTTGCGCTTGCATCGGAGTCTAACCAGCGCCACGGGCGCCGGAGGTAACGAAGGGATGCGCGAATGTCACAGTCTGGTGACATTCGCATCGTGAGGATTTCAATCACTGCTGCGCGGCAGGCTCAAGGTTACCCGCAGGCCACCTTCACGCAAGTTGCGCAGGCTCACTTCGCCGCCGTGGCTGTGGGCGATATTGCGCGCGATACCCAGGCCCAGGCCGTAGCCCTGCTGCTGCCCGGCCAGGCGAAAGTGCGGCTCGAACACCTGCTCCTGACGCTGCTCGGGCACGCCCGGGCCTTCGTCATCGACCTGCAGGACGAAGCCCGAATCGCTGTCGAGAATCCGCAGATGGGCGCGCTCGCCGTATTTGAGCGCGTTGTCGATCAGGTTGCCGATACAACGCTTGAGCGCCAGCGGCTTGCCGGGGTACGGCGCCAGAGCGCGGCCTTCGAGGGTGATCTGGCCGCTGCCCAGGTACGGTTCGACCAGGCACTCGAGCACCTGGTTGAGGTCGATAGGTTCGATATTCTCGTGGATGTCAGTGTCTTTCACGCATTGCAGCGCGCCCTTGACCAGCATTTCCAGCTCATCGAGGTCGCGACCGAACTTGGCCTGCAACTGCTCGTCATCGAGCAACTCGACCCGCAGGCGCAAGCGCGTGATCGGCGTGCGCAGGTCGTGGGAGATGGCGCTGAACAACTGGCTGCGTTCGGTCAGGTAGCGGCTGATGCGTTCGCGCATGGCGTTGAAGGCACGGCCCACCTCCTCCACTTCGCTGCCGCCGCCTTCGGTCACCGGCTCGACGTCAGCCCCCAGCGACATCTCTCGTGCAGCCAACGCCAGGCGCTTGAGCGGGCGGCTCTGCCAGTGCACCAGCAGGCCGATGAACAGCAGCAGGAATGAACTGGTGAGGACGATGAACCACAACTGCTGGCTGGGCAGGCCCTGCTCTTCAAGGCTGGTGTAGGGCTCGGGCAGCAGCGAGGCAATGTACAGCCACTCGTCTTCGGCGAGGTGGATCTGGGTCACCAGCACCGGCGGGTTGATCGGCTCCAGGGTCAGCGCATAGTGGGCCCAGGAGCGCGGCAACTCATCGAGCTTCAAGCCGCTGTTGAAGATCCGCAGATCCTGCGGGCTGACGAACTGGATGGAAATTTCCAGCTGCGCGCCCAGGCGCTGGTGCAGCACGTCGCCAACGGCATCGATCACCGCGGCCTTGCGTGGCGTGGTGGGCAGTACCTGCATATCCAGTGGTTTATCGTTGAGGGAGACGACAAAACGGGTGCCGCCCATGCTGCGCAACTGGTCGAGCACCATCGGCCGATAAGCCACCGGCAGCGAACGAAAGTAACTGACACTGGCACTCATCGAATGGGCCAGGCTGCGGGCACTGGCGACCAGGCCTTCCCTCTGGCTGGCGCGCAGTTGCGACAACCAGATCAGGCTCGACAACGCCTGTGCCAGCAACACCACCAGCAGTGTCAGCAGCAGCATGCGCCCGAGCAACGAGCGCGGCAATGGCAGGCGCCAACGCCCCTCAGTGCGCAGGTGCAACGCTGGCCGCCAGCAGGTAACCACTGCCGCGCACGGTACGAATCAGCCGTGGCGGTTTTTCGGTGTCGCGCAGGCGCTGGCGCAGGCGGCTGACCGCCATGTCGACGATGCGGTCCAACGGCATTGGCTCGCGGCCACGGGTGGCGTTGCCGATGGTGTCGCGGTCGAGTATCTGTTGCGGGCGATCGAGGAACAGCTTGAGCAGGGCGAAGTCGGCACCGGACAGGATCACCTCTTCGCCATCGCGGTGGAACAAGCGGTGGCTGATGGTATCCAGGCGCCAGTCATCGAAGGCCAGCACGTCACTGCCACTGCGCTCCTGGCCAAAGCCGGCACGGCGCAGCAGCGCCTTGATCCGCGCCTGCAATTCGCGCGGGCTGAAGGGCTTGCCCAGGTAATCATCGGCGCCCAGCTCCAGGCCAATGACCCGGTCGGCTTCGTCGGAGCTGGCCGTGAGCATGATGATCGGCACCTGCGCCAGGCGCGGATGCTGACGCACCCAGCGACACAGGCTGAAGCCGTCTTCGTCGGGCAGCATCACGTCGAGGATCACCAGGTCACAGTCGCTGGCCTCCAGGGCCTGGCGAAAGCCGCGCCCGTCGGCCACCGCCTGGACGCTGAAACCGGCGCGGCTCAGGTAGGTTTGCAACAGTTCACGGATGTCCTGGTCGTCGTCGACCATCAGTATCGACTTGCTCACGAATCACTCCTTGCTCCCGTACCTCAACCGGCTTGCTGCAGCGCCACGCCAGCCCCGAGCAAACCGGAGAATTCGGCGGTCACCAACCATACCGGGACATCCTTGAAGTAGCCACTCATGCAGCCCTTGTCGGCGAAGCTGGCGCCAAAGCCGCTGGCCAGGAACAGCTCGGCAAAGCGCGGAATGATGCCGCCGACGATAAACACCCCGCCCCGCGCACCGAGGGTCAGGACGTTGTTGCCCGCCACCCGGCCGAGAAAACGGCAGAACTGCTCGATCACCGCCAGGGCAACCGGCTCGCCGGCCAGCGCCGCATCGGTGATCGCCACTGGGCTTTGCAGCGGCGCAGGTTGAGCATCCAGCGCGCAGATAGCCTGGTACAAACGCAGCAGACCACCGCCGCTGAGCACGGTTTCGGCGCTGACATGGCCGATCTCGCTTTCGATCTGCTGGCGAATCTGTGCTTCGCGGGCGTTGCCCACCGGCAGGTCGACATGCCCGCCCTCGCCCGGCAAAGCCATCCAGCGGTCCTCACCGAGGCTAAGCAAGGTGCCGACGCCAAGGCCAGTGCCCGGGCCGATCACCAGTGCCGGGCGGCCAGCATCCGGCGTGCCTTGACAGACGCTGCGGTATTCGCCCGCCTGCAAGCGGGTCATGCCCAGGGCCATGGCGGTGAAGTCGTTGATCAGCAGCAGCTGCTCGACCTGCAAGGTCTTGCAGAACGCCTGGCGGCTGAGGCTCCAGTGGTTGTTGGTAAAGCGAAACTCATCGCCGTCGACCGGCCCGGCCACCGCCAGGCACACCGCGCCCAGCTCGCCGCGGGCCACGCCCTGCTCGGCCAGATAGGCGCCGATGGCCTGTTCCGGGCTGGTGTAATCGGCCGTGGCAAAGACCTGCACCGCGTGCATGCGGTTGTCTTCCCAGAGGGCAAAGCGTGCATTGGTGCCGCCGATATCGCCGACCAGTGCGCGCTTCATTTGAGCGTCTCCAGGGCCGAGGTGAAGGCGCTGGCGCCCTTCTCTGCCGAGCTCAGGGCGGTACGCAGGAAGCCGAACAGCTCGCGACCACAGCCCAGGTCGTTGCCGGTCGGCGCTACGGGCAATTCACGATCGGCCAGTTCGGCGGCACTGAGCTTCACCGTCAGGGTGCCGGCCACGCCGTCGACCCGCACAATATCGCCATCACGCAGGCGCGCCAGCGGGCCGCCATCGAAGGCTTCCGGGCAAACATGAATAGCCGCCGGGATTTTCCCCGAAGCACCGGACATGCGCCCGTCGGTTACCAGGGCCACCTTGAAGCCACGGTCCTGCAGCACGCCGAGGAACGGGGTCATCTTGTGCAGTTCGGGCATGCCGTTGCAGCGCGGGCCCTGGAAACGCATCACCGCGACGAAATCACGCTCCAGCTCGCCGGCCTGGAAAGCATCGGCCAGCGCCTGCTGGTCATGGAACACCAGTGCCGGCGCTTCGACCACCTGATGCTCGGGGGCGACCGCGGACACCTTCATCACCCCGCGACCGAGGTTGCCTTCCATGACCCGCAGGCCGCCTTCGGGCGAGAACGCCCGCGCCACTGGGCGCAGGATCGCCTCATCGAGACTCGCCGACGGGCCTTCGCGCCAGACCAGTTTGCCCTCCTCAAGGAACGGCTCCTGGGTGTAGCGGCGCAGGCCGTGGCCGGCGACGGTGTTGACGTCTTCATGAAGCAGCCCGGCATCGAGCAGTTCGCGAATCAGCAAAGCCATGCCGCCAGCGGCCTGGAAGTGGTTGATGTCGGCCTTGCCGTTCGGATAGACGTGGGACAGGGTCGGCACCACTTCCGAAAGCTCGGCCATGTCCTGCCAGGTCAGCTGGATACCAGCGGCCTGGGCAATCGCCGGCATGTGCAGGGTGTGGTTGGTCGAACCGCCGGTGGCGTGCAGGGCAACGATGGAGTTGACCAGGGATTTCTCGTCGACGATCTCGCCCAGCGGCATGAAGCTGCCACTGGCCTTGGTCATCCGCGTAACCTGCTGCGCAGCCTCGACGGTCAGGGCATCGCGCAGCGGCGTATACGGGTTGACGAAGGAGGCGCCCGGCAGGTGCAGGCCCATCACTTCCATCAACAGCTGGTTGGTGTTGGCGGTGCCATAGAAGGTGCAGGTGCCTGGGCTGTGGTAGGACTTCATCTCCGATTCCAGCAGCTCCTCGCGGCTGGCCTTGCCTTCGGCGTAACGCTGGCGCACGTCGGCTTTCTCCTTGTTGGAGATACCCGACGGCATCGGCCCGCCCGGGACGAACACGGTCGGCAGATGACCGAAGCGCAGCGCCCCCATCAACAGACCGGGGACGATCTTGTCGCAGATGCCCAGCATCAGCGCCGCGTCGAACATGTTGTGCGACAGGGCGATGGCGGTGGACATGGCGATCACTTCGCGGCTGGCGATGCCCAGCTCCATGCCGGGCTCCCCCTGGGTGACACCGTCGCACATGGCCGGCACGCCGCCAGCGAACTGGCCGACCGAGCCGATCTCGCGCAGCGCCTGCTTGATTTGTTCGGGGTAGTGCTCGTAGGGCTGGTGCGCCGAGAGCATGTCGTTGTAAGCGGAGACGATGGCGACGTTGGCCGCGTTCATCATCCGCAGGCTTTGCTTGTCCTGGCTGCCGCAGCCGGCAACACCGTGAGCGAAGTTGGCGCATTGCAGCTTGGCGCGCATCGGCCCGTCGCTGGCGGCCCCGCGAATCAGCTCAAGGTAACGTTCACGTGTGGGGCGACTGCGGGCGATCAGCCGTTGGGTGACCTCAAGAATGCGCGGATGCATGTACTGGACTCCAGGCTATCGGTGGTTGCGACCTCTGCGGCGGTTTCCCTTATCAACGATCGCGGCCTAGGCTCAATGGCAGGGGCGATGCGTTGCGGGAGGAACGGCTTGGCCGATCGCTCGTTGTAGATTAAATAAAATATTGCCAGCAAAAAGGCTTGTTTTCTATTTTTTTACGAATAATCTTGTAATTCCAACAACAAAATCAGATGCAGTGAAGCAAAACTTCAATTGCCACGGGCTTCACCCGGTCTTCCAGAGGTAGCTCCATGACCCTTCGTATCGCAATCAATGGCTTTGGCCGCATTGGCCGCAACATCCTTCGCGCACTCTATACCCAAGGCTACCGTCAGGACCTGCAGGTCGTCGCCATCAACGACCTGGGCGACAGCGCGATCAATGCCCATCTGCTCAAATACGACAGCGTCCACGGCAGCTTTGCTGCCACCGTTGAATCCGATCACGAGAGTATTACCGTCAACGGCGACCGCATCGCGGTCAGTGCCATTCGCAACCCGGCGGAGTTGCCGTGGAAAGCCGAAGCCATCGATGTGGTGTTCGAATGCACCGGTTTGTTCACCGAGCGCGCCAAGGCCGCCGCCCATCTTACTGCCGGGGCCGGCAAAGTCATTATCTCGGCGCCGGCCAAGGGCGCTGATGCCACCGTGGTGTACGGGGTCAACCACGATATCCTGCGCCCTTCGCACCAGATCATCTCCAGCGCTTCGTGCACCACCAACTGCCTGGCGCCGCTGGCCCAGGTGCTGCACCGCGAGTTCGGCATCGAGCAGGGGTTGATGACCACCATCCATGCCTACACCAACGACCAGAACCTGACCGACGTCTACCACAGCGACCCGTTCCGTGCCCGTTCGGCGACCCAGTCGATGATCCCGAGCAAGACCGGCGCCGCTGAAGCCGTGGGCCTGGTGCTGCCGGAGCTGGCCGGCAAGCTCACCGGCATGGCCGTGAGGGTGCCGGTGATCAACGTGTCGCTGGTGGACCTGACCGTCAATCTTGAGTGCGAGGCCACGGCCGAGGCCGTCAACGCGCTGTTCAAGGAAGCCAGCCGGCATTCCAAGGTGCTGGGCTACAACAGCCTGCCGCTGGTGTCCTGCGACTTCAACCACAACCCGCTGTCGTCGATCTTCGACGCCAACCACACCCGGGCTAACGGGCGCATGCTCAAGGTACTGGCCTGGTACGACAACGAGTGGGGCTTCTCCAACCGCATGCTGGATAACTGCCTGGCGCTGTGCAACGCCCGTTGACTGGGAGCTTAAAAAGACCCGGTACTTGACCAAAGCGTTGATGATAAGCATTATCATTCGCCACACCATGGTCGGGTACCGCTGTGAGTCAGTCCCAGTTCAACGCCGTTTTCCTCGCGCAGCGGGTCAGCCTGCTGCGCACCCTGCAGCGCATGGTGGATAACCCCAGCACTGCCGAAGACCTGTTGCAGGAGACTTACCTGCGGGTAACCCGTGCCCTTGGCGAACGCCCCATCGAGCACCTCGAACCCTTCGTGTTCCAGACCGCGCGCAACCTCGCCCTCGATCATTTGCGCGCCCGCCGGGCGCAGTCGCGCAACCTGGTTGACGATGTGCCCGAGCAGATCCTGCACAACGTCGCCGCACCCAGCAGCAGCGCCGAAGACGCCGCCCACGCCGAACAACTGCTCAAACGCCTGAGCGTCAGCCTTGGGCAATTGACCGAGCGCCAGCAACGGATTTTCATCCTCAGCCGCCTGCATGGCGCCAGCTACCTGGAAATCGCCGAACAATTGAAGGTGTCGGCAAGCACGGTTCAGAAGGAACTGAAACTGATCATGGCCATCTGTGTAGGGGTAGCCGACCGGCTGAAGTAAACAGCCCGTCGTGGATCGCAGCTAAAACCTTGCCATCCCCATGGATACCCCGGATCATTCGCAAAAAAGCGCCAGCCCCGCCAAGGACCCACCCGTGACCGACAGTCCCTCCCCTCGCCCCTCGCCGCCTGGCCAAGCTGCCAGTGACCGTGCCATGGACCAGGCCCTGGACTGGCTGATCCGCCTGCAATGCGCCAGCGCCGAAGACACCCAGGCCTTCGAAGCCTGGCTCGAAGAAGACCCGGCCAATGCCCGCGCCTATGTCGAGGCCGAAGCCATCTGGAACGGCGCGCCGCTGCGTCAGGTGGCCGGACAACTCCATCAGGTGCAGCGCCGCACCTTGCGTTCACGCATCCGCCCGCACTGGAAGCCCCTGGCCGCAGCTGCCGTTTTGCTGGTGGGGATTTTTACCGTCGGCAACCTGCCGGTGCGCCTGCAGGCCGATCACCTGACCGTAGTGGGTGAACGCCAGCGGCTTCAGCTGGATGACGGCTCCAAGGTCTTGCTCAACACCAATTCGGCGTTTGCCAGCGACCTGCACGACAACCGCCAGGTAGCCCGGCTGCTGCAGGGCGAGGCCTACTTCGAGATTCCCGGCGGCGGCCAACCGCCCCTGGAGCTGCAAGCCGGCCCGCTGCGCGCCAGCGTGCGCGATACCGATTTTGCCGTACGCTACCTCAACGGCGAAGCGCAGGTACGAGTGCAGCGCGGCGACGTCGACCTGCAGGCCAGCAGCGACCAGCGCATTCGCCTCTCGGCCGGCGACAGCATCAGCGTCGGCCCCAACGGCTTCGGCCAGCGCGGGCGCCTGGATGCGCAAAAAGACCTGGCCTGGGTCCAGGGCCGGCTGGTGTTCGAGAACTGCCCGTTGAGCCAGGTACTGGCCGAGCTGCGCCGCTACTACCCCGGCTGGATCATCAACGGCAACGAGCACCTGGAAAACGTCGCCGTCACCGGCAACTATCGCCTCGACCAGCCGCTGGAAACCCTGCGCGCCCTGGCGCACATCACCTCGGCGCAGTTGCACGAGTACCCGGCGCTGGTGATTCTGAACTGACGCAAAAGTTTTTTTACGCGATCCCTGAAGCTGTTACGTCTCGTTATAGCCAATGCAACTGATTCTTATTTTTGAATCAGTATGCACCTATAACATTCGCGCGACAGGGAGCGCTTTCGATGTCCACTGGTTTCACTCGTCGATCTTCAGCCACTTCACGTACCCCCGGCCTGCAGCGTTGCACGCTCTCCCTGTTGACCCTGGCCATGCTCGCCAGCGGCGCCTGCAGCCTGCCGGCGCTGGCCGCAGAACCGGCCCAGGCCAGCGCCCCGCGCATGGGCGACTACCGCTTCGCCATCGACCAGCAACCGCTGGTGTCGGCGCTCAACGCCTTTACTGCGGTGACCGGCTGGCAAGTGGGCTTCTCTGCTGAACTGGCCGAAGGCGTCGCCTCACCGGGCGTGCAGGGTTCGCTGAAACCGGAAGCTGCCCTGCAGCGCCTGCTGGCTGGCACCGGCCTGAGCTACCGCACCCTGAGCAGTGGCAACGTGGTGATTGAACGCAGCGCCAGCAAGGCCATCGCCCTGCAACAGATCACCGTCAGCGCCACCCGTAGCGCCCAGGACATCAGCCAGGTGCCGAGCACCGTCAGCGTGCAGACCCGCGAGCAGCTCGACCGCCAGAACGTCAACAACATCAAGGAACTGGTGCGTTACGAGCCTGGCGTTTCGGTCAGCGGCACCGGCCAGCGCAGCGGTCTGAACGGCTACAACATCCGCGGTATCGACGGTGAGCGGGTGCTGACCCAGATCGACGGCGTGGCGATCCCCGACAGCTTCTTCTTCGGCCCCTACGCCCAGACCCAGCGCAACTACGTCGACCCTGAAATCATCAAGCGCGTGGAGATCCTCCGTGGCCCGGCCTCGGTGCTGTACGGCAGCAACGCCATTGGCGGCGCGGTCAGCTACTTCACCCTCGACCCCGACGACATCATCAAGCCCGGCCAGGACGTCGGCGCACGCCTGAAGACCGGCTACAGCTCGGCAGACGAAAGCTGGCTGAACTCGGCTACCGTCGCCGGCCGCCAGGGTGAGTTCGACGGCCTGCTGCACCTGAGCCAGCGCAACGGCCATGAAACCGAGTCCTACAGCAGCCACGGCGGCACGGGCCTGGCGCGTACCGCCGCCAACCCCGAAGACGTGCGCACCACCAACATCCTGGCCAAGGCCGGCTGGAACTACGCCGACGACGCGCGCCTGGCCTTCACCTACGAACACTACAAGGACGACCGCGACCTCAAGCTCAAGAGCGCCGTGGGCGGGCCGTTCATTCCTGGCTTCGGCGCGATGAACTCGTACCGCGACCGCACCGGCAACGACACCGTGACCCGCGAGCGCTTCGGCATCAACCACGAGTTCGCCCTGGGCAGCGCGCTGGCCGACAACATGAAGTGGAGCCTGAACTATCAGATCGGCAAGACCGACCAGCGTACCGAAGAGCTTTATTTTGCTTCGGGCCGCCAGGTGTTCCGTGACCGCCAGACCACCTACAAGGACCGCCAGTGGGTGTTCGACGCCCAGCTGGACAAGGCCTTCAGCATCGGCGCGACCGAGCACCTGCTGACCTACGGCACCACCCTCAAGCACCAGAAGGTCACCGGTTCGCGCAGCGGTACCGGTACCTGCCTGAACGTCGGCGGTGCCTGCCGCTTCATCGGCCAGGTCAGCACCAATGACAGCCAGGCGCTGGTCAGCGATTTCCCCGATCCGACCGTCAACACCTACAGCCTGTTTGCCCAGGACGAGATCCGCTGGAACCAGTGGACCTTCCTGCCGGGCGCGCGCTACGACTACACCAAGCTCAAGCCGCACATGTCCGATGAGTTCCTCCGTGGGGTTGGCGCCAACCCCGCCGACCCGGTCGACGACGATGCGAAGAAATGGCACCGGGTCTCGCCCAAGTTCGGCCTGACCTACGCCTTCAACGACAACTACACCTGGTACGGCCAGTACGCCGAAGGCTTCCGCACGCCGACCGCCAAGGCACTGTACGGCCGCTTCGAGAACCCGGGCCAGGGCTACAGCGTGCGCGGCAACTCCGACCTCGAGCCGGAAAAGAGCAAGAGCTACGAGACCGGCCTGCGCGGCAACTTCGAGGCGGGTAACTTCGATGTCGCGGTGTTCTACAACAAGTACCGCGATTTCATCAACGAAGACGCCGTGCAGGGCAACAACCTGGGCCAGACCTTCGAAGCCAACAACATCAAGCACGCCACCATCAAGGGTGCCGAGTTCAAGGGCCGCCTTAACCTCGACGCCTTCGGTGCACCCCACGGCCTCTACACCCAAGGCTCGCTGGCCTACCACTATGGCCGCAACGACGACACCGGCCAGCCGCTCAACAGCGTCAACCCGCTGACCGCAGTGATGGGCCTGGGTTACGAGCAGGAGCAATACGGTGCGCTGCTGAGCTGGACCCTGGTCAAGCGCAAGGACCGCGTCGACGACACCACCTTCTTCGCCCCCGACGGCACCAGCAAGCAGTTCCGCACCCCCGGCTACGGCGTGCTCGACCTGACCGGCTTCTACAAGGTCAGCGACGACATCACTGTCAACGCCGGCCTCTACAACCTGACCGACAAAAAGTACTGGCAGTGGGATGACGTGCGCGGCTACGACGGCCTCGGCGAAGCGGCAGTAACCGCCCCCGCCAACCTCGACCGCCTGACCATGCCGGGCCGTAACTTCGCTATCAATCTGGTCTGGGATATCTGACCGGCTTCCTGCGGGAGCGGGCTCGACCCGCGATGGGCTGCAAAAGCAGCCCCCTGCAGGTGAGGTTTTTTTACTGTCCCGCGTCTTCTCATTCGTCTAGTCATCAGGCACGCCCATTTCGCAAGGAATCACCATGACCGCCGCTACCACCGCCGAACGCACCAGCCTGCGCTCGCAACGCTTGAACCAGCTGACCCACGCCCCGCACACCGAGCTGGACGCCCTGGTCAAATCCCACGCGCCGTTCGAAACCCGCGAGAGCTTCGCCCGCTTCGTGGTTGCCCAGTACCTGTTCCAGTCCGAACTCAAGGCGCTGTACACCGACCCGGCACTGATCGCCATCGTCCCCGACCTGGCCGAGCGTTGCCGCGCCGAACAGGCCGGCCTGGACCTGGCCGACCTGAACACCGGGATACCCGCCGACTTCGCCGGCGCCCTGCAAAACCCCAGCCTGGGTGAAGCCATGGGCTGGATCTTCGTCTCCGAAGGGTCCAAGCTCGGCGCCGCGTTCTTGATCAAGCGTGCCGTCGGCCTGGGCCTGTCGGACAGCTTCGGCGCCCGTCACCTGGGCGAGCCGGCCGGTGGCCGCGCCGAGGGCTGGAAGCAGTTCACCCGCATCCTCGACGGCCTGGAACTGAGCGCCGAAGAAGAAGCCAAGGCCGAGCAAGGCGCCGTGGCCGCCTTCGAGCGTTTCACCGAGTTGCTCAAACACGCCTACGCAACTGCGCCTAAAGCCGAACTGGCCTGATGCGCCCTACCCGGTTACCCTCGTGGTAACCGGGCCTTGCCCGTGCACACCGACAAGCCCATGACCCGCCCAGCCGCTTCAAAACTCTCGCGCCTGCTCTTCGGCCTGCTGGCTTACGTCAGCCTGGGCATCGGCCTGGTGGCGATCGTGATTCCCGGCCTGCCCACCACCGAATTCATCCTCCTCGCCGCCTGGGCCGCCACCCGCAGCTCGCCGCGTCTGAGCGCCTGGCTGGAAAACCACCGCCTGTTCGGACCGATCCTGAGCAACTGGCGCAACGGCAAGGTGATCCAGCGCCGGGCCAAGGTCAGCGCCACCATCAGCATGCTGCTGTGCGCCAGCCTCATGCTGGTGGTCCTCGACCACCGCTGGCCGGTGTTTCTGGCCATTACCGGCATGACCCTGGGCAACCTGTGGATCTGGTCGCGGCCGGAAACCGCGCCCTTGAGCCTTGCCGACCGTTCATCGGCGAGCACTCATGGCTAAGGCTATAAGGCCGATGAACTGTTATCGCTAAAAGGATGTAGCGAATCGAGCCCGCCCCGTGGCTCGGTCCTCTACCTGCCTGCCTTTTAGTGAGTACGTCCATGTTCGACACGCTCTCGATCCGCCTGAAAATCGTCCTGCTCTCCGGCCTCTGCCTGCTTGGGGTGGTCGCACTTGTCGTTGGCACCAACCTGTATCAATCGCGCCAGAGCGATGAACTGGTCGGCGACGCCAGCACCACCATGCTCACGCGCAATGTCCAGGCCCTGCTGCAGGCCCGCGCCGGCGAAAAATCCGAGATGCTGCGACGCACCTTCAGCGACAGCCAGACCGTCATCATCGCCCTCGCCGACCAGGTCCAGGACCTGCAGCAACTGGCACGCGACCGAGGCCTGAGCGGCGGCGACCTGCGTGAAGCGATCAACCAGAGCCTGGCTACCAGCTTCAAGCGCAACCCCGACGTGCTGGGCGTATGGCTGGCCTTCGAGCCCGACGGCCTGGACGGCGGCGACAGCGCCTTCGCCAACGATGCCAAGCGCCTGAGCAACGAAAGCGGCCGCTTCGCCAGCTACTGGAGCCGTGCCCAGGGCCAGGCGCTGAACACGGTGATCAGCGATGTCGACCTGAACAAGACCGAGATCAACCTCAGCGGCACGCCGTACAACGTCTGGTACACCTGCTCGCGCAACAGTGCGCACTCGTGCCTGCTTGAGCCCTACTCCGACACTGTGGGGGGCAAGCAGATGCTGATGACCAGCATCACCATGCCGCTGCTGCACAACGGCAAGGTGATCGGCGTGGCGGGCGCGGATATTTCCCTCGATGCGCTGCAGTCTGCCGCCGCCAAGGCCCAGCAGGAGCTGTTCAATGGCGCCGGGCGCTTGATGATCGTCGCCCCTAGCGGCCTGCTGGCCGCCAACAGCAACGATGCCGGCAAGGTCGGCAAGGCCATCGACCAGGACGGTCAGCAGGCGCTGCAAAAGCTCGCCGCCAACCAGCCGCTGATCCTTGAACAAGGCGAAACCATCCGCGCCGTCAATCCGGTACAGCCGATTGCCGACAGCAAGCCCTGGGGCATTCTCATCGACCTGCCCAAACAGGTATTGCTGGCCGACGCCATCAGCCTGCAGGCCACCCTCGAAGACGCCCGCACCAGCGGCACCCTCAAGGTGGTGCTGTTCGCCACCCTGGCCGGCCTCGGCGGCCTGCTGCTGATGTGGCTGACCGCCACCGGCGTGACCCGCCCGCTGAACACCGTGGCGAGCATGCTCGAAGACATCGCCAGCGGCGACGGCGACCTGACCCAGCGCCTGCGCTATGCGCGCAAGGACGAACTGGGCCGGCTGACCGGCGGCTTCAACCGCTTCCTCGACAAGCTGCAGCCGACCATCGCCCAGATCAAGCAGAGCATCACCCAGGCCCGGGCTACGGCCGATCAGTCTTCGGCAATTGCCCAGCGCACCAGTGAAGGCATGCAGGTGCAGTTTCGCGAGATCGACCAGGTGGCCACCGCCTCCAACGAGATGAGCGCCACCGCCCACGACGTCGCCAACAGCGCCGCCAGTGCCGCCGACGCCGCCCGCGGAGCCGACCGTTCGGCCAAGGACGGTATGGCGATCATCGAGCGCAGCACCCGCGACATCACCGTGCTCGCCCAAGAGGTCAGCAAGGCCGTGAGCGAAGTGGAAACCCTGGCACAAAACAGCGAGCAGATCGGTTCGGTGCTGGAGGTAATCCGCAGCATCGCCGAGCAGACCAACCTGCTGGCCCTCAACGCCGCGATCGAGGCCGCCCGCGCCGGTGAAAGCGGCCGCGGTTTTGCCGTAGTGGCAGATGAAGTGCGCAACCTGGCGCGACGCACCCAGGACTCGGTCGAAGAGATCCGCCAGGTGATCGAGCGCATCCAGAGCAACACCCGCGAGGTGGTGGCGACCATGCATTCGAGCCACGGCAAGGCCCAGGAAAACGCCGGGCAGATCCACCAGGCGGTGCAGGCGCTGGACAAGATCAGCGAGGCGGTGACCGTGATCAGCGACATGAACCTGCAGATCGCCAGTGCCGCCGAGCAACAGAGCGCAGTGGCCGAAGAGGTCAACCGCAACGTCTCGGCGATCCGTGGCGTGACCGAGACCCTGACCGGCCAGGCCGCCGAATCGGCGCAGGTGAGCAGCCAGCTCAACACCCTGTCGTCGCAGCAGATGGCCTTGATGGATCAGTTCAGGGTTTGACCTGGCGCCCCTGATGGTCTGCAATGGCCCTTCTGCCGGAGGGCCATTGATGACCGCGCTACTGGACACCCTTGTCGCCGAACTGCAGTTGCCAACGGCACTGCTCAACGCCCTGTACTTTCGCGGCAGCGGCGCCCTGCCTTCGACCTTCGCCGTCACCGAACTTGCCAGTAGCAGCATTGCCGCCTGCGGCCTGGCAATCACAGAACTGCTGCAGCGCCAGCTCGAGCAACAACCTGCCGTCGAGGTTGACCGCCGCCTGAGCTCGTTCTGGTTTGCCACCAGCCTGCGCCCGCAAGGATGGGGCACACCGCCGCTGTGGGATCCGATTGCCGGTGACTACCCGACCGAGGATGGCTGGATCCGTCTTCATACCAATGCAACTCATCATCGAGCTGCCGCCGAAAAAGTAGTGGGCCGTGCGGCTGATCGCGCACAAATGGCTGATCTGGTTGCGCGCTGGCGCGCAAGCGAGCTGGAAAGCGCGATAGTCACCGCGGGCGGTTGCGCCGCGCAAATGCGTAACTGGCCCGAATGGTCCGCCCACCCTCAGGGCCTGGCAGTGAATGCCGAGCCGTTGATTCACCGCCAACTGGCTCCAGCCTTTACAACCAGACGCTGGACCGGTAACGCCGTCCGACCTTTGGCCGGGGTCAAGGTCCTGGACCTGACCCGGATCCTCGCCGGCCCCACAGCCAGCCGCCTGCTGGCTGGCTTTGGCGCCGATGTGCTGCGTATCGATCCACCGGGCTGGGAAGAGCCGGCAGTGGTCGCCGAGGTGACCTTGGGTAAACGTTGTGCGCGCCTTGACTTGCACGATGGGGATGATCGACGGGTGTTTGAATGCCTACTCAGTGAAGCCGATATTCTCCTGCATGGTTACCGCGCCGATGCCCTCGAACGACTGGGGTATGCCAGCGAGCAGCGCCGCCAACTCAACCCCGGACTGATTGATGTGAGCCTCAACGCCTATGGCTGGAGCGGCCCCTGGCAACAGCGCCGGGGCTTCGATAGCCTGGTGCAGATGAGCTGCGGCATCGCTTGTGAAGGCATGCATTGGCAACAGGCTGAAAAGCCCGTGCCGCTACCGGTGCAGGCATTGGACCATGGCACCGGGTACCTGATGGCGGCTGCGGCGATCAAGGCCTACAGCGAACGCCTGGGCAGCGGTTGCGGGGCAACCCTGCGCCTGTCGCTGGCGCGCACGGCGAAGCTGCTGATCGATCAGGGCACGGGGGCAGCGGATTTGCCGTTGCAGGCTGAGACGGCAGCGGATCTGAACCCGCTGCTGGAGCAGACGCCCTGGGGGATGACGCAACGGCTGAAGGCGCCGTTGCTGGTCGAAGGCGCGCCGTTGGCTTGGCAGCGTGGGGCTTGTGAGCTGGGCTCGGCTTTGGCGCGATGGTGACACCATCGCGGGTCAAGCCCGCGATGCTTTCAAAGGCTCAACACCCCACTGTACAAGCCATAAGCCGCCAACCCCGCGCCCACCAGTACGGCGGCAAAGATCAGCTTCTCCCAGGTGGTGAACAGTGCCTGCCCCTGCTCATGCTTGGCCCGGGCAAACAGGATCACCCCCGGCGCATACAGCAGCGCCGACAGCAGCAGGTACTTCAGTCCACCCGCATACAGCAGCCAGATCGCGTAGATCAACGCGATGCCCGCAATCACCAGGTCCTTGCGCCGCGCGCCCGGGTGCCCTGCGTACGACTCGCCGCGCACCGCCAGCAACACCGCGTAAGCCGCCGACCACAGGTACGGCACGAGGATCATCGACGAGGCCAGGTAGATCAGACTGGTGTAGGTCCCGGCGGAAAACAGGGTGATCAGCAAGAACAGCTGAATCATCACATTGGTCAGCCACAGCGCATTGGCCGGTACGTGATTGGCATTTTCCTTGGCCAGAAAGCGCGGCATGGTCTGGTCGCGGGCCGTGGCGAACAGAATCTCGGCGCACAGCAAGGCCCACGAGAGCAACGCCCCCAGCAGCGACACTGCCAGGCCGATGCTGATCAGCAACGCGCCCCAGGGCCCAACGATATGTTCAAGCACCGAAGCCAGCGACGGGTTCTGCAGCGCCGCCAGTTCCGGCTGGGTCATGACCCCCAGCGACAGTACGTTGACCAGCACCAGCAGGGCCAGCACGCCAATAAAACCGATCACCGTGGCCTTGCCCACATCCGAGCGTTTCGCCGCCCGACCCGAGTAAACGCTGGCGCCCTCGATGCCGATGAACACGAACACCGTCACCAGCATCATGTTACGCACCTGGTCGAGCACCCCGCCAAACTTCGGGTTACTCAAGCCCCAGATGTCACGGGTAAAAATGTCGGCACGAAAGGCCACGGCAGCAATGACGATGAACATCACCAGCGGCACGATCTTCGCCACGGTGGTCACCTGGTTGATGAATGCGGCCTCCTTGATCCCGCGCAGCACCAGAAAATGCACCGCCCACAGCAGCAACGAGGCGCAAGCGATGGCAATCGGCGTGTTGCCCTCGCCAAACACCGGGAAGTAGAAGCCCAGGGTGCTGAACAGCAGCACGAAGTAGCCGACGTTGCCCAGCCAGGCGCTGATCCAGTAACCCCAGGCTGAAGAAAACCCCATGTACTCGCCAAAGCCGGCCTTGGCATAGGCATACACGCCGGAATCTAGCTCCGGCTTGCGGTTGGCCAGGGTCTGGAACACAAAGGCCAGGGCCAACATGCCCACCGCCGTGATGCCCCAACCGATCAGCACGGCGCCGACGTCGGCACGCGCGGCCATGTTCTGCGGCAGCGAAAAGATCCCGCCGCCAATCATCGAGCCGACCACCAAGGCGATCAACGCACCCAGGCGCAGTTTCTGTCCAGGTTCGGACATAGAGATCCCCTTTCTGTCTCGTGTTTGTAACGCCGAAGGTACACCCTGAGTTAAATATAAGCTCAGAGTAAGCGTCTATATATATTAAACCACTAAGCGCTCCCTGCTCATAACTAGCGCGTCTATGCCTGACGAACTAAATGGTGAGTTTTGTGCACAATTTCCGCTTCTTCAAGCTAATAAGATAATTTCTCAGGAAAAATTTGCGATTCGCCCAAAACGGACTAGCTTCAATTCTCGCAGCCCCGCAAGAGCGATTGCTCTAAAACGCCATGGAGGTGCCAGTGGACAAGGCTTGCAGCACTGTGCTCGGCATACTCCAGGAGGCTGTTTCAGTCACTGATTTGCAATGGAATGTCCTCATGAACTGACCTGAATCAGCTAATGACTTCGCCGCTGGATTTATTCTAGCGTCATCTCTTCTCCTGGTACGGAGTTAATCAATGTCAGACGCTCCCGGAAAACTACGACTTGGTGCACTGGTTGCACTTGTGGTCGGCTCGATGATCGGCGGCGGGATCTTTTCGCTGCCGCAAAACATGGCCGCAAGTGCCGATGTAGGCGCTGTTCTGATCGGCTGGGGCATCACCGCCATCGGCATGCTGACCCTGGCTTTCGTGTTCCAGACCCTGGCCAATCGCAAGCCTGACCTGGACGGCGGGGTATACGCCTACGCCAAGGCCGGTTTCGGCGATTACATGGGCTTTTCTTCAGCCTGGGGCTACTGGATCAGTGCCTGGCTCGGCAACGTCGGCTACTTCGTGTTGCTGTTCAGCACCCTCGGCTACTTCTTCCCGATTTTTGGCGAGGGCAACACCCCGGCGGCGGTCATCGGCGCCTCGGTGCTGCTCTGGGCCGTGCACTTTTTGGTACTGCGCGGCATCAAGGAAGCGGCATTCATCAACCTGGTCACCACCGTGGCCAAAGTCGTGCCGCTGGCACTGTTCGTACTGATCGCCCTGTTCGCCTTCAAGCTGGACATCTTCACCGCTGACATCTGGGGCTCGATGAACCCGGACCTGGGCAGCGTGATGAACCAGGTGCGCAACATGATGCTGGTCACCGTCTGGGTGTTCATCGGTATCGAGGGCGCGAGCATCTTCTCGGCCCGGGCAGAAAAACGCTCGGACGTGGGTAAGGCCACGGTGATCGGTTTCATCACCGTGCTGCTGTTCCTGGTGCTGGTCAACGTGCTGTCGCTGGGCATCATGACCCAACCGGAACTGGCCAAGCTGCAGAACCCATCGATGGCCGCCGTGCTTGAGCACGTGGTTGGTCACTGGGGCGCGGTGCTGATCAGCGTCGGCCTGATCATCTCGCTGCTCGGTGCCCTGCTGTCCTGGGTACTGCTGTGCGCCGAGATCATGTTTGCCGCCGCCAAAGACCACACCATGCCGGAGTTCCTGCGCCGCGAGAACGCCAACCACGTACCGGCCAACGCCCTGTGGCTGACCAACGCCATGGTGCAGATCTTCCTGGTCATCACTCTGTTTTCGGCCAGTACCTACCTGTCACTGATCTACCTCGCCACCTCGATGATCCTGGTGCCTTACCTGTGGTCGGCGGCCTATGCCTTTCTGCTCGCCCTGCGCAGCGAAACCTACGAACAGGCCCTGGCCGAACGTAAGAAGGACCTGGTCATCGGCGCCATCGCCCTGATCTACGCGATCTGGCTGCTGTATGCCGGTGGCGTCAAATACCTGCTGCTCTCGGCCCTACTGTATGCCCCTGGCGTGATCCTGTTCGCCAAGGCCAAGCGCGAGGTCGGCCAACCGATTTTTACCAACGTGGAGAAGCTGATCTTCGCCGCCGTAGTCATCGGCGCCCTGGTGGCTGCCTATGGCCTGTACGACGGCTTCCTGACTCTGTAACCACCCGTTTTCGCAACTTGGAGGAAATGAACCATGTCCACGGATAAAGTTAAGTACGGCGTACATTCCGAAGCCGGCAAACTGCGCAAAGTGATGGTCTGCTCCCCTGGCCTGGCGCACCAGCGCCTGACCCCGAGCAACTGCGATGAACTGCTGTTCGATGACGTCATCTGGGTCAATCAGGCCAAGCGCGACCACTTCGACTTCGTCACCAAGATGCGTGAGCGTGGCATCGAAGTGCTGGAAATGCACAACCTGCTGACCGAGACCATCCAGAACCCCGAAGCGCTGAAATGGATCCTCGACCGCAAGATCACCCCAGACACCGTCGGTGTCGGCCTGACCAACGAAGTGCGCAGCTGGCTCGAAGGCCTGGAGCCACGCAAACTGGCCGAGTTCCTGATCGGCGGCGTCGCCGGTGAAGACCTGCCCGACAGCGAAGGCGCCAGCGTCATCAAGATGTACCGCGACTACCTGGGCCACTCAAGCTTCCTGCTCGACCCACTGCCCAACACCCAGTTCACCCGCGACACCACCTGCTGGATCTACGGCGGCGTAACCCTCAACCCGATGTACTGGCCAGCGCGACGCCAGGAAACCCTGCTGACCACCGCCATCTACAAGTTCCACCCCGAGTTCACCGGTGCCGACTTTGAAGTCTGGTACGGCGACCCGGACCATGACCACGGCAAGGCCACCCTCGAAGGCGGCGACGTCATGCCGATCGGCAATGGCGTGGTACTGATCGGCATGGGCGAGCGCACCTCGCGTCAGGCCATCGGTCAACTGGCGCAATCGCTGTTTGCCAAAGGCGCGGTCGAGAAGGTCGTGGTGGCCGGCTTGCCGAAATCCCGCGCAGCGATGCACCTGGATACCGTATTCAGCTTCTGCGACCGCGACCTGGTCACGGTCTTCCCGGAAGTGGTCAAGGAAATCGTCCCGTTCGTCATCCGTCCGGACAGCAGCAAGCCATACGGCATGGACGTGCGCCGCGAGAACAAGTCGTTCCTCGATGTGGTCGCCGAATCGCTCAACCTGAAAAAACTGCGCGTGGTCGAGACCGGCGGCAACAGCTTCGCCGCCGAACGCGAGCAATGGGATGACGGCAACAACGTGGTGGCGGTAGAGCCTGGCGTGGTCATCGGCTACGACCGCAACACCTACACCAACACCCTGCTGCGCAAGGCGGGCATCGAAGTCATCACCATCAGCGCCGGCGAACTGGGCCGTGGCCGCGGCGGCGGTCACTGCATGACCTGCCCGATCGTGCGCGACCCTATCGACTACTAAACGACCATCAACCGCCTGCACCCAGAGGTGCAGGCGGGCCGATCACCGCTTTCCGTTCCCAAGAACAGGAGAATCATCATGGCGTTCAACATCCACAACCGTAACCTGCTGAGCCTGGAACACCACACCCCTCGCGAGTTGCGCTACCTGCTGGACCTGTCCCGCGACCTGAAACGTGCCAAGTACACCGGCACCGAGCAACAACACCTCAAAGGCAACAACATTGCGCTGATTTTCGAGAAGACCTCGACCCGCACCCGTTGCGCCTTCGAAGTGGCTGCCTACGACCAGGGCGCCAACGTCACTTACATCGACCCGAACTCCTCGCAGATCGGCCACAAGGAGAGTATGAAGGACACCGCCCGCGTGCTCGGGCGCATGTATGACGCCATCGAGTACCGTGGCTTCAAACAGGAAATCGTCGAAGAACTGGCCAAGTTCGCCGGCGTGCCGGTGTTCAACGGCCTGACCGACGAATATCACCCGACCCAGATGATCGCCGACGTGCTGACCATGCGTGAGCACGCCGACAAACCGATCCACGACATCAGCTACGCCTACCTGGGCGACGCCCGTAACAACATGGGCAACTCGCTGCTGCTGGTCGGTTCCAAGCTCGGCATGGACGTACGCATCTGCGCGCCGAAAGCCCTGTGGCCGCACGACGACCTGGTCGCCCGCTGCAAGAAATACGCAGAAGAAAGCGGCGCGCGCATCACCCTGACCGAAGACCCGAAAGCCGCGGTCAAGGGCGTCGACTTCATCCACACCGACGTCTGGGTATCGATGGGCGAGCCGGTTGAAGCCTGGGGCGAACGCATCCAGCAACTGCTGCCGTACCAGGTCAACGCCGAGCTGATGAAAGCCACCGGCAACCCGCGGACCAAGTTCATGCACTGCCTGCCAGCGTTCCACAACTCCGACACCAAGGTCGGCAAACAGATCGCCGAGCAGTACCCGAACCTGGCCAACGGTATCGAAGTGACCGACGACGTGTTCGAGTCGCCAGCCTGCATCGCCTTCGAGCAAGCGGAAAACCGCATGCACACCATCAAGGCGATCCTGGTGTCGACCCTGGCTGACCTGTAATCCAGCTGCCAACTACTGTGGGAGCGGGCTTGCCCCGCGATAACGTCACCGCGGTGCAGCAGATGCACCGCCATCGCGGGGCAAGCCCGCTCCTACAGGGTGGCATCTCCCTTTCCTAGAAGGACATCATCATGCGTATCGTTGTTGCATTGGGCGGCAACGCCCTGCTGCGCCGTGGCGAACCCATGACTGCAGACAATCAGCGCGCCAATATCCGCATCGCCGCCGAGCAGATCGCCAAGATCCATCCGGGTAACGAGCTGGTCATCGCCCACGGCAATGGCCCGCAAGTTGGCCTGCTGTCATTGCAGGCGCAATCCTACAAGCCTGACGAAGCCTACCCACTGGACGTGCTCGGGGCGGAAACCGAGGGCATGATCGGCTACATCATCGAACAGGAGCTGGGCAACCTGCTGGACTTCGAAGTGCCGTTCGCCACCCTCCTGACCCAGGTCGAGGTGGACGCCAACGACCCGGCCTTCAAGGACCCGACCAAGTTCATCGGCCCGGTCTACAGCAAGGAAGACGCCGAGCGCCTGGCCAAGGAGAAAGGCTGGGTGGTCAAGGCCGACGGCGATAAATACCGCCGTGTGGTAGCCAGCCCGAAACCCAAGCGCATCTTCGAGATTCGCCCGATCAAATGGCTGCTGGAAAAGAGCAGCATCGTCATCTGCGCCGGCGGTGGCGGCATTCCGACCATGTATGACGCCGACCACAAGCTCAAGGGCATCGAGGCGGTGATCGACAAGGACCTGTGCTCGGCGCTGCTGGCCGAACAGCTGGAATCCGACCTGCTGGTGATCGCCACCGACGTCAACGCCGCGTTCATCGACTACGGCAAGCCGACCCAAAAAGCCATTGCCCAGGCGCACCCGGACGAGCTCGAACGCCTCGGCTTTGCCGCAGGCTCCATGGGCCCGAAGGTCCAGGCTGCTTGCGACTTTGCGCGTAACACCGGCAAAGTGGCGGTTATCGGTTCGCTGGCCGACATCGAGGATATCGTCAAGGGTACGGCCGGTACCCGGGTGAGCACCTCGAAGCCTGGAATCAGCTACCGTTGAATGCAGTGGGCGGGCTTGCGGGCCCGCCATTTTCAACCTTCCGGAGGATCGCACCATGGCCCAGTTTCAACCTGGTCACGTCCATATCGAGCGCACCGCGCTGAACAAGAATGATCACAGCTATGACCTGAACATCAATTACGAAGTGGCGCAGGACCCCAGGGAAGGCCGAGGCATTCAGTTCCGCATGCATGGCAGCATCGAAGGCAAGCCGGTGGACGAAAACTTCTTCCTGGCCAAGGATCAGGTCCTCCCCAGCTTCCTCAGCCTCGCCACTCGCAAGGCCCAGAGCTACCTGCCAGCGCCGAAGAAATTCGAGAGCCTGGGGTCGACTCACAAGATCTATGACCTGATGTTCGATGATATTCGGACTCAGCTGGATGTGAAGTCTGGCGACTCGGTCAAGCCAGAACATCTGGAATAGCCTTCGGGCCTCATCGCGGGGCAAGCCCGCTCCCACCCAGGTAGGAGCGGGCTTGCCCCGCGATTGCGCTGAACAGCATACTGGCCGCCTTCGGCAGCCTTGAACCCCTCCCCCCATGCGCATCCACGTCAGTTTCATCGACCGCGTCGGTATCACCCAGGAAGTACTGGCCCTGCTTGGCGCCCGCAACCTCAACCTGGACGCCGTGGAGATGGTGCCGCCGAACGTCTATATCGACGCCCCGACCCTCAGCCCCCACGTGCTCGAAGAGCTGCACGATGCGCTGTTCAACGTGCACGGCGTGCAGTCCGTCCAAGTGGTCGACATCCTCCCCGGCCAACGCCGCCACCTGCAACTCGATGCCCTGCTCGCGGCGATGAGCGACCCGGTACTGGCCCTGGACAGCGCCGGCCATGTGCTGCTGGCCAACCCGGCACTGGTGGCGCTGTGTGGGCAGGAGCCGTCCGACCGTTCGGTGGCCGACCTGTTTGGCGACCCGGGGTTGCTCGAGGCCCTGATCGAACAAGGCTTTCACCTGCCGCTGCGCGAAGTGACCCTCAACGGCCAGACCCTGCTGCTCGATGCCACGCCGATCACCAACGCCGGTGCCCTGCTGACCCTGTACCAGCCCAACCGCATCGGCGAACGGCTGTCGGCACTGCACCACGATCACGCCGAAGGCTTCGATGCGCTGCTGGGTGACTCACCCCCCATCCGCACCCTCAAGGCCCGCGCCCTGCGTGTGGCGGCCCTGGATGCGCCGTTGCTGATCCACGGTGAAACCGGGACCGGCAAAGAACTGGTGGCGCGCGCCTGTCACGCCATCAGCAGCCGTCACAGCGCGCCCTTTCTGGCGCTCAACTGCGCGGCGTTGCCAGAGAACCTGGCCGAAAGCGAGCTGTTCGGTTACGCCCCCGGCGCCTTCACCGGCGCCCAACGCGGCGGCAAACCGGGGCTGATGGAGCTGGCCAACCAGGGCACGGTGTTCCTCGACGAGATTGGCGAGATGTCGCCGTACCTGCAGGCCAAGCTCCTGCGTTTTCTCAACGACGGCAGCTTTCGCCGGGTTGGTGGCGACCGTGAGGTGAAGGTCAATGTGCGGATCCTCAGCGCCACCCACCGCGACCTGGAAAAGATGGTCGCCGAAGGCACCTTTCGCGAAGACCTGTTCTACCGCCTGAACGTGCTCAATCTGCAGGTGCCGCCGCTGCGCGAGCGTGGCCAGGACATCCTTCTGTTAGCACGCTATTTCATGCAGCAAGCCTGCACCCAGATCCAGCGCCCACTGTGCCGCCTGGCCCCGGCCACTTATCCGGCGCTGCTGGGCAACCGCTGGCCGGGCAACGTGCGTCAGCTGCAGAACGTGATCTTCCGCGCCGCCGCCATCAGCGAAAGCAGCCTGGTGGACATCGGCGACCTGGACATCGCCGGCACCTCGGTGGGCCGCGGGCATGACGCTGAAGTCGATAGCCTGGAACAGGCCGTGGAAGACTTCGAACGCAACCTGCTGACCAAGCTCTACAGCAGCTACCCCTCGACCCGGCAGCTGGCCAGCCGCCTGCAAACCTCGCACACCGCGATTGCCCATCGTCTGCGCAAATACGGCATCCCGGCTAAGCCCTGAGCAGCCGTACTGAAATCGCTACAGCGTATCGATATCAATACAACACAGTTTCAGGGCCATGGTGCAAGGTTCTGATCCACTTGCGCTTTTTTTGCCAGCTTCTGCTGTAGTGATTTCGCTACAGCTGTAGACCTCCCGCTACTCGAAAAATTTATAACGTATTGTTTTATAACGATATTTTATAGATGGCCGCATTATTGCTATGGCATTACACATCCCTGGGCTCACTTGAGCCATGCCCACAGCCGTCCCCTGCGGCCCTTGAGGAGTTTCCATGAGCGAGTTGCGATTCACCGAAGATCACGAATGGCTGCGTACCGAAGCTGACGGCAGCGTCACCGTCGGGATTACCGCCTTCGCCCAAAACGCCCTGGGCGATGTGGTCTACGTGCAACTGCCGGAGCTGCAACGCTACGAGCAAGGCGCCGAAGCGTCGACCGTCGAGTCGGTGAAGGCCGCCAGCGGTGTGTACATGCCCCTGACCGGCGAGGTGGTTGCAGTCAACGACCAGCTCGAAGACAACCCCGAACGGGTCAACGAAGACCCGCTGGGCGAAGGCTGGTTCTTCCGTTTCATCCCCGCCGATGCCAGCGCCGTCGCGCAACTGCTCGACCAGGACGCCTACGACCGCCTGATCAAAGCCAACGCTGACGTCTGAGGAGCCACCATGACCATCAACCTCGGCACTGCCAACGAATTCATCGCTCGTCACATCGGCCCGCGCCAACGCGACGAACAGCACATGCTCGCCACCCTCGGCTTCGACTCGCTGGAAGCCATGAGCGCCGCTGTCATCCCCGACAGCATCAAGGGCACCAGCGTCCTTGAACTGGGCGCAGGGCAAAGCGAAGCCGAGGCCCTGGCCTCGCTCAAGGCCATCGCCAGCAACAACCAACTGTTCAAGAGTTTCATCGGCCAGGGTTACTACAACTGCCACACCCCGGCGCCGATCCTGCGCAACCTGCTGGAAAACCCGGCCTGGTACACTGCCTACACCCCGTACCAGCCAGAGATTTCCCAGGGCCGCCTGGAAGCGCTGCTGAATTTCCAGACCCTGATCAGCGACCTCACCGGCCTGCCGATCGCCAACGCATCCTTGCTCGACGAAGCCACCGCTGCCGCCGAAGCCATGACCTTCTGCAAACGCCTGAGCAAGAACAAGGCCAGCCATGCCTTCTTCGCGTCCGTGCATTGCCACCCGCAAACCCTCGACGTGCTGCGCACCCGTGCCGAGCCGCTGGGTATCGAGGTTGTCGTCGGCGACGAGCGTGAACTGAGCGATGTCAGCGCCTTCTTCGGCGCCCTGCTGCAATACCCGGCCAGCGGCGGTGAAGTCTTCGATTACCGTGAGCTGGTCGAGCGCTTCCACGCGGCCAATGCCCTGGTGGCCGTGGCCGCCGACCTGCTGGCCCTGACCCTGCTGACCCCGCCGGGCGAATTCGGCGCCGACGTGGCCATCGGCAGCGCCCAGCGCTTTGGTGTACCGCTGGGCTTCGGTGGTCCGCACGCGGCCTACTTCTCGACCCGCGACGCGTTCAAGCGCGACATGCCCGGCCGCCTGGTCGGTGTGTCGATCGACCGTTTCGGCAAGACCGCCCTGCGCCTGGCCATGCAGACCCGCGAACAACACATTCGCCGCGAGAAAGCCACCAGCAACATCTGCACCGCCCAAGTACTGCTGGCCAACATCGCCAGCATGTACGCCGTGTACCACGGCCCGCAGGGCCTGAAGCAGATTGCCGAGCGCACCCATGCGCTGACCGCGATCCTCAAGGCTGGCCTGCAGCAACTGGGTGTGCAGGTCGAAGTGGAACACTTCTTCGACACCCTGACCCTAGCCACCGGCAGCGCCACCACCGCCCTGCACGACCAGGCCCGCACCCAGCGCCTGAACCTGCGCCAGGTCGATGCCCAGCGCCTGGGCCTGTCGCTGGATGAAACCAGCAGCCAGGCCGACGTCGAAGCCCTGTGGCTGCTGTTCGCCGATGGCAAGGCCACCCCTGACTTCGCCACCCTCGCGGCCGGCGTTCAAGCGCAATTGCCTCGCGCGCTGCTGCGCCAGTCGGCGATCCTCGAACACCCGGTGTTCAACCGCTACCACAGCGAAACCGAGCTGATGCGCTACCTGCGCCGCCTGGCCGACAAAGACCTGGCGCTGGACCGCACCATGATTCCACTGGGCTCGTGCACCATGAAACTCAACGCCGCCAGCGAAATGATCCCGGTGACCTGGGCCGAGTTCGGCAACCTGCACCCGTTCGCACCGGCCGAGCAGAGCCAGGGTTACCAGCAACTGACCCACGAGCTGGAAGCCATGCTCTGCGCCGCCACCGGCTACGATGCCGTGTCGCTGCAGCCCAACGCCGGTTCCCAGGGCGAGTACGCCGGCCTGCTGGCCATCCGTGCCTACCACCAGAGCCGTGGCGAAGCGCGCCGCGACATCTGCCTGATCCCGTCCTCGGCCCATGGCACCAACCCCGCCACCGCGCACATGGCCGGCATGCGCGTGGTGGTCACTGCCTGTGACGCCCGTGGCAACGTCGACATCGACGACCTGCGCGCCAAGGCCCTCGAGCACCGCGAACACCTCGCCGCGCTGATGATCACCTACCCCTCGACCCACGGCGTGTTCGAAGAAGCCATCGGCGAGATCTGCGCGATCATCCACGACAACGGCGGCCAGGTGTACATCGACGGCGCCAACATGAACGCCATGGTTGGCCTCTGCGCCCCGGGCAAGTTCGGTGGCGACGTTTCGCACCTGAACCTGCACAAGACCTTCTGCATCCCTCACGGCGGTGGCGGCCCGGGCGTCGGCCCGATTGGCGTCAAATCGCACCTGGCGCCATTCCTGCCTGGCCATGCACACATGGACAACAAGCAGGGCGCGGTCTGCGCAGCACCGTTCGGCAGCGCCAGCATCCTGCCGATCACCTGGATGTACATCCGCATGATGGGTGGCGCCGGGCTCAAGCGCGCTTCGCAGATGGCCATCCTCAACGCCAACTACATCGCCCGCCGCCTGGAAGAGCACTATCCTGTGTTGTACACCGGTAGCAATGGCTTGGTGGCGCACGAGTGCATCCTCGATCTGCGTCCGATCAAGGACAGCAGCGGCATCAGCGTCGATGACGTGGCCAAGCGCCTGATCGACTTCGGCTTCCATGCCCCGACCATGTCGTTCCCGGTGGCCGGCACGCTGATGATCGAACCGACCGAAAGCGAGTCCAAAGAAGAACTGGACCGCTTCTGCGAGGCGATGATCCGCATCCGCGAAGAGATTCGCGCGGTGGAAAGCGCAAGCCTGGACAAGGACGACAACCCGCTCAAGAACGCCCCGCACACCGCCGCCGAAATCGCCGGTGAATGGAGCCACCCGTACAGCCGTGAGCAGGCGGTGTATCCGCTGGCATCGCTGGTGGAAGGCAAGTACTGGCCACCGGTCGGCCGGGTCGACAACGTGTTCGGCGACCGCAACCTGGTCTGCGCCTGCCCGTCGATCGAGAGCTATCAGGACGTCTGATGGCCTCATCGCGGGTCAAGTCGAGTCGTCGCACCGCCGCTCCTACCTGTGGGAGCGACGGTGCGACGACTCGACTTGACCCGCGATGCTCTTCCCCAATTACGAGGGTACGACCATGTCATTAAGCGTCTTCGACCTGTTCAAGATCGGCATCGGCCCCTCCAGTTCCCATACCGTCGGCCCCATGCGCGCCGCTGCACGCTTTGCCGAAGGCCTGCGCCGCGACGACCTGCTCGGCGCCACGGTCTGCGTCAAGGCCGAACTCTACGGCTCGCTCGGCGCCACCGGCAAAGGCCACGGCAGCGACAAGGCGGTGCTGCTCGGCCTTGAAGGCGAACACCCGGACACGGTCGATACCGAAAGCATCTCTGCTCGCCTGCAGGCGATCCGCAGCAGCGGCCGGCTCAACCTGCTCGGCGAGCACGCCATCGACTTCGTCGAAAAGCAGCACCTGGCAATGATCCGCAAACCCCTGGCCTTTCACCCCAACGGCATGATCTTCCGTGCCTTTGACGCCGCCGGTTTGCAGATTCGCAGCCGCGAGTATTACTCGGTGGGCGGTGGCTTCGTGGTCGATGAGGACGCGGCCGGTGCCGACCGCATCGTCGAAGACAGCACCGTGCTGCCCTACCCGTTCAAGACCGCCAAGGAACTGCTCGGCCACTGCGCGGCGCAGAACCTGTCGATCAGCCAGATCATGCTCGCCAACGAATCGGCCTGGCGCCCGGAAAGCGAAACCCGCAGCAGCCTGTTGCATATCTGGCAGGTCATGCAGGACTGCGTGTCCGCCGGATGTCGCAACGAAGGCATCCTGCCGGGCGGGCTCAAGGTCAAGCGCCGGGCCGCAGCGCTGTACCGCCAGCTGTGCAGCAACCCGGAGGCGAGCCTGCGCGATGCACTGTCGGTGCTCGACTGGGTCAACCTGTATGCCTTGGCCGTCAATGAAGAAAACGCCTTTGGCGGGCGCGTGGTTACCGCGCCGACCAATGGCGCCGCCGGTATCGTCCCGGCGGTGCTGCACTACTACATGCGCTTTATCCCGGGCGCCAATGACGACGGCGTGGTGCGTTTTCTGCTCACCGCCGCCGCCATCGGCATCCTCTATAAAGAAAACGCCTCGATCTCCGGTGCCGAAGTCGGTTGCCAGGGCGAGGTGGGCGTTGCTTGCTCGATGGCTGCCGGCGCGCTGTGCGAGGTCATGGGCGGCAGTGTGCAGCAGGTCGAGAACGCCGCCGAGATCGGCATGGAGCACAACCTGGGCCTGACCTGCGACCCGATTGGCGGGTTGGTCCAGGTGCCGTGCATCGAACGCAACGCCATGGGCTCGGTCAAGGCCATCAATGCCGTGCGCATGGCCCTGCGCGGTGACGGGCAGCACTTCGTCTCGCTGGATAAAGTCATCCGGACCATGCGCCAGACCGGCGCCGACATGAAAAGCAAATACAAGGAGACCGCCCGCGGCGGTCTGGCCGTCAACATCATCGAATGCTGACACCCTCTCAAGCCCCAAGGAGTCATCAATGTCCACCGAAACACTGCTCAAGACCCCGCTGCACGCCTTGCACCTGGAACTGGGCGCCCGTATGGTGCCCTTCGCCGGTTACGACATGCCGGTCCAGTACCCGCTGGGGGTGATGAAAGAGCATCTGCACAGCCGCGAGCAGGCCGGTCTGTTCGATGTTTCGCACATGGGTCAGATCCGCCTGAGCGGCGCCGCTGCGGCCAAGGCCCTGGAAACCCTGGTGCCGGTCGACATCATTGACCTGCCGGTGGGCATGCAGCGCTATGCCATGTTCACCAACGAACACGGCGGCATCCTCGATGACCTGATGGTCGCCAACCTGGGCAACGACGAACTGTTCCTGGTGGTCAACGCCGCCTGCAAGGAACAGGACCTGGCCCACTTGCGCAAGCATATTGGTGATCAGTGCCAGATCCAGCCACTGTTCGAAGCGCGCGCCCTGCTGGCCCTGCAGGGCCCGGCGGCAGTCAAGGTGCTGGAGCGCCTGGCGCCTTGCGTGGCGAAGATGACCTTCATGCAGTTCCAGCCGGTACAACTGCTGGGCGCCGACTGCTACGTCAGCCGCTCGGGTTACACCGGTGAAGACGGTTTCGAGATTTCTGTCCCAGCCGAAAAAGCCGAGGAACTGGCCCGCCGCCTGCTGGCCGAACCGCAAGTGGCCGCGATCGGCCTGGGGGCACGGGACTCTCTGCGCCTGGAAGCCGGCCTGTGCCTGTATGGCCATGACATGAACGGCCAGACCACGCCAATCGAGGCCAGCCTGCTTTGGGCCATTTCCAAGGTGCGCCGCGCCGACGGCGAGCGCGCCGGTGGCTTCCCGGGTGCCGAGGCAATCTTCGCCCAGCAGCAAAGTGGCGTGGTGCGTAAACGCGTGGGCCTGCTGCCGCAGGAGCGCACACCGGTCCGCGAGGGCGCCGAGATCGTCGATGAAGCCGGTACGGTTATTGGCAGCATCTGCAGTGGTGGCTTTGGCCCGTCATTGAACGCGCCGGTGGCAATGGGTTACCTGGATGCCGCACATACCACACTGGAAACCCCAGTGTGGGCCATCGTGCGCGGCAAGCGCGTGGCAATGAAAGTCAGCAAGATGCCTTTTGTTGCCCAGCGCTATTACCGCGGCTGAATCGTTACTTGAAACAGTGTGTCATGAAGCGTTCGGATTTTCGAATTCGAACGCCTTTTATAACTTTCGAACACCCTGCCGATGCGACTTGGAATGAGCTGTAGAAAATTCGCAAACGGTGGACAAAAGGCAGCAAAGCAGCGGCCTGCAGGGCTTGTTTTTGGCTTCTGAGTTAGCGTATTGTCTGTGCACTGTGTTTGCATGGGTCGCTATGGTTCGTGACCTGGGCAGTAGCTCTGATGTTTTGCTACACCCGTTCGACGTCTCTTACTTTCCTGCAACCCAGCCCAGTACTCTTTCATTTGGAAGAAGCTGTTACTAATTCTAAGTTTCAAAGGAAATAAGACAATGTCCCAACGTCAGAGCGGTACCGTCAAGTGGTTTAACGACGAGAAAGGTTTTGGTTTCATCACTCCAGAAAGCGGTCCGGATCTGTTCGTACACTTCCGCGCTATTCAGGGCAACGGCTTCAAGAGCCTGAAAGAAGGTCAGAAAGTCACCTTCATCGCCGTGCAAGGCCAGAAAGGCATGCAGGCTGACGAAGTTCAAGCCGAAGGCTGATCTTCATCAACAAAGAAGCCCCTGCTGGCAACAGCAGGGGCTTTTTTGTGTGCGCAATTCCGTAGAATGGGCGTTTTGCGCAAGGAGGGCCTCGCCAGTGCCCAAGCACCTGTTACAACCCGAGGGCAATTTCCCTGCGGTCGACCTCGGCCGCCGCCTGGCCGCCATGTTCTACGATTTCCTGCTGTGTACCGCGCTGCTGATCGTCACCGCCGGCGCGTACAAAATGATCCAGATGGCGATCATCGGTGAAGCCCGTATGCGCGAATTGACCGAGTCCGGCGCCCTGGATGGCGACCCGTTGCTATCAACGATCCTGTTGTTCGCCCTGTTCGGCTTTTTCGCCAAGTTCTGGACCCACGGCGGCCAGACCCTGGGCATGCAGGTCTGGGGCATTCGTGTGCAGAACGCCGACGGCAGTGCCATCAGTCTGTGGCAGGCCTTGCTGCGCTTCGTTGTCGCGATAGGCTCATGGTTGTGCCTGGGCCTGGGCTTTCTCTGGGCCCTCTTCGACAAACGCAAGCGCAGCTGGCATGACATTTATTCGGACAGCCAGTTGGTGCGGGTGCCCAAGCGAAAATAAAGCGCCCCGTAGCGGCGAGGGCACCGCCCCGCCGCAATTGGCTCAATAGCGCTGGTAGTGATTTTGGTGAGCCTTCAGGTCAAAATCAAACTTGCCGTCATTCCTACCGGGGTCGTAATTGGCCAGCACCTGCTGCTGCACCGCGTCCCACGTCAATGGCTCGATCGATTCTTTTTCCGTTACATAATGGAATTTATTCATCGCGACCGATGACAGATAGAACAAGTCCAGGCGCCTTCCGTACTGCAGTAGTTGCTTGTGATGCCTGAAATAGTGCGCTACCTGTGCTGCCGCACTACCTGCACAGTGGGCATAGACCATGTGCAGCTGATATCCATAATAAACCTCCGGCCCTTTGAATACGATCTCTTCACTTCGGGTGGTATCAGTCGACCATGTTTCCGTCTCGCTGTAGCCCACTTCTATGCTAGAGGAAACATTGACAACATTGATCGCGGCGCTCACAGAATAGTTAACACTCACTGATTGCGTAAACGACTTGCTGTAGCCCTGGGCTATACTCGCCGTGTGTTTACGCTCGAGTTGCCCAGGTACGCGGACAATATCGATATGCTCAAGATAAGCAAACACTGGCCGGCTATAAGTCGCCCAGTTCTGTGTGCCGATGAACACATCACCAAACACCGTGCGCCCCTCCACCCAGCACCCGGGTTTGAGGCCCTCCTGCCCGCCCAGCAGGTACCGTTCGATTTCGGCAGAACCTTGCTTATGCGGATAGTCAATGGCCGCTAGTTTGTTATCATCCATCTGTACAACTCCCTGCTCATCGCAAACTGATTGATATCAGGCAGCACCTTAACGCCGTTACCGTAGTGATCCAGCGGGACAAACTTCCGCTCTAAAAAAGTCCGACAGTTAGCGCATAGAAAACCTACCGTGCATCAGGGCGCTTGCGACTGGCGAGAAACAGTCGGCACAACAACAATGAACCTCCTGCTAACGGAGGCATCCCATGTACCAATATGATACACCGCGCTCATTTATTGCTTATCTGCGTTCCAGCACTGCCACTCACAAGGGCAAATTGGGAAGTGTTGAACTGTCATACTCGCCCTTGAGCGATCACACAACGGATTCTTATGGCAGTTGGCTAACCGTCAGCAACTTCCCCGGCGCCCCCGGGCAACTGTTCTGGTTTGGCGCACTCAACGTGGCTAACGTCGAGCCCTATTATGAAATACGCACTTTCAACCGTGCCCCCAATACGGCTCGCCTGTCGCACGACAAGCGCCTGGACTGGAGCAGTAACCGCTACATCGGGCTCTATACGCCGACCGACACACCAGGCCCGTTCTGGAGCCTGAGCCAGCGGGTGAGCGGCGGCGGTATCTACGAGGACGTCATGATCATCAGTGAAAACAACCAACCGTTGAAGCCATACGGGAGCTCCAGAGGCCCGGATGGCCTTGTATCGCACTATCTCAATGATGAAGAAGGCTCACCCCTGAGCTTTACCCTGGAAGTGGCGGGCTGGGGCTTTGGCGCGCCCTGAACACGCTGCAAACAAAAAAGCCCCGACACATTCGCATCGGGGCTCCTTGTACTGCGGGGGGCCGCTAACCCGCCCGTCGCAACAACCACAACCCGGCCAGCGCACAGATCGCCGCCGGCAGCACCACCGCCAGCAACGGCGGGAAGCCGAACACCTGGCTCGAAGGCCCAAGCAAGTCCTGGGCAATGCGGAACACGAAGCCTACCAGTACACCGGTAAACACCCGCTGACCGAGGGTGACCGAGCGCAGCGGGCCGAAGATGAAGGAGATGGCCATCAGCACCAGCGCGGCGGTAACCATCGGCTGCAACACCTTGGTCCAGAACGCCAGCCAGTAACGGGCGTTGTTCAGGCCCTGGTCGGACAGGTAGTGGATGTAGTCCCAGAGGCCAGTGATCGACAGCGACTCAGGCGCTACCACCACGGTATTGAGCAATTGCGGGGTGACGGAAACATCCCAGCGCTCCTCAGGGGTTTTGACCACTTCAGTGTGGTCGCCACGCAAATACGTGGTGGTCACGTCGTTGAGCAGCCAGTGGTCTTCCTTGTACTGGGCGCGGCGGGCAAAGCTGGACGTCTGCATGTGCCGCTCGCTGTCGAAACGATAGCGGGTCACGCCGTACAGCAGGCCGTTGGGCTGCACCGAGTTGATGTGCACGAACTCGTCGCCCTGACGGTGCCACATGCCGCGCTTGGAGCTTTGCGCCTCACCGCCGCCCTGGGCCAGGGAACGGTCGGCCTGGGCCTTGTTCTCGGTCACCGGGGCCAGGTACTCGCCAATCAGGATACCGGCCAGCATCAGCACCAGCATCGGCTTCATGACAGCCCAGACGATCCGCCCAATCGACACGCCGGCGGCGCGCATGATGGTCAGTTCGCTACTGCTGGCCAGGCTGCCCAGGCCGATCAGACAGCCAATCAGCGCGGCCATCGGCAGCATGTCGTAGAGGCGCCGCGGCGCGGTGAGCAAGACGAAGTTGCCCGCGTCCATCAGTGTGTAGGTATCGGTGATATCGCCCATCTCGTCGATGAAGGCGAACAACGATGCCAGGCCCAGGATAATCCCCAAAACGGCGAGGATCGCCATCAGCACGCTTTTGCCGATGTAGTTGTCGAGCTTAACCATGGGCCACCTCCGCACGGCGAGCGGCGCGTTTGAGGCGCAACGGCTCCCAGTACATCAGCCCCAGGCCAATCAACAGGAACAGGCCATGGACCCACCAGATGCCCAGGCCGATCGGCAGCTTGCCTTTCTCCAGGGCGCCACGCACGGCAATCAGCATTGTCAGGTACGCCATATACAGAAGAATCGCCGGCAGCAGCTTGAGGAAACGGCCCTGGCGCGGGTTGACCCGCGACAGCGGCACCGCCAGCAACGTCACGATGAATACCAGCAGCGGCAACGACAGCCGCCATTGCAGCTCGGCACGTTCGCGCAGGCCGTCACTGCCCAAGAGTTGCGAAGTCGGGATGGCCTCACGCTCGGTGATTTCCTCGCTGACTTCAGGCTTGGGCAGCAGCACGCCGTAGGTGTCGTACTTGATCGCGCGGTAGTCGGCCTGGCCAGGGTTGCCGTCATAGCGGTAGCCGTTTTCCAGGATCAGGTAGCGGTTGCCATCGGGGTTGACCTGCTGATGGCCTTTTTCCGCTACCAGTACCGACGGTCCGCGGTCCTTGGTCTTGTCCTGGTTGAAGCGCTTCTCGGAAATGAACACGCCGCCGAGGTTGACCCGGTCTTCCGACAGCTCTTCGGTGTAGGTCACCCGCGAACCATCGCGCAGGGTCTGGAAGCGGCCCGGCACCAGGGTGTCGAACTCGGTCAGGGCATCCTGCTGATTGATGATCTGCGCTACCTGGGTAACGCCCTGGGGTGCCAGGCTCAGGCTCAGCCAGGCGACCAGCAAGGCCACCAGTGCCGCCGGGGCCATGGTCATGCCGAGCAGGCGCTGCTGGCTCATGCCGGTGGCCGAGAGCACGGTCATCTCGCTTTCCAGGTACAGCCGGCCGTAGGCCAGCAGGATACCGAGGAACAGGCCCAACGGCAGGATCAACTGCAGGAACCCCGGCAGGCGATAACCCATGATCAGGAACAGCACGCTCGGATCGAGCACGCCCTGGGCCGCCTGGGCCAGGTACTTGATGAAGCGCCCACTCATGATGATGACCAACAGCACGGCGCTGACGGCACTCAAGGTCACCAGGACCTCGCGGGACAGATAACGAAAGACGATCAAACCAGACACTCCTGGGTTGTCAGGCTCGGACAGCCGAACAAGAAATCCATAACAGCCAAGATAGTAGCCCGCTCGCCAGAGCGGACCCGGGTAAAAGTTGGCGCATTATCCTGTGATTGGCCGTGCCTGTCACTTGGCGCCGCACAATGCTTCATCTCGGGGTTGTCAGGGCGGGCGAAGCAGGCTCAAACTGGGGGCTTTAGCACTGGTACGCGACCACGCGGCCAAGACCGCGCCTGCATAGACACCGCGCATCGACAGATCATTCGGGGAACCTGACATGGAACTGGTTGTAAAAAGCGTAGCCGCAGCATCCTTGAAAACCGCCACCCTGGTCCTGCCTGTGGCTGAAGGCGGCAAGCTCGGCGCCATCGCCAAGGTCATTGACGAAGCCACCGGCGGTGCCCTGGCCGGCGTGCTCAAGCGTGGCGACCTGGCCGGCAAGGTCGGTCAGACCCTGCTGCTGCACAGCCTGCCGAACCTCAAGGCCGAGCGCGTGCTGCTGGTCGGTACCGGCAAGGATGCAGAGCTGGGTGATCGCAGCTGGCGCAAGGTCATTGCCAGTGTGCTGGCAGTGCTCAAAGGCCTGAACGGCAGCGATGCGGCACTGGCCCTGGACGACGTCGCCGTCGCCGGCCGCGATGCCTTTTATGGCAAGACTCGCCTGCTGGCCGAAACCCTGCTCGATGGCCAGTACGTTTTCGACCAGTTCAAGAGCAAGAAGGCCGAACCCCGCGCCCTGAAGAAAATTACCCTGCTCAGCGCCAAGGCCGGCGCCAGCGACGTCGAGCGCGCGGTCAAGCACGCTGTCGCCATCGCCAACGGCATGGGTTTCACCCGCGACCTGGGCAACCTGCCACCGAACGTCTGCCACCCGAGCTACCTGGCCGAACAGGCCAAGGCCCTGGGCAAGGAATTCAAAGGCCTCAAGGTCGAGGTGCTGGACGAGAAGAAGATCAAGGACCTGGGCATGGGTGCCTTCTACGCCGTCGGCCAGGGCAGCGACCAGCCGCCACGCCTGAT
Source organism: Pseudomonas fluorescens (assembly GCF_902497775.2). Lineage (NCBI taxonomy): Bacteria > Pseudomonadati > Pseudomonadota > Gammaproteobacteria > Pseudomonadales > Pseudomonadaceae > Pseudomonas > Pseudomonas fluorescens. Next base: position 4,313,292 of record NZ_OZ024668.1, read on the forward strand.
CGTGCTCAACTACCAGGGCGGCAAAAAGAGCGAGAAGCCTTTCGTACTGGTGGGCAAAGGCATCACCTTCGACACCGGCGGCATCAGCCTCAAGCCCGGCGCCGGCATGGATGAAATGAAGTTCGACATGGGCGGTGCCGCCAGCGTCTTCGGTACCCTGCGCGCTGTGCTCGAACTGCAACTGCCGATCAACCTGGTGTGCCTGCTGGCCTGCGCCGAAAACATGCCAAGCGGCGGCGCCACCCGCCCGGGCGACATCGTCACGACCATGAGCGGGCAGACCGTCGAAATCCTCAACACCGACGCCGAAGGCCGTCTGGTGCTGTGCGATACCCTGACCTACGCCGAGCGTTTCAAACCGCAGGCGGTAATCGACATTGCCACCCTGACCGGCGCCTGCATCGTCGCCCTGGGCAGCCACACCTCGGGCCTGATGGGCAACAACGACGACCTGGTCGGGCAATTGCTCGATGCCGGCAAGCGCGCCGACGACCGCGCCTGGCAGCTGCCGCTGTTCGACGAGTACCAGGAACAGCTCGACAGCCCGTTCGCCGACATTGCCAACATCGGCGGGCCGAAAGCCGGCACCATCACCGCCGGTTGCTTCCTGTCGCGCTTTGCCAAGGCCTACAACTGGGCTCACCTGGACATCGCCGGCACCGCCTGGATCAGCGGCGGCAAGGACAAGGGCGCTACTGGCCGCCCGGTCCCGCTGCTGACCCAGTATCTGCTCGATCGCGCCAACGCCTGAGATGACGCTGGCCGCCTGCGCCTTGCGGCGTAGCCGGCCGGCAGGCTGACCATGACCAAAGTCGATTTCTACATTTTGCCCAGCGCCGCGCCCTCGGCGCGCCTGGATTTCGCCTGCAAGCTGTGCGACAAGGCTTGGCGCCTGGGGCATCGGGTGTACCTGCATTGCAGCGACGCCGCCCAGCGCGACGAACTGGATGCGCGCCTGTGGGCGTTCAAGGGCGAAGCCTTCGTGCCCCACAGCCCGGCTGAAGACCACCCGCAGGGCAGCGTGGCCCTGGGCCTTGGCGATGACGCCGGCAATCATCAGGACCTGTTGATCAACCTTGACCTCAAAGTCCCCCCTTTCGCCGCCCGCTTCGCCCGGATCGCCGAGATCGTGGTCGAAGAACCGGCAATTCGTCAGGCGGCCCGAGAGAGTTTCCGTTTCTACCGCGAACAGGGCTATGCTCTGCAAGATCACCGCTTACAGCGACTCTGAAGACGATGGACAAACCCACTCCCCTGCCCCAATCCGCGCACTTGCTGGACGACCTTGAGTCGATCCGCCAGTTGCTAGGCGACGCATCCCTTGAGCCACCGCTGTTGACCGACACCGTCGAGGAGCAGATCCCATTGCTGCTTGAAGAGGCCGAACCGGCGCCAGCGCCTGCGCCTCAAGCGCCAGCCGATCCGCAGGCCAAGCGCCAGGAAACCCTGCTGCACCTGGACACCGAGCTGCGCGCAGCCGCGCAATTGATCATGCAGGACGTGATCAACGATTTTGCCCCGCATATCGAGAGCGAAATCAAGCGCCGGCTCGATGCCCGGCTCGAACGCCTGCTGAATCAATAAAAAGCAGTTACAAGCTTCAAGCGACAACCTGCAGGAGCCGTGCGGCGCTCTGATCTTGCAGCTTGTCGCTTGAAGCTTGCCGCTTCGTTATACTCTCCGGCTTTCCTGAATAAATGCCTAAGGGTCCCGCCGCGCATGGATAAGACCTACCAGCCGCACGCAATTGAAACTTCCTGGTACAACACCTGGGAGTCCGAGAATTATTTCGCTCCGCAAGGCGCGGGCGATTCCTACACCATCATGATCCCGCCGCCGAACGTCACCGGCAGCCTGCACATGGGCCATGGCTTCAACAACGCGATCATGGACGCCCTGATCCGCTTCCGCCGCATGCAGGGTCGCAACACCCTGTGGCAGCCAGGTACCGACCACGCCGGTATCGCCACGCAGATGCTGGTGGAGCGCCAACTTGAAGCCAAGGGCCAGAACCGCCACGACCTGGGCCGCGAGAAATTCCTGGAAAAAGTCTGGGAATGGAAAGATCAGTCCGGTGGCAACATCAGCCGCCAGATTCGCCGCCTGGGCTCGTCGGTCGACTGGAGCCGCGAGCGTTTCACCATGGACGACGGCCTCTCGGAGGCGGTGAAAGAAGCTTTCGTGCGCCTGCATGAAGACGGCCTGATCTACCGCGGCAAGCGCCTGGTCAACTGGGACACCAAGCTGCACACGGCAATCTCCGACCTCGAAGTGGAAAACCACGACGAGAAGGGCCACCTGTGGAACCTGCGCTACCCGCTGGCCGACGGCGCCAAGACCGCCGACGGCAAGGACTACCTGATCGTCGCCACCACTCGCCCGGAAACCATGCTCGGCGACGCCGCCGTTGCCGTTAACCCGGAAGACGAGCGTTACAAAGCCCTGATCGGCAAATTCGTCGAGCTGCCGCTGGTTGGCCGACGCATCCCGATCATTGCCGACGACTACTGCGACCCTGAATTCGGCACCGGCTGCGTGAAGATCACCCCGGCCCACGACTTCAACGACTACGAAGTCGGCAAGCGCCACAACCTGCCGCTGCTGAACATCTTCGACAAGAATGCCTTCGTCCTGCCGGCCGCCCAGGTGTTCAACCTCGACGGGAGCGTCAACGAAAGCGTCGACGCCACCCTGCCCGCTCAGTACGCAGGCCTGGACCGCTTCGTTGCGCGCAAGCAGATCGTTGCCGATTTCGACGCCGCGGGCCTGTTGGTCAGCGTCGACGACCACGCCCTGAAAGTGCCGAAAGGCGACCGTTCCGGCACCATCATCGAGCCGTGGCTGACCGACCAGTGGTACGTATCGACCAAGCCGCTGGCAGAACCTGCGATTGCTGCCGTTGAAGATGGCCGCATCCAGTTCGTGCCCAAACAGTACGAGAACATGTACTTCTCGTGGATGCGCGACATCCAGGACTGGTGCATCAGCCGTCAGCTGTGGTGGGGCCACCGTATTCCGGCCTGGTACGACGAGTCGGGCAAGGTCTATGTCGGCCGTAGCGAAGAAGAAGTACGCAGCAAGCACAACCTTGGCGCCGACGTGGTTCTGAACCAGGACAACGACGTTCTCGACACCTGGTTCAGCTCGGGCCTGTGGACCTTCTCGACCCTGGGTTGGCCACAGCAGACCGAATTCCTCAAGAAATTCCACTCCACCGACGTGCTGGTCACCGGCTTCGACATCATTTTCTTCTGGGTCGCCCGGATGATCATGCTGACCATGCACCTGGTGAAGAACGAAGACGGCACCCCGCAGGTACCGTTCAAGACCGTGTATGTCCACGGCCTGGTGCGCGACGGCCAGGGCCAGAAGATGTCCAAGTCCAAGGGCAACGTCCTTGACCCGCTGGACATCGTCGACGGCATCACCCTGGACGAACTGCTGGAAAAACGCACCAGCGGCCTGATGCAGCCAAAACTTGCCGATAAGATCGCCAAGCAGACCAAGGCCGAGTTCCCTGAAGGCATTGCCAGCTACGGCACCGACGCCCTGCGCTTCACCTTCTGCTCGCTGGCCTCCACCGGTCGCGACATCAAGTTCGACATGGGCCGCGTCGAAGGCTACCGCAACTTCTGCAACAAGATCTGGAACGCTGCGCGCTACGTGCTGGACAAGGGCGAAGACTGCGGCCAGAACGGCGAAGCCTACGAGCTGTCGCTGGCCGATCGCTGGATCATCTCGCAGCTGCAGCGCACCGAAGCCGAAGTGACCCGTCAGCTCGACCAGTTCCGCTTCGATCTGGCCGCCCAGGCGCTCTACGAGTTCATCTGGAACCAGTATTGCGACTGGTACCTGGAGCTGTCCAAGCCGGTCCTGTGGGACGAAAACGCCCCGGTCGAACGCGCCCGTGGCACTCGCCGCACCCTGGTACGGGTACTGGAAGTTGCATTGCGCCTGGCCCATCCGTTCATGCCGTTCATCACCGAAGAAATCTGGCAGCGCCTGGCGCCGCTGGCCGGTGCTGAAGGCAAGACCATCATGCTGCAGCCATGGCCAGTGGCCAATGAAAGCCGTATCGATGCCGCTGCCGAAGGCGATATCGAGTGGCTCAAGGAGCTGATGCTCGGCGTGCGCAACATCCGTGGCGAAATGAACATCGGCCCGGGCAAGCCCCTGCAACTGTTCCTGAAAAACGCCAGCGCCGAAGACCAGCGTCGCCTGCAGGAAAACGAAGCACTGCTCAAGAAGCTGGCGAAGATCGAAGCCTTCACTGTGCTCGGTGAACAGGACGAAGCGCCGCTGAGCGCCACCGCCCTGGTTGGCGATCTGCAGGTGCTGGTGCCGATGGCCGGTCTGATCGACAAGGACGCCGAGCTGGCTCGCCTGAACAAGGAAATCCAGCGTCTGCAGGGTGAAGTCCAGCGTGTCGGTGGCAAGCTGTCCAACGCCGCCTTCGTCGACAAGGCACCGCCTGCGGTGATCGACAAGGAGCGCGCCAAGCTGGCTGAAGCCGAACAGGCCCTGGCCAACTTCACCGAGCAGCATGCGCGGATTGCCGCCTTGTAACCCTCGCTGAGCCTAGCGACGCTATCGCGGGTCAAGCCCGCTCCTACAGGAGTCTCTGTAGGAGCGGGCTTGACCCGCGGTGCTTTCCACCGGACATCAAGATGACCACAGCCAACAAACCGACCCTGCACCCGCGCAACCGCCACCAGGGCCGCTACGACTTTCCCCAGCTGATCAAGAGCAGCCCGGAGCTGGGCCAGTTCATGATCACCAACCCCCACGGCAAGCCGAGCATCGACTTCGCCAATCCGGATGCGGTCAGGGTGTTCAACCGCGCCCTGCTCAAGGCCCAGTACGGTATCCAGCATTGGGACATCCCGGCCGATTACCTGTGCCCGCCGATTCCTGGCCGGGCTGATTACGTACACGTGCTGGCCGACCTGCTGGCAGACCAGAACGGCGGTGAAATCCCCCGTGGCGCGCACGTCCAGGCCCTGGACATCGGCGTCGGCGCCAACTGCATTTACCCCTTGCTGGGCCACAGCGATTACCGTTGGCGCTTTCTCGGCTCGGACATCGACGCCACGGCGCTGGCGGCAGCCGGCGCCATCGTCCAGGCCAATGGCCTGGGCAAATCCATCAGCCTGCGCCTGCAAGGCAATCGCAAGCACATCCTGCTGGGCCTGCTCAAAAGCGACGAGCGCTTCGACCTGACCTTGTGCAACCCGCCCTTCCACGCCTCGCGCGAAGAAGCCACCCGTGGCAGCCAGCGCAAATGGCGAGCCCTGGGCAAGGCCGATCCCAAGCGCAAGCTGCCGGTGCTGAACTTTGGCGGGCAAAACAACGAGCTGTGGTGCGAAGGCGGCGAGATCCGCTTTGTCAGCCAGTTGGTGACCGAGAGCGTCACCCTTGGCCAGCAGGTGCTGTGGTTCACCAGCCTGGTGTCCAAAGCTACCAACCTGCCGGGCATCCAGGCAGCGCTGAAAAAGGCCGGTGCCGTCGAGCAGCGCGTGGTCGAGATGGGCCAGGGGCAGAAGCAGAGCCGCATGATCGCCTGGACCTTCCAGGATGCCGCAGCGCGCCAGGCCTGGGGCCAGTTGCACTGGAACAAAACCAAGGCATAAAAAAGCCGCGTCCGGGCAACCCGGACGCGGCTTTTTTCGAGCTGTTTACAATTACTTGTTTACAGCGTCGGTCAGCACTTTGGCTGGTACGAACTTGACGACTTTCTTGGCAGCGATTTCGATGGCAGCGCCAGTCGAAGGGTTGCGGCCGGTACGGGCAGGACGCTCGGTGATTTTCAGTTTGCCGATGCCTGGCAGGGTGATTTCGCTGCCATTTTCCAGTTGATCAGCAACGATCTGGCCCAGTTGCTCCAGAGCGTTACGCGCGGTGGTTTTTGGCGCGTCGATAGCTTCAGCGATATCGGCGATCAGTTGGTCTTTGGTCAATGCCATGGTGGTGTTCCTTCCCTATCAAATTCAGTGAGTATGCAGAGTGCTACGTCAGTCATCGAGCCAGACCTGCGGGGTGACCGGCGGTCCGGTGTTACAGCCACGTCAATCGCGTATGTAGATACGTAAAACGACGTTTGGTTCGACGTGACGCGAGCGGTCTGCCAGCAATGCGCCACACACGGGGCGCAAGACCGGGCAAAACTACCACAGGAATAGATAAATATCCGCCTCCCACAGGGCAAATGTGCAGGTTTTTCGGGGGTTTGCGCGAAAAAACGCAAAAAATTGAACAAAAAACGAACAACCGACATATCTGCCAACATCTGGCCGCTGAATCACCCCCGTGCTGAGGTACACTTGGCGACTTTGCAACGCGGCCAGCACCGCCCATTTTCAACCGAGAATCCCATGCCGATCCGTCATTGCATCGTCCACCTGATCGACAAGAAACCCGATGGCAGCCCCGCCGTGCTGCACGCCCGCGACTCGGAACTGGCCGAGTCGGGTGCCATCGAAAACCTCCTGGCCGATCTCAACGACAGCTACAACGCCAAACAGGGTAAAGCCTGGGGCTTCTTCCACGCAGAATCCGGCGCCCACCCGTTCAGCGGCTGGCTCAAGGAATACCTGGATGAAGGCAGCACCTTCACCGCCTTCAGCCGCGTCGCCGTCGAGCACCTGCAAAAGCTGATGGAAGAGTCCAACCTGTCAGTCGGCGGCCACGTCCTGTTCGCCCACTACCAGCAGGGCATGACCGACTACCTGGCAATCGCCCTGCTGCACCACAGCGAAGGTGTTGCGGTGAACGCCGAGCTGGACGTGACCCCGTCGCGCCACCTGGATCTGGGCCAGCTGCACCTGGCTGCGCGCATCAACATTTCCGAGTGGCAGAACAACAAGGCCTCCAAGCAGTACATCTCGTTCATCAAGGGCAAGAACGGCAAGAAGGTCTCGGAGTATTTCCGCGACTTCATCGGCTGCCAGGAAGGCGTCGACGGCCCAGGCGAGACCCGCACCCTGCTCAAGGCCTTCAGTGACTTCGTCGAAAGCGAAGACCTGCCCGAAGAGGCCGCCCGCGAAAAGACCCAGACCCTGGTCGACTACGCCACCAGCCAGACCAAGGCCGGCGAGCCGGTGACCCTCGAGGAGCTCTCGGGGCTGATCGACGAAGAGCGCCCACGGGCGTTCTACGAGCACATCCGCAACAAGGACTACGGCCTGTCGCCGGAGATCCCCGCCGATAAACGTACGCTCAACCAGTTCCGCCGCTTCACCGGCCGTGCCGAAGGCCTGTCGATCAGCTTTGAAGCGCACCTGCTGGGCTCGAAGATCGAATACGACGAAGAAGCCGGCACGCTGATCATCAAGGGCCTGCCGACGCAACTGACCGATCAGTTGAAGCGTCGCAAGGACTGACCGGGTGCTGAGCAAGTCCCTCAAGCGCATATTGCCCATATTGCTGGTGGTGGTGCTGTTCCAGCAATGGGGCAAGATCGAGGCCTTTTTCAACCCTACCCAGGCTTTGTCCACCCAGGCGCGCAGCGACGCCCGGGTGACGCTGTACGCCACTGCCTGGTGCGGCTACTGCAAGGACTTTCGCCGCTTCCTCGATCGCCATGGGGTGGCATATCAGGAGTTCGACATCGACAAGGACGTAACTGCACGCCAGCGCTACGAGGCACTGGGTGGGCGGGGAATCCCGATACTGGATATCAATGGCGTACAGCTGCGCCAGTATGACGAGGCGCAGTTGCTCAAGGCCCTGCAAACCCGGTAACCGGCACGTAGGACGCAACCAGGCGCTCCTTGGCACTCTTGCGCAAGCGCTTTATCAGTCGCTCCTGACGCAAAGCCTCGCCCTTGTCCGGCCAGCACTCCACGTACACCAGGGCCAACGCCGGGCTGGAGCTGAAGAAGCGCGCGCCTTTGCCGCTTTGGTGCTGGGCGAAGCGGCGCTGGGGATTATCACTGATGCCGCAATACAACGAGCCGTTGGCGGCACGCACCAGGTAGACGTACCAGGGTTTGGAAGTAGGCGGTGTAGTGTCGCTCACACAGGCTGGACCGATTTTTTTCGAGTCGTCGATTCTAACAATTCCTCGGGGTAACAATCCCCTTTCTCATGCATTCCTACGCGTCTCACACCCGCCTGCGAGCCCGCCCGTCGCCTTTTTTGTCAGCGCCTTTTCCTGCCCGGCGACATACGCCCGGCGCACTAGAAAATAACGTAGGTAGCCCATCCATCATCAGGGCTACATCATGAAATCGATACCTGCAAAGCAGATCCTGCTGGCTTTCGCACTGACATCCCCCTTTGCCAGCATGGCCATGGCCGACATCGGCCCGCACACCGCGGCGGCCATGCAGGCTGCGTACGAGGACACCCGCCCGGATTGCGACGGCGAGGCTGCATATGCCTGTTCCGGCATCATGTTGCGGGTAACCACGCCATCGGACCACTATTACACTTGGAACAACAGCCCCAAGGCCGTGGAAAAGCGCGGCGTATCGTTCTCCTACCTTCGCGCGGATGCACCGATCAGCGCACTGGCCGAAAGCGCCCGCAGCGGGTACACCCTGGCCCCTACCAAGCGCAGGCCTGCTGGCACCATGAAATACAATCCGATATGCGCCTACCCCACTGACGGTGACAGCTGGGAGCGCGACAAGGGCGGTTGCGGTAACAACAAGCGCACACCGCAGGTAAAAGAGAACCTTTGCAACAAGCTCGGAATACACACCGCTGAGCAATGGATCAGCCACTACCGAGCGTCTTCCGATCCGGAAGTGATCGACCGCTGGGCCGGCAATCCCGATTACCGTTATACGGCGCAATGCGCGTTCGACATTCGTGAAAATACGGGTGCTCAGGGGGCACAGAATTTCTATCAGGCGTTACGCGTAATGCAATTGATGGAGGACCGGCCGTTTGCCTGGAACGAGATCATGGTCCTGACATGGGATGAGGCACGCTTCAAGGAACTGCCCATCCAGTCTTTCTTCTACATCGAGGGCACCTACGGTGGCCTGGAAGATGCCCAACGCGTACAGCGCGACTGGCACCGGACAACGGACAAGTTTGTCCCGGTAATTCAGATCAGCCTGCCTTTGGACGAGCAGCCGGCACGATTCCTCTTCAACCCCGGGGACCAGGTAATCAGGGCTGATCAGGTGCGCCCGGCCTGAAACGCCCGCAGGCCCTTCTGCGCCTGGGCGCGCACCTTGCCCTGCACCAGTGGTGACCAGCCCAGTAACCACCCTGTGGTGCCCAATGCCTGACGCGACCAGCGCCACAGGTCGAAGCTGTCATGGTGCTCGCAGATCTTGCCATCCCGAAACACGAAACGTGCCTGGATGTCGTTGACCACAGTGCGGCCTGTCTGGCTGAACAGGTAGTGGGCGACCCAGTGGGCGCTGGCGCTGCGCTCATCGGCTCGCACGCTGTCGAAGGTCAGGGAAAAATCCTTGGCACGGGTGGTGAGCATGCGCCACATGTCACCCGCGTCTTTGCCGCGCAGAGTGCCGAAGGCCGGGTCGCTGAAGACGATATCGTCGCTGTAGCAAGCAACCATGGCTTCGCCGTCCAGGCGCTGGAACGCCTGGTAGAAGCGGGTGATCAAGGCAGTGTTGGCGTCGCTCATGAGGCAGGTCCGGTTCCATTGGAGTAGACCTGCACGATAGTCCGCGGAAGTGGCAAAAAGCTATGGGCATTTGCCCGGCGAATGTCAGGGTCAAACCCGCTCGCTGAGCACTTGCACATGCAAGTTGCGCCCGGCCTTGAGGCCAAAGCCGATGGCGCCGACACCGAGTACGGCAAAGATCCAGCCCACCGCATTCCAGCCGCCGGTCAGATCATGCACCAGGCCGACGGCGAACGGCCCCATCGAGGCCAAGGTATAACCAATGCCCTGCGCCATGCTCGACAGGTTCGCCGCGACGTGGGCGTCCTTGGAGCGCAGCACGATCAGGGTCAATGCCAGGGCGAAGGTACCGCCCTGCCCCAGGCCAAGCACAATGGCCCAGCCCCAGAGGCCTTCCAGCGGTGCATACAGGCAGCCGAACAACCCAGCCAGGGCCATGAGCATGACCACCACGATGGCCAGGCGCTGGTCCTTGCCACGGGTCGCCAGCCACGGCGCGCTGAGCGAGCTGATCAACTGCACGATCACCGAGCCGGACAGCACCAGGCCCGCCTGGGTCGGGCTCAAGCCGCGACCGATGAGGATCGACGGCAGCCAGCCGAAGACGATATAGGCCAGTGACGACTGCAGGCCCATGTACAGGGTTACCTGCCAGGCCAGCGGGTCACGCAACAGGCCACGCACGCGGTACGCCACGTGGTGGGCACCATGACCGTGACGGGCCTGGGGCAGCCAGATCAGCGCGGCCAGCAACGCCGGGATCAACCAGAAACCGAGACCCAGCGACCAACTGTCGCCCAGGCGCTCGCTCAAGGGCACTGTGGCGCCGGCCGCCATCGCCGCGCCCAGGCACAAGGCCATGGTGTAGACACCGGTCAGGGTCCCGGCGTGCTTGGGGAAGTCACGCTTGACGATACCCGGCAACAGTACGCCGATCACACCGATGCTGGCCCCGGCCATGATGCTGCCGACGAACACCCCGGTGCTGCCAAAGGCGCTGCGTACGGCAATACCGGCTGCCAGCACCAGGAGAATGCCAAGGATCACCCGCTCGCTACCAAAACGCCGCGCCAGCACTGGCGCCAGCGGGGCGAACAAGCCCAGGCACAGCACCGGCAAGGTGGTCAGCAATCCCGCCTGGGAAGCGGTCAGGTCCAGGCTTTCGGACACCAGACCAAGTAGCGGCGCCATGCTCGACAACGCCGGGCGCAGGTTCAGCGCCACCAGCACCAGGCCGAGCAGCAACAGCCAGGGCCGCTTGAGCAACACAGGTTGCTGTTGCACTTGCTCGTCGTCGGCTTCGGCATCGATCAGCAGTTCTTCCAGCTCCGGCCCGTTGGCCGGTGCCGCAGTTCGGGTAGTGTCATGGCCCATAGCAGTCTCGCAAGGTCAGGATTCGTTGATCAGGGTCCGGCTCAGGGCCTTGGCCTTGTCCGAATCACGTTGTTCGATGGCATCGAGAATCTGCCCGTGCAGGTCGAAGACCAGCTGGCAGCGAGGAGCGTGGGTCAGGTTGTGATGCAAGGTGGCCGCCACCACCCCGGAAAAGTAGCGATACAACTCGCTCAGGGCCGGGTTGTGCGCGGCATCCACCAGGCGCTGGTGAAACACCAGATCGCAACTGATGTACTGCTCCAGATCGCCATGAAAATGCGCGCTACTGTGCTTGAGGGCCTCTCGTAGCCCTTGCAAGTCTTCTTCGGTGCGGCGCAGTGCGGCCAGGCCAATGGCTTCGGCTTCAAGGATATGGCGGGTTTCCCGCGCCTGCTCCAGGTCACAGCGCGACAGCGCCTGCAACGCCTGCAATGGATCGACGGCGGTACGCAGGTAGCTGCCATCGCCCTGACGCACTTCGACCAGACCGCTGAAGGCCAGCACGCGCATGGCTTCACGCACGGTGTTGCGGCTGATGCCGAGCTCAGCGGCCAGTTCCGGTTCGGTGGGCAGGCGCTGGCCCACGGCCCACGCGCCGCTGGCGACGCGCTGGCGTAGTTGGTCGACCGCTTGTTCGACCAGGGAGCGTTTGATCAATAACGTCATGACATCCAATCATCGGATGAATTTGCGTGTGAGGTTACCGGTAAAAACAATCGCGGGGCAAGTCGAGTCGTCGCACCGCGATAAGGGCTGCGCTCTATCAGTTCAATGCATCAAGCAACGCCTGGTTCTGCTCCGGGGTACCGATGGTAATGCGCAGGAACTGCGCGATCCGTGCCTGCTTGAAGTGGCGCACGATCACCCCCTGCTCACGCAGGCGGGCTGCCAGCTCAGCGGCATCCTGCTGCGGGTGGCGGGCAAAGATGAAGTTGGCCGCCGACGGCAGCACTTCAAAACCCCGGGCGCTCAGCTCCTTGACCAGCGACTCGCGGCTGTCGATCACTTTGCGGCAGGTTTCGTCGAAGTACGCGCGGTCTGCGAACGCTGCCGCCGCACCGACGATCGCCACGCGATCGAGCGGGTAGGAGTTGAAGCTGTTCTTGATCCGCTCCAGCGCCTCGATCAGGTCCGGATGGCCCACCGCCAGGCCTACCCGCAGGCCGGCCAGCGAACGCGACTTGGACAGGGTCTGGGTCACCAGCAGGTTGTCGTAGCGGTCCACCAGGCTGATGGCGGTCTGGCCGCCAAAGTCGATGTAGGCTTCGTCGACCACCACCACCGAATCCGGGTTGGCCTTGAGCAGTTGCTCAATGGCCTCCAGGGCCAGCAGGCAACCGGTCGGCGCGTTGGGGTTGGGGAAGATGATCCCGCCGTTGGCCTTGCGATAGTCATCGACGCGGATCTGGAATTGCTCATCCAGCGCCACCGCCTCGAACGCAATGCCGTACAGGCCGCAGTAGACCGGGTAGAAGCTGTAGCTGATGTCCGGGAACAGCAGCGGCGCATCGTGCTGGAACAGGCCATGGAAGATGTGCGCCAGCACTTCATCCGAACCGTTGCCCAGGAATACCTGGTTGCCCTGCACACCGTAGTAGTCGGCTACCGCCTGCTTGAGCAGGTCGCTGTTAGGGTCCGGGTACAGGCGCAGGTTGTCGCTCAGCTCACCGCGCATGGCTTCCAGCGCCTTGGGCGATGGGCCGTACGGGTTCTCGTTGGTGTTGAGCTTGACCAGCTTGGCCAGCTTTGGCTGCTCACCCGGCACGTAAGGCACCAGGTCCTTGACGAAAGGGCTCCAGAATTTACTCATGTTCAGTTCCCCTTCTTGTCGGCAAGGATGCGGTATTCGGCGCTACGGGCGTGGGCGGTCAGCGATTCGCCGCGGGCCAGTACCGAAGCGGTGTGGCCCAGCTCGGAAGCGCCCTGCTCGGAGCAGAAGATGATCGACGAACGCTTCTGGAAGTCATACACCCCCAGCGGCGACGAGAAGCGCGCGGTACCGGAAGTCGGCAATACGTGGTTGGGACCTGCGCAGTAATCGCCCAGGGCTTCGCTGGTGTGGCGGCCCATGAAGATCGCACCGGCATGGCGAATCTGCGGCAGCCAGGCCTGCGGATCAGCCACCGACAACTCCAGGTGCTCCGGCGCAATGCGGTTGGCAACGTCCATGGCCTGCTGCATGTCGCGCACCTGGATCAGTGCGCCACGGCCGTTGATCGAGGTCTTGATGATCTCGGCGCGCTCCATGGTCGGCAGCAGCTTGTCGATGCTCGCAGCAACCTTGTCGAGGAACGCGGCATCCGGGCTGACCAGGATCGCCTGGGCATCTTCGTCGTGCTCGGCCTGGGAGAACAGGTCCATGGCGATCCAGTCCGGATCGGTCTGGCCGTCACACACCACGAGAATCTCCGAAGGACCGGCAATCATGTCGATGCCGACCTGGCCGAATACATGACGCTTGGCGGTGGCCACGTAGATGTTGCCCGGGCCGACCACCTTGTCGACCTGCGGCACGCTTTCGGTGCCATAGGCCAAAGCGGCAACCGCCTGGGCGCCGCCGATGGTGAAGACCCGGTCGACACCGGCGATGCAAGCGGCGGCCAGCACCAGCTCGTTGACCTCGCCACGCGGGGTCGGCACCACCATGACCACCTCGCCGACACCGGCAACCTTGGCCGGAATCGCGTTCATCAGCACCGACGAGGGGTACGACGCCTTGCCGCCAGGCACATACAGGCCAGCGCGATCCAGTGGCGTGACCTTCTGGCCAAGCACGGTGCCGTCGGCTTCGGTATAGCTCCAGGAATCCTGCTTCTGCCGCTCGTGATAGTTGCGTACCCGCTCAGCGGCTTTTTCCAGGGCTTCGCGCTGGGCCGGGGTGATACGGGTCAGGGCCAGCTCCAGGCGCTCGCGGCCGAGGATCAACTCGTCGATCGAGGAAGCCTGCACGCCATCAAAACGCTGGGTGAACTCCACCAATGCAGCATCGCCACGCTCGCGCACGGCCTTGATGATATCGAGCACGCGCTGGTTGACCGCGTCGTCAGACACACTTTCCCAGCTCAGCAGATGATCCAGATGTCGGGCGAAATCCGGGTCAGCGGCATTGAGTCGGGCGATTGCAGTGGACGTGGTCATAGCGAGGGCCTCAATAATTGGCGAATGCTCAGGCGCCCTAAGCTACCAGTCCATCCGCGCGGGCACCCGAGAAAATTGGCTATGACGCGGATAGACGGGCGCGACAGCGAAGGTCGCGCGCAGAAGTCAGCCGCGGTGTCGCGATTCGACAGCCTGGCGCAGGGTGTCGATCAGGCTCTGGATGCGGGCGTGCTGCATCTTCATCGAAGCCTTGTTGACCACCAGCCGGGAGCTGATGGTGGCAATCAGTTCCTGGGGTTCCAGGCCATTGGCACGCAGGGTGTTACCGGTGTCGACGACATCGATGATCTTGTCAGCCAGGCCGATCAGCGGCGCCAGCTCCATCGAACCGTACAGCTTGATGATATCGACCTGACGGCCTTGTTCGGCATAGTAGCGTTTGGCGACGTTGACGAACTTGGTGGCGATGCGCAGACGGCCCTTGGGCTCGGCAGCGCCGACCTTGCCGGCGGTCATCAGCTTGCACTGGGCAATCTGCAGGTCCAGCGGCTCATACAGGCCCTGGCCACCGTACTCCATCAGCACGTCCTTGCCAGCCACACCCAGGTCGGCGGCACCATGCTCGACATAGGTCGGCACGTCAGTGGCGCGCACGATCAGCAGACGCACGTCTTCCTGAGTCGTAGGGATGATCAGCTTGCGGCTCTTGTCCGGGTTCTCGGTCGGAACAATACCGGCTTCCGCCAGCAGCGGCAGGGTATCGTCGAGAATCCGACCTTTGGATAGCGCGATGGTCAACATGGGAAACGTCGGTCCTTATGCGGCTACAGCCGGCCGGGCACTCAACAGGCCCGGCCGCATTAATTCGGTGCAGCAAATTGGCTGGCGCGTCCCTGCGCCACTCACAGACTAGCCCGGTACGCGACGGATCTTGGCGCCCAGCATCTGCAGTTTTTCTTCGATGCACTCATAACCACGGTCGATGTGGTAGATGCGGTCGATCAGGGTATCGCCTTCGGCAACCAGCGCCGACAGCACCAGGCTGGCCGAAGCCCGCAGGTCGGTGGCCATCACTGGAGCGCCTTTGAGGGTCTTGGTCCCGGTGACGATGGCAGTGTTGCCTTCGACCTGGATCAAGGCACCCATGCGGTGCATTTCGTAGACGTGCATGAAGCGGTTTTCGAAGATCGTCTCGATCACTGCGCCGGTGCCTTCGGCAATGGCGTTGAGCGAGATGAACTGCGCCTGCATGTCGGTCGGGAACGCCGGGTACGGAGCAGTCCGCAGGTTCACGGCTTTTGGCCGCTTGCCGTGCATGTCCAGCTCGATCCAGTCTTCACCGGTGGTGACTTCGGCGCCGGCTTCCTTGAGTTTCTCAAGGACGGCTTCGAGGATGGTCGGATCGGTGTCCTTGACCTTGACGCGGCCGCCGGTCACGGCAGCGGCAACCAGGTAGGTACCGGTTTCGATACGGTCAGGCATGACCCGGTAGGTCGCCGAACCCAGACGCTCGACGCCATCGATGGTGATGGTGTCGGTACCGGCGCCCTGGACTTTCGCACCCATGGCGTTGAGGAAGTTGGCAAGGTCTACCACTTCAGGCTCGCGCGCGGCGTTTTGCAACACGCTGCGGCCTTTGGCCAGGGCTGCGGCCATCATGATGTTCTCGGTCCCGGTGACGCTGACGGTATCGAAGAAGAAGTGCGCGCCACGCAGGCCGCCTTCTGGGGCCTTGGCCTTGATGTAGCCGCCTTCGACCTCGATCTTCGCGCCCATGGCTTCAAGGCCGCGAATGTGCAGGTCGACCGGACGCGAACCGATGGCGCAACCGCCAGGCAGGGCCACTTCGGCTTCGCCGAAACGGGCGACCATCGGGCCCAGTACCAGGATCGAGGCGCGCATGGTTTTCACCAGCTCGTACGGCGCGACCAGGGTCTTGATGGTGCGAGGGTCGATTTCGACCGAGAGCTTCTCGTCGATTACCGGCTCAATGCCCATGCGGCCGAACAGCTCGATCATCGTGGTGATGTCGTGCAGGTGCGGCAGGTTGCCAACGGTGACCGGGCCATCGCAGAGCAAGGTGGCCGCCAGGATCGGCAGGGCAGCGTTCTTTGCCCCGGAAATGCGGATTTCGCCATCGAGGCGAACGCCGCCAGTAATAATCAGTTTGTCCATTAGAGTCTCGCCGCCAAGTTGGCTCAGGTGCGCTCAGCCCAGGCTGCGCTGCTGAAAAATTTCATGGTTACCGCATGGATGCTGCCATCGGTGATCCACGGGTTAAGGTGAGCATAGATCTGCTGCTGACGCTTGACCGGGCTCAGGGCCGCCAATTCGTCGCTGATCACGTTCAACTGGAAGTTGCAGCCTTCGCCTTCAACTTCGACCCGGGTTCCCGGCAACTTTTCTTCAAGGAAGTTCTTAACTTCTACGGCCTGCATGCTCAACCTCAATCGGCGCCCTTTGCGCGCGGGTCGGCCATCATACAAAAAAGCCCCTCGCCTGCGAACCCCGTAATCGGAGACTCTGACAGAGGGGCCAGTCGCTGGCTGGCGCTCATTGACCGGCCAGCACCTCGTCGAGGTCATAAACCTCGGCGATTTCACGCATGTCCTGGGGCATGGCACGGACCTGAACGGCCTTGCCCGCCGCCTTGCCATCGCGCATGAACGCCAGCAGCAGGGACAGGCCGACGCTGCTCGACTTCTCGACCTGCGAGCAGTCGAGCACCAGCGCCTGGGCCTTGCACGCCGCAATCAGGGCTTTGCCTTCCTTGCGCAAGGCAGGCCCGCTGCTGTAGTCCAGCACCCCGGCCAGGCTCAGCACGCCAGGTTCGCGCATGGTGACGGCGCTGGCACTCATTGCGCTTGCTTCTCGGCCGCTTCTTCGGTGCTTTCCTTGGCCTTGGCCACTTCGCCGGCCCAGCCGTCGATGGTCTTGTCCAGGTTGTTGCCATTGCGCGACATGGCATCGGCGAACTGGTCACGGAACAGCTTGCCGATGTTGATGCCGTTGACGATGACGTTACGCACTTTCCATTCGCCGTCGAGCTTGGTCAGCGTGTACTGCACCGGGTAAACGGCGCCGTTGTTGCCCTTGACGGTCATGTCGACGCTGGCGCGGTCATCGCCGTCCTGCTTGGCGTTGCCGACGCTGATGCCCTGGTTGTTGTACTCGAGCAGAGCGTTGCCGTAGAACTGCATCAGGCTGCGCTTGAAGTTTTCCTGGAAGCGCTGCATCTGCTCCGGGCTGGCCTTGCGCGAATACTTGACGGTCATGATGCTTTTCGAGATGCCATCGGCATCGACAACCGGCCCCAGGTTGGCGTTGAGCGCATCGTAGAAAGCGCTCGGGTTGGCCTTGTATTGCTCCTTGTTGGCCTTCAGGTCAGCCAGCAATTGAGTGGTGGTCTTCTCGATCACCTGCTTGGGTGACAGAGCGGCTGCGCTGGCCATCAACGGCAGCGCTGCCAGCAACACCAGCAAGCCGCGTCGCAGGATAGAGATCATGGAAACTCCTTATTTAGCTTCTTTGCCAACGGTATTGAGCAGGAACTTGCCAATCAGATCTTCCAGTACCAGCGCCGACTGGGTGTCGTGAATGGTTGCACCATCCTTGAGCACCGCATCTTCTCCGCCCACGCTGATACCGATGTACTTCTCGCCGAGCAGCCCCGCGGTGAGGATAGATGCAGTGGAGTCGACAGGCAGGTTATCTACCCGTTTTTCCAGCTGCAGCGTCACCCGACCGGTGAAGGTGTCGCGATCCAGATCGATGGCGGTGACCTTGCCGATGGTCACACCGGCCATGGTCACTTTAGCTCTGACCGTCAAACCGGCAATATTGTCGAAGTTTGCATAAACTTTATAAGTGTCACTGCTCGGGCTCGCCGACAGGCCGCTGACGCGCAGGGCCAGCAGGATGAGCGCCAGGATCCCGGCCAGAAGAAACAGGCCGACACCGATTTCCAGGGTGCGGTTTTGCATCAGAAATCTCCAAACATCAAGGCGGTCAGAATAAAGTCCAGACCCAGCACTGCCAATGAGGCATAGACCACGGTCTTGGTGGTGGCACGACTGATCCCTTCTGAAGTGGGCTCGCAGTCATAGCCCTGGAATACGGCAATCCAGGTCACGACGAAGGCAAAAACCAGGCTCTTGATCACCCCGTTGAGCACATCGTCGGTAAAGGAAACACTGTTCTGCATGTTGGCCCAGAACGAGCCTTCGTAGACGCCCAGCCAGTCGACAGCGACCCACGAGCCACCCCAGATGCCGACCACGCTGAAGATCAGCGCCAGCAGCGGCAGCGAGATGAAACCGGCCCACAGCCGCGGGGCGACGATGTACTTGAGCGGGTCGACGCCAATCGTCTCCAGGCTGGACAACTGCTCGGTGGACTTCATGTTGCCGATCTCGGCGGTCAGCGCGGAACCGGCACGCCCGGCGAACAGCAGCGCGGTCACCACCGGGCCCAGTTCACGCAGCAAGGTCAGGGCAACCATCTGCCCCACCGCCTGTTCGGAGCCGTACTTGGTGAGGATGCTGAAACCCTGCAGGGCCAGGACCATGCCAATGAACACCCCGGAAACGACGATGATCGCCAGCGACAGGACGCCAACCGAATAGAGTTGGCGGATCAGCAGCTGGAAACCGCCGCCGGTGCCGCTGCGCCCGACCAGCGAATGCAACAGGAACAGAAAGGAACGGCCGAGCACGGCCAGCACGTCGATGGCCGAGCGGCCAAAACGACGAATACGTTCGAGCATGGATTTTCTGCGCATCAACGCTTCCCCAGAAGATCGGCGCGGTAATCCGGCGCAGGAAAGTGAAAGGGCACCGGGCCATCCGGGTCGCCTTTCATGAATTGACGGATGCGCGGGTTGTCGGACCCCATCAGCTCGTCCGGCGTACCCTGCCCCAGCACCTGACCATCGCCCACCACGTAGATGTAGTCGGCAATGCTGGCGGTTTCGGCCAGGTCATGGGAGACCACGATGCTGGTGATGCCCAGGGCATCGTTGAGCAGGCGGATCAGCCGCACCAGCACGCCCATGGCGATCGGGTCCTGGCCGACGAACGGTTCGTCGTACATGAGGATCTGCGGGTCCAGGGCAATCGCCCGGGCCAACGCCACACGACGCTTCATGCCACCGGAAAGCTCGTCGGGCATCAGCTCGATGGCGCCGCGCAGGCCTACGGCCTGAAGCTTCATCAGGACGATGTCGCGAATCATCTCGTCGGACAGCTGGGTATGGACCCGCAACGGAAAGGCGACGTTCTCGAACACGTCGAGATCGGTGAACAGTGCGCCACTCTGGAACAGCACGCCCATCTGCTTGCGGGCATCGAACAGGTCGCTGCGCGACAGGGTCGGCAGGTTCTGCCCGGCCACCCAGACCTCGCCACTGGCGGGGCGCAGTTGAGCGCCCATCAGCCGTAGCAGCGTGGTCTTGCCGCACCCGGAAGGTCCCATGATGCCGGTGACCTTGCCGCGGGGAATGCGTATGTCGACATTATTGAAGATGCTGCGCGAACCGCGCTTGAAGGTCACGCCCTTCAATTCGACCGCGTAGGCGTTATCAACGCTCATCTAGACTCCTTGCGATGCAGCCTTCTCACTCAGACGCGCGCCCCCTTCGTGGAGGCACGCACGCACCGAGCGGGCCGAACAGCGGCGAACTATAGCACCGCTGATAGCGCCGCCCCAAGGCCGCCGCAGTGCTCGTTCAGGTATGGTTAAGCTAAGTGCACAACTGTATGACAATCACAAGGTGAGGGTTTTCCCCATTACCGCTATAATCGCCGCCTTTTCATCAGGCAATCCGATTTTCAACATGAGCCAATCCAGCGACCTGATCCAATCCGCGCAGCGCACCATACGTTTCGAACTCGAAGCGGTTGAGGGCCTGTTGGCCCACATCGACGCCGATTTCGTCAAGGCATGCGAGCTGATCCTGGCCAGTAAAGGCCGGGTCGTGGTGGTCGGCATGGGCAAGTCGGGGCACATCGGCAACAAGATCGCCGCCACCCTGGCCAGCACCGGTACGCCGGCGTTTTTTGTTCACCCGGCCGAAGCCAGCCATGGTGACATGGGCATGATCACCCGCGATGACGTGATCCTGGCCCTGTCCAACTCGGGTTCCACCGCAGAGATCGTTACCCTGCTGCCGCTGATCAAGCGCCTGGGCATCCAGTTGATCAGCCTGACCGGCAACCCCGATTCGCCACTGGCCAAGGCCGCCGAGGTCAACCTCGACGCCCGCGTCGCCCAGGAAGCCTGCCCGCTGAACCTGGCACCGACCTCGTCGACCACCGCGGCACTGGTACTGGGCGACGCCCTGGCCATCGCCCTGCTCGAAGCTCGCGGCTTTACCGCTGAAGATTTTGCCTTCTCGCACCCTGGCGGTGCCCTCGGCCGACGCCTGCTGCTGAAGGTCGAGAACGTCATGCACGCCGGCGACGAGCTGCCGCAAGTGCAACGTGGCACCCTGCTCAAGGACGCGCTGCTTGAAATGTCACGCAAAGGTTTGGGCATGACCGTAGTGCTCGAAGCCGACGGACGGTTGGCCGGGATCTTCACCGACGGCGACCTGCGCCGCAGCCTCGATCGCAATATCGACGTGCACAAGACCCTCATTGAAGAAGTCATGACCGCCCACGGCAAGACTGCCCGCGCCGAAATGCTCGCTGCCGAAGCCCTGAAGATCATGGAAGACCACAAGATCAGCGCCCTGGTGGTGATCGACAAGGACGAGCGCCCGGTGGGCGCCCTGAACATGCACGACCTGTTGCGTGCGGGAGTGATGTAAATGACCCAGAACCTGCTCCAGCGCGGCAAGGCCATCAAACTGGCGGTGTTCGACGTAGACGGCGTGCTCACCGACGGTCGCCTGTACTTCCTCGAAGATGGCAGCGAATTCAAGACCTTCAACACCCTCGACGGCCAGGGCATCAAGATGCTCATGAACTCGGGCGTGACCACGGCCATCATCAGCGGCCGCAAGACCCCGGTGGTCGAACTCAGGGCAAAGAACCTCGGCATCCCTCACCTGTATCAGGGCCGGGAAGATAAACTGGTGGTATTGGACGAGCTTCTTGGCCAGCTCAACCTAAGCTATGAACAGGTCGCCTATCTGGGCGACGACCTGCCTGACCTGCCGGTGATCCGCCGGGTCGGCCTGGGCATGGCCGTGGCCAGTGCTGCTGCCTTCGTCCGCGAGCACGCCCACGGGGTAACCCAGGCACGTGGCGGCGAAGGTGCAGCCCGTGAATTCTGCGAGCTGATTCTGCAAGCCCAGGGCAATCTTGACGCGGCCAACGCCCACTACCTGTAGAGCGACACATGTTCAGTAAGAAAATCCGCAACATTGCGCTGTTCAGTGTGATTGCCGCCCTGCTGGTGGCAGTCGGTTACTGGAACATCAGCCCTGAGAGCTTCCTCGACAACAAGCCGGTTGCCGGGCCTGACCAGAGCGCCATCGACTATTACGCGGTGAACGCCCACAGCGTGCAGTTCCTGCCCGACGGCAAGATGCAGTACGAGATGACCGCCGATAAGGTCGAGCACCTCAAGGCCAGCGAAGTCACCCTGCTGACCAAGCCCGATCTGCAGATGTACCGTGGCACCACCTACCCGTGGCACGTGCAGAGCGAGCGCGGCGAGGTCAACCCCGATGGCAGCGAAGTCGAATTGATCGATTCGGTACGGGTCGCCCGCACCGACGAAAAGAACCGCACCATGATCATTACCACCAGCCGCATGACGGTATTCCCGCAGAAGCAATATGCGCAAACCGAGCAAGCCGTTAGAATCGACGGCGCCGGTGGCGTAACTACGGGCAATGGAATGAAAGCGTATTTGAAAGACGGCAGGATGGACCTGCTGTCCAACGTAAGAGGACAGTATGAGGCTCGTTAAAACCCTCCCCTTTTTGCTCAGCCTGAGCGCAGCACTGGGAAGCGCGAGCGCCTGGGCCCTGCCGAACGACCGTGACCAGCCGATCCGCATTCAGGCCGACCACGCTCAACTGGATGACAAACAAGGCGTCGCCACCTATACCGGTGACGTGATCATCACCCAGGGCTCGATGATGATCAAAGGCAACACCGTGACCATCACCCGTACCGCCGGTGGCGACATCGACGTGGTGACCTCGGTGGGCAACCTGGCCTACTTCGAACAGCAGCAGAGCGCCGCCAAGCCAGACAAGATGCAAGGCTATGGCAAGACCATCCAGTACAATGCGCCGCAAAACCGCATCGTCCTGATCGACCGCGCCAAGGTCATCAACGAAGGCAACACCACCGAAGGCGAGAAAATCGTCTACGACACGGTGAAACAGATCGCTACCGCCGGTCGCGGTGGCAAAGTCACCGAGTCGCGTCCGCGCATCGACATGGTGATCCAGCCGAAGAAGAAGGCCGAGTAAATGGCAACCCTCAAAGCCCAGCACCTGGCCAAGAGCTACAAGAGCCGGCAAGTGGTCCGCGACGTCAGCCTGTCGATCGACAGTGGCCAGATCGTCGGCCTGCTCGGCCCTAACGGCGCCGGCAAGACCACCTGCTTCTACATGATCGTCGGCCTGGTCCAGGCCGATCAGGGGCGCGTGCTGATCGACGACCTCGATGTCAGCCACCAGCCCATGCACGGTCGCGCCCGCGCCGGTATCGGCTACCTGCCGCAGGAAGCCTCGATCTTCCGCAAGCTGTCGGTGGCCGACAACATCATGGCGATCCTGGAAACCCGCAAGGACCTGGACCGCGATGGCCGTCGCAAGGAGCTGGAAAGCCTGCTGCAGGAATTCCACATCAGCCACATCCGCGACAACCTCGGCATGAGCCTCTCCGGTGGTGAACGCCGCCGCGTCGAGATTGCCCGTGCCTTGGCCACCGCGCCCAAGTTCATCTTGCTCGACGAACCCTTTGCCGGTGTCGACCCGATCTCGGTCGGCGACATCAAGCAGATCATCCACCACCTGAAGGCCAAGGGCATTGGCGTTCTGATCACCGACCACAACGTCCGTGAGACCCTGGATATCTGCGAAACCGCTTACATCGTCAACGATGGCCAACTGATCGCCGAAGGCGATGCAGAGACCATCCTGGCCAACGACCTGGTCAAAGAGGTTTACCTCGGCCATGAGTTCCGCCTGTAGGCTCAAGGTGTAAGGCGCTGCCAGAGCGCTCGTAATCAGGCCAGATGATGGCTTAATTGTTACGGCGCTCTAGGCAAACGCTGCAATTTCAGGCATATAATTTGCTTAAAGTTGGCGCCTCGGTGCCCTTGTAGTGGATGGCGCATGTGCGCCGGCAAATAAGGTGTTAAGCCCCTGCCATGAAACCATCGCTCGTCCTAAGAATGGGCCAGCAACTGACGATGACCCCGCAGTTGCAACAGGCCATACGTCTGCTCCAGCTTTCTACCCTGGACCTCCAGCAGGAAATCCAGGAAGCGCTGGAATCAAACCCGATGCTCGAGCGCCAGGAAGATGGCGACGACTTCGACAACAGCGACCCGATGGCCGACAACGCCGAGAGCAAACCCGTCGCCGAAGTTCAAGAAACCAGCTTCCAGGAGACCGCCCCAACGGTGGATAACCTAGAAGAGGGTGAGTGGAACGAACGCATTCCCAACGAACTGCCGGTCGACACCGCCTGGGAAGACATCTACCAGACCAGCGCCAGCAGCCTGCCCAGCAACGACGATGACGAGTGGGACTTCACCACCCGCACTTCCGCTGGCGAAAGCCTGCAAAGCCACCTGCTCTGGCAGCTCAACCTGGCACCGATGTCCGACACCGACCGGCTGATCGCCGTGACCCTGATCGACTGCATCAACAACCAGGGCTACCTTGACGAAACCCTGGAAGAAATCTGCGACTCCTTCGACCCCGAGCTCGACATCGAGCTGGACGAAGTCGAGGCCGTGCTGCACCGCATCCAGCAGTTCGAGCCAGCCGGCATTGGCGCGCGCAACCTGAGTGAGTGCCTGCTGCTGCAACTGCGCCAGTTGCCGCCACGCACGCCGTGGATGGCCGAAGCCCAGCGCCTGGTCAGCGACTACATCGACCTGCTCGGTGGCCGCGACTACAGCCAGCTGATGCGTCGCATGAAGCTCAAGGAAGACGAGCTGCGCCAGGTCATCGAACTGGTGCAGAGCCTCAACCCGCGCCCGGGTTCACAAATCGAGTCCAGCGAAGCCGAATACGTGGTTCCCGACGTGATCGTGCGCAAGGACAACGAACGCTGGCTGGTCGAGCTCAACCAGGAGGCGGTACCGCGCCTGCGGGTCAACCCGCAATATGCAGGCTTCGTTCGTCGCGCCGACACCAGTGCCGACAACACCTTCATGCGTAACCAATTGCAGGAGGCTCGCTGGTTCATCAAGAGCCTGCAAAGCCGCAACGAGACCCTGATGAAGGTTGCCACCCAGATCGTCGAGCACCAGCGTGGTTTCCTCGACCATGGTGACGAGGCGATGAAGCCGCTGGTGCTGCACGATATCGCCGAAGCGGTGGGCATGCACGAGTCGACGATTTCCCGGGTGACCACGCAAAAATACATGCACACACCCCGCGGAATTTACGAGCTGAAGTACTTTTTCTCCAGCCACGTCAGCACCTCCGAAGGCGGCGAATGCTCGTCCACAGCGATCCGCGCGATCATCAAGAAACTGGTTGCAGCGGAAAATCAGAAAAAGCCATTGAGTGACAGCAAGATCGCTGGTTTACTGGAGGCACAAGGCATCCAGGTAGCACGTCGCACCGTCGCCAAGTACCGCGAGTCCCTCGGCATTGCACCGTCGAGCGAGCGCAAGCGATTGATGTAACGGCTCCTGAGGTGTGCCACCGCAGTTCAGTGGCAGGCGCAACACCTGCCTCTTATGCACCGGCAACAAAGGAGAAGCTGTATGCAAGTCAATATCAGTGGACAGCATGTAGAAGTTACTCAGCCCCTGCGTGAGTACGTCGAGCAGAAATTGAAACGGCTGGAGGGGCACTTCGACAAGATTACCAATGTGACGGTAATCATGAAGGTCGAGAAGCTGCAACAGAAGATTGAAGCGACGCTGTTCATTCCCGGCGGCGAAGTGGTTGCAAATGCCGAACACCAAGACATGTATGCAGCGATCGATGCCTTGACTGACAAGCTCGACCGCCAACTGAAAAAACACAAGGAAAAACAGCAAAGCCTGCTGCAAGGTGCAGCGGCCCGCTGATCCCCCTCATCCATGATCCGACTTGAAACCATCCTGACCCCCGGCCGTTCCCTCGTGAACGTGCCGGGCGGCAGTAAAAAGCGTGCGCTCGAACAGATCGCCAATCTGATCGGCAAAGAAGTGCCCGAGCTGGATACCCAGGTCGTGTACGAAGCCTTGATTGCCCGAGAAAAACTGGGCTCCACCGGCTTCGGCAACGGCATCGCCATTCCGCATTGCCGCCTCAAGGGCTGCGAATCGCCGGTCAGCGCACTGTTGCACCTCGACGCCCCTATCGATTTCGACGCCATCGATGGCGCCCCGGTCGACCTGCTGTTCGTACTGCTGGTCCCGGAAGCGGCTACCGATGCGCACCTGGAGCTGCTGCGCCAGATCGCCAGCATGCTCGACCGCCAGGACGTACGCGAAAAACTGCGTGCGGCCACCAGTAACGAATCCCTGTACCAGGTCGTTCTGGACGTACAAAACGGGCACTGAACATGCGCTTGATCATCGTTAGCGGCCGGTCCGGCTCCGGCAAGAGCACCGCCCTCGATGTACTTGAGGACAATGGCTACTACTGCATCGACAACCTGCCGGCCGGGTTGCTGCCGCAGCTGGCTGAAAGCGCGCTGATCAACACTGAATTGATGCAGCCCAAGGTGGCCGTGTCGATTGACGCGCGCAACCTGCCTAGCCACCTTTCGCGCTTCCCCGAGCTGCTCGAAGATGCCCGCAGCCGGCATATCCAATGCGATGTGCTGTACCTGGATGCCGACGAAGAGACCCTGCTCAAGCGCTTCTCGGAAACGCGCCGGCGCCACCCGCTGACCAACAACGAACGCTCGCTGGCCGAAGCGATCGAGGTCGAGAGCGAACTGCTCGGGCCGATTGCCGATCTCGCCGACCTGAAAATCGATACCACCAATCTGAACCTGTATCAGCTGCGTGATTCGATCAAGTTGCGCCTGCTCAACCAGCCGGAGCCCGGCACGGCCTTCCTGGTCGAGTCCTTCGGTTTCAAACGCGGTATGCCGGTGGACGCCGACCTGGTGTTTGACGTGCGCTGCCTGCCCAACCCGTACTGGAAGCCGGAACTGCGCGACCATTCGGGCCTCGAGCAACCGGTCATCGACTACCTGGCAGCCCAACCGGATGTCGAGGACATGTTCCAGGACATCTCCAGCTACCTGCTGAAATGGTTGCCACGCTTTGCCGCCAGCAACCGCGCTTACGTCACCATTGCCATAGGCTGCACGGGCGGCCACCACCGCTCGGTGTACCTGACCGAGCGCCTGGGCCAGTTACTGCACCAATCGTTAAAGAACGTCCAGGTTCGCCACCGCGACCTCTAGCCCACAGGATCACCGCCTCGATGCCCGCTCGTGAAATCACCATCATCAACAAGCTGGGGCTGCACGCCCGGGCAGCTGCGAAGTTCGTTGGCGTTGCTGGCAGGTTCCCCTGCCAGGTTCGGGTTGGCCGCAACCCGCAATCATTGGTCGATGGCAAGAGCATCATGGCGGTCATGATGCTGGCGGCCGGCAAGGGCACCGACATTCATCTGCACACTGAGGGCGAACAGGACGATGATGCCCTCGAAGCTCTGGTCGCGCTGATCAACAACTATTTCGACGAGGGCGAGTAACCGCCCCCGTTTTCTCACGACAACGCCGTATCCATCACCATCATCAGGCAGAAACCGATGCACAGGCCCAAGCTGGCCAGCCGGTGATGGCCATTGCTGCGTGATTCCGGAATGATTTCCTGGGTCACCACCAGCAACATTGCCCCGGCAGCACATGCCAGCCCCAATGGCAGCAACACCTGCGCCACGGTCACCAGCCAGGCGCACAGCACCGCTGCCAGCGGCTCGACCAGACCAGACGCCGCACCAATCAGAAACGCCTTGAAACGGGCCATCCCCGCCCCCGCCAATACCAGCGCAATGACCAAGCCTTCGGGCACATCCTGCAAAGCGATGCCCATGGCCAGACTGTCGGCATCAGGCATTCCACCGCCGGCGGACACCCCAATGGCCATGCCTTCGGGAATGTTATGGGCAATGATGGCAATGACGAAAACCCAGATTCGCGCGGCAATCACCGGTTGCTGTGGCGTGCCGACCAGGGCTTCGGGCGACGCACCAGAAACCTTGAGATCGACCAGGTACAGGCAGAAGGCGCCGAACAGCAAACCGAAGCTGACCAGCCCACCGGCGCCCCATTTACCCAAACCAATGGCCTGGGCCGCATCCAACCCGGGAATGATCAGCGAGAAGGCCGTCGCCGCCAGCATCACCCCTGCACCGAAGCCCAGCAGAGTATCGGCCAGCGCCACCGGCATGTTGCGGATCACCAACACCGGCACAGCGCCCAAGGCAGTGCCCAGGGCGCACAGCGCGCCGCCCTCGAGTGCCCGCAGCATGCGCGGCTCAAGATCAAGCCAGGCGATCCCCTGAGCCACCAGCAGCGCAAAGCCGACCAGTAACAACAGGGTACCTAGCGCCAGGCGAAATAGCCGCACGCCGGCAATGGACATCACATCCGAACGCATTGCGCAGCGACTCACACAAGCGCGGCTGCGTAACGACGCTCTACCTCGGACCAGTCGATCACGTTGTAGAACGCGTTGATGTATTCCGGACGACGGTTCTGGTACAGCAGGTAGTACGCGTGCTCCCAGACGTCCAGACCAAGGATCGGTGTGTTGCCGTTCATCAGCGGGCTGTCCTGGTTACCGCTGCTTTCGACCACCAGGGTCTTGGCCGGGGTCACGCTCAACCAGGCCCAGCCGCTGCCAAAGCGGGTCAACGCAGCCTTGGTGAAGGCATCCTTGAAAGCATCGAAGCCGCCCAATTGCTCATCAATGGCCTTAGCCACGGCACCTTGCGGCAAGCCGCCGCCCTTGGGCGACATTACCGTCCAGAACAGCGAGTGGTTGGCGTGGCCGCCGCCGTGGTTGATCACGGCGTTCTGCAGTTTTTCCGGCAACTGCTTGACGCTGGCGACCAGTTTTTCCACCGGCCACTCGGCATACTCACTGCCCTCTACCGCTGCATTGAGGTTGTTGATGTAGGTCTGGTGGTGCTTGCTGTGGTGAATCTGCATGGTCTGGGTATCGATGTGCGGTTCCAGCGCATCGTAGGCGTAGGGCAATGCAGGCAAGGTGTAAGGCATTTCACTGGATTCCATATTGAAGGGCTGAAGGCACGGCGTTTTCCTGGCCGGCATGCAAGGCCGGCTGCGGCTCGTGCCGGTAGAGCAGACGTTCAGTACGCGGGTACTGGCCGTACTCGCTGATAAAGCTCAGCAACTCGGTGTAGGTCTTGCTGCTGTGACGCAGCGCTGCTTCACGCAGCAGCGGCGCCATGCGTGGATCCTGGGCGGTCTGCAACAGCCGCTGGTGAATGGCGCAGAGGTACTCGGCGCTTTCCTGCGGCTGATTCAGGCGCAGGTGCAGGTCGGCCAGGTTGTGGTGTGCGATGACACAAACGGCCACCGCTTCGTCGGCGTCATGCCAGCGCTCAAACAACACCTGGGCAAGCGCCAGCGCTTGCAGATACAACTCGCGGGCATCGACCAGCTCGCCCTGTTCGAACAGACGGTTGGCAATTTCGGTGGTGCGTTTCCAGTGCTGCATGACAAACCTCCAGAGCGGTAGGACCGGCTCAGATCCCGCCAGCGGTGAGCTTTTCCGGATCGAGCAGCGCTTCAAGCTGGCTGCGCGGCAGATCGGTATGTTCCAGGGCCACGTCGATAATCGGGCGGCCCTGCTTGTAGGCGGTCTTGGCGATTTCGGCAGCCTTCTGGTAGCCGATGATCGGGTTCAGTGCGGTGACCAGGATCGGGTTACGCGCCAGGGCTTCCTTGAGCTTGGGCTCATTGACCTTGAAGCTGGCAATCGCCTTGTCGGCCAAGAGGCGACTGGCATTGGCCATCAGTTCAATGCTGCTGAGCAGATTCTGGGCAATGATCGGCAGCATCACGTTGAGTTCGAAGTTGCCCGACTGCCCTGCCACGGCGATGGTCGCGTCGTTGCCGATCACCTGCGCGGCCACCATGGCGGTCGCCTCGGGGATCACCGGGTTGACCTTGCCGGGCATGATCGAGGAGCCCGGCTGCAATCCTTCGAGTTCGATTTCGCCAAGGCCGGCCAGCGGCCCGGAGTTCATCCAGCGCAGGTCGTTGGCGATCTTCATCAGCGCCACGGCGGTGGTCTTGAGCTGGCCGGACACCGCTACTGCGGTGTCCTGCGAGCCGATCAGGGCGAACAGGTTCTGCCCCGGGACAAACTCGACGCGGGTCAGTGCGGTCAGTTGCTGGTTGAAGCGTGCAGCGAACTCAGGGTGGGCATTGATGCCGGTACCCACGGCGGTGCCGCCCTGGGCCAGCGCCTGCAGGCTTGGCAGGGTCGCCTGCAGGTGGGCGATGGCTGCCGTGATCTGCGCCGCCCAACCACCCAAGACCTGGCTCATGCGCACCGGCATGGCGTCCATCAAGTGGGTGCGGCCGGTCTTGATGAACGGGTGCACCTGTTCAGCCTTGGCGTCGATGACCTTGACCAGGTGGTTCAGCGCCGGCAGCAACTGCTCGTGCAAGGCCAGCGCGGCACTGACATGAATGGTGGTAGGGATGATGTCGTTGCTGCTTTGCCCGCAGTTGACGTGATCGTTGGGATTAACCGCGTCGCCCAGCACGCGGCTGGCCAGGGTCGCGATCACTTCGTTGGCGTTCATGTTGGAACTGGTACCGGAGCCAGTCTGGAAGATATCCACCGGGAAATGCTGCATGAAATCGCCAGCCAGCAGTTGCTCCACGGCCTTGACGATCGCCTCGCCCCGGGCTGGGTCCAGCTGTTTGAGCTCGATATTGGCCTTGGCCGCAGCAGCCTTGGCCAGCAGCAACGCGCGAATGAACTGGGTCGGCATGCGTTGCTGGCTGATCGGGAAGTTATTCACCGCGCGCTGGGTCTGGGCGCCATACAGGGCCTCGGCCGGCACCAGCAGTTCACCCATGCTGTCGCGCTCGATACGGGTATTACTCATCATCAAGTCCTTGCATCAGTTCATCGTAGGAAATCGAAGGCAGCAGCATGCAGTTCGCCAGTTGCAGGGCGAGGGGCTGCCAGCGCTGGTTGTGTTCACGCCGATCAAGGTTGCGCAGTTCCAACAATGGTCGCCAGGCCTGGTCCAGGCACAGGCAGCGCCAATGCCAGGGCAGCGCGCGATCGCAGGCGGTATCCAGCAGCAGACGGAAAGAGGTCAGGGCGACGGTCCAGGCGCTGGTATCGGTGCAACACACCAGATACCGGCCTTCGGTGAGGTAGTGCTCGATCAGGCGCGGCTCGTCCGGGTCGAGCGCACAGCGGATGCGCCGGCTCAGCCAGCGCCAGTTTTCCAGGTAGGGCAATTCGTGGAGGACTGGTTTCATGAACATCATCGCCTAGATAATGATATTCATTATTAAGTGATAATTAGAATCAGTTCAAGGAATGAAACAAGAAAAACACAAAGCCCGGCACATGGCCGGGCTTTAGAGGGGGTGTAGAAGCGGGTTTGCCAGCGATGAGGCCGATACGGGCTTAACTGCCCGCTACGGTCATCCGCTCGATCAGCACGGAACCTGTGTGAATATTGCTGCGGGTTTCCAGATCATTCCCGATCGCGACGATTTGCTGGAACATGTCCTTCATATTGCCGGCGATCGTCACCTCCTGAACGGCGAACTGAATCTCACCGTTTTCCACCCAGTAACCTGCGGCACCACGGGAATAGTCGCCGGTCACCATGTTCAAGCCATGGCCCATCAACTCGGTCACCAACAGCCCGCGGCCCATGCGTCGCAGCAGTGCAGCCTGATCTTCGACGCCGTGGGTGACGAACAGGTTATGCACGCCACCGGCGTTGGCGGTGCTTGGCAAGCCGAGCTTGCGCCCGGAATAGGTACCCAGCACGTAGGACACCAACTGGCCATTTTCGACAAACGGTTTGGCGTAGGTGGCCAGGCCGTCACCATCGAAAGCGGCGCTACCCAAGGCACGCTGCAGGTGCGGGCGTTCGTCCAGGGTCAGCCAGGTCGGGAACAGGCGCTGGCCCATGGCACCATCGAGGAATGACGACTTGCGGTACAGGTTGCCGCCGGAAATCGCCGACAGGAAGCTGCCGAACAACCCACCCGCCAACTCCGCAGAGAACAGCACCGGCACCTCGCAGGTCGGCACCGGGCGTGCGCCCAGGCGGCTGGCTGCCCGTTGTGCGGCGCGGATACCGATGCTGCGCGGGTCGGCGAGCAGCTCCCCTTGGCGATTGACGTCATACCAGTAATCGCGCTGCATCTGCCCGTCGGCTTCGGCGATCATCACGCAACTCAGGCTGTGCCGGGTCGAGGCGTAGCCGCCGATAAAACCATGGCTGTTGCCGTACACGCGGCAGCCCTGATGGGTATTGAGGGTAGTGCCGTCGGCATTCTTGATCCGCGCATCGGCGTCAAAGGCCGCCGCCTCGCACTCCAGGGCCTTTTCGATGGCCTGCTCGGGGGTGATGTCCCAGGCGTGATACAGGTCGAAATCCGGCTGTTCACGGGCCATCAGCGCCGGGTCGGCAAGCCCGGCACACTCGTCTTCGGAGGTGTGCTTGGCAATCGCCAGGGCGGCGGCGACGGTTTCCCGGATCGCCTCGCTACCACTGGCCGAAGTGCTCGCCGAGCCCTTGCGCTGCCCCACGTACAGGGTGATGCCAAAGCCCTGGTCGCGGTTGAATTCCACGGTCTCGACTTCGCGCTGGCGCACCGAAGTCGACAACCCCTGCTCCAGCGATACCGCCACTTCACAGGCGCTGGCACCCTGGCGCCGGGCTTCGGCGATGATCTGTTCGACCTGTTCCTGCAACGCCGGCAGGGCCTGTGGACCTACGCTCTGGACTGCACTCATGGTTTTCTCCACTCAAATTCTGCGTTCGGCACGGGTCAATCTACGACCGGACCGGACAAGCGGCCCCCGACTGGTTATCATGGCGGCGATTCTCAGCGGACTGCCCCCATGGTTGATTCTTACGACACCGCCTTTGACGGCGAAAAAAGCAAAACCCAGGTTAAGCGCGAGATGCAGGCGCTGGTTGATATGGGCGAGCGCCTTACCTTGCTCAAGCCCGATACCCTGGCCAAACTGCCATTGACCGACGAACTGCGCGCAGCTCTGGCAGAACACAAACGGCACACCGCGAACGAAGCCAAACGGCGTCACAAGTCGTTCATCGGCAAGCTGATGCGCGACCAGGACATCGACGCGATCAATGCCCTGCTTGACCAGCTCGACGCCTCCTCGCGCCAGTACAACGAGCGGTTCCACAACCTCGAACGCTGGCGCGACCGGTTGATCGACGGTACCGACGAAGTCCTGGAGAAGTTCGTCCAGGAGTATCCGGATGCCGATCGCCAGCAACTGCGCTCGCTGATCCGCCAGGCCCAGCACGAGCTGGCGCGTAACAAGGCGCCAAGTGCGAGCCGCAAGATCTTCAAGTACATCCGCGAACTCGACGAGGTCCAACGCGGCCTGCGTTGAACCCCGCACACGGGCAGGCGCCCTGCCTGCCCGGTTTCACCTTCATGCCCCCGTGCCACCCACGGTAATCGCATCGATCTTCAGGGTCGGCTGGCCAACGCCCACCGGCACTGACTGACCATCCTTGCCACAAGTCCCGACACCGCTGTCCAGCGACAGGTCGTTGCCGACCATCGATACCCGGCTCATGGCTTCCGGACCGTTGCCGATCAGCGTCGCGCCCTTGACCGGCGCGGTAATCTTGCCGTCTTCGATCAGGTATGCCTCACTGGTAGAGAACACGAACTTGCCGCTGGTGATGTCCACCTGGCCACCGCCGAGGTTGGCGCAGTAGATGCCCTTTTTCACCGAGGCGATGATTTCTGCCGGGTCGCTTTCACCGGCACGCATGTAGGTGTTGGTCATGCGTGGCATCGGCAGGTGTGCGTAGGATTCACGGCGGCCGTTGCCGGTACGGGCCATGCCCATCAGGCGGGCGTTGAGCTTGTCCTGCATGTAGCCCTTGAGGATGCCGTTCTCGATCAGCGTGGTGCACTCGGTCGGGGTACCTTCGTCATCGACGCTCAGCGAGCCGCGACGACCTTCCAGGGTGCCGTCATCGACAATGGTGCACAGGCTCGAAGCAACCTTCTCGCCCATGTGGCCGCTGTAGGCCGAGCTGCCCTTGCGGTTGAAGTCGCCTTCCAGGCCATGGCCCACCGCTTCGTGCAGCAATACGCCCGACCAGCCGGAACCGAGCACCACTGGCAGGGTACCGGCCGGCGCCGGGATGGCTTCAAGGTTGACCAGTGCCTGGCGCAGGGCTTCACGGGCAAAGCCCATGACCCGTTCGTCGGTGAAGTAGCGGTAATCGGTACGCCCGCCACCGCCATGACCGCCGCGCTCGCGACGACCGTTCTGCTCGACGATGACACTGACGTTGAAACGCACCAGCGGGCGAATATCAGCCGCCAGGCTGCCATCGGCGGCGGCGACCAGGATGCGCTCCCAGACCCCGGCCATGCTCACGGTGACTTGCTGGATACGTGGATCGAGCTTGCGCGTGGCGGCGTCGACACGCTTGAGCAGCTCGACCTTTTCGGCGCGGCTGATGACCTCCAGCGGGTTGTCGGTGCCATACAGCTGGGTAACGTCCTGGCTGCTGAACGCCTGCACGCTGCCGTTCTGCCCGGCACGGGAAATCGAGCGCGCCGCACGGGCCGCCGAGGTCAGGGCTTCGAGGTTGATGGCGTTGCTGTAGGCAAACCCGGTCTTTTCGCCGGACTGGGCACGCACACCCACGCCCTGGTCGAGGTTGAAACTGCCTTCTTTGACGATGCCGTCTTCCAGCGCCCAGGATTCGGAAATCTGCCCCTGGAAGTACAGGTCGGCGGCATCGATGCCTGGCCCGGCCAGCTCGCCCAGCACCGACTGCAGGCTGTCGAGGGTCAGGCCGCCCGGCGCCAGCAGGTGTTCGCTGACAGTGGATAACATCTCGCTCATAGTCACTCCGAGGTGTGCGCAGGCCGCAAGGCGTCCTGCGAGAAAAAGCGCCGGTGCAAGGTCACCGGCATCCGCGCCCGGATGGACGCCTGTTCGCTGCTGTCGCGTTCGCTCAGCAGCACGGCCTCGCCACCGGCCTGTTCGGCGACGATGCGCCCCCAGGGGTCGACGATCGCCGCGTGGCCATAGGTTTCCCGTGGTCCTGGGTGGGTTCCGCCCTGGGCTGCGGCCAGGACATAACATTGGGTTTCGATCGCCCGCGCCCTGATCAGCACCTCCCAGTGCGCGGCGCCGGTCACTGCGGTGAAGGCCGATGGCGCGCTGATCAGTTCAGCCCCAGCCTCGCGCAATGCGCTGTACAACTCGGGGAAGCGCAGGTCATAGCACACGCTCAGACCCAGGCGCCCCACCGGGGTGTCGGCGACCACTACCTGGCCGCCGTGGGCATAGTCATCGGATTCGCGATAGCGGCCGCGGTTATCGGCCACATCGACATCGAACAGGTGCAGCTTGTCGTAGCGTGCCACCTGCTCGCCGTGTTCATCGATCAGCAAGGAGCAGGCATGGGACTTGGCCTCGGCCTGGCCGACCGGCGGCAACGGCAAGGTACCTGCCACTATCCATAACTTGAGGTCGCGGGCGGTCTGTTTCAACCAGGGCAGGATCGGGCCCTCGCCCAGGGCTTCGGCGCGGCCGATGGCAGCGCTGTCGCGCCGGCCCATGGCGGCGAAGTTCTCCGGCAGCACGGCAAGCCGCGCACCGCCTGCGGCCGCCTGCTCGAGCAGGAGCCGAGCTCGCTCCAGGTTGGCCAGAACGTCGCTCTGGCTGACCATCTGGATAACCGCTGACTTCATCCCGGCTCCTAGCGTGATTTTTCGAAAGGTTTGATAAAGCTTATCTTAGGCTCTTTCCACGGACCCTCGACGCGATAATGCACGCTGGCGTATCGCGCCACGCGATCACCGAGCAGCCGGTCGACCAGGAACAGCGCCCCGCCGATGGCTGGCGCGCCGACAATCAGTGCGGCAATCGGCAGGTTGTTGGTCACCGGCAAGGTCACCAGCAGGTTGGCATCGACCCGGTCGCGGACCATATCCAGGGTGCCATCCAGTTCAAGGTTGCTCGATGGGCCGGTCAAGGTAATCGGCTCACGGGTCACGTAGACCCCTTCACTGGCCACCAGCAGGCCCTTGACCCGGTCGTAGCTCAGGCCCTTGTCGAGCAGGTCGGAGAAATCCAGGCGCAGGCGCCGGCCAATCGAGTTGAAGTTGAGCAGGCCGAACACCCGCAGGGCCTGGGCACCGCCTTCAACTTCAACGAACTGGCCTTTTCGCAAAGCGGCATCGAGGCTGCCGGAGAAACGCTTGAGGCCGACCCAGGCGGGCGAGCCGGGCCAGCGACCATCGACATCCAGGCGAAAATCACGACTGGTGACTGTCGGGGCAAAGTTGAAGGCCTTGAGGATGTCCGCCAGGTTCTTGCCTTCCAGGCGGCCCTTGTACCAACTGCTGCTAGCGCCCGGGGCACCTTCCCAACCGCCGTTACCGTCGATCTGCAGGCCTTTGACGTTGACGTCCAGGTCATTGAGGGCGATGCCCTTGGCGGTCGGGCGGACCTTTACCGCCCAACTGCCGAGCAGGTCGTCACCGCGGAACAGCTTGTCGATGGTCAGGTCAACGGCCGGAATCTTGCGCGGATCGATACTGGCCATTGGGTCCGGGCCATCATCGGAAGAGGCTTCGGCAGGGTCGGCGGCCGGCAGGTGAATGGTCTGCAGGTTGATCACCATCGGTGCGCCCTTGGCATCCGGGATGCGGGCGTTGCCGATGACTTCCTTGCTGTCCAGGCGCACGGCCCACAGGTTACCGCCTCGATCCACGCGAACCACCGCCTGGGCCAGGTTCAGGCCAAAGCCCTTGAGCTGGCCGATACTCAAGTCGACGCCGCGCAGCACCTGCTTGGCACTGCCACCCGGGTCATTGCCGGCAACGCGATCAAGCTGCTTCTGCCAAGGCTCCAGATCCAGCTCGGGCAGACGACCACGCACCCGCAGGCCCTGGCCAGGCGGCAACTGCGCGGTACCGGCGCCAAACAGCACTTCGCCACGACCCTGGTCGAGCTTGTCCATGGGCGCGGCGTAGATGGCCTTGGCGACATCGGCGTACACGACATTGAAGCGCCGCTCCGGCCCCTGCAGGCTCATGCTGAACTGGCTGTTGCGGGTCTCGTTGGCAGCCTTGCCGAAAGGCGCGGGTAAATCCACCGCCAGGCCCTTGAGGCTGGAGTCGACGGTCAACTGGTTATCGCGGCTGCCCAGGCTCACCTGCAACTGGTAAGGCATTTCACCGGAGAGTGGCAGGGCCTGCTTGACCTGCAGCCAATCGGCCAGCGACTTGAGCGGCATTTGCCCCTTGGCGTTGACGCGGGTCTGCATCTGGCCGGGTTTTCCTTCGGCAAAGATCTGCGCGGTGATCGGTTTGTCGAAGGCCCTTGCGCTGATGTTCTCACCGCTCAGACCCTTGTCGAAGTCGAAGCGGAAGTCACCCTTGAGTTGGTGCAGCTCCAGGACTGGCGAGGCGATCTTCAGCCGCGCATCGCGGGTATCGAAGTCGACCACGATCTTCGGTTGCTGCCCCTTGGCCAAGGGGATATCCAGCTTCAGCTTGCCTTTGAGGCTGCCCTCGCCTTCCCAACCGGCGAAGATCGGCCCGGTACCGATAGGCGCGTCCTGGAGGATTTTCAGGCCGTCACCAAGCCCGCCGTCGAATTCGCCGTCGAGGTACAGGTGATTGTGTTCACCGGCCGCAACATGGGGAATGTTGACCTCGACGTTGCGCACCTGGGTATTGAGCAACTGCCCGCTTTGCGCCTTGATGCGCACGCCATCGTCGTCGATGAACACGTCACCGACGACTTTCTGCACCTGCGGCCAGCCAGGCTGGAAGTCCAGGGCGGCATCGTGAACCTTGAAGAACAGGCTGATGCTGCGGGCCTGTTCCGCGGCGCCGTGATTGAGTGAACCCTGGTACTGGAAATAGCCCTCGTCGACCGCGCCCTTGAGGATCGCCGTGCGCAGCCACTCATCCAGCGCCGGGCTGAGCACTTCGGGCAGGTACTTGGCGGTGTAGCGACCGTCGCCGTCGACCAGGCCGACACGTAGGTCCATGTAGTCTTCACGGGTTTCATCAAACAGCAGGCGAATGAGGAAGTCGCCCGCGATCTTGCCCTCCTCGCCCAGCACCTTGAGATACGGCGCAATCAAGGTGAAACCTTCCTGGTCCAAACGCCAGGTCAGGCGTGCGTTGGCTTTCTGGTAGTGCCAGGGCTTCTCGAAGATCGGGTACAGGTGCAGCATGAAGGCATCGGTATCCAGGCGTAGTTCGCCCTGGCCGAGATCGCCGCTGATGCTGCCACTGACATTCCCGGCTGCCGGAGCGCCGTGGTAGGCGTCAAAACCCACCCGCTCGAGGTTGGCGGCAAAACTCAGGCGCTGGTCGCCGGTGGCTTTGGGCCGCACATCCAGGCGCACATTGCGCAAGGCCCCGGTGACCTTGAGGCCATCGACCACGGCCATGAGTTTTTCCGGCAGCGGCGCCAGGGCATCGATCAGCGGCGTAACCGGGGTCAGGTCGAGGCGGTCGGCCTGGAGCGCCCAGGTTTCTTCGCCCGACTCGGTCGCAGCCGTCTGCTTGAGCTGCACGTGGGATTCCCAGCGGGTTTTGCCCAGGCTCATGGCCAGGGAGTCGACCAGTACATCGATGCCCTGCTCGCTGCGCTGGAACCAGGCATTGAGTGCCAGGTTATCGAGCTGCACCGGCTTGCGCTCGACGTAGTTGCCGCGCAGCTGCGGTGCATTGAGACGGACCACGGCGCTTTGCAGCTGGCCCTTGCCCCAGTTCAGCCACAGCTCGCCACCGGCGCGCAGCTCGGCGGCCTGCCACTGGCCCAGCAGGCGCGGCGGCAGCCAGCGGGCCCAGTCGCTTTGCGGCAGGCTCAGGTAGGCATCGACTTCACCGTCGCGCCACTGGCTGGGGCGAATGCGGCTGCGCAGGCTCACCGCCAGCGGCTGGCCATCGGGCAGGGTCACTCGCGCATCCAGGCGCTGACGCACGCTGCCGGTCTGCAGGCCAAGGCTGACGTAAGTGAGGGTCATGGGCTCGCGCTGGAACGGCTCCAGCGTCACCTGGCTGTCGACCACAGTGACTTTCGACACCACCTGGATTTGCTTGAGCAGTTGCTCGGGGTCCAGCGGCTGGTCATCTTTTTTTGGCAGCCCTTCCAGGGCCCAGGCGCCGTTTTGATCTTCGCGCAGGCTCAGTTGCAGGCCGCCGACTTCGAGGTTGGCCAGGCGCACCTGGCGCTCGACCAGGCTGGCCCAAAGGTCGGGCACCAGCTTGACGCCATCCAGGCGCAGGGCGCTCGGCCCCTCGCCGACCTGGATATCGCGTACCCGCACTATCGGCGCCAAGCCGCTCCAGTGCCCCTCCAGGGCGCCGATATGCACCGGCAGACCCAGGGCCTGCTCGGCCTTGTCCTCGACCTCGGCACGGTACTCGGCCACCAGCGGGATGAACTGCCGGCCGAGGCTGACATACAACGCAACCAGTACCGCCAGCAAGGCACTGATGCCCAGCCCCCAGCGGGTCAAGGCGCCGAGAACGCGCATCAGTCGTTCCATGCCAGTGGCCCTCCAGATCGTGCCTTAACTATGGCCGCAACCCGGCGGTTTGCCAGCCGGTGCACTGCGCAATGTGGTTCAGAACGAGTCAGAGGAGCACCACATCATATTGTTCCTGGGAATACATGGACTCGACCTGGAAGCGAATGGTTCGGCCGATGAAAGCCTCAAGTTCGGCAACGTTGCCCGATTCTTCGTCCAGCAGGCGGTCGACCACTTTCTGGTTGGCCAGAACTCGGTAGCCCTCGGCCTGATAGGCCCGGGCTTCGCGAAGGATCTCGCGGAAAATCTCGTAACAGACGGTCTCAGGCGTCTTCAGCTTGCCACGCCCCTGGCAGCAGTAGCAGGGTTCGCACAGTACCTGCTCGAGGCTTTCGCGGGTGCGCTTGCGCGTCATCTGCACCAGGCCGAGCTCGGTGATGCCGATGATGTTGGTCTTGGCGTGGTCGCGCTCCAGCTGTTTTTCCAGGGTGCGCAGCACCTGGCGCTGGTGCTCTTCATCTTCCATGTCGATGAAGTCGATGATGATGATCCCGCCGATATTGCGCAGGCGCAGTTGCCGGGCAATGGCAGTGGCCGCCTCCAGGTTGGTCTTGAAGATGGTCTCCTCGAGATTGCGGTGACCAACGAAAGCCCCGGTGTTGACGTCGATGGTGGTCATTGCCTCCGCCGGGTCGACCACCAGGTAGCCGCCGGACTTGAGCGGCACCTTGCGGTCCAGGGCGCGCTGGATTTCGTCTTCGACACCGTAAAGGTCGAAGATCGGCCGCTCGCCTGGGTAGTGTTCCAGACGGTCGGCGATTTCCGGCATCAGTTCAGCGACGAACTGTGTGGTTTTCTGGAAGGTTTCCCGGGAGTCGATGCGGATCTTCTCGATTTTCGGGTTGACCAGGTCGCGCAGGGTCCGCAGGGCCAGGCCCAGGTCTTCGTAGATTTCGGTTGGCGCGCCGACGGTCTTGATCTGGGTGCCGATCTGCTCCCAGAGCCTGCGCAGGTAGCGGATGTCCATGAGGATTTCATCAGCTCCGGCGCCCTCGGCGGCGGTCCGCAGGATGAAGCCGCCGGCGTCCTGGATGTTCTCCTGGGCAATACAGTCAGTGACCACCTGCTTGAGGCGCTCACGCTCGGCTTCGTCTTCGATTTTCAGGGAAATGCCGACATGACTGGTACGCGGCATGTACACCAGGTAGCGGGACGGGATCGACAGCTGAGTAGTCAGGCGCGCGCCCTTGGAGCCGATCGGGTCCTTGGTCACCTGCACCACCAGGCTCTGGCCTTCATGCACCAGGGCGCTGATGCTCTCGACCGACGAACCTTCGCGCAGGGAGATTTCCGAAGCGTGGATGAACGCTGCGCGGTCCAGGCCAATGTCGACGAACGCCGCCTGCATGCCTGGCAGAACCCGCACCACCTTGCCTTTGTAGATGTTGCCGACGATGCCACGGCGCTGGGTGCGCTCGACATGCACCTCCTGCAGGACACCGTTTTCCACCACCGCCACGCGTGATTCCATCGGTGTGATGTTGATCAGAATCTCTTCACTCATGGCAGGCTCTCGTCAAAGGACTTCAGTAATGATGGATCGCTCGCGGGCGACTGGCTAGGGCAGTTCTGGCTTATCCTCGCTCAACGGGCCGGCAGGCGCTGCCAGCAGGGGATGCCGAATTGACCGAGCAGCTCGGCGGTTTCATTCAATGGCAGGCCGACCACTGCCGAATAACTGCCTTCAAGGCGTTGTACGAAAACTGCGCCCAGGCCCTGTATGGCATAGCTCCCGGCCTTGTCGGCCGGCTCGCCGCTGGCCCAGTAGGCCTCGGCTTCTTCGGCACTGACGGGGCGAAACAGTACGCGGCTGCTGACATTGACGCTCAGGCAGCGCTGATGATCGGCCACGGCAACCGCGGTCAACACCTGATGCTCGCGCCCGGACAGGGCTGCCAGCATGGCCAGGGCATCTTCGCGGTTTTGCGGCTTGCCGAGAATTCGACCTTCGAGCACCACGGCGGTATCGGCGCCAAGCACCGCTACCGGGCTGTCGCCGCCCTGGGGCAACGACGCAAGGCCTGCGCAGGCTTTCTCCCGCGCCAGACGCTCGACGTACGCCGCCGCAGCCTCGGCGGGCAGCGGCGTTTCGTCGATCTCAGCACTGAGCGAAGTAAAAGGAATACCGATCTGGGTCAGCAACTCACGGCGGCGTGGCGAGCCAGAGGCCAGGTACAGCAGGGTCATCTAGACGTCTCCCTGTCAGCGTCGAAGGTGAGTGCTCAGTTGATGCTCAGGCGTCGGCGCAGACCACGCAGGCCATAGCTGATCCACGGCCAGAGCAAGGCGCTGATGACTGCCGACCAGATCAACGCCAGGGTTGGCAGGCGATTACCGGTCAGGGCGCTGAGCCACAGCTGGATCAGTTGGGCCAGGCCGAAGATCACCAGGATCACCAGGCTCTGCTGCCACATCGGGAACATCCGCAGGCGCTGTTGCAACGACAGTACCAGGAAGGTGATCAGGGTCAGCACCAGGGCGTTCTGCCCAAGCAAAGTGCCATACAGCACATCCTCGGCCAAGCCCAGGACGAATGCGGTGGTCATGCCGACCCGATGTGGCAGGGCCAGGGTCCAGAAGGCCAGCAGCAGTGCCAGCCACATCGGCCGGAACACTTCGGCGAACGGCGGCATCGGCGACACGCTGAGCAGCATGCCGATCAGAAAGGTCAGCCAGACGACCCAGCCATTACGGCTGCGGGTGCTTACCATCAGTGTCTCTCCCGGGAAATGACTGGCGCGCCCGGTACGGCAGCAGGTGCTGCAGGGGCTGCCGTGGCGGGCGGATGGGCACTGGTTGCCGGTGCGGCGGGAGCAGCAGGCG
Source organism: Pseudomonas fluorescens (assembly GCF_902497775.2). Taxonomy (NCBI): domain Bacteria; kingdom Pseudomonadati; phylum Pseudomonadota; class Gammaproteobacteria; order Pseudomonadales; family Pseudomonadaceae; genus Pseudomonas; species Pseudomonas fluorescens. The sequence goes on from NZ_OZ024668.1 coordinate 4,355,150, forward strand.
CTGGTGCGGCCGGAGCCGTGGCCGGCCCAACACCTGGCGCCGAAGCGGGCAGGCCCTGACGATCAGCTTCTTCCTGGGCAATCGCGGCATCGCTGGCCCGTTGCTCGGGCGAACGGCTGTCGGTGAACACCAGCAGCAGGTAGCGGCTGCGGTTGAGCGCAGCGGTCGGAATCGCCCGGACGATGGCAAACGGCTGGCCGGAGTCGTGGATCACTTCCTTGACCGTAGCCACCGGGTAACCGGCCGGGAAGCGCTGACCGAGGCCGGAGCTGACCAGCAGGTCGCCTTCCTTGATGTCGGCGGTATCGGCAACGTGGCGCAACTCGAGGCGCTCGGGGTTGCCGGTACCGCTGGCAATCGCCCGCAGGCCATTGCGGTTGACCTGCACCGGAATGCTGTGGGTAGTGTCGGTCAGCAACAGGACCCGCGAGGTGTAGGGCATCAGTTCGACCACCTGGCCCATCAGGCCACGTGCGTCTAGCACCGGCTGACCGAGGACCACGCCATCGCGTTCGCCCTTGTTGATCAGGATCCGGTGGGTGAAAGGATTGGGATCGACGCCGATCAGCTCGGCAACTTCGACCTTCTCGTTGACCAGTGCCGAGGAGTTGAGCAACTCGCGCAGGCGCACGTTCTGCTCGGTCAGGGCCGCCAGCTTCTGCAGGCGACCTTGCAGGAGCAAGGCTTCGGTCTTGAGTTTCTCGTTTTCAGCTGCGAGTTCGGTACGGCTGCCAAACTGGCTGGCAACCCCCTGCCACAAGCGCTGGGGCAGATCGGTAACCAGGTAGGATGGCATCAGTACCAGGCCCATCTGGCTACGCATTGGCTTGAGCAGGGTGAAGCGCGCATCGACCACCATCAGGGTGATCGACAGCACAACCAGCACGAGCAGGCGTACGCCCAACGAAGGGCCCTTGGCGAAAAGCGGTTTAATGGGCCGCTCCTCGTGGACGACGATTCAAGAGGTCATTCATACGGCAACGCACCGGCCTGCTTGCGGATTGACGGAAAACGACGCCCACACGGACGTCAGCCCAGCACATACAGGTAGCACTGTGGGCACTACCTGTAAACCGGGCGGCGTGAACTGCAGGCTCCGGCTTATTCGCTGGAGAGCAGGTCCATGGTGTGTTTGTCCATCATTTCCAGGGCACGGCCACCACCGCGAGCCACGCAGGTCAGCGGGTCTTCGGCAACGATTACCGGCAGGCCGGTTTCCTGTGCCAGCAGCTTGTCGAGGTCGCGCAGCAGGGCACCACCACCGGTCAGCACCAGGCCACGCTCGGCGATGTCCGAAGCCAGCTCCGGTGGCGATTGCTCCAGGGCGCTCTTGACCGCCTGGACGATGGTCGCCAGGGATTCCTGCAGGGCTTCAAGCACTTCGTTGGAGTTCAGGGTGAAGGCACGTGGCACGCCCTCGGCCAGGTTGCGGCCGCGGACATCGACTTCACGGACTTCGCCGCCCGGATAGGCGGTACCGATTTCCTGCTTGATGCGCTCAGCGGTGGATTCACCGATCAGGCTGCCGTAGTTACGGCGCACGTAGGTGACGATAGCTTCGTCGAAACGGTCGCCACCGACCCGGACGGATTCGGCGTAAACCACACCGTTCAGGGAGATCAGCGCGATTTCAGTGGTACCACCACCGATATCGACGACCATCGAACCACGGGCTTCTTCAACCGGCAGGCCGGCACCGATGGCGGCGGCCATCGGCTCTTCGATCAGGAACACTTCGCGGGCACCGGCGCCCAGCGCCGACTCACGAATGGCCCGGCGCTCGACCTGGGTCGATTTGCACGGCACGCAGATCAGCACCCGCGGGCTTGGCTGCAGGAAGCTGTTCTCGTGAACCTTGTTGATGAAGTACTGCAGCATTTTTTCACAAACGCTGAAGTCGGCGATCACGCCGTCTTTCATCGGACGAATGGCAGCAATGTTGCCAGGCGTACGGCCCAGCATGCGCTTGGCTTCAGTACCGACAGCGACGACACTTTTCTGGTTACCGTGTGTACGAATGGCCACAACCGATGGCTCATTCAGGACGATACCGCGCTCACGCACGTAAATAAGGGTGTTGGCAGTGCCCAGGTCGATGGAAAGATCGCTGGAAAACATGCCACGCAGTTTCTTGAACATGGGAAAGTGACCCTAGGCAACGCGTGGGTAAAAAAGTGCGGCAAACTCTAACAACGGCGGGGATTTTGGGCAAGGCACCAATATGTTAAATTGGTGGTTTTTCCGAGCAAGCCTGCACATGATCGCGGCCTTATGACCGTAATACTGCCAGCATGTTCCTCATCGCGGACCAAATCCGTTTTTGTTTCCCCAGGAGATCCCCATGGCGCTTGAACGCTGCGACGTGGAAAAGATCGCTCATCTGGCCCGACTTGGCTTGAATGAAAGCGATCTGCCACGCACTACCGATGCCCTGAACAGTATTCTGGGACTGGTCGACCAGATGCAAGCAGTCGACACCACTGGCATCGAGCCACTGGCCCACCCTCTGGAAGCCACTCAGCGCCTGCGCGCCGATGTGGTAACAGAAAGTAACCACCGTGACAGCTACCAGGCCATCGCCCCGGCGACGGAAAACGGCCTGTACCTGGTTCCGAAAGTCATCGAGTAAGGGAATAGAGCCTGCCATGCATCAATTGACCCTGGCCGAGATCGCCCGCGGACTCGCCGACAAGAAGTTTTCTTCCGAAGAGCTGACCCGTGCCCTGCTGGCGCGGATCAACCAGCTCGACCCGCAAATCAACAGCTTCATCAGCGTCACCGAAGACCTGGCCATCAGCCAGGCCCGTGCCGCCGACGCCCGCCGCGCCGCCGGCGAGAGCGGCGCCCTGCTCGGCGCGCCGATCGGCCACAAGGACCTGTTCTGCACCCAAGGCATCCGTACCAGCTGCGGCTCGAAGATGCTCGACAACTTCAAGGCGCCGTACGACGCCACCGTGGTCAGCAAGCTGGCCGAAGCCGGTGCAGTCACGCTGGGCAAGACCAACATGGACGAGTTCGCCATGGGTTCGGCCAACGAGAGCAGCTACTACGGCGCGGTGAAAAACCCGTGGAGCCTCGAGCACGTGCCTGGCGGCTCGTCGGGTGGTTCGGCGGCCGCGGTTGCCGCGCGCCTGCTGCCTGCCGCCACCGCCACCGACACCGGTGGCTCGATCCGACAGCCGGCAGCACTGACCAGCCTGACCGGCCTGAAACCGACCTACGGTCGTGTTTCGCGCTGGGGCATGATCGCCTACGCCTCGAGCCTCGACCAGGCCGGCCCGCTGGCGCGCACCGCCGAAGACTGTGCGCTGCTGCTGCAAGGCATGGCCGGCTTCGACGCCAAGGACTCCACCAGCATCGATGAACCGGTGCCGGACTACAGCGCCAGCCTCAATAGCTCGCTCGAAGGCCTGCGCATCGGCCTGCCGAAGGAATACTTCGGTGCCGGCCTCGACCCGCGCATCGCCGACCTGGTCCAGGCCAGCGTCAAGGAGCTGGAAAAGCTCGGCGCGGTGATCAAGGAAATCAGCCTGCCGAACATGCAGCACGCCATTCCGGCCTACTACGTGATCGCCCCGGCTGAAGCCTCGTCCAACCTGTCGCGTTTCGACGGCGTGCGCTTTGGCTACCGCTGCGAGAACCCGGCCGACCTCACCGACCTGTACAAGCGCTCCCGTGGCGAAGGCTTCGGTGCCGAAGTACAGCGCCGGATCATGGTCGGTGCCTACGCCCTGTCGGCTGGTTACTACGATGCCTACTACCTGCAGGCACAAAAAATTCGCCGCCTGATCAAGAACGATTTCATGGCGGCCTTCGAAGGCGTCGACGTGATCCTCGGCCCGACCACGCCAAACCTGGCCTGGAAGATCGGCGCCAAGAACAACGACCCGGTCGCTGAATACCTGGAAGACGTCTACACCATCACCGCCAACCTCGCCGGCCTGCCAGGCCTGTCGATGCCGGCCGGTTTCGTCGATGGGCTGCCGGTTGGCGTGCAACTGCTCGCACCGTATTTCCACGAAGGCCGCCTGCTCAACGTCGCGCACCGCTATCAGCAAGTGACTGACTGGCACACTCGCGCACCTAACGGCTTCTGAGGGACCACCACATGCAATGGGAAGTTGTCATCGGGCTGGAGATTCACACCCAGCTCGCCACCCAGTCGAAGATTTTCTCCGGCAGCGCCACCACCTTCGGTTCCGAGCCGAACACCCAGGCCAGCCTGATCGACCTGGGGATGCCCGGCGTACTGCCGGTGCTCAACCAGGAAGCGGTGCGCATGGCCTGCATGTTCGGCCTGGCCATCGATGCCGAAATCGGCCAGCACAACGTGTTTGCGCGCAAGAACTACTTCTACCCTGACCTGCCCAAGGGCTACCAGATCAGCCAGATGGAACTGCCGATCGTCGGCAAGGGCCACCTGGACATCGCCCTCGAGGACGGCACGGTCAAGCGCATCGGCATCACCCGTGCGCACCTTGAAGAAGACGCCGGCAAAAGCCTGCACGAAGACTTCAGCGGCTCCACCGGTATCGACCTCAACCGCGCCGGTACGCCGCTGCTGGAGATCGTCTCCGAGCCGGACCTGCGCAGCGCCAAAGAAGCCGTTGCCTACGTCAAGGCCATCCATGCCCTGGTGCGCTACCTAGGCATCTGCGATGGCAACATGGCCGAAGGCTCGCTGCGTTGCGACTGCAACGTCTCGGTACGCCCCAAAGGCCAGACCGAGTTCGGTACCCGCTGCGAGATCAAGAACGTCAACTCGTTCCGCTTCATCGAGCGCGCCATCAACACTGAAGTCCAGCGCCAGATCGAACTGATCGAAGACGGCGGCCGGGTCATCCAGGAAACCCGCCTGTACGACCCGAACAAGGACGAGACCCGCTCCATGCGCAGCAAGGAGGAAGCCAACGACTACCGTTACTTCCCCGACCCGGACCTGCTGCCGGTGGTCATCGAGAGCGCCTTCCTCGAAGACATCCGTGCGACCCTGCCGGAGCTGCCACCGCAAAAGCGCGAGCGTTTCCAAAGCCAGTTCGGCCTCTCGGCCTACGACGCCAACGTGCTGGCGACCAGCCGCGAGCAGGCCGACTACTTCGAACAGGTGGTCGGCGTGTGCGGCGACGCCAAGCTTGCCGCCAACTGGGTCATGGTTGAGCTGGGCAGCCTGCTCAACAAGCTGGGCCTGGAAATCGACCAGTCACCGGTCAGTGCCGAGCACCTGGGTGGCATGCTCAAGCGCATCCTCGACAACACCATCAGCGGCAAGATTGCCAAGGTGGTGTTCGAGAAGATGGCCGCCGGCGACGGCGATGCCGACCAGATCATCGAAGCCCAGGGCCTGAAACAGGTCACCGACAGCGGCGCGATCGAGAAGGTCCTGGACGAAGTGCTGGCAGCCAACGCCGAGCAGGTCGAGCAGTACCGCGCCGCCGATGAGGCCAAGCGCGGCAAGATGTTCGGCTTCTTCGTCGGCCAGGCCATGAAAGCCTCCAAGGGCAAGGCCAACCCGCAGCAAGTGAACCAATTGCTCAAGAGCAAGCTCGAAGGGTAATTCGCGTCGCCTGCTTAATCGCGGGTCAAGCCCGCTCCCACAGGATTGATGATAACCCTGTGGGAGCGGCGGTGCGGCGACCCGACTTGACCCGCGATGGCCACCCCACGGAGCATCTGCATACATGTGGCGTCCCCTCAGCGCACTCGCGCTCTTCACTCTGCTGGCCGGCTGCGCCAGCCACGATATCGACCCCCGCGGTTACGACAAGACCGGCACCGCCTCCTATTACGGCTCCCGTCACCATGGCAAACGTACCGCCAGTGGCGAGCCCTTCAATCAGCACGGCATGACCGCCGCCCACCGCAGCCTGCCCTTCGGCACGCGGGTCAAGGTCACCAACCTCAACAACGAACGCAGCGTGGTCGTGCGTATCAACGACCGCGGCCCGCATACCCGTGGCCGGCTGATCGACCTGTCGCGCGCCGCCGCAGAAAAACTCGGGATGATCCGTAGCGGAACCGCGCGCGTCCGGGTACAAAGTCTCAGCGACTGACCTGACCCCGGAGCACGATCATTTTCGACCTGGCCGCTTTACCCACTTTCAGCCTGCTGCAACTGTGCATCGGCCTGCTGTTGCTGATCGCCGGCGCCGAGCTGCTGGTGCGTGCCGCCCTGCGCCTGGCCGCCAGCCTGCAAGTGCGGCCACTGATCATCGGCCTGAGCCTGGTGGCATTCGGCAGCAGCGCGCCGCAACTGACCGTCAGCCTGCAGGCGGCTTATACCGGCGCGCCGGATGTCGCCGTCGGCAGCGTAATCGGCAGCAACATCTTCAATATCCTGGTGACCCTGGGCCTGGCCGCGCTGATCATCCCGCTGCGGGTCTCGCGTCAGCTAGTGCGCCTGGACATCCCACTGATGATCGCCGCGAGCCTCGCGGTGTACCTGTTGGCCTTCAATGAACTGCTGGGCCGGCTGGAGGGCGCCCTGCTGTTGTCCGGCCTGTTCGGCTACCTGGCGATACTCTGGCACCAGTCCCGGCACCACGCCCGCACCTACCCTGCCCCAGGCCCGCGCCCGCAGCGCGGCGGCCGCTTCTGGCTGGCTAGCGTGCTGCTGATGCTGACCGGGCTCGGCCTGCTCAGCCTGGCCGGCCACCTGCTGCTGGAGGCTGCGGTAGAGGTGGCTCAGGACCTGGGCCTGTCGGAACGGGTCATCGGCCTGACGGTGGTTGCCGTCTGTACTTCGCTGCCGGAGCTGGCCACCTCGCTGATCGCCGCCCTGCGCGGTGAGCGCGAAATTGCCGTGGGCAACGTGATTGGCAGCAATCTGTTCAACCTGCTGGCAGTGCTCGGCCTGACCGCGCTGGTCGCCCCCGAGCCGTTGTCGATCTCGCCCAATGCCCTGGACTTCGACCTGCCAGTGATGCTCGGGGTCGCAGTGCTGGCGTTGCCGGTGTTCTACTCCGGTTACCGGGTGACGCGCGCCGAAGGGCTGGTATTCCTCTGCCTGTACTTGGCTTATGGTCTGCACGTGGTGGCCTTCACCACCGGCATGCCACTAGCCAGCCGACTTGAAAAACTGATGCTGTTCTACGCATTGCCAGCACTGGGGGCGTTGCTGCTGTACACCACCCTGCGTGCCTGGCGCCGCCAACACTAAGGAAAACAACATGGGCGACAACAACAAATCCGGCGAACAAGTTCGCCGCCAGGTCATGGGCGATGCTTTCGTCGATCGCGCACTGAACAACGCCACCGACTTCAGCCAGCCGCTGCAGGACTTCGTCAATGAGCATGCCTGGGGCAGCGTCTGGAGCCGCGAAGGCCTGCCGCTGAAAACCCGCAGCCTGATCACCCTCGCCGCCCTCACCGCGCTCAAGTGCCCACAAGAGCTCAAGGGCCACGTGCGCGGCGCGCTGAACAACGGTTGTACGGTCGAGGAGATTCGTGAGGCGCTGCTGCACTGCGCGGTGTACGCCGGCGTACCGGCGGCGGTCGACGCCTTCCGCGCCGCCCAGGAAGTGATCGACAGCTACCAGCAGAGCTGATCGATCACTTCGGGCAAGGCCGTCAGTTGCTGACGACGGCGGCCTTCTGACCCTTCTTCTTCAGCCAGAAAGCCACGCCCAGGGTGGCGATCCAGGCCGGGATCAGCATCACCGAAATGCGGATCGGCGGAGTCAGGTACATCACCACCAGAATCAGCCCGATGAACGCCAGGCACAGGTAGTTGGTCACCGGGTGGCCCCAGCTCTTGTAGAACGTCGACTCACCCGACGCCTGCTTGGCGCGGCGGAACTTCAGGTGGGTGATACTGATGCTCGCCCAGTTGATCACCAGCGCCGATACCGCCAGGGCCATCAGCAGGCCAAAGGCTTCGCCCGGCATCAGGTAGTTGATCAGCACACACAGGCCGGTGGCCAGGGCCGAAACGCCCAAGGCGGTCAGCGGTACGCCACGGCGGTTGACCTTGAGCAAGGCACGCGGCGCGTCACCCTGGCTGGCCAGGCCGAACAGCATGCGGCTGTTGCAGTACACGCAGCTGTTGTACACCGACAGCGCGGCGGTCAGTACCACCACGTTGAGGATGGTCGCCACCAGGTTGCTGTCCAGGTTGTGGAAGATCATCACGAACGGGCTGCCGCCCTGTACTACCTTCTGCCACGGGTACAGCGACAGCAGCACTGCCAGGGCGCCGATGTAGAAAATCAGGATGCGATAGACCACCTGGTTGGTGGCGCGTGGAATGCTGTGGCGCGGGTTGTCGGCTTCGGCGGCGGTGATACCGACCAGCTCCAGGCCACCGAAGGAGAACATGATGACCGCCATGGCCATCAACAAACCGGTAAAGCCATTGGGGAAGAAGCCACCGTACTGCCAGAGGTTGGCCACGCTGGCGTCCGGCCCGCCATTGCCGCTGGCCAGCAGCCAGGCACCAAAGCCGATCATGCTGACGATGGCGATGACCTTGACCAGGGCGAACCAGAATTCCATCTCGCCGTAGACCTTCACCTGGGTGAGGTTGATCAGGTTGATCGCCACGAAGAAGATCGCCGCCGTCGCCCAGGTCGGGAAGTCCGGCCACCAGTACTGCACATAGATGCCCACGGCCGTCAGCTCGGCCATGCCGACCAGCACATAGACCACCCAGTAGTTCCAACCGGAAACGAAACCGGCGAACTCATTCCAGTAGCGGTGGGCAAAGTGGCTGAAGCTGCCGGCAACCGGCTCGTCGACCACCATCTCGCCCAACTGGCGCATGATGAAGAAAGCCATCAGGCCGGCAATCGCGTACCCCAGCAGCACGGCCGGGCCGGCCATTTGAATGGTCTGGGCAATGCCCAGAAACAGGCCGGTACCGATGGCGCCACCCAGGGCAATCAACTGGATATGGCGATTTTTCAACCCGCGCTGTAATCGCTCCGGGGGGGTCTGTTCTTGCATGAAGTATCCTTGAAGGTGGAAGGCAATGTTGGCTTTATTGTCGGCACAGAATCTAGATCCAGCCGCCCCACTGCAAGAAGAAAATGCCGATATTCGTGGTTATTGCAGCCATCAGCGTGGTAATCACGATAATCGAGGCGGCCAGTTCATGGTTACCGTTGGCCGCCCGAGCCATGACATAACTGGCAGCGGCGGTCGGGCTGCCGATGTACAGGAACAGGATGCCCAGTTCCGCTGCGCGAAAGCCGCAAAGCCAGGCGGCCAGTGTGCCGATCACCGGCAACCAGATCATCTTCACCAGGCTGGCGCTGACCGCCAGGCCGCCGCTCTCACGCAACGAAGCCAGCGACAGGGTACCGCCAATGCAGATCAACGCCAGCGGCAGGGTCATCTGTGCCAGGTAATCGCCGGAGGTCAGCAACCAGTTCGGCAGCGGCACTTGCCCGTAGGCCATGGGCGTAGCCAGCAGTACGCTGATGATCAGCGGGTTGCGCAGGATACTCTTGAAGATGCTCCAGGGGTCGGACTTCATGCTCGGGCTGTACACCGCCAGCACCACCGACGACAGCGAGTTGTACAGCAGGATCACCAGGCCGGCGAGGATCGCCCCCAGCGAGATACCGTAGTCGCCATACATGCTCGCCGCCAGCGCCAGGCCGATGACCCCGTTGTTGCCGCGAAAGCCGCCTTGGGTGTAGATGCCGCGATCTTCGCGCGGGCAGCGCCACAGAGCAAAGCCCCAGGCCAGGGCAAAACTGCCCAGGGTGGCGACCACGAAAAACACCAGCAGCCCAGGTTTGACCGCCGCCGTCAGGTCGGCGTGATAGATCCCCAGAAACAGCAACGCCGGCATGCACACGTTGAACACCAGCGACGAGGCGGTGTGGATGAAGCCGTCGTTGATGGCCTTGATGCGCTTGAGCAGCACGCCCATGAACAGCATGGCGAACACCGGCGCCGTGATGTTCAGCGTCTGGATAAAAAGGGCGAGCATGCAGGGTGGTCCCGATGGCTGTCGTTAGGGGGCTAATGATACGTCAGCCACCAGTTGATGAATCGCATTCTGGCGTAAGAAAAAAGAATTGTTGACGTAGGAAATGGTTTGGATATGATCAAAACAACTGTACATATATACAGTTAACTACAAGAATCCATGACATCTCAAAGGAGTTGAATATGTCAGGTATGCAAACAGGACTGCACGCCCAACAGGCGCTTGCCACCACCGTGGTCGCCGACCTCGACGCCCTCTTCAGCGTCAACGGCATCAACATTCCCGGCCCCGACACCCGCATCGTGCTGGTGCTCGACGGTCATCACACGATCAAGTACCACCGCCTGGGCCTGCCGGCAAAACCGCCGGCCAGCGGCAAGCCGGTGCTGCGCTTTGAAGGCGGCGAACACACCGCCATCGGCGACAACACCCTGCTGCGCTTCAGCCAGGACGGCGCGCCGATCCCTGCCTGGAAAGTCGCCCTGCACCTGCCCAACGGCCTGACCCTCAGCTACGGCCAGATCGTCGCCCTGGGCGGCGACTTCTATGGCATTCCCGAGCGGCCGATTGCCGATGGCGCCACCGCGCAAGAGCGCATCGAACGCTTCGTTGCAGCCTTTGACACCTTGGCCGTGCTGCCCGCCTCCCGGGAAGAAGCCGGCAAGATCCTCGCGGTCATGCAGCGGGAAATCGCCGCCGCCAACCAGGCGATCAAAGACGGTCGCCAGCCCCACGAAGCCTACGACCAATTGGGCGACACACTCTCGGAGGAGTGGAACAAGATTACTGGCGGCGGCAGCTTCGTCTCGCCGATGTTCCCTCTGGGCCGCTACCTCAAGCTCGCCGCCAGCAACTGGGATCACTTCGGTGAATGGGCGTTGCTGGCCTACGTCGCCGGCCACACCGCAGCCCTGCTTCAGGCCGTGAAAGCACGGGCCAGCGGCGATGACAGGCCGCTGGAGCTGGCCTATGCGATGAACGCCTTCGCTGATCACTTCCTCACCGACCTGTTCTCGGCCGGCCATGTGCGGGTGCCGCGAAAAGCGATCAAGGACAACGTCACCCCGGGCGACCTCGGTTCGCTGATCTCGCGCTTCATGCACGATGAAGACAGCAAGTACGGCCTGGTGCTGCGCAACGCCCAGGGCGATACCTGGCGTGGTTATGGCGACAAGCGCTACTTCGATAGCATCGACGTGGCCAACCGCAAGCAGGTGGGCCTGGCCGTGCAGAAGTCTGCCGATGAGATCTTCCAGGCTTTCGACACCGGTAATCTGCCTGCGCCTTCAGCCTACGGTGCACTGCGCATCGCCGCCGACCTGCAAGCCGCCGTAGAAGGACAGGTGCCGGGCAACTTCGCGCCACTGTTTGCCCTGCGCAACGGCAAGCTGATGCGCCGCGCCGACGTCAATAACCTCAATGACCCGGCGCAAATCGACAACTGGTGGGGCTGGAGCACTTACCTGCTGCTCAAGGACTACACGCCGAACAAACCCACCGGCTACCTCGAGGCCCCCACCAGTGCCCCGAGTGTTCGCGCCGACGGCTGGCAGACCCAGGTACCGAGCCAGCCGAACTGGCTACCGGGCCATGCCGTGCGGTATGCGGTCAGTGTGGTCAACGGTTTTAACGAGTCCTACATCGGCCCGTGGAGCGACTATGCCGAACTGACCGAGCGCTTCCAGCCGACCCTGACGGTGCCGGTGGACACCTCCGGCAAGTCGGTTTCGCGCAACCTGTTCCGCCAGTTCCGCGGCGGCTCGCCGGAACTGATCGCCTCGCTGGATGCGGGCACTGCGACCTATATCGATCAACAGCCGTGATAAGGAAATCACTCATGAGCATTACCCTGAACATTGAACTGGCGTCGGGCCAGTCACTCAAGGATGTACCGCTGGAACTGCTGTGCGATGGCGTCGTGATCGGCCGGGCGCTAATCGCCGAAAATGGCCAGGCCACATTCAATGCCAACATGGCCCCTGGGCAGTTGGCCGTACGGATTGACCGCAGTATCATAAAAGCCCTGTAAACCCGGCAACGTCGACACTCGCGCAGACGTTAACACTGAAGGTTTTAGCTGACAGCCTTCAGTGTTACGCTCTACTTCTTCTCTTCCCGTCCCTACCTCAATACAAATAGGAAAATATAACCGCCCGGCTTCGAATTACCTTAGTTCGTTGCTGCTCCCAGCGCGCCTATTGTGCAGCCCTCACTATCTCTCTAAAACGGCGGACATCATTAACCACCGAAGATAGTGCCCCATGGAAATAGCAACGTTACACGGTATTGTCATTCGAACCTGGCAATCGGCCGATATTCCAGGCTACGCCAATTTGATTGGTGACGCGCAAACCATGCGCTACATCTCCTCCGGCGCGACCCGCAGCCACACCCAGGCGCACGACGAAATCGCCCAGTTCGACCGGGAACAGCAACAACAGGGCTGGTCTCGCTGGGCTGTAAGTCTTGGCCCCAACGGCCCCTTCATCGGCTATGCCGGTTTTGCCAAAAAACCGCTGGGCATCAATTTCGGCATGCGCTTTCTTAAAGATTATTGGGGCACACTTTCCCCCTTCACTACCGCACAACTCGCGCTGACCCACGGATTCGAAACCCTGGGTTTCAGCCACGTGCACACATTGACCAACCTCGGCCACCGCGCTGCATTAAACATGAACAAGCGTTTCCTGCAGTTGAATAAACTCCCCGATACAATTATTGAAACGCCGTTCGGCTCGCACTTGAAAATTGATATCACCAGGGAGTACTTCCGCAGCATTACGTCACACAACGCAGCACGCCTTAAAAGTGCCTATCGACGCCACTCAAAGTCAGTATTCGTCAGGCAGCAAGCCCTTCAACCGAGCGAGTCAGCAGATGCGTAACAACCCTGAGCCCGATAGCACGGTGCCAATCGATAAAATTTGCGATATGTACGTGTGGCGCAACGTGAATACCCGGGCACGCTTGCTGCGTTACCTGTACCTGCCGGTGGGGCTGGTGCTGGTGCTGTTCAGGCTGTCTGCGATCTTGTTGATGAGCCTGGCAGCCAGCGCCATGCCCTCGAGGGTAAAGCCGGCGCTGTACCGTACTCTGCTGTGGATCTTGAATATTCGCGTCAGGTGCCCGATGAGCTTGCGACAGGTCGCGGCACATACCGACGGATGCGTGATCGCCAGTAACCACATCAGTGTGTTCGACCATTACCCGGTGCTGGCCATGCCACATGCCACTTTGATAGTGGTGCGAACTGACAGCCTGCTCGGCAAACTCACCGGTCACCTGCTGTTCCAATGCTCAGGTGCTCGCTACTGGAAGATTGCCGACAAGCGCCAACTGGCCCGACGACTCCGGCAATGGCGGCGGTCCCCTCTGGGCACAACGCTTTACACCACGCCAGAGGCGACCATCAACAATGGGCTGGGGCTGTTTCGTTTCCGCCCGGAGTTTCTCGTTCGTGGGTTGCCGGTCGTTCCACTGGCCATGCGGCTAAAGGCACCCCTCTCGCTCAATCCCAATCCGCTGCACGGCGCTGGGCCGATGAAATTCCTGCGCCTGTTATCAATGCCGTGGCTGGAGTTCGAGTTGAACTTTCTCGACCGCCAGGTTCCTGCCCCGGGCCAGCCCGACCAGGCATTTGCAGATCAGGTGCAGGCGTGCATCGCCCAACAACTGCAGATCCCCGCCACACAATGGACGCGTGAAGACAAGTACCGCTTTCGCAATGAGCAGGGTTTGCGCGGATGAAAGCCCATGTGATCTTCGACTTCGATCAGACGTTACTACCGGGGGAAAGCACAGTACAGGTGCTGGAGCTGGGCCTGCAGTATCAGGGCAATGCCGCACAGCGCCTGCAAAAACTCGCCAGCATCGCGCCCCGGGCCCTGGCCGGCAATGCCAGCGCAAAAGAGTTGATAACCCTGCTGAGCATGGTGCCGAGCATTCGCCGCAAGCATATCCAGCTCTATGTCGAACAACGCCTTACGCAGTTGCCGCACGCCCTTGGCCAGGCACTGCACTACCTACAGCAGCGCCAGGTTGGCATCCATATTATCTCTGGCGGCTACATGGAATGGATTGTGCCACTGGCTCAGGCATGGGGAATCGAGGCACGCCATGTAGTAGCCAATCGGTTTTTCTGGTTCGGTTCACGGGCCCTGACCATACGCCCATCCCCCTTGCTCAGCACAGCACAGGGCAAAGGCGCGATCATTCGTGATTGGCGCAGGCGCGGCCAGCTCAAAGGACCGGTGCTCATGGTTGGCGACGGGCAAGCGGACTTTCGCGTGTTCCAGCAAGGGTTGGTCGACGACTTTATCTGTATCGATTACTTCGTCGGTAAACCACTGCCCGACTGCGCCGCCATTCGACGGCGCGCGGTACATCCCGATCAGGTACTGGGGCTGATCCGCCAGGCTCTGGCTCAGCAGGGCCTGGCCATCTGAGATCGCTCAGCGCCGAACCGGGCGCTTCTGCAGCTTGCGCTGCAAGGTCCGCCGGTGCATGCCCAAGGCCCGGGCCGTGGCGGAGATATTGCCTTCATGCTCGGTCAGCACACGCTGAATGTGCTCCCACTGCAGGCGGTCCACCGACATCGGGTTTTCCGGCACCAGGCTGTCGAGGTCGGCGTGCTCGGACAGCAACGCAGCCAGTACGTCGTCGGCATCGGCCGGCTTGCACAGGTAGTTGCAGGCACCGCGCTTGATCGCCTCGACCGCTGTGGCGATGCTCGAGTAACCGGTGAGGATTACCACGCGCATTTCCGGGTCCAGCTCCAGCAGCTTGGGCAGCAGCACCAGGCCTGAATCGCCATCCATCTTCAAGTCCAGCGTGGCGTAGTCCGGCACGTCGTCCTGGGCTATTTTCAAGCCCTCTTCGGCGGAGCCTGCAGTGCTCACGCGAAAGCCGCGGCGACTCATGGCCCGGGCCATTACCCGGGTAAAGGTAGCGTCGTCGTCGACCAGCAGCAGGTGCGGCAGCTCTTCGCCTTCAACCTGGATTTCATCACTCATCACACATCTCCTCGCGCGTCACGCGGCAGGCGCAGCTCGGTGAGCGTACCGCCTTCCTCATGACTATAGAGTTTTACCGAGCCGCCAGCACGGGTCACGCTGGCCTTGCTCAAGAACAGGCCCAGGCCGAAGCCTTTGCCCTTGGTGGTAAAGAAGGGTTTGCCGATCGATTCGGCAATGGCCGCCGGCACGCCCGGGCCGTGGTCGCGGATGCTGATGACCATGTCCTGGGCGTCCCAGTCCAGACGTATCTCGAGGTCGTCCGGGCAGGCATCGGCTGCATTGTTCAACAGGTTCAGCAGGGCCTGGGTCAGGTCCGGCGGCGGTGCCAGACGCGGCACGGCGCCCTGGCCCAGGCGCTGGAAGCGGTAGCTGGCCTCGGGGCGCATCAGGTGCCAGCGGTTGAGCGCCTCATCAAGCCAGAAGGTCACTTCCTGGTTCTCGACCGCCAGGCGTCGGTTGGCTTCAGCGGCGCGGACCAAATTCTGCAGGGTCTCTTTACACAGCTTGACCTGGTCCTGCAGCACCGCCAGGTCTTCCTGCAACAAAGGGTCGCTGTGGTCCTGACGCATTTCCTTGATCAACACACTCATGGTCGCCAGCGGCGTACCCAGTTCATGGGCGGCACCAGCCGCCTGGGTGGCCACGGCCAGCAGTTGCTGGTCGCGCAAGCCCTCCTCGCGGCGTTCGGCGCGCAGTTGCTCCTGGCGGCGCAGCTCTTCGGCCATCTTCGCGGCAAAGAAGGTAATCACCGCAGCGGCCAGGGCGATACTCAGCCACATGCCGTAGACCTGCATCTTCTCCCGGGCCATGGGGAAGGTCTCCAGCGGATAGAACTGCACCAGCAGCAGGCTATAGGCCGCCAGGGCGATGCCGGAGAGGATCAGCGAGTAGACCCAGGGCAAAGTCACCGCAGCGATGGCCAGGGGCACCAGGTAATAGGACACGAAGGGGTTGGTCGAACCGCCCGAGTAGTAAAGCAAGGCGCTATGTATCAGCAGGTCACAGGCCAGCTGGAAGGCATACTCAAGCTCGGTGACCGGCAATGTCAGGCGCAGGCGCAGGGCCGTGAAGACGCACAGCAGCATCGACAGGCCGAGGGTGATGACCAGCGACAGCCACGGCAGCGGCAGCAGTTCGGTCCAGTAGGCGACACCGACCGAGCCGGCCTGGGCGGCAAGCACCAGGATGCGGATGAAGGTCAGGCGCCAGAGGTTCTGACGGGTGGCAGACAGCATTTGTACGGGGGCGAGCATGAGCTCTCCTGATGAGTGCTCCAGGCGAATCGTCGCGAGTATACCGAAGCGGCGGCCTGGTCTGCAGT
The DNA here is from genome assembly GCF_902497775.2 of Pseudomonas fluorescens. Classification (NCBI taxonomy): domain Bacteria; kingdom Pseudomonadati; phylum Pseudomonadota; class Gammaproteobacteria; order Pseudomonadales; family Pseudomonadaceae; genus Pseudomonas; species Pseudomonas fluorescens. The sequence goes on from NZ_OZ024668.1 coordinate 4,371,420, forward strand.
GATGCGGCAAAGCGCCACACTTTTTTACATAACAATGATGGCCATTTTGAACCTCACTACACTGTTGCCAGTCTCATGGGCCAACGTGGAATGGATACATCAGCGTCCACGCCTCAATTTTCAAGGAGTCATACATGTCTATCACCCGCAGCAGCGCCGCCCTGGTCATGGCCACCAGCTTGCTCGCCAGCCTTCCGGCCCTGGCCGAAGAAGCCCCGCGCTACAACCAGATTTCGCTGCGCGCCGAAGTCAGCAAGGAAGTGGCCCGCGACCTGATGGTCGTGACCCTGTACAGCGAAGCGCAGAATACCGACCCGGGCAAGTTGGCCACGCAAATCACCGAAACCATGAACAAGGCGGTGAAACAGGCGCGTGAGGTCAAGGAAGTAAAGATCAGTCAGGGCAGCCGCAATAGCTACCCGATCTACGACAACAAGGGCCAGAAGATCACCGGCTGGCGTGAGCGCGCCGAACTGCGCCTGGAAAGCGCCGACTTCCCGGCCCTGTCGCAACTCACCGGTACCCTGCTGCAGGACCTGAAAATGGGTGGCATGGACTTCTCCATCGCCCCGGCCACGCGCAAGACCAGCGAAGACGACCTGCTCAAGGATGCGGTCAACGCCTTCAAGGCCCGCGCCCAACTGGCCACCGAAGCCCTGGGCGGCAAAGGCTACAAAGTGGTCAACCTCAACCTCAACAGCAGCGGCTACCCACATCCTTATGCGCGCAGCGCGCCGATGATGATGAAAGCAGGAATGGCCGAAGACGCCGCACCTGCCCCGGAAATCGAAGCGGGTACCAGCCAGGTAACCCTCAGCGCCGATGGCACCATCGAAGTCCAGATGCCGTAAGCAACGTTACTTTTCTGCTGTTTCGCGGCAGCTTCGGCTGCCGCGCCCCCTGTTACGTGTAGCACCTCGCGCCCCAAATTAGTGCAAAGACTGACTCGATAGCGAGACAACGTCTTCGAAATAACCTGAAACACCCCCTCGCAAACGATCAACTCCGTAAAAAATTATACGGATGCGACATTCCTGTACGTTCGTCCCACAGTTTTTCGCCACACATCCCTTTGAGTGTTGCATTGGGTATGGGGCCTGCATAAGTATCCGCAGGTCGGCTCACAAGGCCCCCTCAAATCAAAAATGACAACAATGAGGCCACCATGCTCAAACACGCGGTCATTCCGTTTCTGGTCGGCGCAGGCTTGCTTGCCAGCGCACCTTCCGCCCTTGCGGCGACTAACCTGGTGTTCTGCTCCGAAGGCAGTCCCGCGGGCTTCGACCCCGGCCAGTACACCACCGGAACCGACTTCGATGCTTCAGCCGAGACCGTCTTCAACCGCCTGAGCCAGTTCGAGCGTGGCGGCACCGCAGTCATCCCGGGCCTGGCGACCAGCTGGGACATTTCCGAAGATGGCCTGACCTACACCTTCCACCTGCGTGAAGGGGTCAAGTTCCACACCACCGTTTTTTTCAAGCCGACCCGAGCTTTTAACGCCGACGACGTGCTGTTCACCTTCAATCGGATGCTCGACAAGGACATGCCGTTCCGCAAGGCGTACCCCACCGAGTTCCCGTACTTCACCGACATGGGCATGGACAAGAACATCGCCAAGGTCGAAAAAATCGACGATCACACGGTCAAGTTCACCCTCAATGGCGTCGATGCTGCGTTCATCCAGAACCTGGCGATGAGCTTCGCCTCGATCCAGTCCGCCGAATATGCCGACCAACTGCTCAAACAGGGCAAGCCTGCCGACATCAACCAGAAGCCGATCGGCACCGGCCCGTTCGTATTCAGCAAGTACCAGAAAGACGCGCAGATCCGCTTCAAGGGCAACAAGGACTACTGGAAGCCGGATGATGTGAAGATCGACAACCTGATCTTCGCCATTACCACCGATGCCTCGGTGCGCATGCAGAAGCTGAAAAAGAACGAGTGCCAGGTCACCCTGTTCCCGCGCCCGGCCGACATCAAGCCTCTGAAGAGCGACCCGAACCTGAAGATGCCTGACCAGGCCGGCTTCAACCTCGGCTACATCGCCTACAACGTGATGGACAAGATCAAGGGCAGCAACGAGCCCAACCCGATGGCCCAGCTCAAGGTCCGTGAAGCGCTGGACATGGCGGTGAACAAGCAGCAGATCATCGACTCGGTGTACCAGGGCGCCGGCCAGCTGGCAGTCAATGCCATGCCGCCAACCCAGTGGTCCTACGACACCACCATCAAGGACGCCAAGTACGATCCGGAGAAAGCCAAGCAACTGCTCAAGGAAGCCGGCATCAAGGAAGGCACCGAGATCAACCTCTGGGCCATGCCGGTGCAACGTCCGTACAACCCCAATGCCAAGCTGATGGCCGAGATGCTGCAATCGGACTGGGCCAAGATCGGCATCAAGGCCAAGATCATCAGCTACGAATGGGGTGAGTACATCAAGCGCTCCAAAGGCGGCGAGAACGGCGCCATGCTGATTGGCTGGAGCGGCGACAACGGTGACCCGGACAACTGGCTGGGCACCCTGTTCGGCTGCGACGCCCTGGAAGGCAACAACTTCTCCAAGTGGTGCTACAAGCCGTACGACGACCTGGTCAAGCAAGCCAAGGCCACTTCCGACCAGGCCAAGCGCACCGAGTTGTACAAGCAAGCGCAACATATCCTCAAACAACAGGTTCCGATGACACCTATCGCGCACTCGACGGTGTATCAACCTATGCGTTCAACCGTACAGGACTTCAAGATCAGCCCATTTGGCTTGAACTCCTTCTATGGGGTCAGCGTGACCAAATAGCAGCCAACCGGATCGGCCCCGCGACGCCATACGGCACCCGGGGCCGTACCCGGATGGCCTGGCAGGTCAACCGCTAGCGCATCGACACGGAATCGTCGCCCGCCCTATCGGACACCTCCTACACACCTCTGCGTAATTGCACCTATCTGCAGCGCCTTGATGCTCCTAACGTCAAGGATGCACCGCGGTCGGCGTGATTCGTATGGCTGTGCGCTATGGACCGCGTGAAAAACAACAAGAGAGAAGGGATCGTCATGCGCCACACCCCAATGTATGCGGCATTGCTGGGCCTCGGCCTGCTCGCCCAGGCCCCCATGAGCCTGGCCAAGAACCTGGTGTTCTGCTCCGAAGGCAGCCCCGGCGGTTTTGATACCGCCCAATACACCAGCGCCACCGACAACGACGCCGCCGAGCCGATCTACAACCGCCTGGTGGAATTCGAACGCGGCGCTACCGCGGTCAAGCCGGCCCTGGCTAAAAGCTGGGAGGTTTCCGACGACGGCCTGACCTATACCTTCCACTTGCGCGAAGGGGTCAAGTTTCACAGCAACAAGGCGTTCACCCCCAGTCGCGACTTCAATGCCGACGACGTGCTCTTCACCTTCAATCGCATGCTCGATCGCGAACATCCGTTCCGCAAAGCCTACCCCACCGAGTTCCCCTATTTCGTCAGCATGAGCCTGGACAAGAACATCGCCCGGATCGAAAAAACCGCGCCGATGACCGTGGTCTTCACCCTCAACAGCGTTGATGCCGCCTTCGTGCAGAACCTGGCGATGAGCTTTGCCGCCGTGCTCTCGGCGCAATACGCCGAGCAGTTGATGAGCTCCGGGCGCCCCAGCGACATCAACCAGAAGCCCATCGGCACCGGCCCGTTCGTATTCCAGCGCTACCAGAAGGACTCGCAGATCCGCTATCGCGGCAACAAGGACTACTGGGACCCGAGCCAGGTGAAGATCGAGCAGTTGATCTTCTCGATCAATACCGACCCCTCGGTGCGCATTCAGAAGCTGCGCAAGAACGAATGCCAGATCACCTTGCACCCGCGCCCGGCTGACCTCGATGCACTCAAAAACGACCCCAAGCTGCAGGTCATCGAAAAGCCCGGTTTCAACCTCGGTTACATCGCCTACAACGTGCAGCACAAACCCTTCGATCAACTTGAAGTACGCCAGGCCATGGACATGGCGGTGAACAAGCCGGCCATTGTCAAAGCGGTGTACCAGGAAGCCGGGCAACTGGCAGTCGGCAGCATGCCGCCGACCCAGTGGTCCTACGACGAAACCATCAAGGATGCCGGCTACAACCCGGACAAGGCCCGCGAACTGCTCAAGGCCGCCGGGGTCAAGGAAGGCACTGAAATCACCCTCTGGGCCATGCCCGTGCAACGCCCGTACAACCCCAATGCCAAGCTGATGGCCGAAATGCTCCAGGCCGACTGGGGCAAGGTCGGCCTGAAAGTGAAAATCGTCAGCTATGAATGGGGCGAATATCTCAAGCGCACCAAGGACGGTGAACACGACATCTCGCTGATCGGCTGGACCGGCGACAACGGTGATCCGGACAACTGGCTCGGCACCCTGTACAGCTGCGACGCGATTGGCAGCAACAACTACTCGATGTGGTGCGACCCGCAGTACGACGCCCTGGTCAAAAAGGCCAAAACCGTCACCGACCGCGAGCAACGCACCACGCTCTACCAACAGGCGCAGCAGCGCCTCAAGCAACAGTTGCCCATCACCCCGATCGCCCACTCGACGGTCAACCAGCCGCTCAGTGCCAAGGTCGTGGATTTCAAGGTAAGTCCTTTCGGGCGCAACAACTTCTCAGGCGTCAGTACCGAATAAATCACTGCAGCGGCCACGGGGGTGAACACCACCCTCGCGACCGACTTCAGCCTGAATATGCCCGATTGCCTTGCAGCAAACGTTTGCAACCCTTGTTCCAACCGGCAAGACGCCCAGCTCACAAGGCCAGGCGGTAACTAAAAAAAAGAAAAGAAAAGGGAGCTTTACCTTGAGACGAACCAAAACCGCAGTACTGGCATTGTCCCTCAGTGGTCTGCCAGTCATGGCCCAAGCCGAACCTGCCAGCCAGGACTTCGTTCCGGTCAGCGTCAAATCCACCAACGCCCAGAGTGAAGCCAAGGGTTTCATTGAAGGCCAGAGCCTGTCCGGCTCGACCCGCAACTGGTATGCCCGCGAACGCGCCACCCGTGCGCCGATGTGGAAGTACTACAAGAGCGACGGTACCCAACACGACACCCACAGCCGTGACAACTGGGTGCAGGGCACCATCCTCAACTACAGCTCGGGCTTCACTGAAGGCACCATCGGCTTCGCCACCGAAGTCGCTGCCTACAACGCCATTGCCCTGGAGCGGGGACGCGCCGCAGTCGCCGGGCCGAACAACCGGACCCTGACCCACAGCGATGGCGACGTCATCGGCCAGTGGAGCAAGATGGGCCTGGCCAACGTCAAGGCACGGGTCTCCAACACCACCCTGACTGCCGGCCGCCAATCGATGGACACCCCGGTGCTTGCCTATATCGGCAACCGGGCCTTGCCCTCGAGCTTCGAGGGTGTGAGCCTGCACAGCGAAGAGTTCGACAACCTGTCCTTTGACATCGGCACCTTCGACCGGCTCTCGACCCGGACCGAACAGGGCACCAGCAAATTCGTTGCCGAGTACGGCGATCGCGCCTTTGAAGCCGACCACGTCAACATCGCCGGTGTGAACTACCAGCCACTGAAGAGCCTGAAAACCAGCTTCTACGTGTCCAACGTCGAAGACCTGTGGAACCAGTACTACTTCGGCGCCAGCCATGAACTGGGCGACAGCGCGGTACTGAGCCTGACCACCGGCCTGAACTACTACAAGACCAAGGATGAAGGCAAAAGCAAACTCGGCGACATCGACAACGACACTTACAGTCTGTCGCTCGGCCTGACCCACCAGGCGCACAACCTGACCTTCTCCTACCAGCAGGTCAACGGCAACGAGTACTTCGACTACCTGCACGACACCAACGCGATCTTCCTGGCCAACTCCCTGCTCTCGGACTTCAACGGCCCGAACGAGAAGTCGATGCAGATCGCCTACGTGCTGAACATGGCCCAGTACGGCGTGCCTGGCCTGAAGTTCAACCTGTACAACGCTCGCGGCTGGGACATCGACGGCACCCACTACAAGAGCACCGGTTACGACGTCCGCGGCCTGGACGGCGAGAACCACTACGAGTGGGGTATCGGCACCACCTACGCGGTGCAGAGCGGCACCCTCAAGGACACCACCATCCGCGCGACCTACACCGCGCACCGGGCCAGCAAGGCCCAGGCCGACGGTAGCCTGGACGAGCTGCGGATTGTCACCACCATTCCTTTCAATTTCCTCTAGAACGCGGTCTCCCGGTCGGTTCGCCGAATCGACCGGGACGGCTACTCTGGTTAATCGATTGCAGGAGGTTTCATGAAACTGTTACCACTACAGGCTGCCCTGGCAGCCGTCCTGTTGAGTACCGCGGCGGGCCTGGCGGCCAAGCCGCTGGTGGTGTGTACCGAGGCCAGCCCGGAAGGCTTCGATATCGTCCAGTACACCACCGCCGTGACCGCCGACGCCTCGGCCGAGGCCATCTTCAACCGCCTGGTCGACTTCAAGCCGGGCACCACTGATATCCAGCCGGCCCTGGCCGAGCGCTGGGACATCAGCGATGACGGCCTGACCTACACTTTCCATCTGCGCCCGGGGGTCAAGTTCCACACCACCGACTATTTCACCCCCACCCGAGAGATGAATGCCGACGACGTGCTGTGGAGTTTCCAACGACAGCTGGACCCCAATCACCCGTGGCACAACAAGACCAGCATCGGCTTCCCCTATTTCGAAAGCATGGGCTTCAAGGACCTGCTCAAAAGCGTCGAGAAGACCGACGAGCACACCGTGGTCTTCACCCTGACCCGCCCCGAAGCGCCCTTCCTGCGTGACCTGGCCATGGCCTTCACCTCGATCTATTCCGCCGAGTACGGTGACCAGTTGCTCAAGGCCGACAAGACCGCAGAGCTCAACAGCAAGCCGATCGGCACCGGCCCGTTCATCTTCCAGCGCTACAACAAGGACGCGCAGGTGCGCTACAAGGCCAACCCGGACTATTTCCGCGGCAAGCCACCAGCCGATGCACTGATCTTCGCCATCGCCAACGACAACAACGTGCGCCTGCAAAAGCTCAGGGCCAACGAATGCCAGGTGGCGCTGTATCCCAAGCCCGATGACATCCCCAGCATCAAGGCCGACCCCAAGTTGAAAGTGGCCGAGATGGAAGCCCTGACCACCGGCTACATCTCGCTCAACACCGAACACAAGTACCTGAGCGATGTGCGCGTGCGTAAAGCGATCAACATCGCCTTCGACCGCCAGACCCACGTCGATCAACTGTTCGGCAAGGGCAACGCGCTCGTCGCCGTCAACCCTTACCCGCCGAGCATGATTGGCTACAACACCGACAACAAGAACCCGCCCCGCGATCTCGACAAGGCCCGCGCCCTGCTCAAGGAAGCCGGCGTGCCCGAAGGCACCGTGCTGACCTTGTTCACCCGCAATGGCGGCGGCCCGACCAACCCCAACCCGCGCCTGAGCGCCGAAATGCTCCAGGCGGACCTGGCCAAGATCGGCCTGACCGTCGATATCCGCGTGATGGAGTGGGCCGAAATGCTGCGCCGGGCCAAGAAGGGTGAAGCCGATATGGTTTCAACCGGCTGGGCCAGCGACAACGGCGACCCGGACAATTTCCTCAGCCCGCTGCTCAGCTGCGATGCGGTGAAAAGTGGCGAGAACTATGCCCGCTGGTGCAATCAAACCTTCCAGCAGTTGATCAGCAAGGCCCGCGAAGTCACCGACAACAATGAGCGCGCAGCGCTCTATGTAAAGGCTCTGGCGGTGTACGATGAAGATCAACCGTGGATCAGCATGGCCCATCCGCAGATGTTCACCGCCATGCGCGACAACGTTGAGGGGTACCACATCAACCCCCTCACCAATAACAACTTCGCCACTACCCAGGTGAAGTAGAACAAGAACGACCGCCGGCGCCCTAGACGGGTGCCGGTGGGCATGCCTTACCGGCTGATGAGGTACTCCAGAAGATGTTTAGTTTTATTGCCCGGCGACTGGGATTGCTGATCCCGACCTTCTTCGGCATCACCTTGCTGACGTTTGCGCTCATACGGCTGATACCCGGTGATCCGGTGGAGGTCATGATGGGCGAGCGCCGGGTCGACCCGGAAATGCACGCCCAGGCCATGGAGCGCCTTGGCCTGAACAAACCACTGCCCGAACAGTACCTGGACTACGTCAGCAAGCTCGCCCAGGGTGACCTCGGCGAGTCGCTACGCACTCGCGAAAGCGTCTGGACCGAGTTCCTCGCGCTGTTCCCGGCCACCCTGGAACTGGCCATGGCGGCCCTGTTTTTCGCCGGGGTGATCGGCTTGCTGGCCGGGGTAATCGCCGCGCTCAAGCGCGGTTCGCTGTTCGATCATGGGGTCATGGGCATCTCGCTGGCCGGCTACTCGATGCCGATCTTCTGGTGGGGCCTGATCCTGATCATGTTCTTCTCCGTGAGCCTGGGCTGGACCCCGGTTTCCGGACGTATCGACCTGCTCTACGACATCGAGCCGAAAACCGGCTTCATGCTCATCGACACCCTGCTCAGCGATGAAGAAGGCGCCTTCAAGGACGCACTGATGCACCTGATTCTGCCGGCCATCGTCCTGGGCACCATTCCGCTGGCGGTGATCGCGCGGATGACCCGTTCCTCGATGCTCGAAGTGCTGCGCGAAGACTACATCCGCACCGCCCGCGCCAAGGGCCTGTCGCCAGCCCGTGTGGTGTTCGTGCATGGCCTGCGCAACGCACTGATCCCGGTGCTGACGGTGTTCGGCCTGCAGGTCGGCACCTTGCTCGCCGGTGCCGTACTGACCGAAACCATCTTTTCCTGGCCGGGCATCGGCAAGTGGCTGATCGAAGCCATCGGCGCCCGTGACTACCCCGTGGTACAGAACGGCATCCTGTTGATTGCCTGCCTGGTGATCCTGGTCAACTTCGTCGTGGACATCCTCTACGGCCTGGCCAACCCACGCATCCGTCATCAGCGCTGAGGGCCTCGTCATGACTACCCCACTTCCGAAAGCTGTTACCACTCCAGCCACCGCCGTCGACCAGAGCCTGCTCTACCCTTCGCCATACAAGGAATTCTGGCAGGCCTTCTCGCGCAACAAAGGCGCGGTCGCCGGGCTGATGTTCATGAGCCTGATCGTGTTCTGCGCGCTGTTCGCGCCCTGGGTCGCACCGCACAGCCCCAGCGAGCAGTACCGTGATTTTCTGCTGACCCCGCCGGTGTGGCTTGAAGGCGGCAACTGGCAGTTCATCCTCGGCACCGACGAACTGGGTCGCGACCTGCTCTCGCGGCTGATCCAGGGCTCACGCCTGTCGCTGCTGATCGGCTTGTCGTCGGTGGTAATCTCGCTGATCCCGGGGATCTTCCTCGGTCTGCTGGCCGGGTTCTTCCCGCGCATCCTCGGACCGTCGATCATGCGCCTGATGGACGTAATGCTGGCCCTGCCCTCGCTACTGCTGGCCGTGGCGATTGTCGCCATCCTCGGCCCTGGCCTGATCAATACGGTGATCGCCATCGCCATCGTCTCGCTGCCGTCCTATGTGCGCCTGACCCGCGCCGCAGTCATGGGTGAACTGAACCGCGACTACGTCACCGCTGCGCGCCTGGCCGGTGCCGGCCTGCCACGGCTGATGTTCGTCACCGTGCTGCCCAACTGCATGGCGCCACTGATCGTCCAGGCCACCTTGAGCTTCTCTTCGGCGATCCTCGACGCTGCCGCCCTGGGCTTCCTTGGCCTCGGCGTACAGCCGCCAACCCCCGAGTGGGGCACCATGCTGGCCTCGGCCCGCGACTACATCGAACGCGCCTGGTGGGTAGTGAGCCTGCCTGGCCTGACCATTTTGCTCAGCGTGCTGGCAATCAACCTGATGGGTGACGGACTGCGCGATGCGCTGGACCCCAAACTCAAGAATGCCGCCTGAGGAGATCGCCATGTCACTTCTGCAAATCAACAATCTGAATGTGCGCTTTGGCGACGCCAACGCGGTACCGGTGGTCGACGGCCTGGACCTCTCGGTCGATGAAGGTGAAGTCCTGGCCATCGTCGGCGAGTCGGGCTCGGGCAAATCGGTGACCATGATGGCGCTGATGGGCCTGATCGACGCCCCGGGGCGGATCACCGCCGATGCCCTGACCTTCGACGGCACCAACATGCTCAAGCTCAGCGGCCGGCAACGGCGCAAGGTGGTGGGCAAGGATATGGCCATGGTCTTCCAGGACCCAATGACCGCCCTCAACCCCAGCTACACCGTGGGCTTCCAGATCGAGGAAGTGCTGCGCCAGCACCTGGGTCTGCGCGGCAAGGCTGCCCGCCAGCGTGCCCTGGAACTGCTCAAGAAGGTAGAAATCCCCGGCGCCGAAAGCCGCCTGGATGCCTACCCGCATCAGCTTTCCGGTGGCATGAGCCAGCGGGTGGCGATCGCCATGGCCATTGCCGGCGAACCCAAGCTGCTGATCGCCGACGAACCGACCACCGCCCTCGATGTGACCATCCAGGCGCAGATCATGGAGCTGCTGCTCAACCTGCAAAAAGAGCAGAACATGGCCCTGATCCTGATCACCCACGACCTCGCCGTGGTCGCCGAAACCGCCAAGCGCGTGTGCGTGATGTACGCAGGCCAAGCCGTGGAAGTCGGCCAGGTACCGGAACTGTTCGACGTGCCGGCACACCCCTACAGCGAAGCGCTGCTGGCGGCGATCCCCGAACACAGTGAAGGTGCCGAGCGCCTGGCGACCCTGCCGGGTATCGTCCCCGGCCGCTACGACCGCCCTGAAGGCTGCCTGCTATCGCCACGCTGTCCGTATGTGCAGGAAAGCTGCCGCCGGCAGCGACCAACCCTCGATCCTCAGGCCCATAGCCAGGTGCGTTGTTTCTACCCGCTGAACCAGGAGGTGGCGTAATGACCGTCGTCCTTACCGCCCGTGAACTGACCCGTCACTACGAAGTTTCCCGTGGCCTGTTCAAAGGCCATGCCCTGGTGCGCGCACTCAACGGTGTGTCCTTTGAACTGGAAGCCGGCAAGACCCTGGCCGTGGTTGGCGAGTCCGGCTGTGGCAAGTCGACCCTGGCCCGCGCCCTGACCCTGATCGAAGAGCCCTCGTCCGGCTCGCTGAAAATTGCCGGCCAGGAAGTTGCCGGGGCCAACAAGGCCGAGCGCAAGCAACTGCGCAAGGACGTGCAGATGGTGTTCCAGAGCCCCTACGCCTCGCTCAATCCGCGGCAGAAGATCGGCGACCAGTTGGGCGAACCGCTACTGATCAACACCAACCTGTCCAAGGCCGAACGCCGCGCGAAGGTCCAGGCGATGATGCAGCAGGTCGGCCTGCGCCCCGAGCATTACCAGCGCTACCCGCACATGTTCTCCGGTGGTCAGCGCCAGCGTATCGCCCTGGCCCGGGCAATGATGCTGCAACCGAAAGTGCTGGTGGCCGATGAGCCGACTTCGGCCCTCGACGTATCGATCCAGGCCCAGGTGCTGAACCTGTTCATGGACCTGCAGAAGGAGTTCAACACCGCCTACGTGTTCATCTCCCACAACCTGGCGGTGGTGCGCCACGTGGCGGACCAGGTGCTGGTGATGTACCTGGGGCGGCCAGCGGAAATGGGGCCCAAGGAGGATATCTACAGCAAGCCGTTGCACCCATATACCCAGGCCTTGCTGTCGGCCACACCAACCATTCATCCGGACCCGCTCAAGCCGAAGATCAAGATTTCCGGCGAGTTGCCCAACCCGCTGAACCCGCCGCCTGGCTGCGCTTTCCACAAGCGTTGCCCGTATGCCACTGAACGTTGCGCTTGCGAGGAACCGGCGTTCAGGCAGGTGGGGACGCGGCAGGTAGCGTGCCATTACGCCGAGCAGTTCCTTTAACCGCATCGCGGGTCAAGCCCGCTCCCACAGTCCACCCTGTGGGAGCGGGCTTGACCCGCGATTGGCCCCTCCATCACTATCGCGCAATGACCCCAGACCCAATCCCCGACGGCCCGGAACAAACCCCGGAAACCGCCGCCACCGTCCTGCGCTATCACCTGTGCTGGAAGCATCGCGACCTCGACGGGGTCATGGCCTTGTATCACCCCGATATCCAGTACAACGACTACTTCCAGAACCGTGTCCTGCACCTCGATGAGCTGCGCGAATACGTGCGCGTGAGCATGCCCCGCGAAGCCGATGAAGATATCGTCCACAGCGATCGCATCCGGGTCGACGGCTGCACCGCCTTCATTCAGTACCAGGTCACCCTGCGCGGTGGCGAGGGCCTGGTGGCGTTTCAGGCCAGCGAAGCGATTACCGTGCGCGACGGGCTGATCTGGCGGGTCAACGAGTACGCCTCGCTGGTCCGTGCCCCCAGCCAGGACACCGGCCACAACGACCTGCGCCCGGCCGTCAGCCGCCTGGGCCTGTCACCGCGCCAGCTGAGCTTCATGGCCCAGGACCTGGAGCAGTACTTCCAGCGCCAGCAACCCTACCTCGACCCGGAGCTGGACCTGCAACGGGTAGCCCGCGAAAGCGGCTACAGTCGCAACCAGATCTCCTACCTGCTCAACCAGGTGCTCGGCCAGAGCTTCTACCGCTACGTCAACCAGGCGCGCCTGCAGCACTTGCTGACCAGCCTGGGGGCCACCTCCACGGTTGCGCGCATCGACGAGCTGGCCTTTGCCGCCGGCTTCAACTCGCTGTCGGCGTTCTACAAGTGTTTTCGCCAGCACACCGGCCTGTCGCCCAAGGCCTATGTGAAACAGAATTCTCTGCGTGCACGCACGTAAGACACAGCGCCCCGCAAGCTTCTAGGATCGCCACAGACCGTTACCGATGTGGAGCCGAACAATGCTGGCATGGCGCAGTATCAGCCTGTGGATGGACCAACTCGATGAGCCGTTGAGCGCACGCCCCGCGCTGCAACAGGACCTGGACGTCGACGTCTGTATCATCGGCGCCGGCTACACCGGGCTGTGGACCGCCTACTACCTCAAGCGCCTGGCGCCAACGCTGAACATCGCCATCGTCGAAGCGCAGATAGCCGGCTTTGGCGCCTCCGGGCGCAATGGCGGCTGGCTGATGGGCAACCTGCTGGGCGAAGACCGCCTGCTCGCCGGCTGCACGCCCGAACAGCGGCGCGCCGCCTACGACCTGCTGCACGGCATCCCCGATGAAGTTGCCCAGGTGCTCGAACGCGAAGGCATCGATTGCGACTACCGCAAAAGCGGCGTGCTGTATTGCGCAGCGCGCTACCCCGAACAGGAAACCAGCCTGCGCGCGTACCTGAACAAACTCTACAAACAGGGCCTGAACGAAGCCGACTATCGCTGGCTGAGCCCCAATGAGCTGGAATCCCAGCTGCGTATCAACCGCCCCTATGGCGCAATTTTCAATCCCAATGTCGCCACCATCCAACCGGCCAAACTGGTGCGCGGCCTGGCCCGTGCGGTCGAGGCCATGGGCGTCAACCTTTACGAGAACAGCCCGGTCACCGCGTGGCGTAGCGGTGAAGTTCGCACGCTACAGGCACGGGTCAAATGCCAGTGGCTGGTACCAGCGGTCGAGGGTTATTCGGTCAACCTGCCGCCGCTGGGCCGCTACCAAATGCCGGTGCAAAGCCTGTTGGTGGCCACCGAACCGCTGTCTGACGACACCTGGGCGCAGATTGGCCTGAGCCATGGCCAGGCATTCAGCGAGAACAGTCGCCAGGTGACTTACGGCCAGCGCAGCGCTGACAACCGCCTGGTGTTTGGCGCGCGCGGAGGGTACCGATTCGGCGGACGCCTGCGCGAGAACTTCGACCTCACCAACAGCGAAATCGAGCTGCGCCGCTACTTGTTCGGCGAACTCTTCCCGCAACTGAAGAACGTCAACATCACCCACGCCTGGGGCGGCAACCTGGGCATGGCCCGGCGCTTTGCGCCGCACATGTTCTGCGACCGCAAACAGGGCATCGCCCTGGCCGGCGGCTACGGCGGCGAAGGCGTTGGCGCCAGCAACCTGGGCGGGAGGACCCTGGCCGAACTGATCCTTGAGCGGCGCGGCGTACTCACCGAACAACCCTGGGCCAGTCACGACCGGGCCCTGCACAGTCTGCCCGGCTGGGAGCCGGAACCCTGCCGCTGGCTGGGCTACAACGCGATCATCAAGAGTTTCGTCCATGAAGACCAGACCCTCGCCAACCCGGCCAGCGCCCCCTGGCGCCGACGCCTGGCCAGCGGCGTAGCGGACTTCATGGAAGGTTTCATGCGCTGACTTTTCGTTCCCCCTGCACAGGATTCACCGCGATGAGCATTACCCAGTTCAAGAACACCGACAGCGTCACCCTGGCCGAATCCAACCCAGTGGCCGTACCGCTCGGCGAGCCGGTCTCGATCGCCTCGGTAACCAGCGTCGAGCGCAGCGATGGCGTTGAAACCGGCATCTGGGAATGCACCCCGGGGCGCTGGCGCCGGCAGATCGTCCAGCAGGAGTTCTGCCACTTCATCAAGGGCCGCTGCACCTTCACTCCCGATGGCGGCGAACCGCTGACCATCGAAGCCGGCGACGCCATCATGCTGCCGGCCAACAGCACCGGCATCTGGGATATCCAGGAGACCGTGCGCAAGACCTATGTGCTGATTTTCTGATCATTTGATCGCCTGCCTCCTTCGATAAAAAACAGACCAAGCAAGGAATCCAGACATGCGCCCATTGCTCTTCGCACCCTTGTTGCTCGCCGCCTCCATCGCCCAGGCGGCCGATTCGGTGAAAATCTACAACTGGTCCAGCTATATCGCCCCCGACACCCTGAAGAACTTCCAACAGGCCAGCGGTATCGTGCCGACCTACGACGTGTTCGACAGTAACGAAACCCTCGACGGCAAGCTGATGACCGGCAACTCCGGCTATGACGTGGTGTTCCCGTCCAACCACTTCATGGCCCGGCAGATCCAGGGCAAGGCGCTCAAGCAACTGGACAAGCGCCAGTTGCCCAACTGGAAGAACCTCAACCCGGTGCTGCTCAAGGCTCTGGAGGTCAACGACCCGGGCAACCAATACGGCTTCCCCTACCTGTGGGGCAGCACCGGGATCGGCTACAACATCGACAAGGTCAAGGCGGTACTGGGCGACAACGCGCCGGTGGACTCCTGGGACCTGATCTTCAAGCCCGAGTACATCAGCAAGCTGAAAAGCTGCGGCGTGGCGGTGCTCGACAACGGCCCGGAACTGTTGCCAATTGCCCTCAACTACCTGGGCCTGCCGCACCACAGCCAAAAGCCCGAGGATTACGACAGGGCCAAGGAACTGCTGATGAAGGTGCGCCCGTACATCAGCTACTTCCATTCCTCCAAGTACACCGGTGACCTGGCCAATGGCGATATCTGTGTGGTGGTGGGCTTTTCCGGCGACGTGCTGCAGGCCAGGAACCGCGCCGAAGAAGCCAACAACGGCGTGAAGGTGGGTTACTCGATTCCCAAGGAAGGTGCGCCGATGTGGTTCGACATGGTCGCCATGCCAGCTGATGCGCCGAACGAAAAAGCCGGCTACGCCTACATGAACTACCTGCTGCAGCCTGAGGTGATGGCCAACATCAGCAACCATGTGCAGTACGCCAACGGCAACCTCAAGGCCGAC
The DNA here is from genome assembly GCF_902497775.2 of Pseudomonas fluorescens. Taxonomy (NCBI): domain Bacteria; kingdom Pseudomonadati; phylum Pseudomonadota; class Gammaproteobacteria; order Pseudomonadales; family Pseudomonadaceae; genus Pseudomonas; species Pseudomonas fluorescens. The sequence continues at coordinate 4,386,973 of NZ_OZ024668.1, forward strand.
ACCCTGGTCGACCCGGCGCTCAAGGCCAACACCATGATCTACCCGAGTGACGAGATGCTCGGCAATCTGTATGCGCTGGAGGCGATGCCGGCCAAGATCGACCGCATTCGCACGCGGATCTGGACCAGTATCAAAGCGGGGAACTAGGCCTTCGGCCAGCTGTAAGCTGCAAGTTTTTAGCGGCAAGAAAGAGCGGAGTGTGTGCGGTCTGCTCTTTCTTGCCGCTAGAAGCTTACAGCTTGCGGCTTAAATCAGTGATGCTCGCGGGTAGCGCGGAATTTCACATCCGGCCAGCGCTCTTCCATCAATGCCAGGTTGACCCGGGTCGGGGCCAGGTAGGTCAGGTGACCACCGCCGTCGATGGCCAGGTTTTCCACCGCCTTGTTCTTGAATTCCTCGAGCTTCTTCTTGTCGTCGCAGCTGATCCAGCGGGCCGACCAGACGGTGATCGGCTCGTAGGCGCATTCGACCTTGTACTCTTCCTTCAGGCGGCTGGCGACCACATCGAACTGCAGCACACCGACGGCGCCGAGGATGATGTCGTTGCTGCGCTCGGGGAAGAACACCTGGGTCGCGCCCTCTTCGGCCAGCTGCTGCAGGCCCTGGCGCAGTTGCTTGGACTTGAGCGGGTCTTTCAGGCGAACGCGGCGGAACAGCTCCGGGGCGAAGTGCGGAATACCGGTGAAGCCCAGGGCCTCACCTTCGGTGAAGGTATCGCCGATCTGGATGGTGCCGTGGTTGTGCAAGCCGATGATGTCGCCGGCCCAGGCCTCTTCCAGTTGCTCGCGTTCGGAGGAGAAGAACGTCAGCGCGTCACCGATACGCAGGTCCTTGCCGGTACGCACGTGGCGCATTTTCATGCCCTTCTCGTATCGGCCGGAGCAGATACGCATGAAGGCGATACGGTCGCGGTGCTTGGGGTCCATGTTCGCCTGGATCTTGAACACGAAACCGCTGAACTTCTCTTCGGTCGGCTCGACGGCGCGCTCGTTGGCCTCGCGCGGCAGCGGGCGTGGCGCCCAGTCGACAACGGCATCGAGCACATGGTCGACACCGAAGTTGCCCAGTGCGGTACCGAAGAACACCGGGGTCAGCTCGCCGCGCATGAACTCGCCCTGGTCGAACTCGTGGCAGGCACCCTGCACCAGCTCCAACTGCTCGAGGAAGCGCTCGTACTCGTCACCCAGGTGGGCGCGGGCTTCATCGGAGTCGAGCTTCTCGATGATCTTCACCTCGGTGCGCTCGTGGCCGTGGCCTGGGGTGTAGACGATGATGTAGTCGCCCGCCAGGTGGTACACGCCCTTGAAATCGCGGTAGCAACCGATCGGCCAGGTGATCGGCGCGGCCTTGATCTTCAGTACCGCTTCGATTTCGTCGAGCAGTTCGATCGGGTCGCGGATGTCACGGTCGAGTTTGTTGATGAAGCTGACGATCGGCGTATCACGCAGGCGGCAGACGTCCATCAGGGCGATGGTCCGTGGCTCGACGCCCTTACCGCCGTCGAGCACCATCAGCGCCGAGTCGACGGCGGTGAGGGTACGGTAGGTATCTTCCGAGAAGTCTTCGTGGCCCGGGGTGTCGAGCAGGTTGATCATGTGCTCGCGATAGGGGAACTGCATCACCGAGGTCGTGATGGAGATACCACGCTGCTTCTCCATTTCCATCCAGTCGGAGGTGGCATGGCGGTCGGACTTTCGCGATTTCACCGTACCGGCAACGGCAATCGCCTTGCCCATCAGCAACAGCTTCTCGGTGATGGTGGTCTTACCCGCATCGGGGTGGGAAATAATGGCGAAGGTGCGGCGTTTCGCGACTTCGGCGGCCTGGTTGGTCATGGGAAATCGCCTGGCAGGTGATTCAAAAAAGGGCGGCGATTATAGCCCAAATTTACCCCCAAACTGAACCGTTGGGTTAATCGGCGCTGGCCAAATGCCGCTTCAGATGGGAACCTTTACGGCTGTGGAGGCGTCCACTCCCCTGATATGCAATCGGTCATGACCGTTCGTCAGGGTTGGTTTCACCGGCACTACGAGCCTGACGAGGCTTCGCTTATGGCGTGTTCAGCTCCGATTTCGGACAACGCGCTGCTTATCGCGATCACACTGCCTGCCGCCTGGAATGGTGGCCGCCACGGGAGTGTGTTCGCCGACAACAAAAGGAGTCCGCCTGTGGCTAAAAGCTATGGCAAGGGGCTGATGGGATGTGCCTTCGTGCTCGTCATCCTGGCCCTGCTGATCCACTGGATCGGCATCGATACGATCGCGCACTACCGCGCCGATCTGTGGTTCTACCTGCAAGCGCACCTGATGCTGGTGTTGCTGTCGATGGTGGCGGCGTTAGCCGTGGGCATACCCGCTGGGATTGCCTTGAGTCGACCGCATCGGGTCGACCGCGCCGAACGTTTCATGCAGTTTTTCAACATTGGCAACACCATCCCCCCTCTGGCCGTTCTGACCATTGCCCTGAGTTTCCTGGGCATTGGCGCCGGTCCCGCGATCTTCGCGCTGTTCCTCGCCTCCCTCCTGCCGATCGTACGCAACACCTACGAAGGCCTTAAAAACGTTCCCGCCTCGCTCAAGGAAGCCGCTACCGGCATCGGCATGACCCCGCGCCAGACACTCTGGCGGGTCGAGCTGCCCAACGCCGTGCCGATTATCATCGGCGGTGTGCGGGTGGCCCTGGCGATCAACGTCGGTACCGCACCACTGTCGTTCCTGATCGGCGCCAACAGTCTGGGCAGCCTGATTTTCCCCGGCATCGCCCTGAACAATCAGCCGCAACTGCTGCTCGGCGCTGCCTGCACCGCCCTGCTCGCCCTGCTGCTCGACGCCCTGGTGGCGCAGTCCAGCCGCCGTTGGCTTGAACGCGGCCTGGCTCACTAAGCGAAGGAACTCCAATGAAAAGAATCGCCTTGTTGCTGGGCGCGGCCCTGCTGTTCGCAGGATTTGCCCAGGCCGCGAGCAAACCTGTGATCCGCCTTGGCGCGCGGGTCTTTACCGAACAAACGGTGCTGGCGGAAATCACCGCTCAGTACCTCAACCAGCATGGTTTTGACGTGCGCATCACCGGCGGCCTGGGCAGTAACCTGGCCCGCAGCGCCCACGAAACCGGCCAGCTGGACATGGTCTGGGAATACACCGGCGTCTCGCTGGTGTCCTACAACCATATCGACGAGCGCATGCCCAGCGCCGCCGCGACCTACGCCAGGGTCAAGGAACTGGATGCCAGGAAAGACCTGATCTGGCTGACGCCGTCGAAGTTCAGCAACACCTACGCCCTGGCCCTGCCGCGCAAGGTCGCCGATCAGTACCCGCAGGTGAACAGCATCAGCGAACTGAACCAGGTGCTGCGCGATGAAAAGGACCGCACCCACGTGGTGGCCCTGGACACCGAGTTCGCCAACCGTCCCGATGGCCTGGTGGGCCTGACCGAAACCTACGACCTGCAACTGACCCGCCGCGACATCCGCCAGATGGACGCTGGCCTGGTCTACACCGCGCTGCGCAACGGCCAGGTGTTCAGTGGCCTGGTGTACACCACCGACGGGCGCCTGAGCGCGTTCGACCTCAAGCTGCTGGAAGACGACAAGCACTACTTCCCCGACTACACCGCCGCCCCGGTGGTGCGCAAGGCCGTGCTCGACGCCAACCCACAACTGGCCAGCCTGCTCAAACCGCTGGCCGAGCAACTCGACGACGAGACCATGCGTCAGCTCAACGCCAAGGTCGATGTCGAACACCAGAGCCCGGGCAAAGTCGCCGCCGAGTACCTGCGCCAGCATCCACCTGCACAGGAGCAGCCATAACATGCTCGATACCTTTACCCACCTCGACTGGGCCCAGGTACTGCACCTGACCTGGCAGCACATCACCCTGGTCGGCATCGCCGTCAGCCTGGCAATTCTGTTCGGCGTGCCGCTGGGCATCCTCATGACCCGCTTCCCGGCCCTCGCAGGCCCCTTGCAGGCCAGCGCCACGGTGCTGCTGACCATTCCCTCGATCGCCCTGTTCGGCCTGTTGCTGCCGTTCTATTCCAAGTTCGGCCAGGGCCTGGGGCCGCTGCCGGCGATCACCGCGGTATTCCTCTATTCGCTGTTGCCGATCCTGCGCAACACCTACCTGGCCCTGACCAACGTCGAGCCGGGCATCCGTGAAGCTGCCCGCGGCATCGGCATGACCTTCGGCCAGCGCCTGCGCATGGTCGAGCTGCCTATCGCCGTGCCGGTGATCCTCGCTGGCGTGCGTACCGCCGTGGTCATGAACATCGGCGTCATGACCATCGCCGCGACCATCGGCGCCGGTGGCCTGGGCGTGCTCATCCTCACCTCCATCAGCCGCAGCGACATGTCGATGCTGCTGGTCGGTGCCGTGCTGGTGAGCCTGCTGGCCATCTTCGCCGACCTGCTGCTGCAAGCCCTGCAACGCTCCCTGACTCCAAAAGGACTGCGCCCATGATCGAACTTCAGAACCTCAGCAAGACCTTTCACGCCAACGGTAAAGACGTCAAAGCCGTCGACTCCGTCAGCCTGACCGTCAACGAAGGCGAGATCTGCGTGTTCCTCGGCCCGTCCGGTTGCGGCAAGAGCACCACGCTGAAAATGATCAACCGCCTGATCACGCCCACCTCGGGCAAGGTGCTGATCAACGGCGAAGACACCACCGGCCTTGATGAAGTGACCCTGCGTCGGCGCATCGGCTATGTGATCCAGCAGATCGGTCTGTTCCCGAACATGACCATCGAGGAGAACATCACCGTGGTCCCGCGCCTGCTCGGCTGGGATAAACAGAAATGCCACGAGCGTGCCCGCGAGTTGATGAGCATGATCAAGCTTGAGCCCAAGCAGTACCTGCAACGCTACCCGCGTGAACTGTCCGGGGGCCAGCAACAGCGCATCGGCGTGATCCGCGCCCTGGCCGCCGATGCACCATTGCTGCTGATGGACGAGCCGTTCGGTGCGGTCGACCCGATCAACCGCGAGATGATCCAGAACGAATTCTTCGAGATGCAGCGGGCGCTGAACAAGACCGTGATCATGGTCAGCCACGACATCGACGAAGCGATCAAGCTGGGTGACAAGATTGCGATTTTCCGCGCCGGCAAGCTGATCCAGATCGACCACCCGGACACCCTGCTGGCCCATCCTGCCGACGACTTTGTCAGCAACTTCGTTGGCCAGGACAGCACCCTCAAGCGCCTGTTGCTGGTGCGAGCCGAAGACGCCGCCGACAACGCGCCGTCGGTGAGCCCGGAAACGCCGGCCAACGAGGCCGTGGAACTGATGGACGAACATGATCGCCGGTATGTGGTAGTCACCGACGGGCAGAACAAGGCCATGGGGTATGTGCGCCGTCGCGACCTGCATCGCCAGCACGGCAGCTGCGCTGATTTTCTGCGCACCTTCAACGCCACCGCATCGCACGATGAACACCTGCGCATCCTCCTGTCGCGGATGTACGAGTTCAATCGCTCGTGGCTGCCGGTGCTGGATGCCGAGCAGGTGTTCCTCGGCGAAGTGACCCAGGAATCGATTGCCGCCTACCTGAGTTCGGGGCGTTCGCGTGGGGGCAAGACCAGCATTGTGTCGCCGGCAGAAGCGGTCGCGTAACGCTGAAAAGCATCGCGGGGCAAGCCCGCTCCTACATGTGGGAGCGGGCTTGCCCCGCGATCAGGCCTCAGAAGCCTACACTGGCCTGCACATAGAAGGTGCGCGGTTCACCCAGGTAGATCCCCGAGTTGTTATCGCTGGAGCGGGTGAAGTACTGCTTGTCGAAGATGTTCTTCACCCCGGCCGCGAGCTTGAGGTTCGACAGTTCCTTGCCGAAGTCATAGCCACCGCGTGCCGCCCAGGTCACGTAGCCCGGAATATCACCGTACTGGCCATCGGCGCTCGGCTCGGTGATGTAGTTGCCGTTGAAACTGCCATCGGCATTCATGCCGGTACCCGGTGCGCGCTGTTTCGATTGGGCGTAGGCATCCAGGTTCCAGGTCCAGCGATTGATCTCATAACGCAGCCCGGCGTTGACGATCTGCCGCGAGTAAAACGGCAAGTCACGACCCTTGAATCCCGGGATCTCACCTTCATAGGTGGCGCGGGTGTAGGTGAACCCGGCATTGGCACTCAGGCCCTGCAGACGCGGATCGAGCCCCGACAGGTCGTAATGCATCGAGGCTTCGATGCCCTGGTGTTTGGTCGCACCGAGGTTGGTCCAGCCGATGTCGTTGCTGATGTACTGCAGCTCGTCATCGAAGTCGATGTAGAACGCGGTCAGCTCGCCCCCCCAGGTACCGTTGTTGAAGCGGGTACCCACTTCGTAGGTCTTGGCCTTTTCGGCCTGCAGGCCGTTGGCGGTCTGGTCGCCGCTGCCGCCCTGGCCAAGCTGGAAGTACTGCAGGCTGCCGAACGAGGTCTCGTAGTTGGCGAACAGCTTCCACTCATCAGACAGGTGATACATCACGCTCAGCGCCGGCAACGGTTCGTTGCTGGTCACGCTGCGGTTCTTTTCCTGCACCGGCACGCCGTTGGTACCGCGCACCGGGCGCTCATGCCAGTCGGTGTTGATGTGCTCGAAGCGGATTCCCGGGGTGATGGTCCAGTTGCCGACATCGATCTTGTCATCGATGTAGTAAGCGCTGGCTTCGGTACCGCCGGTGCGGTCCTGGAATACATGGCCATCGGAACTCGGGGTCACGGTCGGCACGTTGTTGATCAGCGCCAGGCGGGTCGACTGCTCGTGCATCGCTTCTTTCAGGTAGCGGTAACCGACGCTGACTTCCTGAGTGGTGGGGCCGGCGAAGAAGATCCGCGAAACCCGCGGCTCAATGGCGAAGGTGCGGTAGCTGCGCGGGTACGACGACAGGGTTTTCTGGTCGCGGGCCGCAATGCTGCTGCCGCGGAAGCTGTCGGTGTAGTAGGTCTGCACTTCGAACTGGGTGACGTCGTCGATCTGGCGCAGGTACTTGAAGGACACATCCTTGCGCCGTCCGCTGAAGGTGTCGTAGTCGCGGTCGGACTGGTACGGGTCGTCGTCGAACTGGGCCTGGGTCAGGCCACCGGGCATGTCGGCCTTGGCGTCATAGTAGTGGAAGTTGAGCCAGAACTCGTCGCTGTCGGTGACCGCCCAATGGGTCTTGAGCAACACGTCATCGATATCGTTGTCGTTGTTGCTGCTGCGATAGCCATTGCCGTTGACCCCGGAGTAGAGCAAGGCCGCACCCAGGCCATTGTCGGCAGTGCCGCCGAGAAACGCCGACTCGATGTGCTTCCAACCGCCGTGGCGGGAAGTTTCCATAGTGGTCGACAGTTCGCCGGTGGCTTTCTCGGGGATCGCCCGGGTAACGAAGTTGATCACCCCGCCGACGTTCTGCGGGCCATAGCGCACGGAGCCGGCGCCACGGACCACGTCGATGCTGTCGAGGTTGCCGGAGGAAATCGGCGCCATCGACAGTTGTGGCTGGCCATAGGGCGCAAACGCCGCCGGGATGCCATCGATCAACACCGTGGAGCGTGGCGACAACCGCGAGGTCAGGCCGCGCACACCGACGTTCAAGGCGATGTCGCTGCCGCCGGTGCCGTTGGAATCCTGCACCTGGACACCTGGCACACCGCGCAGCACATCGCGCACGTTCAATGCGCCCTGCTCGACCATCGCTTCGCGGCGTACCACGGTGCGCGCACCGGGATGGTTATGGACCACGGTTTCTTCGGCGCTGCCAAGCCAGTCACCGACGACCTTGACGTCGGTGGGCGCCAATTCAAGGCTGCCGGAGCTCAGAGTGCCGGCCGTCTGCGCAGGGTGCAGGACGACGGTTCCCTGGGAAATTTCGTAGGTCAGGCCACTGCCTTCAAGCAACGCGCGCAGGGCCTCTTCCGGTTGCAGGTTGCCGGACACCGCTGGCGCCTGCTTGCCCGCCACCAGTTCCGGGCTGAAGAACAGTTGCAGCGAAGTCTGCTGACCCAGCTGGCTCAACGCCGAAGCCAGGGGCTGGGCCTGGATCTGGATGCTCGCAGGCGCCGGGGCGGCATAGCTGCTGGCGATACCGCCGCTGACAGCCAGGGCCAAGGCCAGGGGCAACCAGCGAGAAGAACGCGGGGAAACTTTGTTGTTGTTCACGTCGTCGAGAGGTCCTGAGGGTCCAAATAGATGTCAATGCCATGCAAATGGAAATGCTTGGCAGTTGCAGTTGGGCAGGAAGACGAACAACTGAAAAAAAACCTGAATTTATTTTGCGATTATTTCGCGGGAGCCATCGGCATGGGCCTTGATCGCCACCGGCAGGATGCTTGGCAGCGCCCGCAGCAAGGCGTCGGTATCGTCGGCATTGAAGGTGCTGCTCAGGCGCAGCGCGGCGATCTTGCCGGGGGCCACACGCAACGGCTGCTCGCGGTAGCGCGAGACTTCCTTGACCACCTCGCTGAGCGGCGCATCGTTGAACACCAGCTTGCCCTTGCGCCAGGCGGTCACTGCTGCGGCATCCACCGCGTAGGGCGCCGCCACCTGGCCGCGGGCATCAATGTACGAACCCAGCCCGGCTGTCAGCAACGCCCTGGAAGCATCGCGGCCTTCAACCCGCACCGAGCCGTTCTCGACCGCCACGCGGGTTTGCTCAGGGTCCTGACGTACATCGAAACGGGTACCGGTCACAGTCACCGTGCCGTTGCCGGTGCTGACCACAAAGGGCCGCTCGCTGTCGTGGGCGACGCTGAACATCACCTCGCCCTCACGCAATTCGATACGCCGCTGACCGGCGCTGAACTGTACGACCAGTTGCGTACGACCATTGACTTCAAGCTGTGAGCCATCCGGCAAGTCGAGCTGGCGACGCTCGCCCAGGGCGGTCTGCACCTGGCCCTGGTAATTGAGCTGATGCTGCTGCCAGCCAGACCAGCCCAAGCCCAAGCCCAGCGCCAGGGTCGCGATGCCGGCCGCCAGCGCCTGGCGAACAAAACGCCGACGGGGCAACTGGCTGACCGGATCAGGCTGACACAGGGCCTCAAGACGCGCGCGCGGCACCTGCCCGGCAGCACCCCAGAGCGTGCCAAGCAGATCGAATTCGTATTGATGCTGCGGGTGCTCGGCCAGCCAGCGCTGCAGCTCGCCCTGTTGCGCCGGCGCCAGGGCGCCATCGCGGCTGCGGGCAAACCACTGGGCCGCCTGCTCGCGCACGGTCTCGCTGCCGCAACGGCATGCGTGCTGATTCATGAATACATTCGCCTGACTCATCTCGTCGACACATCCAGGTGCTCACGCAGATGCCGGAGCGTGCGGATCATATACTTTTCGACCATGTTCTTGGTCAAGCCCATGCGCGCGGCGATCTCGGCCTGGGTCAAGCCTTCGAGCTTCTGCCAGATGAACACCCGCCGGCAATTAAGCGGCAACTCGGCCAGGGCACGCTCGACGCTGTCGGCCAGTTCCACGGCATTCATATAGGCCTCCGGATCGCCACTGGCGTCACTGCCAAGCTCGAAAGCGTCCTGCTCCAAGGCCTGGCGGCGGTCTTCGCGGCGATAGCCGTCCACGGCAATGTTGCGTGCGATCTGGTGCAAATAGGCCCGCGGCTGCTCGACCCCGGCCTGGTCGTTTTCCAGGACCCGCACAAATGCGTCATGCGCCAGGTCCTCGGCCTGTTGACGACTACGCAGTTTGCGCGTCCAAGTGCCGATCAGCTCGTGGTAGTGGTCAAGGAAGCCTTTGTGTCGCGACACGGGGCGGGTCTTCACAGGCGATAATGAATGGCGCGAATAGTAATGTTTCTTATTAAGGCCGGCAATCGAAGATCATCCCTGCCGACGAAGCGCCTGAAGGGAAAAAAATCCGCAAAAAAACATGTCGATGACCGGCGGTCAGAGCGGAAAAAAATATGAACGGTCGCCCTCCAATCTCACATTCAGACGTAACCTCATTGCGCCTCAAAATTCCCGACATTTACCGCACTTTCGCCACCAACTTCGACGATTGCATCCATTTGCGTGTTCTACGAAAGATCCCGGCGTATACGGGTATTTTTAACGCTTTTGTCATCAAATTGAACATCTACTGTTTACCTGGGTCGGTTAAAAAGTGGCTAGCCAATTCAGGGCGACGGACGTGTGCAAAAACGCGACATTTTTTGTTGATCTCAAGCCCCTCAGGTCCTAAAGTTCGCGCCGAACGTCCATGCTGGAAACGATCCATCCGGCTCAAGTACTGACGACGAGACAGCAAGGTCACCCGTAGCTCGCTTCATCACGCACGGTTGACCTTTTTGCTTTCGGCGACATGCCTTGGGAAGTAGGCGAACCAAAGTGGGGATACGGAGGACGTTCAGTTGCAGCCACTTATTTTTTCAGTTTGCCCATGGAGTCCCTAAGCATGTCGATTCAGGTCGAAGACTACTTCGCGCGCGATACCTTCCAGAAAATGAAGGCCTTCGCCGACAAGCAAGAAACCCCGTTCGTGCTCATCGACACCCAGATGATCAGCCAGGCCTATGACGACCTGCGCGCCGGTTTCGAATTCGCCAAGGTCTACTACGCGGTCAAGGCCAACCCGGCCGTGGAGATCATCGACCTGCTCAAGGAAAAGGGCTCGAGCTTCGACATCGCCTCGATCTACGAGCTGGACAAAGTGATGGGCCGCGGTGTCAGCGCCGATCGCATCAGCTACGGCAACACCATCAAGAAGTCCAAGGACATCCGCTACTTCTACGAGAAGGGCGTGCGCCTGTACGCCACCGACTCTGAAGCCGACCTGCGCAACATCGCCAAGGCCGCCCCAGGCTCGAAGGTCTATGTACGCATCCTCACCGAAGGCTCGACCACCGCCGACTGGCCACTGTCGCGCAAGTTCGGCTGCCAGACCGACATGGCCATGGACCTTTTGATCCTCGCCCGCGACCTGGGCCTGGTGCCTTACGGCGTGTCGTTCCACGTGGGCTCGCAACAGCGCGACATCAGCGTCTGGGATGCGGCGATTGCCAAAGTGAAGGTGATCTTCGAACGCCTGAAAGAAGAAGACGGCATCGAGCTCAAGCTGATCAACATGGGTGGCGGCTTCCCGGCCAACTACATCACCCGCACCAACAGCCTGGAAACCTATGCCGAAGAGATCATCCGCTTCCTCAAGGAAGACTTCGGCGATGACCTGCCGGAAATCATCCTCGAGCCAGGCCGTTCGCTGATCGCCAACGCCGGCATCCTGGTCAGCGAAGTGGTGCTGGTGGCGCGCAAGTCGCGTACCGCCGTCGAGCGCTGGGTGTACACCGATGTGGGCAAATTCTCCGGCCTGATCGAAACCATGGACGAGTCCATCAAGTTCCCGATCTGGACCGAGAAAAAAGGCGAGATGGAAGAAGTGGTGATTGCCGGCCCGACCTGCGACAGCGCCGACATCATGTACGAGCACTACAAGTACGGCCTGCCGCTGAACCTGGCCATCGGTGACCGCCTGTACTGGCTGTCGACCGGCGCCTACACCACCAGCTACAGCGCGGTGGAATTCAACGGCTTCCCGCCGCTGAAGGCTTACTACCTGTAAGCGTCGTATCAGGCTGCCCGGCAGCCCCTTCGGGGCCCGTTTGCAGTTGCAGCAAACGGGCCCGGTAGGCCGGCGCCAGGGCGCGGATTTCGGCTTGCCCGGCCTGCTCCAGCGCAGGTCCTGCAACCCTCAGGAAGTTCACGTTACCAATGGCCAATGCCTGCTCCAGCCAAACCAGGGCCTCGTGCGTCTGCCCTTTGGCGGCCAGCACCCCGGCATGGCTGAACTGCCCGCGGAAATCCCCAGCCTCTGCCGAGCGCTGATACCAACCTTGCGCGCCGCCTTCATCACGCGGGCAATGCAACCCTTCTTCCAGATAACGCCCCAAAAGGTTCATCGACTTGGCATGACCGAGTTCGGCCGCCTGGCGATATAGAACCAGGGCTGCAGCACTGTCCTCTGTCACGCCGCGACCAGTGGCAAGCAGATTGGCGAAGTTGTACATCCCCCAATCGAGGCCGGCGCGGGCCGCCTGACGATAACGATCAGCTGCCGCCGTAAGATCCTCTGCCCCACCCCAGCCATGCTCCAGACAACGCCCGAGCATGTTGTGCGCCATGGCACTGCCACGGCTGGCGGCAATGCTGAACCAACGCCGGGCCAGGGCCGGATCCTGCTCGATACCGCGACCGTCGAGGAGAATCTGCCCGAGCAGCAACTGCGCCTCAACGATGTCCTGCCCTGCGGCGGCCAACAATGCCTGGGCAGCCTTGGCCGGGCTGTGTTGGAGCATCTGGGCGAACTGTTCGCTGTCCAGTTCCTGGCGATTGCGTAACGCAAAGGTCATGGCTCAGACCTCGACCCAGCGGCGCAGCAGGTTATGGTAGGTGCCGGTCAGCTGGATCAGCGCCGGATGATCAGGCACATCGGCGCCCAGTTGCTGGATGGCATTGTCCATCTCGAACAGCAACGCACGCTGGCTGTCTTCGCGCACCAGACTCTGAGTCCAGAAGAACGCCGCATAACGTGCACCACGGGTCACCGGGTTGACCTTGTGCAGGCTGGTACCCGGGTACAACACCAGATCCCCCGCCGCCAGCTTCACCTGCTGCACGCCGAAGGTGTCCTGGATCACCAGCTCGCCACCGTCGTAGTCCTCGGGGTTGCTCAGGAACAGCGTCGAGGACAGGTCGGTACGCACCCGCTCGTGGCTGCCGCGGGGCTGGCGCAAGGCGTTATCGATATGGAAGCCGAAATTGCCGCCCTCGCGGTAGCAGTTGATCAGCGGCGGGAAAACCTTGTGTGGAAGCGCCGCCGACATGAACTGCGGATGCTGCCATAGGCGCTCGATCAGCGCCGTGCCGATCTCCTTGGCCAGCGGGTGGCCTTCGGGCAATTGCAGGTTGTGCTTGGCCTTGGCCGACTGGTAGCCCGCGGTGAGCTTGCCGTCGGCCCATTCGGTTTGCTCCAGCGCCTCGCGAATGCGTTGGACCTCCTCGGTGGAGAACAGGCCGGAAATATGTAGCAGCATGGCGCGGGCACCTGAAGGCGAAAAGACGTCAATGGTATTGATTCCCATTGACTCTCTACAAGCCCTTTCGGCGGGTGGGACGTTTCAGCAGAAAAAAACCGCCAGAAACAAATTGTAAAGATTGTAAATTCAGCATGAATAGCAATCCTTCTCAATTGTTACTCATATTTGTTTACATTATATTTCGCGGCCTAAAAACCTGGGGAAGGGGACCACAATGCCGCGTCACTACGTGCCAACCGCTGTCAGTTCACCACGCTTGCTCACCTGCGCCATTGGTGTCGCGATTACGGCAACTTCTGCGCCGCAAATGGCTCTCGCAGCAGATTCCGCCCCGGCCAACGACAACGTCATTTCCTTGGACGCTACCAGTATTGAAGGCGTCCAGGACGAAACCAGTTACAAAACCGACAGCGCGACTTCGAAAAAATACACCGCCCCGCTGCGTGAAACGCCCAAGAGCGTGACTGTCATTCCTCAGCAGGTCATTCGTGATACTGGCGCAACCAGCTTGGTAGATGCCTTGCGTACCACCCCGGGCATTACCTTCGGCGCCGGTGAAGGCGGTAACCCTGCAGGTGACCGCCCAATCATTCGCGGCTTCAACGCCGAAAGTGATGTTTTCGTCGACGGCATGCGCGACGTTGCTTCGCAGAGCCGGGAGATTTTCAACGTTGAGTCGGTGGAAGTGAGCAAAGGCCCAGGCTCTGCCTTCACCGGTGCAGGATCCACAGGTGGCAGCCTCAACCTGGTGAGTAAAACCGCCAAGCTCGGTGACGCCTACAACGGGGGTTTCACTTGGGGTTCGGACCAGACCAAGCGCACAACCCTGGATGTGAACAAGCAACTGACCGACACATCGGCATTTCGCCTGAACCTGATGAAGCATGAGGCCAATGTCGCCGGCCGCGACGATGTGGATGTCAGCCGTTGGGGTGTGGCGCCCTCCTTTGCCTTCGGCCTGGGCACCGACACCCGGGTAACCGTTGGCTACTACCACCTGAACACCGATGACATGCCGGACTACGGAATACCGCTGACTCGCAGCGCAAACCGCAGCAAATACAATGTCGACAAACCCGCACATGTTGGCCGTGACAACTTCTACGGTTTGAACGGGCGTGACTACCGCAAGACTACCAACGACAGCGGCACCATCAGCATCGAGCACGACCTCAACGATAACCTGACCCTGTCCAACAGTTTCCGTATGTCGCGCTCCACGCTGGATTACATCGTCACCAACCCTGACGACAGCAAGGGCAACGTTGCCAATGGGCAAGTCTATCGATCGACCAAAAACCGCAACTCGACCACCAAGGGCTGGGTCAACCAGACCGACCTGAGTGCCAAATTCAACACCGGCTTCATTGAACACCGCCTGGTGACAGGCCTTGAGTTCACCTACGCCGATACTCACAACCGTGGTTATGTAGTGACGTCGGATGCCGGCACCGGTACTACCTGCAACCCTGCCCTGCTGGCCTCCGGCGACTGCACCAGCCTCTACGACCCATCGCCGGACGACAACTGGTCAGGCTCGATCACGGACAGCCCGGCATTTACCGATACCGATACCAAAACCAGTGCTGCTTACGTCTTTGACACTCTGACACTCAATGATCAGTGGTCGCTTAACCTGGGCCTGCGTTATGACGATTACCAGACCAAATCCAGCGGTTACAGCACCGGCGGACGCGGGGCTCCGGCAGGTAGCTTCTCGCGTGAGAACAATGCCCACCTTTGGAACTATCAGTTGGGTATCGTCTACAAGCCTGCTGCAAACGGCAGTATCTATGCGGCCTGGTCGACGTCCAGCAACCCGACGGGTGAAACCAGCGGTAACGGCGGGCTGGAACTTGCGCTGAACAACGCCGACCTTGAGCCGGAGCGCAATCGCAACTACGAACTGGGCACCAAGTGGGACTTCTTCGACGAAAACCTGTCGTTGACCGCCGCGCTGTTTCGCACCGACAAAACCAATGCACGGGTCACCGACCCGGACAACGCGACCTACCAGGTGCTCGAGGGTGAGCAACGCGTCCAGGGCCTGGAACTGACCTACTCTGGCAACCTGACCCAGAAGTGGAAGGTCTACGGCGGCTACACCTACATGGAAAGCGAGATCGTCAAGACCACCACCGCAGCCAACAAAGGCAACCACATGCCGAGCACCCCACGGAACAACTTCACCTTCTGGTCGACCTACGATGTCGTGCCACAGCTGACCGTTGGTGCTGGCGCGACCTTTGTTGATTCGCGCTTCGGCGATGAAGCCAACTCGGTCGAGGTGCCCTCGTACTGGCGGTACGACGCAATGGCTACCTACCGCCTGAGCAAAAATGTGGATCTGCAACTGAACCTGCAAAACCTGACAGACAAACGTTACTTCGATCAGGTGTTCCAAACTCACTATGCGCACGTTGCCCCCGGACGTACTGCTCTGATGAGTGCGAACTTCCACTTCTGATACGTGCGTGTAGCAAGCCCCGTTCATTTAGGTGAACGGGGCTTTTGTGTATCAAGGCATAATGTGCGTCGCATTCGCATTTGCGACACGACAAGGTGATTGATGTGTTGAAGAAATCCCTGTTTCAACTGCACTGGTTCTTCGGTATTACCGCAGGCCTGGTGCTGGCGTTGATGGGCATTACCGGTGCCATCTGGTCGTTCCAGGATGAGCTGCTGGAATTGTCCAATCCTGACGTGCTCACCGTCCAAGTGCGCCAGGAAGGCGTGCTGCCGATGCCGGAGCTGGTGCGCAGGGTCGAAGCCGAACAGGGCGACAAGGTCGCCATGCTTTGGGTCCAGCCGCGTAGCGACCGGGCCGCGCGGGTATTCTTCACCCCTCCTCCCGGCGAGCGTCGCGGCTTGCTGCGCTATGCCGACCCCTACACCGGCAAGCTGCAGGGCGAGGTGGCCGGCCAGGGCTTTTTCGACCTGATGCTGCAACTGCACCGCTTCCTGGCCATGGGCGATACCGGCCGGCAGATCACCGGTGCCTGTACCTTGATGCTGATTTTCTTCTGCCTGTCTGGGCTGTACCTGCGCTGGCCGCGCAAGGCGCTGAACTGGCGGACCTGGCTGACTCTGGACTGGGCCAAAAAAGGTCGTGCGTTCAACTGGGACCTGCATGCCGTGGCCGGTACCTGGTGCCTGCTGTTCTATCTGCTGTTTGCCCTGACCGGCTTGTTCTGGAGCTATGAGTGGTACCGCGAAGGCCTGAACAAACTGCTGGCCGGCAGCCCGGCCGCGGGCCAGCAACACAAGCGTGGTGAAGGCCGCGGCGGGCGCCCCGGTGGTGCTGCGGGTAGAGACGCCCCCCCCCTGGTGGTCGATTACGACGCGGTCTGGGCCAGCCTGCAATCGGCCGCAGGCCCCGGCATGACCAGCTACAACCTGCGCCTGCCGCCGGCTGGCGGGCAACCGGCGATGATCTTCTATCTGCTTGAAGGCGCCGAACACGAACGCGCGCTCAACACCCTGAGCATCGACCCGGCCAGCGGACAGGTAAAGAAAAACGATCGCTACGCCGACAAATCGTTCAAGGCGCAGTTGCTGGCCAGTGTCTATGCCCTGCATGTGGGCAGCTACTTCGGCCTGACCGGGCGGATCGTGGTGACCATCGCCAGTTTGACCATGCCGCTGTTCTTCGTCACCGGCTGGCTGTTGTACTTGGACCGGCGCCGCAAAAAACGCCAGGTTCGCGCTGCACGGGGCAATTTCGCGCCTTCGAATGAGCAGGATGGCGGTTGGCTGGTGGGCTTTGCCAGCCAGAGCGGTTTTGCTGAGCAACTGGCCTGGCAAAGCGCCGGGCAACTGCAGGCTGCAGGTTTGCCGGTGCAAGTACGGCCCTTGGCCGAGCTCACCGAGCAGGACCTGAACCAGGCGCAAAAAGCCCTGTTCGTGGTCAGTACCTTCGGCGACGGCGAAGCCCCCGACAGCGCCCGCGGGTTCGAGCGCAAGGTGCTTGGCCAGCCTTGGGCGCTGGGTAACCTGAACTATGCCCTGCTCGCCCTGGGCGACCGTCAGTACCCGCACTTCTGCGGTTTTGCCCGGCGCTTGCAGGCCTGGCTTGGCGAGCGCGGTGCGACTAGCGCATTCGCTCCGGTGGAAGTCGACAGCGCCGACCCGGCAGCACTGCAACACTGGCAACAACAACTGGCACAACTGACCGGCAGCGCACCGCCAGCGGCCTGGCAGGCCCCCGAGTTCGGCAACTGGACCCTGGTCAATCGCCAACTGATGAACCCGGGCAGCCAGGGCTCGGCAGTCTATCTGCTCGGCCTCACCCCTGAGCAACCTGCACAGTGGGAAGCCGGAGACCTGGTGGAGATACTCCCGCGCAATAGCTCCCAGAGCCTTGCGCTGTTCCTGAAAGGCCTGGGCCTTGATGGCGAAACGCTCGTGCAGGTCGACGGCCTGCAGGAGAGCCTGTTGCAAGCCCTGGCCAGCCGCCAACTGCCCAAGAGCCGCGAGCACCTGGTCGGCCTCCACGCCCAGGCCCTGGTCGATGCGCTGATTCCGCTGGCTGCTCGGGAATACTCGATTGCCTCGATCGCCAGCGATGGCGTGCTGGAACTGATCGTGCGCCAGGAACGCCACCCCGATGGCAGCCTGGGCCTGGGTTCAGGCTGGCTGACCGAATACCTCGCTATGGATAACAGCGTCAGCCTGCGCCTGCGTCGCAACAGTGGTTTCCACCTGCCGGCGCCGGCAACGCCGATGATCCTGATCGGCAACGGCACCGGGCTTGCCGGCCTGCGCAGCCTGCTCAAAGGCCGGATCGTGGCCGGTGAGCAGCCTAACTGGTTGTTGTTCGGCGAACGCAACCAGGCCTATGACTTCCTCTGCGCCGATGAGCTGCAGGGCTGGCAGCGCAGCGGTGATCTGGCGCGACTGGACCTGGCTTTTTCTCGCGATCAGAGCCACAAGGTCTATGTGCAGGACCGTTTGCGCGAACAGGCGGGGGAGCTTCGACGCTGGCTGGACCAGGGTGCCTCGATCTATATCTGCGGCAGCTTGCAGGGCATGGCCAGTGGCGTCGATGAAGTGCTGAACGAGGTACTGGGGGCTGCGCACGTTGAGCGGCTGATCGAGCTGGGGCGTTACCGGAGGGATGTGTACTAGCCTTCAGGGCCTCATCGCGGGTCAAGCCCGCTCCCATTAAGTCTGGTGTGGGAACGGGTTTGCCAGCGATTGCGGTCAATGCAGATCGAAGGTATCAGCATCCAGATTGGCCGGGAACCGTGTGCGATAGGCTGCAAGGTCCGCCGCACTCAGCACCACGGTAAACACCCCGTCCGCCTCTCCTGCGCTGAGCAGGCTCTCGCCCTGGAAGTCCAGCACCTGGCTGTCACCGGTATAGGCAAAGCCCTTGCCGTCAGTGCCCACGCGGTTCACTGCCGCCACATAACACAGGTTCTCGATACCCCGCGCCGGCAACAGCCGGTTCCAGTGCTGGCGGCGCGCCGCTGGCCAGTTGGCGGTGTACAGCAGCAGGTCGGTGTCCTGGGCATCGCGGCTCCACACCGGGAAGCGCAGGTCGTAGCAGATCAACGGCCGTACCCGCCAGCCCTTGAGCTCGAACTGCACCTGGCGCTCGCCCGGGGTGTAATGCTTGTGCTCGCCGGCCATGCGAAACAGGTGGCGCTTGTCGTAGAACAGAATCTCGCCATCGGGCCGCGCCCACAGCAGACGGTTGCGGTGGCTGCCGTCGGCGGCCTGGATGATCACGCTGCCGGTCACCACGGCATCAAGCTTCTTGGCCTGGCTCTTGAGCCACTTGTAGGTCGGGCCGTTCTCGGGCTCGGCCAGGCTTTCGGAGTCCATGGAAAAACCGGTGGTGAACATCTCCGGGAGGATGATCAGGTCGGCGCCACGGGCCTGCTCCAGCAGGGCTTCGAAATGTTCGTAGTTGGCCAGGCGGTCCTGCCAGGCCAGGCTGGTTTGTACTAGGGCCACTTTCAGGTTGGGCAGTTCACTCAGATCGCGCATAGCTTCTCCGCTGCCTGACGCAGCGTCTCCTCGCGTTTGGCAAAGCACAGGCGCACCAGGCGCTGCTCGGGGATGGGTTGCTGGTAGAACACCGACACCGGGATAGTCGCCACACCATGTTCACGGGTCAGCCACAGCGACATGTCGACGTCGTTAAGGTCCGGGCGAATCTGCGAATAGTCCACCAACTGGAAATAAGTCCCCGGCGTGGGTTTGAACTGAAAACGCGACGACGTCAGCAATTCGCAAAACAGGTCGCGTTTGGCCTGATAGAAAGCAGGCAGCTCTTCGACATGCTCCGGGTGGGCCGCCATGAAATCGGCCAGTGCCCATTGCAGCGGCGTTACGCCGCAGAAGTTGACGTACTGGTGGACCTTGCGCAGCTCGGCGCTCAGGGCTGGTGGCGCGACCACATAACCGGTTTTCCAGCCGGTGACGTGGTAGGTCTTGCCGAACGAGCTGACCACGAAAGCGCGCTGATACAGCGCTTCATGGGCCAGGACGCTGGCGTGCTGTACGCCGTCGAACACCAGGTGCTCATAGACTTCGTCGCTGATCAGGTAGATATCGCGGTCGGCGACCAGCAGCGCCAGCTTGTCCAGGTCATCGCGGCTGATCAAGGCGCCGCTGGGGTTGTGCGGCGAGTTGAGGATGATCATCCGCGTACGCGGGCTGAGGGCATCGGTGAGCTTCTGCCAGTCGATGGCAAACTCGCCATCAGTCAGTTGCACATGCACGCAGCGCCCACCGGCCAACTCCACCGAAGGCTCATAGCTGTCGTAACTGGGGTCGAAGACGATGACCTCATCGCCTGCACGGATCACCGCGTGGATAGCACAGAAGATCGCCTCGGTGGCACCGGGAGTGATAGTGACTTCATGCTCGGCATCGACGCTGACGCCATAGCTGCGGGCGATCTTGTTCGCCACCTGCTGGCGCAAGGCTGGCAAGCCGGTCATGGGGCTGTACTGGTTGTGCCCGGCACTGACATGCCGGCCGACCGCATCGAGCAGTTCTTGCGGGCCGTTGAAATCGGGGAAACCCTGGGACAGGTTCAAGGCGCCGGTTTGCGCGGCGAGCTGGGACATGGTGGTAAAGATGGTCGTGCCGACGTTCGGCAACTTGCTACTGATCATGGAGCCCTCTTTCCTGCAGCACTATCCGGCTCGAGGCGGCGCGGTCTGTGACCGAGCATAGCGGATTGATCGGTCAGGAAAAAGGTTGTAACGGTCGCAGGCCAATCGCGGGGCAAGCCCGCTCCCACCGGGTGGGATTGGGCTTGCCTGCGATCAGGCCATCAAGCCTTGTTAGCGTTTGTCTTTACGCTTCTTCTCGGCTTTCTTGTGGTGCGACATCAAGCGACGCTTCTTGTTGACCTGGCGGTCGGTCAAGGTGTTCTTGTTGCCTTCGTACGGGTTGTCACTGCCCTTGTACTCGATACGGATCGGCGTACCGACCAGCTTGAGTACGCGGCGGTAGGTGTTTTCCAGGTAGCGCGAGTAGGACTTGGGTACCTTCTCGACCTGGTTGCCGTGGATCACGATGATCGGCGGGTTGGCACCACCCAGGTGGGCATAGCGCAGCTTGATCCGACGGCTGTTGACCATCGGCGGCTGGTGCTCGCTGACCGCGTCTTCGAGGATCTGGGTCAGGCGGCTGGTCGGCCAGCGGGTGACAGCCGACTTGAACGAGTTCTGCACCGACTGGTACAGGTTGCCCACGCCAGTGCCGTGCAGCGCCGAAATGAAGTGGATGTCGGCGAAATCGACGAAGAACAGCCGGCGTTCCAGCTCGGTCTTCACGTAGTCGCGCTCGCCCGGCTGCATGCCATCCCACTTATTCAGGGCGATGACGATGGCGCGACCGGCTTCCAGGGCAAAGCCCAGCAGGTTCAGGTCATGGTCGACCACGCCTTCGCGGGCATCCATGACGAAGATCACCACGTTGGCGTCCTTGATCGCCTGCAGGGTCTTGACCACGGAGAACTTCTCGACTTCTTCGTGGATCTTGCCGCGCTTGCGCACCCCGGCGGTGTCGATCAGGGTGTACTTCTCTTCGTTACGCTCGAAGGGAATGTAGATACTGTCGCGGGTGGTGCCGGGCTGGTCGTAGACGATGACCCGCTCTTCACCGAGCATGCGGTTGACCAGGGTCGACTTGCCGACGTTCGGCCGGCCGATGATGGCGATCTTGATCCCGTCTTTTTCGCTCGGGCCAGGGATGCGCACCGCTTCCTCGCCTTCGGCGACGTCGGTGTCGATCTCTTCCTCGTCCTTGTCCCGCGGGAAGTCGCTGAGCACAGCTTCCAGCAGGTTGTTGACGCCACGGCCCTGGGCGCCGGCAACACCAATGGCGTTACCCATGCCCAGTGGCGAGAATTCGGCGATGGCGGCCAGCGGATCGATGTTGTCGATCTTGTTGGCGACCAGGAACGAGCGTTTGTTGCGCTTGCGCAGGTGCTCGGAAATCATCTGGTCGGCGGCGGTCAGGCCGGCACGGGCATCTACCAGGAACAAGACCACATCGGCTTCTTCGATGGCCAGCAGCGACTGCTCGGCCATTTTCTCGTCCATGCCTTGTTCGTCACCGGAAATACCACCGGTGTCGATCAGGATGTACGAACGGCCTTGCCAGCGCGCTTCACCGTACTGGCGGTCTCGGGTCAGCCCGGACAGGTCGCCGACGATAGCGTCGCGAGTCCTGGTCAGGCGGTTGAACATGGTGGATTTACCGACGTTCGGTCGGCCCACCAGGGCGATTACGGGAACCATTCGGCTCTCCACTTCATAAATTCAGAAAATACAAAGGCCGCTGCACTGCAGCGGCCGGAGTTCGAGCGGCACCCGAAGTGCCGCAGCCCGAGGCCGGCATGGCCTCAAGCATAGCCTCAGCGGATGGTCAGCGCCTCGAGCTTGCCGCTGTTGCCGTACACATAGATGGTGTCACCCACCACCAGCGGACGGGCGCGCAGGCCATCGCTGTCGATACGCTCACGACCGACGAAACGACCATCGACCTGGCTGAGCAGGTGCAGGTAGCCTTCCAGGTCACCCACCGCTACGTAGCTGGAGAACACTTCCGGCGCCGACAACTGGCGGCGTGCCAGCGAGTCGTTGCTCCACAGGGCGCTGGACGAGCGCTCGTCGATGCCTTCCACGGTGCCCGAAGCCAGGCTCACGTAGACGTTACCGAAGCCCTGGGCCACACCGGTGTAGCTGGAAGCATCACGCTGCCACAGTACCCGGCCGCT
Source organism: Pseudomonas fluorescens (assembly GCF_902497775.2). Taxonomy (NCBI): domain Bacteria; kingdom Pseudomonadati; phylum Pseudomonadota; class Gammaproteobacteria; order Pseudomonadales; family Pseudomonadaceae; genus Pseudomonas; species Pseudomonas fluorescens. The sequence continues at coordinate 4,409,207 of NZ_OZ024668.1, forward strand.
CTCCAGGTCCAGGCCGGCAACGCGGCCCTGGTAGCTGGAAACGTACAGGGTACCGCCGGACAGCAGCAGGCCGCCGTCGATATCCACAACCCGGTCAAGTTCCGAGCGACCTTGCGGGATGGCCACACGCTGCTCCCAGACCGGCACGCCGTTCTGGGTGTCGAGGGCAACCACCTTACCGGTCGACAGACCAGCAATGGCCAGACGGTTGGTCACGATCGGTGCGCCGGTACCACGCAGGGTCAGTACCGCCGGGGTGCTTTCGTAGATCCAGCGACGGTCGCCGGTGCTGGCGTCCAGGCCAATCACGCGGTCGTCCTGGGTCTGCACGACTACCACGTCACCGTTGGTGGCTGGCGGCGCCAGCACTTCACTGGTAACGCGCGAGCGCCAGCGTTCTTCACCGGTGCTGGCATCCAGGGCGATCACTTCGCCCTTGAGGGTACCGAGCATGACCATGCCGTAACCCACGCCAACGGCGCCGGAAACCGGCAGTTCGAGGTCCTTCTTCCAGGCCACGTCGCCGTTGCTGCGATCCAGTGCCATCACCACGCCAGTTACATCGGCAGCGTAGATGCGGTCGTTTTCGATCGCCGGGACCAGCATGTTGAAGGTTTCGCCCTGACCGTCACCGATCGAGCGGCTCCACTGCTTCTTCAGGACCACTTCTTCGGTGAACTTGGTGAGTTCGGCCGGTGGCAATTCCTTTTTGCTGTTGCTGCTGCAACCCACGGCCAAAAGGGCCAGGGTCAGCACTGCTGCATGTTTCCAACCGATCACGTCACGCATCCCCTTTGGCCAGGTCGTCGAGCTTGAGTTGCAGGCCACCGATCGCGGCGTCGTCAGACAGCGCAGCCTTGGCTTTTTCGTAAGCGGCATGGGCATCGCCAGCGCGGCCCAGTTGCACCAGCAGGTCGCCCTTGAGCTCTTCGCGGCTGGCCAGGAACGCCTTGTCGGCATCGCCTTCAAGCAGCTTCAGCGCTTCGTCGACCTTCTTCTGCGCGGCCAGGACACGGGCCAGGCGCTGACGGGCGATTTCGCCCAGGGTCGCATCGGCCGGCTTGTCCATTACCAGCTTGAGCTCGGCAGCGGCGTCATCGAGCTTGCCGCTCTCGACCGCCACCTTGGCCACGAACAGGCTGGCGTACTGGGCGTAGGCCGAGCCGCCGAATTCGTTCTTCAGTTTGCCGGACAGCTCGGCGACCTTGGCCGCGTCAGGCTCGCCGCTTGGCGTCAGGGTAGTCTCCAGCAGGGCCTGGTAAAGGTTCGAGGCGCCTTGCGACTGGTTGGTCTGGTATTTCTGCCAGGCTTGCCAGCCGAACACCACGACCAGCGCCAGCAGGCCACCGGTTACCAGCGGCTTGCCATTGCGGTCCCACCAGTCCTTCATCGCGACCAGTTGTTCATCATCGGTACTCGACACCCCAATACTCCTTTTCACCAAATCGGCTGTTGACTCGCCTCACGCCTGCGCGAACGAGGCTTCCAGGTGCTCTGCCAGAGCATCCCAGGCAATGTTTTGTTGTTCGCCCTGACCGCGCAGGGGTTTGAAACCTACCACTTGTTGCGCCAGCTCGTCGTCCCCCAGGATCAAGGCGAACAGCGCGTTGCTCTTGTCGGCTTTCTTGAACTGGCTCTTGAAGCTGCCAGCACCGGCGTTGACCTGCAGGCGCAGGTTCGGCAGACGGTCACGCAGGCGCTCGCTCAGGGCCAGCCCGGCAAGCTCGGCCCGCTCGCCAAAGGCGCACAGGTAGACGTCAACCTGACGGTTGATCGACTCAGGCACCTGCTCAAGGGTTTCCAGCAGCAGGATCAGACGCTCGATACCCATGGCGAAACCAACGCCCGGGGTCGGCTTGCCGCCCATCTGCTCGACCAGGCCGTCGTAGCGGCCACCGGCACACACGGTGCCCTGGGAGCCGAGCTTGTCGGTGACCCATTCGAAAACGGTCTTGCTGTAGTAGTCCAGGCCACGCACCAGCTTGGTGTTGATCACGAACGGAATGCCAGCGACATCCAGGCGTGCTTTCAGGCCTTCGAAGTGCACGCGGGACTCTTCGTCCAGGTAGTCTTCGAGCTTTGGCGCGTCGACCAGCACCGCCTGGGTATTGGCGTCCTTGCTGTCGAGGATGCGCAGCGGGTTGCTTTTCAGGCGGCGCTGGCTGTCTTCGTCCAGTTGCTCCAGGCGCGCCGAGAGGAACTCGACCAGCGCGTCACGGTAGCGGGCACGGGCTTCGCTGGTGCCCAGGCTGTTGAGTTCGAGCTTGACTGCGTCACGGATGCCCAGCAGGCCCCAGAGGCGCCAGGTGAGCATGATCAACTCGGCGTCGATGTCCGGGCCGTCAAGGTTGAAGACTTCGACACCAATCTGGTTGAACTGGCGATAACGGCCTTTTTGAGGGCGCTCGTGACGGAACATCTGGCCGATGTACCAGAGTTTCTGCACCTGGCCGCTGCCGGTGATGCCGTGCTCGAGCACAGCGCGCACGCAGGCCGCGGTGCCTTCCGGACGCAGGGTCAGGGAGTCGCCGTTACGATCGTCGAAGGTGTACATCTCTTTTTCGACGATGTCGGTGACTTCGCCGATCGAGCGCTTGAACAGCTCGGTGAACTCGACGATCGGCGTACGGATCTGGCGATAGCCATAGGTGTCCAACAGGCCGGCGACGGTGTTCTCGAAATAACGCCACAGCGGCGTCTGCTCGGGCAGGATGTCGTTCATGCCACGAATGGCTTGCAGCGATTTGCTCACGGAAAATCCCTTAACAATTCTGTGTCAGTCAGCCGCGGGCGATCAGCGCCGCGTCGGCCTCGGCTTTTTCAGCCGCTTTCTGGCGGATGAGCTTTTCCAGCTCATCGACCAGGTTGTCATTGGTCAGCTTCTGCGCAGGCTTGCCGTCGATGTAGATCAGGTTCGGCGTGCCACCGGTGAGCCCCACATGGGCTTCCTTGGCCTCGCCCGGACCGTTGACCACGCAACCGATCACGGCGACGTCCAGCGGTACCAGCAGGTCTTCCAGGCGCCCTTCCAGCTCGTTCATGGTCTTGACCACATCGAAGTTCTGCCGCGAGCAGCTCGGGCAGGCGATGAAGTTGATGCCACGCGAACGCAGGTGCAGGGACTTGAGGATGTCGTAGCCGACCTTGACCTCTTCGACCGGGTCGGCGGCCAGCGAAATGCGAATAGTATCGCCAATCCCGTCGGCAAGCAGCATACCGAGGCCCACCGCGGATTTCACCGTACCCGAGCGCAGGCCGCCGGCTTCGGTGATGCCCAGGTGCAGCGGCTGGATGATCTGCTTGGCCAGCAGGCGATAGGCTTCGACGGCCATGAACACGTCGGAGGCCTTGACGCTGACCTTGAAGTCCTGGAAATCCAGGCGGTCGAGGTGCTCGACGTGACGCATGGCCGATTCGACCAGCGCCGCCGGGGTCGGCTCGCCGTACTTTTTCTGCAGGTCTTTTTCCAGGGAACCGGCGTTGACGCCGATACGGATCGGGATACCGCGGTCGCGAGCGGCATCGACCACCGCACGGACGCGGTCTTCGCGACCGATATTGCCCGGGTTGATGCGCAGGCAGTCAACGCCCAGCTCGGCCACGCGCAAGGCGATGCGGTAGTCGAAATGGATGTCGGCGACCAGCGGTACGCTGACCTGTTGCTTGATCTTGCCGAAGGCTTCGGCGGCATCCATGTCCGGAACCGAGACGCGCACGATGTCCACGCCCGCATCGATCAGGCGGTTGATCTGCGCCACGGTCGCGGCCACGTCATTGGTGTCGGTGTTGGTCATGCTCTGGACCGCGATGGGAGCATCGCCGCCAACAGGCACATTACCTACCCAGATTTTCCGGGATTCGCGACGTTTGATCGGAGATTCGCCGTGCATGACTTATTGTCCCAACTTCAGGCGAGCGGTCTCGCCACTGGTGAACGGCGCAACGTCGACAGGCTGGCCGTTGTAGCTGACCTGCACGCCGCGGGCAAAGCCCAGGCGTACCGAAAACGGCGGCTTGCCGGTCAGGTCCAGGCTGTCGCCCTTGCGCTTGATGGCGCTGAACAGCAGCTTGCCGTTGCCATCGGTGACCGAAGTCCAGCAATCGGCGTTGAATTGCATGTGCAGCTGGCCGCTACCGGCAGGGGCTGGAGCGGCAACAGCAGGTGCTGCTGGCGCTGCGGCAACCACCGCGCTGTTGACCACTGGCGCCACCGGGGCTGGCGCTGGAGCCGGAACGACCGGGGCCACTGGCGTTGCAGCAGTGCTGGCAGCAGGAACAACTGGTGCGCCAGCCGGGCTGGCCGGTACCTGCTCAGCCGGTGCAGGTGCCGCTTGCTCGGCGGGCGCCGGGGCCTGCTCAAGGTTCAGGGCAGTGCTTGGCGCTTGCTCGCCAGCGCTGACGGCCTGGTCTTCAGGCTCGTCCAGCGGGTGAATCTGGGTGGTGCCGTCAGCGCTTTCGACTTCGACGTGCTCCAGGGCCATGTTGGCCAGGTCCTTGCCACGCAGGCTGGTCTGGTCCTGCCACCAGAAGAAGCCGCCACCGATCACCACCACCAGCAGCACCAGGCTGACGATGCGCAGGATGTTGTGGGACAGGCGCACCGGCTCTTCGATGCGGCCCAGAGCGTGCACGTCGCTACCCTGCGCGTGGGTGCCGGTGCACCGGTCGAAGGCCTGCACCAGGGTGGCCTGATCCATGTCCAGCAGCTTGGCATAGGCACGGATGTAGCCACGGGCAAAGGTATGCCCCGGCAGCTTGTCGAAGGCGCCGGCTTCAAGATTGTTCAGGGAACTCACGGTGAGGTTGAGCTTGCGGGCCACTTCGGCCTGGGACCAGTCCCTGCTCTCGCGGGCCTGACGCAGGATTTCACCGGGATTTTCGCGAGTCGCTGCTGCTGCTTCGGGATGCGCCGCTTTCATCATTGCTCCGACAGGTATTGCTGATATTCCGGCGTACCGGGATAAAGTCGTTGTAATTGCAGGCCCAGTTCGCTGGCCTTGTTCCGTTCTTCGAAGACGCTGGCCAGGCGACTGCCCAGCAGCAGGCTGCGGGCACTGTGGTCGCTCAGCTGGCTGAAACGATCGTAGTAGTCACGGGCCGGCACATAATGCCTGTCTTCGTAAGACAACTCAGCCATTTCCAGCAACGCGCGCGGCTGCTGCTGGTTGAGTCGCAAAGCTTTTACCAGGTATTCCTGCGCTTCGGCGCGCTGTCCCAGCCTGAGCGCGGTCAGGCCAAGATTCTCGAACACCCGGGAGCGTTCAGGATACAGGGTATCGGCCGCCGCTTGGGCAAACATCTGCTGCGCCTGGGCGTATTGCCCACGAGCATAAAGGAAACTGCCGTAATTGTTGCGAATTCGGGTGTCGTTCGGGCGGCTGGCCAGGGCCTTGCGAAAGTGCGCCTCGGCCAGTTCCGGCTCGTCTTCGGCCTGAAACACCAAAGCCAGGGCCGCATTGGCTGCGGCATCCTGGCTATCGAGATCGAGGGCTTTTTTCAGCGGTGCTTTGGCCTGCTCGGTCAAACCTTGTTGCAAATAACCCAAGCCCAACTGCACGTAGGCCTGGCGCGCCTGCTCGCGACCTTCACGACTGCCCAGCGCGTCCGAACTCCCGCCGGACACGCAACCTGCAAGCAGGGCGAGCGCCAGGATCGACAGCGCGAAGCGCAGGCTCATGGAGGTCCTCTCTTCAGTTGCGCGCGGCGCTTTCTTGCACTTCACCGTCGGCGTTCAACTGACGCACGGCGATATAGCGCTCGCTGCGGCGGGTACGGTCCATCACCTGGCCAACCAGCTGGCCGCAAGCAGCGTCGATGTCTTCACCACGGGTGGTGCGCACGGTGACGTTGTAGCCGGCGTGGTGCAGGTGGTCCTGGAAGCGGCGGATGGCGTTGTTGCTCGGCCGCTCGTAACCGGAATGCGGGAACGGGTTGAACGGGATCAGGTTGATCTTGCACGGCACGTTCTTGAGCAGCTCGGCCATTTCCACGGCGTGTTCGAGCTTGTCGTTGACGTCCTTGAGCAGGGTGTACTCAATGGTCAGTACGCGCTTTTCGCCCAGCTGCGACATGTAGTTCATGCACGCTTCGAGCAGCACCTTGAGCGGGTACTTCTTGTTGATCGGCACCAGCTCGTTGCGCAGCGCATCGTTCGGCGCATGCAGCGACAGGGCCAGGGAGACATCGATGTGCTTGGCCAGCTCTTCGATCATCGGTACCACGCCGGAGGTGGACAGGGTCACCCGGCGCTTGGAAATGCCGTAGCCGAGGTCGTCCATCATCAGGTGCATGGCGGCGACCACGTTGTCGAAGTTGAGCAGCGGCTCACCCATGCCCATCATCACCACGTTGGTGATGGCGCGGTCGATGGTGGCCGGAACGCTGCCGAACGACTTGTTGGCAATCCACACCTGGCCGATCACTTCGGCGGCGGTGAGGTTGCTGTTGAATCCTTGCTTGCCGGTGGAGCAGAAACTGCAGTCCAGGGCGCAACCGGCCTGGGACGAGACACACAAAGTGCCACGCTTGCCCTGGGGGATGTACACGGTCTCGACGCAGCTGCCGGACGCCACGCGCACCACCCATTTACGGGTACCGTCGCTGGAGATGTCCTCGCTGACCACTTCCGGACCGCGAATCTCGGCAACAGCCTTGAGCTTTTCGCGCAAGGCCTTGCCGACATTCGTCATGGCGTCGAAATCATCGACACCAAAGTGGTGAATCCATTTCATTACCTGACCGGCACGGAAACGCTTCTCCCCGATAGAGTCGAAGAATTTTTCCATTTCCGGCTGGGTCAGTCCCAACAGGTTAGTTTTACCAGTCGATGTCGTCATGGATTCACCCTCACTCGTAAGCTTTCGCTTAGCGAGTGGTTACCTCGGTAGCTGCGAAGAAGTACGAGATTTCGCGAGCAGCAGCGGCTTCGGAGTCCGAACCGTGAACGGCGTTGGCGTCGATGGACTCGGCGAAGTCAGCACGGATGGTGCCGGCAGCAGCTTCTTTAGGGTTGGTAGCGCCCATCAGCTCACGGTTCAGAGCGATGGCGTTTTCGCCTTCCAGAACCTGAACAACAACAGGGCCGGAGATCATGAAGGCAACCAGGTCGCCGAAGAAACCGCGCTCTTTGTGCTCAGCGTAGAAGCCTTCGGCTTCAGCTTTGGACAGTTGCTTGAGCTTCGAGGCAACGACGCGCAGGCCGGCTTTTTCGAAACGGGTGGTGATCTCGCCGATCACGTTTTTAGCAACGGCGTCAGGCTTGATGATCGAGAAAGTACGTTGAACAGCCATGGTGAAACTCCAGAAACGTTGAGTGAAGCGAAAAATTAAACCCGCGAATTATACGCGGGTTCCGGGGGATTGCCTAACCTGCCGAGCGCGCTCAGTCGGCTTCTTCGATCCAGGCCGCCTGGATGGCTTCGAGAACCTTCTCGCCGCCACGGGCCGGATCGTCACTGAATTCCGGCAATGCCAGCACCCACTGGTGCAGATCGACGAAGTTCACGTAACGAGGATCGACTTCCGGCTTGCTTTCGGCAAGCTGGATTGCAATTTCAAGTACATCAACCCATTTCAGACTCATGCTTGGCTCCCTGAATCAGTGCGGCGCTTCGGCGGCCAGGTTGATGGTGTACTTCGGAATCTCGATGGTCAGGTCTTCCTCACCAATGATCACCTGGCAAGCCAGGCGCGACTGACGCTCCAGGCCCCAGGCCTTGTCGAGCATGTCTTCTTCGAGTTCATCGGCGTCTTCAAGCGAGTCGAAGCCTTCACGCACGATGCAATGGCAGGTAGTGCAGGCGCACACGCCGCCACAGGCGCTTTCCATCTCGATGTGGTGCTCGTGGGCCAGCTCCAGGATGTTGGTACCTGGTTCCACCTCCACCACCAGCCCTTCCGGGCAGAACTTCTCGTGGGGCAGAAAAATCACCTGCGGCATCAGTTATTCCTCGATCTCATTCAGGTTGCGCCCGGCCAAAGCGGCTTTTACCGTCGAATCAAGGCGACGGGCGGCAAAGGCATCGGTCACCTGCGACAGACGCTTGGTCTGTTGCTCGATGGCCGCGCCATCGGTGCCGTTGATCAAATCACGCAAGTCTTGCATCTGTTGCTCGATCGCCAGGCGCTCTTCGGCGTCCAGCAGGCGCTCGCCATCGGCATCCAGGGCGCCCTGCACCGCTTCGAGCAGGCGCTCGGCATCGACCTGGTGCTCGCGCAACTGGCGCGCCACCTTGTCAAACCCGGCATGCTCGAAGGAGTCCTTGAGCATGCGGGCGATTTCGCCGTCGGTCAGGCCGTAGGACGGCTTGACCTGAATGCTCGACTCGACGCCCGAGCCCAGCTCGCGCGCCGAGACGCTGAGCAGGCCGTCGGCATCGACCTGGAAGGTCACGCGGATCTTCGCCGCACCGGCAACCATCGCCGGAATGCCACGCAGTTCAAAACGCGCCAGGGAACGGCAGTCGCTGATCAATTCGCGCTCGCCCTGCAGCACGTGAATCATCATGGCCGACTGGCCATCTTTGTAGGTGGTGAATTCCTGGGCGCGGGCAACCGGGATGGTGGTGTTGCGCGGAATCACCTTTTCCATCAGCCCGCCCATGGTTTCCAGCCCCAGGGACAGCGGAATCACGTCGAGCAGAAGCAATTCGCCACCATCACGGCGGTTACCGGCCAGGGTATCGGCCTGGATGGCGGCGCCGATGGCGACCACCTGGTCCGGGTCGATTTCGGTCAGCGGAGTACGGCCAAACAGCGCGCCTACGGCTTCGCGCACGCGCGGCACGCGGGTCGAACCACCGACCATGACCACCGCGGCAACCTCTTCGAGCTCGACGCCGCTGTCACGCACGGCGCGGCGGCAGGCCTTGAGGCTGCGGGCGACCATTGGCTCGATCAGGGCATCGAAGGCGCTGCGGGTCAGCTCGGCCTGCCAACTGCCATAGGCGACCGTCACCGAATCAGCATTGGTCAGGGCCTCTTTGGCCGCACAGGCGGTTTGCAGCAGCTGGCGCTGGGCACCCGGATCAAGGTCCGAGGACAGGCCGGCCTGCTCGACAATCCAGCTGGCGATGGCGTGGTCGAAGTCGTCGCCGCCCAGGGCGCTGTCGCCACCGGTGGCCAGCACTTCAAAGACACCGCCGGTCAGGCGCAGGATCGAGATATCGAAGGTACCGCCACCCAGGTCATAGATGGCCACCAGGCCTTCGGCATTCTGGTCCAGGCCGTAGGCCACCGCAGCCGCGGTCGGCTCGTTGAGCAGGCGCAATACGTTCAGGCCGGCCAGACGCGCGGCATCTTTGGTGGCCTGGCGCTGGGCGTCGTCAAAATAGGCCGGAACGGTGATCACCGCGCCAACCAGCTCGCCACCCAGGGTTTCTTCGGCGCGCTGGCGCAGCACCTTGAGGATATCGGCCGAGACTTCCACCGGGCTTTTCGGGCCCTGGACGGTGTCGATGAACGGCATGTGCGACTCGCCGCCGACAAAGCGGTACGGCAGTTGCTCGCCCAGTTGCTTGACGTCTGCCAGGCCACGGCCCATCAGGCGCTTGACCGACAGCACGGTGTTGAGCGGGTCGCTGGAAGCGGCGTCGCGGGCGCTCTGGCCGACATCGATATGGTCGGCGTGATAGCGCACTGCGGACGGCAGGATCACCCGGCCTTGAGCATCGGGCAGGGGCTCGCTGCGGCCGCTGCGCAGGGCAGCAACCAGGGAATTGGTGGTACCAAGGTCAATACCCACCGCCAGGCGACGCTGGTGCGGCTGAGGGCTCTGACCGGGTTCGGCGATCTGCAGTAGGGCCATGCTTATCTGAATACCAGGGGCGCCGCCAGAAGCAGCGCCGAGTTAATCGTCGAGGCGCTCTTCCAGCTGGCGCACTTCGTAGGCGAGCTTGTCGAGAAACTGCATGCGGCGCATCAGGCGCTCGGCCTGTTCACGCTGCGCAGGATCATCCCAGCAGGCGGCGAAGTCCTCGTTGAGTGCTTCCTGGGCAGTTTTCAAGCGACGCTTGAACACGGCCACGCCATCGAGGTCGGCACTGTCCTGGAGGTCTTCGAGTTCTTCGCGCAGTTGCATCTGCTGCAGCAGGAACTCGGGATCATGGACGGTGACTTCCTGCGGCACTTCATGGCCGCCGATCGCCAACAGGTAGCGGGCACGCCGGGGCGCGCTCTTGAGAGTCTGGTAGGCCTCGTTCAGCGCAGCCGAACGCTCCAGCGCAATGCGCTGTTCACGTTCGGAGGCATCGGCGAAGCGATCCGGATGGACCTCGCGGGCCAGCTCGCGATAGCGAACGGCCAGCTTGTCGAGATCCAGACGGAAGCCAGGTTGCAGGTCAAACAGGGCGAAATGACAAGGAGTACCCACGCGCAGCCTCAGACGTTGAAGCTTTCGCCGCAGCCACACTCACCGCGCACGTTGGGGTTGTTGAACTTGAAGCCTTCGTTCAACCCTTCCTTGACGAAATCGAGCTCGGTACCGTCGAGGTACGTCAGGCTTTTCGGATCGATGATCACCTTCTCGCCATGGCTTTCGAAGACCAGGTCTTCGCTGTCCGGCTGATCGACGAACTCCAGCACATAGGCCAGGCCCGAGCAGCCAGTGGTGCGCACGCCCAGGCGAATACCTTCACCCTTGCCGCGTCCGTCGAGGGAGCGCCGCACATGTTTGGCGGCGGCTTCTGTCATGCTGATAGCCATCGAGACTCCTTACCTGCAACAGGCGACCTTAGAGCAAACCTTTCTTCTGCTTGTAATCGCGCACGGCCGCCTTGATGGCGTCCTCGGCGAGTACCGAGCAGTGGATTTTAACCGGCGGCAACGCCAGTTCTTCGGCCAGTTGGGTGTTCTTGATGGTTTCGGCTTCGTCCAGGGTCTTGCCCTTCATCCACTCGGTAGCGAGGGAGCTGGAAGCGATGGCCGAACCGCAGCCATAGGTCTTGAACTTGGCGTCTTCGATGACGCCCTGCTCGTTGACCTTGATCTGCAGGCGCATGACGTCGCCGCACGCAGGGGCGCCGACCATGCCGGTGCCGACATCCGGGTCCTCGGCGTTCATCTTGCCGACGTTACGCGGGTTTTCGTAGTGGTCGATGACCTTTTCACTGTATGCCATGGTGCAATTCCTTCCTCATCAGAGAGCCGCTCTTGCCGGCGACTACTTAGTGCGCAGCCCACTCGATCTTGGAGATGTCGACGCCGTCTTTGTACATATCCCACAGCGGCGACAATTCGCGCAGCTTGGTCACGGCCTCGCAAACCTTCTGCGCGGCGTAGTCGATTTCTTCTTCGGTGGTGAAACGACCGAAGGTAAAGCGGATCGAGCTGTGTGCCAGTTCGTCGTTGCGGCCCAGGGCGCGCAGCACGTAGGACGGCTCGAGCGATGCCGAAGTACAGGCCGAACCGGACGAAACGGCCAGGTCCTTGAGCGCCATGATCAGCGACTCGCCTTCGACGTAGTTGAAGCTCAGGTTCAGGTTGTGCGGAATGCGCGCGCTCATGCTGCCGTTGATGTACAGCTCTTCGAGGCCTTCAACCTGCTTGTAGAAGCGGTCGCTCAGGGCCTTGATGCGTACGTTCTCGCTGGCCATCAGCTCTTTGGCGATGGCGAAGGCTTCGCCCATGCCGACGATCTGGTGGGTGGCCAGGGTGCCCGAACGCATGCCGCGCTCGTGACCGCCGCCGTGCATGGTGGCTTCCAGGCGCACGCGAGGCTTGCGGCTGACGTACAGCGCGCCGATGCCTTTAGGGCCGTAGGTTTTGTGCGCCGAGAACGACATCAGGTCGACCTTCAGCTTTTGCAGGTCGATTTCGACCTTGCCGGTGGACTGCGCGGCATCGACGTGGAACATGACGCCGCGGGCGCGGGTCAGCTCGCCGATGGCGGCGATGTCGTTGATGGTGCCGATTTCGTTGTTCACGTGCATGATCGACACCAGGATGGTGTCTTCACGCAGGGCAGCTTCGACCATGGCCGGGGTGATCAGGCCATCGGCGCCCGGCTCGATGTAAGTGACTTCGAAGCCTTCACGCTCCAGCTGACGAGTGCTGTCCAGAACAGCCTTGTGCTCGATCTTGGAGGTGATCAGGTGCTTGCCCTTGGTGCTGTAGAAGTGCGCAATGCCCTTGATTGCCAGGTTGTCGGACTCGGTGGCACCGCTGGTCCAGACAATTTCCCGCGGGTCGGCATTGACCAGGTCGGCGACCTGGCGACGGGCGTTCTCGACCGCTTCTTCGGCTTTCCAGCCAAAGACGTGGGAGCGCGACGCCGGGTTACCGAAGTTCCCGTCGACCAGCAGGCAGTCGCTCATCTTCTGGGCAACGCGTGGATCGACCGGTGTGGTCGCGGAGTAATCGAGGTAGATCGGCAACTTCATTGAATATCTCCTATCAGGCGGTCGCGCCGCGCGTCGAAACGGTCATTCGACGGCAGACGTCTCAATCTTGTCCAGCTGCGGTGCCCGGCCTGCGATACGACGCAGGTCCTGGCGCTGGGCGACTTCTTGTACCTCACGGCGAGTGACAAGGTCAGCCAGGCTGATGCCGCTGAGGAATTCGTGAATCTGCTGGCTGAGGTCGCACCACAGGTGGTGGGTCAGGCAGGTGTCGCCGGCGTGGCAATCACCCAGCCCTTGGCAGCGCGTGGCATCGACCGATTCGTTGACCGCGTCGATGACCTGGGCGACCTGAATGCTCTCCATGCTTCGCGACAGCTGATAGCCGCCGCCAGGGCCGCGCACACTGGAAACCAGGCTGCTGCGGCGCAGCTTTGCAAACAGCTGCTCCAGATAAGAGAGGGAAATGCCTTGGCGCTCGGAAATGTCGGCCAGAGACACCGGCCCATTCTGCGCGTGCAACGCCAGGTCGAGCATGGCGGTCACGGCGTATCGGCCTTTTGTAGTCAGTCGCATGGCTAGTAGGTACCACGGGGTTACGGGATGGGAGCGAGTATGCTATTCCCGAGCATTTAAGTCAACTATAAGACCTAGTGCTTTAGTCGGGTTTACCGCAAGAGGGCGGCGGAATGATAGCAAACTAAGGGGCGCTTGCGCACGCCCCTTCTGTCAATGCGCCGACGCGTCGCTGCGGGCCTCGTCCTTGATCTGGGCGAAGTCCTCTTCACGCAGCGCCGGCAGCTCCTTGGCGCAGTAGTCGCTGCCAAGATTCTTCAGCGCGCCGCACATGTCTTCCAGACGCCCATCGACAGCTTGCAGGTGGTCGAGCAACTGACCAATGGCGCGGGCCACCGGGTCAGGCATGTCTTCGCTGACCCCATAGGCATCGAAGCCGATCTTCTCGGCCATGGCCTTGCGCCGGGCTTCGACCTCCGCATCGGTCTTGACGATGATCCGCCCCGGGATACCCACGGCAGTCGCGCCGGCCGGCACCGCCTTGGTGACCACGGCGTTGGAGCCGATCTTGGCCCCGGCACCGACAGTGAACGGCCCCAGCACCTTGGCGCCGGCACCGACGACAACGCCGTCCTCCAGGGTCGGGTGACGCTTGCCCTTGTTCCAGGTGGTGCCGCCCAGGGTCACACCCTGGTAAAGGGTGACGTCGTCGCCGATCTCGGCGGTCTCGCCAATGACGATGCCCATGCCGTGGTCAATAAAAAAGCGCCGGCCCACCTTGGCGCCGGGGTGAATCTCGATCCCGGTCAGCCAGCGGCCGAAGTTCGACACCAGCCGGGCCAGCCACTTCCAGTCTCGCCGCCACAGGGCGTGCGCCGCGCGATGCAGCCAGATCGCGTGCATGCCCGGGTAGCAGGTCAGCACCTCAAAGGCATTGCGCGCCGCCGGGTCACGGTGGAAAACGCTCTGGATATCTTCACGCAGACGCTCGAACATCTATTGATCCTTGCGCTTATGCGGTTCGCCACGGGCCGCTTTCTGGGTTTCGGTAAGAATGCCGCGCAAAATACTCATTTCCGAACGATCGACCGAGCTGCGCCCGTACAGCCGGCGCAGGCGCGGCATCAGGTGCCGAGGCTTTTGCGGGTCGAGAAAACCGATATCGACCAGGGTCTTTTCCAGGTGCTCGTAGAACAGCTCCATTTCATCCATGGTCGCCAGCTCGCTGCTGCGCTCGGCCGCCACATCGATTTTTTCCAGCGGCGACGGCTGCCCTTCCAGCGCCAGCCAGGCCATGCGCACTTCGTAGGCCAGCACCTGCACCGCTGCCCCAAGGTTCAGCGAGCTGAAATCCGGGTTCGAGGGGATGTGCACATGAAAGTGACAGCGCTGCAGCTCTTCGTTGGTCAGGCCCGCGTGCTCACGCCCAAACACCAGGGCGATCTCTTCACTCTGGGCAGCATGCTCTATGACCTTGCTGGCGCACTCGCGCGGATCGACCAGCGGCCAAGGGATGCGTCGCTCGCGGGCGCTGGTGCCAAACACCAGGTTGCAGCCGACCAGCGCCTCTTCGAGGGTGGCGACCACTTGCGCCCCGGCCAGCACGTCATCGGCACCCGACGCACGGGCATCGGCCTCGGCGGACGGGAAACTCTGCGGGTCGACCAGTACCAAGCGCGACAAGCCCATGTTTTTCATGGCACGCGCAGCGCCGCCGATATTGCCGGGGTGGCTGGTATTGACCAGAACAACACGAATATTTTGCAGCAAGGCGAGCGCTCACAGACGTTGCGAAGGGGGAGCAAATCTTACAGAAGCGACCGACTTTACGCTACGAAAGCAAATGTCACCCTTCTTCGCGCAAAGTTTTCTGCTAGAATGTTCGGCTTTCTTTAACGACCTAGGTGAAACGTCCATGCAGCCCATGCTGAATATCGCGCTGCGCGCCGCCCGCAGCGCCAGTGAATTGATTTTCCGCTCCATCGAGCGCCTGGATAGCATCAAGGTTGATGAAAAAGACGCCAAGGATTACGTCTCCGAAGTCGATCGCGCCGCAGAGCAGAAAATCATCGATGCCCTGCGCAAGGCCTACCCGAACCACTCCATCTACGGCGAAGAAACCGGCCTGCACGCCGGTAGCGGCGAAGAAGGCAAGGACTACCTGTGGATCATCGACCCACTGGATGGCACCACCAACTTCCTGCGTGGCGTTCCGCACTTTGCTGTCAGCATTGCCTGCAAATACCGTGGCCGCCTTGAGCACGCCGTGGTACTGGACCCTGTCCGCCAGGAAGAATTCACCGCCAGCCGTGGCCGTGGCGCCCAGCTGAACGGCCGTCGCCTGCGCGTCAGCCCTCGCACCAGCCTGGAAGGCGCCCTGCTGGGTACCGGCTTCCCGTTCCGCGACAACCAGATGGCTGACCTGGACAACTACCTGGGCATGTTCCGCGCCCTGGTTGGCCAGACCGCCGGCATCCGCCGCGCCGGTGCTGCCAGCCTGGACCTGGCCTACGTTGCCGCCGGTCGTTTCGATGCCTTCTGGGAATCGGGGCTGTCGGAGTGGGACATGGCTGCAGGCGCCCTGCTGATCCAGGAAGCTGGCGGCCTGGTGAGCGACTTCACCGGCGGCCACGACTTCCTCGAGAAGGGTCACATCGTTGCCGGCAACACCAAGTGCTTCAAGGCCGTTCTGACTGCTATCCAGCCGCACCTGCCTGCTTCGATCAAACGCTGAGTTTCGATCGGACACAAAAAAGCACCCTTCGGGGTGCTTTTTTTTGGCCTTTTTTATTGGCCTGACTGGGCCTGGCTCAGCACCAGCTTGCCTTCTTTATCCAGCGGAATCTGCGAACCCGGATCACGGTCCATACGCACCTGACCGACCTTGTCGCCGATCGAATACTTCACGTCATAGCCGACCACCTTCTCGCTCAGGTCATTGACCGTATTGCAGCGGGTTTGCGTGGTGGTATAAGTATCACGCTCCTGCATGCCTTCCTGCACCTTGTTACCGGCATAGCCGCCACCGACCGCACCGGCCACTGTCGCAATCTTTTTCCCGGTGCCGCCACCAATCTGGTTACCCAGCAGGCCACCTGCCAGGGCACCGACCACGGTACCGGCGATCTGGTGCTGATCCTTCACCGGCGCCTGACGCGTCACGGTGACGTCCTTGCACACTTCACGGGGCGTCTTGACCGTTTGCTTGACCGGTTGCACCGCCAACACCTCGGCGTACTCCGGCCCGCCCTTGACCAGGCTGTAGGTGGCAACAGCACCTCCGGCGGTTACACCGACAGCACCCAGAACCGCACCCACCAGCATCGACTTGTTCACGTGAACCTCCTGATCGTACCTGCGGGACAAAGCCCGCCTTCTCCCTGCCTTGGAGCATAAAAAAAGGCGCGAGTTCAACACTCGCGCCCTTTTGTACGACCAGCAGTGTGGGAAAAACCCTTACGGACGGTCGTCCACACCCTCGGCTTTCACCGTCGGGATCAGGTCTTCACTGTTCAGGTTCAGCCAGATCAGTACCACGTTGGCGATGTAGATCGACGAGTAGGTACCGGCCATGACGCCGATGAACAGTGCCAGGGAGAAGCCCCACAGGTTGTCGCCGCCGAAGAACAGCAGCGCGGCAATGGCCAGCAAGGTCGATACCGACGTCGCCACTGTACGCAGCAGGGTCTGGGTGGTCGAGATGTTGATGTTCTCGATCAGCGACGCCTTGCGCAGTACCCGGAAGTTCTCACGCACCCGGTCGAACACGACGATGGTGTCGTTGAGCGAGTAGCCGATGATCGCCAGCACCGCCGCCAGTACCGTCAGGTCGAAGGTGATCTGGAAGAACGAGAGGATACCCATGGTCACGACCACGTCGTGAATCAGCGACAGGATCGCACCCAGGGCGAACTTCCACTGAAAGCGGAAGGCCAGGTAGATCATGATGCCGCCCAGGGCCAGCAACATGCCCAAGCCACCCTGGTCACGCAGCTCTTCACCGACCTGAGGGCCGACGAATTCAACGCGCTTGACCACCGCCGGGTTGTCGGTGTTGACCTTCTGCAGCGCCTCGGACACGCGGTTACCCAACTGCGGGTCATCGCCTGGCATGCGCACCAGCAGGTCGGTGGTCGCACCGAAGCTCTGCACCACGGCATCTTCAAAACCGGCCTTGACCAGTTCCTCACGGACCTCGCCAAGGTTGGCCGGACGCTCGTAGGTCAGCTCGATGAGCGTACCGCCGGTGAAGTCCAGGCCGAAGTTGAGGCCTTTGTAGAACCAGCTGAACAACGCCAGCACAGTCAGAAGCAGGGTGATGCCGAACGCAAGGTTGCGCACACCCATGAAGTTGATGGTTCGTAACATGGCAGCCCCTTAAACCCACAGCTTCTTGATATCACGCCCGCCGCAGGTCAGGTTGACCATTGCGCGGGTAACCATGACGGCCGTGAACATCGAGGTGAAAATCCCGAGGGACATGGTAACCGCGAAGCCCTTGACCGGGCCGGTACCCATGGCGAAGAGGATGCCGCCGACCAGCAAGGTGGTCAGGTTGGCGTCGACAATCGCCGTGTAGGCACGGTTGAAGCCTTCGTGAATGGCGCGTTGTACCGACATGCCGTTGGCCAGCTCTTCGCGGATCCGCGAGAAGATCAGGACGTTGGCGTCAACCGCCATACCCATGGTCAGGACGATACCGGCAATACCCGGCAAGGTCAGCGTTGCCCCCAGCAAGGACATCAGCGCCAGCAGCATGACCATGTTGCCGGCCAGGGCGATGGTCGCGATCAGGCCGAAGAAGCGGTAGATGGCCATGATGAACAGCGAGACGAACAGCATGCCCCACAGCGAAGCGTCGATACCCTTGGTGATGTTGTCGGCACCCAGGCTCGGGCCAATGGTGCGCTCTTCAGCAAAGTACATCGGCGCCGCCAGTCCACCAGCACGCAGCAGCAGGGCCAGTTCCGACGATTCGCCCTGGCCGTTCAGGCCGGTGATACGGAACTGGCTGCCCAGTGGCGACTGGATGGTCGCCAGGCTGATGATCTTCTTCTCTTCGGTGAAGGTCTGTACGGCGACATCTTTCTCGACGCCGTCGACCATCTGCTTGACGTAGCGGGTGGTTGGACGCTGTTCGATGAAGATCACCGCCATGCTGCGACCGACGTTGCTACGGGTAGCGCGGCTCATCAGCTCGCCGCCGTGACCATCCAGACGGATGTTCACCTGCGGACGGCCTTGCTCGTCGAAGCTGGCCTGGGCGTCGGTAACCTGGTCACCGGTGATGATCAGGCCACGCTCGACCGCAGCCGAACGACCACCTTCACGGAACTCGAAGGTTTCGGTGGTGGCTTTCGAGGCACCCGGCTCAGCACCCAGGCGGAATTCGAGGTTGGCGGTCTTGCCGAGAATACGCTTGGCTTCGGCGGTATCCTGCACGCCTGGCAGCTCGACCACGATGCGGTTGGCACCCTGGCGCTGAACCAGTGGCTCGGCTACACCCAGCTCGTTGACGCGGTTACGTACCGTGGTCAAGTTCTGCTTGATCGAGTATTCACGGATTTCCGCGACCTTGGCCGGGGTAATCGCCAGGCGCAGTACGGACAGACCGTTGCGCTCGGTGGTGGTCAGCTCGAAATCATTGAAATTCTTGCGGATCAGGCTGCGGGCCTGTTCGCGGGAGTCATCATCGGAGAAGCCCAGCTGAATGCCGCCATCTTGTTGCGGCAGGCTGCGGTAGCGCACGCGCTCTTTGCGCAGCAGGCTTTTGACTTCGCCTTCGTAGACTTTCAGGCGGGCCGACATGGCCTTGTCCATGTCCACTTCAAGCAGGAAGTGCACACCACCGGAAAGGTCCAGGCCCAGCTTCATCGGGCTTGCGCCCAGGTTGCGCAGCCATTGCGGGGTAGTCGGGGCCAGGTTGAGCGCTACTACATAGTCGTCGCCCAGTGCCTTGCGCACTACATCCTTGGCTGGCAGCTGGTCTTCCTGCTTGGTCAGGCGCACCAGACCAACCTTGCCCTTCTCGCCCAGGCTCGCGGCCTTGACCTGGATACCGGACTCGTTGAGCGCTTTGCTCACACGGTCCAGATCGGCCTGAGTGACCTGCAGTGCAGTACTGGCACCGCTGACCTGAACGGCCGGATCATCAGGATAGAGGTTGGGAGCGGAATAAATAAAACCGATCGCCAGTACCACCAGGATCAGTGCGTATTTCCACAGAGGGTATTTGTTCAGCATCACGCCGCCCGTTCAAGACGCGGGGCGCCTTGCGCGCCCCGTCGATTGGAAAAAAACTGAAACTTAGATCGCTTTGAGCGTGCCCTTAGGCAGGGTCGCGGCTACGGCGCCCTTCTGGAACTTCAGCTCAACGTTGTCGGACACTTCCAGAACCACGAAGTCGTCGGCAACTTTGACGATCTTGCCGGCGATACCGCCGTTGGTGACAACTTCGTCACCTTTTTGCAGGTTGCTCAGCAGGTTCTTCTGCTCTTTGGCACGTTTGGCCTGTGGGCGCCAGATCATCAGGTAGAAGATGACCAGGAAACCGACCAGGAAAATCCACTCGAAGCCAGTACCGGCTGGGCCGGCGGCTGGGGCAGCTGCGTCCGCGTATGCGGCAGGGATCAGAAAGCTCATTTAGCACTCCAGTTGCAAATCAGTACTTGTTAGGGATCGACAAAACATCAGTCCAAGGGCGGCACAGGCAGCCCGCGCTTGGCGTAAAAGGCATCGACAAAGGCGGCCAATGTACCTTGTTGAATAGCCTCGCGTAAACCAGCCATCAACCGCTGGTAATGGCGCAAGTTATGGATCGTATTCAACATACTGCCCAACATTTCGCCGCATTTATCCAGGTGATGCAGATAAGCGCGGGAGAAGTTCTGGCAGGTATAGCAATCGCAGGTCGCGTCCAGGGGCGAATCATCGTGGCGATGGAACGCGTTACGGATTTTCAGCACACCGGTATCGACAAAAAGATGACCGTTGCGCGCGTTGCGCGTGGGCATCACGCAATCGAACATGTCGACGCCGCGGCGCACACCCTCAACGAGATCTTCCGGCTTGCCTACCCCCATAAGGTAACGAGGTTTGTCAGCCGGCATGCGCCCTGGCAGGTAATCCAGCACCTTGATCATTTCGTGCTTGGGCTCGCCCACCGACAGGCCGCCGATGGCCAGGCCGTCGAAGCCGATTTTTTCCAGGCCTTCGAGCGAGCGCATGCGCAGGTTCTCGTGCATGCCGCCCTGGACGATGCCGAACAGCGCCGCAGTGCTGTCGCCGTGGGCGTTCTTCGAACGCTGGGCCCAGCGCAGGGAAAGCTCCATGGACACTCGGGCGACGTCTTCATCGGCCGGGTACGGGGTGCACTCGTCGAAAATCATCACCACGTCCGAGCCCAGGTCACGCTGGACCTGCATCGACTCTTCCGGGCCCATGAACACCTTGGAGCCGTCGACTGGCGAGGCGAAGGTCACGCCCTCTTCGCGGATCTTGCGCATGGCGCCCAGGCTGAACACCTGGAAACCGCCGGAGTCGGTGAGGATCGGGCCCTGCCACTTCATGAAGTCGTGCAGGTCGCCATGGGCCTTGATCACCTCGGTCCCCGGGCGCAGCCACAGGTGGAAGGTGTTGCCGAGGATCATGTGCGCGCCGATCGCCTCGATGTCGCGCGGCAGCATGCCCTTGACCGTGCCATAGGTGCCCACTGGCATGAACGCCGGGGTCTCGACCACGCCACGCGGGAAGGTCAGGCGGCCGCGGCGGGCCTTGCCGTCGGTGGCGAGCAATTCGAAGGACATACGACAGGTGCGACTCATGCTTGATCCTCGGGGCCGCGTGGCGCCGGATTGCGGGTGATGAACATGGCATCACCGTAACTGAAGAAGCGGTATCCGTTTTCGACCGCCGCCGCGTAGGCAGCCATGGTCTCGGGGTAACCGGCGAAGGCCGAAACCAGCATCAGCAGCGTGGATTCAGGCAAATGGAAGTTGGTCACCAGGGCGTCGACCACATGGAACGGCCGGCCCGGGAAGATAAAGATGTCGGTATCGCCGCTGAACGCCTTGAGCTCGCCATCACGGGCGGCGCTTTCCAGCGAACGTACGCTGGTGGTGCCCACGGCAACCACTCGCCCGCCACGGGCACGGCACGCGGCCACGGCGTCGACCACATCCTGGCCGACCTCCAGCCACTCTTTATGCATGTGGTGGTCTTCGATGCGTTCGACCCGGACCGGCTGGAAGGTACCCGCGCCCACGTGCAGGGTGACAAAGGCGGTTTCGACGCCCTTGGCGGCGATCTTGGCCAGCAGTTCTTCGTCGAAGTGCAGGCCGGCGGTTGGCGCGGCCACGGCGCCGGCGCGCTCGGCGTATACCGTCTGATAGCGCTCGCGGTCGGCGCCCTCATCCGGACGGTCGATGTACGGCGGCAACGGCATATGGCCGACGCGCTCGAGCAGTGGCAGCACCTCTTCGGCAAAACGCAGCTCGAACAGCGCATCGTGACGGGCGACCATCTCGGCCTCGCCACCGCCATCGATGAGAATCTGCGTGCCAGCCTTGGGCGCCTTGCTCGAACGCACGTGGGCCAGTACCCGGTGGCTATCGAGCACGCGCTCGACGAGAACCTCCAGCTTGCCGCCGCTGGCCTTCTGGCCGAACAGACGCGCCGGAATCACCCGGGTATTGTTGAACACCATCAGGTCGCCCGGGCGCAAATGCTCGAGCAAGTCGGTGAACTGGCGATGCGCCAGTGCCCCGCTCGGCCCGTCCAGGGTCAGCAGCCGGCTGCTATGGCGCTGCGCCAGCGGATGGCGAGCGATCAGGGAATCAGGAAGCTCAAAGGAGAAATCGGCGACGCGCATGATGGTGTTCGGTTCGACAGGGCCGGAAAGTTTAGCCGAAATGGTGAAAATTGACCATGAAACCTGATTGACCAACGGTAGGCGCCTCTCTATACTTCGCCGCCACAAGCCCTGATGGCGGAATTGGTAGACGCGGCGGATTCAAAATCCGTTTTCGAAAGGAGTGGGAGTTCGAGTCTCCCTCGGGGCACCAAACGCAAAAAGAAACCGACCCTAGGGTCGGTTTTTTTGTGCCCGGAAAATCAAGCACAAGCCACCAGGCGCTGCACTTGCCGGTGGATCTCATCGCCGTGATTCAACTCGGCCGTGCGCAGGTCAAACGCCGTCTGCAGGTTGAGCCAGAACTCCGGCGTGGTGTCCAGGCAAGTGGCGAGGCGCAAGGCCATGTCTGCCGAAACGCCACGACGTCCGCGAAGGATTTCATTCACGGTAGGGGTCGATACGCCCAGAGCCCGAGCCAAGGACGCGGCGCTAAAACCCAGTTCACTCTGAAAATCCTCGCGCAGGACTTCACCCGGGTGGATTGGACGCATGCCGTTCTTGAACATGATGCACCTCAGTGGTAATCAACAATCTCAACGTTTTCCGGACCTTCCTCGGTCCAGATGAAGCACACACGCCACTGACCGTTGATCCGTATGCTGTACTGCCCGCTGCGATTACCGCTTAAGGCCTCCAGGCGGTTACCCGGCGGCGAGCGCAGATCTCGCAACTCTTTAGCAGCCTCCAGCATGGCAAGCTTGCGCTCGACAACTGCCAGAACATCGGCCCATCGCCGCGTTCTGCCAGTAGTGAAGAGCGCTTGCGTACTCGCGCATCTGAAGCTTCGAATCATGCAGTGTAACGCTTAACGTTATTCGTTACGTATGAGTATACGCTGATTCCCAAGACGTTCAACGATTGACTGCCCCAGCTAGCGTTTCCCCGCTTCATTGCACCACCCCACACGCAATCCGCGCCCCACCACCACCCAACGCCTCTGGGTGATCGCTGTGGTTGTCACCGCCGCCATGCACCATCAGCGCATGGCCCTTGAACTCCTCGGCCTTCAGGCGTGGGGCCAGGACTGGATAGCGGGCGGTGCCGTCGACGCTGACATACAGGGCGGGCAAGTCGCCCTTATGCCCGGCATCGTCGTACGGACCCAGGTGTTTTTTGCTCTGCTGCGGGTCCCAATGCCCGCCCGCAGCACCTGCCGGCGTAGTCTTGCCGTCAGCGGTTGCCGGTGCGCAGGAGGGTTTCTCGTGCAGGTGAAAGCCGTGTACGCCCGGTGGCAAGTCGCGCAGGTCAGGCGTGAGCAAGGTGCCGTATTGGTTCTGCTCGATGGTGATGGTACCAACAGGTTTGGCGCTGCCATCGGCGCCCACCAGGGCCATTTCCACGGTCTGGGCCTGGGCGGCGCCCGCTGTTGCCAGGGCGGCAGTGAACAAGAGTGCTTTCATGAGGTTGCTCCTTGTGGGTCGATGCAGCCGAAGGGCACCTTATCAAGGTGGACCCTGGCGCAGCGTGGGGATTCCATTACCAGCTTTGTCGAAGTGTGTAGGATCACTGTCACCCTCATTTGCTGATCGAGTCGCGCCATGCAATTGACCCACCGCCCCGTCCAACCCCAGGACATCGCAGCCATCTGCTGCTTCCCCCAAGGCCCGGACGAGCTGTTCTACATGTTCCCCAAGGCCAAGTACCCGCTGACACCCGCGCAACTGAGCGAGGCTATCGCCCAGCGCAGCAGCTCCACTGTGGTCGAGGGCGACGGTACGGTGCTGGCCTTTGCCAACTTCTACAAGGCCGAACATGGCGGCGTATGTGCCCTCGGCAATGTGGTGGTGGCCCCCGCCGCGCGCGGTCATGGCGTGGCGCGTTATCTGGTGCAGAGCATGATCGAGCTGGCTCGCAGCCAGTTCGAGGCGCGCGAGGTGCAGGTGTCGTGTTTCAACAGCAATGCCGCCGGGCTGCTGCTTTATCCACAGCTGGGCTTTAAACCTTTTGCCATCGAGGAGCGCCAGGGCCCTGGCAATACCCGAGTGGCGCTGGTGCAGATGAAGCAGGCGCTGTAGCCGATCGATGAGCTCCAACGAACCTTGAGCGTGCGGCGGCGTCCGACTCTGTACATTCGCCGTTCGAGGTTCACCTGAAAGACGCCATTGCCCGCAAATACCGCCTGATCGTCAAACCCTCGGTTACGTAAGCGAGCACCAGATTCAAATGGATGCGATTTGTGAAACCATCGAAAGGAATCTGGAGTCGATGCAGCGGGATGCGCAGTGTGGGGAGGTGATTACTAGCGAGAACTGTTAGGGCAAGGTCCGAGCGTGGGCGATGTAATTCAAGGCACGGGCCTTCTCTTGCGGACATCCCTCGTTGTCGACCTGCAGCAAGTACTCCTTGATGGTCTCCTCGCCGTCGAGCAAGGCAACCAGATCAAACGCTTTAAGTTGCTGCATTGTTTGCACTCCTGAAGTACTCGCAGAAGATCAAACCTTTGCAGACAACTTCACCTTATTGAAGGGTGTCGCTTCGCTGTTTTGTGCAGGCCATTTCCCAAGCTCAACATCCCGGTAATCGGACTATTGCGGGTGCTTCACTATCTACATAGTCTTGCTCGTTCATCGCCAGGCGGATTACCGTTTTCTGCTTCTATGGCAGCTGTACGTGGGGCACATTCGTGTGCGCCGGGTTCCTAAGTCCCTGGTCTGTCAACCCCCGTACAGCTGCCACCCTTTCGTTTGACAGCGGCAGGTGGTAGCTCCGATGACTTAGGAGTTGACCATGCCGTACTGCCCTGCACGAGATGGAAACAGCGCGCTGGCGGGTTGAACAGGCACTGGCCTGCGTTCAGATAGCCCACTGATAGCGAGCGCTTCGGCGATGGGCGGCGCAGCCGACCCGAGGATCACTCCATGAGCACTGAAACAATCGGCACTGCAAGCGTCACCAGGCTGTTCCACATCAACCCGGGCATCCCCTGCGAACAGTCACTGGAGCAGGCCGAGCACGCAATAGGTAAAACCCAGTGAGGATTTCGCCCGCGCGGCCGTTATCCTCAAGGTAAGCCCCTGCGCCCGAGGTAACGATGTTTCAACAATGGAGCGAAATGCTGCAGCTCTACAAACGCAGCCGCCCGAACTACTGGCACGCGATCCGCAACAATCCGCTGGCAGCGCACCTGTTGCCAACCTGGCTGGTGGTGCTGGCAATCATTCTGGTGGTCAGCGCCTCATTCAGCGTACAACAGCACCCGCTGGGACCGGTTACGGTGATGTTCAGTACCAGCCTGTGCATGTGGGCGCTGTTGCTGGCCCGCGAGTACTTTGTCGCCGAGCAGTTCAAAAGCCTGTATCAACGCCACGCCATTGCCAACCAGCCGCTGCTGCAACGCGACAGTTACCTGCGCTACGCGCATTTCCTGCAGATGCTTGAGCAGAACGCGGTCAGTGCGACCCAAGCGGCCGAGATCGTGGCGTTCGCGAAGATTTCCGAGAACCCGCCCAAGTCTTTGAACCTGACCCAGAACGCGATGTTCGTGGCGATCATGACCTTCCTCGCCACCATCGCCGCCGAGAAGGCCAAGCTCACCGAGCTGTGGGCGTTCGGCAAAGGCAACCTGGTCATCCTGCTGACCTTCGCCGTGTTGCTGGTGCTGTGGTTCGGCCTGATCGTGGTGCGCGATCATCTGCACTACAAGGAACGGATCATCCGCTACCTGGAATGGGCCAGCCATGATCTGCCCAAGCCCTGATCAACGCGCAGGTTTCAGGCGCGTACAAAGCGCTGCCTGAGTACGTCGCTCAAGGCATCGACCAGCAACACCAGCACCAGCATGGCGATGATCACCGTGCTGGCCTGGGCTTCCTGGAACAGGCTCAGGGTGGTGTAGAGCATCTGCCCCAGGCCGCCTGCACCAACAAAACCCAGCACGCTGGCCATGCGGATGTTGTTTTCCCAGCGGTACAGGCTGTAGGCCAGCAACTGTGGCCAGAGGTTGGGCAAGGTGCCGAAGCAGAACGCCGCGACCTGGCTGCCGCCCTGCAGGCGAATGGCCGCCGCCGGTTCCGGCGGGGCGTTTTCCAGCGCTTCGGCGAACAGCCGTCCGAGTACGCCTGAGGTGTGCAGGGCCAGGGCCAAGGTGCCGGCATTGGGCCCAAGGCCGGCGGCGAGGACGGTCAAGGCCGCCCACACCAGCTCCGGAATCGCGCGCAGGGCGTTGAGCAGCAAGCGCGCAACGCCTTGCAGCGGCCAGCCAAAACGCCCGGCTGCGGGCAAGGCCAGCAACAGGCCGAGCACCACCGCAAGCAAGGTACCCAGGCCCGACATGGCCAGGGTTTCCAAAGCGCCTTGGCCAACCGCCCGCAAGTGATCGGGGCTCAGGTCGGGGCTGAGGAATCGCAGCGCGTAAGCGCCCATCTGCCCTAGCCCGCCATCGCCAAACAACGCCTGCAGATCAAGGCTCAAATATGCGAACGAAGCTGCCACCGCCGCCAACAGCGCCAGCACCAACGCGGTATTGATCAGCGCTCTCATGCCAGCCTCCCGCGCAGCAGGCGGCTGAGCTGGTCGGCCAGCCAAACCAGCAGCAGAAACGTCAGCAGCATGCTCGCCACCTCGGCGCCGGCGAACATGCGCATGGACAGGTCGATCTGCTGGCCCAACCCGCCCGCGCCGACAAACCCCATCACCACCGAGGCGCGGATCGCGCACTCCCAGCGGTACACCGTGTACGA
The DNA here is from genome assembly GCF_902497775.2 of Pseudomonas fluorescens. NCBI lineage: Bacteria > Pseudomonadati > Pseudomonadota > Gammaproteobacteria > Pseudomonadales > Pseudomonadaceae > Pseudomonas > Pseudomonas fluorescens. The sequence continues at coordinate 4,435,648 of NZ_OZ024668.1, forward strand.
CACCAGCTCCGCCGCCGCAGCGGGCAGGATGCCGTAGAAGAATGCGCTCAAGCGGCTGCTGCCAGCCTGCAACAAGGCATGGGCCGGGCGCTGGTCGACCGATTCGAAGATCTCCGCATAGACCTTGCCGAGCATGCCGCTGTAAGTGATGGCAATGGCCAGCACCCCGGCGGTCGGGCCCAGGCCGACGGCGCGGACGAACAGCAGCGCCCAGACAATCTCCGGCACGCTGCGCAAAAAGATCAACAGGCCGCGCACCGGCAGGCGCAGGGTGCGCGACCAGAAGCTCAGGCGCCCGCCCCGTGAGGCCGCGCGCAACGACAGTGCCCGGCTGGCCAGCAGGCTGGCCGGGATCGCCAACAGCAAGGCCAGGGTCATGCCGGCGGTGGCCACAGCCAGGGTCTGCAAGGTGGCTTCAAGCAGCAGCCGAAGAAAGTCAGGCGCAAGGGCCGGTGGCCAGAAGGCGCTGACGAAATTGGCCATCTCCCGGCGGTTGTCGGCCTGCAGCAATACGCCGGGGTTCAGTTCGCTAAGGCGAATGCCCGGCCACAACAGGGCAATCGCCAGCAGTGCCAGCAGCACTCTGGGCAATGCCGCCGGGTCGCGGCTGTCAGCCTTCAGCATCGGGGAATCTGCAGATTCAAGGCCGGCAGCGGTAGCGGCGGCGACAGCAGATGTTCGTTGGCATACAGCCCATCGAGCATGACGCTGGAGACCTCGCTCGCCGGGCGATCAAAGACGATCCGCCCTTCGCGAACACCAATCACCCGCGGGAAATGCGCCAGCGCCAGCTCTACCGCATGCAGGCTGGCGATCAGGGTCACGCCGCGCTCGTTGGCATGCTGGTTGAGGGTTTTCAGGCTGTGTTCGGCCAGCACCGGGTCCATGGCCGAAACCGGCTCGTCGGCAAGCAATATCTGCGGTTGCTGATACAGCGCCCGGGCAATGCCGACCCGCTGCAACTGGCCGCCGGACAACTGTCCGCACTGGACAAAAATCTTCTCGGCCATGCCCAGGGTCGTCAGCACTTCGCGCACACCTGGCACATCCGCCGGGTGCAGCAGGTTGAGCAGCCCGCGCAAGGTGCTCCACTGCCCCAGGCGCCCGGCCAGCACCGCCGTCACCACCCGCTGACGCGGTGGCAGCGGCGGCGCCTGATGGATCAGGGCGATGCGTGTGCGCAGGCGCTGTAGCGCAGCGGCCGACAACCGCCAGGGCGCCACATCGAGCAGCTCGACGGTACCGGTACTGGGGGCCAGGGCAGTGCCCAGCAACTGCAGCAGGCTCGACTTGCCCGCCCCCGACGGGCCGATGATCGCCACCCGCTCGCCGGCGCCAATCTGCAGGTCGATGCCATGCAGGGCCTGAACCTGGCCATGGCGCAGGCTGGCGCCGGTCAAACGGATGGTCATTTCAGCAGTTCGGCGGCGCGCGCGGCCTCTTCGATGCCCTTGTAGTTGTCCGGGCTGGTTTCGATGAAGCGGCTGGCGGCCTGCAGGTCGAGGATGGCCTTGTCGGCAGGCTTGGCTGGATCAAGGTCGAGGAAAGCTTGCTTGATCTTGTCTTTAAGGGCCGGGTCGAGGCTACCACGCACGGTCCAGTTGTAGTCGAAGTAGCTTGGAGTGGTGGCGAACACCTTCACCTTGTTGGTATCGATCTTGCCCGAGGCTACCAGCTTTTCCCAGACGCTGGCGTTGAGTACCCCGCCGTCGGCCTTGCCGGCCTGGACCCAGGCGGCCGTGGCATCGTGGGCACCGGAATAGGCGACGCGGCTGAAGTAGGTTTCAGGCTTGATGCCATCCTTGAGCATGAAGTAGCGCGGCATCAGGCTGCCGGAGGTGGACGAAATGGAACCGAAGGCAAAGGTCTTGCCCTTGAGATCGGCCAGGCTCTTCACGTCCGGGTTGGCGGTGATGAATTTGCTGGTGAACTTGGCATCCTGTTCACGCTGCACCAAGGGTGTGGCTGTCGGATCCTTGAGGTGCACCTGCACGAAAGTGAAACCGCCCAGCCAGGCCATATCCAGCTTGTTGGCAACCAGCGACTCGACCACTGCCGGGTAGTCTGCCACCGGCACGAACTCGACCTTCATCCCCAGCTTCTGCTCCAGGTACTCGCCCAATGGCTTGAACTTGCGTAGCAGTTCGGTGGGCGCTTCGTCAGGGATGGCACTGACCCGCAGGGTGTCGGCCGCCTGGGCCAGGTAAGACGAGCAAGACAACACCAGACCGGCAAACAGCGCCAGGGGACGTTTGAGCATGGGGATTCTCCGGTTCAATAGCGGGGAAAGGGCCGCACGGGCCACCCCGGAAATTATAAGAGGCATCGGCGCAAAGGCCAGCTTTGCTACACTCGGGCCTTCACGATTTTTCGAGGTGCATATGAGCGAGCCGATTCGCCTGACCCAGTACAGCCATGGCGCCGGTTGTGGCTGCAAGATCTCTCCGAAGATGCTCGAGGTGATTCTCGCCGAAAGCGGCACCCAGGCACTGGACCCGAAACTCTGGGTCGGCAACGCCTCGCGCGATGACGCGGCAGTTTACGCCCTCGATGACGAACGCGGTGTGGTTTCGACCACCGACTTCTTCATGCCCATCGTCGATGACCCGTATGACTTCGGCCGCATCGCCGCCACCAACGCCATCAGCGACATCTACGCCATGGGCGGCGACCCGCTGATGGCGATTGCCATTCTCGGCTGGCCGGTCAACGTGCTGGCCCCGGAAGTGGCCCGCGAAGTGATCCGTGGCGGCCGCGCAGTCTGCGCCGAGGCCGGCATTCCCCTGGCAGGCGGCCATTCCATCGACGCCCCCGAGCCGATCTTCGGCCTGGCCGTGACCGGCGTGGTGCAAAAGCGCCACATGAAGCGCAACGACACCGCCACCGTCGGCTGCCGCCTGTACCTGACCAAGCCGCTGGGCATCGGCATCCTCACCACCGCCGAGAAAAAAGCCAAGCTGCGCGACCAGGACAAGGGCCTGGCCCGCGACTGGATGTGCACCTTGAACACCCCCGGCAGCCGCTTTGGCAAACTGGCCGGGGTCAAGGCCATGACCGACGTCACCGGCTTCGGCTTGCTCGGCCACCTGGTCGAGCTGGCCGACGGCAGCGGCCTCAGTGCACGCCTGAACTACAGCGCGGTGCCGCGCCTGCCAAGCGTCGAACACTACCTGGCCGAAGGCTGCGTGCCGGGCGGTACCCTGCGCAACTTCGACAGTTATGGCGAGAAAATCGCCCCGCTGAACGACGAGCAGAAGCACCTGCTGTGCGACCCGCAAACCAGCGGCGGCTTGCTGGTGGCGGTAACCCCGGAAGGTGAAGCGCAGTTTCTCGCCGTGGCGGGCGAACTGGGCCTGAACCTGGCGCCGATCGGCGAACTGGTGGAGCGACAGAGCCATGCGGTTGAGGTGCTTTGATGCGCGACAACTGCACCGACTACCGCAATCTGTTTCTCAACGATGTGCCGATGATGGACATGCGCGCCCCGGTCGAATTCAGCAAGGGCGCCTTCCCCAACGTGATCAACCTGCCGCTGATGAATGACCTGGAACGGCAGAAAGTCGGCACCTGCTACAAACAACAGGGCCAGCAGGCCGCCATCGCCCTGGGCCATCAATTGGTCAGCGGCCAGCTCAAGGACGAACGCATTGCCGCCTGGGCTGCCTTCGCCCGGGCCAACCCCGAAGGTTACCTCTACTGCTTTCGCGGCGGCCTGCGCTCGCAGATCGCCCAGCAGTGGCTCAAGACTGACGCCGGCATCCACTATCCCAAGGTGGTCGGTGGCTACAAAGCCATGCGTAACTTCCTGCTGCATACCACCCAGCAAGCGGTGGCCGACTGTGACTTCGTGCTGATCGGCGGCCTCACCGGCACCGGCAAGACCGAAGTGCTGCAACAGCTGGATAACGCTGTCGACCTGGAAGGCCACGCCAATCACCGCGGCTCCAGCTTCGGCAAACGCGCTACCGGCCAGCCGGCGCAGATCGACTTCGAGAACCAGCTAGCCATCGATGTGCTGAAAAAGCGCGCGCGCGGCGTCGAGCAGTTCGTGCTCGAAGATGAGGGTCGCATCGTCGGCAGCTGCACGCTACCGCTGGAGCTGTACCAGGGCATGCAGCACTACCCGCTGGTGTGGCTGGAAGACAGCTTTGACAACCGGGTTGAGCGGATTCTGCGCGACTACGTGATCGACCTGAGTGCCGAGTTCGTTGCCCTGCACGGTGATGAAAACGGCCTGCCACGGTTTGCCGAGCGCCTGACCCAAAGCATGGCCAACATCCTCAAACGCCTGGGCGGCGAGCGCTACCAGCGGCTGTCGGCGTTGCTCGAACAAGCGCTGCAAGAGCAACTACGCAGTGGTGCGGTGGACCTGCACCGCGCCTGGATCAGCGGCCTGCTCAACGAATACTACGACCCGATGTACGCCTACCACCGCCAGAGCAAGGCCGAGCGTATCGAGTTTGCCGGCGACCAGCGCGAAGTTCGCCAATACCTGCGCGCTCGCGCCGCCCGGCGCTGATCTTAAGGCTGCAGCAGGGCCTGCAGTTCATCTGCGCGGTCCCTGGTGCTGCTGAGGATGCAACCGGCGCCATTGAGCTGATCGATGGTGCCGCCGGTGAGGCTGTAGTACAGGTTGCAGTTGGCATCGCGGTACTTGATCCATGCCCGCTGGGCTTCACGCAGTTGGGTTTGCTGCGGCCCTTCGAGGCCGGCCATGGCCTTTTTGTAAGCACTGTTCAAACGGCTGTCCTGGCGTTTGATCTCGGCGCCGTTGCAGGTGTTCATGGCCAGGGTCGATGCGGCGGTTTTCATGCAGGCGCCGTAGGCCGGGGAGTACTCGTCCTGAGCCTGGGCAGCAGCGCTAATGGCCGTTAGCAGGGCGACGGCCAGCAGTGTACGGTTCATGTGCGGATTCCTTTCGTTATGGGCGAGTAACAACAATGCCAGTTTTACTGGGGGGCTTCACACCCCTACGCATTGCCGGGGATAACCGCACCACGCAACTATTGGCACACCTGCAGCACCTTCTCACGCAACCAGCGATGTCCCGCCTCCCCTTCCCGGCGTTGATGCCAGGCCTGCTGAAAGGCGAACGGCCTGATCGCCAGCGGCGGCTCAAATCTGCGCAAGCGTGAATCCAGCTTGCCGCTGTCCAGACTGCGCCGGGCAACGGTGAGGATCAGGTCGGTGCCGGCAATGACCTCCTGGGCCGCTGCCCAATGCGGCAAGGCCAGTGCCACCCGGCGCTGGGCGCCGATAGCCTTGAGGGCCAAGTCGATCTCGTTGTCGATACCCGGGCGCACCGCCACCAATACATGCGGCCGCGCCAGCCAGCCCTCCAGGCTCAAGCCGCCACGCGCGGGCAAATGACTGCGGTCGGCAATACAGATGAAGCGCTCTTCGAACAGCGTCTGCGCACGCAGCTCTGCCGCCAGCTGCGGGAACACCGCCAAGGCCAGGTCGGCTTCGCCATCGAACAGCTGACCCAGCATGGCCTCGCGACTGCCTTGCGAGACGATCAGGTCGATGCCCGGCGCCTCTTCGCGCAGCACCCGCATCAAGCCCGGCAGCAGCACCCGGGCGCCGTAGTCCGACATCGCCAGGCGAAAACTGCGCTGCGCCCGGCGCGGGTCGAAGCCGGGGCTGCCGAGCAAGCCGTCGAGTTGCTCCAGCGCCTGCTGCAAGGGCTCGATCAACGCCTGGGCCCGCGCGGTTACCTGCAAGCGCCCACCACGACGCACCAGCAACGGATCGCCAAACAGTTCGCGCAACTGCGCCAGGGCATGGCTCACCGCCGGCTGGCTGCGGTGCAGGCGCAAGGCCGCGCGCGAGACATGCTGCTCGGCGAGCAACGCATGCAAAGTCAGCAGCAGGTTGAGGTCGATCCGGCGCAAATCATCCATCAGACGAATAACTCCTGTGCAGCATTCGAATTTCCATTATTGGTATGGATAACCAAGACTTTGGCAAGCCACTTTAAGGAAACTTGCCATGAACCTGTCCGCCATTGCCGCCACTTTGCTGCCGCTGACCATCGCCCTGCTGGCCGGGGCCGCCGTACCTTTTCAAGCTGGCAGCAATGCCGCGCTGGGGCGCTTGCTCGGGCATCCGTTGTGGGCGTCGCTGGTGTCACTGGCGGTGAGTGTGCTGATGGTGATTCCGGCATTGCTGGTGCTGCGGGCGCCGCTGCCGCAGCTCAACGCCCTGGCCCAGGCGCCTTGGTGGGCCTGGCTGGGCGGAGTTGCCGGGGTCGCCTACATCACCGCCGCGCTGGTGTTGACGCCGAAGCTCGGCGCCGCCGGTTTCATCGTCTGCGTGATCGCCGGGCAGGTGCTGTCGTCGTTGATCATCGACCAATGGGGCCTGATGGGCTTGACCGAACGCCCGGTCAACGGCCTGCGCCTGGCCGGGGTCGGGCTGATCGTGGTCGGCATGCTGGTGGTGCAATGGGGAACGTCGACGTCAGCCCGCTAGATAGCGTCCTTGTCGATCTGCATCGGCGGCGGTGGCTCGATCACTTTCTTTAGCTGAAAGTGCAGGCTGGGAGTCTGGATCGCATAGACGATGGCGATGTTGAGCACGATTGCCAGGCCGCCATCAAGCCAGCGCCAACCTGGCACCTGCGCGCCTTTGAACACCTGCCGACACCACCAGGCCTGGGCGGCACAGAACAAGCTGATCGATGCCAGCCAGAGGAAGTAACCCGGCCCAAAGCCGGTGACATCCAGGAAGTCATAGCTCTGGTTGTTCGGCAGCCGTTCGACGAGCAGCGAACTGAGCGCCAGGTACAAGGCGCCAAGGCCCAGCACCAGCGACAGCCAACGCCAGCGACGATGAGTGATGATCGCCAGTCCCAGCAGCGGGTTGGCGAACCAGCTGTAAACCTGCAGGACGATGCCCCAGGGCCCGTACAGCATCGCCTGCAAGGCATGCAGACGGCTATCGCCAGACAGATAGATGGCATCGAAGCACAGGCTCAGCACGTACAACGCCAGGGTGATTGAAACGTAGAACCGGGCCATCAGTTGCCTCCACATTCAATGCACGACGCGTGCTCGGGCACCGACCGAAACGGCACTTTACTCCAGGGTGTGAAGGCCAGTGGCACCGTCACCACGATGCCGGCGATCAGCACCCACGCCGGCCAGCCCAGCAACGGCACCCTGCTGCTGCCCGCAGGTTCCTGCCGGTAGCGCCACTGGCCGAGAATGAACAGCGCCATCGCCAGCAGCCACACGTAGTAACCGATCAACAGGCCCGGCCCGTTGGGCGAATCGGGCACCGGGGTCCAGCCGAGCCAGCCCAGCGGAACCATCAGGCCACTGAGCAACAGCGCCGCGCAGCCCAGGTACAGGGCTACCCGCGGCTGTTTACGGTGCATCACCAGGGCGGCGAAATACAGCGGGTTGGCAAACCAGAAGGACCCATTCAACACCCCCAGGGCCAAGGCGTGCATGCCGCGCATCACATCGTGCTCACGGGCGCAGGCCTGGAGGAACAGGCTAGTGAGATAGCATCCCAGGCTCAAGGTCAGATAGTTCAGCGGCACCTGGCAATCCTTGCTGGTAAAAGAGCGCGCGACAATAGCGCAGACCGTGCTGCCGCGCTTGAGTATTCAACCTTCCATCGGTGCCTGATCCAGCAGCAGCCCATACAACCCCGAGTCCGACAGCTCACCGGCGACACACCAGCGCTGGCGCAGCAGCCCTTCGAGCACAAAACCCTGGCGCTCAAGGGTACGTGCCGAACCCTGGTTGCGTGGATCGATCTCGGCCTCCAGGCGCCGCAGGTGCAGGCCATGAGCGAGGTAGTCGATGAAACAGGTCAGCGCCTCATCCATGTAACCGCGGCCTTGCGCGGAGCTGGCCAGGCAATAGCCGATTTCGCCACGGCGCGAAACAGGGTCAAGGTGGAACAGTTGGGTCATGCCAATGAGTTCGCCATTGTCGCGCCGGTAGATACCCAGTTTGAGCATCTGGCCGGTGGCATAGGCGTCACGGTCTTCGGCCAGTGCGGCTTGCGCCTCTGGCAGCGCTTGCCAGGGGCCGTGGTTCCAGTAACGCATGACCTGCGGGTCGGCCATGATGGCAAACCACGCTTGGGCATCCTCGGGCACCATCGGGCGCAGTTGCAGGCGCGGGCTTTCGAGGCACAGGTCAGCGGGAAAACTGTACATGCGGGTCACGCGGGACCTCCTGTCCGATTCATCAACCCGGCAGTGTACCCCTCAAGTCGCGCCTCAGGCGACTTCGGCGCCCTCGTCCGGCCAGATCGGTTCGTTGGCCTCAAGCGGTGGCAGGCCGTAGGCGGCACGCGCCGCATCGCAGCTGGGGTTGGCTTCGCCGTTGACCCAGGCCGCATCGAACTCGCGGCACGGGGTTGAGCGCTGTTCATACAAGGTGCAGCTCACACCTTTGCCAATCTCGCCTTCGAGCCCGATGCAGCGACAGGGTTTGCTGTCGGTGCCGATCATCGCTACGCGGCTTGGGCTGATCTGGACCACCAGATCGTCGGGCACGACACCACCCGCCGACGTGCACTCACCCCAGAAGAAAGACACACGGAAATACCCGCAGCAGGCGCCGCAGTTCAAACAAGGATTATGTTCGGACATGATGAGAAGGGGGGAGGTTGATTATCGTTATAGGGAGAAACCCGCCGCCATTCTATGCTTTGCCGGATGTTTGAGAAGGGGGGTAATGCAGAAATAAATCGCCGCTGACGGACGGTTGTTTCGCCGCGGCAATCCCGCTCCCACTGAAGGAGCGGGATTGACCCGCGATGGCCTGTACGCTTACTTCTGGGCCGGCTTGCTGCCTACGCCATCAGCCCGGAACATCTGCCGAATACCGCGCACCGCCTGGCGGATGCGGTCCTGGTTCTCGATCAGGGCAAAACGCACATGGTCGTCGCCATAGTCACCAAAACCGATGCCCGGCGACACGCAGACCTTGGCTTCGGCCAGCAGCTTCTTGGCAAACTCCAGCGACCCCAGGTGCGCATACTCCTTGGGAATCTTCGCCCAGACGTACATCGACGCCTTCGGGTTCTCGACCATCCAGCCCAGCTCGTGCAGGCCTTTGACCAGCACATTGCGGCGCTGGCGATACTGCTCGGCGATGTCGCGCACGCATTGCTGGTCACCTTCCAGTGCGGCAATCGCGGCCACCTGCAGGGGGGTGAAGGTGCCGTAGTCGTGATAACTCTTGATCCGCGCCAGGGCGTTGACCAGCTCGGGGTTGCCGACCATGAAGCCGATGCGCCAGCCCGCCATGTTGTAGCTCTTGGACAAGGTGAAAAACTCCACCGCGATGTCCTTGGCGCCCGGCACCTGCATGATCGACGGTGCCTTCCAGCCGTCGTAGACGATGTCGGCATAGGCCAGGTCGTGGATCACCAGCACGTCGTACTGCTTGGCCAGGGCCACCACCCGCTCGAAGAAGTCCAGCTCGACGCACTGCGCGGTCGGGTTGGACGGGAAGCCGAGGATCATCATCTTCGGTTTCGGGATGGATTCGCGGATCGCCCGCTCCAGCTCATTGAAGAAATCCACGCCCGGAATCAATGGCACCGAACGCACCTGGGCACCGGCAATCACCGCACCGTAGATGTGAATCGGGTAGCTGGGGTTGGGCACCAGCACGGTGTCGCCATGGTCGAGGGTGGCGAGCATCAGGTGCGCCAGGCCTTCCTTGGAGCCGATGGTGACGATGGCTTCGCTTTCCGGGTCGATGTCGACCTCGTAGCGGTCTTTGTACCAGCGCGAAATCGCCCGGCGCAGGCGCGGGATGCCGCGGGAAGTCGAGTAGCCGTGGGTGTCTTCACGCTGGGCGACCTGCACCAGTTTCTCGACGATGTGCGGCGGCGTGGCCCCGTCGGGGTTGCCCATGCTCAGGTCGATGATGTCCTCGCCACGACGGCGCGCAGCCATCTTGAGCTCGGCGGTGATGTTGAAGACGTAAGGGGGGAGACGATCAATGCGCGCAAAGCGGCGCGGCGAACCTTGGTCAGCCATGGTTTCCTCGAAGACGTAAGCGCCCGGAACCGTCCGAGCGACGTTGGCCACTGCCGTGGCCGAGGCAAACCATAGAACCTTTACCCGCTGGGTGTCCAGTAGCGACAGAAAAATACCTCAACAAGCCTTTCCTTTGCATTACAGCCCTGACAACATAATGAGAATCATTTGTATCACATTTATTAATTAGCCAGCATTCAAAGGAACTGCAATGCTTTCCCCCCTCCCCCAGCGCCACCCGCTCAAACCGACACTTCTCGCCATTGCGTTATCCACCGCCAGTACCGGGCTGCAGGCAGCCACACCAGCAGACGACACAGAAACTGTCGATACTCATCACCATCAGATTTGGGAACTGGGTGAAACCCAGGTCATCAGCAACCAGCTTGGGACCATCACCGAAGGCAACGGCAGTTACACCCCGGGCACCATCGCCACCGCCACCCGCCTGGTGCTGACGCCCAAGCAGACCCCGCAGTCGATCTCGGTGGTTACCCGCCAGTTCATGGATGACTTCAACCTCAACGCCATCGACGAGGTGATGCGCCATACACCCGGCATCACGGTCTCGACCCTGGACAGCGAACGCAGCACCTACTACTCCCGCGGCTACGCGATCCAGAACTACCAGTACGACGGCATCCCCACCCTGGACAACGGCGTCAACGCCGCCGGCAACAACCTCAGCGACACCGCCATCTACGACCGCATCGAGGTGATCAAGGGCGCCAACGGCCTGCTTTCCGGTGCCGGCAAGCCTGGCGCGGCGATCAACTTCGTGCGCAAGAAACCCAGCGCCGACTTCAACGCTCACATCAGTGCCAGCGGCGGCTCCTGGGACAACTATCGCAGCGAGCTCGATGTCTCCGGGGCACTCAACTCCAGCGCCAGTGTGCGGGGGCGCGCTGTGGCGGCGCTGCAGGACAAACACTCGTTCCAGGATCACTATGAACGCAAAACCAGCGTCTACTACGGCATTGTGGAAATGGACCTGGACGACAGCACCCTGCTGACAGTGGGCGCCGACTATCAGGACAACGATCCCCGGGGCTCCAGTTGGGCCGCCATTTCGATGTTCAACAGCGATGGCAACCTCAACGAGGTCTCGCGTTCGTTCAATCCGGGGGCGCAATGGAGCCGGTGGGAGCAATACACCCGCACGGTGTTTGCCAGCCTGGAACGCCAATTTGCCAACGACTGGGTCACCAAGCTGGAACTGAGCCACAAGCTCAATGGCTACCACGCAAGGCTCGGCTCACTCAGTGGTGGCGCGCCCAATCCTCACACCGGCGCCGGCAGCACCCTGTATTCAGGCAAATTTACCGGCGAGACCAAGACCGACACCGCAGAACTCTACGCCACCGGCCCTTTCGAGCTGTTCGGGCGCGAGCATGAGTTGGTGGTCGGCACCAGCTATTCACGGGCCAGGTTCGATGCCAAGGCCTACAACCCGACGGCGAGTTACGACAACCGCGTCGACAACTTCTACACCTGGAACGGCAATATCGCCGAGCCTGACTGGACCCTGGCCCGCACCGATGACCAGACTACCCGACAGACCGCCAGTTACATCACCGCACGCTTCAAGCCCACTGATGACCTGGCGCTGATCCTGGGCAGCCGCTTTGCCAACTTCACCCGCTCCGGCGACAGCGATCAAAAGGAAAGCGGGCGCGCTGTACCGTACGCGGGCGTGGTCTACGACCTGAACCCGACCTACGCCGTGTATGCCAGCTACACCAGCATCTTCAACCCGCAGTCCAGCCAGGATCGCTTCGGCAAGACCCTGGAGCCCAACGAAGGCGACAACTATGAGGTGGGCCTGAAGGGTGAATGGTTCGACGGGCGCCTCAACGCCAGCCTGGCCTACTTCGAAATCCATGAAGACAACCGCGCCGAACAGGACCGCAGCGGGCAACCGTCGCAGGTATTGAGCCCCTATGTGGCGACCAAGGCCAGGTCCAAGGGCTACGAAGCGGAGATTTCCGGGGAGCTGGCGCGCGGCTGGCAGGTGCAGGCCGGCTATACCCACAAGATCATTCGCGATGACGACGGCGACAAGATCTCGACCTGGGAGCCGGAGGATCAGCTCAGCCTGTTCACCAGCTACAAGCTGCCCGGCGAGCTCGAACGCATGACCGTTGGCGGTGGCGCCCGTTGGCAGGGCAAGTCCTGGCAGGGGGTGAACAACCCGGTTCGCGGCCGCGAAGACTACACCCAGGAAGCCTACTGGCTGGTCGACCTGATGACCCGCTACCAGTTCACCGACAAGCTCTCCGGCCAGGTCAACCTGAACAACCTGTTCGACAAGAAGTACTTCACCAACGTCGGCTTCTACAACTCGTACTACTACGGCGACCCGCGCAACCTGAGCGTCAGCGCCCGCTACGATTTCTGAGCGCCGCCAGCACAACGAGCCCCGGGCTGCACAGCCCCGGGGCCCTGACTTCAATACACTTGCACCCGCCACAGCTCGCGGGAGGCCGAAGCCGCCGACATGGGCAAACGGCCATGCAGGGTCTGGTAGTTGTCGATCAGTACCAGATCCCCCTCGGCCCACTCATGGGCGATCAGGCACTCCTCGTCGTAGACCAGCGCATTGAGCTGCTCAAGCAGCGCTTGCTGGGCCTGGGCTTCGAGACCTTGTACCTCCTGGCTCAGGGTCTGCAGGCTCGACTCGGTGCCTTCCTGATAGCGCAAGATCCGTCCACCAGTGTGCGGGTGCAGGTCGACCAGGCTGTAGCTACGAGGCGATCCACCGAAGTAGGTCATGCGCGTGTAGTAGGTGATGTCCACCGCTTGCCACTGGCGAGCAACCTGATTGCCGACCTTGCGCAGGGCATTGCGACTGTCGACGATGGTAGTCTGGCCTTCACCGGGTTGCGGTGCCGTCTTGCAGTAGAGCATGAACTTGCTCGCGCAAAACTTCGGATCACGCTGAACCTGGGTATCGCTGGCCGGCAGCATGTTCAGGTCCCAGTGCAGCGGGGTTTTCTCCAAGGAGTGCACCACGCCCTCAGGTTTGTCTGCAGGCTTGACCACATGCACCTTGCCGAAGGCCCACTGGTAGATAGTGCCGAAACGTTCGCAGTCGCGGGCGAAACTGTCGCGATCCTCGAACTGGCAGCCTCGCAGGCAGACAAAGCCGAAGGCTTCTACCAGCTTTTCCAGCAACTGCGTCGAGAAGCGCTCGAAGCCCAAGCCAAGCGGATCGCGTACCACCAGGCCGAACAATGGGCGCTTCTGCAGTTCGAACTCGAAACCCTGCAACGCTTCGCCCGCTGTTTCGTGATACAGCCAGGGCCTGCCCTGATACTGCACCAGCACATGCTTGTCGAGGTCCACTTCAGCATGGCCGCGCAAGGTCTGGCTACCGTCCAACTGCCGCACCGGCACCGCATGCCAGGGGCTGGAAACCCGCGTCAGACCGTCCGCCAGGGCCAAGGTGAACTTCGGCCCGGCATTGTCATACTGATGCACCGACAGGCGGATGTCGTCGGGGAAAAAGCGATTGACCGCGGCATTCAGTGCGTGGCCGCGGAACATCATCTGGTAGGCCTTGTAGCCGATCTGCAGCAGATGCTCGTCTTCGCTCTGCCCCGCTTCGCGGCACAGGCGCAGGTCGTTGTAGAGGTGGCTGCAGAGCTTGTCGTGGCCGTGGCTGAGGGTCTCGTCAGTACGGCTCTGCTCGATCAGCGCCTCGACGTTCTTCCACGGCAGGCGGGCCTGCTTGACCAGGGTGGCACGCACGGCGTCGGCACTGCTGGCCTGGGGGAACAGGTCTTCCATGCTCACCCAGTTGATCGTGTGGGTGGTGCACAACTCGCGCAACGCCTGGTTGTAGGCTTTGCGCACGTCGTCAGGCACACCGACGATGTCGTTGAAGGTGGTGCCGTCACTCAAGATCGACACCACGCAACCCGGGCTGTGCAGCGCGGCAATCTCCTGGCCCAGTTGATCGAGGCGTTCGATGGCCATGGCCTCGCCGTAGTCCGGCAGCGTGCCGAAGGTCTGGTCGCGGGCGTTCGGCGACTTGCACGGGAAGCCCGGCAGCACCAGGCGTACCGGTGCCTGCTGCGCGTAGAAATGAGCAAGGCTTGCAGCGAGGTTGGCGCGACCTGCGGTGTCGAAGCGATCGTCGCGTTCCTTGAGCAGATAACCCGCCAGCACATCGCTGACCGCCTTGATCCAGGTGTCCTTGTGTTGCATGACCTTTCTTCCTTGAGAGGTGGTGTATCAGAGCAGGCTGGCAACAGCGCCAGCCTCGCGAGCTTGGTTGGCTAAATGCAGGGCATGCAGCAGGTCTGCCGGCTGCTCGCAGTAAAAATCCGCAGCCTGAGCCTGCAGGGCAAAGACCCGGCCATAGCCCCAGGTCACGGCAACGGCGCGCATGCCAGCGGCGCGCGCGGTCATTAGGTCGATGACGGTATCGCCGACAAACAGGCAACGGGACGGTTCGACTGCCAGATGGCGGGCCGCTTGCAGCGCCGCGTCAGGCTGAGGTTTGAGTGGGTAGCCACGGCGCTGGCCAAGCACGATCTCGAAGGTGTCCGCAGGGAACAACCGGGCGGCGACCTGCAGGGCCATGTCATGGGCCTTGTTGGTGACGATGGCCATCGGCAGTTGCCACTGGCGGCAGCCCTCAAGCAGCTCCAGCACGCCGTCGAACGGTCGCGAGAACTGCACCAGGTGCTGCTGGTAGCAGGCGATGTACTGCTCATGCAGGGCCTTGTCGTCGGTAATCCCCAGGCGTGCGGCAACCCGCTCGAGCATCGCGCCGGTACCGCCGCCCACGTAGGCACTGATGGTTTCCAGCGCCAAGGCTGGGTGGCCTTGCTCGCGCAGCACCCGGTTCAGGCACCAGACGATATCGGGCAAGGTGTCGACCAGGGTGCCGTCAAGGTCGAAGATAACGGCATCCGCCGCTAACGCGACCGGCATCATTGCGCACTGGCGTAGTGACAAGGGCGGCCCTGGCGGAACACCAGGCGGCTGTAGCGCTCGTCTATGTTGCTGCGTTTGTCGAGCATCACCACCCCGCTGCGCTTGATCGCCACCGAGTGCCAGGGCGTGCGCCACAGGTCGCTGGTGGGCACCAGGCGAATACCGATCTTCGCCGACACCGCCAGTTGCGGGTGAATCGACAGGCGCAGGCACTGTGGATAACGCGCCTGCAGCAGCGCACTCCAGGCTTCACTGCGCTGGATCACCCGTTGCGAGGCCGGCTTGGCGATCTTCTTCACAGCGTTGAGACTCATGCCGGCGAACTCGGCAAGGCCCGAGTAATCCTCGGACAAAAAGCGGTGGATGCCGCAGTACATCAGCATCATGTGCGGCTCGTCCTGAAAGCGCTGGCCCAGCGCGATCAGCGACTGGCCGTACGCGATCATCAGTTCCTCGCGCATCGAATCCAGGCAGCCCAACTGCGGGTAGGCATCCTTGAGGTCGAACAGGGCGAAGCTGTGCGGATAGTGCTGCTGCGCGTAGCGCTGGATCTCGTCGGTGTAGGCCTTGACGTGGTCATCAGGCACCCGCACCAGGTCGGAAAACACGTAGCCGTCGGAGCAAATGTGAATCAACGCGCCCGGCGCATACAGGGCCTGGATTTCCGCGCACAGGTGCTGCAGCTCGTCGATGGCGTGGCGCTCGGCAAGGTCTGGCAAGTGGCTGAGGGTTTTTTGCCGGTTCGGCGACTTGCCCGGAAAGGCGGGCAAGACCATCTCGATACGCTGGCCGGCATCGATAGCCTTGAGGACTTTATCCAGATGCGGCTCGAGCACTTCGGCCGACAGCTCATCATCCTGCCCGGGCGCCAGGCTGCGGCGACGGAACAGGCAGTCGAGCACCTGCACGGCGGTATCGAGGTGCGGGGAGGTATGGCGTTCGCGCAGCAGCGCGAGGCACGCCCGTTGAGCAACGGCGTTAAGCTCGGTCATGGACAATCCCTTGTGTGGTGAATCACGGCCAGCATCCTCTGGCCATGCGCAGATACTCCTTACCTGCGCGGCGATAAAATCCGGCAAACCCGGGGTACTTGTCAACAGCAGTTTCGGTCGTTGTGGGAGCGGGCTTGCCCCGCGATAAGGCCGCAGAGACAAAAAAAAACGCCCCAGGCTCTGCAGCCTGGGGCGTTTTCATTACACGCTGATGAATCAGTGCGCGTAAGTCAGCAACAGCTCGGTCGGCACTTTGGTGTCCAGCGACATCATCACGCTCAACGCAGTGATGGTGAAGATCGAGAACACGAACAGCTTGCGTGCCCACAGGCGGTCATCGACAGCCTTGTAGCCGGTCCAGGCCATGTACAGCCAGTACATGCCCATGGCCGCGGCAACGGCCATGTAGCTCATGCCCGCGTAGCCACCCAGAGTCAGCATCAGGGTCGCTACCAGGAACGCCACGATGTACCAGAGGATGTGCTTCTTGGCCACCAGAATCCCGCGCTTGACCGGCAGCACCGGAATCGATGCGGCCAGGTAGTCGTTGAAGCGGAAGATCGCAATGGCGTAGGAGTGCGGCATCTGCCACAGGCTGAACATCACCAGCAGGGTCAGTGCAGCCAGGTCGAAGCTGTTGCTCACCGCGCAGTAGCCGATCACCGGAGGCATGGCACCGGACAGGCTGCCAACCAGGGTGCCGTGCACCGATTTGCGCTTGAGGTACAGGCTGTAGAACCCGACGTAGATGACAAAGCCGATCAGGCCGAACAGCGCCGCCAGGGCATTGGCCTGCACGTACAGCAGGCCAAGGCCGGCCACCCCGAGCAGGGTGGCGTAGGCCAGCGCGACTTTCAGCGAGATCTGGCCCTGGACCATCGCACGGTTCTTGGTGCGCTCCATCTTGATGTCGATGTCACGGTCGATGCAGTTGTTGAACACGCAACCGGACGCCACCACCAGCGAAGTGCCAATCACCGTGGCCAGGAACAGCATGAAGTCGACATGCCCTTGCGCGGCAAGGAAAAAACCGCCTGCCACAGAAAGCACGTTACCGAAAATGATCCCCGGTTTGGTGATTTGGATAAAGTGCTTAACGGACATGTCGTCTTACCTCACTTCGCCATCATGCTGGTGTGGATGCTGAACATGATCCACAGCGACAGGCCGACCAACAGTGCAATGACCATCACGGTAAACATGAAGGTCGACACGTTGGAGCGCTGCTCGGCGGAACGGTCCATGTGCAGGAAGTACACCAGGTGAACCACGACCTGGATGACCGCCAGGGCCACCACGACCATGATCGTGATGTCCTTCGGCATGCTCGGGAACATCACCAGGCCGAACGGAATCGCCGTCAGGATCACCGACAGGATGAAACCGATCACATAGGACTTGACGCTACCGTGGTTGCCCTCGGCGTGGCTGTTATGTGCGTTAGCCATTTACAGAACCCCCAGCAGATACACGACGGTGAACACGCAGATCCAGACCACGTCCAGGAAGTGCCAGAACAGGCTCAGGCAGCTCATGCGGGTCTTGGCGGTGCCAGTGATACCGTGCTTGTTGATCTGGTACATCATCACCGCCATCCAGATCAGACCTGCGGTTACGTGCAGACCGTGGGTACCGACCAGCGCGAAGAACGCCGACAGGAAGCCACTGCGCTGCGGGCCGAAGCCCTCGGCGATCAGGTGATGGAACTCATAGACTTCCATCGCGATGAAGCCGGCACCGAACAGGAAGGTCACAGCCAACCAGCCCAGCACGCCGCCCTTGTTGCCTTTGAACATCTGCAACATGGCGAAGCCGAAGGTGATACTCGAGAACAGCAGCAGTGCGGTTTCGACCGCGACAAAGTCCAGCTGGAAAATGTCGTGACCCGACGGGCCGCCGGCAAAACTGCCGGACAGCACCGCGTAGGTGGCGAAGAGCGACGCAAACAGGATGCAGTCGGTCATCAGGTACAGCCAGAAACCGAATACGGTCATCTGGCCCGAGTCGTGGTGGTGGTCGTCATGCCCATGGTCGTGACCATGAGCATGAGTATCAGCGTTAATTACATGACTGGACATTGATTAAACCCGTTCAAACGATTCGACACGTGCGCCAACCGGAGTACCGGTAGCCAGGCCCAGGGACTTCATGCGCTCACCTTCGATGCGCGCCACTTCCTCGGCTGGAACCATGTAACCCTGGTCGTCACGTGCAGCGTGAGCGACGAAGACCGCGATGGTACCGATCAGGCTTGCGCCAACCAGCCACCAGATGTGCCAGATGAAGGCGAAACCGAATACGGTGAGCAAGGCACCCATGAACACACCGGTGGAGGTGTTGTTCGGCATGTGGATCGCTTCGTACTTGGCCGGAACCTTGTAGGCAACACCGGCTTCCTTGGCTTCGTGCCAGGCATCCAGGCCGACTTTCTCAGGCATGGTGGCGAAGTTGTAGAACGGTGGTGGCGACGAAGTCGACCATTCCAGGGTACGGCCACCCCATGGGTCGCCGGTCACGTCCATGTTGTCCTTGCGGTCGCGAATCGACACGTACAGCTGGATCAGCTGGCAAGCGATACCGAACAGGATCAGCACGGCGCCGAACACGGCTACGTACAGGTAGGGTTCCCACAGTGGGTTGTCGGAGTGGTTCAGACGACGGGTCATACCCATGAAGCCCAGTGCGTACAGTGGCATGAAGGCCACGTAGAAACCGGAGATCCAGAACCAGAAGGCAGCTTTGCCCCACTTCTCGTTCAGGGTGAAACCGAAGGCTTTCGGGAACCAGAAGGCGAAGCCGGCAATGTAGCCGAACACCGCACCACCGATGATCACGTTGTGGAAGTGAGCGATTACGAACAGGCTGTTGTGCAGAACGAAGTCAGCACCCGGAACAGCCAGCAGTACGCCGGTCATACCACCGATCGAGAAGGTCACCATGAAGCCCAGGGTCCACATGATCGGCGCGGTGAAGCGCAGACGGCCCTGGTAGATCGTGAACAGCCAGTTGAACAGCTTCACCCCGGTCGGGATCGAGATCAGCATGGTCGCCAGACCGAAGAAGGTGTTGACGCTGGCGCCCGAACCCATGGTGAAGAAGTGGTGCAGCCATACCGCAAAGCCCAGTACCGCGATCGCGCCCGAAGCGTAGATCATCGACTTGTGGCCGAACAGGCGTTTGCCGGCGAAGGTCGAGGTGACTTCCGAGAACACACCGAAGGCCGGCAGGATCAGGATGTAAACCTCAGGGTGACCCCAGGCCCAGAACAGGTTGACGTACATCATCGGATTGCCACCAAGTTCGTTGGTGAAAATGTGGAAATCCATGTAACGGTCAAGCGTCAGCAGAGCCAGTGCAGCGGTCAGGATCGGGAACGAAGCGACGATCAGGACGTTGGCCCAGGTGCAGGTCCAGGTGAAGATCGGCATGTCCATCAGCTTCATGCCAGGCGCGCGCATTTTCAGCACGGTGGCGAGGAAGTTGACACCCGTTAGCGTCGTACCCAGACCCGATAGCTGTAGCGCCCAGATGTAGTAGTCGACACCCACGCCAGGACTGTACTGGATACCCGCCAACGGTGGATAAGCGACCCAGCCGGTCTTGGCGAACTCACCAACACCCAGGGAGACGTTGACCAGCACGACGCCGGACACCAGCAGCCAGAAGCTCAGGGAGTTGAGGAACGGGAAAGCAACGTCACGCGCACCGATCTGCAGAGGCAGGGCCAGGTTCATCAGGCCGGTGAAGAATGGCATTGCCATGAAGATGATCATGATCACACCGTGAGCGGTGAAGATCTGGTCATAGTGTTCGGGAGGCAGGTAGCCCTCGGAACCGCCGGTGGCCATGGCCAGCTGCGTGCGCATCATGATGGCGTCGGCAAAGCCGCGCAGCAGCATGATCATCGCGACGATGATGTACATCACCCCGATTTTCTTGTGGTCGACCGAAGTCAGCCACTCGGACCACAGGTAGGTCCACTTTTTGAAATAGGTGATAGCACCAACGAGCGCGAGACCGCCGAGCGCGATCATGGCAATGGTCACCATGACTATCGGCTCGTGATACGGAATCGCATCCAGACTTAGTTTACCGAACATCTCTTACTCCTCTGCCCCAGCAGCTGAATGCATAGTCACGTCCATCCCTTCGGTACCGGCCGCTTCTTTGCTCTGCTCTTTTTCGTGGACCGGCCGACCGCGGTTCATGCCTTCGTACTTGTCGACGATGGACTGGAACTGCTCAGGCGAGGCCACGCTGTACAGCGCGACTGGATTGTTTTCGCTAGTTTTGGCCAATGCCGCGTATTCAGCCGCATCCAGCTGTTTAGGCGATTGCTTGACTTCGTTCACCCATGCCTCGAAATCAGCCTGGGAGGTGGCGGTTGCCTTGAACTTCATACCGGTGAAACCAGCACCGCTGTAGTTGGCGGAGATACCGTCGAACTCACCGTTCTCGTTGGCGATCAGGTGCAGCTTGGTGGTCATGCCAGCCATTGCGTAGATCTGCCCGCCCAGGCCCGGGATGAAGAAGGAGTTCATCACAGAATCGGAGGTCACGCGGAAGTTGACCGGAGTGTTGGCCGGGAAGACGATCTTGTTGACCGTGGCAATGCCTTGTTCCGGGTAGATGAACAGCCATTTCCAGTCCAGGGCGACCACGTCGATCTGCACCGGCTTCACGTCGGAAACCAGCGGACGATACGGATCAAGCTCATGGGTGGTCTTGTAGGTCACGTAACCCAGGGCAATGATGATCAGAACCGGAATGGTCCAGACCGCCACTTCGATCTTGGTCGAGTGCGACCAGTCCGGAGTGTAGGTGGCTGCCTTGTTGGAAGCGCGATACTTCCAGGCAAACGCCAGGGTCATGAAAATGACAGGAATCACCACCAGCAACATCAAGCCGGTAGCGATCAGGATAAGGTTCTTTTGCTCAATGCCGACCTGGCCCTTCGGGTCGAGCAGGGTCCAGTTGCACCCACTGAGTAAAAGCATGCCTAAAAAGGGCAGAATGCCAAACAGTCTGGGGTAACGCTTTTTACTCATCTCACGACCTCTAGAGCAGCTTGCTTCAATGCAATTTGTGTTTTGGTCGCCAACACTTCGTCCTGCCAAGCGTTAGCATTTATGGGATCGAATACGGTCATGCCTTGAGGCCAGCTGCGGCGGCTCGGCATAAACCGGGTATTGCGGTGTTTATTGTTTTGACTTCAGTAGGCAACAGGCCTGTGTTCAGACCAATTCCATTTGGTGCGGGAAATCACGGAGGGGGGTCAGCCCGGCATCGCCGCAGGCGATGCTCGTCAGAGTCAGCGAAAAGAGCCCTGAAGCTCCTTTAATCCTGCGACTCGCAAGCGGTGCCGAACGGAAATTGGGGGCGATTGTAGATAGGTAACCAATCGTTGACTATGACTTATTGAGCAACAGTCCTTTACCAATTGTGTAACAATCGCGCCTTAAAAATCAGTTTCGCGACAGTTTGTCGCACCCCTTCCAATACCCCTGGAACGCCCGCTCTACAAGGGTTGAACCTTGATCAGGATCAAGGTCGGTGCGACAAACTTTGCAAATCTCATTGCACAACGGGCTTGCGTCAATACATGACTTTTGTCTAAGCCTGACGGCGGTTGCGGTAGATGCCCAGGGGCACCAGCACGGCGGTCAGTATAAAGGCTACCAGTGCCCATTGCGCCAGAGACAGGCCCATGACTGGCGGGTATGGCGTTGAGCAAAAGCCATCGACCTGGAACACCAGTGGCAGTACCGAGGCCAGCGGCAGGCCGTCGACGATTGGTTGCAAGGTGTCGATGCCGCAACTGACCGCCGGGTTGGCGAGGATGTACACGTGGTTGCCGGCGGCGGCGATACCACCGATAGCGCTGAGCACCACCAGGCCCTCGAGCAGGGTCAGGCTGCGCTTGCCGGGCATCGCCGCACCAATGAAGGCAAACAGCGCGATCAGCAGCAAGGCATAGCGTTGCAGGATGCACAGCGGGCATGGCGCCTCGCCCAGCACGATCTGCATGTACAGCGCCCCGCCGATCAGGGCAAGACAGATCCCCCCCAGCAGTACCAGAAAGCGCCGTTCCCGATTCAGGCGCGATGTTTGCTCGTTCATTGCTGTTCCTTCGTAGACTGGATTGGCTCGACTGCCGATGCGCAATTCTACACGCTGAAGCAGACCACAGAGAGCGGCAAAAGTGCCGCGCCAGGCCTTTGTGAAGAACGGCGAGAAGCAGAATACTGATTTGCCACTATCTTAGTCCTGTGGATTACCCTATCATTAACACTGTACAAATAAACAGTATCGAATACATCGATTACCAAAGGCATGTGAGGTGATGAATGGCCGTCGAAGTGGTATACCGCAGCAGCCGCGACCTGGAGCGCTTGTTCATGGATAAAGCCGAAGCAGACCGTCACGACAAGATGCTTGAGCTGGCCGAGCTGCTGGCCGAGGTCCTGAAAAAAGCCGTGCCGTCGCTGAGCGAACAGCAGGTCGAGGATGCCGGTATCTATATGGCGAAAAACCGCGATGTGTTCGCCAAGGCCTTCAAGAGCCAGCCTGACGCCCTCTCGGAGCTACTGAGCGACAGCGCCGCCGAGTAACCGGCGCTCAGCTGTAGATAAGCCGTTCGGCGAGCATCTGCGCCACCCGCGCCGGCGAGCGTTTCTCGGCCTGGGCGTGGGCAAACACCTCGGTTAACCGCGAAGGTATCCGCGCCAGGTGCGCGGTAATGGTGCCCAGGTCCTCGCCACGGTGCTTGAGCGCCACGTAGATCAGCCCGCCAGCGTTGATCACATAATCCGGCGCATAGAGGATGCCGCGGCTTTCCAGCTGGTCGGCCACCTGCAAGGTGGTCAGCTGGTTGTTGGCCGCCCCCGCCACCGCTGCACAGCGCAACTGCATCACACTCTGGCCATTGAGCACCGGCCCTACCCCGCACGGTGCAAAAATGTCGCAAGGTGTACTGATCAACATCTCATTGGCTACCGGCCGGGCATTGAACTGCTCGATGGCCAGTTGCACCCGGCCAGGGTCATGGTCACTGACCAGCAACTCGGCGCCGGCGGCGTGCAGCTGCTCGGCCAGGGCATAGCCGACATTGCCCAGCCCCTGCACAGCGATACGCAAGCCTTCGAGGTTATCGCTGCCCAGACGCGCCATCGAGGTGGCGCGAATGCCGGCGAACACGCCCATGGCCGCATGGGGTGACGGGTCGCCGGCAGCGGTGGTGCTGGTGACGTGCTGGGTGGTCTGGGCGATGCAATCCATGTCCAGGGTCGAGGTGCCGCTGTCCACCGCGGTAATGAAGCGCCCCTGCAGGGTTTCGACAAAGCGCCCGAACGCCTCGAACAAGGCCGCGCGGTTTTCCACATGGGGGTTGCGAATGATCACCGCCTTGCCGCCGCCCAACGGCAGCCCTGCCAGGGCGGCCTTGTAGCTCATGCCCTGGGCCAGGCGAATGGCGTCGATCATGGCGCTGTCGTCGTCCGGGTAAGCCAGGTAGCGACAGCCTCCCATGGCCGGGCCCAGGTGTTCGCTATGAATGGCGACCACTGCTTTGAGGCCGGTCGGTGGGTCGATGCACAGGTGCAGCGACTGCGTGCGGGTGCTTTGCATGAGAGCGAACATCGACAGGCTCCTCGATGAGGTGCTGATCCCAGTATAGGTCGCGCTTTGGCGCCCGATGACAACACTCGGACCACTGGACGAAAGGCCGCGCCAGCGCTACAACAGAAGCTTGAGCGGAGGTTGTCATGAACCCACGTAGTGCCTGTCTGGCTTGCCTTGAGCGTGACCCGGTCGCCCTGCTGGAAGCGGCGCTGTGGATCGCCGCCGAACACGATGACAGCGTGGTGCCAGCGCAGGTACTGGCCGAGGTTCAGGCCCTGCAACAGGAGGTCAGCGCCGGGCTGCCGATGCTGCCGCTCAGCGAGCTGGCCCAGCCTTTGCTGCGCCGCCTCAACGCCCTGGGCTTCCAGCAGGACGAGTACCACCCCCTGCGGCCCCAGGCGGCGCTGCTCGACAAGGTCATGCAGCGTCGTCGCGGCCAGCCACTGGCCCTGGCCCTGCTGACCCTGGAGCTGGCCCGCGGCCTGTCGATCCCCCTTGAAGGCGTGAACTTCCCCGGGCACTTCCTCTTGCGCGTGCCGGGTGCCGATCACCTGCTCGATCCTTGTGGCGGCCGGCGCCTGTACCCGGCCGATTGCCGCGAGCTGTTGGGCCGTCAGTTCGGTCCGCAATTGGCCCTGAGTGCCGACCACCTGCTGACTGCCAGCCCGCTGCAAATGCTCCAGCGCCTGTCACGCAACCTGCGCCAGCTGCATGCCAGCCAAGACGATCACCTGGAAGCCCTGAAGGACGCCGAACGGGTGTTGCAGCTCGGCCCGGGCACCGCCGCCGACTACATGGCCCGTGCCACCCTGTATCAGCACCTGGAGTGCCCCCAGGCCGAACGCTTCGACCTGGAGCACGCCTTGCTGCTCAGCGACGATCCAATCCAGCGCTTGCGCCTGACTGAACGCCTGAGTCATCTGCCACCGGTGTCGCGGTCGGTGCACTGAGAGCCTCGGCCGGGCTGCGTACCTGAATGATCAACAGCGCCGCCAGCACTGCCGGGATCGCGCAAAAGAAGAATATCTGCTCGACCGGCAACTGCATGGCCAGCAGCAGGCTGCCGAACAGCGGCCCGAGAATCGAGCCGAAACGCCCTACCCCCAACGCCCAGCCGGTGCCGGTGGCACGCACCTGGGCCGGGTAGAAGTTGCTGGTAAAAGCATTGAGCGTCAGCTGCCCACCGATGATGCAGAAGCCGGCGGCAAACACGCAGACTACCAGCCAGCGCGGGTTGTCGTGATTCAGGCCGACCAGCACGGTAAACACCGCCGCCGCCAGCAGCACGGCGCTGAGCAGGCGCACCTTGCGCTTCAGGCGGTCGGCGAACCAGGCCATGAACACCGCGCCGAGGGTGCCGGCAAAGAGGAACATCGAAGTCACCAGGTTAGCCTGGTTCAGGGCCAGGCCGCTTTCCAGCAACAGCGAGGGCAGCCAGCTGATCATGAAGTACAAGAGGATCAGGCTGACGAAGAAGGTCGACCAGATCAGCAGGGTCGGCCTGGCGTAGCCGTCACGAAACAGCGCCACCAGCGTAAGTTTGTTCTGGTTCTCTTCCAGCGCCTGCACACTGGCCGCAGGTGGCTGCCAGCCCGGTAGCATCTTGGCCGTGACCTTGAGCAGGCGCGCATAGGGCGGCGCATCACGCAGCAAGCGTGGCAAGGATTCTGGCAGGTACAGGGCCAGGAACGGAAACAGCAGCAACGGCGCCACACCGCCGGCAAGAAACACCGACTGCCAGCCGAAGCTGTCGATAAACCCAGCGGCAACGAAGCCACCTGCTGCGCCACCGAACGAGAAGCCACACGCAGCCAGGGTCACCATCAAGGTGCGCAAGCGCGGCGGCGCATATTCGGACATCAGCGCCATGGCGCTGGGCATCGCCCCGCCCATGCCGATGCCGCAGACAAACCGCGCCAGCATCAAGCTGTTGAGCGAGTTGGCGAACACCATCAGTACGGTCAGGCTGGAATACAACAGCACACAGCACAACAGCACCCGGCGCACGCCAAAGCGATCCGCCAACGGCGTCACCGCCAGCGAACCCAAGGTCAGGCCCAGCAGGTTGGCGCTGAACACCGGCCCGAACGCGGCCTTCTCCAGGCCCCAGTCCTGGGCCAGAGAAGGAATCACATAGCCCAGCACCTGAGCATCATAACCATCGGTAACCAACAACAAGGCGAGTAACAACAACAGCAACCACTGATAACGCGACACGGGCCGGGCATCCAGCGCCGAGCGAAAGCTGGCAATCTGATTGTGCATCGCAAGGTACCTTTTATTGTTATGGGTATCAGGTGCGGGCAGCAGCGAGGTTTATGGCGTGTCGGGCTGCCTCGACGGGTGGGCCTGGGCAAACGCCGAATGCTCCTCGGCCAGGGCGGCGACCCGGCGGATGCGCGCAAAGCCACTAAGGTCGATGTTGAAGCGCTCGGCCGCGTACAGCTGCGGGATCAGGTAAACATCGGCCAACCCCGGCTCGTCGCCAAAGCAAAAGCCTTGATCACCGATCAACTGCTCGACCGCAGCCAGGCCCAGGCTGATCCAGTGGCCAATCCACTGGTTGACCTGGGCGTCGTCATGGCCCAGGCCACGCAGCTGGTTGAGCACACTGACGTTGTGCAGCGGATGGATATCGCAGCCGATCAGCGCCGCCACGCCACGGGCCTGGGCCCGGCGAACCGGGTCCTGCGGCAACAGCGCCGGCTGTGGATAAACCTCTTCCAGGTACTCGATGATCGCCGGCGACTGCACCAGCAGCTCACCGGAATCGACCTTCAGCGCCGGCACCCGCCCTTGCGGGTTGAGGGCCAGGAAGTGTGCTTCGCGCTGCTCTCCCTTGAGCAGGTTGACCGGCAACTGCTGGACGTCCAGCTGCTTGAGCGCCAGGGCAATCCGCACCCGGTAGGATGAAGTCGAGCGGTAGTAGGTAAAGAGTTCCATGGCCCTGCCCTCTCAGCGTGCCGGAAGGATCTTGCCGCGGCACTCGCCGAAGCCGATCGAAGCCACACCGTCGCGCTTGCAACGGGCGCGCAGGATGATCTCGTCGCCGTCTTCGAGGAACTTGCGCACCTCGCCGGACGCCAGCTCCACCGGCTCCTTGCCGCCCTGGGTGATTTCCAGCAGGCTGCCGAACTGGCCAGGCTGGGCACCCGACAAGGTGCCGGAACCGAACAGGTCGCCCGGCTGCAGTTGGCAACCGTTGACGCTGTGGTGGGCAACCATCTGCGCCACGGTCCAGTACATGCTCAGGGTGTTGCTCAGGGTCAGGCGATGGGCTGGCAGGTTCTGCTCACGCATGCGCTCGGTCAGCAGCAGCACTTCCAGTTCGATATCAAAGGCGCCGTTGGCCTGGTCGTTGTTGTCGAGCAGGTACGACAGCGGCTGCGGGTCACCCTCCGGGCGCGCCGGCTGGGCGCAGCGGAACGGCTCCAGGGCTTCGGCGGTCACCACCCACGGGGAGATGGTGGAAATGAAGCTCTTGGACAGGAACGGGCCCAGTGGCTGGTATTCCCAGGCCTGGATATCGCGCGCAGACCAGTCGTTGAGCAGGCAGAAGCCGGCGATGTGTTCAGCGGCTTCGGCCACCGGAATCGAATCGCCCATGTCGTTGCCCTGACCAATCCAGATGCCCAGTTCCAGCTCGTAGTCCAGGCGCGCGCACGGGCCGAAGCTAGGCTCGGTCTGGCCGGCGGGCAGGGTCTGGCCTTTTGGCCGGCGCACATCGGTGCCCGATGGGCGAATGGTCGAGGCGCGGCCGTGATAGCCGATCGGCACGTACTTATAGTTGGGCAGCAACGGGTTGTCGGGGCGGAACAGCTTGCCGACGTTCTTGGCATGCTCGATGCCGACATAGAAGTCGGTGTAGTCGCCGATGCGCGCCGGCAGGTGCAACTGGCACTCGCTGACCGGGTACAGCAGCGGCTTGAGCGCGGCCTGGTGTTGGCTGTGCTCACCGAGCAGCTCCAGCAGACGTTGGCGCAGGGCCACACGTGCACCACGGCCGAGGGCGAAGAAAGCATTCAGCGCGCCACCACGGGTGGCTTCGACTGCAGCACGGGCCTGGCCGTCGAACAGGCCGGCGGCCAGCACCGCTTCCAGGTCGAGAATGGCATCGCCGATGGCCACGCCACAGCGCGGCGCCTGGTCCTTGCGGCTGAAGATGCCCAGGGGCAGGTTCTGCAGCGGGAAGTCGCCGTGACCGTTGGCGTGTTCGACCCAACTGCGGGCAAGGGCGGACTGATTCATGGGTTATCTCCGATTCGGGGTAAAGGTGCTCGGCAACGAGGCCCAGCAACTATCGTAGTCGGCCTGCAATTGCGGGCATTCGAGCGCATGACGGCTCGGGCGCAGCACCTGGCTGGTTTCGAACATGAACGCCATGGTGTTGTCGATCTTGTTCGGTGCAAGCTCGGTGGCGATGGCCTTGCTGCAGGTCTCGGCATCCGGGCCGTGGGCGCTCATGCAGCTGTGCAGCGAGGCACCGCCGGGCAGGAAGCCTTCGGCCTTGGCGTCGTACTCGCCCTTGATCAGGCCCATGAACTCGTTCATCAGGTTGCGGTGGAACCACGGTGGACGGAAAGTGTTCTCGGCCACCATCCAGCGCGGCGGGAAGATCACGAAATCCAGGTTGGCCATGCCCGGCACGCTGGTCGGCGAGGTCAGAACAGTGAAGATCGACGGGTCCGGGTGGTCGAAGCTGACCGTACCGATGGTGTTGAAGCGGCGCAGGTCATATTTGTACGGCACGTTGTTGCCGTGCCAGGCGACCACGTCCAGCGGCGAATGGTTGAGCTGACAGCCCCACAGTTCGCCGAGGAACTTCTGAACCAGCTGCACCGAGCCGTCGATTTCCTCGTAATGGGCCACCGGCGTCAGAAAATCACGCGGGTTGGCCAGGCCGTTACTGCCGATCGGCCCCAGGTCCGGGATGCGCAGTGGCGCACCGTGGTTCTCGGCCAGATAGCCACGGGCCTGGGCGTCGAGCAGTTCGACGCGAAACTTCAGGCCACGAGGCAGTACGGCGATTTCCAGCGGCTCGACGTCCAGCACGCCCAGCTCGGTGACGATGCGCAGGCGGCCCTGCTCGGGCACCAGCAGCAGTTCGCCATCGGCATTGAAGAACACCCGCTCCATGGAGCGGTTGGCGCAATAGGTATAGATACTGATGCCCGCCGGTTTTTCACCTGCCGAGTTGGCTGCCATGGCCACCCAGCCATCAATGAAGTCGGTTGGCTCGCTCGGGATCGGTTGCGGGCTCCAGCGCAGGCGGTTGGGCGTGACCGGGCCCAGCGGACCACCGGCCAGCTGCCGATCCAGGCGCTCGAAGCGCGGGTGCAGGGCCGAAGGGCGAATGCGGTACAGCCAGGTGCGGCGCAACTCGCTGCGGGCCATGGTAAAGGCCGTGCCGGAGAACAGTTCGGCATACAGGCCATAGGGGGCTTTTTGCGGCGAGTTCTGTCCGACCGGCAGGGCGCCGGGCAAGGCTTCGCTGGCGAATTCGTTGCCGAAACCGCTCTGGTAGCCGAGGACAGGGGTGTTATCGAGGTTCATCGAGCCTCCGGGCCCAGTGCAGGCCGGTCAATGGCAGTGGGCTGCGGGCCTTGAAAGGGTGGCAGCGCTTCTGCGTTATTTTTATCGTAATTACATTACGCATAACGTAATTTGATTGGTGAAGACCGTCAAGCTATAAAGACGCCCATTGAACTCCCCGGATCGACTCCCCCATGGCCAAAGCCAGCTCCCCCGCCGACAGCTCCGGCAAACAGAAGGTCCGCTCGGCCGAGGTCGGCACCGACATCCTCAAGGCCCTGGCCCAACTGTCGCCATCTACCTCACTGTCACGCCTGGCCGAACACGTCGACATGCCGGCGAGCAAGGTTCACCGTTACCTGCAGGCCTTGATTGCCAGCGGCTTTGCCGAACAGAACCCGGCCACCAACCATTACGGGCTGGGTCGCGAAGCCCTGCGCGTGGGCTTGGCCGCACTGGGCGGGATGGACGTGTTGAAAGAGGCGACGCTGCCGCTGTCGCAACTGCGCGATGAGCTCAACGAAAGCTGCTTCATTGCCGTCTGGGGCAATCAGGGCGCGACCGTGGTCAATATCGAGCCGGCGGTGCGCGCAGTTACCGTGGTGACCCAGATCGGTTCGGTGTTGCCCTTGCTCACCTCCTCGACCGGCCTGGTGTTCGGCGCCTACCTGCCGGAGCGCGAAACCATCGAACTGCGCGAGCAGGAGCTGGCCGCTTCCGGCCACAGCTTCAGCGACTACCAAGCATTGTTTGCAACGATCCGCCAGCGCGGCCTGCACCATGTTCATGGCCTGCTGATGCCGGGCGTCGATGCGCTGTCGGCACCGGTGTTCAATGCGGTGGGCAAGATTGCCGCGGTGCTGACCGTGGTCGGGCCAACCTCGATCTTCCATGCCGACGAGCAGGGGCCGGCAGCGCAGCGGCTATTGGCAGCGACGAAGCTGATCAGCTGGCGCATGGGCTACGAAGAAGCACCTGCCGAGTAAACTTCTTCACAGACGATCACAGTCTTTCATCACGCCAGCACTTAAGCTAGCCAGCGGGCACTGTTACTAGAGTTGTAACAGTGAATGTCACAATCGGCTATTTTTCCACACCGGTCAGCGGCTTATCCTGAACTCACTTGCACAGCACTGGCCAAACTCTCAAGCCAGCTGTCTAATCCGGGCCTTTTGAGCGTGAACACCCCGCCCCCTGCGACCGGCAAGACCAGGTTCACCGACGTTGATTTTGAAGCTCCTTGATCTGCGTCTTACTTGGCCGCTGCACTGCAGCGGCCTTTTTTATGGCTCTTCACGGAATCCAGGGTTGGGATGTTGAGGCTGCGAGTTTATCCATTCAGTGTGGGGCCAACAGCGGCGCCACACCGAATGGATAAGCCCGCAACCCAACCCAAGAATCATAGCCCCCGGGATTCCGTGAAGAACCTTTTTATGCCCGCGATTCAGTCGCCATCATCGTCAAAGTGAAAACGGTGCAACAATCGGTGGGCAATGGGCGCCAGGATCAGGCCGATGCTGGCGACGAACACCAGGCCGACATACAAGCCGTAGCCGGCGAAAAACAGCTTGCCGCCGATCGTCTCGGGCAGGATCACCGGCCCTACCCCGCCCAGCAGCAAGGTGGCATTGAACACCGCATCGTGCCAGGGCACCTGCGGCTCGAAGTACAGATGGCCAACCACGCCAAACAGAATCGAGCCGATCAGCAACAGGCAGGCAGCAACACCATGCCACATCAGGCGAAAGCCAAACTGTCGGGTAGAGATGACAGCGTCCGTTCTGGATTCGTACATCCACTGTGCTCCTGCAACCAAGGTGGCCGCCCAGCATAGGCAACTTCAACGGGCGACCACAACCTTGCGGTAGGTTCAGCCCTGTGGGTACTTCTGCAGGTTGGCCATCATTTGCTGCAGGGCTTCGAGGCTGTCGTTGGGATGCACGGCATTGTCGAAGCTGCCGATTTGCTGCCAGTTGGCGGCGATATCTTCTGCTGTAAAGCCTTCGCGCGGGTCAAAGCCAACACCCAGGCTACGCTCCCAGCGCACCTTGCCGACCCAGCCGCCGCCCACTTCATACAGACCGCCACTGTCCTGACAGTCGTCACTGCTCAGGTACACCACCAGCGGGCTGACCAGCTCCGGCTTGAGCTGTTCGAACACCTGCGGCGGAATCAGCCCTTCGGTCATGCGCGTGCCGCCGGTGGGAGCGATGGCATTGACCAGGATGCTGTTCTTGCGTCCTTCGATGGCCAGGGTGCGGGTCAGGCCGTACAGGCCGAGCTTGGCCGCGCCATAGTTGGCCTGGCCGAAGTTGCCATAGATGCCCGAGGTCGAGGCGGTGAAGATCACCCGCCCCCAGTTCTGTTCGCGCAGGTGCGGCCAGGCGGCGCGGGTGACCTTGTAGGCCCCCTGGAGGTGAACCTGATAGACCTGCTCCCAGTCGCTGTCCTCCATCTTGTGGAAAGTCTTGTCGCGCAGAATGCCAGCGTTGTTGATCAGCACATCGACACGGCCGAAGCTGTCCAGGGCCTGTTCGACAATGCGCTGGCCGTCGGTGACCGAGTCATGGTTGGCCACGGCAGTGCCGCCCGCTTTGCGAATCTGCGCCACCACCCGGTCGGCGGCCGAGGCGCTGGCGCCTTCGCCATGGGTTGAACCGCCCAGATCGTTGACCACCACCCGGGCGCCATGCCGGGCAAACAGCAGGGCATGTGCGCGACCCAGGCCGCCACCGGCGCCGGTGACAATCACTACTTTATCGTCCAAGCGAATCGTCATGCTCAGTTCTCCTGCAGAACAAGGGAGGGATGCCCGAGTGTCGGCCAGCGCTGGCTGGCACACAATCAAGCGGGCAGGCGCTGAATGGCAGGCGATAAGGCCAGGCGATGATTGCGCACACCCGGTCGCTCAGGACCAGGCGACTTTCTGCGGCACACTCACCAGGGGTTGCGCACGAAACGCCAGGTAATGGCGCAGCACCTGTACCGGTGCTTCGGTGTGCGGATAGTGGCCGATCCCCTGGAGCATCACGGTATCGGCATTGGGTACCAGCTCCTGGTAGCGCTCAAGCATATGGGCCCCGGAAATCGGGTCGACCGCGCCGTTGATCAGCCGCAGCGGCACACCTTCGACCTGCAGGGCGCCGACCCAGCGCTCGCGGTGGGCGACCCGCTCGGGCAGGTAGTTGATCAGCTTGTGCATGATCCGCGTCCCCCGGTTAGAGGCAATCAGGCTCCAGTAATCGTCCAGCGCGCTTTCGCTGGGATGGGTACAAGGGCCGTAGATCTGGGTGACGCTGCGTACCAGGTCATCACGCCCGAACGAGCGCCCGACCAGCCAGCCCAGGCGGCTGAGCAGCAGCTTCTGGATCAGCAGCGGTCGATGGCGCTCAGGGAACAGACCACCGTTGAGGAACACGCAACTGGCGATTTGCGCCCGGCCCTCATGGTGGCGGGCGAGCAACTCCTGGGCGACGCTGCCGCCATAGTCATGCCCGAGCAGATGCACCGGCTGCTCGACCTGCAGGTGCGCCAGCAGCGCCTGCTGCAAGTCGGCCTGCTCCAGCAGGCTGTATTCATGGTGCAGCGGCTTGGCCGAATCGCCAAAGCCGAGCATGTCGCAGGCAATGACCCGAAAACGCTGGGCCAGCGGCGCCCACAGGTAGTGCCAGTCCCAACTGGCGGTGGGAAAGCCATGGATGAGCAGGAGCGGTTCGCCCTGTCCTGCGGTCCAGTAGCGGATGGTCTGGCCGCGGAACGAGAAATTCAGGCCGCGGGTCCGCCAGACGCACAATGGAATTTCGGCCAAAGGCATCACAGTGGTCCCGGTGGGTTGTTGGTCGTCGTGTTTGGCAAGGCTGCGATCATTGCAATCACCTCGGCACATTCGTGTGCTCTATTGATCGACAGTCTAGTCAGCCAAGCCCCACCCGAGAGTTGCGTTGGCAGCCAGCTTATTGACCTTTGGAGTCAGTGCGCAAAATAGCGAAGTGAATCACAGCAGCAAAGTCAGTAACGGCGCGGCAAACAGGTTGAGCAGGCCGGTCAGGACCATGACCAGACCGGCCACCGAACCTTCCTCGCCGCCCACCTCATGAGCACGACTAACGCCTGCCCCATGGGCGCCGACGCCAAACAGCGCACCGCGGGCCAGTGGCGTGCGCAGCGGCAGGTACTTGAGCAGCACGCCACCGAACATCGCCCCGAGCACCCCGGTAAACATCACGAACACTGCGGTCAGCTCCGGCACGCCGCCCAGGTCCTTGGCCAGCGGCATGGCAAAAGGCGTGGTGATCGAGCGCGGCACCAGCGACAGGCTGACCGAGCTGTCCAGCGCCAGCAGATGCGCCAGGCCCCAGGAACTGCCGATAGAGGCGGCACTGCCGACCAGCATGCCCAACGTCAGGGCTGGCCAGTGCCGGGCCAACAAGGCGCGCTGTTGCCAGATCGGCACGGCAAAGGCCACGGTGACCGGGCCCAGCACCGACATAAGCCAGTGGGTATTGCGCGCATATTCGGCATAGGCGGTATGCAGCGGCACGGCAATCGCCAGCAGCACAGCCGGCACCAGGATCAACGGTGACAACAGGTAGCGCCCGGTGCGCCGGTACAACCAGCGGCTGGCCAGATAAGCCAGCAGGGTCAGGGCCAGCCAGAACAGCGGCATCGGCTCAAGCGTCATGGCGCAGCCTCCAGCGGCAGATCCACTCCACAGTCACCGCCGTCACCACCATCACCAGCAAGGTACTCAGGCCAATTACCAGCAGGATCCGCCAGCCTTCATCGCGCAGCAGGCTGCCGTAATCGAGCAGGCTCATCAGCGCCGGAATAAAGAACAGCAGCATCTCGGCCATCAGCACCCCGGCGCCCAGCTGCAACATGGCCGGCTTGAGCACGCCGGCGGCGAACAGCAGCAACAACAGCGCCATGCCGATGACCCCGCCGGGAATCGGCCAGGCCAACCAGGCGGCCAGCAAACCACCGACCTTATAAAGCGCAAGCAACACCGCAAGCTCGGCGAGCAGGCGGACAAATCGGTTTAACGCAGGGGGTTTCATCGCGGGGGTCCTCTCAAGCCTTCATTTTAAGAGCCCGCTCCCCACGCCAAAAGCGAATTGTTAGACTGCCAACTATTCCAGATTGGAATTCAGGCAATGGAATTCAAACAGCTACGCAGTTTTCTCGAAGTGGTGCACCGTGGTGGCTTTACCCAGGCCGCGCAGACGTTGCACATCAGCCAGTCCGCCGTGAGCAAGCAGGTCGCGCAACTGGAACAGGACCTGGGCGTGCCGCTGCTGGAGCGTCAGGGTTCGCAACTGCACCTGACCGCCGCCGGCAAGATCGTGCTCGAACGCGGCGAAGCCATGTTGCGCTTGCGCCAGGAGTTGCTGAGCGAACTGGATGATCTGAGCCAGCTGGCGCGCGGCGAGCTGCGCCTGGGCCTGCCGCTGCTGGGCAGTGATGCGCTGTTCGCGCGGTTGTTCGCCGAGTACCGGCGGCGTTACCCGAACATCAGCATTCAGTTGTTTGAAGGCGGCAGTCGCAGTGTCGAGCAGGCCGTGCTCAGCGGTGAGCTGGAGCTGGGCGGCAGCCTGACGCCAAGCGACCCGGCCTTCGCCTGCCAGCCGTTTTGCAACGAACCGCTGGATGCCTTGTTGCCCATCGATCATCCACTGGCAACTGCCGGGCAGGTCAGCCTGGCGCAATTGGCCGACACGCCCTTCCTGCTCTATCAACGCAGCTTTGTACTTAATGACCGCTTGCTGGGTGCCTGCCAGCAACTGGGTTTTGTCCCCAAGGAAGGCGGGCGCAGCGGCCAGGCCGACTTTCTCGCCGCGCTGGTGGCGGCAGGCCAAGGGGTGGTGTTGTTGCCGAGTGTGGTTGCCCGAGGCCTGGAGCGGCCCGGGGTGGTGCGCCTGGCCTTGAGCGAACCGACAGACTTGCGCTGGGACATTGCCTTTATCTGGCGCCAGGGCGCCTACCTGTCGCGTGCCGCCCAGGCCTGGCTGCAGCTGCTGCGCGAGCAGCCACAGCCGCAGTGATCAGCCGCGCAGTTTAGTCACAAGCTCGGCAATCCAGGGCTCGGCATCGGTTTGCGGGGTAACGGATTCGCTGGCATCCAGGCGCAGCATCGGCTGCACTTCGACCAGGCCCATCTCGGCGAACAGCTCGCGCAGTTGCTCGCCGCCGCCGCAAAAGGTATCGCCATAGCTGGAATCGCCCAGGCCGATCACCGCACCCTTGAGCCCGCGCCACTCGGCGGGCAGCACATCACGGATGGCACTGAACAGCGGCATGATGTTGTCCGGCAACTCGCCCATGCCAGTGGTCGAGGTCACCGCCAGAAACGCCTGCGGCGCAAAGCCCCGGACGTCTTGCAGGGTAGCCCGGTTAGCGTGCCAGGCCTCGAAACCTGCGGCGTTGAGTAACTTCTCGGCGTGCCGAGCAACTTCTTCGGCGGTGCCGTAGACCGAACCGGAAAGGATGGCGACTTTCATAGAGGTTTCCGAAACTGAGTAAAAACGTAGGATACTAGCATCAGGCACTGGCAAAAGGCCTTAATCTGCCGCTGTACAGCGACGGCCAATCCACTAGAATCAGCCAGCATGCCCGATCTACAGCCCTTGCGGACCTAACAAGATGATCAATGCCACACTGCTGCAGCGCATGATTGACGCCTCCAACGACGGGATCGTGGTGGCCGAACAGGAAGGCGACGATGACACCATCCTGATCTACGTGAACCCGGCGTTCGAGCGTCTGACCGGCTACGATGCCAACGACATCCTTTACCGTGACTGCCGCTTCCTGCAGAACGACGATCGCGACCAGAGCGCCCGGGCATTGATCCGCCAGGCGATCAAGGATGGCCTGCCGAGCCGGGAAATCCTGCGCAACTACCGCAAGGACGGCAGCGCGTTCTGGAACGAACTGTCGATCACCCCGGTGCTGAACGAAGCTGACAAGCGCAAGTATTTCATCGGTATCCAGAAGAACGTCAGTCGCCAGGTCGAAGCCGAACAGCGGGTGATCGAGCTTGAGCGTCAACTGGCCGAAGCCCAGGCGCGCATCGCTGCACTGGAAGCCGACCAACGGTCTTAACAAACACGCCGTTTGATTGTCCATGACGGTGAAGAAACGCATTCACGATTGAAACTTCGAGTTCGACCATGCAAGCAGATGCCCTTCTGACCCAGGATGAACTGGAGTTCATCCGGTCCATGCAGCACGCGCCCCAGCCCCTCCCGGCTGAACCGGCGCCGCACCTGATGGTCAATGGCGGCAGCGAAATCAAGAACCTGCTGACCCGGCTGATCGCCGACGAGCAGGTGACCTTGCAGGCACAGTTCAACAATCAGCAGATGACCTTCCCGCTGCAACTGGTCGAAGACGAGTTCCATGCCCTGCACCTGCAGCTGGGTGCCCCGAACATCTATGAAGAAGGCGCGGTGGTCCGCCCCTGGCGCCTGACCCTGGAGCAACCGGTAGCCCTGGAAGACGAGCTGGGCCTGAGCACCGGTTTGTGGGTACGGGAAGTATCCTTCAAGGGTGTGCTGCTGGAAGTGCGTGAGCAACCCGAACCGCCCAAGCACTTCGACCTGTGGTTCAGCCCCGACGGCGATGCCCCCATTGCCCTGCACGGCACCCTGCAACGGCGCACCGGCGAACGCCTGGCTGCCTATAACCTGGGCCAGAGCCTGCCAGCTGAAATCGAGCGGCTACGCGAGTACATCCTCCAGGCCCACCGCCGCGCCCACCCCGAGTTGCACCCTCAAGAATCCAGGTGACCGGCCAGGTATTGCTGCAGCCGCCGGCGCATCAACCGCCCTTCACTGCCCAGACACGCGACTTGCGAACCGATCAGGCTGTCCTGAGCCAGATCTGCTGCTTCGCCTGCCAGCAATAACGGGCATTCCAGTGCCAGTGCC
The DNA here is from genome assembly GCF_902497775.2 of Pseudomonas fluorescens. NCBI lineage: Bacteria > Pseudomonadati > Pseudomonadota > Gammaproteobacteria > Pseudomonadales > Pseudomonadaceae > Pseudomonas > Pseudomonas fluorescens. The sequence goes on from NZ_OZ024668.1 coordinate 4,472,679, forward strand.
AGGCGCGCCAGGCGCTTGGGCAAGTCACTGGTCGGTGGATGATTGGAAAACAGCACCAGGGCGTGGGGCGTCATGCGCTCGCAGACCAGGCTCAACTCTTCCAGTGGCTGGCCCAGGCCGAGCACGCTGATGGCGGTTTCACTGGTGCCGAGCAACAGCGCCGCCACCAGCAACTCAAGCTCCCGGCATTGCCCGGGAATCGCCGCCAGCAGCACGCGCACTTCCTGCTGCTCACGCGTCAGTTGCAAACGCTGCAACACCCGTCCGCGCAGGAAACTATCGAGAAACAGCCATTCACTGGCCTGGCCGAAGGCTTCGTGGGTACTGCGCAGCTCCTGCCAGACCGGCATGAGGATGTCCTGGAACACCGCCAGCTGTGGATAACTGCTGAACACCTGGCCGTACACCTGCTCCAGGCGACGCTCGTCGAATGCCCTCACGGCCTGGCGCAACTGTGCTTGCCATTGGTTGAAATCGGCTTGGGATTCTTCGCTGCGCTGTGACTGGCTTTCGGCCTTGAGGTTCTGGCTTTTGGCCAGGATGCGCCCGACTTTGCTGACAGCGACACCGCGTTCGATCCAGCCGAGGATGCTGCGCACCTCATCGATATCGGCTTGCGAATACAAACGGTGCCCACTTTCGGTGCGCGTGGGCTGGATCAGCCCATAACGGCGCTCCCAGGCACGCAGGGTGACCGGGTTGATACCGGTCATGCGCGACACCTCGCGGATCGGGAACAGTTCTTCGTGGTCCAACTCACGCGTGCTCAATGAAGGCTGGTCAGGTTCGATCATTGTCGGGAAACCGCGGGTTTATGGGCCAATATCCATTCTACTCCGCCTATCACCCACACGACCATTGGCATTTCTATCAGGTCGGCGACCGCCAGCACTGACGAGTCAGCTTATTTAAGGAATAATCCGCGCCCGATTCTTGCATCGATTCTTGCAAAGAAGCGAATACCGCCCACCACCCCGGGCGGCGTTCAAGGGGCAGGCCTACCCGCCACGCCCAGTTGCCAGGAGATTTACCATGTCTACCCCACCCGTAACCCTGATGGTTACCCGCCGCGTCGCCGATGGTCGTTACCAGGACCTGATGGCCTGGTTGCACGAAGGCGAACAACTGGCCACCGACTTTCCCGGCTACCTGGGCTCGGGTGTGCTCGCCCCGCCCCCGCAAGGCGACGAATTCCAGATCATCTTCCGCTTCACCAATGAACAAACCATGCATGCCTGGGAGCATTCGGCTTCGCGCAAGGCGTGGCTGGCGCGCGGCAATGGCCTGTTCGCCGAGCCGTCGGAACAGCGGGTCAGCGGCCTGGAAGGCTGGTTCGGCAACAACCCGGTACAGCGCCCGCCACGCTGGAAGCAGGCGGTGGCGATCTGGCTGGCGTTCTTTCCGGTGTCACTGCTGTTCAATGTGCTGTTCGGCCACTGGCTGGGCGCACTGGAGCTGGTGCCGCGCATTCTCCTCAGCACCCTGGGCCTGACGCCGTTGATGGTGTATTTGTTCATTCCGCTGTCGACCCGCCTGCTGGCCAACTGGCTGAACGCCAGCCCCGCCCGCCCGGGGCCGCAGGGCGCGCGCAATCCCGCCTAGTTCGGGTATGCTGGGGGTTATCCAAGCGAACCAGTAAAAGTTGACCGCCCCCACCATGAACAGCCCAATTCTTGTCACCGGAGCCAGCCAGCGAGTCGGGCTGGCGCTGGCCCTGAACCTGGCGCAGGCCGGCCATACCGTGGTCAGCGCCAGCCGCAGCAAAAGCCCCGAGGCCGAGCACCCGAACATCATCCAATTCCAGGCCGACCTGTGCCGGGAAGACGACCGCCTGGCCCTGATCGAGCACCTGCAAGGCAGCTACGAAGGCTTGCGCGCCATCGTCCACAACGCCTCGTTGTGGCTCGACGATGACCTCGCCAACCTCAATACCATGTTCAAGCTGCACGTCGAGGCGCCCTACCACCTGAACCTGGCCCTGGGTGCGCAACTGGCCAAAGTCGACAAAGCCGACATCATCCATATCTGCGACGAAACCTCCTCGCGTGGCAGCGGCAGCCATATCGGCTATGCCGCCACCAAGGCCGCCTTGCAGAACATGGTGCTGTCGTTCGCCGCCAAGTACGCGCCGAACATTCGCGTCAACGCGATCCTCCCGGGCTTGCTGATCCTCAAGGAAAACAGCGACGAGGCCTACCGCCAGCAAACCCTGAAAAAGGCCCTGCTGGAATTCGAACCCGGCGCCCAGCCGCTGATCGATGCCGTGCGTTTTCTGCTCGACAGCCAGTACAGCACCGGTAGCAGCCTGGTCATCAACGGTGGCCGCCACCTGAAAAACCGCATCGCGGTAGACTGATCTACCGCTGTCACGAGAACGTCCATGAACGATCAACAGAAACTCGAACTTGAAGCCGCCGCCTTCCGCCGCCTGGTTGCCCACCTGGACAGCCGCAAGGACGTGCAGAACATCGACCTGATGAACCTCGCCGGCTTCTGCCGTAATTGCCTGTCCAAATGGTACAAGGCCGCCGCCGACGAGAAGCAGATCGAGCTGAGCATGGATGAGGCCCGCGAAGTGGTCTACGGCATGCCTTACGCCGAATGGAAAGCCCTTTACCAGCAAGAAGCCAGCGCCGAACAACAAGCGGCGTTCGCCAAAGGAAAGCCCAATGACTGATCTGAACACCCTGCGCGCCAGCCTGAAATCCGGCGAGCACGTCTTCGCCGACACCCTGGCCTTCATCGCCGCCAACTACAGCTATCAGCCACAAGCCTTCACCAACGGTGGCGTGGAAAACGCTGCCGGGCAGAACGAAGGTTCGTGCAAGACCCTGGGCCTGGCCCTGCTTGAAGGCCTGAGCGATGAAGAAGCCCTGCTGGCGTTCGGCGAGCACTACCGCTCGGTACTGGCCACCCCACAAGACAGCGACCACGGCAATATCCGCGCACTGATCGCGCACGGCCTGGCTGGCGTCAATTTCGCCGAGCAGCCGCTCAAGCGTCTGGGCTGATCAAGCGCCCCGGCGTGCCTTCGGCCAGTTGCCCGTGCTGCAGCCAGTGCAGGGCAATTGGCCACAGCCTGGGCTGGAAGCGGCTGTGGAAGAAAGCGAAATGACCGATCCGGGTCTCGTCGATATCCCCTGGGGCGATGCGCAGATGGCTGCGCTCACTGGCCTCGAAGTACCCCAGTAAACGCTCGATGGCGGCCACCGTACCGAACGGGTCGTCGGTCAGGCTGATGGCCAGGGTTTGCGCCCTGACCCGGGCGAAGGGCAATCTGCTCAGTGCCCGGCCGCTTGGGCGTTGCTCATAAGCCGGCGTCAGCGTGCTCCAATCCTGTACCACCCCAGCCGGGGTGTCTTCCAGCCAGCCCAGGCGCTTGCCGGGGAAATAACCGAATACCCGCGTCAGCAGCGGCATCAGCACATGCCATTTGCCGAACAGTTGCCAGCGACTGTCGGCGGCGTAGTCGCGCCAGTAGGCAAACTGCGCGCCCACCGTGACCAGCCGACGCAGTTGATCGGCCGAAGGCGCCAGCCCTGCCGCGCAGCCACCAAAACTGTGCCCGACCACGTCGATGGGCTGGCCGGGAAACTCGCGCTGGGCGCGTTGCAGGATGGCTTCGAAATCCAGCGCGCCCCAGTCGGTCCAGGATGCCTGAAAATGGCGCATGGACACCGGGCGCGACTCACCAATGCCACGATAGTCATAGGTGATGACATCGAAACCATGAGCGAACAGGTAGTGGGCAAAACGGGCGTAATAGCTGCAGCACACCGACGTCGCGGCGTTGATGATCACCAGCGCTCGCGCGGTGTCCGACACCCGCTGGCGCCAACAGAAACCGCCGAGGGAGTAACCATCGGCGGTGGTCTCACGAAAGGCTTGGCCGCTGTTGCTGACAATAGGCAAAGCCGGGAATGCTTCGAGACTGCTCATCGACCTCTGTCATGCCGACGCCGCTACCTGCGGTGCAGGGACCTTGCGCAAGCCGCTCAGTCGCGACCCATCGTAACGGGTTTCGCGGAACAGGCGCCAGCGTCCGAACAATCCATACACGTGCATCACCCGGCCCTGCTCGTGATAGCCCATGCGTAAATGCAACTTGAGTGCCGGAATATTGTGGGTTTCGCAGACATCCACCACCGTGTGGCAGCCCTTGGCCCGCATGGCGTCCCAGAGGCTGATCTGGGCATCCACCGACAGCCGGGTGCCGAAGTAGGCGCGGGTCATTTCACCGCCGAATTCAAAGAACTCACCGGGCTTCACCGGGAAGGTGCAGCCGTAATAATGACGGTCGTAATAGTCGCGCATGCTGGCGAAGATGAACGCCACGGCGTCGCCCTGCTCATCCAGGTACATGTGCCCGGTATGGCCTTCGGCGGCCAGCTCACGCATGGTCTGCACGCGGTCGCCGAAATAGCGGGCAAAGGCGTCGGCGTTGTCCTCGGTGATCTCGACCAGGCGTACCGGGGGATGCTCGCGCTGGTTGTGCGGCGGTACCGGGCTGACCAGGTCGCGCTCCATCCACAGCAACTCCCAATGGAAGTAGATGTAACGCTCACACAGGGTTTTGAGGACCTTTTGCAGACCCTTTTGCCTGATCCGCTCTTTTAGTTTTTGTAGTCCACTCATGGTGCCTCCTGTCGAAACCTTGACGGTTTAAAGGGCATTTGAATGAGTGGTATAGATCAGCGCCGAGGAGGGGGTAGCAAAGGGCCACTGACTTAGTTGTTTCAAATTGTGTCTCAAGTTTGAAACTGTCACCGCACCCTAGGAAAACAGGTGCGGCAACAAGAGCTTAGCAACGGCTAATTACAGCTCGATGCAGTCAAACCGTACGTCGGTAGCGACATCGGCGTCGTAGTCAACATCCTGACGCTCGAAACCGAACAGCTTGAGAAACTCTTTCTTGTAGCCGGTGTAGTCGGTCAGCTCAAACAGGTTTTCGGTGGTCACCTGCGGCCACAGGGCCTTGCAGGCATCCTGTACGTCGTCACGCAGTTCCCAGTCGTCCAGGCGCAGGCGGCCTTCTTCGTCCAGTGCCGCTGGCGCGCCGTCGGCGCGGTACAGACGGTCACGGAACAGACGGTCGAGCTGATCCTGGGTACCTTCGTGAACGCCCTTTTCCTGCATGATCTTGAAGACCATCGACAGGTACAGCGGCATCACCGGGATAGCCGAGCTGGCCTGGGTAACCACGGACTTCAGCACCGCGACGTTGGCGCCGCCAGCGACCTTGCTTTGCAGGCGCTGGGCAGTTGCATCCAGGTCCATCTTGGCCTTGCCCAGCGCGCCGTGCCAGTAGATCGGCCAGGTGATTTCAGTACCGATGTAGCTGAAGGCCACGGTGCGCGCTTGCGGTGCCAGAACACCGGCGGCGTCCAGCGCGTCGATCCACAGCTGCCAGTCCTGACCACCCATGACGGTGACGGTGTCGGCAATTTCCTGCTCGCTGGCAGGCTCGATGGACGCCTCAATGATGGTGTCCTTGTTGGTGTCGATGGCGGTCGACTTGTACGGCTGGCCGATTGGCTTGAGGGCCGAGCGGACCAGTTCGCCTGCGCGCTCGCCGGCAGAAGCAGGCAGCTTGCGTACCGGCGATGCCAGGGAGTAGACCACCAGGTCGACCTGGCCGCCCATTTCGTTCTTGATCAGCTCGATGACCTGGGCCCGCGCTTCGTCAGAGAAGGCGTCGCCATTGATCGACTTGCTGTACAGGCCTTCGGCCTTGGCGAATTTGTCGAAAGCGGCAGCGTTGTACCAGCCGGCAGTACCCGATTTAGTTTCAGTGCCTGGTTTTTCGAAGAATACGCCCAGGGTATCGGCCTTGAAACCGAACGCGGCGGTGATGCGCGCTGCCAGGCCGTAGCCGCTGGAAGCACCGATCACCAGTACCTTTTTCGGACCATCCTCGCGCACGCCCAGCTTGCGGGTGGCTTCGATCTGATCACGTACGTTCAGCTCGCAACCTTTGGGATGCGTAGTGGTGCAGATAAAACCGCGGACTTTGGGATGGATGATGGCCAATGTCTGTACCTCGTCAGTGAATTTGCTGAGGGAGCCGAATCGCGTGGACTCGAGGTTCCGTTTGCTGTGAGGGTGAGACTACACCCGCAGCGTTGCCGACACATCCGGCCCCCCTGGAATCCTTCAGGGCGCTACTTTGTCACAGCGCGGAAAACTTCAGCAACCGCTGATCTCAGACCCGGAACGCACCGATCAGGCGCTTGAGCTCCAGCACCTGGGTCGACAGCTGGCGACTGGCGTCCTCGGTCTGGTGGGCGCCCTGTGTGGTGTTTTCCGCCGCCCGGTTGATCTCGACGATGTTCTGATCGATGTCGTGGGCCACCGCCGTTTGCTGCTCCACCGCTGCAGCGATTTGCTGGTTCTGGTCGACGATGCTGCCGATGGCGCCGAGGATATTTTCCAGCGCCTGCTGCACCTGTTGCGACTCGCCAACCGTGCCCGAGGCCATCTGGTGACTGCTGTCCATGGCCTTGACTGCGGCCCCGACCCCACCTTGCAGACGCGAAATCATCTGCTCGATTTCTTCGGTGGACTGCTGGGTGCGCTTGGCCAGGGTACGCACCTCATCGGCGACCACGGCAAAGCCACGGCCCTGCTCGCCTGCCCGGGCCGCCTCGATGGCGGCGTTAAGGGCCAGCAGGTTGGTCTGCTCGGCGATGCTCTTGATCACCTCCAGCACCCGGCTGATAGCCTGGCTGTCGCTGGCCAGCTGGTTGATCACCGCCACCGACTGATCGATCTCGCCGGCCAGGCGGGCGATATTGCCCTGCTGAGTTTCCACCAGGCCGCGGCCGCTGACGGTTTCCTGATTGACGCTGTGGGCGCTATTGACCGCCGCTGCCGCGCTGCGCGCCACCTCCTGGGCGGTGGCCGACATCTGGTTCATGGCCGTGGCCACCTGCTCGATCTGCCCGCGCTGGCCGCTGACCGCCTGGTTGCTGCGCGCCGACACCGCGTGTACCTGTTCGGCTTGGCGCTCGACCTCGGCGACGGTATGGCCGACCTGCTCGATCAGGTCATGAATACGCCGCACGGTGCCGTTGAACACCTGGCCCAGCTCACCCAGCTCATCGCGGCTGCTGGCCTGGAAGTTCACCGTCATGTCGCCGGCAGCGACTTTGTCCATCACCGCGCCAAGGCTCTTGAGGGTGTTGCGGGTCGAGGCGTAGAAGCCGCTGTAGAGATAGACGATCAGCAGAAACACCGCAGCCATTGCACAGACCTGCAGGATCATGTGCGAGCGGTGCTCAGCCAGGCGTTGCTCCAACTGAAGGCCAAGAAATTCGCCAATCGCGGAGTTGAGCTTGTAGGTCTGCTCCATCAAGCCGGTAATCTGCTGATAGAACCCGGGCCAAGGCTTGTCGAGGGTATCAGCCACCACCACCTGTTCTTCGATCAGTTCGCTGGCCTGCTTGAGAGACGCCTGGCTGCTGTTGGCCAGGCTGCCGAGCCGGGCTTGCGCACCGGGCTCGGTGACCAGCGCCTCATCCAGGCGGATGGCATAGTCGGCGCCAAGCTTTTCCAGCTTCGCCAGCAGGTCATCGAAGCGCGCACTGGAGGCCGAATTGACGAAGCCCTGGCCCAGTGAATAGGCGCCGATTGCCCGTCCTTCACCGAGGGTCTGGGTCACCTGCGGGGTGACCGTGGTCATCAGCTCGCTGAGCTGGCGGATCGCCGAGTCGCTGTCCTGGCTAAGCCCGGCCTGGCTGGCAACCACCTTGCTGAGCACCTGCGCCTGACCCAGCAGCTTGTCGAAAAACGCCACTTTGCTGGACAGCGACGTCTCACCCTGGGCGGCCTTGAGGGTCTCGAGCATCTCGCTGCGCTTGGTGTCGAAGGCCTTGGCCTGCGCCTCGTCGCCGGTCATTGCCGTCAAAGCGGACAGGCGGCTCTGCACCTGTTGCTCGACGCTGGCGATCTGCGCCTCGACCTCAGCAGCTTTGCCCGACTGGCCCAGCACGGCGTTGATCTGCACCAGGTTGCCGAGGGTTTCCACCTCGCCGCGCAAGGCCAGGCTGCTGCCCAAAAGCTCCAGGCTCTGCAGCTCGGTGCGGGTGGCATGGAACTGCGCATAGGAATCGCGGACCAGGTAGAAGTTGGTCACCAGCATGGGCAGGAAAAACAGAATACTGATCAGGCTGAACTTCATGCCGAAGCTCAGTCGATTCATCAGCGCGACGGCCGGATACAACAGGCTCTTCACGGGTGGTGCCCTCCGATTCTTATTGTTCTGCGCGCAGTAGCACAAGGCCACTCAGTGTATTCAGCAGCACCTGTATAGCGCATATCGGATCGGGGGTTTGTAACTTAAGGTTAACCGCTGGCGGAGCGACCAACGGCCGCTCCGCGACAGGCTTTAGCCAAGCACGGTCCACAGGGCGAAACAGGCGTACCAGAGCACTGCCGAGCGCAGCAACAACTCCCAGAGGTTATCCAACCCGAGCAAACCTTCGGGGCCGGCTGCGGTGCTGGCCGGCAAGTCCCCGGCGACACGACCGACCGCGCCGATCAGGCCGGCGGCGCTGATGTGCCAGTTGAGCAGCTCGTGCAGCATCACCCGGCTGACCGCCACGAAGTTGCCGACCAGGGCGAAACTTACACCGAGCACGCGCACCGGAGCCCAGTCGAAGGCGTGGCGCAGTTGCAAGGCATGGTCGCGCAGCGAAGGGGTACGCGCATGCTCCGCGGTCAGTGCCAGCAGCCGATAAGCCAGGGCCGCCGCTGGGCCGAGCAGGAAGTACCAGAAAATCACCGCGAAAAAGCTCTGGTAGGCCTGCCACAACAGGTTGCCCTGGACCCGTTCCAGCAGGGCCTGGGCCTCGTCGGCGGTCAAGCCCAGGTCACGCTCGGCGACATGCACCGCCGCTTGCTCGTCCCCGCGTCGCCAGGCATCGCGAAACGGTCCATGCGCCGCCTTGATATCACCACGGCCGAGGCTATAGATCAACACCAGCAGGTGCACCGGCAAAGCCAGCAAGCCATAGGCCACCGGCTCTAGCACGTACAGCAGCAAGGCCAGCAGCGCCACCGGCAGCAACACCAGGATGATCAGTACCCACCAGGGATGACGCCGACCGTCACGCTCCAACCGCGCAAGCTCGGTGGTAAAAAAACCATCGCGTTGCAGACGCTGACGCAGAGCCGAGAACTTCTCGAACCACAGCACCAGCAACAGCACCAGAAAACTCATGTTTGATCCTCCTTGTCCTTGAGGCCGGCGCGGTAGCGTGGCCAGTCAAAAGCAACCCCGGGGTCGGTCTTGCGTCCCGGGGCGATATCGCTGTGGCCCTGAATCCGTTCAGTGCCAATGGCCGGCCAGGCATCCTGAATCTGCCGGGTCAATGTTTGCAACGCCTGATACTGTGCGTCGGTGAAAGGCAGCTCGTCGGTGCCTTCAAGCTCGATGCCGATGGAAAAGTCGTTGCACGCCTCGCGCCCCTCGAAACAGGAAACCCCGGCATGCCAGGCGCGGTCCAGACAAGAGACAAACTGAGTGACCTTGCCGTCACGCTCGATAAGAAAGTGCGCCGACACGCGCAGGTGCTGGATGTCTTCGAAATACGGGTGTTCGCTGGCATCCAGGCGGTTCTGGAAGAATTCCTGGACCTTGCCGGTACCAAACTGCGCCGGGGGCAGGCTGATATTGTGGATAACCAGCAGAGAGATGACTTCACCCTCGGCGCGGGCATTGCAGTTGGGCGAAGGACAATGGCGGACGCCGGCGAACCAGCCAGTAGCGCGGTCCAGTTGCATAGAAAATCCTGAGACACGGGGGCACGGGCTCAGTATGCCCCGTGGTGACGCTGGATGCATCGTTAAAACGCGTAGGAACCTAGCGTGCTTGCGCCTGGCGCAACTGGCTGAGCACCGAGTCCAGGGCCCGGTCGAACAACAGGGTGTCGTCCAGCTGGCGCACATGCCCGCGGCGCAAGGCCACGGCCAGCGCCATGCGCGACCATTCGCGGACCTTGAGGCCGGTGCGGTTGACGAAGATGAAGCGGTCGGTGCTGTCAATCTGGGCGATCAGCTTGCAGCGCTGCACTTCGTCTTCATCGAGCAACTCCACCCAGGCGCCGATGCGCAGGCGCTCGACCTGCAGCAATGCCGGGTCGTCATCGGCCAGGCGCACCTGGGGCGCTTGCGGCTCGCCGGCCTCGGGCGCGCGCAGGACGATTTCATCGAGCACCAGCACCCGCTCGCAGGCGTCGTTGTCGACAACCCGCCCGCCCACTACCGGCGTATCGAACATCTGCACATGCAGGGCTTCGAGCCGGGCAAAAAACTCGCTGGTAGCAAAGGGATCGAACGCAGCGCTGGCCAGGCCGTCGCGCAAGGCCTTGAGCAGGCCCGGCACCAGCTCCAGCAGGCGCAGGCGCGCCTGATCTTCGGTGTGTGGCTGCACGCTCCAGATCAACTCGTCCATGGTCTCCAGGGCTTCAAGCCACTGGCTGGAAGTGTCGCCATGCTTGAGGCAAGCCAGCAGCAAAACCTGGCTCCAGGCCTCTTCGAGCAGGCGCACCACTAAGCGCGGCAACGAACGCCCCAGCAGGCGCCGGTTGAGCTCTTGCTGCACCCGCTGGCGCGCCAGGGCGGTGCGCGCGCGGCCTTCTTCGGCGTCGCGGGTGCGTTGCTCGAGCAGTTCGTTACGACGGCGCTCATCACTGCTGAAGGCGAGAAATTCGGCAAGCAGTTCGGAGAAAATCGCCGGGTCGTCGACAAAGTCGCTAAGCAGGCGCTGAACGATTTTCTCCACCCGCAGATACAGGCTGTCGCGCTGGCAGTCATCGCTGGCGCCCCAGCCCATGGCCGCCGTGGCAATCTCGTTGAGCAGGCGCCGGGCCGGGTGGCTGCTGCGGCTGAAAAAGCTCTTGTCGAGGACTGCGACCTTGAGCATCGGGATCTGCATGCGGCCGATCAGGGCGCGCAGCGAAGGCGGCAGGTTGCGGTCGGCGAGGATGAACTCGAAGAGCATGGCGATCAAGTTGATGACATCTTCGTCGCCCACCTCGATCTTGCGATAGGTACCGCTTTTGACGCTGACCCGGGTCAGCAGTTGTTCAAGCTGCTGGTGCAGGTCGAAGTCGTCGGTCTCAGGCGTCGGCGGCACGTAGTGCTGCAGGTGCGAGAGCAGGCGCAACAGGTCGCGGGTGCTGATCGCCTGCACCTGCTCGCACGCCTCCAGGCGCGGGGCTACACGCCCACGCACTGGCGATAGCAGGGCCTGCAACGCGGTAAATACCGCCTGGCCGTTGGCATCCAGCGGGTCATTGGGCGCTTCGTTGTCGGCGGCGCTGGCCCCAGCCTCGCGTTCAGCCTGCGGCCGGTCCTGGGCGCGGCGCCGCGGCACGGCCTTGAGTTCGGGCAGCACGCCGGTGGCAATCAGCAGCTGGTTGGCTTCGCCGTACAACTGGTCGGCATCGTGCAGCACGTAGCGCTCGAACAGCTTGAGAATGATCAGCTTGACCTTGATCCCCACGCCCAGGCTGCGCCCGGCACGCAAAAAGTAATCGCAGAGCATCGCCGGGCCCAACGGGTTGCGCGGATCGTCCAGGGCCTGGCCTACCAAGGCGCTGAAACGCAGGGTCAACTGATTGAGGGCAATGCCGTCGCGGGCCAGCACCCGCGCGACCATGGCATCCAGCGCCACGGTGCGTTCCAGTTCATCATTGACCACCAGCGCCAGGCGATCGTAGGCATAGCTGCGCAGGGCCGGCAAGGCATCGGCCTGACCGATCTGCACGAAGGCTTCATAGAAGTGGTCAAGATAGCCACGCTCGATGTTCTTGCGCTTGAGGCGCAGGTCACGCATGGCTTCGAAAAGGATGTTCTGTTCAACGTTGTTGGCGGCCTTGTCGGCCATCTCGAACAGGGTGTCGTCGGCATTGTCGAACAACGCCTGCAGGCCTTGGCGCAGTTGTAGCGCGGCCTTGTCACGTACCTGCAGAAGCACCACCGGCAGACGAGCGAGGGGCACATTGTGCGCCTGATCGGTGATGGCCTTGATCGGCACCACCTTCCCGTCGTTGTGCATCCTGGTCTCCTTGCAGGTTCGGTTTTGAGCTCTTTAAAAGGGTCGTCAAAGCTATGACGCCAAATACAAGGCGCATTATCGAGTAAAAACACTTCAGTCGCCAGTGCGCACATGCCGCTGCTGATAGACCGACGCCTGGGCGAAAAGCTCATTCGGTCTGACCAAAGGTCAAGCTTTGGCCGCCACTGCAGTGTTTGCTGCAAGCGCGGGCTGCCCTGCCCTATAATCGCCGGCACTTAGCTTGTGGAGCCCGCCATGCCGAATTTACGCCTCGCCGACCTGACCGCCGAAATCGAAGCCAACGTGCGCCGTGCGTTGCTCGAAGACATCGGCAGCGGCGACATCACCGCCCAGTTGATCCCGGCCGAGCGCCTGGCCAAGGCCACCATCATTACCCGCGATGACTGCGTGATTGCCGGCACGGCCTGGGTCGACGCGGTGTTCCGCCAGCTCGACCCACGGGTGGCGGTGCATTGGCAGGTCAAGGATGGCGACCGCGCCAGCGCCAACCAGGCGCTGTTCCACCTTGAAGGCCCGGCCCGCTCACTGCTCAGCGGCGAGCGCTCGGCACTGAACTTCCTGCAGATGCTGTCGGGCGTCGCTACCCACGCGCAGTTCCTTGCCGACAAGGTTGCCGACACCCAGGTCAAGCTGCTCGACACCCGCAAGACCCTGCCCGGCCTGCGCCTGGCGCAGAAGTACGCGGTGACCTGCGGCGGCTGCCACAACCACCGCATCGGCCTGTACGACGCCTTTCTGATCAAGGAAAACCATATCGCCGCCAGCGGTGGCATCGCCGAGGCGATCACCGCAGCCCACCGCATTGCCCCGGGCAAGCCGGTGGAGATCGAAGTCGAGAGCTTGAGTGAGCTCAAAGAAGCGCTGGCTGCGGGCGCCGACATCATCATGCTCGATGAACTGAGCCTGGATGACATGCGCGAAGCGGTGCGCCTGAATGCCGGCAAGGCCAAGCTTGAAGCCAGTGGCGGCGTGACTGAAAGCACCCTGCGGGTGATCGCCGAGACAGGTGTGGACTACATCTCGATCGGGGCGATGACCAAGGATGTGAAGGCGGTGGACCTGTCCATGCGCCTAAGCCTCTGAGGCAGATTGCAGACACAAAAAAACCGGCCATCAGGCCGGTTTTTTTTGGATCAGAACAGGGCTGCTGCGCAGCCCTCAGAGCGCTGCGTTCTGCAGCCCATCCAGGTAACGCTCGACATCCAGCGCCGCCATGCAACCGGCACCGGCCGAGGTGATGGCCTGGCGGTAAACGTGGTCAGCCACGTCACCGGCAGCGAACACACCTTCAACGTTGGTCGCCGTGGCGTTGCCGTCGCGGCCGCCATTGACCACCAGGTAACCGTCTTTCAAGGTCAGCTGGCCTTCGAACAGCGAGGTGTTCGGGGTATGACCAATAGCGATGAACACACCATCAACCTTGATTTCGTCGAAGCTGCCGTCGTTGTTTTTCAAGCGCGCACCGGTGACGCCCATGTCGTCGCCCAGCACTTCGTCCAGGGTGGCGTTGAGTTTCAGTTCGATCTTGCCCTCGGCCACGCGGGCGTTGAGCTTGTCGACCAGGATCTTCTCGGCGCGGAAGGTCTCGCGGCGGTGGACCAGGGTGACCTTGCTGGCGATGTTGGCCAGGTACAGGGCTTCCTCAACGGCGGTGTTACCACCACCGACCACGGCTACCGGCTTGTTGCGGTAGAAGAAACCGTCGCAGGTCGCGCAGGCGGAAACGCCCTTGCCCATGAACGCTTCTTCCGATGGCAGGCCCAGGTAGCGAGCGCTGGCGCCGGTGGCGATGATCAGTGCGTCGCAGGTGTAGGTGGCGCTGTCGCCCTTGAGGGTGAACGGCTTGCTGGCCAGGTCAACGGCGTTGATGTGGTCGAACACCACTTCGGTCTCGAAGCGCTCGGCGTGTTCCTGCATGCGTTGCATCAGCGCCGGGCCGGTCAGGCCGTGGGCGTCGCCCGGCCAGTTGTCGACTTCGGTGGTGGTGGTCAGCTGGCCGCCGGCCTGCATGCCAGTGATCAGCAGCGGCTTGAGGTTGGCGCGTGCGGCGTAGACGGCGGCGCTGTAACCGGCAGGGCCGGAACCGAGGATGATCACTCGCGAATGGCGTACTTCAGACATGTCACACTCCTGTCGAGCTGGCGCTCACTGGCCAGCATCGTTTCGCCGGGATCGCCGGCTGGAATAAAAAAGAACCTGCGAAGCACTTGGGGAAGGCTTTTGGCCGCAGGTCCTGAAAAGCGTTAAAGGGCAGCCTTACAGGCTGGCGGCGTTCTCGGCCAGGTAGTCGGCAACGCCCTTGGCGTCAGCCTTCATGCCTTTCTGGCCTTTGCGCCAGCCGGCCGGGCAGACTTCACCGTGCTGTTCGGTGAACTGCAGGGCTTCGACCAGGCGGATCATCTCGTCGACTTCACGGCCCAGCGGCAGGTTGTTGACCACCTGGTGCTGGACAACGCCTTGCTGGTCGATCAGGAACGAGGCACGCAGGGCCACGCCGTCATCGTGCTCGATGCCATAGGCACGGGTGATCTCGTGCTTGACGTCGGCGACCATGGTGAACTCCACCGCACCGATCCCGCCCTTCTCGACCGGGGTGCTGCGCCAGGCATGGTGGGTGAATTGCGAGTCGATGGAAACACCGACCACTTCCACACCCAGCTCGCGGAACTTGTCCATGCGGTTGTTGTGGGCAATGATTTCCGACGGGCAGACAAAGGTGAAGTCCAGCGGCCAGAAGAACAGCACGACGTATTTGCCGCGCAGGGAAGAAAGCTTGAAGCTGTCGACGATCGAACCGTCGCCCAACACTGCCGCCGCATCGAAATCAGGGGCTTGCTTGTTGACCAGAATGCTCATGGAAACTCCTTGAAAGTCAGAATTCGAAGGCGTTGAAAAGATGTGCGCACTTTAGCGAGGTGGCAGAGATTAAGGAAATATCCTTAGACAATCCACCTTATAGGCCGGCTCTATTCATCAATAAAAGCACGCGCGGTTTATCTATGAAGCCCGGTTGCAGATGCTGCCGAGGTTTTGTTACAGCCCGTTTCTCGCTCTGCACCGCGCTTTCGCCCGGCGCGCAAACTCGGTAAGGTCAGCGCGTTTGCCCTTACCCGGAGCCTTCCCTTATATGCAAGCCCCTGTCCTCTCTGGCCCACAGTACCTGCGTGAAGGGCTGAAACTGGTCCTGAGTCCGAGCCTGCGCCTGTTCGTGTTGCTGCCGCTGGCGGTCAACCTGCTGCTGTTCGTCGGCCTGATCTACTTTGCCGGCCACCAGTTCAGCCTCTGGGTCGACTCGCTGATGCCCAGCCTGCCGAGCTGGCTGAACTTTCTCAACTACGTGCTATGGCCGCTGTTCGTGGTGCTGGTGGGGCTGATGGTGTTCTTCACCTTCACCATGCTGGCCAACATCATCGCGGCGCCGTTCAATGGCTTCCTGGCGGAAAAGGTCGAAGTGGTGGTACGCGGCACCGATGATTTCCCCGCCTTCAGCTGGGCCGAACTCACCGCCATGGTGCCACGCACCCTGGGCCGCGAGGCGCGCAAGCTGGGCTACTTCCTGCCGCGGGCGATCGGCCTGTTCATTCTTTCGCTGATCCCGGTGGTGAACATCATCGCCGCACCGCTGTGGCTGCTGTTCGGTATCTGGATGATGGCCATCCAGTACATCGACTACCCAGCAGACAACCACAAGTTGAGCTGGCAGGACATGCTCGCCTGGCTGCGCGAAAAGCGCTGGCAGAGCCTGGGTTTTGGCGGCTCGGTGTACCTGGTGTTGCTGGTGCCCTTCCTCAACATCCTGATGATGCCGGCGGCGGTGGCCGGTGCCACGCTGTTCTGGGTGCGCGAACGCACCTGAGGTATTGCCGCGTAGCCGCCCGGCTATGCGGCATCTCCATCAGTTCGACAGCTGGTTGGAGAACTGCCCCACCGCATTCACCACCTTCTGCGCACCGTCCTGAATCTCGACGATTACCGTACCGGTCTGCCCGGCCAGTGACAGGCCCTGTTCGGCCTGGCGCTTGCTGCTGTCGATGATGTCCACCGCCGCCTTGGCCAGCTGTTCGTTCTGCTGCACCACCCGGGCGATTTCCTCGGTGGCGGTACTGGTGCGCGAGGCCAGTTGCCGAACCTCGTCGGCCACCACGGCGAAGCCCCGGCCTTGCTCGCCGGCACGCGCAGCCTCGATGGCGGCGTTAAGGGCCAGCAGGTTGGTCTGCCCGGCGATGTCACTGATGGTCTTGATGATCGAGCCAATCACCTGCGACTGCTTGTCCAGTGCCTCGATGCCTTCGGCGGCTTCCTGCATGTAGGTTTCCAGGCCGCGCATCACGTCCACGGTCTGGGTCACTACCTCGGTGGCCTTGCGCGCACAGGCGTCGGTTTCCAGCGAGGTGGTGTAGGCGATGTCCGCAGCCTGGGCGACGGCCGCTTCCTGATTGACCTGATCGGTAATCACCGTGGCGAACTTGACCACTTTGTAGAGCACGTCATGGGCGTCGATGATTGGGTTGTAGGACGCCTCCAGCCACACCACACGCCCGTGGGCATCGATACGTTTGAAGCGTTCGGCGACGAATTCACCGCGGCGCAGCTTGTCCCAGAAGGCCTGGTAGCCCACCGAGTTGTAATCCTCCGGCTCGCAGAACAAGCGGTGATGCTTGCCCACGACCTGGTCGAGCTTGTAGCCCATGGTCTGCAGGAATCGGTCGTTGGCGGTCAGCACTTCACCGTTGAGGTTGAATTCAATCACCGCCGTGGAGCGCATCAGCGCCTTGATCAGGCTCTCGTGCTCGCGAGAGGTTTCGATGGTGCGGGTCAGGTCGCTGGAGTGCAGCGAGAAGTACTTGATCCGCCCTTCATTGTTTTTTACCGGCTGCAGGATGGAGCGCAGCCAGGCTTCGTCGCCATTGCCACGCAGCAGACGGAAGGCACCATTAAGATGCTCGCCACGGGTGATGGCGTGCTTCATGCGCTGGTAAAAGTCGAGCTGCTTGACGTGGGGAGGGACGATTTCCTCGATGTTGCGGCCAATCAGCTGATGGCTGCTGTAAAGCATCTCTTTTTCAAAGTTGCCGTTGACCGATTCGATTCGCCCCTGCGGGTCGAGCTGCAGCACCAGCATCTCGCTGTCGAGGCTGCTCTTTACCTGCTCCACCAATTGCAGTTCTTCACGCAGCCGGAGGATTTCTTGCTTGAGTTTGCTGTTGAACATGACGCTCTCCCGGAGCGAAATCAGTCATTCGAATGCTTCTGCATCGGCTGATCAGCAGACAATCTTGAGTCGCGTGCTGGGAAATATTTGAGTGCGGCAAAACGCCGATAATCAGGCGTCATTGATCTGTCATTTAGCGGTCACAGAGTGGCAATCCGGGCGGTCGACACTGGCTTCATGAGCACACTGCCCCTGCATGTCACCCTGATCAGCGAAACCTTCCCACCGGAGATCAACGGCGTGGCCAATACCCTTGGCCGCCTCAGCGATGGCTTGCGTTCGCGCGGCCATCGGGTCGACCTGGTACGTCCCCGGCAAGCGGCTGAACAGCCCTCGGCCAGCGACGAAAACCTGCTGCTGTGCCGAGGCTGGCCGTTGCCGGGGTATCCGGGCTTGCAGTGGGGCCAGGTGTCGATGCACAAGTTGCTGCGCCGTTGGCGCCGGCAGCGGCCCGACGTGCTGTACATCGCCACCGAAGGCCCGCTGGGCCTGAGCGCCCTGCGTGCCGCGCGGCGCCTGGGGATCGCCGTGGTCAGCGGTTTTCACACCAATTTCCAGCAGTACTCCAGCGAGTACGGCCTGGGTCTGCTGGCACGCCTGCTGACCCACTACCTGCGCTGGTTCCACCGGCGCACCCACACCACCCTGGTGCCCAGCCTCAGCCAACGCCTGGAGCTGGAACGGCGCGGTTTCGACAACCTCAGTCTGATGGCCCGGGGGGTCGACAGCCAGCTGTTCACCCCGGCAAGGCGCAGTCAGGCCTTGCGTGAGCAATGGGGCCTGGGTGCTGAGGATATCGCCTTGCTGCATGTCGGGCGCCTGGCCGCAGAGAAGAACCTCGGTTTGCTGCAACACTGTCTGGACGCCCTGCAACAACACTACCCACAGCGGCGTATCAGGCTGATCGTGGTGGGTGACGGACCGCAGCGCAGCGCGCTCGAACAACGCCTGCCTGGCGCCGTATTCTGCGGCGCTCAGCGCGGCGAACGCCTGGCCGAGCACTATGCCTCGGGGGATATTTTTCTGTTTCCAAGCCTCACCGAAACCTTCGGCAACGTGGTGCTCGAAGCCCTGGCCTCAGGCCTGGGTGTGGTCGCCTACGATGAAGCCGCCGCAGCCCAGCACATCCGCCACGGTCACAGCGGTGCGCTGGCGATGCCGGGGGATGCGGCGGCGTTCATCGATGCTGCCTGCTGGTTGCTGGAAGAGCCGGAAACCCTGCGCCGGGTGCGCCTCAATGCCCGCCAACACGCCAGCCGCCAGGGCTGGCCGGCGATTGTCGAGCAGTTCGAAGCGCACCTGCAGGCAGCCTGTCGCCAGGGCCCGGGCAGCGTTGCGCGCCCAGCCCGGGCAACACTTGCGATCAAACCAGGGTCGTCAACGCCTCGCGGCTGAACGGCAGGATGTCCTGTTCACGGCCGTCGCGCACCTTGGCAGCCCATTCAGGGTCGACCAGCAGCGCCCGGCCGACCGCCACCAGATCGAACTCGTCATTGTTCAGACGCTTGAGCAGGTTCTCAAGGCTGGCCGGCTGCGCCACCTTGTCGGTTGCCACCATGAACTGCAGAAACTCGCCATCCAGGCCGACACTGCCGACGGTGATGGTTGGTTTGCCGGTGAGCTGACGGGTCCAGCCGGCCAGGTTGAGGTCCGAGCCTTCGAACTCCGGCTCCCAGAAGCGCCGGGTCGAGCAATGGAAGATATCCACACCGGCATCCACCAGTGGCTGCAGGAACGCACCGAGGGCGTCGGCGCTGTGCACCAGGCGTGCGCTGTAGTCCTGCTGCTTCCACTGCGAGAAGCGAAAAATGATCGGGAAGTCCGGCCCCACCGCTGCGCGCACCGCCTGGATCAGTTCGATGGCAAAACGCGAACGGCCTGCCAGATCGCCGCCGTACTCGTCCGTGCGCTGATTGCTGGCCTCCCAGAAGAACTGGTCGATCAGGTAGCCATGGGCGCCGTGGATCTCGACGCCATCCATGCCAATGGCCTGGGCATCACGAGCGGCCTGGGCGAAAGCCTCGATCACTTCGCGAATATCCGCCTGACTCATGCCGTGCACCACGACCTGGCCGTCCTTGAGCTTCTCGCTCGGGCCATGGCCCGGCACGCTGGCATCCGGCTCGGTGCCCAGGCGGCGCACACTGCCCACGTGCCAGAGCTGCGGCACGATGCGCCCGCCTTCGGCGTGAACGGCGTCGACGACGTTCTTCCAGCCGGCCAGAGCGTCTTCACCGTAAAAGCGTGGCACGTTCGGATAGCCGTTAGCGGCTTTGTGTCCGACGGTGGTGCCTTCGCTGATGATCAGCCCAACGCCTGCGGCCGCGCGGCGGCGGTAGTACTCGACCACTTGAGCATGGGGTACGCCGCCAGGGCAGAAGGTGCGGGTCATCGGTGCCATAACCACACGGCTTGGCAGTTCAAGGGTGCCCAGTTGGAAGGGAATGAACAGTGCGGTGGCGGACATGCGGCGCTCCTGGAAATAGGGAATGCGCCTGAGAATAGGGTGAGCCGTTCGGGTGGCCCAGTACTATTGATCTGGGTGATTGAACAGCATCGCGAGGCCAGCCCGCTCCTACAGAAGTGTAGGAGCGGGCTGGCCCCGCGATGGGGCCGATCAGGCCAAAGCCTTCTCGATCGCCTGCACCACCGTCGGATCATCCGGCGCGGTACGTGGCGAGAAGCGCGCCAGTACCCGGCCGTCCTTGCCGACCAGGAACTTCTCGAAGTTCCAGGTGATATCGCCGGGGAACTCGGCGCCTTCGCCGGCCAACAAGCGGTACAACTGATGGCGGTCGTGGCCATTGACCTCCAGCTTGCTGCCCAACGGAAAGGTCACGCCGTAGTTCAGGCTGCAGAACTTCTGGATGTCTTCTTCAGAGCCCGGCTCCTGCCCGGCAAACTGGTTGCACGGCAGGCCCAGCACGCTGAAGCCTTTGCCTTTGTACTGCTGATGGAGGTTTTCCAGCGCCGCGTACTGCGGGGTCAGGCCACACTTGGAGGCGACATTGACCACCAGCACCACCTGGCCCTTGAACGGCGCCAGAGGCAACTCCTGGCCATCCAGCGCTGTCAACTTCAGGTCGTGAAATGCACTCATGACGTACTCCCCTTTCCAGATCCCGGTTGCCGCTGCGGGCTGCAATCAGTAAAACCAGCCCATTAAAAAGGCGCCCCTGCCAAGCCGTCTTCCCCTGCTGGAGTGCGACGGACTTGCCCGGGCGCCTTCGCGACTCTCTGAGCTTAGCGCAGAAAATCAGTGGTGATGGCCACCTTCGCCATGGACATGGCCATGGGCTACTTCTTCTTCGCTGGCGTCACGCACATTGACGACCTTGACCTTGAAGTTCAGGCGCTGGCCAGCCAGTGGGTGGTTACCGTCAACGGTGACATCGTCGCCGTCCAGGTCGCGAATGGTGACGATCTGCATCTGGCCGTCCGGCGCCGAAGCGTGGAACTGCATGCCCACTTCCAGCTCGTCGACACCTTCGAACATGCTGCGGTTCAGGGTGCTGACCAGCTCGGCCAGGTATTCGCCGTAGGCGTCTTCCGGCTCAACGGCAACTTCCAGCTCGTCACCGGTGGTTTTGCCTTCCAGGGCTTTTTCCAGGCCCGGGATGATGTTGCCTGCGCCATGCAGGTAGACCAGCGGAGCGCCGCCGGCGGAGCTGTCGATGACCTCACCAGCGTCGTTGGTCAGGGTATAGTCGATGGAGACAGCCTTGTTGGCGGCGATCAGCATGGGGCGAGACCTTTTGCATAAGAATGTAGAACGAACAAGTGTAACCAAGGCATCGCCTGAAAGCGAACGCAACCCGGACAAACGGGTTGCCGGATATTTACCGCGGGTGCGCTCAGGGGGTCGATAGCGATACCCTTGGCAATTGATTCTTTTGCACAGCTCATTTCGAGACGCTCGCATGCAGACATTTTTTATCGCGCCGACCGATTTTGGTGTCGGCCTGACTTCAATCAGCCTGGGCCTGGTGCGCACCCTGGAGCGCGCCGGGCTGAAGGTCGGTTTCTTCAAGCCGATTGCCCAGCCACACCCGGGCGATACCGGCCCGGAACGCTCCACCGAACTGGTTGCCCGCACCCACGGTCTCAAGCCGCCACAGCCGCTGAGCCTGGCCCATGTCGAGCGCATGCTCGGCGACGGCCAGCTGGATGAACTGCTCGAAGAAATCATCACCCTCTACCAGCAGGCCTGCATCGGCAAGGACGTGGTGGTGGTCGAAGGCATGGTCCCCACCCGCCACGCCAGCTACGCCGCACGGGTCAACCTGCACCTGGCCAAGAGCCTGGATGCCGAGGTGATCCTGGTGTCGGCGCCAGAAAACGAAGTGCTCACCGAGCTGTCCGGGCGTGTGGAGTTGCAGGCCCAGCTGTTCGGTGGCCCGCGCGACCCGAAAGTGCTCGGGGTCATCCTCAACAAGGTGCGCACCGACGAGGACATGAACGCCTTTGCCGCACGCCTGACCGAGCATTCGCCGCTGCTGCGCGGCGGCGACTTCCGCCTGCTCGGCTGCATCCCGTTCCAGGCCGGCCTCAACGACCCGCGCACGCGCGACGTGGCCGAACTGCTCGGTGCCCAGGTGCTCAATGCCGGCGACTACGAAACCCGGCGGATGAACAAGATCATCATCTGCGCCCGTACCGTGGCCAATACCGTGCCGCTGCTCAAGCCCGGCACCCTGGTGGTGACCCCGGGCGATCGTGACGACATCATCCTCGCCGTGAGCCTGGCAGCGATCAACGGCGTGCCGCTGGCCGGCCTGCTGCTGACCAGCGACAGCAAGCCCGACCCGCGCATCCTCGAACTGTGCCAGGGCGCGCTGCTGGCCGGCTTGCCGATCCTCTCGGTGAGCACCGGCTCCTACGACACCGCCAACCAGCTCAACGGCCTGAACAAGGAAATCCCGGTGGATGACCGCGAGCGCGCGGAGCTGATCACCGATTTCGTCGCCGGCTACCTGGACGCCGACTGGCTGCACCAGCGCTGCGGCACGCCGCGCGAGTTGCGCCTGTCGCCGGCGGTGTTCCGCTACCAGTTGATCCAGCGCGCCCAGCAGGCCAACAAGCGCATCGTCCTGCCCGAAGGCGCCGAACCGATGACCGTGCAGGCCGCCGCCATCTGCCAGGCACGCGGCATTGCCCGCTGCGTGTTGCTGGCCAAGCCTGATGACGTTCAGGCCGTGGCCCGCGCCCAGGGCATCAGCCTGCCCGAAGGCCTGGAGATCCTTGACCCGGACCTGATCCGCGAGCGTTACGTCGAGCCGATGGTCAGCCTGCGCAAGAGCAAGAGCCTCAACGCACCGATGGCCGAACAGCAGCTGGAAGACCCGGTGGTGATCGGCACCATGATGCTGGCCCTGGACGAGGTCGACGGCCTGGTCTCGGGCCTGGTGCATTCCACCGCCAACACCATCCGCCCGGCCCTGCAACTGATCAAGACCGCGCCGGGTTGCAGCCTGGTGTCGTCGGTGTTCTTCATGCTGTTCCCCGAGCAGGTGCTGGTGTACGGCGACTGTGTGATGAACCCGCACCCGACGGCCAATGAACTGGCGGAAATCGCCCTGCAGAGCGCCGACTCCGCCGAAGCCTTCGGCATTGCCCCACGGGTGGCGATGATCAGCTACTCCAGCGGTGATTCGGCCAGCGGCGAAGAGGTCGAGAAGGTCCGCGAAGCCACCTTGCTGGCCCAGCAATCCCAGCGCAGCCTGCTGATCGACGGCCCGCTGCAATATGACGCCGCCGCCAACCTGGACATCGCCCGGCAACTGGCGCCCAACAGCCAGGTGGCCGGCCGCGCCACGGTGTTCGTGTTCCCCGACCTGAACACCGGCAACACCACTCACAAGGCCGTGCAGCGCAGCGCCGATTGCGTCAGCCTGGGGCCGATGCTGCAAGGCCTGCGCAAGCCGGTCAACGACCTGCCGCGCGGCGCCCAGGTCGACGACATCGTCTACACCATCGCCCTGACCGCCATTCAGGCCAACCGCTCACTGGATAGCTGAACATGCTCGGATTGCTTCCCGCGCCGCTGCGCGGGGTTATCGCCTCGCTGCTGCTGGCGCTCAACACCATCGTTTGCTGCACCCCGTTGTTCATCGTCAGCCTGTTCAAGCTGCTGTTGCCGTTCGCCGCGGCGCAGCGGCTTACCGATGAACTGATGCGCCACATCCACGAAGCCTGGATCAGCAACAACAATGCCTGGATCAACCTGCTGGGCAAGGCCCGCTGGCAGGTCGAGGGGCTGGCTGGGCTGGATTACCAGCACAGCTACCTGGTCACCAGCAACCACCAGAGCTGGGTCGATATCCTGGTGCTGCAGTACGTGCTCAACCGCCGTATCCGCCCGCTGAAGTTCTTCCTCAAGCAGGTGCTGATCTGGGTGCCGGTAATCGGCCTGGCCTGGTGGGCACTGGGCTTCCCGTTCATGAAGCGCTACTCCAAGGCGTACCTGGCCAAGCACCCGGAAAAGGCCGGCAAGGACCTGGAAACCACGCGCCGTACCTGCGCCAAGTTTCGCGGCAAGCCGACGGCGATCTTCAACTTCGCCGAAGGCACGCGCTTCACCGAAGCCAAGCATCGCCAGCAGCAGTCACCGTTCAAGCACCTGCTCAAGCCCAAGGCCGGCGGCATTGCCTTTGTGCTCGATGCCATGGGCGAGCAGCTGCAATCGATCATCAACGTCACCATTCATTATCCAAACGGTGCGCCAGGTTTCTGGGATCTGCTGTGTGGGCGGGTGAAGCACTTCGTCGTGCACTTCGAGGAGTTGGCGATCCCTGCCGAGTTCCTGGGCAGGAACTACGACCAGGATGAGACCTATCGCCTGGCCTTCCAGCAATGGATCAACCAGCTGTGGAGCGACAAGGACGCCTTGCTGGAACGGCTGCGACAAAACGCCGACGGGTAATTTACCGGACAGCATCTATGCTCACTTCCTACGATGATTTCACTAGCAATCACAAGGAACGTAAGCCTATGAAACCGCTGCGCCGCTTTGCCCATGCTTTTGCTGTTGTTTCACTTCTGTCTGCAGCCAGTTTCACGGTGCAGGCAGAAGAGAAACTGATCGACGCTATCGCCACTGAGGATGTGGTGGACACCAAAGTCCTTGCCATTGACCTCGACAAGCGCATCGTTACCGTGGCAGGGCCTGAGAACTCTGAGGTGCCTATCCAGCTGAGCGACAAGGCCAAGGACCTGCATAACCTCAAGGTCGGTGACCTGGTCAAGATCACGGTCAACCGCTCGGTTGCTACCGTGCTCGATACCACCGTTGGCGGTGCACCTGGCGTGAGCAAGGAAGCCGGGGTAATCCGTGCCACTCAAGACAACCCTAACCCTGGTGGCGAGGCGTTCCGTCAGATCAAGGTCACCTCGAAGATCACCAAGATTGACCTGAAAACCCACGAAGTCACGCTGATGCCACCTGAAGGCCCGCAAAAGGTCGTGAAGGTCGAAGACCCTGAACTTCAGGAGCGCATGAAGAACCTCAAAATCGGCCAGACTGTCGTCATCGTTTATACCGATGTGCTGACGATCACCACCAGAAGCCCAAGCTAAGTACATCGCGGGTCAAGCCCGCTCCCACAGGATTTTGTGCTGTCTCTGTGGGAGCGGGCTTGCCCCGCGATCAGCCGCCTCAAGCCTTGATTGCCCGGCTCTCCAGCCCATCGAGCAACGCATCAATCAATGCCTTGGCCATTTCATGGGAATGCAGGGTCGCCTGAAGAAACCCTCGCCCCGGCTCACGGGTATGCTCAACCGCCAGCGGCCCGGTCAGGCTCGCGCATTTCAGATACAGCGACGCATGCACCAGCGCATCTTCGACATTGACCCCGGCGCGCACGGCGAATAACTGTGGATGACCGACATCGCAGAGGCCGAAGGGCGTCTCTGTGGTTTCGAGAAGGTGGAATTCAGGTGGATCTGGAACGATCTTTTTCATGATGGAGCTCCTTTTGGAATGGAGCAGCCACCAACTCGTCGCCAAACAAAGGGGTGGCGGCTGTACGCGGATTGGCGAACCGAGCCAAAAGGAAAACCCGGCAGGGCCGAAGCCCTCCCGCGCACAGCCACCATTAAGTGCTGTCAGCGCAACGTAACGCCGACAACCATTCACAATGGTGCAGTCTTTTGTTTGCTCCAGGTCGCCAAACCCGATCGCTGATACATCAGCGACCTGGTGAGCCTAGTGGCGTACTTCCCCCGGAGCAATCATCTGCAGGGCGACAGAGTTCGTAGGATAGGTCCTAGGAGACTTAAACTACCAGCCCAAGGCTGTTGCAGGATGCTAGCCAGGCCTCTTGGGAGCGGCGTTGCGGCGACCCGACTTGACCCGCGATGAGGCCACTGCAGGCACAAAAAAGGGGAGCCCGGCTCCCCTTTTTCACATCCTGCAACTTACTGGTACTGCTGCCCAGGAATCGGCTTGAGGTTGACCTCTACCCGACGGTTCTGCGCGCGGCCGTTGGCGTCGGCGTTGCTGGCGATTGGCTGGTCCGGGCCCAGGCCGCGGGCGCTGACGCGGCTGCCATCGACACCCTGGGAGGTCAGGTAGGTGACCACCGATTGCGCCCGACGCTGGGACAGATCCATGTTGTGCTGGCGGCTGCCGGTGCTGTCGGTGTAGCCGACCACTTCAATGGTGTTCTGGTTGAACTGCTTGAAGGAGTTGGCCAGGTTGTTCAGCGGCGAGTAGAAGCTCGGGGCGATGTTGGCCGAGTCGGTGGCGAAGGTGATGTTGCCCGGCATGATCAGTTTGATCTGGTCGCCCTGGCGTTGCACCTCGACACCGGTGTTGGCCATGCTTTCACGCAGCGCGGCTTCCTGCTTGTCGGCGTAGTAACCATAACCGGCAGCGGCGGCGCCCACGGCGGCAGCACCGATCAGCGCACCCTTGCCGCGGTTGTTGTGGTCGATGGCGGCACCGGCAATGGCACCGGCCAGCGCGCCCAGGCCGCCGTACTTGGCGGTTTTGCTCATCCCTGTGGAGCCCTGCTGCGCCTGACCCTGGCTGTCATACGGGTTGGGGCTGGCACAACCGGACATCAGCGCGGCAGCGGTAGCGACGATAATCAAACGACGCATGGTGAACATGGACAAGCTCCTACTGTAATTCGAAAGTGCAGCGGATCTGATTCGGATCTATGCCAGCCTTGGATTGCAGCAAAGCAGAAAAATTCCCTTGCGCCTCAGGCGCGCACAAACGGGTTCTGGCGCATCTCATCGCCCAGGCGGGTGTCCGGACCATGGCCAGTCACCACCGTGGCCTCTTCATCCAGGCTGTACAGGCGCTGCTTGATCGAACGAACGATAGTCGCTTGATCGCCACCCCACAAATCGGTGCGACCAATCCCACGTCGAAAAAGCGTATCGCCTGCAATCAGCAGCTTGGCATCAGCGAACCAGAAACTCATCGAGCCCGGCGTGTGCCCGGGGGTGTGCAAGGCCACGCCACAGCCGCAGGCCAGCTCTTCATCATCGGCCAGCCAGCGGTCCGGCGGCGGTACCGGGATGTAGGGCACACCGAACATCTGGCACTGCATTTCCAGGTTGTCCCAGAGGAACTGGTCGTCCTTGTGCAGGTGCAGGGTGGCGCCGGTCTTTTCCTTCAACTGCCCGGAGGCGAGGAAGTGATCCAGATGCGCGTGGGTATGGATGATGCTCACCACCTTCAGGCCATGGGCATCGAGGCGGGCGAGGATTTGCTCAGGGTTGCCGCCCGGGTCGACGACGATGGCCTTTTTGCTGATCGGGTCGCCGATGATGGTGCAGTTGCACTGCAACGGACCGACGGGGAAGGTTTCGCGGATCAGGGCGGGGTTAGCCGGGTTCATCGGAGCAATCCTGAGGAGCAAATAACAGAGTGTCGCACAGGCGGGTAAGGCCTGCGACGACGCTCGTCACCTCACGCCTGAAACAGGCTCGACAAGCGTCAGGGCAGATAGAGCCGGAACAGCCCGCCGCCCAGAACCCCGCCATTGGCAATCTCGATCCGCCCCCTCACGCCGTTGCGCTCATGCAGCGCGGCGATCCGCGCGGCAAAGTACAGGCCAAGGCCGGTACTGCCGCTCTTGCCGTCGATACCCTGCACATACTCCTGCTGACGTTCGAGCATGCGCGCGGGGAAGCCCGGGCCATCGTCGTTGATGCTCAGCACCAGTTGCTCGCCTTCGTCGCTGACGCTGATCAGCAAGGTGTGTCCGGCATAGCGAATGGCGTTGTTGAGGATGTTGGTAACCACCGAGCCGACCAGTTCGCGGTCGAAAAAGCCCAACGGGCTGGCGGTTTCGATGCGCCAGCTGGCGAGGATGTCGCGGTGCTGCAGCAGGTTCTGCTGGGCGGCCAGCTGGGCTTCGATGAAGTCGTCAAGCTCGTGGTAGTCGGGGCACATGGGCAACTGGTTGACGCCCAGTTTATACAGGCCCAGCAACTGCACCAGCATGCCGTTGAGGTGGCTGAACTCGTGCTCCATCACACCCTGCTCGCTGCCGCTGCGCAGGGCTTCGGGCAGGCGCGCCAGCCACTGGCTGTGGGCCTGGGTCAGGGCGGCGAGGGAGTTCTTCATGTCGTGTACGGTGGAGGCGATCACCGTGGAAAAATCCAGCCCCTGGTTGTCCTGGTTCATGCGCCAAAAGCCCGGATGTGCAGTTTGCGGTAGCGATCGTAACGGTTGTCGCTCTTCGGGATGCCGGTGACGCTGCCCAGGCAAGCGCGGCACTCGTCCATGATCGCCGGCGGCGGGGTCTCGCCACCGATGCGCAACAGCGCCTGGGCGGTGTTGAGGGCGATACTGATGTTCTTTGGCTGTAGCGTCAGGGCCCGGCGGAACTGCGCCAGCGCTTCGCTGAGCTGGCCAGCCTGGTAGCTGCGCACGCCCTGGCGGTTAAGATCGACCGCTTCGGTCACCGCGCCCAGCACGCTGGGGTCATCGGTCAATTGCGCCACGCTCTGCATCACCTTGGGGTCGTCACCGTAGGTTTCTACACAGCCCTTGAGGATCGAGGTACCGGCCGACTCCTGGCCGAGTTTCTGCAGTTGCGTGGCCACTACCAGCGCCGCCTCAACCGAGAAGAACTGGTCCATTTTCTCCAGCCGGGCCATGGCCTGTTCGGTCAGTTTGGCGGCGGTTTCGGCGTCGCCGGCCTGCTGCAGGCTGGCGGCTTTCATCAGCCGCGCACGCACCTGCAAGCCCTGGTCTTCGACGTTCTCTTTGGCCACTTCGCTGAGCACGGTATTGATCTCGACCCGGGTGCGCGCATCCAGGCCGTTGCCGGCGTTCTTGTTCATCAGCGCCTGAACCAGCCCGAGGTTGCTTTCCGGGTCTTTGTAGCGCGAGCTCTGGCCCTGGTTGACGGCGTGGCGGTAGGCCTTGGACGAGGTGTCGTAGTCATCGTTGCTCAGGGCCAGCTTGCCCAGCATCATCTGCCGGCGCACAGCCAGGGGCGAGAGGCGCACGGCCTCTTCCAGCACGCCCTGGGCGCGCTTGCTTTCACCCTGGGCCACCAGCACTTCAGCCAGGCCGTCGTACAGGCCAGGCATCATCGGGAAGGCCTTGAGTGCCTGTTCGTACACACCCTGAGCCTGGGCCAACTGGTTGCGCTTGAACAGCAGGCTGCCCAGCGCCGCATAAGCCCAGGGCGTGGCACGGCTGGCGATGATGGTGGTGAGGAACTTCTCCAGTTCATCGAAGCGGTTCAGATCCCGCAGGGCATCGGCGCGGTAACGCAGGCACAGCGGGGCGAAGCGCGGGTCCTTCTTGCACAGCTCGGCGCAGGCCGCCAGCACTTCGGCCGGGCGGCCGCGGTCCAGGGCCTGGAGGATCGGCTTGAGCAGGGTCTTGCGCTGCACCAGCTTTTCCAGACGCTGGGCCAGGCCGATGCGGTTGAACGGCTTGGTCAGGTAGGCGTCGGGCTCGTGCTCCAGGGCACTGAGGACGATGGCCTGGCTGCTTTCGGCGGTGACCATGAGGAACACGCACTCATGGCTGATCAGCTTGTCGAGGATCAGGTCTTCAAGCACCTGCTGGCCGTTCTTCTTGCCGTCGCCCAGGTGAAAGTCCTGGAGGATGAAGTCGTAGCGCTTCTGCGCGCACATGCGCAGCGCCTGCTCGCCGCTGTCGGCAGTGTCGACATCACGCACGCCCAGCTCGCGCAGCATCGAGCGGGCCGAGCTGCGAAAATCGGAGAAGTCATCGACGATCAGAAAGCTTTTTTGGCTGTAGACCTGCATCCACGAAACCTGTCATGGCAAATAAAAAAATAGACGCAGAGACACCTTCACGGACAGGCTCGGCTTCGCGGGAGATTCGCTGCGGCGATTAATCGGGCCGCACTCGCAGAGTATCGGCCACACAGGGCGATAGCTTGAGGCTTGCGCTGCGCATATTTGCTGGACGTTGGTAGCGGCAACGAAACAGATAATGGCATTAAGACATCATCGTTCATGCCACACACCGAGTAAAGCGCCGCGGCCCAACGGCGGGCAACGGCGCTGGCGGCAAGTTCAGCGGGTAAACACCTGCGCCGTGGTGATTGCCATGTCGCCGCCTGGCAACTTGATCTTGCCCAGTGGCTCAAGGCTGTCGGCATCGAATATCGCCACTTCGTTGTAGGTGCCGGCCAGGTAGATCTTGCTGCCTGCCTTGTTGAAGGAAATGCAGTAGTAGCTGTGCTCGAGGGTTGCGGCCTTGACCAGCTTCTTCTGCTTGATGTCGTACTTGGCCAGGCGATTGAGCACGCCGTAGACAAGGTTGGGGTCCTTGGGCGAGATCATGCCGCTGAAGTAGACCTCGGTCAGCGGGCCGAAATCGACGGTTTGGGTCTTGCCGGTGGCAAGGTCAATGTTGAAGAAACCATAGAGGTTTTCTGCGCTGGCCGGGTCGCGCTTGTCATCCTTGAATTTCGCCGTGGTGTAGAGCAGCGAGAAGTCGTGGCGGTAGGTTTGCTGGTTCCACACGTAGAGCACGTCCGGCGCGCTGTACAGCGGCCGCTGCCAGTGGCGGCTGGGCACCAGCACGTCGAACTTGCCGGTCTGCACGTTGACCTTGTAGAGGTCCGGCCCGGCCACGTACAGGCTGCCGTCGTCACCGCTCTGCATGATGGTCAGCTGGCGCGGCGCCGGGAAGCTGCGCAGCGGTTTGGCGTCCAGCCCGGCATTGCTGGCATAGACATCCAGGCGCGGCGGCTGCACCACGTAATGGTCGTTGAGCATGCGTGTCGGGTTGGCGACGGTGTAGATCTCCTTGCCGTCATGGCTGACGGTGAAAGAGAACATCGAACGCGCCTTCTCGCCCGGCAGTTGGCTGATACTGGCGTGGAACACCTGTTTGCAACTGTCCAGTTCAACGCCGTAGATGTCGGCGTAGTGGTTATTGAGCACGTAGGCGATGCGCCGGTCCGGCGACAACTGCACGGTTCCGGGGCCGAAGGCGTCGGGCATCTGGCAGGTCTTGTAGAGGCTGTCGTCGGCCAGGTCGAGAATGTGCAGGTTGTTCGGGTAGTTGGTGGTCACCAGATACTCGTGGCCCGGGTTCAGGGCTTTGCCCGGATCGGCGAGCGCCGCACCGGAACTCGCGGCGCACAGCGCCAGGGCGGCCAGGCCGCGGGTTGCAATCTGAAGCATGCGGATATCCCTCTTGTTCGGCTCGGGGCTCATTTGTCATCCGGGAACACGGTGCCCAGGTTGCGCCAATTGTCGTTGGACGCCTGGGCATCCTTGTTCCAGTCCGGGTAGGTGCTCATCATGTCCGGCACCTGGGCCGGCCACCAGCAAGGGTCGGAGCAGCCATACAGGTCGGCCTCCATCGGCTGGCACAACGACGAGACGCCACCGAAGGCGTCGATCTCCCACCCCGGGTCAGTGGTCGAGGCGCAGCCGGCCACGGAGTTCATCGCCAACACTTCTTCGATGCGGTTCTCGTCGGCAGCCTGTTCGAGCTTGAGCGCTTTATTGTTGATGGGCTTGAGATGCTTCATGTCAGTGGACCTTGCGCGGGGTGATGTAGCGGTTGATGAACGCCGGATTGACGGCCATGATCCGGCTGTAGACCTCGATGCCGAAGTCCACCCAGTCACGCATCAGTTCGCAATAGTGGTAGGTCGGGTGGGCC
Source organism: Pseudomonas fluorescens (assembly GCF_902497775.2). Taxonomy (NCBI): domain Bacteria; kingdom Pseudomonadati; phylum Pseudomonadota; class Gammaproteobacteria; order Pseudomonadales; family Pseudomonadaceae; genus Pseudomonas; species Pseudomonas fluorescens. The sequence goes on from NZ_OZ024668.1 coordinate 4,504,098, forward strand.
GGGTCGCCGTAGCGGGCATAGCTCTCGTGGTAGCAGCCACCGGAGCACAGGTTGCGGATGCGACAGCTGTCGCAGCCGGTGTCGGTGCGGTCCAGGCGCTGGGACAAAAAGTCGTTGAGTTCGACCTGCTTGACCCCACTGTGGACGTTGCCAAAGGTCGGCAGGCTCGAACCGGTGAAACGATGGCACAGGTTCAGCTCGCCCTTGTGATCGACCGCCAGCATCTTCAACCCGGCGCCGCACGGCAGGGCTTTCTTGTGCCCTTCGTGGATATCGGTGATCAACTGGTGCAGGTTGGAGAAGCCGATATTGCGATGCTCCAGCGCCGCCTCCAGGTACTTGCGCCCCAGGGCTTTCATGTTGGCGAAGACCTCGATCAGCTCGTCACCACTGAGGTTGTAGTCGCTGATGTCGCCACTGGTGACCGGGGCAAAACCAACCTCGGCAAAGCCCATTTCGTTGAACAGGTGGTTCCAGATGGTCTCGACATCGGTGACGCCACGGGTCAGGGTCACCCGCGCGCCGACCGGGCGGCTGTCATAGCGCGCCAGCAGCATGTCGGCCTTGCGCCGTACCACATCGTAGGTGCCCTGGCCGCCGACAGTGATGCGGTTGCGATCGTGCACGGTCTTGGGCCCGTCAATGCTCACCGACAAACCAAAGCGGTGGGCGTTGAGGTAGTCGACGATTTCTTCGGTGAGCAGTGTGGCGTTGGTGGTCATGACGAACTCCACGCGCTTGCCCGCGGCACTGAAGCGCTGCTCGCAGTAGTCGACCATGTACTCGATCAGCTTGCGGTTGCTCAACGGCTCGCCACCAAAAAACACCACGGTGTAGACCGGCTCGTCGGGCGACTCCTTGAGCAGCATCTCCACCGAGGCCACCGCAGTCTCGACCTCCATGCGCTTGCCGGCCGAAGGCTTGTCCAGGTCCTCCTTGTAGCAGTAGGTGCAACTGAGGTTGCAGCCGGTGTTGACGTTGAGTACCACGGTGTTGAGCGCGGTACGCTCGACCCGCTTGAGTGCCACCTCGGGGCTCAGCGGCGAGCCGTCGCTGACCAGCTCCAGGGCGATCAGCTCGCGCAAGGTTTCATTGACTTGTGTGCCGTCGAAGCGCGCGCCCAGGCGCTGCACCAAGTCCTCGCTGGAACAGCCTTCGGTACGTAGCGCATCGATGATTTCCCCGGTCAGGTCGTCGCTGGCAAACAGCGAACTGCTGGGGATATGGAACAGCATGCGTGCAGCATCGACGTGCACCTCATGCAGATTACGTTCAACCAGATTCAGAATAACGCCCATCGCAACCTCCTCGTGTACACCTGGTGGCCTGGATACTTCACCGCCCTTACGGGATGGGCGGGTTGTTCCAACGCTGCACGGTCACGATCATCTGGCCTTCACCGGTATGCGCCTTGCCGCCATCGCTGACCGCAGCGATGACCTTGAGATTGCCGGCGTTATTGGTCGACATCTTGCGCGCCGGGTTCGGCCCGGCATCGCCCGGGGTGAAGACCCCGCTGTCAGCCTGCATGGTGCCGGCGAACTTGACGTCCTGGTCTTCACGGGCACGTTCATCGAACGGTTCGACGCGCCATTTGGCCGGGAACAGGCCAATGCGATACGGCTTGCCATCGGCGCCCACCCCCCAGGCTTCGGCATCGAACCGGCCCTGGACCTTGGGCGTGGAACCGCCGCCCTCACCGATACGCGCCACCGAGAACGCCGGGACCACCTTGACCTGCGCAATGTCGCGGTAGATCGCCAGTTGCGGGCCATCGAGCTTGCCGACAGCGACCGTCTGCACACCGGCCACCGCGCTGTCTGCGGCCTTGACCCTCACCTTGATGCGCTGCGGGCTCTGCTCAAGCACCTCGAGCACCTCGATGCCAGCGCCAAAGCGTGGCGTGCCGGACAAGCCGCTGCCGATCAGGCTGATCTGCGCTTCACTGCCGGCTTTGAGGTAGCCCGGCTGGACGGCCAGCAAGCGTGGCTGGTCCTGGCGCGCGGCGACAAAGTCCAGGCCGCGTTCGTCGTGAATCTTGTCGAACATCCGCCCTTTCATCTCACCGCCATTGACGCTGAACACCTGGCGCATGCTGACGCCATCGATGCTGACACTGCCGCGCCATTCGTAGCCGCTGTACAGCACTGCGCTGCCCTGCCCCTTGAACGGCGTGCCGTCGGCGTACTGGCCGTCGACGCTGACCGTGAACCGGTCACCCGGCTGGGCGCTGACCTTCATCACCCCGTTGAGCTCACCCTTGCCCGGCAGGTGACCGCTGAAGCTCCAGTCGCCAGCCAGCGCGCCGGCCTTGGGCATCGCCTGCTGCCAGTCACGCCAGGCCGGGTTGTCCAGCGGATAACGCTTGGCCAGGAGCGGCACCATGTCCTTGAGGGCCAAATCGAGCCAGTCACGGTCGCGGGACAGCGCCTGGTATTCAAGCGAAGGCCATTGCCCCAGGTGGAAGTTCACCAGGTGCTGCCACTCCTGCGCCGGCCGCCGTTGCAAGGCCGGACGCGCACCAGAGTGGCAGCGGCCGCACATCTGTTTGGTCTGGTCGTCGAACTGCTCGACGGTGTTCAGGCGCCGCTCAAGGGCGTAGCGCACCCCCTCGGTTTCGCTCGGCGCCAGGCCCTGGGTATCGGCCAGGTACTTGACCAGGGTGCGACGGTCTTCGTCGTTGATCTGCACCTGGTGCATGGTCTGCATCCGCGCGATGGTCATCAGCCAGCCCTCGGGGGTCTTGCGCTGATGGCTGATGCGGCTATAGGCGTTGTCGCCCTCGGGCAGATGGCAACCCTGACAAGTTTCGCGCAGGATCGCCTGGGCCTCACGGGCCTGGCTCAACTGTGGCTGCAGGGCCAGCCCTGCAACCAGTGCCAGCAGGCCACTGGCACTGGCGACGCGGAGTGTTCTCTTCATCAATCTCTGACCTCCCACGGGATATTGTTCTTATCGTTATCGCGCTTGAGCAGACGATACATATTGTGTGCCAAGACCCGGCAGCCTTGATTTCAGGGCTTTGCACCGATCCCTGAGCAGTGACGGCGTTTAATTTCGCGACAGCTGTAACACTCTGCGACAGGCGTTTGGGCTCTACCCTTCATATCTCAGGTGCGTCTCAACGCTGTCTCAAAATGAGACGCAGCCTCCCTTCCACCCCCTGCCATCCGGGCTCCTCGGCGCCTGAAAACAGGGACTTCGCCACCTTGGCACAAGCGTTGCGAACACCCGGCACTCACTCACAACAACGAGGTTTGCCATGTCCACCACTGCCCCCCTGCACCCTGACGTCGAAGCCTTCCTTCGCCGCGCCCCACGCATGCTGATCGGCGCCGACTGGGTCGACTCCAGCGATGGCGCCCGCTTGACCCTGCGCAACCCAGCCACCGGCGAAAACCTCTGCGAGGTGCCCGCTGCCACCCCGGCCGATGTCGACCGCGCGGTACTCGCCGCACGCCAGGCCTTCGATGATTCCGCCTGGAGCCGAACCCGCCCACGCGAGCGGCAGAACCTGCTGTGGCGCCTGGCCGACCTGCTCGAGCGCGACGGCGAAATCCTCGCCCAGCTCGAATGCCTGAACAACGGCAAGAGTGCGGTAGTGGCCCGGGCCATGGACGTGCAGCTGTCGATCGACTTCCTGCGCTATATGGCCGGCTGGGCAACCAAGATCGAAGGCAGTACCGTCGAGGTGTCGATGCCGTTGATGCCCGCCGATCAGTTCCACGGTTTCGTCCGCCGTGAGGCGGTGGGCGTGGTCGGTGCCATCGTCGCCTGGAACTTCCCGCTGCTGCTGGCCTGCTGGAAACTCGGCCCGGCCCTGGCCACCGGTTGCACCATGGTGCTCAAGCCGGCGGATGAAACCCCGTTGAGCGTACTCAAGCTGGCCGAGCTGGTCCTGGAAGCGGGCTACCCGGCGGGTGTGTTCAACGTGGTGACCGGCACCGGCCTGGTCGCCGGCGACGCCCTGACCCGCAACCCCCTGGTCGACAAGCTGACCTTCACCGGCTCCACCGCCGTGGGCAAGACCATCGGCAAGATCGCCATGGACTCCATGACCCGGGTGACTCTGGAACTGGGCGGCAAATCACCGACCATCGTCATGGCCGACGCCGACCTGGCCACGGCTGCCGCCGGCGCCGCCAGCGCGATCTTCTTCAACCAGGGCCAGGTGTGCTGCGCCGGTTCGCGCCTGTACGTGCAGCGCAAGCACTTCGACAATGTGGTGGCCGATATCGCCGGCATCGCCAATGCCATGAAGCTCGGTAACGGCCTGGACCCAAGCGTGGACATGGGCCCGCTGATTTCCGCGCGCCAACAGAAACGCGTCTACGACTACATCGAGCAAGGCCGCAGCAGCGGTGCGACCATCGCCTGCGGTGGCGAACAGTTCGGCCCCGGTTATTTCGTCAAGCCGACAGTGATCGTCGATGTCGATCAGCGTCACTCGCTGGTGCAGGAAGAGATCTTCGGTCCGGTGCTGGTGGCCATTCCGTTCGATGACGAGGCTGATGCCATTCGCATGGCCAACGACAGCCCCTACGGCCTGGGTGCGAGTATCTGGTCCAACAACCTCGGCGCGGTGCACCGGATGATCCCGCAGATCCGTTCCGGCTCGGTGTGGGTCAACTGCCACAGCGCCCTCGACCCGGCCCTGCCGTTCGGCGGCTACAAAATGTCCGGGGTGGGTCGGGAAATGGGCGCGGCAGCTATCGAGCACTACACCGAGCTCAAGTCGGTGCTGATCAAACTGTAACCCTCAGGGCCGATAGCCCTGACTGAGCAGCCAGCGGCGCACCTGCTGCGCCTGCTCGGGCGCAAGGCCGGCCAGCACCTGCACGGCCGGCTCATGCCGCAGGCGGCTGAGCAGCGGCGCCAGCTCCACGCCCTGCAAGTGCCAGATGCCCAAGGGTTGATCGGGGCTGACCACCACCTGCGCGCGGTCCACCAGGCCGTCGCGTAGCACCGGCGCCCATTGCACCTGCAAGGCAGCGAAATCGGTGGGCGGATGCAGCGGCTGGGCATCCGGCCAGCCACTTCGGGCTTGCCAGAATGGCTGCCCGCGCCAACGTTGCTCCTGGGCATAGAAGTCGCGGCCCATGCGCGCAAAACGCCAGAACAATTGCTCCACCCGCTGCTGATGAAACTGACGGGCCAAGACGGCACGCTCGGGCAGGCTGAGCAAGGTGTTGATCACCGCCGGGGCCTGCAAGGCCGACGACAATGACTGGAAAATACCGTTACCCGACAAGGGGTCAACGGCCATGGCGGCATCGCCAACCCGAATCCAGCCATCGCCACAGCTGTGCCGCGACAAGATTGCCGTGCTGCTGCGGGCATGTAATTGCAGGTCGTGCTCTTGAGCGTCGGCAAAAAAGCGCTGGGCAAACTGCGACTGCTGGCGGCGCTGGCGACAGTAGTCGAGCAGCCCGTCTTTACCTGGCAATGCGCTGCTGGCGACATCCAGGGTCATCTGCCAGTAGCAACGCCCGTCGGCTTGCCGAGCCATCCACACCCAGCCATCGGCCACACTCTCCAGCGCACTGACAGCAGCGCCGGGCGAGCCTTGCCAGCGGTTGAGCAAACTGAGGGTTTGCGGCCCGCGCCAGGCTTTGCCCTGGGCGTCTTTGTCCGCCTGCGGCGCCTGCCGGCCGCGCGCCTCGACGATAAAGTCAGCCGACAGTTCAGGCGCGCCATCGAGCTGCACAATTGAGCGCCCATGGTCACGCTGAACCGTCAGCACCCGCGCTTCTATCAAGGTGACACCGGCAGCATGCAGGTCAGCGCGCAGCCCGCGGTCGAATGTCGGTCGATCGAGCAGGTACTCATGATTGCGTGCAGCAATCTCGCCATTCCAGCTCACCTGGCGCAATGAAGCGCCACTGGCGCACTGCAGTGCCTTTTGCAGCCCGGCACCACGCAGGCCTTCAAGCACCCGTTGCGACACCCCTTCCAGGGCCGCAAAGCGCCGCCACTCACTGACCACGCACACCTCATGGCCCAGCCGGCGCAAGCCCAGCGCCACGGCAGCACCCGCGGGACCGGCGCCTAGAATCAGCACCCGGCTCATGGCTCGCCTCGGCGTTCGCTGCCGCGATAGCTGGCCTGCTCATGCAACCAGTCGAGCAGTTGTTGGTTATTGGCCGTCGGCTGCCGTTGCAGGTAGCCGGCGATATGCCCGGTCAATGCCGCACATCCAAGGCTGGCGCCAGACAAGCGTGCATCGGCGCTACGCACACAAGCGCCGAAATCAGCCTGAGGCGAGCCCAGCCACGACCATTGATCCAGCGCGCAGCGAGCGTCACCGGTGACCCGCACCACACCCGGATAGGCCGCCGGAAACACCGGCGCGCCCTGGGCCGGGCTCGATGCACACACCAGCACCCCGGCGTCGACCGCCGCCAGGCAAGCCTGGCGCAAGGCCAGGCGATCTTCACGCAGGCCCAGACTGAGGTTGATCAGGCGTACTTTGCATTCCAGCAGCCAATCGATAGCCGCCGCGACCTGCAAGGCGCTGGTTACCCCGCGCTGATCGAACACCTGCGCGATGCACAAACCTGCCTCGCTCGCCCGTAAAGCGATGGCCGCGGCAACCGCCGAGCCATGGCCGAGGGCATCGGCAATGCTCTCACTGGCATCAACCCCCAGGCTACCCAGCTCGAAGCGGCACGAGGCAACAATGTTGGCCGTACCCGGCGCATGCCCACTGTCGACCACACCGACCAGCAGTTCAGGCTTCATCGGGCTGCCCCTGGCGCACGCGCAGTTGGCCGTCGCGCAGTTCCAGACGCACATCGGCATCGGCCAGGGTTGAAGGACGATGGCTGATCAGGATGCGGGTACGCTGACTGAACAGGTCGTCGATGGCGGCGATGACTTCCCGCTCGGTGGCTTCATCGACTGCCGAGGTGGCCTCATCCAGCACCAGGATCAGCGGGTCCTGGAGCAACGCGCGGGCAATGGCGATGCGCTGTTTCTGACCACCGGACAACTGCTGGCCGCGCTCGCCCAAAGGGCTGTCGAGGCCTTCGGCCAAGCTCGCGATCAGGCTGTCCAGTTGCGCCAGGCGCGCCACTTCGCCAATCGCCTCGCGGCTGGCTTCGGGCACGCTATAGGCGATGTTGTCCGCCAGGCTGCCACGAAACAGCACGATGTCCTGGCTGACCACGGCCACCCGTCGACGCAGCTCGAACAGGTCCAGCTCGCGCAGGTCGCAACCGCCGAGCAGGATGCGCCCGGCCTGCGGGTCGTAGAAGCGCTGCAGCAGGTCGATCAATGTCGTCTTGCCGACCCCGGAAGCGCCACTCAAAGCCACCTTGCTGCCGTGGGGAATATCGGCCTGCACCTCGCACAGCAACGGCGGCCGCCCCGGATGGGCGAAGCTCACGCCTTGCAGCTGCAGATCCGCTCGCGCCGGCACCGCCAGCGGTTGCGCAGGGCTGCTGACCTGCGCCACTTCGCCGCGCAATTCCATGACCCGGCCAAGGCTGACGCTCATGCGCTGCATCGCCACATACAAGCCCAGCAGGCTCTGCACCGGCCCTACGGCCATGCCCAGGTAGGTGGAAAAAGCGATCAGCGCGCCCAGTTGCCAGGTGCCCTGCACGACCCAGTAGCCACCGACCAGAAAGGCACAGGCACGCGACAGCGAGGTCAGGGTGCCAGGCACCGCCTGGGTAAAGAACTCGGTGACCTGCACCCGCAGCAGCTGGTTCATGTAGCCCTGCCCCAGACCGTCCAGGCGTCGGGCCTCGCGTTGCTGCTGGCCAGCGGCCTGGATGAACTTCATCGCCGGCAAGGTCTCGACCAGAAACGAGGAAACATCCGCCGAACGCTCACGCAACTGGCGCACTTCCCGTTCGACCTTGCGCCGCATCCAGCGCAGCCACAAGACATCCAGGGGAATCAGCAACAGCGCCAGCAACGACAGCTGCCACGACAGCGCCAGCAGCATCGCCAGGGCGCAGACCAGGCCAATGACACTGGACACGGCCGAGAACAACGAGTCGACGGCAAAGCGCTGGATCTCGGCGACATCGCCATCCAGGCGCGACATCAGGTCGCCAATCCGCCGCTTGCCGTAGAAGCTCGGCGACAGGCCCTGCAGGTGCCGGTAGATCTCGTCGCGCAAGGCAAACAGCATGCGCCCGGACAGGCGCGTATGCAGGTAACGGTTGAGCCCGGACAACAGGGTGCCGAGGATCCCGGCCACCACCATCAGGCCGGCAATGGTTGCCAGGGTGGGAAAATCGCGCGCAAGCAGGCCATCGTCGATCAGCAGCTTGGTCAGCCACGGCTGCACCAGCACCAACAAGGTGGCGCACAGCGACAAGCCGAGCAAACCGGCGATCGCCAGACGCTGCGGGCGAACGAAGCCGTACAACCAGCGCAGCGCCGCATCCAGTGCCGGCGGGTCGGCATGGTCGATCAAGCGGGCCAGCAGGCGCTGGATCAAGGCTGCGTCTGCTTGAGCTTGCGGTACAGGGTTGCGCGGCTGATGCCCAGGGCTTCGGCTGCTGCGGTGACATTGCCTGCATGGCGCTCCAGGGCCTGGCGAATCAGCACACTCTGGCTTTCGCGCATGCTGGTGCCGGGCGGCTGGGCACTGTCGCGCAACTCATCGAGCAGGTTGTCGGGCAGATGATCCAGGCCCAGTTCCTGTTCATCGGTTTCACGCATGGCCAGCAACAAGCGCAAGGTCATCTCCAGCTGACGAATGTTGCCCGGCCAGTGATAGTCGGCAAACAGTGCACTCAGTTCACACGAAAGCTCGACGCCGTGGCCGCCGAGGTGATCCAGCAGGTTGCGCACCAGCGCCGCAAGGTCTTCGCGATCACGCAGGGCCGGCAGTTGCACGCTGATGCCATGGATACGGTAATAAAGGTCTTCACGAAACTGCTGGCTTTGCACCTGGGCCTTGAGGTCGCGGTGGGTGGCGCAGATCAGCGCAATGTCCAGGTCCTGCTCCTGGCCTGCGCCCAGCGGCGCCACCTTGCGCTCCTGCAACACCCGCAACAAGCGCGCCTGCAAGGCCAGCGGCATATCGCCAACTTCGTCGAGAAACAGCGTGCCGCCATGGGCCTGCTGCAGGCGCCCGATCATGCCGCCACGCCGCGAGCCGGTGAACGCCCCCTCGCGGTAGCCGAACAGCTCCGATTCGATCAGGCCTTCAGGGATCGCCGCGCAGTTCACCGCCACGAACGGTTTGTCGGCGCGCGCGCTGTCCTGATGCAGGGCGCGGGCAACCACCTCCTTGCCGCTGCCGGTCTCGCCCAACAGCACCACCGGCAGGCCGTTGGCCAAGCCTTGGCGGGCCATGCGCAACGCCCGGGCATGGCGGCTGTTGCCCGCGCCCAGGCGCTCCAGGTCTGGCTGTTGAGGGCTTTGCCGAGGCGGGCGCGCAGGCGCCAGGGTAATACTCAGCGGCCGTTGCGGCACCTGCAGGGTCTTGTAGAAAAAACCGCCCTTGGCCGTTTCGATGCTCTCGACCTTGCCCAGTTGCACCCGTGCCAGCCACTGCTCCAGGCGCATGCCGAGCAGGCTGTCGCAGTGCTGGCCGAGCAGCTCGTCGCGGCGGCTGCCGAGCAGTTGGCAGGCCTGGTTGCTGACGGCCAGGATACGCCCGTCCAGCCCCAACGCCAGCAGGCCCTGCCAGGGCGAACCGAGGTATTGCCGGCGGCTGTGGAAGGCCAGCACGATGTGCTGCGGATAACTGCTGGTGAACAGCTTGCCTTCGATCTGGCTGACCGCCAGGGCGAGCAAGGCGGTACGGTCTTGCAAGCGGCCCAGGGGCCCCTGGCGCGTCAGGTCGAGCACGCCGAACAGATCGCCTTGTGGGCAGTGGATCGGCACTGAGGTACAGGAATAATCGCTGAGCCGTTCGAGAAAATGTTCACCGCAATCAATCTGCACCGTGCGCGCCTCCACCAGCGCCGTGCCCAGGGCATTGGTACCGCGTTCGGCTTCGCTCCAGCGGGTGCCTGGGGCAATCCCCGCCTCGGTGCTGTGGCGCACCACCTCGGCCGGGCCTTCGACGGCGAGGATGGTCGCATCGGCGTTGGCCAGGATGATCAAGGCGTCCTGGCCCTGGTGCCCACTCAAGTAATCGAGCTCGGCGGTGGCGGCATCGAGCAGCAGGCGGTTGTTGGCCAGTAACAAATCAAGGTTGGCGATCGGCGCCAGACCGAGCTCATTGTGGCTGTGCACACCGACGCCATGATCAAGGCTGCGCCGCCAGGAAGCGTCGATTTCGGCACGCAGCACGCCTTCCGGCACCTGGCCGTCCACCGCGAGCATTTCCCGGGCCCGGCGTGTACTGGCAGGTAGTGCAATCGTTGTTGTTTTTTGCGGGCTCATCGGCTGCTCCGGATCGGTATCCCGATTCAAGCAAGACCCACGCCAGCAAAGGTCGGCGGGGCAAGCGGCTGCCTTCCTTTTACGTCAAGGGCGGTTGCGCTGCAATCACCGGGTATCACTATTGCAACATCCCCAGGGATTTGGCCCGGGCCACCGCCTGGGTCCGACGCTCGACGCCAAGCTTGGCGTTGATGTGGCTGGCGTGGGTTTTCACCGTATGCAGGGAAATGAACAGACGCTCACTGATTTCCTGGTTCGAACAACCTTGGGCGATCAGCTCCAGCACCGCCATCTCGCGGCTGCTCAACGACTCGTTGCCCGCCGTCGACTCGACCGGTTCAAACGTCGGCAGCAAGCCCAGCAAGCTGTTTTGGGCAGGCCCTTGAGGGTTTTGCAGCAACTGCTCGCGCAGCCATTTAGGGTGATCCTGCAACAGCCGCTGGAAGGGTTGCAGGGCGCCGCCGCGCGCGGACTCCAGGGCCAGGATCAACAGGCCCCGCGCCTGTACCTCGTTATTGCTGGCCAGCAGCAGAACCATCCATTGGCACAGCGCAGTGACACACAACATCTGCCCGCCGCTGGCCTGGCCGCGTTCCACCAACCCCTGCAAGCGCCGCCCGGCTTGCTCGAGCCGGCCCTGGGTGCGTTCGAGCAAAGCCTGCTGCAGTTCGATATGCAGCGGCAACAACGGGTGGAACTCGGGAGCGGCAGCCGCCTGTTCGCCGCCGTAAGTCTGGCCCAGGCGCAGCAGCCAGGACTCGGCCAGATCGGTACGGCCCTGGGCCAGCCACAACTCGCATTTGACCAGGGTGATCATCGCCAGATAGAAAATCGGCGGCACATCCCAGATGTGCATCAGCCGCTCGGCTTCGGCAAGTTCGGCGAAAGCTTCGGCGAAGCGCCCTTCGCGGCCATCGAGCGAAGCAATCACGCAATGGCCGATCAGTACGCTGATGTCACGACAGGCGCGTGCCTCGATCAGGCCGGCGCGCAGGCGGTTACGCCCGGCTTCCGGTTGCAGCCGGGCCGCCAGCAGGTAGCCCTCGTACAGGGTCAGCCGTGCGCGCGCCGCGTACAACCGTTGCGCCGACAAACCCTGCAGGCGTTGCAGGCCCTGGCGGACTTCATCCAGGGCGCGCAACACTTCGCCTCGGGCGTGCAGTACCCGCGCCCGGTCGTAATGGGCCAGGGCTTCGAACAGGGGATTGCCAACCCGCTGGGCCAGCTCCAGCGCCTCGCGGTTCCAGCCACGGGCACGCCAGAAGTCAGCATCGGCAATGGCCAGGTTGGACAAAGTCGAGAGGCACACCAGGCGCTGCCCGTAACGTTTGAACGGCAAGCTGTTAAGCGCTTCGGAGCAGTATTGGAGGGTCCGCTGGCGGTCGCCGCGGCCACGGGCGATCACCCCGCTGAGCGCCAGCCATTGGGCCAGCATGGATTTCTGTGCGGTGGCCGAAGGCGCCGGCAAGAAGCGGCTCAGGTGGCTGGCCAGCTCTTCGGCGGCATCCAGCTGCCCGGCCAGGCCCAGGGCCCAGCTGTACAGCACGATCAGCCGCGGCGTGCTGATCAGCAGGCTGTCGGGCAGGTCCATCTTCCAGCGCAGGAGCATGCCGACGTTCTGTTCGGCCAGCAGTTGTTCTTCGGACAGGTTCTGCACCAGGTTGGCGGCCACGTCCAGATGCCCGGCACGCAGGGCCTGCTCCACCGCTTCATCGAGCAGGCCCTGGCCGTGGAACCAGCGACAGGCGCGTAAATGCAGGCTCGACAGTGGCAGGCTGGCCTGACGGCTGCGCAGCAGGTCAGAGAAGAGGTGGTGATAACGGAACCAGCGCCCATGTTCGTCCAGCGGCACCAGGAACACCTGATGGGCCTGCAGGTAGCGGAGGATCTCGGCGCTGTCATGACTTTCGCGCAGGGCATCGCAGAGCTCGGCGCAAAAGCGTTCCTGGCAGGCGGTGTCGTAGAGAAAACCCTGCACTTCGACCGGCAGTATCTCGATGACTTCTTCGAGCAGGTAGTCGCGAATCAGTCCCTCGCCACCGTGCAGGGCCTGGGGCAAGACGCTGTCGGCACCGGCCTCGTTGGCTGCCAGCAGCCAGAAACGCAAACCGGCGACCCAGCCATCGCTGCGCTGGATCAGGTTGTCCAGCGCCTGGCCGCGCAATACCGTCGGTTGCTGGCCTAGTACGGCCAGGGACTCATCGGTGGTCAGACGCAGGTCCTGTTCGTTGAGTTCAAGCAACTGGCGCGACAGGCGCAGGCGCGCCAGGTGCCAGTCCGGCCGTTGCCGGCTGGTGACCAGCAGCACCAGGCCAGGCGGCAGGTGATTGAGGAAGAACTGCAGGCAGCGGTCGAGCACCGGGCCCTGGGCCAGATGATAGTCATCCAGCACCAGCAGTAAGGGGTTGTGCGGTTGCAGGTGACGAGCGAGCTCGTCGAGCAGACCGTCGAGCCATTCTTCGAAGGCAAACGGCTGGTGCCGCTGCCGCATCTTCAGCAGGCCCAGGGCCTGGCCGCCAAGCGCCGGGCAGTACTGCTGCAAACCTTCGAGCAGGCGCTCAAGGAAACGTCCGGGGTCGTTGTCGCGCCGGCTCAACCCCAGCCACAGGCTGCTCCAATGGCTGGGCAGACCCTGGCAGAACTCCACTGCCAACGAGCTTTTACCGAACCCCGCCGGTGCATTGACCAGCAGCAAGCGCCCACCGAGCCCCGCGTGCAGACGCTGGCACAAGCGCGGGCGCGGTACGTGACCGTCGGGCAATGGCGGGCGAAAGAAGCGGCCCTCCAGGACGCTCATGGCCTGGCTGGCGAACCCTTGCGTACGGGACAGATCAGTCATGGCCGGCTCGTTTTAGTTAGAGAATCTTCGGCAGTACGGATCAGGGCAGACTAGCGGTTTAAATGGCACATTTGAAGATGATTGCCCCGCTTTGCGGAAAAAAGACTACAACAAAAAACGACAAACCTGGGCCGCTAACGGCGTACAAACAGAAACGCCCCGGCAAGCCGGGGCGTTCTGGGAGATCACACGGAGGTTTGAAGCTTAGCGCACACCTTCCTGGCGAAGCGCTGCAGGCTGGAAGTCGGCCTTGGAGGCAGTAAAGCCGAAGTCGTAGGCTCTCTTTTCCTCGTTCTTCATGCCCAGGGCCAGGTAGCGACCGGACTGCAGGTCGTAGATGGCTTCCAGGGTGTACCACGGCACCTGGACGTTGTAGTAATCCTGGGAGTGGGCCTCGGACACGCGCCACAGCTGGTTGCGACCGTCGTACTGGTCGATCACCGCGGCTTGCCAGGTGTCTTCGTCGATGTAGAAGTCACGCTTGGCGTAGATATGGCGCTGGCCCGGCTTCAGGGTCGCGACCACATGCCATACCCGGCGCAGCTCGTAACGGGCGAGGTCCTGATTGATGTGCCCGGCCTTGATGATGTCGGCGTACTTGAGCTTAGGATCGTCGAGTTTGTAGCTGTTGGAGGCAATGAACATCTCTTTCTTGCCTTCCAGCTTCCAGTCGTAACGATCCGGCGCGCCGTTGTACATGTCCAGGTTGTCGGAGGTGCGCAGGCCGTCGGCAGCGGTACCGGGGCCGTCATAGGAAACCTGTGGCGCTGCCCGTACCCGGCGCTGGCCGGCGTTGTAGACCCAGGCCTTGCGTGGCTCTTTGACCTGGTCCAGGGTTTCGTGCACCAGCAGTACGGTACCGGCCAGACGCGCCGGCGCCGTCACCTTCTGCTTGAAGTAGAACAGCACGTTGCCCGGGTTGGCTGGATCGTAGTCCTTCATCCGGTCACGGAAGACGAACTGGTCCTGGAAATACACCAGGCTGTACGAACCGTTTTGTTGCGGCGTGGCCTGGGTCACCAGGCGGGTCACGCTGCCGCCGCGGTAGCGGGTGATGTGGTTCCAGATCACTTCCACGCCGCTTTTCGGAATCGGGAACGGCACGGCGGTGTCGAAGTTTTCCAGGCCGTTGCCACCCCCTACCAGGTTGGTGCTGGTGGCGTTTTTCTTGATCGCGGCAAACACCGCATCCGGCACGGTGGCGCCCCGGTGGGTCGGGTACACCGGAATCTTGAAAGTGTCCGGGTAGCGCTTGAACATGGCGACCTGACCTGGGGACAGTTTGTCCTTGTACTGGTCGACGTTCTGCGCGGTGATGGTGAACTTCGGTTGCTCGTTGCCATACGGGTCGGAAAGGAACCCCTTGGCATCGGCGCTACCGGCGCTCTTGGCCAACGGCTTCCAGGCAGTAATCGAACCGTCGGCATTACCGGCCTTTTCGGCGCCCATCGGTGTCAGGCTCGCGCCCAGCTTGGCCGCCTCGTCGGCGGAAACCGCCGCCATGACACTGGTCGCCAACAGGGACAGGCCCAGTACACCGGCTTGCAGCAGAGTCTTGGTTGTTTTCATCTTCATGGTCGTCCTGAATCCGAATTCTTAGAAGTTCACGCCGAAGCTGAGAGCGATGAAATCGCGGTCATCCACGGTGGTGTACTTGCCGTCGAAGAAATTGGTGTACGACAGGCTGGTGGTGTAGGTGTTCTGGTACTCGGCGTCCAGGCCCAGGCTGATCGCCTTGCGCCCTTCCTCGAAGTTGCCGCCTGGGCCTGGCGAATAACCGGAGACGTCATGAGACCAGGCGACGTTCGGCTTGAGGTTGACCCCGGCGAACACGTCGTTGTAGTCCCAGATCGCCCGGGCGCGGTAGCCCCAGGAGGTGCTGGTGGTATAGCCGTCGTTTTCGCACTTGCGGCTCAGGTTGGCAGTGGAGGCACCCGGACCCGCACCGCCGATGGTGCCGGTGTTGAGCGCCAAGCAGGTATCCTGGCCGCCAGTGGCTGGCAGTGGGCCCGGGCCATAGACCGGGTCACGTCCATAACGCACTTCGCGGGCGTTTTCCAGACCGCCGACATGGGTCACCCCCAGCTCGCCGACCACGGTCAGACGGCTGGCACCCATCACCTGGTCGAAGAAGTGCGTCAGGGTGGTCTGGAACTGGGTGACTTCCTTGCGGCGGTAGCCATTCAGGTCTTGCCCTGGCACGCCATTGAGCAGGGAGGCGTTGGCCAGCGCGCCACCGATTGGACGCACGCCGGCGAACAGGATGTCGGTGGTGTTCAACTGCACCGGCGCGTTGGGACGGTAGCTGATTTCACCGCTCCATGCGGTACCGGTAGGCAGGGTGGTGGAGAAGCTCAGGCCGTACAGGCGGATGTCTTCCGGGTACTCGACGAAGTACTGCGAGTTGCCCGCGACGATCAGCGGTGCCAACGGCCGCAACGCCGCCGGCAGGCCAGCCAGGCCGCCGTACACGGACGGCGGCGCACCCGTGGCGCTGAAGATCGGCGCACGGCTGTGGTAGTTCATGAAGTAGGCGCCGAACTCGGTACCCAGCGGGTCGTACATATAGCGCAGAGCCACCCCGAACTGACCGCTGTCACGCGCATCGCGATCCGCGCCGCGCCGTACCAGCACGCCTTCTTCGTTGATGTTCACGCCACGGGAGGCGAGGAACTGCTGGGCCGCGCCCGGCACCGTGCGGCTGCTGTTGAGCACGCGCAGGTTGTCGGCACAGCCATCGGCAATGATGTCCGGTTGGGAGAAGAAGGTTCCGCAGTTGTCGACGACAGTCTGGTCCCATTCGATCTGGTAGAAAGCTTCTGCCGAGAGGTTGTCGGTCAGGCTCTGGGACACATAGAACATGTTGACCGGAATCAGGCCTTCCTTCACTTCGGCGCCTGGGCGGCGGAAGGCGGCCACGTCGATCGGGTTGATCGAGTTGATACCGCCACCGATGAAGGTACTTTCACCCCAGCTGACGACCTGCTTGCCCAGGCGCACCGAGCCCGGCTGGTCGGCAATCGAGTAGTTGTGGTAGACGAAGGCGTCGAGAATCTGCCCGCCGGACGATTGCGCGCCCTCTTTACGGTTGGAGTCGCTGATGTCCTTGAACTCGCGATGCTCATCCTTGAGTTCGAAGTCGTACCAGTACTTGCCACGGACGAATACCCCGGTATCGCCGTACTTGAGCTCCAGGTCATGGATGCCCTTGAAGATCTTCGAGAAGGTTTCACCGCGCTTGAAGTTCAGGTGGCCGTCATCGGAGGTCTGCGACAGACCCTTGCCGCCGTTGTTGACGCCGATCAGATCCTTGTTCGGGCTGGCTGTCGACCAGCTCGCCCCCACCGACAGCGACGAGTCGAACGAGCCTTCGATTTCACCGATGTTGAAACTGACGCCGAATGCAGGACCGGCGAGCGTAGAAGCGAGGCTGACGGCCAGGGGCAGTTTCGCCCGGCGCCAGAACAGATTTGCTGATGTCATCGACGCTACTCCATGTACTTTATTTTTATGGCAGTGAGTCCTTTGCAGAAACGCATCGGTCGAGCGGTGTGAGCGCACCTTTTGCTCGAGCGAGTGGCTGGGCACATGCATGTGCGATCCCCCGTTCCTGAAAATCCCCTGAACCGACTATAGCCAGCAGGTTGAACTGCTTGATCCCTCTAAAGTGTGATTTGCATCCCAACCCCTCTGGCGTGGTCTGCATGACCGGCCACTACGCTGGCAGGGGGAAGAATGGCTGAATTTCGTCATTTGACAAGGCGCCCATGCGTCTGGCCTGCGGGTCGCGCCCGATCAGGCGCGCCCCACCAGGTTTTACAGGGTCGAAAGGAAAGTGCTGTTACTGGCTTGCCACTGGCTGATATCCAGGCGGATGCGCTTCTTGTCGAGCTTGCCGACGCTGGTCTTGGGAATTTCAGTAACAAGGGCGATCTGGCTGGGGATCGCCCATTTGTTGATGTGCCCCAGTTCCACGAATGGCTTGAGGTGTTCCTTGAGCGTCTTGGCGTCGATGCTCTGGCCGTCGTGAATCACCAGCAGGGCAAACGGCCGCTCGCCCCACTGCGGATCGGCAACCCCCACCACCGCCACTTCGCGGATCGCCGGGTGACGGCTAATCAAATCTTCGAGCTCCAATGACGAGATCCACTCGCCGCCCGTCTTGATCACATCCTTGATGCGGTCGCGGATATCGATCACGCCCATGCTGTCGAGGGTGGCGACGTCACCGGTATGCAGCCAGCCGCCTTGCCAGAGTTCGGCGCCCTTCTCGGCTTCGCGCAAGTAACCCATGGTCAGCCACGGCGCGCGCAACACCAGCTCGCCCTGGGTCTCGCCATCGGCCGGGAGGAAGTTGCCGTTGCCGTCGACAATCGCGGTTTCCACCAGTGGCACCGGCACCCCGGCCTTGATCCGGTAGGTGATGCATTCGTCTTCGCTACCGGCCAGCAGCTCGTCATTGAGGTGGGCGCAGGACACCAGCGGGCAGGTCTCGGACATGCCGTAAGCGGCAGTCAGCTGAATTCCATGGGCCTTGGCCGCCTCATACAAGGCGCGGTTCAGGGCACTGCCGCCGATGATGATTTTCCAGCCGCCAAAGTCCTGTTGCTGGGCGCCCTTGGCGTTGAGCAACATCTGCAGGATGGTCGGTACGCAATGCGAAAAGGTTACCTTCTCCTTGCGCCACAGCTCGCAGAGCATTTCCGGTTCGTAGCGTCCGGGGTAAACCTGCTTGATCCCGAGCATGGTCGCCACGTAGGGAATACCCCAGGCGTGCACGTGGAACATCGGGGTGATGGGCATGTACACATCGTTGCTGCCGAGCAGGCGCACGCTGTCGATGCTGCCGGTGACCGTCGCTGCCGCCAGGGTGTGCAGTACCAGTTGCCGGTGGGTGAAATACACCCCCTTGGGGTTACCGGTGGTGCCGGTGGTGTAGAAGGTGGTGGCTACCGAGTTCTCGTCGAAATCGGGGAAGTCATACACCGGGCTGGCCGCCGCCAGCAGTTGTTCGTACTCACCGACCAGGTTCGGCAGGTCGGCGGTTTTCTGCTCGCCGTCGGTCAGCAGCACGGTTTTCTCCACCGTGGTCAATTGCCCGGCGATGGCCTGGTAGAGACCGACGAAATCGCTGTTGACCAGCACGAAGCGGTCGTCGGCGTGGTTCATGGTGTAGAGGATCTGTTCCGGCGACAGGCGCACGTTGATGGTGTGCACCACCGCGCCGATCATCGGAATGGCGAACATGCATTCGAGGTAGCGATGGCTGTCCCAGTCCATCACCGCCACGGTGTCACCGGCCTTGACTCCCGCCTCGGTAAGCACGTTGGCCAGCCGCGCGATGCGCTCGCTGAGGGTCAGGTAGCTGTAGCGCAACTGATCGCGATAGACGATTTCGCGGGTTTTCTCGTAGCGGCTGCCAGATAGCAGCAAACGCTTGATCAACAGTGGAAACTGGTAGGCGCCCTCGGCGGGAGGAATGACGCGAGTCTGCAACATAGGAGTCCCTTTTCTAGAGTGCACAGGCTAAGCAAGACATGTCCTACTCTAGAACGCCACAGCAGCGGCCAAATCAGCCAAAGGAATGATTTGGCCGGCGCAGGAACTAGTGGCGTTTAACTATCACGGTCAGTGCATCTCGGTGAACGCGATCTTCACACCCAGGGCAACCAGTACCGCGCCCATGGTACGGTCGAACCAGTGGCCCATACGCGCGAAAGCGGCGCGCACCCGCTGCTGGCTGAACAGCATGGCCACCAGGCAGAACCACAGACCGGTCGCCACGGCCAGGTACACACCATAGCCGGCCTGGATCGCCAGCGGCGTGTGCGGGTTGATGACCACGGTGAACAACGACAGAAAAAACAGCGTCGCCTTGGGGTTCAGGCCGTTGGTCATGAAACCTGCGACAAATGCCGCTCGTGGCGTGCGCTCAACCGTCGAGGCCTGGACATTGTCGCTGCCAGGCGCGGCCGGCCGGGCGCGCAGGGCCTTGAAGCCGATGTACAACAGGTAAGCGGCCGCCAGCCATTTCAGGGCATTGAACAGCATGATCGACTGCGACACGATCAAGCCTATGCCCAGCAGGGA
This sequence comes from Pseudomonas fluorescens, assembly GCF_902497775.2. Lineage (NCBI taxonomy): Bacteria > Pseudomonadati > Pseudomonadota > Gammaproteobacteria > Pseudomonadales > Pseudomonadaceae > Pseudomonas > Pseudomonas fluorescens. Next base: position 4,523,383 of record NZ_OZ024668.1, read on the forward strand.
ATAGCCCACATGCAGGAAAATCGCGGTCCCGACACCAAAGGCCGTCCAGGTACCGGCACGCCGGCCATGGGTAACACTCTCGCGCACCACCACGGCGAAATCCGGGCCGGGGCTGGCCACCGCCAGCAGGTGAATCAACGCGACAGTCAGAAATTCGGCCCAATACATGGGGGCTCCTTGCGACAAAGAAGGTAATCGGGGGCGCTACATTACGCTTTCGCCCTGTCAGGCAATAGCCCGTTACTAGCAAAAACAGGCTTGACTCTCCTCCTAAGGGCAGGCGTTAGCCTTCGCGCTTTTGCCCCTGGAGCGGCCTTCGATGAGCAAACGAATCCTGGTGATACTCGGCCACCCTTCGCCTAACAGTTTCTGCGCCGCATTGAGCGACAGCTATCTCAACAGTGCCCGCGACAACGGCCATGACGTCCGCCTGCTGGAGCTCGGCAGCCTGGCCTTCGACCCGATCCTGCATGACGGCTATCAACAGATACAAACCCTGGAACCCGACCTGCTGCATGCCCAGCAACTGATCCGCTGGGCCGAACACCTGGTGTTCGTCTTCCCGGTCTGGTGGGGCGGCATTCCAGCGCTGCTCAAGGGCTTCTTCGACCGCATCCTGCTGCCTGGCTTCGCCTTCAAGTACCGCAGCGACTCGCCCTTCCCCGAGCAACTGCTCAAGGGCCGCAGCGCCGACCTGCTGGTGAGCATGGACACGCCACCGTGGTATTACCGCTGGGTCTATCGCATGCCGGCCCTGCAGCAGATGCGTCGTACTACCCTGGGCTTCTGTGGAATCAGGGCGCAAAAGACGTTAACGTTTGGCCCCATCATCAGCTCGAGCGAACGCCAACGCGAAACCTGGCTGCAACAGGCGCGCAGGCTGGCTCACCGGCATTAACAGGACGTTCGATGTACATCGGCAAAGCCGCGCAACTGTCCGGAGCGACCATCAAGAGCATTCGCCACTATGAGCGCATCGGCCTGTTGCCGGCGCCCAGGCGCCAGGGCAGCTATCGCCTGTATGACCAGCAGAGCGTCACTCTGCTGAGCCTGATCAAGTGCGCGCAAAAGCTCGGCTTCAGCCTCAAGGAGATGCAGATGCTGGTCAGTGCAGAGCAGGCCGGCTTGCCGATCGAGCGGGTGCGCCAGGCGATTGCCGGCAAGAAAGCCCAGTTGCAGGCGCAGATCCAGGCGCTGCAGCAACAGCATCAAGGCCTGCTCGAACTGGAAACCAGTCTCGAGCAAAGCCATTACGATTGCTTCGACTACAACGCTTGAGCCCATTGGAGCCGCCCTAATGTCCACCTCCCGTCGCGCCGTGTTTCTCGACCATAGCTCTCTGGACCTGGGTGACCTGGCGCTGGATCGGCTCAAGAACTGTTTCGATGAGCTGCAACTCTATCCGGCAACCGCCCCCGAGCAAGTCACCGAACGCCTTCAGGGCGCAACGGTGGCGATCAGCAACAAAGTCATGATCGATGCTGCCACCTTGGCGGCCTGCCCCGAGCTGAAGCTGATTCTGGTCGCCGCCACCGGCACCAACAATGTCGACCTGCAGGCGGCCCGCGCCCAGGGTGTGGTGGTCAGCAACTGCCAGGGCTACGGCACGCCGTCGGTGGCCCAGCACACCCTGACCCTGCTGCTGGCGCTGGCCACACGCCTGAGCGACTATCAAAAGGCCGTCGCCGATGGCCAATGGGCCAAGGCCAAGCAGTTCTGCCTGCTGGACTTCCCCATCGTCGAGCTGGAGGGCAAGACCCTCGGCCTGCTCGGCCATGGTGAGCTGGGTGGCGCAGTGGCGCGCCTGGCCGAAGCCTTCGGCATGCGCGTACTGCTCGGCCAACTGCCCGGTCGCCCGCCTCGCGAAGACCGCCTGGCGCTGGACGAGCTGCTGCCGCAGGTCGATGCCCTGAGCCTGCACTGCCCGCTCAACGAACATACCCGCAACCTGATCGGCGCTCGCCAACTGGCCCTGCTCAAGCCCGGCGCCTTTGTGATCAACACCGCTCGCGGCGGCCTGATCGACGAGCAGGCCCTGGCCGACGCCTTGCGTGCTGGCCACCTGGGCGGCGCGGCGACCGATGTGCTGAGTGTCGAGCCCCCGGTCAACGGCAATCCGCTGCTGGCGGCGGACATCCCGCGCCTGATCGTCACCCCGCACACTGCCTGGGGCGCGGTCGAGTCACGCCAGCGAATCGTCGAACAGTTGAGCGAGAACGCCGAGGCGTTTTTCGCCGGCAGCCCTCGCCGCCAGGTCTAAGCCAGGCCAGGCTCTGGTAAACTGCGCCACTTTTTTCAGGAGTCGCCGTCCATGGACCCGCGCAGTGAAGTGTTGCTTCGTCAGGCCGATCTTTTTCAGGGCTCGCTGTTGCTGGCCGGTTTGCCTGCCGACGACCTGCTCGGCAAACTGCCGGCGGCCCATGGCTGGAGCTGGCACGCCGGCGATCAGACGGCACTCGATGCGCGCTTCGCCGGGCGCAGCCACTTCGGCGTAGCAGCGCCGGCCCAAGCCTTCGATGCCGCCGTGCTGTTCTTGCCCAAGTCCCGCGACCTGGCCAACTACCTGCTCAACGCCCTGGCCTCGCGCCTGGCCGGCCGCGAGCTTTACCTGGTCGGCGAAAAACGCGGCGGCATCGAAGGCGCGGCCAAGCAGCTGCATGCCTTTGGCAAGCCGCGCAAACTCGACAGCGCCCGACACTGCCAGTTGTGGCAGGTCACCGTGGAACACGCCCCTGAAGCCAAACCCCTGCAAAGCCTGGCCGAGCAGTTTCAACTGGAGCTGGCCGATGGCCCGCTGCAGATCGTCAGCCTGCCGGGGGTATTCAGCCACGGCCGCCTGGACCGTGGTAGCGCCCTGCTGCTGGAGAACCTCGATCAATTGCCGAGCGGCCACGTACTGGATTTTGGTTGTGGCGCGGGCGTGCTCGGTGCGGCGATCAAACGCCGCTATCCGCAAAACCGCATCACCTTGCTCGATGTCGATGCCTTTGCCGTGGCCAGCAGTCGTCTGACCCTGGCCGCCAATGGTCTTGAAGGTGAGGTGATCAGCGGCGACGGCATCGATGCCGCGCCGCGCGAGCTGGACGTGATCATCAGCAACCCGCCGTTCCACACGGGCGTTCACACCAATTACCAGGCCTCGGAAAATCTGCTGCGAAAATCCGCCGATCATCTGAAAAAAGGCGGCGAAATGCGCCTGGTTGCCAACAGCTTCCTGCGCTACCAGCCGCTGATCGAAGAAGCCCTGGGCAACTGTCGGATCCGCGATGAGGGGCAAGGCTTTCGCATCTACCAGGCAACACGCGGTTAAAAAGAGCGCTTGCCGAATCGGGTTTGCCTAGGCAGAATCCGCTCCGTCCTAGGGGAGTAGTCTCCCGCGAGCACCCAGCTCGCCCGGTACGCGTCAACATACTTGGTCAACAGACCATGGCGCGTGCGACCCACGGTCCGCACAGACGGACCCAGGGTTTGACAAGACCTATGACACGAACACCTTACCCGGGGCGGGAAGGCTGTACGTGTCATAGCCGTGTCGACCCGCCCCCGTAGGAATCCTGATGCTGGAATCATTGCTCGTCCCCACCGCGATCGTGGCCCTCGCCGAAATTGGCGACAAGACCCAATTGCTCGCGCTGATCCTTGCCGCGCGCTTTCGCAAACCCTGGCCGATCATCGCCGGTATCATCGCCGCCACGTTGGCCAACCATGCCGCTGCAGGCGCAGTCGGCGCCTGGGTCAGTACCTTCTTCAGCGCCGTTACCCTGCACTGGATTCTCGCTGCAAGCTTTGCCGCCACGGCGTTGTGGACACTGATCCCGGACAAGATGGACGATGACGAAGCCAGCACTGCGCGGCGCTTCGGCCCGTTCCTGACCACCCTGATCGCGTTCTTCATCGCTGAAATCGGCGACAAGACCCAGGTCGCCACGGTGATGCTGGCGGCGCAGTATCCGCACCTGATCATGGTGATTATCGGCACCACCCTGGGCATGTTGATTGCCAACGTGCCGGTGGTACTGGCGGGTAACTTTGCCGCCGAGAAACTGCCATTGACCCTGATCCGCCGCCTGGCTTCGGCCGCGTTCTTCGTCCTGGCCGCGGTGGCGGTGTATTCGGCGATGCAGGTCAGTGGCTGGATAGGCTGATCACAATCGCGGGTCAAGCCCGCTCCTACAGGGGCCTGTGGGAGCGGGCTTGACCCGCGATTTTTACTTGCGGGCCTGCTCGTACAACGGCATCACCTTCGGAATCGCCGCCTGCAACGCAGACTGACGGCTGGCCGAGGCCGGGTGGGTACTCATGAACTCCGGCTGCGAACCGCCCGAGGCCTGGGCCATCTTGTCCCATAGGCTGATTGCCGCATTCGGGTTGTAGCCGGCACGGGCGGCCAGCTCCAGGCCGATCAGGTCGGCTTCGTTTTCGTTGGCACGGCTGTTGGGCAGGGTCATGCTGTACTGCACCACGGTGTCGGCAATCGCCATGCTGTCCTGGCCCAGGCCCAGCAAGGCACCGGCGCCCTGGCGAGCCATCTGCACGCCATAGGCCTTGGACATCGCTTCACGACCATGCTCGCGCAGGGCGTGGGCGATTTCATGACCCATGACTGCAGCGAGCTCGTCGTCAGTCAGCTTGAGCTTTTCGATCAGGCCGCTGTAGACAAAGATCTTGCCGCCAGGCCCGCAGTTGGCGTTGAGCTCGTCGCTCTTGATCAGGTTCACTTCCCAGTTCCACTGCGCCGAATCCGGGCGGAACTGCGGCGCCTGGGCAATCAGACGGTTGGCGATAGCCTGCACACGCTTGGCATTGGCGCTGCTCTTGTCGAGCACACCCTTGCTCGACGCCTCGCCCAGGGTTTGCTGGTACGACTGGGCATACATCTGGTTGACTTCATCGGTCGACAACATGCTGAACATGTATTGCTTACGCTCGACACCCACGGCGCCGCCGCTGGTGGTGTTCACCGCCTGGCAGCCAGCGAGCAGGACGCTGGCGCTCAATGCACCGATTACAAATGACTTACGCATGAAAACACTCCCTTCGAACATGCCGCGTATCCTAGGCCGACTCGGTTGAGCCCGCCATATCCGTGATGAAGATTTCTCCAGACGGTGCTCATGCTTTCGCCCCGCCGGGCCGATAACGCAAGGCAGACGCCTTTCCTTGCGCTTGGAGCCCCCTTCATGAAGTTCCGGTCGATCCAGTTTTCCGTCGCTGCCCTTGCCGGCGCCATTGTCCTGAGCATTGTCGCCGCCCTGGTGCTCTACGCCGTGTATTCCGGTGAACGTACCCAGGAGCTGGTGCAAAGCCGCACCCAGCAGCAGTTCGAGGCAGTGATCGAGCAGCGCCTGACCGCCCTGGCGCGGACCCAGGTCAGCGAGATCCAGCGCGGCCTGGAAGCACCGCTGCTGATAGCCAAGGGCCTGGCCACCAGCAACGCCATGCTCGGCATGCCGGATGCCAGCGGCAAGCCGCTGCTGAAGATCGAACGCGAACAACTGATCGCCCTGCTCAAGCAGACGGCGCTGACCAACCCGCTGATCCTCGGCACCTACCTGGGCTGGGAAACCAATGCCCTGGACCACGATGACGCCCGCTTCGTCGGCACGTCAGTCATCGGTATCGACAGCGCCACCGGGCGCTTTCTGCCCTGGTGGTTCCGCAACGAAGACGGCAGCCTGGGCCTGGACAAGCTGGCCGACGTCAACGACCAGACCATCCTCGCCACTGGTGTGCGCACCAGTGAATATTACCTGTGCCCACGGGATTCGAAGAAAGCCTGCGTGATCGACCCAGCGCCTTATAAAGTAGGCGACAAGGTGGTAATGCTCGCCTCGTTCGTCGAGCCGATCATGATCGACGGCAAGTTCCAGGGCATCGCTGGCGCCGACCTGTCGGTGAACTTCATTCAGGAACTGCTCAATACCGCCGACCGCCAGCTCTATGACGGTGCCGGCGAACTGGCGCTGGTGTCCGGCAACGGCCGCCTGGTGGCCTTTACCAAGGACCCGAGCAAGTTCGGCGAGAAAGCCAGCGACGTCCTCGACGCCAATGCCGCCGGCACCCTGGCGCAACTGAGCGGCGAAAACCTGCACTACGAAGTCGATCAGGCAGCCGGCCGCATCGAGCTGTACCTGCCCTTCAAGATCGCCCATACCGACGCGCGCTGGACCTTGCTGCTGGAACTGCCGATCAGCGCGGTGATGGCCGATGTCGAGAAGCTGCAAAGCGACCTCAGTGCCCAGCGCCGTACCGACATCACCGGCATGACGGTCGTCGGCCTGGGCATCGCGGCCCTTGGCCTGCTGGTGATCTGGCTGTTGGCCCACGGTATTGCCCGGCCACTGCGGCAGATGGTGGCGATGCTCGACGACATCGCCCAGGGCGAAGGCGACCTGACTCGCCGCCTGAGCAGCGACCGTGCCGACGAACTGGGCTCGATCGCCACGGGCTTCAACACCTTCCTGAGCAAGCTGCAGGCGATGATCAGCCAGGTGGTGGCCTCGGTGCAGAAGGTCAGCGACTCCTCCGAGCACACCGCCGATATCGCCATCCGCACCAACCAGGGCGTGCACAAGCAAATGGCCGAGATCGACCTGGTGGCCACCGCCGTGCACGAGATGACTGCCACCGCCCAGGACGTGGCGCGCAATGCCACCCATGCCGCCCAGGCGGCTAGCAACGCTGACCAGGCAGCGCATCAGGGCCTGGCCATTGTGCGCGATACGTCCAGCTCGATCAGCGCCCTGGCCGAGGAAATCGGCCGCGCAGTCGGCGTGGTGCAAACCCTGGCCCGCGACAGCGAGAACATCAACGCCATCCTCACTGCCATTCGTGCGATCGCCGAGCAGACCAACCTGCTGGCGCTCAACGCCGCCATCGAGGCAGCCCGCGCTGGTGAACAGGGCCGTGGTTTTGCCGTGGTGGCCGACGAGGTGCGCAACCTGGCACAGAAAACCCAGCAGGCCACTGAAGAAATCCAGCAGATGATCCAGCAACTGCAGCAGGGTACCCGCGATGTAGTGCGGGTGATGGAAGACAGCCAGGGCAAGACCGACGACAGCGTGCAACAGGCCGCGCGCGCCGCCCAGGCACTGGAGAGCATTACCCAGGCGGTGTCGGTGATCAACGACATGAACACGCAGATTGCCAGTGCCGCCGAAGAGCAGAGCGCGGTGGCCGAAGACATCAACCGCAATGTGATCAATATCGGCCAGGTGGCCAACGAGGTGGCTGGCGGCGCAGATGAGTCGAGCACCGCCAGTGCCGAACTGACCAAGCTGGCCGAGCAGCAGCGGCGTTTGATCAATCAGTTCAGGGTGTGACCCGCGATGCTTTTAGGCCGGGGTCAAGCACTCCGGCCCATTGAGCTTCGGATCATTGACCATATTGGCCAGCACCCGCTCACGCAGCGCTGCCTGGCTGCTCGCCAGCAGCTCGTACAAGCGCGCTGGCGGGGTTTCGGGATCAAGCCAGGTCGCCTGCCCGGCCGCATCGAGAATCAGCGGCCGGCGCTGGCTCATCGCCGCCTGGGTCACCACTGCGGTACTCAGCCAGACCTGATCCTGTACCGGATACGCCTCCCAGATCGCGGCAAAAAACAGCGAAGAGCCCTCCCCCGGTGTCAGCCAGTAGGGCCGCTTGCGCTGGGTACCGCGCCATTCGTAAAACCCGTTGGCCGGCAGCAGGCAGCGGCGCAGGCGAAACGCTTCACGGAACATGGGCTGTTCGGCCAGGGTTTCGGCCCGGGCATGGGCCGGGGTGCGCGACAGGTCGGTGAGCCAGGCCGGGGTCAACCCCCAGCGCGCCCGCGCCAGCTCCATCTGGCCGTCCTCGAGACGGCGCTGGATCAGCACCGAGGCGCCGGGGGAGATATTCCATTGTGCCTGCTGGTCACTGGGGAATCCCGGCAAGGCAGCAAAGGCCGCAGACCAGCGAAACAGCGCATAACGTCCACACATGAGGGCAAAAACCTAGCAAATCAGGGTTCCGGGGATGTTCTCCGGTTCGTCGCCCGCAAGTGGCTGGGCGCTATTGTACGCGGCGATCAGCTCGCGTGCGCAGGCGGCCTGCTCATCGGCCACTGCCAGGCCAAGCAATCCGTGCATCGGCAGATCGCCCATGGCCCCCATCAGGTCGCGGCCGACCAAGTGCACGGTGATGCCTTCGCTGGCAAGCATACCGATGAGCATTTGCGCCTCCAGCAGGCTTTCAGGGTCGTAGATTCGCTGCATCAGTCATTCTCACCATAAACGTCCAGCATCCATTCCTCGCCATGCACCTGCAGCACGAACCTGATCGGCTTGCAGCACACCTGGCAGTCCTCGATGTACTCCTGGTCGCCACCCGACAGATCCACCGTCGTCTCGACTTCTTCACCACAATAAGGACAATCGTAGATCGCTGGTTCCAGCATCGCGGCCTCCCGAGTGACTTGTGCGTATAATTGCCGGTCTATTTACAGGCCCTGAGTGTGTCTGAGCCGTTTTTCAGACCCCGGCCCTACCTATTACCCTAGCCGTTTCCAACAAGAGAGCATGATGGGCGAATTCGATGCCATCCGACCGTACGACGACGCTGAAGTCCCTGCCGTTCTGGCACGGCTGCTCAGCGACCCGGCATTCCTCGATATCCTCACCCACTTCCGCTTCCCGCGCATGGCCGGGGCTTTCGGCTGGCTGCTCAAGCCGCTGATCGCCCGGCGCCTGCGCAAAGAGTTTGCCGGGGTCAGTTGCGTTTCGACCCTGCAGGACAAGGTCGAGTACTACGTCGACCATACCATCGAGCGGGCGACGGACGGCGTGACCTACACCGGCGTCGAGCAGCTCAAGGCCGGTACCGCCTACCTGTTCCTGGCCAACCATCGCGATATCGTCATGGACCCGGCCTTCGTCAACTATGCCGTGTACCACGCCGGCCTGCCGACCCCGCGCATCGCCATCGGCGACAATCTGCTGCAAAAGCCGTTCGTCAGCGACATGATGCGTCTGAACAAGAGCTTTATCGTGCACCGCTCGATCACCGGGCGCCGGGAAAAGCTTGCGGCTTATCAACTGCTATCGGCCTACATCAACCACTCGATCCGCAACGACGGCCAGTCGATCTGGATCGCCCAGGCTGAAGGCCGGGCCAAGGATGGTGATGACCGTACCGATTCGGCGATCCTGAAAATGTTCCACATGAGCCGCAAGGACGAACCGTTCGGCGCCGTGATCCAGTCGCTGAACCTGAGCCCGGTGTCGATCAGCTACGAGTACGACCCGTGCGACCAGGCCAAGGCCCGCGAGCTGTACATCCGCGCCACCACCGGTACTTACAGCAAGGCGCCGGGCGAGGACGACATCAGCATCGCCCAAGGCATCACCGGCTACAAAGGCCGCGTGCACATCAACTTTGCCCCGCCGGTGACCGAGTTCGTCGAGGACACCAAGCAACTGGCAGCGGAGATTGATCGGCAGATTCTGGCCGGCTACCGGTTGTTCCCGGTGCATTACCTGGCCTATGCGCAGTGGACCGGTGTCGACCCGGCACTGCAAGTACCGGCGGCGGCCAAGGTATTCCCGGCCGATGAACTGGCCCGCGCCCAGGCCGAGTGGCAGCGCCGCCTGGACGCTTGCCCGGCCGAGCAGCGGCCGTACCTGGTGCAGCAGTATGCGATGCCGGTACGTAACCAGTACCGGGTCAAGGCGGGATTGGCGTTGTAAATTTATCGCGGGGCAAGCCCGCCCCCACATTACCGGTGGGAGCGGGCTTGCCGCGCGAATGGATTACACCCAGGTACTGAACCAGGACAGCAACAAGGCCAACGCCAGGAAGGCAAAGCCGAGAATGTAATAGAAGCGGTTGATGCGCAGGCTCATACCATCGACCACCGCTTCATCGGCGGCCATGCCCGCCAGGGTTTGCGCCGTGCGGCGACGGGCGCTGTGCAGCAGCAGGCCGCCCGGACAGGTCAGCACCAGGGCCAGCAGGTTGATCAGCTTGGCCGGATGGGCGGCAAACAGCCCCCAGATCACTTGCAACGACATCGCAAAACCTCAAAAGAAGTACATCGATACTTTCGACACGGCGGGCATTCTACCCAAGCGCCGTGCCCCTGCCTGTGCTTTGCGACAAATGACGATTAATTCGCGCCGTCACACGCTCGTCATCTAGACACGCCACTCTATCGGCCGTCGCCAACCACCGGAGCTTGTCATGCTGCACGCCGAAAACCAGGACCGCCTCTACCTGATCGCCCAGAGCGACGAGCAACAGGCACTGATCGACGGCCTGGCGTTCAACGTCCAGGACCGCCAATGGCTGGTGTACTGCGCCCTGGGCGGGCATGCTCATGAGCACCTGCCCGAGGTCGACGGCCCGACGGGCATCAGCGTACTGGACTTCTACGTCGAAGCCGCCTGAAACTCCAGAAAAGCAAAAGCCCGATGCCTGCCACGCAGACATCGGGCTTTTTGTTGTGCAGGCTTATTCGCCGAGGATCTGGCCGATGGCCTGGTCCTTGAACAGACGGGTCAGCGCGTCGCTGAGCACATCACCCACCAGCTTGGTGTTGGTTTCCTGGTTGGGCGCCATGCCGAAGCGCTGGTCCAGCGAAGCGCCGTAACGGCCACTGTAGCGACGGTTGGCGTTGGCCACGTCAGCCTTGAAGGTCGCGCCGATGGTGGCTTCGGTCACGTACATGCCCTCTTTGGGCGACTGGTACTTGAGTTCGGCCAGGGTCACGGTCAGCTGTGGCGCGTTGTAGGCATTTGGTGTCGGGGTGAAGCCCAGCAGGCGCACAGCCGCTTCGGCCTGGGCCTGCAGTTTTGGCAGGATGTCGTTGCCAGTCACGGTAATGGCGCTGGTTTCAGGGTACAGGCCGCCACGGGTGCCCAGGGTTTGCGAAGCACGGCCATCGACCACCTTGACCACCACCGGCTGGCCATGACCGACCGGTGCCAGTTGGGCGTTGAGTTTTGGTTGCGGGCTGAGTTGTTGCGGGCTGTGGGCACAACCGGCCAGGGTCAGACTGGTCACCGCGATCAAACCGAACAACAAACGTTGCAACATGCTCATCTCTCCAGAATAGGCAGCAAAGGCCGCCAGTATAACCAGCACGGGGCAGCCCAGCTATCGGCGTGCCATTAGTGAATAAGACAGGCATGCCCGGCTCCGGTTCGCTGTCACAATCGTTTCATCAGTGCCCGGTTATCCTTGCCTCAGTTCTTCACAGGGATACCCGCCATGTCCTCGCTCCTGGCCCTGCTGTTCAAACGCAATCCACAACGTTGCTTCGCCCGCCTCGACGCCCTGGGCCATTGCCAGGCCTTCAAGCAGTGCGCGCAGGCCCCGGCGACCAGTGGTTGGGTGGAAATCAACGAAATTCGCCTGGCCTGGCTCAACCGGCCGCTGCCCGCCAGCGCCCGTGTTTCAAAGCGTGTCAGCGGAAACTGGCTGCAACGCAGCCTCGCAGCCTGAGTTTTGCCTCAATAAAAGTCGCTAATAAAGAGCTTTTCTGCCCGCGACATCGCTATAATCTCCCCCCGATTATAAGGACGTCTCCTGATCGGGCCTCGCAGTACCGCCAATGCCCAGCATTGCGCCTCCCCCGCACCGCCCACAGAGAGCCTTCCACACAGGTCTTGCACCAGCCAGTGTGCCTGCGTCATCCGGCCCTCTGCTCTGCCTGAACCTGCCGGGTCTGCCATCGCGCAGTCCATTTTGAGGTTCACGTCTCCAAAAGAGCGTGAAAAAACGGGTTTTCACAACTTCACAAGAGTGTGGCGAGCAATGAACAGTCTGGCATGTGCAATAGCACCTAAAGTGTCCCGATCAGCCCTGAACAGCTGGCAACAGCGCTCATCTCGCATGGGTGACTGAAGCCGGTCCATAACGCACGACGGATACCTTGACCATAAGTCGAATTGCCGCACCGGCTGTAAAATGCGTTCATAGGCAACGCAAAGCCCGGTTGGCGGTGTCCGCTGAAGTTGCAAAAACTGCGAAGAATCGGACATGGCGATCCTGGCAAGCCAGGGATCCTATGCTGTCAATTTGGTGCTGAAGATTTTGGAGACGCGTTACATGGCGCAGAACGAAGCAGTCGATGTAGTACTGGTAGGGGCAGGCATCATGAGTGCCACCCTGGCCGTACTGCTCAAGGAACTCGACCCGGCGATCAAGCTGGAAGTCGTCGAGTTGATGGATTCGGGTGCCGCGGAAAGTTCCAACCCGTGGAACAACGCCGGGACCGGCCATGCCGGGCTGTGTGAACTGAACTACACGCCACAGGCCGCCGACGGCAGCATCGATATCAAGAAAGCGGTGCATATCAATACCCAGTTCGAGGTGTCCCGGCAGTTCTGGGCCTACCTGAGCAAGAAAGGCGCGTTCAGCTCGCCACGGGCGTTCATCAACCCCGTGCCGCACCTGAGCTACGTCGAAGGCGAAAAGGGCATCAGCTTCCTCAAGAAGCGATTCGAGATGCTCAAGCAGCACCACGCCTTCAGCGAAATGGAATACACCGAAGACAAGGCGGTGATGAACGAGTGGATGCCACTGATGATGCCGGGTCGCCCTGCCGACCAGCAGATCGCCGCCACCCGCGTCATGAAAGGCACCGACGTCAACTTCGGCGCGCTGACCAACAAGCTGCTCAAGCACCTGGCCAACGCGCCTGAGGCACAGGTCAAATACTGCAAGAAGGTCACCGGCCTGCGCCGTAACGGCAGTGGCTGGACCGTCAGCATCAAGGACGTCAACAGCGGCAGCAGCCGTGAAGTCGACGCCCGCTTCGTGTTCCTCGGCGCAGGTGGCGCGGCCCTGCCGCTGCTGCAACTGTCGGGTATAGAAGAGAGCAAGGGCTTCGGCGGCTTCCCGGTCAGCGGCCAGTGGCTGCGTTGCGACAACCCGGAAGTGGTCAAGCGCCACCAGGCCAAGGTCTACAGCCAGGCCGCGGTAGGTTCGCCACCGATGTCGGTACCGCATCTGGATACCCGCGTCGTCGACGGCAAGACCTCGCTGCTGTTCGGCCCGTATGCCGGCTTCACCACCAAGTTCCTCAAGCACGGCTCGTTCCTCGACCTGCCGCTGTCGGTTCGCATGGGCAACATCGGCCCGATGCTGGCCGTGGCCCGCGACAACATGGACCTGACCAAGTACCTGGTCAGCGAAGTGATGCAGTCGATGGAGCAGCGCCTGGACTCCCTGCGCCGCTTCTACCCCGAGGCCAAGGCCGAGGACTGGCGCCTGGAAGTGGCTGGCCAGCGCGTGCAGATCATCAAGAAAGACCCGAAAAAAGGCGGCATCCTGCAGTTCGGTACCGAACTGGTTGCAGCCAAGGACGGCTCCCTGGCCGCCCTGCTCGGCGCTTCGCCAGGTGCTTCGGTGACCGTCTCGATCATGCTGGAACTGATCGAGCGCTGCTTCCCCGAACAGTCCAAGGGCGCCTGGGCTGCCAAGCTCAAGGAAATTTTCCCGGCGCGGGAAAAGGTCCTGGCCGCCGACGCTGCCCTGTACCACAAGATCAGTGCGTACAACGACGAGGCCCTGGGCCTGGTCGAAAGCAGCCCGGCACAAAGCTACGCATAACCTGCCGGCATAAAAAAACGCCCTTCGGGGCGTTTTTTATGGGCGCTGGTATCAGCTGCGGGCCTTGTCGATGATCTCGATGTACTCGGCGGCGCTGCGCTGATCCTTGATGGCCTCGATAAAGGTCTGGCCGTGCTCGTCCTTGCCGTCAAGGTCATAACCGGCTTCGACGAAAAAGCCGACATAGCGCTCGAAGTCATCGATGCGCAGGCCGCGATAGCCCTTGATCAGCTTGTGATGCGACGGCGAAGTAACGTTATCGGCCGGCTCGTACTGGAGGAACGACTTGATGTAGTCGTCGCTGATCTCATCACCAATCACTTGCTTCTTGTCTTTACGCATTGCCGACTCCAACTGGACCATCACGGACATTTTCACAGGTCGGCAGTTTACCCCCGGGCAGCGCCGGCACTCAACGCGCGCGTACGCTGCCGGTGTGCAGATCGGCCCAGATATGGCCATTGGGGTAACTGAGGAACTGCACATAGACGGTATCGTTGCGCAACAGATCGAGCATCACCCGGTACTGGGCCAGCGGATAGTTGAGCGTCAGGGTCTTGCTTTTGTCGTCGAACACCGGCTTTTTCAGGCTTTTGCTTTCGGCATCGAAGCTGATCAATACCTGGCTGATGGTCGCGCCCTTGCTCAGCGGCTTGCCCTTGAGGCGCAGGATCAACGGCGAAGTGACGGGGATCGGTTGCTGGTTGGACTGGCGCTGATTGCCCACCACCACCGAGTAGCTGGTGACCTGCAGCAACTGCTGCGAATCGGCAGTTTCCTTGCGCACCCCAAGGTCATCGGGCGGCAGGAACTGGCTGTGCAGGGGCGCTGCGGCCAGCGGCAGGCTCAGCAGGAACAACAGGGGGAAAAGTGCTCGCATGACAGGCTCCTTGGGGGCAGCCTGGCACTCTAGCATGGGGTTGCGCTCACCGGGCAAGCCGGGTCGACTTGCCCCACTGCTGGACGTCAGAGACCTTTGACGGCGTAAATACCATTGGCGTTGCGCCAGTAACCTTTGTAGTCCATGCCGTAACCGAACACATAACGGTCAACACAGCTCAGGCCGCAGAAATCGGCCTTGAGGTCGGCGCTGGCCTTGCGGTCATGGTCCTTGTCGATCAGCACGGCAGTATGCACGGCGCGGGCACCGGCATGTTTGCAGAAATCGATAATTGCGCTGAGGGTATGACCTTCGTCAAGAATGTCGTCGATGATCAGCACATCGCGATCAATGAACGAGACTTCCGGCTTGGCCTTCCAGAACAGGTCGCCGCCACTGGTCTGGTTGCGGTAGCGGGTGGCGTGCAGATAGGAAGATTCCAGCGGGAATTGCAGATGGGTCAGCAGTTTGCCGGCGAAGATCAGGCCGCCGTTCATCACGCAGAACACCACCGGGTTGCTGTCGGCCAGCACTTCGGTGATCTGCGCGCCCACGCGGGCGATGGCTGCCTCGACTTCGGCTTCGGTGTGCAGGCAGTCAGCCTCGCGCATGACTTGACGGATGTGCTCGAGATCGGCGGACATGGCGCTCTCCAAGGGGCGGCAATTGAGAAAAGCGGGCAAAGGTACGCATCCAATCGCGTCAGATCAAGCATTTCTGGACTAACGTCCAGTAAGCCTGAGGACATGCATGGCTGAATAGATTAATCTAGCGCGGTTTTTTTGCCCGCCCCCCCCCGGAGCTTTTCCTTATGCCTACCCGTGAGATCCGCCATCCGCTGATCCGCCACAAGCTCGGCCTGATGCGCCGTGCCGATATCAGCACCAAGAACTTTCGCGAGCTCGCCCAGGAAGTCGGCACGCTCCTGACCTACGAAGCGACCAAAGACCTGCCCCTGGAAAGCTATGAAATCGATGGCTGGTGCGGCAAGGTCCAGGTCGAGAAAATCGCTGGCAAGAAGATCACTGTAGTACCGATCCTGCGCGCCGGCATCGGCATGCTCGACGGCGTGCTCAGCCTGATTCCGGGCGCCAAGGTCAGCGCCGTGGGCGTCGCCCGCAACGAGGAAACCCTCGAAGCGCACACCTACCTGGAAAAACTGGCACCGGAAATCAACGAGCGTCTGGCGCTGATCATCGACCCGATGCTGGCCACCGGCGCGTCGATGGTTGCAACGATCGACCTGCTCAAGAAAGCCGGCTGCAAGGACATTCGCGCCATGGTACTGGTCGCCGCACCGGAAGGCATCAGCGTGGTCGAGAAAGCGCACCCGGATGTCCAGATCTACACCGCCTCGATCGACGAGCGCCTGAACGAGCACGGCTACATCATCCCAGGCCTGGGCGATGCCGGTGACAAGATCTTCGGTACCAAGCAGAAGGACGCCTGAACATGCAGGATGAGTTCAACGACCCGCTCTGGCGCCAGGTCGTCTCCGGCGCGCAGATGCTCTTCGTCGCCTTCGGCGCGCTGGTATTGATGCCGCTGATTACCGGCCTCGACCCCAACGTCGCGCTGTTCACTGCGGGTTTGGGAACTCTGCTGTTTCAGGTGGTTACCGGCCGTCAGGTGCCGGTGTTCCTGGCTTCGAGCTTTGCCTTCATTACCCCGATCATCCTCGCCAAGGGCCAGTTCGGCCTGGCCGAAACCATGGGCGGGGTCATGGCGGCAGGCTTCGTCTACACCTTCCTCGGCCTTGCGGTGAAAATCAAAGGCACCGGCTTTATCGACCGCCTGCTGCCACCGGTAGTGATCGGCCCGGTGATCATCTCCATCGGCCTGGCCATGGCGCCGATTGCCGCCAACATGGCCATGGGCAAGGCCGGTGACGGCGCCGAGTTGCTGCCTTACAGCACCGCCATGATGATCTCCATGCCGGCGCTGCTGACCACCCTGATCGTCGCGGTATTCGGCAAAGGCATCTTCCGCCTGGTGCCAATCATCGCCGGCGTGCTGGTAGGCTTTGCCCTGTCGTTCTACTTTGGTGTGGTCGACACCGCCAAGATCGCCGCCGCCCCCTGGCTGGCCCTGCCGCACTTCACCGCGCCAGCGTTCAACTGGCAGGCGATCCTGTTCATCGTACCGGTAGCCCTGGCGCCTGCGATCGAGCACATCGGCGGGGTGATTGCGGTAGGCAGCGTGACTGGCCGCGACTACCTGAAAAAGCCTGGCCTGCACCGCACCCTGCTCGGTGACGGCATCGCCACCACCACCGCCGGCCTGTTCGGCGGGCCGCCCAACACCACCTACGCCGAAGTGACCGGCGCGGTGATGCTGACCAAGAACTACAACCCGAAGATCATGACCTGGGCGGCAGTCTTTGCCATCACCCTGGCCTTCATCGGCAAGTTCGGCGCGCTGCTGCAAAGCATTCCGGTACCGGTAATGGGCGGCATCCTCTGCCTGCTGTTCGGCTCGATCGCGGCGGTGGGCATGAACACCATGATCCGGCACAAGATCGACCTCAGCGAGGCGCGCAACCTGGTGATCGTTTCGGTGACCCTGGTGTTCGGTATCGGCGGCGTGCTGATCGGTAGCGGCACCGGCCCGGATGACTGGGGCCTGAAGGGCATCGCCCTGTGCGCCGTGGTGGCTATCGCGCTGAACCTGCTGCTGCCGGGTAACGACAGCTGGAAGAACAAGGCGCTGGACGATCAGTTGCCTTGATCTGAAATCCATCACGGGGCAAGCCCGCTCCTACTGTAGGAGCGGGCTTGCCCCGCGATGAGGCACTCAAGCCTTTTCGCACATCCCCTTCAACGCCTGCACCCATTGCGGGTGATCATTCAGGCACGGCACCAGCACCAACTCCTCGCCACCCGCCTCGACAAACTGCTCACGCCCACGATCACCGATCTCCTCCAGGGTCTCGATGCAGTCGGCGACAAACGCCGGGCACATCACCAGCAGCTTTTTCACGCCTGACTTGCCCAGTTCATCCAGCCGGGTTTCGGTGTAGGGCTCGATCCACTTCGCCCGCCCCAGCCGTGACTGAAACGACACCGACCACTTGCCATCGGGGATGCCCATTTTTTTCGCGAACGCCTGAGCGGTGCGCAGGCACTGGCCGCGATAGCAGACTGCAAGCATCTCGGGCGACGCGTCACGGCAGCAATCAGCGTCCTGCAAGCAATGCTTGCCGGTGGGGTCGAGTTTTTTCAGGTGCCGCTCGGGCAGGCCATGGAAGCTCAGCAGCAGGTGATCGTAATCCTCCTGCAGATAAGGCTGCGCGCTGGCCACCAGGGCATCGATGTATTCAGGCTTGTCGTAGAACGGCGGCAGAATCGCCATCTCGAGCGGCAGCTTCTGCTCGGCAATCACTTGCCTGGCCTGTTCGATGACCGTGGTCACCGTGCTGTCGGCAAACTGTGGGTACAGCGGCGCCAGGGTGACCTTCTTCACGCCTTGGCTGGCCAGGCGCGCCAGTACCGTCGGCAACGAAGGCTCGCCGTAGCGCATGGCGATTTCCACCGGACCGTGGCTCCACTGCTCGCGCATGGCTGCCTGCAGGCGGCGGGTCAGCACCACCAGCGGCGAGCCCTCGTCCCACCAGATCGAGGCATAGGCGTGGGCCGACTGCTCCGGGCGCTTGATCAGGATCAGCGATACCAGCAAACGCCGCACCGGCCACGGCAGGTCGATGACATAGGGGTCCATGAGAAACTGATTGAGGTACCGGCGCACGTCGGCGACAGAGGTGGAGGCCGGTGAACCCAGGTTGACCAGCAGCAAAGCGTGATCGGTCATGCAACGTCCTATTTCAGAGGCGGCTGGACAGTTCATCCAGGGCCGATTGCAGATCATTGAAGCGGAAGGTGAAACCGGCAGCCAGCAAACGTACCGGCCGCGCCCGTTGCCCACCCAGCAGCAGGGTCGACAACTCGCCAAGCCCGGCCTTGAGCACCAGCGCCGGCAGCGGCATGAACGCCGGGCGATGCATGGCCCGGCCCAGACGCCTGGCAAACTCGCGGTTGCGCACCGGCTCCGGGGCGCAGGCATTATAAGGACCGCTGGCATCCTTGTGCTGCAAGAGAAAATCAATCAGGGCGATCTGGTCGTGTATATGGATCCACGGCATCCACTGGCGACCATCGCCGATAGGCCCGCCCAGCCCCAGTTTGAACGGCAGGCGCAGGCGCGACAAAAAGCCGCCCTCGCTCGACAGCACCAGGCCGGTACGCACCAGCACCACACGGATCCCCAGCGGCTGCGCGGCCATGGCAGTTTCTTCCCAGGCGATGCACAGCTGACTGGCAAAATCCTCCTTGACCGGCTGCGAGGCTTCGGTGAGTTCACGCTCGCCACCATCGCCATACCAGCCTACCGCCGAGCCCGAGATCAGCACCTCGGGGCGCTGCTGGCGCCTCTCCAGCCACGCCAGCAGTTGCTCGGTCAAGGTGATACGGCTGGCCCAGAGCAAGGCGCGACGGCTGGAGCTCCAGGGCCGATCGGCGATCGGCGCACCGGCCAGGTTGATCAGCGCATCCACGCTATCGTCATCGTCCAGCTCATCGAGACGGGCAATGCCGCGCACGCCAGCACCACATAACCTGCCCACCTGCTCAGGGCGTCGACTCCAGACCGTCAACCGATGCCCCTGGGCCAGCCAGTGCTGACACAGGTGTTGGCCGATCAACCCGGTACCGCCGGTCAGCAATATATGCATGGCTGTGTCCTCACATGGCGCGCCAGTGGTCTATTTTTAACAACAAGGCACTTTTTTGACCGATCGCTCTCGGATAAACATAGGCCAACCTGTGGTAACGAGCGGAATCATCTTATACAAGATTCATGCATTGTACAGGTTTGCCGAGCAGCGTAGTCTGCAACCATCAGGTTCGAAGAGGCCATCATGACTGTACCAATTGCCATCATCGGGGCCGGTATCGCCGGCCTGTCCGCCGCCCAGGCGTTGCAAAAGGCCGGGCAGACCGTTCACTTGTTCGACAAGGGCCACGGCAGCGGCGGGCGCATGGCCAGCAAGCGCAGCGATGCAGGTGCCCTTGATCTTGGCGCCCAGTACTTCACTGCCCGCGACCGGCGCTTCGTCGACCAGCTCCAGCAATGGGTGGCCGCTGGCTGGGCAGCCGAGTGGAAGCCGCAGCTGTACCAGTATCAGGATGGCGTGCTCAGCCCCTCCCCCGACGAACAGACGCGCTGGGTCGGCGTACCGCGCATGAGCGCCATTACCCGCGGCCTGCTCAAGGATGTCACGGTGAATTTCAGTTGCCGCATCGCCGAGGTCTATCGCGGCCAGAAGTACTGGCACCTGCAGGACACCGACGGTTGCAGCCATGGCCCTTTCAGTCGGGTGGTGGTGGCGGTTCCGGCGCCCCAGGCAACCCCGCTGCTGGCCTCTGCGCCCAAGCTCGCCGCAGCGGCCGCCGGTGTCCAGATGGACCCGACCTGGGCGATTGCCCTGGCCTTCGACACCCCGCTCGACACCCCGATGCAGGGCTGTTTCGTGCAAGGCAGTGCCCTCGACTGGATGGCACGCAACCGCAGCAAACCCGGACGCGATGAGCACATGGACACCTGGGTACTGCATGCCACCTCCAGCTGGAGCAAGCAACACATCGACCTGGCCAAGGAGGCCGTGATCGAACAGCTATGGGGCGACTTCGCCGAATTGGTCGGCTGCGTGGTGCCGGCGCCGAACTTCTCCCTCGCCCACCGCTGGCTCTATGCCCGCCCGGCCAGCAACCACGAATGGGGCGCCTTGGCCGACGCTGATCTGGGTTTGTATGCCTGCGGCGACTGGTGCCTGTCCGGCCGGGTCGAAGGCGCCTGGCTCAGCGGCCAGGAAGCTGCCCGACGCCTGCTGGAACACCTGGAGTAACACCTTCTGGGGCCGCTTCTGGCCAGCCCCTCCCGACGTTTTTCGACACCCTGCACAAAGGCTGTACAAGTAATTTGACTTGCATAGGTTTATCTCTATGATGGGATTTACCTGTACATAATTATATTTTTGTACAATCTTTTTTCAGGATCTGTTCATGGACGCTCGTGACCTGCCGCGCAAACCCCGCATCGCTGTCAGCGCCTGCCTGATCGGTCAAGAGGTACGCTTCAACGGCGGCCACAAAGCCTCGCGGCTGTGCAACGAGATCCTCAGCGAACATTTCGATTTCGTCCCGGTCTGCCCAGAGGTCGCCATCGGCCTGGGCGTGCCGCGTGCACCTATTCGCCTGGTTGGCGACCCTGCCGACCCGCAGGCCGTCTGCAGTCGCGACCCCGGCCTGGATTTGTCCGGCCCGCTGCGCGCCTATGGTCAGCAGATGGCCAAGGACCTCGACGACATCTGCGGCTACATCTTCATGCACAAATCACCCTCCTGCGGCCTGGAGCGGGTCAAGGTCTACCAGGCCAATGGCTACCCGGCGCGTGAAGGCGGCCGTGGGCTGTTCGCCGCCGCATTCTGTGAACAACGGCGCGACCTGCCAGTGGAGGAAGATGGCCGGCTCTGTGATCCGGTGTTGCGCGAGAACTTCATCACCCGGGTGTACGCCTACGCCGACTGGCAACAGGTGATTGCCAATGGGATCAGTCGCGGCGCCCTGATCACTTTTCATGCCCGCTACAAATATCAGCTGATGGCGCACAACCCGCAGCAATACAAGACCCTGGGCAAGCTGTTGGGTAGCATGAGCCGTGACGACGACCCCGAAGTACTCGCCCCGCATTATTTCAGCCAGCTGATGCAGGCCCTGCGTCGCTGCGCCAGCCGCGGCACGCACAGCAACGTGCTGCTGCACCTGAGCGGTTACCTGCGCGATGCCCTGAGCCGCGACGACAAGCAGGAAATCCAGCAACTGATCGCTCAGTACCATGCTGGGGTAGTGCCGCTGGTGGTGCCACTGACCCTGCTCAAGCATCACTTGCGCAACCACCCCGACCCGTATCTGGCGCAGCAGGTGTACCTGCAACCGCACCCGGAAAACCTGAGTCTGCGCAATGCCATCTGAAGCCCTGCTGCCGATCCGCGAGGTGACACGCCTGACCGGAGTCAACCCGGTCACCCTGCGCGCCTGGGAACGCCGTTACGGTTTGATCGTGCCGCAGCGCACCGGTAAGGGCCATCGCCTCTACAGCCAGGAAAACGTCCAGTGTATCCAGCAGATTCTCACCTGGCTCAACCGCGGCGCTGCGGTCAGCCAGGTCAAAACCTTGCTGGAGACCCCACCCTGTGAAGCGCAGTCGCCGGGCAGTGACTGGCAAAACCTGCGCGAGCAACTCAAGGACGCAATCGCCGCCCTCGCCGAGCGCCGGCTTGAGCAACAGCTGAACCAGGCCATGACCCTATACCCGGCGGCAACGCTCTGCGAACAGCTGTTGATGCCGTTGCTTGCCGATCTGGAACTGCGCTGGCAGGGCCAGTTTGCCGCGGGCCTTGAGCAAGTGTTCTTTCATTCCTGGCTGCGCAGCAAACTGGGCACGCGGATCTACCACAACAACCATCAACTTGGCGGCGCCCCGTTGCTGCTGGTCAACGGCTCGGACCTGGCCTTCGATCCACGGCTGTGGCTGTGCGCTTGGCTGGCGAGCAATGCCGGGTATCCGGTGCAGGTGTTCGACTGGCCGCCGCCCGGCAACGAGCTGAGCCTGGCGGTCGCCCAACTGCAGCCATGGGCGTTGCTGCTGAGCCTCGACAAGTCACTCGACATCAGTCGATTGCAACGCAACCTGGCCAACGTCGAAATTCCGAAACTCCTGTGTGGCCGCGCAGTCAGCATTCATAAGCATGCCCTGCAGGCCTGGACGGACGAGACGCTGTTTGCCCTCGACTCGCCCCAGGCGGCGCTGCACTGCCTGCAACAACTCAGTGGGCGCACGCCTGAACACCACCGTCAACGGTAAAGGAACACCATGCAACTGATCTGGCTGCGCAGCGACCTGCGCGTACTCGACAACACTGCACTGGCAGCGGCCTGCGAACGCGGCCCGACCCTGGCGGTGTGGCTGATCAGCCCCGGACAGTGGCAGAGTCATGACGATGCGCCATGCAAGGTCGACTTCTGGTTGCGCAACCTGCAAAGCCTGAGCACAGCGCTGGCGCAATTGAACATTCCCCTGTTGATCCGCCACGCCGACACCTGGCAACAGGCGCCGCAGACCCTGCTGAAACTGTGCCGTGAGCATCAGGTCCAGGCGGTGCATTTCAACGAGGAATATGGCGCCAATGAGAGCACCCGCGACCAGGCGGTACAGACCGCCCTTGGTCAGCAAGGCATCGCCGTGCACGGCTATCTCGACCAGTTGCTGTTCAGGCCCGGCAGCATCCTGACCCGCAGCGGCGGCTACTTTCAGGTCTTCAGCCAGTTCCGCAAGGTCTGCTACGAGCGCCTGCACCTGGGCTTGCCGCCCCTGGCCAACGTGATCAAGGCGCAATCGTCGACAACGGTCGCCAGCGACCCGGTGCCTGATGAAGTTGCCGGTTTCAAGGCACCCACACAGTCCTTGCGCGCGCACTGGCCAGCGGGTGAAGAAGAAGCACAGCGCCGCCTGCAACGCTTCATCGACGAATGCGCCGAAGACTACCAGGTGCAGCGTGACTTCCCCGCAGTCGCCGGTACCAGCCAGTTGTCAGCCTACCTGGCAGCCGGGGTGATCTCGCCGCGCCAGTGCCTGCATGCCGCGCTAAACCACAACTTCGGCGAGTTCGACAGTGGCAACCGCGGCCTGGTGACCTGGATCAACGAGCTGCTCTGGCGGGAGTTCTACAAGCACATTCTGGCTGGCTACCCGCGGGTTTCGATGCACCGTGCCTTCCGCCGGGAAACCGAAGCCCTGCCCTGGCGCCATGCGCCGGACGAACTCGAGGCCTGGCAGCAAGGGCAGACCGGTATCCCGATCATCGATGCGGCCATGCGCCAATTGCTCGCCACCGGCTGGATGCACAACCGTCTGCGCATGATCGTCGCCATGTTCCTGACCAAGAACCTGCTGATAGACTGGCGCGAAGGCGAGCGCTTCTTCATGCGCCACCTGATCGATGGTGATCTGGCCGCCAACAACGGCGGCTGGCAATGGAGCGCATCAACCGGTACCGATGCCGCGCCGTACTTTCGTATTTTCAATCCGCTCAGCCAGTCGCAACGCTTCGATGAAGGCGGTAGCTTCATTCGGCAATGGCTGCCGGAACTGGCGGAACTGGATGAAAAAAAAATCCACAACCCAGTGATTACTGACGATCTTTTTGCTTCTATTCTTTATCCACAGCCCATTGTGGACCTCGGCAGCAGTCGCCAACGTGCGTTGGATGCATTCAAGAATTTACCCACGCGGCAGGAAGAGAGGGCAGTAAGGTGAGCGAACCCATCGCGCGTAAGGTGTGGGTCACCGGCGCAGGCAGCGGCCTGGGCCTTGCGTTGGTGCAGCAACTGCTTGAGCAAGGCTGGAAAGTCGCTGCCAGCGGACGCGCATCGCCTGAATTGAAGGGACTGTCGCAGCTCAACCCCGAGCAGTTGTTGTTGCTTGACGGCAATCTGGATGATGGCGTGCAGGCGGTGCAAGCCGGCCAGCAACTCCAGGCTCACTGGGGCGCCCTCGATTGCCTGCTGGTGAATGCCGGCACCTGCGATTACCTGGACGCCAGCCTCCCGCCGACGGCAATTTTCGAAGCCATCGCCAGCAGCAATCTGAGCGCCTCGATCCACTGCCTGAACGTTGCTGTGCCGTTATTGGAAAAAGGCCAGGCGCCGCAAGTCCTGGCGGTGCTCAGCCGCTATTCGGCGCTGCAACTTTATGAGCCAAGCCAACCGGCAACGCCGGACAACAACCTGGCACAGGTGTTTCGCGCTGAGCGACAGATGCTGGAGAGCAAAGGCATCGCCTTGACCGTGGTCGCGCCCCAGGCGTTGAAAATGCCGCTGGTGGCGGTTCAGGTCCGGCCTGAACAGTGGACGCCGCAAAGCGCCGCGGATGTGATCATCCAGCGACTGCCAGAGCGTGCCCCTGAGCTTCTGCTCGAAGCCCTCAATCTCAACAGCCTCTGGCCACTGCCCGAACAACCTGCAAGCCCTGTGTAAAGCACAGGGCTTGATGCAGGATCAGAGCGGCATGCGGTAATGCAGCGAGTAACTTTCCACCCCATCGTTGGGCGTTTTCAGCCCGGCGTTGGAATAGTGGATCGCGCGCACGCCAACTTCATGTCCGCCAGCGAAGCGCAGACCAAAGCCGATACGGTCTTCGAACTGGAAAGAAGAGCCCAGCTTGCTGCTCTCGACTTCGGTACTGGAGAACGCGGCGACACCAATTCCGGCTTCGATATAAGGTTTGACCGACTCACCGGCGAACTCGTAAACGAACACCGGCGCAAATGACAGGCTGTGGTTACTTGCTGTCTCGTCGCCATCCCAAAAGGTGTAGGCACCATCCCAATAGCCGGTGATACGGCCTACGCTGGTTTGCCACCAGCTAGCATCCCAGTTCGATTGCAGACCGAGGCGATAGGTCATGGTCGAGTCGCCGGTCTGCCCGACCGAGAACGACACGTCCGCCGCTTGAGTTGTAAAAGATTGCCCCAGGGTTACGGCTGCAAGCGCAGCCAAGCAAAGCAGTTTCTTCATGAGAAACGTCCTTTTTCCTAATGCTGTTGTTGGTTTTTCTGTCTCACCAGACAATAAATAGAAATCGACAGCGTTGCGTTAGTTCAGTCAATGTTGAGTGCTTTTCACACTTTTTTCACATTGGGAAGCTTCGCACACTGTCAGACTTATTCCACAACATTGGAAGGATGTTTCGCAAATGTTCGGGGCTGGCACTGGTCCAGAATTGCGCATCACGCGCCGGCCCGGCGGCCAGAAGTTCACGCTCACCCAGCAAGCGCTGCAACTGCCGGGCGACCGCAGCGCCGGTATCGATGATGGCTACCGAGGCCGGGATCATTTGCGCCAGCAAAGGCTTGAGGAAGGGGTAATGGGTGCAGCCCAGGATCAGGGTGTCGCAACCAGCATCGAGCAAGGGGGTTACATAGCCTTGCAGCATCTCGCGCACTACCGGGCTGTTCAGGTCGCCCGCCTCGATACACTCCACCAGGCCCGGGCAGGGCTGGGTGACGACGCGCACGTCATTGGCAAAGCGATCGAGCAAGGCGACGAATTTGGCGCTCTGCAAGGTACCGGTGGTGGCCAGCACTCCGACGACACCGCTGCGGGTTGCCGCCGCGGCGGGTTTTACCGCCGGCTCCATCCCTACTATCGGCCAGCGCGGATACTGTTCGCGCAAATCAGCCACCGCCGCCACTGTCGCAGTATTACAGGCCAGGACCATGGCCTTGGCGCCTTGTGCACGGAAGAACTCGGCGACCATCCGGCAGCGCTGACGGATGAACTCCGGCGACTTCTCGCCATAGGGAATGTACCCGCAGTCGCCGACGTACAGCAGCGACTCGTTGGGCAGCAGGCGCTGGATCTCGGCCAGCACCGACAGGCCGCCGACTCCGGAATCGAAAACGCCGACCGGCGCCGCCGCAACGTCAGCCATGATGCTTGCCACACACGCTGCAGCCCGGGTCACGCTTGACCCGCAGCTCACGGAAGCGACTACCGAGGGCATCGATCAGCAGCAAGCGCCCTACCAGCGGCTCACCGAAACCGGCCAGCAGCTTCAGCGCCTCAAGTGCTTGCAGGCTGCCGACCAGCCCGACCAGCGGGCCGAGGACACCGGCTTCGCTGCAGGTCAGCTCGGCTTCGCTGCCATGCCCGTATAGGCAGTGATAGCAGGGGCTATGCGCAAGACGCGGGTCGAACACCGACAACTGCCCTTCCAGGCGAATGGCCGCGCCGCTGACCAGCGGCTTGCCGTGGGCGACACAGGCAGCATTGACCGCTTCGCGGGTGGCGAAGTTGTCCGAGCAATCCAGCACCAGGTCCACGGCCTTGACCGCTTCGGCCAGGGAGTCTTCATCGAGGGCACTGCGATGGGCCTGCAGGGTGATTTCAGGGTTGATCGCCGTGAGGCGGGCAATCGCCGAATCGACCTTGCTCAGGCCTACCGAGGCACTGTCGTGCAATACCTGGCGCTGCAGGTTGGTGACGTCCACCGTGTCGAAATCGGCCAGGTGCAGCTCGCCGACACCGGCCGCTGCCAGGTACAGCGCCACTGGCGAACCGAGGCCACCGAGACCGACGATCAACGCCCGGCTGTTTTTCAGGCGTAGCTGACCGTCGATGTCCACCTGCGCCAGGAGGATCTGCCGGCTGTAGCGCAACAGCTCCTGGTCGGTCAGCACGACAGCCGTCCCAGGGTGATGCGCTCGTGGCCGTTGAGGTCGAGGCGGCTTTCGATCTGCTCGAAATCATGTTTGGCCAGCAGCTCGCGCACGGCGGCGGCCTGGTCATAACCGTGCTCGAGCAGCAGCCAGCCAGCGGGCAGCAGGTGCTCCGGCGACTGGCTGACGATGCTGCGCAGATCGTCCAGCCCGTCTGCGCCGGAGACCAGCGCACTGCTTGGCTCAAAGCGCACATCACCAGCCACCAGGTGCGGGTCGGCGGCAGCAATGTACGGCGGGTTGCTGATGATCAGCTCAAAGCGCTCGCCGGCCAGGGCATCGAACCAGTGGCTGCTGCGCACTGTGACATTGTTCAGTTGCAGGCGCTGGCGGTTGCGCTCGGCCAAAGCCACGGCTTCGAGCACGCGGTCGACGGCGGTGACCTGCCACAGCGGACGTTCACTGGCCAGGGCCAGGGCAATCGCGCCGGTGCCGGTGCCCAGGTCGAGCAACTTGACGGCGCTGGCCGGCAGCAACCGCAGGGCGGTTTCGACCAGCAGTTCGGTTTCTGGCCGCGGGATCAAGGTATGCGGGGCCACCTCCAGGTCGAGGTTCCAGAACCCCTGCTGCCCCAGAATGTAGGCCACCGGCTCGCCGGCGCGGCGGCGTTGCAGGTAGTCGGCAAAGGTCAGCGCCGCTTCGCTGGTGACAATACGCTCCGGCCAGGTGTGCAGGTAGCTGCGCGACTTGCCGATGGCCGCAGCCAACAGCAGTTCGATATCCAGACGCGCCGTCGGCGAATCTGGCAGCTGCGCACCGCGGAGCAAGCTGGCAATAATCGTCATTTACTCACCCAGTGCAGCCAGTTGATCCGCCTGGTACTCGGCCAGCAACGGCTCGATTACCGCGTCCACCCCACCGGCCAGAACGTCATCCAGGGAATACAGGGTCAGGTTGATACGGTGATCGGTCACCCGCCCCTGTGGATAGTTGTAGGTACGAATTCGTTCGGAACGATCACCCGAGCCAACCAGCAGCTTGCGCTCGCTGGCCATGGCATTCTGCGCCGCGCTGGTCTGGATGTCGTTGAGCTTGGCCGACAGCCAGGACATCGCCCGGGCCCGGTTCTTGTGCTGGGAACGTTCTTCCTGGCACTCGACGACGATGCCCGTGGGCAAGTGGGTGATGCGGATCGCCGAGTCAGTCTTGTTGATGTGCTGACCACCGGCACCGGAGGCGCGGTAGGTGTCGACACGCAAGTCCGCCGGGTTGATCTCGATCGCCACCTGCTCATCAGGCTCCGGCAGCACCGCCACGGTGCAGGCCGAGGTGTGGATACGGCCCTGGGACTCGGTCTCGGGCACACGCTGGACGCGGTGGGCGCCGGACTCGAACTTCAGCTTGCTGTAAACGCTGTCGCCTTCGACCCGAGCAATGATTTCCTTGTAGCCGCCGTGCTCGCCTTCGTTCTCCGAGAGAATCTCCAGGCGCCAGCCGCGTTTCTCAGCGTAACGCGAATACATGCGGAACAGGTCGCCGGAGAAGATCGCCGCTTCATCACCGCCGGTACCGGCGCGGATTTCCAGGAACACGTTGCGCCCGTCGTTGGGATCCTTGGGCAGCAGCATACGCTGCAGCTGGTTTTCCAGCAGCGCCAGTTGCTCCTTGGCTTCGCGCACTTCGTCCACCGCCATTTCGCGCAGGTCCGGGTCGCTGTCCTTGAGCAACGCCTGGGCACCGGCCAGGTCATCCTGGACCTTGCGCCACTGCGCGTAGGCAACGGCTACCGGCTCGACTTCGGCATATTCACGGGAATAGGCGCGAAAGCGAGTCTGGTCGCAAATGACCTCGGCATCGCCCAGCAGGGCGGTCAGTTCCTCGAAACGGTCCTGGAGCGTGTCCAGTTTATTGAGCAGCGACGCTTTCATTGCGGGGTTTTATCCGTCGAACCCTCGGAGAGGGCAAAGAGTTCCTGGGCCATGGCCAGCGCATCGAGGCGGCCTTCGGCAGAGAGCTTTTTCAGCTGCACGCTGGGCGCATGCAGCAGTTTGTTGGTCAAGCCACGGGCCAGTTGCACCAGCACGTCGTCGGCACTGGCGCCATTGGCCAGCAGGCGCTGGGCCTTTTGCAGCTCTTCGTCGCGCAAGCGTTCGCTCTGCTGACGGTAAGCCTTGAGTACATCCACCGCCGCCAGCTCGCGCAGGCGCAGCATGAAATCTTCGGCGCCCACCGAAACCAGTTCTTCGGCGGCCTGGGCAGCGCCCTGGCGGCTCTTGAGGTTCTCGGCGACCACTTCGTGCAGGTCATCGACGGTGTACAGGTACACGTCATCGAGCTCGCCAACCTGCGGTTCTATATCCCTCGGCACAGCGATGTCGACCATGAAGATCGGCTTGTGCCGGCGCTGTTTCAGGGCGCTTTCCACCGCGCCCTTGCCGAGGATCGGCAACTGGCTGGCGGTGGAACTGATGACGATATCGCTGTTGACCAGCTCCTGGGGAATGTCGGCCAGCAGCACCGCATGGGCGCCGAACTGTTCGGCCAGGGTGCTGGCGCGCTCCAGGGTCCGGTTGGCGACGACGATGCGCCGCACGCCCTGCTCGTGCAGGTGACGGGCCACCAGGGTAATGGTTTCACCGGCGCCGATCAGCAGCGCCTGGCTGCGGCCCAGGTCACTGAAGATCTGCTTGGCCAGGCTCACGGCGGCAAAGGCCACCGACACCGGGTTTTCACCGATGGCGGTATCGGTACGCACCTGCTTGGCGGCGCTGAAGGTGGCCTGGAACAGGCGCCCGAGCAGCGGGCCGATGGTGCCGGCTTCGCGGGCCACGGCGTAGGCCGATTTCATCTGCCCGAGGATCTGCGGCTCACCCAGCACCAGCGAGTCGAGGCCCGAGGCCACCCGCATCATGTGCCGCACGGCATCGTGATCTTCATGGATGTAGGCACTGGCGCGCAGTTCATCCAGGCTCAGCTGATGATATTCGGCCAGCCAGCGCAGGATGCTCTCTGCAGCCAGGTGGTCCTGCTCTATATAAAGCTCGCTGCGGTTGCAGGTCGAAAGGATCGCGGCTTCGCGGCTGGCGGTCAGTCGGCAGAGCTGCTGCAAGGCGTCCACCAACTGCTCAGGGGTAAACGCCACGCGCTCGCGTACGTCTACCGAGGCAGTCTTATGGTTGATACCGAGGGCAAGAAAGGCCATGCAAGGTCGCTGATTGTGACGAGAAGCCGATAATTGTCCTACTTCGCAGAGCGCAGAACAACCACCGCTCGCTATTGTCTCTATAGTCTACCCCTACCGAGACCTTCGCTTATGGGTTTGCCCCGGCGCTTGTGTCATGATGATCCGACCGCTGGTAAGCCGCCCAAATCCCGATTATGAATAGATCCTACGCGTTGCTCCTTGCCCTTGCCTTGCTCCAGGGCTGTCAGACCCTGGCCCCGGATTCACCGGATGCCAAGGCGCCTGCAGATGCCGCCCCGGTGCAACCGGCCAAGCCTATCGTCTACGGGTCGTTCAGCCAGGACACCGTGTACAGCCTGCTGAGCGCAGAACTTGCCGGCCAGCGCGATCGCTTCGATATCGCCCTGGACAACTATGTCAGCCAGGCGATCAAGACCCAGGACCCGGGCATTTCCGAGCGCGCCTACCGCATCGCCGAATACCTCGGCGCCGACCAGGCCGCGCTGGACACCTCGCTGATCTGGGCGAAAAACGATCCGGACAACCTCGACGCCCAGCGCGCCGCTGCCATACAGCTGGCCCGTGGCGGTCGCTATGACGAGTCGATGGCGTTCATGGAGAAAGTCCTCCAGGGCCAGGGCGACACGCACTTCGATTTCCTCGCCCTGTCGGCGCTCGAAACCGACCCGGACACCCGCGCCGGTTTGCAAAACAGCTTCGACCGCTTGCTGGTGAAATACCCCGACAACGGTCAACTGGTGTTCGGCAAGGCCCTGCTGCTGCAACAGGACGGCAAGGCCCAGGCCGCCCTCGACCTGCTCGAAGCGCACCCGCCCGAGGCTGGCGAGATTGCCCCGGTGTTGCTGCGCGCCCGCCTGCTGCAAGGCCTGGACCGCGGCAAGGAAGCCCTGCCGTTGCTGCAAAAAACCATTCGCCAGTACCCCGACGACAAGCGCCTGCGCCTGACCTACGCGCGCATGCTGGTTGAGCAAGATCGCCTGGCCGATGCCAAGGCCGAGTTCGTCAGCCTGGTCCAGCAGTACCCGGATGACGACGAGCTGCGTTACTCGCTGGCCCTGGTCAGCCTGGAAACCAAGGACTGGGACGAAGGCGCCGGCTACCTCGAAGAGCTGATCGCCCGCGACAGCCATGTCGATGCCGCGCACCTGAACCTGGGCCGCATCCACGAGGAGCGCAACGACCCCGAAAGCGCCCTGAACGAATATGCCCTGGTCGGCCCCGGCACCGACTACCTGCCGGCGCAGCTGCGCCAGGCCGATATCCTTATCGCCAATGGCCGCAGCAGCGAAGCTTCGCGGCGCTTGGCCGCAGCCCGTGACGCCCAGCCCGACTACGCCATCCAGTTGTACCTGATCGAAGCCGAAGCCTTGGGCAGCAATGACAAGAATGCCCAAGCCGAGCAGGTGCTGCAGCAAGCGATCAAGCAATACCCGGACGACCTGAACCTGCTGTACACCCGCGCCATGCTGGCGGAAAAACGCAACGACCTGGCACAGATGGAAAAAGACCTGCGCAGCATCATCAGCCGCGAGCCGGAAAACGCCATGGCCCTCAACGCCCTGGGCTACACCCTGGCCGACCGCACCAGCCGTTACGCTGAAGCCAAGACCCTGATCGACAAGGCACACCAGATCACCCCGGACGATCCGGCGGTGCTCGACAGCCTCGGCTGGGTCAACTACCGCATGGGCAACCTCGATGAAGCCGAACGCCTGCTGCGCCAGGCCCTCGAACGCTTCCCCGACCACGAAGTCGCCGCCCACCTGGGTGAAGTGCTCTGGGCCAACGGCAAGCGCCGCGAAGCCCGCCAAGTCTGGGCCAAAGGCTTCGAAGCCCAGCCCGACAGCCCTATCCTGCGCAAGACCGTCCTGCGCCTGACCGGATCCGAGACTCTATAAGCCTATGTTTTTGCGCCACTGCATCACCTTCTGCCTGATCGCCCTGCTTGCCGGCTGTGCCGGCTTCGGCTCCCGCGAGGCCCTGCGGGGCGAAGGGAGCCCCCAACTGTGGCGCGAGCACAAGCAACAACTGAGCACCCTCGATGGCTGGCAGATCAACGGCAAGGTCGGTATCCGCGCGCCGAAAGACTCCGGCAGCGGCACGCTGTTCTGGCTGCAACGCCAGGATTACTACGACATCCGCCTGTCCGGCCCGCTGGGTCGGGGCGCCGCACGCCTGACCGGGCGCCCCGGCGGCGTCACCCTCGAAGTCGCCAACCAGGGTCGCTTCGAGGCGCAAAGCCCGGAAGCCCTGCTCGAAGAACAACTGGGCTGGGAGCTGCCGGTTTCGCACCTGGTCTGGTGGATTCGCGGCCTGCCCGCCCCCGACAGCAAGAGCCAGCTGACCCTCGATGGCGACAGCCGCCTGGCCAGCCTCAAGCAGGATGGCTGGGACGTGCAGTACCTGAGCTACGCTGAACAGAACGGCTACTGGCTGCCCGAACGCATCAAGCTGCACGGGCAAAACCTCGACGTGACCCTGGTGGTCAAGGACTGGCAACCTCGGCGACTGGGCCACTGATCTATGAACACTGCAACCCTGACCCTGCCGGCACCGGCCAAGCTCAACCTGATGCTGCACATTCTGGGTCGCCGCCCTGACGGCTACCATGAGCTGGAAACCCTGTTCCAGTTTCTCGACCACGCCGACGAACTGTCCTTCGCCCTGCGCGAAGACGGTGAAGTTCGCCTGCTCAGCGAGATCGACAACATTCCCCATGACAACAACCTGATCGTCAAGGCCGCGCGCAAGCTCAAGGCCCTGACCGGCTGCAGCCAGGGCGTGGATATCTGGCTGAAAAAGATCCTGCCCATGGGCGGCGGCATTGGCGGTGGCAGCTCCGACGCCGCCACCACCCTGCTCGGTCTCAACCATTTGTGGCAACTGGGCTTGAGCGAAGACCAACTGGCCGAACTGGGTCTGAGCCTGGGCGCCGACGTGCCGGTTTTCGTGCGCGGCCATGCGGCGTTCGCCGAGGGCGTGGGCGAGAAGCTGACCCCGGTCGACCCCGAAGAGCCCTGGTACGTTGTGCTGGTCCCGCAAGTATTTGTTAGCACAGCAGAAATTTTTTCAGATCCGCTGTTGACACGTGATTCCTTGCCCCTTAAGATGCGCCCCGTTCCCAAGGGAAACAGTCGAAATGACTGCCAACCGGTGGTAGAGCAGCGTTACCCAGAGGTACGCAAATCGTTGAATTTGTTAAACGAATTCACTGACGCTCGGCTTACCGGCACTGGAAGTTGTGTGTTTGGGGCCTTCCCAAACAAAGCTGAAGCTGATAAAGTTTTGGCCCTTCTTGCAGAGACCCAAACAGGGTTTGTAGCTAAGGGAAGCAACGTTTCGATGTTGCATCGCAAGCTGCAGAGTCTGCTCTAGGAATCGAGTACCAGGTACTCGCAGCAACAGATACAGGGGCGTCGCCAAGCGGTAAGGCAGCAGGTTTTGATCCTGCCATGCGTTGGTTCGAATCCAGCCGCCCCTGCCATTTTCCTTATACTCATCCAGGTATACCCTCAGCCTTCAGGTACTGCGCGTGTCCAAGATGATGGTCTTTACGGGGAACGCTAACCCCGATCTGGCTCGGCGTGTCGTACGTCAGCTGCATATCCCACTGGGTGATGTTTCTGTCGGAAAGTTCTCCGACGGCGAAATCAGCACTGAGATTAATGAAAATGTTCGTGGTAAGGACGTTTTCATCATTCAGCCGACTTGCGCGCCAACCAACGATAATCTGATGGAACTGGTAGTGATGGCCGATGCCTTCCGCCGCTCCTCAGCTTCCCGAATCACTGCCGTGATTCCTTACTTCGGATATGCCCGCCAGGATCGCCGTCCGCGTTCGGCGCGTGTAGCTATCAGCGCCAAAGTCGTCGCTGACATGCTCACCGTCGTAGGTATCGACCGTGTTCTCACCGTCGACCTGCACGCTGACCAGATCCAGGGTTTCTTCGATATTCCGGTAGATAACATCTACGGCTCCCCCGTTCTGGTGGATGACATCGAAGACCAGCGTTTCGAGAACCTCATGATCGTGTCCCCGGACATCGGCGGCGTCGTGCGTGCACGTGCTGTTGCCAAGTCCCTGGGCGTTGATCTGGGTATCATCGACAAACGCCGTGAAAAGGCCAATCACTCCGAAGTGATGCATATCATTGGCGACGTCGAAGGACGTACCTGTATTCTCGTCGACGACATGGTCGACACCGCCGGCACCCTGTGCCACGCGGCCAAAGCCCTGAAAGAACACGGCGCTGCCAAGGTTTACGCCTACTGCACGCACCCTGTCCTGTCGGGTCGGGCGATCGAGAATATCGAGAACTCCGTGCTGGACGCACTGGTGGTGACCAACACCATCCCGCTGTCCGCTGCAGCACAAGCCTGTGACCGTATCCGTCAACTGGATATCGCACCGGTTGTTGCCGAGGCGGTTCGCCGCATCAGCAATGAAGAATCGATCAGCGCGATGTTCCGCTGAGGGTTTTACCCTCGCGAATCTCTCGTTGACGAAAAGCGCCCCGCCCCAACACTGGTTGTTGGGGCGGGGCTTTTTTGCCCACCCCGTTTGGCGCTGGTCGCAAACGCCTGCGGGAGATGGCTATTTTGGAGATACAAAATGACTGATTTCACTCTGAACGCCCAAGCGCGTACCGACCTGGGGAAAGGTGCGAGCCGCCGCCTGCGTCGTCTCGCCGCCCAGATCCCTGCCGTTGTTTACGGTGGTGACAAAGAAGCTCAATCCCTGACCATCGTGGCCAAGGAAATCGCCAAGCTGTTCGAAAACGAAGCTGCTTATAGCCACGTTATCGAACTGAACATCGACGGCAAGAAAGAAAACGTCGTTGTTAAAGCGATGCAGCGTCACCCAGCCAAGCAATTCATCCTGCACGCTGACTTCGTCCGCGTTGTTGCTGGCCAGAAACTGACCGCCAAAGTACCAGTGCACTTCATCAACGAAGAAGCTCCGGTCAAGAAAGGCGGCGAGATCTCCCACGTTGTCAACGAGATCGAAGTTTCCTGCGAAGCCAAAGACCTGCCTGAGTTCATCGAAGTCGACCTGGCCAACGCCGAAGTCGGCGCGATCGTCCACCTGTCGGACCTCAAAGCTCCGAAAGGCGTTGAGTTCGTCGCTCTGGCTCACGGTAACGACCTGGCTGTTGCCAACGTTCACGCTCCGCGTGTTGCGCCTGAAGCTGCAGAAGGCGCTGCCGAGTAATCTACTCAGCACGCCGGCGTTGACCGGGTTACAGTGCCCAGCGCTGTAACCCACAACTCCAAGGAAGAGCCCCTGACGTGACCGCCATCCAACTGATCGTCGGCCTGGGAAACCCCGGCCCCGAATACGAACAGACCCGGCATAACGCAGGGGCTCTTTTCGTAGAACGCATTGCCAGCGCCCAGCGCGTCAACCTGACCGCCGACCGCAAGTATTTCGGCCTGACGGCTAAATTCAGCCATCAGGGCAACGACGTTCGTCTGCTGATTCCGACCACCTACATGAACCGCAGCGGCCAAGCCGTTGCTGCACTGGCGAATTTTTTCCGCATCCCGCCAGATGCCATCCTGGTGGCCCACGACGAACTCGACCTGCCTCCCGGCGTCGCCAAGCTCAAGAAGGGCGGCGGCCACGGCGGGCACAACGGGCTGCGCGACATCATCGCCCAGCTCGGCAACCAGAATGACTTTCACCGTCTGCGGCTTGGCATCGGCCACCCGGGTGACAGCAGCAGGGTCTCCGGTTTCGTCCTCGGCAAGGCGCCACGCGCCGAGCAGGAGAAGCTGGACGCCAGTATCGATTTTGCCCTCGGCGTGCTGCCGGACATCCTCGCCGGCGACTGGACGCGTGCGATGAGAGAGCTGCACAGCCAAAAGGCCTGACTCCACGAAGAGGGATTCACCATGGGTTTCAATTGCGGCATCGTCGGCCTGCCCAACGTCGGCAAGTCCACCCTGTTCAACGCCTTGACCAAATCCGGCATCGCCGCTGAGAACTTCCCGTTCTGCACCATCGAGCCGAACAGCGGCATCGTGCCAATGCCCGATGCACGTCTGGACGCCCTGGCGGCCATCGTCAAGCCGAACCGCGTGCTGCCGACCACCATGGAATTCGTCGACATCGCCGGCCTGGTTGCCGGCGCCTCGAAAGGTGAAGGCCTGGGCAACAAGTTCCTCGCCAACATCCGCGAGACCGACGCCATCGCCCACGTGGTGCGCTGCTTCGAAGACGAGAACGTGATTCACGTCTCCAACAGCGTCGATCCCAAGCGCGACATCGAGATCATCGACCTGGAACTGATCTTCGCCGACCTCGACAGCTGCGAGAAGCAACTGCAGAAAGTCGCGCGCAACGCCAAGGGCGGTGACAAGGACGCCCTGGCGCAGAAAGCCATCCTCGAAAAACTGATCCCGCACTTCACCGAAGGCAAGCCTGCGCGCAGCCTGATGAAGAACATGGCAGACGACGAGAAGGCCCTGGTTCGCGGCTTCCACCTGCTGACCAGCAAGCCTGTGATGTACATCGCCAACGTTGCCGAAGACGGCTTCGACAACAACCCGCACCTGGACGTGGTCCGCGCCATCGCCGAAGAAGAAGGCGCGATCGTGGTGCCGGTGTGCAACAAGATCGAGGCAGAGATCGCCGAGCTCGACGACGGTGAAGAGAAAGACATGTTCCTCGAAGCCCTGGGCCTCGAAGAGCCAGGCCTGAATCGCGTGATCCGCGCCGGTTACTCGCTGCTCAACCTGCAGACCTACTTCACTGCCGGCGTGCAGGAAGTCCGCGCCTGGACCGTGCGCGTCGGCGCCACCGCCCCGCAAGCGGCCGGCGTGATTCACACCGACTTCGAGAAAGGCTTCATCCGCGCCGAAGTGGTCGCCTATGACGACTTCATCCAGTACAAGGGTGAAAGCGGCGCCAAAGAAGCTGGCAAATGGCGTCTGGAAGGCAAGGACTACATCGTCAAGGACGGTGACGTGATGCACTTCCGCTTCAACGTCTAAATTGTAGCTGGCATTGCAGGTGATTGCTTAGGGTTGCGAGACAGTCCTTTAATCATCCCGAAAGCCCCCATATATGGGGGCTTTCGTGTTTCTATGGCATGCATGAGATTGCAGCAGCATGCACAAAAAAACGACTACACCGGTGTATACGGTTCTTGGACAGCCCTCGATTAGGTGTATACGATGGCAATTTTCCGGAAAGGGACAGTGCCTGGATGCTTACGGACGCTCACTGCCGGGCTGCCAAGCCCAAAGCCAAGCTGTACCGCATCAACGATGCTAGAGGCCTTTACCTAGAGGTGAAACCGAACGGCGTGCGCGCTTGGCGTTACCGATTCAAACTGAGTGGAAAGGCCTCCTGGTTCGCTCTAGGCGACTACCCTAGTATCTCGCTGGCAAATGCTCGCGAGAAATGCGACGAGGCTCGCAGGCTAGTCAGACAGGGAATTAGCCCAGTACAGAATCGGCAATTGGAGAAAATTACGCGAGAGCTTGATGCCTCGAATACGTTCGAATCAGTCGCCTCGGAATGGCTCGCATTGAAAGACTGGGAGCCTGTGACGAAAACACGTCGCCTAGGGATGCTCAAAAGAGTTGTGTTTCCATCAATTGGAAAACTCCCTGTGCGGACTATCAAGCCGGCGCACGTTTTAGACATTCTTAACAGGACGGTTAGGCGTGGCGCACCATCCGTTGCGGCGGAAGCTAAACGCACGATGTCGGCAGTATTCGAATTAGCTGTCGCGACCCTGAGAGCTGTAGTGGTCAACTAATCCCGGACACTGCGTTAAGTTTCTCCTCGGCCACAGCGGGCGCCAGCCCGCTGTTAAATTGATGTGGCCGTTGCCAGTTGTAGCGCTGCATCAAAAACCGGCCGATATCCTGCTGTGCCAGCGTAGCGCTCATGTAGCCCACGCTCGGTACCCATTCTGTTTTCAGACTGCGAAACAACCTTTCCATCGGCGCATTGTCGTGGCAGTTTCCGCGCCGACTCATGCTCTGTGTGAAGCGATAACGCCACAGTCGCTGGCGGAAGCTTCGGCTGCCGTATTGGCTGCCTTGATCGCTGTGAAACAGCACACTCTGTGGCCGACCACGCTGTTCATAGGCCATGTCCAAGGCCTTGATCACCAAGTCGGCATCGGGCTTCGATGAAAACGCCCAGCCCACCACGCGGCGGGCGAACAGATCAATCACAGCCGCCAAATAGTGCCAGCGACCTTGAGCCCAGACATACGTGATGTCACCACACCAGACCTCATTGGGTGCCGATACGCTGAACGCTCGATCCAGCACGTTCGGAATATCCGGCCGCTCGACCGTCGCCTTTTTGTAGGCATGTGAGCCGGGTTGCTTGCTGATCAACTTCATTTCGCTCATCAGCTTGCGCACCTTGAAACGCCCGATTTCTATGCCGTCCTCGCGCATCATGAACATGATGCTTCGACTGCCTGCGGCACTGCGGCTTTGGGTGAACAATTCGTTTACACGGCTGCGTAAAACCAGCCGCTCAACGTCGGGAGTTCGCCGTTTTCGGCAGTGCGCGTAGTAGCAAGATCGGGTGACTTCAAATACCGAGCACAACAGATCAACAGGCTCTTCAGAGCGGAGCTGATCGATTAACGCGAACGCTCGTGTTCCTCGGCCATCAAGAGCGCGGTGGCCTTTTTTAATATAGTTTTTTCCCGTTCCAG
Source organism: Pseudomonas fluorescens (assembly GCF_902497775.2). Taxonomy (NCBI): domain Bacteria; kingdom Pseudomonadati; phylum Pseudomonadota; class Gammaproteobacteria; order Pseudomonadales; family Pseudomonadaceae; genus Pseudomonas; species Pseudomonas fluorescens. The sequence continues at coordinate 4,561,998 of NZ_OZ024668.1, forward strand.
CCGATTGATCCGAGCTTCCAGCTCCTGGATTTTTTGCTGCTCGGGCGTGAGCGCCTTACTGGTCGGAGTGACACCGCCTCGTTCTTGCTGGAGCTGGTTGACCCAGCGGCGCAGGGCAGACTCAACCAACCCTAGTGAGCGAGCTGCTTCGATATGGCTGTAGCCCTGATCGAGCACCAGGCTGGCGGCTTCTCGCTTGAACTCGGGCGTAAAGGTACGGCGTTGCTTGGTCATCAGACACCTCTCTGTGGCGAGCATTCTCGCCTAAATGGGTGTCCGGAATCATTAGACCACTACACCTTGATCGATAGCGCTCAAATGTGAGCTAAGGGTAGCTCACCATGTGATCGACCCGACTTGATCAATTTGGGACCGTAAGAAAACCGCTAAGGAAGCCGAGCGGAGGCTTATCTGGCTGAATCGAATAGGACAATTGCAATGTTTTTTTCAACCTGGTTATCCACGCTGAAACGCAAATAATTCCTTGTGCCTGACTTCCGATCGCAACTGACGCCTCGCTCGCTCGTTGTCGGCCGGACGACAAAGCCGGGAATGCTTCGCTATCCCGGCTTCGCTGTCCGGCTCAACTGAAAATCCAGAAGCACTGCGTCCACCAGCCGCTACTCGTGAAAATGGCTTCATTGGGGCGCCTACAGAATTCGGAAAAAATCATACGCTAAGGTTTCGAACTCTAGTGGCGCGCCAGATTTAGAGCTTACCCACCTCTATCCGTCTGGCTCCCGAAAGCCCGCGGGCTGTGGCCTATACTGAATCGGTCAATATGTTCGCAGCCAACGTGTAGTAATGAAAGGAATCCCACGACATGGCCGATATCGAGAACCACTCTGAACAGCTTGAAGCACGTATTAGCGAGTTGAAAGCGCAGAATCAGCAGTTGCAGGACGATTACGACGATGAAGTTCTTTTGTGCACGGGTCTGCTGCGCGCTCTGGTCAATACAGACTATGGCTTCTGTGAAACGCTGGTGAAGCACGCCGACTGCTCGGCTGAGCGCAAAGCCGACGCCCTGCAATACATCGCCGATGCGCGTGCTGGGTATGGCTGAGCGGGCTAGCGGCCCAAACCTGGCATGGCTTCGTCATAGATCAACAGCAGGGGTGTCAAAATGTCGAAAGGAGATCGCCTTTTCCGGGGGCCAGAAAGTCATGCTGCCGAAAAACTATCCAGGGATGCACTAGCGCCATTCCTGAATGATCGAGGTTACGTTGTTATTGCCGACAAGCGAATTCAAACGGGCGTGGCCACTCAGCAGTTCATCAGTATCCGTACTCCTGATAGTCAGATACTGAGCATGCGCGTCCGGCTGTGCTGGCGGCGCGATGGACGAAATCCCAACGAGAAGAAATACGCAGCGGCTCAGTTGGCGGCGCACCTGCGGCAAGGTGGATGGGATGCGACGCTGGAGCACATCACATCGCGAGATACGAAGCGCGGGCTCACTCACAATTTGCTCGTGCAGCGTGACGAAGGCGCAATTATCTTTGCCGCGCTCATTCCTATCGAAAGCCTCCATGCCATCTGGAACCGCCAGCGCGAGGTCAGCGATGACCTACAACGCCGTGAGTTGAAGGGGCGGGCCAAGAAGAATCACGCTCAGAACGGTACCAGCCCGACTCTGTGGTTACAGGATGACCGGACACCTGATGGACACGAGGTGGCCGATGCACTGTGGCAGTGGCCGGGTGTGATCGACTTAGCCACGCTCATTCCCCATGTGGTGGAGTCGGTAGTAGTCGACGATACCTACGACGACTGCCCGGCTCCGGACTACTCGTCTCTGGGCCGGGATGAAGGCGAGCGCGCGCCCGTGCTTCGCTCGGAGGTTCGTCGCGACCCCCACGTACGTCGAGCCGTACTCGAAAGGGCCGGGTTTGCGTGTGAGCGTGAGGATTGTGGCAAGCGCCGGGACTTCCCTGGCTTCCTGGATGTTCATCACATCTTAGGGGCCGAGAAGTCAGACCGTGTATACAACTGCGTGGCCCTGTGCCCGTGTTGTCACCGCGAAGCGCACTATGCACCATATGCCAATGACCTCAACAAGCAGTTACTTACATATGCCAAGAGGTTCGGCGGAACCGCTGCTGCGCAGTGGAAGGGCCCACCATCGTGTTCGGCGATTACGTCTGGTGGCAAGGCCGGTAGTCTGCCTGAAGAGCCTTAGCGTACGATTTTTTTCGAATTCTGGGGGCTCCCCTCATAGCAAGGGTTTGGGATCTGGTCGGAAACCTAAAAATCAATGCCTTCACCGAAGGCACATGACAGCATTCGCGTTTCTATCCATCAAATGAGCCTGCGCGCACACGCGCCCGGTTGAGGCGCGGGGCGGCTTGCCGTCCTGGGGCGATTTATCCGGGTCTTAGCGCCCGCAGGGTGGCCGGAGGCCAGGACAGGGCAGCTCTATCGCCCTGAGCCGCTTAGACAGGCTGTTACGCGCTAGTCGGTTTGCTTCCAGTCAGCGGCCGCAGGCCTCTGCCGGAGTTTGGGGCGAGTAGCCCCATGTTCTTTACCGTGCCGTGCCGGAGGCACGACTTTGCACGGGCGCTATCTGAGGTACACCTCGTAAAGCTCTGTTTTTACCCGTAGGGGGAAACTGAAAGGGATATAAAATTTCATTTATTTAAAAGCTTCGGCCGGGCCCCTCGAGAGACTCTAGAAACGGCACCAAAAATGTCGGCTCCGCCAGCGAATCGGTGGTTTTTCGAGAGCTGACCAACTACCCCTTGGACACGCACAAATCACAGGCGTGAAGCGGCCTCCGCGTGAGCGGATATAGAAAAAAGGAGAGGGAGGGTAGTTTTGGGCCTTAGCCTGACGCCTTGACAGCGACGTTGGCCAGCAGCTTGCTCAACCTGTCAGTAACCTGGTTACCAGTCACCGCCTGCGGCCTCGATGGCCCCTCATCTGAGGGTCGTCTCACTGATGCCGGCAGGTCGTCTGATTCGCGGCTTTCCTTGGCACGCCAACGATTACGGGACACTTCACGACGCAGCAGCTCCTTCGAATGGCGCTCCATGTCGTCAAGACGGCGCTGGCCAATCACATTCAATTGAACCTGGCGACGTTTACGCGCGGAGTTCTGCACACGCTCAAACACATGCAGTAACCCAAGGTCTTTCCAGAAGAGTTTGGTGAAGCGGATAAGCACGCGTGTGCGCACCAAGTGCAAGCCACCTTCGTCTTTTTCATCAAGGCGGATTCGCTCAATTCGACGGTAGACGTAGCCGGCATCGTCGAGGGTCTTGAACAGCCGGCACAGCACCGGGGCTGAGACGCCTTCGGAGTCTTCGGCAATTTTGCGTTGGGTGTTGAGCACATATCGCCCAGCTTCAGGATCGATGTATCCCAGTATCCCGGTGGCCAAGTCCAAGCGCACCAGCAACTGCTCTGCTACTCGTTCGATCACTTGAAATTTCTCAACACGGGTACGTCGATCACCGTGCACCGTATCAAGCCGACGCAGGTACTGACCTCGGTAGCCGACCATGTTGCTAAGACGCTCGTAGGCTGAACGGATGAGCGGATTCTTGAGCTGCTGATCGGAGAGGTGCCGAGGGGCTGCGTACTGGGCAGGCATAGGGCGCGCGGGGCAGCGCAGCGCAGAATGCGGATTGGAAGGTAAAAGCCGGACAGCTTTGCGGTAGGTCATCCCTCACCTCCAACGCACCCCGGCTTGTACTGAGCAATCTGTCTAATCCGATTCAGTGCACACGTATTGCTTCCACCGTTATAACGATGAGACATCGGATTGAATTTTATTGAATTTCCCATCGGGCACACTCGCCTCTTGTGCGTCAGAGCACACCTACTTGCGAACAGCAGGGATGGGAGCTAGGATGCTAACTTGTCGACAGTTGCATCGTTTTGTGGTTCTTCAGCCGCCAAGCTGAAGAATGCGACACACCCCTGCTGTAGTCACCAGAAGCCCGCTCGCCAAAGCGGGCTTCTGCATTCAGGGATTCTGCCGAGCGGCGGATTCGGCTATCGGGGGCCGTTTGGTTGCTTTGGATTCGAGCCAATGATCAAGATCATGCTCGAACCAGCCTACTATCCCGCCGCTTAATTGCACCGATGGTGGGAATGAAGGGTCGTTACGCTCGAGACGCCAAAGTGTTGAAGGGTTGATGCCCCCTAGCTTTTTGCAAACGGCTTTCCGGCGAATGATCTGCATGACTACCTCTGCGCTTTATCAGTTGCATGCAGTGTCAGCAGCGGTCATTCCCAAGTCACGGAGTCTCATTTTATTATTTTCACTTCTCGAAAATCCGTGATTCGCTCTCTCGATGAAGGACGCGGTACCAGCCTGGCTTCTAGAGCTGCGAAGAGGGTAGCAAAAGCCAAAGTGTATACGAGGGTGACTATATTCTGCGGGATGGCGCACAGACCCCTTGCAGAACGGGACCTGTAGCTCAGACTTACGTTTCAACGTCTGACCCAGCATCCTGATGCATCCGAAACCCCTTGAGGCCTCGCCTCAAGGGGTTTTTCTTTGCCCGCGCAAGCCACTGCTGCCGACAGCGGCGCCGGCAAGCCATGTCTATACTCAAGCTCGTTTTCAAGCAACCCTCCTCCACTGAGCAGGTATCGGCGCATGGCCAAAAAGAAGGAAAAGCAAAGCAGCAGCGAACGTCTGCAACGCAAGGACTACGAGCAGCAACTCAAGGCCCTGCACATCGAACTGGTCAAACTGCAGCAGTGGGTGGTGGCCAAGGGGTTGAAGGTCTGCATCGTCTTCGAGGGCCGCGATGGCGCCGGCAAGGGCGGCACCATCAAGGCCCTGACCGAGCGCGTCAGCCCGCGGGTGTTTCGGGTCGTGGCGCTGCCCGCGCCCACCGAGCGTGAAAAAAGCCAAATGTACGCCCAGCGCTACATCCAGCACATGCCCTCGGCGGGCGAAGTGGTGATCTTCGATCGCAGCTGGTACAACCGCGCCGGCGTCGAGCGGGTGATGGGCTTTTGTACCGAAGAGCAATCGAAAAAATTCCTCTCGGTAGTACCGTCCTTCGAAAAAATGCTGGTCGAGTCCGGGATCATCCTCATCAAGTACTGGCTGGAGGTCAGCCCTCAGGAGCAAGAGCGGCGCCTGAAGGAACGCATCACCGATGGCCGCAAGATCTGGAAGCTGACGCCCATGGACCTCAAGTCCTTCACCCGCTGGGACGATTACACCCGCGCCCGCGATGACATGTTTGCCGCCTCCGATACCTCGTGGGCGCCCTGGTACGTGGCACGTTCAGAGGACAAGCGACGGGTGCGGCTGAACATCCTCAGCCACTTCCTCAAGCAGGTTCCCTACGAGGACATCACCCACAAGCAAAAGATCGAGCTGCCCAAGCGCGGTAAAATCGGCCGTTACAAAAGCGCCAACTACACCTCGCGCCTGGTGCCCGAGCTCTTCTAAAGGGCCCCCGCTGCCCGGAAGGCCCGACGCCGGGCGCTGCGGGCGAACACCACGAACAGCGCAGCCATGGCCGTCAACGCCATCGGCAGGCCATGGGGGGCGACATCCATGGCCGCGCCGCTGAGCAGCGGGCCGAGCAGGCTACCGACACCCCAGAGCAAACCAACGCTGGCATTGGCGGTGACCAGGTCCTGGCCCTTGAACTGCTGACCGATCAGCACCAGCGCCAGGGTATAGACCCCGCCCGCCACCGCGCCGAGCACCACCAGCGCCGGCCACAGCAACCATTGCATGCCGATCAGCCACGGCAGCGCCAGGCCGATCAGCATTGCCACCACGCCGCACACCAGGTGCACGGTGGTGCGCTCGCAGCGGTCGGCCAGCCAACCGATCGGCAACTGGAAGAGCATGTCGCCGGTCAGGATCACCGTCACCATCAACGCCGCTACACCCACCGCGTATGCGTGGTTGGTGGCATACACCGGCAGCAGCGAGAGAATCACCGCATCGAAGAACGAGAAGAACAGCACGCCCATGCACAGGGCCGGCGCGACGCGGAAAAAGCCCGCCAGGGAAAAGCTCTTGCCGCCCTCCTCGCCATGCTCGACATGGTCATTGGGCACCGTCAGCACGATGCACAGCAGGGCCAGGCCGTAGCAGCCAGTCACCACCGTGGTCACCCAGGTGCTCTGCGCCCCGACCAACGCCAGCATCGCCGGGCCGAGCATCTGGAAACCGGTGAAGGCCGTGGCGTACAGGGCCATGATCTTGCCGCGGTTGTGCTCCGGGCTCAGCTCGTTGACCCACGACTCACCGAGGATGATCGCGATACCCATGCCGATACCCAGGCCCAGGCGCAACAGGCCGAGCAGGTAGATCGAGGAGAAGCCCCATTCGAGCAGGCCGATACTCAGGGTGCACAGGCCGAAGCACAGCAGGTAGATGGTGCGCCGGGTCAGGTGCCGGCAACAGGCATCGACCATGAACGCCGAAAGCATCATCCCCGCCGCCGGAATCGCCGAGACGATACCGATCTGCAAAGTGCTGGCACCGGCGTCGAGTAAACGCAGGGACACCAGCGGCAAACTCGCCCCGAGGCTGAAACCGACCACCGAAACCGCAAACAACAAGCCGAGCAACAAACGCGTATTCATTACCACTCCAAACCCACCGGCACAGGCGCGACATCGCACCTGCGCAGGCGCATACATGACCGTAAAAAGATTCGCATACAGGCGCGCCAGCCACGGCAAAATGCCGGGCATACAGCTGCCAGGTCAGGAGGTGTGACGGTGAGGCGAGAAGGTAAAGGCGAACAACACGCTGCGCCGACGCTTGAGCACCGTGTCACACGGCCAGTCGCACACAACGGCCTGGATAACAGCCGGCTGGATGGCGCGTGGACGGGAAAAGCGGTTCATGGGTCGACTACAGGCAAAAAGGAAGGTCGGCACTCTAGGTGAAGCCCGGGCCAGACGTCAATCTCGCCGTGCTACTCTCGCGCCATCATGGAAGAGGTTCAGCGCATGTCCGAGCATCATCAGTTCATTTTCCCCCGCTATCGCCACCTGCCCGCAGCGGACTGGAAAGCCCTGGAGCGACAGCTGCTGGCGCTGGGCTGGCTGGAGTCCGCCGCGGCCGATGCCGTGGATGAAACCGGCGACAGCGACGCCAGCCTCTGGTGCAGCCCGCTGTACCGGCCGAGTGCCGAGCTGTTCCAGCGTCTAGGGATCGAGCCTGACCCTGAGCAGGTCGTGCGCCTGTTTGAATTCGAGCGCGGCCAGCCGTTCGTCTGCGCGGGCGAGAACTTCACCCTGCCCGCGCAGTACCAGCAAGCGCAGGTGGACGAGGAAACCTTCATGCAGTTCATGGACGACGCCATCCAAGCGCCGCACACGACATGGCTCAACCCGGTCGATGGCAGCGCCTGTTACCTGATGGACCTGAACTGGGACTTCAGCTTCAGCGTTGGCGAGCAAGTACTGCGCAGCGACCGCCTGAACCGCGCCGAGGCCGAACGCCTGGCGGCGCTGATCGGCGAGTTGGCCGGGCAGCCGATGAGCTGCGCCCACCGGCATCGCTGAACGGCCTCAGCGCTTGGCGGTGGCCGGCAGGAGGATCGCCAGCAGGCCGAACAGCGGCAGGTACGAGCACAGGCTGTAGACGTACTCGATGCCCTTGAGGTCGGCCAGATAACCCAGCGCCGCCGCACCGATGCCGCCAAAACCGAACATCAGGCCGAAGAAGATCCCGGCGATCATGCCGACGTTGCCCGGCACCAGTTCCTGGGCATACACGACAATGGCCGAGAACGCCGAAGCGAGGATGAAGCCGATGATCACACTGAGCACGCTGGTCCAGAACAGGTCGACATACGGCAGCAACAGGGTGAACGGCGCCACGCCGAGGATCGAGAACCAGATCACCGCCTTGCGCCCAATGCGGTCACCGATCGGTCCGCCGAAGAAGGTCCCGGCCGCTACCGCGCCGAGGAACAGAAACAAATGCAGCTGCGAGCTGGCCACCGAGAGATCGAACTTCTCGATCAGGTAGAAGGTGAAGTAGCTGGTGAAGCTGGACATGTAGAAGTACTTGGAGAACACCAGCAGCCCCAGCACCACCAGGGCACCGATCACCCGCTGGCGGGAAAGGCCATGGGTGGCGCGCTGGCCCTGCTTGGCCTTGAACAGGTTCAGGTGTTCCCGGTACCAGCGGCTCAGGCCATAGGTGACCAGCACGGCGCAGACCGCAAACAGACCGAACCACACCACATTGCCCTGGCCGAAGGGAATGATGATCGCCGCCGCCAGCAACGGGCCGAAGGCGGAGCCGGCGTTGCCGCCGACCTGGAAGCTCGATTGCGCCAGGCCAAAGCGCCCGCCTGAAGCCAGCCGGGCGATACGCGAAGTTTCCGGGTGGAAGGTCGACGAGCCGATGCCCACCAGCGCCGCGGCCAGCAGTATCATCGGGAAGCTACCGACATAAGCGAGCATGACAATGCCCACCAGGGTGCACAGGGTGCCCAGCGGCAGCAGGTTCGGCATCGGCTTGCGGTCGGTGTAGAAGCCGACCCACGGCTGCAGCAACGAGGCGGTGATCTGGAAGGTCAAAGTGATCATCCCGACCTGGGTGAAGGTCAGGCCGTAGTTGGCCTTGAGCAGCGGATAGATCGACGGCAGCACCGACTGGATCAGGTCGTTGATCAAGTGCGCCAGGGCACAGGCAGCGATGATGCGCATCACCAGCGGGCTGCTCTGGGCAGGCGCGGCGCTTGCGGTTGAAGTGGACGAGGCACTGCTCACAGCCATGACAAAAGCTTCCATCCGGTGGGCGGGATCCAATTATCCAGAAATCGTTAGCAAGCGCACTATTCTTTTCGACCAACGTGCTTTTGACGTACTTGTTAATAATTCTCAATAACGTTAGCATCGACGGCGTTTTCACAGACTCCACTGCCTGCCTATCCGAGGCCCGCACACACCATGTCCGATGACCAGGACAATCGCAGCCTGTCGCTGCTCTATCAGCATCACCGCAGTGAACTGCTGGCCTTCCTGACCCGCCGCGTGCGTTGTCGGGAAACCGCCCGCGACCTGCTGCAGGACGCCTTCGTCCGGTTGATGCACAGTGAGCGTGGCGAGGTTGGCAACCTGCGGGCCTTTTTGTACCGCATCGCCAACAACCTGAGCATCGACCATGCTCGGCGCAGCCAGGTACGCGGGGTCAATGACGAGCAGGCGCTGGAGCAACTGCTCAACGAAACCTCACCCGAGCGCAGTGCCGTGGCCGGAAACACCCTTGACCATCTCGAACGGCTGATCGACGGCCTGCCCTCGCCGACCCGCGAGGTGTTTTTGCTCGCCCGGGTCGAGCAATTAAGCTACAAGGACATCGGCGCGCGCCTGGGGCTCGACCCGCGCGCGGTCGAGCGTCATCTGAACAAAGCCCTGAGCCATTGCGCCGCGGCTGCCCTGCATAACCGAAACAAGACTGACCTGCCATGAACCCATCGCCAACCTCCACCCATCCGAACGAACCTGGCGACCGGGAACAGCAAGCCCTGGACTGGTTCACCCGGCTACGCGCCGACGACCTCAGCCTCGAACAGCGCCAGGCCTTCGAGCACTGGCGCCAGACGCCCGAAAACGCCCGGACCTTTGCCGAGGTCGAGTTGTTCTGGCAACAGCTGGAGCTGCCGGCACGGCGCCTGCACAAGCTCGAACGCCGCGCCGCGCCTCGCTCCTGGGGCGGCTGGGCAGTGGCGGCCAGCGTCTTGCTGATCAGCGGCCTGGTAATGCTGCAACTGCCGTTGCTGCAGCGCCTGAACAGCGATGTCGCCACCGCCGTTGGCGAACGCCGGCAGATCCAGCTGGCCGATGGCTCGCGGCTGACCCTCGACAGCGCCAGCGCCGTCGATGTCGACCTGCGCGGCCCGGTGCGCACGCTGCGCCTGGTGCAAGGGCAAATGTTCATCGAGGTCACCCACGATGGCCGGCCTTTCATCGTCGACATCGATGATGCCCAGGTCCAGGTGCTGGGTACGCGGTTCTCGGTCAGCCGTGGCCGCGATCACGATGAAGTGGTGCTGCTCAAGGGCAAGGTCGAGGTCAGCAGCGCCGGCGACAAACGCATGCTCGCTCCCGGTGAACGCGTGACCCTCAGCGGCAGCCGCCTGGATCAGGTCGAGAAGGTCGATGCCGAACGCCTGCTGGCCTGGCGCGAGGGGCAACTTCGGGTCCGCGAGGTGCCGTTGCGCCAGGTCCTGGAACAGCTTGCCGAGTACCAGGGCAGCCGCCTGCTGTACATCGATGAACAGGTTGGCCGACGCTCGGTCAGCGGCAGCTTCAACCTCGACCAGGCCGGTAGTGCCATCGATGCCCTGGCACGCAATCAGAACCTGAGCGTGAGCAACCTGGCCGGACAATGGATCATCGTGCGCTAAGCCTATAAAAAATTATTTGCCACGCGTGCGGTAATTGCCGCTTCTGCTGCGTCACACCTCCACATAAGAAGCATTATCGTTTGTATTCTCTGGGGGAGGACACATGCAGTACCCACGCGATTTCGTATTCCGTCGTCAACCGCTGGCCCGCGCCATCCTGGCGGCCAGCCTGTTTTCCGTAACCCTGGGCCTGCCGGTGCAGGCCGCCGAGTCTGCCCAGACCCAGGCCCAGTCGCAGGACTTCAACATCCCGGCGCAGCCCCTGGCCGATGCCCTGGACCAGTTCAGCGCCCAGACCGGGCTACAGGTGATCTACGACGCCAACCAACTGAGCGGGCGTTCGTCCCCCGGCGCCAAGGGGCGCATGAGCCCGACCCAGGCGCTGCAGGCCCTGACCGCCGGCAGCAATGCACGCCTGAGCCAGCCGAACACCAGCAGCTTTGTCATCGACCTGCCGATGGAACTGGGTAGCGCCCTGCAACTGGATGCCGTGAGCATTTCCGGCAAGGCGCCGGGCTCCACCACCGAAGGCACCGGGCTGTACACCACCTACTCCTCCAGCAGCTCGACGCGACTCAACCTCACCCCGCAGGAAACCCCGCAGTCGCTGACCGTGATGACCCGCCAGCGCCTGGATGACCAGCGCCTGACCAACCTCAGCGATGCCCTGGAAGCGACCCCCGGAGTGATTGTCGTACGCGACGGCCTGGGTGCCGAGACCGACAGCTACTACTCGCGCGGCTTTGTCATCCAGAACTACGAGATCGACGGCGTGCCGACCGTCACGCGGATGGACAACTACACCCAGAGCATGGCGATGTACGACCGCATCGAGATCGTGCGCGGCGCCAGCGGCCTGATCAGCGGCATGGGCAACCCGTCGGCGACCATCAACCTGATCCGCAAACGGCCGACCGCCGAGGGCCAGGCCAGCGTCACCGGCTCGGCGGGCACCTGGGACCGCTATGGCACAGGCTTCGACGTCTCCGGGCCGCTGACCGAAAGCGGCAACGTGCGTGGCCGCCTGGTCGCCGACTACAAGACCGAAGGCGCCTGGGTTGACCGCTACAAGCTGGAAAGCCAGCTGCTCTATGGCATCACCGAGTTCGACCTGAGCGAAGACACCCTGCTGACTATGGGCTTCAGCTACCAACGCACTGACGTCGACTCGCCGCTGCGTACTGGCTTGCCAACCCGCTTCAGCACCGGCGAACGCAGCAACCTCAAGCGTTCGATCAACATGGCTCCGGACTGGTCCTACAACGACCATGAACAGACCAGTTATTTCGCTTCGGTCGAGCAGCAACTGGGCAACGGCTGGAGCGGCAAGATCGAGTACAGCCATTCCGAGAACAAGTTCGACGAAGTGTTCGGCTTCCTCATGGGCGACCTGCAGCCCGACGGCAGCGGCCTGAGCCAGTTGCCGACGCGGTTTTCCGGCACACCGCGCCAGGACAACCTGGACCTGTACCTGACCGGCCCGTTCAGCCTGTTCGGTCGCGAGCATGAACTGATCGGCGGCGTGACCCTGTCCAAGTACAACGAAAACGTACCGAGTTGGGGCGGCTGGCGCTATGACTACAACGCAACGCCCGGCGCGTCGGTCGACAACATCTTCGACTGGGACGGCAAGCAGCCCAAGCCGGACTGGACCATCAGCGGCAAATCCTCGATGGAAGAAACCCAGTACGCCGCCTACCTCACCTCGCGCCTGCACCTGACCGACGACCTCAACCTGATACTCGGCAGCCGGGTGATCGACTGGAAGCGTGACACCGAAGATCGCCCTTACGGCGGCGAAAAAACCGAGGTCAATCGCAAGGAAACGGGGGTCTTCATCCCTTATGCCGGGGTGGTCTACGACCTTGATGAAACCTGGGCGCTGTATGCCAGCTATACCAAGATCTTCAACCCGCAAGCCTCTTGGGTCACCGACGAGAACAACAAGCCGCTCGATCCGATGCAGGGCGTCGGCTACGAAATGGGCGTCAAGGGCAGCCATTTCGACGGCAAGCTGAGCTCGAGCCTGGCGCTGTTCAAACTCGAACAGGACAACCTGGCGATCTGGTTGCACGACAACGTCTATGATGCCAAGCAGGACACCACCTCCAAAGGGCTGGAGATGGAGCTCAACGGCGAGCTGGCCGAAGGCTGGCAGGTGTCGGCCGGATACACCTACACCCTGACCACCGACAACCAGGATGAGCGCATTGCCACTGTGTACCCGCGCCACAGCCTCAAGACCTTCACCAGCTACCGCCTGCCCGGGGTGCTCGACAAGGTCACCGTGGGTGGCGGCGTCAACTGGCAAAGCAAGGTTGGCACGGACCTGCACAGCTTCGACCAGGGCAGCTACGCACTGGTCAACCTGATGGCGCGCTACAACATCAGCGAAAACCTCAGCGCCACGCTCAACCTCAACAACGTCTTCGACCGCGAGTATTACTCCATGGCGTCGTCGTACGGCAACTACGGGGCGCCGCGTAACCTGATGACCACGTTCAAATACGACTTCTGAGCCGGTTTACGGCTAAGCGGTTGATCGCGCGTTAATTTTTTTGAAAAAGAGTGTTGACACAAATCCGTTTCAGGCGAATAATGCGCGCCACTTGGCTACATAGCTCAGTTGGTTAGAGCATAGCATTCATAATGCTGGGGTCCGGGGTTCAAGTCCCTGTGTAGCCACCAAGTACTAAAAAGGGCTTACCGCAAGGTAAGCCCTTTTTTCTTGCCTGCGTTTTTTACCCTCCCCGCTTAGCGCACATTGGCGAACACCACCGCCAGCCCCAGGCCGATTAAAGCCACGCCAATCACCCGGTCAACCAGACGCTGGCGTTCGAGCATGGCCCGGCGCAACACCGCGCTTGAGAAAAACACCGCCACCAGGCTGAACCACAGCCAATGGGCGAACGACATGAACGCGCCATAGCCGAAGTTGACCGCCAGCGAACTGCCCGGCTGCACCACCTGGGTGTAGGCACTGACCACAAAGAGCATGGTCTTGGGGTTCAGGGCGTTGGTCAGAAAGCCCGAGCGAAACGCCGCCAGCACGCCAAGCTGACTGCCGCTGCCGCCCTCCAGGGAAATCCGCGTGGTGTTGGTCAGCGACTTGTAGCCGAGATAAATCAGGTAGCCCGCCCCCAGCACCTTCATGGCCAGGAACAGCGCCGGGCTCTGGCTGATGATCACCGCAATACCCAGCACCGTGTACAGCACATGCACCTGCACACCCAGGGCGATACCCAGGGCCGCAGCCAGGCCCGCACGCCGGCCAAAGGCATAGCTGCTGCGGGTGACCATGGCAAAGTCGGCGCCCGGACTGACCACCGCCAGCACGGTAAACAGGGCAACGGCTATCAATTCATTCACGTAAAGCTCCTCGATCTGCTAGGCCAATGCACAGATAGGTCTGCGCACAACCATTATCGAAAGCTTCGGGTAGGGCCAAAAGCGATTTATAGTGAGGCAAATCCGCTAGTTTTTCTCACAGATATGAAACTGCCTGCGCTGTCCGCCTTTCGCTATTTCGACGTTGCCGCGCAAACCCAGAGTTTCGTGCGCGCCGCCGAGCTGCTCAATGTCACCCACGGCGCGGTGAGCCGTCAGGTGCGCCTGCTGGAGGAGTCGCTGGGGGTGCAACTGTTCGAGCGCCGCAACCGGGCGATCTTTCTCACCGCCGCCGGCCGCGCCCTGCACGGCACCACCCTGTCGGTGTTCGAGCAACTGGAGGGCGCGGTGTACCGCCTGCAGCAACAGGCGCGGGAGAACGTGCTGGTGCTGTCGTGCGAGCCGACCATCGCCATGCGCTGGCTGATTCCCCGGCTGCCGGCCTTTCATGCCGCACACCCGGGTATTCACCTGCACCTGGTGGCGGCCGGCGGGCCGATCGACTTTGCCCGCAGCGGTGTCGACCTGGCCCTGCGCCGCGATGATTTTCACTGGGACGCCAACCTGCATGCGCTGAAGATCTGCGACGAATGGGTCGGCCCGGTGTGCAGTACCGGTCATGCCCTGCCCGCACAAGGCCTGGCCGGCCAACGCCTGCTGCACAGCGCATCACGCCCCAACGCCTGGGCCACCTGGTTGCGCCAGAGTGGTGAGTCGGCCAAGGGCAGCAGCCGCGCCGATTACGAGCACTTCTACCTGTGCATCCAGGCGGCGGCAGCCGGGCTGGGGGTGGCCATGGCCTCGCGCCTGATGGTCCAGGATGAAATCGACAGCGGCCAGTTGCAAGCGCCGCGCGGGTTTATCCAGGACCAGTCGGCCTACTACCTGCTCAGCCCCCAGGCGATACTCGACGACGACAAAAGCCGCTGCTTCGCCGAATGGGTGATCGAGCAATCACAAACCTGTCTGGCTCACCTGGCTTGAGCCTTGTCGGCCATCGCCGGGGCGCAGAACGAGGAGCCAGCATTGAAGTCACCACCCCAGGTGCGATAGCCCGCCGTATCGATGTGAATGCGCCCCGACGGATACCGCCCCAGGCCCATGTTCCAATCCTTGCCATGGGCCTGCCAGAAGCTGCACAGCGGGGTCGGATCGGCCCAGTCCGGCAGCAGCAGGTCGACCGCGAAGGCGCGGGTATGGGCGCTGGCCACGGCACCTCCCGCGCAGCGGTTGAGCACCGGGTTGCGATAGGCCGAGACCACCTCATAGTGCTTGAGCACGCCCTGATCACTCAAGGTCTTGAGCAGGAACAGGGTCGAGCGTACCGATGGCCATTGCGCAGCGGGCGCCACGGCAAACGGCTCGGCCTTGCACAAGCGCCAGTCACTGGCCGTGCGTAACAGCTGATGGATCGGCACCACGCCATACAGGCGCGCATCCACCAGCATCTCGCGAAAGGGCCGGGTCTGATGATCCCCGGCCCACTGGGCAAACATGTACACATCGCGCAGGTCGGCGCGCACCTGCCCTGCGGCGAATACGCCAAGTAAAAGTCCTGCATGAATACCAGCCCGGCACCACTGTTTCATCAGCCCTCTCCCCTTCCCAACCCCCGGGAAATTCCCCCAGTATGGCAAGCCTCCCGACTGCGGGGAGAAACTGACAAGGAGTTAAGCATGCACAAGACTGCTCCCCTGACCTTCGCCCTGGCCACGCTGGCCTTCAGCGGCGCCATCCAGGCCGACGCCCGAATCGACCTGGGCAGCCAGGAACGCGTGACCCGGCTGTTTGCATACCCCAACAACTGCAACGTCATCTGCTTTCGCGACTGGACTCTTGAGCAAACCGTGGAGCATTACCTGACCCAGAGCGTGAAGCGCGACGGTTACGCCGCGGCGACGGTGAAGGTCAATCGCGACAACGACAAACTGCACGCTGACATCCAGGGCGTACCGAGCACCTACAGCAAACCCCTGCAAGCGCTGCTCGACACTGGCGAGCTGGCCTACCAGGGCGCCACCCAGCTCAATCGCGAAGGCAAATGGGCCTACAGCTGGAACCTGTTCCTGCCCCTGGGCATGGCCCAGGAAAAGCGCCGCAGCATCGAACTGCTGCATTTTCCACCGGACTACTCGCTGACCCAGGCCCAGGACTACCTGCGCTCCAACACTACCGATCGCTGGGCCACACTGCTGACGTTCAACGGCATCCCCGCCGAACAGACCCCGGCCTACCAGACCATCGTCGACATCGCTCCGATCGCCGCCCCGGCCAGCGCTGGCAAAGACCTTGAAGGCGTGTATGGCTATTTCAAGGACTATCAGGTGCAGATGGTCAAGCAGATGACCCGAACCGGCAACGGCGCCTCCTTGCCGATGGTTGCCTTCGGCTCGCCGGTGCGCAGCTGGATCGAGCAGCAGTATGGGCCCAAGCTTTACGTGCTGGGCCTGGCCACCATCAGCCCGACGCCCGGGCAAAAGGTCCCGGTGCTGGGCGCCAACCACCCGAGCGCGATCTGGTATGCGGCGGATAAAACCAACTATGGCGGCGACCAGGACAAAGCCGATCAGGCCGGGCTGAAAATGATGGGCCAGGATCTGAGCGCCGCCTGCTGGCAGGCGGGCATGGGCCGTAACCCGACGGCGGATGCCAAGGCAACGCTGGGAGCCTGCACCCAGAAGTGGCAGGTGACGGCGAAGAAGCAGACGTGCGAGCTGTATTTCCGCACGATTCGCAACATGACCCCGGAGCAGGCCAGTGCCAAGTGCAATACCGGGGCGGTGACGCGGACGTTGCGCGATTTGCAGAAGACTTGAGGTGAAGCCTATCGCGGGTCAAGCCCGCTCCTACAGTGGACCTGTGGGAGCGGGCTTGCCCCGCGATGGCCTCAATCCTGCGGACGCAACCGATACTGTGGCGGCAGCTGGTCGATGCCGCTGATGGTCGCATTCAGGCTCTTCCAGCGGCCATCCTTGATGCCATAGATGCAGCCATGCACCGACAGGCTCTGCCCACGGTGCCAGGCATTCTGGACGATGGTGGTATGGCCGACATTGGCCACCTGCTGGATCACGTTCAGCTCGCACAGGCGGTCAACCCGTTCTTCTTCTGTCGGCAGCTTGGCCAGCTCCACGCGGTTTTCGTAGTACAGGTCGCGAATCGAACGCAGCCAGCCATCGATCAGGCCCAACTGGCGATCCTGCATCGACGCTCGTACCCCGCCGCAACCGTAGTGACCGGTCACCAGGATATGTTTGACCTTGAGCACGTCCACCGCGTACTGGATCACCGACAGGCAGTTCAGGTCGGTGTGCAGCACCACGTTGGCGACATTGCGGTGAACGAACAGATCGCCCGGCAGCATGCCGACGATCTCGTTGGCCGGTACCCGGGCATCCGAGCAACCGATCCAGAGGAACTCCGGGGTCTGCTGACGCGCAAGCTTGGCGAAGAAATCCGGATCTTCCTGCTTGATCGCATCGGCCCAGCGCGCGTTGTTATCAATCAGTTCTTGTAGATCGTGCATGTTCAAGCCTCATGGTTGATGCGCATCTTGTGACAGGCGCCGAGCCGTTCAGGTCACGCCTTTGAATCTTCGGCCAAGCAGCAGGTCAACCGTTTAAGCCCTTCTGCAGGAGGATCGACCATGAGCCAGAAACCCCGCCCGCTTCACACCCCGCAGCCTGCCCCGAGCGATGAAGACGAAGACCCCATGGGCTCGGTTGAAGAATTGCACTTTGATGAGGATACTCCCAACGTCGATGTCGGTTTCGACCCAACCGACGACGACCTTGAGCCGGAAACCCTGATCCCCGAAGACGGCGCCCGCTCCGCCAACGAACCGGGAGCAAATCACCCTGCGGACTGGGACTTGAGCGTAGTCGACCAAGGTGACATCGGCGGCGGCAAAGGCCTGGATGAAGCAGAGCTGGCCCGCCGCGACCCGCTGGATGGCAAGCGCGAGCGCTGACCCCTTACTCGAACAGGGTGCAGGCCATAACCAGGGCGTCTTCGCGACCGCCAGCAACCGGGTAGTAATCACGCCGGCGGCCGATTTCATTGAAGCCGTAGCGCTCATACAGGCGATAGGCCGACTGGTTACTGGCGCGCACTTCCAGGAAGCATTCGCGACCGTTGTTGGCATAGGCGCGCTTCATCAGCTCTTCCAGCAGGGCCAGGCCCAGGCCGCGCCCCTGGCTTTCAGGCTTGACGGTAATGTTGAGCAGGTGCGCCTCGTCGATGATCACGTTGATCACGCCGTGGCCGACCTGCTGCTCGCCTTCGAACATCAGCCAGATTTCATAGGACTTGAGCCCGTCGAGGAAAATCCCGCGGGTCCAGGGGTGACTGAAGGCGGCGTATTCGATCTTCAGTACGGCATCCAGATCCGCCTCGGTCATCCGGCGGAAGCTGATCGTGTCACTCATTGCTTGGTTTCCAGCGCGCCATCAGCCGGCGCATGGCTTGCCAGACGTCCGCCTTGCGTTGCGGCTCGTCCATCAACAGTTCGAGCCCCGGCAAGGCCCAGGCAGCGCCCAGCCCCTCAACCGGCAACTCGCGATAATACGCCTCGGCGTCGGCCTCACCGGCAAAACGCACGGCAGGCAGGCCGATCAGCCACAGGCAGACACATGGCGCGTCTTCAAGACGGGCCTGGATGAAGCCCTGGACGAAATCGGTCGCGGCCTGCGGGCCCTGGTCAAGGTTGCCGCGCACCAGCAACGGCCAGCGCACCGGCTCGCCGATGATCTGCGGGCTGTCCGGCAGGCCGGCGGCGCGCAGCATGTCCTTGAGCAGCAGATAGGAAGGATCGCGGCTCTGGAACGGCTCGCCCGTGGCCAACTCCACCAGCAGCAGGCAATTGCCGGCGCGCAGCAGTTGCAGGGCAAAGCGTGGCGGCGGCACCGGGGCGGGCCTGGCGACGACTGGCTTTTCGGCCTCATCCACCGGCTTGGCCGCCACTTTCGGCAGGCTGCCGGGGCGCGGGATCTCGATCTTCGGGCGCTCGCCGGAGCGCACCTGCGGCGCACTCGGCGCTACGGTTGCGGCCGCAGGCGCCTGCTCCTGCGGCTCGAACGCCGGCTCCTCGAGCGCCGCCACCGGCAGCAACAGCTCCGGGCGCGACGGCGCGGCGAACGGCAGTTCGGCGCGCGGCAGCCAGTGCACCACTTGCATGGCGTTGAGGTAAGCGCGGCGGCGGGACTCGATTAACAAGAAAGATCGGCCATCTGTGGATAAGTCAGGGGGCGATATTCTAACGTTGTTCGCCGCTGCGCGCCGCTGTTGATCGGCAGAAAACCGCCCGACAGCAGCTTGAAGCGATCAAGGGGGTGAATCGACAGGCGTCTGATGCAGTACAATCGGCGCTTTTATTTGGCAACGAGTCGACCCGCCAATGATCGAACCCAAGCGCGTCCTGCGCGCCCTAGCCGAACACTGGGCCCTGCTCGAGCCGTTGTGCGAGCGCTTCGACGGGGGCACCCTGAGCCTGGCCGAACTGCGCCAGCAACTGGCCACCCAGCAGCTGGAGAGCACGCCCCAGGACATCACCAGCCTGCTCGACGTCTGGATTCGCCTGGACATCCTGGTGCCAGTGGCAAAAAGCCCGAACCGTTTCGAGCTCAACGCCCAGATCCATGACTTTCTGGCCTATCTGCGCCGCGAGCACCGCCTGGGCCTGTGCCTGGAGATCGAAGCCTACCTGCGCCACCTCGAGCGCCTGGCCGGGCATATCCAGGATGCCTTCGAGATTCGCGACGGCAACGACCTGGCGCGCCAGTTGCGCCTGCTCGACATGCGCGTGCGCGATGTCCTGAAGAAGCTCGACAACGACGAACAGGCGCTGGTCGCCGTGGCCGAACGGGCTAAGACCCACGACCGGCAGATCCCGCTGCGCCAGCGTTACGCTGAAGTCCTGGCGACCTGGGACGAATACGTCGAACCGATGATCCAGCTGGTCAACGCCGATGGCGCCTTCGAGCAAGGCGTGCGCAAGGTCGAGACCGTGCTGCTGCGTTTGCTCGGCGAGCAGGCCCGCCTCGGCCACCTGGTCGACGACGACATGCTCCTGCGCACCCACGCGCGCATCCTCGAAATGCAGACCAGCGCCCAGCTGACCCTGCGCCATGCCCGCGAACTGCTGCTGCCGCTGCGTGAAGAAGCACGCCGGCACAACGCCGTGACCCGGGGCGCGGCCCTGGCCCTGTCGGTGATCCGCCGCAAAGGCCTGGACGCCGTGCCGCAAGCGGCCATGCCGCTGTTCACCCGTCCGCAGAGCACCTTCCTCGGCAGCGCCAGCCAGGTTGAAGCCTACGTCTATGCCCTGGCCCGTTTCGAGCCCAAGCCTGCGCAGTTTCCCAAGGCCCACAAGAGCCACAGGGGCGACGCCCCGCGCGCGCCGCGCACGGTCAAAGAAATGCTCGAACGCTGCGAAGACGCCCTGCCGCTGCCGGACCTGATGGTCTGGCTGCTCGACCAGGAGCCCGAAGGCGCCACCGACGAGCTGCTGTACTGGTTCTCGCGCCTGTCGCGGGAAAAGCGCTTTGCCCGCGAGCGCCTCGAGCGCCGCGAATACATTACCCGCGAACACCTGGTCAGCCTGCGTTCCTTCGCTCTGACATCGAGCCGCGAACCATCGCCTGAGCCCACTGCGAGCCCTGCCCATGCATCTTGATCTTTCCGAACTGTCCCAGCTCGCACCGATCTTCCGCGAGCTGTTCAAGGGCTTTCACATCAGCCGCCGCGACCCGGAGCTGTACGCCCAACTGTCGAACTTCCAGGACCAGTACCGTGGCCTGTTCAAGGCCCTGGGCTTTGAACTGGTGTGCGACACCCGCGGCTTTTACTACTTCGTCCCGGATCTTGCCGCCGCCCAGGTCAACAAGACCGCCCAGCGCCTGTCGCTGTTCACCTTCATCCTGGTCGAGCACCTGGCCGACCAGGGCCGCGACCCGATGTCGGTGCTCGACGGTGGCAGCCTGGGGCGCGACGAGCTGCCATCGCTGCTGGAAAAGTACCGCGACCTGTTCATCCAGGCCGAGGTGCAGACCCCGGACGAACTGGAAGAGAAGATCATGCGCCGCATGACCCAGCTCGGCTTTGCCCACGAAGAGAACGGCATCTACCGCTTCCTGCCGCCGATGCACCGCTTCCTCGACGTCTGCCTGTCGGTCCAGCAGGACCGCGACCTGGCTGCCAGCCTGCACAGCGCCCTGCCGCTGCCAACGCCGGTACTGGTCGAGGAAGAGAGCCCGGAAGAGCTCAACCGTACCGACGACCCGCTGGACCTCAGCCCGTTCGAAGAAAGCGAAGAAGACGCCTTGGCCCGAGCCATTGCGCAAGAGCAACAGGAGATTGACGCATGAGCCAGGAACGCTACGGCATTCGCCGCTTCGCACTGCTCAACACCGCCGGCTACAGCCTGGGCCTGTTCCCCCTGGAACACCCGCTGTCGGTCTACGGTGCCAACAACCTGGGCAAGAGTGCCTCGATCAACGCCCTGCAATTCCCGATCCTGGCGCGCATGTCCGACATGAGCTTCGGCAAGTACAGCCTGGAACAGTCGCGGCGCTTCTACTTTGCCACCGACACCAGCTACATCCTCTGCGAGGTCAACCTGCCCCACGGCCCGCACGTGATCGGCGTGGTCGGCCGCGGCCCGGGTGGCGGTTTCGGTCACCAGTTCTTCGCCTATGCCGGCGAACTGGACCTGGCCCACTACCAGAAGAACGACACCTGCCTGCGCCAGAAAGAGCTGTTCAGCAACCTCGAGCGCAACGGCCTGAAAGCCTACGAGCTCAAGCCTGACGAGCTGCGCCGCCTGCTGGTCGGCGGTCACACCTCGATCCCGCTGGACCTGACCCTGATCCCGCTGCGTTCCACCAGCGAGCAGAGCCTGAAGACCTTCCGCGCGCTGTTCATCAACCTGCTGCACATGCGCGAGATCACCGCGGCCAAGCTCAAGCAGCTGTTCCTCGATGCCTTCGAGCACAGCCTGCGTTCGGGCAGCGTCGACTACATCGCCGCCTGCGAAGAAGCCTTCCGCGACGTGCGACGCATGGAGCAGGACTACAACTCGCTGGTCGCCGCCGGCCCGCTGGTCGAGGCCCTGGCCAACGGTGTAGCCCAGCGCGACATCCTGCGCGGCAAGCTGCATCGCCTGTCGCCACTGCTCGACTCGCTGCTCGGCACCTGGCAGGACTACGCCAGCGCACGCAAAGAAGAGCTGGTGATCCAGGTCGAGCACTACAAGAACGAACAGGACAGCCTGCAGAACGACCAGCGCGGCGGCACCCAGGAGCTGATGCGCCTGGAACGCGAGATCACTGGCGTGCAGCGCTGGCTTGGCGAGCTGTCGGTGCTCAAGCACCGCTTCGCTCTGGTCGACGACGTCAAGGTCCTGGAACAGCAACTGCTGGCCGCCAAGGACGCCCACGACGAACTGGCCGGTGCCCTGGCGCAGTCGCGCCAGTTCAGCGCCGAAGACCTCGAAGAGCGTCTGCGCGAGCTGGAAAAACGCCTGAAATCGGTCAAGCAGCAGCTCGACCACGCCGACAACAACAGCTATGCCCGCCTGCGTGAAGAGTTCTCGCAGCAGGACGTCGAGCGCCTGATGCGCCTGTTCAACGGTGCGCTGTTCAGCCTGCCGCTGGGCGAGCGCGGCATTGAGCTTGACGACAGCGATGTCTGGGTCAAATCCCTGGAGGCGGTACTCGACGGCTTCAAGGGCGAGCGCTTCGAAGCCCCGGGCCTGTCCATCGACCTCTCGCACATCGAGCCCCCTGCCCTGCAGGCCCTGGCCGACCGCGCCGCCCTGCGCGACCAGAAGGAACGCCTGGACAAAGAGCTCAAGCAGCTCAAGACCCAGCAGGCCGTCGCCGCCGACCGCGCCGCGAGCAAAACCCAGACCGAGGCCCTGTACCAGCAGGTACTGGATGCGCAAAAAGCCCTGGAAGACTTCCGCCGCACCCAGACCCTGTCTGCCGAAGAAGGCGACAAGCTTGAGCAACTGGCGCAGATGGAAGCCGCCCAGGACGAACTCAAGCGCTCCAGCGACGCCTTCACCGAACGCGTCCAGCAACTGTCGGCCAAGCTGCAACTGGTAGGCCGCCAGATCGCCGACATGGAAGCCAAGCAGCGCACCCTCGACGACGCCCTGCGCCGCCGTCAGCTGCTGCCTGCCGACCTGCCGTTCGGCACGCCGTTCATGGAGCCGGTCGACGACAGCATGGACAACCTGCTGCCACTGCTCAACGACTACCAGGACAGTTGGCAGGGCCTGCTGCGGGTCGATGGCCAGATCGAAGCGCTGTACGCCCAGGTACGCCTCAAGGGCGTGGCCAAGTTCGACAGCGAAGACGACATGGAGCGCCGCCTGCAACTGCTGATCAACGCCTACTCGCACCGCACCGAAGAAGCCCTGACCCTGGGCAAGGCGCGCCGCGCCGCGGTGACCGACATCGCCCGGACCCTGCGCAACATCCGCAGCGACTACGACAGCCTCGAGCACCAGCTGGCGCTGTTCAACCGCGAGATCAACAAGCGTCAGGTGTCCAACCTGCAGAGCTTTCGCATCGTCCTGGCGCCGAACAAGGAAGCGCTCAAGCACATCGACCAGATCATCCACAGCGCCGGCCAGTACGAGGAAGGCGAGACCCTCTCGGTGTTCGACCTCAGCGCCAGTGCCGAGCAGGACAACAAGAACGAAGAGGCCAAGGAATACCTGGCACGGCTGGTGGCGGCCAACCACAACCAGCTGGGCCTGAAGGACCTGTTCGAACTGGCCTTCGAGATCACCAAGGTCGGTGGCCAGCCGGTAATCCACACCGACATCGACGGTGCGGCGTCCAACGGCACCACCATGACCATCAAGGCGCTGACCAACATGTACTTGTTGCTGCACCTGATGGACCGCGACCTGGCCGGTCGCGTGCGCCTGCCTTACTACCTGGACGAAGCGGCCGACATTGACGAACGCAACCAGGCAGCGCTGCTGGAAACCAGCTTGCAACTGGGGTTCGTACCGATTCTGGCGAGCGTCAAGCCGCAGGTCTCGGCGCATGTCGCCATCGACCTGGAAGGCGGCAGCGGGCCGAACGGGATCTACATCGACGAGGCGGACTGGAAGTACATCAGCCGCCGGGATGTGGAGAAGGCAGTGGTGCGGGCAGAAGAGGAAGAAGCTTCAGCCTGAAGCTAATCGCGGGGCAAGCCCGCTCCCACCGGTCCAGTGGGAGCGGGCTTGCCCCGCGATGAACTCAACCCGGTGTTACTGCTGCGCCCACGGCAAGATCGGAATCGCCGTCACAGCATTTTGCGGACTGCCTTCGATGATCCGGTCGGAGTACACCAGATAGACCAGGGTGTTGCGCTTCTTGTCGAGGAAACGCACCACCTGCATGGTCTTGAACACCAGCGAGGTGCGCTCTTTGAACACCTCGTCACCGTCCTTGAGCTGTTCCTTGAAGCGGATCGGCCCGACCTGACGGCAGGCGATCGAAGCTTCGGCGCGATCCTCAGCCAGGCCCAGGCCGCCTTTCAAACCGCCCGTCTTGGCCCGCGACAGATAGCAGGTCACGCCCTCGACTTTCGGGTCGTCAAACGCCTCGACAACGATGCGGTCATTCGGCCCGACGATCTTGAATACCGTCGATACCTGGCCAATCTCCTCGGCCGACGCCAATACCGGCAACGCCAGCAGCGCCGCTGCAATTATCCCTTTGAACACACGTATTTCCTCAGACCAGAATCAGGTTGTCGCGGTGCACCAGCTCCGGCTCGGCGATGTAGCCCAGCAGGCCCTCGATCGCGTCGGACGGCTGGCCAATGATTTTCTGTGCTTCCAGGGCGCTGTAGTTGGCAAGGCCGCGGGCGACCTCAAGGCCATCCGGGCCAACGCAGACCACCATCTCACCACGGCGGAAGCTGCCCTGCACAGTCTTCACACCGACCGGCAACAGGCTTTTGTTGTCCTTGCGCAGAGCCTTGACCGCGCCCTCGTCGAGCACCAGGGTGCCACGGGTCTGCAGGTGCCCGGCCAGCCACTGCTTGCGCGCGGCGATCATGCCGCGTTCGGGTGACAGCAGGGTACCCAGGCGCTCGCCCGCCTTGAGCCGGTCGAGCACACGCTCCAGGCGACCACCGACGATGATCGTGTGAGCACCGGAACGCGCCGCCAGGCGCGCCGCCCGCAGCTTGGTCTGCATGCCGCCGCGGCCCAGGGCGCCGCCGGTACCACCGGCTACAGCGTCGAGGCTCGGATCGTCGGCACGGGCTTCGTAGATGAGTTGCGCATCAGGATTGTTGCGCGGGTCGGCATCGAACATGCCGTCGCGGTCGGTGAGGATCACCAGCAGGTCGGCTTCCACCAGGTTGGCCACCAGCGCCGCCAGGGTGTCGTTGTCGCCGAAGCGGATCTCGTCGGTGACCACCGTGTCGTTCTCGTTGATCACCGGCACCACGCCCAGTTCCACCAGGGTGCGCAGGGTGCTGCGGGCATTGAGGTAACGCTTGCGGTCAGACAGGTCGTCGTGGGTCAGGAGGATCTGCGCGGTGTGCCGGCCATGCTCGGCAAAGCTCGACTCCCAGGCCTGCACCAGGCCCATCTGGCCGATCGAGGCCGCCGCCTGCAGCTCGTTCATCGCACTCGGTCGCTTGGCCCAGCCCAAACGGCTCATCCCGGCGGCAACCGCCCCGGACGACACCAGCACCAACTCGACACCCGCCTCATGCAACGCCACCATCTGCTCGACCCAGACACCCATGGCCGCGCGATCCAGACCCTTGCCATCTGCTGTCAGCAGGGCACTGCCGATTTTCACGACCCAGCGCTGCGCACCCGTCACCTTGCTCCGCATCTTCTTCCAACCTATTCAGATCTTTAGATACCAAAACGCCGCTCCTGAGAGCGGCGTTTAGTGTACTGCAACGAATCAGTCGCGCACGTAAATGATTTCCGGGCCGTCTTCGTCGTCTTCGTCCCAATCATCGTCATCGTCGTCGCCGATGTCGTGCACGCTCTTGACGCCGCTGCGGCGCAGGGCACGGGCGTCGTCCAGGGCCTGCAGCTGGGCACGGGCTTCGTCTTCGATACGCTGATCCAGGTCAGCCAGCTCTTGGGCGTACGCCGGGTCGTTGGCCAGGCGGTCAGCGCGGTCTTCGAGGTAGCGCATGATGTCGCGGCTGAGCTGCTCGGTGCCCTGCTTGGAGATGGCCGAGATCACATAGACCGGACCTTCCCACTGCAGACGCTCGACCACTTCCTTGACCCGCTCGTCGCGCTCGTCGTCCATCAGCATGTCGGTCTTGTTCAGCACCAGCCAGCGGTCACGCTCGGCCAGCGACGGGCTGAACTGGGTCAGCTCGTTGACGATGACTTCGGCGGCATCGGCGCTGCTGCTTTCATCCAGCGGCGCGAGATCGACGAGGTGCAACAGCAGGCGGGTACGCGCCAGGTGCTTGAGGAAACGGATACCCAGGCCGGCACCGTCGGAGGCACCCTCGATCAGGCCGGGAATGTCGGCGATGACGAAGCTCTTCCAGCGGTCGACGCTGACCACGCCCAGGTTTGGCACCAGGGTGGTGAACGGATAGTCGGCGACTTTCGGCTTGGCGGCCGATACCGAGCGGATAAAGGTACTCTTGCCGGCGTTTGGCAAGCCCAGCAGGCCGACGTCGGCCAATACTTTCATTTCCAGTTTCAGGTCACGCTGCTCACCCGGTTTACCCGGCGTGGTCTGGCGTGGCGCACGGTTGGTACTGGATTTGAAGCGGGTGTTGCCCAGGCCGTGCCAGCCGCCCTGGACCACCATCAGTTTCTGGCCTGGCTTGACCAGGTCGCCGATGACTTCCTGGGTGGCGGAGTCGATTACCGTGGTGCCGACCGGCACGCGCAGGATCAGGTCGTCGCCCTTCTTGCCGGTGCAGTCGGTGCTGCCGCCGTTGGAGCCGCGCTGGGCCTCGAAGTGACGGGTGTAGCGGTAGTCGACCAGGGTGTTGAGGTTATCGTCGGCAACCATGTATACCGAGCCGCCGTCGCCACCATCACCGCCGTTGGGACCACCGTTCTCGATGAACTTTTCGCGGCGGAAGCTCATGCAACCGTTACCGCCGTCACCGGCTTTGACCCGGATCGATACTTCGTCAACAAACTTCATAAAAACCGCCTCTCGTCAGCTGGACGAGCTGAGTGACACAAAGACATAAGGCTCTTGCAAAAGTGAGCGCGGCGGCCCCGTCACGACAGTAACAACCCACGCCGGCAGCCCATACAAACAGCTTTGCAAGAGACTCACCCCACAAACGAAAAAGCCCCGTCGCGAGACAGGGCTTTTCCAGCGTTCGCGCGATTACTCGGCGACAACGCTCACGTAACGACGACCGAAGGCGCCTTTTACTTCGAACTTGATCTTACCCGCGATCTTGGCGAACAGGGTGTGATCTTTACCCATGCCAACGCCATAGCCAGCGTGGAATTGGGTGCCGCGCTGACGCACGATGATGTTGCCAGGAATGATAGCCTGGCCGCCATACATCTTCACGCCAAGGCGTTTGGCTTCTGAGTCGCGACCGTTACGGGTACTACCACCAGCTTTTTTGTGTGCCATGGTTCAAATTCTCCAGAAATGGATTCAGGCGATTAAGCCGAAATACCGGTGATCTTGATTTCGGTGAACCACTGGCGGTGGCCCATACGCTTCATGTGGTGCTTACGGCGGCGGAACTTGATGATGCGCACTTTGTCGTGACGACCTTGGGAGATCACTTCAGCAACAACCTTGGCACCAGCAACGACTGGAGCGCCGATGTTCACGTCGTCGCCATTGGCAACCAACAGAACGCGGTCGAAAGTCACGGATTCGCCAGTGGCGATTTCCAGTTTTTCGATTTTCAGGTATTCACCTTCGGCGACTTTGTACTGCTTGCCACCGGTAACAATTACTGCGTACATGGGTATTTCTCCGATAATCCTGCTCACCCAGCTCTTTATAGGAAGAGTATTGGCTGGCATGGCTGCATAGGGCTGGAACGGCCCAGTGCAATTGCGTAAGGCAGGTGCTGCCCAGGAAGTTCAGGGTGCGCGATTGTACGCAAGCCCCGCTTTGCTTGCAAGTCCCACCCCCGGCCCACGGGCAGCGCGCCTTGACACGCCGGGACCCGCGACCTAGCATGCCGCGCAACCTTTATGGAGCACCTGTGGCCGATGCAACCCCAAGCTTTCTACCGTGCGGTAGCGGATGACTTCAGCGCCGTTGACGAGATTATCAAGAAACAGCTGACTTCGCGTGTACCGCTGGTATCGAAAATCGGCGACTACATTACCTCGGCCGGCGGCAAGCGCCTGCGCCCGCTGCTGGTGCTGCTGTGCGGCAAGGCCCTGGGCCGCGAAGGCGACGACCTGCGCCTGCTGGCCGCCACCATCGAGTTCCTGCACACCGCCACCCTGCTGCATGACGACGTCGTCGACATGTCCGGCATGCGCCGTGGCCGCTCGACCGCCAACGCCCTGTGGGGCAACGCGCCGAGCGTGCTGGTCGGTGACTTCCTGTACTCGCGCTCGTTCGAGATGATGGTCGAACTGGGCTCGATGCCGGTCATGCAGATCCTCTCCAAGGCCACCCGGGTCATCGCCGAAGGCGAAGTCCTGCAGCTGTCCAAGGTACGCGACGCCAGCACCACCGAAGAAGTCTACATGGACGTCATCCGCGGCAAGACCGCGATGCTGTTCGAGGCCTCGACCCACAGCGCCGCAGCCCTGGCCCAGGCGACCGAGGAGCAGAGCGAAGCCCTGCGCACCTTCGGTGATCACCTGGGCGTGGCCTTCCAGCTGGTCGACGACCTGCTCGACTACAAGGGCGATGCGCAAACCCTGGGCAAGAACGTCGGTGACGACCTGGCCGAAGGCAAGCCGACCCTGCCACTGATCTACACCATGCGCGAAGGTACCGCTGAACAGGCCGCGCTGGTCCGCCAGGCGATCCAGAAAGGCGGCATCGAAGACCTCGAGAGCATCCGCGCGGCCGTCGAAGCCTCCGGCTCGCTGGACTACACCGCCAAGCTGGCCCGCGACTACGTGGCCCGCGCCATTGCCTGCCTGGACGTGCTGCCCGCCAGCGAATACCGCGATGCGCTGGTCGAACTCAGCGAATTCGCCGTCGCCCGCACGCACTGATCCCCTGCTCCGGCCCATCGCTCGATGGGCCCGATTAGCCTCAGACGGTCAAAACCCTATACAATGTAGGTTTTGTACCTGTACGTCTTGAGGAACCTTAGTGAGCACTTTGCCACCCTGCCCCAAATGCAACTCCGAATACACCTACGAAGACGGCGCCCAGCTGATCTGCCCCGAGTGCGCCCACGAGTGGTCGGCTGCCGGTGAAGCCGAAGCGGTCAGCGACGACGCGGTGAAAAAGGATGCAGTGGGCAACGTCCTGCAGGACGGCGACACCATCACCGTAATCAAAGACCTCAAGGTCAAGGGCACTTCGCTGGTGGTCAAGGTCGGCACCAAGGTCAAGAACATCCGCCTGTGCGATGGCGACCACGACATCGACTGCAAGATCGACGGCATCGGCCCAATGAAGCTGAAATCGGAATTCGTCCGCAAGGTCTGATTCTGCCGGGTTTCGGGGTCGCCCTGCGGCCTCGACAGCCCACAGGCGGGAAAAAACCGCCAATAGGTACTTGCTATTTTGATAATAAGAATTATTCTCATTGAACGCTTTCAAGGAGAATAGCCATGACTTATCTGATAGACGCCTGGCTTGACCGCCCCCATCCATACCTGCGCATCCTGCACCGGGAAACCGGCGAGGTCTGTGCCGTGCTTGAAGAAGAAGCACTGGACGAACTGCGCGACCAGGGTGACCTGGATCTCAATGGCCTGAATTCGAGTGAGCCGAGTGTGCTCAAGGAACTGGTGAGGAACCTGTTCCTGTTCTGCTATGCGCGGGCGTTGCGCCCTGGCGGCGGGACCGATTGGAACTGAACAGCATCGCGGGGCAAGCCCGCTCCTACCCGAATTGTGTAGGAGCGGGCTTGCCCCGCGATCGGTCTTACAGAACGTCCAGCAGCTCGACGTCGAACACCAGCACGCTGTGCGGCGGGATGCTGCCAACGCCCTGAGCGCCGTAAGCCAGCTCGCTCGGAACGTACAGGCGCCATTTGCTACCGGCGTTCATCAGTTGCAGGGCTTCGGTCCAGCCGGCGATCACGCCGCTGACCGGGAACTCTGCTGGCTGGCCGCGCTCGTAGGAGCTGTCGAACACGGTGCCGTCGATCAGGGTGCCGTGGTAGTGGGTACGCACGCTGTCGTCGCGGCTTGGCTTGGCGCCTTCGCCAGCGGTCAGTACTTCGAACTGCAGGCCCGAAGCCAGGGTGGTGATGCCGTCACGCTTGGCGTTTTCAGCCAGGAAGGCCTTGCCTTCACCAGCGGCAGCTTCGGCCTTGGCAGCCGCTTCGGCTTGCATGATTTCACGGATGACCTTGAAGCTGGCCGACAGGTCGGCTTCGCTGACGCGGCTGTCCAGGCCATTGAAGGCGTCGGTCAGGCCAGCCAGGATGGCATCCAGGTTCACGCCCGGTGGCGGGTTGTCACGCAGTTGGCCACCCAGCTGACGGCCGATGCCGTAGCTGACGCGAGTTTCGTCGGTAGACAGGTTGAGTTCGGACATTTGCTTGCTCCGCTGCAGGGCGCATGACAGCCGCGCCCTTTATGAAAAGGGCGAGCAGCCTAGCACACTGCGCTGACGCAGATCAGCTACCAGGCAGAACGGCGTGGCATCGGTATTTTCAGGTCGCTGTCACCGGCATCGCCGCCGCCGCACATCTCATCATCCATCGACCAGTGCACCAGGTGCAGCGGCACTGCCGGCAAACCGCCGAGCAGGCGTTGCGCATCGACGACCGAATGCACTTTCAGGCGCTGCCCACGGGCATCCGACAGCGGATGGGCGTGGCCTTTTACCCGGGCCTCGATAATGAAATCCCCGCCCTCGATGGCGATCAGGTTGAGTTCATCGACATGACCGGCCCTGGCCTCGGTGTTCAGTTGTTGAAGGTTCATTGCGATACCTCGTTACTGGAACTTCGAGTGACCGTTCATTTTTTGTACAGCCGCGCACAAAGCACAAGGCAAAAACGCAACCGCCCGTCCGTTTTGCAACGGACGGGCGGTGTTTGACTGGCAAAACGCCTGATCAGTGCTTGGTGACCTTGTCCAGGTAACCCATGGCGAAAGCCGAGACCACGAAGGTCATGTGAATGATCACGTACCACATCAGGTACTGAGTCTCGATGTTGCGCGCGTCCATAAACACCCGCAGCAGGTGGATAGAGGAAATCGCCACGATCGAGGCCGCGACCTTCATCTTCAGCGAAGACGAGTCCATCTTGCCCAGCCAGCTGAGTTTTTCTTTGTCTTCGTCGATGTCCAGCTGCGAGACGAAGTTCTCGTAACCGGAAATCATCACCATCACCAGCAGGCCGCCGACCAGGGCCATGTCGATCAGCGACAGCAGCACCAGGATCAGATCGGCTTCAGCCAGGGCGAAGACGTTGGGCAGGACGTGGAAGATCTCCTGGAAGAACTTCAGTGCCAGCGCCAGCAGGCCCAACGACAGACCAAAATAGATCGGCGCGAGCAGCCAGCGCGAGGCATACATCGCATTTTCGATAATACGTTCCATTGAAAACTCGTCAGGTTGGCAAAAAAGCGAGCGCGAGTATAACAGCCACCCATGACAGAAAAAGCCCGTGGCAAGCTGCCACAGGCAGACGCAGGCACCTCAGGTTTCCGGATGGAACTGGAAGTCGCCGACGTGATGGACACGTTCGCCGTTGATCCGGCGCAACTGGGCTTGCAGGTGCACGCACCAGATCTGCGGATCGTCGGCCAGCTGATAACCGTGCAGGGTCAGGCTGTCGACAATGGCGTTGAGCACCGACTCGGCCACAAACGGCCCGTGAAACGGCCCCTGAGCCTTGATCGCAGAAGGCTGCTCGCCAGCCATGCCGGCGGCAAACAGCAGGGTCCACATGCCGTTGTCACCGGCCAGTGGGCGGATACTGCATTCAATGCGGGTCACCAGGCCCAGGCATTGACGGGTGAGGCTGAGGCTGCGCGGCATGGCGGAGGTCCTCGGTTATAGCCTTGTTCAGCCCTCAGGTGAAGGCTGTCTCATTCCTGTACCTACGACTGTCCCTGAACTGAAGAATAGAAGAATTCCACCCATGCGTGGAAAAACCGGCGCCGAATGGTCATATTCCATTTAGCGCCGTTTTTTTGACTCGTACCACTCAGATCAGGACGGTTTGACCTGGGCCAGAGCCTGTTCGGCCTGCTCCTTTTCTGCCTCCTTAAGGTCTTCTTCGCTGATCATCTCGGCGATTACCCGCAGGCGCTCCACCACCCGGGCATTGACGCTGCCTTCAGGGAACTGGCCTTCTTCATCCGGCTCACCGGCAGGTTCACCGACCAGCAGGCTCAAGGCTTCGTCGGCCTGGCTCACTGCGTAGACATGGAACATGCCGGCCCGCACCGCCTGCAGCACGCGCTCGTCGAGCATCAGCGTGGCAACGTTGGCACGCGGGATGATCGCGCCCTGCTCGCCGGTCAGGCCACGGGCTTCACAGAGGCGGAAGAAGCCCTCGATCTTCTCGTTGACCCCACCCACGGCCTGCACTTCACCGAACTGGTTGATCGAACCGGTGATGGCGAAGCACTGCTTGAGCGGGGTTTTCGACAAGGCCGAGATCAGCGTGCAGGCCTCGCCCAGGGAGGCGCTGTCACCGTCGACGTAACCGTAGGACTGCTCCAGGGCGATACTCGCCGAGATCGCCAGGGGGAATTCCTGGGCATAACGGCTGCCCAGGTAACCGGTAAGGATCATCACCCCCTTGGAGTGGATCGGCTGGCCGAGGTTGACCTCACGCTCGATGTCGACGATACCGCTGCCGCCGGGATAGACAGTGGCGGAAATCCGCGCCGGTATACCGAAGGCCGAATCGCCGACTTCCAGCACGGTCAGGCCGTTGCACTTGCCCACCGCAGCACCGTCGGTATCGATCAGGATGATGCCGGCCAGCATGTCGTCGAGAATCCGCGCCGACACCCGACCGGTACGGGTGGCCTTGGCCTTGAGGGCTCGCTCGATGTGCCCGGCGTCGGTCATTTCATCGCTGGCCAGATGGCGGATGAAGTCCGCCTCGCTGACCAGCTGGAACAGGTCGCCGATACGCGCCGACAAGCGCCCCTGGTGCTCGGCCAGGCGCGCACTGTAAGTCGCCAGGCGCGCCACCGCATCGGCGCTCAGCGGCGCCATGCCCTCCTCGCTGGTACGGGTCTTGAGCAACTGGGCGAACTGCTCCAGGCTCTCGTCGACCATGGGGATGTCTTCATCGAAGTCAACCAGCACCCGGAACATCTCCTGGAAGTCCGGATCGTGATCCTGCAGGGCGTAGTACAGCTGCCGCGCGCCGATGATCACCACCTTGATGTTCAGCGGGAGCATCTGCGGGTTGAGGGTCACGGTGGCCAGGCGGCCGAATTCGCCCAGGGGCGATTCCATCTTCAGCTTGCGTGACTGCAGGGCGCGCTTGAGCGCATCCCAGACAAACGGCTCGCTGAGCATCTTCTCGGCTTCAAGAATCAGGAAACCGCCGTTGGCCCGGTGCAGGGCACCCGGGCGCAGTTGCCGGTAGGTGGTGTACAGCGCGCCCTGATCGGTGCTGTATTCGATACGGCCGAACAGGTTGTCGTAGGTCGGGTGCGGCTCGAATACCACCGGCGCGCCGCCGCTGGCGTGATGGCCAACCACCAGGCTGGGGGCGTACTGCTCTTCGAGCAGCTTGCGCGCCTGGGCGTCGGTCTTGCTGTCATCGACCAGTTGCTCGACCACGGTGCGCAGCAAGTAGACCTGCATGGCCTGCAGGTAGGCACAGACGGCAGCGTTCTCTGCGTACTTTTCGGACAGCGGTGCCAGCAATGGCTGCAAGGCCAGGGTGATGGTTTCTTCGTTGAGGTGACGCAACTGGTTGCTCGATTCGCGCTTCCATTGCGGCAGGCTCGCCAGCTCTTCGTTCAGGCGCTCTTCCAGCACGGCGATATCGTCATGGAAACGCTCACGCTCGGCTTCCGGCAACTGGGCGAACTCGGCTTCATCCAGCGCCTTGCCGTCGGCCATCGGGGTGAAGGCGACGTTGCTGCTGTCGCGGTACAGGGCCACGTCTTTTTCCAGCGAGGCGCGCTCGATCACATCCAGGGCGCGGTCGTAACGCTGGTTGAAGGCACGGTCGATGGCGCTCTTCTTCTGCTGGTAGGACGGGTGTTCGAAGACCGCCGGAAAGGTTGCCAGCAGGTTGTCGATCAGACCACCGATATCACTGATGAACGCCCCGGCGCTGCCCGGTGGCAACTCCAGCGCGCGCGGCTCGCGTGGCTCGTCGTAGTTGTTGACATAGACCCAGTCCGACGGCGTATGCAGGCGCTTGCCTTCGGCCTTGAGGTAGCGTTTGACGAACGAGAAACGGCCAGTGCCGGGCTCGCCCATGACAAATACGTTGTAACCAGGACGGGGCATGGCGACGCCGAACTGCAAGGCTTCAACTGCACGTTCCTGGCCAAGCACACCGCGAAAAGGCTCCAGATCATTGGTGGTGGAAAAAGCGAACTGTTCAGCGGAAAACGGCCGGGTCAGGGCTTCGGGCGCAAGACGCAGGCTCGCAGCGACAGGATCGGGCATCGGGCTTCCTTACTTCGGCGGGGCGGATGTCAGCATTCTGGCGCCGTGCGCGTGCGCCTTGCAAGGCTCATCGCTGCTTATTGTCGCAGGGGCGAAAAGCCGATCCACGTCAATATTTTCAGGCAATCTTTCGCAATAAATCACGGAACCGTTAGATCGTGCCTAAACTCCAAACTGCGCGGCTGGGTAAATAACCGACCCGCCCTGGCAACTGGTCCTGCAGATATGCCAGACAACCCTGACCTTTGGTATGTATTTCTAGAAAGAGAACAATGCTATGAAACGGATTCTTCTGGGTACTCTGTTCACCGCGGTTTCCCTCAATGCCATGGCCCAGGCGCCTGGCGGACCGGACTGCGGCTGGGGCAACATGCTGTTCGAGGGCCAACGCGGCACACCGGCCCACTTCCTTGCATCCACCACCAACGGCACCTCCGGCAACGCCACGTTCGGCATGACTTCGGGCACCAACGGCTGCTCGACCAACGCTGCGCTGACCTATGGCGGTAAATCGTGGTTCGCCATGAACGGCATGATGAACGAACTCTCCGAAGACATGGCCAAGGGTCAAGGTGAAGCACTGACCACCTATGCCGTGGTGCTTGGTGTTGCACCGGAAGATCGCGCGCACTTCGCCGCAGTTACCCATCAACACTTCCAGGACATCTTCAAGACCGCCGATGTCACAGCTGAAGACGTGCACAGCAACACCATCGCAGTGCTGAAAAGCGATCCGCGCCTGGCCAAATACGCCACCCAGGCTTAAGCTCGGCCCACCCGCCCCCTCACCGGGGCGGGTTGTTGTCCGCCTCTATCGGCATCATTCAGACTTAGTTGCCCGACATGCTCAAACGCCTTGCCTACCTGGCGCTCTGTGCCTGCGCCCCGCTGCATGCTGCCCCTTCATTCGATGACGCACGTCTAAAGCAACTGGCGGCCGACCGCTACTGGATCGCCCTCGGTCACTACGAGACGGCCAAGCTCGGCGGCTGGCGCAGCTACGTCGATGACCAGCGCTTCTTTCTCGCCGAAGACGGCGCCCATCACCCGGACCAGGAACTGCGCGCCACCGTCAAGGCGCTGTACGCACCGGCGAGCCTGGGCGACAAACACGCCCAGTGTGTGTTCCCGGCGCGTACCCGCTGGCTGCGCGAACAGTTGCAGCTGGCCGACCTGCCGAGCCCGGACTGCGAGGAATACACCCAGTGGTTCAAGGACGTGTCGCCGCACAGTGCGGTGATGATCTTCCCGGCCGCGTATCTGAACAGCCCCTCGTCGATGTTCGGCCATACCCTGCTGCGCATCGACCAGGCCGACGTGCAGAGCAACGAAACCGCCCTGCTCAGCTACGCGATCAACTTCGGCGCCTATATCGAAGGCAACGACAACAGCATCCTCTACGCCTGGAAGGGTCTGATGGGCGGCTATCCAGGCCTGTTCGCCCTGGTGCCCTACCAGGAAAAGCTCTCCGAATACCGCAGCCTGGAAAACCGCGACCTGTGGGAATACCGGCTGAACCTGACCCCGGAAGAAACCGGGCGCATGGTCGAGCACATCTGGGAACTCAAGCAGATCCAGTTCGACTACTTCTTCTTCGATGAAAACTGCTCCTACCGCCTGCTCGAACTGCTGCAAGTGGCGCGCCCGAGCCTGGACCTGACCTCGCAATTCCCGCTGACTGCGATCCCCACCGACACGGTCAAGGCGGTCAAGCAGTCGGGCCTGGTCGAGCGCATCGACTACCGGCCGTCACGCGAACGTGAACTGCTGGAGCGGGCCAAGCCGCTGGATGCGCAGGAGCAGCAACAGGTACTGGCGGTCAGTGCCGACACTGCACAATTGCAAAGCCCCGCGTTCACCGCCCTGCCCCGCGAGCGCCAGGCCCTGGTGCAGGACGCCGCCTATCGCCTGGAACGCTACCGCGCCAATGGCCAGGAGCGTGACCCGGCGCGCACCAAACGCAGCTTCGAGCTGCTGCGGGCGATCAACCGCAACCCGCCGCCGGAGCTGGATATCGAGCGCCCAGGGCTGCCTGAAGACGGTCATCAGTCGCGCACCTGGCAACTGGGCCTGGGCAGCCGCGATGACCGCGCCTATGCCGAATATGGCTTGCGCATGGCCTATCACGACCTCAACGACAACGCCTACGGCTTCCCCCTCGGCGCGCAGATCGAGATCCTCCAGCTCAAGCTGCGCCAGTACGAAGGCAACGACTGGCAGGTGCAGCGCCTGGACCTGGCCACCATCCGCTCGCTGACCCCGCGCAATGCCCTGCTGCAACCCTGGTCATGGCAGGTTGCCGGGGGCCTTGAGCGAGTGCTGGGCAAGCATGGTGACGAGGTGCTGGTCAGCCACGTAAATGGCGGCGCCGGCGGTACCTGGCAACTGGCCGATGACCTGCTGGGCTTTGCCCTGGGCACGGTGCGGGTCGAACACAACAACGACTTTGCCGGCTTCATTGCTCCGGCTGCGGGCTTCAATACCGGGCTGCTGTGGCGCAACCCGCTGGGCAACCTGAGTGTCGAGGCCAAGGCCGACTATTTCACCAACGGCGAGGTGCGCCGCAGCCTGAGTTTGAACCAGCAATGGGAGCTCTCCCGCGACCTGGGCCTGCGCCTCAGTGCCAGCCGCGACTTCAGCAAGTTGGCGTCGGCGCAGAACGAGGTGATGCTGGAGCTCAAGTGGTATCACTACTGAGGACCTCTTTGCGGGGCAAGCCCGCTCCTACAAAACGCGCAATCCTGTAGGAGCGGGCTTGCCCCGCGAAGCACTTCAACTGTTTCACACGGTTTTGACACGCCACCGACAATCCGCCACCTAAACTTTCCCTGGCAAGCGGAGAGTCTGAACATGCGGCGGTACTGGTTGGTAATGGTGATAATGGGTGTGCTCACAGGTTGCCAGACGACCCATGAGCAATTGATCAACCAAGGTTATCCACCGGCCTACGCCGATGGTTTCCAGGACGGTTGCAGCAGCGGTCGCCAGGCCGCCGGGGTGATGGCCGGAGACTTTCGCAAGGACGTGCCGCGCTATTTGCACAATCGCCAGTACGAGTCCGGTTGGGACGATGGTTTTCGCCAGTGCCACGCCATGCAGGAGAACCAGGACCTGCAGGAATACCGTGCCCGACACTGGGAGGAGCGCGATGAGCAGTGGCAGGAAGAAAAGGACCGCGATGCCGCCCGCGCCTATCGACGCAAATAGGTCGCAATCGGACATCCGATGCAACTGCCGGGCTGTCAGCATGGTCTCCCATGAAAGGAGGCCCTCATGAGCCGAGCATTCGTCAACGAAGACCAGGCCGCCGCCCAAGCCAGCCAACCGGTGGAACGCCGGGTCAGCGAGCAACCCAACCATGTCACCGCCCTCGGCCTGACCCTGTTGCAGCAACGGGTTGCCGAACTGAACAGCCTGCGCAGCGAACTCCTGAACCAGGGTGACCAGGCCGACAAGCAGCGCCTGGCCGAAACCGAACGCGACCTGCGCTACTTCAGCGCCCGGGTGCAAAGCGCACAGGTCGTCGCCCCGGCCACATCCCATGACAAGGTGCAGATCGGCAGCCGGGTACTGTTCGTCGATGAGCAGGGCCAGCAGCATCAGGTGCAACTGGTCGGTGAAGACCAGGCCTCTGCCGCCAGCGGCCTGATCAACTGGGGTTCACCCTTGGGCCGGGCGCTGCTGGGAGCTGCGCCCGGTGACCAGGTGCTGTGGCGACGACCGGCAGGAGATCTGTCGATCGAGGTCGTCGCCATCGAGCCCGAGGCTTAGACCACGCCCTGGGCGAGCATGGCGTCGGCAACCTTGACGAAGCCGGCGATGTTGGCACCTTTGACGTAGTTGATCCGGCCGTTTTCTTCGCCGTAGTGTACGCAGGCGTGGTGGATCGACTGCATGATGTTGTGCAGCTTGCTGTCCACCTCACCAGCGGTCCACAGCAGGCGCATGGCGTTCTGCGACATCTCCAGGCCACTGACGGCCACGCCGCCGGCGTTAGACGCCTTGCCCGGGGCAAAGAGGATGCCGGCCTCGATGAAGATATCCACAGCCTCAAGGGTGGTTGGCATGTTGGCGCCTTCGGCCACGCAGATGCAACCGTTGCGCAGCAGGGTGCGGGCGTCTTCGGCGTCCAGTTCGTTCTGGGTCGCGCAAGGCAGGGCGATGTCGCAGGCCAGGCTCCAGGGGCGTTGGCCCTTGCGGAATTCCAGGCCAAAACGTTCGGCCAGTTCGCTGATACGGCCACGCTTGACGTTTTTCAGCTCCATCAGCGCATCCCACTGCTCGTCGCTCATGCCGGCTTCGCAGTACAGGGTGCCTTCGGAGTCGGACAGCGAGATGACCTTGCCGCCCAGGTCCATGACCTTGCGCGCGGCATACTGGGCAACGTTGCCGGAACCGGAGATGGCCACCCGGCGCCCGTCGATGCGCAGGTCCTGGCGCTTGAGCATTTCTTCGGCGAAGTACACGCAGCCGTAGCCGGTGGCTTCCGGGCGGATCAGGCTGCCGCCGTAGGTCATGCCCTTGCCGGTCAGCACCGAGGTGAACTGGTTGGCCAGGCGCTTGTACTGGCCGAACATGAAGCCGATCTCGCGGGCGCCGACGCCGATGTCACCGGCCGGCACGTCGAGGTCGGCGCCGATGTGGCGGTACAGCTCGCTCATGAATGCCTGGCAGAAGCGCATGACTTCGGCATCGCTCTTGCCCTTCGGATCGAAGTCCGAGCCGCCCTTGCCGCCGCCCATGGGCAGCGAGGTCAGGGAGTTCTTGAACACCTGCTCGAAGGCCAGGAACTTCAGCACGCCGAGGTTTACCGAGCGGTGAAAACGCAGGCCGCCCTTGTACGGGCCGATGGCACTGCTCATCTGGATGCGGTAACCGCGGTTGACCTGGACCTTGCCCTGGTCATCGACCCACGACACGCGAAACAGGATCGCCCGCTCAGGCTCGACCATACGCTCGAGGATACCGGCCTGCAGGTAGTGAGGATTGGCTTCGAGGAACGGCCAGAGGCTGCGCAGCACCTCTTCGACCGCCTGATGGAATTCAGGCTGGGCCGGATCGCGTTGCTTGAGGCGCGCGAGGAAGTCTTCGACGGATTCGATCATTTAGACATTCACCAGATAGAGTTGGACTTATGTTTTTTCCTCGACTTTACCAAGAAGCAACCGCACCGCAACAGGGCGAAATGTCGTTTTTATGAAATTAAATGGTGCATATGTATAAGTGTATACATGTTGTACCGCGCCGCGGGGCAAGCCCGCTCCTACAAGGCTGCGGTAAATTTCGGGCAAAAAAAACGGGACCCAAAGGCCCCGTTCCAGTGCAAAACCCTGAGGGTTATGCCAGTTTTTTGTGCCGTACGCGGTGCGGCTGGGCAGCCGCTTCACCCAGGCGTTTCTTGCGGTCGGCTTCGTACTCGGTGTAGTTGCCTTCGAAGAACACTGCCTGCGAATCGTCTTCGTAGGCCAGGATGTGGGTAGCCACGCGGTCAAGGAACCAGCGATCGTGAGAGATCACGATAGCGGCGCCCGGGAAGTCCAGCAGGGCTTCCTCCAGCGAACGCAGGGTTTCGACGTCCAGGTCGTTGGACGGTTCGTCGAGCAGCAGGACGTTGGCGCCCTCTTTGAGGGTCAGGGCCAGGTGCAGACGACCGCGCTCACCACCGGAGAGGTCCTTGACGAACTTCTGCTGGTCGCCGCCCTTGA
Source organism: Pseudomonas fluorescens (assembly GCF_902497775.2). Taxonomy (NCBI): domain Bacteria; kingdom Pseudomonadati; phylum Pseudomonadota; class Gammaproteobacteria; order Pseudomonadales; family Pseudomonadaceae; genus Pseudomonas; species Pseudomonas fluorescens. Next base: position 4,602,189 of record NZ_OZ024668.1, read on the forward strand.
AGTTGAAACGGCCAACATAGGTGCGCGACGGGATCTCGTAAGTGCCGATCCGCAACTGGTCGGAACCGTCGGAAATCTGCTGGAACACGGTCTTGTTGCCGTCGAGGTCTTCGCGGCTCTGGTCGACACAGGCCAGTTGCACGGTTTCACCGATCTCGATGCTGCCCGAGTCCGGTTGTTCCTTGCCCATCAGCATGCGGAACAGGGTCGACTTACCGGCCCCGTTACCGCCGATCACGCCGACGATGGCGCCTTTGGGCATGGAGAACGACAGGTTGTCGATCAGCACGCGATCGCCGTAGCCCTTGCTGACGTTCTTGAATTCGATGACCTTGTCACCCAGGCGCGGACCGGCCGGGATGTAGATCTCGTTGGTCTCGCTGCGCTTCTGGAATTCCTGCGATTGCATTTCTTCGAAGCGTTGCAGGCGGGCCTTGGACTTGGACTGACGAGCCTTGGCGCCTTTGCGCACCCACTCCAGTTCTTCCTTCATGGCCTTTTCGTGGGCCGACTGCTGTTTGGATTCCTGGGCCAGACGATCGGACTTGGCTTCCAGCCAGCCCGAATAGTTGCCTTCGTACGGAATACCGGCGCCGCGGTCGAGCTCGAGGATCCAGCCGGCGACGTTGTCGAGGAAGTAACGGTCGTGGGTAATCGCTACCACAGTGCCCGGGAAGTCGTGGAGGAAGTGTTCCAGCCAGGCGACGGAGTCGGCATCCAGGTGGTTGGTCGGTTCGTCGAGCAGGAGCATGTCGGGGGCCGACAGCAACAGGCGGCACAGGGCCACGCGGCGCTTCTCACCACCGGACAGGTGCTCGACCTTGGCTTCCCAGGCTGGCAGGCGCAGGGCGTCGGCGGCCACTTCCAGCTGGCGCTCGAGGTTGTGGCCGTCGCTGGCCTGGAGGATGGCTTCGAGCTTGGCCTGTTCGGCGGCCAGCTTGTCGAAGTCGGCATCCGGCTCGGCGTAGGCGGCGTAGACCTCGTCCAGGCGGGCCTGGGCGTCTTTGATCACGCTGACCGCTTCCTCGACCACTTCACGCACGGTCTTGGATGGGTCCAGTTGCGGCTCTTGCGGCAGGTAGCCGATGTTCAGCTCAGGCATCGGGCGCGCTTCGCCGTCGAACTCGGTGTCGACGCCGGCCATGATTTTCAGCAGGGTGGATTTGCCCGAGCCGTTGAGGCCGAGCACGCCGATCTTGGCGCCGGGGAAAAACGACAGGGAGATATTCTTCAAGATTTCCCGCTTCGGCGGGACAACTTTGCCCAGCCGATGCATGGTATAGACGTATTGAGCCATGGAAAAACCTAGCGTCAGAGACGAAAAAATAGCAGCGAAACAGATGAAGGGCGCCGTGGCACCCAGGAAAGGGCCAAAGCTACCGTAATGCGCCGGCTTGGGCAAACCGCCGACGAACAGGGCTGGCACTTTGCCATGTTTGCGGGCATGCTAGCCGCCCTTCGGGCGTCCGGCTTATAGTGCGCAACCGGAGCCGTCGCCAGGAACGCGGCACTTGCCAACCAGCAGCTCTAAACCTGCCATTCAGCCATACCGCAGGACCAACGTTTGACCAATCTCACTCAGCCGTCATCCCTGCGCAAGCCGGCCACTGCGCCAGGCTCGCCATTGCGCGGCTCGTTGAAAGGCGCGCTGGCCGTGTTGGTGCTGTTGCTGCTCGGCCTGCTGCTGTGGCAGCTGATCGCCCAGTTCCGCCATACCCAGGTTGACCAGTACCAGCACAGCCTGGATGCCAGCGCTGAACTTGCCGACCATATGAGCCTGAACATGGCGCTCAAGGCCCAGGTAGCGCTCAACCAGATCCAGCAATACCGCTCGTCGCCTGCCCCTGAGCAACTGCCGAAGGTCATCGCCCAACTGCGCCAGCAGCAACCGAAGCTGCTCAGCCTCGCCTGGTTGGGTGCCGATGGCAGCCTGCAGGCCGACAGTTTGAAGGGTACCCCCGATCACCAGGCCCTCGACGAGCTGCTGCGGCTTAACCAAGGGCGCGACTTCTATTACAGCAACAGTGCCGACAACCAGCAGGTCTACCTGTTGCTGCGCCAGCCCGGCGAAGCGCCCAGCGGCTATTGGTTCCTGCGCCTGGCGGCGAGTTACTACAGCGACCTGACCAATCATCTGGACCGCCCCAACCACCCGTTGTGGCTGCTGGAAAACAGCCGCACCGGCGACATCATCAACCGCCACCAGCCAACTCCCGGCAGCGACGAACCGCTGCAAAGCGTGATGCTGGCGTTCCTCGACAACAGCACCTGGCAACTGCGCGGCCTGTTCGATGCTGGCCTTGCCCGCCAGCAACTGCTGCCGGCCCTGATCGGCAAATGCATGCTCGGCTTGTTCTGCGCGCTGATCCCGCTGCTGGCGCTGATCAACATGCGCCGCCGGCATCGCCTGCTGCAGGAAAGCCGCCGGCGTTACCACGACATCTTCGAAGGCACTGGTGTGGCCCTGTGCGTGCTCGACCTCTCCGGCCTGCCTGGCCAGCTCGAGCGCTACCGCCTGCGCAGCCGCCCGGCCCTGGAGCAGCGCCTGGCCTTTGACCCGCTGTTGCGCCGGGAGCTGCTGCAGGAGCTGAAGGTCACTGAAGTCAACCAGGTGGCCCTGCAGTTGCTCGGCGTCAACTGCTGCGACAGTGCCTGGCAGCGCCTGGTCGAAGGCTCGCCATCCGGTAACGAAGGCATCGGCATCCAGTTGCTGGGGGCGATCCTCGACAACCAGCAACAGCTGGAACTGGAAGTGCGCCTGCCGGTGGCCGCTGGCGAGGACCTGCACCTGTGGCTGATGGTGCGCTTCCCGCAGCAGCGCCGTGACTACCAGGCGGTGATCCTCAGCATCAGCGACATCACCAGCCGCAAGCAGGTCGAGTTGTCGCTGCTCGAACGCGAAAGCTTCTGGTCGGATGTGGTGCGCACCGTGCCCGACCAGCTGTACGTGCAGGACGTGCACAGCCAGTTGATGATCTTCAGCAACCGCAACCTCGGCCAGACCCTGGGCTACAGTCGCAGCGAACTTGCGCAGATGGGCGAGCACTTCTGGGAGTTGCTGCTGCACCCGGACGATGCCCAGCTGTACCACCAACTGCGCCAGCAGCAACGCGATTCAGGCTACGTCGAGCAGTTGCATTGCCAACTGCGCTTGCGTCACCACGATCAGCGCTGGCTGCGTTTTGACATCCGCGAGCAGGCCCTGACCCGCGATAACACCGGTTGCGTAACGCGGATCATCGGCGTCGGCAAGGACGTTACCGAACAGATCGAAGCCAGCGAATCCCTGCGCGACAGCGAGCAGCGCTACCGCATGCTCGCCGAAAGCATCAGCGACGTGATCTTCTCCACCGACAGTCAGCTGCAACTGAACTACGTCAGCCCGTCGATCCAGGCGGTGCTGGGCTTTGAAGTGGAGTGGATCTTCGAAAACGGCTGGCACTCGACCATCGCCAACCCGGCCCAGCTCACCGGCATCTATAGCCTGGTCGAGCGGGTCAACAAGGCCCTGGGCGACCCCGAGCAGCTGGAGCTGCTGCGCACCCAGTTGCCGACCCAGCTGTTCTTGTTCGACTGCCTGCGCGCCGATGGCCGCAAGATCCCGATCGAACTGCGCCTGGTGCTGGTCTGGGATGACCAGGAGCGTTTTGAAGGCATCCTTGGCGTCGGCCGCGATATCAGCCAGCAACGCCGCGCCGAGAAAGACCTGCGCATGGCCGCGACAGTATTCGAGCACTCGACCTCGGCAATCCTCATCACCGACCCGGCCGGCTACATTGTCCAGGCCAACGAGGCCTTCAGCCGCGTCAGCGGTTATGCGGTGGCCGACGTACTGGACCAGTTGCCGAGCCTGCTGACCGTCGATGAGCATCAGGACGCCCACCTGCGCTACGTGCTCAAGCAGTTGCACCAGCGCGGCACCTGGGAAGGCGAAGTGTGGCTCAAGCGCCGCAGCGGCGAGCATTACCCGGCCTGGGTCGGCATCACAGCAGTGCTCGATGACGAGGGCGACCTGGCCAGCTACGTGTGCTTCTTTACCGACATCAGCGAGCGCAAGGCCAGCGAACAGCGCATCCATCGCCTGGCCTATTACGACGCCCTGACCCACCTGCCCAACCGCACCCTGTTCCAGGACCGCCTGCACACCGCCCTGCAGCAGGCCGAGCGGCAGAAGGCCTGGGTGGTGCTGATGTTCCTCGACCTCGACCGCTTCAAGCCGATCAACGACTCCCTCGGCCATGCCGCGGGCGATCGCATGCTCAAGGACATGGCCGAGCGCCTGCTCGACTGCGTCGATGAGGACGATACCGTGGCGCGTATGGGCGGCGACGAGTTCACCCTGCTGCTGCAACCGCGCGCCACCCGCGAAATGGCCTTGAACCGTGCCATTCACGTGGCCGAACAGATTCTCGGCAGCCTGGTGCGGCCGTTCGTGCTGGAGAACCGCGAGTTCTTCGTCACCGCCAGTATCGGCATCGCCCTGAGCCCGCAGGATGGCAGCGAACTCAGCCAGCTGATGAAGAACGCCGACACCGCCATGTACCACGCCAAGGAACGCGGCAAGAACAACTTCCAGTTCTACCAGGCCGACATGAACGCCAGTGCCCTGGAGCGTCTGGAGCTGGAAAGCGACCTGCGCCATGCCCTGGAGCAGAACGAATTCATCCTCTATTACCAGCCGCAGTTCAGTGGCGACGGCAAGCGCCTGACCGGTGCCGAGGCGCTGCTGCGCTGGCGTCATCCACAGCGCGGGCTGGTGCCGCCAGGGGATTTCATCCCGGTGATCGAGGAACTCGGCCTGGTGGTCGATGTTGGCGACTGGGTGCTCAAGGAGGCCAGCCGTCAGCTCAAGGCCTGGCACCAGGCCAAGGTGCGGGTGCCGAAGGTTTCGGTGAACATCTCGGCGCGGCAGTTCTCCGACGGCCAGCTAGGCGAACGCATCGCCACCATCCTCAAGGAAACCGGCCTGCCGCCGGCGTGCCTGGAGCTGGAGCTGACCGAAAGTATCCTGATGCGCGAGGTCAACGAGGCCATGGTGATCCTCGACAGCCTGAAGAACCTGGGCTTGAGCATCGCCGTCGACGACTTCGGCACCGGCTATTCGTCGCTCAACTACCTCAAGCAGTTCCCCATCGACGTGCTGAAGATCGACCGTACCTTCGTCGACGGCCTGCCCGAGGGCGAACAGGATGCGCAGATCGCCCGGGCGATCATCGCCATGGCCCACAGCCTGAACCTGGCGGTGATCGCCGAGGGCGTGGAAACCCATGAGCAACTGGAGTTCTTGCGTGAGCACGGCTGTGACGAGGTACAGGGTTACCTGTTCGGGCGGCCGATGCCGGCGCATCAGTTCGAGGCGCAGTTCAGCAACGAAACGCTGTTCATGTTCGAGTAGCCCCATCGCGGGTCAAGCCCGCTCCCACAGGGTAAGAGGTTTCTGTGGGAGCGGGCTTGACCCGCGATGAATTCACCACCTATCTCAGAATGAAGCCCACTTGTCTGCGACATGATGCCCTTTCATATGCCAGACAAAAGCTGATGAGGTAGAATGCCCGCCTATTTCAGCACGATCCTTGAGGACCGCCATGTTCAGCCGTGATTTGACCATTGCCAAGTACGACGCCGATCTCTTTGCCGCCATGGAGCAAGAAGCTCAGCGCCAGGAAGAACATATCGAGCTGATCGCCTCGGAAAACTACACTAGCCCCGCTGTCATGGAAGCCCAGGGCTCGGTGCTGACCAACAAGTACGCCGAAGGCTACCCGGGCAAGCGCTACTACGGCGGTTGCGAGTACGTCGACGTGGTCGAGCAACTGGCCATCGACCGTGCCAAGGAACTGTTCGGCGCCGATTACGCCAACGTCCAGCCGCACGCCGGCTCCCAAGCCAACAGCGCCGTCTACCTGGCCCTGCTGTCGGCCGGTGACACCATCCTGGGCATGAGCCTGGCCCACGGCGGTCACCTGACCCACGGCGCCAACGTCAGCTCCTCGGGCAAACTGTACAACGCCATCCAGTACGGCATCGACGCCAACGGCCTGATCGACTACGACGAAGTCGAGCGCCTGGCGGTCGAGCACAAGCCGAAGATGATCGTTGCCGGTTTCTCGGCCTACTCGCAGATCCTCGACTTCCCGCGTTTCCGCGAAATCGCCGACAAGGTCGGTGCCTACCTGTTCGTCGACATGGCTCACGTAGCCGGTCTGGTCGCTGCAGGCGTGTATCCGAACCCGGTGCCGTTCGCCGACGTGGTCACCACCACTACCCACAAGACCCTGCGCGGTCCACGTGGCGGCCTGATCCTCGCTCGCGCCAACGCCGAGATCGAGAAGAAGCTGAACTCCGCAGTATTCCCGGGCGCCCAGGGCGGCCCGCTGGAGCACGTGATCGCCGCCAAGGCCATCTGCTTCAAGGAAGCGCTGCAGCCTGAGTTCAAGGCCTACCAGCAGCAAGTGGTGAAAAACGCCCAGGCCATGGCCGGCGTGTTCATCGAGCGCGGTTTCGACGTGGTTTCCGGCGGTACCGAGAACCACCTGTTCCTGCTGTCGCTGATCAAGCAGGAAATCTCCGGTAAAGACGCCGACGCCGCCCTGGGTCGCGCCTTCATCACCGTCAACAAGAACTCGGTACCGAACGACCCACGTTCGCCGTTCGTCACCTCCGGCCTGCGCTTCGGCACCCCGGCTGTGACCACTCGTGGCTTCAAAGAGGCCGAATGTAAAGAACTGGCTGGCTGGATCTGCGACATCCTCGCCGACCTGAACAACGAAGCGGTGATCGACGCCGTTCGCGAGAAGGTCAAGGCCATCTGCGCCAAGCTGCCGGTGTACGGCAAGTAAGCACAGCGGCATGATGTGAAAAAGCCCGGCTCTTGAGCCGGGCTTTTTTGTATCTGCCCCTGTGCTGCCCTAATTATCTAACACTTGAGGACTCACCTTCGCCCTTACCGTGAAGAGGTGCAGCGCCGCTGTGCTTCTGACACTCACACCTCAGGTGAATCCATGCCAACCCATCGTCAACAATCCTTCATTGCCCAACTGGAAACCGCCAGCCACCCAATCAACTTTCTCGGTGAGCTGGTGGGCTCGCCAGTGAAAGTAGCGCTGGTCCGCTCAGGCGGCGGCGCCTTCAGCGGTGCAATCCAGTACCGCGATGACTCGCATTTTCTTGGCCATCAGGCACCTGACAACCAGGCCATGGTGCCGCTGACCCTGTACTTTCGCCACACGCCGGAAGGCTACAAGCTGTACGTCCGGTCCCCCGGTCCCCAGCATGGCAAACGCCTTGGTGTGAATCAAACGGGTCTGCTCGGTGCCTTTCCGGTAGAGAGCTGTCCACCCAGCACTTTCAGCCTGCTCAACCCGAATGGCCGGCCAATCAGCCACGAGCACCTGAACAACCTGCGCCTTCCCATTCGCCTGAAGTTGAACAATGGCAGCTTGACGCACCGCCGCACCATTCACGACTCCAAACAGATCTATCTGGGAACCAAAGGGGGAGCACCACTGGAAATCACCCTCAATATCCTTGAGTTGAATGCGCCTTACCTTAGCGAGCCGAACGAGATCTGAGACATTCCCTCTATCGCCGAAACGCGGTAGGGGGAGCTCAAGTCAGCGCAGCGAATCCGGCGCGAATCTTCGCCTCCGGCAAATCATCCGCAATAAACACCATCACACTCTCGCGCGCCTCCCCCTCTGCCCACTCGCTATCCCAATCAAAGCCATAGAGCTTGAGCACCCCCTGGAACACCAGGCGCCGATCCTCCCCGGCAATGTTCAGCACGCCCTTGTAGCGCAACAGCTGCTTGCCATGCTCTTCCAGCAACTGGTTCATGAAGTCGCTGAGCCGATCGATATCCAGCGGCGTATCCGTGCGCAGCACCAGGCTGGAGATGCGATCCGGCGTCGCCGTCTGCCCGGCCGGGCGCAGGCGCAAACCGCCGCCCAGGTCGGCATTGAGGTTGAAGCCGCGCACATCGAGCAGCTCGGCCAGATCGATCTTGCCGTTGTCCACTACCCGAATCGGTGCGCGGCGGTTGATCCGCCCCAGACGCTCGCTCAGTGCCTGCAAGCTGGCAGCGTCGACCAGGTCGGTCTTGCTCACCAGCAGGCGGTCGGCAAAACCGACCTGTGCCTGGGCAATGGTCTGGGTCAGGTGCAGGTCGGCGTGCGCGGCATCGACCAGGGTGATGATGCCGTCGAGGATATAGCGCTCGCGCAGCTCTTCATCGATGAAGAAGGTTTGCGCCACCGGCGCCGGGTCGGCGAGGCCCGTGCACTCGATCACCAGGCGGTCGAAGGCGATCTCGCCGCTGTCCAGGCGCTCAAGCAGCAGGAACAGCGCCTTGGTCAGGTCGGTGTGGATGCTGCAGCACACACAGCCATTGGCCAGGGTCATGACCTGCACCGGTTCATCACCGAGCAGTTGGGTATCGATACCGGCATCGCTGAATTCGTTTTCGATAACGGCGATCTTCAGGCCGTGCTCGGCCTTGAGCAGGTGGCGCAGCAAGGTGGTCTTGCCGGCGCCGAGAAAGCCGCTGAGCACGGTGACGGGAATGGGAGATAACAAACCGAATACTCCTGAACGCTGAAAATGACTGTGGGAGCCCGGCGCGAACCGGGCTCCCACAGCTTTGTCACAGGCCTTGCGTGCTGCACTTCAACAGCACTTGGGCCCACCCTTGCCGCCGTAACGAGCCTCCTGGCGTTCGCGGAAGAACTCCTCGTAGGTCATCACCGGCTTGTCCGGGTGCTTGGTCTGCATATGCTCGACGTAGTTGTCGTAGTCGGGCATGCCGACCATCAGGCGGGCTGCCTGCCCCAGGTACTTACCCAGTCGACCGAGATCGTTGAACATCACTGCATTCCTCTTGGGTTACGCATCCGGCAGGGCCTGGAACGGGGACTCTTTGTCAGTCCGCTCTTTTTTGTTCAGGGCGGCGATACCGACCTTGAGGGCAAAGAACAGAATGCTGAAGACCACGAACAGGAACAGTCCGGTCAGGGCCGCGTTGGTGTAGGCGTTGAAGATCACGTGCTGCATCTGGCCGATGTCCTTGGCCGGGGCCAGTACCTGGCCGGCGTCGAGCGCCGCGCTGTACTTGTTGGCCAGGGCCAGGAAGCCGACCGCCGGGTTCGGGTCGAACAGCTTGATGAAGCCGGCAGTGGTGGTGCAGATCAGCAGCCATACCGCAGGCACCAGGGTGACCCACATGTAGCGCTGGCGCTTCATCTTGATCAGGACCACGGTGCCGAGCATCAGGGCGATACCGGCGAGCATCTGGTTGGAGATACCGAACAGCGGCCACAAGGTATTGATGCCGCCCAGCGGATCGATCACGCCCTGGTACAGCAGGTAGCCCCAGAGCGCCACGCAACCGGCAGTAGCGAGCAGGTTGGCGCCCCACGATTCGGTGCGTTTGAGCGCCGGCACGAAGCTACCCAGCAGGTCCTGGAGCATGAAGCGCCCGGCACGGGTACCGGCGTCCACCGCGGTGAGGATGAACAGCGCCTCGAACAGGATCGCGAAGTGGTACCAGAAGGCCATGGTGTTTTCACCCGGCAGCACCTGGTGAAGGATCTGCGCGATACCCACCGCCAGGGTCGGCGCACCGCCGGCACGGGCCAGGATGGTGTGCTCGCCGATGTCCTTGGCGACCGCCTCGAGGGCATCCGGGGTAATGGCAAAGCCCCAGCTACTGACGGTCTGCGCAACCGAGACAACATCAGAGCCGACCACTGCGGCCGGGCTGTTCATGGCGAAGTACACGCCTGGCTCGATCACCGAAGCGGCAACCATGGCCATGATCGCCACGAACGACTCCATGAGCATGCCGCCGTAACCGATGTAACGGGCGTTGACTTCGTTATCCAGCAGCTTGGGCGTGGTCCCCGAGGAGATCAGCGCATGGAAGCCCGATACCGCGCCACAGGCGATGGTGATGAACAGGAACGGAAACAGGGTGCCCTTCCACACCGGGCCGGTACCGTCGGTGAACTGGGTCAGCGCCGGCATTTTAAGCTCCGGGGCGATGATCAGGATACCGATGGCCAGGCCAACGATGGTGCCGATCTTGAGGAAGGTCGACAGGTAGTCACGCGGTGCCAGCACCAGCCATACCGGCAGCACGGCAGCGACGAAGCCGTAGCCCACCAGCATCCAGGTGATCTGCACGCCGGTGAAGGTAAACGCCGGGCCCCAGACCGGATCGGCGGCAACCTGGCCCCCCAGCCAGATCGACAGCAACAGCAGCACCACGCCGATCAGCGAGATCTCGCCGATATGGCCCGGGCGGATGTAGCGCATGTAGATGCCCATGAACATCGCAATCGGGATGGTCGCCATCACCGTGAACATGCCCCATGGGCTCTCGGCCAGGGCCTTGACCACGATCAGCGCCAGCACCGCGAGGATGATGATCATGATCAGGAAACAGCCGAACAGGGCAATGGTGCCCGGGATCCGGCCCATCTCTTCACGGACCATGTCGCCCAGCGAACGGCCGTTGCGGCGGGTGGAAAGGAACAGGATCATGAAGTCCTGCACCGCACCGGCCAGTACCACCCCGGCAATCAGCCAGAGCGTACCCGGCAGGTAGCCCATCTGCGCCGCCAGCACCGGACCGACCAAGGGGCCGGCCCCGGCAATCGCGGCGAAGTGGTGACCGAAAAGAATGTGTTTGTTGGTCGGTACGTAGTCCAGACCGTCGTTGTTAAGCACCGCCGGGGTGGCCCGACGTGGGTCCAGCTGCATCACCTTGGTGGCGATGAACAGGCTGTAGTAGCGATAGGCAACCAGGTAGATGGCCACCGAAGCGACGACGATCCACAAGGCGTTGATGGCCTCGCCACGACGCAGGGCGACCACACCCAGCGCACAGGCTCCTATGACTGCCAGCGCCAGCCACGGAATGTGGCGTAGCAGGCTATTATTGTTGTTCATGGTTTGCTTCCAGCTAGTGGATAAAAGACAGCCTTTCGAGTCTAGCGATACTGGCAGGAAAGGCCAGCCCCCACGTTGGTCTAGAGCCCTCCAGCGTGGGTTGAGCAAATCTCGTTATGCGCCCTTGCGCGGGCCTTGGCAAGTGCTGAGCTATAGTCAGGAAGAACCCCGGAGTGCCTGAACATGAGCGACCACCAAGAACGTCGACGTTTCAAACGCATTGCCTTCGACGCGCCCACCGAACTGGTACAGGGCGAACACCGCTGGCAGGTCAACCTGCTGGACATCTCCCTCAAGGGCATATTGATCGAATACCCCGAACCCTGGGACGCTGATCTCGAAGAGCTGTTCGACGCGGTAATCCACCTGGGTGAAGGTGCGCAGGTAGAGATGCAGGTGCAACTGCGTCATATCGATGAACGCCAGCTCGGCTTTATCTGCCTGCACATCGACCTGCATTCGCTGGAGCATCTGTGCCGCCTGATCGAGCTTAATCTGGCCGATCGCACCGAACTGGAGCGCGAGTTCCACGAACTGATCGAAGTTTAGAAACTCTTAGCTTCCTACCTACCTCTCCGCAAACACCTTTCCTGTCCACTTGGACAGCTTTACAGCCAGTTCCACGGTGCCCGCACGAGGCCCTGTGGCGCTGGCCTGTGGCTGTTGGAACAGAACCTGCATCCAGCCCTGAAGCCAAACCATGGGTAGGACTGTTCCTATGCCAATCTAAAAATTGTATACAATTGTTCTGGCATTCACGTGTAGGACTTGTCTACAGTAGCGCCACAACAATAAAACTGAGAACTTGCCCCATGAATACGTCCTCCCCTAGCACGTCTTCAGCCCAGCGTCCCGAAGACGAGAACCTGGGCCTTGGCGCCAACCTGGCTTATGGCCTGCAGCATGTTCTGACCATGTACGGCGGTATCGTCGCCGTGCCACTGATCCTCGGCCAGGCGGCCGGCCTGGGCCCTGCCGATATCGGCCTGCTGATCGCCGCTTCGCTGTTTGCCGGTGGCCTGGCAACCCTGCTGCAAACCCTCGGCCTGCCATGGTTCGGCTGCCAGTTGCCGCTGGTGCAGGGTGTGTCGTTCGCCGGTGTGGCGACCATGGGTGCGATCCTCAGCAGTGAAGGCGGTGGTGGCTTGCCCGGGGTGCTGGGCGCGGTCATGGCGGCTTCGCTGATCGGTTTTCTGATTACCCCGGTGTTCTCGCGGATCACCAAGTTCTTCCCGCCGCTGGTGACTGGCATCGTCATCACTACCATCGGCCTGACCCTGATGCCAGTGGCCGCTCGCTGGGTCATGGGTGGCAACAGCAAGGCGCCGGATTTCGGCAGCATGGCCAACATCGGCCTGGCCGGGCTGACCTTCGTCATCGTCCTGGTACTGAGCAAACTGGGCAGCGCGACCATCTCGCGGCTGTCGATCCTCCTGGCCATGGTCATCGGCACCCTGATCGCCTGGTCGCTGGGCATGGCCGACTTCAGCAAGGTCCTCGACGGCCCGCTGGTCGCGATGCCGACGCCGTTCCACTTCGGCATGCCGACTTTCCACATCGCCGCCATCCTGTCGATGTGCATCGTGATCATGGTGACCCTGGTGGAAACCTCGGCGGACATCCTCGCCGTCGGTGAAATCATCGACACCAAGGTAGACTCCAAACGCCTGGGCAACGGCCTGCGCGCCGACATGGCCTCGAGCATCCTGGCGCCGATCTTCGGCTCCTTCACCCAGAGCGCCTTCGCCCAGAACGTCGGCCTGGTCGCCGTGACCGGGGTCAAGAGCCGCTACGTGGTGGCGACCGGCGGGGTAATCCTGGTGGTGCTCGGCCTGCTGCCGATCATGGGCCGGGTCATTGCCGCAGTGCCGACCTCGGTACTCGGTGGCGCCGGCATCGTGCTGTTCGGCACCGTTGCCGCCAGCGGTATCCGTACCTTGTCCAAGGTCAGCTACAAGAACAACGTCAACCTGATCATCGTCGCCGCTTCCCTGGGCTTCGGCATGATCCCGATCGCTGCACCGAACTTCTACGCGCAGTTCCCCAACTGGTTCGAGACCATCTTCCACTCCGGCATCAGCTCGGCAGCGATCATGGCCATTGTCCTCAACCTGGTGTTCAACCACTTCACCACCGGCAACTCCGACCAGCAGTCGGTGTTCGCTGCCGCCTACGAACGCACCATCCACTACTCGGATATCTCCGCCCTGCGCGATGGTGACTACTTCGAAGACGGCAAGCTGTTCAACGCCGAAGGCAAGGAGGTGCCGGTGATGAGCGAGGGCGAGCACGGAGAACCGCCAGCGCGACGAGAGGCGGTTTCGGAACACTGAATGAGTTGCGCTTGATTCAACAGGGCTGGTGCATATGCACCGGCCTTTTTGTTTCAGCGCGAAGCAAAGTAACCATTGAGCTGCTGTAAATCCTGTGGCTCCAGCACCCCGGCCAGATAACGCAACTGCAACCAGGCGCGCAGGTAGTCATAGCGCGCCTGGGCCAGGTCGCGGCGGGCGCTGTATAGCTGCTGCTCGGCATCGAGCACATCGAGGTTGACCCGCTCGCCGCCGGCGACGCTTTTGCGCGTAGCGGTAATCAAACCGCGGGCCGATTTCACTGCCAGTTCATAGGCACGGATCTTCGCCGTGCTGCTGGCGCAGAGGTTGAACTGTTTGCGCAGCTGGTTGACGGTATCGGCGATCTGCCCGTCGAGGCTCAAGCGTGCACTGTCGCGCTCGGCAGCCGCCTGGCGGGTGGACGCCGATACACCGCCGCCAGCGAATAACGGCAGGCTGACCTGGATACCGATGCTGTCGGTGTCATAACGCTGGTCGTAGCTGCTTTCGGAACTGGAGCTGGATTTGCCGGTGCTGGCGTAGGCACTCAGGGTCGGCAGGTGGCCGGCGCGCTGACGCTCGACGGCATAGTCAGCGGCAACCAGGGCGTGGCGCTGGGAGGCCAGCTCGGCGTTGTGGGCCACGGCAAGGTCGCGCCAGCTTTCGAAGCGCAACGGCTGCAAGGGTTGAACGCGAAAATCGCCACTCAAGGGTGCCAGGTCGGCGACTTCCAGCGGCTCGCCAATGATCGCCTGCAGGGTACGCAGGGCCGCATCGAGGTTGTCGCTGGCTTCAATCTCCTGGGCCTGGGCCAATTCGTAACGGGCCTGGGTTTCCAGCAGGTCGGTGCGAGTGCCCTCGCCGCCCTTGAGCAAACGCCGGTTCAACTGCAACTGCTCGGCATAGGCACGACGCTGGGCCTGGGCCAGGGCGATCTGCTCGTTGGCGAACAGCGCTTCACTGTAGGCGGCAAATACCCGTACCGCCAACTCCTGGCTACGGCTGCGAAAGCGCTCGTCGGCCAACAGCGCCTTGGCCACGCCCTGGCGGTATTCGGCCCAGGCGCCGTAGTCGAACAGCGGCTGTTGCAAGGTCAGGGTCGAGGAGTAGCTGCGGTAGTCGCGCTGGCTGGTGACGTTGCCGCGGACGTTGGTCTGGGTCACTTCGGAATCGTTGCGGGCATTGTTGTAGCGGTAGGACAGGTTCGGCAGCAGCGCCGCGCGGCCAATGGCGCGGCTTTCAAGACCGGCATCGCGTTCGGCGATGGCGGCATGGAAGGTCGGATCGTTGCGCAGGGCCAGGGCATAGGCATCGCCCAGGTCCACGGCAGCGGCCGACAGGCTGGTGCCCAACAACAGCAGGCAACACATCGCACGCATCGACATCATTCCTCCGCCAGGGCGACATGCACCCGGTCGGTCAACGGCTTGAACAGATAGTTGAGCATCGAGCGCTCACCGGTACGCACGAAGGCCTCCACCGGCATGCCGGGGCGGATGTCCTGGTCGGCCAGTTGCTGCAAGCCGGCGTCACTGACTTTGGCGCGCACCTGGTAATAGGGCTGCTGGGTTTTCTCATCGACCAGGCGATCGGCCGAGACCAGGGTCAGCTCGCCTTCGACCCGCGGAGTCTTGCTCTGGTTGAAGGCGACGAACATGATTTCCACCGCCAGGCCGGGACGCAGGCGGTCGACCAGTTCCACCGGAGCGCGGGCATCGATCAGCAAGGGCGCGTCCGTAGGGACGATTTCCATCAGTTGCTGCCCCCGGGCAATCACCCCGCCATTGGTGAACACGCTCAGGCCCACCACCGTACCGCTGGCCGGTGCGCGCAACTGGGTGTTGGCCAGTTCGAAGGCGGCGCTGCGCAGGCGGTTGCCGAGGTCTTCGGCGCTGGACTGCATGTCGCTCAACTGCTGGCCGACTTCACGCTGGTACTCCTGCTGACGCTGGGCCATGCGTAGTTTCAGCTCCAGAACCTGGCGGCGGCTGCGGCCGATGTTGCCCAGGTCCTCCGAGATCGCGCCGTTGATCTGTGCGTACAGGCGCTCGCTGTCGAGCAGGCGGTTGCGCGGGATATAGCCGTCGCGGGCCAGTTCACGCAGGCCCTGCAGTTGCTCATCGAGCGCGGCGCGCTGCTCCTGCTTGTGGCTCATCGAGCCCTGCACACCAGCCAGCATGGCCTCGGCGCCGGCAATGTTCTCGCGCAGGCCGGCCAGCTCCATGTCCAGCGACTGGCGCCGGCTGCTGCGCAACTGGCGCTGCAGTTCCAGGGCAGTGGCGACCCAGGGTTCAGTGGCCAGCGCCTGCAATTCGGCCGGGAAGGTGATGCTTGCCAGTCCGTCACGCTCGGCTTGCAGGCGCGCCTCGCTGGCCCGGGCGTTGACGTATTGCACCCTTAACGAATCATGTTGGGCCTGGGCCTGGGTGGCGTCCATCTTCACCAGCACCTGGCCGGCACTGACGCGGTCGCCATCGCGCACCAGCAGGCGTTCGATGGTGCCGCCGGTGGGATGCTGCACGGCCTGACGGCTGCCGGCGACCACCACGTTGCCCGACACCGGCACGCCTTTATCCAGCGGTGCCATGGCCGCCCAGAGGATGAAACCACCAAAGCCGCCAATCACCAGCCAACGGCCCAGGCGGCTGTGGCGGCGGGCATCGAGGCTCAGCAGGTTGTCGGGAATGGCTTGAGCGTGAAGCGACTGAGGGGCGGTCATGATCAGGATCTCGGGGTGCCGTAGCTCATGCTGACGCTGGCCGCGCTGCGCAGCGCCGGGGTAGGAGTGGAAGCAGGCGTAGGAATGCCGGCCGGCTTGTGGCTGCGCTGCAGGTCCTGCAATACCCGCGCAGTCGGACCGAAGGCCTGCATCTGGCCGTTCTGCAGTACCAGCAACTTATCCACAGCCGCCAGCAAGCTGGATTTGTGGGTGATCAGGATCAGCGTGCGCTGCTGCGCCTTTACCTGCTTTATCGCCTCCAGCAAGGCGTGCTCGCCGAAGTCATCGAGGTTGGAGTTGGGTTCGTCGAGCACGATCAGTGCCGGCAGGCGGTACAACGCCCGGACCAGGCCGATTCGCTGGCGTTGGCCGCCGGAGAGGCCGGCACCGCCTTCGCCAAGCTGGGTGTCATAACCGTTCGGCAGTTTCAGGATCATCTCGTGCACGCCAGCCAGTTGCGCAGCGGCCACCACCTGCGGCGAATCCACCGGCCCCAGGCGGGCAATGTTCTCGGCGATGCTGCCGGCGAACAGCTGCACGTCCTGAGGCAAATAGCCGATGTGGTGGCCAAGCAAGCCTTTGTCCCACTGCTGCAGCTCGGCGCCATCCAGGCGCACCTTGCCGGCTGCCGGTGTTGCGACGCCGACCAGCAGACGTGCCAGGGTCGACTTGCCCGAACCGGACGCACCGATGATCCCCAGGCTGTCGCCGGCCGCAAGCTCAAAGCCGAGGTTAGCCAGGCACGGCTTGCGCGTACCCGGTTGCAGGGCGCTGAGTTGTTCCACCAGCAGGCGCCCGCTCGGTGCTGGCAACGGCATGCCGGCCGCACGTGGCGGTTGCTCGCTGAGCAAGGTGTGCAGGCGTTCATAGGCTTGGCGTGCCGAACCCCACTGGCGCCACACGGCAATCAACTGGTCGATCGGCGCCAGTACCCGGGCCATGAGAATGGAGCCGGCGATCATCATCCCCGGCGTGATCAATTGCTCGATCGCCAGCCACGCGCCTAGCCCCAGCACCAGCGATTGCAAGGCCAGGCGCAGGCTCTTGGACACGGCGGTTACCGCCGCCGTGCGCTCGCTACCGAGGTTCTGGCGCAGGAGAAAACCATGGTGCAGGCTGGCCCAGCGCTGACGCACCGCCGCCAGCATGCCCATCGCTTCCATCACTTCGGCATTGCGCAGGTTGGCGCCCGCCTGCTGCCCAGCCTGCTGCGACAACTGACCGGCTTCGGCGAACGGCGCCTGGGTCAGGCGCTCGTTGACCCACGCCAGGATCGTCAACAGCACCGCCCCCACCAGCGCCATCAGCCCCAGCCACGGGCTGAACAGGAACATCACCAGCAGGTACACCGGGAACCACGGCGCATCGAAAAAGGCAAACAACGCCTGGCCAGTAGCGAATTGGCGCAAGGTGGTCAGGTCGCTCAGTACCTGGGTCGCCGCGCCCTTGTGGCCGGCCAGGCTGACTTGATAGGCGGCCTCGAACACTCGCGGGTTCAGGCGCATGTCCATCTGCGTGCCGAGGCGGATCACCACCAGGCTGCGCACCCACTCCAGCACCCCCATGAAGGCGAACAGGCCGAGGACCATCAGGCTGAGCATCAGCAGGGTCATCTCGTTGCCCGAAGACAGAACCCGGTCATAGACCTGCAGCATGTACAGCGCCGGCGCCAGCATCAGCAGGTTGATCACCGCGGTGAACAGGCCAATGTTGGCAAAGCCGGCGCGGCAGGCCTTGAGCGCCTGCAACACCTCGTTCGCAGGGCGGGAGCGGGTTGCTTTCATGAAGGACCTCAACAGGGCAAGCCCACGGGCGATTGACCTCGCCGGCGCAGGCTCGCAGAATTCGCACCACCGCAGCCTGGGCCCGGCAAAGACGCAGGCGGCGGGGTAAGCAAGCAGCGAATGGAGGAGTGATCTTCCATTCGCTTTTTTTTGCCTGGGGTCAGGCGGCCAGGGCGAAGTCCTCGGCCAGGGCCTGGACACCCACCACATCGGCCGAAGCCACGCTCAGCGGACCGGCAGCCAGCGCGGCGCTGACCACGTCGAAGCTGTCGTCGGTAGACACGCCGTAACCGGCCAGCAGGTTGTCCAGCACGCCTTCCAGGGCCGAGGTGTTGCCCTGCATCAGGCCGTAGATCACGCTCTGCACTTCGTTGCCGACGCGACCGGCACCCAGCGCCGCATCCAGGTCCAGGCCGTTGAAGCTGACCACGTAGTTGCTCAGGGTGAAGTCGCTACCGCTACCACCGCCCAGCACCTGCCCCAGGGAAACGTTGTCCAGCTCGCCCCACAGGTAGTGGTTGAGGTTGTCACCGGCTGGCAGGCCGCGGTCGAACACATAGTGCAGACCATTGGCAGTGTTGCTGTCGGCGATGAATGCGTAATCGGAGTTCAGAGCACCATGGGTGGCGTACTGGTCGCCGCTCAGGCTGCCGTTGCTGAAGCCGCCGGTATTGCTTTCGCCATGACCTGCAGTGGCGAAACCCGCGGTCCAGAACGCCAGGTAGTCATCGATCGACGAGCTGGAGAAGGCGGCATCGTAAGTAACGGAAAGAGTCATAACGGTTCCTCGTTGCATTGCATGATTGCGAAGGCGTATTCCCTGCCTTCGTGTCGCCCGACATGGGCAAACCCGGTGTGGATCAGAATTTGTATTCGAGCATTCCGCTCAAGGTCCGGCCGCGGGCCAGCGACAGGTTGTCGGTGTCGCCCATGGCCACGAAGTAGGCTTCGTCGGTGGCGTTCTCCAGCGACAGCGCCAGGTTCAGGCTCGGCGTCATCCAGTAGCTGGCGTACAGGTCGTAGACCTTGTATTTGGGCCATTGCGCCTGGTCGATCAGGCGGTAGCCGTGGTCGTTGAGGTTCTCACCGTTGCCCTTGCTGTAACGCAGGCGGGCGCCGACATCGAGGGTACGATCAAGAAAGCGCATGCCGACCGTCAGCGAGCCACGGTCAGCCGGCATGTAGCTGGCGTTACCCATGATGTGGCCGCAACTGACGGCCTGGTCGAGGTCGGCGGCGTCCTCGGCACGCGAGACGCGTACCGGCAACATGATGACGCGGCTGCCGACCCGTACCGGGCGCATCACCGTTCCAGCGTTGGCCAGGCGCTGTCCGCCCCCCATGTACAACTGCTTCGAGCAGAAATCATTGCTGCCGATCATGTGGGTGTAACTGAGCTGGCTGTAATAGCGCCCAGCGTCGTAGTCGAGGCTGTACTCAACCCCGCGAAAACGCGTCTGCTCAAGATTGTTCTGGTAGGCCGAGCGCCCGAGCGAAGTACCCAGCGCAGTTGCCCCGGGGAGATCGGCGTTGACATCCATGAACGAGAAATTGTCGATGCGGGTATCGAAATAGGCGACCTTGGCGCCAAAACGATCTCCTTCCTGCAACAGCGACTCCTTGAACAGGTTCACCCCCAGTTCCCAGTTGTGCGACTCCTCGGCCTTGAGGAAGGGGTTGGGATAGAGCATCTCGCTGCCTCCACCATGGGGGCGGCCGCTCATGAATACTTCAGTCACTGATGGCGGACGCCAGCCACGCCCCCAACGGGTATAGACCTGCATCCAGTCGACCCCCGGCTTTACTGCAATACCGAAGGTGGGCGAGAAGCGGCCCTGCTCCTGTTCTTCGTCAAAGATCAGGTGGGTCTGAACACGTTGAAGGTTCTCACCAGTGACACCCCTTGGGTACATCCAGGTGGTGATACCGGTTTCGCCCGTCAGGCGATAACGGTCATAGCGTAATCCGGCATCGACCGTCAGCCAGTCGCCATGCTCGTACTGCACATCGCCGAACAGGCTGGCCATGATGCGCTTGCCTTCAGGCGTGCTGCCCTGAACGTAAGGCAATGCCTGTTCATTAGGGGCCGGGACCCGCTCGGTGTTCGGCGTGAAGCTATCCTGGAACAGCTCGGTACCGTAGTTGAAGGTGATCTTGTCGGCATCGCCCAGGTAGAAGCGCGAAGTGTTTTGCAGCTGCAGGCCCCAAGTATCGGTCTGAAAACGATCGTCGTACGCCTCGACGCGGTTGTTGCTGCTGGCGGAGGCATCGTTACCGGCATTCCAGCGATCCTGCCGGGTCGAGACGAAATACAGCTTGGCCTTCAGATCGACCAGGTCGTTGTCCGGGCTGTAGCTGTAATCGAGCGAGGCATTCCTGGCGTTGAAATCACTGCTGCCGGTACGCTTGTAATAGAACTGCCGGGTCTGGGTGTCGTAGTAGGTCCAGGCGTCCTTGCTGTCGGTGTCGGTTTCCATGTAGTTGAGCTGCAGGCGCTGGTCGTTGGGCAGGTTCAGGCCCAGCTTGAGCAGTTGCGAACGGGTGACGCTGCCGGTCTCGCCGACTTCGGAGTGCAGCCAGTCCTTCCAGGCTTCGGGGTAGCTGGTCTTGCCGCGGATCTGGGTGCCGAGGTTATCGGCGTTGTTGGTGCCGGCGCGGTAATCACCGAAGTGCCGCTCACTGACGCCCAGCAGTACATCGCCTAGCTCATTGCCGAAGGCAAACAATGCACTGCCGTTGAAGTTGGTGCCATTGCCCAGCTCGCCGATGCCGTTGCCTGCGCGCAGGCGGCCACCGTATTCCTTGTCGGGGCCGAGAAAATCACTGGCCTGCACTGTATTGAAGCTGGCGATACCGCCAATAACGCCGGCACCACCCATGCCCGCCTGGGTGCCTTTTTCGATCTCGATGGAGCTGATGAACTCCGGGTCGATGAACATCACCCCGTTGCGCTGCTGGTGGCCGTTGACGTTGAAGTTCTGGCGCATGCCGTCGATATTCATGTTGACCCGGCCATAGTCCTGCACGCCGCGAATGTTCACCGACAGCCCCGGGTCACGCTGGTTGACGGCGGTGTAGACGCCGGCGGTTTCTTCGAGCATGTCGGCGGCATGGCGTGGCGGGCGCTTGTCGATCTGCTCGCGGGTGATGACGCTGACCGACCGGGGCGTCTGATAGACCCAATCGGCATCGCTGTTCGAATCGACATGAGTTGCGCCCAGCTCCAGCGCCTGACCGTCGTCCCGCACGCGCTCCAGGCCGACCCGGTCAGTGCCGCTGAAGCGATAGCGCACGGGCGAGCCGCGCAACAACAGGCCGAGCCCTTCCTGTGCCGAGTGCTCGCCACGCAAGCCGTCACTGCGCAGGCCAGCCAGCTTGCGGCTGTCGAAAAACACCTGCACCCCGGCCTGTTCGGCGAAGGCCAGCACGGCGCTGTCCAGGGCCTGGGCGGGAATGTCGAAGTGGATCAGTGCGGTGCGCTGGCTCGGGTTGGCGGGTTCGGCTGCCTGCACGCTGCCGATCCCCATCGGCAAGGTCCAGGCACCCAGCATCAGGCTGCTGGCAAGGGCTACCCGACCGAACGGTCGGGTGCGTCGTTGTTGTTGATTGCTCACGTCTGTTGCTCGCTGTGTTGGCGTTTTCTAGTAATGAAAATCAATCTCAACAAAAAGACGTGCAACGCGGGGAAAGTCAGTAAAGAAAATCCAAAAGAAATTTACCCGGCGAACATCAGACGCCGCAGGTGAGCGCCGACTGCCCTTGTTCGCGGGCCTTGCCGCTGGTTTCGATGATCGATGCCGTCACCGCAACCTCATCGCCACTGGCCGACATGTCACCGTCTTCAGCCACGCGGTAGCCCAGCTTGCGAAACAGCGAACGCACCTGATCCGGCGGTGCATCAAAATAGATCCCGTGCCATTCATAGCCGATGAATACACCAGTGACCTTGATGCCATGGAAGGGCTGATTGACCGGAGAGCTCACCTCCTCTTCCTGCGCTTCTACAGGCAGCGCCTGACGTTTGGCGATAGCCTGATCGAAGTACGGCTCAAGCTTTGCGCCGAACTCGCACGTGGCGGGGTTGAACTGCACCAGGTCGTCGGCCGCCAGTACTTGGGTGCTGGACAGTCCGAGCAGCAAGGCGCCGGAGATGGATGAAGCAATACACGCGAAAAAACCACTGGCCATATCCCTGCCTTCAGATCGTCGTCAAAACGCCAGTTTCGTGGAAAACAGCGCTACCGACAATCGGCCATGCGGCACTCAATAGATCAGGGTCAGCCCAGGCAGGTCGAGGCGGCTGGCCTTGAGCTCGTCGGTCAGCATGCCCAGCGCGGCATCAAGGTTGTCCAGGCGAAACATGCCGCTGACTTCACGCCGGGCCAGGGCCTGGTCGGTGATCAGCACGTGCCCGCCACGATAGCGATTGAGTTGCGCGGCAACCTCGCCCAGCGGCTCGCGCTCGAACACCAGCACACCACGCTGCCAGGCGGTAGCGCGACGTACATCGTGCTCGGGCCAGGGACGAATCCCGTGGGTCGTGTCGTAGCGCAGGCTCTGACCTTCCTTGAGCACCTGCTCGGCGCTGCCCGCTTGCGGGGTGCCCTGCAAGGTGACTGCAACACTGTGTTCAAGCATGCCGACCCAAGTGCCGCCATCAGGCTCGGGGCCCACCACGAAACGCGTGCCCAGGGCACGGCTGCTGCCCCCTGCCCGCTCGACCACGAACGGCCGTTGCTCATTGCCGGAGACCGGCGCAACGGTAAACACCGCCTCACCGGCCAACAGGCGTACACGACGTTCGCTGTCGCTATAGACCAGTTCGATGCCACTGTGACTGTCGAGGTCGACTTTACTGCCATCGGGCAAGGACACCTGGCGAACCTCACCTTTGGCCGTGGCGTAGTCAGCGCGCAATGCCAGTGAAAGGCTGGGCGCCTGCTCCTGCTCGGGGTTCAACGGGCCGGCGCTGCGCAGCACCGCCCACTCGGCGGCCTGCTCGCGAATGGCTTGCTCTGGCGAGTTCTGGCTGGTCACACGGTTCTCTCGAATTCTGGTTATGTGAGTGCTGACGTCTGAAGGCGCATTTCCCAGTAAACCGTTCGTCATCCTGGTTCCTGCAGACACTGCATCACATAGGCCAGGGCCTTGGCCAGATGCTTCTGTACCGAGCTGTCGGAAATATCCAGCGCCCGCGCCACCTCGGCGTGGGTCATGCCCTCAAGCCGATTGAGACGGAACACTTCCTGGGTACGTGGCGGCAAGTCGGCCAGAGCCCTGCGCAAGCGGCGCATGTGCTGTTCGGTGGCGGCGTTTTCGTCCAGGCCGGGGCTGTCTTCGACAATGGACTCCAGTGCTTCATGGGGCACCGAATCGGTCTTGCGCCGTTGCTGCTGGCGAACGTGATCGATCATCAGGTTGTGCGCAGTGCGATAGAGGTAGGCCGGGGTGTTGTCGATCCGTTCACGGCCCTGTTGCTCGGCCAGGCGCAGGAAGCTTTCCTGTACCAGGTCGGCGGCCAGTTGCGGGTCGCGCACCTTGCGCGTCAGCAACCCCTGCAAGGTTTTCGCGTGCTTGAGGAACAGCCGCTTCAAGTCGGACTCCGCCACGCGAACTCCCTGTGGATGGCCGGAAAGAAGACGGCATGCTACTCGTTAGTGAGAATCAGTTGCAACTTCAACCCGGCAAGCCTTGCACTTGCCGGGGCTTTCAGGTCACTCGAACAACGCATCCAGCGCCTGCTCAAGACGGGTCACGGCAATCACCTGCAACCCGGGTGGCGCCTCTTTCGGCGCATTGCCCTTGGGCACGATGGCACGCTTGAAGCCATGCTTGGCCGCTTCCTTCAAGCGCTCCTGACCGCTGGGCACAGGCCGCACCTCACCGGACAGGCCTACCTCGCCAAACACCAGCAGGCCGTTGTCCAGCGGGCGGTTGCGCAGGCTGGACATGATCGCCGCCATCAACGCCAGGTCGGATGCCGTTTCCAGTACCTTGACCCCGCCGACCACGTTGAGGAACACGTCCTGGTCGTGGGTCGGGATGCCGCCATGGCGATGCAGCACCGCCAGCAGCATGGCCAGGCGGTTCTGGTCCAGGCCCAGGGTGACCCGCCGCGGGTTGGAGAGGTGACTGTCGTCGACCAGCGCCTGGACTTCCACCAGCATCGGCCGGGTGCCTTCCCAGGTGGCCATGACCACACTGCCCGGAACTTCTTCCTGGGCTCGTGTGAGAAAGATCGCAGAAGGGTTGGAAACTTCCTTCAGGCCGCGGTCGGTCATGCCAAATACGCCCAGCTCGTTGACCGCGCCGAAACGGTTTTTCACCGCTCGCAGCAAACGCAGACGGCCGTCGGACTCCCCTTCGAAATACAGCACGGTATCGACCATGTGCTCGAGCACCCGTGGCCCGGCCAGCGCACCTTCCTTGGTCACGTGACCGACCAGGAAGATCGCCGTGCCGCTCTGCTTGGCATAACGCACCAGCAAGGCGGCGCTTTCGCGCACCTGGGAAACGCCACCCGGTGCTGACTGCAGTTGCTCGGTGAAGATGGTCTGGATCGAGTCGATGACCATCACCTTGGGCTTTTCGACCCGCGCGGTGGCGATGATGGTCTCGATGCAGGTTTCGGTCATCACCCGCAGCTTGTCCTGGGGCAAGCCCAGGCGCCGGGCGCGCATGGCCACCTGCTGCTGGGATTCCTCGCCGGTGACGTAGAGTGCCGGCATGCGCGTGGCGATGTTGCACAGGGTCTGCAGGAGGATGGTCGACTTGCCAATGCCCGGGTCGCCACCGATCAGCACCACCGAGCCGTCGACCAGACCGCCGCCGAGCACCCGGTCGAGTTCGGCACTGGCGGTGGTGAAGCGCGGGATTTCCTCGACACTGACTTCGGCCAGGGTCTTGATCTGCGCCTGCTGCCCGGCCCAGCCGGTACGCCCGCTGGGGGCTGCGGCGGCGCCGCTTTCCAGCACGGTCTCGACCAGGGTGTTCCAGGCGCCGCATTCACCGCATTGCCCGGCCCATTTCGGGAAGGTCGCGCCGCACTCGGTGCAGCCGTACATGCGCTTGGCCTTGGCCATGGGACGGTCCTCTGGAAAAAGGCACCATCATAGCCGACCTCGGGCACCTGGGCGGGCACAGAAAACGACAAAACTATTCGGTATAACCGCAGTCTGTTGCAGCAGCGCGGAGCATGAAGCGCATAGCTGATTTACACTGCGTTTACCAACCTCATCTGTTACAAGGAATAAACCATGGGCGTGCTCAGTGAATTCAAGGCCTTCGCGGTCAAAGGCAATGTCGTCGATATGGCCGTCGGTATCATTATCGGCGCCGCCTTTGGCAAAATCGTTTCATCTTTTGTCGGCGACGTGATCATGCCACCGATTGGCTTGCTGATCGGCGGGGTCGATTTCAGTGACCTGGCGGTTACTTTGAAAGCCGCAGAGGGTGACGTACCGGCAGTGATGCTGGCGTATGGCAAATTCATCCAGACCATCCTCGACTTCATCATCGTCGCCTTTGCGATCTTCATGGGCATCAAGGTCATCAACCGCCTGAAACGCGAAGAAGCCGCAGCGCCAACCCTGCCGCCAGTACCGACCAAGGAAGAAGAGCTGCTCACCGAGATCCGCGACCTGCTCAAGGCGCAGAATCGGCAACCCTGAACACAGGGATAAAAAAACGGCGCCTGCGGGCGCCGTTCTTGTTGCTGCTTACCAGTAGGTCTCGACCGCGACCTGGCCGGGTCGCCGGCTGAGGCTGAGGTTCATGTCGCGTTGCTTGAGGACCTTGCGGGTGTCATCGATCATCTGCGGGTTGCCGCAGAGCATCACCCGCGAGTGTTCCGGTGTCAGAGCCAGGCCTGCCGCACGCTCCAGCTCGCCATTCTCGATCAGGGTGGTGATGCGTTGATTCAATGCTCCCGGATGTTGCTCGCGGGTGACGATCGGAATGAACTGCAGCTTGCCGGCATATTCCGCCAGGTAGTCGCGCTGCTCCAGCCCGGCGATCAGGTCCAGATACGCAAGCTCCCGGGCTTCGCGCACCGAATAGACCAGCTTGATCGACTCGAAACGCTCCCATACCTCGAAGTCCTGGAGGATCGACAGGAACGGCGCAATGCCGGTGCCGGTTGCCAGTAGCCACAGGTCGCGGCCGTCGACAAAGCGGTCAAGGGTCAGGTAGCCGAAGGCCTGACGATCGATCAGCAAGCTGTCGCCCTCGCCCAGGCGGCTCAGCTCACTGGTGAATTCGCCGCCCGGCACCACGATGGAAAAGAAATCCAGGTGCTCGTCGAATGGCGAAGACACCATCGAATAAGCGCGCCAGACCACACTGCCGTCGGCCTTGGTCACCCCCAGGCGGGCGAACTGCCCGGCGCGGAAACGAAAGCCCTGGTCGCGGCTGGTACGCAGGCTGAACAGGCTGGGGGTCAGCGGCTGGACGTCGAGCAGCGTCTGGCGGGTGAACTTTTCAGCACTGGCAGTCATGACTTGCTCCAAAAAACAGATGCCCCAGTGTCGCGCAAACGCCGAGAGATAAACACCGTCGGTTTGTAGTGGCATCGCGCGCGGTTGCTGTGACGGGCACTGATAGCTCAATGATTTCGAACTGATATCAAACATTTACGACACGGTGCTCTAAAGAACAGCCCTGTCGAAAACTTCACATTTCTATAGCCAAAAAACCCAACACAACAGTGGGACATTTCCTACACTACGTTGCACCTTGCGAGTTGTTGGATCCATCCATCAAGAGAAAGCTCCCATGCCGCACTGGAAAGAACAGCAACTGGAGCAGTTGCTTGCCGAAACCGATGAACAACGGATGTTTGACATCGCGGTTTCCCTGGCCCAGCAACTGGACATGGAATATCTGGCTTTCGGCATGCGTGTGCAAATCGCGACCTTCGCCCCTCACATGAGATTCTTCAACAACTATCCCGCCGCCTGGAACGAACGCTACCAACGCTGCAACTACCTGGACATCGATCCCACTATCGCCCATTGCCACCGCTCGTTGATGCCATTGCTGTGGAGCGACGAGGTGTTCCGAGAGACGCCCGAGTTCCGTGAGCAAGCCAAGTACCATGGGCTGTGTCACGGCTGGAGCCAGTCGGCACATGATATGCGTCACAACGAAAGCATGCTCAGCGTCGCCCGCAGCCACGGCGCAATTGGCCTCGAAGAACTCTACGACAAGGCCGGCCAGACCATCTGGCTGTGCAACCTGCTGCATACGCTGATGATTGACCGGCAACCCGGGCACGCAACACCGACCTATAACCTGTCCGAGCGGGAAACCGAAGTGCTCAAGTGGTCGGCCGCCGGCAAGACCGCTGCCGATATCGCCTGCATCCTATCGCTGTCGCAGAGCACAGTGAACTTCCACATCCGCAGCATTATCAGTAAAACCAACGCCAGCAATAAAGCCGGCGCAATCGCCATTGCGGCGATGAGTGGCCTGATCTGAGCCAACGCCCCCGCCCCCCTGCAAAGCACGGTAGAATCACGGCCCTGTAGAGCGCGCCGCGCGCGCACATCAATGCCCCAGAGCCTTACACCATGCCCCTGCTGACCAGCCCCTTCGCCGAACTCGACCTGCTTCGCCAGCCCGAGCAAGCCAACGATCCCCTGCAAGCCTTCGATGCTGCCGACGAGTATTTGCTGGAGCACCTGGCCGAACAGGCACCTGCGGCAAATACCCGGGTGCTGGTGCTCAACGACAGCTTCGGCGCGCTGGCCATCAGCCTGGCGCCTCATGTCTCAGTGCTCAGCAGCGGCGATTCGCACCTGGCCCATCTGGCCCTGGAAAAGAACCTGGTGCGCAACGGCCTGGCCTTCGACGCGGTGCCGTTCGTGGCGGCCAGCACCCCCTGGCAAGGCCCGTTCGACCGCGTACTGATACGCGTGCCCAAGACCCTGGCCTTGCTCGAAGAGCAGCTGATTCGCCTGCAGGGCCAGCTGGCGCCCGGCGCGCAGGTCGTTGCCGGCGCCATGATCAAGCACCTGCCACGGGCTGCCGGCGATCTGATGGAGAAATACATTGGCCCGGTGCAGGCGTCCCTGGCGAAGAAAAAGGCCCGACTGTTGATTGCCTCTTTCGAGGCAAAGCCGGTTTTCCTCTCGCCCTACCCCACCCGCTATCAGCTCGATGCGCCACGCCTTGAGCTACTCAATCACGCCAACGTGTTCTGTCGTGAAGGCCTGGATATCGGCACCCGGGCGTTCCTGCCGCACCTGCCCAAAGACCTCGGCACCGCTCGGGTCGCCGACCTGGGTTGCGGCAATGGCGTGCTGGCCATTGCCAGTGCCCTGGCCAATCCGCAGGCGCAGTACACCCTGGTCGATGAGTCGTACATGGCCGTGCAGTCGGCGCTGGAGAACTGGCAGGCAGCGCTGGGCCAGCGTGAAGTCACGGTACGTGCCGACGATGGCCTGGCCGGGCAGCCTGCACAGTCGCTGGATGTAGTGCTGTGCAATCCGCCGTTCCACCAGCAGCAGGTGGTCGGTGACTTTCTCGCCTGGCGGATGTTCCAGCAAGCGCGTGAGGCGCTGGTGGTAGGGGGAGCGCTGTATATCGTCGGCAATCGTCACCTGGGTTATCACAGCAAGCTGGCGCGGTTGTTCCGTGGCGTCGAGCAGGTGGCGGCGACGCCGAAGTTCGTGGTGCTCAAGGCGCGTAAATAGGCCAGTAGCGCGTCGCCTGCATCGCGGGTCAAGCCCGCTCCCACAGAGCAAAAAAAACCCTCCGCAGCTAACGCTGCGCAGGGCTGTAAATCCGCCGCAAGGCGGGATGGGAAATAGCGTTTTAGTGCGTGCTCAGTCCAGCCGCACTCATGAACAAGCGCATCAGCCAGGCGACCAGGGCCAGGCTGACCACGCTGCCCACCCAGATCAGCACCAACCAGCCCAGGCGTTGCCAGAGCGGTTTCTTCTCTTCGTCAATCGTGCCTTTGCCAGTCATTGCCATGCTCCCCTAGTGGTAGCCATCTTCGTGGGTCACCTTGCCGCGGAACACGTAGTAGCTCCAGAAGGTGTAACCGAGGATGAACGGGATGATGAACAAGGTCCCGACCAGCATGAAGCCCTGGCTTTGCGGTGGCGCGGCAGCGTCCCAGATCGAGATCGACGGCGGGATGATGTTCGGCCACAGGCTGATGCCCAGGCCGCTGTAGCCGAGGAAGATCAACACCAGGGTCAGCAGGAACGGGGTGTAGTGCGCGTTACGCGCCACCGCCCGGAGCAGACCGTAGAGGGTCACCAGTACCAGGATCGGTACCGGCAGGAACCAGAACAGGTTGGGCAGGCTGAACCAGCGAGTGGCGATGTCCGGATGGGCCAGCGGCGTCCAGATGCTGACGACGCCGGTCACGGCCAGCAGCACCAGGGCCAGCGGGCGCGCCAGGTCGTGCATCTGCAGCTGCAGCTTGCCTTCGGTCTTCATGATCAACCAGGTGCAGCCGAGCAAGGCGTAGGCAACGATCAGGCCCAGGCCGCAGAACAGGCTGAACGGGGTCAGCCAGTCGAGGCTGCCGCCCGCGTAGTTGCGATCGACCACCTTGAAGCCTTCGATGAAGGCGCCCAGGGCCACGCCCTGGAAGAAGGTTGCCGCCAGCGAGCCGCCGATGAACGCCTTGTCCCACAGGTGGCGCTTGGCTGCAGTGGCCTTGAAGCGGAACTCGAAGGCCACGCCGCGGAAGATCAGGCCGATCAGCATCAGCATCAATGGCAGGTACAGCGCTGAAAGCACCACGGCGTAGGCCAGCGGGAAGGCGCCGAACAGCGCCGCACCACCGAGCACCAGCCAGGTTTCGTTACCGTCCCAGACCGGGGCGACGGTGTTCATCATCACGTCGCGGTCCTGCTCGGCCTTGACGAAGGGGAAGAGAATGCCAATCCCCAGGTCAAAGCCATCCATGACCACATACATCATGATGCCGAAGATGATGATCACGGCCCAGATAAGCGGAAGATCAATACCCATGACTCAGTTCCCCTTGTTCAGGCTGGCGTGCTCGCCATGTTCATGATCGTCATCGGCGGCAGACAGCGGCCGTGCCGGGGTACGTTGCTGGCCGGGGCCACCTGGGTTGGTCTCGTCACCTTCACCGGTTTTCGGCCCTTTGCGCACCAGGCGCATCATGTAGCCAAGGCCGGTGCCGAACAGCGCGAAGTAGACCACCACGAACATCACCAGGGTCAGACCGAGCTGGCCATAGCTGTGGTTCGAGGCGCCATCGGCAGTACGCATCAGACCGTAGACCACCCAGGGCTGGCGACCGATCTCGGTGGTGAACCAGCCGGCGAGGATCGCGATCAGGCCGGACGGGCCCATCCACAGGGTCAGGTACAGGAACGGCCGCGAGCTGTAGAGTTTGTCGCTCTTGCGCAGCCACAGGCTCCAGAGGCCGACGAAGATCATCAGCATCCCTAAGCCAACCATGACCCGGAACGACCAGAACACGATGGTCGAGTTAGGTCGGTCTTCTTTGGGGAACTCCTTCATCGCCGGCACTTGCTTGTCCAGGCTGTGGGTCAGGATCAGGCTGCCCAGCGCCGGGATTTCCACTTTGAAGCGAGTGGTCTCGGCTTGCATGTCGGGGATGCCGAAAAGGATCAGCGGGGTCGGTTCGCCGGGCTTGTTTTCCCAGTGGCCTTCGATTGCGGCGATTTTCACCGGCTGGTGTTTGAGGGTGTTCAAACCATGGAAATCGCCGATCACAGCCTGCACCGGCGCCACGATCAGAGCCATCCACATGGCCATCGACAGCATCTTGCGGATCGCCGGGTTATCGCGTCCGCGCAGCAAGTGCCAGGCCGCCGAAGCGCCGACGAAGAACGCCGTGGCCACAAACGCAGCAGTCGCCATGTGCGCCAGGCGGTAAGGGAACGATGGGTTGAAGATCACGGCGAACCAGTCGACAGGGATCACCACGCCATTGACGATTTCGTAGCCCTGTGGGGTCTGCATCCAGCTGTTGGAGGCGAGGATCCAGAAGGTCGAGATCAAGGTGCCAATGGCCACCATGACCGTGGCGAAGAAGTGCAGGCCACGGCCTACGCGGTTCCAGCCAAAGAGCATGACGCCAAGGAAACCGGCCTCGAGGAAGAAGGCCGTGAGTACTTCATAGGTGAGCAGCGGCCCGGTGACGGAGCCGGCGAAATCGGAGAACTTGCTCCAGTTGGTGCCGAACTGGTAAGCCATGACCAGGCCGGAGACCACCCCCATGCCGAAGTTGACGGCAAAGATTTTCGACCAGAAATGGTAAAGGTCACGGTAGACGCTGTTGTTGGTCTTGAGCCACAGCCCTTCGAGAACTGCCAGGTAGCTCGCCAGGCCGATGGTGATGGCCGGGAACAGGATGTGAAAGGACACGGTAAACGCGAACTGAATTCGGGCGAGATCTAGAGCCTCTAATCCGAACATAGTGCTTCCTCTGTCAGGTAATCCGGCGTCAGGCGGTGGCCTTGGCGCCAACTGCCCCCACGGTAGTTGAGTGCGGCAAGTTGGAATTGTTCTGTAAACATCACATCGCAGGGAATTCGGCCGTCTGGCCCTACCGTTGCAAATGAAACAATTGATCCAGATCAACGGTTGCCTGAAAGGATAGTCCTGAACGGGCTGCGCGCTTGTGTGGTTGATTGCCGCGTGACCGGTTGTCTCACCCCCTTTACCGCGCCCCAAAACGGTGCGCTTACCGCACGCAGGCGGTATTTCTCGCAACCTGTTGTTACAAAGTGATGCTAATCTGCACCGCCGATCCCTTCGCCGAGGCTCTGTTTCGCCGATGTCAGACCCTGTCCCTGTTCTGCTGCTGCGTCATCACCGTCCCTTCCTGGCCTTCTGGCTGGCCCGGGTATTTACCGCCAGTGGCTTCCAGATGCTCACCGTGGCGATCGGCTGGCACCTCTATCAGTTGACCGGCAATGTCCTCGACCTGGGCCTGGTGGGCCTGGTGGAGTTTGCTCCGCGGGTGCTGTTCATGCTGCACACCGGGCACGTCGCCGACCGCTATGACCGGCGCCGGGTAGCGGCCCTGTGCCAGAGCGCCCAGGCCATGATTGCCCTGGTGCTGGTAGTGGCCAGCAGCACCAACAGCGTCAGCCGCGAACTGATCTTTCTGCTGGCGTTTCTGCTCGGCAGCGCACGCTCCTTCGAGATGCCGGCGACGCAAGCGTTGTTGCCCAACGTGGTGCCTTCCGAGCTATTTCCCCGTGCAGTGGCGGCGTCGGCTTCGGCCATGCAGGCAGCAACTATCGTCGCGCCGGCGGTGGGCGGCTTTCTCTATGCTTTTGGCAGCGTCTGGGTCTATGGGCCGACAGTGGTGCTGTACCTGATTGCCTGCGTGCTGACCCTGGGCCTGGTCTCGCGCCAGCAACCTGGCAACCAGGGCCGCGCCAGCCTCGAATCGCTGATGGCCGGGATTCGTTTCATTCGCAGCCGCCCGGACATCCTCGGGGCGATCTCCCTGGACCTGTTTGCCGTGCTGCTGGGCGGCGCCACCGCGCTGTTGCCGGTGTTTGCCAAGGACATCCTGCTGACCGGCCCGTGGGGCCTGGGCCTGCTGCGCTCGGCGCCGGCGGTGGGCGCTTTGCTGATGTCACTGTGGCTGGCGCGCTTCCCGGTGGAGCGCAAGGTCGGGCGGGTAATGTTCACCGCCGTGGGCGTGTTCGGGGTGGCGACCATTGCCTTTGGCCTGTCCACTTCGTTCTGGTTTTCCCTGGCGGTACTGGCAGTGTTGGGCGCCGCCGACATGATCAGCATGGTGATCCGCGGCGCCTTCGTGCAGCTGGAAACACCGGATGAGATGCGCGGCCGGGTCAGTGCGGTGAACGGGCTGTTCATCGGCGCGTCGAACCAGCTCGGTGAGTTCGAGTCAGGGGTGACCGCGCACTGGTTCGGCACGGTGCCGGCGGTGGTACTGGGCGGGGTCGGGACGCTGGTGGTGACCGGGGTGTGGATCAAGCTGTTTCCGACCCTGGCTGGGCGCGATCATATGCATAGGCAATAAGGGCCTGTGGGAGCGGGCTTGCCCCGCGATAGTCACACCCGCAGCTCAGTTGCCACCCGCTTGCGCACCACCCTGCCCGCCAGTTGCTCGACCAATACCAAGGCAAACTCCAGCGCCGCCGCCGAGCCCTGCGCGGTGATGCAATTGCCATCCACCACCACCGGCTGATCGACAAAGCTGCACCCGGACAACCCCTGGCTGACACCCGGATCGCAAGTCATGCGTCGCTGACGCAAGACGCCATAGGCCTGCAAGGCCAACGGCGCTTCGCCGATCGCAGCAAAGAACTTGCCGGCCCTGGCCTGGTCCTTGACCTGCTGCGCCAGCGGTGGGTGCGCCGCCATGTGCTGTGCGCCTTTCTCGCCCCCGGGCAAGACCATCAGGTCAAACGGCTGGGCCAGCAGATCAACCAGCATGCCATCGGCGGTCAAGCGCGTGCCGCGGGCACAGGTGAGCATCCGCCGGCCTTCGATACTGGCCACCACCACCTCGATCTCGGCGCGGCGCAGCACGTCGATCAGGGTCACGCTTTGCAGGTCATCCACGCCTTCGGCGACTACGATCAGGGCTCTGTGGGTCATCAACTGCTCTCCGCCGGGGTATTCCACAAGCTTAGCCGCTCACAGCAACAGGGTCAGTTGACACTCATGGCCCTTGCGCGCGCGGTAGCCGTCGCCACTGTCGACCCAGCCGGTGGCCCGGTACAGCGCCAGGGCCGCGTGGTTGTCCGGGTCCACCGACAGCTGCAGGCAGCGCACATCCGGCCACAAGGCGCGGACCCGATCGGGTAACGCGCGCATACAAAATCGTCCCAAGCCGTGGCCCTGCTGTCGCCGATCCACCTGCAAGGCGTTGATCGTCGCCGCATCGGCCCGGGCCCAAGGCGCCAGGAACGCCCCGCGCTGAAGCAGCAGGAAAGCACGCGGCACGCTGTCTACCAGCAGCGCTACGCCGCGCAGGTCAGGGCTGTCGGTACTTTGCAGGGTGTACAAGGCGCCGGCCATATCGCCGGCAAAGCGCTGTTGCTCGGGCCGCACCTGGATGTCGAGCAGTTGCTCGCGCTGGGCCGGGGTGAGGTCGCGGTAGTCGATCAGGTGCACAGCGTGGTTATCTCGGGATGGGGTGAACGGCGCAGAACCTGCAGATATCTGCAGTGTATCGCGACATTAATTACCGCTGCCCGAGCATGCTGGTATGATGCGCGGCTTTTTTCCGACCCAGGGAAAAACCACAGTCTCCCGGTACAGTCTGTGCTTTGCTAACTGGGTCGATACATTCACGGCGCCGGGAGCGCCACGGGGAGCAGGCATGCTGGAAAGGCTGTTTCAACTAAAAGCACACGACACCAATGTCCGCACCGAGATTCTCGCGGGCGTGACCACCTTCCTGGCCATGGCCTACATCCTGTTCGTCAACCCGAGCATCCTCGGCGAGACCGGCATGGACAAGGGCGCGCTGTTCGTCGCCACCTGCCTGGCAGCGGCCATCGGCTCGACCACCATGGGCCTGATCGCCAACTACCCGATCGCCCTGGCACCGGGCATGGGCCTGAACGCCTTCTTCACCTACACCGTGGTCCTGCACATGGGCCACACCTGGCAGGTGGCCCTGGGCGCGGTGTTCATCTCGGCGGTGTGCTTCTTCCTGCTGTCGATCTTTCGCATCCGTGAATGGATCGTCAACAGCATCCCGTTGCCGCTGCGTTCGGCGATTGCGGCCGGTATCGGCCTGTTCCTGGCGCTGATCGCCCTGCACAACGCCGGTATCGTCGTCGATAATGAGGCCACTCTGGTGGGCCTGGGTGATCTCAAGAAGCCAGCGCCAATCCTCGCTACCCTGGGCTTCTTCCTGATCGTCGCACTGGAGGCATTGAAGGTCCGTGGCGCGGTGCTGATCGGTATCCTGGTGGTGACCGTGGCCTCGATCGCCCTGGGCGTGACCCCGTTCAATGGCGTGGTGTCGATGCCGCCGTCGCTGGCGCCGACCTTCCTGCAGCTGGACATCAAGGGCGCGCTGGACGTCGGCCTGATCAGCGTGATCTTCGCCTTCCTGTTCGTCGACCTGTTCGACAACTCCGGCACCCTGATCGGCGTCGCCAAGCGCGCCGGCCTGATGCGCAAGGACGGCCACATGCCGAAAATGGGCCGGGCACTGATCGCCGACAGCACCGCGGCCATGGCCGGTTCCCTGCTGGGCACCTCGACCACCACCAGCTACATCGAATCCGCCGCTGGCGTGAGCGCCGGTGGCCGCACCGGCCTGACCGCCATCGTGGTGGCCATCCTGTTCCTGCTGGCGCTGTTCTTCGCGCCGCTGGCCGGTAGCGTGCCAGCCTTCGCCACCGCCCCTGCGCTGTTGTTCGTCGCCGTGTTGATGGCTTCGGGCCTGGCTGAAATAAACTGGGACGACATTACCGAAGCCGCACCGGTGGTGGTCACTGCACTGGCCATGCCGCTGACCTACTCGATCGCCAACGGCATCGCCTTCGGTTTCATTGCCTGGACCGCGATCAAGCTGCTCTCCGGCCGGGCCCGTGACCTCAACGCGGCGCTGGTGATCCTCTCGATCCTGTTCGTCATCAAGTTGGGCTGGTTCAACGCATGAGTGCTGTCTTCGACCCTTCGACCTACACCCAGCAGCTCGACGCCAAGGTCGCGCGCCTGCGCGAGTTGCTGGCGCCGTTCGCGGCCCCTGAGCCTGCGGTGTTCGATTCACCCCGCGAGCACTATCGCCTGCGCGCCGAGTTCCGCCTGTGGCGCGAGAACGAGCAGCGCTTCTATGCGATGTTCGCCCCGGGCGAGAAATACACGCCGATCCTGATCGAAGACTTTCCGATTGCCAGCCAGCAGATCAACGACCTGATGCCGCGGCTCAAGGCCGCCTGGCAGGCCAGTTCGGCGCTGAGCTTCAAGCTGTTCCAGGTGGAGTTCCTCACCACCCTGGCAGGCGATGCGATGATCACCCTGTGCTACCACCGTCCGCTGGATGAGCACTGGGAGAGCGCCGCGCAGCAACTGGCCAGCGACCTGGGCGTGAGCATCATCGGCCGCTCCAAGGGCAAGCGTGTGGTGATCGGCCGCGATTACGCGGTCGAAGAGCTGCAGATTGCCGGACGCACCTTCCGCTACCGCCAGCCCGAGGGCGCCTTCACCCAGCCCAACGGCGCGGTCAACCAGAAGATGCTCAACTGGGCCTATGAAGCCCTGGGCGAGCGCCAGGACGACCTGCTCGAGCTGTACTGCGGCAACGGCAACTTCACCCTGCCGCTGGCCACCCGGGTGCGCAAGGTACTGGCGACCGAGATCAGCAAGACCTCGGTGAATGCCGCCCTGCACAACCTCGACGACAACGCTGTGGACAACGTGCGCCTGGTGCGTCTGTCGGCTGAAGAGCTGACCCAAGCACTGAACGAAGTTCGCCCGTTCCGCCGCCTGGAAGGCATTGACCTGAAGAGCTACCAGTTCGCCAGCGTGTTCGTCGACCCACCGCGCGCCGGCATGGACCCGGACACCTGCGAGCTGACCCGGCGCTTTGACAACATCCTGTACATCTCCTGCAACCCGGAAACCCTGGCGGCCAACATCGCCCAGTTGCACGACACCCATCGCATCGAGCGTTGTGCGTTGTTTGACCAGTTTCCGTATACCCATCACATGGAAAGTGGGGTGTTGCTGGTTCGGCGTTGAAGCTATCGCGGGACAAGCCCGCTCCTACAGGAGCGGGCTCGTCAGCCGAGCCCCGAACACATCAACAATGGCACCACCTGATCCTCATCGGTCAACGCTCCATGGTGCCCTCGCCACTGGCTGGCGTGCTTCTCCACCTCGCTGCGAATGATCCCCCCGGCGCCGCTCGGGATCACGATCAGATCGCCAATCCGCGCTTCGGCCTGGCTCAGCAGCACATCACCGAACAGCCCCTTGGCAATCGCCTGGGCCTTGCTCAATACCCGGTAGCCATCCCCCAGGCGATTCTGCCAACGCTCGTGCACACGGTCCTGCTGGTGCTCGTGGGTGTACAGGTAGCGCGCGCGGATATCTCCGGCCATCGCCCGCACCCCCTCTTGCAGTACCGGGTCCAGATCAAAATCACGCACCTGCTCGCTGTCCAGCGCCAGCATGCCGTGATCGGCAATCACCATCAGCCGGGCCTGCGCAGGTAGCTGCTGGGCGATGGCCTGGGCCAGTTGGTCGGCGATCTGCAATTGCTTGAGCCAACCCTCGGAGCCTGGGCCGAACAGGTGCCCGGCAAAGTCCAGGTCACCGAAATAGGCAAAGCAGAATGCCGGCTCCGGTACTGCCAGGGCGGCATTGACCAGCTGCGGATAGGCGTCATAGGCCGGCGCCGGGAGGATCTTGCCGGCCCGGTAGATCGCCCGGGTGAAGTCAGAGTTGGCATAGCGCCCGAGCATCACCGTGCTGATGGCGATGCCTTGGGCGGCAGCCTGGCTCCAGGCATCGGCGGGCACGATAAAGGTCTCCGGCAGTGGCGCGACACTGGGCTGTGCCTCGACTTGCAAGGGCGAGGTGGTCCAGGTCAGGGGCGACAGTTCAGTCCGTTCGTCCAGGGCAAAACCGCAGCCAACGATACCGTGAGCGCCGCTGCCCAGCCCGGAAGCCACCGAGGCCAGGCTGGTCGCGGTGGTAGCCGGAAACCCCACCTTGAAGTGGCTGTCTGGCTGCATCAGCGAGGCGAGAAACGGCGCATGCCGGGCGTGGGCCTGCAGCAGGTCCCAGCCCAGGCCGTCGATCAGCAGCAGGCAGGTGCTGCGCGAATGATCGAGGCGAAAGGCATTGCGAAAACCATGGCCACCCAGGGCGGCGAAGATCGACTGGGTCAGGTTGGCCAGGCCCGGCCAGGTTTCCCCCAGTGACTGCAGGTCGTTGATCGGCGTTGCCATGTCTCCCTCCGTGGTCAGGTACAAAGCAACAGGTGTAGCACAGGCTGTGCGATCAGCGCACAGAAAACACGCCTGCGGTGCTGCGCCCGATTGACCAAATTAACCATTCGGTACATTTTCTAGCTGACGCGCTCCCGCTTCATTACCAAGAACAACAACGGAGTTTTCAGCATGGCTTTAGCCTCTTCTTCCGGCGTTCTCGCCGGCCTTATCGGCGCTGGCATCCAGGCGTCGCGCACCCCCGCGCTGCACGAGCACGAAGGCGCCGCGCAAGGCCTCAACTACCTGTACCGGCTGATCGACCTGGACCAGCTCAAGCTCGACAGCAACGCCCTCGAAGCGCTGCTGACAGCGGCTGAGTACATGGGCTTTACCGGCCTGAACATCACCTTCCCGTGCAAGCAGGCGATCCTGCCGCTGCTCAATGAACTGTCGCCGCAAGCCCGCGGCATCGGCGCGGTGAACACCGTGGTGCTCAAGGACGGCAAGCGCATCGGCCACAACACTGATTGCCTGGGTTTTGCCGAAGGCTTTCGCCGCGGCCTGAGCGATGCGCCGCGCGGCCAAGTGGTGCAGATGGGGGCCGGTGGCGCCGGAGCTGCGGTGGCCCATGCGCTGCTGGAAGAAGGGATCGGGCAATTGACCGTGTTCGATGTCGAACTGGCCCGCGCCCAGGCCCTTGTGGATAACCTCAACCAGCACTTTTCCGGCAGCCGGGCCAAGGTCGGCCATGACCTGCAAAGCGCCATGGCCAGCGCCGACGGCCTGGTCAACACCACGCCCATGGGCATGGCCAAGCTGCCGGGCATGCCGGTGCCCAAAGCGCTGCTGCGCACGCAACTGTGGGTGGCGGAGATCGTTTACTTTCCACTGGAAACCGAGCTGCTGCGCGAAGCCCGGGCCCTGGGCTGCCGCACCCTGAGCGGGGCGAACATGGCGGTGTTCCAGGCGGTGACGGCGTTTGAACTGTTCAGCGCAGTGAAGCCGGATGCGGCGCGGATGATCGAGCACTTCAACAGTCTGGGTAACTGAACAACATCGCGGGGCAACCGCTCCTGTAGGAGCGGGCTTGCCCCGCGAAAACTCTCAGGCCTGCAAGAACCTCAACACCGACTCGCAAATCATTTCCCGATGCCGGTCCTTGACCGCCGCCTCGTCGAAATCCACCTGGAAGATCTCGCCAAAGGTATGCCGGTTCGACACCCGGTAGAAGCAGAACGAGCTGATCAACAGGTGCACATCCAGCGCATCCAGGCCCTGGCGGAACACCCCTTCGCCAGCCCCGCGCTTGAGCACTTCATCCAGCGCCGTGAGCACGGTCTTGTTCATCGAACGGATCGCCGAGGAGCGCTTCACGTACTCGCCGTGGTGCATGTTCTCGTTGCAGACGATGCGCACGAAGTCGACATTGCGATCATGGTGATCGAAGGTGAACTCCACCAGCCGGCGGATGCCCAGGCGCGGCTCAAGCTCGGCCAGGTGCAGGTTGCTTTCGGTGCTGCGGATATCGCCGTAGAGCTTCTCCAGCACCTCGACATACAACTGCTCCTTGCTGTTGAAGTAGTAGTAGATCATGCGCTTGGAGGTGTGCGTGCGCTCGGCGATCGCATCGACCCGGGCGCCGGCCAGCCCCTGCTGGACGAACTCGCTGATTGCCGCCTGAAGAATGTTCTCGCGGGTCTTTTCCGGATTGTTCTTGCGACCCTTGCGCGGCGCTGGTTCAGGGGCTGCGCAAAGTGCTGGAGTAGTCGTCATACGGGACTCATGGCCATCGGTTAACCCGGCAATTATGAGCCCCGGGTGCTGAGTAAGGAAGCCTTGCGGCCTGCGCCCTACAACTTGGCTTGTGCCGGCGCTCCGGCGCGGGCCTTGGCCATGGCGGCCAGGCGCACGGCGACATTGGCCGCGCCATAACCACTGTAGCCGTTACGCCGCTGCAGCACCTCGAAGAAGAAGCGCTCCTCGAACGGCTCGGTGTACACATGAAACAGCTCACCGCCCTGGGCATCGCGGTCATAGAGCACGTTGTAGTAGGCCAGCTCGCTGAGGAACTCTTCGTCAAAATCAAAGCGCGCGGCAAGGTCGTCGTAGTAGTTGAGCGGGATGTCGAGCAAGGCCACGCCAGCTTCCTTGGCCTGTTTGACGGCGGTAAAAATATCCTCGCAGTCAAACGCAATGTGGTGCACACCCGAACCACGGTAATGCGACAAGGCATGGGCAATCGCCGTGTTGCGGTTTTCCGAAATGTTCAGCGGCAGGCGGATGGTGCTGCAGCGGCTGCGCAAGGCGCGGCTTTTGACCAGGCCGTAAGGGTCGGGCAACACCACTTCGTCGTCGGCACTGAAGTCCAGCACGCTCTTGTAGAACAGCGCCCAGCTGTCCAGGCCGTCGGCCGGCAAGGCCAGGGCCATGTGATCGATGCGGGTCAGGCCGAGGCTGTTGCCCGCTTGCTGCTGCACACTGAAGTCGGTGTCGTAGATGGTCCGGCCCTGGGCGTCCTGGTCAACCAGGTAGATCAAGCTGCCGTCCGGGGCGCGTACTGCCGCCAGTTCGCGCTCGTTGGGGCCGACCAGGCCGCGATAGGGCTGGCCATGGTAGGCCACGGCACGGGCCAGGGCCTGGGCGCTGTCCTTGACCCGGATCGCCGTGGCGCACAGCGACGGGCCATGGCTTTCGAAGAAGTTGTGGGCGAACGAATAAGGTTCGGCGTTGAGGATCAGATTGATGTCGCCCTGGCGCAGCAGGCTGACATTCTTCGACCGGTGCACACCGGCGCGGGTAAAGCCCAGACGCTCCAGCCAGTTGCCCAGCTTGGCGCCCAGGGCGTCGTCGACGGCAAACTCAAGGAATTCGATACCCTCGTAAGCACTGGCAGGCGGTGGCGCGAACAGCAGGTCGTCGCTGGCGGGCGCTACGCGGTCTTGCTCAAGGCGCTGGCGGGTCTTCTCTTCCAGGTACAACAGCGAGCGCAGGCCATCGGCGGCATTGGCCCGCGGCGGCGCGGCGCGAAAGCCATCGTTGAAGATTTCCAGCGACAGCGGGCCGCTGTAACCGCTGGCCAGGATCGGTGCCAGAAAGCCCGGCAAGTCAAACTCGCCCTGCCCCGGGAAGCAGCGAAAATGCCGGCTCCACTCCAGCACGTCCATGGCCAGGATCGGCGCATCGGCCATCTGCACGAAGAAGATCTTGTCCCCCGGCACCTGGGCAATTGCCCGTGGGTCCCCCTTGAGCGACAGGGTGTGGAAACTGTCGAGGATCATCCCAAGATTTGCATGGTCGGCGGCTTTGACGATGTCCCAGACCTGCTCCCAGGTGTTCACATGGCGGCCCCAGGCCAGGGCTTCGTAACCGATGCGCAGGCCACGGGCGCCAGCACGCTCGGCCAGCAGGCGCAGGTCATCCACCAGCAGCTGGGGCTCACCGAGGGAGTCGGCGGCGACGGTGCTGCACACCAGCACCAGATCGGTGCCCAGCTCCTGCATCAGATCGAATTTGCGCTCGGCACGTTCCAGGTTGCGCGCCAGGCGATCACGGCGGCAGCCCTCGAAATCGCGAAACGGCTGGAACAGGGTAATGGCCAGGCCCAGGTCGGCGCAGCGCTGGCGAATTTCGCGCGGGCTGCCGGCGTAGTACAGCAGGTCATTTTCGAAGATCTCGACGCCGTCAAAGCCTGCGGCGGCGATGGCTTCGAGTTTTTCTGGCAAAGTACCGCTCAAGGATACGGTGGCGATCGAACGCTGCATTATTCTGGCTCCGATGGGCAGGCAAAAACCGGTGGAGGAATTATTGGTGTTGAGCAATTTTTGCTCAATGCAAAAGGTACGAACTAGTTAGTTTTGTGTTCGATTATCGCCCAATATAGCGTTC
The DNA here is from genome assembly GCF_902497775.2 of Pseudomonas fluorescens. Taxonomy (NCBI): domain Bacteria; kingdom Pseudomonadati; phylum Pseudomonadota; class Gammaproteobacteria; order Pseudomonadales; family Pseudomonadaceae; genus Pseudomonas; species Pseudomonas fluorescens. The sequence goes on from NZ_OZ024668.1 coordinate 4,643,758, forward strand.
AGTGAATTGACCCTTTTTTGACCACGGGCGCACCATTTCGACACCAAGGCTTGACCCATAAACATAAAAATACGGGTAACCCGCGATGATCCACACTCAATCCACCCGCATAGCCCAACCCCTGGGCACTACTGCGCATGCCGGCATCGGCGACAAGCTGCGTGGCGCCATGGCCGTCGGCAAGACCCGCTGGGTCATGCTCGCCCTGGTGTTCTTCGCCACCACCTTGAACTACATCGACCGCGCCGCCCTCGGGGTGATGCAGCCGATCCTGGCCAAGGAAATGAGCTGGACGGCGATGGATTACGCCAATATCAACTTCTGGTTCCAGGTCGGTTACGCCATCGGCTTCGTGCTCCAGGGCCGCTTGATCGACCGGGTCGGGGTCAAGCGCGTGTTCTTCTGCGCCGTGCTGCTCTGGAGCCTGGCCACCGGCGCCCACGGCCTGGCCACCTCGGCGGTGGGCTTCATGGTCTGCAGGTTCATTCTGGGCCTGACCGAAGCGGCCAACTACCCGGCCTGCGTCAAGACCACCCGCCTGTGGTTCCCGGCCGGTGAGCGGGCGGTAGCCACGGGCATCTTCAACGCCGGTACCAACGTCGGCGCCATGTTCACGCCAATGCTGCTGCCGCTGATTCTCACCGTCTGGGGCTGGCAAGCGGCGTTCATCGGCATGGGCGCACTGGGCCTGGTCTGGGTGGTGTTCTGGGGCCTGAAATACTTCAACCCGGAAGATCACCCGAGCGTCAGCAAGGAAGAACTCGCCTACGTGCAAAGCGAAGTGGAACCGGAACAGGCGCGCGTGCCGTTCTCACGGATCCTGCGCATGCGCGGCACCTGGGCCTTCGCCCTGGCCTACTCGTTGACCGCACCGGTGTTCTGGTTCTACCTGTATTGGCTGCCGCCGTTTCTCAATCAGCAATACAGCCTGGGCATCAGCGTGACGCAGATGGGCATCCCACTGATCGTCATCTACCTGAGTGCGGATTTCGGCAGTGTCGGCGGCGGCATTCTCTCGTCGTTCCTGATCGGTCGCGGCATGGCCCCGGTCAAGGCACGGCTGCTGTCGATGCTGTTGTTCGCCACCACCATCATTGGCGTGATCTTCGCCGCTGGCGCCAGCAACCTGTGGGTCGCGGTGCTGGCGATCTCCCTGGCCATCGCCGCGCACCAGGCCTGGACCGCCAACATCTGGAGCCTGGTGATGGACTACACGCCCAAGCACATGATGAGCACGGTGTTCGGTTTCGGCGGCATGTGCGCGGCCATTGGCGGCATGTTCATGACCCAGTTGGTCGGTTACATCCTCACCACCACCCACAACAATTACACCCTGCTGTTCACCATGATCCCGGCCATGTACTTCATCGCCCTGACCTGGATGTACTTTATGGCTCCGCGCAAGGTGCCGAAGGTCGAGGCTTAACGGCGCCGCTGCAACCAGGCGGCGCCCAGGCCGCTGAGACAGATCAAGGCAATCCCGACCAGCCCGGCCATGTCCGGGCTGTGTCCGAACAGCACCAGGCCGAGGATCCCGGCGAACACGATCTGACAGTAACTGAACGGCGCCAGCATGGCCGGCGGCGCATGCCGAAAAGCCTGGGTCAGGAACAGGTGCGCAGTCATCCCGCAGGTGCCCAGGGCCACGGCCATCAGGCCATGAACGAAGCTCGGGGTTTGCCAGAACATCGGCACCACGGCGCTCATCACCAGAGTGTTGAGCAAGCCGGTGAAGAAGTTGCTGGTGGTCGGGCTGTCGGTACCGCTGAGCTTGCGCGTCAGCAACTGGTAGAAGCAAAAGCACAAGGCCGAGCCGAATGGCAGCAACACCGCCGGGGTGAACAGCGCACCGCCCGGATGGATGATCACCGTCACCCCGACAAAACTCACCAGCACCGCCACCCATTGCCCGCGCGTGACCTTCTCGCCCAGCAGTGGCAGCGACAATGCCGTCACCAGCAACGGCGCCAGGAAGTTCACCGCCGTCGCCTCAGCCAGCGGTATGTACTGCAAGGCGGTGGTGAACAACAGGCTGGTGCCGAGCAGGCACAAGGCGCGCAAGGTCTGTAGCCCAGGCCTGCGCGTACGCAGCACGCGCAGACCCGACTGCGGCAGGAAGATCACCATCATCAGCAAGGTGTGCACCAGATAGCGCGCCCACACCACCCAGAGAATCGGATAGAACCCCGCCAGGTACTTGGACAAGGCGTCGTGGCTGGCGAACAGAAAGGTCGCCAGCACCACCAGGGCAATGCCCTTGAGCGGTTGGCTGACAGCGTCGAGCGCAGTGGGACGGGGCATCGATAAAAGCTCGCAGGTTCAGAGTTGACGGAGCAACTGTTGGGTCTTGTCCAGGGCCATCTGCGCCCGCTGCAAGGCACTCAGGCCCTGGTCGCGAACGGGGATTTCCAGGCTCAGCGCGATGTTCTGCGGCAGGCTACGCAACAGGCCGGGCAAGTCGCAATGGCCATCACCGGGAAAACGCCGCTCATTGCGTGCCTGCCGCAAGATCTCGGCCATGTCGTCCGGACGCGGCCCGGCCACGTCGCAAAGCTGTGCATAGCGTAGCCGCGAGGCCGGGACCTGGCGCAGTTCATCCAGCGATGAAGCCGAGCGGTCGAAGTGAAAGGCATCGACCAACACCCCGCCATTGTCGCGCCCGGCCTGCTCGACGATGCGCCAGGCCTGGGTGAGGTTCTTGGCATCGGTCCAGGGCATGAACTCCAGGTGCGGGTGCAAGCCGTATTGCCCGGCCAGGTCGCACAGGGCAGCAAAGTTGTCGCTCTGGCGCTGCTCGTCGGGGTCGTTGCCGGCCACCAGCAACTCGCTGGCGCCAAACTCGGCGCCGACGGCCAGCAGGGTTTCGAAGTCGGCCAGGCAAGTGTCGGGCTTGAGCCGCAGGATCTCCACATCCAGCACCTTGATGCCGGTATCGCGCAGGCGCGCAGCGGTCTGTCGGCGCAAGCCGGCGTCGGCCACCAGCGGGAAGTGATGCTCCTCGGCCGTGGCCGGCTCCAGGCGCAGGCCGACATGGCTGTAGCCAGCGCGGGCGGCAACCTCGACCATTTCCACAGGCGACAGCTCGAGTACCGTCAGGGCGGCGAGGGACATCACGCGTTGGCTCATTGTTATTTTCTCGGCGAGTTGAATATGGAAATATTTAGAACTTAGTTCCAATTTCAATGCAAGCGAAAAAACTGATCGCGGGTGCAGGAGCGGGCGTGCCCCGCGATGCTTTCAAACAAACAACTCAGACGCAGGGCTCGCCGCCGACAATTCCGCCACCGCCGCCAGCAACACCGGCGCCAGCTCATGCATGCGCGCCTCGCTCATCCGCGCACTGGGCCCGGCAACGCTGAGCACCCCTACCGCATGCCCATCGAGCGGGTGACGCACCACCGCCGCCAGGGCCGAAGTACCTACCGCCGAGCTCTCCACCACCCAGGCATAGCCGTGCTCGCGGGCAATGCGCAGGCGTTCGAGCAGCTCGGCATTGGACTTCGGCGCATTGGGGCCGAACTCTGCGGGGTCGACAATCCCCTGGCGCTCCACCAGCAACAAGGCCTGGGCATCGCTCAGGCTCGACAGCCAGGCATGCCCGGAGGCGGTGTAGAACAACGGCGCATCACGGCCCATGTCCGGGTCGTAGCGCAAACCGGAGCGGGCGCCCTGGGCCTTGGCGATCCAGGTCTGGCGCTCGCCGTCGATCACCCCCAGGCGCACCAGCTCGCCGGTCTGCTGGGCCAGTTGATCGAGGATCGGCTGGACGATATCGGCACCACTGCTGGCCAGGTAGCGAAAACCCATGGCCACTAGCCGGGTACTCAGGTGATAGCGGTTGCTCTCGGCATTCTGGCGTACATACCCCAGGCGCATCAGCTCGGCGAGCATGCGGTGGGTGGCGCTCTTGGGGATGTCCAGCTCTTCGGCCAGGGTCTGCAGGGGCAGCCCGCGCGGGTCGCTGGTAAGGCGTTCGAGAAGGCTGAACGCACGTTCGATCTGACTGCCGGCCATGGTCATGGTCCCTGAAATTTGTGCCGATTCTAAAGAGCCCCGGCGAAAGCGCAAATCACTGTCCGATCTTCGCCCACTTTGTCGTGGTACGCCTTGGCTGGGCGATTGATCAAACCATAGAATATGGAATCAAGTTCCAAAATATAACAAAACTGCCTGAAGGACACTGCTCATGCCCGTCGACACCCCGCTGGTCGAATGCGATGTACTGGTCATCGGCTCCGGCGCCGCCGGGCTGGCCGCTGCGGTGACCGCCGCCTGGCATGGTGAAAAAGTCATCGTGGTCGAAAAAGACCCGGTGTTCGGCGGTGCCACGGCCTGGTCCGGCGGCTGGATGTGGGTGCCGTGCAATCCGCTGGCGCAGCGTGCCGGGATCATCGAGGAACGCGCGCAGCCGCGCACTTACCTGGAACATGAACTGGGCGAGTGTTTCGATGCGCAGATGATCGATGCGTTTCTGCAAGCGGCGCCCAACATGGTGTCGTTCTTCGAGCGCCATACCGCACTGCAATTTGCCGATGGCAACGGCATTGCCGACATCCACGGCAACACCCCGGGCGCCGGCACCGGCGGACGCTCGGTGATTGCTGCGCCTTACGACGGGCGCCAGCTGGGTAAGAAGCTGCTCAAGCGCCTGCGCAAAACCATGCGCGAAACCTCGTTCATGGGCATGCCGATCATGGCCGGCAAGGACCTGGGCGCCTTCCTCAGCCTCACCCGATCGTGGCGTTCGCTACTGCACGTGAGCAAGCGTTTCAGCCGTCACCTGCTTGACCTGGCAACCCACGGCCGGGCCCTGCAACTGGTCAATGGCGTAGCCCTGGTCGCGCGGCTGGCCAAGTCGGCTGAAGACCTCGGCGTGTTGCTCTGGGAGTCGGCACCAGCCCGCCAGTTGCTCCAGGAGCAAGGCAGGGTCAGCGGTGCGCTGATTGAAACCGCGCGCGGGCCGATCCGTATAAATGCACGCAAGGCCGTGGTGCTGGCCGCCGGCGGCTTTGCCAACGACATCGAGCGGCGCAAGGCGCTGTTCCCACGTACCCCTACCGGCCACGAGCACCTGGCCCTGCCGCCGCTGGGCGCCAACGGTGACGGCCTGCGTCTGGGCGAAAGCGTCGGCGGCCAGGTGGCTGACGACCTGCACAGCCCGGTGGCCTGGGCGCCGGTGTCGCGGGTGCCGCACCGGGACGGCAGCGTTGGGCACTTCCCGCACATCATCGAGCGGGCCAAGCCCGGCATCATCGGCGTGCTCGCCGACGGCAAGCGCTTCGTCAACGAGGCTGATGGTTACTACGACTATGTCAGCGCCATGGTCGCCAAAGCACCGGGTGACAAAGTCGAGTCGTGGTTGATCTGCAGTCATGCCTTCCAGCGCCGTTACGGCCTGGGCATCTCGCGGCCGTTTCCTTTACCGGTGCAGCCGATGATCAAATCCGGTTACCTGAAGACCGGCGACAGCATCGAAGCCCTGGCACGGGCCTGCGGGATTGACCCAGAGGGCCTGGTCGCCACGGTTGCCGAGTACAACCACCATGCCCGCAACGGCGAAGACCCGCAATTCGGCCGCGGCTCGACGCCTTACAACCGCAAGCAGGGCGATGCCCTGCACGGGCCAAATCCGTGTGTGGCGCCGATCGAAAATGGGCCGTTCTATGCGGTGAAAGTCGAACCGGGTTGCTTCGGCACCTTTGCCGGGCTCAGGACCAACGCCCATGCGCAGGTGCTGGACGAGCAGCGCCAGGCGATTGGCGGGTTGTATGCGGTGGGCACTGACATGGCCAGCATCATGGGCGGGCACTACCCGGCGGGCGGGATCAACCTGGGGCCAGCGGCGACGTTCGGGTATATCGCCGGGCGGCATATTGCCGGAGTGACAGAAGATGAATGATCGCGGGGCAAGCCCGCTCCTGCACAACCTGCGGGAGCGGGCTTGCCCCGCGATAGATACACCGCGATCAGAAATCGAAGAACACCGTCTCGCCTTCACCCTGGATGCGGATATCAAAGCGATACGCCAGCTTGCCGTCCACTTCACAACGAGTCGCCACCAGCGTTTCGCGCCGCTGCGGCTGCTCGATCAGGTTGAGCACCGGGCACTTGGCATTGGCCTGAGCCTCGTCATCGAAGTACAGACGGGTCTGCAGGTGGATGTTGATGCCACGGGCAAACAGGCTGACGTTGATATGCGGCGCCATCGGCACGCCAGCGGCGTTGTTCGCCACGCCCGGCTTGATGGTGTGCAAGGTCCACTCACCGGCATCGAATGTGGTGGCGGTACGGCCAAAACTGTTGAACGGTTTTTCCAGGTTGAAATCGTCCTGGTAATCACCATTGTGGTCGGCCTGCCAGAACTCCAGGAACGAGTCGCGCACCAGGTGGCCGTTGCCGTCATAGACGTTGCCGAACACCAGGATATGCTCGCCCGGCGCGTGCGGTTGCGCCATGCGGTTGCAGATTTCCTGGTCGCGGGTCGGGTTGCCGGCGGCCTCCAGGGCCAGGCCGATATGCACGTAAGGGCCGGCGGTCTGCGAAGGGGTTTCCGGCAGCAGTTCGATAGGCATGGGGGCGCCTCCTCAGCGGTTTTCGAAGTGGGTCTTGCGCTGCCCGCGCAACACGATGTCAAAGCGGTAGGCCAGGCAATCCATGGGGTTGGCGTTGCTCATGTCCAGCCGCGCGATCAGGCTCTGCACCGCGTCAGGGTTGGCAATCGACTTGACGATCGGGCACATCGGGATCAACGGATCGCCTTCGAAATACAGCTGGGTGATCAGGCGCGTGGCAATCGACGGGCCGCTGATCGACACATGGATATGCGCCGGGCGCCAGTCGTTGGGGCCGTTGCGCCAGGGGTATGGGCCCGGCTTGATGGTGCGGAAGCTGTAATAGCCTTCGCTGTCGGTCAGGGCACGGCCGACGCCACCGAAGTTGGGGTCCAGCGGCGCCAGGTAGCGGTCGTTCTTGTGCCGGTAGCGGCCACCGGCGTTGGCCTGCCAGATCTCTACCAGGGTGTGCGGGATCGGTTTGCCGTGCTGGTCGCAGACGCGCCCGGCGAGAACGATGCGCTCACCGATCGGCAGGCCGCCGTTGTTGAAATTGAGCAGCAGGTCATGGTCGTGGGGGCCGAATTTCAGGTGCGAGAAATCCGGGCCGGTGCTTTCGCTGATCGACTGCGGGATGCTCACCAGGGCCTGGCGCGGCGAACGGGCGACGGACGTCTTGTAGTCGGGGGTCAAGGCTTTGGGGTGCCAGTTGCGATCACGGATAGCGAAGCGACTGTTGTCTTGCGCAGACATGCCGTTCTCCTGTCTTGGAATTATTGGAGGGCCTGTGCGTGGCAGGCGAGCTTGCAGTTTCCGATATGCGCGGCCCGGCGAATACTGAAAAGAATAGTGCCATGCATAACCAGATGGTTATGGATAAATCAGGAATCTGACAGAGCCCCGCGCGGTGAACTAATCTTTGTCCTCATGTTTCCAAGCTCCGGAGAGCACTCATGCAATGGCGAAAAGGCAGGCGTAGCGACAATGTGGTCGATGCCCGTGGCGAGGGCGGTGGCGGCATGCGCTTCGGCGGTGGCAAAGGCCTGAGCATCGGCGCGATCCTGCTGATAGTCGGGATAGGCTGGATCACCGGCCAGGACCCGCTGCAGATCCTCGGCCAACTGGCCGGACAGATGGGCCAGGAACAGAGCGCACCGGTCAGCCCAGGCACCGGCAAGGCGCCACCGGCCAATGACGAGCAGGCGGAATTCGTCCGCTCGGTGCTCGGCGACACTGAAGACACCTGGAAGGCCATCTTTGCCCAGGCCGGTCGCCAGTACAAAGACCCCAACCTGATCCTGTTCAGTGGCCAGATCAACTCGGCCTGCGGCTTCGCCTCGTCGGCGGTCGGCCCGTTCTATTGCCCGGCCGACCAGAAGGTCTACCTGGACATGAGCTTCTTCAGCGAAATGGAGCAGCGCTTTTCGGCGGCCGGCGATTTTGCCCAGGCCTATGTGATAGCCCACGAAATCGGCCACCATGTGCAAACCCTGCTCGGCGTCTCGGCCAAGGTTCAGGCCGCACGCCAGCGCGGCGAACGCATGGAAGGCGACAACGGCTTGCTGGTGCGCCAGGAACTGCAGGCGGACTGCCTCGCCGGCGTCTGGGCCTACCAGGCGCAAAAGCGCCTGAACTGGCTGGAACCGGGCGACATCGAAGAAGCCCTGAACGCCGCCAATGCCATCGGCGACGACCGCCTGCAGCAGCAGGGCCAAGGCCGGGTGGTGCCGGATTCGTTCACCCACGGCACCTCGCAACAGCGCCAGCGCTGGTTCAAGACCGGTTTCGCCAAGGGCGACATCAACCAGTGCGACACCTTCAGCGCACGGGCGCTCTGACCCGCCTCCCACGCGGTTTCGCGGCCACCTGAAGCCTCAGGTTGGCCGCCGAAACGTGCTGTTACCTACCGCCGATCATTTTTGCTGAAAAAGCGTTTCAGCTCCGGCGCAAGCCGCCGATAAACCCTGCTCAGAACATCGGCTGGCCATCAATAACAACAACCTTCCACCGATTCGGATCAAGAAGCACAACGTTCCTGGAGGGATTGCATGAATAGCTGGTTTGCCAACATCAGCGTCAACCTGAAACTCGGCCTGGGCTTTGGCCTGGTGCTGTTGCTTACCGGCCTGCTGGCCCTGACTGGCTGGAACAGCCTGGGCAGCCTGATCGATCGCAGCAACTGGATGAGTGACATCACCCAGCTCAACAGCGACCTGACCAACCTGCGCATCACCCGCCTGCAGTACATGCTGACCAACGGCGATGACGCCGCCGCTGGAAACGTCCAGGTCAAGCTCAATGCCTTCAGCGAACAGCAGAAAAAACTGCTGAAGAGCTTCAAGAGCCCCGAGAACATCAAGCTGCTCCAGGACCTGGGCCAGACCATCAGCGAGTACCAGGTGTCGATCAACAAGATGCGCGCCGGTTACAAGACCAGCCTGGCTGCGCGTGATTCGATGAACCAGGCCGCGGCCCGCGCCATCGAGCTGATCGAAGCGATCAACCGCGATGTGCTGGCCCTGCCCGAGGGTGACGCCAGCCGCCTGGCGCAGTACCGCACCACCACCCAGGCCAAGGAGCAACTGCTGCTGGTACGCCTGGCCGTGCGCAGCTACATCGCCGACATCAGCAGCGAGACCGAGCAACTGGCCTTGCGTCAGCTCGATACCGCCCTGGCCGAAATCGCCGGCCTGAACCGCCAACTGCCTGGCGAAGCCCCGCGCATCAAGCAGTTCGAAACAGCGGTCATGGCTTACCGTGACGCCGTGCGCCAGTTCCGCGACGCCACTGCCGATATCGCCGTAGCGCGTCAGGAAATGACCGTTCAAGGCGCCGACATCGTCAAGACCAGCGACGCCCTGTACCAGATCCAGCTTGACCGCCGCGACAGCGAAAGCTCCCAGGCTCGCAGCCTGCAGCTGACTGCTACCTTGCTGGCGCTGCTGGTCGGCGTACTGGCTGCAGTGATCATCACCCGCCAGATCACCCGCCCATTGCGGGAAACCCTGGCCGTGGTCGAGAAGATCGCCGCCGGCGACCTGACCCACAATATGCGCGTCACCCGCCGCGACGAACTGGGCGTGTTGCAACAAGGCATCCAGCGCATGGGCTCGACCCTGCGTGACCTGATCACCGGTATCCGCGACGGCGTCACCCAGATCGCCAGCGCCGCCGAAGAACTGTCGGCTGTCACCGAACAAACCAGCGCCGGGGTCAACAGCCAGAAAGTTGAAACCGACCAGGTCGCCACCGCCATGCACGAAATGGCGGCCACCGTGCAGGAAGTGGCGCGCAACGCCGAGCATGCTTCCGAGGCTGCCACCGAAGCCGATGGTCAGGCCCGTGCCGGTGATCAGGTCGTCGCCGAAGCCATCAGCCAGATCGAACGCCTGGCCGAAGAAGTGCACCGCTCGACCGAGGCCATGGGCCTGCTGCAGCAGGAAAGCCAGAAGATCGGTAGCGTCATGGACGTGATCAAGTCGGTCGCCGAGCAAACCAACCTGCTGGCGCTCAACGCTGCCATCGAAGCGGCCCGCGCCGGTGAAGCCGGGCGTGGTTTTGCCGTGGTGGCCGACGAGGTTCGCGGCCTGGCCCAGCGTACGCAAAAATCCACCGAAGAGATCGAAGAGCTGGTTGCCGGCCTGCAGAGCGGCACCCAGCAGGTGGCCAACGTCATGCTCGGCAGCCGCAACCTGACCGACAGCAGCGTTGAGCTGACCCGTAAGGCCGGTGCCTCGCTGGAAAGCATCACCCGCACGGTGTCGAACATTCAGTCGATGAACCAGCAGATCGCCGCGGCAGCGGAACAGCAGAGCGCGGTGGCCGAAGAGATCAGCCGCAGCATCCTCAATGTGCGCGATGTGTCCGAGCAGACCGCAGCGGCCAGTGATGAGACCGCAGCGTCGAGCGTTGAACTGGCGCGACTGGGTAATCAGTTGCAGACCATGGTCAGCCACTTCCGCGTTTAAAAGCATCGCGGGTCAAGCCCGCTCCTACAGGTTTGTAGGAGCGGGCTTGACCCGCGATCAACTCAACACCTATTTAACGATCTGCCCCACGCCTCGCCCACGCGGATCGGAAGCGGTTTCCAGCGCCGTGCCATTGACCCGGATCGCCTGGATATCGCCCATCTCCCAGCCCTGATCTTCCAGGGTGTAGCCCATTTTCTTCAGCTCTTCAGCGACCTTGCCGGTAAGCGGTGCAAAGGCATCGAAATAGATCGTGTCCTTGGGCAGCAACTGGTGATGCACGCGCTGCGCAGCCACGGCTTTTTCCAGCGGCAGGTTGTAGTCATAGAGGTTGTTCAGCACCTGGAAGATCGAGGTGAAGATCCGCGAACCACCCGGGGTCCCCAGCACCAGGGTGACCTTGCCATCGCGGGTCACCAGGCTCGGGCTCATTGACGAGAGCATGCGCTTGCCCGGTTCGATCGCGTTGGCATCGCCACCGACCACACCAAAGGCGTTGGCCACACCCGGCTTGGAGCTGAAATCGTCCATTTCATCGTTGAGCAAGAAGCCCGCGCCCTTGACCACTACCCCGCTGCCGTAGTCCCAGTTCAGGGTGTAGGTATTGCTGACCGCGTTACCGGCCTTGTCGACGATGGAGAAGTGCGTGGTCTGGTGTGGTTCGAGGCCTGGGCGGACCTTCTCGGTTTCCGAGATGGCGGTCGGATTGACCTCTTGGGCGCGCTTGGCGATGTAGTCCTTGGCGATCAACTGCTCGACCGGCACCTTGGAGAACGCCGGGTCGCCGAGGTAGTCGGCGCGGTCGGCGAACACGCGTTTTTCGATTTCGGCCAACAGGTGGATGTAGCGCGCCGAGTTCAGCTCGACGCCCTTGAAGTCGGCGGCGCGCGCTTCCTTGATGCCCAGCAGCTGGGCCAGGGCAATGCCGCCCGAGCTTGGCAGCGGCGCGGTATAGACCGTATTGCCGCGCCAGTCGATCTTCATCGGCTCACGCCAGACGGCTTTGTAGTCCTTGAGGTCGTCCTTGCTGATCAAGCCCTTGTCGGCCTGCATCTGCGCGACCAGCAGGTCGGCGGTCTTGCCCTGGTAGAACTCGCTGACGCCCTTGTCGGCGATGCGCTCCAGGGTCTGCGCCAGCTCCGGCTGCTTGAAGGTTTCGCCGACTTTCATGCTACCGAAATAGTCGTTGAAGTTGGTGCTGTCCTTGAACAGGCCCAGAGCGTCTTCGCGGTATTGGTACTGCTTGGAGGCGACTTTGAAGCCGTTCTTGGCGTAGCCCACCGCCGGGGTCAGCAGCTCGGCCCAGGGCAGCTTGCCGAATTTCTGATGCGCCTCCCACAGCCCCATCACCGTCCCCGGCACGCCGGCGGCGCGGGAGCCGACCAGGCTGAGGTTCTCGATGATCTCGCCCTTGTCGTCCAGGTACATGTTGCGGCTGGCAGCCTTCGGCGCGGTTTCGCGGTAGTCGAGGAAGTAGGCCTTGCCGTCGACATAGAGGGTCATGAAACCACCACCGCCGATGTTGCCCGCCTCGGGGTAGGTGACCGCCAGGGTGAAGGCAGTGGCCACTGCCGCGTCCACCGCATTACCACCTTTTTTCAGGATATCGGCGGCGACCTGTGCACCATATTGATCGGGTGCGGCGACCGCACCGCCCTCCAGGGTTACCGCGTAAGCCACGTTACTGGCGAGGATCGCGGCGCCGAGGGCCAGGGATCGGAACATCACAACGCGCATGAGAGCTTCCTTAGTGTTGTTTTCGTTGAACAGCCATTAAGGCTGATGTCAGACGAGTTATCAAACACCGCAGGAAATTTCGCCGCGCATAGATAGAAGCTGTCGCGGATGGGTTTATCAGCAGGCGTAGATCGCCAGCTTGTTCTGAATGAAATCGAGAAAGCACTGAATGCGCAGCGCCAGCTGGGTGTTGCGGTAGTACACCGCATTGATCGGCTGGCGGTAGCCACTGTTGTGCTCGGGCAGGACCACCTGCAGGCGCCCGCTGCGGATGTCTTCATGGGTCATGAAGTGCGACAGGCAGACGATGCCTTCACCGGCCAGGGCCAGTTCCCGCAGGGTCTCACCACTGGAGGCGGACAGCCCCGGGCGGATCAGCAGGCGATCGCCTTCGGCATGGCGCAGTGGCCAGTGGTTGAGGGTCTCGGTCTGGGTGAAGCCGAGCAGCGCGTGCGCTTGCAGGTCCTCGACCCGTTCGGGCGTGCCATGGCGCGCCAGGTACTCGGGGCTGGCCAGCACGTTCAGCGGGCTGCAACCCAGCGCCCGGGCATGCAGGCTGGAGTCGGCCAGCTCGCCGATGCGAATGGCCACGTCGGTGCTCTGCTCGATCAGGTCGATGATCAGATCGCTGGTGTTGAGCTCCAGCTGGATCTGCGGGTACAAGGCGCGGAACTCACCGACCCAGGGCACGATGGCGTGCAGCATGAACGGCAGCGCGGCATTGATGCGCAGGCGCCCGGACGGCGTCTGGTGGTGCACCGACAGATGCTCTTCGAGCTCGTCCATCTGCTGCAGGATCGACTTGGCCCGCTCGAAGAAAAACCGTCCTTCTTCGGTCAGGTCCATGCGCCGGGTGGTGCGGTTGATCAGGGTGGTGCCGAGCTTGGTTTCCAGGCGCGACAAGGTCCGGCTGATCGCCGAGGGCGTCTGTCCACCCTGCTCGGCGGCCGCGGAAATCGAGCCGCACTCGATCACCGAGACGAACACCTGCAATTCATCGGACCTGGCTTTCACGGCTTTACCCCGGGGTTGGCAACAGCCGTGATAGATAGCCGCTTGGCGCGGCCAGCGCAAGGCTTCATCAGGCTTGCGTCTGGAAAACCTCGGCCAGGTGCTGCTCGTAGGCGGCCACGGCGGCCTCGACGTTGGGGCGCTTCATCACATCCACGGCCAGGTAGGTCGGCAGACCCGTCATGCCGAGGAACTGGTTTGCTTTGTGGAACGGGAAGTACACCGCGTCCACACCCTTGCCTTCGAAGAAGTCGGATGGGTCATCAAACGCCTGCTGCGGCGCGTTCCAGGTCAGCGACAGCATGTACTGCTTGCCCTGGATCAGGCCACCGCTGCCGTATTTTTGCGAGGTATCGGAGCGGGTGCGGCCGTCGTTGGCGTAGAGGCTGCCGTGGCCGGCGGTGAAGACTTCGTCCAGGTACTGCTTGACGGTCCACGGCGCCCCCATCCACCAGCCAGGCATCTGATAGATGATGACATCGGCCCAGAGGAATTTCTGCACCTCTTCGGTGTTGTCGTAGCCGCCGTCGATGTAGGTGGTCTTCACATCGAAACCGGCGCGGTCAAGGAATGCCAGCGCCGCTTCGTGCAGGGTTTCGTTCAGGCGGCCATCGGAGTGAGCGAACTTCTTGCCACCGTTGAGCAACAGGACTTTTTTCATGGGGTGCCTCATCTGTGTTCGATCAGGGGCAGCGGGCCTGTGACCGAGTGAATTTGATGGCGGCAGAGTAGAGGTCGGCCTCGCGGGGAAAAAGCCGCGCCGGGGCAAAATACATTTGACCAAAAAGCACGAATCCCATGCTTATTGTTGCCTTAAAATCGTTTCACTTCTTCCTTTCAGAGGCCTGTTCATGAGCGAGCAGTACGGTTTCATCCTTAAAGCCAAAACCCGTCCGGAAATGTCCGAAGCATTCGAAACGCTGTTTCGCGCCTATGTCGAGCCAAGCCGCCAGGAACCGGGCTGCATCGAATACCACATGTTGCGCGACCAACAGGACCCAAGCCTGTTCGTGTTCTACGAGATCTGGGCCAGCAAGGCGGCACTCGATGTGCACTCGGCGCTGCCGCACATGGCGGCCTTCTTCGACAAGCGCATGGACTACCTGGAACGCGACTTCGATATCCAGTTGATCGAGATGCTCAGCCCTTCCTCGGCTAGCCGTTGAGCAACAGGTGCGCACCGAGCAGCGCCAGGCCGATAAAAAAGCAGCGCTTGAACAGCGCGGCGCTGATGCGCTGACGTAGCCACTGGCCGCCGAGCATGCCCAGCAGCGCCGGCGCCAGCACCAGCAATGACGCGCCCAGGGCCTGCGCACCCAACGCATCCTGGCCCGCCAGGCCGATCGCCAGGGCCAGGGTCGAGACACTGAACGACAGGCCCAGGGCCTGGACCATTTCCTCGCGGCTCAGGCCCAGGCTCTGCAAATAGGGCACCGCAGGAATCACAAACACCCCGGTGGCCGCAGTGATCACCCCGGTGATCAGCCCGCACAGCGGCCCGAGCCAGGCTTCACGCGCAGCCGCCAGGCTCATCCCGCAGCCGAACAGGCCGTACAACGCATACACCAGCAACGCTCCACCCAAGGCACGCGCCGCCCAGGCGCCACTGTTGATGCCCAGCCAGGCGCTACCCAGCAGGGTGCCGACAAAAATCATCGCCAGCATCGGCCACAGCCTTCTCAGCAAGGCGCGCAAGTGCCCGCCAAAGGCCAGCTGCCAGAGGTTGGTCAGGGTCGAGGGCACGATCAGCAAGGCCGCTGCCTGCGCCGGAGATATAGCCATGCCTAGCAGGCCCATGGCAATGGTCGGCAGGCCAAGGCCGATCACGCCCTTGACCGCGCCGGCCAGCACGAAGGTAGCGATGACCAGCAGCGACAGCGCTGGCCCGATATCCTGATAGAAGCCAAAGAAAGTAGTCATGGCGCTATCCTGCACCTCGCCACCCTGGCTGAAAATCTGCCATATACTCAGCCAGACTATTGCCCAGGAAGAGGCTGATGCATTTCGATCTGATTGACCTGCGCCTGTTCCAGCACACCCTGGAGTGCGGCAACATCACCGCCGGCGCCCAGCGCAGCCACCTGTCGCTTCCCGCCGCCAGCGCGCGTATCCGCGCCATGGAAAGTTCGCTGGGCACGCCGCTGCTCGAACGTAACCGCCGTGGGGTGCAGGCCACGCCTGCCGGGCAGGCGCTGCTGCAACATGCACGGCTGATCGCCCAGCAGGTCGAGCGCCTGCAGTTCGACCTCGGGCAATACGCCCAGGGCCTGCAAGGCCAGGTACGGCTGTTGTGCAATACCGCCGCCTTGACCGAATACCTGCCGGAGCTGCTTGCCGGGTTTCTTCAGCAGTACCCGGCCATCGATCTGGATATCCACGAACTGCCGAGCTTGCGCATCGTCCAGGCGATCACCCAGGGCGTGGCCGATATCGGCATCATCTCCAGCGCGGTGGCCAGCGAACACCTGCAGACCCAGGCGTTTCGCGACGACCCGCTGATGCTGATCATGCCGCCCGCGCACCCACTGGCCACCACCCCCAACCTGCGTTTTGCCGACACCCTCGACCACGGCTACGTCGGCCTGCAGGCCGACAGCGCCCTGGCCCTGCACCTGGAGGAACAGGCCCTGCATCTGGGCCAACGCCTGCAGGTACGAGTGCGCGCCGAGGGTTTTGACGGGGTGATCCGCATGGTCGCCCATGGTGCTGGCCTGGGCATCGTGCCCATGGCTGCCGTGCAACGCTGGCAGGGGCTGCTGCCATTGCACAGCCTTTCGCTGACCGAGCCATGGGCCAAGCGTCAGCTACACCTGTGCAGCCGGGATTTTGCCAGCCTGCCCGGGCATGCGCGGGCCTTGCTCGACTGCCTGAGTGCCGGCGCTATTGCTCCGGCAGGGGCAATCCACCGACAATCGCCCCCGCGGACCTAGCTATTGCTGCACTGATCGCCAACCGAGTCGTAAAGGGAGTTTCACCGTGCCGTCGATCTACCAGCTCAAACCCCGATTTCAGGCGCTGCTGCGCCCGACGGTCGAGCGTCTGTACCAACGTGGCGTCACTGCCAACCAGGTGACCCTGAGCGCCGCCGTGATTTCCGTCCTGCTCGGCTTGTTGCTGGCCTGGCTGCCCCACCTGACCTGGCTGTTCGCCCTGGTACCGGTATGGATGCTGCTGCGCATGGCCCTCAATGCCATCGACGGCATGCTCGCCCGCGAATTCGGCCAGCAATCGAAGCTCGGTGCCTACTACAACGAACTCTGCGACCTGGTCGCCGACAGCGCCCTCTATCTGCCCTTCGCACTGCTGCCGGGCGTGTCGTCGGCACTGGTGGTGATCGTCGTGCTGGCAGCGCTGATCAGCGAATACGCCGGGGTCATGGGCCCGCTGGTCGGCGCCGAGCGCCGCTACGATGGCCCCATGGGTAAAAGCGACCGTGCCTTTGCCTTCGGCGTGCTCGGCGCCGGCGTTGCCAGCGGCCTACTGCCTGCCAGCTGGATCAACGGCGTGCTGCTGGTGATCTTGCTGCTCTCGCTCTATACCCTCTACAACCGGGTCAGCCGCGGTCTGGCGCAAACCCACTGAAGCTCTTTGTGCCAGATAAGGATATTTGCCATGCGCAACGCGCAATCGCTGCACTTCACCACCCACGATGGCGTCGAACTGCATTACCGCCACTGGCCCGCCGAGGTCGCTGACGACCAGCCACGCCGCGCCGTGGTGCTGTTCCACCGCGGCCACGAACACGGCGGGCGCATGGCGCACCTGGCCGATGAGCTGCAACTGCCCGACCACGACTTCTTCGCCTGGGACGCCCGTGGCCACGGCCAGTCGCCCGGCGCCCGTGGCGACAGCCCAAGCTTCGCCTGCAGCGTGCGCGACGTGCAGACCTTCATCGAACATATCGCCCGCGAGCACGGCATCGCCGAAGAGGACATGGCGGTGCTGGCGCAAAGCGTCGGCGCCGTGCTGATCGCCACCTGGGCCCACGACTACGCACCCAAGGTGCGCTGCCTGGTACTGGCCTCGCCGGCCTTCAAGGTCAAGCTGTACGTACCCTTCGCCCGCCCGGGGCTGAAGCTGATGCGCGCCTGGCGCGGCAACTTCTTCGTCAACAGCTACGTCAAGCCGCGCCTGCTCAGCCACGACCCCGAGCGCATTGCCTCGTATGAAAGCGATCCGCTGATCAGCCGGCCGATTTCGGTGACCATGCTGCTGGGCCTGTATGAAGCCGCCGACCGCGTGGTGGCCGATGCCCAGGCGATCCAGGTGCCGACCCAGCTGTTGATTTCCGGCGCGGACTTCGTGGTCAAGCGTAAACCCCAGGAGCAGTTCTTCGAGCGCTTGGGCAGCGTGCACAAAGAGAAGCACATCCTCCCCGGGTTCTTCCACGACACCCTCGGCGAGCGTGACCGCGGCCATGCCCTGGCGCGGATACGGCGTTTTATCGAGCACTGCTTCAGCCTGGCGCCGCAGCGCCCTTCGCTGCTCGCCGCCGACCAACTGGGCGCCAGCTGCGCCGAAGCCGAAAGCCTGGCCGCGCCGCTGCCACGCAACTCGCCGGCCGACCTGTACTGGCGCGCCACCCGTGCCGGCCTGCGGCTGGGCAAAGGCTTGGCGGACGGGGTCAAGCTGGGTTTTGACACCGGTTTCGACTCCGGCAGCACCCTGGACTACATCTACCGCAACCAGCCCACCGGCAAGGGCGCGATCGGCCGCATGATCGACCAGAACTACCTCAACGCCATCGGCTGGCGCGGCATTCGCCAACGCAAGCTGCATGTCGAGGAACTGCTGCGCGTGGCCATCGAACGCCTGCGCGAACAGGGCAAACCGGTGGATATTGTCGATATCGCCGCCGGCCATGGCCGCTACATTCTCGAAGCGTTGCAGGGCCTTGAGCGCAAGCCGGAATCGATCCTGCTGCGCGACTACAGCGAGCTCAACGTCCAGCGAGGCAGCGCGCTGATTGCCGAAAAGGGCCTGGCGGACATTGCCCGCTTCGTCCAGGGCGATGCCTTCGATGCCCAGAGCCTGGCCAGCCTCGACCCGCGCCCAACCCTGGCGGTGGTCTCGGGCCTGTATGAACTGTTCGCCAGCAACCAGATGGTTGGCGACTCTCTGGGCGGCCTGGCCCAGGCAGTGGAGCCGGGCGGTTACCTGGTATACACCGGCCAACCGTGGCACCCGCAGTTGGAGATGATCGCCCGCGCCCTGACCAGCCACCGCGCCGGCCAGGCCTGGGTGATGCGCCGGCGCAGCCAGGTGGAGATGGACCAACTGGTGGAGGCGGCTGGCTTTCGCAAGGTCTGCCAGCGTATCGACGAGTGGGGCATCTTCAGCGTCAGCCTGGCCCAGCGGGTCGTTTGATGAGCACTGTGCGCGAGCCAGGCTTGATCAAGCGCGGGGTGCTCTGGCTGCTGTTGCTCGGCCCGTTGTTCTTTCTCAGCTACGGCCTGACCAACACCTACACCGCCGGGCGCAGCGACGTCGGCAGCCTGGTGTTCGCCTGGGAAGGCCACATCCCGCTGTGGCCCTGGACCATCATCCCCTACTGGTCGATCGACCTGCTCTACGGGTTGTCGTTCCTGCTGCCGCTGAGCCGCCGGGAGATGGACCGCCATGCCTTGCGTCTGCTCAGCGCGCAGGTCATCTGCATCCTCGGCTTTCTGCTCTGGCCGCTGCGCTTCACCGTCGAACGGCCAGCGCTGGATGGCCTGTTCGGCTGGCTGTTCGATGTGCTGATGGGCTTCGACAAACCGTTCAACCAGGCGCCGTCGCTGCACATCGCCTTGCTGGTGATCATCTGGGCGATGTTTGCCCGGCATATCCACGCCAGGCTGCCGCGCTTGCTGGTCCATGGCTGGATGGCACTGATCGGCCTGTCGGTGCTGACTACCTGGCAACACCACTTCATCGACCTGCCCAGCGGCGCGCTGGTGGGGGTACTGTGTTGCTGGCTGTGGCCGGTTGCGGGTCAGCCGGTCCTGCGCCCGATGCAACTTGCCCGTGATCCGCAGCGCTGGCGCCTGGCCTTGCGTTACTTCGCCGGCGCCGCCCTGCTGGGTGGTCTGGCGTTGTACCTTGCAGGCGTTGCCCTGTGGTTGTTGTGGCCGGCGGTCGCGCTGCTGGTGGTGGCACTCAACTACGCGCAACTGGGCGCCGAAGGTTTTCAGAAAGGTGCCGACGGCCAGCTGTCGTATGCCGCGCGCTGGCTGCTGGCGCCCTACCTGATCGGCGCCTGGCTCAACTCGCGCGGGTGGACGCGCCGTCATCCACAGGCCGATGAGGTGTGCGATGGCGTGTACCTCGGACGTATTCCAGGCAAGGGGCAATCTGCGCAGTTCGCTGCCATTGTCGATCTGTGCGCCGAACTGCCAGCCTCGTTGGCCCCAGGCCAGGCCTACTGCGCCCTGCCCAGCCTCGACCTGGTGGTACCCACTGCCGAACGCTGCCGGGAAGCGGCGGCAGCCATCGAACAGCTGCGCAGCCAGGGCCCGGTGCTGGTGTGCTGCGCCCTCGGTTATTCACGCAGCGCCAGCGCCGTTGCCGCCTGGCTGGTGCTCAGCGGCCGCTGCGCCAATGCCGGGCAAGCGCAACAACGCATCAGCCAGGCACGCCCCGGGGTGGTCCTGCACCCGCAGCACTTGCGGGTAATTGAGCGCCTGCAAACGGAGCCTTGCCTGTGAGCGGCGCAATCCACCTGGCCGTGGTCGCCAGCCTGCTCAAGCGCGGACGCCAGGTCGAGCGCCTGGCCGACGGCATCAGCCTGCTGGCAGTGTTGTTGGGCCTGACGGCGCTGCTGATCGGCACGCCCACCACTGGCTTCAGCGCGGTGCTGAGCAGCCTGGTGTTGCTGGCCGGCTTGCTGCAGAAATTCTTCGCCCTGCGGGTCGCGCTGGATGCCGATTTGTTTGCGCACCTGGCCGCCCGCAGCGATCAGCTTGCCCAACACACCCAGGCGCTGGACCAGTCGTTGTTCGACCTGGGCCTGAAAGCCAGCCCGGTCGATCCGCGTGACTGGCAGGCCCGCGGCCTGGCGGCCCTGGGCCTGCTGCGCAAACAACTGCTGTGCTTTGCCGTACAAGCCGTGCTGGCGCTGGCCGGCATTGTGCTTTTGCCCTTGCTTCACTTCGCCGGATAAGGACCTTGCCCATGCTTGCTGCCCTCACCGCCTTTGCCATCACCTCGGTCGCCCGCCTGATCACCGGCGCCCGCGCCTTGTGGCTGGGCTGCACGCCGCAACCGGTGCAACGGCTGTACTACGCCAACCACAGCAGTCACGGCGACTTCGTGCTGATCTGGGCATCGCTGCCCCAGCCCCTGCGCGAGCACACCCGGCCGGTAGCCGGCGCCGATTACTGGCAAAAGCCTGGTATCCGCCAGTTCCTGATCAAGCGGGTGTTCAACGGCGTATTGATCGATCGCCAGCACAGCGATGCCCAGAGCCCCCCCTTGCAACCGATCCAGGATGCGCTGGCCCAGGGCGACTCGCTGATCTTCTTTCCCGAAGGCACGCGCAACCTCAGCGACGAGCCGTTGCTGGCGTTCAAGAGCGGCCTGTTTCACCTGGCCAGCGCTCACCCGCAGGTCGAGGTGATCCCGGTGTGGATCGCCAACCTCAACCGGGTCATGCCCAAAGGGCGCGCCCTGCCGCTGCCCTTGCTGTGCACCCTGAGCTTTGGCGAGCCGTTGCACCTGCAAGCGGACGAAAGCAAGCACGCATTTCTCGACCGGGCCCGCCAGGCCCTGTTGGCCCTGGCCCCGAAGGAATCCTGAGATGGACAACAACACCCTTTCACTGTTCGCCGGCATCGGCGGCCTGCTGCTGCTCGCCAGCCTGATCGGCCGCCTGCTCAAATGGCGCGCCGGCCCCGCCCCGCATGCGGTGATCGACAACCTCAACGCGCGGATCAACGCCTGGTGGGTGATGGTCCTGGTCATCGGCCTGGCTTTCCTGTTCGGCAAGCTGGGGGTGATCCTGCTGTTCTACTGCGTGTCGTTCTACGCCCTGCGTGAATTCCTGACCCTGACGCCAACCCGGCGCAGCGACTACCCGGCACTGGTCGCAGCGTTCTACGTTGCCCTGCCGGTGCAGTACCTGTTGATCGCCATGGACTGGTACGGGCTGTTCAGTATTTTCATCCCGGTCTACCTGTTCCTGTTGCTGCCGATCCTGGCCAGCTTCGGTGGCGACACCACGCGCTTTCTCGAGCGTGCGTCGAAGGTGCAGTGGGGGTTGATGATCGCGGTCTACTGCCTGTCTTCGGTACCGGCCTTGATGACCCTGGATATCCCCGGATACGAAGGCCGCAACCTGCTGCTGATCGCCTGGCTGATCCTCGTGGTGCAAATCTCCGATGTGCTGCAGTACGTCTGCGGCAAGCTGTTCGGCAAACACAAGGTGGCGCCGAAATTGTCGCCGTCAAAGACCATCGAAGGCCTGGTCGGCGGCGTAGCCCTGGCGACCCTGATCGGCGCGACGCTGTGCTGGATCACCCCGTTCAGCTTCTGGCAGGCGGCGCTGATGGCCCTGACCGTCAACCTCATGGGCTTTGCCGGCGGCCTGGTGATGTCGGCAATCAAGCGCGATCGCGGGGTGAAGGACTGGGGCCATATGATCGAAGGCCACGGCGGCATGCTCGACCGCATGGACTCGGTGTGCTTCGCCGCGCCGGTGTTCTTCCACTTCGTCCGCTACTGGTGGGCCTGATCAGGCCAGCAGGTCGTAGGACAGCTTGCCGATCAGAATCAGCAGCAACACCAGGAACAGCGCGCGCACGAAGGGCACGCCCTTGTGCACCGCCAGCCAGGTGCCGGTCAGCGCGCCGAGGATGTTGAAGGCGGCCATGGGGATGGCGATCAGGTAAAGCACGTTGCCGGTGGGGATGAAGAACATCAACGCGGCAACGTTGGTGGCGATATTCACCAGCTTTGCCGACGCCGATGCATGCAGGAAGTCGAAAGCGAAGCAGCGAATGAACAGAAAGATCAGAAAGCTGCCGGTACCGGGCCCGAACAGGCCGTCGTAGAAGCCGATGGCACCGCCGATGACAATCGCCAGCAGCTTCTCGCGGGTGCCGATGCGCATCGGCTTGTGCAGAGCGCCGAAGTCCTTTTTCCAGAAGGTGTAGATCGCCATCAGCACGATCAGCACCAGCACCGCCGGGCGCATCAGCGACTGCGGCACCAGCGACACCGTGGCGGCGCCGACGAAAGCCATGGCAAAGGCCGCACAGGCCGCCGGAACCACCAGCCCCCAGTCGATCACCACCTTGCGCACGAACGAGCGTGCGGCAAACGCCGTACCACAGGCCGAGGCCACCTTGTTGGTGCCCAGCAAGGCGGCCGGTGGCGAGGCCGGCAGCACATTGAACAGCGCCGGAATCTGGATCAGCCCGCCGCCACCGACCGCCGCATCGATCAAGCCGGCGGCAAAGGCAAACACGCAAAGCACAACGATATCGACCATGGTTTCAGGCTCTGGCAGTCAAGGACGGGCGAGCCAAGGTTAACCAACGGCCAGTTTTTGTGTTGCAATGCCATATTGCAAAAACTGCAACGAGGTAGTGCATGGCCCTGGATATGCTCGCGGAGCTGGAAGCCTTCGCAATGGTTGCCCGCAAGCGCAGCTTCGTCGCTGCGGCACGCGCCCTGGGACGCTCGCCCAGCGCAGTGACCCGCGCGGTTCAGGCCCTGGAGGACAACGCCGGGGCCAAGCTGCTCAATCGTTCGGCCAACGCGGTAAGCTTGACCGAAGCCGGTGAGCGCTTGCTGCCTTACGCCTACAGAATGCTTGATCTGCAACGTGAAGCCGATGAAGAGCTGGCCGGGCTCAGCGGCCTGTCCTCCGGCTGGGTGAGGTTTTGCGCCCCCGAATCACTGGCTCAGGTATTGCCCGGCTTGATTGCCCAGTACGGCGAGCGCTACCCGCAGGTGAACGTCGATGTGATCTTCAGCGACGAGCCGATCGACCCGGCCAAGAGCAAACTCGACTTCGCGATTCGTGGCGCCTTTGCCCAGGACAGCGAACTGATCGGCTACCCGCTGTGGCGCTACTCGCGCTCGCTGTATGCCAGCCCCGCTTACCTGCAACGCCACGGCATACCCGAATCGATCGAAGCCCTGGAAGCACATGCGCTGATCCTGCATACCGCGCCGCGGATTCTCAAGGAGTGGAAGTTTCGCAGCGCCGATCAAGCCGTCAGCCTGCGGGTACATCCCAGGTTTCGCTTCAGCTCCGGGGTGGCGGTATTCCAGGCCGCCCTGGCCGGTGTCGGCATTGCCCGCCTGGCCGATTGGCTGGCCGAGCCCGAAGTGCTGACCGGGCGCCTGCAGCGGGTCTGCGCCGAGTACCGGCTGACCGCCAGCAATGGCGACAGCCCGCAAATGCACGCGGTGTATCCGGCCGGCACCTTACCGCAGCGAGTCAAGGCGCTGCTGGAAGTGATCCGCAGTTATGGCGACAGCCTCGAACGCTAGACACGTATTTGCGCTCCCAGACACCCAAAGGTCGAGACCAGACATCTACCGGGTGCCGATCGGGCCTATGGTGATGGACCTTTGAGTCATCCTCTGGAGCCTGGAATGTCCGATTTCATCACTGTGCTGCGCGAGACCTGCCCTACCCCTGTGCTGGATGCGACCAAGTGGCAACGCATCGGCGGCGACCCGCACACTGTCAACCTCAACGCCTATGTGTCGGCCGATGGCAGCAAGATCATGGGCACCTGGATCTGCACGCCAGGCAAGTTCCAGGTCAATTACGAGAAGTGGGAGTATTGCCACTTTCTGGACGGCTACTGCGTGATCACCCCGGAAGGTGAGCAGCCGGTGCATTTGAAAGCCGGTGATGTGTTCGTCATCGAACCGGGGATGAAAGGCACTTGGGAAGTGGTGGAGACGGTGCGCAAGTATTTCGTTTTTGCCTGATGAAGCAATCGCGGGACAAGCCCGCTCCTACAGGGTGCGCGTTACAAGTAGGAGCGGGCTTGCCCCGCGAAACTGTTACTCGGGCTTGCGATAACCTTCAACAATCGCCGAGAAATCCTTGCCACCCTCGCCGCGCAAACTCATGGCCTGGTACAGCTGCTGGGCCACTGCGCCGAGAATCACCGGCTGATGAGCCTGGCGTGCGGCTTCTGTCGCCAGCCCCAGGTCCTTGAGCATCAGCTCGGCACCAAAACCGCCGGTATAGCCACGCGACGCCGGGGCCGTCTCGATGATGCCCGGCCACGGGTTGTAGGTGTCCGAACTCCAGCAACGGCCGGTGGAGCTGTTGATGATCCCGGCCAGGACCTTGGTGTCGATCCCCAGCGCATTACCCAGGGCCATGGCCTCGGACACGCCGATCATCGAGATGCCCAACAGCAGGTTGTTGCAGATCTTGGCAATCTGCCCGGTGCCGACCTCGCCGCAGTGGACGATGTTGCGGCCCATCTGCGCCAGCACTGGCTGCAGGGTGGCGAACAGCGTGTCGCTGGCGCCAACCATGAAGGTCAGGGTGCCGGCCGCAGCGCCGCCGGTGCCACCGGACACCGGCGCGTCAGCCAGGTCGACACCTTGCTTGGCCGCCGCTGCCGCCACGTCACGGGCGGTCTGCGGGTCGATGGTGCTGCAATCGACCACCGGGGTCCCGGCTTTCACACCGGCCAGCACGCCGTCTTCATTGAGGTACACGCCGCGCACATGGGCGGCGGCCGGCAGCATGGTGATCACCAGTTCGCTCTGCTGCGCGGCGTCACGCGGCGAGCTGCTGATCTGCCCGCCGAGCTCGGCAAGTTCGGCCAGCACGGTCTTGTTCAGGTCGAACAGGTTCAACTGATGCCCGGCCTTGATCAGGTTGCGGGCCATGGGCGCGCCCATGTTGCCCAGGCCGATGAATGCGATACGCATGATGAGCTCCTTAGCGCAGGCTGATGGTGGTGTTCACGCCATCGTTGACGCTGTCATCATCGAACCAGCGGCTGGTGACGGTCTTGGTCTGAGTGTAGAACTGCACCACTTGTTTGCCGTACGGGCCCAGGTCGCCGAGCTTGGAGCCGCGCGAGCCGGTGAAGCTGAAGAACGGCACCGGTACCGGAATAGGGATGTTGATGCCGACCTGGCCGACGTCGATCTCGTTCTGGAACTTGCGCGCTGCCGCGCCGCTCTGGGTGAACAGGCCGGTGCCGTTGCCGAAGGGGTTGCGGTTGACCAGGGCGATGGCTTCGTCGAGGGTGTCGACTTCCAGCACCACCAGCACCGGGCCGAAGATTTCCTGGGTGTAGATCTGCATGTCGGTGGTCACCCCGGAGAACAGGGTCGGGCCGACGAAGTTGCCCTGCTCGTAGCCCGGCACGCTGACCTCGCGGCCATCGAGCTCAAGCTTGGCACCTTCCTTGATGCCGCTTTCGATCAGGCCGAGCACCCGCTCCTTGGCGCGTTTGGAAATCAGCGGGCCGACATCGGTGCCCGACTCGCTGCCAGCGTTGACCTTAAGCTTGGACGCCAGCTCCTTGAGCTCGGGCAGCCACTCGCGGGCCTTGCCCACCAGCACCGCCACCGAGGTGGCCATGCAGCGCTGACCCGCCGCGCCGAAACCGGCACCGACCAGGGCATTGAGGGTTTGCGTGCGGTTGGCATCCGGCAGCACCACGGCGTGGTTCTTGGCGCCCATCATCGACTGCACACGCTTGCCGTGCTGGCCGGCCAGGTTGTACACGTGAGTGCCGACTTCGGTGGAACCGACGAAGGAGATCGCCTTGATATCGGTATGGGTGCACAGCGCATCGACCACCTGCTTGCCACCGTGCACGACGTTGAGCACGCCGGCTGGTACACCGGCTTCGACTGCCAGCTCCACCAGCATCATGGTCGACAGCGGGTCCTGCTCGGATGGCTTGAGCACGAAGGTATTGCCGCAGACGATGGCCATCGGGAACATCCACAGCGGAATCATCGCCGGGAAGTTGAATGGGGTAATACCCGCGCAGACGCCGATCGGCTGGCGCAGGGTGTAGGTGTCGACGCCACCGGCAACGTTCTCGGCGAACTCGCCCATCTGCAGGTTGCCGATGCTGCAGGCATGCTCGACCACTTCCAGGCCGCGGAAGATATCGCCTTCGGCGTCGGCAATGGTCTTGCCCTGTTCAGCGCTGAGAACCACGGCGATGCGCTTGGAATGTTCGCGAATCAGCGCCTGCAGCTTGAGCATGATGCGCATGCGCGCGCCGATCGGGGTGTCGCGCCAGGTCTTGAACGCACGCTGGCCGGCGGCGATGGCGGCATCGACTTCCTCGGCGGTGGCGAAGGGCACGCGAGCCAGCACTTGCTGGGTGGCCGGATTGACCACGTCGCGCCATTCGCTGGTTTTCGATTCGACCCATTGGCCGTCGATCAGCAACTTGACCTGCTCGACCTTGGTCTGGCCGGGAGTGAGGGATGCGTTCATGTGCGTTCTCCTGAAATTGTTGTTAGGGAGAGATCGACGCCACCGGGTCAGCCACGGCGGGCGCTTGGGTCCAGGGCTTTTTTGGAGTATAGATGTGCAAACATCTAATAAGAACGCACATAAAAGCCGGACCAACATGCAAAAAAACATCACCTCCCTGGGTTCGTTGAACTGGGATGACCTGAAGTTCTTTCTCGAAGTGGCGCGTACCCGCAAGGCCAGCAGCGCGGCCAAACGCCTGGGCGTCGACTACACCACGGTGTCGCGGCGAATCAGTTCGCTGGAAGTGGCGCTGGGCACCCTGCTGTTCGAAAAGTCGCGGACCAACGGCTTTGTCCTCACTGCCGAAGGCCAGCGTCTGCTCAGCTATGCCGAATCCATCGAAAGCACCCTGCACATGGCCTGCGAGCAGGTCTCAGGCTCCGGCGTGGCGCTGTCGGGGCATGTGCGCATGGGCTGCACCGAAGGTTTTGGCAGCTTCTTCGTCACCCCGCAGCTGAGCCATTTCGTCGACGCCTACCCGGCGATCTCGGTGGACATCCTGCCGCTGCCGCACTTCATCAGCCTGTCCAAGCGCGAGGCCGACATCGTCATCGCCCTGGAGCGCCCGGAACACGGGCCCTACGTGTGCTGCAAGCTGTGCGACTACCGCCTGCGCCTGTACGCCACCCAGGCGTACCTGGACAGCCACGAGCCGATCACCCGCAGCAGCGACCTGGCTCGCCATCAGTTCATCAGCTATGTCGACGACCTGGCCTTCAGCTCCGAGCTGCTGTACCTGGCCAACCTGATCCCGGCCGCCAGCGCCAACCTGCGCAGCACCAGCGTGATCGCTCAATACGTGGCGGCCCAGCAGGGACGTGGCCTGGCGATCCTGCCGTGTTTTCTGGCGGCACAGGATCCGCGCCTGGTGGCGATTCTGCCGGAGGAAGTGGAGATTACCCGGCAGTTCTGGATGTACTGCCGGGAGGACTTGCGCAAGTTGAAGCGAATCACCCTGTTGTGGGACTACATCCGCGATGTCACCGAGCGCAACACCCCGCTGCTGATGGGCGCGTCACGCACGATGAGCTTTGCCGACTGATCAGTCGGAGGCGACCACGATCGACACCCGGCGGTTTTCCAGGCGTCCGGCGCGGGTGTCGTTGCTGGCCACTGGCTCGCGGCTGCCCAGGCCGCGGGTTTCGACGTTCTCGGCGCGCATGCCGGAGGCAATCAGGACATTGGCAACGCTCTGCGCCCGGCGCTTGGACAATTGCTCGTTGTAGGCGGCCTTGCCCGAGGCATCGGTGTGACCATCAACCCGCACGCGCTGGATGTTCACCGACAGCAGCGACTTGCCGATGCGCTCGACGATCGTCCGGCTCTGCGGGTTGAGGGTGTCGACATCGCTGCCGAACAGCACTTTGCTCGACAGGCCGAACTCCCAGCCTTCATCGGTGAGCTGGAAGCCCTCTTGCTTGAGCAGGGCAATCTGCTCGGCAGTCAGCCCTTTGGGCGGTACGCTCTGGCAGCCGCCCAGGGCGAACAATGCCAAGGCCAGGCAGAGAAAATGAAAACGTAGACGTTGGCTCAGGTGAATCACGGTTCAGCTCCTGTTTTTTACTGGATGGGCAGAGCGCTCCGTCTCTGCCATTTGCCCCTGGCCGCGCAGATTGCGCTTGGCCTGATACATCGCCGCGTCGGCGGCGTTGAGCAGGTCGGACGGCGTCAGGCCGTCATCGGGGAAATAGGCGATGCCGATGCTCAGCGACGTGACGATGATCTGTCCTTCGCTCAGGCGGATCGGCAGTTTCATGCTGGTGGCAATTTTTTCGGCGATCCGCAGGGCGTCTTCGCGCGCGTGCAGCGGCGCCAGCAGCACGGCGAACTCGTCACCGCCGAGCCGCGCCACCAAGTCATTTTCGCGAAGCTGCGCACGCACCCGCGCCGCCACGCTGATCAGCACTTCATCGCCAGCGGCGTGGCCAAAACTGTCGTTGACCTCCTTGAAGTTGTCGCTGTCGAGAAACAGCAACGCCAGGTGCTCGTTGTACTTTTGCGCATTGCGCAGGGTGCGGCTTAGGCGGCCTTCGAAAAATGCCCGGTTCGGTAGGCCGGTGAGGCTGTCATGGCTGGCCTGGTGGGCCAGGCTTTCGTTCTCGCTCTGCAGGTGGCTCTGCCAGGACTCCAGTTCGTCGAGCAAGGCATTGAAGTCGTTGCCCAACTCGTTGAGCTCGGCGATCTGCGCCGACGGTACGCGGCGGTCGAAGCTGCGCTCGCGGCGCGCGGCATGGGCGACACTGGCCAGGCTGCGCAGCGGCCCGACGATGTCGCCAAACATGCGCCGCGACAGGTACAACGCGCTGAAGGCACTGAGCGCCGTGCACAGCAGGATCCCGGCCAGGCCGCTGAGCAGGAAGCGCACCAGGCTGCCGCCCTGCCCCACCAGCTCGATGCGCCCGACCTGCTGGCCCTGGTGCAGCACCGGCAGAATGATCGGCTCTTCCAGCAGGCTGCGAGCGATCAGTTGCTCGGTCTGTGCCAGCAAGCCGCTGTTGTTGCGCTGCCAGCGGGCCAGCAGTTCACCGTTGTCGTCGAACACCTTGACGTCGGCCACCTCTTCAGCGGCGGCGATCAGCGCCAGCGCCTCATTGGCCGCGCCGGCATCGTTGAACACCACCGCCGCTTCCACGGTGTAATTGATCGAACGGGCAATCAGGTGCAGGTTGTGGTTGGCATACACGCGCAGGGCCAATACGCCGAGCAGGGTCAGCGAGACCCCGGCAAGGCCGACAGCCAGCAGAGCGACGCTCAGGTGGCGACGGCCAAGCACGGCACGCAGGGTCGGGCGCTCGCGCCCCTTGCCAAAGCCGATCATGGTTGAGCCGCCCGCCGCCGCGATAGCTGCAGCACGCTGGGGTGAATGCGCACGCCGCTGCGCGCCACCGAGTCGAGGTTGACGTCAAAAGCCACCTGGCGGTCGCTGACCCGCAGGCAGAACAGGCTGCCGACCGTGCACGGGTCGTCGGCCTCGCTCATGCTCAGCACCGGGTGACCGCTCAACGCGGTGAACAGCCGGCTGCGTTCGTCCTGGCTGAGCTTGCCGATATAGATCGCATCGCATTCATTGGCAATGCGCGGGTCGTCGGCCAGCAAGCGGCGCACCTGCACCGGTCGGCCGGTGGCTTGGGTGGTGCCCTTGACCAGGTCGTCGGCGTATTCGGTCGGGCCGATCAGGCACAGGCGAAGTTGCGCCGGCTCTACCGGCCAGCGTGCATAGCTGAGGATCCCCAGCACGACCTGGGTGACCGCCTTGGCCCGCTGCTCAGCCAGGTTCGAGGTGACCTCAGCCTCGGCACCGGCCTGCGCGGCGAACAGCAACAGCATCGCGGCCAGCAGCGAACGCGTCAGGCTCGTCACACGTCCCGATGTCGGGGCGGCCACATTCATGAAGGAAATCTCTTAAAACCACGCAGGATGATGCCGCAACGATAGCACAGAGCCCGATTTTCCAGCGAGGGAGCAGCCCGCCGGCGATCCGGTAAAAGGCCGAATCGCCGTGCTTATACCTGCTCCAGCATCAGCCCCGAGATGCGCTTGACCTTGCGCCGCACCGCCTCCTCAAACACACCCTGGCGCGGCTCGATCAAACTAAAGCAGGTCTTGGCCCGGGTGATACCGGTGTAGATCAATTCCTTGGTCAAAACCGGGTTCAGGGCGTCCGGCAGCACCAGCGCAGTATGGGTGAACTCCGAGCCCTGGGACTTGTGCACGGTCATGGC
The DNA here is from genome assembly GCF_902497775.2 of Pseudomonas fluorescens. NCBI lineage: Bacteria > Pseudomonadati > Pseudomonadota > Gammaproteobacteria > Pseudomonadales > Pseudomonadaceae > Pseudomonas > Pseudomonas fluorescens. The sequence continues at coordinate 4,674,218 of NZ_OZ024668.1, forward strand.
GAACACGGTTTCAACGTCGTTGAGCCGGCTCGGCAGGACGAAACGCACGCCGCCGTGCCCGTCGTTGCGGGCGAAGGCCACGCGCAGCACCTGCTGCCCTTCATGCTGTTCATCGGGCAGGCGCAGGGCGATGCCGATATCGCCGTTCATCAGACCCAGGCCATAGTCGTTGCGGGTCATCAGCACCGGGCGGCCCTCATACCAGGGCTGGTCGCTGTCGATCAGACCGGCGGCGCCGAGTACCCGGCTGACCCGCTGGTTGAGGCCCTCGACACCCCAGGGGCCCTTGCGCACGGCGCACAGCAACTGGAAGGTCTCGAAGCCCTGCAGCACCTGCATGGCCCAGGTTTCCCAGCGCGGATCATCCACTGGCGTGCCGAGCGGCGGACGTTGCTGGCGGATGGTCTGCAAGTAGCTGCGATAACCCTGGGGGCCCTCTCTGCCGCGGCCCAGGCCGTCGAGCAGCAAGCGATCGAAGTTGCGATCCTGTTCACCGCGCAGGCTCAGGGCAAACACATCGTCCTGTTTCTGGTTGAGCAGGGCCCGCGCCTGCTCGGCCTGCTGACGGTTGACCAGGCGTGCCAGCTGGCCGATGCCGCTGCCTTCGCCGAAGCGCCGCGAATAGCGCAGCATCACCACTTGCTGCGCCAGGGGATATTGCGCCGCGCTACCAGGCAACAGCTCGCTGCCGGCCAGGGTTTCCCCACTGACCTGCTCCAGCCAGGCCTGCGTCTCGGGGCTATAGCGCCCGGCTTCGGCATCGCGGCACAGGTCACCGAGGACCGCACCGGCCTCCACCGAAGCGAGTTGGTCCTTGTCACCCAGCAGCACCAGACGCGCATGGGGCGGCAAGGCGCCAAGCAGGTTGGCCATCATCTCCAGGTCGATCATCGAAGCTTCATCGACCACCAGCACATCCAGCGGTAACGGGTTACCGGCATGGTGACGGAAATGCCGTGAGCCCGGGCGACTGCCGAGCAGGCGGTGGACGGTGGAAACATCGGTAGGAATGTTCTGCCGGACCTCTGCGGCCACGGCCAGGCGCTCGACCTGCTGACCGATGGACTCGGTCAGGCGCGCTGCGGCCTTGCCGGTGGGCGCTGCCAGGCGGATACGCAGTGGCCGGCCCGCCTCGACGGCCGGCGCTTGCAGCAAGGCCAGCAAACGCACCACCGTGGTGGTTTTGCCGGTACCCGGGCCACCGGTAATGATGCTGAAGGCACTGCGGGTGGCCAGGGCGCAGGCAAGCTTTTGCCAATCCACCTGACCGCTGGGAGCGCCACCCTCGAACAGTTGCGCCAGCCGCGTCGTGAGGTCTGCCGGGGTCGGTTCGACCTGCTGCAGGCGCTCGCGCAAGGCATTGTCGATACGCCGCTCGTAGGCCCAGTAACGGCGCAGGTACAGGCGCTGGCCATTGAGTACCAGCGGGCGCGCGCTGTCTTCGCCGGTGCTGCCGTGGGCCACCAGCCGGCTACGGCTCAGTTGCTGCAGCCAGGTGTCGAGCGTCAGGCGCTCCAGCAGTTGCGAGGGCAACAGCAATGGCCCGGCCAGGGCATCACCCTCCGGCGGCAGCGACAGGGCGAAATCCGGCTCGGCCAGGGTTTCCCCCAGGTCCAGGCAGACATGGCCGTGACCCAGTTGATGGCTGGCCAGGGCCGCGGCCAGCAGCACCAAGGGCTCGCCATCCGGGTCACGCTCGCCGAGAAAGCTGACAAAGGCCCGGTCCAGAGCCCGCAGCCAGCCGCGCTCAACCCAGCGGTCCAGCAACGCGAGCAGATCCGCGCCATTGCTCAGCGGCTCCAGCGCCGCCAGATGGCGGGCATCCAGCGGGGTCGGCAGGAGGTCGTCGAGGCTACGGCTCATGGGGCGTCTCCGAGGAACAGGTCATGTTGTTGCGGGGTACTGAGGCCACGGAACAGCGCATCGAGCTGCTCGATCAGTTCACGCGGTGGCTTGACGAAATACAAGCCGCGGGAAGCCGAATGCACCCCGCGCATGAAGATGAACAACGCCCCGCCCACATGCTGGTCATAGTCGTAGTAGGGCAGGCGCGCACGTAGCTGGCGGTGCAGGGCCAGCAGGTAGAGCACGTACTGCAGGTCATAGCGATGGCCGAGGATCGCCCCTTCCATGGCCAGTTCGCTGTAGGCCTGATCATCAGGACCCAGCCAGTTGGATTTGTAGTCCGCCACGTAGTAGCGGCCGTCGTGCTCGAACGCCAGGTCGATAAAACCCTTGAACATGCCATTGAGCTGCGCCGGTTGCGCAGCAAGGCGCGCAACGCCCTGATGGGTGTATTCGCACACCAGTTGATCGAGCCGGCCGACATCGACCTTGTGGCTGGCGAACCAGAATTCCATTTCGATCTGGTACTGGCCTATCTGGCTCAAGGACAACGGCGAACTGTCGGGCGCCAGGGCCATGGGTTGCGCGAGCAATTGCTGCAACCACTGGCTGAGGGTCGGGATCCAGCCGGTCCAGTCACGGCGATTGCAGCGCTGGCCAACGGTGCGGGTCAATTGCTCGGGGGCGGCGCTGACCTGGGCAAAACCTTCGTGCCCGGCCCATTCGAGCAGGCCGTGGAGGAAGGTGCCGGGGTTCGGCCCGCGTGGGAAGCGGTGAATGTCGCCACTGCCGGGCATCACCTCACGCAGTTGCTGCAAATCCGGCCGTTCATCATCGAGCAGCTGTTGCGCCTGAGAGCTGTCGGCCGCCAGGGTCATGGCCTCTTCGCCGATGCGCAAGGCGCTATAGGAAGCGATCCACCAGTTTTCCGCAGCGCGGCGCTTGGGCTGGCGCGCAGGCAGCAGTTCGGCCTGGTTGCGCGGGGCGCTGTAGCTCTGCTCATCAGGCGCTGGCACCTCGACGCTGGCGATGGCCGGGCAACCTGTCTGCAACGTCTGCAGCCAATCGACCAGTTGCGTCGACGCGGCCAAGGGGCTGCCGCCGCCCAACAGGTAACCCAGGGCCGAGCGATGCAAGGTGGAAGTCTTGCCGGTGCCGCGCTTGAGGTCGGCCACGCCGAGCCAGCAGGCGTGCTGGGCACGGGTCAGGGCCACGTACAGCAGGCGCAAGTCTTCGGCCAGGCGCTCATCGTCGGCCAGGGCGATCTGTTCGGCATCCGGGGTCAGGGTCAGGTGCGCCTGGCCTTCGCTGTCGTGCCAGGCCAGTGGCAAGCGCGAGCCATCAACCGGTTTGCTGGTACAGATGAAGGGCAGGAACACCAAGGGATATTCCAGGCCCTTGGACTTGTGGATGGTCACTACCTTGACCAGCTGTTCGTCGCTTTCCAGGCGCAGGATCTGCTCTTCGCCGGCCTGGCCGGAACTGGCCAGGTGCTCGCCGAGGTGGCGAATCAACGCCTGCTCGCCGTCCAGCTCGGTAGCCGCCTGCTGCAACAGTTCGGCCAGGTGCAGCAGGTTGGTCAGCACCCGCTCGCCATCACTGCGGGCCATCAAGACCTGGGGCAGATCGAAGTCATGCAGCAGGCGCCGCAGCATCGGCAGTACACCCTGGCTGCGCCAGATCAGCCGGTACTGGCGGAACTGCATGACCCAGCGTTCCCACACCCGCTCATCCTGGTTCAACTGCGCCAGGGCGCTGAGCGGCAGGTTGAGGGTGATGCTCGCCAGGGCAGCCTTGAGCAGGCGCTCGGCGTCCGGCTCGGCGCAGGCCTTGAGCCAGGCCAGCAGGTCATGGGCTTCCTGGGCGGCGAACACCGAGTCCTTGTCGGACAGGTACACACTGCGCACATCGCGGGCCGCCAGCTCAGCACGAATCAGCTGCGCCTCACGGCCATCGCGTACCAGAATGGCGATGTCCGAAGGTTGGCAGCCGCGCAGCGACTGGTCGGCGTGCACAAAACCGCTGCGCCCCTGCTGCCCGCCATTGAGCAAGGCGACGATCTGGCTGGCACAGCTGGCGGCCAGTTGCTGACGATAAACGGCGCCGGAAACCGGCTCTTCACTGCTCAGTTGCCAGAGATTTAACGCTGGCACCGGCACGCCATCGACCTGCAACTGCTCGCTGCGGCCCTTGGCCTTTACCTCGAGAAACGGCACCGGGTTGTCGCTGCCGTCGCGGAACAGGAAGGCGCCACGGCCCTGCTCGCGCACTTCGGCCTGCATGAACACATGGTTGACCGCCGTGACCATGGCCTGGCTCGAGCGGTAGTTGGTATCGAGGCTGTGCAGGCGCCCGGCGGTGGCCCGGCGTGCGCCCAGGTAAGTAAAGATGTCGGCGCCGCGGAAGGCATAGATCGCCTGCTTGGGGTCGCCGATCAGGAACAGGCCGGTCTCGCGGACGTTCTCTTCAATCCGGTAGATGCGCTGGAAGATCCGGTACTGCACCGGGTCGGTGTCCTGGAACTCATCGATCAGCGCCACCGGGAACTGCTCACGGATCAGCCCGGCGAGACGCTCGCCGGCATCACCGTGCAGCGCATGGTCGAGGCGCAGGAGCATGTCGTCGAACCCCATCTCGGCGCGGCGGCGCTTTTCCTGTTCAAAGCGGGCGCCAACCCAGGCCGCAGCATGCTCGAGCAGACAGGCATCAGGCGTAGGCAAGCCCTGAAGCTGGTCGCGCAGACCTTCCATCGCCTGCAATGCCGGGTGCACCGGCGGCTCGCCCTTCCAGGCTTCGGCCATGCCGGCGCGGGTAAAGCGGCTGAAGCCGGTGCCCAGGTCCAGCTCCAGTGCCTGGTCGTCCTCGGCCCAGGCCTTGAGTTTTTCGCACCAGGGCTCGAAGTAGCGGGCCTGCATCTTGCGCCCGTCGACCTGCTTGGCGGCCAGGCCGTCCCGGCAGACCTGCAGCAACTCGCCGGACCATTGTGCCCAGGGCGCCTTGAGCGTGCGCAGCAGTTCAGTACGTTGCTGCAGCACCGCTTCGATCAGTGCCTGGGGTTCTTCTTCATCGCTCTCGATGCGTTGGCGGCCGAACAGTGCGCGCACCCGTGGCAACAGGGCCTCGGGGCTGACCCAATGGGCGCGAACCCAGGCCAGCGCATCGCCCCGCATGCTGTAGCAGAAGCGCCGCCAGTAGTCGCGCATGACCTGGCCAAGCAAGTCGCTATGGTCGGTTTCCAGGGTCTGGGTAAACAAGCTGCCGCTGTCGAAAGCGTGCTCGCGCAGCATGCGTTGGCACCAGCTGTGGATGGTCGACACTGCGGCTTCGTCCATCCACTGCGCGGCCACGTCCAGGCGGTTGGCGCAAGCTGCCCACAGCGATGGCTCGTAGTCATCGCGCAATTGCTGAAGCAAAGGATCCGCCTCGCTCAACTCGCCACGGAAAAAGCGCGCGGCTTCTGCAAGACGGGTACGGATGCGTTCGCGCAGCTCCTTGGTAGCAGCGTCGGTGAAGGTCACCACCAGGATCTGTGGCGGCAGCAGCTCGCGGCCAAAGCCCTGCTCGCCACCATGGCCGAGCACCAGGCGCAGGTACAGCGCCGAGATGGTGAAGGTCTTGCCGGTACCGGCGCTGGCTTCGATCAACTGGCTGCCGTGCAGGGGAAAAGACAAGGCCAGGGGGGCAGGGGCAACACCAAGGCTCATCGAGCACTCTCCTCTTTGCCCAGCGTCTGCCAGGGCGCTTCGAACATCGGGCGGTACAGGGCCTCGCACCAGCCTTCGAATTCTTCACTGGCACTGAGTGCCGCGAAATCACTGAACTGCCGGGCCAGCGCGGTGCTTTCGCTGCGCTCGCCAAAGGTATTCTGGCCATCGCCGTCGTAGGCCTTGGCCGCCGCGGCCAGGGCCTTGTCTGCATCGCTCTGGGCCAGCCAGGCAAAGGCCGTTTTCACCGCCACCGGCAGTGGCGCGTTCATGCCCGCCTGGCGGGCCAGCAACAGGTCGCCCAGCAACTCGGCGGCGCGGCCCGGCTCCAGCGGCGCAAGCAACAGGGTCACGTCGGTGGCAACCACTGCGCTGTGCAGTTGCAGGCCGACCGCGCAGGCAGCCAGGTGCATGACCCAGGTCGGCGTCAGACGGTGCCATTTGAGGGTACGGCCACTGCTGATGCCATTGGGCAAGGTGGTGATACTCAGCAGCGACTCATCTTCGCGCTGGTAGACCCGGCCCAACCAGCCTTCAAGCTTGAGCTGGCGGTACTCGAAGCGGATCGGCACGGCGTTATCCACAGGCAACGGCCATTGCTGCAGCAGCTGTTGATAACGCTGCAGCAGGTCGGGCAATGGCTCGATCAGTTCGGCCTGCAGGCATTCACCGAAACCTGCCAGCGGCAACAGCCCGTAACCCTGCAAGCGCCGGGCCTGGGTGGTCAATGCCCGCTCGCTGTCTTGCGGGTCGGCCAGCGCTGCGGCCAGCAGGCTTTCGCTCAGGCTATAGCGCTGCAGGGCATCGAGCACGAACGGCTCTTCATCGGCCAAGGGCGCTTCTGCCGACTCGAAGAACACTTTCAGCCGCTGGCTGAAGAAGTGCCGTAGCGGATGACGGAGAAAGTCCTGCAGCAGGGTCAGGCTCAGTGGTTCATCGCTGCTGTAGGGCGGCAGCTCATCCTCTGGCTTGCGTTGTTGTTCGCCAGGCAGATGCAGGGTGCGCCATTCACGGGCGTAGCTGAACAGGCTGCTGCCCTTGTGGAAGTAGCGGGCGCTGAACGGCTGCAAGGGATGCTCCACGCTCAGCGCATGCAGCAACTGTTCACCCGCATTGAGCTTGCCACCCTCTTCGGCACCGGCCAGACGCCAACCCGCCGCCAGATGGTCGCGCAACTGGCCGATCAGCACCGAAGCCGGGCGCTCACTGTTGTCGCGGATGCTGCGCCCGACCCAACTGACGTACAGCTGGTCACGGGCCGAGAGCAGCGCCTCAAGCAACAGATAACGGTCATCCTCGCGCCGCGAGCGATCACCCGGACGGTAGTCGCTGCCCATCAGGTCGAAGTCCAGCGGCGGCTGCGCGCGCGGATAGTCGCCATCGTTCATGCCCAGCAGGCAGACCACTTTGAACGGGATCGCGCGCATGGGCATCAGGGTGCAGAAGTTCACGGAGCCGGCGAGAAAGCGCTGCGACAAGCGGCCCTGGTCGAGCCCGGCCAGCCAGGCTTCACGGACCACAGTGAGTGGCAGCAGGTCTTGCAGGCCGACCGACTCGCAGGTCTGCAGCCAGGTTTCACGCAGGGTCTGCAGTTGTACCAGCAGATAGTCGTCATGTTCGGTTTCGGCGAGGAAGAACACTTGTAGCAAGGCATGCAGGTGCTCGCCCCACTCGGCAGCGGTTGCCGGTTGGGAGAGCTGCTCGTGGGCGATTTCCAGCGCGTCGAGCAGGGCCACCAACGGGCCGATCAAGGCCGCATCGAGGCCACCGATTTCATCGAATGGCTCGATACCGTCGCAGCCTTCGCCGACACCGACGGCGTAACCCAGCAGCATGCGCCGCAAGCCGAATCGCCAGCTGTTCTGTTCAAGGTCCGTCGGCAAGCCGAGGCCGGCACGTTGCTCGGCGTTCAAACCCCAGCGAATGCCGGCGCCTTCGATCCAGCGGTGCAGGGTCGGCAGGTCGCTTTCCTTGATGGCGAAGCGCGCACGCAAGGCGGGCACGTCGAGCAGGTCGAGGATCTCGCTGACCGCGAAACGGCTGTCGGGCAACTTCAGCAGGTGTTCCAGGGCAATCAGCAACGGGTCGCGACCACGCTGGCCCTGGTCGGTCAGGGTAAAGGGGATGAAACGCGGGTCGTTGCGATCGAGCTGGCCGAACACGGCGCGGATGTGCGGCGCATAGGTGTTGATGTCCGGGAGCATGACGATGATGTCCCGAGGGCGCAGGGCCGGGTCGGCACTGAAGCGGGCGAGCAACTGGTCATGGAGAATTTCCACTTCACGTTGCGGGCTGTGGCCGATATGGAAACGTACCGAGCGATCTTTGCCAGGGTCGACGTCAGGCCACAGCTCACGGGTCTCGGCCAGCGGACGCAACTCAAGAATGTCGTCCTGCAACTGGTTGAGCAGGGTCTTGGGTTCGCTGTCACTGAACAGGTCGATGCGCCCGTCACTGAAGGCGGCGCGGTAACTGCCCGGATCGTCGTAGCTGTCGAGCAGGTTGATGTAGTCACGGCCCTGCTTGCCCCAGGCGGCCAACAAGGGATGAGCGTGCTGGTGCAGGGTCTCGGCGTCGATCAGGCTGGGCATGCCCTGCTTGCGTTGCTGGCGCTTGTATTGATGGCGCAGCAGGTCCTTGTCGGCAACGATGTCGGCCCAATGGTGACGGCAGGGGTTGTGCACGCAGAGCAGTACCTGACTGAAACGAGCCAGGCCGGCGAGGGCTTCCAGCGCCTGGGCAGGCAGTGACGAAATACCGAAGACGATTACCCGGGACGGCAAGCCAGGGGGTGCCTGCTCCAGGCTGTTGATCCGTTCGATAAAGCGCTGGTGCACACCGGCGCGGCTCTGGGCCATGCCCTCCTCGCCGACATCCAGCAACAAGGCGCGCCACAGCTCGGCCTGCCAGCAGTTGGCGGGCGGCAGCGGCTTTGACTCACCACGGGCGCTATTGAGCACATGCCGGCCGGCGGCCCAGTCCTTGAGCCAGTCGGCGCGATACACCTGATACTGGTCGAACAGATCAGCCAGGCGCTCGGCCAACTGGTAGCGCTTGCGCAGGTCGCTGTCATCGGTGAGAAAGCGCTGCAAGGGCTCGAAGTGCGGTTTGTCGATGACTTCCGGCAACAGGCGCATCAAACGCCAGGTCAGCGGCGCCTTGTCGAGCAGCGACACCTCGGGGATTTCTTCGCGGCCGAGCACTTTGCGGTACAGCTGCCACATGAAACTGCCGGGCAGCTGCACCTCGACTGCAGCGGCGATGCCGCAGCCGCCTTGATCGTCGTCTTGAGGGTCTTCGGCAAGGGCCAGCTTCAGCCACTGGGCGATGCCGTTGCTCTGCACCAGGGCGATTTCGTTCTCCAAGGGTGCCAGCGGGTAACGCCGCATCCAGCTCACCACCAGGCTACGCAGTTCATCCAGGCGGTTGCCGTGAACCACCATGAAACCTGGTATGAGTGGGCTTGTGTGCGACATTGGGCATCCTTGAGGCTGTGCGGGCAGAGGGAAACCTTATCATGCTCGGGGAGCCTGACTGTGTTGTGCAACAGCCAGAAAGACAAAACCCCTACCTGCATACGCAGATAGGGGTTTCGGAATTTAATCTTGACGATGACCTACTCTCACATGGGGAAACCCCACACTACCATCGGCGATGCATCGTTTCACTGCTGAGTTCGGGATGGGATCAGGTGGTTCCAATGCTCTATGGTCGTCAAGAAATTCTGTTGCCAGAAGGTCTTGTTTAAGACACTCCAGCGAATCGGGTATGTGATGTTTGTGAGTTACAAATTCTCGGCTGTGCAGTCTTCACAACACCGCAATCTGGCCTTTCGACGCAAATTGCTTGGGTGTTATATGGTCAAGCCTCACGGGCAATTAGTATTGGTTAGCTCAACGCCTCACAGCGCTTACACACCCAACCTATCAACGTCGTAGTCTTCGACGGCCCTTCAGGGAGCTCAAGGCTCCAGTGAGATCTCATCTTGAGGCAAGTTTCCCGCTTAGATGCTTTCAGCGGTTATCTCTTCCGAACATAGCTACCCGGCAATGCCACTGGCGTGACAACCGGAACACCAGAGGTTCGTCCACTCCGGTCCTCTCGTACTAGGAGCAGCCCCTCTCAAATCTCAAACGTCCACGGCAGATAGGGACCGAACTGTCTCACGACGTTCTAAACCCAGCTCGCGTACCACTTTAAATGGCGAACAGCCATACCCTTGGGACCGGCTTCAGCCCCAGGATGTGATGAGCCGACATCGAGGTGCCAAACACCGCCGTCGATATGAACTCTTGGGCGGTATCAGCCTGTTATCCCCGGAGTACCTTTTATCCGTTGAGCGATGGCCCTTCCATACAGAACCACCGGATCACTAAGACCTACTTTCGTACCTGCTCGACGTGTCTGTCTCGCAGTCAAGCGCGCTTTTGCCTTTATACTCTACGACCGATTTCCGACCGGTCTGAGCGCACCTTCGTACTCCTCCGTTACTCTTTAGGAGGAGACCGCCCCAGTCAAACTACCCACCATACACTGTCCTCGATCCGGATAACGGACCTGAGTTAGAACCTCAAAGTTGCCAGGGTGGTATTTCAAGGATGGCTCCACGCGAACTGGCGTCCACGCTTCAAAGCCTCCCACCTATCCTACACAAGCAAATTCAAAGTCCAGTGCAAAGCTATAGTAAAGGTTCACGGGGTCTTTCCGTCTAGCCGCGGATACACTGCATCTTCACAGCGATTTCAATTTCACTGAGTCTCGGGTGGAGACAGCGCCGCCATCGTTACGCCATTCGTGCAGGTCGGAACTTACCCGACAAGGAATTTCGCTACCTTAGGACCGTTATAGTTACGGCCGCCGTTTACCGGGGCTTCGATCAAGAGCTTCGCGTTAGCTAACCCCATCAATTAACCTTCCGGCACCGGGCAGGCGTCACACCCTATACGTCCACTTTCGTGTTTGCAGAGTGCTGTGTTTTTAATAAACAGTCGCAGCGGCCTGGTATCTTCGACCGGCATGAGCTTACGGAGCAAGTCCTTCACCCTCACCGGCGCACCTTCTCCCGAAGTTACGGTGCCATTTTGCCTAGTTCCTTCACCCGAGTTCTCTCAAGCGCCTTGGTATTCTCTACCCAACCACCTGTGTCGGTTTGGGGTACGGTTCCTGGTTACCTGAAGCTTAGAAGCTTTTCTTGGAAGCATGGCATCAACCACTTCGTCGCCTAATGGCAACTCGTCATCAGCTCTCGGCCTTAAGATCCCGGATTTACCTAAGATCTCAGCCTACCACCTTAAACTTGGACAACCAACGCCAAGCTGGCCTAGCCTTCTCCGTCCCTCCATCGCAATAACCAGAAGTACAGGAATATTAACCTGTTTTCCATCGACTACGCTTTTCAGCCTCGCCTTAGGGACCGACTAACCCTGCGTCGATTAACGTTGCGCAGGAAACCTTGGTCTTTCGGCGTGGGAGTTTTTCACTCCCATTGTCGTTACTCATGTCAGCATTCGCACTTCTGATACCTCCAGCAAGCTTCTCAACTCACCTTCACAGGCTTACAGAACGCTCCTCTACCGCGTCACCTAAGTGACACCCGTAGCTTCGGTGTATGGTTTGAGCCCCGTTACATCTTCCGCGCAGGCCGACTCGACTAGTGAGCTATTACGCTTTCTTTAAAGGGTGGCTGCTTCTAAGCCAACCTCCTAGCTGTCTAAGCCTTCCCACATCGTTTCCCACTTAACCATAACTTTGGGACCTTAGCTGACGGTCTGGGTTGTTTCCCTTTTCACGACGGACGTTAGCACCCGCCGTGTGTCTCCCATGCTCGGCACTTGTAGGTATTCGGAGTTTGCATCGGTTTGGTAAGTCGGGATGACCCCCTAGCCGAAACAGTGCTCTACCCCCTACAGTGATACATGAGGCGCTACCTAAATAGCTTTCGAGGAGAACCAGCTATCTCCGAGCTTGATTAGCCTTTCACTCCGATCCACAGGTCATCCGCTAACTTTTCAACGGTAGTCGGTTCGGTCCTCCAGTCAGTGTTACCTAACCTTCAACCTGCCCATGGATAGATCGCCCGGTTTCGGGTCTATACCCAGCGACTAAACGCGCTATTAACACTCGCTTTCGCTACGCCTCCCCTATTCGGTTAAGCTCGCCACTGAATATAAGTCGCTGACCCATTATACAAAAGGTACGCAGTCACCTAACAAAGTAGGCTCCCACTGCTTGTACGCATACGGTTTCAGGATCTATTTCACTCCCCTCTCCGGGGTTCTTTTCGCCTTTCCCTCACGGTACTGGTTCACTATCGGTCAGTCAGTAGTATTTAGCCTTGGAGGATGGTCCCCCCATATTCAGACAAAGTTTCTCGTGCTCCGTCCTACTCGATTTCATGACTAAGAGATTTTCGCGTACAGGGCTATCACCCACTATGGCCGCACTTTCCAGAGCGTTCCGCTAATCTCAAAGCCACTTAAGGGCTAGTCCCCGTTCGCTCGCCACTACTAAGGGAATCTCGGTTGATTTCTTTTCCTCAGGGTACTTAGATGTTTCAGTTCCCCTGGTTCGCCTCTTGCACCTATGTATTCAGTACAAGATACTCAGCTTATGCTGAGTGGGTTCCCCCATTCAGAGATCTCCGGATCAAAGTCTGTTTGCCGACTCCCCGAAGCTTATCGCAGGCTACCACGTCTTTCATCGCCTCTGACTGCCAAGGCATCCACCGTATGCGCTTCTTCACTTGACCATATAACCCCAAGCAATCTGGTTATACTGTGAAGACAACATTCGCCGAAAATTTGTAATGATTCACAAATTTTACCTTAGCCTGAACATACACCAGTGAAAGTGCTGTCCAGTCTATCTTTCTATCACATACCCAAATTTTTAAAGAACGATTCTGAAAAAGTTCAGAAATCAATATTCGATGCGAATATTCATTTCTAAGCTTTGACACGGTAGCAAGGGGTGGTGGAGCCAAGCGGGATCGAACCGCTGACCTCCTGCGTGCAAGGCAGGCGCTCTCCCAGCTGAGCTATGGCCCCAACAAGAAACTGGTGGGTCTGGGCAGATTCGAACTGCCGACCTCACCCTTATCAGGGGTGCGCTCTAACCAACTGAGCTACAGACCCAGTTAAGAGCTGTTACCGATATCGTCTTCTTCAATGAATCAAGCAATTCGTGTGGGAGCTCATAAGACAGCTGATGTCTGTCGATTAAGGAGGTGATCCAGCCGCAGGTTCCCCTACGGCTACCTTGTTACGACTTCACCCCAGTCATGAATCACACCGTGGTAACCGTCCTCCCGAAGGTTAGACTAGCTACTTCTGGTGCAACCCACTCCCATGGTGTGACGGGCGGTGTGTACAAGGCCCGGGAACGTATTCACCGCGACATTCTGATTCGCGATTACTAGCGATTCCGACTTCACGCAGTCGAGTTGCAGACTGCGATCCGGACTACGATCGGTTTTGTGAGATTAGCTCCACCTCGCGGCTTGGCAACCCTCTGTACCGACCATTGTAGCACGTGTGTAGCCCAGGCCGTAAGGGCCATGATGACTTGACGTCATCCCCACCTTCCTCCGGTTTGTCACCGGCAGTCTCCTTAGAGTGCCCACCATAACGTGCTGGTAACTAAGGACAAGGGTTGCGCTCGTTACGGGACTTAACCCAACATCTCACGACACGAGCTGACGACAGCCATGCAGCACCTGTGTCAGAGTTCCCGAAGGCACCAATCCATCTCTGGAAAGTTCTCTGCATGTCAAGGCCTGGTAAGGTTCTTCGCGTTGCTTCGAATTAAACCACATGCTCCACCGCTTGTGCGGGCCCCCGTCAATTCATTTGAGTTTTAACCTTGCGGCCGTACTCCCCAGGCGGTCAACTTAATGCGTTAGCTGCGCCACTAAAATCTCAAGGATTCCAACGGCTAGTTGACATCGTTTACGGCGTGGACTACCAGGGTATCTAATCCTGTTTGCTCCCCACGCTTTCGCACCTCAGTGTCAGTATGAGCCCAGGTGGTCGCCTTCGCCACTGGTGTTCCTTCCTATATCTACGCATTTCACCGCTACACAGGAAATTCCACCACCCTCTGCCCTACTCTAGCTTGCCAGTTTTGGATGCAGTTCCCAGGTTGAGCCCGGGGATTTCACATTCAACTTAACAAACCACCTACGCGCGCTTTACGCCCAGTAATTCCGATTAACGCTTGCACCCTCTGTATTACCGCGGCTGCTGGCACAGAGTTAGCCGGTGCTTATTCTGTCGGTAACGTCAAAATACTCACGTATTAGGTAAGTACCCTTCCTCCCAACTTAAAGTGCTTTACAATCCGAAGACCTTCTTCACACACGCGGCATGGCTGGATCAGGCTTTCGCCCATTGTCCAATATTCCCCACTGCTGCCTCCCGTAGGAGTCTGGACCGTGTCTCAGTTCCAGTGTGACTGATCATCCTCTCAGACCAGTTACGGATCGTCGCCTTGGTGAGCCATTACCTCACCAACTAGCTAATCCGACCTAGGCTCATCTGATAGCGCAAGGCCCGAAGGTCCCCTGCTTTCTCCCGTAGGACGTATGCGGTATTAGCGTTCCTTTCGAAACGTTGTCCCCCACTACCAGGCAGATTCCTAGGTATTACTCACCCGTCCGCCGCTGAATCGAAGAGCAAGCTCTTCTCATCCGCTCGACTTGCATGTGTTAGGCCTGCCGCCAGCGTTCAATCTGAGCCATGATCAAACTCTTCAGTTCAATACTGCTTGGGTTTTGAGAAAACCCTAAACTTGGCTCAGCAATCTCAAATGACTTACTTTCAAAATCTTTCGATTTTTCGTGTAGCCACTTGTGATGCTGATAATCTTTTTGACTATCAGTCTGAGCTCACAAGCACCCACACGAATTGCTTGATTCAGTTGTTAAAGAGCGGTTGGTTAAGAGCTTTTCGTCTCAACCGAGGCGCGCATTCTACGCTTTCCTCAGAGCCTGTCAAGCGTTTATTTTGAAGTTTTTCAGAATTTCTCTTTCAACTTCAACCACTTGACTCGCTGCAATCTCTCGTCAGCGGGAGGCGAATTCTACAGCGTTTCAAACCGCTGTCAACTGCCTTTTTCACCGCTGTCGATCTTTCGATCGAAGCCCTTCCGGATGACCCTGGAACCGCTAACTCTTTGAAACTAAAGGAGTTTTTAGTTCCGACTGCGCCGGAAGTGGGGCGAATTATAGACACATCTGCAGGGGCGTCAAGGACTTATTTCAACTTTGTTTCAGAAGTGACGTTTTAGCTATAAGCCACAAGCTTCAAGCTGCAAGTAAAAGCGCTAGCACCGCGCTCAACTTGCAGCTTGCAGCTACCCGCCCTTAAAGGCTCGGGAAGGCAAACTGCGACGCTTCATGGCTGGCACGCTGCGGCCAGCGCTGGGTAATCGCTTTGCGGCGAGTGTAGAAACGCACACCATCCGGGCCATAGGCATGCAGGTCGCCGAACAGCGAGCGCTTCCAGCCACCGAAGCTGTGGTAAGCCACCGGTACCGGCAACGGGACGTTAACGCCGACCATGCCCACTTCGATCTCGTCGCAGAACAGGCGCGCCGCTTCACCGTCACGGGTGAAGATGCAGGTACCGTTGCCGTATTCGTGTTCGTTGATCAGGCGCATGGCCTCTTCCAGGCTGTCCACGCGCACCACGCACAGTACCGGCCCGAAGATCTCTTCTTTATAGATGCGCATCTCGGTCGTCACGCGGTCGAACAACGTACCGCCGACAAAGTAGCCGTCTTCGTTACCGGCAACCCGGTAGCCACGACCGTCGACTACCAGTTGCGCACCGGCAGCGACGCCATCGTCGATGTAGCCAACCACCTTGTCACGGGCTGCGGCGGTCACCAGCGGGCCCATGTCCAGGCCGCAGGAGGTACCGGCGCCAATCTTCAGTGCCTTGATTTGCGGTTCGAGCTTGGCGATCAGTGCATCGGCCACCTGGTCGCCAACGCACACAGCCACCGAGATGGCCATGCAACGCTCGCCGCAGGAACCATAGGCTGCGCCCATCAGCGCGCTGACGGCATTGTCCAGATCGGCATCAGGCATCAGTACTGCATGGTTCTTCGCCCCGCCCAGTGCCTGGACGCGTTTGCCGCGTTTGGTGCCTTCGGCATAGATGTACTCGGCGATCGGCGTCGACCCGACAAAACTCAGGGCCTTGACCTCTGGCGCCTCGATCAGGGCATCAACCGCTTCCTTGTCGCCGTGCACCACGTTGAGCACGCCTTTAGGCAGGCCGGCTTCGTGCAGCAGCTGGGCGATCAGCAGGGTCGAGCTCGGGTCACGTTCCGACGGCTTGAGGATGAAGCAGTTACCGCAGGCAATGGCCAGTGGATACATCCACAGTGGCACCATGGCCGGGAAGTTGAACGGGGTGATACCGGCCACCACGCCCAGCGGCTGGAAGTCGGACCAGGCATCGATGTTCGGGCCGACGTTGCGGCTGTACTCGCCCTTGAGCACTTCCGGGGCGGCGCAGGCAAACTCGACGTTCTCGATACCGCGCTTGAGTTCACCGGCGGCGTCTTCCACGGTCTTGCCGTGCTCTTCGCTGATCAGTTGCGAGATACGCGCTTCGTTCTGCTCCAGCAGTTGCTTGAAGCGGAACATCACCTGGGCACGTTTGGCCGGTGGCGTGTTGCGCCAGGCCGGGAAGGCGGCCTTGGCCGAGTCGATGGCCTGCTGCACGGTTTGCTTGCTGGCCAGGGCGACCTTGTGGATAGCCTGGCCAGTAGACGGGTTGAAGACATCGGCGGTGCGCGTGTCGGCAGCAACCAGTTCGCCGTTGATCAGGTGTTGAACAGTGCTCATGCAGAACTCCAGAAAGAGGGTATGCCTGGGCGCGAAATCACTCGCGCCCGCTTCTTATATATAGAGGGACAATCAATCGACCTGGTTGATGGCCTCGCCGACCGCATCGAACAGACGATCCAGTTCCTGCGGCTGGCTGTTGAAGGTTGGGCCGAACTGCAGGGTGTCACCGCCGAAGCGCACATAGAAGCCGGCTTTCCACAGCTTCATGGCGATCTCGTACGGACGCACGATTGCATCGCCGTCACGGGCGGCAATCTGGATCGCACCGGCCAGGCCGTAGTTACGGATGTCGATGATGTTCTTCGCGCCCTTGACCCCGTGCAGCACCTTCTCGAAGTGCGGTGACAGTTCGGCAGCCGACTGCACCAGGTTTTCCTTCTCCAGCAGGTCCAGCGCAGCGATACCGGCGGCGCAGGCAACCGGGTGCGCCGAGTAAGTGTAGCCGTGGGGGAATTCCACCGCGTATTCCGGGGTCGGCTGGTTCATGAAGGTCTGGTAGATCTCGCTGCTGGCGATCACCGCGCCCATCGGGATGGCGCCGTTGGTGACCTGTTTGGCGATGCACATCAGGTCCGGGGTCACGCCGAAGGCATCGGCACCGAACATCGAACCCATGCGGCCGAAGCCGGTAATGACTTCGTCGAAGATCAGCAGGATGTTGTGCTGGTCGCAGATTTCCCGCAGGCGTTTCAAGTAGCCCTTGGGTGGCGGCAGCACGCCGGCGGAACCGGCCAGCGGCTCGACGATCAGCGCGGCGATGTTCGAGGCATCGTGCAGCTCGATCAGCTTGAGCATTTCATCGGCCAGGGCGATACCGCCCTCTTCCGGCATGCCCTTGGTGAAAGCATTGCCAGGCAGCAGGGTGTGCGGAATGTGATCGACGTCGAGCAACTGGCCGAACAGCTTGCGGTTACCGTTGACGCCACCCAGGCTGGTGCCGGCGATGTTAACCCCGTGATAGCCACGGGCACGGCCGATCAGCTTGGTCTTGGTAGCCTGGCCCTTGAGGCGCCAGTAGGCACGGACCATCTTCACCGCGGTGTCTGCGCACTCGGAACCGGAGTTGGTATAAAAGACGTGATTGAGGTTGCCTGGGGTCAGGTCGGTGATCTTCTCGGCCAGCTGGAACGACAGCGGGTGACCGAACTGGAAGGCCGGCGAATAATCGAGCACGCCCAACTGGCGCGATACCGCCTCCTGGATCTGCTTGCGGGTGTGACCGGCACCGCAGGTCCACAGGCCGGACAACGCGTCATAGATCTTGCGACCCTTGTCGTCGGTCAGGTAGCTGCCTTCGGCGGCGACGATCAGCCGTGGATCGCGCTGAAAATTGCGGTTGGCGGTATAGGGCATCCAGTGGGCGTCCAGCTTGAGCTGGCTGGCCAGACCGACAGGAGCGTTTTCAGGCAGATTCATCGGACAAGTCCTCGCAAGGCAATTGGGCAGCGACAAGTGTTGTTGCGCTAAATTGGCATGAGCATAAGGTTTGGAAAATCTGGCTTTTACGATCCTTAGTTTCAATATTACTAAACATTTTACACCTAGCTTCACGATGCCAGGCCTGCCGCCTGAGCAAAGCGTGAAACTGACCCGAAGCATCATCGAGCAGGCGTTACCACACCTCGGCACCCTGCTGTTCCACCTCGAGGTGTTTGTCGACGGCGACGACCTCATCGTCTGCAAAATCGCCTGCCGCCTTGGAGGCTGCAGCGTCAATCAGGAGTTGACCGAAGCCTATGGGTTGAATCCGCGCCTGGCCCTGATCGATGCCGAACGTGGCGGTAAGTCAGCGTCGTTAACCTCGTTGCTGCCACCGCGCCACTTGCTGGGTCAACTAAACGTACCGCCGCGTAACGGCAAGCTGATCGACTTCCCGGCATCCATCGACTTGCCCTTCATTCGCTATTGCTCGGTCACGGCCGAAAAGGGCACGGACCATTGCGCAATGAAAATGACCAACGGCGAAATCGTCTCGGCGATTGTCGAGGGCAACAGTGAGAAGGAAGTCCGCGACCATCTCACGCAACTCGACAGCTGGGTCAGGGATACCCTCGTCTGGGCGTAAGCCAGCATCCCTTCGAACAACGACACCAGGCATCGCCAACCAACTCATGCCGGGTATCGGACACCGACTGAAGGACACCCCGACAGCCGGTCTTTGTCACCTGCCATGACCTGGCAGGTCGACGGTGCGAGCGATGTTCGACGAAGAACTGCAAGCGCAGGGCATCGACACCACCCTCGATGACCTCATGCGCGATCACACCCAGGCCTCGGTGGCCCGCGAGGATATCTACTCGGTGTTCTCTTCGACCAACCTGATCGTGCCGATGATCTGGAACCTGCTCTCCGCGCGCGAAAGGAAAGTATTCGTAGGACGCTTCCGGGGTGCCTGGAGGCAACTGCGGGTTCCCATCCCCAAGGAAAACTGGATCAAGACTCACCAGCACATGCATTGCGGACGCTTGGCTTGTCGAACCGGATTGGCCGATATCAGCGTAGCAGCAGGTGGCTTCCTGGCTCGCGGGCGTGATTTCAATTGCCGGCTCTCCGATGTCGTCAATGCCACGGGCGCTAGCGATGCGATGCAAGGTGCGCTCTATAAAAATCTGGCTGCTTGCGGTATCTGTATTGAGCATCAGTACGGCGGGATCGATGTGCGCTATGACGATTGTCGCGTCATCAACCACCAGGGCCCGTCTACTATCTTTGCCATTGGCGCTCCGACCACGGGCGTGTTCTATGCCGTCAGCAATATCGACGTCCTGCAGATGCAGGCTGAAACCATCTACCGCAACCTTCGTGCATTGAGCACCTGAACCTATGAAAACCTTCGTGTGTTTGCTGATCGCTGCCGTGACGGGCGCTGCCTTGCAGTACGCAGGTGTCCCCCACGGCCTGCTGCTGGGCTCGATAGCGGCGACGGCAATTGTCGTCAGCAGGTTCAATGTGGCGCCGCGGCTGCGCTTTGGCCTGGTCTATGTGCAAATCGCCTTGGGCATTGCCACCGGACTGATGTTCGAGGCGTGGGACAACCAGACGGTGGCGACCATGCTGCCGAGCCTCGGTTTGTTGCTCCTGTGCCTGACAACGCAGATTGTCGTGGCTGCCCTGTGGTTGCAGAAAGTCTCGGTGTGGAACCGCAAGGATTCACTACTGGCTGTCTACCCGGGCGCCTTGGCAGCGGTGTTCGATCTGCTTGAGTCTGAACGTGCATCCAGCAAAGTGATCGTTGTCCACCTGGTGCGACTGCTGTCGATCACATTGCTGGTGAGTCTGTGTATACCGGCAAGTGCCGGAGCGCCTACAAGCGCGGACAGTCCATTGACCTTCATGACAGTACTTACTCTGCTGTCGCTGATCGTGCTGTGCATTGCGCTTGGCCGCCTGCTGTTGAAAGTCGGTGTGCCTGCCCCTTTCATGCTGACAGCGATCATCGCCTCGGGGATCTATGTAAAGCTGGGGCTGCTGCATGCTTTCCATATGCCGCAGTGGAGCGTCGATGCTGCAGCCCTGATCCTCGGTGTGCTGATTGGCGCCAGGTTCAGGGAAATCAGCCTGAAGGAGCTGCTCCGCCATGGCCGCGCCGGGCTGATGTCCGTGGGCCTGATGCTGCTGGTCGCCGCAGCCTTTGCCGGGGTGGCCGCCAAGGTGCTGGACAGCGATCCGTTCACCTTGTGGCTGGCCTACATGCCCGGCGCCATCGAGACCATTGCCATCGTCGCCTTCAGCGGCGGGCTGAATGTGGTATTCATCCTGACACATCACCTGCTGCGGATGGTCGTACTGCACTTTGCCCCAGCCCTGCTCGTCCAGGCTCGCCGCTGGCGCGAGAATGTCTGATCAGCGTATGTTGTGTGCCTTTCATGTTCCTGAACGCAAGGGCATCGCGTGAAACGTCCACAACCTCTGGCCCAGGTCAGCGATTTCGATATCCGCCTGTTGAAGATCTACCGCAGCGTGGTGGAGTGCGGCGGCTTCTCGGCCGCCGAGAACGTCCTGGGCATCGGTCGCTCGGCCATCAGCCAGCAGATGAGCGACCTTGAACAGCGCCTGGGGTTGCGCCTGTGCCAGCGCGGGCGCGCCGGTTTTTCGCTGACCGAGGAAGGCCGCGAGGTGTATCAGTCGGCGTTGCAGTTGCTCAGCGCCCTGGAAAGCTTTCGCACCGAAGTCAACGGCCTGCACCAGCATTTGCGCGGCGAACTGAACATCGGCCTGACCGACAACCTGGTGACCCTGCCGCACATGCGCATTACCCATGCCCTGGCCCAGCTCAAGGACCGTGGCCCGGACGTGCGTATCCAGATCCGTATGATCGCCCCCAGCCAGGTCGAACAAGGCGTGCTCGATGGCAGCCTGCACGTTGGCGTGGTACCGCAGACCAGCCCGCTGTCGGGCCTTGAGTACCAACCGCTGTACAGCGAACGCTCGCTGCTCTACTGCGCGGTCGGCCACCCGCTGTTTTATGCCGACGATGGCCAACTCGATGACGAGCGCCTCAATAGCCAGGACGCCATTGCCCCGACCTTCCGCCTGCCCGCCGATATCCAGGCCCATTACCAGGCGCTCAACTGCACCGCCAGCGCCTCGGACCGCGAAGGCATGGCCTTCCTGATCCTGACTGGGCGCTATATCGGCTACCTGCCCGACCATTACGCATCCTTCTGGGTGCAACAAGGCCGCCTGCGTGCACTCAAGCCCGTCGAACGCTTCTATGACCTGAGCCTGTGCTGGGTGACGCGCAAAGGCCGACGCCCGCACCTGGTGCTGGAAAGCTTCCTCGAAAGCCTGGCGGCTACTCGCTGAGGGCTAATGCTGGTAGGTTAGCCAGTCATAAGAGATACCCACTGCCTTGTCTGGAACCGTTCATGACCTTTGAAGTCCCTGCGCATCGCCTCCAAGCCTCGGGCAAGCCCGCCGGCCGCATTCGCCAGAAGAACGAGCAGGCCATCATCCAGGCCGCCGAGGACGAATTCGCCCGCCACGGTTTCAAGGGCACCAGCATGAACACCATCGCCCTCAAGGCCGGGTTGCCCAAGGCCAACCTGCACTATTACTTCACCAACAAGCTTGGCCTGTATGTAGCGGTGCTGAGCAACATCATCGAACTGTGGGACAGCACTTTCAACGCCCTGACCGTCGACGATGACCCGGCCCAGGCGTTGAGCAGCTACATCCGCACCAAGATGGAGTTCTCCCGGCGCAACCCGCAGGCCTCGCGGATCTTCGCCATGGAGATCATCAGCGGCGGGCAGTGCCTGAGCGACTATTTCAGCGAAGACTACCGCGCCTGGTTCAAGGGCCGGGCCGCGGTGTTCCAGGCCTGGATCGACGCCGGCAAGATGGACCCGGTCGACCCGGTACACTTGATCTTCCTGCTCTGGGGCAGTACCCAGCACTATGCCGACTTCGCCACCCAGATCTGCCAGGTCACCGGCCGCAGCCGCCTGACCAAGCAGGACATGGAAGATGCCAGCAACAATCTTATCCACATCATTCTCAAAGGCTGTGGCCTGACACCTCGCGACTGAATCTGCCTTATGCCTTTTACCCTGCTCGACACCTGCGAGTTTCGCGAAGAAATTCGCAAGAGCCGTTTCATCACCCTGGCTGCGCCGATCAGCAGCCCGGCCGAAGCCATGAGCTTCATCGAAAGCCATAGCGATCTCGCCGCCACCCACAACTGCTGGGCCTGGAAACTCGGCGCGCAATACCGCAGCAGCGACGACGGCGAACCCGGCGGCACCGCTGGGCGGCCAATCCTGGCGGCCATCGAAGCCCAGGATTGCGATCAGGTGGTGGTGCTGGTGATCCGCTGGTACGGCGGCATCCAGTTGGGTACCGGTGGCCTTGCCCGCGCTTATGGCGGTGGCGCCAACAAGTGCCTGCAGCAGGCAGAAAAACGCTTGCTGGTCAGCCGCAGCGAGCTGACCTGCAGTTGCAGCTTCAGCGAACTGGCGCTGCTCAAATTGCGTGTTGCCGAGGCCGACGGCCTGGTCCTGGACGAACAGTTCACCGCCAATGGCGTCGACCTGCGCCTGGCCTTGGGCGAGGAGCAGATCGAATCGCTGCAGCGCCAGCTGGCCGACCTCAGCCGCGGGCGGATCCT
Source organism: Pseudomonas fluorescens (assembly GCF_902497775.2). NCBI lineage: Bacteria > Pseudomonadati > Pseudomonadota > Gammaproteobacteria > Pseudomonadales > Pseudomonadaceae > Pseudomonas > Pseudomonas fluorescens. The sequence continues at coordinate 4,696,734 of NZ_OZ024668.1, forward strand.
GCTGGAACGCGCCTGAACATTTGCCCACATTCACTGTGGGCCCGGCTGTGGATAAGCTCTGGGCATTCGCCTGCGAGCCTTTAACCACGGGGCCTGCAGAAGAACGATCATATTTTGATCAAGATTTGATGACAGCGCTTGAACTGCCGAAAAATCAGCGAGTTATCCCCAGTTATTACGGCTGAAAGCTGCCACTGACCGGCTTATACCCAACCTGCGCGCTTGCACACAAATACTGTGGAGCAAGCTGTGGATAAGCCGTGCACCCCTGCGCCAACGGCTTATACCGCCGAGCGCAAAGGCAATTGATCATTTTTCAACCAGACACTTGTGCGCCGTGGCGAACCGGCAACAGTTGCAGCAGCATCCACAGCAGCTCCAGTACCAGGATCCCCCACAGCAAGGGTGTGGCGCCGTGGACCAGGGCATAGCCCTGCCAGGTGGCAAACAGCAGGCGCCCGAGCGCGTCGTAACGGCCAAACTGCACCTGCGGATCACGGATGCGCAATACCGACCAGACACAGACGATCGAACCCATCAGGTTGGCCAGCAGCACATGCATGGGCGCAAAGTCCGGTACCTCGCCAGCCAGGCCCCAGTGCTGATGAAGCTGCCCGAGCAAGCCATAGACAAAAGCGAAGCTCCAGGGCGTGACAAAGGCCGCAGTGACGATCAGGTCATACCAGCCACTGGCGCGCACCAGCTTGCGATAGGCAGCGTTGCTCCACATGTTCCTGCTCCTTGCATTGAATGAAGGCAGCAGGCTAAAGCCTGGAGTATGCTCCAAGGTCAAGCCTGCGCTTCAAGAAGCCCGTCGTGCGTATCGGTGAACTTGCCCAAGCCTGCGGCGTCAGCCGTGACACCCCTGCGCTTGGGCTTCAGCCTCACGGAAATCGGCCAAAGCGTGGCCGAACTGTGGCAGGCCCGCGATCCGGACACAGCGGTAGCCCGCCTGCTGCAAGACAAGCTGGCGCTGGTCGAAGCCTGTATCGAAGAACTGGGCCAGTTGCGCCTGGAGCTGCAGCAACGCTTGAAACAATCCTGCCCTCTGCGCGCTGTCGGCGCCTGAACCCTCGAAAGGAGTCTTGCATGTCCACGAACAAAACCGCCCTGATCATTGGCGCCTCGCGCGGCCTGGGCCTTGGTCTGGTGCAACGCCTGGTGGAAGACGGCTGGAATGTGGTCGCCACGGTGCGCGACCCGGCCAAAGCGCACGACCTGGCAGCAGTGTCGGGCGTACAGGTTGAAACCCTGGAAATGAACAGTGGCAGCCAACTCGATGCCCTCCAGCAACGCTTGAAGGGGCAGGTGTTTGACCTGCTGTTCGTCAATGCCGGGGTCATGGGCCCGGGCGATCAGAACCCCGAAGGCGCGCAATTGGCCGACGTTGGCGACCTGTTCCTGACCAATGCCGTGTCGCCCATTCGTGTCGCCCAGCGCTTGGCCCCACAACTGCGCGAAGACGGCGTGCTGGCGTTCATGAGTTCGATCCTCGGCAGCGTCGCCATTCCCGACGGCAGCGAGATGTGCCTGTACAAAGCCAGCAAGGCGGCGTTGAACTCGATGATCAACAGTTTCGTCACCCTGCAACAACCGCCGCAAACCGTCCTGGCCATGCACCCGGGCTGGGTGAAAACCGACATGGGCGGCGAAAACGCCGAGATCGATGTACTGACCAGCACCCGCGGCATGCTTAAGCAAATCAAGGCCAACGCCGGCAAAGGCGGCCTGCAGTTCATCAATTACAAAGGCGAAAGCCTGATCTGGTGAAACCCCGCGCGGTGGGTGTAGACTCGACGCCTCGCCCACCGCGGCGGACCTGGATCAGCAGACAGGGCAACACTGAGCTGGCTAACCTGAACCCACTTTCAGAGGAGCCGGCACCATGCCTGCGACCCGCATCTGGTTGAAAAACCCCCTGGCCATCTTCACTTCCAACACCCTCGACGCCCGTGGCGGCCTGGTGATCGAAGACGGCTGTATCCAGGAAGTTCTCGCCCTTGGCCAAAGCCCGGCCAGCCCCTGTGGACAAGTCTTCGATGCCCGCGAACACGTGGTGCTGCCGGGACTTATCAACACCCACCACCACTTCTACCAGACCCTGACCCGCGCCTGGGCGCCGGTGGTCAACCAGCCGTTGTTCCCCTGGTTGAAAACCCTGTACCCGGTCTGGGCCCGGCTGACCCCGGCCAAGCTTGAGCTGGCGACCCGCGTGGCCCTGGCCGAGCTGCTGCTGTCGGGCTGCACCACCGCCGCCGACCACCATTACTTGTTCCCCGATGGCCTGGAAAACGCCATCGACGTACAAGTCGAAGCGGTACGCAAACTGGGTATGCGCGCCATGCTCACCCGCGGTTCCATGAGCCTGGGCGAAGCCGACGGCGGCCTGCCGCCGCAGCAGACAGTGCAGCAGGGTGAAGTGATCCTGGCCGACAGCCAGCGACTTATCCACAGCTACCACGAGCGCGGCGAAGGCGCGCAGATCCAGATTGCCCTGGCGCCCTGCTCGCCGTTCTCGGTTACCCCAGAGATCATGCGCGCCAGCGCGGACCTGGCAGTGGAGCTGGACGTGCGCCTGCATACCCACTTGGCCGAAACCCTCGACGAAGAAGACTTCTGCCTGCAGCGCTTCGGCCTGCGAACGGTTGATTACCTCGACAGCGTCGGCTGGCTTGGCCCGCGTACCTGGCTGGCCCATGGCATCCATTTCAACCCGGACGAGATCGCCCGCCTAGGCGCCGCCGGCACCGGCATCTGCCATTGCCCGAGCTCGAACATGCGCCTGGCCTCGGGCATCTGCCCGACCCTTGAGCTGACCGAGGCCGGTGCGCCAGTGGGCCTGGGCGTGGACGGTTCGGCCTCCAACGATGCATCGAACATGATCCTCGAAGCGCGCCAGGCCCTGTACCTGCAACGGCTACGCTATGGCGCCGAAGCGATCACTCCGGAACGGGTACTGGGCTGGGCCACCCGCGGTTCGGCGCAGTTGCTCGGGCGCACCGACATCGGCGAGCTGGCGGTGGGCAAGCAGGCCGACCTGGCCCTGTTCAAACTCGACGAGCTGCGTTTCTCTGGCAGCCACGATCCGCTTTCGGCCTTGTTGCTGTGCGGCGCCGACCGCGCTGACCGGGTCATGGTCGGTGGCCAGTGGCGGGTAACGGATGGTCAGATTGAAGGCCTGGACGTTCAGCAACTGATTGCCGACCACCGTCAGGCCGCCGCCCAGTTGATCGCTGGCTGAAGGCTCAAAGGCCGAGCAATGCCAGCATGATGAAGGTGGCGAACAACACGAAGTGGGTCATGCCCTCGATCGCGTTGGTTTCGCCATCATTGAGGTTGATCGCACTGACGATCAGGGTGATGAAAACCATCACCGTCTGCACCGGGGTCATGGCCATCTGAAATGGCTGGCCGGTGTAGAGCGCCATCGCCTCCATCAGCGGAACGGTCAATATCACCGTGGACAGCGACGCGCCCAGGGCGATATTGACCACCGACTGCATGCGATTGGCCAACGCCGCGCGCAAGGCAGTCAGAATCTCCGGGGCGGCGGAAATTGCCGCCACCACGATGGCCATCAGTACCGGTGGCGCGCCGCTGCCTTCGAGGCCGTAATCGAGGGTGTGCGACATGACTTCGGCAAGCAGGCCGATGATCACCACGCCGCTGACCAGAATGGCGATCGACCGTACTTTATTCACAGGTGCCGCCGCACCACCCTGCGGATCGCGGCGCTTTTTCTGTGGATAACTGTAACTGAAGAAGTAACTGTGCGGCCCGACCTGCATGCGCAGGAACAAGGCATAGAGCACCACCATTGCGGCGATGGTGAACCCCGAGTAGAGCTTCCAGTCGGCACGCGGAATGAACTCCGGCACCACCATCGACACGCCCATGGCGGTCATGATCATCACGCTGTAGGTGCGCGCCGAATCGTCGTTGTACGACTGTTCGCCATGTTTGAGCCCGCCCATCAGCGCGGCCAGGCCGAGAATGCCATTGATGTCGAGCATCACTGCCGAATAGATGGTGTCCCGCACCAGCGTCGGCGAAGCCTGGTTGCTCATCATGATCGCCAGGATCAGCACCTCGACCATTACCGCCGACAGGGTAAGGATCATGGTGCCGTAGGGGTCGCCAACTTTTTCCGCGAGCAGTTCGGCATGCTGCGCCACGCGCATCGAGGCGCAGATGATCGCGACCACCAGCACCACCCCGGCGAGCAGCGCCACGCCATGGCCATGACCGAGCAGTAGGCCCTGTAGCGGCCAGGCCAGCGCGGCCAGCAGCACCGCGAGCAGCAAGGGCTTTTCCTGATTCAGTAGTCCGAGCATCGGCGGCCCTGCGCAGGTGGGTACTGGCTAGTGACTGTAGTCACTGTAGAAGGTTTCCCGGGGTTACCGCCCGGTCAGCTTTCTCCGCGTGGACAGCGCAACCTCTGTAGAATGGCGCCAACCGCACCTGATGAGATTCCACCACTATGTACGACTGGCTTAACGCTCTGCCCAAGGCAGAATTACACCTGCACCTGGAAGGATCGCTGGAGCCCGAGTTGCTGTTCGCCCTGGCCGAGCGCAACAAGATCGCCCTGCCCTGGAACGATGTCGAAGCCCTGCGCGGCGCCTACGCATTCAACAACCTGCAGGAATTTCTCGACCTCTACTACCAGGGCGCCGACGTACTGCGCACCGAGCAGGACTTCTACGACCTGACCTGGGCCTACCTGCTGCGCTGCAAAGCGCAGAACGTGATTCACACCGAGCCGTTCTTTGACCCGCAGACTCACACCGATCGCGGTATTCCCTTCGAAGTGGTGCTCAACGGCATCAGCGGCGCACTCAAGGATGGCCAGCAACAACTGGGCATCAGCAGCGGCCTGATCCTCAGCTTCCTGCGCCACCTCAGCGAAGAAGAAGCACACAAGACCCTCGACCAGGCCCTGCCGTTTCGTGATGCCTTCATCGCCGTCGGCCTCGACAGCTCGGAAATGGGCCATCCGCCGAGCAAGTTCCAGCGCGTGTTCGACCGCGCCCGCAGCGAAGGCTTCCTGACCGTTGCCCACGCCGGCGAAGAAGGACCGCCCGAGTACATCTGGGAAGCCCTCGACCTGCTCAAGATCCAGCGGATCGACCACGGCGTGCGCGCCATCGAAGACGAACGCCTGATGCAGCGGATCATCGACGAGCAGATCCCGCTGACCGTCTGCCCGCTGTCCAACACCAAGCTGTGCGTGTTCGACCACATGCGTCAGCACAACATCCTCGACATGCTCGAGCGTGGCGTGAAGGTCACGGTCAACTCCGATGACCCGGCGTACTTCGGTGGTTACGTCACCGAGAACTTCCAGGCCCTGCATGAACACCTGGGCATGACCCAGGACCAGGCCCGGCGCCTGGCGCAGAACAGCCTGGATGCGCGGTTGGTCAAAGCGTGACAGCGAGTTGGTGGGAGCGGATGCATCCGCTCCCACGCCCTGGAACACACTCCTTAAAGCGCCCTTAGAGTGAGCGGCAAACGCTCCAGGCGCTGCGTGCCAATCAGCCTGCGGTCTTCAGCACCGGGCGTTCAGCGATGCGGTTGATATGCGCCAACCCCGTCGCGCTGATCTGCAACATGCGTGAGGTTTCACTTTCACGTATCCAGCCAGATTGCAGGAACAGCTTGAGCAGGCTGCTGCCCAACGCGCCGCCCAGGTGTGGACGATGGTCGCTCCATTCGCTGCAGCAACGGCAACTGCTGAAGCTTCGGCGCTGATGCTGGGCCAGGGCATCGATGAAAATACCGTAAGCGGCAAACTGCATACGGCCTTGCTGAGTCACTTCGAGATTGTGCTCGCTGCCTTCCAGCCAGCCGGCGTCAAACAGCCGTTGGTAGAGGTCCGCCGCCAGCTCACCGCCCAAGTGATCACCACACAGCCGTGCCCGGCGCATTGACAGTGGAATTCCGCCCAGCTCTTGCTCGCGACTGTCTGCGGGGGTGTTGACCTGAACGCTTGCCAGCGCTTCGACCGCCGCGCCAACCTCTGGCGCAGCCAGCCTGAAATAGCGTTTGCGCCCCCGCGGTTCCAGCTTCAGCAAGCCACTGGCCGACAGCCTGGCCAGGTGCGCACAAGCTGAAGAAGGGGTGAGCCCAGCCAGGCTCGCCAGCTCATCGGAAGGACGTGCCATGCCATCGATCAACGCCCAGAGCATTGCACTGCGTTTCGGGTCGGCCAACAAGCTGGCGATCTGGCTGATACTTGTTACTGGTTTCATATCTCAACTCCCTGCGAGATCATGTCTGATATCGATTGATTAACCATGTCGGCAGCATTTACTGCGAGGTGTCCGATGCCAGAAAGGCAGGAAGTGAAAGTTATCAAGTCGTCGTGATCCTCCTGCAACACGAACATACAAAAGTTATTCAAGCTACTTGCGGTCGAACACCTCACAGGCAGTCAGCCCGGGCCAGCGCCAGGCGATGTCTGAGTGAGAGGCAACACTTGCCGACCTGGACATGGAAGTATCTCTCGCTGGAAATGACTGCTGGATCCATTATAAGCCGCGTTGCGCGAACATAATCCGCCGAATCCCCATGGTATGAACAACCTCAGCAGGGGCCGCGCGGCGCGGCGCTCAGGATACGTTTGGACACTTACACCCCAACCCCCATGTTACATATCTTGCTCGCAACTTCCGCCTCAGTACCGACTTCATATTACCAGATAAAACCTACAATAAATTTTGCTGCAACCCACAAACAATACATAGAATCAATGTAGGAGCATCACGCTTTAAAGTTCTCAGACGCTGAAAACCAGCAGTTTTTCGAACAGTGCCTGACAACGTGTGCGCAGCATATTTCGCAACAACTGTACGGGCTTGCCCAATTGTGCCCGATGAGTGCACATCAAGTTCAGTGGTGCAGCTTCACCCTGCAAGTGTGGCAAGACTAACTTCAACCGCCCGGCCTGCACGTCATTGGCCACATCCAGCCAGGACTTGTACGCGATACCGACACCCGCCAACGCCCAGCGCCGGACCACATCGGCATCGTCACAGAAGCGATCTCCGCGCACACTCACGCCCACCTCACTGGCGCCCTCGCCAAAGCGCCAATGGTCATGCACACGGCTGCCAAGCTGGTACAGCAGGCAATTGTGCTGGGCCAGTTGCGCAACTTGCGTTGGTTCGCCGTGCCGGGCCAGGTAGGCGGCTGAAGCGCACAACACCCGGCGGTTGTCCGGGCACAGCGGCAAGGCCACCAGGCTTGAGTCTTCCGGGGCGCCATAACGCAGTGCAATATCCGCGGCCTGGCGAAACAGGTCGGCATTGCGATCGCCCAGCAGCAAGCGCACATTGAGCTGCGGGTGCTCGTCCTGCAACTCATCGAGCCACGGCAGCAGTACGTTACGACCAAAATCCGAGGGTGCCGACAACTGCAGGGTGCCGCTGACCTGATCCTGCCCATGGGCCAGAATTCGCTGCCCCTCCTCCAGGCTCGACAGAGCAGAGCGGGCATGCTGCAAGTAACCTTCGCCCTCGGCGGTCAGGCGCAGGTTGCGGGTCGAACGCGCCAGCAAGCGCACGCCCAACTGCTGCTCCAGCCGTTTGAGCGACGCGCTGGCCACGGCCGGTGACAAATCGAGCAAACGTGCCGCAGCAGACAGACTGCCCAGTTCGGCAGCACGAACGAACAACTGCAGATCATCGATACGCAACCCGGGCACCCGCCATTATCAAAATAATATTGAAAGTATCTGTAGTTTTAGCGGCTTTTAACCGCAAGTGAAAGCACCAATCATGGCCCTCATTGACCACTCGCCGAGGAACTTCCATGAAAGCCGTTGCCTACTATCACTCGCTGCCCATCACCGACGCGGCCGCCCTGCAAGACATCGAACTGCCAGCCCCCGAACCCGGCCCACACGACCTGTTGGTAGAAGTGCGGGCGATTTCGGTGAACCCGGTGGATACCAAGGTTCGCCAGAACGTGCAGCCAGAAGGCAGCGCCAAGGTACTGGGCTGGGACGTGGCCGGTGTGGTCAAGGCGGTGGGCAGCGAGGTCAGTCTGTTCCAGCCGGGCGACAAGGTTTATTACGCAGGCTCCATCGCCCGTGCTGGCGGCAACAGCGAGCTGCATGTGGTGGATGAGCGGATCGTCGGGCACATGCCGAAAACCCTGGGCTTTGCCGAAGCGGCGGCGCTGCCGTTGACCGCCATCACCGCCTGGGAACTGCTGTTCGAGCGCCTGCAGATCGCCGAGGGCCAACAGGACCTCGGCCAGAGTCTGCTGATTGTCGGTGCCGCTGGCGGCGTCGGCTCTATCCTCACGCAACTGGCAAGCAAGCTGACCGGCCTCACCGTGATCGGCAGCGCCTCGCGCCCGCAAACCCAGGACTGGGTGCGTGAACTGGGCGCCGATCAGGTCGTCGATCACAGTCAGCCGCTGGCCGCCGCGCTCAAGGCCCAGGGCATCGAGCAGGTGACGCACGTCGCCAGCCTGACCCAGACCGACCAGCACCTCGAGCAATTGGTCGAAGCCCTGGCGCCGCAAGGCAAACTGGCGCTGATCGATGATCCCAAGCAGCTGGACGTGACCAAGCTCAAGCGCAAGAGCCTGTCGCTGCACTGGGAGTTCATGTACACCCGCTCGCTGTTCGAAACCGCCGACATGATCGAGCAGCACAACCTGCTCAACCGGGTGGCCGAACTGATCGACAACGGCACGTTGAAGACTACCCTGGGCGAGCATTTCGGCACCATCAATGCCGCCAACCTGCGCCGCGCCCATGCCCTGCTGGAAAGCGGCGCGGCCAAGGGCAAGATCGTTCTGGAAGGCTTCTGAAAAGGCGCGCCCACCTCGCTTGCGGGGTGGGCGCGACCGTCAGTCCGACAACTGACTCAGGTCATTCCGCTGCCCGTGGCCGGCGCTACAATGCATCAGCCAACGCCAACCTCAGGTATGCAGATATGAATATCCAGGTCAGTGCATCAGCAAAAAAGCCCGGCTGCCCATGGCAGGTTCAGCTCGACCAGCATGTGGTGAGCTTTCGCAGCGAGGCCGAGGCCCGCGCCTTCGTCAACACCCTGCAAGCCAGGCTCCAGGCGCCGCACCCGCTCAAACGCAGCGGCTGAGGTTCAGCCTGCGGGTCAGCATCGCCACGCTCACCACCGCCAGGCCGCACAGGCTGATGACGATGGCCATCGGTACCGCCGTGCCGTCGTGCAGCACCCCCACCAGCGCCGCAGCCGCGGCCGCCACACTGAACTGCAAACATCCCAGCAGTGCTGAAGCGCTGCCGGCCCGGGCGCCCTGCCCGCTCATGGCGCAAGCCGAGGCGTTGGGGATGATGCAGCCGAGGCTGGCGATGCAGATGAACAACGGAATCAGCAAAGGCCACAGCGCCGTCGGGTGCAATGCGCTGATGCCCAGCAAGGTCAGGCCCGCCGCCAGGTAGACCCACACCGCCCGGGCCAGCAAGAAGGCCGGGCCACGCTTGGCCAGCAGTCGCGCATTAATCTGCGCCACCAGAATGAACCCCGCCGCGTTACTGCCGAACAACCAGCCATAGTGTTCGGCCGGTACCCCATAGAGCTTGATGAAGACGAACGGCGAGCCGGCGATATAGGCAAACATCCCGGCGATGGCAATGCCGCCGGTCAAGGCGTGGCCGAGGAAAATGCGGTCCTTGAACAACCGCCCGTACTGGCGCAGCGAGCCGGACAAGGGCGGGCGCGGCTGATTGGCCGGCAGGCTTTCCGGCAGGCCCAGGGCCACGGCCAGGGTGCACAGGGCACTGAACAGGGTCAGGGCAATGAAGATCGACTGCCAGCCATACAGGTTGACCATCAGGCCTCCAAGCATCGGTGCCAGGATCGGTGCCAGGCCCATGACCAGCATCAGCTGCGAGAAGACCTTGGCCGAACCCACGGCATCGCACTTGTCGCTGACGATCGCCCGCGACAGCACCATCCCGGCACAGCCACCGAGGGCCTGGACGAAGCGCGCCACGATCAACGCATCGAGGCTCGGGGCGAAGGCGCAGGCCAGCGACGCCAGGGTGAACAGGGTCACCCCGACCAGCAGCGGAATGCGCCGGCCAAAGCGGTCGGCCACCGGCCCATAGGCCAACTGGCCTAGCGACAGGCCGAGGAAGTACGCCGCGAGGGTGGTCTGGATGTGCTTCTCGTCGGTACCGAAGGCTAGCGCCATGGCCGGGAAGCCGGGCAGATAGAAGTCGATCGCCAGGGGCCCGAACGCACTCAAGGCGCCGAGAATCAGGATGGTTCGCAGGTTCATCGGAAATCCGTAGCAGGCTAAGCAAGTCCGCTAGTCTAACCGCCCCGCCGGGGTTTCGCTGACAGAGTTACGCTTGCGCGACGAATCTTTTATCCACCGCGCAAGCGTCGGCTGTCAGGCGGGTTCGGCCGTGTAGCCCTCTGCACGAATTGCCGTGAGGATATTGTCTGCCGGCAACTCGCTCTGCACTTTAACCAGCTTGCGAGCCAGATCGATCTCGACCACAGCCTCCTCATCATGCTCCCGAACGGCACGAGTGATAGCCTTGGCGCAATGGCCGCAGGTCATTCCTTGAACAGTGAATACTTGCATTGCAACAGCCTCCTGTGGGGTTTGAGCGCAGTCTCAAGCTTGCCATCGGGGCAAGGTCAAGTACCCGGATTGCCTGCCGGGCTGGAAATCAGCGCGCCGCTCCGCCAAGCTGCAAGCCTGAGAATTGATTAGCAGGAGTTTGAATTCATGCGCAGGGCAGCTTTGGGCCTTTTCGGCCTGCTGGGAGTAATGGGCCTGGTTCCCCAGGCCAGCGCCGAAGGCAACGCCGACTACAGCGTACTGACCATTTCCCGCGAGCGCCTGGAAGTGGCGACCTCGTGCGAGATCGGCGTATACCTTGATGACCAGCTTTCGGCGCGGCTGTTCCAGGAGCAGTCGACCTCGTTCAACCTGCCGCCGGGCAAAGTCGCGGTACGCCTGCGCCTGTTGCCGGCACAGATGCCGGGCTGCCAGAACGGCCTGGAGAACCAGCGTAGCCAGCAACTGACCTTGAAGGCCGGTGAGATCAATAAATACCGCATCGCCGTGGACCAGAATGGCCTCAAGCTGATCAGGGCCGGCTTGGACTATTGACCTTCCCCGTATGGCAAGGTTGATGCTTGAGGCCTGTCCAAGGAGGAGTGCCCCATGTCCGCATCTACCACATTCGATCTGCCGATTGCCGGCATGACCTGCGCCAGCTGTGCTGGCCGGGTCGAGCGCGCCCTGCGCAAGGTCGTTGGTGCCGAACAGGTCAGTGTCAACCTGGCCACCGAGCAGGCCCGCATCCAGGCCCCGGCCGACAGCCTGCCCGCGCTGGTCGAAGCCGTCGAGCAAGCCGGCTACAGCGTGCCAGCGCAAAGCCTCGAACTGCAGATCGGCGGCATGACCTGCGCCTCCTGCGTCGGGCGCGTCGAGCGCGCCCTGGCCAAGGTCGCGGGCGTGCAGCAGGTGACCGTCAACCTGGCCAACGAACGTGCCCACCTGCAGCTACTGGGCCAGGTCGACAGCAGTGTGCTGATCGATGCCGTCAGCCAGGCCGGCTATAGCGCCAGCCTGCCGCAGAGCGCCAAGGTCAACCAGGCCGACGCCGAACGCCGCCTGCGCAAGGAGCGCTGGTCGGTGGCCCTGGCGGTGCTGCTGGCCCTGCCGCTGGTGCTGCCGATGGTCCTGCAACCCTTTGGCATCCACTGGATGCTGCCGGCCTGGGCGCAGTTCGTCCTCGCCACTCCAGTGCAGTTCATCCTCGGTGCGCGCTTCTATGTCGCCGCGTGGAAAGCCGTGCGCGCCGGTGCCGGCAACATGGACCTGCTGGTGGCCATCGGCACCAGTGCCGGTTACGGCCTGAGTATTTACGAATGGGCCACAGCCAGCGCCGGGGTCATGCCGCACCTGTACTTTGAAGCTTCGGCGGTGGTGATTGCCCTGATCTTGCTGGGCAAATACCTCGAAAGCCGGGCCAAGCGCCAGACCGCCAGTGCCATCCGCGCCCTGGAGGCCCTGCGCCCGGAACGCGCACTATTGCTGGTCGACGGCCAGGAGCGCGATGTCGCCATCAGCGAGCTGCGCCTGCATGACCTGGTGCTGGTCAAGCCCGGCGAGCGCTTCCCGGTCGACGGTGAGGTGGTCGAAGGCCAGAGCCACGCCGACGAAGCGCTGATCAGCGGCGAAAGCCTGCCGGTACCGAAACAGCCGGGTGACAAGGTCACCGGCGGTGCGATCAACGGCGAAGGCCGTCTGCTGGTGCGCACCCTGGCCCTGGGCACGGAAACCGTGCTGGCGCGGATCATTCGCCTGGTCGAAGACGCCCAGGCCGCCAAGGCGCCGATCCAGAAACTGGTCGACCGGGTCAGCCAGGTATTCGTCCCGGCCGTGCTGGTGCTGGCACTGATTACCCTGGTGGGCTGGTGGCTGAGCGGCGCACCGATTGAAACCGCACTGATCAACGCCGTCGCCGTGCTGGTGATTGCCTGCCCGTGCGCCCTGGGCCTGGCCACACCGACGGCGATCATGGCCGGTACCGGTGTCGCCGCCCGCCACGGCATCCTGATCAAGGACGCCGAAGCCCTGGAGCGCGCCCATGCGGTCAACCGCGTGGTGTTCGACAAGACCGGTACCCTGACCTCCGGCAGCCCGCGCATTGTCCACAGCCATGCGCTGGTCGGTGACCAGGCGCATCTGCTGCAACTGGCCGGCGCCCTGCAGCGCGGCAGCGAGCACCCGTTGGCCAAGGCGGTGCTCGATGCCTGCGAAGAGCAAGGCCTGCGGGTGGCCGATATCAGCAACAGCCAGTCGCTGACCGGCCGTGGTATCGCCGGCGTCCTCGACGGCCGCGAACTGGCCCTGGGCAACCGCCGCATGCTGGATGAAAGCGGCCTGCAACCCGGTGAACTGGCCAGCAGCGCCCAGGCCTGGGAAGCCGAAGGCCGTACCCTGTCATGGTTGATCGAGCGCAGCCCGCAGCCGCGGGTGCTGGGTCTGTTCGCCTTCGGTGACAGCCTCAAGCCCGGTGCCGGGCAAGCAGTACGCCAGCTGGCCGGGCAAGGCATCAGCAGCCACCTGTTGACCGGCGACAACCGCGGCAGTGCCAACGTGGTGGGTCAAGCCTTGGGGATCACCGACGTGTACGCCGAGGTGTTGCCCGCCGACAAGGCCGCCACCGTTGCCACGCTCAAGCAGTCCGGCGTGGTCGCCATGGTCGGCGACGGCATCAACGACGCCCCGGCCCTGGCTGCCGCGGATATCGGCATCGCCATGGGCGGCGGCACCGACGTGGCCATGCAGGCGGCGGGCATTACCCTGATGCGCGGCGACCCGCGCCTGGTGCCGGCAGCCCTGGAGATCAGCCGCAAGACCTACGCCAAGATCCGCCAGAACCTGTTCTGGGCGTTTATCTACAACCTGATCGGGATTCCCCTGGCCGCCTTCGGCATGCTCAACCCGGTGCTGGCCGGCGCCGCCATGGCCTTGTCGAGCGTCAGCGTGGTCAGCAACGCGCTGCTGTTGAAAACCTGGAAACCGGCCACCCCGCCTGAGGACGATACCCAATGAATATCGGCCAAGCCGCCCGCCGCTCAGGGCTGAGTGCGAAGATGATCCGCTACTACGAGTCGATCGGCCTGCTCAAGCCGGCCCTGCGCAGCGACAGCGGCTATCGCCTGTACCAGCAGGACGACCTGCACCAATTGGCGTTCATCAAGCGCTCGCGGGACCTGGGGTTTTCCCTGGAAGAAGTCGCCCGCCTGCTGACCCTGTGGCAGGACCGCCAGCGCGCCAGTGCCGACGTCAAGGCCCTGGCCAGCCAGCACATTGACGACCTCAACCGGCGCATCGAGGAATTGGTGAGTCTGCGTGACACCTTGAGCGAGCTGGTCGCCCACTGCCAGGGCGACGACCGCCCGGACTGCCCGATCCTCAAGGACCTGGCAGCCGGCGGCAGCTGCTGTCACTGACGGCGTTTACTGGAGCCAGGGCGGCGCCGGTTCTTCGTCCTTGACCGTGCCCCGTTCGGCGTCGGCCTTCGCCGCACGCCGACGGGCTTCATCAATGCGCGCCGCGTCGATCTCGCGCATCACCCCGTCAACGTCAGCACTGTGCTCGTCATCGGCGAATACGCCGGTCAACGGGCTTTCCGGGAGCAGATTGCCGGCCTGGTACAGGGCCCACATCTCACGGGCATAGCGCGTCTGCTTGAGCTCCGGGGCGAAACGCCCGAAGTAGGCGGCCATGTTGCCGACATCGCGCTCAAGCATGCTGAACGCGTGGTTGTTGCCGGCGGCGTCGACCGCTTGCGGCAGGTCGATGATCACCGGGCCGTCCGGGCCGAGCAGCACGTTGAACTCCGAGAGGTCGCCATGGACCAGGCCGGTGCAGAGCATCAGCACGATCTGGCGGATCACGAAGGCGTGGTATTCCCGGGCCTGCTCAGGCTCCAGGTGCACGTCGTTCAGGCGTGGCGCGGCGTCACCATATTCATCGGCGACCAGCTCCATGAGCAGCACGCCATCAAGAAAATCATAAGGCTTGGGCACCCGCACACCGGCATTGGCCAGGCGGAACAGCGCCGCCACTTCGGCGTTCTGCCAGGCGTCTTCAGCCTCCTTGCGGCCGAACTTGGAGCCCTTGGCCATGGCCCGGGCCTGGCGGCTGTTACGCACCTTGCGGCCTTCCTGGTACTCGGCGGCCTGGCGGAAACTGCGCTTGTTGGCTTCTTTGTAGACCTTGGCGCACCGTAGCTCCCGACCGCAGCGGACCACATACACCGCAGCCTCCTTGCCACTCATCAGCGGTCGCAGTACTTCGTCGACCAGTCCATCTTCAACCAGCGGTTCAATGCGTTTTGGAGTCTTCATCGGTTTCTGTCGGGGGTCCTGTCTGGCCAAACACGGGATTGTTATAGGTCTCAGGTCCTGGAACCTGCTTGTCGCTGAAGCAAGACCGCACTGCGTTGTAACGGCTATCTGCCTGACTTGCCATTCTTTTTCTGCCTGAAGGCGACCAAACGGTCACAAAATTCGGCAACTACCAATAAATACGGGGGATTCCCCCCAAGTAACACTTTATTTCCAGTGCACACGGCCGATGTAGTCTGCAGCAGCCTCGTACGTTTACAAGAAAAATTCTGGAGCGCGGATGAACATAAAACAAAAACTGACCTGGGCCTTCGCCGTAATCGCCAGCTTGCCGGTGATTCTGGTCGCCACCCTGGTGGTCCTCAACCTGCGCAGCGAAGCCCGCGAAGGCTTTGTCGACGGCAGCAGCCGCGAGATCCGCCAGGTGGCCAACGCCATGCAACTGTTCTTCGAAGGCATCAGCCAGAACGTCGACTACCTGGCCGCCCAGCCGCTGGTCAGCGCTACCGGCAGCGAGGTGAAAAAGTACCTGGGCGCCGATGCTGGGCAAATCGCCCTGGGCGAACAGGACAAGAAACTCTACGATTTCTTCGCCAGCCTCGCCGCCAGCCATCCCGCCTATTCCTACGTGTCCTACGGCCTGAGCGATGGCGGTTACGCCTTCTGGCCGGGCGACGCGAAAATGGCCAACTACGATCCGCGCCAACGCCCCTGGTACCAGGCGGCCATGGCCAACCCAGGCAAGACCCTGCGCACCGACGCCTACTATTGGGCCGGTGATGACGCCGTGCTGGTCAGTACCGTGCGCGCCATAGCCAACCAGCTCGGCAACCCCGGTGGCGTGGTCAACATCGACGTCTCGCTCAAGCAACTGACCGAGATCGTCAAGCAGATCAAGCTTGGCGAAAGCGGCTACCTGATGCTGCTCGAAGACAACGGCAGCGTGCTGGTCGACCCGCGCGATCCGGCGCACAACTTCAAGCAGCTGGGCAGCCTTGGCGAGGGCTATGCGCAACTGGCCAAGGCCGGCAAGGGCCTGGTCGAAGTCGAACTGGATGGCGAACGCTACATGGCCAACGTCTGGCCTTCGGAACAACTGGGCTGGAACTTCATTGGCCTGATCCGCCACGACGAAGTGATGCAGACCGCCACCCAGCTGACCTGGCTGGTCGCCGCCCTGGCCCTGGTGCTGGCGGCAATCTTTGCCCTGGTCGGGGCCACCTTCGCCAAGCTCATCGTGCGCCCGATCCACAGTGTTACCAGCGGCCTGGAAGGCATCGCCCAGGGTGAAGGCGACCTGACCCGCAGCCTGGAAGTGCGCGGGCGCGACGAAACCGCGCAACTGGCCAGCTGGTTCAACCAGTTCCTTAGCGCGATTCGCAACCTGATCCAGAACATCGGCCAGGCGGCGAACAAGATCCTCGCCACCTCCAGCAGCTCGACCCAGGTTTCCCACGACATGGCCGAAGCCGCCGGGCGCCAGCGTGAAGCGGTGGACATGGTCTCGACCGCCTTCCACGAAATGGTCGCCACCGCCAACGAAGTCGCCCGCTCCTGCAGTCAGGCCGCCGACTCGGCCGATAGCGGCCAGCAACAGGCCCGCGAAGGCCAGCAGCAGATCGATGCGGCAGTGCAGAGCGTCGATCGCCTGAGCCAGGAGATTGAACAATCGGCGCAGTCGATGCAGCAACTGGAACGCGACAGCAACGCCATTCAGTCAATTCTTGGCACCATCCGTTCGATCGCCGAGCAGACCAACCTGCTGGCCCTCAACGCCGCGATCGAGGCCGCCCGCGCCGGAGAGCAAGGCCGTGGCTTTGCCGTGGTCGCCGACGAGGTGCGGGCCCTGGCCAAGCGCACCGCCGACTCCACGGCCGAGATCGACAACCTGCTCGGCAACCTGGCCAACCGCACCAGTGAAGTGGCCCAGCAGATGCACGCCAGCCTCCAAGTGTCGCAGCAGTCGGTCAGCCGCATCGGCCTTGCGCGCAGCAGCTTCGGGCAGATCCGCGAGTCGGTGGACATCATCCGCGACATGAACACGCAGATCGCCACCGCTGCCGAAGAACAGCACCAGGTAGCCGAAGACATCAACCGCCATATCAGCCAGATCCACGGCGATGCGCAGTTGGTGGCGGAGCTGGCCAATTCGGCGCGCCAGGACTCGCAAAGCCTGGCCGGTCTGTCCAATGAACTGGATGCACTGGTACGGCGCTTCCGTACCTGACGGCTAGAAGCGCAGCTCGCCTGGGGTAGAGCCGAACAAGCCCTTGAAGGCGGCGATATAGGCCGAGGTGGAGTCGTAACCGCAGCCCAGCGCGGCTTCGGTGACGCTCTGCCCGGCCTCCAGTGCAGTCAGCGATGACAGCAGACGCATGCGCTGGCGCCAACCGCGAAAGCTCAAGCCGGTTTCGCGCTGGAACAGGCGCATCAGGGTCTTTTCCGAGGTATTCAGACGCTGCGCCCACTGGGTGAGGGTCTGTGTCTGCTCGGGGTGTTCAAGCAATTGGTTGCACAGCTCGAGCAGCCGCGGGTGTTGCGGCAAAGGCAGCGAAAACCCCACTTCCGGCAGTGCCTGCAACTGGTCGAGCAATACCGCAACCAGCCGCGCTTCGGCGCTGTTGCCTTCAGGGTAGGCCGCCGGCAACAGGCAGAACTGCTTGATCAGTTCACGGGCCAGCGGCGTCACTTCCAGCACCCGGCACTGCCCCGGCGCCCAATGGGCTTCTTCGCGGCGCACATACAGGCTGCGCATCTCGGCCTGCATCGAGGTCACCACCTCGTGCTCGACCCCGGCCGGAATCCACACGCCCCACTGCGGTGGCGCAAAGTAGCTGCCTTCGGCGGTATAGACCCCGAGCACACCACTGATCGCATACGAAAACTGCACCCAGTCATGCTGGTGGCGCGGCGTCCAGGAGCCGGCGCCGAGGCTTTCGGCGCGGGCATACAGTGGCCGGGGCAAGCGCTCCAGGTGCGGAATCGCCCGGGCCGACGGTTTTTGTCCGTTACTCGGCATCAGTTGGCCTTATGTCGCAAGACGGTAATCACCCGCCGAGCGTAGCCTCTGGGCTCAATGAATACAAAATGATTCGCAGGCCCGCCTATGCAAGCACTCAAACACCTCAAACGCGTGGTAACCGACTGGTTCCTCTGCGGCATGTTCCTCGCCACGTTCCTCGCCTGGCTGTTCCCGCAATTCGGCCGCAGCGGCGGCGCACTACACGCCGAGGTGGTGATCAATGTCGGCGTGTTCCTGGTGTTCTTTCTGCACGGTATCAACCTGTCCAGCGAACAGATCCGTCACGGTCTGAATAACTGGCGCCTGCACCTGATGGTCCAGGGCTTTACCTTCCTGGTCTTCCCGTTGCTGTGGTGGCTGGGCAACAAGGTGCTCGGCAGCCAGTTGCCGGCACTGTTGATGCTCGGCTTTTTCTACCTGTGCGCCCTGCCCTCGACCATTTCTTCGTCGGTGGCGCTGACCGGCAGCGCCGGCGGCAACGTGCCAGCGGCGATCCTCAATGCCAGCCTGTCCAGCGTCCTGGGGATATTCCTCACTCCCTGGCTGGTGAGCCTGGTGGTCGGCAGTGGCAGTGACGGCATTGACCTGGGCGCGACCCTGCTCGACCTTTGCGCCCTGCTGCTGTTGCCGCTGGCGCTTGGTCAGTTGCTACGGCCCTGGTTCGGGCGTTTTTTCGCCCGGCACAAGCGCTACACCAATGTCATGGACAAGCTGGTGATCCTGCTGTTGGTGTATGCAGCGTTCTGCAACTCGATGGTGTCGGGGATGTGGCAGCAGCAAGGCGGCTCGGTGATCGCCTTTGCCCTGGTGGGCAGCGCCCTGCTGCTGGGGTTGATTCTGCTGCTCACCACCCGTACCGCGCGGGCCCTGAACTTCAGCCCGGCAGACGAAATTGCGGCGGTGTTTTGTGCCAGCAAAAAATCCCTGGCCGCTGGCGCGCCCATGGCCGCACTGATCTTCGGTGCGCACCCCGGACTGGGGCTGATCCTGCTGCCGATCATGATCTACCACCCGCTGCAGTTGATCGTCTGTTCGATCATGGCCGAGCACTATGCCAATCGCCCGGCCCCGCAGGTCAGCCCCGTGGCCCAGGTCAACGCTCGATGATCGCCGTCACACCCTGACCGCCAGCGGCGCAGATCGAGATCAGGCCACGGCCCTTGCCGGCGGTGGCCAGCAATTTGGCCATGTTGGCCAGAATGCGCCCACCGGTGGCGGCAAAGGGATGCCCGGCGGCCAATGAGCTGCCCTTGACGTTGAGCTTGCTGCGGTCGATTGACCCCAGCGGCGCGTCCAGGCCCAGGCGGGTTTTGCAGTAGTCCGGGTCTTCCCAGGCCTTGAGGGTGCACAGCACTTGCGCGGCGAAAGCTTCGTGGATTTCGTAGTAGTCGAAGTCCTGCAGAGTCAGGCCGTTGCGCGCCAACAAGCGTGGCACGGCATAGGCCGGGGCCATCAACAGCCCTTCGTGACCTTTGACGAAATCCACCGCAGCGGTTTCGCCATCGAGCAGATAGGCCAGCACCGGCAAGCCACGCTCACGGGCCCAGTCTTCGCTGCTCAGCAGCACCACCGAAGCGCCATCGGTCAACGGCGTGGAATTGCCTGCGGTCAGCGTACCCTGCCCGCTGCGGTCGAACGCCGGCTTGAGGCTGGCGAGTTTCTCCAGAGTCAGGTCCGGGCGCAGGTTGTTGTCGCGGGTCAGGCCCAGGAAGGGGGTCAGCAGATCGTCATGCCAGCCTTCGCTAAAGGCCGCGGCCATGTTCTGGTGGCTGCGCAGGGCCAGCTCGTCCTGCTCCTGGCGCGGGATCTGCCAGGTCTTGGCCATCTGCTCGCAATGCTCGCCCATGGACAGGCCGGTGCGCGACTCGCCGTTGCGCGGCAGCTCGGGTTTGAGGTGGCCGGGGCGCAGCTTGAGGAAGGCTTTGAGCTTGTCGGCGGTAGTTTTGCCACGGTTGGCCTGGAGCAAGATCCGGCGCAAGCCTTCGCTCACCGCTATCGGCGCATCCGAGGTGGTATCAACGCCGCCGGCGATGCCGCAGTCGATCTGCCCCAGGGCGATCTTGTTGGCCACCAGCAAGGCGGTTTCCAGGCCGGTGCCGCAGGCCTGCTGCAGGTCGTAGGCCGGCGTTTGCGGCGACAGCCGCGAGCCGAGCACGCTCTCGCGGGTCAGGTTCATGTCGCGTGAATGCTTGAGCACCGCTCCCGCCGCCACTTCACCCAGGCGCAGGCCATGCAGGCTGTAACGTTCGATCAGGCCCTCAAGCGCGACAGTGAGCATCGCCTGATTGCTGGCAGTGGCGTAAGGGCCGTTGGAACGGGCGAAAGGAATGCGATTGCCGCCAATGATGGCGACCCGGCGCAGTGAGCGCATGCGTAATGTCCTCTTTTTCCCCAATGGTCCGCTACAGCGTAGGTGTTTTTTGCCCAGTCGAACGACCAATGGCCAATCATGGTCCACACTTTCAAGCTATTTCAGGGAGAACCGCACATGAGCGACCGCTATATCGACTTCGCCAACTCCGACCTTGGCCGCCGTCTGGTAGGTGCCGTCGGCCTGCCCAGCCCGGCGCGCCTGGAACGTTGGCAAGCCGGCCGCCTGCGGCCGATCGAAGGCGCCCTGCTGCTCGGCGGCGGGCCATTGGCCAAGACCGTCGAAAGCTTCGCCAAGCGCCTGACCGACGAGCTGTACAGCTTCGCCAGCCCCGAACTTGAAGCCAGCGAGTGGGTGGCAGGCTTGGGTCCCAAGCTCAAGGCGGTGGTGTTCGATGCCAGTGAACTGGACGATATCGACCAGCTCAAACAACTGCGCGAGTTCTTCCAGCCGCTGTTGCGCAGCCTGGCGCCCAGCGCGCATATCGTCATTCTCGGCCGCGCCCCGGAACAGCTCGACGACCCACTTGCACGGGTTGCCCAGCGCGCCCTCGAAGGTTTCAGCCGCTCGCTGGCCAAGGAGCTGCGTGCCGGCGGTACCCTGCAACTGCTTTACGTCGACGAAGCCGCTGAAGACCAGCTCGAAGGGGCGCTGCGTTTCTTTCTCTCACCGAAAAGCGCGTTCATTTCCGGCCAGGTGCTGCGCCTGGAAGCCTGCGGCACAGCGGTACAGGACTGGAGCCGGCCACTGGCCGGGCGCAAGGCGCTGGTCACTGGCGCTGCGCGGGGCATCGGTGCGGCGATTGCCGAAACCCTCGCGCGCGATGGCGCCGAAGTGATCCTGCTTGATGTGCCGCCGGCCAAGGCCGACCTCGAGGCCCTGGCCGCGCGCCTGGGCGGGCGCAGCCTGGCCCTGGACATCTGCGCGGCCGACGCCCCGGCGCAGTTGCTCGAAGGCCTGCCCGATGGCATCGACATCGTCGTGCACAACGCCGGCATCACTCGCGACAAGACCCTGGCCAACATGACCCCGGAGTTCTGGGACTCGGTGCTGGCGGTCAACCTCAAGGCCCCGCAACTGCTGACCCAGGCGCTGTTCGACAGCGGTGCCCTGCACGATAACGCGCGTATTGTGCTGCTGGCCTCGATCAGCGGCATCGCCGGCAACCGTGGCCAGGCCAACTATGCCGCGAGCAAGGCCGGGTTGATTGGCCTGGCCCAGGCCTGGGCGCCGAAGCTGGCCGAGCGCGGCGCCAGCATCAATGCCGTGGCCCCCGGGTTTATCGAAACGCGCATGACCGCGGCCATTCCCTTCGCCCTGCGCGAGGCCGGGCGGCGCATGAGCTCGCTGGGCCAGGGCGGCCTGCCCCAGGATGTCGCCGAAGCGGTGGCGTGGCTGGCGCAGCCAGGCAGCGGCGCGGTCAATGGCCAGGTGCTGCGGGTTTGCGGCCAAGCCGTGATGGGGGCCTGAACATGACCCGAAAATGGCTTGAGCTGGGCAGTACCGCGGCGCTTTCCGGGCTGTACCTGCGCGCCGCACGCAAGCGCAAGATCAGCGGCGACAGCCTGCCGGCCAGTGGTTTGCGCTGCCACCTGAACGTCGACCCGCAGCAGTTGGAGGCCTACCGCAAACTCTGTCATTTCAGCGAAGACGGGCGCCTGCCGCCGACCTTCCCGCATGTCATGGCCTTCGCCCTGCAAATGCAGTTGCTGAGCGCAGCGGACTTTCCCTTCCCGCTGCTGGGGCTGGTGCACCTGTACAACAGCATTCGCGTAGTACGCCCCCTGGGCGGTATCAGTCGCCTGCGTTTCAGCGTGCATGTGGATAACCTGCAGGCCCACGAAAAAGGCGGCACCTTCGACCTGATCACCGAAGCTGAAGACGGCCTCGGCCTGCTCTGGTCCGAGACCAGTCGCATGCTCTGCCGGGGCCTGAAACTGGGCGGCGAGCCGGCCGCGGTCGACGCGCCTGAAACCCTGCCCTTGAGCGAGGCGACCCGCTGGTACGCCGACAGCGATATCGGCCGGCGTTACGCCAAGGTCTGCGGCGACTACAACCCGATCCACCTGAGCGCCATCAGCGCCAGGCTGTTCGGCTTCCCTTGCGCCATTGCCCACGGCATGTGGAGCAAGGCCATGACCCTCGCTGCCCTGCGCGGGCACCTGCCGGTCAGCGGTTATGAGATCGAGGTGAGCTTCCTTAAACCGGTGCGCCTGCCCAGCGAGGTAATCCTCAATGCCAGCCCGGCAGCGGCCGAGGGCCAGTTGCAGCTCGACGGCCATGGCGAGCTGGTGCACATGCGCGGCGCCTGGTGGCCATTGAACTGAGAGCGCCCCTTGCGTTGCGAAGGCGCCCGCCTGAAGCTATGCCGCTTGAGGAGAGCCCTGATGAACCTGCAAGAACTGACCGAACGCCTGCACCGCATCCGCGACACCAATGATTGGCGCGGCTTTCACAGCCCGAAAAACCTGGCCATGGCCGCCAGCGTCGAGATGGCCGAACTGGTGGAAATCTTCCAGTGGCTGACGGAAGACCAGTCGCGCCAGTTGCCGCCCGAGCAGCTTGAGCACGCCGGCCAGGAAGTCGGCGATATCGTCCTCTACCTGTTGCTGCTGTGCAGCGAGCTGGGCCTGGACATGGAGCAGGTGGTCAAAAGCAAACTGGCCGACAGCGAAAGGCGTTTTGCCAAATGAACGACCGTCACTTCGATGAGCTGGCCACCCGTTTTGCCGAGAAAATCTACGGCGGTGCCAAAGGCGCGATCCGCCTGGCGGTGCTTCAGGCCGACCTGGCGCAAGCCCTCCCCGATCGCCCACTGCGCGTACTGGATATTGGCGCGGGCCTGGGCCACATGGCCCTGTGGCTGGCCCAACGCGGCCATCAGGTAACCCTGGCCGAGCCCGCCGCGCCGATGCTAGACGGCGCCCGCGAACGCTTTGCCGAAGCCGGCCAGCAGGCCACGTTCATCCAGGCGCCGTGGCAGGACCTGCTCGGCCAGCTGACCGAACCCTACGACCTGGTGCTGTGCCATGCGGTGCTGGAGTGGCTGGCCGAGCCTGAGACCATCCTGCCAGTGCTGCATCAACTGACCCGTGCCGATGGCTGGTTGTCGCTGGCGTTCTACAACCGTGACGCGCTGGTGTACCGCAACCTGCTCAAGGGCCATTTCCGCAAGTTGCGCAGCAACGAACTGGCCGGTGAAAAGCAGAGCCTGACCCCGCAAAAACCACTTGATCCACGTACGCTCAAGGCGCAACTTGAAGACTTGTGGCAGATCGAAAGTGAAAGTGGTGTGCGGGTTTTCCACGACTACATGCCGCGCGACTTCCAGGCCAAGGCCGAGCTGCTCGACCTGCTGGAAATGGAGCTGGCACATCGGCGTCACCCGGCGTTTGCCGGCCTGGGCCGCTACCTGCACTGGATCTGTCGACCGCGTTGAAGCGCCCCACCGGGAGGGTGACATGCCGTACCGTTTGACCCTGGGCCTGTTGTGCCTGGCCCTGGTCGCCTGCCAGGGCAGCAACCCCTATGTCGCCAGTTCCCGGCCAATACCCCCGGCGCCGCCGCAAGCGGCCAACACCTTCGATGCCAGCGCCTACCCTGCCGCGCCGCGCGACTACGGGCGCTACCGCAGCTGGGCATGGCTCAACGGCCAGCTACCGGCTGGCAGCACCTATGCCGAACCTGCCCAGGTCGCCGATGCGGTCAGCAATGCCCTCGACCAGCGCGGCCTGCGTCCGGCACGCAACGGCCAGAGCGGCGATCTGCTGGTCAGCGCCGACCTGCGCCTGGAACGGCGCCTGCGCCAGGTGCGCGAAGACTACTATCCCTACGACACCTATCCCTACGGTGGTTACGCGGGCTTAGGCGGCTACCGTAATGGCTACGGGGTCTACGGCAGCGTGCCGCTGGTGCGTACCTACGAGGTCGAAGTGATGGTGGTGCGCGTTGATCTGTACGACGCCCGCGACGGCCAGCCGGTGTGGAGCGCCAGCGCCGAAACCGCCAGCCAGGACTCCCAGGGCAAGCGCGCCGACGCCCTGCGCGAATCGGTGCAAAAGGCTCTGGCCAGCTATCCTCCCAGTTAAAGGCAATCGGAGAACCATCATGTTGCGCCGTCTCGCTTTACTTTCGTTAGTGCTGTTGCTCGGCGCCTGCCAGAGCGGCAACGTCACCCAGGACTTCGATGCCAGCCGGGATTTTGCCGCCTACCGCAGCTGGACCTGGCAGGAACCGGCTTTGCAGTACCGTCCGGACGACCCACGGATCAAGAGCGACCTCACCGAGCAGCGCATTCGCCAGGCGGTGGCCGGCCAGCTCGACCAGCGCGGGCTGCGCCCGGCCCAGGGCAACAGCCGCGGTGACCTCAAGGTGCAGGCCTACCTGATCGTCGAGAACCGCCAGCAACAGGTCACCACCAACTATGGCGGCGCCTGGGGCGGCTATTGGGGCGGCTACTGGGGTGGGCCGATGTACAACGAAACCCGCAGCGTCGACTACAAGGTGGCAACTATCCAGGTCGACCTGTTCGATGCCCGCGACGGCAAGCTGGTGTGGCGCGGCAGTGCCGAACAGATCATGAACAACTACCCGCCAAGCCCGGAAGAACGCAACACGGCAATCCAGAACACCGTCGCCAAACTGATGGGCAACTACCCGCCACGTTGAACCTCACCCGCCAGTCGCATACAGGCGACTGGCCATTATCTTGACTACACTCCTTTGCACTGCTGCTGCCCCGCGCGGCCATGGGCCGGCAAAGGAGTGCTCGTGTCTTCTCGCTTTCCAGCACGGCAACGTGGCGCCATCGGCTTGATCGCCGCCCTGACCCTGGGCATGGCCTTGTTGTTCGTGCTGCTGGTGGTCGACAGCGGGCGGTTGTACCTGGAGCAGCGCAAATTGCAGCGGGTAGTCGACATGGCGGCGCTGGAGGCGGTCAATGGCAAAGGCACCTGTCTGCCACCAGGACCCAATGCGCAAACCCTGGCAGTCCAGGCAGCGACTCGCAACGGTCATAAACCAGGCGCCGAGCCCAGCCTGAAGGTCGAGTGCGGCAGCCTGCAAACCGGCGCTGGCAGCCTGCGGGTATTCACGGCCGATGCCAGCAAAGCCGATGCCATACGCGTTACGGCGAGTTATACCCTGGACACCAGCATTGCCGCCGGTATTCGCTCGCTGGCGTCCTCTGCACCCTTCAGTTCCAGCACTCGCCTCAGCGCTCATGCGACCGCCGCCCAGGCCGGTCCGCCGTTGGCCCGTTTGAACATTCGCAGTACCTTGCTGAACATCGATTCGTCACGTTCGGCGCTGCTCAACTCATTGATGAGCACATTGCTGGGCAGCCAGGTCAATTTGAGCCTGGCCCAGTGGCAGGGCTTGTTGCAGGCCAACGTCAACCTGCTCAATTACCTCGATGCCCTGGCGATCAAGGCCCAGGTCACTGCAGGCAACTACACCGAACTGCTGGGCAAGACCCTCCAGCTCGGTGAAGCCCTGGACGTCATGGCCAAGGTGGCGGCGCAGAACAACCCGCTGGTGGATGTCAGCGGCCTGGCCCAGCTCAGTGTGCTGGCCCAGAACGCGGGGGGCATTGTCCTGGGGGATTTGCTCAATATTCAGAATGGCGGCTCGAGTGCCGGGCTGGATGCGAAACTGCAAGCTTTGCAACTGGTTCAGGGCATGGTGCAACTGGCCAACAGCGCACACGGCGCCGAGGTCAGCCTGCCGGTCAGTTTGCTGGGCCTGGCCAATATCTCGACGCGGGTCAAGATCATCGAGCCACCGCAGTTTTCCGCGTTGGGCAATCCGGCCAAAGCCACGAGCAACGCAAAAGATCCCGAACAGATCTATGTTCGTACGGCCCAGACCCGCATTCTGATCAAGGTCGACCTCGGCCCCTTGCTCGGCGGTATCAACTTGGGGATCATCAAGGTATTGCCCAATCCCAGCCTGGATGTGGGCCTGGAGGTTGCCAGTGCCAGCAGTCATGTGACCGGCTACAACTGCGCCTGCGCCGCCAGCAAAAGCCTGACCGTACGCAATGAAGCGGCGGCGGTGAAGGTGCTGATCGGCACGATCAACAGCAACAACTTCTTTTCCTCGACGCATCCGGTCGATGCCAGCCCTCTGGTCCTGCTCAGCGTGCTGGGGATCGATATCGGCCTGGGCGCGAACTCACCGGTTTTCAGCCAGAGCGAATCCTTCAGCTACCTCAAGCCACCCGAGCTTGAACAGGACTCGGCCAACCACCTGCTCAGCTCGAAAAACATCGTTTCCAGCGTACGCAACACCTTGCAGGGCCTGGAGCTGAGCCCGCAGATTCCGCTGGTCAGCCTGTTGCTCAATACGGTCTCAGGCCTGATCGGTGGTTTGCTGGGGGCTCTGCTCGACCCGATCATCAACAACCTGCTGACGCTGCTGGGTATCGATTTGAACCAGGTGGAGATCGGTGCCAACCTCAGTTGCCACAGCGGTCGCGCTCAACTGATGATCTGAGCCAGCGGCAACTCGATGCAGAACCGCGCACCGTGCTCGCCGTTTTCGACACTCAGGCAGCCACCCATGGTGTCGATGATGCCGTAGCTCACCGACAGCCCCAGACCAGTGCCGACGCCCACCGGCTTGGTGGTGAAGAACGGCTCGAAGATGCGCTCGAGCAAACGCGGCTCGATGCCGCCGCCGTTGTCCTCGACCAGCAAGCGCAGTTGCTGCGCATCCCGCTCAAGACTCAGGGCGATCCACGGCTGCAGGTCGCGTTGCTGCTCGCGGCGGGCCAGCAGGGCATCGCGGGCGTTGACCAGCAGGTTGATCAGCACCTGCTCCAGCTGATCCTGATGACCACGGACCTGCAGCTCGTGCTCAGGCACCTGCACCCGTAGCTCCACCCCCTTGCCACGCAGGCCGTCGGCCAGCAACGACAGGGCCCCCTCCACCGCCTGCCAGGGCGCGAACAGTTGCTGCTCATGCTCAGAACGCCGACCGAATACGCGCAGGTGATCGACCACCTTCGAGGCGCGTAGCACCTGGGCGTCGATACGCCTGAGCTTGTCCTGCAGGTAGTCGACCTCGGCATTACCGTTTTCCAGGCGCTTGAGGGCGTTGACCACGGCCATGCGCATCACGTTGAGCGGCTGGTTGATCTCATGGGCAAGGCCGGTG
The DNA here is from genome assembly GCF_902497775.2 of Pseudomonas fluorescens. Classification (NCBI taxonomy): domain Bacteria; kingdom Pseudomonadati; phylum Pseudomonadota; class Gammaproteobacteria; order Pseudomonadales; family Pseudomonadaceae; genus Pseudomonas; species Pseudomonas fluorescens. Next base: position 4,724,170 of record NZ_OZ024668.1, read on the forward strand.
GCCATTTCACCGAGGGTGGCCATTTTTGCGCTTTGCAGCAGTTGCTGCTGGGTGCGCCGTACTTGCGTGTTGTCGCGGCCCACCGCCTGGATTTCCTGCAACTGGCCATGCTCGTCGAACAGCCCACGATCGGACCACACCCACCAGGCATGCTCGCGCCCTGGCAGTTGCAGGCAGATCTCGGCGCTGCTGACCGGCTGCTCCGGGGTCAACCCCGCCAGGCGTTCGACAAAAGCCTCGCGCTGCGTCTCGGACAGCCATTGGCCGAGGTTCACTCCGGCCAGTTGTGCCGGTGCGCACTCCAGGTAATCGGCCAGCGGCTGGTTGCCGAATACCAGGCTCAGGTCCGGCCGGTAGCGGCAGATCATCGCTGGGGAATCCTCGACCAGCACCCGATAGCGCTCCTCGCTCTGACGCACTTTTTCCGCAGCTTCCGTAGCCTCGCTGATATCCAGCCAGATGCCCACCACCTCTACCGGCAAGCCCAGGTCATCGCGCAGCAGACGGGCTTCATCGAGTACCCAGTGATAGCCGCCGTGATGATCACGCAGGCGATAACGGCTGCGGCTCTGGCCCAGTTGCAGCAGCGTGCGGGTACGTTCCAGCCACAGTGGCTGATCATCGGGGTGCAACCACTGCGCAGGCTGCAGCGCCTCGCCAGTCAGCGGCTGCCAGCCGAGCATCGGCAACAGGCTGGCACTGCAGAACTCGGTCAGCAACGCGCCTTCGGCGTAGCGCTGGATATAGATCACCGCCGGCGAACTGGCGATCAGGTTTTCCAGGCGCGCATGGGCAGCACTGGCCTGCAGCTGCTGCGCCTTGATGTCGCTGATGTCGAGCATGAAGCCCTGTACCCGGCGGTTGCCGCCGCTACCGTGCACCTGGCCGCACAAACGATACCCGCGCGGCTGCGTCTGGGTGTTGTGGTCGAGCAAGCGCAGGTTCAGTTGCAAGGCACAGCCCTGGCGCTGCAGGTCGCCAAAGGCCAGCTGGGTGGCTTCGCGGTCCGCCGGGTGCACGCGGCTCAGCCATTGATTGAGCGTCAGCGCCGCAGGAACACCCAGGCTCTCGGCCAGTGCCGGGTCCAGGTGCAGGTGCGGCTCGTCCAGGCGCCATTGCCACCAGCCAGCGCCCAACTGCAGTTGCAGGCTGTCCAGGCGTTCGCTTTGCTGATGCAGTTGGTGCGCAGCCAGGCGACCGAGCAGGGGTTCGACGAAGGCGGCGGCAACCAGCAGGGCATCCTCGGCTTGCAACACCTCTTGCGGCTCGACACAGATCAGCCAGGCCTGATTGACCTGGCCTTGGGCAAAGGCCAACAGGTAAGTCGAAAGCCCCGGCAGCAAAGCCTGCAAGCCAGGCTCGCAGGCGCTGCTGAGCATGCCCGCCGGCAACTGGCGATCGAGCAACGGCGCGATCTGTTCGTCACGCGGCCAGTGCAGCGCGTCGCCGCTGCAGGCATAGGTCTGCCAGCCCTGCCCGGTTTGCACCAGCACCGCCGCGCACCGGGCTCGCCAGTGGCGTACCAGCCAGTTGAGCTGTTCTTCGGCCACCGCTTGCAGGCGTTCGATACTGCAGGCGCGCAATGCGCAGGCCAGGTGCGTGGTTAGGTGCTGCTGACGCTCGGCGGCCAGGGCCTGCTGGCGGTGCTGCAACAGGTCGCCGATATCAAACAGTTGCAGCAACCAGCCGCCATCGCTCTGGGCCAGCAACCAGCCTCGGGTGTGCAGGGTGTGGCCGCCGGCCGCCTTGAAATCCAGCTCCAGCGGCTGGCCCTGCCAGTCTGCCGGCTGGCCTTCGAGCACCAGCAGGCTGTAAGGCTGCACGTAGTCGTGCAGGCGCACGCCGGCCTGGGTCGGCAGCGCCAGCGCCGAGCGCAGCGGGCCGGCCAGGCGCAACACCCTGGCCGCGGCATCCAGCCACAATTGCAGGCCCACCGCCGGCACCTCGGGCCCTTGCGGCAAGGGTTCTTCGACCGGCGCCGCGCGCCCGCGCCAACGTTCGAACAGGCTATGCCCGCCACTCACAGTTGCAGACTCGCTTCAGCCTTGAGGCTGGCGGGCAGACGCGGTATCTCACCGATGCCCGGCAGGGTCAGTACCGGCACCACCGAGGTCAGTTTGGCTTTGGCGTAGTCGATCTTCACCGTCAGCAACTTGCCCGCCGTAAGGTTGATGCTGGCATCGCTGTTGACCTGGAAATTCAACGACGCCGGCATCCACGCCAGTTGCTCACCGAGCACGCGTTTGGCCAGAGCATTGACATCCGCGCTGTAGGTGGCGCTGCCAGGATCCAGCGCCACGCAGCGGCGCACCGCTTCGCTGCTGGCCTGGTTGAACGACTGCAGCATCAGCATGGGCAGGCCGTAGCTGAGCACCCCATAGAAAACCGCGAAGAAGATCACGAATACCGCGACAAACTCGAGGGCTGCCGCACCTTTTTGCCGCTTGCACAGGCTTGCTTTCATGATCGCGTCTACCCTGACAGAGACACCTGAAAGACAGCATAGAATCATTCACCACAAAGGGATGGCCTTTCGCCAATGCAAAGCATTGTTCTGCTGCTGTGGCTTGCCTTGTGCTCTGAACAAGATCTGCGCGAACGCCAGATCGCCAATACCCTGACCCTCGGCGCCGCCGCCTGCGCCCTGGCTTATCTGTTCGTTACCGGCCACACCTGGATTGGCGCCGATGCCAGCGAAGGTGGCTGGGCGCTGGCCATCGTCATGCTGCTGACCCTGCCAGGCTACATGCTCGGCCGCCTGGGGGCGGGCGATGTGAAATTGCTCGGGGCCCTGGCCCTGGCCACCGATCGCCTGCACCTGCTGGGCACCTTCATCGGTGCCGGGGTCGCGCTTGTCGCCTGGCTGTTCAGCCGTCGTTGGCTGTGGTCCCTTTTAAGTCAGAAGGTTAAGAACCGTCTGAAGCAGTTGAGTGAAGAGTCGTCAAAAAAGCAGCCCTTTGCGCCGTTCCTGCTGGTCGGTTTTCTCCTTGCTGCGGTCTGGATCAATTGAGCGAATGTTGGCTACAAAAGGATGTACAAACCTTGTACATAGTCAAAAAGTGCGTCTACTTTCTAGTGTGTGCCAGGAATGGATCCAGGCTCGGCCTGGCCTCGGGAACACCAAGGCGAATAGCGCAGGGAGTTGCATGTGAGCAAGCCAGTCAGTGAGTTGAAGGTGCTGGTTGTGGACGACCAGCCACTGATCGTTGAAGAGCTGTGTGAGTTTCTCCAGGGCAGCGGCTACCGTTGCGTACCCTGCCACTCCAGTACCCAGGCCATCGAGCAGTTCAGCGTCGATCAGGAGATCGCGCTGGTGGTGTGCGACCTGCACATGCCCGACTGCGATGGCCTCGAACTGATGCGCGCGCTCAAGGCCATTGCCGGGTCGCAGCGGCTGTTCGAAGCAATCATGCTCACCGGTCGCGCCAACAAGCAGGACGTGATCAGGGCACTGCGCGAAGGCTTTGCCGATTACTACCAGAAACCAGTCGACCTCAACGAGCTGCTTGAAGGCGTGCAACGCCAGGAAGTCGCCGTGCTGGAGCGGCGCAGGAGCTACCAGCACCTGGGTGACCTGAACCAGAAGCTGCAGTTTCTGGCCGAGTCGATCGACGACCTCTACCAGGACCTGGACAAAGCCCGTGGACTTGGAGCTCACCGCCGCGCCACCGACATCAGTCCCGAAGCTGAAACCGACAACCTGCCGGCGCTGTTCGACAAGCTTTCACCGCGTCAGCTGGACGTGGCCAAACTGGTCAGCAAGGGCAAGACCAATTACCAGATCGCCTGCGAACTGGGCATCACCGAGAACACCGTGAAGCTCTACGTGTCCCAGGTGCTGCGCCTGACCCACATGCACAACCGCACCCAACTGGCGCTGGCGCTGTCTCCCATCTCCTCGCCCCTGCATCAGCGAGTTACGGCGCACTGAGTGCAGCACCGCCCGGCTGACCTTCTCCCAGCGCCACTGCCAGGGGGCATCATTGTCTTCATGCCTTTCTCCCGCTCATGAACCCAATGCCCTGCCCAAGGCGCTAAGGCCGGGGCCGGCCAACACGATCAGCAAGGCCGGAAACAAAAACACCATCATCACCATCGACATCTTCCCGGACATCTTCGAAATCCGTTCCTGCATGCGTGTCAGGCGACGGTCATCGAGCAGTTGCTTGAGCGCCAACAGCGACTTCATTGCGCCACCGCCCTGGGTCAGCAATTGCTGGAGAATCACGCAGGTGTCGCTGAACTCCTCGACGCTGAGCAACTGCGCGGTTTTCTCAAGCTCCGCAGCCAAGGCCAAACCGGAGTCGACCCGCAGCAGAATCACCCGTAACTCCTCGCTCAACACTGGCAACAGTTGTCGCGACTCCCGACTCAGAACACGCAAGGTTTGCTCCACCGCCAGGCCCGACTCGAAGAGAATCCTCAGCAAGGGTATGAAGGTCGAAACTTCGCCGGCAATCTGTTGCTGACGACGCGCAGCGGCCCTCGCCAGCAGGCGCTTGGGCAGCAGATAACCCACGCCCATGGCGCAAAACGGCAGTACCAGCCACGGTACCTGGCTATCGCGGCACAGGGTCTCCTGCAGCGCTACGCCCAAGCCCAGGGCCAGGAACGGCACGCCAACCTGGCAAGCGGCAAACAGCGCCCGCTGCCGACTCCGCCGCCAGCCCATGCGGTCAAGCAGCAGACGGGTCTCGCTATCCAGATTCATCGAGCGCTGGCCCAGCCGGCTGCTACCGATCTGTTGCAGCCAGTTGCCCAAGCGGTTCTCACTGCCAAGCTGGCCCTGCAGACGCCGAGCGACCAGGTGCTGACGACGACGCTGGTGCAGCAACTGGCCTGCCAGCAAGACAAATGCGGCGAAGAACATCAAGGCACAGAGCAACCAGGCCATTTCAGATACTCCGTAACATACGCCACAACACCAGGCACCCCACCACTTGCAGGATAAAGGCGCCGAGCAGCAGTAACTGACCGTTGCCGTCCTGCCACATTGACAGCAAGTAGTTGGGGTTACTGATCAGAAAATAGCCGGCCATAGCCACCGGCAACAGGCCCAGGACAGTCGCGGTCATGCGGGTTTCACCGGTCATGGCGCGCAGTTGACGGCTACCCTGCTCGCGCTCGCGAATCAGCTTGATCAGGTTCTCCAGCAGTTCGCTGGCGTTGCCGCCGTAGCGATGATTGATACGCAGGCCCAATGCGAACAGGCGCAGCTCATCCTGCTCATACAGTTCGGCCAGGTCGCTCATGGCATCGTCCAGGCTGACGCCCATCTGCACATTGCGCCGCACCCGCTGTAGAGCGCCATGCAAAGGGTCACGCGACGCATCGATGGCCCCCAGCACGGCATCGTTCAAGGTTCGCCCGGCCTTGAGGCTGCGCACACTGTGATCGAGCAACACCGGCAACTGTTCGATCATCCGCAGCAGCCGTCGGCGATAACGCCAGCCCAGGTACAACCAGATCAGCAACGGTGCAAGCAGCACCAGCCCGACGCCGGCTGCCCACCCCAGGATCCGGCCACACAGCAGCGCTGTCAGCAGGCCGATCACCAGCCATATCAGCAGCCGGTCATTGCGCCGCTCGATACCGGCACGCAGCAACAGGCGGTCCAGCCAGTCGCGGCTACTGGGCGTCAGCGCCGAGGTCTCCTGAACTTGGCCAAGACGCTGCAGGATCCGCTCCTCACCCGACTTGCGCATGCCGCTGTAGAACAAGCGCACCGATACCCCCAGCAACGCCAGGCAGATCAAGCCAAGTACCGCGGCAATCACGGCTGCAGTTCCGAATAGTCGCGGCGCAGCTTGTCGCCGGCAGGGTTCGGCGCCTCCCGCAAGAAACCCTCGCCGTTGTGCCGATCGAGACGGAACAGGGTATTGGTGACGTACACATCATCGCGCACCCCGACTACCTCCAGCACCTCGCTGACACAGCGGCGGCCATCGGCCAGACGGGTCAATTGAATGACCACGTCCAGTGCCGCACAGATCATCTGGCGCAGGGTTTTCTCGGCCACCTGGCGGCCGGTCAGGCCGACCAGGGTTTCCAGACGCAGCAAGGCGTCCTGGGCGCTGTTGGCATGTACGGTACTCATTGAGCCGTCGTGACCGGTGTTCATCGCGGTGAGCACATCGAGCACTTCGACGCCACGGATCTCACCGAGCAGAATGCGGTCGGGGCGCATCCTCAAGGCGTTGCGGATCAGCTCGCTGGCCTTGATCTCGCCATGCCCCTCGGCATTCGGCGGACGGGTTTCCAGGCGCACCACGTGAGGGTGATCGAGCTGCAGCTCGGCCACGTCCTCGATGGTCACCAGGCGCTCATGGGGCGTGATCAACTGGCTGAGGATATTCAGCAGGGTGGTCTTGCCGGTGCCGGTACCGCCACTGACCAGGATGTTGCAGCGTCGCGCCACCGCCAGCTGGATGAAGTCGAGAATGCCCTGGTCGATGGTCCGGGTGGCCAGCAGGTCGGCGCTCTTGAGCATGTCCTTGCGAAACTTGCGGATCGACAGGCACGGGCCGTCCAGCGCCACCGGCGGAATGATCGCGTTGACCCGGCTGCCGTCAGGCATACGCGCATCGACCATGGGTGACGATTCATCCAGGCGCCTGCCCAAGGGCGCGAGAATCCGTTGCATGACCCGCTCGACATGGTGCGCATCGATAAAGCGCAGATCCGTGCGCTGCAGCACGCCGGCTCGTTCGATGAACACCCGGTGCGGACCGTTGACCAGGATTTCGGTGACGCTGGTATCGCGCAACAGCACTTCAAGCGGACCGAAGCCGGTCAGTTCGTCGACGATTTCCTCGGCCAGGCGTTCCATCTCGTAGCGCGACAGGGCCAGGTGCAATCGGGCGATATAGTCGCCGACCTGCTCCACCACAAATTGCGCCAAGGCCGGGCGCGAGCCTTCGAGCAGGTTGCGCCCGCTATCCTCGATGGCGTCGATGATGTAACGATGCAAGGCACGCTTGAGCCCTTGCGGGTCGGCCCCCAGGTTGTGCCGCGGGCCGCCGAACAGTTCGTCACCGCTCATTTATGCCCCCATAACCGATTGAGCCAGTTGGCGCTGACCGCAGGGTTGCTCTCGGAGCGGCGCGCCAGCCGTTCACCGAGCGCTTTCAAATGTTGGGTGAGCTGCTCGCGCGGCGCCAGTTCGAACAAGGTCAGGCCCTGGTTCTTGGCATTCAGGCGCACCTCTGGGCTGTAGGGTAAAACCCGTAGAACCGGCAAGCCATAGCGCTTTCCCAGGGCTTCGGAGTCCGGTGCGACGCCGCGCAGGTAGCGGTCGACCAGCAGGCTGGCGTGTTCGAGTTTCATGCCCTTCTCGCGCCATTGAGTCAGTACCTCCAGGTTGCGCCGGCAATCGAGGACGTTCTGGTCGGTGTACCAGATCAGCTTGTCGCAATGGCTGACGAAGGTGCGCAAGGCTTCGCTGTCAGCCTGCCCGGCCAGGTTCACGACGATGTGCTGGAAATGCTGGCGCAAGGCGCTGAGCAGCATGTACAGCTCCGCCGCGCTGGTGCGCTCCAGCGGCTCGTCAGTCTCGGCGTAGGCCAGCAGGCGCAGGCCCGAGCTTTCACGCGTGAAGGCGCTGTCGATCAGGGTATTGTCGAGCCGGCGCAAGTGACGCAGGGCATCGCCGAAATGAAACGAGGCTTCCAGGCCGAGCAACGCCAGGCTGTCGCCACGAGGCACGCCAAGGTCCAGCAGCAACGTTTGCTGGCCGCTGGTTTGCACCACTCGCGCCATATGGGTGGTCAGCAAGGCGCCATCAGCGGTGCACTGGGCGCCATAGAGTACCGTCAGCCCCCCAAGGCTGGGGTTGCTGGTTACTGGCGGCAGGCGTTTGCTCAAGCGCCGCACCAACCCTGCGACTTCACTGGAGCGTGAGCCATAGGCGACGAAGTCCCGCGCCCCGGCACGCATGGCATTGAGCACCAACTGGTTGTCCATGCCATCGCCCAGGGCAACGATTGCCAGCATCGGCTTGGCTTCCAGCACCCCCTCGATCAATGCGCACTGATTGACCACCTGCTCACGATCCAGCCCCACGAACACCAAACTGGCAAAGGTGACATCGACCAGCGCCAGCAACTCGTCAAGGCTGCCGCTGCCGGCGCCCACCACCTGCCCCATTGGCGCCAGCGCACCTTGCAACCACTGCAAGTCGCCATCGTTACGGGTGATGGCAAGGAAGGTCTGGCTCAGGCTTTCACTCATTGGGATAACCCGCTGCGACGTTCGAAGTCGCCGTTTTCGAGGAACAACCAGCCCCGGTTCGGGACGTCATGGCGCAACCCTTGGGTGCTGCCAGCGCCGTTGGCAACTGCGGCGCAGTGCACGGCAAGGCACAGAGCATCTGCTTGATTACCCGCTCGGAACGACTGCTCATTGAAGGGCATCCTTGCTTGGTCAGGGAGTTGGCTGTCTGGCTTGATTTCCGCGGATGATTTCTATGCCGCGCGACGGCGCGACGCTGGCCACCGGCTGGGCGGCGGGTAGCTGGGCAAGCTGACTGAAGCGATAGAGTTTGCGATTGGCGCTATCGACTTCCTTAGCACTGGCTTTGGGGTCCGCCCAGTAGCGGGCCAGGCGCTTCTCTTCGGCGCTGCGCACGGCCAGGCGCAAACTGCCGGCCTGGGCGGCAAGCAGCAAGCGGCTGGCCAGTGCCTCGGGAACGGCAAGCACTACCGTGCGCGCAGCATTTGACGGTTGCTGCGGATGACTCTTTTCATTCACTGGCGGCTGCGCGGGCTTGCCGTCATTGGTCAGGCCCAACTGTTCGCCGACACTGAGCAGACGTAGTGCGGGCAGTACCACTTGAGCCGATGCTTGCGGGTTGCGGGTCTCTTCGCGCAGAAACAGCAAGACATCGACATAATCGCCCGGACTCAACTGCCCGGCGACACCCACCACCTCATCCACCGCTACCGCCAGCGCTCGCTCATGAGGATGGATCATCCGTGCCAGCGGGCCACCGGCTTCGAAGCTGCCCTGATCCAGCCAGGTTCCAGCACTCAACGCGCGCCAACTGCTGCGCCCGAGAACTTGCTCAAGGGTCTGGAAACTGCCGGGCGCAGCCACCTGCAAGCGCTCTACCACCAGGTCGTCTGCCGTCAGCGGCACATACGCGGCAACGTCGCGACGCAACACCACCACCGGCTTGCGCAGTTCATCAGCGGCATCTTTTGCCACTTGCTCAACTGGCATCGGTACAGGTGCAGCGACAGATGCGGCAAGCGGTTCACTGGGTGGCCGGCTTAGGACCAGGCCCCAGTAACCGGCCAGTAACGCACCGAGCAGAAAGAAGCCTGCGAGGATGATGGTAATGCGACTGCTCATGCCGATCCTCCTTCCCCTCAGCGTTCTTGCGGCCCTTTATGTGAAATGGCCCACAGCACTGCAGTCGGAAACTACTATTTCGCTATTTGACGGTAGCGCAGCTAGGACAAAATGCCATTACCCGTCAGATTTTTTTCCGTCGCAAAACCGACAGCACCACAAAACAACAACTTATTGGCGTCGGCATCTGGTTATAACTTTAGTGTTAATGCCTTCTTACATTTGCCGAAGTATGACCCGTTGACGATGCTGTGATGGCAAAGGGGAATCATCAAATACCCCTGCCATCTGCGCCTCCCCGCGCAAGGAGAAATGCCATGCGTCTTTCCCGAATCCTCAAGAGCTGCAAAGAATTCTTCTATCGCAAGGATGGTGCCTCAGGCATCGAGTACGCGATTGTCGCGGCGATGGTCGCGGTAGCGTTGACGGCGTTCATTACACCCATTTCCACAAACGTCTCTGGCGTCATGACCAAAGTTGAAAACGCGCTAAAAGCCACGCCAGCGCCGAGCGGTGGTACGGGTACCAATTGACGAATGGATTCACGCTGATGTACTGAACAACCCGCCGATCACAGGACTGCCCTATGCCGACCTCTTCCCCCCGTCAACAGTTGCTCCTGGTGGATGACGAAGAGGACGCCTTGCTGGAACTTGCCGAATTGCTGGAGGGTGAGGGGTTTTGCTGTCACACGGCTACCTCGGTCAAACTCGCCCTGCAACAGCTCACCCGCCACCCGGACGTGGCCCTGGTCATCACTGACCTGCGGATGCCGGAGGAAAGCGGCATATCACTGATCAAGCGCCTGCGCGAGCACACCTCACGCCAGCACCTGCCGGTGATTGTCACCTCCGGGCATGCCGACATGGACGACATCAGCGACCTGCTGCGCCTGCAGGTGCTGGACCTGTTCCGCAAGCCGATCTACCACACTCGCCTGCTGGAAACCCTGGACAACCTGTTCCCCAAACCGCGGATGCAGTTGGTGCAATGAACCTGCAGGGGCTGCTGCCCCTGTGGGGCGCCGGCGTTGCCGGCGATCGAGCCCGAAAGGGTCGTAATCCAGGCGACGCAAGTTCACAGCTGCAAACTGAAACTCAAACTCACCCGCGGTTCCCGGTCAAAGCTGTCGAGGGCGACATCCGACAGTGGCTTGGCCAGCTCCAGCGCCAGGTTATAGAAACGCCCATCACCAATACGCAGCCCCAACGCCACTGAACTCAAGTGTGCATCGCGCAGGTCCACTTCATTGAACCAGGTGCGCGCAGTATCCAGCACGGCATAGGGTTGCAGCAGCTTCACCCAGCGGCCATCGCCGTTGAAACTGTAATTCACCTCATATGCCAGACCCCAGCCCTTGTCACCCAGGGCCTGGTCGGCGGGATAGCCGCGGGCAAAGCTCTGCCCGCCAAACACCACCCGCTCGCTGTCGGGCAGGCTGTCGCCACTCCAGTACAAAGCCGCCGACGCCACGCCCTGCCAGTTGCCAAACAGGCGGTCGCTCTGCAACCCGGACAGGCGCAAGCGCAGAAAATCCAGGTCGAAGTCGCTGTTGGTTTTCGCCCCCAGGTAATCCAGGCCCTGGTAGGCCCCACCACTGACAATCCGCAGTTGCTCGGCATCGGCCTTGCGCCACTCACCTTCAAAGCCCAACGCGCGCACGTCAGTGCGGTTGCTCAGGCGCAGGGGTGCACCGACCGCGCGATACACGACATCGTCATTGACCATGTAGAAGCGCGCGGCAACGTTGAGCGACTCGCCGGGCGCGGCCAGCAGCACCTGACTGAGGCCGGCCGAGAAACGGTCATTCTCGCGATGGGCCTTGAGCTGGGTGCCATCGCCGAGCAGCACCTGGGCACTGGGGTCGCTTTCGTAACGCGACGCCGACAGGTGCAGCTGGCTGCCCTGATCGTCCAGGTACTGGGAGTAGTCCAGGCGAAAGTAGCTTTCGTGATCTTCCCCGCGCGGCGCTAAAGCGGTGACACTGAACTGTTCAGCGAGCGCCGTCTGCGCATTGCTGTTCACCGTGAGCAATGCCTGGGGGTCATCGCGGGTGCCGTCGGTGGCAGTCATTGTGGCGTTGAAAGGCCGACGCGTGGCCTCGACGATCAGCCGGCTGGCGCCATTGGCGGCGTTCGCCGGCGACAAGCGCGCCTGCACGCTGAAACCCGGCAGACGGCTCATCAGCGCGACATAACGCTCGAAGGTGGCGCGAGTCAGTGGCCGCTCGGCCTTGAGCCTGCCCACCAGCTTTTCCACATAGGCCGCCGCCGGGCCAACTTCACCGTGCAATTGCAGATCGTCGATGTAGCCCTCGACCAGCACCACCCGCACCCGGCCATCGGCGAAATCCTGCTCAGGCAGATAGGCATGGGACAGCAGGTAGCCGTCCTGCTGGTAGCGCTGGGTCAGGCGCTGGGTGGCATCCATCAGCTCGCCCAGGCTGACTTCGCGGTTGACCAGGCTCTGATAGTTGTCGCGCAGGTCACTCAACGGATAGATGCTGCCGCCTTCGAAGCGCACCTTGCGCAGGAAGATCCGCGTGCCGCGCAACAACGGCTGGGCCTGGGTCACCGGAATCGGCACCTGCACCCCCGGATTGCTCGGCCTATAGGCATCGGCCGGCAAGTTGGGGGCCGGCAGGTTTCGCTCGATTTCGTGGCTGTCGAGAAAGCGCGGCAGGGGTTCGCTATTGGCAACGCTCGCCCAGGACAACCCAACAATCGCGACAGCCAACGCACGCATCGGACACTCCATGATCCCGAACAGTACGAAGCCGCCAGAACGGCGGCCTCGTCAATTCAAGCGTAGGTGCTGGCTCCGGCATCGTCTAATCGGCGGCGTCAGTCATTGACCTGGAACTCCACCCGGGCGGTTTCGCCGCTTTCATCCAGGGCGCTCAACTCGAAACGCCCGGCCTGTTCGAAGCTCGCCGTGAGGTTTTCCTGGCCGCTGGTTTCGCCCAGTGGCGCACCGTTGAGGAACCACCAGTGGCGACCGTTACCGCCAAGGGCCGAGACCTTGAAGCGCAATGGCTCGCTGCTGGTGGCCGGGCGGCGCAACTGATCCCCCTGGCGCACACCGACGATCGACAACGGCGGTGCACTGGGCGGCACCTGCGGCGGGCACTGCGGATCGATCTTGGGCAAGCGCGCCTCGCGGCGTTCCACCCGGGGCAGCCAGGGCTCCAGCGGCGAAGGCCAAAGGGCGATGTCCCGGGCCTGGGCACCGGCGCAGGTGGCATCGACACGCAAGCCCTGATCGTTGACCCAGACCGTCTCGCGCAAGCCGACGCTCAAAGGTTGGTCCTGGGCCAGCAAGGTCGGCGGCGTGGTGCCGTCGAGGGTCCAGGCAAAACGCTGGCGCCGGCAGTTGGGGTCCTGGCGGGCCATGGGTTGCCCGAGCGGCCAGCAGATCGCCGCAACCCCCACGTTGGCGGGCACCGCCGCCACCGGTACGGCGATGCCGCGCTGGCTGTCGCGGTTGCTCAGCACATCATGCACCTGCAGCATCAACGGCGCAGCTGAAGCCAGGCCGAACTGGCCGGGCACCGGCGTACCGTCCGGGCGACCGATCCAGATACCGATCAGGTAACGCGGCCCCACCCCGATCGACCAGGCATCACGAAAGCCATAGCTGGTGCCGGTCTTCCAGGCCAGTTGCGGGCGCTGCACCAGTTCGGCATGCGGGTCGCGATCCGGGCGGGCCTGGCCGCTGAGAATCCGCCGGATGATCCAGGCGCTGCCGGGCGAGAGCAGGCGCCGTTCAAGCAAGGGATCATCCGGTTGCAAGCGGATCGGCGCGCTCAAGCCATTGCGGGAAAACGCTGCGTAACCGCCAACCAGATCCTCCAGGCGGCTACCGGCACCGCCAAGAATCAGCGACAGGTTCGGCTCGGCCAGTGGCGGCAATATCAGCGGCACGCCGCCACTGCGCATCTGCGCGGCGAAGCGTTTCGGCCCGTAGGCTTCCAGCAGTTGCACCGCCGGCAGGTTCAACGACAAGGCCAGCGCGGAACTGGCCGCCACCGGCCCGCTGAAGCCCATGGAGAAGTTGCCTGGGCGGTAATCACCGTAGCGGCGCGGCACATCCTGGAGCAACGACTCGGAATGGATCAGGCCCTCATCCATGGCCATGCCGAAGAGGAACGGCTTGAGGGTCGAGCCGGGTGAACGCAGGGCGCTGATCATGTCGACATGGCCAAAACGGCGCTCGTCGTTCAGATCAACCGAGCCCAGGTAGGCGCGCACAGCCATGTTCTGCGTCTCGACCACCAGGATCGCCGCCGAGGTACGCTCCGGCAACCGCGCCCGCCAACCCAGCAGCAGGTCTTCCAGGCGTCGTTGCAAGGCGGCATCGAGGGTGGTGCGAATCAATGGCGGGCTGTGCGGGCGATTCAGGCGGCGGGCCAGCAGCGGCGCCAGGGCGGGCTCCTGACGGGGTGCCAGCAACAGCGGTTCCTCTGCTGCTTCGGCGACCCGCTGCTGCGACCACACCTGGTACTCGGCCAGGCGCTGCAGGACTTTGTCGCGCGCAGCCTGGGCCCGCTCCGGGTGACGATCCGGACGCAGGCGGCTGGGTGCCTGGGGCAACACGGCAAGCAAGGCCGCTTCCGAGGGCGTCAGGTGCATCGGCGACTTGCCCAGATAGGCCCAACTGGCAGCGGCGACACCCTGCAAGGTGCCGCCGAACGGCGCGCGGTTGAGGTAGATCTCAAGGATCTGCGCCTTCGACAGGTGCCACTCCAGTTGCGCGGTACGCCACAGCTGGCGCAACTTGCCGGGCAGCGTGCGCGAATGCGGATCGAGCAGGCGCGCCACCTGCATCGACAGCGTACTACCACCGGACAACACCCGGCCACCGCGCAGGTTCTGCCAGGCCGCGCGGCCCAGGGCCAGCGGGTTGACCCCGGGGTGATGGTAGAACCAGCGGTCTTCGTAGGTCAGCAACGCCTCCAGGTAGTAAGGCGAAACCTGCTCGGCCGTGACCGGGTAGCGCCACACGCCATCGGCATCGGCGAAACGCCACAGCGGTGTGCCGTCTTCGGCCAGGACAACACGGGCGAGGTCATCGGCCGGCATCGGCAACGGCCAGATGCGGTCGGCGAGCCATAACAGGGCAATCAACAGCAACGGGATGGCGAGCAACCAGCGCAGGGGCTTTGTTATTGCGCCACGCAGGCGAGCTAAGATGTGCATCAGGCTCTCCTGGCGTAACAGCTACGCAGGGAACCGACTTGGCCACGGCATGGCCAAAGGCTTGGCAACGGCGCATTCGCCGAATTGATCATCAGGAAGCAACTATGCATGTAGAAGGTTTTTTCGAGTGGCTCGGCCAGGCGCTGGGGGCGGTGATCCGGTTTATCGTCGACGGCCTGAGCGGGTTGTTCAACCTGCTGGCCAACGCCGGTGGCAATTTCATCGAGGGCCTGTCACGCACCCTGGGCATGGACACTTCGCTGGTCAGCATCCTCGCCCTGATCATCGGCCTGATGTTGCTGTACTCGGCGATCCGCGCCTTCATGCGCGCTTCGATCATACTCGGCATCATCTGGCTGGTGCTGGGTTTGTGGGTGCTGAGCTGGATCATTCACTGAGCAATTAGAACCTGTGGGAGCGGATTCATCCGCTCCCACAACGCCCTCTGTCAGCGGCCTTTGACTACCAGCTCGGCAGGCGCCTCGCCCACCGCGTTGTAGTTCGGCCGGTACATCGACTCGACCTGCGGTGGCGGTACCTTGTAGGTCCCCGGGGTTACCGCCCGGGCCAGGTACAGCAGGTGGGTGGTGGAGTATTGGTCGATGTTCAGCGCCGCCACGTAGCGGTCATCGCGAAACTCCTGATGCACGACGTTGGCGTTCTGCATCGACTCGCGCCATTCCTTCACCGCACTGCTGGCGTTCTCCAGACTTGCCGCGCTTTGCGCCAGGTTCTGGTTTTCCAGCTCCAGGCCTGCCGGCAGCAGGTCGACCACCAGCGCATCCGGCACCTGGGTGTTGGCCGTCACCGCCAGGTGCACCAGCACCAGATCACCGCTCTTGAGCGCCTTGATGTCCAGCGCCTGGCCATTCATGCCGAGGAATTCACGGCGAATGGTCATGCCGCTGCCACGGGCAACCGGTGCCTGACGCGGATAACCGGACAGGGTCAGTTGCTGGAACAGCGTCTCGCTGCCTTGGTTCTGGATGGTCAGGGGCGATGCCAGCAGAGCGCCCTCGAGTTTCATACCCGATTGCTCGGGGTTGAACTCGCGCACTTCACCGGCACTGTCCAGGCGTGCCGACCAGTTGCTTTCAGGTTTACCCAGCAGGCCACGACCGGCAAGGAACAGCGCGTTACGCTCCTGAGTCGACAGCCAGCGATTACCTGCCATCTGATCGGAGAGCTCGAACAGCCGTGCATCGACCTTGTCGCTGGCCAGGTTGTTCTCGGTGAGCAGCGACAGGATCAGCGCCTGGTCACGCACCGGGCTACCGTAGTCGCCCAGCCAGGTGTTCTCGTTACGGGTGACGGCCAGGCCGGCCTGCAGCGCCTGCTGCGCGCGTGGCTTGTCGCCCATCTTGTCGAGGGCGATGGCCAACTGCACCAGCGGCAGGCCGGAGCGCGAATCGCTGCGCCGCTCGAACAGGCTGCGCAGGGCGCCCAGCGGTGCCTGCTGGGTACGCGCCAGCACCAGGGCGGCATACGATTGCACGGCGAAGCGGCTGTGCTCCGAGTTCTGGCTGTAGTTGACTTCGATCAGGTTGCGCTCTTGCAGGTAACGCAGCAGACGCTCGCTGGCCTTTTTCAGGGCCTCGGGCGGTACCGCATAACCCTGCTCGCGGGCACGCAGAAGGAAGTCGGTGACGTAGGCGGTCAGCCAGAACTCTTCCTGGTCATCGGCACTCCACAGGCCAAAGCTGCCGTTATAGCGCTGCATGCCCAGCAGGTGCTCGATGCCCATCTCGATCTTGCGCTTGCGTACGTCCGCCGGCTCACCCTTGATACCCAGACGCTTGAGCGTTGCGGCATCGGCGTACAGCGATGGATACAGGCCACTGGTGGTCTGCTCCAGGCAGCCGTACGGATAGGCTTCGAGGGCACGGATCTGCTCGGCCAGGTTCAGCGGCGGGCGGCTCGACAGGGCCAGCGAGGCTTCCAGGCCCGAAGGTTCGAACAGCGCCAGATCGGCATCCGGCAGCGTCCAGGGTTGGTCTTTGAGGGCGACGCGATAGTGCTGCAGCATCGCCGGGTAGGCTGGACGAACGCCCAGGGTCCAGTCGCGGCTGAAGGCTGTGGCCGATTCGCCTGGCAACTGCAGGCCCTGCACGTCGACCTTTACCTTGCCCTGGCCCAGGCCACCGCTGGCCTGCACCGGCACCAGCAGGGTGACGCGCTTGCCTTCGGTGAGGTTCAGGGTCTGTTCGGCGGCGCCGAGCAGGTTCAGCTGGCCTTCGGTGCTCAGGCGCACGGTAACGTTTTGTGCTTTGCCCGACAGGTTGGAGAGATCCAGCGCCAGGGTGGTGCGGTCGCCACCGGCGAGGAAGCGCGGTGCCGATAGCTCGGCAATCAACGGCGCGGCGACCACGGTCTTGCCTTCGGCCATGCCGTAGCGCTCGTCGGTCCAGGCCTGGGCCATCAGCCGCAGCTCACCGTTGAAGTCGGGAATATCGACCGTCGCTTCACCTTCGCCCTTGTCATTGAGGGTCACCGGGGCGCTTTGTTTGGCGACGATGGTCACCGTGGTGTTCGGGCGCTTGCCGCCCTTGGCCATGGCCGCGTCACCACCGAAGGCCAGGCTGGCCAAACGGCCCTGTCCGGCTTCGATCAACTGGCCGTAGATGTCCAGTTGGTCGGCGCCATAGGCCTTGCGCCCGAACATGCCGGTGAACGGGTCGGGGGTGGCAAACTCGGTGATATTGAGAATTCCCACGTCCACCGCTGCCAGCAGTACATGCACCTTTTTAGGCACACTGCCGTCGGCATTGCGCGCTTGTACCTTGACGGTCAGCGGCTGCTTGGGACGCATCTTCTCAGGAGCAGTGAGGGTTACTGCCAGCTTGCGTTCGTGGCGATCCAGCGGCAGGTGCAGCACACCCACGGCGCGTTTCGGCGTAGCGTTGACCTTACGCTCGCCCGGGCGGATCACCAGGGCCGTGACATACAGGTCGTGGCGCGCCCACTTCGGATCGAGCTTGACGGCGAAGCTCTTGCCTTCAGCCGGTACGTCGATTTCTTCCCACCACAGCGGGCCTTCGCTGGACTCGACCATCAGGTAGCCGGTGCCCGCAGCAGGCGGCGTAACGGTGATGTTGGCTGTGGCGCCGTCGGCGTACGACGGTTTGTCCAGGGCCAGTTTGACCTGGTCCGGACGCACGGCGCCGCCGTCGGCGTTATCCTGGGCACGGTAGCCGGCCCAGAAACGCCCGCTCGACACCAAGCCGGTTTGCGGGTCTTCGACCTCGACGCGGTACGGGCCCCAATCAACCAGGAAGTTCACCCGCGCGGTGGAGCCGGCTTTGACGTTGACTGTCTCTTCGTTCTGGATCAGGTACTTCTCGTTGTAGTTGTAGCTCCAGCCATCGCTCTGCGAATAGTTCCAATAGTAGTCGCGGCGCTCGCGGACCAGGCGCACCTTGAGGTTGTTGACGGCCAGCTTGTTGCCTTGGGGGTCGGCCACCAGCACTTCGAATTCCACCGGGCCTTCGCCATCGGTCTCTTCACCTTCGAACAGGCCGCGCAAGCCAGGCAGACGCCCGGCCGGCCAGATCGGTTGTTCCAGGCGGCGGGTGATCGGCCGGCCACCGGACTCCTGCAGGCTGGCCTGGACGGTCAGTTGCAGCGGCGAACGGGCTTCGGACCATTTGCTTTCGATGTTCAGGGTAGTTTTGCCGGCGCTGTCCAGGGTGACTTCGTCCAGCTCCAGGTCCTGGCTCAGTTCTTCCTCGGTGATCGAACCGAACTGGTAGCCCGGCAGTGCCGGTACCGCTTCACGCAGCGGGCGCACATAGGCCTGGCCGCTCAGACGATTGCCCGAGGCCGGGGCACCGTACAGGTAGCGGCCGTTGACCTTGATCTGCGCGGTTTGATCGGGGCTCAGCGGCTTGTCGCTGCCCTTGAGTTCCAGGGCCAGGCGCTCGGGCAGGAAGTCTTCGACAAGGAACTCGAACACCTGCTTCTTGCCGCCACCGAGGTCGAACAGCAACTGCCAGCGCCCGGTCGGCGCCTCGTCGGCCAGTTGTAACTGGTACTGATAGAAGCCATTGGCATCGGCTTCCCAGACAAACTTGCGGCTGATCTGCTCATCCGGACGGCGTACTTCCACGGTCACCGGTTGCGGCTTGAGCGGGCGGCCATCCTTGTCACGCAACAGGCCGTTGAGCAGCACGGTCTCACCCGGGCGATAAAGGTCGCGCGGGCCGAACACGAAGAACTGCAGCGGGTTGGCCTGAGGGCCGGTGATATCGAATTCGGCCAGGTCCAGGGCCGCGCTGTTCAGGCGCAGCATGGTGGTGTGCACGCCCTGGTGGGCCAGCAGGGTTTCGGCCTTGGGTGGCGTCGGCAACTGGGCGTGGCCGTCGCTGTCGGTCTTGGCCTGGGCCAGCACGCGGCCTTCGCCGTCGAGCAGTTCCAGCTCGACGCCGCTCAGCGCCTTGCCGCCTTCCAGCCCCTGGGTGAAGACGTCCAGGCGGTTCTGGTAACGGTGCGCCGAGACGCCGATGTCACTCAGGGTGAACAGCGTTGCCGGTTGCGAATAGTCGTAGGTCCCGGAGGCACGCATCACCGCCAGGTACACGCCTGGCTCTTGCAGCGGCTTGATCCCGGCAATCGGCAGCAGCACGGTTTCACGGGTGTTCTTCGCCGGGTTGAGGTCGAAGCGGCCGCTGTAGACCAGCTCGGCCATGTCCAGGGTTTCTTTGGACGTGTAGTAGTACAAGCTGCTGTTGCGGCCCCAGGCGGCGAGGAACGGCGACAGTTTGTCCGACTTGATGCGGAAGAACTCGACATCGACCTTGTTGACGTTCAGGGCGATCACCGGCAGGCCTTCGGCCAGGCGGGTCGGCAGCAGCGAGCCACGACTGGCGAAGCCGATGGTCGACTGCATGTCGCGGGTTTCCAGGCGGCTGATCGCCTCGGCAGGCAGGCGCTTGCCGTTGACCGCGAGCAGGCCGGCGTCGATGGTCAGCACCAGTTTGCGCTGCGGCTCCAGGTGACGCAGGCGCAGTTCCATCTTGTTGGCGGAGAGCTCCCAGGCACCGTCGACCTTGCCTTTGACGGTGTCGACCAGGTGCACCTTGTCGGCGAAGTTCTGCTGGTCATCCAGGGGTATCGAGAAGGTCAAGGCCAGGGCGCTGGCACCATCGACCTGCACTTCCGAGACATCCACCACGCTCAGCTCGCGACCGGCATAACGCTTGGCCAGGGTTGAGGCATCGTCCTTGGCCGGGACGGTTTTTTCCGCTTCCGGCTGCGCTGCGGGTGCAGCTGCCGGGGCCGGGGCTGGCGCCGCGGGTTGATCCTGCGTCTGCGCTGGCGGTGTGGCCGGCGCCGAAGCCGGTTTGTCCGGAGCAGACGAATCGCAGGCACTGAGCAAAGCCAGCGCGCAGGCCAGCAACAATCCTTTGTTGAGCATGGGAGTAGTAACTCTCGGGCAGCGGAATCTTAGGCGTGCACTATATATCAACCGTGCGGCAACTGTGAGGCGGCGAACGGATGTGAGACCGCCTTCGCACGATTTGCTCTGCGCAGCGGCTACAATGCCGGCTCGCCAGGAGCTTCCATGTCCCGTTTGCTGACCGACTGGCGCGACCGCCCGACCCATATCAAGGTCTGGGCGCTGGCCGCGCCGATGATACTTTCCAATATTTCCGTACCGCTGGTGGCTCTGGTCGACAGCGCCGTGATCGGCCACCTGCCCCATGCTCATCAGCTTGGCGCAGTGGCGGTGGGCGCCAGCCTGTATACCTTCCTGGCCTGGGTCATGGGCTTTCTGCGCATGGGCTCGACCGGTTTCGCCGCCCAGGCTGCGGGCCGTGGCGACGGCGCGGCATTACGCCAGGTGCTGCTGCAAGGCTTGCTGCTGGCGATGCTGCTTGCCCTGCTACTTGGCTTGTTGGCGCTACCGTTCAGCCACCTGGCCCTGCAGTTGATGCAACCCACGGCGGCGCTGGAGCAATCGACCCACGACTTCTTCCAGACCCGCCTGCTCGGGCTGCCGGCGGCGCTGGCCAGCTTCGCCCTGGTCGGCTGGTTCCTCGGTACCCAGAACGCCAAGGCGCCGCTGGCGATCCTGCTGACCACCAACCTGCTCAACATCGCCCTCAACCTGTGGTTCGTACTCGGCCTGGACTGGGGCGTGATCGGCTCGGCCCGCGCCTCGGTGATTGCCGAATGGAGCGCCGCTCTGCTCGGCCTGGCCCTGACCCGCCCGGCCCTGCGCACCTACCCCGGGCAGATCGCCTGGGCGCTGCTGGCGCGCTGGCAGAGCTGGCGGCCGCTGCTCAGCGTCAACCGCGACATCTTCATCCGCAGCCTGGCGCTGCAGGCGGTGTTCTTCCTGATTACCGTGCAAGGCGCGCGGTTGGGTGAAGCGACGGTAGCGGCCAACGCCCTGTTGCTCAATGGCCTGCTGCTCAGCGCCTATGCCCTCGATGGCCTGGCCCATGCGGTCGAGGCGCTGTGCGGGCATGCCATCGGCGCCGGTGATCGCCAGGCGCTGCGGCGTTCGTTGACCGTCGCCTGCGGCTGGTCGCTGCTGGCCAGCAGCGGCTTTGCCGTGCTGTTCCTGCTGGGTGGGCATCTGTTCATCAATATGCAGACCGACATCGCCAACGTGCGCGAAACCGCCTACCAGTACTTGCCGTACCTGGCCTTGCTGCCATTGATTGCGGTGTGGAGTTATCTGCTCGATGGCTTGTTCATCGGCGCCACACGGGCGCGGGAGATGCGCAACGGCATGCTGCTCAGCGTACTGATGGCCTTGCCTGTTGCTTATGTTGCTCGAGACCTGGGCAACCATGGCTTGTGGCTGGGGTTTCTGCTGTTCATGGCTTTGCGCGGGGTAACGCTGGGGGTGATCGGCTGGCGGTTGCAGCGGCGGGATGGGTGGTTTGTGCGTCGGTAGTCAGAAGCATCGCGGGTCAAGCCCACTCCCACAACAGCTGTGGGAGCGGGCTTGACCCGTGATCGCATCAGCTCGACAGGTAAGACGAGCGGGTCAGCCCCAGACGCAGAGCGTCGAGGAACTGGGTCTTCTCACGGGCGGTGATCTTGGCGCTGGCGCACTTGTCGCGGTAGTGGGTCATCAACTCCTCCGGCGACAGGTGCACGTAGCGCAGCATGTCTTCGATGGTGTCGTGGGTCTCGATACCAGCGTGGTACACGCTGCCGTTCGGGTTCTGGTAGATGTTCACCGAGTCGGTGTCACCGAACAGGTTGTGCATGTCACCGAGGATTTCCTGGTAGGCACCGACCAGGAAGATACCCAGCAGGTAGTCTTCACCTTCGTTGATCGCGTGCACCGGCAGGCTGGTCTCGATGCTCTGCTCGTCGACGTACTGGTTGATCTTGCCATCCGAGTCGCAGGTCAGGTCTTGCAGCACGGCGCGGCGCAGCGGCTCTTCATCCAGGCGATGCAGCGGCAGGATCGGCAGGACCTGGCCGATGGCCCAGGTGTCCGGCAGGCTCTGGAACACCGAGAAGTTGCAGATGTACTTGTCGGCCAGCTTGTCGTTGAGCTCATCGAGCACCTGGCGATGCGAGCGCTGACGGGCCTTGAGCGAGTTGTGCAGGCGTCGGCACACGGCAAAGTAGCACTGCTCGGCCAGGGCTTTCTCAGCCAGGGTGATCTTGCCGTCGGCGTACTGGGCGGCGACGTCGCTCATGTAGTGAGTGGCGCGCCAGTAGGTCTCGGTGACCATCTCGATATCGGTCGGGCCGAGCAGGTCGGCCAGCCACTGCACGGTCTGCGGCAGGCTGTCCTTGTTCTCGATCTGCGGCACGTCGTCGTTGTGCTTCTCGACGTCGGTCACCTGCACCACCAGCATGGCGTGGTGGGCGGTCAGCGAGCGGCCGCTTTCCGAGAAGATGTGCGGATGCGGCAGGCCCTGAGCATCGCAGAACTCCTTGAGCATGCCGACCACGACACCGGCGTAGTCATCCATGTCGTAGTTGATCGAGCTGGCGTTGCGCGAGTGGGTGCCGTCGTAGTCCACACCCAGGCCGCCGCCGACGTCGATGTGATCGACCGGCAGGTTCAGCGCGCGCAGCTCGCCGTAGTAACGGATGGCTTCCTTGAAACCGTGCTGGTAGTCGGCCAGGTTGGCGATCTGCGAGCCCATGTGGAAGTGCAGCAGGCGGATGCCCTGGTCCAGGCCGGCATCGCGAAAGCGCTGCACTACCGAGATCAGTTGCGCCGCCGAAAGACCGAACTTGGACTTCTCGCCACCGGTATCGGCCCACTTGCTCGAAGCCAGCGACGACAGGCGCACGCGCAGGCCGACCTGCGGCTTGACCTTGAGTTCGGCGGCTTCTTCGATCACCAGAGCCACTTCCGACTCTTTCTCGATGACGATGAAGACGTTATGGCCAAGCTTCTGGCCCATCAGTGCCAGGCGGATGAACTCGCGGTCCTTGTAACCGTTGCAGACGATGGTGCCGCCTTTCGGCGCCAGCGCCAGCACGGCCAGCAGCTCGGGCTTGGAGCCGGCTTCCAGACCAATGGAGACGTTCTGGGTGGCGATGATGTTTTCCACCACCGCTTCCTGCTGGTTGACCTTGATCGGGTACAACGCGGTGTACTGGCTCTGGTATTCCAGGCGCGCGATGTTGGCGTCAAAAGCGCCGGTCAGCTGACGTACGCGGTCCTGGAGAATGTCCGGGAAACGTACCAGCAGTGGCAGCGACAGGCCGCTCTTGCGCAGCTCGTCGACCTGTTCGTACAGGTCGATCGGCGCACTGCCTGGCCCGTTCGGGCGGACTTCGACGCGCCCGGCCTCGTTGATTGCGAAGTAACCGGCCCCCCAATGGCGAATGCCGTAAACACTGCGGCTGTCCGCAACTGTCCATTGGCTGCCATCGTCTTTGCGTGTGCGTCGTACGGACATTGAAGTCCCCTATATAGAAAGTCGAAAAACACCGGCCGGCATGGGGCGGGCGCAGTGTAAAACCTGAAAGTGACGATTATCCGTGTTCAGGGATAGACCCTTCCTACGGGAACGAGTTTAGAAAGCGAATTGCAAAAAATCGCGATGCAGTCTTCAGCCGCCGGACTTTTTCGCTTTGAAGCCCTGTTTGATCAGCTCGGCCAGTAGCAGCTCGACATGATCGCCCTGGATTTCGATGACCCCGTCTTTCAACGCGCCGCCGGTTCCGCAGCGACGCTTGAGCGTGCTGGCCAGATCCTTGAGCTGCTCCAGGGGCAGCGGCACGCCGCTGATGGTCGTCACCGTCTTGCCGCCACGGCCCTTGCTTTCGCGACGCACGCGAGCAATGCCATCGCCTTCAGGGATGAGCGTCTGATTGCAGATGCAGGCATCTATGGGTTTGCTGCAGTCCGGGCAATGCCGACCTGCATCAGTGGAGAACACCAGGCCACCGAGGGCGGCGAATGATGCGGCTTTCTTGGCCACTTTTGATCCTCTACGGTGAGGATAAAAACTGGTCGACGCCCCGACGGGGTACCGACCGCGAAGCCCCACTCTGGCAGGGGCAGCGCAACTGCCGCATGAAGCGTGCGGCAGCCTTAAAGGCCGCGCAGTGTAACGATAAATGTCGCGAATGCTAAGTACAAAACTGCGCCATTTTGCATGTGATTCGCGACGTCAGGCTTGACGGTCGATATAGCGCTGCAAAGCGGCCAGTGAATCGGGGCAGTACAGTTGTTGCCGGCTGTCGGCCAGGGCCTGCTCGACGGCGATGAAACGCGCCTCGCTGACTTCTTCCGGCTGCAGGCGCAAAGGCCCGTCCCAGACCGCCGAAAACACCGCACACCAGAGCCGGTTGCCGGGCTGGTCGAAGAAAAAACACTCATGGGCGCTGAGTTCGACTCCACCCACCCCGAGCTCCTCTTCCAGTTCGCGGGCCGCCGATTCGGCAAAGCTTTCATCGGCCTGGACCATGCCACCGGCGGCGACATCCCAGTAACCCGGGTAGATCGCCTTGCTTTCGGTGCGCCGGTGTACGCACAGCTCTCCGGCGGAGTTGAACAGCAGGATGTAAGTACCGCGCCCGATCAGCCCGCGCTTGCGCAGCTCGGCACGAGGCAAGGCGCCGAGCAACTGGTCGTGTTCGTCGACCCAGGCAATCAGTTCGAGGTCGGAGGCGGCGCGGTGCGCCGCCTCCTGCTTGGAGATCGACACCGGATCAGCCCTGGGTCAGCAGTTGACGCAGGTCGATGACCGCGGCGTTGGCCCGCGAGATGTAGTTGGCCATGACCAGCGAGTGGTTGGCCCACATGCCGAAGCCGCTGCCATTGAGCACCATCGGGCTCCACAGTGGCTCCTGCGAGGCTTCCAGCTCACGGATGATCTGGCGCACGCTGACCGTGGCGTTCTTCTTCGCCAGCACATCGGCGAAGTCGACCTCGATGGCGCGCAGCAGGTGCGACAGCGCCCAGGCCTGGCCACGGGCTTCGTAGAACACGTTGTCGATCTGCAGCCATGGGGTTTCTACGACTTCCTCGTCAAGCTGCGGGGCCTGGCCCGCAACCACCGATTCGGTCTTCAGGGTGCTGTTGAGCTTGACTCGGCCGACACTGGCCGACAGCCGCTGCGACAGCGAACCCAGGCGGGTGGCGACGTCGCCCAGCCAGTTGTTGAGGTTATCGGCACGGGTATAGAACAGCGCGCCTTGTTGGTCAGGCGAGGCCAGGCGGTTCTGGTAGCGGGTCAGCGAGTTGATGCCTTCCTGGAACTCGGACTCACTCGACGGCAGGATCCAGCTCTTGTTGTCGAAGTTGAAGCGCGGCTCGGCCTTGGCCAGGTCGGCGTCTTCGGTGGACTGCGACTGCGAGCGGGCAAAGTCCTTGCGCAGGGCGCGGCTCAGGTCACGCACCTGGACCAGCACGCCGTACTCCCAGCTGGGCATGTTGTCCATCCACAGGCCTGGCGGGAAGCGGTCGTTGGAAATGTAGCCACCGGGCTTGTTCAGCAGGGTGCCGGCAACGGTCTTGAGGGTTTCGATGGTGGTATAGCCGACGACCATCTGCTTGCCGGTCTTTTCAGCGGCGGCCTGGGCGTTCTGTTGCACCGGGAACAGGTCGGGCTCGGCGCTCCAGTACCAGCCCAGGCCCACGCACACCAACAGGTACAGACCGATCAGCGAGCCCAGGGCGCGGCTGAAGAACAACCCGCCGAAATAGCTGCGAGTGGCGGCAGTGCGCGGTTCGACCCGCTCACGGGCCTCGGCTTTGCCTGTACGGTTTTTCCAGTCCAGCATGGCGTTGTCCTTTCAGTCACGTCGGTTCAAGGGGTTCGACCGCAACCCCCGGGCTTCGTGCCAGCGCGAAGGGCTTTTTGTGCCGCGCGCCACCTGCCGGGGTCGGCAAGTATCGCTGCACTATAAATCAAGCACGGCGGTTCGCATAAGCGACTATTGGGTCAGCAAATGAATAAACGGACTTGTACAGTTAATTGATACAAGGCACTCGATTGCCGGGAAAGTGGTGCTAGCATAGAGCCATCACTCGAACTCAGCCTCACCCCTTATAAGTAGTCAGGACATGACCGAGCCAGAAGACCCCAGTCGTGAGCGCCTCAAGCAACACTTTGCCCAGCGGGTCATTCATCAGGCCCGGCAAATCCTCGAGATCTGGCAGCGCCTGCAGCGCAGCGAGTGGTCGACTGGCGACCTGGGTGAGCTGTGCGAAGCCAACCTGCGCCTGCAACGCTATGCCGAGCGCTTCGAGCAGCCCGAACACAGCCAGTTGGCCGAGGCCATCGGTCATGCCCTGGAGGCGGTCGAGGCCAATAGTGCGCGCCTGAGCAGCCATCTGATCAGCGAGCTCAACCGGTTGATGCAGCGCCTGTCGCGCACCGGCCTGCGCCAGGGCGACCAGCTTGAGCAAGTGCCGCTGCCGCCGCTGCGCAAGCCGGTCTACATCATGCTCCAGGACCACGACCGCGCTGAGCGCCTGGCGCAACAGCTGGAGTTCTTCGGCCTGGGTGTACAAGCCTTGTACAGCGCCGCTGCGTTTCAGGCGACCATGAGTGAACGGCTGCCCTCGGCGATCGTCATGGACGTCGACTTCACCGGGCCGGGTGTCGGCCTGCAACTGGCGGACCAAGCCCAGCAGGGCCTGGAGCAGCGGGTGCCGTTGCTGTTCTTCAGCCTGCACGAAACTGACACGCCGACTCGCCTGGCAGCGGTACGCGCCGGTGGCCAGGAGTTCCTCACCGGCACCTTGGAAGCCTCAAGCCTGCTGGAAAAAGTCGAGTTGCTGACCAGCGTCACCCAGTACGAACCCTTCAAAGTGCTGATCATCGACGACTCGCGGGCCCAGGCCCTGCACACCGAGCGCCTGCTCAACAGTGCCGGGATCGTCACCCGTACCCTGATCGACCCAATCCAGACCATGGCCGAGCTTGCCGACTTCCAGCCCGACCTGATCATCCTCGACATGTACATGCCCGCCTGCAACGGCACGGAGCTGGCCAAGGTGATCCGCCACAACGACCGTTACGTCAGCGTGCCGATCATCTATCTGTCGGCCGAAGACGACCTGGATAAACAGCTCGATGCCATGAGCGAGGGCGGTGATGATTTTCTGACCAAGCCGATCCGCTCCCGGCACCTGATCACCACCGTGCGCAATCGCGCTGCCCGCGCGCGCAACCTCAAGGCGCGGATGGTTCGCGACAGCCTCACCGGGCTGTACAACCACACCCATATCCTGCAATTGCTCGAAGACTGCAGCTTCCGTGCGCGCCGCGAAGAGCAGCCGCTGAGTTTTGCCATGCTCGACATCGACCACTTCAAGAAGGTCAATGACAGCCACGGCCACCCCATGGGCGACCGGGTGATCAAGAGCCTGGCGCTGTTTCTCAAACAGCGCCTGCGCAAGACCGACTTCATCGGCCGCTACGGCGGTGAAGAGTTCGCCATCGTCATGCCCAACACCGACCTGGGCTCGGCGCACAAGGTGCTCGACGAGATCCGCCGGCGCTTTGCCGAGATCCACTACCCGGCCCAGCCTCGCGACCTGTCCTGCACTTTCAGCGCCGGCGTGGTGCAATTGAGCGACGGCCTGGATGCCCTGAGCATGGCCACCGCCGCCGATGAGGCGCTGTACCGGGCCAAGGGTGCCGGGCGCAACTGCGTGCAGCGGGTGGAAGCATAAAGGCAAAGTGCCATTTTTTTCACCAAGCTGCCCGCTTCGTCATAACCCGGTCATAAAAACGCAATAACTTCAGGCGCTTACCATTCGGCCGTTGGTAGACACCGAACATGCGCCTGAAGCTGATCACCAATTTCAACACCCTGTTGCTGGTTACTGTGTGCATCGCCCTGGGCGCGACCCTGTGGTGGTCACAGCGCGCGCTGGAGCGCCCCTACCTATTGATGGAGCGCTACCTGTCGCTGTCGCAGCAGTTCCAGAACCAGGCGGCACGCAACATCCAGGACTACCTGAGCAGCGGCGATGCCCTGCGCCACGCCACCGCGCTGCAGGCCACCGCCGCCCTGCAGGGCGAACTCGAGCAATTGCCGACAGACCTTTCGGCACGCCTGAGCCCGAGCCTGGACAACCTGCAGCGCTTCACCGCCAACGAACTGCTGAGTGCCGGCAAGCTGGCCGGCGATCCGCAGGCCCTGCTGCTACAGGCCGAACGCGAGCTGGGCGCCAGCCTTGAACAACTGGCCAACTACGCCCAGAGCAGCACCGGCAGCGATGCCGGACGCTATCCGCCGCTGCTGTTCAAGGCCTCGCTGCACCTGTCGCGGTTGTCCCTGGCCCGGGACAAACTGGTCAGCAGTGGCCGTAGCGAACTGACCGAAGAAGTCGAACGCGAACTGCAGCAGATTGCCGCCCAGGCCCAACTGCTTGAGCAATTGCCGCTGCTGGGTGTGACCGCCAGCAACGCCTCGAGCGCCGATGATTTTGCCGCCCTGATGGGCCTGGAAACCCAGGCCAGCAGCGCAGCCGAGGACACCGGCGTAGCGCTCAAGCGCGAGCTCAACAGCCTGATCAAGCGCTACCCGGGCGAGCTGCAGCGTACCCGCGAACAGATCCAGCAACGCAGCGTATTGGCCAGCAGCACCTTCGAACGCATCGCCGCCGTACAGCAGGCCATCGCCGAGCTCGAACCCAGCGTGCGCAGCCAGCATGCCGCCATTCAGGGCGAGGTACGGCTGATCCAGGGCCTGATGATCGGCCTGATCCTGCTGATCGCCCTGCTCATCGACACCCTGCAACGTCGCCTGGCGCGGGTGCTGACCAACCTGGCGCCGGCACTGTCGCGCTGGGCCGAGGGCGACTTCAGCCAGGCCATCGCCCTGGGCAGGAGCAACCGCGAAATGCACGACATCCAGGACTCGCTCAACCGCCTGCGAGTCTATCTGGTCGAGCTGGTCGGCACCCTTCGCCACAACGCCGAGCAGGTCGCCGGCAGCAGCCATGCCCTGGCCGGCATGAGCAGCGCCTTGCACGATGGCGCCGAACGCCAGGCCGGCGACACCGCGCAGATCCGCGATGCCCTGGGCGAGCTGGAAGCGACCATCCTCCAGGTCGCCGGCGATGCCAGCCAGGCTGCCGACGCCAGCCACGATGCCGGGCGTGCGGTCGAGCAAGGCCAGGCGGTGATCGGCCAGAGCCTGACCGGGCTGCGGGCGCTGGTCGATGAAGTGCAGGGCAACGCACAGATGATCGAACAGCTGGCCGAGGAATCGGCCACCATCGGCGGTGTGCTGACGGTGATCCGCTCGATCGCCGAGCAGACCAACCTGCTGGCTCTGAACGCCGCGATCGAGGCGGCGCGGGCCGGGGAAATGGGCCGTGGCTTTGCCGTGGTCGCTGAAGAAGTGCGCTCCCTGGCGCAGCGCACCACCGGGGCTACCGGTGAAATTCAGACCTTGATCGGTCGCTTGCAGCAGGCTGCTCGGGAATCGGTTGAAGGCATGCGCGTCCAGCTCGAACATGCCCAAATCACTGCCGACCAGGCCCAGGCGGCGGATGGCGCGCTGGATGAGATTGTCGCGGCGATCCAGACCATCTCGGCCACGGCGGTGCGGATTGCCGATGTCACTGCCCAGCAGAGTGGCGCGGTGAGCGAGATTCGCGATCACAGCGAGCGCATTCATGGGTTGGGTGAAGACAACTTGCAACGAATTGGCGAGGGGCGTGAGCAGGGTGAACAGTTGCTTCGACTGGGGGGCGAGCTGAACACGGCGGTGCGGGCGTTTCGCCTGTGAGAATGTGTCGCGGCCATCGCAAGTCAAGTCGAGTCGTCGCACCGCGATGAGGGCAACAGGGCTGCAAAGTCCGTTATCATGCAGGCACTTTTGGACTGCGAGACCGCCATGCGCCGCCTGCTTTGCCTCCTGTTTCTGCTCCTGGCCTTGCCCGCCGTCGGCGCCGGCCTGCTCGACAATCGCCCCAGCGCCACCCTGGGCGCCGCGTCGCTGAACAACAGCGGCGACTTTTTGCCGGTACACGAAGCCTTCAAGCTGAGCATGGTCCAGGATGAAGGGCAAACCCTGAAGCTGCGCTTTGTCGCCGCCGACGGTTACTACCTGTACCGCCACCGCTTCCAGTTCCGCAGCGAACCTGCCGACATCGCCCTGGGCACGGCGCAGATCCCGCCCGGTGAAGCCAAGCACGACGAGTTCTTCGGCGACGTCGAGGTCTACCACGGCATCCTCGACATCGAAATCCCCCGCCCGGCCAACGAGCACCGCCCCTTCACCCTGCTGGTGGGCTACCAGGGCTGCGCCGACAAAGGCCTGTGCTACCCGCCGGAAACCGCTCGCCTGAGCGTCGATGGTGCCGCTGACAGCGCACCGCCCGCCACTGCCAGCGTCAACAACGCCGGTTGGGACTGGAAAAGCCTGCTGCTGTTCTTCCTCGCCGGTGTCGGCCTGACCTTCACCCCCTGTGTGTTACCGATGCTGCCGATCCTCTCGGGCGTGGTACTGCGCGGCCAGGTCGGCGGCTTGCGCGGGTTTGCCCTGTCGCTGGCCTATGTCCTGCCGATGGCCGCCTGCTTTGCCCTGCTCGGTGCGCTGATGGGCCTGTTCGGCGCGGGCCTCAACCTGCAGGCGCGCTTGCAGTCGGCCTGGGTGCTGGTGCCGTTTTCGCTGTTCTTCGTGCTGTTCGCCCTGGCCATGTTCGGCCTGTTCGAGCTCAAGCTGCCCCATGCCATCAGCAGCCGCCTGGAGCGCCTGGTCGGCCAGACCAAGGGTGGTTCGCTGATCGGTGCGGCGGTTCTCGGGGTGTTTTCCAGCCTGCTAGTGTCGCCGTGCGTATCGGCGCCACTGGCCGGCGCGCTGTTGTACATCAGCGCCAGCGGCGACGCCCTGGGCGGTGCGTTGAAACTGTTTGCCCTGGGCCTGGGCATGGGTGCGCCACTGCTGCTGATCGCCACTGGCGGCGCGGCCTGGCTGCCAAAAAGCGGGCCGTGGCTGGTAACCGTAAAAAACGCCATCGGCGTGCTGTTGCTGGGCCTGGCCATCGGCCTGCTCAGCCGCGTACTGCCGGGCCAGGTCACGCTGCTGCTGGTTGGCCTGCTGGCCGCTGGCACGGCGGTGTTCCTCGGTGCCCTGGAGTTCACCGTGAAAACCACCCGCCAGCGCTTGGCGCAACTGCTCGGCCTGGCCCTGCTGTTCTATGCCCTGGCCTGCTGGTACGGTGCCTTGAGCGGGCAGACCGACCCGCTGCGCCCGCTGCCTCAGGCCGGTATTGCCAGCACCGCTGCCAGTACCCAGGCCAGCAGCGCCAGCGCCTGGCAGACCATCACCACCCCGGCGGCGCTGGACAGCGCCCTGGCCGCAGCCAAGGCCGCCGGCCAGCCGGTGCTGCTGGATTGGTACGCCGACTGGTGCATCAGTTGCAAAGTGATCGAGCACGAGGTGCTCAATGCCCCGGCAGTGCAAGCGCAGCTCAAGGATTACACGCTGCTGCGCTTCGATATCACCGAAAGCAACGCCGAACAGCGTGCCCTGCTCGACCGCTACCAGCTGTTCGGTCCACCAGCGCTGTTGTTCTTTGCCGCGAACGGCAGCGAAATCACCGCCGATCGTGTGGTTGGCGAGATAAACGCCGGCGAATTTGCCGAGCATCTGACGCGCATTCGCGCCGATCTGGGTCTATAACTTCCTCTGGCCGCTAATAAAGCCGGTTTCGATGACCGAAATTAATAAATTAGTCACATATTTAGCGTGAATATCGGTCATCGTGCTGGCTATTGCCGGTAACTGGACAGTGCCCGCCGGTTTACGGCATAGTCGCCGCGCAAAGTTTCCTAACGATAAAAAGGAACCACAGATGGCAACGCTACTGGTGCTGCACGGCCCCAACCTGAACCTGCTCGGCACCCGCGAACCGGGCGTCTATGGCGCCGTGACCCTGGCCCAGATCAACCAGGACCTGGAGCAGCGCGCCCGCGCCGCCGGCCATCACCTGCAGTACCTGCAAAGCAATGCCGAGTACGAATTGATCGACCGCATCCACGCTGCGCGCGGCGAAGGCGTGGACTTCATCCTGATCAATCCGGCGGCTTTCACACATACAAGTGTCGCATTACGTGACGCGTTGCTGGCGGTGAGCATCCCATTCATCGAAGTGCATTTGTCCAACGTGCACAAGCGCGAACCTTTTCGCCATCACTCCTACTTCTCTGATGTCGCCGTAGGAGTGATTTGCGGCCTGGGTGCCACTGGCTATCGCCTGGCCCTGGAGTCTGCCCTGGAACACCTGGCTGCTAACGCAAAGCCCTGATGACGAGAACCTGGCCTATGGGCCGGGGCTCACAAGAAACGTTTGCTAACACGTTTTTATATTTACGCCCCTGACCGAACCTTGGGAGTTGATGATTAATGGATATCCGTAAAGTCAAGAAACTGATCGAACTGCTGGAAGAATCTGGCATCGAC
Organism: Pseudomonas fluorescens; assembly: GCF_902497775.2. Classification (NCBI taxonomy): domain Bacteria; kingdom Pseudomonadati; phylum Pseudomonadota; class Gammaproteobacteria; order Pseudomonadales; family Pseudomonadaceae; genus Pseudomonas; species Pseudomonas fluorescens. The sequence goes on from NZ_OZ024668.1 coordinate 4,756,584, forward strand.
GAGCTGGAGATCAAGGAAGGCGAAGAGTCCGTTCGGATCAGCCGCCACAGCAAGACTCCAGCCCAGCAGTACTACGCTCCGGCTCCAGTCGCCGCTCCTGTTGCCGCACCAGCCGCCCCTGCCGCTGCCGCCGCTCCAGCCGAAGCTGCCGCGCCAAAACTGAACGGCACCGTTGCCCGCTCGCCAATGGTCGGTACCTTCTACCGCAAAGCCTCGCCTGCCTCGCCAGCCTTCGTTGAAGTCGGCCAGACCGTGAAGAAAGGCGACACCCTGTGCATCGTCGAAGCCATGAAGATGATGAACCACATCGAAGCTGAAACCAGCGGTGTGATCGAATCCATCCTGGTAGAAGACGGTCAGCCGGTTGAGTTCGACCAGCCGCTGTTCACCATCGTTTGAACCGCGGAGAGCCAACGATGTCTGCGAAGCTGGAAAAAGTCCTGATTGCCAACCGCGGGGAAATTGCCCTGCGGATCCTGCGTGCCTGCAAAGAGCTGGGCATCAAGACCGTCGCCGTACACTCCACGGCTGACCGCGAACTGATGCACCTGGGCCTGGCAGACGAGTCGGTCTGCATCGGTCCTGCTTCGGCCAGCCAGTCCTACCTGCACATCCCGGCCATCATCGCCGCGGCCGAAGTGACCGGCGCTACCGCCATTCACCCAGGCTACGGTTTCCTTGCGGAAAACGCCGATTTCGCCGAGCAGGTCGAGAACTCCGGTTTTGCCTTCATTGGCCCGAAAGCCGACACCATTCGCCTGATGGGCGACAAGGTTTCGGCCAAGGACGCGATGATCAAAACCGGTGTTCCGACCGTGCCAGGTTCCGACGGCCCGCTGCCGGAAGACGAAGAAGAAGCCCTGCGCATCGGCCGTGAAGTCGGCTACCCGGTGATCATCAAGGCCGCCGGTGGCGGTGGTGGTCGCGGCATGCGCGTGGTGCACAAGGAAGAGGACCTGATCGCCTCGGCCAAGCTGACCCGTACCGAAGCTGGCGCAGCTTTCGGCAACCCGATGGTCTACCTCGAGAAGTTCCTGACCAACCCACGTCACGTGGAAGTCCAGGTCCTCTCCGACGGCCAGGGTAACGCCGTGCACCTGGGTGACCGCGACTGCTCGCTGCAGCGCCGCCACCAGAAGGTCCTCGAAGAAGCGCCGGCCCCGGGCATCGATGAGAAAGCCCGCCAGGAAGTGTTCAAGCGCTGTGTCGATGCCTGCATCGAGATCGGCTACCGTGGCGCCGGCACCTTCGAGTTCCTCTACGAGAACGGTAGTTTCTACTTCATCGAAATGAACACCCGTGTTCAGGTGGAGCACCCGGTTTCGGAGATGGTCACCGGTATCGACATCGTCAAGGAGATGCTCAGCATCGCCGCTGGCAACAAGCTGTCGTTCACCCAGGATGACGTGGTGATTCGTGGTCACTCCCTGGAGTGCCGGATCAACGCCGAAGACCCGAAGAAGTTCATCCCGAGCCCAGGCACGGTCAAGCATTTCCACGCCCCGGGTGGCAACGGCGTTCGCGTCGATTCGCACCTGTACAGCGGTTACGCGGTTCCCCCGAACTACGACTCGCTGATCGGCAAGCTGATCACCTACGGCAAGGACCGCGACGAAGCCATGGCGCGCATGCGCAATGCCCTGGACGAGATCGTCGTCGACGGCATCAAGACCAACATCCCGCTGCACCGCGACCTGGTGCGTGATGAAGGTTTCTGCAAAGGTGGCGTCAACATTCACTACCTGGAACACAAACTGGCTAACCAGGAGTGATTCGGTCGTGATGTAAAAAGACCCCGGTCCTGTGACCGGGGTCTTTTTTTTGGCCCGCTCCCACAGAGAATCAGCTTTTGCTCATCCGCGGCATCTCGATCCTGTGCTCATGCACCCGCCGATACAGCGTCGCCCGCGAAATCCCTAAGGCCTTGGCGGTTTCCCCTGGTTTCCAGCGATGGCGAATCAGCGCATCGAGCAACTGCTGACGCATCGGGCTGACACTGCTCTGAAGCTGCACCTGGACCTGCCCTGCGCGAATCTCCAACGGCAAGTCATCCAACTGCAGGGTGCTCGTGCAACAGATCGCACAGGCATAGCGCAGCACCTGGCGTAGCTGGCGTAAATTACCCGGCCAGCGGTAATTGAGCAGCGCCTCCAGCGCATCACCACTCAAACCGACATCAACACCACAGCCCTTGGCCTCTTCGCCCAGCAACTGGTTGATCAGCGCCAGCCGGTCACTGCGCTCGCGCAAGGGCGGCAGTTCGAAGCGGGCATTGGCCAGGCGAAAGTACAGGTCTTCGCGAAAGCTGCCCGCGGCGACCATCGCCGTGAGGTCGCGGTGGGTGGCGCAGATCACCTGGATATCCACCCGTTGCCGCGCCGAAGCGCCCAGCGGCGCCACCTCACCCTCAGCCAGCACACGTAGCAAACGGGTTTGCAGGTTCAGCGGCATATCGCCGATTTCGTCGAGAAACAACGTTCCGCCATCTGCCTGTTGCAACAGGCCCTGCATGCCCTTGCTCGAAGCACCGGTAAAAGCTCCGGCGACATAGCCAAACAGCTCGCTCTCGATCAGGTTCTCGGGGATAGCAGCGCAGTTCAGCGCCACGAACGGCTTGCCGCTACGCAAGCTCATGGCATGCAACTGGCGGGCGAATACCTCCTTCCCAGAACCCGTCTCACCCAACACCAACACGGCCAGGTTGCAGTCCTTGACCCGGGTGGCCAGGCGCAGGCTGTGCTCGACCCGCTCATCAATCGGCTGGCGGGCAATGGCTGCAATTCGGCGCCCAGGCTTGCGCCGCGGCGAGCTGATACGCACATGCAGCTCGCCGCTTTCACCGCGCCAGCGCAGGCGCTGGGACGATTCATCGGTGGCGGCGCGCAGGGCGTCAAGGTCGAACAGCTCACCGATATGTTCCGGCAACTGGCCGTAGCGCTCCAGCAGCGCCTTGCGCGCCAGGCTGTTGAGGGCCTGCAAACGGCCATCGGCATCCCAGGCCAGCAGGTAATCCGGCTGACTGTCGACATAGCCCGGCGTGCTGTGGGCGCGCAACACCCAGTGCGGCTCGGCACTGTGCATGAAAAATGCGTTTTCGATCTCCCGTGCGCTCTGTACCACCATCTGCCGGATCAGGTGCTGGCTGCGTCGGTCATCCGGCGATTGCAGCGCCGAGACATCGACGACGCCAAGCAGCTCGCCCTGCGGGTCGAACACTGGCGCCGCCGAGCAGGTCAAGCCGATGAAGGCGGCGCGAAAATGGTCGCGCTTGTGCACAGTCGCCGGCGCCTTGCTGGTCAGCACCGCCGCCACCCCGCAGGTGCCCTCCTCGCCCTCCGACCAACAGGTGCCCAAGTACAACCCGGCCTTGCGACAGTCGTTGCGGATGGCCGACTCGACCCGGTAGTCGATGGTCCGCCCCTGGGCATCGGTCAGCAGCACGCAGTAGTCGGCATCGCGCACCCGCCCGTGCAGGCGCGCCACGGCATCGCCGGCAATGCGCAGGAACAGGTCGGAACGCTCACGGCATTCGTCGAGCAGACTTTGCGAAAGGATGCGCGGCCCCTGCTGGGACGCGGGGTCGAGCCGGTGCTGCTCCATCGAGCGGCGCCAGGAGTCGAGGATCAGCGGCGGCACCGGCGCCTGTGGCAGTCGTTCGGCGTTCTTCAGTACGCGGCTGACACAGTCGACGTGGGCTTTGGAGTTCGCGGCAAGCATGGGGCCTCCGGTTCTCGTGTTCTTGTCGTTATGGGCCTCATTAAGCGCCGAATGCCGGGGGCGGACAAGCACTCTGTGGATTCCTGCCGGGCTGAGACGCAGCGTCTCAGCGTCTCGCCCCGAGGCCGGCAACACTGACACCGAGCGTCTTGCCACAGCCCTGGCCATTAGTGCAGCAACCGCTCTGGACTGCACATCTGCAGAACTTGGCACCGGCCTTGCTCCTGCCCCTGGCAAACAAGAACCAGAGGTGTGCCATGCGCCAACCCGCCCTGACCGTGGGGATCATCGCCAATCCGGCCAGCGGCCGCGACTTGCGCCGACTGACTGCCAATGCCGGGCTCTACTCCAGCACCGACAAGGCCTCGGCAGTACAGCGCCTGCTCGCGGCATTTGCCGCCACCGGTGTCGAGCAGGTGCTGCTGCCGCCGGACATGACTGGTATCGCCGCCGCCGTGCTCAAGGCCAGCCTAGGCCCGCACGCCGAGCAACAGCGCTGGCCGCAACTGACCATCCTCGACATGCCGTTGCGCCAGACCGTCGAAGACACCCGCCATGCCGCGCGCCTGATGGCAGCCCAAGGCGTCGCCCTGATCGCCGTGCTTGGCGGTGACGGTACGCACAAGGCGGTGGCCGCCGAAGTCGGCGACATCCCGCTGCTGACCCTGTCTACCGGCACCAACAACGCTTTCCCGGAACTGCGCGAAGCTACCAGTGCCGGCCTTGCCGGCGGGCTGTTCGCCAGCGCCCGTATCCCCGCAGCGATTGCCCTGCGCCGCAACAAGCGCCTGGTGGTGCGGGTGCCGGAACAGAGCCTTTGTGAATGGGCCCTGGTAGATGTCGCGGTGTCGCCGCAACGCTTCATCGGCGCCCGCGCCATCAGCCGTGGCGAAGACCTGGCGGAAGTCTTCGCGACCTTCGCCGAACCCCATGCCATTGGCCTCTCGGCGCTGTGCGGGTTGTGGTGCCCAGTGTCGCGCGCAGCCCCCGAAGGCGCCTGGATTCGCCTGCACCCCGAGGCCGAGCACGCGCTGCTGGCCCCCCTCGCCCCGGGCCTGCTGCAAGGCTGCGGGGTGACCGCCTCAGGGCCGTTGATGCCTGGGGCTGCCTACTCCCTGAGCCTTTCCAGCGGCACCCTGGCACTGGATGGCGAACGCGAAATCGAGTTCAGCGAACGCGACCGACCAAGCATCACCCTCGACGCCTTCGGCCCCTTGAGCATCGACGTCGAGGCGGTGCTGGCCTATGCCGCGCGCCACCGCCTGCTGGCGGTCGGCCGCGAACACCCGCAACACCCTGCGAACCAACCGTGTTGAGACAACCCCGGAGAACAACAAGATGTCCACTCACCTGTCTACCGAGCAATTGCTCCATGCCTATGAAGTCATGCGCACCATTCGCGCCTTCGAAGAACGCCTGCACGTGGAGTTCGCCACCGGCGAGATCCCCGGTTTCGTCCACCTCTACGCCGGCGAAGAGGCCTCGGCCGCTGGCGTCATGGCCCACCTGCGCGACAGCGACTGCATCGCCTCCAACCACCGTGGCCACGGCCACTGCATCGCCAAGGGCGTCGATGTTTACGGGATGATGGCTGAGATCTACGGCAAGAAAACCGGCGTCTGTGGCGGCAAGGGCGGCTCGATGCACATCGCTGACCTGGAGAAAGGCATGCTCGGCGCCAACGGCATCGTCGGCGCCGGTGCGCCATTGGTGGCCGGGGCGGCGCTGGCGGCGAAAATCAAAGGCACCGATGACGTCGCCGTGGTGTTCTTCGGCGACGGCGGCTCCAACGAAGGCGCAGTGTTCGAGGCGATGAACCTGGCTTCGATCATGAACCTGCCGTGCATCTTCGTCGCCGAGAACAACGGCTATGCCGAGGCGACCGCATCGAACTGGTCGGTGGCTTGCGACCACATCGCCGACCGTGCCGCCGGCTTCGGCATGCCCGGGGTGACCATCGACGGCTACGACTTTTTTGCCGTGCATGAAGCAGCAGGCGCGGCCATCGAGCGTGCGCGCTCGGGGCAGGGCCCGTCGCTGATCGAGGTCAAGCTGACCCGCTACTACGGCCACTTCGAGGGCGATGCGCAAACCTACCGCGCACCCGATGAGGTGAAGAACCTGCGCGAAACCCGCGACTGCCTGATGCAGTTCCGTCAGCGCAGCACCCGCGCCGGCCTGCTCAGCGCCGAACAACTCGACCAGATCGACGCCCGGGTCGAGGACCTGATCGAGGGCTCGGTACGCCGGGCCAAATCCGACCCGAAACCCGACCCCGCCGCCCTGCTCAGCGACGTGTACGTGTCGTACCCCTGAGCCTGCCTGACAACAAGAACAAGTGGAGAAGCATCATGGCGAGAAAAATCAGCTACCAGCAGGCCATCAACGAAGCCCTGGCCCAGGAAATGCGCCGCGACAGCAGCGTGTTCATCATTGGTGAAGACGTCGCCGGCGGCGCCGGGGCGCCCGGTGAAGAGGACGCCTGGGGCGGCGTACTCGGCGTTACCAAAGGCCTGTACAAACAGTTCCCCGGCCGCGTGCTCGACGCGCCATTGTCCGAGATCGGCTATGTCGGCGCGGCGGTCGGCGCCGCCACCCAGGGCCTGCGCCCGGTGTGCGAACTGATGTTCGTCGACTTCGCCGGCTGCTGCCTGGACCAGATCCTCAACCAGGCGGCGAAATTCCGCTACATGTTTGGCGGCAAGGCGGTCACCCCGCTAGTGATGCGCACCATGGTCGGTGCCGGCCTGCGTGCCGCCGCCCAGCATTCGCAGATGCTCACCTCGCTGTGGACGCACATCCCCGGCCTGAAAGTGGTCTGCCCGTCCTCGCCGTACGATGCCAAGGGCCTGCTGATCCAGGCGATTCGCGACAACGACCCGGTGATCTTCTGCGAGCACAAACTGCTCTACAGCATGCAGGGCGAGGTGCCGGAAGAGCTGTACACCGTGCCCTTCGGCGAGGCCAATTACCTGCGCGAGGGCGATGACATCACCCTGGTGACCTACGGGCGCATGGTTCACCTGGCCATGGAAGCCGCCGCCAACCTGGCGCGCCAGGGCATCGACTGTGAGGTGCTCGACCTGCGCACCACCAGCCCGCTGGACGCAGACAGCATCCTTGAAAGCGTGGAAAAAACCGGGCGACTGGTGGTGATCGACGAAGCCAACCCGCGCTGTTCGATGGCCACCGACATCAGCGCGCTGGTGGCGCAAAAAGCCTTCGTATCCCTCAAGGGCCCGATCGAAATGGTCACCGCTCCGCACACCCCGGTGCCGTTCTCCGATGCCCTGGAAGACCTGTACATCCCCACCGCAGCGAAGATCGAAGCCGCGGTGCACAAGGTGCTCGACGCGAGGACTGCCGCATGAGCCAGATCCATACCCTGACCATGCCCAAATGGGGCCTGTCGATGACCGAAGGGCGCATCGATACCTGGCTCAAGCAGGAAGGTGAGCAGATCAACAAGGGCGACGAAGTGCTGGATGTCGAGACCGACAAGATCTCCAGCAGTGTCGAGGCGCCGTTCAGCGGCGTGCTGCGGCGCCTGATCGCCCAGCCGGACGAGACCTTGGCGGTAGGCGCACTGCTGGCGGTGGTGGTCGAAGGCGAAGCCGATGAGGCCGAGATCGATGCGGTGGTGCAGCGTTTCCAGGCCGAGTTCGTCCCCGGCGGCGACGGCGAGCAGGATAGCGGCCCGGCGCCACAGAAGATCGACCTGGGCGGGCGCACGGTTCGCTACTTCGACCTCGGCGAGGGTGGCACGCCGCTGCTGCTGGTGCACGGTTTTGGCGGTGATTTGAACAACTGGCTGTTCAACCATCAGGCCCTGGCCGCCGAACGCCGGGTCATCGCTCTCGACCTGCCCGGACATGGCGAGTCGGGCAAAACCCTGCAACGGGGCGACCTGGATGAACTGAGCCAGAGCGTGCTCGCCTTGCTCGACCACCTGTACATCCAGCATGCCCACCTGGCCGGGCACTCCATGGGCGGTGCGGTGGCGCTGAACCTGGCGCGCCTGGCGCCGCAACGGGTGCGCAGCTTGACCCTGATCGCCAGCGCCGGCCTCGGGCGGGAAATCAACGGTGATTACCTGCAAGGCTTCGTCAACGCCAGCAACCGCAACGCCCTCAAGCCGCAACTGACGCAGTTGTTTTCCGACCCCGGCCTGGTGACCCGGCAGATGCTTGAAGACATGCTCAAGTTCAAGCGCCTGGAAGGCGTCGACAGTGCCCTGCGCCAGCTCGCCACAGCCATCGCCGACGGCAGTGTGCAGCGCCACGACCTGCGCGCAGTGGTCGGCCAACAGCCGAGCCTGGTGATCTGGGGCGCCGCCGACGCAATCATCCCGGCCAGCCATGCTGAAGGCCTGCAGGCCGAGGTCGAGATCCTGCCGGGTCAGGGCCATATGCTGCAGATGGAGGCCGCCGAGCGTATCAACCACCGGCTTTCGGTCTTCCTTGGAGAGAACAACAATGAATGATCTGAGCAATTCCAACGCCAGCATGCGAGCGGCGGTCTGGCATGGCCGCCAGGACATCCGCGTCGAAGACGTGCCCTTGCCCGCCGACCCGCCGCCTGGCTGGGTGCAGATCAAGGTCGACTGGTGCGGTATCTGCGGGTCGGACCTGCACGAGTATGTCGCCGGCCCGGTGTTCATACCGGTGGAAGCGCCACACCCGCTCACCGGTATCCAGGGCCAGTGCATTCTCGGCCATGAGTTTTGCGGCGAAATCCTCAAGCTCGGCGAAGGTGTGCTGGGTTATGCCGTGGGCGACCCGGTGGCTGCCGACGCCTGCCAGCACTGCGGCACCTGCTATTACTGCACCCATGGCCTGTACAACATCTGCGAACGCCTGGCCTTTACCGGGCTGATGAACAACGGCGCCTTCGCCGAGCGGGTCAACGTACCGGCCAACCTGCTGTACCGCTTGCCCGAGGGCTTCCCGCGCGAAGCCGGGGCGCTGATCGAGCCGTTGGCAGTCGGCATGCATGCGGTGAAAAAGGCCGGCAACCTGCTGGGCCAGAACGTCGTGGTGGTCGGTGCCGGGACCATCGGCCTGTGTACCATCATGTGCGCCAAAGCCGCCGGTGCGGCGCAGGTGATCGCCCTGGAAATGTCCAGCGCGCGCAAGGCCAAGGCCTTGGAAGTCGGCGCCAGCGCTGTGCTCGATCCCAAGCAGTGCGATGCGCTGGCCGAGATACGCGCCCTGACGGCCGGCCTCGGCGCCGATGTCAGCTTTGAATGCATTGGCAACAAGCACACCGCCAAGCTGGCCATCGATACCATCCGCAAGGCCGGCAAGTGCGTGCTGGTGGGGATTTTCGAGGAGCCCAGCGAGTTCAACTTCTTCGACCTGGTGTCGACCGAGAAGCAGGTACTCGGCGCCCTGGCCTACAACGGCGAGTTTGCCGACGTGATCGCCTTCATTGCCGATGGCCGGCTGGATATCAGCCCACTGGTGACCGGGCGCATCGGTCTTGAGGCCATAGTTGGCCAGGGCTTTGAGGAGCTGGTGAACAACAAGGAGGAGAATGTGAAGATCATTGTTAGCCCGACCAGGCTCTAGGGCCGCTCCTACAGGGTTCCCACAAACCCCTCGTACTCAAGTAAACTGGCGGGCTTCTCGCAGCCTCGGGCTGCCCCTGTAGATTTTCCCAAAGGTGCCCGCCATGCCTTGGCTGCAAGTACGTCTGGCCATCAGCCCGGAACAAGCCGAAACCTATGAAGATGCCCTGCTCGAAGTAGGCGCCGTTTCGGTCACCTTCATGGATGCCGAAGATCAGCCGATCTTCGAACCGGACCTCAACACCACCCCGCTGTGGTCGCATACCCACCTGCTGGCGCTGTTCGAAGCCGATACCGACGCCAACGCGGTGTTCGCCCACCTGCAGTTGCTGACCGGTGCCGAACTGCCGGAGCACCAGGCTGAAGTCATCGAAGACCAGGACTGGGAACGCAGCTGGATGGACAACTTCCAGCCGATGCGTTTCGGCCAGCGTCTGTGGATCGTGCCAAGCTGGCATGCAGCGCCAGAGCCTGAGGCGGTCAACCTGCTGCTCGACCCGGGCCTGGCCTTCGGCACTGGCACCCACCCGACCACCGCACTGTGCCTGGAATGGCTCGACGGCCAGGAGCTGAAAGACACCCAGGTGCTCGATTTCGGTTGCGGCTCGGGCATCCTCGCCATCGCCGCGCTGCTGCTGGGCGCCCGCGAGGCGGTCGGTACCGACATCGACGTGCAGGCCCTGGAAGCCTCGCGCGACAACGCCGGGCGCAACGGCATCGCCGAGGAGAAATTCGCCCTGTACCTGCCCGAGCACATGCCGGCCATGCAGGCCGACGTGCTGGTCGCCAACATCCTTGCCGGCCCGCTGGTGTCGCTGGCCCCGCAACTGTCCACCCTGGTGCGTCCAGGCGGCCTGCTGGCGCTGTCGGGGATTCTCGCCGAACAGGGTGATGAAGTCGCCGCCGCTTACGCCAAGGACTTCGACCTCGACCCGATCGCCGTACGCGATGGCTGGGTACGCATCAGTGGTCGCCGCCGCTAAGTGCGCCTAGAATAACCTTCTGCATAACCCGGACCGCCGCATGACCGACAGTTTCGTCACCCAGTGCCCGCATTGCCAGACCAGCTTTCGCGTCAGCCACAATCAGTTGAGCGTGGCCCGCGGTGTGGTGCGTTGTGGCGCCTGCCTGCAAGTGTTCAACGCCGCCCGGCAACTGCTGGAGCAAAGCGCGGCGCAGAACCCGCCTGCGGCGCCGGTCAAGCAGGTCGAGCCGGTGGTGGAGCCCGTACAAGCGCCCAGCCAGCATGAGTGGAGCGCCGCCGAGCTTGACCTCGACCAGCTCGACCTGGATCAGGAACTGGCGCGCCTGGAACAGCGCGAAATCCAGCCGACCACCGAGTTCAAGGCCGCCGCACCGCGCGAAGACAGCCTCAGTGCGCACCGCGACGGCCCCGAGCAGGACGACCAGCACTGGCCCGGCAGCCTGTTCAGCAGCCCGGCTTCAGAACCCGAGCAGCTCAGTGCCGAGTTCGACGAGCCACAACCGCCGCTGATCGAGCCGCAAGCCCTGGACCTGGCGCCAGCGCCGGGTGAGCGTACCGAGCCTTCGTTGTCGCTGGATGTACTCGATGACGACCTCGATGCCCCGGTTGCTCCCGCCCCTGCGCTGCGTGCCGATGATGACGAACGGCCAGGCGAGCGCCTGTCCGCGCGCGAGCCAGACGACGACCTGGACAGCCCCGAGCCTGAGCTGGACGAGCGCCGCGAACCTGGCCTGGGCCCGGTCAGCAGCCGCCCGGCGCGCAAGGAGCCGCTGCTCGATCTGGTCGACGACCCGATCCAGCTCGGCTGGCAGAAACCCAAGGTCAACTGGGGCAAGCGCCTGCTGTGGATCCTGCTGATTCTGCTGGCTGCCGCGGCGCTGGCCGGCCAGTACATCTGGTACCAGTTCGACGAACTGGCCCGCCAGGACCGTTACCGCCCATGGTTCCAGACGATCTGCCCGAGCGTCGGTTGCCAGGTGCCATCGCGGGTCGATATCGCCCGGATCAAGAGCAGCAACCTGGTGGTGCGCAGCCACCCGGACTTCAACGGTGCCTTGATCGTCGACGCGATCATCTACAACCGTGCGCCCTTCTCCCAGCCGTTCCCGCTGCTGGAACTGCGCTTTGCCGACCTTAATGGCCAGTTGATCGCCAGCCGCCGCTTCAAGCCCACCGAGTACCTCAGCGGTGAGTTGGCCGGCAAGGGCGAAATGCCCAGTCAGACGCCGATCCACATCGCCCTGGACATCCTCGACCCGGGCCCAAAGGCGGTCAACTACAGCCTGTCATTCCGGTCACCGGAATAACAGGCGAGCGGCAAGCTGCAAGCTTCAAGCCACAAGGAAAAGCAGCCCCATACGCTGATCCGTTTTTACTTGAAGCTTGAAGCTTGCAGCTTGAGGCTCAAAGCCAACTGTTCAGATTTTATCCAAATCGATCTTTATCCGGTCACCGAGAGCGGGTATCATGCCAACCCTTTTTCGAACTCTAAGATCGGCCCCCACAACAGGGAACTCCTATGTCGGCGGTACGCATCGGCCCATACACACTGCAGAACGCCCTGATCCTCGCGCCGATGGCCGGGGTCACGGACCAGCCCTTTCGTCAGTTGTGCCGACGAATGGGTGCAGGCCTGGTGGTGTCGGAGATGGTCAGCAGCGACATGAGCCTGTGGAACAGCCGCAAGTCGCGCCTGCGCATGATTCACGAAGGTGATCCCGAGCCGCGCTCGGTACAGATCGCCGGTGGTGACGCGCAGATGCTCGCAGCGGCGGCCCGGGCCAACGTCGAGGCCGGCGCGCAGATTATCGACATCAACATGGGCTGCCCGGCAAAAAAAGTCTGCAACAAGGCCGCAGGCTCTGCTTTATTGAAAGATGAAGCCTTGGTCAGCGAAATCCTCCACGCGGTGGTTGCCGCCGTGGACGTGCCGGTCACACTGAAGATTCGCACCGGCTGGGACAGGACCAACAAGAACGGCCTGACTGTGGCGAGGATCGCCGAGCAGGCCGGTATCCAGGCACTGGCGGTACATGGACGTACACGCGCCGACCTCTACACCGGTGAAGCCGAATACGACACCATCGCGGCGATCAAGCAGGCGGTGTCGATCCCGGTTTTCGCCAATGGCGATATCACTTCGCCAGAAAAGGCCCGGGCGGTGCTGGATGCCACTGGTGCCGACGGTCTGTTGATTGGCCGGGCTGCCCAGGGGCGGCCATGGATCTTTCGCGAGATCGAGCATTACCTGCGCACCGGCGAAAAACTGCCGGCGCCGCAGTTGGACGAAGTGGAACGAATTCTGCTGGAGCACCTGACCGCGTTGCACGCCTTCTATGGCGATGTGATGGGCGTACGTATCGCCCGCAAGCACGTCGGTTGGTACCTGGCAACGCTACCGGGCGCCAAGGAGTTTCGCGCCCAGTTCAACCGTTTGGAAGACACGCAAGCGCAGTGCGCCAACGTTCGCGGCTTCTTCAGCGAACGTGAACAGAGCCTTGAGACAGAGGACGGACAAGGGGTGGCCGCATGACGATGATGACCGAGACTTTAGTGAGTGGAACAACGCCCGTGAGCGACAACGTCAACCTGAAACAGCACCTGAATACGCCGAGCGAAGAGGGTCAGACCCTTCGCGGCAGTGTGGAAAAGGCGCTGCACAACTATTTCGCCCATCTTGAGGGCGCGGCCGTCACGGACGTGTACAACCTGGTGCTCTCGGAAGTCGAAGCGCCGTTGCTCGAAAGCGTAATGAACTACGTCAAGGGCAACCAGACCAAGGCCAGCGAGCTGCTCGGGCTCAACCGCGGCACCTTGCGCAAGAAACTCAAGCAGTACGATTTGTTGTAAGCAAGCATCCAAACCAGAAAAGGCGGCTCCCATTCGATGAGGTCGCCTTTTTTGCTGACTCCACCGCGTTATGGAATCTGAAATGACCGACCAGACTACCCGCCTGCCGATCCGCCGCGCCTTGATCAGCGTCTCCGACAAGACCGGGATCCTTGAATTCGCCCGTGAGCTGCAACAGCTCGGCGTCGAGATCCTGTCCACCGGCGGCACCTTCAAGTTGCTCCAGGACAATGGCGTTGCCGCGGTGGAAGTTGCCGATTACACCGGCTTCGCCGAAATGATGGACGGCCGGGTCAAGACCCTGCACCCGAAGATCCACGGCGGCATCCTCGGCCGTCGCGGTATCGACGACGCCATCATGGCCGAGCACGGGATCAAGCCGATCGATCTGGTCGCGGTCAACCTCTACCCGTTCGAAGCCACCATCTCCAAGCCGGGCTGTGACCTGCCGACCGCCATCGAGAACATCGACATCGGTGGCCCGACCATGGTCCGCTCGGCAGCCAAGAACCACAAAGACGTCGCCATCGTGGTTAACGCCAGCGACTACGACCAGGTTCTGGAGAGCCTCAAGGCCGGTGGCCTGACCTACGCCCAGCGCTTCGACCTGATGCTCAAGGCGTTCGAGCACACTGCCGCCTACGACGGCATGATCGCCAACTATATGGGCACCGTGAACCAGGCCAGTGAAACCCTGAGCACTGAAGGCCGCAGCGAATTCCCGCGCACCTTCAACAGCCAGTTCATCAAGGCCCAGGAAATGCGCTACGGCGAGAACCCGCACCAGAGCGCGGCGTTCTATGTCGAAGCCAAGCCAGCCGAAGCCGGCATCGCCACCGCCGTACAACTGCAGGGCAAGGAGCTTTCGTACAACAACGTGGCCGACACCGACGCCGCGCTGGAATGCGTGAAGAGCTTCGTCAAGCCGGCCTGCGTCATCGTCAAGCACGCCAACCCGTGCGGCGTGGCGGTCAGCCCGGACGCCGAAGGCGGCATCCGCCAGGCTTATGAGCTGGCCTACGCCACCGACACCGAGTCGGCGTTCGGCGGCATCATCGCCTTCAACCGCGAGCTGGACGCCGAAACCGCAAAAGCCATCGTCGAGCGCCAGTTCGTCGAAGTGATCATCGCCCCGAGCGTCAGCGACGAAGCCCGCGCCGTCGTCGCAGCCAAGGCCAATGTACGCCTGCTGTCCTGCGGCGAGTGGTCGGCTGAACGTGCCGCTGCCTGGGACTTCAAGCGCGTTACCGGCGGCCTGCTGGTGCAGAGCCGCGACATCGGCATGATCACCGAGGGCGACCTGAAAGTGGTCACCAAGCGTGCACCGACCGAGCAAGAGATCCACGACCTGATCTTCGCCTGGAAAGTGGCCAAGTTCGTCAAGTCCAACGCCATTGTCTACGCCAAGAACCGCCAGACCATCGGCGTCGGCGCCGGCCAGATGAGCCGCGTCAACTCCGCCCGTATCGCCGCCATCAAGGCCGAGCATGCTGGCCTGCAGGTCCAGGGCGCGGTCATGGCATCGGATGCGTTCTTCCCGTTCCGTGATGGCATCGACAACGCTGCCAAAGTGGGCATCACTGCGGTAATCCAGCCCGGTGGCTCGATGCGCGATGCCGAAGTCATCGCAGCCGCTGACGAAGCCGGCATCGCCATGGTCTTCACCGGCATGCGTCACTTCCGGCACTGATAACGGCACCTGTAGGAGCGGGCTTGACCCGCGATGCGCTGTAACTGACAGAGCGCATCGCGGGTCAAGCCCGCTCCCACAAGAGTCCCGCCTACCAGCATTATCCGAATTAGCTTCATCGAGGTTTTGACATGAAAGTTTTGATTATCGGTAGCGGCGGTCGTGAACACGCCCTGGCCTGGAAAGTCGCTCAGGACCCTCGGGTCGAGAAAGTCTTCGTTGCCCCGGGCAACGCCGGCACCGCCACTGAAGCCAAGTGCGAGAACGTCGACATCGACGTCAGCGCCCTGGAGCAACTGGCCGATTTCGCCGAGAAGAATGTCGCCCTGACCATCGTCGGCCCTGAAGGCCCGCTGGTTGCCGGTGTCGTCGACCTGTTCCGCAGCCGCGGCCTGGACTGCTTTGGCCCAACCAAGGGCGCGGCCCAGCTGGAAGGTTCCAAGGCTTTCACCAAGGACTTCCTGGCACGCCACAAGATCCCGACCGCCGACTACCAGAACTTCACCGAGATCGAGCCAGCCCTGGCCTATCTGCGTGAAAAAGGCGCGCCGATCGTGATCAAGGCCGACGGCCTGGCCGCCGGCAAAGGCGTGATCGTCGCCATGACCCTGGGCGAAGCCGAAGACGCCGTACGCGACATGCTCGCCGGCAACGCCTTTGGTGACGCAGGTTCGCGCGTGGTGATCGAAGAGTTCCTCGACGGCGAAGAAGCCAGCTTCATCGTCATGGTCGATGGCCACAACGTTCTGCCGATGGCCACCAGCCAGGACCACAAACGTGTCGGCGACGGCGACAGCGGCCCGAACACCGGCGGCATGGGCGCTTACTCGCCAGCGCCAGTGGTCACCGCCGACGTACACCAGCGCGTGATGGACCTGGTGATCTGGCCGACCGTGCGCGGCATGGCCGAAGAAGGCAACGTCTACACCGGCTTCCTTTACGCGGGCCTGATGATCGACAAAGCCGGCAACCCGAAAGTCATCGAGTTCAACTGCCGCTTCGGCGACCCGGAAACCCAGCCGGTCATGCTGCGCCTTGAATCGAGCCTGGTGCTGCTGATCGAAGCCGCTTTCGCCAAGGCCCTGGACAAGGTCGAAGCACAGTGGGACCCGCGTCCGAGCCTGGGCGTGGTCCTGGCTGCCGGTGGCTACCCTGGCGACTACAGCAAGGGCGCTGCAATCCACGGCCTGGACGCTGCTGCGAAGATTGAAGGCAAGGTCTTCCACGCCGGTACCGCACTCAAGAATGGCCAAGTGGTTGCCACTGGCGGCCGCGTGCTGTGCGCCACTGCCCTGGGCAGCAGCGTCGAGTCCGCCCAGCAACAAGCCTACCGCCTGGCTGCCGAGATCAACTGGGACGGCAGCTTCTACCGCAAGGACATCGGCTACCGTGCCATTGCCCGCGAACGCGGTGAACATCAGCAGTAAGCCACTGCCAGGAGGCAGCTACGCCGCGCGCGTGCTGCCCCCGGCTCGTCGACAGGGCCCGCAATGGGCCTTGCCTTCGGCTTGGCGCGCCGCGCATAGTTACCATCCGGCATTTGGCTAAGAAGGGATTTCGTCGTGCGTTGGCTCAGGATTGCCATTGGACTCACCGTCAGCTTGCTGACCCTGCTCTGCCTGTTCCCGGCTGCGGCCGAACAAGGCAGTGGATGGGCGGTATTGCTCGACGATCAGGCCAGCCTGCAACTGAGCGATGTACGTTCCGAACGCTACCGCAACCAGTTCAGCCCCCTCGAACTCAACGAACTCAACGCTGCCACGCCCGACCAGGCGTTGTGGCTGCACTACCGGCTGGAGCCCGGACAGCAGGAAAAACTGCTGCGGGTCTTCGCCCCCGACCTGTCGCGCCTGGATCTCTACGCCCTCGACGGCGACCGGCTGATCAAACAGATCCACAGTGGTCGCCAGAGCGACAACGGCGACCCGTACCCG
The DNA here is from genome assembly GCF_902497775.2 of Pseudomonas fluorescens. Taxonomy (NCBI): domain Bacteria; kingdom Pseudomonadati; phylum Pseudomonadota; class Gammaproteobacteria; order Pseudomonadales; family Pseudomonadaceae; genus Pseudomonas; species Pseudomonas fluorescens. Next base: position 4,773,329 of record NZ_OZ024668.1, read on the forward strand.
CGCAGCAGCGATCATGTCCTGGCCCTGCCCAACAGCGCGCAACCGCTGGACGTGTACCTGCGCCTGGTGTCCGAGCACCAACTGCGCCCAGCCATCAGCCTCGAGCCTGCCGCCCAGGCCGCCGCCGACCAGCGCCAGCCGCTGTTCTTCGGCCTGTTGTTCGGCTGCTTGCTGATGCTGATGCTGCACAACCTGATCCGCTTCGCCTATTCGCGCTCCAGCACCAGCCTGGCCCTGGCCGTCTATCACGCGCTGATGCTGCTCAGCGCGCTGATTCTGCTCAACCTCAGCGGCCCCTGGTGGAGCCTCTGGCACTCAGCGCAAACGCCTGCGGCGTACCTGACTGCCCTGCTGGCATCACTGGCTGGCCTGACCTTTACCCTGCGTTTCTTCACGCCTTGCGAACAACCACGCCTGAGCCGCCTGCTGCAGGTGGAGATGCTGGTGGTCGCGCTCTGCGGCCTGCTGCTGTTGTTCGTCGATACCCTGCCGCTGAACCTGATGACCTACGCGCTGATGGCCGTGAGCACCCTGACCATGCTGCTGGTGGCCAGCTACCACTGGTACAAGGGCTATGCCCCGGCGCGGCTGTTCACCCTGGCCATGCTGGCATTCAATATCGGATGCCTGGTGGTGTTGCCGGCCTTACTTGGCCTGACCCGCACCCCGACCCAATGGCTACTGTTCATTCTCCTCGGGCTGACCAGCTTCAGCGGCCTGCTGCTTAACCTGGCCGTCAGTGAGCGCCTGCGGCGCATCAGCGAAGAACGCTTCAGCGCCAGCCGCGAACTGGCCGCCAGCAATGCCGAGATCAATGCCAAGGCCGAATTCCTGGCCAAGATCAGCCACGAGATCCGCACGCCCATGAACGGTGTGCTGGGCATGACCGAGCTGCTGCTCGGCACCCCGCTGTCGGTCAAGCAACGTGATTACGTACAGACCATCCACAGCGCCGGCAACGAGCTGCTGACCCTGATCAACGAGATTCTCGACATCTCCAAGCTCGAATCCGGGCAGATCGAGCTAGATGACGTGCAGTTCGACCTCAATGCCTTGATCGAAGACTGCCTGAGTATCTTCCGGGCCAAGGCCGAGCAGCAGAACATCGAACTGATCAGCTTCACCCAGCCGCAGGTGCCGCGGGTCATCAGTGGCGACCCGACACGCCTGCGCCAGGCCTTGCTCAGCCTGCTGGAAAACGCCCTGAAGAAAACCGACCAGGGCGAGATCCTGCTGGTGGTTGCCCTTGATCAACGCGGCGACAGCCCGCGCCTGCGCATCGCCGTGCAGGACAGCGGCGAACCGATCCCGCCGGGTGAGCGCGAAGCGCTGCTGCAGGCAGAGCTGCACAGCAAGCATTTCCTTTCCAGCAACAAGCTCGGCGGCCACCTGGGGCTGGTGATCGCCAAGCAACTGATCACCCTGATGCAGGGCGAGTTCGGCATCAAGACCAGCCACAGCATGGGCAATACCCTGTGGATGACCCTGCCGCTCGATGCGCACCGTCTCGAGCAACCGCCTGCCGATCTCGACGGCCCACTGCGCGGCGCCCGGGTGCTGGTGGTCGACGACAACGACACCTGCCGCAAGGTTTTGGTGCAGCAGTGCAGCGCCTGGGGCATGAACGTCAGCGCCGTGCCGTCGGGCAAGGAGGCCCTGGCCCTGTTGCGCACCAAGGCGCACCTGCGCGACTACTTCGACGCGGTACTGCTCGACCAGAACATGCCCGGCATGACCGGCATGCAACTGGCGGCGAAGATCAAGGAAGACCCGAGCCTGAACCACGACATTCTGCTGGTGATGCTCACCGGCATCAGCAATGCGCCGAGCAAGGTCATCGCCCGCAATGCCGGGGTCAAACGCATCCTGGCCAAACCGGTGGCCGGCTACACCCTCAAGACCACCCTGGCCGAAGAGCTGTCCCAGCGCAGCAAGGGCCAGCCCAGCATCCCGGTGCATACCAGCCTGTCAGCGCCGCTGAACCTGCCCAGCGATTTCCGCATCCTGGTGGCCGAAGACAACAACATCTCGACCAAGGTGATCCGCGGCATGCTCGGCAAGCTGAGCCTGGAACCGGACACCGCCAGCAACGGTGAAGAGGCCTTGCAGGCGATGAAGGCCAACCACTACGACCTGGTGTTGATGGATTGTGAAATGCCGGTGCTGGACGGTTTTTCCGCCACCCAGCAGCTGCGCATCTGGGAAGTCAGCAACCAGCGACGGCGCACGCCGGTGGTGGCCCTGACCGCGCATATCCTTGCCGAGCACAAGGAGCGCGCGCGCCTGGCGGGTATGGATGGGCACATGTCCAAGCCGGTTGAGCTGTCGCAACTGCGCGAATTGATCGAACATTGGGTGGCGCGTCGCGAAGCCGAATCGAACCAGATTCCGACCCCGTAATTCGCATACACTTGCTCCACTTCACTCTTGCCGCGAGCCTCGACCATGCTCCATGAGTTGTTCAGCGTCTATCTGAAAATGCTCGTGCTCTACAGCCCTTTCTTCGTGCTCTCGTGCTTCATCAGCCTGACCCGCGGCTACTCCAGCAAAGAGCGCAAGCAACTGGCCTGGCGCGTGGCAATCGCCGTGCTGGTGGCCAGCGTGCTGCTGTACCTGTTCGGCAGAGTGATCTTCGGCATATTCGGGATTACGGTGGATGCGTTTCGCATCGGCGCCGGCAGCGTGCTGTTCATTTCGGCGCTGGGCATGGCCCAGGGCAAGTCGGCGGTGCAAACCGACAACGTTCAACAGGACGTGACCATCGTGCCGCTGACCATCCCCCTGACCGTCGGCCCCGGTACCATCGGTGCCCTGCTGGTGATGGGGGTTGGCCAGCCGCACTGGGACGACAAGCTGCTGGCCATCGTCAGCATCGCCCTGGCCAGCTTCACGGTAGGCCTGGTGCTGTACCTGTCGAACCGTATCGAACGGATCCTCGGCGACCAAGGCTTGCAGATCGTCAGTCGCTTGATGGGCCTGTTTGTCTGCGCCCTGGCGGCGCAGATCATCTTTACCGGGATCAAGGGCTACCTGGTCCCTTGATCCTGCCCTGGGGCAACGGCTTCAGGGTTTCTGACCGTACCAGCGCGGTGTATACACCCACGGCTGCTGGCCAGGGCGAGCAAACGCAACGGTGGTAGAAGAACCGATCAGGACCATGGTTCGCATGTCCACATGCTCAGGTGTGAGCGCCTGCAACTCGATCACACGCAGCGTCTGCCCAGGCCTGCCGACATCACGCCCGAGCACCACGGGGGTCTGGCCGCTACGGTGCTGACGTACGATTTCCAGGGCACGGCCAAGCTGCCAGGGTCGCGAGCGCGAGATCGGGTTGTAGAAGGCCAAAGCCAGGTCGGCCTGACAGGCCAGGTCCAGGCGCTTCTCGATGATCGACCAGGGCTTGAGGTTGTCCGATAGCGACAGTACGCAGAAATCATGGCCCAGCGGAGCCCCCGCCTGGGCTGCGGTCGCAAGCGACGCCGATACCCCCGGCAGCACTTGCAGGTCCACGGCGTGCCACTGCGGGTCACTGGACTCGTGCAGCGCTTCAAGCACGGCAGCGGCCATGGCGAATACACCAGGATCGCCCGAGGACACCACCACCACCGAACGCCCTTGCGCCGCCAACTCGAACGCATGCCGGGCACGCTGCATCTCTTCGCGGTTGTCGGTGCAGTGCAGTACCTGGTCGGCACGGAACGGCCCGGCCATGCGCACATAGGTTTCGTAGCCAAGCACATCGTTGGCCCGCGCCAGCTCGGCCTTGACCGCAGGCACCATCAGGTCGGCGGCACCAGGCCCCAGGCCAATCACCGCCAGGCGACCACGGCCGCGGCCGATCTGCTGCGGGTCAATCGGCTGGTTCGAGACCACAATGGCCAGGCCGGCGCTGACCGGCTGTGGTGGCAGCAACTGCGGCATGACCTGGATGGCCAGGGTACTGGCATCGCCAGCATCCGGAGCAAAGCGCAGGGCCACGCCCAGTTCAGCCGCAGCCGCGTGCAGCGCCGGGTTGGCCATGTGCTGCTCTGCTGCCAGCAGGCAGGCCAGCGCCGGTTCGGCAATCCGCGCCGTCTGCAGGGCATCGCGAATGGCCTGGGCCAGCTCTGGCAGCACTTCACTGACCGCAACCATCACGCAGCGCGGATAGATCACCAGTTCGTTGGCCGAAACTTCCCGGGCATCACAACCGACATGGATCGCCAGCTGCGCCTGCTCGCTTTGCGGCAGCTGCGCTTGCTCCAGCCACGGCGCGGCGCCGTCGATACGCACGCTTTCACCGGCCAGCAGGTCGGAAACGAACCGCTTGCCCAGCTCCAGGTCCGCCAGGGCATAGCCGCTGGGCGGGTTGAGCAGGCAGGTGCCGAAACGCAGCTCGCCGCTGGTGGTAATCGCCGCCGCCACACCCAGGCCGGCGCCGATTTCCCGGGCCATGACATTGACCCCGCCCAGGCCGCCGAGCAACGGCACCACGGCGCTGCCATCCTCGGCCACCGCCAGTACCGGCGGCTCGGCGCCCTTCTCCAGCAACAGGCCGGCCAGGGTACGGATGACGATGCCGGCAGCGCACAGGGCGATGATCGGCGTGTCTTGCTGATAGAGCTGGCGCAGGGTGGCGCCGAACTCATGGTAACTGCGATCGACGCCATCGACCCGGCCTTCGAGGCCATGGATCAGGGCCTCCGGGTACAACTGCTGGATCTTGCGGGCAGTGGCCAGGCTGCCTTTGCCAAGGATGACGATGGCCGGGGCTTTACGCGTCATCAACCTTGCCACCTTTCACCGGGAACGATGATCAGCGAGAAGTACGGCGAGGACTGCGGGTCGACCTCGTCCAGGGCGACGATCTTCTGGTTGGCCATGGTCGCCCGCTCCACGTACAGGGCGCGCTCGGCCAGGCCGAGTTCAGCCAGCACATCGCGAACCTTGGGGAAGTTGCGCCCAAGTTTCATGATCACTGCCGCATCGGCATCGGCCAGGCGGCGCTTGAGTTCATCGTGGGGCAGCACGCCGGAGAGCACCGACAGGCTCTGGTTGCGATAGACCAGCGGCGCACCGAGCACCGAGGCGCCGCCGAGCATCGAGCAGACACCCGGGATCACCTGCGCTTCGTAGCGCTCGGCGAGGCGGTCGTGCAGGTACATGTAGGAGCCGTAGAAGAACGGATCGCCTTCGCAGATCACCGCCACATCGCGGCCGGCATCCAGGTGCGCGGCAACCTCGAGGCTGGCGGCATCGTAAAAGTCACTGATGACCTGTTCATAGGACAATGGCGCCGGCAGCACTTCGGTGGTCACCGGGTACACCAGCGGCAGCAAGGTCTGGGCCTCCTGCAAATGGCTTTCGATGATGCCAAAGGCATTGCCACGCTTGCCCTTGGCGACGAAGTAGGCCACCACCGGCGATTCGCGCAACAGGCGCAGGGCCTTGAGGGTGATCAGTTCCGGGTCGCCAGGGCCGACGCCCAGGCCCAGCAAACGTCCACGAGCCTGCATCATTCGACCTCCGTGGCCAGGGCATTGACCGCAGCCGCAGCCATGGCGCTGCCGCCCAGGCGCCCCTGCATGATCACGAACGGCACGCCACGACTGTCAGCAGCGAGCATCGCCTTGGACTCGGCAGCGCCAACAAAGCCTACCGGGAAGCCGAGAATCAGTGCGGGTTTAGGCGCGCCGGCATCGAGCATTTCCAGCAGGTAGAACAGTGCCGTCGGGGCGTTGCCGATGACCACCACACTGCCTTCCAGGTGCGACCGCCACAGCTCCAGGGCCACCGCCGAGCGGGTGTTGCCCAGTTCGCGGGCCAGCTCCGGCACCTGCTCATCGCGCAGGGTGCAGATCACCGGGTTGTTGGCCGGCAGGCGCGCACGGGTAATGCCCTCGGAAACCATCCGCGCATCGCAGAGGATCGGCGCGCCAGCGGCCAGGGCATCGCGCCCGGCCTTGCCGGCACCCGGGGAGAACTGCAGGCCATCGATCGCATCGACCATGCCGCAGGCGTGAATCACGCGGACCGCGAGCTTTTCCAGATCGGCCGGGATGCGATCGAGCCGGGCTTCCTCTCGAATGATCGCGAAGGAATTGCGATAGATCTCCTGACCATCGCGGATGTAATCAATCATCAAGGGTGCTCCGTGAGCTGGCGTCTAGCAATGCGCCAGCTTCTTTCAGTGTGAGGTTGCGTGCGCGCAGATGGCCGAAGCCCGGCTGGGTTGCGTCACGCAGGTACAAGTCGTAGTGGCCGGGGCTTTGTGCCAACAACGTCGCCGGGGCCACATGGGCCATGGCGCAGGAGCGCGGGCAGCCGCTCAGGTGCACGCTGGCCGGAGCCCCGGGGGCCAGCAGGGTGGCCAGCAGGCGGGCATCGCCCTTGGTTTCGGCCAGGCCTTTGCCACAGCCGGCGGAACCGGTGCAGGCGACCAGGCGCGTCAGCTGTTCATGCGCCGAGACCAGCAGCCCCAGCCCGGCCAGGCTGGCGCTGACTCGCTTGGCCTGTTGCTGCGCGACAGTGGGCAGCAACAGGCCCTGCCACGGTGTCATGCGCAGGCTGCCGTCGCCCCGTTCACGGGCCAGTCGCGCGGCGCCGAGCAGCATCGCAGGGCTCAGTCGCCCCAGGGGCGCTGCCGCACCGACAGCGCTCAGGCCGTATTGCATCTGTGGATAAATCCCCAGATGGCTCGCCGTTGCCAGCGGGCGGCGCCATAGACAGACCGCAGCATCCGCCCGCACCGGCAAAGCCAACCCGGCGATAAACGCCTCTGGCGTATGTTCGCTCAGCAACTGGCGCATCCGCGCCTGCTCCGGCCGGGCCAGATCGAGAAAACGGTTGAGCACCGCCAGCACCAGTTCGTGCCCCCGCGTCAGGGGCACGGCACCCAGCGGCGCATCCTTGCCCGGGCAGCCGGCCAGGCCGAACGCCAGCCACAGTTCGCCGTCCAGGTTCAGGGGGCTGAGCCACAGGTCATGAGGGTGTTCGAGCATCGCCAGCGCTTCGCCGCCATCCAGCTGCACGGCGAACTTGGCCGAGAGCTGATGAAAGCGCGCAGTGGTTTCCAGCGACTGCAGCAGTTGCTGGGCCAACGGCCGGGTATCGAACAGCATCTGCGGATCAAGGCCGGCCATGGGGCTGAGCATCAGGTTACGCACATCATCGCCGGCTGCCTCGCGCGGGCCCAGGCCTGCGGCCAGCAGCCCTTCGATCAGCCCACCGTGGTCGCAGCCGATACCGCGAATCTGCAGGTTGCCGCGGTTGGTGACTTCAATTTCACCGCCCGCATAACGCTCGGCCGCAGCGGCAACGGCCTCGGCCTGATCCGCTGTCAGCGCACCACCGGCCAGCTTGATCCGGCAGATGCCGCCGTCCAGTGCCTGGACGATACGCCACAACCCCGGACAGGCCGAGGGACGCAGCGAAGCTTGGGGCTGGTGGGCCGATACAGGCTGGTTCAAAAGGTCACCCGGCAATCGTGAAAAGGCACTTCAGTGTAGAAGGCGCGGTATTATGCCTGCTTTGTCCGAAGGCATGAAAAGCCTGCCGGTCGGATTGCGTTGAATTGAGGAAATCCATGTCGCCCTGGCTGACAATCGTAGGTATCGGTGAAGACGGCTTCAGTGGCCTGGGCAAGAATGCCCGGCGTGCATTGCTGGGCGCTTCACGGGTGTTTGGCGGCCAGCGCCAGCTGGATCTGCTGCCGCATTGCATCACTGGCGAACGCCTGCTGTGGCCCAGCCCGTTTTCCCTGGCACCGGTACTGGCCCTGCGTGGCGAGGCGGTGTGTGTACTGGCCAGCGGCGACCCGATGTTCTACGGCGTGGGCGCGAGCCTGGCGCGGCAACTCGATGCCAGTGAGATGAACGTGCTGCCGATGCCCTCCTCCTGCGCCCTGGCCGCCGCCCGCCTGGGCTGGCCGTTGCAGGAGGTGCTGAGCCTGTCGGTGGTCGCACGGCCAATCGCTGCACTCAACGCTCATCTGTACAGCGGTGTGCGCCTGTTGGTACTGAGCAACGATGGCAAAAGCCCGGCAGCCATTGCCGCATTGCTGCGTGAACGCGGTTTCGGGCCGAGCCGGCTGCAGGTCTTCGAGCACCTGGGCGGCAGCGCCGAGCGTCGCCTTGCCGGCACTGCCGAACACTGGCCGCACACGCAAATAGCCGACTTGAACCTGGTCGCCATCGAATGCCTGGCCGCGCCCGACACACCGCGCCTGTCGCCCCTGGCCGGGCTGGCCGACAGCGCCTTCAAACACGACGGCCAGCTGACCAAACGCGATGTGCGCGCCATTACCCTGGCGCGCCTGGCGCCGCAACCGGGCGAACTGCTCTGGGATGTCGGCGCCGGCAGCGGCTCGATCGGCATCGAGTGGATGCGCGCCCACCCCAGTTGCCGGGCACTGGCCATCGAGTCCGATGAAGGCCGCCAGCAGTTGATCGAGCACAACCGCGATGCCCTCGGCGTGCCAGGCCTGCAGTTGATCCGCGGTCGAGCGCCGATGGCCCTGCAGGGCCTGGAACGCCCGGATGCGATCTTCATCGGTGGCGGCGTGACCCGCGAAGGCGTGCTGCAACACTGCTGGGAGCAACTGCGCCCCGGCGGGCGCCTGGTGGCCAATGCCGTGACCCTGCAAAGCGAACTGGCCCTGGTCAACTGGCGCGAGCAGCACGGCGGCGAGCTGACCCGCATCCATATCGCCCAGGCCCAGCCCCTGGGCGAGTTCGACACCTGGCGCCAGGCCCTGCCCATCACCCTGCTAGAAGCGGTCAAGCCTGTCGATGCGTGACGAAACCCGCGAACAACCCGCCCCGCTGCGCAGCGGCCTGACCACCGGCAGCTGCGCCACCGCCACCAGCCTGGCTGCGGCGCGCCTGCTGCTTGCCGGCCAGGGCGATGACGCCGTGCACATCATCCTGCCCAAGGGCAAGGTGGTGCAGATGCGCCTGGAGTTCTGCCGCCTGCTGGCGGACGGCGCCGAGGCCGGTACCCTCAAGGATGCCGGCGATGACCCGGACGTTACCCACGGCGCCCTGCTCTACAGCCAGGTGCGCTTGCGCGCAGAGCCCGGAGTGCGCTTCGTCGCCGGCAAGGGTGTCGGCACGGTGACCCGCCCCGGATTGGTGCTGGCAGTCGGCGAGCCGGCAATCAACCCGGTACCGCGACGGATGATGAGCGAACACCTGCAGCGCCTGGCCGATGAGCACGCCTACAGCGGCGGCTTTGAGGTCACGGTAAACGTGCAGGATGGCGAAAGCCTGGCGCTGAAAACCATGAACCCGCGCCTGGGCATTCTTGGCGGCCTGTCGATCCTCGGCACCAGTGGTATCGTCCGGCCGTTTTCCTGCTCGGCCTACATCGCCTCGATCCACCAGGGTATCGACGTAGCGAAAACCAACGGTTACCAGCACATCGCCGCCTGCACCGGCAACGCCAGCGAAGACACCATGCGCCGGGTCTACAACTTGCCGGAAATCGCCCTGATCGAAATGGGCGACTTTGTCGGCGCGGTGCTCAAGCACCTGCGCAAGGTGCCGGTGGATAAACTCAGCCTGTGCGGCGGCTTCGGCAAGATCAGCAAGCTGGCCGCCGGGCACATGGACCTGCACAGCCGCCATTCGAGCATCGACCTGCCGCAACTGGCCGACTGGGCTGCGGCCATTGGTGCCGACCTGTCGCTGCAAGACTCTATTCGCCAGGCCAACACCAGCCAGCAGGCCCTGGCCCTGGCCAGCGCCGCCGGGGTTGCCTTGGGCGATGCGGTCTGCGCGCATGCCCTGGCGTTTGCCCGCAGCGTGGTGCCGGCGCAGGTGCAGGTGGAGGTGTTCGCCATTGATCGCCAGGGTGGCATCGTTGGCCATGCGGGGGGCTGTGCATGAAACGCATCCTGTTGCTCGGCGGCGTCACCGAGGCCCTGGCCATTGCCCGCACCCTGGGCCCGCAGCATGTCTACAGCCTGGCCGGGATTGGCCGGGTGCCCACTGACCTGAACTGTCAGGTGCGGGTCGGTGGATTTGGCGGTGCCGAGGGTTTGGCCGCTTACCTGCTTGCGCACAACATCGACCTGCTGATCGACGCCACCCACCCCTACGCTGCCCAGATCAGCGCCAATGCCGCCCGCGCCGCGCAGCTCACCGGGGTGCCTTGCTGGGCTTTGCGCCGCCCGGCATGGCAAGCTCAGGCCGGCGATGACTGGCGCGAGGTGACCGACTGGGCCGAACTGATCGACGCCCTGCGCCCGTTCCAGCGGCCGCTGTTCACTCTCGGCCGTGAGCCGCTGCAGCACCTGCAGGAGATTCCCGCCCATCAGTTCTGGACCTTGCGCGCCCTTGAAGCCTGCCCGGGCAATGAACGCTGCGAAGTGATCGGCGCACGCGGGCCGTTTCACCTGGAAGACGAACACGTCCTGTTCGAGCGTCGGCAGATCGATGTGCTGATCAGCAAGAACAGTGGCAGCGGGGCGACCGAGCCCAAACTTGAAATCGCCAGGCAACGGCGAGTGCCGGTGTTGATCCTCAAGCGACCAGTGCTGCCGCAAGTCGACAGGGAATTCTTCAGCCCCTCGCAACTGCTGGCAGAACTGCCTTAGTGGGTCTCCTGTAGGAGGATGAATATAAAAACGAACCAAACTTTAGGAAATGTCTGATTAGGTTGGTTTGCCTTAACCCCACTCTACGGCCTTACAATACGCCCCCTCCTCACCCCGGAAGACTTCGCCCATATGGACATGCAATGGTGGATCTGGCTGGTATTCGGTTTCGGCCTGATTGTGCTCGAACTCATACTGCCGACCTTTTTCATCCTCTGGTTCGGTATCGGCGCCGTGCTGGTTTCGCTCATCGCCTTTCTGGCGCCAAGCCTGCAACTCGATATGCAGGTGCTGCTCTGGGTGGTGTTCTCGTCGATCACCACGCTGCTGTGGTTCAAGGTGTTTCGCAGAAAGCAGCCCGACACCCGCTGGACCGCTGACAGCGTGATCGGCGAAGTGGGCCTGCTCACCGCCACGGTTTCGGAGTTCCAGAAGGGCCGCGTGCGCTTTCAGAAGCCCGTGCTAGGCAACGAAGAGTGGATCTGCGTCGCCGATGCCGAGATTCCCTCGGGCGAGCGCGTACGCCTCACTGCCATCGAAGGCAATACCGCCCGGGTTACCCGGGCCTGATCAGTAAAAGGAAGCATTGACTCATGACCAGCCTTATCGTCGTCGGCACAATCGCCGCATTCGTCCTCATCACCCTGTTCAAGGGCGTGCGCATCGTGCCCCAGGGCGAGGAGTGGATCGTTGAACGCCTCGGCCGCTACCACAGCACCCTCAAGCCGGGCCTGAACCTGCTGATCCCTTACATGGACGTGGTCGCCTACCGCCTGCCAACCAAGGACATCATCCTCGACGTGCAGCAGCAGGAAATCATCACCCGTGACAACGCCGTGATCGTCGCCAACGCCCTGTGCTTCGCCAAGGTCGTCGACCCGCAAAAAGCCGCCTACGGCGTGCAGGACTTTTCCTTCGCAGTCACCAGCCTGACCATGACCTCGTTGCGTGCCATCGTCGGCGCCATGGACCTGGACGAAGCGCTGTCGAGCCGCGAGCAGATCAAGGCGCGCCTGCGTGAAGCGATGTCCGAGCAGACCGAAGACTGGGGCGTGACCGTGCGCTCGGTAGAGATCCAGGACATCAAGCCGTCGCAGAACATGCAGGCGGCCATGGAGCGCCAGGCCGCCGCCGAGCGTGAACGTAAAGCCGACGTCACCCGCGCCGAAGGCGCCAAGCAAGCCGCAATCCTTGAAGCCGAAGCACGCCAGCAGGCGGCCAAGCTCGACGCCGAAGCGCAAATCAACCTCGCCGAAGCCTCGGCGCGTTCGATCACCCTGGTCAGGGACGCAGTCGGTACCGAGATTACCCCGGCCATGTACCTGCTCGGTGAGCGCTACATCGGCGCCATGGAGAGCCTTGCCAGCAGCGACAACGCCAAGGTCGTGGTACTGCCCGCCGACCTGCAGGAAACCGTGCGCGGCTTGATGGGCCGCAACAAGCAGGCCTGATGCGTGCCGGGTGTGCGGCACTTCACCGCACCCCCGGTAAATTTCCCTATACTGGGCGTTACAATAGCCACCTCTGATTCCTGACCGGATCTTTCCATGTCCCCATATCGGCCCGCCATTGCCTGGATCGCCTGCTTCGCAGTGCTGTTCAATCTGCTGGCCATGCCGTTGGCGTCCGCTGCCCCCAAGGGGCCGGCCGAACAACTGCTGTGGGGCGCCTTCTGTTCGAGTGTCGGGGCCAAGGCCAATCCCGCAATCATGGCCCTGGGCAAGATCGACCTCGGCCAGCAAGGCGATGAACATTCGAACATGCAGCACTGCTGGTGCTGTTCCGGCGCAGCGCCGTTGCTGGCACTTCCCGGGCATACGCCGCAGCTGAGCAAACCGCTGGCACTGGCGGTCGGGCTCGAACCGCTGCTGACGGCCTATCAACCCACGCCACGCCAACAGTGGCCAGCCCTCAATCCCCGCGCCTCCCCTCTGGTCTGAGTTCACGACGCTAACTGCTGCGAACCTGAATCGACTGGAGAATCACCATGTTCAAGAACGCCCTGCTGCTGGCCGCACTGATACTGCCGGCGACCTTTGCCAATGCCCATGAATACACCGTAGGCGAGTTGCACATCGCGCACCCTTGGTCGCAGGAACTGCCGCCGAACGCGCCCAACGTTGCGGCTTATTTCGTCGTGCATAACAACGGCAAGAGCGCCGACACCCTGCTCAGCGTCGACAGCCCGATCAGCGACGATGCCCAATTACACGAGCATGTGCACAAAGATGGCCTGATGAAAATGCAGCAGGTACAGAGTGTCGAAGTGCCTGCCGGTGGCGAGCTGAAATTTGCCCCTGGCGCCTACCATGTGATGCTCATGCAGCCCAAGGACCGCAGCCTGCTGGCTGACGGCAAGCGCTTCCCGCTGACCCTGCACTTCAAGAATGCCGGTGACATCACCGTCGAGGTCGCGGTGCAGAAAAATGCACCCGAGGAAGCCGCTCACAGCCATTGATTGCTGAAAGCTGCCCGGCGTGAGTATCGCCCGCAGCAGGTTCACCCGCACCGCGCGTCCAGAGTCGAGGACGCTTCGCGGCAGCTGGCTGAGCCTGTTCGCCATGTTGATGATTTTTATCGGCCCACTGGTTTCCCAGTCGATGCCGATGGATCACCGTGCCATGCCGGCAGGCATGAGCATGGCCATGGACAGCGCCGCCGATTGCCATGCCGACAGCCATCACGGCAGCAGCCCGGCGCTGAAGGTGATCTGGGAGAAGTGCGGCTATTGCAGCCTGCTCTTCCATTGCCCGGCATTGCCCCAGGCCCTGAGCCTGCTCAACAGCGAAGCCGTTCCCGCCAGCAACCGGCTCATCGTCTACCCGCGCCAGGGCCATGCCCGGCAGACGGTATTCCCCGGCGCCCGCAGCCGCGCGCCGCCCTCCCTCATCGTCGTCTGAGCCCACTCCCTGCGCCCCAAGTCCGGCCTCTGCCGTCGACTGCGCGCACCCTTATGACTGATCGATGTTGGAATCATTATGTCCGGCTGCACCGCTGTTTTTCGTCTGTCCCTGCAAGGGACCATCGCCGTGATCTGCGGCACCCTGCTCAGCCCTCTGGCCCTGGCCGCCAGCCTGGCCAAAGACGCGCATGTTCACGACCAGGCCGAACTGAGCCCGACGGTGATCACCGCCGTGGCCCCCAGTTCGCCGCTGACCATCGTCACCAACCCCAAGGACCCACGCCAGCCGGTACCGGCCAGCGATGGCGCCGATTACCTGAAAACCATCCCCGGCTTCTCGGCCATTCGCGCCGGTGGCACCAATGGTGACCCGGTACTGCGCGGCATGTTCGGCTCGCGCCTGAACATCCTCACCAACGGCGGCGTGATGCTCGGCGCCTGCCCCAACCGCATGGACGCCCCGACCTCGTACATCTCGCCGGAAACCTACGACCGCCTGACCGTGATCAAAGGCCCGCAAAGCGTGATCTGGGGCCCGGGCGCATCGGCCGGGACCATCCTCTTCGACCGCGAGCCGGAAAAATTCGGCGAGCTTGGCAGCCGGGTCAACGCCAGCCTGCTGGGCGGCTCCAATGGCCGCTTCGACAAGGTGCTGGATGCCGCCGCCGGCAACCGCTACGGCTATGCACGCTTCGTCGGCAACCAGTCGCGCTCCGACGACTATGAAGACGGCAATGGCGACACCGTGCCGTCGCGCTGGGACAAGTGGAACGGTGACGTCGCCCTGGGCTGGACCCCGGACGCCGACACCCTGGTGGAACTGACCGCCGGCAAGGGCGACGGTGAAGCCCGCTATGCCGGGCGCGGCATGGATGGCTCGCAGTTCAAGCGCGAAAGCCTTGGCCTGCGCTTTGAGAAGTCCAACATGGGCGAGGTCTTCGACAAGCTCGAAGCCCAGGTCTACTACAACTACGCTGACCACGTGATGGACAACTACAGCCTGCGCACGCCCTCGGGCATGGGCATGATGGGCATGCCGATGGTCAGCAACGTCGACCGCCGCACCCTCGGCGGACGCATCAAGGGCACCTGGCGCTGGGATGATCTGCAATTGATCAGCGGCATCGATGCGCAGACCAACGAACACCGCCAGCGCGGTGGTATGGGCGTCGATGCGCACAAGCACATGGCCTGGACCAAGGACGCCGACTTCCACAACTACGGCGTGTTCGGCGAACTGACCTGGTACGCCGCCGAACAGGACCGGCTGATCACCGGCGCCCGCCTGGACCGCGCCTCGGCCAAGGATTACCGGGCCACCAGCGCCACCCGTGGCAACACCCGCGCCGATACCCTGCCCAGCGGTTTTATCCGTTACGAGCATGACCTGGTGGATGTCCCCGCCACCACCTACGTCGGCCTCGGTCACGCCCAGCGCTTCCCCGACTACTGGGAGCTGTTCTCGCCCAAGTCCGGGCCAGCAGGCTCGGTCAACGCCTTCGACAGCATCAAGCCGGAGAAAACCACACAGCTCGACTTCGGCATCCAGTACCAGACCGATACCGTCGATGCCTGGGCCTCGGCTTATGTCGGGCAGATCCGCGACTACATCCTCTTCGACTACCGGCCGGGGATGATGGGCATGCCAAGCTCCCAGGCGCAGAACATCGATGCGCGGATCATGGGCGGCGAACTGGGCGCTGCGTACAAACTGACCAGCAACTGGAAAGCCGACGCCACCCTGGCCTACGCTTGGGGCAAGAACAGCAGCGACGGCAAGGCACTGCCGCAGATGCCACCGCTGGAAAGCCGCCTGGGCCTGACCTACAGCCGTGATGTGTGGAGCGCCGGTGCCTTGTGGCGCCTGGTCGCAGCGCAAAACCGCATCGCCGAGAACTCCGGCAACGTAGTGGGCAAGGACTACGAAAAAAGCGGTGGCTTCGGTGTGTTCTCGCTTAATGGTGCCTACAAGGTCAGCAACAACCTCAAGCTCAGTGCCGGGGTCGACAACCTGTTCGACAAGGCTTACGCCGAGCACCTGAACCTGGCGGGTAACGCCGGCTTTGGCTACCCGGCCACTGACCCGCAGCCGATCAACGAGCCGGGGCGTACGTTCTGGACCAAGGTCGACCTGAGTTTCTGATCCACCCCGGGCGCGATCACTGATCGCGCCTTACCCAGGCAACACGGGAGCGCTCCATGAGCAAACCGCAAGTATCCTTCTACAACCTGGCCTGGCGCTGGCACTTTTACGCCGGGTTGTTCGTCGCGCCGTTCATGATCCTGCTGGCGATCACCGGGATCATCTACCTGTTCAAGCCGCAGCTCGATCCGCTGCTGTACCGCGACCTGATGGTGGTGGAGGCCGGGCATCACCGGCAAAACGCCGACAGCCTGCTGCATCAGGTGCATCAGGCCTATCCCAAAGGCCAGGTCAGCCAGTACCTGCCTGCAGCCGCCAGTGATCGCAGTGCACAGTTCGTGGTGCACAACGCTGGCCGCGAACTGAATGTGTTCGTCGACCCCTACAGCGGCCAACTGCTCGGCGAACAGGACGCAAAGAACAACCTGCAGACCATCGCCCGCGCCCTGCACGGCGAACTGATGATCGGCACCAGCGGTGACCGCCTGGTGGAACTGGCCGCCGGCTGGGGCGTGGTGCTGGTGGTCTCCGGCCTGTACCTCTGGTGGCCGCGCGGCAAACGCAGCGCCGGGGTGCTGTGGCCACGCCTGAACGCCCGGGGTCGCCTGCTGTGGCGCGACCTGCATGCAGTCTGCGGTTTCTGGGGCTCGGCCCTGCTGCGGTTTCTGGGGCTCGGCCCTGCTGCTGTTGATGCTGCTCAGCGGCATGACCTGGACCGGCTTCTGGGGCAAGCAGTACGCCGACCTGTGGAATCGCTTTCCGGCGGCGATGTGGAACGACGTGCCGCAGTCCAACCAGCAGGCCCGCGAACTCAACAGCGCCAGCCGCCAGACCGTGCCCTGGGCCATGGAAAACACACCGATGCCGCAATCCGCCGCCCACGCCGGGCATGCCGGCCACAGCATGGGTTCCAGCGCACCGGCAGCGCCGCAGGTCAGCTTGCAACAGATCGAAGAACTGGCCAGCACCCGCCGCGTCGAACCGGGCTACAGCATCACCCTGCCGACCAGCGCTGAAGGCGTGTACACCATTGCCGTGTTCGCCGACGACCCGCGCAACGACGCCACCTTGCATGTCGACCAGTACACCGGCCAGGTCCTGGTCGACGTGCGCTGGCAGGATTACAGCAACGTTGCCCGCGCCACCGAGCTCGGAGTGATGCTGCACGAAGGCAAGATGTTCGGCGCGCTGAACCAGCTCATCGTCCTGCTGATCTGCCTGATGATTCTGCTCGGCTCGGTCAGCGGCCTGGTGATGTGGTGGCAGCGGCGCCCCGCAGGGGGCCTCGGTGTGCCGCCGCTGCGCCATGACCTGCCGCGCTGGAAGACCGCGACGGCGATCATGCTGGTACTCGGCGCGGTGTTCCCGCTGGTAGGCGGCTCGATGCTGCTGGTGTGGCTGGTGGATCGTTATGCACAACCGCTGGCCCGGACAAATCCGCTAACATGAGCGCCCGTTTTCAATACGGGCCTGTTTTCGGCGTCAGCGCCCGCAGGCCCGCAGGACCTTGATGAGCACCCTGAGTATCAGCGACCTGCATTGGTCGCCCCTGGGCCACGGCCATTGCCACCACCAGTTCCAACTGCGCGACGTTGAGTTGCAGGTCGGCGCCGGCGAATTCGTCGGCCTGATCGGCCCCAATGGCAGTGGCAAGACCAGCCTGCTGCGCTGCGCCTACCGTTTCAACAAGCCGGAACGCGGCCAGGTGCGCCTGGGCGAGCATGACCTGTGGCAGCAGTCGTCGCGCTGGTGCGCCCAGCGCATCGCCGTGGTGCTGCAAGAGTTTCCCGATGCCTTCGGCCTGAATGTCGAGGAAGTCGTCGCCATGGGCCGCACGCCCCACAAAGGCCTGTTCGACGGCGACAGCCAGGAAGATCGCCAGTTGGTCCAGGACGCGTTGCAGGCAGTCGGCCTGCAGGGCTTTGACGACCACACCTTCGCCAGCCTGTCCGGCGGCGAGAAGCAGCGAGTGATTCTCGCCCGCGCCCTGGTCCAGCAGCCCCAGGTACTGATCCTCGATGAGCCGACCAACCACCTCGACCCGCGTTATCAGCTGGAGCTGCTGCAGCAGGTGCGGCGCCTGGGCATCGGTACCCTGGCGAGCATCCATGACCTGAACCTGGCCGCGGCCTTCTGTGATCGCCTGTACGTGCTCGACCACGGGCGCATCGTCGCCAGCGGCACGCCTGAACAGGTGCTGACCACCGAGTTGCTGCAGGAGGTGTTCGGCGTACAAGCGCTGATCGACCGCCACCCTCTGGCTGACCACCCACGCCTTACCTGGATAACCCAGCGATGATTCGATCGACCCTGCTGCTCGGCCTGGCCTTGCTGCTGGCCAGCCCCGGCGCTTTCGCCGAGACTACCCAATACCCATTGACCGTGCAGAGCTGCAACCGCCAGGTGACCTTCACCAAGGCCCCGGAGCATGCCCTGAGCCACGACATCAACATGACCCAGATGATGCTCGCCCTCGGCTTGCGTTCGCGCATGGTCGGCTACAGCGGCGTCAGCGGCTGGAAGGCAGTGACGCCACAGCTGCGCAAGCAACTCGACGGCCTGCCGGAGCTGGCGGCCAAGTATCCGTCGGTGGAAACCCTGCTCAATGCCGATGTCGACTTCCTGTTCGCCGGCTGGGACTACGGCATGCGCGTCGGCGGCGACCTGACCCCGCAAAGCCTGGCACCGCTGGGCATCCCGGTGTACGAGTTGACCGAATCCTGCGCCTTTGTCATGAAGCGCCCGGCAGCCAGCCTGGAGGACACCTACACCGACCTGCGCAACCTGGGCAGGATTTTCGACGTGCAGGCGCGTGCCAAGCAGTTGATCGGCGAGATGCAAGACCGCGTCGCCGTGGTCCAGCAGCAGTTGCCGGCCCAGCGCCCGCGGGTGTTCCTCTACGACAGCGGCGAAGACCGGGCCATGACCTCCGGGCGCCTGGGCATGCCCGAAGCGCTGATCGCCGCAGCCGGCGGGCGCAATGTGCTCAATGACATCGAGGCCAGTTGGACCCGGGTCAACTGGGAGAGCGTGGTCGAGCGCAACCCCGAGGTCATCGTCATCGTTGACTACGGCGAAGTCAGCGCCGCGCAGAAGCAGGCGTTCCTCGAACAGCATCCCGCCCTGCAATCGGTGGATGCGATCCGCAACAAGCGCTTCGTGGTCATTCCCTACGTGGCGGCCACCCCCAGCCTTGAGAACGTCGAAGCCATCGAGACCATCGCCAAGAGCCTGCACGGCGCATGAGGTCGGCAAGCTCCCGTCACCGGTTGTTGCTGCTCGGCCTGTGCGCCCTGCTGCTGGTGTCCTGCGTGGTGTCCCTGGGCTTCGGCTCGGCGCCGGTGCCGGTCGAAGTGGTCTGGCGCGTGCTGCTGTTCAAGCTGTTCGGCATTACGCCTGAAGTACCGGCGTGGACCACCGGCCAGGAGCATATCGTCTGGCTGATCCGCGTGCCACGCATGCTCCTGGCGGCGCTGGTGGGCGGCGGTCTGGCGATGATTGGCGCGGTGCTGCAGGCGGTGACGCGCAACCCGCTGGCCGACCCGCACCTGCTCGGTGTCACCTCCGGAGCGACCCTGGGTGCCGTGCTGGTAGTACTGCATATCGGCGAGTTGCTCGGGGTGCTGACCTTGCCCCTGGCAGCCTTTATCGGCGCGCTGTGCAGCATGCTGCTGGTGCTGGCCATCGCCAGCCGCCACGGCCGCCTGGACAGCGACCGCCTGCTGCTGTGCGGCGTGGCGGTGGCCTTTGTGATGATGGCGGCGGCCAACCTGCTGCTGTTTCTCGGCGATCACCGGGCAAGCTCGGCAGTGATGTTCTGGATGCTCGGCGGCCTCGGCCTGGCGCGTTGGGAGCTGCTGCCGATCCCGGCCATCAGCGTGCTGCTGGGCCTGACCTTGCTGCTGGGCATGGCCCGCTCGCTGAACGCCTTGATGGCCGGCGAGCAGACCGCCGTGACCCTTGGCCTGAATGCGCGCAAGGTGCGCTTGCTGGCGTTTCTGATCTGCTCGCTGTTGACCGGCGTGCTGGTGGCGATCAGCGGTTCGATCGGCTTTGTCGGCCTGATGGTGCCGCACATTGCCCGGCGCCTTGTGGGTGCCGAGCACAGCCGGCTGCTGCCGGTGTGCCTGCTGCTGGGCAGCCTGTTCCTGATCTGGGTCGACGTTGCCGCGCGCACGCTGATCTCGCCCGAGGACTTGCCGATCGGCATCGCCACCGCCGCCATTGGCGGACTGTTCTTTATTGGCCTGATGCGCCGACGTTGATCACGGTCAACACCGCTCGCGCCTTGAGACGTATTGTCGCGCTAGCGCCAGGAAGGCGCGTGTTAGCCTAGCGGCGCACAACAAGATTGACCTCAACGGAATGCCTGCCTATGACCGCGAACCTGTCCCCGCAACAGCCCACGCCCGATGACCATGACCACCTGCAACGCAGCCTGTCCAACCGCCATATCCAGCTGATCGCCATCGGTGGCGCCATCGGTACCGGGCTGTTCATGGGCTCGGGCAAGACCATCAGCCTGGCCGGCCCGTCGATCATCTTCGTCTACATGATCATCGGTTTCATGCTGTTCTTCGTCATGCGCGCCATGGGCGAGCTGCTGCTGTCGAACCTCAACTACAAGTCGTTCATCGATTTCTCCGCCGACTTGCTCGGGCCCTGGGCCGGCTACTTCACCGGCTGGACCTACTGGTTCTGCTGGATCATCACCGGCATCGCCGATGTCATCGCGATTTCGGCCTATTCGCAGTTCTGGTTCCCTGACCTGCCGCAGTGGGCGCCGGCAATTGCCTGTGTCGGCCTGCTGCTTTCGCTGAACCTGATCACGGTGAAGATGTTCGGGGAGATCGAGTTCTGGTTCGCCATGATCAAGATCGTCGCCATCGTCGCCCTGGTGGGTACCGGCCTGTACATGGTCATGGCCGGCTTCCAGTCGCCCGCCGGGCGCACCGCTGACCTTGCCAACCTGTGGAACGACCAAGGCATGTTCCCCCATGGCCTGATGGGCTTCTTTGCCGGTTTCCAGATTGCCGTGTTCGCCTTCGTCGGCATCGAACTGGTGGGCACCACCGCTGCCGAAGCGAAGAACCCGGAGCGCAACCTGCCGCGGGCGATCAACTCGATCCCGGTGCGCATCATCGTCTTCTACGTGCTCGCGCTGATCACCATCATGGCGGTCACGCCATGGCGTGACGTGGTGCCGGGCAAGAGCCCGTTCGTGGAACTGTTCGTGCTCGCCGGCCTGCCGGCAGCGGCCAGTATCATCAACTTCGTGGTGCTGACCTCGGCGGCCTCCTCGGCCAACAGCGGCGTGTTCTCCACCAGCCGCATGCTCTTCGGCCTGGCCCAGCAGGGTGATGCGCCCAAGCGTTTCGAGCAGTTGTCCAAGCGCAGCGTGCCAGCCAGCGGTCTGCTGTTCTCCTGCACTTGCCTGTTGGCCGGGGCACTGCTGATGTACGTGATTCCGGACCTGGTCGAAGCCTTCACCCTGGTAACCACGGTGTCGGCGATCCTGTTCATGTTCGTCTGGTCGCTGATCTTGCTGTCGTACCTGAACTACCGCAAACAGCGCGCGGCGCTGCACCAGGCCTCGAAGTACAAGATGCCTGGCGGGCGCCTGATGTGCTGGGTGTGCCTGGCGTTCTTCGCCTTCATCCTGGTGCTGCTGAGCCTGGAGCACGATACCCGCCAGGCGCTGATCGTCACGCCGTTGTGGTTCGTGCTGCTGGCCGTGACCTACCAGTTCGTGCGGCGTAATCGCGCGCTGCTGACCGCCAACGCCGACAACTGATCAGTCGAACTTCAAGCCTTCTTGTTCGTACGCCGACGCCGCACGGTCCCACTGCTGTTCCAGTGCGGCGTCGGCCTCGGCTCGTTGCGCCTCGCTCGGGCCGTCGATGAACACACTGCGGCCCTGGCCAAGGCTCAGGCAGGCATTGATGTCACCACCCCAGATGTAAGGAAGGATCACTAGAAAACTGTCCGAGTCGACTTCGGCATAGTGCGCCAGTTGCCGCAGCGGCGCCAGCAGTTGCAGCATCTCGCCATAATTGTCGGTGAACTCCAGCACGGCGAACGTCCACACCCCGGCCTGCTCATCGTAATGACTGCTGTTGCCCGCAGAAAACTCAACCCAGCCTTCGATCAGATCGCCCAGGCTGCAGGAGGCGGTACGGTCCAGGTCCTCGGCGGGGAGCTCGCCCGGGCCGTACGCGTCTTTGCTGTCATACCAGCATTGCCAGTCGTCGAACTGCCGCGGGTTGGCCACCGGCGCGCTCATCGCGGCCTGATAGGCAGCGGGGTTGAGGTTACAGCGAATGTACAGCGACGAAGCTTCCATCGGGTCTTTCCTTGTTCCGTGGGTGAATATTGATCAAACCGAGCTCAGAGAGGCTCAGCCTTCTGCTGCCTTGAGCAATTCGGCCAGCACCGCATCGGCCTCGGCGCGTTGCGCTGGGGTCGGCGCCTTGGCGAACTGGCTGCGGCCGTTGAGGGTCAGGAAGGCGTTGTCGCCGTCGCCCCAGATGTACGAGTAGACCAGCATGAAACTGTCGGAGTCGGCGGCGCAGTACGGCGCAACGCTGCGCAGGGGCGCCAGCAGCGAGATCATCTCGCCGTAGTTCTCGCTGAACTGCAACAGGGCGAAGCGCCAGGCGCCCGCCTTCTCGTCGTACTCCGAGTACGTGCCCCAGCCAGTGACGCCGACCAGCTCTCTCAGGTTTTCTGCCACCAGCGGCCGCAGGTCTTCGCTCCTGACCTTGCCCGGACCATACATCCCCTGGCTGTCGAACCATTGCTGCCAATCGTCGAAGGCGGGCGCCCCGCCCGGCGGCGCGGCCTTGACCTCGGCGTACTGGGCGGCAGTCATGGTGCAACGAAAATACAGCGAGGACGGCTCGCTGGCCTGCACCTGCCCCATTGCAGCCCATAAGCCGGCCAGCAGCATCCCTGCACGCACGTGTCTGTTCACTGTCATCGTCCCTGAACGGTGTTGAAGGCGGCGATGATACCCGCGCGAACCAAAGCTGTGCAGAGAACTTTTCCGCGCACCGGCCACAGCGCCATCACGGTGCAGACATGCTTGCCCGCAACCCTGAATTACCGTGCAAACCCCGCTCCAGACAGCCTCGCGCCACTCGGCACAGCCCTTGCTAACGCTCTTGGGCGAAGTCGCCATCTGCCCAACAGAACATCCGATTCCATGGAGAGAGCACTATGAAGCGTCGCAGTCTGATCAAGGCCTTTACCCTCAGCGCATCCATCGCGGCGATGGGCCTGAGCTGGAGCATCCAGGCCGCCGAGACCATCAAGGTCGGCATCCTGCATTCGCTGTCGGGGACCATGGCGATTTCCGAGACCTCGCTCAAGGACATGGCCCTGATGACCATCGAACAGATCAACGCCAAGGGCGGAGTCAACGGCAAGCTGCTGGAGCCGGTGGTGGTCGACCCGGCCTCGAACTGGCCGCTGTTCGCCGAGAAGGGCCGCCAGCTGCTGACCCAGGACAAGGTCGCGGTGGTGTTCGGCTGCTGGACCTCGGTGTCGCGCAAGTCGGTACTGCCGGTATTCGAAGAGCTCAACGGGCTGCTGTTCTACCCGGTACAGTATGAGGGCGAAGAGATGTCGCCGAACGTTTTCTACACCGGTGCCGCGCCCAACCAGCAGGCGATCCCGGCAGTGGAGTACCTGATGAGCGAAGACGGCGGCGCCGCCAAGCGCTACTTCCTGCTGGGCACCGACTACGTCTACCCGCGCACCACCAACAAGATCCTGCGCGCCTTTTTGCACAGCAAGGGCGTGGCCGACAAGGACATCGAAGAGGTCTACACGCCGTTCGGCCACAGCGATTACCAGACCATCGTCGCCAACATCAAGAAGTTCTCCGCTGGCGGCAAGACGGCAGTCATCTCCACGGTCAACGGCGACTCCAACGTGCCGTTCTACAAGGAGCTGGCCAACCAGGGCCTGAAAGCCACCGACGTGCCAGTGGTGGCCTTCTCGGTGGGCGAGGAAGAACTGCGCGGCATCGACACCAAGCCGCTGGTGGGGCACCTGGCCGCGTGGAACTACTTCGAGTCGGTGGATAACCCGGTCAACAGCCAGTTCGTCGCCGACTGGAAAGCCTATGCCAAGGCCAAGAACCTGCCGGGCGCCGACAAGGCGGTGACCAACGACCCAATGGAGGCCACCTACGTCGGCATCCACATGTGGGCCCAGGCGGTGGAAAAGGCCAAGTCCACCGATGTCGACAAAGTCCGCGAAGCCCTGGCCGGGCAGACCTTCAAGGCGCCGTCGGGTTACACCCTGACCATGGACAAGAGCAACCACCACCTGCACAAGCCGGTGATGATCGGCGAGATCCAGGATGACGGCCAGTTCAACGTGGTCTGGGAAACCGAGCAACCGCTGCGTGGGCAGCCGTGGAGCCCGTTCATTCCAGGCAACGACAAGCGACCGGATTATGCGGTGAAGGGCAACTGACCCGCGATGAGGCCCCAAAGCACACCACAAGGAAACCGTCATGCCCAAGGCTCTCCTGTGCCTTTTCCTCAGTCTCCTGCTACTGCCGCTAGCCGCTCAGGCAGCCGACGCCGACTACTTCATCGCCGCCAAGGCCAATGAGCAGGCGCGTCTGCTGCAGGACTGGGCGGCGCAACCGGACCCATCCCGCCTTGAATTGCTGAGCTCCCTGCAGCAAGGCCGCATCGCCCCCGGCGACAGGCGCAAATTGCGCCTGAACAACCGCCTGCGCGGGCTGGTGGATAACGCCCTGGCCAGCCACCAGTTGCTCAGTGCAGACAGCAGCGTGCGCCTGGCGGCGGCCCAGCAACTGCAAAAAAGCGCCCAGCCGGCTCAGGTCGCCTTCCTCGACCGGCGCTTTGCCACAGAGTCCGACGCCGCCGTGCATGCCGCCCTCGGCCTGGCGCTGGCCAACTTGCAACTGGTCGACAGCGACCCGGCCGTACGCCTGGCCGCGGTGCGCCTGCTCGGCGAAACCGGCGACCCCATGGCCCGCACCCGCCTGGAGGCGCTGCTCCAACCCGGTGTCGAAAACAACGCTGGCGTGCGTACCGCCGCCGAAACCAGCCTGGCCCAGGTCAAGCGCAAGCTGCTGTTCGGCGAGCTGCTCGGCCAGGCCTTCAGCGGCCTGTCGCTGGGCTCGATCCTGTTGCTCGCGGCCCTGGGCCTGGCCATCACCTTCGGCCTGCTCGGGGTGATCAACATGGCCCACGGTGAGATGCTCATGCTCGGTGCCTATGCCACCTACGTGGTGCAGATCCTGGTGCAACGCTACGCACCCGGGGCTATCGAGTTCTACCCGCTGATCGCCTTGCCGGTGGCCTTCGCCGTCAGCGCCGGGGTCGGCATGCTCCTGGAGCGTACGGTGATCCGCCACTTGTACGGTCGCCCGCTGGAAACCCTGCTGGCTACCTGGGGCATCAGCCTGATCCTGATCCAAGCCATCCGCCTGCTGTTCGGCGCGCAGAACGTCGAAGTGGCCAACCCGGCCTGGCTCTCCGGTGGCATCCAGGTGCTGCCCAACCTGGTGCTGCCCTACAGCCGCCTGGTGATCATCGCCTTCGCCCTGTTCGTGGTGCTGCTGACCTGGCTGCTGCTCAACCGCACGCGCCTGGGCCTGAACGTGCGCGCAGTCACTCAGAACCGCAACATGGCCGCCTGCTGCGGCGTGCCCACCGGGCGTGTGGACATGCTCGCCTTTGGCCTCGGCTCGGGTATCGCCGGGCTTGGCGGCGTTGCCCTGAGCCAGATCGGCAACGTCGGCCCGGACCTGGGCCAGAGCTACATCATCGACTCGTTCCTGGTGGTGGTGCTTGGCGGCGTCGGCCAACTGGCCGGCAGTCTCTGGGCGGCCTTTGGCCTGGGCATCGCCAACAAGTTGCTCGAACCGCAGATCGGTGCGGTGCTCGGCAAGATCCTCATCCTTGCGCTGATTATCCTGTTCATCCAGAAACGCCCGCAAGGCCTCTTCGCGCTCAAGGGACGGGTAATCGACTGATGAACCAGCCTCTGCTTGTTACCGCCAGCCAGAAGGCCGGCCCGCGCTGGACCCTGGCCATCGGCGCCGTGGTACTGCTGGTGCTGCTGGCCCTGCCAGTGCTGTCGCTGCTGCCCGCCGGGCACAGCCTGCAGGTCTCGGCCTACACCCTGACCCTGGTCGGCAAGATCCTCTGCTACGCCATCGTCGCCCTGGCCCTGGACCTGGTCTGGGGCTATGCCGGCCTGCTGTCGCTGGGCCATGGCCTGTTCTTCGCCCTCGGCGGCTATGCCATGGGCATGTACCTGATGCGCGAAGCGGCCGGTGACGGCCTGCCGGCGTTCATGACCTTCCTGTCGTGGAGCGAACTGCCCTGGTACTGGGCCGGCACCCAGCACTTTGCCTGGGCCCTGTGCCTGGTGGTGCTGGCGCCGGGGTTGCTGGCGCTGGTGTTCGGCTTCTTCGCCTTCCGTTCGCGGATCAAGGGCGTGTACTTCTCGATCATGACGCAGGCCCTGACCTTCGCCGGCATGCTGCTGTTCTTTCGCAACGAGACCGGCTTTGGCGGCAACAACGGTTTCACCCATTTTCGTAGCATCCTCGGCTTTGAAATCACCGCGCAAAGCACCCGTGCGGTGCTGTTTTTGCTCACTGTCGCCCTGTTGGTAGCCAGCCTGTACCTGGGTTGGCGCCTGGCCCGGAGCAAGTTCGGCCGGGTCCTGACCGCCCTGCGCGATGCCGAGAACCGCCTGATGTTCTGCGGCTACGACCCACGCGGTTTCAAGCTGTTCGTCTGGGTCTTGAGCGCAGTGCTGTGCGGCCTGGCCGGGGCCTTGTACGTGCCGCAAGTGGGCATCATCAACCCCAGCGAGATGTCGCCGACCAACTCCATCGAAGCCGCCGTGTGGGTCGCCCTCGGCGGGCGCGGCACGCTGATCGGGCCGCTGCTGGGCGCCGGGCTGGTCAACGGCATGAAGAGCTGGTTCACCGTGGCTTTTCCCGAGTACTGGCTGTTCTGCCTCGGTGCGCTGTTCATCCTGGTGACCCTGTACCTGCCACGGGGCGTGGTTGGTCTGCTGAAGAAAAGGGGCGAACAATGAGAGCCATCCCGCTAGCGCCGGTGCACCCGCAATTCATGCTCGAACCGATCCTCGACGCCGGCAGCGGCCGCGATGCCATCGGCCTTGGCCAGCGCCGCGGCGAAGGCCTGGACGTACGTCACGGCACGGTACTGACCCTGGAAGACATCAACGTCAGCTTCGACGGCTTCAAGGCGCTGAACAGCCTCAACCTGTACATCGGCGTCGGTGAACTGCGCTGCATCATCGGCCCCAACGGCGCCGGCAAGACCACCCTGATGGACGTGATCACCGGCAAGACCCGCCCTACCAGCGGCAAGGCCTGGTTCGGTGACACCTTGGACCTGACCCGTATGAGCGAAGTGCAGATCGCCCAGGCCGGGATCGGCCGCAAGTTCCAGAAGCCGACAGTGTTCGAGGCTTTGAGCGTGTTCGAGAACCTGGAGCTGGCGCAGAAGGCCGACAAGTCGGTGCTGGCCAGCCTGGTTGCGCGCCTGAGCGGCGAACAGCGCGACCGCATCGACGAGATCCTGCAGACCATTCGCCTGAGCGGTTCGGCCGAGCGCCAGGCGGGTTTGCTCTCCCACGGCCAGAAGCAGTTCCTGGAGATCGGCATGCTGCTGATGCAGGACCCGCAATTGCTGCTGCTCGATGAACCGGTGGCGGGCATGACCGATGCCGAAACCGAATTCACCGCCGAACTGTTCAAGCGCTTGGCCGGCAAGCATTCGCTGATGGTGGTCGAGCATGACATGGGCTTTGTCGGCAGCATCGCCGACCACGTCACCGTGCTGCACCAGGGCAGTGTGCTGGCCGAAGGGTCGCTGGAACAGGTGCAGGCGGATGACCGGGTGATCGAGGTTTATCTCGGAAGGTGATCTGGAAAGCATCGCGGGGCAAGCCCGCTCCCACAGGCTCCGCGATAAGACCAAAAAAGGACATCAGACATGCTGAAAATCGATTCCCTGCACCAATACTACGGCGGCAGCCACATCCTGCGCGGCCTGTCGTTCGAGGCCAAGGTCGGTGAAGTCACCTGCCTGCTCGGGCGTAACGGCGTCGGCAAGACCACCCTGCTGCGCTGCCTGATGGGCCTGCTGCCCACCCGCGAAGGCAGCGTGCACTGGGAAGGCCAGGCGATCACCGCACTCAAGCCGCACCAGCGGGTGCACGCCGGCATCGCCTACGTGCCCCAGGGCCGCGAGATCTTCCCGCGCCTGACCGTCGAGGAGAACCTGCTGATGGGCCTGTCGCGCTTCGGCGCCAGCCAGGCCAAAAGCGTGCCGACGTTCATCTACGAGCTGTTCCCGGTGCTGCTACAGATGAAACAGCGCCGTGGCGGCGACCTCTCCGGCGGCCAGCAACAACAGCTGGCCATCGGCCGCGCCCTGGCCAGCCAGCCGCGGCTGCTGATCCTCGATGAGCCCACCGAAGGCATCCAGCCTTCGGTGATCAAGGAGATCGGCGCGGTGATCGGCAAGCTGGCTGCCCGTGGCGACATGGCGATTCTGCTGGTCGAGCAGTTCTACGACTTTGCCGCCGAACTTGCCGACCAGTACCTGGTGATGTCGCGCGGCGAAATCATCCAGGCCGGGCGTGGTGAAAATATGGAAGCCGAGGGTGTGCGCGGCCTGGTAACCATTTAACCTGAGCCGATCACCGTGTCCCTGTTCGAGAACCTGCCATGACTTACCTGCTGCGCGATGCTGTGCCTGCCGACCTGCCGGGCATTCGCGATATCTACAACGATGCCGTGCTCAACACCACGGCGATCTGGAACGAGCAAGCGGTGGACCTGGCCAACCGCCAGGCCTGGTTCGATGCCCGCCAGGCCCAGGGGTATCCGATCCTGGTGGCGGTGGACGCTGCCGAGCAGGTACTGGGCTATGCTTCGTTTGGCGACTGGCGGCCGTTCGAAGGTTTTCGCCATACCGTCGAACACTCGGTGTACATCCGCAACGACCAGCGCGGCAATGGCCTGGGCCCCAAGCTGATGCAGGCGCTGATCGAACGGGCCCGCGCCTGCAACAAACACGTGATGGTCGCCGCCATCGAAAGCGCCAACGCCGCCTCGATTCGCCTGCACCAGCGCCTGGGCTTCACCCTCAACGGGCAGATGCCCCAGGTCGGAGTGAAGTTTGGCCGCTGGCTGGACCTGACCTTCATGCAGTTGATCCTCAACCCCGATGCCCCGCCCCCGACAATGGAGTGACGCCTGTGAATGCTGCGCAGCTCAATCGTGTAACCCATGAAAGCTTTACGTATTACCGCGACGGCCTGGTGGCGTTGCTGCTGGATGCCGTGCAACAGGGCGCCTCGGTAGGCTTTCTGGCGGATATCGATGGGCAGCAGGCCGAGCGCTATTTTGAAGAAGTAAGGCAGCGCCTGGTCAGCGGCGAGCTGTTGCTGTGGGTGGTGGGCAAGGACAAGGAAGTGCTGGGCAGCGTTCAGCTGGGCCTGTGCCTGAAGCCCAACGGCTCGAACCGCGCAGAAGTGCAGAAGCTGCTGGTGCACAGCGCGGCGCGCCGGCGCGGGCTGGGCCAGCAACTGATGCAGGCACTGGAACTGGCGGCGCGGCAGAAGCAGCGCGGCATGCTGTACCTGGATACCGAGGCCGGCTCGGCGGCCGAGGTTTTCTATCGGTCGCTGGGGTACAGCAAGGCCGGCGAGATTCCGGATTACGCCTGTGGGCCGGACGGGGTTTATCGGGCGACGGCGTTGTACTTCAAGTTGCTG
Source organism: Pseudomonas fluorescens (assembly GCF_902497775.2). Classification (NCBI taxonomy): domain Bacteria; kingdom Pseudomonadati; phylum Pseudomonadota; class Gammaproteobacteria; order Pseudomonadales; family Pseudomonadaceae; genus Pseudomonas; species Pseudomonas fluorescens. Next base: position 4,802,765 of record NZ_OZ024668.1, read on the forward strand.
TAGCTCTTTTGGGGCCAATCGCCCGGTGCATGCAGTCCCCTGTGGGAGCCGGCCTTACCGGTGATCGGCCGCGCAGCGGCCGCAACCCACTCAGCCCTGCACAAACCGCCCCAGGCGCTGCCTGAGCATGCTGTTCTCGCTGCGTAGCTGCTGCACTTCCTCCAACAGCTCCAGCGCCAGCGCCACCCCTTCCCACTCCAGCTCCAGATCGTGATGCAGCTTGGCCGCGCGCTTGGCCAGCACCGGCGCCTGATCGTCAAACAGCCAGTCTTCCGGCGTTCGCCCGGAAGGCTCGACAATGCCGTGTTCGACGATTTCGATCACGTAGGCCGCCGGCAGATCGGCTTCCTGACAGAGGGTCTGCATGTCCAGTTGAACGATCAGGGTACTGCTCATGATCAGCTACTCCATTGTGTCCTCGGGTTGAACGCAGCCTTCTCCGACAGCTTGGTCCACAGCTCGCGAGCGGCGGCATCGGACTGGCTCGGCATCACCACTTTCAATTGCGCATACAGGTCGCCACGCTGACCCTGCTTGTTGCTCAGGCCCATGCCCTTGATCCGCAGGCGCTGGCCGTTCTGGCTGTCCGGACGGATGGTCAGGTTGACCTTGCCGGTCAGGGTCGGCATCGCCACCTTGGTGCCCAGCGCGGCTTCCCACGGTGCCAGTGGCACGGTGATGATCAGGTCATGACCTTCGACATCGAACAACGGATGCGGTGCCATGCGAATGGTCAGGAACAGGTCGCCATTGGCGCCGCCACCGACGCCCGGCGCGCCCTGGCCCTTGAGGCGGATCTTCTCGCCGTCGCTGACACCGGCCGGGATCTTCACGTTCAGGGTCTTGGTGGTGAAGCCGGTGCGCTGGCCGCTGGCGTTGTGCTGCGGCACCTGGAAGCTGATCTGCTTGGATTCGCTGGACAAGGTTTCCTCAAGGAAAATCGCCAGTTCCATTTCCACGTCCTGCCCCCGCCGTCCGGCACTGCGTTGCTGGCCGCGGCCAAAAGGATTGCCGTTGCCACCGCGCGAACCGAAGATCGAGCTGAAGAAATCGGAAAAATCGCCACCGTCGCCGAAACCCTCGGCCCCCGTCGAACCGCGACTTTGCCAGCCCGGCGGGCCCTGGAACGGCCGGCCATGCTGACCGTACTTGCGCAGTTCGTCGTACTCGGCGCGTTTTTCCGGGCTGCTCAGGGCTTCATAGGCCTCGTTGGCCTCCTTGAATTTCTCCTCGGCGTCACGCTCTTTGCTGACGTCGGGGTGATACTTGCGCGCGAGCTTGCGGTAGGCGGTCTTGATCGCCTTGTCATCCGCAGTGGGCTCAACGCCAAGAATCTTGTAATAGTCTTTGAAGTCCATCTAAGGAATCACCATGGGTTAATCGAATGCTTGTGTAGATTGGGGTCAAGCATAGCCTTTCAAGGTGCTCATGGGTTTGCCGCAAAGCAGATAATCGGTCTTGATTCTGCTGACGACTGGCATAAACTGCGCGGCCGTTTTTCCCCCGGAAGTACAACCCATGAGTGACGCATCCCCGGCCCGTGCCTGCGGTATCGACTTTGGCACCTCCAACTCCACCGTCGGCTGGCACCGCCCGGGCGTGGAGTCGTTGATCGCCCTGGAAGACGGCAAGATCACCCTGCCGTCGGTGGTGTTCTTCAACATCGAGGAGCGCCGCCCGGTGTACGGCCGCCTGGCCCTGCACGAATACCTCGAAGGCTATGAAGGCCGCCTGATGCGCTCGCTCAAGAGCCTGCTGGGTTCCAAGCTGATCAAGCACGACACCAGCGTGCTGGGCACCGCACTGCCGTTCAAGGACTTGCTGGGCATGTTCATCGGTGAGCTGAAAAAGCGCGCCGAGGCCAACGCCGGCCGGGCCTTCGACGAGGTGGTACTGGGCCGTCCAGTGCATTTCGTCGATGACGACCAGGCCGCCGACCAGGAAGCCGAAGACACCCTGGCGCAAGTTGCCAGGAAGATCGGTTTCAAGGAAGTGTCGTTCCAGTACGAACCGATTGCCGCCGCATTCGACTACGAGTCGAACATCCAGGGCGAAGAGCTGGTGCTGATCGTCGACATCGGCGGTGGTACCTCGGACTTCTCCCTGGTGCGCCTGGCCCCTGAGCGGCACATGCTCGATGATCGCCAACAGGACATCCTCGCCACCGGCGGCGTGCACATCGGCGGTACCGACTTCGACAAGCAACTGAGCCTGCAGGGCGTGATGCCGCTGTTCGGCTACGGCAGCCGGATGAAAAGCGGCGCCTTCATGCCCACCAGCCACCACATGAACCTGGCCACCTGGCACACCATCAACTCGGTGTACTCGCAAAAATCCCAGCTGGCCCTGGGCAGCATGCGCTACGACATCGAAGACACCGATGGCATCGACCGCCTGTTCAAGCTGATCGAACAGCGCGCCGGGCACTGGCTGGCGATGGAAGTGGAAGAGACCAAGATCGAACTGACCCAAAACGACCGCCGCCTGGTCGACCTCAAGCGGGTCCAGCCGGAGCTCAGCGTCGAACTGACCCGGGCGCTGTTCGAAGAGTCGATCGACAACCTGCTCGAACGCGTACGCGGCAGTGTCAGCGAGCTGCTGACCAAGGCCGGCGTGGGTGTGGCACAGGTGGATACGGTGTTCTTCACCGGCGGTTCCAGCGGCATCCCGGCATTGCGCCAGAGCGTGGCGGCGATGCTGCCCAATGCCCGGCACGTCGAAGGCAACATCTTCGGCAGCATTGGCAGCGGTCTGGCGATCGAGGCGCGCAAGCGTTACGGCTGACAGCATCGCGGGTCAAGTCGGACCGCCGCTCCTACAGTGGGAGCGGCGGTCCGACTTGACCCGCGATAAAATTCACACCAGCTCTTGCTGGCGCAACTCACTCTTCAGATAGGCGTAGTAAATCGGCCCCGCGACCACCCCCGGCAGTCCGAACGCCGCCTCGCATACCAACATCGCCAGCAGCAATTCCCACGACTTGGCACTGATCTGCCCGCCGACGATCCGCGCGTTGAGGAAGTACTCGACCTTGTGGATAACGATCAGATAGCCCAGTGCCGCCATCGCCACCCAGATCGACAACGACAGGCCAACGATAGTGATCAGGGTGTTGGACATCAGGTTGCCGATCACCGGCAGCAAGCCCAGCAGGAAGGTCAGCACGATCAGGGTCTTGGTCAGCGGCAGGTGCACGCCGAACAGCGGCAGTACCACGGCGAGAAAGATGCCGGTGAAGAAGGTGTTGAGCAGGGAAATCTTGATCTGCGCGAAGACGATGTTGCGAAACGCCTGCACCAGCAGCGCCAGGCGATTGAACAGCGCCGCCGCCAGGGGCTTGCGCTTGGAGATGTCGGGGATGCGCTGCAGGGCGACGATGGCGCCGAGGATCATGCCGATCAGCAAGGTGACGAACATGTGCGCCGCACCCTTGCCCACCAGTTGCAGCTCACCCAGGTGGGTCTTGAGCCATTCGCCGATGGCCACCTTGAACTCCGAGGCGCTGGCCGGCAGGTAGGCGTCGATGAACGGCGGCAGTTGGCCGCGCGCCTGATCGACCAGCAGCATGAACTTGTCCAGTGACGCCCCGGGGTTTTCCGCTTCGTGCAGCAGAAAACTGATGGCGCCGGCAAACAAAAGGGTCAGGGTACTGACCACCAGGGTGCCGAGCAACGCCACCGCCAACCAGCGCGCACGTTGGCCGGAAATCAGGTGCTGCAGCTTGGGGGTGAGCATGTTGACCAGTTCGAACACCAGCAGGCCGGCCAGCAGGCTCGGCAACAACTTGAGCGGCAACACCAGCAACAATCCGGTGAAGACGATGATCCAACTGGCCAGGGTGATCTGGCGCTGAGTAAAGGTCATACAACCTCGAAAGGCGACGCATGGAAAACCGGCAGTCTGCCAGCCTTCGCCGGGCAGGCATAGTGGCACGCTGCAGCGTTGCGGCTGGCAATGCCGCCACGATGTTTCTATCATTGCCGCCCCCATGGAAGGGTGGCGCCGACGCTGGCGCTTTCGCAGGTAAGCGAGACAGGAGTCCTCTGTGCCTTTCCACCTTCAAGGCAAAGAGCTCCAGACCATGCGCAAACTGCTTGTCCTGCTTCCACTGATGCTGCTTGGCGGCTGTTCGGAAGATTTCGCCACCCTGCACTTTCAGCAGTCGGTCAGTTCCTTCTACGGCGGCCTCGCCACGCGCTACGGCGATGACTTGTACCAGGCCATCCTGGCACTCAAAATCGACCCCGAAGACATCGAGGTCGAGCTCGACTCGAACGACAGTCGGGTCATCCTCATCAGCGTCTCACGCTCACTCGAAGCCAGCAAACGCCAGGCCCTGCGCGAATTGCTCGATGAAATTCCCCGGGCCCGCGCGGCCAGCTCCTGGGAAGTCGATGTCACCCTGGAAACGGACGCCCCAGACGCCAAGTACGATCAGTGGCGGGAGTCGGTCGAACGCATAAAGGGGCCAGTGACCCTGCAGCTCAAGCTCGACGACCGGATAGAAGTGCTGTCCAGCGCCACGGCGCAAGAGCGCAAACTTGCTGCCGAAACCGACAGCCAAGTGTCGAGCATCATCACCTGTCACGCGCTGGCCGAAGTGTCCGATGGGCCGTTCAAGTTCAAGTCGATCGTGCAGCTCGACGATGGCCCTCCGGAGCGTGCGCAGGTCATCATCGAGTACGCGTACCTGCAGTTCGCCCAACTGCCAGCACGCTTCGATTTCAAGGACCCGGTCCTGAAAGAGAGAATCCACAACGGCCAGGTCAAAGCCTGGCAAGCCGAAAATACGCCGCAGCGCAGCCCGTGGCGCCCCTTCGAGATGGCCTTCGAGATCGGCTCGCTGGGCAAGCAGAGCCTGAACCTGACCCCGGGCAAGGACCTGCGTGTCGGCCTGCTGCAGAGCGACTGCCGGGAGCTGGCCAACCGCGCCGGCCGGCCGTTCTCGCTGTTTATGGGCCAAGGCCTGGACCGGCTCGAGTCGGTGACCTACGCCAACTGACGAAGGTTACTTTTTCTTCAGGCAGTCGCTCATGAACGCCTTGCGCTCATCGCCCTTGAGCGCCTTGGTGGTGGCGTCGGCGTTGCAGGTTTTCATTTTTTCCTGCTGAGTCGCAGGCTTGGCTTTCAGGCAGGTGCTCATGAACGCCTTGCGCTCGTCGCCCTTGAGCGCCTTGGTGGTGGCATCGGCGTTACAGGTTTTCATTTTCTCCTGTTGCGCGGTGGCGGCAAATCCTTGGGAACACATCAGCAAACCGAGCAACATCAACGGCACACGCACAATCTTCATGGCGTTTTCTCCTGGTCGCCGCGCCAAGCGCGCAGCCTTGCGCGAGAGTTTAGACAAATATTCTTACAAACCACCAGCACGAGGCGCTTCAGCCCGCGCTTGCCGCCGGTACTGTTCGGGAGTGCAGTGGGCCTGGCGCTGGAACATGGCGATGAACGCCGAGGCGCTACTGTAGCCCAGGTCGAAGGCAATCTGCTGGATCGGCAGGTTCTGCTCCAGCGCCTCGATGGCACGCAGAAAGCGCAAACGCAGGCGCCACTCGCCAAAGCTCATGCCCAGTTCGCGGATAAACTGCCGGGCCAGGGTGCGTTCGCTGACATGCACGCTGGCGGCCCAATCGCCGAGCGGGCGATTGTCGCCGGGCTCGGCATGCAGGGCTTGCAGCACCTCGCCCAGGCCGGCGCTGCGCGCGTAGGGCAGGTAGCAGGTCTGGGTCGGTGCGCGGCGCAACTGATCGACCAGCACCTGAGCCAGGCGCTGATCGGCTTCATCTTGCGCAACCTTGACATCGCGAGCAGCAAAATCGCCAAGGATAGCCTTTAGAATGTCGCTGATCACCAGGGTACAGGGCTCGGCCGGCAGCCCCTGGCACAGGGTGCGGTCCAGGTACACCGAGCGATAGACGATGGCCTGCGGGTTGTAGCAGCTGTGCTCGGTGTCGGGCGGGACCCACACCGCATAGTGCGGCGGCGAGATCAAGCGCTGGCCGTCGATCTCCAGGTGCATGATGCCGTGAGCCGCATAGTTGAGCTGGCCCCAGGCGTGACGGTGGGCGGCGCTGTGGGTGTCGGCACCGAATTCGTCGTAGCGAAAATACACCGGGGCGGGCAAGGCCTCGAATTGCGGGATGTTTACGTACTTTATCGACATGCTGTCTGGATCTATGCGCAGGTTGTCTGGATACAAGTATAAGCAACAGGACAGACAAGCGGATAATAGTCGCCTGTACCCTCAAGAGTTCCCGTTTCATGAATTATGCGTTTCCGTTGCTGGCAATCTTCATCTGGGCCGGCAATACCGTGGTCACCAAGATGTCTGCCGGGGCGATCTTCCCCGCCGAGATCGGTTTCTATCGCTGGCTGCTGGCCGGCCTGCTGTTCACTCCGTTCCTGTTGCGCCCGGTCTTGCGCAACTGGGCAGCCATCGGCCCGCACCTGGGCAAGATCTTCATCCTCGGCGTGCTGGGCATGGCGGTGTACCAGAGCCTGGCCTACTTCGCCGCGGCCATCACCAGCGCCACCAACATGGGCATCATCCTTTCACTGATGCCATTGATGTCCCTGGCCTTGGCAATCATCAGCCTAGGCCAGCGGCTGACCATCGGCGCGCTGATCGGCGCCTTGGTGTCGTTCATCGGTGTGCTGGTGGTGGTCTCGGCGGGCGATCTGGCAGTGCTGGTGCAGCATGGGGTCAACGGCGGCGATGCGCTGATGCTGATCGCCACCCTCGCCTACGCGGTGTACAGCACCCTGCTGAAAAAGTGGCAGCTGCGTATCCCGCCATTGCAACTGCTGTATCTGCAGGTGCTGGTGGCGATCATCGTGCTGTTTCCGTTGTTCCTGTTCTCGCAAAAGACTGGCCTGGGCGCGGGCAATATCGGCCTGGTGATCTATGCCTGCGTGCTGGCCTCGATGATCGCGCCACTGGCCTGGATGCAGGCAGTCAGCCGCCTGGGGCCGAGCCGCACGACGCTGTTCTTCAACCTGCTGCCGGCAGTAACGGCAGTAATCGCCGCGATGGTGCTGGGCGAGCAACTGGCCCTCTATCACCTGGTGGGCGGGGTGCTGACCCTGGTTGGGGTAATACTTGCCGAACGCTGGAAAACACCCTTGCGCCGCAGCGCTACAGCCCCGCAGCCTTGAGCCTGGCGGCATGTTCGGTGAACAGCCGCACCGGTTCCGCGCCTTTGCCCACCGCACCTAGCGACTGGTTGACGATGTCCAGGTGATCGAGCGGATAGTCATCGCCGATCACCTGGCCCAGGTGCGAACTGAAGCGCCCGACCATGCCATCGCACTGGCCCTTTTCCCGCACGAAGGTACGGGCGAACAGGCGGCAGAAGCGGTTGCTGCCGTCCAGGCGGTTGAGACCGCGATCGGTGCGGCCCGGTTGCAGGGTGCCGGACCAGGAGTAGTAACGCACGCCATTGACCTCGGCCGGGCCCTCGCCGCCCCAGGTGGTCGGCAGGCCCTGTGGATAAGCCTGGTTGAACCGCGCCACGCCGGCGCTGGTGAGCGATTGGTGCGAGGCGTGTACGTCAATCGGCAGTTTCGGCCCGCGCCAGCCGGTTTCCAGCCAGCCCATCAACACCCCTAGGCCATGCAGCAGCGCCTTGAGCAGACGGCCGCGCGCGGAGTCGGCGGGGTAATACTCATGCAGGTGATCGGCCAGCTCCGAGCCATGATTGGGCCCGGCAATCGAGGTGACCGACGCCACCCATTCCGGTCGTTTGGCTGCGGCGTAACGCGCGGTCAGGGCACCCTGGCTGTGGCCGAGCAGGTTGACCTTGTCGGCGCCGGTGCGCCGCCGAAGGTCCTCGATGATCAGCAACAACTGCTCGCCGCGCACCTCGCAGGAGTTGAGCGGCGACACCTGCACGGCAAATACCGTCGCCCCACCACGGCGCAATGCCGAAACGATCCCGAACCAGTAGGGATACAGCAGCAGGCGGACAAACCCGAGCATGCCCGGCACCAGCACCAGTGGATAACGCGTGGCAAGCCCTTGGGCCATGGCTGCATTCCCCGTTCCGTGGACAGTCGCCCAACCCTACAGGCAACTCGATGGCAATCGCAATCGAACTCCCGCCGCTCACTGGGGTTCCAAGCCAATAGACCCTCAGCAAGGAGCTCAACCATGTACAAACAGACCCTGGCCATCCTCCTGACCACCGCTACCCTGGCCGCCTGCGGCAGCCGCCCGGAAAACCCGGTGGACTACGTCACCTATCACGAAGAGCCGCTGGTCAAGCAGGTCGAGAACGGCATGACCATGCAGCGGGTGATCGCCATTGGCGGCAGCCCGTCGACGGTGATCGACCTGCCCCATGGCGGTACCTGCAACAACTACATCCTCAACCGTGACGGCAAGCAGCAGGCCTACTACGTACGTTTCGACGCCACCGGCCATGTCGACGCCAAGGGCTTCAAGACCTGCGAACAGCGCCAGGTCGATGACGAGGCCGTCGAAAAGGCCAAGGCCAAGCTATAAAACTTTTCCGCGCGCGGGGGACTCACAGCTTAAGTGACCAGCGCGCCGACAGAGCGTGAAGATCTATCCGTTTTCAGCCTGGAGATGATGATGAGCAACGTTGAACTGACCGATGTTAAAACCTTGCGTGAACGCGCCCGCCAGCATGTCGAGCAGGGCGCCGTGACCGAAGGTTACAGTGCCGACCGGGAGAAGATCCTGCGCCTGCTCAACGAGTCGCTGGCCACCGAGTGGGTCTGCGCCCTGCGCTACAAGCGCCACTACTACATGGCCAGCGGGATCAAGGCCAGTGTCGCCGCTGAGGAGTTCCTCGAGCACGCCACCCAAGAGCTGGAACATGCCGACAAGCTGGCCGAACGCATCGTCCAGCTGGGCGGCGAGCCGGACCTGAACCCGGACAACCTGAGCAAGAATTCCCACGCCCAGTACGTGGCCGGCAAGAACCTCAAGGAGATGGTCCTTGAAGACCTGATCGCTGAGCGGATCGCCATCGACAGCTACCGCGAGATCATCCAGTACATCGGCGAGAGCGACCCGACCACCCGCCGCATCTTCGAAGATATCCTGGCCCAGGAAGAAGAGCACGCCGACGATATGGCGGACTTGCTGCAAGGCCTGTAAACCTTATCGCGGGTCATGTCGGGTCGCCGCACCGCCGCTCCCACAGGTACATGTGGGAGCGGGCTTGCCCCGCGATTGCTTTGCTCAACCTGCCTTCACCGCCCGCGGCGCCTTGCCAGCCTTCATCTGTTCCAGCAGCGGCGTGCACTGGTTCGGCACATCACCACTCGGCGCGATCAGCGCCAGCAACCCCGCCGCCGGCCCTGCAACCACACCCAACGCCACCATCCCGGCGCCACGCAGCGCCAGCGGCAATGCCTGCACGCCAGCACTTGGCTTGGCAAACGGCCCGCGCACGTACAGCGGCGAGCGTAACGAGAACAGGCGCACACCCTTGGACTCGGGGTTGATCTTCAGGTCCAACTGCTCGCTGGCAAAGTTGGCCGTGCCGTCGATGTAAATGATCGCGTTCTCGGTATCGAAGACAAACACCCGGGTGGTGGCCAGGCCGTCCTTGATGCCGAAATCGGCCGCCGCGCAGTTGATCTTCACTTCCTTGTCGCCAAACAGCTTGCCGACCACATAGTTGCCGACGTTAAGCCCGGCGATCTCCATCAAGCCACGGCTGATCGCACCGTCATTGATCAGCATCTTCAGGTCGCCATTGGCGGTAGCCAGCAAAGCCGCTACCGAGTTACCGCGCCCGCTCAGGTCGGCGTCACCGTTGAGTTCGCCGAAGCTGGTCTTCATCGGCTCGAAAGTCGGGAACAGCTGCTTGAGCTTGAAGTTGCGCGCACTCAATTGCGCCCTGCCCTGCAGCGGCACGCTTCGGCCATCGAGGCGCACCTGGGCGTCGAGCTTGCCGCCAGCGATGCCAAAGCGCAGTGGCTCCAGGCGCAGCACACCGTCGTCAAGGACGAAGTGGCTGGAAAGATCGGTGAACGGCAGCTCGGCGCTGTGCACGATGCGCTTGCCGCTGAAGGTCACGTCAGCGTCCATGGTCCGCCAGCGTTCGGTGCGAAACGCCTCGACCGGCAACACCTTGCCAGCCGGTTGCTTGCTGGCACCGCCACGGGCTTTCTGCTGCGCATTGGAGTCGGCGCCGATCAGCGGTGCCAGGTCTTTGAACAGCAACTGGTTGGACACCAGTTTGCCGGTCAGCTTCGGCCTTGGCTGACTGGCGACGAACGCCAGGTCGCCATGGATATCACTGTCGCCGATCTTGCCGTTGAAGCCTTCATAGCGAAACACCGCGCCGCCAGGTTCATGCAGCTTGGCGCTGAGATGACCATCGGTGGCATAGGGCGGCGAATCGGGCAGGGTCACGCCGGTCAGCGGATACAGGTTGCCCAGGCTCGCTCCCGACAGACGCAGGCGCAGGTCGAGGGCGCCGAGGTTGCGCGGGTCGGTCAGGGTGCCGGCGACGGCGATGCGGGTATCGCCAATGGCCATGTCGGCCTGCAGCGGGAACGGCTGGGAGGCGTCCTGCAGGGCCAGCAAGCCGCCGATCTTGCCGGTACCGGCCAGCGCCTGGCCTTTGTAGCGCCCCTTGACCTTGAGGCCGAAGGCGTAGTCCTGGGCGGCACCCACCTTTTGCGCCGAGGCCTTGCCGACGATGTCGCTGAACGGGATCGGCTTGCCCAGCGGGTCGATCAGCATGTCCATGCGGGTTTTCAGGGTCTGGTCATCGAGGCTGACCTGGCCCTTGTCAAAGCCGATGGCGCCGATGTCCAGCACCCATTTCGACGGCTCGGCCTGCTCATCCTTGGGGCCGAAGTCGAAGGTCCAGTTGGCGCGGCCATCGGCCAGGCGCTTGAGGCTGGCGGTCGGCTGGTTGAGATCGATGCGCGGAATGACGATTTGTTGCAACAGCAACGGCAGCGGCGCCAGGCGGAACTCGACGCGCTTGAGGCCGACCATCTGCGGCTCCTTGAGCCAGTCGGGGTTGCCCAGGGTCAGGTCTTCGGCAATGAAGTGCGGCCACGGCAGCCAGGCGCGCCAGCCACCCTGCTCCGGTTCGCGCTGCCAGCGCACCGTCAGGTTGCCATTGATGGCGAAGGGCCGGTGCAACGCTTCGGAGACCTTGGCATTGAGGGTGGGCTTGACCCGGTTCCAGTCGAAGGTGGCGATGACGATCACCAGTACAGCCAGCACCAGCAGCAGGCTGGCGAGGGTCCAGGTGATGATTTTAGCGGGGCGCGTCATTGCACGATTCTCCTGATGACTGCATGGCAAAAAGCGGGCGTATTGATGGCACTTATCTCTTCGGACTGATGAAACGCCGAGGGGTTTAATTGATCAGCCATGATAACGAGGTTTTTTCTGACCTTTTTCTCAACTTTTGTCGATCGTTACCGCTTCCTTCGGCTGTGGTAACGGTCCCAACGCAGCGGTTCATAGCGCCATAAGCCGCGGCCTAGAGCGGCCGCTGCAAAACATCAATTGCGTTGATTGTTACCATTATCTTTATGAACTTTTATCTGGCGTTTCCCGGCGTAGCATTGGCTCCGTACCCACTTTCCAGCCCCGCCGAGGAGCACCGAATCATGAAACGCCAATTACTGCTGAGCCTGTCCCTGTCCATCCTGGCCGCCAACGCCTTTGCCGTTCCCGCCACCGAGCAAGCCCTGAGCGCCGAATCGCGTTCCAGCTCGACGGTGATCTCACAACCGCTGAACCCGCTGGCTGAAGGTGGTTCCGATCGCCTGCTGGAGCGTAACAACCGTGTTGCCGAAGGTGGTGCCGATCGCCTGAATGACCGGGTCAAAGTTGCCGAGGGTGGTTCTGATCGCCTGAAACAGTATTACAAAGTAGCCGAAGGTGGTTCTGACCGTCTGAAAGCACGCTTCGAGGTCGCAGAAGGTGGCTCTGATCGCCTGATCGAAAACCAACGCGCGAGCTGAAGTCTATGCCAGACAACAATAGACACCAGCGCTGTAGCAGCTCCCCTCCCAGCCCGGTCCATTGACCGGGCTTTGTTTTTCCGGCGCCAGGCTATTAGAGTGCAGGGCTGTTTCACTGCCTGCCGATACTTGCCATGCTGCCGCGCGCCGAACAAAAGCAACAGACCCGCCACGCCCTGCTGGATGCTGCCCGCCACCTGATGGAAAGCGGTCGAGGCTTCGGCAGCATCAGCCTGCGCGAAGTGGCAAAAACCGCAGGCATCGTCCCTACCGGTTTTTACCGGCACTTTTCCGACATGGACCAACTGGGCCTGGCCCTGGTCAACGAAGTCGGCGAAACCTTCCGCCAGACCATCCGCCTGGTGCGCCAGAACGAATTCGAGCTTGGCGGCATTACCGATGCCTCGGTGCGGATCTTTCTCGACGTGGTGGCGGCCAACCGTGCCCAGTTCCTGTTCCTGGCCCGCGAGCAATATGGCGGTTCGCAGCCGGTGCGCCAGGCCATCGGCACCCTGCGCCAGGGCATCAGCTCGGACCTGGCCACCGACCTTGCGCGCATGCCGCGCTGGCAACACCTGGACGCCGCCGCCCTGGCGGTGATGGCCGACCTGGTGGTGAAAACCGTGTTCGCTACCCTGCCAGAACTGATCGACGAACCGAGCGAGCCTGCCGGCGAACCGATCAGCGCCCAGGAGAAAATCACCCAGCAGTTGCGCTTCATCTTCGTCGGTGCCAAGCACTGGCAGGGGCTCAGTACACTGTAGGCCGTTTGCTGCGCTGGCCTCATCGCGGGGCAAGCCCGCTCCTACAGCCAGCGATGAGGCCGGCAAAGTCGCCGGCGTTTCCTGCTACCATTGCGCGCAAACGCACCGACCGCGACGAAATTTTCCATGCCCGACCTTCGTACTGCCCAGCCTGAACTGCCCGCCCTGCTCGCCGAGGTCCAGGCACACTTTGACCTGCGCATCGTGCCGCTGTGGCAAGGCCCGGGCTGGAATGCAGACATGGCCCTGCCCTTCGAAGCCCTCGACCCGCAGCAGCAACCCATGCCAGTGCAGCGCTACCGGGCCATGGCCTGCGCGCGCCAGCTGTACCTGTTCAGCAGCCGCATCGAGCAGCCCGGCGCCAGCGAACGCGCCGCCGCGCTGTTCCGCTCGTTGCAGCGCCACTTCCACGATGCCGAGCACGGCGGCTGGTTCTACAGCATCGACGCCCAGGGCAAGCCGCTGGACCGGCGCAAGGACCTCTACACCCACGCCTTCATCGTCTTCGCCTGCGCGCATTACTGGGGCAAGGTACGCGAGCCACTGGTCGAGTCGACCCTCAATGCCGCGCTGGAAGTGGTGGCCGTGCAGTTCGCCCGGGATGACGGCCTGTACGAAGCGAGCCTTGGCGAAGACTGGTCGGACTTGGCCAGCGGCCCGCTGCAGAACCCGCTGATGCACCTGGCCGAAGCCTTCCTCGCCACCTTGTCGGTGCGTGACGATGAAGCCGTCGAGCAAGCGCTGCAAACCCTGGCAGCGGCCATGCAAGCGCACTTCATCGACCCCGAACACGGGGTGATGCTGGAAAGACCGCGCGGGGCTGTGGATAACTGGTTTGAACCGGGACACCAGTTCGAATGGTTCTACTTGCTGGAGTCTTCGCCGCTGCTACGCGGTGGCGAGTTGCACGCCTCGCTCAGTCGCGCGTTCACCTATGCCGAACGCTGCGGGGTGAAAGACACCGCGGTACTGGCCATGCTCAGCGCCGATGGCCAGGTGCGTGACGCGACCCAGCGCATCTGGGCCCAGGCGGAATACCTGCGCGCCCTGACCTTGCGCCCGGCCAGCGCCGCCACGGTGCTGGCCCAGCTCAAGGCGCTGCAGCAGAACTTCCTGCATGCCGATGGCTGGTATGAGTGCCGCGATGCCAGTGGCAAGGTCAGCCGCGCGGACATGCCGTCGACTACGCCTTACCATCTGGCGACTTGCCTGGAAGGGTTGCAGCGTCAGGTCTGACGCTATCGCAGGGCAAGCCCGCTCCTACTGTGGGAGCGGGCCCTCACGCCTTGCCTGAACGATCGATCGAGAACCCCGCCCACGCCTGGCTCACCGGCATCAGCTCGAGGCTGTTGATATTGATGTGCGCCGGCTGGTTCATGATCCAGAAGATCGTCTCGGCAATATCCTGCGGCTGGATCGCTTCGGCACCGGCATAGGTAGCGTCGTAACGCGCCTGGTCACCACCGAAACGCACCAGCGAGAACTCGCTCTCGCACAGGCCCGGCTCAATATTGCTCACCCGCACACCAGTACCCTGCAGGTCGCAGCGCAGGCTCAGCGAGAACTGCCCGACGAACGCCTTGGTACCGCCATACACGTGGCTACCCGGATACGGATAGTTACCGGCCACCGAGCCGACGTTGAGGATGGTCGCGCCACGGCCATGGGCAATCAGGCGTGGCAGCAGCAGGCGGGTGCTGTACATCAGGCCCTTGATGTTGGTGTCGACCATGGTTTCCCAGTCATCGAGGTCGCACTTGGGCGCCGGGTCAGCGCCCAGGGCCAGGCCTGCGTTGTTGATCAGCCCGCGCAGCTTGGCGAACGCTGGTGGCAGGTTGGCGATGGCTGCTTCCATGGCCTTGCGGTCACGCACATCGAGCACCAGGCCGTGCACTTGGGTTTGTTGCGACAGCTCGGTACACAGCGCTTCCAGGCGCTCCTGACGGCGACCGGTCAGCACCAGCGACCAGCCGGCTTCAGCAAAACGACGGGCACAGGCTTCGCCGAAGCCGGAAGTTGCACCAGTGATGAATACGGTAGAGGTCATGCGGGTCTCCTTGATGAGGCTGATCACAGGGTTTGCAGCATGCCCGCCGCCGCGTTTGGCAGCAAGCCATTCACATCACTGTACAAAAAACGATCAAACCTGTGAAAGCCCCGTAATAGACGGCCTGTGGCAAGCTTTGCTCATCTTATCCACAAGCCCTTCCACAAAATCCGGGGGCAACTTGAAAACCCTGCAAGCCGCGTAATCCGGGCCTTGCGCAAGTATTTTCCTTGACCTTGGACGCTGGCCTTGACCTCAGGGCAGTAATGGCTGAAGCAGGCGTGAATTTCCATGATGGCTCCAGGCCTGTAATCACGCAGCCTACATCGATCTTTCCAAGGCTTGCCCACAGAGTTATCCACAGGCAGTTGGGGCGCTTTAATCGCCATTTGCGCTAAGGACAAAACACTTGACAAACACGGATGCGAACGACGTAAAAAAACCTGATCAAAAAACAACCACAAGCCTGTAAGCCTTTTAGATAAAGGCCTCCAGCAAGCTGCACCCAAGTTACCCACAGTCGCTTCCACACCAATGGTGGACAACTTAAAAGCGGTTGAAACAGCCAGTTAAAGCGACTTTCTGTCGCGCCCAAAAGAAAGTTGCCGCAAGGTTTTCCACAAAACTGTGGGCAAAAAAACGCCCCGTCAGGCGGGGCGTTTTTTCAGCTACCGATCAGTGCCCGCCCAGATAAGCGTTGCGCACCTCCTCGTTGACCAGCAGTTCCTGGCCGGTGCCGGTCATGCGGATATGTCCGTTGACCATCACATAGGCGCGGTCCGAGAGCTTCAGCGCATGGTTGGCGTTCTGCTCCACCAGGAAGATGGTCATGCCGGTCTGCGCCAGCTCACGCAAGGTGGCGAAGATCTGCTTGACCACGATCGGCGCCAGGCCCAGCGACGGCTCATCGAGCAGCAGCAGCTTGGGCCGGCTCATCAGCGCCCGGGCGATGGCGAGCATTTGCTGCTCACCGCCGGACATGGTCATGGCGCGCTGGTTGCGCCGCTCCTTGAGGCGCGGGAACAGCTCGAACATGCGCTGCATGTCCTCGCTGGCGAACTTGTCGCCAATGGGGATGGTGCCCATCATCAGGTTCTCTTCCACCGACATGTCGGGGAACACCCGGCGGCCTTCCGGCGACTGGGCAATACCGTTGGAGGCGATGTAGTGCGACGACTTGTGGGTAATGTCGGTGCCGCGGTAGATGATCTGCCCGGCTGCCGCCCGCGGCTGGCCGAAGATCGACATCAGCAGGGTCGACTTGCCGGCGCCGTTGGAGCCGATCAGGCTCACTGTTTCCCCTTCATCAATGTGCAGCGAGACTTTCTTCAGGGCCTGGATCGGCCCGTAGAACACGTCGATCTCTTTCAGTTCGAGGATCGGTGTACTCATACCAGTTCCTCTTCATCGGCGCCCAGGTAGGCGGCAATCACCGTCGGGTTGTGACGGATGTCCTGTGGCGCGCCTTCGGCGATCACGTTGCCGTGGTCGAGCACCACGATATGGTCGGAAATGCTCATGACCATGCCCATGTCGTGCTCGATCAGCACCACGGTCAGGTCATGCTCGTCGCGCAGCACACGGATCATCTTGCTCAACGCTTCGGTTTCCTGCGGGTTGAGACCGGCAGCCGGTTCGTCGAGGCAGATGATCTGCGGCCGCGTACACATGGCCCGGGCAATCTCCAAGCGCCGTTGCTGCCCGTACGACAGCTCACCGGCCAGACGGTTGGCACAGTCGACCAGGTCGACCACTTCCAGCCAGTAGAAGGCATGGTCCAGGGCATCGCTTTCGGCCTTGCGGTAGCCCTTGGTGTTGAGCACGCCGGCCAGCAGGTTGCGGTTGACCCACATGTGCTGGGCCACCAGCAGGTTCTCGACCACCGACATTTCCCGGAACAGGCGGATGTTCTGGAAGGTCCGCGCCAGCCCGGCGCGGTTGACCAGGTGGGTACCGCCGAACATCTTGTAGTGCAGACGGTTGATGAAGCGCTTGGGCGAGACGAAATCGCCCAGCTGGAAGCGTTCGCCCAACAGCTGGATGACGTTGGTGCGGGTGCCGCGCAGGTTCAGTTCGATCTTGCCGCCACTGGCCTTGTAGAAGCCGGTCAGGCAGTTGAACACCGTGGTCTTGCCCGCACCGTTGGGGCCGATCAGGGCGAAGATCTGGTTGCGTCTGACCTTGAGGCTGACATCGCTGAGCGCCTTGATGCCGCCGAACTGCATCATCAGGTTTTCAACCGAGAGAATCACGTCATCGCTCATGGCGCCACTCCTTTACGCGGAACTACACCGGTACGGCTGATGCGAATCAGGCCGCGCGGTCTCCAGATCATCATCAACACCATCAGCACGCCGAACAGCAGCACCCGGTATTCGGAGAAGCTGCGCAGCAGTTCCGGCGCCACCGTCAGCACGAACGCGGCGATCACCACGCCGACGGTCGAGCCCATGCCGCCGAGCACGACGATGGCGAGGATCAGCGCCGACTCGAAGAAAGTGAACGACGACGGGTTGACGAAGCCCTGGTAGCTGGCGAAGAACACCCCGGCAAGGCCGGCAGTGGAGGCGCCAAGGGTGAAGGCCGAGAGTTTCACCAGCACATGGTTCAGGCCCATGGAGCGGCAGGCGATCTCGTCTTCGCGCAGCGCTTCCCAGGCGCGGCCGACCGGCATGCGGGTCAGCCGGTGCTTGATATAAAGCACCGCCAGCACCACCAGGAACAACACGATGTAGATGAACAGGAATTTCACGTTGGGGTTGTAGGCGATGCCGAAGAACTCGTGGAACGGTACCCCGCCGTCCTTGGCCCGGCGGCCGAACTCCAGGCCCATGAAGGTTGGCGAAGGCACCGGCATACCGTTAGGCCCGCCGGTGAACGACAACCAGTTGTTGAGCACCAGGCGGATGATTTCACCAAAACCCAGGGTAACGATGGCCAGGTAGTCGCCATGCATCCGCAACACCGGGAAACCCAATATGCACCCGGCCAGCGCCGCCGCGATCGCCGCCAGTGGCAACACGGTCCAGAAGCCCAGGCCCAGGTACTGGTAACCCAGTGCCAGGCCGTAGGCGCCGATGGCGTAGAAGGCCACGTAACCCAGGTCGAGCAGCCCCGCCAGGCCCACCACGATGTTCAGGCCCAGGCCCAGCAGCACGTAGATCAGGCCGAGAATGACCACGGTCAGCAGGTACTTGTTGGCGAAGAACGGGAAAACGATGGCAATCACGATCAAAGCCGGGATGATCCAGCGCAGCCGCGATTTGTAGTTCGGCGCCAGCACGTGCACGCCGGAGCCGCTGCCCTCGAAGCCCTGGAGGATCGACTGGCCCTTGGGTGTCTGCAGGAACAGGCTGAGGAAAAAACGCCCGACCATCACCCCGGCCACCAGCCAGGCGACGCGAGTGGGTTCGAGGTTGAAACTGTAGCCGTCGAGCACCACGCCGACGATGGGCCCGAAGACGATCAGGGAAATCAGCCCGGCGAGAATCGCATCGATCAGGCTGCGCTTGATATCGAATGTAGTTGTTTTGGCAGCAGACATACTTACACCTTCGCCACGAGTGGGCGACCCAGCAGGCCTTGGGGACGGAAGATCAGAATCAGCACCAGCAGCGAGAAACTGAACACGTCTTTGTAGTCGGAGTTGATCAGCCCGGAGAACAGCGACTCGGAAATCCCGAGGATGATCCCGCCGAGCATGGCGCCCGGCAGCGAGCCGATGCCACCGAGGACCGCGGCGGTGAAGGCCTTGATGCCGATGATGAAGCCTGCATAGAAGTCGAAGGTGCCGTAGTTCATGGTGATCAGTACGCCGGCCAGGGCCGCCATGACGGCACCGATAACGAACACATAGGAGATCACCCGGTCGGTGTTGATACCGAGGATCGAGGCCATCTTGCGATCCTGCTGGGTGGCCCGGCACATGCGCCCAAGCTTGGTGAACTTGATGATGTAGGTGAGCGCAGCCATGCCGACGAAGGCGGCGACCAGGATGAAGATCTTGGTGTAGGTCAGTTGGACGAAACCGGTGCCCACTTCCAGGCGCCAGGCGCCTTCGAGCAGGGTCGGTACGCCCTGCTGGCGTGCACCCTGGCTGATCTGCGCGTAGTTCTGCAGGATCAGTGAAATACCGATGGCACTGATCAGCGGCGCCAGGCGGGTGGAGTTACGCAGGGGTTTGTAGGCGATGCGTTCGATGGTCCAGCCGTAGACACCGGTGACCACCACCGTGAAGATCAGCGTCCCGAGCATCAGCAAGGGGAAGGATTCGATACCGAAATACGCCAGCAATGCCAGGCTGATTGCCGCGAGGTACGCGGAAATCATATACACCTCGCCGTGCGCGAAGTTGATCATGCCGATAATGCCATAGACCATTGTGTAGCCGATGGCGATCAGGCCATAGACAGACCCGAGAGTCAGCCCGTTGACCAGTTGCTGCAGGAAAATACCATCCATAACGCAATCTCACGTATTTGAGATTGCACAAGCGCCGACTACGGTGAGCCCCGGATGAAGCGGCCCTCGCAGCGCAGGGTTGTGCAGATCTACGAGAAAAGACAGGTACGGCGCAAAACCGGGTAGCGACCCGGGCACAAGCCCGGGTCTCGTAGCGTTGTTATTTTTGTTTTTCCAGTTGGTGATACTTGCCGTCCTTGTCCCACTGGTAGACCACGTAGTCGGAGACCGTCAGGTCGCCCTTGCTGTCCCACTTCTTCTCGCCCATCACGGTTTGCACCGGGTTGGCCTTGAGCCACTTGGCAGCGTCTTCGCCCTTGTTCGACTTGGCGCCGTTGAACGCTGCAGCCAGGGCCTGGACCGAGGCGTAGGCGTACAGGGTGTAGCCTTCAGGTTCGGTACCGGCCTTGCGGAAGTCCTCTACCACCGCCTTGCTGTCTGGCAGCAGGCGCGGGTCGGCGCCGAAGGTCATGTACACGCCATCGACGTACTGTGGGCCACCAGCGGTGGAGACCAGTTCGTCGGTTACGATGCCGTCATCGGACATGAACTTGACGTCTTTCAGACCCGCCTCACGTAGTTGTCGCACCAGTGGACCCGCTTCCGGATGCAGGCCACCGAAGTAGACGACGTCGGCACCAGCGCCGCGGATCTTGGTGACCACGGCACTGAAGTCTTTCTCACCACGGGTCAGGCCTTCATACATAACAGGCTTCACCCCACGTTTTTCAAGCTGCGCCTTGGTGGCATCCGCCAGGCCCTGGCCGTAGGTGTCCTTGTCGTGCAGCACCACGACCTTCTTGCCTTTGAGCACGTCGACGATGTAGTCGCCGGCAACGATGCCCTGCTGATCGTCACGCCCGCACATACGGAACATGCCGGTCAGGCCGCGTTCGGTAACTGCCGGGTTGGTCGAGCCCGGGGTGATTGCGATGACACCGGCCTCGTCATACACCTCCGAGGCTGGAATGGTGTTGGACGAGCAGAAGTGCCCGACCACACCGATGACCTTGTCCTGGTCAACCAGGCGGTTGGCCACGGCCACGGCCTGTTTCGGCTCGCAGGCATCGTCACCCTTGACCAGCACGATCTTCTCGCCGTTGACCCCGCCCGCGGCATTGACCTTGTCGGCTGCCGCCTGTGCACCTTTCATGTACTGCTCGCCAAACGCTGCGTTGGCACCGGTCATCGGGCCTGCTACGCCGATCTTGATGTCGGCCTGAACATACGAAGAAACGCCCAGCGCCGTAGCTACGGCGAGGGCCAGAAAGCCTTTCTTGTAAAACGTCTGCGACATGAGGTGGTGCTCCTGGAGTTTTTTTTGGTTGGCACTACAACTTTCAGCAATTGCTCTGAGCAAGGGCCGTGCCATTGGTTTTTTATTCTGGAAAAACTCGTGAACAAGTTGCGCAGCACGGATTCACAGCCTTTTTTTATTGGTCGTGCAACCGTCTGCCTCACGACAAGCGCCACCCGACCGAACGAAAAAGAGCAACCGTGAAGTGCCATCATTGCAACCCTGGGTTGTGGTTACGTGCAACCAGGCTGTAACAGGATGCGTAACCGAACTGCACATCCTTGGTGCGCGACTGCTACAGCGGGCACCATTACAGGCTAGCCGCTCACCGCTAAAAGCGCCGCTACCTGTAGCCTGCTACCGAATTACCCCGGCCCCGGCCTGCCCGCATGGCGGCAAAGGCTGGCACAATGCGCAGGTCTGTGCGCCGTCGCTGGCGGTGATGGCGCGCGCCCCCTTTGGAGCCCCCTATGAGCGAGAGTGCATTTGCCGATCGCATCGTGCAGAACCTGCTCGACACCGATTTCTACAAGCTGACCATGATGCAGGCCGTGCTGCACAACTACCCCAACGTCGACGTTGAATGGGAGTTCCGCTGCCGCAATGGAGAAGACCTGCGCCCTTATCTGGCGCAGATTCGCGAGCAGATCGAGCAGTTGTGCGAACTGAGCCTGGGTAATGGCCAGTTGGGCTTTCTTGAGCAGATCAGCTTCATGAAGCCGGACTTCTTGCGCTTTCTCGGGCTGTTCCGCTTCAACCTGCGCTACCTGCAACTGGGGGTCGAAAACGATCAACTGTACCTGCGCCTGCGCGGGCCCTGGCTGCATGTGATCCTGTTTGAAGTACCTTTGCTGGCGATCATCAGCGAAGTGCGCAACCGCCATCGCCATCCCCAGGCCAAACTCAGCGATGCCCGCGACCAGCTGTACCGCAAGTTCGACTGGCTCAAGGCCAATGCCAGCAGCGAGGAACTGGCCGAGCTGCAGGTCGCCGACTTCGGCACCCGCCGGCGCTTCTCCTACAAAGTCCAGGAAGAAGTGGTACGGGTGCTCAAGGACGATTTCCCGGCGCGTTTCGTCGGCACCAGCAACGTGCACCTGGCACGGAAACTGGATATCAAGCCGTTGGGAACCATGGCCCATGAATGGATCATGGCCCACCAGCAACTGGGGCCGCGGCTGATCGACAGCCAGATTGCCGCACTCGATTGCTGGGTGCGCGAATACCGCGGGCTGCTCGGCATCGCCCTGACCGATTGCATCACCATGGACGCCTTCCTGACCGATTTCGACCTGTACTTCGCCAAACTGTTCGACGGCCTGCGCCACGACTCGGGCGACCCGGTGCAGTGGGCGGAGAAGGCCATCGCCCACTACCGCAAGCTGGGGATCGATCCGATGACCAAGACCCTGGTGTTCTCCGACGGCCTGAACCTGACCAAGTCACTGGAGATCTTCCGTGCCCTGCGCGGGCGGATCAACGTCAGCTTCGGCATCGGCACCAACCTCACCTGCGACCTGCCCGGGGTGGCGCCGATGAGCATCGTGCTTAAAATGACCGACTGTAACGGCCAGCCCGTCGCCAAGATTTCCGATGAGGCGGCCAAGACCCAATGCCGCGACGAGAACTTCGTCGCCTACCTGCGCCACGTCTTCAAAGTGTCCAAGGAGTAATTCATGCAAGCCGTCCAGCAAGAGATTGCGCAAGCGCTCAAGGTCCAGCCGCCGTTCGCCGACAACGCCGCGCTCGAAGCCGAAGTGGCCCGGCGCGTGACCTTCATCAAGACCTGCCTGAACAATGCACGGCTCAAGACCCTGGTGCTGGGCATCAGTGGCGGCGTCGACTCGCTGACCGCCGCGCTGATGGCGCAACGGGCGATCAACGAACTGCGCAGTGAAACCGACGACGCGCACTACCGCTTCATTGCCGTGCGCCTGCCTTACCAGGTGCAGCACGACGAACACGACGCCCAGGCCTGCCTGGAGGTGATCAAGGCCGACGAGGTGCACACCGTCGACATCGCCCCGGCCGTGCGCGCCCTGGCGACCGAGGTCAAGGCTCTGGAGAACGGCTCGCCGGCGCTGATCGACTTTGTCGTCGGCAACACCAAGGCGCGCATGCGCATGGTCGCCCAATACACCATCGCCGGCGCCCGCCAGGGTCTGGTGATCGGCACCGACCATGCCGCTGAAGCGGTGATGGGCTTCTTTACCAAATTTGGTGATGGTTCCTGCGACCTGGCGCCGCTCAGTGGCTTGGTGAAAAACCAGGTACGGGCCATCGCGCGCAGCTTTGGCGCGCCGGAATCACTGGTGGAGAAGGTCCCGACTGCGGACCTGGAGGACCTGGCGCCAGGCAAGCCGGACGAAGCGTCCCACGGCGTGACCTACGCGCAGATCGATGCGTTCTTGCATGGCGAGCCGGTCAGCCAGGAAGCGTTCGACATCATCAGCGCCACCTACCGCAAGACCCAGCACAAACGCGAGATGCCGTTCGCGCCTTGAAGTGCTGCATGAATCACCGGCTCCCGCGGTAATCGGTGTGGGAGCCGGCGTTGCCGGCGATGGGCTGCAAAGCAGCCCCAAGGCAATTACTTCAGAGTAACAGTGCCTTTCATCATCGAGATGTGGCCAGGGAACGAGCAGAAGAAGCCGTACTTCTCGTCAGCTTTCAGCTTGGACACGTCGAAGGTCACCGAATCAGTTTCCTTAGCGCCAATGATCTTGGTGTGGGCGATCACGCGGTCGTCACCGTCTTTCAGATAGTTTTTGTCGATGCCGGCAGCCAGGCCGTCGGTGGCGATCGGCTGCATGTCAGCTTCTTTGCTGATGACCAGGTTGTGGCCCATGACGTTCTTCGGCAACGAACCGGAGTGGGTCAGTTCGACGGTGAAGGTCTTGCAGCTCTTGTCGATTTCGATGGCCTTGGTGTTGAAGGACATCTGGTCGGTGGAGTCGATCGTCGTCTTGCATTCAGCGGCAAATACCTGAGTGCTGGCGAGGGTCAGCAAGGATACTGCGACAACTTTGGCAAACATCGTGAATCTCCATGGCAGGGGTTTTTTATCAGTTTGCAGACTGCCTGAAACCGCAAGGCCGGCCCATGATGTGGGTCAAGCGCTGGCCGATGAGCCAGGCAGTGAATTTGTTCTATGGATTGTATACAGGAAATCTAAGTGCCCATCATGCACCTTTGAGAGAGGATGAGACAACCTCTCATTTAGGAGTAAACGATCATGTCCTTTGGTACTTTCCTCAACGGCCTCCTGGCCGCCTATGCCTGCGGTGCCGCGGGCGCCTCGTGCGAGTTTGCCCGCCCGGAATGAACCCGTCGGGCTTGGAAGCGAGCGGCCAGCGCCTTACTCTGTGTGCGCCTGTAACCGGAGAGAAGCAATGCCCGTACGTTCCGTTTGTGTGTTCTGTGGCGCCAGCACCGGCGTCAACCCGGCCTACCGCGAGGCGGCCATCGCCCTCGGCCAGACCATCGCTGCGCGCGGCCTGACCCTGGTATACGGCGGTGGCGCCGTGGGCCTGATGGGGATCGTTGCCGATGCGGCCATGGCCGCCGGTGGCGAAGTGATCGGCATCATCCCTGAGGCGCTGAAAAACGCCGAAATTGGTCACACCGGCCTGACCCGCCTGGAAGTGGTGGACGGCATGCACGCGCGCAAAGCCCGCATGGCCGAACTGAGCGACGCCTTCGTCGCCCTGCCGGGTGGCCTGGGTACCCTGGAAGAGTTGTTTGAAGTCTGGACCTGGGGTCAGCTGGGCTACCACGCAAAGCCCCTGGGCCTGCTCGACGTCAACGGTTTCTACAGCAAGCTGGGCAGCTTCCTTGACCATGTAGTGGAAGAAGGCTTCGTACGCCCGCAACACCGCGCCATGCTGCAACTGGCCGACTCGCCGGCCGAGTTGCTCGACGCCATGGACAACTTCGAAGCCCCGGTGCTGCCCAAGTGGGTCGACAAGAAGCCTGATTAACCCGCCTCATCGTGGGGCAAGCCCGCGCCTACAAGGCAGTAGCCTCATCCCGCGGCATCACCGTGACCTGCACCTCTGGGTCATGGCTGCCGCCACCAAGGATCACCCCGCGCAACGGCGACACATCGGAAAAGTCCCGGCCCCAGGCCAGGGTGATGTGTTCCAGCGCCGGGCGCAGGTTGTTGGTGGGGTCGAAATCGATCCAGCCTTGCCCGGGGCAAAACACCGAAACCCACGCATGCGAGGCATCGGCACCGATCAGCCGTGGCTGGCCGGGCGGCGGCCGGGTCAGCAGGTAGCCACTGACATAACGCGCCGCCAGCCCCCGCGAACGCAGGCAGGCGAGCATCAGGTGGGCAAAGTCCTGGCACACGCCACGGCGGCGCTCGAGCACTTCCACCAGCGGCGTGGCGACCTGGGTGGCGTCGGCGTCGAAGGTGAACTCGCTGAAGATTTTCTCCATCAGCGCCTGGACGCCCTCGAGCAGTGCCCGCCCAGGCTCGAAAGCGGATTCGCTGAAGGCCACGAAGCGCTGCTTGAGGCGCACATAAGGCGACTCGAAACGATACCGACACGCGTCCAAAAACGCTGCCGCCAGTGGCTGGCTGGCATAGGTCAGGGCCTCACGCACCTGCTCCCAGGCGGGCGAGGCGGCAAAGTCCGGCGCTGCCCGCTCGAACACTTCAACCTGCAAGCGCGCCACTACCCGCAACTGCTCATGCTGGCGCTCGAACGCCAGGCGGGTCAGCGGGTTGCCGAACACATCCCACTCATCGCGGCGCTGGGTCGGTGGCGGGCTGACCTGCAGGGCCTGGGCCGTGCAGCGTTGCCAGGCGCAAGGCCGTGGCCACAGATGCGCCAGCTGCTGGGCCAGGGACACCGGGCTGTCGTAGCGGTAATGGGTGTCGTGAATGATCTGATAGCGCGCACTCATCACAGCGACACCGTCTGTTGGCTGACATCGTCGACGTGAGCGAAATGGCGCAGGGCCAGGCGCTCGGAAATCTCGCCACTGGCCAGGGCAACCCCTTGGAGCAGATCAGCCAGCCCGGACAGCACCGCTTGTACGCTGGCGCTGCCGAACAGAGGGTCTTCCAGGCTGCGCAGGTTGAAGTGCCGCAACTGCTCGGCCAGCAGCGCCAGGCTCGGTTCCCGAGGGCTGTCGAACTCCTCGCTCAAGCGCTGGTTGGCGCGCACCAGCAGCTTGAGCTGGAACAGCACGGCATGGGGGTTCTGTTCATCGAGCAGAAGCAAATCGAGCACCGGGATCAACTGCGCGACGGCCAGATAGCGCGAGCGGTAGGTGATGCTGCTGTTGCCCAGCTCCAGCAACCACTCAAGCCCGGCCTGATCGTACACCGCCGGCCCGCGCAGAAACGCCGCCAGGCTGCTGCACAGCGACTGCAAACGCTCGATGCGCCGGCCAATCATCAAGAACCGCCAGCCCTCGTCGCGGGTCATGTCGTCGAGGGCAAAACCCGACAGTGCCGCCAGCGACATCACCAGGCGGTTGAGAAAATCCACCCGCTCGCCGAAATCCGCCTCGGCATCCTCCAGGCATTGCGCTTCCCGTTGCAACTCGACCAGCGCCTGCCAGTTCTCCCGCGAGAGCTTGCCGCGCACCTGCGACGCCGCCCAGTGCAAACGCTGCAAATTGGCGCGCAGGCTGAAGGCCCAGTCGGCATCGTCCAGCGCTGCGCGCAGGCGCTCGGGCAAGTCGCCCTCCTCCGGCAACAACGACAATTCATCGGCCAGTTCCACCGCCGCCTGCAAGGCCAGCGGATCGTCGCCGTCCAGGTAACGGGTGAGGATGATCCGCAGCAAGCGCGCGCTGGCATCGCAGCGCTCGCAATAGCGCCCGAACCAGAACAGGTTCTCCACCACCCGCGAGGGCAGGTAAGGGTCCTGGCGGATCAGCTCGGCGACACCGATGCTGCGCTGGGCCCGCCATTGCTCACCCGCTGGCGCCGCCTCGCCGAGCACCCAGGTGTCCTTGCTGGCGCCACCACGCTGCATCGACACCACCTCGGCATCGGCCTGGGCCGCCACCCGGGTCAGGCCACCGGGCAGCACCCGATAGCCTTCGGCCGAGGCCACGGCGTACACACGCATGCCGATGGCCCGCGGCTGCAACTGGCCCTTGTCAGCCTGCCACACCGGCGCCTGGGACAGTTGCGCCAGCTCCTGGGCCACGTAGGCGTAAGGCCGGGCCTGGATGCGTTCGGCCAGGGCCTGGCGTTGGGCCGGGTCGAGATCACGACCGAATACCGGGCTGAAGCTCTGGGAAGGGAATGCCGGCTTGACCAGCAGCGTGGACAACTGCTCCAGCGCCTGCGCCATCACCGGTGGCTCACCGCACCACCAAGTGGCAATGGACGGCAGGCTCAGTTCTTGCGCGAACAGGCGCTGGCTGATCGCCGGTAAAAACCCGAGCAGGCCCGGCGACTCGAGCACCCCGCTGCCCAGCGCATTGGCCACCAGCACCCGTCCCTGGCGCACCGCATCGAGCAAGCCTGGCACGCCCAGTGCCGAATCGGTGCGCAGCTCCAGCGGGTCGCAGAAATCATCGTCCAGACGCCGCATGATCGCGTGGACCCGACGCAGACCGCTCAAGGTCTTGAGGTACACAGTGGCATCGCGCACGGTCAGGTCGCTGCCCTCGACCAGCGGATAACCCAGCTGCCGGGCCAGGTACAGGTGCTCGAAATAACTCTCGTTGAAGCGCCCAGGGGTCAGCAGCACCACCAGCGGTGCCTCCTTGTCACTGGGCGCCAGCCGCGCCAGGGTCTGTTGCAGGGTACGGAAGAAACCGGCCAGGTGCTGCACCTGCAGGTCACGGTACAGCTCAGGCAGCGCCCGCGAGACAATGGTGCGGTTCTCCAGCGCGTAACCTGCGCCCGACGGCGCCTGGGTCCGGTCGGCCGTGACCCACCAGCGACCGTCCGGGGCGCGGGCGAGGTCCACCGCGTAGACATGCAGATAGGTCCCTTCAGGCGCGGCGATACCCTGGCAAGGCCAGAGAAAATTGTTATGGCCATAGACCAGCTCGGCCGGCAGCAGGCCCTCACTGATCAACTGCTGCGGCCCGTAGATATCGGCCAGTACCGCATTGAGCAAACGCGCGCGCTGTTCAACACCGGCCGCCAGTTGCTGCCATTCGGCGGCGGGCAGCAGGTGCGGCAACAGGTCCAGCTCCCAGGGACGGTCGGCGCCCTTGGGGTCGGCGTAGACGTTGTAGGTAACGCCGTTCTCGCGCAACTGGCGGGTCAACGAGGCCTGGCGCTGGGCCAGTTGCGCCGGCCCGCTGCGCTGCAGGTAGGCGCACAGCGGCTGCCAGTGCGGGCGCACCGCGCCCTGGCCTTCGAGCATCTCGTGATAGGTCCCCGCACTTAGCGGGTAGGCATCAAACAGGTCAGGCATGGCAATGCTCGAAGGCCACAGGTCAGTTCAGAGTAGCGCTCAGCTGCGGCGCAAATCCAGGGTAAAGGGTAGTTCCGGGTTCCCCTGCAGCACCGGCAGTTCCTGTACACCCGGGCTATGCCCGAGGCGGAAGAAGCGCGCCTGGCGCCGGCTCTGGGCCTCATTGGCATTGACCGGCAGGGTTTCGTAATTGCGCCCGCCCGGATGCGCGACATGGTACTGGCAGCCGCCCAGCGAGCGGCCCATCCAGGTATCGAGCAGGTCGAACACCAACGGCGCATGCACCGCGATGGTCGGCTGCAAACAATTGGCCGGCTGCCAGGCGCGATAGCGCACGGCGGCGACGAACTCACCGACCCGCCCGGTGGGTTGCAAGGGTAGCGCCCGACCATTACAGGTCAGTTGATAGCGTTCCGGTGGCAGGCCGCTGACCTTGACCTGCAGACGTTCAAGCGATGAGTCGACATAACGCACGGTGGCACCGCCACCGCCCTCCTCGCCCAGTACATGCCAGGGTTCCAGGGCCTGGCGCAGCTCCAACTCGATGCCATTGACGGCATAGTCGCCGACTTTGGGAAAACGAAACTCCAGGTGCGCGGCGAACCACTCGGCGCGCAGCGGGTAACCTGCGGCGTTGAGCTCGACTAGCACATCGGCAAAATCCTGCTCGATAAAGTGCGGCAGCATGAAACGGTCATGCAGCTCGGTCCCCCAGCGCGCCAGACGCTTGGGTGCGTAGGGTTCCCGCCAGAAACGCGCGATCAGGGCACGCAGCAACAGCTGCTGGACCAGGCTCATGCGCGCATGCGGCGGCATCTCGAAAGCACGCAGCTCCAGCAACCCCAGGCGCCCGGCCGGACCGTCCGGGGAATACAGCTTATCGATGCAGAACTCGGCGCGGTGGGTATTGCCGGTGACGTCGATCAACAGGTTACGCAGCAGCCGGTCGACCAGCCACGGCGGGCACTCCTCGTCAGGGGTGGGCATCTGGGCGAAGGCGATCTCCAGTTCATACAACGCATCGTTACGTGCTTCATCCACCCGTGGCGCTTGAGACGTCGGGCCGATGAACAGGCCGGAAAACAGGTAGGACAACGACGGATGGTTGTGCCAGTAGCTGATCAGGCTGCGCAGCAGGTCCGGGCGGCGCAGGAACGGCGAGTCGGCCGCAGTGGCGCCACCGAGAACGAAATGGTTGCCGCCTCCAGTGCCGGTGTGACGGCCGTCGATCATGAATTTTTCGCTGCTCAAGCGCGTCAGGCGCGCCTGCTCGTAGAGGAACTCGGTGCGCTCCACCAGCTCGTCCCAACTGGCCGAAGGCTGCACGTTGACCTCGATGACGCCGGGGTCGGGCGTGACCTTGAAGTTGGCCAGGCGCGGGTCGGCCGGCGGCTCGTAGCCTTCGAAGATGACCGGGCAATGCAGCTCGGCCGCAGTGGCTTCGATCACCGCGACCAGTTCAAGGTAGTCCTCCAGACGCGACAGTGGCGGCATGAACAGGTACAAGCGCCCCTCACGCGGCTCGGCGCACAGCGCAGTACGGGTCAGCCAGTCGGCCGAGGCATCGACCTCGGGGGCGGCGCGCTCCTGCTCATCGACCGCGTGCCCGCTGCTGGCCTTGAGCAACTGGTCACGACCCGGCAAGTCGCCAAGGGCCTGATTGGGATCGGTCGGATGCACGTAGGGGTATTCGGCGGCCTTGACCCAGGGCTGCGCCGCCAGCGGCAAGCGATAGCCCAGCGGCGAGTCGCCAGGTACCAGACGGCAATGCTCGTCACGCAGGTACCAGCGCCCGCTCTGCCAGCGCTGTTGGTCGGCGCTGCGGGCCAGCGGCAGCACCTGGCCGATGACCTTGTCCAGGCCCTGGCTGAACACCTTGCGCAGCCGCGCACGCTCCATCTCATCCTTCAGCCGTGCATCGTCGACGCGCACATTGGACGGCAGGCCGCCTTCACGCCACAGGTAATAGAGCGGGTCTTCACAAGCGGCGAAGACATAGCGCGGGGGCAGCTTCAGCCGTTCGGCAACACTGGCCAGGAAGCGCCCGGCCAGGTCGCTGTCGGCGCCGAGGTCCTCGTGTTCGTCGGCAATCAACGCCGGGTTGTTCCACAGCGGTACGCCATCGCGCCGCCAGAAGCAGTTGAGCGACCAGCGCGGCAGTTGCTCGCCCGGGTACCACTTGCCCTGACCGAAATGCACCAGGGCGCTGGGCGCGTAATGCTTGTACAGGCGCTGGAACAGCTCGCCGGCCAGGCGGCGCTTGTTGGCGCCCAACGCTGCGGTATTCCATTCGGCGCCGTCAGGGTCGTCGATGGCCACGAAGGTCGGTTCGCCGCCCATGGTCAGGCGCACATCCGCCGCCTTCAGGTCGCTGTCCACCTGGCGCCCGAGCGCGACGATAGCCTGCCATTGCTCATCACTGTAGGGCAGTGTCACCCGTGGCGACTCCCACAGGCGCTCAACGCTCATTTCATGGGCAAAGGTGCACTCGCAGGGCTCGACCAAGCCGCTGATCGGCGCAGCTGAAGTTGGATCGGGACTACAGGCCAATGGGATATGCCCTTCACCGGCAAACAGCCCGGAGGTGGCGTCCAGGCCGATCCAGCCAGCGCCGGGCAGGTACACCTCGCACCAGGCATGCAGGTCCGTGAAGTCTTCTTCAGTGCCGGACGGGCCGTCCAGCGACTTGATGTCGGCGGTCAGCTGGATCAGATAGCCAGAAACAAACCGCGCCGCCAGGCCCAGGTGACGCAGCAGCTGCACCAGCAGCCAGGCCGAATCGCGACAGGAGCCGGAGCCCAGCTCCAGGGTTTGCTCCGGGGCTTGCACACCGGGTTCGAGTCGGATCAGGTAGCTGATGTCTTCGCTCAGGCGCTGGTTGAGCGCGACCAGGAAATCGACGCTGGCCTGCGGCGTTCGCTCGATGCTGTGCAGGTAGGCGGCGAACTTCGGCGTCAGCGGCAGCTGTTCCAGGTAGGGCAGCAGTTCGTGGCGTTCGTCACGACCATAACTGAAGGGGATCTGTTCGGCGTAGGGTTCGAGGAAGAAGTCGAACGGGTTGAACACCGCCATCTCGGCGACCAGGTCGACTTCCACGCGCAGGCTGTCGGTTTTCTCCGGGAACACCAGGCGTGCCAGGTAGTTGCCCTGCGGGTCCTGCTGCCAATTGATGAAATGCCCACCCGGCTGCACCTTCAGCGCGTAGGAGAGGATCCGGGTACGGCTGTGGGCGGCCGGGCGCAGGCGAACGATTTGCGGGCCCAGTTCAACTGCACGGTCGTAGCGATACTCGGTGACATGGTGCAAGGCGACATGAATCGACACGGCGGGCCTCCTGCGAGCCTGGGCGGTAGTGGAACCGCGCAAGACTTGTGCCATGGGCTCAGGCCTGCGATTCCCTGCATGCAGCCGCTACGCTCGCAGCAAAAGCGCACCGTAGCGAGGCCGCCGTGCAAGCCTTGCACAGATTTGAGGCTTTGCCAGCGATGCAAACAAAAACGCCAGCCCGAAGGCTGGCGTTTCAGTTAGCGCGGCAGCGCCGGCTGGCGGGCGGGCTTTTTCTTGCCCTTGCCGCCCTTGGCGGCATCCTTGCGCGCCTTGGCCGCTTCCTGGTTGCGGGCAAACGCCGCAGCCTTGGCCTGTTCGCGCTTGTCCCAGGGCTTGGAGCCATCGCTGGCACGCGGCGGCAAGCCGTTGTGCTGGGTCAGGATCTTCTGCTCTTTGGCCACCTTGTGGCTGCCGGCAGGGGTCGAGTTCTTGCGCCGGGCACTCTGGTAGCTGTCGGTTGCCGGCTGGTGCAGCGGGATCAGCTGGTGCTTGCCCGGGCCGATCAGGTCGGCGCGGCCCATACGCTCCAGGGCTTCGCGCAGCATCGGCCAGCCCTTCGGATCGTGGTAGCGCAAGAAGGCCTTGTGCAGGCGGCGCTGCTGCTCGCTCTTGACGATGGTCACCGGGTCGCTCTTGTAGGTGACCTTGCGCAGCGGGTTCTTGCCCGAGTGGTACATGGCCGTGGCCGAGGCCATTGGCGACGGATAGAACGCCTGCACCTGGTCGGCACGGAAGCCGTTGCCCTTGAGCCACAAGGCCAGGTTCATCATGTCTTCGTCGGTGGTGCCCGGGTGCGCGGCGATGAAGTACGGGATCAGGTACTGCTCTTTACCCGCCTCTTTCGAGTACTTCTCGAACATGCGCTTGAAGCGGTCGTAGCTACCGATGCCCGGCTTCATCATCTGATTCAGCGGGCCTTCCTCGGTGTGCTCCGGGGCAATCTTCAGGTAGCCGCCGACGTGGTGGGTCACCAGTTCCTTGACGTACTCCGGCGATTCCACCGCCAGGTCGTAACGCAGGCCCGAGGCGATGAGGATCTTCTTCACCCCCGGCAGGTCACGGGCGCTGCGGTACAGCTTGATCAGCGCCGAGTGGTCGGTATTGAGGTTCGGACAGATGCCGGGGAACACGCACGATGGCTTGCGGCACGCCGATTCGATCTCGGGGCTCTTGCAGGCGATGCGGTACATGTTCGCGGTCGGGCCGCCGAGGTCGGAGATGACCCCGGTAAAACCGGGCACCTTGTCGCGAATCTCTTCGATCTCGCGAATGATCGACTCGTGCGAGCGGTTCTGGATGATGCGCCCTTCGTGCTCGGTGATCGAGCAGAAGGTGCAGCCGCCGAAGCAGCCGCGCATGATGTTCACCGAGAAACGGATCATGTCGTAGGCGGGAATTTTTTCCTTGCCATACGCCGGGTGCGGAATGCGCGCGTAGGGCATACCGAACACGTAGTCCATTTCTTCGGTGGTCATCGGAATGGGTGGTGGGTTGAACCACACGTCCACTTCGCCATGCCTCTGCACCAGGGCACGGGCGTTGCCCGGGTTGGTCTCCAGGTGAAGCACGCGGTTGGCGTGGGCATAGAGCACGGCATCACCACGGACCTTCTCGAACGATGGTAGGCGGATGACCGTCTTGTCACGGGTCATGCGCGGGCTGGCGAGAATCTGCACAACCTTGGCTTCGTTCGGGTCTTCGACCTCGCCCTTTTCCTGCTCGATAGCGCAGGCCTGGGTGTCCTGGGTGTTGACGTACGGGTTGATGATCTTGTCGATCTTGCCCGGACGGTCGATACGGGTCGAATCGACCTCGTACCAGCCTTGCGGCGTGTCACGGCGAATAAAAGCAGTACCGCGGATGTCGGTAATGTCTTCAATCTTCTGGCCAAAAGACAGGCGCTGGGCCACCTCGACAATGGCCCTCTCGGCGTTGCCGTACAGCAGGATATCAGCGCAGGCATCGATCAGGATCGAATGACGGACCTTGTCCTGCCAGTAATCGTAGTGGGCGATGCGGCGCAGGGAGGCTTCAATGCCGCCAAGGACGATCGGCACGTGCTTGTAGGCTTCCTTGCAGCGCTGGCTGTAGACCAGGCTGGCGCGGTCCGGACGCTTGCCGGCCATACCGCCCGGGGTATAGGCGTCGTCGGAGCGGATCTTTTTGTCGGCGGTGTAGCGGTTGATCATCGAGTCCATGTTGCCGGCCGCGACGCCGAAGAACAGGTTCGGCTCGCCGAGCTTCATGAAGTCGTCTTTGGACTGCCAGTTCGGCTGGGCAATGATGCCCACGCGAAAACCCTGGGCTTCCAGCAGGCGGCCGATAATGGCCATGCCGAACGACGGGTGGTCGACGTAGGCGTCACCGGTCACGATGATGATGTCGCAGGAATCCCAGCCGAGCTGATCCATCTCCTCCCTGCTCATCGGCAGGAACGGTGCTGGCCCGAAGCATTCGGCCCAGTACTTGGGATAGTCGAAAAGTGGTTTGGCTGCTTGCATGTCAGTGACCGGTGGCTAATCGATGAAAAATCGCGGGCGCGGAATATAGCACAAAAATTGACCAATTCCGACGCTCAAGGTCGGAATTGTCCAAATTGGCCTTACTCGTCGTCGTCGAAGTTGTAACTGCCCGGCGCGAGGTTTTCGAAGCGTGTGTACTTGCCGATGAAGGCCAGGCGGATAAAGCCGATCGGGCCGTTCCGCTGCTTGCCGATGATGATCTCGGCGATGCCCTTGTGCTCGGTCTCCGGGTGGTACACCTCGTCCCGGTAAACGAACATGATCACGTCGGCGTCCTGCTCGATTGCACCGGATTCACGCAAGTCGGAGTTCACCGGGCGCTTGTTCGGGCGTTGCTCGAGGGAGCGGTTGAGCTGCGACAGGGCAACTACCGGGCAGTTGAACTCTTTGGCCAGGGCCTTGAGCGAGCGGGAGATCTCGGAAATCTCGTTGGTACGGTTGTCGCCGCTGGAGCCCGGGATCTGCATCAGCTGCAGGTAGTCGATCATGATCAGACCGATGTCGCCGTGCTCACGCACCAGGCGGCGGGTACGCGCGCGCATTTCCGACGGGCTGATGCCGGCGGTATCGTCGATGAACAGCTTGCGGTCGTTGAGCAGGTTGACCGCCGAGGTCAGGCGCGGCCAGTCGTCGTCTTCGAGCTGACCGGAACGCACCTTGGTCTGGTCGATACGACCGAGCGAGGAGAGCATACGCATGATCAGCGATTCGCCTGGCATCTCCAGGGAGTACACCAGCACCGCCTTGTCGCTGCGCAGTACGGCGTTCTCCACCAGGTTCATGGCGAAGGTGGTCTTACCCATCGACGGACGGCCGGCGACGATGATCAGGTCGGCTGGCTGCAGGCCGCTGGTCTTCTCGTCGAGGTCGGTGTAGCCGGTGGACAGGCCGGTGATCGCGCTGTCGGTGTTGAACAGCGTGTCGATGCGGTCGATGGCTTTGGTCAACAGGTCGTTGACGCCTACCGGGCCACCGGTCTTCGGCCGCGCTTCGGCGATCTGGAAGATTTGCCGCTCGGCTTCGTCGAGGATCTCGGCAGCGTTGCGCCCTTGCGGGTTGAACGCGCTGTCGGCGATCTCGTTGCTGATGCTGATCAGCTGGCGCAGGGTCGCCCGCTCGCGGATGATCCCCGCATAGGCCTTGATGTTGGCTACCGACGGGGTGTTCTTGGCCAGCTCGCCCAGATAACCCAGGCCGCCGACTTGCGAACTGAGACCTTCCTTGTCCAACTGCTCGTGCAGGGTCACCACGTCGAACGGGGCGTTCTGGTCGGCGAGCTTGTGGATGGCGCGAAAGATCAGGCGGTGGTCATGCCGATAGAAGTCGCCATCGGAGACTTGATCGAGCACCCGCTCCCAGGCGTTGTTGTCCAGCATCAAGCCACCGAGCACGGCCTGTTCGGCCTCGATGGAATGTGGCGGCACCTTCAGGGCAGCGGTTTGCAGATCATATTGCTCGGGGGCGGTTATCTCGTTCATGGCCACGCAGGAATCAGGGTGATGAAAAAGACAAAGGGCACGACCTGCAAAGCAGGATCGTGCCCGATGTTAACCGGCTGACACCCAAGGTGCCAGCCGATCGGTACAGCTTAGGCTGCGACAACAACCACGCGAACGGTGGCTTCAACGTCGCTGTGCAGGTGCACGGCAACGTCGTATTCGCCGACGTTACGGATGGTGCCGTTCGGCAGACGAACTTCAGCTTTAGCCACTTCAACGCCGGAGGCGGTCAGGGCATCAGCGATGTCGTGGGTGCCGATCGAACCGAACAGCTTGCCTTCGTCACCAGCGGTGGCAGTGATGGTCACTTCCAGCTCAGCCAGTTGGGCAGCGCGAGTTTCGGCCGAAGCTTTTTTCTCTGCAGCGATTTTTTCCAGCTCAGCACGACGCTCTTCGAACGCAGCCAGGTTGGCAGCGGTCGCAGCGGTGGCTTTGCCGAATGGCAGCAGGAAGTTACGACCGTAACCGGCCTTAACATTTACCTTGTCGCCCAGGTTGCCCAGGTTGGCGACTTTTTCCAGCAGGATCAGTTCCATTTGGTATTAACCTCTTAACTTTTAACCTTCACCGTTCGCGTCATCGGCATTCTTGGATGCTGAACGACCACGAAAATCAATCAGGCTGTCGACAATGGCCAGAACCACGAGCAATGGACCGATCAAGTGCATGAAAGGCAGCAGCGTGACGTATAACCCCACCAGCCAGAAATTGGCCAGGCGTTTCTGCGCGACCAGCCCGTGAATCAAGGCCAGCCCGGCGAACATGAACGCAACACTGCACAGCGGCAACAAAATCAATGCGTGCAGCCCCATGAACGGTGCTACAAACATGACGGCCAGCAATGCCAGCATCACGCCCTTGGGGAAACGGATCGCGCGAAATTCGCGACCGAAACCACCTGGGTTGTACAACAACGCCTGCCAATAACGCCCAAGAATCAGACATGACACGCTAAAGACCTGCAGCGTTATCGCTATTGAAGCGATCAAGATCGGGGGCATCGATGAGACGAGCATTGCCTTCTGGTCCGCCGAGAGTTTCTCGTAGGCTTCACCCATCACTAACGGCAAGGCATCTTGCGACGCTTTGGCGAGTGAATCGATGTAAGGACCCAGCAAGGTCCCCAGGCTCACCGCAAACAACAACCCCACTACCACGCTGACCAGCAGCACGCGGTTCCAGGAATGGCCTGCGCGCAAAACCAACGCAAGGCTGCAAGATCCCACCAGCACCAGCAACGCTGTCGGGTCCTTCAGGAAGTGCCAGCTCAACAACGTCGCCAGCAATCCCAGTCCAAGGACGCTCAATGCGTCCGAACCGCGCCGCAGGAGCACAAGGCATCCCGCAGCGGCACTCAACCAGAACAACAGCGGCAATGCCGCCGATCCGGCCACGACCAGCGTGGCCTGCACACGTCCGCGCATGATGTAATCAGCTAGCGCTCGCATGCACTTAATCCTTTGCTACTTGTCGACGACCCGGTCTCAGCGGCCGTGGCTGTCGGTGTAGGGCAGCAGGGCCAGGAAGCGGGCGCGCTTGATAGCGGTAGCCAGCTGACGCTGATAACGAGCTTTGGTACCGGTGATACGGCTTGGAACGATTTTGCCGGTTTCGGATACGTAAGCTTTCAGGGTGTTGAGATCTTTGTAATCGATCTCTTTCACGTCTTCAGCAGTGAAGCGGCAGAATTTACGACGACGGAAGAAACGTGCCATGTAATAGGCTCCTCAAAAGGTCCGTGGATTACTCGTCAGCGTTATCGCTGTTGTCGCTGTCATTGCTGTCGTCGCCATCGGCGCTGTCAGCATGCTCAGGACGGTCGCGACGCTCACGGCGCTCACTGCGGTTCTCTTCAGCCTTGAGCATCTCGGACTGGCCGGTAACGGCTTCGTCGCGACGGATGACCAGGTTACGGATCACGGCATCGTTGTAGCGGAAGTTGTCTTCCAGCTCGGCCAGGGCCTTGCCAGTGCACTCAACGTTCAGCATCACGTAGTGAGCCTTGTGAACATTGTTGATTGCGTAGGCCAGTTGACGACGGCCCCAGTCTTCCAGACGGTGGATTTTGCCGCCGTCTTCTTCGATCAGCTTGGTGTAACGCTCAACCATGCCGCCGACTTGCTCGCTCTGGTCAGGGTGGACCAGAAAGATGATTTCGTAATGACGCATGAATGCTCCTTACGGGTTGTAGTCTGCCACCAGAGTGGTCAGACAAGGAGTGAAGGACACTTGTATGTCTTGCCCTGGGAAAAGGCGCGTGAACGCCTGCCAACATGGCAAGGGGCGCAATTGTAGAGAAGCCCCGGGGGACAAGCAAGGTAATTGGTGAATTATTGAGCAGCTAGAAAAGCATCGCGGGTCAAGCCCGCTCCCACAGTGAACACAATCCCTGTGGGAGCGGGCTTGACCCGCGAAGACATCAAGACTTGGCTTTGGCCTGGCGCTGACGAACGGCCTCGAACAGGCACACGCCTGTCGCCACCGACACGTTGAGGCTGCTGACGCTACCGGCCATCGGCAGCTTGACCAGGAAATCACAGTGCTCGCGGGTCAAGCGGCGCATGCCCTTGCCCTCGGCGCCCATGATCAGGATGGTCGGACCCGTCAGGTCCTGCTGATACAGCTCCTGCTCGGCCTCGCCTGCGGTACCGACCACCCACAGGCCGCGTTGCTGGAGTTTCTCCAGGGTCCGCGCCAGGTTGGTGACCGCCACCAGCGGGATGACCTCGGCTGCACCGCAGGCCACTTTACGCACCGCAGGGGTCAGGGTCGCCGACTTGTCCTTGGGCACCACCACCGCCAGGGCACCCGCAGCATCGGCGGTGCGCAGGCAGGCGCCGAGGTTGTGCGGGTCGGTGACGCCGTCAAGCACCAGGATCAGCGGCGCGCCTTCGGTGCGGTCAAGCAGCTCTTCGAGCATTGCTTCACCCCAGACCTGGCTCGGGCTGACTTCAGCCACCACGCCCTGGTGCACGCCTTCAACCCAGGCATCCATCTCGCGGCGCTCGGCCTGGCCGACCGCCACGCGGTTCTGCGCGGCAAGTTCGAGCAGCGGCTGCAAACGCGGCTCGCTGCGCCCTTCGGACAGCCAGATCTGCTTGACCCGCTTGGGGTGATGACGCAACAGGGCTTCCACGGCATGGACGCCGTAGATCTTTTCCAACTGACTCATGACTTGGCCTTGGGTTTACGTGACGCGGAGCCGGCTTTCGGCGGCCCTTTACGGTGCTTGCTCGGTTTCTCCGACTTGCCCGACTTGGCCGCCGGCTTGCTGCCTGCGTGCTTGGCATCGGACATCAGGGCCTTCTTCATCTCCCGGCTCTTGCGCACTTCGGCGTTTTTCGCCGCGGCATGGGAGGGGAAATAGGCTTCGGCGGTTTCGTTCTTCTTGCTGCGGCGTGCAGGCTCAGCGGCCTTGGTCGCTTCAGCCTTGTCCAGCACCGGCACCGGCTTGCCGTCTTGCGGACGCACGCCTTCACCACGCTGCTTGCGGCCAATCGGCGCCTTGAGGGTGTTTTCGGCCATCTCGAAGTCGATCTTGCGCTGCTCGAGATCAACACGCATAACCCGCACTTCGACGGTATCGCCCAGGCGGAAGCTGCGCCCGGTACGCTCACCGGCCAGGCGGTGGTGCACAGGGTCGAAGTGGTAGTAGTCACCCGGCAAGGCGCTGACGTGAACCATGCCTTCGACGTAGATGTCGGTCAGCTCGACGAACAGACCAAAACCGGTCACCGCGGTGATCACACCCGGGAAGCTCTCGCCGACGCGATCTTTCATGTACTCGCACTTGAGCCAGTTGACCACGTCGCGGGTGGCCTCGTCGGCACGCCGCTCGCTCATCGAGCACTGCTCGCCGAGCTGCTCCAGGGTCGCCTCGTCGTACGGATAGATGCGTGCCTTGGGGATGCTCATGGCACCGGCACGCTTGACGTGCGGGGTTTCCTGACGCGAACGGATCACGCTGCGGATGGCCCGGTGGGTCAGCAGGTCCGGGTAACGACGGATCGGCGAGGTGAAGTGGGTGTACGCCTCGTAGTTCAGGCCGAAGTGGCCGTTGTTGTCGGCGCTGTACACCGCCTGGCTCAGGGAGCGCAGCATCACGGTCTGGATCAGGTGGAAATCCGGACGGTCGGCGATACTCGCCAGCAGTGCCTGGTAATCCTTCGGCGACGGACCATCCTTGCCTTTGTGCAGGGACAGGCCCAGCTCGCCGAGGAAGGCGCGCAGTTTTTCCAGACGCTCTGGTGGCGGTCCGTCGTGAACACGATACAGGGCCGGGATCTCGTGCTTCTTGAGGAACTCGGCGGTGGCCACGTTGGCCGCCAGCATGCATTCCTCGATCAGCTTGTGGGCGTCGTTGCGCACGGTCGGCCGGATTTCGGCGATCTTGCGCTCAGAGCCGAAGATGATCCGGGTTTCCTGGGTTTCGAAGTCGATCGCACCACGGGTATGACGGGCCGCCAGCAGCACCTTGTACAGCGCATAGAGCTGCTTGAGGTCCGGCACCACGTCGCTGTACTGCTCGCGCAGGGCCTTGCCTTCGCGGGTACGGGCGTGTTCGAGCATGCTGCTGACCTTATTGTAGGTCAGGCGTGCGTGAGAGTGGATCACCGCTTCGTAGAACTGGTAATCGACCATCTGCCCGGACTTGTTGATGGTCATTTCACAGACCATCGCCAAGCGGTCGACATGCGGGTTCAGCGAGCACAGGCCGTTGGACAGCTCTTCAGGCAGCATCGGCACCACGCGCTCGGGGAAGTACACCGAGTTGCCGCGCACCTGGGCTTCGGCATCCAGGGCAGAGCCCAGGCGCACGTAGCTGGACACGTCGGCAATGGCCACGTACAGGCGCCAGCCACCGGAGAACAGACGCAATTTGCCCAGGCTCTCGCAGTACACCGCATCGTCGAAGTCGCGGGCATCTTCGCCGTCGATGGTGACGAACGGCAGATGGCGCAGGTCGACGCGGTGCTCTTTGTCTTTATCTTCGACTTCCGGCTTGAGCTTGCGTGCTTCCTTGATCACGGCTTCTGGCCAGACGTGCGGAATATCGTAGCTGCGCAAGGCAACGTCGATTTCCATGCCCGGGGCCATGTAGTTGCCGATCACTTCGGTGACATCGCCCTGAGGCTGGAAGCGCGGGGTTGGCCAGTGGGTGATCTTGACCTCGACGAACTGACCGACCTTGGCACCGCCATTACGCCCCGGGGTAATCAGCACTTCTTGCTGGACCTTGGGGTTGTCTGGGGTGACAAAACCGATACCGCCTTCTTCGAAGTAGCGGCCAACGATGCTTTCGTGGGCGCGGGAGATCACTTCGACCACCACGCCTTCGCGGCGGCCACGACGATCCAGGCCGGAAACCCGGGCCAGGGCGCGGTCGCCATCGAACACCAGGCGCATTTGCGCGGGGCTCAGGAACAGGTCGTCGCTGCCGTCATCCGGGATCAGGAAGCCGAAGCCGTCGCGGTGGCCGGCGATGCGGCCGAGGATCAGGTCGAGCTTGTCTACCGGGGCATAAGTGCCGCGCCGGGTATAGATCAGCTGGCCGTCACGCTCCATCGCGCGCAGGCGGCGGCGCAGGGCTTCGATCTGGTCTTCGGTGGTAAGGCCGAACTCTTCGACCAGCTGCTCACGGGCTGCCGGCGAGCCGCGCTCGTCCAGACGCTGGAGGATCAGCTCACGGCTAGGAATAGGGTTTTCGTATTTTTCCGCTTCACGAGCGGCCTCGGGATCGAGGGTCTGCCAATCGGCCATTAGGAGGGGTTCACCTTGTCTATATAAGGGTTAGTTTGGCATAGGCGTATTGAAACCGGAAATTTCAGGCTTGGACAGCCCTGTCAGAGCCCCCTGGATGCTGCCAAAACCATCATAAGGAACAACGACTTGAATTTTTTAAGATTTTTTCTGAACGGGGCTTTACAGCTCTCAGACGCATCCGTATAGTGCGCACCACAACGACGGACACCGTCGTTATAGTTGAGATGCAACACGATGTGAAGCATCATGTTCCTCAGCGAAATGCCCAGATGGTGAAATTGGTAGACACGCCAGCTTCAGGTGCTGGTGACCTTACGGTCGTGGAAGTTCGAGTCTTCTTCTGGGCACCAATTTCAGATCTTAGAACTGCCTCTGGCTTCTGAGATTTACTGCAACACGCTACACTGTTTTCGTTACAAGCTACACCGCTTCATTTTGCCCAGATGGTGAAATTGGTAGACACGCCAGCTTCAGGTGCTGGTGACCTTACGGTCGTGGAAGTTCGAGTCTTCTTCTGGGCACCAATTCAGATCAAACCCGCGAAAGCGGGTTTTTTCGTTTCTGCCCCACCCTTTTCCTCGCCTGCAATCCCGAAACGACCGATAGCCTGCTCATGAATTTTCCCTCACAAGGGCATTTGAGAAGCGATATCGATTATCATTGTTTCCAGATATGTAGCCGCAAGCGAGGAAGTACCCGCATGACGTTCCGCAATAACCCCCTGTTGCGCGGCCTGGCCGTTTCTGTTTTTGCCATGGTGCTGGGCACGCCAGCCGCCATGGCCGCCGACCCGCTGTCGCTGACCCTGTACAACGGTCAGCACAAGGAAATCGGTGAAGCTATCGCCAAGGCCTACGAGGCCAAGACCGGCATCCACATCAATATCCGCAAGGGTAGCAGCAACCAGCTGGCTAGCCAGATCATCGAAGAAGGTGATCGCTCCCCCGCCGATGTCATCTACACAGAAGAATCGCCACCACTGAACAACCTCGGCGAACTGGGCCTGCTGGCCAAGATCGATGACTCGACCCTGCAGGTCCTGCCCAAGGAATACATCGCCGCCAACGGCAGCTGGATGGGCGTCACCGCGCGCACCCGCGTGGTCGCCTACAACCCCAAGGTGATCGACGAGAAAGACCTGCCGCCCTCGGTCATGGATTTCGCCGACCCCGAGTGGGACGGCAAGATCGGCTTTGTGCCGACCAGCGGTGCGTTCCAGGAACAGGCCGTGGCCATCCTCAAACTGCACGGCCGTGACGCCGCCGAAGAATGGCTGACCGGCCTCAAGGCGTTTGGCAAGACCTACACCAACAACATGGTTGCCCTCAAAGCCGTCGAAAATGGCGAGGTGGCTGCCGTACTGGTGAACAACTACTACTGGTACGCCCTGAAGAAAGAGCGCGGCCAGCTGGATTCGAAACTCTACTACCTGGCCAACGGCGACGTCGGTGGCCTGGTGACCATCTCTAGCGCCGCCGCGGTAAAAGCCAGCAAGCACCCGAAAGAAGCCC
Organism: Pseudomonas fluorescens; assembly: GCF_902497775.2. Lineage (NCBI taxonomy): Bacteria > Pseudomonadati > Pseudomonadota > Gammaproteobacteria > Pseudomonadales > Pseudomonadaceae > Pseudomonas > Pseudomonas fluorescens. The sequence continues at coordinate 4,845,320 of NZ_OZ024668.1, forward strand.
AGGCCCTGCTGGCCTGGATGGCCAGCGAAGAAGGCCAGCGGGTGATCACCCAGACCACTGCCGAGTATCCGCTGCATAAAGGCATGGTCTCGGATCAGGGCCTGAAACCCTTCGAAGACCTGCGCCCGCCGAAAATCACCCCGGCCGACCTGGGTAATGCCGAAGAAGCCCTGGAGCTCGAACGCGAAGTTGGCCTGCTGTAATGAGCGCAGTCCTGCCCGCGGCCGCACTGGCCAGCCGTTATGTCCCCAAGCGCAAGCGCCCTTCGATCTGGGTGGTGCTGCCGGTGTTGCTGCTGGTCGGGCTGAGCCTGTTACCACTGCTGTATGTGGCCCTGAAAACCTGGGAAGCCGGCTGGCGTGAAGCCTTGCACCTGCTCTGGCGCCCTTTCGTCTGGGGACTGATGCGCAACACCCTGATGCTGATGGCCGGGGTCACCCTGGCCTGCATGGCGCTGGGCGTGTCCCTGGCCTGGCTGCTGGAGCGCAGTGACCTGCCCGGGCGGCGCTTGTGGGGCGTGATCCTGTGCCTGCCGTTTGCCGTGCCGGCCTTTGTCAGCGGCTTTACCTGGGTGTCGCTGAGCCCGCGCTTCGAAGGCCTGGGCGGCGCCATTCTGGTGATGAGCTTGTCCAAGTATCCGCTGGTGTTCCTGCCGGTGGCGGCAACCCTGCGCAACCTCGATACCTCGCTGGAAGAATCGGCGCGCACCCTGGGGCAGACGCGCTGGGGCGTGTTCTTTCGCATCACCCTGCCGCTGCTGTGGCCGTCGATCATCGGCGGCAGCCTGTTGATTGCCCTGCACATGCTGGTGGAGTTCGGCGCCTTGTCGATCCTCGGCCTGCAGACGTTCACCACGGCGATCTACCAGCAGTTCGAGCTGGAGTTCAGCAATGCCAACGCTGCCATGCTCTCGGCGGTGCTGTTGTTCATGTGCCTGCTGATGCTCTGGCTGGAACTGCGCGTGCGCGGCAAGGCCCGGCATGTGCGGATCGGCCAGGGCGTAGCCCGGCGTGGCGCGCCGATTCGCCTGCGCGGATGGATGCCGCTGGGGCAGTTGTACTGCCTGGTCCTGGCCCTGCTCGGCAGCGGGATTCCGCTGGGTATGCTCGGCTACTGGCTGAGCGTTGGTTCATCGGCAGCCTTTCCGGTCGCCGATATCAGCCGCGCGTTGTTCTCGTCGTTGTCGCTGTCGTTGGGGGGCGCCGGCTTGAGCCTGCTGCTGGCGCTGCCGGTCAGCTTTCTGGTGGTGCGCTACAAAGGCCGCCTGGCGATCTGGGCCGAGCGCCTGCCGTACCTGCTGCACGCCCTGCCCGGCCTGGTGATTGCCCTGACCCTGGTGTACTTCGCCCTGCACTATGTGCCGGCGCTGTACCAGACCACCGGGCTGTTGCTGCTGGCCTATGCGCTGTTGTTCCTGCCACTGGCCCAGGCGCCGGTGCGCACGGCCTTGAACAAGGCCGCGCCGCAGCTTGAAGAAGCCGCCCGCACCCTGGGTGCTACGCAGTTCACGGCGTTTTGCCGAGTCACCCTGCCGATCATCTTCCCGGCCTTGGCGGCGGCGTTCGCACTGGTGTTCCTGGATGCCATGAAGGAACTGACGGCAACCCTGCTGCTCAGCCCGACCGGCATGACCACCCTGGCCACCGAGGTGTGGGCGCATACCGCCAACGTCGAGTTCGCAGCGGCGGCGCCTTATGCGGCGCTGCTGATTCTGGTGTCGGGGTTACCGGTGTATTTGCTGACTACGCGGATGTACCTGAACCGCGCCTGAGCATCGCGGGGCAAGCCCGCCCCCACTGTAGGAGCGGGCTTGCCCCGCGATTACTCTCAAGCGCGGAACTGCCCCAGGCTCGCCTTGAGCTGGGCCGCCAGGTCATCGAGCACCTTGCTGCTGGCGGTGGTCTGCATCACCACCTCGGCAGCCCGCTCGGCCTGGGCGTGAATGGTCTGCACTCGGCCTCGTACCGCCTGCGCCCCATGCGCCTGCTGCTCAGCGGCACGCGTAGCCAAGCCGATGGCCGCATGCACCTGCTCCACCGAAGCCTGCACCGACTGCTGCAAGCGCGCGTTGTCGCGCAGCACCAGCAAGCCCTCGCTGGCCTGACGCCCGGCCTGGCTGATCGCCGCCACCGCCTCTTTGGCGCCCTGCTGCAACGCGCCGATGTGCGCCTGGATATCCCCCGTCGAACTCTGGGTCTTGCTCGCCAGCGCCCTGACCTCGTCAGCCACCACGGCAAAGCCACGGCCGGTTTCTCCGGCGCGCGCCGCCTCGATAGCCGCATTGAGCGCCAACAGGTTGGTCTGCTCGGCAATGCCGTGGATCACCGTCAGCACCACCTCGATCTGCTCGCTTTGCTGGGCCAGGCGCTCGATGACCTTGGAGCCGGTCTCGACCTGCCTGGCCAGGTCCTCGATAAGCTTGGCCACCTGGGTGGACGTCCGGCTGTTCTCGTCGGTGGCCTGGCGAATGTCCACCACCTGCTGCAAGGCCGACTGCATCGCCTGGCTTTCAGCCTGGGCCTCATCGGCCATGCTCGACAGGTCACGCAAGCTGGCGGCGACTTCGTCACGCTGCAGCTCGGCAGCGGCATCGGCACCGGCGTTGCGCTGGGCCATGACACCAATCTCGATGCCGGTACGCTGGGCCACTTCTCCGGCTTCGCGCACGATGGGCTGCAGCTTGGCTACGAACTGGTTGACCGCCGCCGCCATGTCACCGATCTCGTCGCGACTGTCGATGGAGACGCGCTTGGTCAGGTCACCCTCACCCGCCGCCAGGTCGTTCAACGCCGCGATCAGCAGGCGCAGCTTGTTGACCACGCGCCGGCCAAGCACCACGGCCACCACCAGCAGCACGCCCAGGCCAACCAAGGCCAGGCCCAGGCCAATGTTCCAGCGCAGTGTTGCTGCGGCACCCTGGACGCTTTGCGAGGTATTGGCCTGCATGCCGGCAGCACTGGCCTGAGCTGCCTGCAGACGCGCACGCAGGGCCTTGTTGCTGTCTGCAGCGGCGCCCACCAGGCTGTCGCCGACCAGTTGATCACCACTGGCGATCAACGCCGAGAAGCGCTTGTCCAGCGCCACCAGCTCGTGGTCGACCACGGCGGTGGAAACGCCCATCAGTACTTTGCCGATCTGGACACCGTTGGGGTTGATCGAGGCTTCGACAAAGTACACCGACGGGTCGTTGCGCGCGGCGTCCAGCACCTTGTCCAGCGCCCTTTCGCCCTGGCCTTTCTCGAGCAATGCCTGGTTGATCGGGTTCTGCCGGTTCAGGTAGCGGGTCAGATGCTGGCCCTGGGCATCGTCGTAGACCACGAACAGTACGTTGGGATTGCGCTGGGCGCGACGGGAGAACTCCGACAGGGTCGGCACGTCGTTATCCCACATGGCCCGTGGCGCTACCGAGGCCAGCAGCTCGGCCATGTCGTTGGCCGAATCCTTGAGATTCTTCTCCAGGGTCGCACGCAACTGCGCCTGCTCATCCTGCAAACGCGCGGACAGGCCTGCGGTCAGGCGCTGACGGGTACTGGCGGAGAGGCTGTCGAGCCCGGAGCTGACCTCCCGACCGGCCTGTTCAAGCTCGCTGGAGAGTTTCTGGCTGTCGGCGGCCAGACGCTTGCCCAGATCGGCCTCCAGGGCAGTGACTGTGCTCCGGGTCAGCGCCACCGCGACCAGCACCTGCACCAAAAGAGCGATACCGAGGGCAACAAAGACAGGCCGCAACAGGCGGCTTCGTAACAGTGAGAGAACGGCGGACACGAAAGAACCCTCTACTTCTGGTGCCATTACAGTGATGGCACCGCTGGAGCGATTCTTACAGCAAAGGTTGTGCCGATCAGCCGACAGAAACGACAAAGGCCCCTAAAAAGGGGCCTTTGCTTTTACATCACTCGCGGATCAGGCGAACGGATGACGCAGCACGATGGTCTCGTTGCGGTCCGGGCCGGTGGAGATGATGTCGATCGGCGCGCCGACCAGCTCTTCCACACGCTTGATGTAGGCACGGGCGTTAGCCGGCAGTTCTTCCAGGGTCTTGGCACCCAGGGTCGACTCGCTCCAGCCCGGCATTTCTTCGTACACCGGCTCCAGGCCGATGTAGCTGTCGGCGTCGGTCGGGGCATCGATAACGGCACCGTTCTCGTTCTTGTAGCCAACGCAGATACGGATGGTTTCCAGGCCGTCGAGCACGTCCAGCTTGGTCAGGCACAGGCCGGAGATGCTGTTGACGTCGATGGCGCGACGCAGGATCACGGCATCGAACCAGCCGCAACGACGGGCACGCCCGGTAGTCGCGCCGAACTCGTGACCACGCTTGGCCAGGAAGGCACCGACGTCATCGAACAGTTCGGTCGGGAACGGGCCCGAGCCAACGCGGGTGGTGTAGGCCTTGGTGATACCCAGAATGTAGTCCAGGTACATAGGGCCAACGCCCGAACCGGTAGCGATACCGCCAGCGGTGGTGTTGGAACTGGTCACGAACGGGTAGGTACCGTGGTCGATGTCCAGCAGCGAGCCCTGGGCGCCTTCGAACATGATGTCCTTGCCTGCGCGACGCAGGTTGTGCAGCTCGGCGGTGACGTCGAGCATCATCGGCTTGAGCAGCTCAGCGTATTCCATGCACTCGTCCAGGGTCTTCTGGAAGTCGATGGCAGGCTCTTTGTAGTAATTGACCAGCACGAAGTTGTGGTAGTCCAGCAGCTCGCCGAGCTTGGCCGCGAAACGCTCGCGGTGGAACAGGTCACCGATGCGCAGGCCGCGACGGGCAACCTTGTCTTCGTAGGCTGGGCCGATGCCGCGACCGGTGGTGCCGATCTTCTGCTCGCCACGGGCTTTTTCGCGAGCCTGGTCGAGGGCCACGTGATAAGACAGGATCAGCGGGCAGGAAGGGCTGATGCGCAGGCGCTCGCGCACCGGTACGCCTTTCTCTTCCAGCTTGTTGATTTCACGCAGCAGGGCGTCAGGTGCAACCACCACGCCATTGCCGATCAGGCACTGCACGCCTTCGCGCAGTACGCCCGACGGGATCAGGTGCAGCACGGTCTTCTCACCGTCGATCACCAGGGTGTGACCTGCGTTGTGGCCACCCTGGTAGCGCACTACGGCGGCAGCATGTTCGGTCAGCAGATCAACGATCTTGCCTTTGCCCTCATCACCCCACTGGGTGCCCAGGACTACGACATTCTTACCCATAACACTTGTCCTCATTCGCGCAAACTTGGCGCCGGCTCGTACCGGCGGGGAATCTCAAATGGCCAGCGGCAGAACCTGCCAAAGCCCGTTTTGCTGAATCAATTGCCGATCGCAATCCGCCTCGACGGCGGCAGTCAAAGGCTGCCCAGGCAAGGCCTGAACCACCCGCTGACCTTCACTGCGCAATTGGCAGACCAACTGCCAGAGTGCCGCATCGCTGCTGTCGGGCATCCAGATCCCGCCAGACGGCAATACCACCTCGGCTCGCCCCAGTGTGACCAGGGTCTTCAAATCCGTGGAGAAACCGGTAGCCGGGCGTGCCCGACCAAAGTCTGCTCCGATGTCGTCGTAACGACCGCCTTGGGCGATCGACTGACCGACACCCGGGACGAACGCGGCAAACACCACACCGGTGTGGTAGTGGTAGCCACGCAACTCGCCCAGGTCAAAATACAGCGGCAGCTCGGGATAACGCGTGGCCAGCCGCTCGGCGATCGCCATCAGGTCATCCAGTGCCGCCAGCACCGCAGCCGGTGCACGGCCCAGACGCACACGCGCCTCGGCCAGCACTTCACGGCCGCCGCACAGCTCGGTGAGCGAGCGCAGCATGCCGGCGAGGTCCGCTGGCAGCTTGGCGGTCAGCTCGATCACTTCGTCGACGGCCTTGCGCTGCAGGGCATCGAACAGCTGTTGCTCGATCGCCCCGGACAGGCCGGCAGCGCGGGCCAGGCCACGGTAGATACCGACATGGCCGAGGTCCATGTGCACGTCCGGCACATCGGCCAGTTGCAGCATGGCCAGCATCAGGCTGATCACCTCGACGTCGCTGACCGGGCTGGCGTCGCCATACAGCTCGGCACCGAGCTGGATCGGGCTGCGCGAAGTCGACAGCGCCCGTGGCAAGGCGTGCAGCACGCTACCGGCGTAGCACAGGCGGCTCGGGCCTTCACGACGCAGGGTGTGCGCATCGATGCGCGCAACCTGCGGGGTGATGTCGGCACGGAAACCCATCTGCCGGCCCGATTGCGGGTCGATGACCTTGAAGGTCCGCAGGTCCAGGTCCTGGCCGGCACCGGTGAGCAGCGATTCCAGGTACTCGATATGCGGGGTCACGACGAAGTCATAACCCCAGCTCTGGAACAGATCCAACACCTGCCGACGCGCGATCTCGATGCGCGCCGCCTCAGGTGGCAGTACTTCTTCGATGCCATCTGGCAGCAGCCAGCGGTCTACCGTTGCCATTACGCCATTTCCCCTATGGTCCGGGCGGCTTGCCCGCGGGCGAGCCTTGAGTGAAGCAGGTATCGGCAAACAATGGCGCGCAGCACCGATTCCAGCGCTACCGCCGTGCCTATACCCTCGAATACCTTGGGCTGCTCTGTAGACCCGAGCCGGGTTTGAACCGTTCGATCTTGCAGACGCAAAAAAGCCGGGAATTTCCCGGCTGCCGCATCATACACCCGTTTTCTCGCGGGATCACCCCGCCAGGCGTTTTAGCCGCCCGGCGGGGTAGATGCTTATGGCTTGGACTTGTCCATGAACTTGAAGAAGTCGCTCTTCGGATCAAGTACCAGTACGTCGCTCTTGTCGGAGAAGCTCTCGCGGTAAGCCTTGAGGCTGCGATAGAACGCGTAGAAATCCTGGTCCTGACCGTAGGCCTTGGCGTAGATCGCCGCCGCCTGGGCATCGCCATCACCGCGGGTTTCTTCCGATTCCCGGTAGGCTTCGGCCAGCAGTACCCGGCGCTGACGATCGGCGTCGGCACGGATGCCTTCGGCCAGCTCGTTACCCTTGGCGCGGTGCTCGCGGGCTTCACGCTCACGCTCGGTGCTCATGCGCTCGAACACGCTGCGGTTGACTTCCTTGGGCAGGTCGATGGCCTTGACGCGAACGTCGACCACTTCGATACCCAGTTCCTTGCTGGCCATGCGGTTCAGCGAGGCAGTGATGTCAGCCATCAGCGCGTCACGTTCACCGGAGACCACTTCGTGCAGGGTGCGTTTACCGAACTGGTCACGCAGGCCGCTTTCCAGACGGCGCGACAAACGTTCGTCGGCAATCTGCTTGAGGCCCGAGGTCGCGGTATAGAAGCGCTCGGCATCCTTGACCCGCCACTTGGCGTAGGCATCGACCATCACCGCTTTCTTTTCCAGGGTCAGGAAGCGCTGGGTCGGGGCGTCCAGGGTCATCAGGCGGGCGTCGAACTTGCGCACCTGGTTGACGTAAGGAACCTTCACATGCAGGCCGGGCTGGACATCAGCCTGGACCACACGACCAAATTGCAGGAGTACCGCACGCTCGGTCTGGGCCACGATGTAGAAGCTGTTCCAGGCCACGATCGCCAGCACCACGGCCACGATCAGGGCGATCAGCGATTTATTGCTCATCAGCGGCTCTCCCTAGTACGCAACTGTGTTTGCTGCTGTTGCAGTTCCGCCGCACGGGTAGCCGCATCAGCGTTGGCCGAAGGCGCAGTGCTGGTGACCGGAGTGTTACGCGAACCGCTGCTCTGGATCATCTTGTCGAGCGGCAAGTACAGCAGGTTGTTCTGGCCGTCCTTGCCGGTAACCAGGACCTTGCTGGTGTTGCTGTAGACTTCCTGCATGGTGTCCAGGTACAGGCGCTGACGGGTCACCTCGGGAGCCTTGCGGTACTCGGTGACCAGCTTGGTGAAGCGGTCGGCCTCACCCTTGGCACGCGAGACGACTTCGTCGCGGTAACCGTTGGCGTCCTCGATGATCCGCTGGGCCTGACCACGGGCTTCCGGCACCACGCCATTGGCGTAGGACTCGGCCTGGTTGCGGGCGCGCTGCTCGTCTTCACGGGCACGGATCACGTCGTCGAAGGCTTCCTGCACTTCACGCGGGGCTGCCGCGCTCTGTACGTTGACCTGGGTGACGGTGATACCGGTACGGTAGGTATCGAGGAAACGCTGCAGGCGCTCCTTGATTTCCACGGCCATCTGCTCACGACCTTCGGTCAGCACCTTGTCCATCGCGGTGGAACCCACCACGTGACGCAAAGCACTGTCGGTCGCGTGCTGCAGGCTGACTTCAGGCTGATCGACGTTCAGCACGAAATCCTGCAGGTTGGTGATCTTGTACTGCACGGTCAGCGGCACCTCGACGATGTTCTCGTCTTCGGTCAGCATCTGCCCCTGCTTGGTATAGGCACGTTCGCGGGTAACGTTCTCCATGTACTTGCGATCGATCGGCGGGAAGTAGATGTTCAGGCCCGGCCCTACGGTTTCGTAGTATTTGCCGAAGCGCAGCACGACTGCCTGCTCCTGTTCGTCGACCACGTACACGGCGCTGTACAGCCAGATAGCTGCAAGCACGGCGAGACCGATGCCGAGCAGGCCGAAGCCACCGCCCTTGCCGATGCCGCCATCACCACCGCGTTTTTTGCCACTGCCGAACATGCCGTTCAGGCTGTCCTGCAGCTTGCGGAAGGCCTCGTCGAGATCCGGTGGCCCTTTCTTGTCGCCACCACGGCGCCCGCCCCACGGATCCTGATTGTTCGAGTTGCCACCCGGCTCATTCCAAGCCATAGCGCTCTCCATCTGATAAAGCAAAGACGCGCCCACGGCGCGCCGTCCAATGCTACAGAATGCCTGTCACGGCTGCCCGACCGCGTCGCCGGGCATTTATTGCAAAGTATGTTGCTCGATGAATTCCAACGGCTGCAAACCTTCGCGGCTGACCAGGCGATTCAACTCCACCCGCGGCAGTCGCACAGCCAGCAGGCTGCTGCCTTCATCGTCATGCTCTTCGCTCTGTACCGCGCCCAGTTCAAAGAACTGCGCGCGCAACCGGGCAAAACGCTGTTCAAGGCGCAAGGTACCGACAAACAGGTCATCCCCCAGCAATTCGGCGACCGCCTGCCCCACCAGCTCCAGCCCCCGACCATCGCGGGCCGAAACCCAGACCCGTTGCGGCTTGCCATCGGCATCGCGCTGAATCTGCGGCTCGACGCCTTCAAGCAGGTCGAGTTTGTTATAGACCTCAAGGATCGGCAAGCCTTCTGCACCGATCTCTCCCAGTACCGCCATGACCTGCTCGATCTGCGCCATGCGCTCAGGCTCATGGGCGTCGATCACGTGCAGCAGCAGGTCGGAGTTGCTCGACTCTTCGAGCGTAGCCCGAAATGCCTCGACCAGCTTGTGCGGCAAGTGACGAATGAAGCCCACGGTGTCGGCCAGCACGATCGGCCCGATGTCGTCGAGCTCGAGCCGGCGCAGGGTCGGGTCGAGGGTCGCGAACAACTGGTCGGCGGCATAGACCTCTGACTGGGTCAGGGCGTTGAACAGGGTCGATTTGCCGGCGTTGGTGTAGCCGACCAGGGAAACCGAGGGGATATCCGCCCGTTTACGGCCACGGCGAGCCTGCTCACGCTGGCTGCGGACCTTCTCCAGACGCGCCTTGATCTGGCGCAGGCGTACCCGCAGCAGGCGGCGGTCGGTTTCCAGCTGGGTTTCACCTGGGCCGCGCAGGCCGATACCGCCTTTTTGCCGCTCAAGGTGAGTCCAGCCACGCACCAGCCGCGTGCTCATGTGCTCGAGCTGGGCCAATTCGACCTGCAGCTTGCCTTCATGGGTACGCGCCCGCTGGGCGAAGATGTCGAGGATCAGACCGGTGCGGTCAAGCACGCGACACTCGAAGACTCGTTCGAGGTTACGTTCCTGACTGGGAGTGAGGGTGTGATTGAAAATCACCAAATCTACCTGTTCGGCGTTGACCAGGTCGCGTAACTCTTCGACCTTGCCGCTGCCAATCAGGTATTTGGCGGTGGGCTGATGTCGCGCCACATTGGCGAACGCGACAATATCGGCCCCAGCCGACAGTGCCAGCTCCTGAAACTCCTGCGGATCTTCGCGCGCCTCAGGGTTCTGACCTTCCAAGTGAACGAGGACCGCCCGTTCACCACCACCGTGGCGCTCAAAGAACAAAGCAGACTCCTATCAGGCGTTACCTGGCTCAGCGTCGCCTTGCTCGGATTCGGTTGCGCTAGGCAGACGGATCGGACGCACAGGGACAACTGTCGAGATGGCGTGTTTGTAAACCATCTGGCTGACGGTGTTCTTCAGCAGAATCACGAACTGGTCGAAGGATTCGATCGTGCCTTGCAGCTTGATGCCGTTAACCAGATAGATCGAAACCCCAACTTTTTCTTTTCTCAAAGTATTCAAGTAAGGGTCTTGTAGCGAATGCCCTTTTGACATATACCGCACTCCTGTAAGGATCAATAGTAAAAAAATCAAAGAAAAACTGATGGCTCAAGCCGCCCCACCCCAAGGATAGACGGCAATTGCAAGGACTCAGCTCAATATGGAGACCGATCCAAGGTATTTCAAGGTGCGAGACAGATTGTCGCAGGCCAGGCTGTCCAACCAGTGCAGGTCAGCCCAACTACGCAACCAGGTGAACTGCCGCTTCGCCAATTGGCGAGTGGCAATAATGCCGCGCTCCTGCATTTCAACTGAAGTCAACTTGCCATCAAGGTGATCCCAGACCTGGCGATAACCAACCGCCCGTATAGACGGCAGCCCCGCGTGCAAGTCACTTCTGGCTCGCAGCAATCGGACCTCGTCAACGAAGCCCTGTTCCAGCATTTGCCCGAATCGTAGCGCAATCCGTTCATGCAGTATGTGCCGATCGGTTGGCGCAATGGCCAGGCTGGCGACAGTATAGGGCAATTGTCCTGTTGCGGACGCGCCTGCGGCGCTACTTTCAGCGGATTGACGCTGACGATGTTCGGTCATCGTCAGGCCGCTGACCCGGTAGACCTCCAGCGCACGGATCAGCCGCTGCGGGTCATTGGGGTGAATGCGCGCCGCCGATTCCGGGTCAACCGCCGCCAGCTGCTGGTGCAAGGCGTGCAAGCCCAGGCGCTGGACCTCGTCTTCAAGCTCGGCACGCACCTGCGGGTCAGCCGCCGGCATGTCCGCCAGGCCTTCAAGCAAAGCCTTGTAATAAAGCATGGTGCCACCCACCAGCAGCGGAATCTTGCCGCGCGCGGTGATATCGGCCATGGCTTCCAGGGCGTCGCGACGAAAATCGGCGGCCGAATAACTTTCGGCCGGATCGAGGATGTCGATCAGTCGGTGCGGGTGGGCTGCGAGGATGTCTTTCGACGGCTTGGCGGTGCCGATGTCCATGCCACGGTAGACCAACGCCGAGTCGACGCTGATCAGCTCGCACGGCAACACCTTGGTCAGCTCGATGGCAAGGTCGGTCTTGCCCGCCGCAGTCGGGCCCATCAGGAATATCGCGGGAGGTTTGCCGCTCATGTCATCGACCGCGCAAGAACAGTTTGTCCAGATCGTCCAGGCCCATCTGGGTCCAGGTCGGTCGGCCATGGTTGCATTGACCGCTGCGCTCGGTGTTTTCCATGTCGCGCAGCAGGCCGTTCATTTCAGCGATGGCCAGGCGCCGGTTGGCGCGGATGGCGCCGTGGCAGGCCATGGTTCCGAGCAGTTCGTTCAGGTGCGCCTGAATGCGGTCGCTGGTGCCGTACTCCATCAGGTCGGCCAGTACGTCCTGGACCAGGCGGTTGGCCTCGGCCTGCTTGAGCAGTGCCGGAATCTGCCGAATCGCCAGGCTTTCCGGGCCAAGACGCTGCAACTCGAAGCCCAGGCGCTGGAACCACTCGGCGTGCTCTTCGGCGCAATCGGCTTCGCGCTGGCTCAAGGCCAGGGATTCCGGTACCAGCAGCGGCTGACCGCTGAGACCTTCGCTGGCCATGGCCACCTTGAGTCGCTCGTACATGATCCGCTCATGGGCGGCGTGCATGTCCACCAGCACCAGGCCGACGGCGTTTTCGGCCAGGATATAGATGCCCTTGAGCTGGGCCAGGGCGTAGCCCAGCGGCGGGATATCGCCCTGGCCTTCGGGCAAGGCAACCGGTGCTGTCTCGGCCAGCGGCGCAAAAAACTCCCGGTACACGCCCTGGGCCTCGGCCGCAGGCAATGCCTGGGTCGGCCTTGGCGTGTACTGGTATTGATAGCCGGCGCCGCTGCCATTACTGCCCACGGACGCACGCAAACCCGGCTCGGCGGAGGGCTGCTCAAGCAGGTTGGCAGCCAGGCGCATCTCGCCCTGGGGGCCGAATTCACCGGCCTGGATGCCGCTGGGGCGGATGATTTCGCTGGTGGCGGCGGGCGCGGCCAACTGGTCTTCCGGGCGCACATCGGCCAGGGCACGGTGCAGGGTGCCGTACAAAAAGTCATGGACCATGCGCCCGTCACGAAAGCGCACTTCGTGCTTGGTCGGGTGCACGTTGACGTCGACGCCCGTCGGGTCGACCTCGAGAAACAGCACAAAGGTCGGGTGCCGACCGTTGAACAGCACGTCACGGTAGGCCTGGCGCACGGCATGTGCGACCAGCTTGTCGCGCACTGCGCGGCCGTTGACGAAGAAATACTGCAGGTCGGCCTGGCTGCGCGAGAAGGTCGGTAAACCGACCCAGCCCCACAGGTGCAGGCCGTTGCGCTCGATCTCGATCGGCAGCGCCTGCTCGAGGAAGCCCGGGCCGCAGATCGACGCGACACGGCGGGCACGGGCGGTATCGTCATGGGCTTCGTGCAGGCTGAGGATGCTTTTGCCGTTGTGACGCAGGTGAAAGCCCACGTCAAAGCGCGCCAGCGCCAGGCGGCGGATCACTTCCTGCAGGTGATCGAATTCGGTTTTCTCGGTCTTGAGGAACTTGCGCCGGGCCGGGGTATTGAAGAACAGGTCGCGCACTTCCACCGAAGTGCCGACCGGATGCGCCGCCGGCTGCACTCGCGGGGCCATGTCGCGGCCTTCGGTTTCCACCTGCCAAGCCTGTTCGGCGTCACGGGTGCGCGAGGTCAGGGTCAGGCGGGCAACCGAGCTGATCGAGGCCAGGGCCTCACCACGAAAGCCCAGGCTCATGACCCGCTCCAGGTCTTCAAGGTCGCGAATCTTGCTGGTGGCGTGGCGGGCCAAGGCCAGCGGCAGATCGTCGGCGGCAATGCCACCGCCGTCGTCGCGCACGCGCAGCAACTTGACGCCGCCCTGCTCGACTTCGACGTCAATGCGTTTGGCGCCGGAGTCCAGGCTGTTTTCCAGCAGTTCCTTGATCACCGAGGCCGGGCGCTCGACGACCTCACCCGCAGCAATCTGGTTGGCCAGCCGCGGGCTGAGCAGTTCGATCCGGGCACTGCTACTCATTGCTGGGCCGCCAATGCCGTGGTCGGGATGTTCAGGTGCTGGCCGACTTTCAGCTCATCGGTCTTCAGGCTGTTGGCGCTGCGCAGGCTGGCAACGCTGACCTGATAACGCACGGCGATCATCGCCAGGGTCTCGCCCGGGCGCACCGAGTGCTCGCGCGGGCCCTGGGCAATCTTGCCGCTGTCACGCAGCCAGGCCACATAAGTGCCCGGCGGCGGGTTCTGCTGGAAGAACTGCCGTACGCCGCTGTGAATCGAGCGCGCCAGGGACTGCTGGTGGCTCGGGGTGGCCAGCTTGGCCGCCTCGTTGGCGTTGGAGATGAAGCCGGTTTCCACCAGGATCGACGGGATGTCTGGCGATTTCAGCACCATGAACCCAGCCTGCTCGACGCGCTGCTTGTGCAGCGGGGTGATGCGGCCCATGTTGCCCAGGACCTTCTGGCCGACGTTGAGGCTGGAGCTCAGCGAAGCGGTCATCGACAGGTCGAGCAACACCCCGGCGAGCATGCGGTCCTTGTCATCGAGGCTGACGTTGCCGGCACCACCGATCAGGTCGGAGCGGTTTTCACTGTCAGCCAGCCAGCGCGCGGTTTCCGAGGTGGCGCCGCGATCGGACAAGGCGAACACCGAGGCCCCGAATGCGGCCTTGGACGGCGCGGCGTCGGCGTGGATCGAGATGAACAGGTCGGCGCCCTTCTTGCGGGCAATCTCAGTACGTTTGCGCAGCGGGATGAAGTAGTCGCCGGTACGGGTCAGCTCGGCGCGGAAACCCTTCTCGGTGTTGATCTGGCGCTGCAGTTCCTTGGCGATGGCCAGGACGATGTCTTTTTCGTGCTGGCCACGCGAACCGGAGGCACCCGGGTCTTCACCGCCGTGACCGGCGTCGATGGCGATGACGATGTCACGCTTGCCGTTGGGCACCGGGGTCAGCTTGATCGCCGGTTGCGCCGGGGTGACCGGCACCGCTGGGGTGGTTGCCACCGGCGGCGTTGGTGTTGGCGGCGCGGCATCGGCTTCCTGGTCGAACAGGTCGACCACCAGGCGGTTGCCGTACTGGGCATTGGGCGCCAGGGTGAAGCTCTTGGGCGTCACCGACTTCTTCAGGTCGACCACCACACGCAGGTCGGTCGGCGTACGCTGGGCCGAGCGCACGCTGGTAATCGGGGTATTGGAGGTGGACACCGACAACGGCGCAGCCAGAGTCGCGCCATTGATGTCGATCACCAGGCGATCCGGGGCGGTCAGGGTAAACACGCTGTGCTGCACAGGACCCGAGAGGTCGAAGACCAGCCGTGTGTTATCCGGCGCTCGCCATAAACGCATACTTTTGACTTGCGTGACGGCCAGAGCGTCAACGGTCACTACCGTAAGCAGCAGTCCTACGACAGAAACCAGTGCGCGAATGCGCATACCTATCCCCATTTTCTATTTGAATTCCAAGGCCAGAGTGGCACACCAGGCTTCGCCACGTGCCCCCTGCGGCGACAGGTTGAGCGAACGACCGCTCGCCTGGGGGCTTATGGTAATGGTCAGGTCGGGCTTTGGCAAAATGCCCGCCCCTTTTTGGGGCCATTCGAACAGGCACAGGGCATCATCTTCGAAGTAATCGCGGATGCCCAGGAACTCCAGTTCCTCCGGATCGACCAGGCGGTAGAGGTCGAAGTGGAAGGCGCGAATGTCGCCAATCTCATAAGGCTCAACCACGGTAAAGGTAGGACTTTTTACTGCACCTTGGTGCCCCAGGCCGCGAATAATGCCCCGCGACAAGGTGGTCTTGCCGGCTCCCAGGTCCCCTTCGAGAAAAATCACGCCGTGACCTTGGGTCACTTCGGCAATGCGGTAGCCGAAGCGGACCATGGCCTCTTCATCGGCCAAAAACAGGGTTATGCCAGACACGCTGAATGCTCCTCCAATAACTGACGAATTGCCGCGACCATATCGCTGGCCGCCAGGCCGCGGCCCTGCACACCCAGGCGTTCGCCGGCGCAGGCATGCAGCCAGACGCCCAGGCAGGCCGCGTCCCAGGCCGACATGCCCTGGGCGAGCAAGGCGCCGAGCACGCCACTGAGCACATCACCCAGGCCGGCGCCAGCCATGGCCGGATGACCGCGCGAGCACAGCGCCAGCTGCCCGGCCGGATCGGCCACCAGGGTGCCGGAGCCTTTGAGCACACATACGACCGCGTATTTGCGCGCGAGTTTGCGCGCCGCGCCGGGTCGGTCGGCCTGCACCGCTTCGGTCGACACACCGAGCAGGCGGGCTGCTTCCCCCGGATGCGGGGTAATGATACTGCCCCTGGGCAACGGCAAGGGCTGGCGCGCCAGCAGGTTCAGGGCATCGGCGTCCCACACCTGCGCCAGCTTGCTGCTGGCCACCGCCGACAACAGGCTGCGGCCCCAGGCCGCCTGGCCAAGGCCCGGACCGACCACCAGCACCGAAGCCCGCTCGATCGGCGCCATCAATTGGTTGGCCGAATGGGCACCGAGGCTCATCACTTCAGGCAGACGGGACATCGCCGCAGGCACATGCTCAGGCCGGGTAACCAGCGACACCAGCCCGGCGCCGCAACGCAACGCCGCGTCGGCGCTGAGCAGCACGGCGCCTCCCGTGCCGCGATCGCCACCGATCACCAGCACATGGCCAAAGTCGCCCTTATGGGCGTCGGCAGGACGAGGCGCCAAGGGCGCAAGGGTGACGCTGGTGAGCCGATGCGGCTCGTTTGCGGGGTGTTTGGTCTGAGGCATGGGTCAAAGGCTCTGATGTCTGGCAGAATTATACGCACCTGAGTCCGTATTGCCTTATTCCCATGTCTGCTTCTGCCCCCGATCTACCTGCGCTGGCCCAATCGATCAAGGATTGGGGCCGAGAGCTCGGCTTTGCCCATGTCGGCATTGCCGGGGTGGACCTGGGCGAGCACGAAAAACACCTGGAGCGCTGGCTCGAGGCCGGCTACCACGGTGAAATGGACTACATGGGCGCCCACGGCAGCAAGCGCTCGCACCCAGATGAGCTGGTGCCCGGCACCTTGCGCGTGGTGTCGCTGCGCATGGACTACCTGCCCGGCGATACGCGCATGGCCCAACAACTGGCCCAACCGGAAAAAGCCTACATTTCCCGCTACGCCCTGGGCCGCGATTACCACAAGCTGGTGCGCAAACGCGTGCAGCACCTGGCCGAGCGCATCCAGAAAGACATCGGCCCGTTCGGTTTTCGTGCGTTTGTCGACAGCGCCCCGGTACTGGAAAAGGCCATTGCCGAGCAGGCCGGGCTGGGCTGGATCGGCAAGAACACCCTGCTGCTCAACCGCAAGGCCGGCAGCTACTTCTTTCTCGCCGAACTGTTCGTCGACATGCCGCTGCCGGTCGACCCGCCACAGGCCAGCGAACACTGTGGACGCTGCAGCGCCTGCCTGGACATCTGCCCGACCCAGGCCTTTGTCGGCCCTTACGTGCTGGATGCCAGGCGCTGTATCTCGTACCTGACCATCGAGCTGAAAAGCGCCATCCCCGAAGACCTGCGACCGTTGATCGGTAATCGGGTGTTCGGTTGCGATGACTGCCAGATCGTCTGCCCGTGGAACCGTTTCGCCCGCCCCACCGGCGAAAGCGACTTCAAGCCCCGGCACAATCTCGACAGTGCCGGGCTTGCCGAGCTGTTCATGTGGGATGAGCAGACCTTCCTTGATAGTACTGAGGGCTCACCGCTGCGCCGTGCCGGCTATGAGCGCTGGTTGCGCAACCTGGCGGTGGGGTTGGGCAATGCGCCATCGACTATCCAGGTGCTGGAGGCGCTCAAGGCACGGCAGGATTTTCCGTCGGAACTGGTGCGTGAGCATGTGGAGTGGGCGCTGGCGCAGCACTCTTCGCGGGGCAAGCCCGCTCCCACAGGGATTAGCCCCGGCCTGTAGGAGCGGGCTTGCCCCGCGATATGGTTATCGACTCAATGCTCGTCGTTGTAATGAAACTTGGGCATTTCCCAGTGAAAACGGATCGCCAGCAGCCGTAATAGGAAGCCGCCAAACAATGTCAGCAGAATCGCCTGCTCGCCTGGCACGTTGAAGTAGACGCAGCCCAGGTAAAACCAGGCCGCGGCGAACGACACACTGGCATACAACTCTCGGCGGAAGATCAGCGGAATATCGTTACAGAAGATATCGCGCAGAATGCCGCCAAACACCCCGGTAATCACCCCGCTGATCGATGCCACCAGCATGCCCTGGCCCATTTCCAGCGCGGTCATGCAGCCGATCAGGGTGAAAGCCACCAGCCCCAGGGCATCGAGCACCAGGAACAGCGAACGCAGGTGGCGCATCAACGGCGCGATAAAGATGGTCATCAGCGCCGCGAAGCTGGTCAGCACCAGGTACTCCGGATGCTTGACCCAGGTCAGCGGGTAATGCCCCAACAGCACGTCGCGCACCGAGCCACCACCTAGCGCCGTGATGCAGGCGATCAGCACCACACCGAACCAGTCCATGCCGCGGCGCCCGGCAGACAGCGCGCCAGTCATGGCTTCGGCGGTGATAGCAATAAGGTAGAGCATCAACAACATGGCGCAGATCCGTGCAATGGGGCGCGCAGTCTAACCAGTTGCCACAGGCACCAAAAGGGGGCGCCGCACGGATTGTCTGTACAAGCCGGCGGCGCTGCGATCAGAACTTGATGAAGTGCTGACGATAATGACGCAGTTCGTTGATCGACTCGCGGATATCGTCCAGCGCCAGGTGGGTACCGCCCTTCTTGAAGCTGTCACGCACTTCAGGGGCCCAGCGTGCCGCCAGTTCCTTGAGGGTCGAGACGTCGAGGTTGCGGTAGTGGAAGTAGTTTTCCAGGTTGCGCATGTGGCGGTAGAGGAAGCGGCGATCCTGGCAGATGCTGTTGCCACAGATCGGCGACTTGCCCTTCGGCACCCACTGCTCCAGGAAGGCGATGGTCTGGGCTTCGGCTTCGGCCATGCTGACCTTGCTGTCCTTGACCCGCTGGGTCAGGCCGGAGGCGCCATGGGTGCGGGTGTTCCACTCGTCCATGCGCGCGAGCACTTCGTCGCTGTGGTGAATGGCGATCACCGGGCCTTCGGCCAGGGTGTTGAGGTCGCTGTCGGTAACGATGGTGGCCATTTCGATAATGACGTCGTGATCCGGATCCAGACCGGTCATCTCCAGGTCGATCCAGATCAGGTTCTGTGGGTTCTGCATGATTCTGCTCCTCGGTAGGTGCGCAGTTTAGCCTAGTGGAGCGTGCTAAACTCCCCGCCGTTAAATATTGCCTCCCGAACACGGAACCTTCATGGCCAAACGCCAGCTCAATCGACGCCAGAACTGGCGCATCGAAAAAATCCAGGGTGAACGCGCTGCCCGCGCCGCCAAACGCGAACAACAGACCCTGAAGGAGCTGGAAGGCGGCGACCTCGGCCCGGAACAACTGGGCCTGGTCATCGCCCACTTTGGCGTGCAGGTCGAAGTCGAAGCCCAGGACGGCGACGTTGCCGGCCAGGTGTTCCGTTGCCACTTGCGGGCCAACCTGCCGGCGCTGGTCACCGGCGACAAGGTGGTATGGCGCGCTGGCAACCAGGGCATTGGCGTGATCGTTGCGCAGATGCCGCGGCACACCGAGCTGTGCCGCCCGGACAGCCGCGGCCAACTCAAGCCGGTAGCGGCCAACGTCGACCTGATCGTGATCGTTTTCGCTCCGGCACCGGAACCCCATGCCAACCTGATCGACCGCTACCTGGTCGCGGCCGAACATGCCGGTATCCGCCCGTTACTGCTGCTGAACAAGGCCGACCTGATCGACGAGCAGAACGCTCCGGCGCTCAACGCATTGTTGGCGGTGTACCGGCAGCTCGGCTACCCGCTACTGGAAGTGTCGGCCCACCACGGCAATGGCATGGAGCAACTGCAGGCACAACTCGACGGCCATATCAGCGTGTTCGTCGGTCAGTCCGGGGTAGGTAAATCGTCGCTGGTCAACAGCCTGCTGCCAGAGGTGCAAACCCGCGTCGGCGACCTGTCGGAATGGTCCGGCCAGGGCACCCACACCACCACCACCGCCCGCCTTTATCACTTCCCCGGCGGTGGCGAACTGATCGACTCGCCGGGTATCCGCGAATTCGGCCTGGGCCACGTCAGCCGCGCCGATGTCGAGGCTGGTTTCATCGAATTCACCGACCTGCTGGGTACTTGCCGCTTCCGCGACTGCAAGCACGATCGCGAACCCGGCTGCGCACTGCTCAAGGCACTCGAAGATGGCCGCGTGCAACAGCAGCGCATGAACAGCTACCGCTCGATCATCGCCAGCCTGCCGCAAGACAGCTACTGAGCACCCGAGGCTCGGAAACGAGCCTCAAACAGCTGCAAAGTAGGATCATTCCGTAGGATTTATTACCCAGATAAGCAGGACGCATCTTGTTTGCTGGTCGTACCTTGCCGTGCGCAGGACTTTCGCTGATTGTCACCTTTCAAGGTTCGCCGCCATGAAGCGAATCGACTCCATGCCCTGCGTATGAAAGGAATCGACCATGACAATTCAGCTTTTGCGCATCGATGCCGCCCCCTCCAGCGCGGGAGGGCACCAGTGATGCCAGTCTTTATCAGCTATCGCCACAGCGAACGCCTGGATGCCTTCATCATCAATGAACGGCTCAAGCTCGAAGGCATCAGTACCCAACTGGAACTGTTCGACAGTGAGGCACAGCAGACCACCGACGATATCAGCGGCATCATCCGCCGCAACATCAGCCAATGCACCCACCTGATCGCCGTGCTCGCCCCCGAGACCGCCGAGGCCTGGTGGGTGCCCTTCCAACTGGGCGCGGCAACCCTGATCAATCGCCGCGTTGCCTTCTACCAATGCGGCGAAGCCACGTTACCGGGGTATCTGGAGAAGTGGCCAACCATGAACAATCGCGAGCACATCGACCTGTACGTTCGCGCCTACCATGACGAGCAGACCTTCAAGCGTTCGATCGACAGTGAAGCCTGCGAGGCTAATGCCACCAACCGCTCCAACGCCGATTTCTTCCATGCCGACCTCAAGGCCAAGATCCGTCGCGGCTTCTAGCCTGTAGCGCCAAACAAAACGCCCGTGGGCATCGCTGCGCACGGGCGTTTTTCAGCAAGCAGGCTTATTGCTTGTTTTCGTCCATCTTCAATACACCGTCTTCGAAGATGTTCAGCTTCTGCCGCAACTCCCGTGGCTGCATCGGCTCCGGCTCGGCCACCGGGGCCGGCTCTGTCGTTGCCCCGGGTGCCGGCGCTGCAGCACCGGGCTGCCCGGTTTCGGGAGCGGCGGGCTGGTTCTGCTCGCCTTCGATGGTGCGCTGGGCCTTCTTGGTCAGCACGATGATGTCGATACGGCGGTTGACCGGGTTGAGCGGGTTCTGCCGGTCAAACAGCGACGACGAGGCATAACCAACCACCCGCGCCACCTGGGTATCCGGGTAGCCACCGGCGACCAGCGCGCGACGGGCGGCGTTGGCGCGGTTGGCCGACAGTTCCCAGTTACCGAAGTCACCGGTACCGGCATAGGGCTTGGCATCGGTATGGCCACTGATGCTGATCTTGTTCGGCACCGCCTTGATGGTGTCGGCCATGGCCAGCAGGATGTCCTCGAAGTACGGCTGCAAACGCGCGCTGCCGAGGTCGAACATTGGCCGGTTCTCAGCATCCATGATCTGGATACGCAGGCCGTCCTGGGTGATCTCGAAGAGGATCTGGTCCTTGAACTTCTGTAGTTGCGGGTTCTCTTCGACCTTGTTCTGTAGCTCTTGCAGCAACAATTCCAGGCGTTCGCGCTCGACCTGCTCGGCCATGCTCTCGACCGTGTTCTGATCGATCGGGATGCTGGTGTCAGGCGTAGGTTCGGACTTTTCTTCCGGGTTGATGGTTTTTTCCGGCGCGAGCTGGGGCGAACCGCCCAGGTCGATGATGTACGGCGTACCGCTTTCGGAAAAACCGATCGGGTCCTTGAAGTAGCCGGCAATGGCGATCTTCTGCTCAGGGGTGGCCGTCGACAGCAGCCACAGCACCAGGAAGAACGCCATCATCGCCGTGGCAAAGTCGGCGAAGGCAATCTTCCAGGCACCACCGTGGTGGCCGTCGCCAAAGCGCTTGATGCGCTTGACGATAATGGGCTGATTGTTCTCCATGGCTTAGCGACCGCGAACTGCTTGTTCCAGCTCGGCGAAGCTCGGGCGATGGGCCGGGAACAGCACCTTGCGCCCGAATTCCACGGCCAGCGATGGCGGCATGCCGGAGGCCGAAGCCACCAGCGAGGCTTTGATCGCCTCGTAAACATTCAGCTCTTCCTTGGCGTCATGACGCAGGGAAGTGGCCAGCGGGCCGAAGAAGCCGTACGCGGCGAGAATACCGAAGAAGGTACCGACCAGCGCCGCACCCACGTGCAGGCCGATGGACTTCTGGTCGCCATCGCCCAGCGAGGCCATGGTCACCACGATACCCAGTACCGCGGCAACGATACCGAAGCCCGGCATGCCGTCGGCGATGCCGGTCACGGCATGGGACGGGTGCTCGAGTTCTTCCTTCATGCTCAGCAGTTCCATGTCGAACAGGCCCTCGAGCTCGTGCGGGGCCATGTTGCCAGTGGACATGATGCGCAGGTAGTCACAGATGAACGCGGTCATGCGTTCGTCACCCAGTACCGCCGGGTACTTGGCAAAAATCGGGCTGGCAGCGGCGTCTTCGATATCGGCTTCGATCGCCATCATGCCTTCGCGACGGGATTTGTTGAGAATCTCGTAGACCAGGCCCAGCACCTCGATATAGAAGGTGTGGGTAAAGCGCGTGCCGAACATCTTCAGCGACTTCTTGATTACATGCATGGTCATGTAACCAGGGTTAGCCTGGAGGAACGCACCGAATGCGGCGCCGCCGATAATCAGCACTTCGAAAGGCTGAATCAGGGCCGCAATCTTGCCGTGGGAAAGTACATATCCGCCGAGCACGCTCGCGAATACGACGATGATGCCGATAATTTTAGCCATAGATAGAAAGCACTTACTGTCGTGGTCAGGGTCGTGAGCGGAAGTTAAAAAAACTCTTCTTCTACTTATCGGCAGAACTGCGCCAGACTATAGTCAGTCAAGGCGAAAAGCCAGTTCGGCCTACCTCCAGCATGCCTATTGAAACCATCGTGCCAAGTCAAACACCAAAAACACTCGATGCCTGGGTCAAGCTCCTCGATAGCGTGCGCCTGCCGGTGCCGCTGGCCAGTTACGAGCGGGTAAAATCCGCCATCGGCGACAGCCGCCGCTCGTTGCGCGATATCGCCGAACTGATGCAGGACAGCCCGGCGCTGGTGCTCAGCGTCATGCGCGAGGCCAACCATCACAGCAACACCGGCCTGGGCGAACCGGCCGAAAGCCTGGAGATCGCCCTCAACCGCCTGGGCCTGACGCGCACGGCAGAGCTGCTGGAGCGCCTGCCGGCGATGCCCGAGGGCGAAATTGCCCCGACCCTGCGCCAGCTGCAGATTGTCAGCCAGCACGCCAGCCAACAGGCCAACGGCCTGTTCGCCAGCCGCCTGGCGCGCCTGTGGCAGGAAATCCACTGGGGCAGCCTGCTGTTCCTGTCCCCACTCTGGCCCCTGGCGCTGACTCACCCCAAACTCCTGGATGAGTGGGAGCTGCGTGTGGTGCACAAGGGCGAATCGGCCCCGAGGGTGGAGAAAGAGCTGTTTGGCGTGCGGGTCATGAGCCTGTGCAAAGCCCTGGCCGAACACTGGCGCCTGCCGGACTGGGTAACTCGCGGTTACCATTTACTTCAGGAAGAACGCCGACTCCTGGCTCAGGCAATCCTCATCGCCCGTGATCAGGACAGCCTGCACCAGCAACAACGCCTCGACGATCAACCGAGCTTGCGCCGCTGGTTCAACCAGCCGGCCAATACCGTGCTGCTGGCCAACGGCCTGGCCCTGGCCGCGCAGGTAGGCTGGACCAATCCGCACGTGCAGCGCTGGCAACTGCTCACCAGCCTGTACCTGCAAACCCCGCTGAACGATGTCCAGCAATTGGTCCACCAACAAGCCGCGATCAGCGCCCGCCATCATGCCTGCCCCGGCCTGTTCCACCCGGCCGAGGCGCTGCTCTGGCCTTGGCACCAGCAACGCCTGCACCAGGGCCAGATCGCCCCGCCAACGCCCTCGGCCCAGGCCCTGGGCACCTGGCGCAAGCTCTGCGGCGAGCTGCTGGCCGAGCCCAGCCCGTTCAGCAATGCCATCCACCTGACGACCCTGGCCCGCGATGCCCTGGTCGCCTGCGGTATGCAGCGGGTGATGCTGCTGATGACCGACAAGACGCTCAGCCAGCTGCGCGTCCATCAAATTGCCGGCCTGCCAGCGGATGCCGCCAGCCTGGTGCTGCCCATCGAGCAGAGCAAATTGCTGCAACGCTTGTTGAGCAAATCGGCGCAACTGCGCCTGACCCCGGAAAACCACGCGCAGTTCTCAGCCCTGCTGCCGCCAAGCCTGCGCGCCCTGTTTCGCAGCGAACACCTGTTGCTGCGCTCGCTGTCGAGCAATGGCCGGGTGGTCATGCTGCTAGTCGCCGACCAGGGCGGCAAGCCGTTGGCGGACGTCAGCGTGCAAGCCTTCGGCAAAACCGCGCAATGCATCGAGCGGGCCCTGACCGCCTTCAGCAACCGCAGTGCCTGAGCCATGCGCTACAATCGCCTCCCTCTGTTCCGCTCTGGAGACTCTGGATGACTGACTTTTCTGGCTTGCCCCTGGTAATCGAGCCGACGGACCTGCTGACCCGACTGAATGTGCCAGAGTTGATCCTGGTCGACCTGACCAGCCCCAACCGTTATGAGAGCGGGCATATTCGCGGTGCGCGCTTTGTCGACCCGAAGCGCACCCAGCTGGGCCAGCCTCCCGCGCCAGGCCTGTTGCCGGCCAAGGCCGATCTGGAAAAGCTGTTCGCCGAGCTTGGCCATAACGCCAATGCGGTCTACGTGGTCTATGACGACGAGGGCGGCGGCTGGGCCGGGCGTTTCATCTGGTTGCTGGATGTGATCGGCCACTCCCGTTACCACTACCTCAACGGCGGCGCTCAGGCGTGGCCGGCGAGCGAACTCAGCAAAGAAGTACCGGCCAATGCCAGCGGCACGGTCAACCTGACCCTGCACGAAGAGCCAACAGCCACCCGCGAGTACCTGCAAAGCCGTCTCGGCGCCGCCGACCTGGCGATCTGGGACGCACGCAGCCCAGCCGAATACCGCGGCGAGAAGGTCCTGGCCGCCAAGGGCGGACACATTCCCGGCGCGGTCAACTTTGAGTGGACTGCCGGCATGGACATGAACGATGCCCTGCGCATCCGCAAAGACATGCCCGAGATCCTCGAACAGCTGGGTATCAGCAAAGACAAGGAAGTGGTCACCCACTGCCAGACTCACCACCGTTCCGGCTTTACCTACCTGGTCGCCAAACATCTGGGCTACCCTCGGGTCAAAGCCTACGCCGGATCCTGGGGCGAATGGGGCAACCACCCCGACACCCCTGTAGACGTTTAAGGAAACCTAATGAAATCCCGCTTGTTCATCATCAGCCAGTACCTGCTGCCTCATCACCTGCTCTCGCGCCTGGCCGGCTGCATCGCCGAATGCCGTGTGCGCTGGTTCAAGAACGCCTTCACCAGTTGGTTCGCCAAGCGCTACCAGGTTGACATGTCTCAGGCCCTGGTCGAAGACGTCACCGCCTACGAGCACTTCAACGCCTTCTTCACCCGCGCTCTCAAGCCGGGCGCACGCCCGCTGGATGAAACCCCGGGGGCGATCCTCTGCCCGGCCGACGGCGCCGTCAGCCAGCTTGGCCCGATCGAGCATGGCCGCATCTTCCAGGCCAAAGGCCACAGCTTCAGCGCCTTGGAGCTGCTGGGTGGCGATCCGGCCAATGCCGCGCCGTTCATGGGTGGCCAGTTCGCCACCATCTACCTGTCGCCCAAGGACTACCACCGCGTGCACATGCCGCTGGCCGGCACCCTGCGCGAGATGATCTACGTGCCGGGCCGGTTGTTCTCGGTCAACCAGACCACTGCCGAAAACGTTCCGGAGCTGTTCGCCCGCAACGAGCGCGTGGTCTGCCTGTTCGACACCGAGCGCGGGCCGATGGCCGTAGTGCTGGTTGGCGCGATGATCGTCGCCTCGATCGAAACTGTCTGGGCCGGCCTGGTAACGCCACCCAAGCGCGAACTGAAAACCGTGCGCTACGACGAAGCCAGCCGTGCGCCGATCCACCTGGAAAAAGGCGCGGAGCTTGGCCGATTCAAGCTGGGTTCGACGGCTGTGGTGCTGTTCGGGCCAGAGCAAGTGAAATGGGCCGAAGAACTCGGCGCCGGTTCCGCGGTGAGCATGGGCGAGCGCCTGGCCCTGCCGGCACAAGCCTGAAAATGAAAAAGCCCGCAGCGATGCGGGCTTTTTTGTACCTGTAGGAGCGGACTTAGGCGCGACCGTCGCGATCGCGCAAGCCCAACAGGTACAGCACGCCGTCCAGCCCCAGGGTCGAAATCGCCTGCTTGGCCGATTGCTTGACCAGCGGCTTGGCCCGGAAAGCCACACCCAGGCCAGCAATCGCCAGCATCGGCAAGTCGTTGGCGCCGTCACCGACCGCAATGGTCTGCTCCATCTGCAAGCCTTCCTTGCGCGCCAGCTCGCCCAGCAGGTCGGCCTTGCGCTGGGCATCGACGATAGGCTCGACCGCCACACCGGTCACCTTGCCATCGACCACTTCCAGCTCATTGGCAAACACGTAGTCGATGCCCAGCTTGGCTTGCAGCTGCTTGGCAAAGTAAGTGAAGCCGCCAGAGAGGATGGCAGTCTTGTAGCCCAAGCGCTTGAGCTCGGCGAACAGTGTCTCGGCGCCTTCGGTCAGGCGCAGTGAAGCACCAATCTCGTCCAGCACACCGACGTCCAGACCCTTGAGCAGCGCCAGGCGCTCCTTGAAGCTGGCACGGAAATCCAGCTCGCCACGCATGGCCCGCTCGGTAATTTCCGACACTTGCTCGCCGACACCGGCGGCCTTGGCCAGTTCGTCGATCACTTCGGCTTCGATCAGCGTCGAGTCCATGTCGAATACCGCCAGGCGGCGGTTGCGACGGAACAGCGAATCCTGCTGGAAGGCGATGTCGACGTTCAATTCCTGGGCAACGCTGAGGAACTCGGCGCGCAGGGCCTGCGGGTCAGCCGGTTCGCCACGGACCGAGAACTCGATGCAGCCCTTGCTCTGTTCCGCCGGCGTGTCCAGCGCGACGCGGCCCGACAGGCGATCGATGTGGTCGATATTCAGCCCGTACTTGGCCGTGATCGAGCTGACGCGCTGCAATTGCTCGGCAGTGACCCTGCGGGTCAGCAGGGTAACGATGTGCCGGGCCTTGCCCTGGCCTTCGACCCAATTCTGGTAGTCGGCTTCGGAAACCGGGGTGAAACGTACCTGCTGGTCGAGTTCGTTGCCCGCAAACAGGATGTTCTTGAGCACCGCGGACGCCTTCTCGGTATCCGGAATTTCAACCAGGATGCCAAAGGACAGGGTGTCGTGAATCACCGCCTGACCAATGTCGAGGATGTTCACACCACCCTGGGCCAGAACGCCGGTGATGGCCGCGGTAAGACCCGGGCGGTCTTCACCGGTGATGTTAATCAGAACGATTTCGCGCAAGACGGGCTCCGACTCGTTGAAAAAAAGCGCATTCTACCGATTTTCGCTGACCATCGGGCGCAGTCGATACTTTGCCCGCCCCTGAGCGCTCGCTATACTGCGCAGCAACTTCTCCGACATAAAGAGCCGCGCTCTGTGAACCGGCCCACGCCCGTTAAGACCGACAACTTCTTCCTGCTGATCTTCCACGCCCTGCGCCAACGCCGAATACCGCTGGCGCTGCGTATCGCCTGCCATAACGTGTTCCTGGTGGCACTGGCACTGGTGATCTATGCCTGCGTGATGGGCCTGCAGTTCAAGGAAGCCATGCATGAGCAGGCCGATGCCCTGGGGCAGAGCCTGACCACCCAGACTGCAACTTCGGCCACCGAGCTGCTGGTGTCCAACGACATCCTCAGCCTCAACGTGCTGCTTGGCAACCTGGTGAAGAACCCGCTGGTGGCCCATGCGGCGATCTACAGCGTCGACAACCGGATCCTCGCCGAAGCCGGCCAGCGCCCGAAAAACGGCCTGCTGGGCGAGGCCGAAGGCCTGTACCAGACCAAGATCACCTTCCAGGACGTGACCGCCGGGCAACTGCGCATCAGCCTGGATATGAGCCAATTCCAGCAGCCGCTGACCATCAGCCTGCAGAGCATGGGCATCCTCGCCGGTATCCTGCTGGCCCTGGCACTGGCCATGAGCTTGCGCCTGGGCCGCTATATCTCCACGCCATTGCTGCAGTTGCGGGTCTGGCTGCGCGATATCAACGAGTTCACCCCGGCGATCGAGCGCCAGGATGAAATCGGCGACCTGGCGCGCCAGCTGCACACCCGCCTGGCACCGCCGCCACGGGAAATCGAACCGGAAGACGACGCCGAAGAGTCCTTCGACGATGATGAGCCGGAATTCGAAGTGCGCAACCTGCGGGATCCGAGCTTCGACGAACAACCTGCCGTGGCCAAGGCCGCCAAAGTGGTAAAGCCTGCAACGGACGACGACAGCGATGATGCCTTCGCCGACCTGCTCGACGAAGACGACAGCCCTGCCCCTGCCCCGGCGGCTCCGCTCAACCGCGAGCCACAGGCCAGCGCTGTGCTGGCGGTGCAACTGGGCTCCCAGGAGCAACTGCGGCGCCTGCCACGCGCGCGCCTGACCGAGCTGCTGGAGCGCTACCGCGACTGCCTCGACCAGGCGGCCTCGCTGTATGAAAGCGAAGTGCACACCCTCAACGACGGCAGCACCCTGCTGTTGTTCCACAGCCAGGACAGCGGCGAGGACTACCTCACCAATGCCATCTGCTGTGGCGAGCTGCTGCGCGCCCTGGGCCATGAGCTGCAGATCGAAGTAGCCGACAGCGGCATCACCTTGCAGCTGCAACTGGGCCTGGCCCTGGGCGAAGACTTGCACGGTCTGAGCCAGATCGACCTGCTGCTGACTGAAAAGGCCCAGGACGCCCTGGCGCTGTCGCAGCACAGCCGCAACCTGCTGCTGGTCGAGCGCAAGATCAGCGACGACGCCCTGGTACGCCAGCGTGCGCGCATCCGCCCGATCGCCAGCCCCGAAGGCGCCTGCTGTGTCGAGCGCTTGATGGAGCCGTACCCGTCGATGCTGGAGCGCCAGTTGGCGCGGATGCACGAGCGCCGGGTCAAGAGCTGAGCCCTTGCCAGACAAAAAGCCCGCAGCGATGCGGGCTTTTTTATTGCCCTGTAGGAGCGGGCTTGCCCCGCGAAAACGCTAGCAACCCGATGTGTCGCCTGCGCCGGCCGCATCGCGGGTCAAGCCCGCTCCCACACCGGCACAAAAAAGCCCGCATCGCTGCGGGCTTCTTGTAAGTACTCGACTCAGAAGCGGAACACTTCCAGGTCGGTCCGAATCGGCGTAGCCAATGGAATCTTCGGTTTCTCCGGCTCTTTACGCACCTGTACGGGTGCAGCCTTCTTCGGTTGTTCTTCAACCACTGCTGGCTGGTTGGCCAGCGGCTTCAAGGCAATACTCAACTGCTCGGCGAGCTTTTGCAGCAACTGGCCCTGAGCTTGCACCTGGGCACTTTCGCTTCCCTGATGCTGTTGCTCCAGATGCACGATGCGGTTGTCACGGACCTGCCCACGACGATCGAGCAGGCGCCATTGGGCGTCGAGGATCGCTGGCTGGTTGGTACCGGAGTCCAGGCGGGTAATCGACAGCAGGACCTGTACGTCCGGGGTGAAGCCGGTGCTGGCCGGGGCCAGGACTACGCGCTGGCTGTCCAGGCGCCAGGCCAGCTGACGGACCAGCAACTGGTCGATATCGGCAGACAGGCTACCGGCCCAGCGGCCATCGGTGGCGGCGGTCAGGCTGCCATCGGCCTGGCGCTGCAGCAGGGTCTCGCGTTGCAGGTAGTCGGCAATCGACACTGGGCCGAGCACCACTGCCATGCCCGCGCTTTGCTTGGGTTGGCCAGGCTCACCGCTGTCGAGCTGATACAGGGAAACCGGTTGGTGCATGCTGCAACCAGCCAGTCCGAGTACGCCACACAGCAGAACCAACGGAAGGCGCAGAAATTTCATCATCCCATCCAGGCGGTCGCCACAAGGCAAACCGCAGTGATACTCATATAGATTCGTTCGGATACACAGCCACGCTGGTACCGCAAGGGGCCTATCATCCGCGAAATAGCGGCTCGACTCCAGTGTTTCAACCGCGAACGGGCACGAAAATACCCGTTCAGGGTGTCTGACCCGGCTTATCCGGGGATTTCGACCAACAGCGCATCAACCCGCTGGAAGCCACGGGGCAATTTGTTGCCCCGGCGACCGCGTTCGCCTTTGTAATGCTCAAGGTCATCGGCTTTCAGAGACAGGGTACGCTTGCCGGCCTGCAATACAAGCGTCGCACCGTCGGGAATGACCGCCAGATCAGTAACAAACTCTTCACGTGAAGCTACCCGATCACCCGGAATGCCGATGATCTTGTTGCCCTTGCCTTTACCCAGCTGTGGCAGGTCACTGATCTTGAAGATCAGCAAGCGCCCTTCGGTGGTCACTGCGGCCAGCCAGTTATGCTCGCGATCGGCCACCGGCCGCGGGGCAATGACCTTGGCGCCGTTCGGCAGGCTGAGCAGGGCTTTACCGGCCTTGTTCTTGGCCTGCAGGTCTTCGCCCTTGACCACAAAGCCGTAGCCGGCGTCGGAGGCAATGACGTACAGGGCGTCATCTTCGGGCAACAGCACGCAGTCGAAGCTTGCACCTGGCGGCGGCGTCAGGCGGCCGGTCAGCGGCTCGCCCTGGCCACGGGCCGATGGCAAGGTATGGGCGGCCAGCGAGTAGCTGCGGCCGGTGGAGTCGATAAGCACGGCAAACTGGTTCGAGCGCCCCGCCGCAGCGGCCTTGAAGCCATCTCCGGCCTTGTAGGAAAGGCCGGTGGCGTCGATATCGTGGCCCTTGGCACAACGCACCCAGCCCTTCTCCGAGAGCACCACGGTGACCGGCTCCGTCGGCATCAGCTCGTTTTCCGACAGCGCCTTGGCTTCGGCACGCGCGACAATTGGCGAACGGCGGTCGTCGCCATAGGTTTCGGCGTCCTTGATCAGCTCGGCACGTACCAGCTTGCGCAGCTTGGTTTCGCTGCCCAGCAGGGCGATCAGCTTGGCTTGTTCCTTGGCCAGTTCGTCCTGCTCGTTGCGGATCTTCATCTCTTCCAGGCGAGCCAACTGGCGCAGACGGGTCTCGAGGATGTACTCGGCCTGGGTTTCGGTCAGGTCGAAACGGGCGATCAGCGCGGCTTTGGGGTGCTCTTCGGTGCGGATGATGTGGATCACTTCATCCAGGTTGAGGAAAGCAACCAGCAAGCCTTCGAGCAGGTGCAGGCGGCGCTCGACCTTGTCCAGACGGAATTTCAGCCGGCGACGCACTGTCTGCACGCGGAATTCCAGCCATTCGACCAGCAGCGCCCGCAGGTTTTTCAGCTGTGGGCGGCCATCCAGGCCGATGATATTGACGTTGACCCGGTAGCTGGACTCAAGCTCGGTGGTCGCGAACAGGTGCTGCATCAGCTCGTCGAGGTCGACCCGGTTGGAGCGGGCGATGATGACGATCCGGCACGGGTTCTCGTGGTCCGATTCGTCACGCAGGTCGGCGACCATCGGCAGCTTCTTGGCCTGCATCTGCGCGGCGATCTGCTCCAGCACCTTGGCCCCGGAGACCTGATGCGGCAGTGCGGTGACGACGATATCGCCGTCCTCGATACGGTACACCGCGCGCATGCGCACCGAACCGCGACCCGTTTCGTAGATCTTCAGCAGCTCGGCGCGCGGAGTGATGATCTCCGCTTCGGTCGGGTAGTCAGGGCCCTGGATGTGCTCGCAGAGCTGCTCGACCGTGGCCTTGGGCTCATCGAGCAGGCGTACGCAGGCCGAGGCGACTTCGCGCAGGTTGTGCGGCGGTACATCAGTGGCCATGCCCACGGCGATACCGGTGGTACCGTTGAGCAGGATGTTCGGCAAGCGCGCCGGCAGCACCGCGGGCTCGTCAAGGGTGCCGTCGAAGTTCGGTACCCAGTCGGCGGTTCCCTGGCCCAGCTCGCTGAGCAGAACCTCGGAGTAACGCGACAGGCGTGCCTCGGTGTAGCGCATGGCAGCGAAGGACTTCGGATCGTCCGGTGCACCCCAGTTGCCCTGGCCGTCGACCAGGGTGTAGCGGTAGCTGAACGGCTGGGCCATCAGCACCATGGCTTCGTAACAGGCCGAGTCGCCATGGGGGTGGAACTTGCCGAGCACGTCACCGACGGTACGCGCCGACTTCTTGTGCTTGGAATCGGCGTCCAGGCCCAGTTCACTCATGGCGTAGACGATGCGCCGTTGCACCGGCTTCAGGCCATCGCCGATATGCGGCAAGGCCCGGTCCATGATCACGTACATGGAGTAGTTGAGGTAGGCCTGTTCGGTGAAGTCAGCCAGTGACCGGCGCTCTACGCCATCGAGGCTGAGATCAAGGGAGTCGCTCATGCGGGCCTCATCATTTCAGGTTCTGGCGTAGCAGCAAGGTGCCGCCACGCTGGGTAAATTCGAGTTGTTTCAGGGCACTCATGCCCAGTAATACCTGTTCGCCATCCAGCCCCGGCACCACCAGCGCGCGCACATTGCGCAGGAGGATATCGCCCAGTTGCAGTTGATCCAGGCGCGTGCGGTAGCCCTGGGTCCGGCCATTGGCGGTACTCAGCATCACCGGCGCGCCGCGCTCCAGGCCAAGCTTGCCGGCCAGGGCTTCGGGAATCGCCACGTCGGTCGCCCCGGTGTCGAGCAGAAAATGTACCGTCTGGCCGTTGATCCGGCCATCGGCGACAAAATGCCCCTGGCCATTGCCCGCCAGCTGCACTTCGATGTAACCCTCGCCATGTTGCGAGGTGACCACGGCGTTGGGGTTGGCCTGACGCTGCTCCCACTCGCCGAAAAAGCGTGTGGCCAGGAACAGCCCGGCCGCCCAGGCCAGGATCAGCAGTATCCGGCCAGCACGCTTGCCCGGCGGCTGGCTCACGACTCGGCACTCCAGCCACCGGCCGGCGCAGCAAAGCGCCAGACGATCGGTCGCGATTCGCCGTCCTGGCGGGTCGCACCGTTGTTGTCCAGGCCGATCCAGGCGCCCTTGGCATCGATCACCAGCGCCTCGGCCAGGCCGAATGGCTGGGAGTAACGCCGAGGTTCGGCCAGGGCGTCGGCGGCAAATGACCAGCAACGCTCGACCTTGGCCGTCTGCGCGTCGCGCCGACAGATGCGGTAGGCGTTGCGCTCCAGGGTAAAAAGTTTGTCGTTGAACAGTGCAAGATCGGCAAAATCACGCGAGACCGGGCGCGGTTTATCCATCTGCGGCGGCTGCATCTCGACCCCGGCTTCGCTGAGCAGCACGCAGCCGTTGCCACAGTTCCAGGTGGTCTGCTGGCGGTTGATCAGCAGCAGGCCGCGGCGCTCGCGCTCGGCCGCCAGCCAGATACGGTCACCGGCCGGGCTCACCGCCAGGCCTTCGAACAATGCATTGAAATGCAGCAACATGCCGCTGGCCCGCGCCTGGCGGACCATGCTCGGATCAATCTTCAGCCAGTTCGGCGCGCCCTCCACCGGCACCTGCAGCACGGCGGCATGGGCTTCGCTGACCAGGTAGTGATTGCCGGCGGCATCGCAGCTGATACCTTCGAAATCCAGCTCGCCGCCACGCACCTGCGAAGCCGCCCAGGTACGCGAGCGCAGGCCCCAGGGCAGGCCGCTTTCCGGTACTGGTGGCACCTCCATGTGCAGCGCTTGCGCCTGCCACACGGTGGCCGAGGTATCCAGGTGGTAGAGCAACTCGTCGTCACGGTCGGAAACCGCCCACAAGCCGCCACGGCATTCGCTCAGGCCAGACAGGTTGCCGCCGCGCATGCCCTCGACCGGGTGCTCGGCGACCAGCTTGAGCTCGGGCCACGGCGCTGCCAGTGCCGGAAGCGTCAACAGCGCCAGTGCTGCAGTCAGGGCCAGACGTATCAAGCCAGGACCTCGGCCAGGTTGCCTTTGGACTCCAGCCAGCTCTTGCGATCACCGGCGCGCTTCTTGGCCAGCAGCATGTCCATGATCTCGCGGGTGCCGTCCAGATCGTCCAGGGTCAGCTGGACCAGGCGCCGGGTGTTCGGGTCCATGGTGGTTTCACGCAGTTGTGGCGGATTCATCTCGCCCAGGCCTTTGAATCGGGTGACCTGCGGCTTGCCGCGCTTTTTCTCGGCGACCAGGCGATCGAGGATGCCATCACGCTCGGCTTCGTCCAGGGCGTAGTAGATTTCCTTGCCCAGGTCGATGCGGTACAGCGGTGGCATGGCCACATACACATGGCCGGCCTCGACCAGCGGGCGGAAATGCTGGACGAACAAGGCGCAAAGCAAGGTGGCGATGTGCAGGCCGTCGGAGTCGGCGTCGGCGAGGATGCAGATCTTGCCATAGCGCAACTGGCTCATATCGGCAGCACCGGGGTCGACCCCGATGGCCACGGCAATGTTGTGCACTTCCTGGCTGGCCAGCACTTCGCCGCCGTCGACTTCCCAGGTGTTGAGGATCTTGCCGCGCAGCGGCAGGATGGCCTGGAACTCTTTGTCCCGCGCCTGCTTGGCCGAACCGCCCGCCGAGTCACCCTCGACCAGGAACAGCTCGGCGCGCATCGGGTCCTGCCCCGCGCAGTCGGCCAGCTTGCCTGGCAGTGCCGGGCCCTGGGTGACGCGCTTGCGCTCGACCTTCTTGCTCGCCTTCAGGCGTCGGCCGGCGTTGTTGATGGCCAGCTCCGCCAGTTGCATGCCCAGCTCGGGGTGCGCATTGAGCCACAGGCTGAAGGCATCCTTGACCACGCCGGAAACGAACGCAGCGGCCTCACGGGAGGACAGGCGCTCTTTGGTCTGCCCGGAGAACTGCGGCTCCTGCATCTTCATCGAGAGCACGAAGCTGATGCGCTCCCAGACGTCTTCCGGCGCCAGTTTTACGCCGCGTGGCAGCAGGTTGCGGAACTCGCAAAACTCGCGCATGGCATCAAGCAGGCCCTGGCGCAGGCCGTTGACGTGGGTACCGCCCTGGGCGGTGGGAATCAGGTTGACGTAGCTTTCCTGAACGCTGTCGCCGCCTTCGGGCAGCCACAGCAAGGCCCAGTCGACGGCCTCCTTGTTACCGGCCAGGCTGCCGCAGAACGGCTCGTCTGGCAGGCGCAGGAAGTCGCTGACCGAATCGACCAGGTAGGAACGCAGGCCGTCTTCGTAATGCCACTCGACCTTCTCGCCAGTGCCTTTGTCTTCGAAGCTGACCAGCAGCCCCGGGCACAACACGGCCTTGGCCTTGAGCACGTGCTTGAGGCGGCTGACGGAGAACTTCGGCGAGTCGAAGTACTTGGGGTCCGGGGCGAAGTACACGCTGGTGCCGGTGTTGCGCTTGCCAACGCTGCCGACCACTTCCAGTTCGGTGGCCTTGTAGCCATCGGCGAAGGTCATCTGGTACTCGTTGCCGTCGCGCTTGACCTTGACCCGCACCTGGCTGGACAAGGCGTTGACCACCGAAATACCCACCCCGTGCAAACCGCCGGAGAACTGGTAGTTCTTGTTGGAGAACTTGCCGCCGGCGTGCAATTTGGTAAGGATCAGCTCGACCCCGGATACGCCTTCTTCAGGGTGGATATCAACCGGCATGCCACGACCATCGTCGGACACTTCCAGGGAATGGTCGGCATGGAGGATCACCTGCACCGACTTGGCGTGCCCGGCCAGGGCTTCGTCGACACTGTTGTCGATTACTTCCTGGGCCAGGTGGTTCGGCCGGCTGGTATCGGTGTACATGCCCGGACGCTTGCGCACCGGGTCAAGGCCGGAGAGGACTTCGATGGCGTCTGCGTTATAGGCACTAGCGCTGGGAATGGCCATGGGTTCTCGTCGTCAGTCGTGGGTGAAAATAGGTTATCAAAATACAGAAAAATCGAGCGCTTGATACTGCTGCGGGGCAATGCCGGCAAAGCTCAGCAAAACTGGCAGGCGTTCGGCAAAGCCCTGGAAGCTGTGATCGCCACCGGCCTGGATGCACAGCGCGCAGGCGCGGTAGAACTGCTCGGCCTGGCGGTAGTCCAGGGTTTCATCGGCGGTTTGCAGCCACACTTGAAAGCGCCCGGCATCCACTGGCGCCGACACTTCCAGTTCGGCCAGGGCCTGCACGTGGTCCAGGGTCAGCTCCCAGGTTTCGCCGGTGTAGAGGTTCTGTTGGGGCCCCAGGTAGCCGTCGAACAGCCGGTGCGGGTTGACCGCCGGGTTGATCAACAGGGCTTTGAGCCCGTGGCGCTCGGCCAGATGGGTGGCATAGTAGCCGCCGAGCGAGCTGCCGACCAGTAATGGCGATTCGAGCTCGGCAATGGCGGCCTCCAGTTGGGCGATGGCCTGGCGCGGGTGATGATGCAGGGCCGGCACCCGCAGGCGATCGCCCAGCCCCAACTGCTCCATGACCGCTACCAGTTGGCAGGCCTTCTTCGACGACGGCGCGCTGTTGAACCCGTGAATATAGAGAATCGAACCCGACATGCCGCCCCCGATGCGCCTTGAGTGCCTGGAACGCCAGGCAGGAAAGCGCGCATTTTAGCCTGTTCGACTGTAGATGGAGCAGTTTCAGCGATTTGGCAACACTTAATAGCCGTCGCCTTCGTAGTCGACGCTGAATTCGAAGTCGCTTACCCGTGATACGCCGGTGTCGATCGAGCCATCCGCTTGCAGGCGCAGCCAGCGATAGCCTGGGGCCTGTTCGCCGACCTTGAAGTCATCACTGCCCGGCTCGAACTGGATGCAGGTCGAGGGTGAGGCCAATAGCCGCACGCCGTCACGCACCTGGTCCCACTCCTGATGGATATGCCCCCAGAGCAAGGCACGTACCTGTGGATAACCTTTCAGTACGGCGAACAGCGCATCGGCATTGCGCAAGCCGATCGGCGCCATCCACGCGCAATCGATGGGCACCGGTTGGTGGTGGAAACAGATCAGGTGATGACGCTCGGGCGCTTCGCGCAAGGCTTGCTCAAGCAAACTGAGCTGGTCGTCATCGAGCAATCCCGGCACCGCGCCGGGCACTGCCGAGTTGAGCATCAGGATGCGCCAATTGCCCATGTCCACCACGGGGCTCAGCAAATCAGTGCCCGTTGCAGCCTGCTCCATGGGCACAGGTTCGTCGTGGTTGCCGGCAAGCCAGCGCGCCGGGGCCCCGAGGCTTTTCGTCAGCTCATGAAAGCTCGCATAGGACGCCACCGAGCCATCCTGAGACAGGTCGCCAGTGGCCAGCAGCAAATCGATCCGCGGCTGCTCGTCACGCACCCGTTCGATCACACGCTGCAGACTGTCGCGGGTATTCATGCCCAGCAGCGTGCCTTGCGGGTCGGCAAACAGGTGACTGTCGGTCAGTTGCACCAGGTACACCGGCACGGCGCTAAGAGGGATCGATGGTTGCGGCAAGGGCCGACTCCTTGAAAGGATTCAGCGCGATTATGGCGGCTGGCGGGCTGTGAGCAAATACTCGAAAACGACCGCCATCACATTTCAGCGAACGACAGCCAACTCGTGGCCGCAGGCCAGGCAATGGCTCAGCCATTCACCGAGGAACAGGTTGAGCTGGGCTTTTTCGTCCGGCTGGTGCATGGCCGCATTGGGATACGGATAGATGCTGCGAAAACGCCGGGCGTGCTCGGCGCTGACCACTTCGGCCATGCGCGCGTCGTGGTAGACCTGCACCTCCAGTTGCGGCACCGGCAGCCAGGGCAGGCTGTGCTCCTGGCGCACGCGCAAGGTGGTGGTGTAGGGGCAGGCGAGCACCACATCAAGGACCAGCACGCCAAGCATCTGGTCGCCCTGGGTCATGCCGATACGGCGCGAGCTCATGGTGCTGCGCATGTCGGGCAACAGGCGCATCAAGCGCGCATAGTTGGCCTCACAGGCAGCCTGCAACCCGACCAGATCGACCCGGTAGCGCTCGCGCAGCAGATTCACGACCATAGCCCCCTGACTTCAGCGCGGTTCAAGGCCAGCCATTGCAAGGCAATGATGGTTGCCGCGTTGGCAATTTTGCCGTCGCGCACGGCCTGCAGCGCATCCTCGAGCGCCCAGACCTTGACGCGAATATCCTCACCTTCTTCTTCCAGCCCGTGCAGGCCTCCGGCCCCAATGCTGCTGCAACGGCCCAGGTAAAGATGGACAAATTCATCGCTGCCGCCCGGTGACGGGAAATACCGGGTCATCGGCCACAGCGTACTGAACACAAGCCCAGCTTCCTCCTCGGCCTCGCGGTGTGCAACTTCTTCCGGTTCTTCGTCCTTGTCGATCAGACCGGCGACCAGTTCGATCATCCAGGGGTCTTCAATCTTGCCCAGCGCCCCTACGCGAAACTGTTCGATCAGCACCACTTCGTCGCGCTGTGGATCGTAGGGCAAAACGCAAACAGCATCGTGACGCACGAACAGCTCGCGACTGATCTCACGCCCCATGCCCCCGGCAAACAGCTCGTGGCGCAGGCGCAACTTGTCGAGGCGGTAGAAGCCCTTGTAGCAAGTGGTCCGATCGGCGATATCGACCTTGCTGGGCGTAGCGTTGTTGAACGTGTCTGACATGGGAATCCTCATTGCCTCATTTACCACATCGCGCCATCCTAACCTGCGCACCGCCGTGTTTCACCTCTTTAAAGATACCGCCCGGGCTGCGAGGATAGGCACCCCGCTGGTCTATTCAGCTTAGTGGCGAACTGAAGGCCTTGCCGACGGTCCAAGTCCGATCACCTTTGCCTTACAAGGATCATCATGACGCTTGTGAAACTGACTTCCGTGGCCGTGCTGGCCCTGGCCCTGGGCGCTTGTCAGAGCCTGTTCCAGCCCAACATGCGCACGCCGCTGGAGGTCAAGCGCGACCGCTGGGAGCACATCAAGCCCGGTTGCAGCAACGCCGATTGCCCCCTGGTCAACATCGACACCATCCACTTCCCGGCCAACCCCAAACTGGACGCGATCGTCGAGAAACGCCTGCTGCAACTGACCCAGGACAACGAGCGCAGCGCACCACCCAGCTCACTCAAAGCCTATGAAGAGCAGTTCATGGCCAGCGCCGAAAGCCGCAACAGCAGCTACCTGCAAGCCAAGGTACGCGAGCAGCATGACGGACTGGTGATCATCGAGCTGTCCAGTTACCTGGACACCGGTGGCGCCCATGGTATGCCCGGGCGCGGCTTCATTAACTATTCGCGCCAACAGGACAAGGTCCTGACCCTGCAGGACATGCTGGTGCCAGGCCAGGAAGCGACCTTCTGGAAGACCGCCGAAGAAGCCCATAAAGGCTGGCTGATCAGCACCGGCATGGACAAGGACGCTGACTTCGTCCAGAACTGGCCATTCCGCCAGACCCCGCATATCGCCCTGACCTACGGCGCGGTGGTGCTGAAGTACGAGGTCTATGCCATCGCCCCGTACTCCATGGGCCACATCGAGCTGAAAATCCCCTACCCGCGCCTGAACGGCGTGATCAAGCCGGAGTTGTTTCCCGGTCGCGGCTGACCGCCGGCGCGGCAGTCCAGTAGACCAACCCTGCCAGCAGCAAGGCCGGCAGGGTCGAGCCGACGTTCGGCGCGTAGTGCGCCAGCAGGTGATAAGCTGCGACACCAATTGCCCAGGCCAGCAATGCCGGCCAGTGCAGGCTGTGGATCGGGCTGGTGTCGCTGCGCCGGCGTCGGACGATGAAGTGATCGACCAGCACCACACCGAACAGCGGCGCGAACACCGAGCCGATGAGCAATAGGAAGTTCTGGTATTGCGCCAGCGGCGCGAAGCTGGCGATCAGGGTGCACAGCACGCCGATAGCCAGGGCCAGGTGCTCGACCTTCAGGCGCACCAGCAAACCGCTGGAGACGGCCGCCGAGTGAATATCGGCGAAAGCCTTTTCCGACTCATCGAGCAGGATCAGCAGCAGCGGAATGCCCAGGCCCGCGCCGGCCAGCGCCAGCAGCAGGGTATTGACCTCGCCGGCCGGAGCAAACGCCAGGGTGTAGGCCACGCCCAGACTCATCATCCAGACGTTGCCGACGAAGTAGCCCAGCGCCGTGCCAGCGAACACCCGGCTGGCACGCTGGCTGAAGCGTGAGTAGTCGGCAATCAGCGGCAGCCACGACAGCGGCATGGCAATGGCGATATCAATGCCGATCGCCAGTGGCATCGAGCCATCGCCGGCTTGCGCCCACAGCGCAGCCAGATCGGCCTTGGCGAAGAGGTTCCAGGTCAGCCACAGGCAGGCGCCGATCAGTAGCCAGATGCCCCATTTGCGCAGGATCTTGCGCACGAAGGTCAAGGGGCCGCTGACCGCCAGCAAGGTGGCCAGCGCGCCGAAGCACAAGGTCCACAACAAAGGATTGGTCAGCGCACTGCCGGCGCCGAAGGCACGCTCGCTGAGCAAGCTGGCGGCATCGCGCATGACGATGATTTCGAACGAACCCCAGCCGATCAGTTGCAGCAGGTTGAGCATGGCCGGCAGGCGCGCGCCGTTGCGGCCCAGGCTGCGACGCAGGGCGGCCATGGACGACAGGCCGGTATCGCTGCCGATGACCCCGACAGCCGCCAACAACAGCACGCCGACGCTGGTGCCGATGATGATCGCCAGCACCGCATTGGCCAAGCCCAGGCCGGGGCCGAGCAAGGCGCCGGTCTGCAGGACCATCAGGCCGATGCCGAGGGAAAACCACAGGGAACAGAGGTCGCGGCCGCTGAGCACGCGTTGCTCGGCGGTGACCGGGTGATCGGGGGAAAACTGGCTGAGTGTGCTCACGAGAGTGGTCTCGACAGGAGAAGTTGTTGTTATTTGAGGCCCTATCGCGGGTCAAGTCGAGCCGTTGCACCGCCGCTCCCACTGTGGGAGCGGCGGTGCGACGGCTCGACTTGACCCCCGAATCGGCTTACACCTTTTTGTACAACTGGCTGCCTTCCTGGCGGAACCGCTCGGCCTGCTCGCGCATGCCATCTTCGACTGCCACGTCCACCGCGTCGATGCGCTGGTTGGCGGCGTATTCACGCACTTCCTGGGTAATCTTCATCGAGCAGAACTTCGGTCCGCACATCGAGCAGAAGTGCGCGACCTTGGCCGAGTCCTTGGGCAGGGTCTCGTCGTGGAAGCTACGCGCGGTGTCCGGGTCCAGGCCAAGATTGAACTGGTCTTCCCAGCGGAACTCGAAGCGCGCCTTGGACAGGGCGTTGTCGCGGATTTGCGCGCCGGGATGCCCCTTGGCCAAGTCCGCAGCATGGGCGGCGATCTTGTAGGTGATGATGCCGGTCTTGACGTCATCCTTGTTCGGCAAGCCCAGGTGTTCCTTGGGCGTGACGTAGCAGAGCATGGCGCAACCGAACCAGCCGATCATCGCCGCACCGATACCCGAGGTGATGTGGTCGTAACCCGGGGCGATGTCGGTGGTCAGCGGGCCAAGGGTGTAGAACG
This sequence comes from Pseudomonas fluorescens, assembly GCF_902497775.2. NCBI lineage: Bacteria > Pseudomonadati > Pseudomonadota > Gammaproteobacteria > Pseudomonadales > Pseudomonadaceae > Pseudomonas > Pseudomonas fluorescens. The sequence goes on from NZ_OZ024668.1 coordinate 4,886,312, forward strand.
GCGCTTCGTCGCAGCACTCGAGCTGCTTGTCCATGTTCTCCTTGATCAACTGCATCGGCACGTGGCCCGGGCCTTCGATCATGCACTGGACGTCATGCTTCCAGGCGATCTTGGTCAGCTCGCCGAGGGTTTCCAGTTCGCCGAACTGCGCTGCGTCGTTGGCATCGGCAATCGAGCCCGGACGCAGGCCGTCGCCCAGCGAGAAGCTGACGTCGTAGGCCTTCATGATTTCGCAGATTTCATCGAAGTGGGTGTAGAGGAAGTTCTCTTTGTGGTGCGCCAGGCACCACTTGGCCATGATCGAACCGCCGCGGCTGACGATGCCAGTAACGCGCTTGGCGGTCAGCGGCACATAGCGCAGCAGTACGCCAGCATGGATGGTGAAATAGTCCACACCCTGCTCGGCCTGTTCGATCAGGGTGTCGCGGAACAGCTCCCAGGTCAGGTCCTCGGCCACGCCGTTGACCTTCTCCAGCGCCTGGTAGATCGGCACGGTACCGATCGGCACCGGCGAGTTGCGGATGATCCACTCGCGGGTTTCGTGGATATGCTTGCCGGTGGACAGGTCCATCACCGTGTCCGAACCCCAGCGGATGCCCCAGGTCAGCTTGGCCACTTCTTCTTCGATGGACGAGCCCAGGGCGCTGTTGCCGATGTTGCCGTTGATCTTCACCAGGAAGTTGCGGCCGATGATCATCGGCTCCAGCTCCACGTGGTTGATGTTGGCCGGGATGATGGCGCGGCCGCGGGCGATCTCTTCGCGGACGAATTCGGCGGTGATTTCTTTCGGGATGCTGGCGCCAAAACTGTGCCCGGCGTGCTGCTGGTCAAGCAGGCCGGCGGCGCGAGCTTCTTGCAGCTTCATGTTTTCGCGGATGGCGACATATTCCATCTCGGCAGTGATGATGCCCTGGCGTGCATAGTGCATCTGGCTGACGTTGGCGCCGGCCTGGGCCCGGCGCGGGTTGCGCACGTGGGCGAAACGCAGCTTGGTCAGCTCGGCATCGGCCAGGCGTTGCTGGCCGAAGTCCGACGACAGGCCGGCCAGGCGCTCGGTGTCGCCACGGGCGTCGATCCAGGCCGAGCGCACATCGCCCAGACCCTTGCGTACGTCGATGATCACGTTGGGGTCGGTGTAGGGGCCGGAAGTGTCGTAGACCAGCACCGGAGCGTTGGCTTCGCCGCCGAAATCGGTGGGGGTGTCATCGAGGCTGATTTCACGCATGGGCACGCGGATGTCCGGGCGCGAGCCCTCGACATAAATTTTGCGCGAGCGGGTGAACGGCTGTACGGACTGTTGATCGACCTGGGCCGATTCACTCAAATTGGTATATTTTTCTTGTTTACTCATCACAGGCTCTCCAGACGGCTTCCTAGCAGTGGAATGTCGGGGAGAACCTGAACGGCACGGACGCACCAAGGGTGGTGCTGTGCCAAATGCGCGGTGATGCCTGCAGCTGTGGTGGCTGACTCGACATTCCCGGACCTGGCACAAGAGACTCGCCGGGAAAGCGAGAAATCTTGTTCCCTACGCAGGCGCTAACCTGATCAGGTTCAACGGGATCCGGATTATCCGATCTCAGCCTCAACGCAAGGCACCCCGACAAGAACGGGGCCAGTCTAGACTGGAGTGGCATACAAAGCCAAGCACCTGGACACGGACACGATAAATGGCGCAAATAGCGGATTGTTGCAAAATGGCTGCGCAACTACACTCACCAGTTCAGAAATACTCACCGTTCAAGGATTGCCCTATGCTGCGCAAACTTTCACTGGCCCTCGCCGTGTCTTGTGCTACCAACGGAATGGCCTGGGCAGCGGACGTGCCCCTGTCGGCGAAGACCGACCTGGTCAGTGTCTATCAGGAGGCCGTGAACAATAACGCCGACCTGGCGGCCGCCCGCGCCAACTACGGCGCTCAGAAGGAAGTGGTGCCTCAGGCCCGCGCTGGCCTGTTGCCGAACCTCTCGGCCGGCGCCGAGATGATGAGCAACCGCACCAAGATCGACAGCCCGTCGGCGACTGCCAACCGCAGTGGCAATTCCTGGCAGGCGACCCTGGCGCAACCGATCTTCCGCGCTGACCGCTGGTTCCAGTTGCAGGCCGCCGAAGCGGTCAACGAGCAGTCAGCCCTGGAACTGTCGGCAACCGAACAGAACCTGATCCTGCAAAGTGCCGAAAACTATTTCGCCGTGCTGCGCGCCCAGGACACCCTGGCTTCGACCAAAGCCGAAGAAGCAGCGTTCAAGCGCCAGCTCGACCAGTCCAACGAGCGCTTCGACGTCGGCCTCTCGGACAAGACCGACGTGCTGCAATCCCAAGCCAGCTATGACACTGCCCGGGCCAACCGCATCGTTGCCCAGCGCCAGGTCGATGACGCCTTCGAGGCGCTGATCACCCTGACCAACCGCGACTACAACTCGGTACAAGGCATCGTCCACACCTTGCCGGTGCAAGTGCCAGTACCGAACGATGCCAAAGCCTGGGTCGAGACTGCCGGCAAGCAGAACCTCAATCTGCTCGCCACCAACTACGCGGTGAGCGCCGCCGAAGAAACCCTGCGCCAGCGCAAGGCCGGGCACGCGCCGACCGTGGATGCGGTAGCGCGCTACCAGAAAGGCGACAACGACAGCCTGGGCTTCACCAACCCCAACCTTACCGGACAGAACTACAGCGGTGATGTCGAGCAGACCAGCATCGGCCTGCAACTGAACATCCCGATCTACAGCGGCGGCCTGACCAGCTCGCAAGTGCGCGAGGCCTACCAGCGCCTGAGCCAGAGCGAACAGCAGCGCGAAAGCCTGCGCCGCCAGGTGGTGGAAAACACCCGCAACCTGCACCGCGCGGTGAACACCGACGTGGAACAGGTACAAGCGCGCAAGCAGTCGATCATCTCCAACCAGAGCGCCCTGGAAGCCACTGAAATCGGCTACCAGGTGGGTACCCGCAATATCGTCGACGTGCTCGACGCCCAGCGCCAGCTGTACACCTCGGTGCGTGATTACAACAACACCCGCTACGACTACATCCTCGACAACCTGCGCCTGAAGCAGGCCGCGGGCACCTTGAGCCCGCAGGACCTGAACGACCTGAGCCGTTACCTGAAACCGGACTACAACCCGGACAAGGACTTCCTGCCGCCGGACCTGGCCGCTGCGGCCAAGGCCAACTTCGAAGCACGGCCCTGAAACGCAATCGCCGGCAAAGCCGGCTCCCACAAAACCCTGTGTGGAGCCGGCCTTGCCGGCGATGGCAGGCAAAGTCTGCCTAGATCAACCGCCCCAACCCTTCAAGCAAGCGCTGCAACGCCCCCTGGTTGGCCTTCATCACCGCCAGCCCTGCCGCCCCCATGCGTTGCGCATCTCGAGGCAACTCGATCAAGCGGCGCACCTCGGCCGCCACCCCCTGGACATCATCGACTTCCTGCAAGGCACCGGCCTCACGCAGCATCGCCGCGATCTCGAGAAAGTTGAACAAATGCGGACCACTGAGCACCGGCAATGACAATGCCGCAGGCTCCAGCAGGTTGTGCCCGCCATTGGGCACCAGGCTGCCACCAACGAAGGCAATATCGGCCAGGGCATAGAGAAACAGCAGCTCACCCATGGTGTCGCCGAGCAGCACTGCGGTATCAGCAGCCACCGGTTCGCCACTGGAACGACGTACCGTCGGCAATTGCCCGCGGCACAACTCGAAGACACTGTTGAAGCGCTCCGGGTGACGCGGCACCAGAATCAGCAAGGCGTCGGCATGGTGCTCGCGCAACTGCCGGTGAGCGGCGAGGATGATCTCGTCCTCGCCTTCATGAGTGCTGGCCGCGATCCACACCGGACGCTGAGCGGCCTGCCATTGCTCACGCAAGGCCTGCGCACGCGACAACAGGTGCTCGTCGATGCTCAGGTCGAACTTGATCGAACCGGTCACCTGCACGCATTCCAGGCGCGCACCCAACTGGCGAAAACGCTGGGCTTCGGTTTCGGTCTGCACCGCGATCAGGCTCATCTGCGCCAGCATCGGCCGGGTCAACCCGGCAAAGCGCGCATAGCCCCGGGCCGAGCGCTCGGACAACCGCGCGTTAGCCAGGGCCACGGGAATGCCGCGCTTGGCACACTGGTGAATGTGATTGGGCCACAGCTCGGTTTCCATGATCACCGCAAGCTTGGGCTGCACGTGATCGAGAAAGCGTCCGGCGGCCCAGGGCAAGTCGTATGGCAGGTAGCAGTGCTGGATGCGCGGTTCATCGGCAAACATCGCCCGAACCCGCTCGGAACCGGTCGGGGTCATGCAGGTGATAGTGATCGGCAGCTGTGGATAAGCCTGCAGCAAGGCGCGAATCATCGGCGCGGCGGCAATGCTCTCGCCCACCGACACCGCATGCACCCAGATCCCGCCTTCGGCCATGGCCGGCAGGTTCAGGGCAAATCGCTCACCGATGCGCTGACCATAAGCCGGCGCCTTGCGCGAACGCAGGAACAGGCGCAGCGCAACCAGCGGCAGGCCCAGGTGAAACAGCAAGGTATAGAGGGTTCTGTTCATGGCGCCGAAGTGTACTAGCCAATTGCGCGCAAGTGCACTGCGAAGCGTTCAGCCAACCACTGCGCGGCGGGGCCCAGCGGCTCGTCACGCCGCCACACCAGCTCGACCACCAGCGCCGGCGGCGTCCACTCGCTGGCCAGCTCGACCATTTGCGCCTGGTACGTGGGGTACTGCACCACATGCCGTGGCAGCCAGGCCCAGCCCAGCCCGCGCATCAGCAGTTCGGCCATGGCGTAGAAGCTGTCGGCGCGCCAGATCTGCGGGCTGATCGGTTCGCCACCGGGGTAGCCGCTTTCCTGCGGGGTAATCAGCAATTGACGGTGGCGGGCCAGGTCCTGGCGAGTGACGCGATCCAACCGGGTCAAGGGATGATCTACGCCACACGCGGTGACCATCTCGATCCGCCCCACTGCCCGGCGCTCCAGGGACACCGGCATCTGGTCATGGTGGAACAGCAGCCCCAGATCGGCACGCCGCTCGATCAGCTTGCGCGCCACGTCGCCCTGGGCACCGCTGGCCATCTGCACTTCGAGCAAGGGGAACTGCCGGGCCAGTTCATCGAGGCTGTCGATCACCGGCTGATACGGCATGGCCTCGTCCTGAGCCACACGCAGTTGTGCCTCCTGCCCGCGCATCAAGGCCAGGGCCCGACCATCCAGGCGCTCGCACTGGCGCAGCAGTTCGCGGGCATCTTCCAGCAAGGTTGCGCCGGCCTCGGTCAGGCGTGGCTGGCGGCCGCTGCTGCGCTCGAACAAGGTCACACCCAGGTCGGCCTCCAGCAGGGCAATACCATTGCTCACCGCCGATTGCGCCTTGCGCTGTTCACGGGCTACGGCCGAGAACGAACGTAGCTCGGCGACCCGCACGAACATGCGCAACTGCTCCAGATTCCACTGCTCGGCCATCAACCTATCTCCAGGAAAGATAGGTAATGACTTTACCCCATTCAGGCTTGCTCTAGAATGCCCAGCCAGAACAGAGGATCACCGACATGAATGCCTACACCTACCTGGCTATCGCCATCTGCGCCGAAGTCATCGCCACCGCGTCGATGAAAGCCGTCAAGGGCCTGAGCACGCCCCTGCCGCTGCTGCTGATGGTCTGTGGCTACGCTGTGGCGTTCTGGATGCTGACCCTGGTGGTGCGCAGCATTCCGGTGGGTATCGCCTATGCAATCTGGTCGGGCTTGGGCATCGTCCTGATCAGCGTTGCGGCGCTGGTGATCTACGGGCAGAAGCTGGACGTGCCGGCGATGCTCGGCATGGCCATGATCGTCGGCGGTGTGGTGGTGATCCAGGTCTTCTCGAAAACCGCCGGGCATTGATCGGCAACCGGGTGCAATGGCTCACAGGCTGTATACTGGGCGTCTGTCCAAGCTTGTGAGGTTCATGCATGCCAACCGTAATTTCCACCGATGTGCTGATCGTCGGCGCCGGGGTCGCAGGCCTCTGGCTCAATGCCCGCCTGCGTCGGCTCGGCTATTCGACGGTACTGGTGGAGCGCGCCAGCCTCGGTGGCGAGCAGACCCTCAAATCCCAAGGGATCATCCACGGTGGCGCCAAATATGCGCTGCACGGCGCCCTGACCGGCGCCTCGGAAGCCATCGCCGACATGCCCCGGCGCTGGCGCGAAGCCCTGGCCGGCAATGGCGAGCTGGACCTGACCGGCGTGCGCCTGCTGTCCGAAGCCCATTACCTGTGGTCCCCCGGCACCCTGGCCGGTAACCTCACCAGCTTCTTTGCCAGCAAGGCAGTGCGCGGCCGGGTTGATCAGGTCAAAGGCGATCAGTTGCCACCCGCCCTGCAGGACCGCGCGTTCAAGGGCAAGGTCTATCGTTTGGCCGAGTTGGTCGTCGACGTGCCGAGCCTGCTCAACAAGCTTGCGGAACTGGCCGGCGACAGCCTGCTGGCCGCAGAAACCATCGAGCCCCTGCACGATAATGGCGAGCTGACCGGCCTGCGCGTCGATGGCCGCGAAATCCGCGCCCAACGCGTGGTACTCAGCGCGGGTGCCGGCAATGCTGCCTTGCTCCAGGCTCTGGGCCTGAGCCAGCCGGCCATGCAGCGCCGGCCGCTGCACATGGTCATGGCCAAGGGCGCCAGCCTCAAACCACTGTACGCCCACTGCCTGGGCGGCGGGCCGAAGCCACGCATCACCGTTACCAGCCACCCGGCCGCTGATGGTCAGTGGGTCTGGTACCTGGGCGGCGACCTGGCCGAAGCAGAGGGCGTGGCCCGCGAGCCCGACGCGCAGATCGCCGCGGCGAAAAAAGAAGTCGCCAATCTGCTGCCATGGGTCGACCTGAGCCAGGTGCGCTGGGCAACCGTGCGTATCGACCGCGCTGAGCCTGCGCAATCGGGCCTGGTACGCCCCGACAATGCCTTCCTCGCCGAGGAGCAACGTCTGCTGGTGGGTTGGCCGACCAAGCTGGCCCTGGCCCCGGACTTCAGCGACCGGGTGCTGGCCAACCTTGAGCGCGACGGCATCAAGCCGGCCGGCCAGGCCGCCTTGCCCGGACTGCCGCGGCCGCCCATGGCCCTGCCGGTGTGGGAGCAACTGCTGCCATGAGCCTGCCGACCCTGCACGACCTGCATCGCCCACTCGGCAGCACCGGCCTGATGGTTTCGCCACTGGGCCTGGGCACGGTCAAGCTCGGCCGCGATCAGGGCGTCAAATACCCCAGCGGCTTCACCATTCCTGATGATGACGAAGCCCGGATGCTGCTGGCCCAGGCCCGGGAACTGGGCATCAATCTAATCGATACCGCACCCGCCTATGGCCGCAGCGAAGAACGCCTCGGCCCGCTGTTGCGTGGCCAGCGTGATCACTGGGTGATCGTCAGCAAGGTCGGTGAAGAGTTCGAGGATGGCCAGTCGCGCTTCGACTTCAGTGCGGCGCACACGCGCTTTTCCATCGAGCGCAGCCTCACGCGCCTGGAAACCGACTGCATCGACCTGGTGCTGGTGCATTCCGACGGCAACGACCTGCATATCCTTGAGCACGAAGAGGTCTACCAGGCCCTCGAAGCGCTGAAGCAGGAAGGCAAGATCCGTGGCTTCGGGCTGTCCGGCAAAACTGCAGCCGGCGGCCTCAAGGCGCTCGAACGCGGCGATTGCGCCATGGTCACCTACAATCTGAACGAGCAGGCTGAACGTCCGGTGATCGATTATGCTGCCGACCACGGCAAGGCGATCCTGGTGAAAAAGGCCCTGGCCAGTGGTCACGCATGCCTGAGCCCGGGTGTCGACCCGGTGCGTGCCAGCTTCGAACTGCTGTTCGCCCACCCCGGCGTCAGCAGTGCTATTGTCGGTACCATCAACCCGCTGCACCTGGCCCATAATGTGGCGACCGTCGCCAACGTTCTGCGCCGCTGACATTCATGCCGCCGCCGCGGCCGACCCCAACGCAAGAAGGAGCCGACATGCCGCGAACGCTGATCCGCAAGAACCCAAGCAACTTCAAAACCCTGCCGTTGCATGTCGAGGCCAGCCCCGAAGGCCTGGTCTACCAGAGCATCGGCATGCCGCTGAACTTCGCCCAGACCCTGCAACGACGCAAGCCAATCCAGCTCGCCGACAGCCAGCACTTTGCTGTCGAGTTGGCCAACCTTGGCGTGTCGGTACGGCTGACCCTGCGCTGGCAGAATCGCGATTACTGGGTGCTGGTGCGTCAGCGCCGCCAGGACCGTGGCGACGTGGTCTTGAAGTTGATCTCCGGCTACGTGCCAGCCCAAGAGCTGAACCTGCCGCTGCATACAGCGATTCAGGAGGTTGCCGAGGAATGCCTGCTGGAAACCCCGGAAGGCTGGCTGGGCGGGCGCTTCAACGATACCTGGCTACCGGCCCCCTACGCTGACGCCCTGCACTACCGCGAAGCCCTGCCGTTTGTCCTGACCCCGCAATCCGGCGCCGCACGCCCGGTGCGCTGCGCCAACCTGCAGCTACTGGAGCGGCCGCGTGCCTACGTGCATTTGCCCACCGCCTCGCTGCAACTGATCTACGACCTGTGCCTGCAAGTGCCGCGCGAGGCCAAATCACTGAGCCTGTTTCATGTCGATGAGCGCCTTGAAGGCGACCAGTTGGTGGCCCGTCTCAACCGCAAGCGTCCCGACCTTTACCTGATGCCGCTGGAAGACGGCCAGCCACGCGCCGAGCTCTATACCCTGAGCAAGGATCGCCTGGTACCGGCCACCACCCGCGGGCTTTACCTGGCCGAAAGCTTCGCCCGGCAGGAAGGATGGCTGGTCAGGGATGAGCGGATTCGCTGGAAAGACTGGGTCAGGCAGCAAGGCCTGACGCCCGCGAAGCCGGACAGCGGCTTGAAGCGGCTGACCGGCAGGGCGCGGGAGTTGTTGCAGATGGCGCGTGGCGGATTGCGCAAGTAGAACCGATCACGGGGCGACTTGCCCCGCGATGCTTCAGTTCTTGCGGATCTTCTCGACAATGGCGGTGGTCGAGCTGTTTTCCACCAGGCCCAGCACCTTCACGGTGCCGCCGTAGGCCTTGACGATGTCGGCGCCAACTACCTGGTCGATACCGTAGTCTCCGCCCTTGACCAACACATCCGGCTTGACCTGGCTCAGCAGGTTTTCCGGGGTACCTTCAGGGAAGCTGATGACCCAGTCCACGGCGCCGAGGCCAGCCAGCACGGCCATGCGCCGGTCAACACTGTTGATCGGCCGGCCCGGGCCTTTCAGGCGGCTGACCGAGGCGTCGTCGTTGACCGCGACGATCAGGCGATCGCCCTGGGCTCGGGCCTGCTCGAGGTAGGTCACGTGACCGGCATGCAGAATGTCGAAGCAACCGTTGGTGAAGACAATCTTCTCGTTGTGCGCGCGGGCATCGTCGATGGCCAGCAGCAACTGGTCGAGGCTCAGCACGCCACGCTCGGAACCTTCTTCGCGCTGGATGGCACGGCGCAGCTCAGGGGCGCTGATGGCGGCGGTACCCAGCTTGCCGACCACGATACCGGCGGCAAGATTTGCCAGACCTACGGCATGCGGCAGCTCTTCGCCGGCAGCGATGGCCGCGGCCAGGGTCGAGATCACTGTATCGCCAGCACCGGTCACGTCGAACACTTCACGGGCACGGGCTGGCAGGTGCAAGGCCGGGTGATCAGGACGCAGCAGCGTCATGCCGTGTTCGCCACGGGTCACCAGCAAGGCGCCCAGTTCCAGCTCGCTCATCAACTGAGCGCCCTTGGCCACCAGCTCGGCCTCGTCGGCACAACGGCCAACGATTGTTTCGAATTCGCTGAGGTTCGGGGTGATCAGGCTGGCGCCACGATAGATCGAGAAATCCTTGCCCTTGGGGTCGGCCAGCACCGGAATGCCCTTGGCCCGGGCCGCCTGGATCAGGCTCTGGTGGTTTTTCAATGCCCCCTTGCCATAGTCCGACAGCACCAGCACCTTGACGCCATCGAGCAACGCATCGACCTCGGCGCCCAGGGACAGCGGGTCGGTGGCAAAGGGCTCTTCAAAGTCGATACGCAGCAACTGCTGGTGACGGCTCATGACCCGCAACTTGACGATGGTCGGCTGGTGAGCAATACGCTGGAAGATCGAGCGTACACCAGCAGCCTGCAAGCTGTTGGCAAGGCTGTCGGCAGCCTCGTCCTGACCGGTCACGCCAACCAGCGCTGCCGGCGCGCCCAGAGCGGCGATGTTCAAGGCCACGTTGGCAGCACCGCCGGGACGGTCCTCGATCTGTTCGACCTTGACCACCGGCACCGGCGCTTCAGGTGAAATCCGTGAGGTACCGCCATGCCAATAGCGGTCGAGCATGACATCGCCCACCACCAGTACCGGGGCTTGATCGAAACGCGGCATGGACAACTTCATGGGCAACCCATATACAAAATAATTAACAGGGGCAGGATATTAGCACAGGCAAAGCGAAGGCTTGTTTACCGCCTTGTTGCGAGGCTTTCCAGGGAAAGGCAACCGGGGCCAACAAGCCCCGGTGCGGGTGGATCAGGTGATGTCGACCTTGGCCGGCTCATCCAGCCCCATGGCATGCAGCCTGGCGTAGTAGCCATTGGCAGCCAGCAACTCGGCGTGAGTACCACGCTCGACCAGCTTGCCCTGGTCCATCACCAGGATCATGTCGGCCTTCTCGATGGTCGACAGACGGTGGGCGATCACCAGGGTGGTGCGACCTTTCATCACATGATCCAGGGCGGCCTGGATGTGCCGCTCGGACTCGGTATCGAGGGCCGAAGTGGCCTCATCGAGAATCAGCAACGGCGCATTCTTGAGCAGCGCCCGGGCAATCGCCAAACGCTGGCGCTGGCCGCCAGACAACAGCACGCCGTTTTCACCGACCTGGGTATCGAAGCCCTTGGGCAACTGGTCGACGAATTCCTTGGCATAGGCATCGGCGGCGGCGGCCTCGATTTCGGCTCGTGGCGCCCCGGCCAGATCGCCATAGGCGATGTTGTTGGCCACGGTATCGTTGAACAGCGTTACATGCTGGGTCACCTGGGCGACGTGCTTGCGCAGGTTGCGCAGCCGGTAGTTTTCAATCTCCACGCCATCGAGCAGGATCTGCCCCTGGTCGTGGTGGTAGAAACGCGGGATCAACCCCGCCAGGGTCGACTTGCCACTGCCCGAACGGCCCACCAGGGCGATCATCTGCCCGGGTTCGGCGGTGAAGGAAATATCGGTCAGGACCTGACGTTCGGTACCCGGATAGGTGAAGCTCAGGTTGCGGACCTCAAGGCGACCCACTACACGGTCGAGTTCAACAGTGCCGCTGTCGACTTCTGGCGCCTCGTCCAGTTGCTCGAAAATGCTTTCGGCTCCGGCCAGGCCCTTTTGAATGGTCGAACTGACTTCCGACAACTGGCGAATCGGTTTGGGCAGCAGACCCGCCGCGGTGATATAGGCAACCAGGTCACCTGCCGTGGCATCACCTCGCAGGAACAACACCAGGAACATCAGCGCGGCCATGGCGGTATAGATCACCAGCTGCAACATCGGCGTGTAGACCGCGCCGGTCTTGGTCATGCGCAGCTGCTTGTCGGTGTTGCTCTGGCTGGCATTGGCAAAGCGCTGTTGCTCATAGCTTTCGCCACCGAAGCTGCGCACGACCCGGTAGCCCTGGATAGTCTCGGAAGCGACGTGGGTAACGTCACCCATGGCCACCTGGATCTTCTTGCTCTGCTTACGGAATTTCTTGCTCGCCGTACCGACCATCACCGCAATGATCGGCAGGATTGCCAGCATCACCAGGGTCAACTTCCAGTTCATCCACAGCAGGTAGACAAACAGGAAGACCACGGTCAGACCTTCACGTATCACCACCTTGATTGCATCGGTTGCCGCGCCGGTGACCATGGTCACGTTGAAGGTGATGCGTGAAATCAGGTGACCGGAGTTGTGGTTGTCGAAGTAACGGTTAGGCAGCACCAACAGCTTGTTGAACAACTCGACCCGCAGGTCGTGCACCAGGCCCAGGGAAACCTTGGCCAGGAAGTAGTTGCCCAGGAACGAGCCGAGGCCCTGCCAGGCGGCGATCAGCACGATCAGCAGCGGCACCGCCTGCAGCAACTGCAGGTCCTTGAGATACGGCACGTTGGGGAACAACACCGCCTGGGGATTGCTCAAGCCATCGACGAAATACTTGAGAATCCCGGCCAGCATTGGCTGGGTCGAAGCAAAGATCACAAAGCCGAGGATACTCAGCATAAAAATGCCGATGTACGGCTTCACATAGCTCAGCAGCCGGAAGTAGATTTTCAGGCTGGAGCTCTGCTCCGCCTCTCGCGGTGTTTCGGCCATCGTCGAGCTCGCTGTTCAGATAGAACCAGAAATTTTATCACAGCCTGGAGCCCGGACACGTACCCAGACCAGGACAGTGGCCAGACCGACCGGCAGCCAGCTGATGAACCACTCGGCACGCGGGGTACCCGTCAGACTTGCGGCGTCGAATTGCATTGCGAGGGTCGAAAACAGCCACAGCCCCATCAGGCCCTTGCCAAAGGTAGTCCCGCGTGCGCGCCAGATTTCGTGCAACACACACACCCACACAGCCAACCACAGCAACATGCCCGGAATACCGATCTCGATGGCAATATGGGAAAACATATTATGCGTGTGGTCGAACTGCTGCCCCGCCGCCGCTACCTGATAGAACGCCCCCAGGCCAAGCCCCAACCAGGGATGCTCTGTAATCATCTGCAAACTGGCCTGGAAGATTTCCGGACGGAAGGACGATCCACGCTGCATGATCATTGAATACATCACAATGAATCCGATGATCGCTGCGACCACCGTGGCAGCCGAAATCAGGCAACTACGACGGTCCCGACACCACAACGGCATGGCGACCAGCGATATCAACAACCCCAAGGCTGCTCCGCGACTCTGGCACAGAATCAGAAATGCCCCCAGCAACAGCAGCGCGCTTCCCCAGAGCACCTGGACCCAGCGCTGCTGAGGTGGCCAATGGAGCATCCAGACTACGGCTGCGGCGATGACATAAGCGCCAAGAATTGGATGCGAAATCTCACCTATACCCCATAATCTGGCGCCCCATGGCTTATCCAGAACCCCGTAGTAATAGATGATGGAGTAAAGCGCTGCCACTCCTAGCCCTATGCCTCCCCATACCATCAGCTGCATCACGCGCTGTACGCCAAGACTGGCCAGGAGAGGGAAGAACAGCAGAAAAACGGCAATGTAGAACAGACGCTTGAACTCACGCCCGAGATCATCCGCGGCCGACCAGGACAGGCTCAATGCAGCCCAGCACAATAGCAGACAGACGGACAGGCATAACCAACGTTGAACGCTCCACACTTGCGTGTACATCTCACGTGCAGACCAGAACAACACCAATGTCGGCAACCAGAGAAAGAGGATCAGGCCTTGCTGATAGATTTTGTTGCTCGGCGCCAAGGCAATTGCCACCAGAAACCATAAAAAACCGACCGTCAGCCAAACCTGCGCCCAGCGCCTTGCATACATCATGCTTCTCCCCATCCATTCACTAACATCACCATGGTGCATCCTTGAACTTTTCGGCATTATTGCCGGTCATTTTGCTTGCCCGATGACAAGGCCCTTACCCATGCAATGTTCCCGGCTCCCCCAGGTCGACTTCAATCAGCTGATACTCGGCGCCCAGATCCTGGAGGCCGACAGCTACGGCGCTAAAGTCTACCTGTTAACAGACGGCAATATCCTCAAGCTGTTCAGGCGCAAGCGGTTAATTTCATCTGCGCTGCTGCGACCTTACTCGAGACGCTTTATCGACAACGCGGTGATGCTAAAGAAAAAGGGAATTCCTACGCTTGAAGTGCTGGAGTACTACAAGCTGGACGCACCAGGAATGACTGCGGTGCTGTACCGCCCACTGCCAGGCAAAACCTTGAGCCAACAGTCCCGCGAACCCGGCTTCAGCTGGCAGGAGCGTCTGCCGGAACTCATAGGACTGGTGCGCCATCTGCATCAGTCAGGCATTTACTTCCGCTCTCTGCACCTTGGCAACATCGTTGTCACACCGGACCAGCAACTTGGCTTGATCGACGTCGCCGACATGCGTTTCCTGCGGGCGCCTTTGTCCAGCCGAATGATCAGGCGCAATGTGCAACATTTTGCCCGGTACATAGCCCGGGAGCAGTTGGCGGACAAATTCCCCCTGGCTGACCTGGAGCGCGCATTGCTGCCGTAGGAGGCTCAGCGCTTGCCCAGCAGCGCCCTTGAAGTCTGGCTGAAGCGTTGCCAGGCCTCATCGGGCTGCAAGGCCTGGTATTGAGCGCGGGCAACTGCGCTTGCCTCAAGACCCACGCAGGCGGTGATTGCGTCGCTCCAGGCGGCCACATCACCCGCCGGCGCATAACGGCCCGCACTTCCCAATTGCTCGCGGAAAACTGCCAGTTCACTACACAAGACTGGCACATCGGCCATTACCGCCTCTTGCAGAACCAGACCCAGACCTTCGGAATGCGAAGGAATCAATAGCCAGTCAAACGCCCTGTAGAGCTTTTCCAGCCCGACGCAATGCCCTGGCAAAGAGACTTTCTGAGCCAGGCCCAGCGCCTGGACCCGAGCTTGCAACTGTGAGCGCAAGTTGCCCTCCCCCAGAATCACCAGGCGCAGATCGGCCTGCTGCCGGGCAACCTGGGCGAAGGCATCGAGCAAGTAGTCAAAGCCCTTGCTATCGACCAGCCGGCCGACTGCGCCCAGGACACGAACGCCATGCTCGGTGAGCCCCATCGCCTGTCGCGCTTGTTGTCGATCAAGCAAGCCGCAGCGGAAACCATCAGGCTCAAGTGCAGTACGCAACACCTGCACCGGCACCCCGAGGTCCTGCTGCAAAGCGTTGGCGAGGGTTTGTGAAACGGCGACAACCGTCAAGCGGGAGGCGGGGAAGGTGCGCAACAAGGCGATATCGGCCCGACGCAAACGGGTCTTGCCATGAAACACGACCGTTGCACGAAGATCCGGCATGACCTTGAGCACCGGCAGTATCAAACGCGAGACGCCCAGCCCGTCAATCAACAGAACCTGGGCGTTGACCTGCTCCAGTGCGTCGCGAAACCGCCTGCCCAGCCACGGACGCAGTGCTCGCCAGACATGCCTCCCCTTGAGCAGGCGATGAGACAGATGCCACTCGCGCGTCGATCCGCTGCCATAGCACGCGCCCTGCCCTTGCAACAGCCAACTGCTGACTTCTGCCCCAGGCTCGGCCTGGGATAGTATCTGCTGATGCACCTTGTGCACCGAAACATACGGCGAACCGCCAGCCCACATGATGTTGACGATACTCACAGGGAGACACCCCCTGTATCGGACTGGAACCCCGTCAAAACGGCAGAATCAATTCCCAAGAAAGCCAATACCGACTCCCACTGCCAAGCCGATCAACAACGTCACTGCCAGCTTGACCCGCTCGCGCTGACGCCGGCGGGCTTTACGCTGACGCTCTTCAGGCAGGCTCACGTGCATGCCAAAGCCGGTGTGCAACACGGCATCGCCTTCCAGGCTCACACCGGTCAGGTTCAACTCGGCATAGCGTTTTGACAGTGCCTTTTCACCAGCATAGGCGGCGAACGGCGCGCAGCGCTGATAATCGCTCAAGCGGCGCAGACCCGGGTTCAGCGAGAAGCTTTGCCATTCAGGTTTGTCCGACAGCAACGGATAGCAGGGAACGCCGGCAATCACCTGGCGCTCGCCAAGGTGGATATAAGGGCTGTGCAGTTTCAGGTCGTAGACATAACTGCGCAACCAGACCTGGAGCAGTTCGGGGCTGACCGCCAGGATCGCCTGGGAGTCTTCGACAAATCCAGGCCGGTAGAACTCCCAATCATCCTCGCAGTGAAAGATGTAAGGAGTGTTTACATGGCTGTAGGCCAAGTCGATCGAGGCAAGCTGCCCCAGTTTCGGGCGATTGACGAAAACCTTGCAATGCGGTTTCCAATGCTCAGGCACAGCCTCGTGAACCGCTTCATCTCCCGAGTCCTCGGTGATGAATACTTCACGAATAGGCGCGGTATTGAACCGATCAAAGCTTTCCAGCGTAAGTTTTAACAAATCGAAGCGTCCGCAACTGGTGACAACCAGTGTTACGTCGCTATCTTGGCAGAATCGCACCGGACTCCCTCCCCATAAACTGTATTCAAATGTTCGAGACTACTTCCCTGGCTTCAGGACAGCCGGCTCATATGCCCAGTCTCAAACGCAAGCGTTGCCAACCGGTCAGGGCTGGACGGGGACGAAGAGGTGGCTGCATTTTTTCCACGATGCTACGACCTACCTGAGCAAAGCTGAATTGCGAAACGGCCAGATCACGGCCGTTGTTGCCAATGCACTCGACCAACTCGGGGTCGGCACGCAACACTTTCAGCTTCTCTTGCAACTGGGCAATGCTGTCATAGAGCACCACGTTATGCATGTCTTTCAGGCCCAGGGCGCGATTCTCTGCTTCACCCTGGTCAAAGGCCAGCAAAACGCAGCCACAGGCCATCGCCTCGAAATTCTTGATCATGTATTCGCCCATGCCGACATCCGCACTGACAAAAAAGCGGATACGGTTGAGCGTGTCGCAATACTCTTCACCCGATTTGGTGCGGGTCACCAGCAGGTTTTCCACCTGCGCCAGTTCGTCGAGCAGCGCTTTGCGGCCACTGTAGGCAACACTGTTGGTACTGCCGACGAACGCCAGTTCGATATCCCGCTCACGGCCCTGGTCGGCCAGCAACTGCTGGTCATAACCCTTGGGTACGAACTCGGCATCGAAACCCTCCTGACGCAGCCGCTCGCTGACCATGTAACCGGAACTGATCACCCGCGCCCAGGGCAACTGACGGTAGTGGGTGCTGAACTTGCCAGTGTATTTGCACGGGATGTAGTTCTGATAGGCATCATGTTCGAGGATGACCAGATTGGGCACCGTACGAATGAACCCGACTTGGCGAATCTCCTGCTTGAAGCGCAGAAAGAACACGATCCGATCGTACTTGTCGACATCGACTTCGCGGCGGAAATAGCCACGCAAGTTGCGTTGCTCGTCACTGCTCAGCCAGCGCAGGTCGCAGTCGCAATGCGCTGCAACGCCGTCGTACAAGCGATCAAGGATTGCTCGCTGCTCTTTCTGCACCAGAAATAGAACTTTCATTGTCTTCCTTGCGGCGCTCGGGCCACCGCTTTCAATCTTGCAGTGTCATGCTCAGAGATCACGACGCCAGAACAGTTCATGGCGACGCACAGCCTTGCGAAAGAATTCGTTCTCGCCATAAGGCGAAGGGCTACGCCCGGCCAGCCAGCGTTGCAGCAGGCGGCGCAGACGGCGCTTGAACGGTGCAGGCGGCTGCAGGTCGTGCATCATGCCCAGGGCCATGGCCTTGTCGCGCTGGACCGGCAGCTCCAGCAACAGGCTGTAGGGGGCCCAGGCCTGGGTCGCTTGCAGTTGCGGCGGCAAGGCAACACCTGCACCGCTATCGCCCATGGGCCAGCGGTCATTGTCATGCAGGTGATTGGCATAACACAGCAGGGTTTCAGGTTGCCATTCCAGCCCCTGCAGCGCCTCAAGCACCGCAGCCTGGGCGCAGATGTGATCGGGGTGCGGATCGAGGGTCGGGTGCGGCATCACCAGCACTTGTGGCCGGGCTTTTAGCAACAGCGCTCGCACATCGGCCAGCAGGTTGTTCCAGGTCGGCGCGCCGTCCTGGTCACCCGGCAGGGTCAGCGGGTTGAACTGACGGAACAGGCGCGTATCGGCAAGCCCGGCCTCGCGTGAAGCCATCGGCTCTGCAGGTGCGGCCTGCATGGCCGGGAGCTGCAAGCAGAAATACCCAAGCTGCACGCAATGAGACTCCGGCACGCCTGCCCAGCGCGGCACGGCGATACTGTCCCAGGCTCGCAAGCGACCCTTCAGACACGCAGCCTCGGCCTCTTCCAGGCCCATGCGCTGGTAATGTTCGGCTTCGATTTCACCGGCGGTCAAAGTCACCACCCAGGTTTCCTTGGCCTGACTGTAAAGGCCAAACGCTGCGAGTTCGGCATCATCGGCATGGGGCGCGATGACCATGACCCGGCGCTGACGAAGATCGGCCCGAGGGCTTACCCACAGCGTTGCTTCGCCCACCAGGCGGCAATGGCGCCCACGCAGGCGCAGGCGTCCAGCCAGCAACGGCTCGGCCAGCCCGGTCAGGTTCAGGTAGCGCACGCCGTTTACGCCCCGCTCGAAAGTCTGAACGTCTTCACTGCCCAGGTTTACCGCTGGATCGAGGAAACGCCCCAGCCAGCTGCTCTTGAGGCGCACCTGCAAGATTAGCGTTTGGTCACCGCCAAGCTGCAGCGGCGACTGCAGGCGCACAAGGCCATCGACCAGCGTGGCAGGATGGGCCACGCAGTCTGACGGGAACTGATACTGATAGTCCTCGGCCGGCGAGTAGAACAGATGATCGGCAAACCACGCCTCATGCGCCACCCACAGCAGCGGCAAAAGCAACAGCGGTAGCCACCACTGGACAAAAATGCCCAGGGCGAGCAGCACCAACAGGCCGATCAGCAGCCCCAGGCGCTTGTTGCGCCGATGGCGCTTGAGCAACTGCTGCTTGCGACTCACACCTGAAACACCGGCACGGGGTTGCACCAACGGTCCTTGTACTCACGATCGGCTCGGCCGAAGGAGAAACGCAGGGGCTTGTTGCGCGCACGGGCGTCTTCCCAGGCAGCCTGGGTATTGAGGAAGCTCAGTACGCTGCCAGGGCTGAACGCCTTGGTTTGCGGATCAACACCACCGTTGATGTATTCAACGCTGATCCACTCGGGCGCTTCAACCCGATAGACCAACTGGATGGCAATGGGCGCATCGTCAAGAAACAGCACCGAACCGATCAACAACGTGCGCAGGCGCTCGATCACCTCGGCCATGCGCTCGGCACCGGTGGCCGGGAACTCCCAGCGGCGCTGGAACAGGTCGCAGTAGATCGCGGCAAGCTCGGCACTGGAAAAGTCCGTGACCGGCCGCACCTGGCCACCCGCCTCTTCCAGCAAACGCAGTTCGCGGCGCTGGTTGTAGCGAAACTTCTTCGACAGGTCTTCCGGTGTACGCGCCATGGCCAGCGCTTCGGTCTGCGCCTTGAGGTTGGTAAAACGGCCCTGGTTGAGCTCGGACAGGTAGCGTCCGGCGTGGCGCAGCGACGCCTGGGCATCGACAGCGGCCGGCAGGATCAGCTCGGCGTTGCCCAGGTCATACAGGCCTTTTTTTCCCTGACGCTTGAGCACATCCTTGGACAACGCCAGATAGCGGCCCCAAGTGGGAATCGCGGCCTTGAGCTCGCCATTGTGCTCCCACCCCAGGTAACGCACCGGGATCTGTGCAAGGTCAGCCAGCTGTTCGATAACCAGCGGATGGGTGGCAACACTGCCACCAAATTTTTGCCAGGCTTGAGCATAGGTTGGCGCATCGATCTGCACCCAGCCACGCTCGCGCCAGCCTTGAATATGGTTGAGCATCAAGCCTCCGCCGTCAGCGCACGAACGTGCGGCAGTTGCCAGAAGGCCTCGCGTACCGCGGCATCGGAGAAACGCTCACGCAGCCGCACCAGCATATGCTCGGCACACTCCTGGCGTTGCCCTGCATCCAGCGCCGCCAGGTGCTGCAAACCTTGTCCCAGGCGCTCGGCGTCGCCCAGCGGGAACAGGATGCCGACACCCTCGACCACCTCGACCGCACCACCACAGGCCGTGGCCAGCAGCGGCACGCCGGCGACCATGGCTTCAAGCAGCACCATGCCGAATGGCTCATGATCAGAGCTCAAGGCGAAGGCATCGAAAGCGCGGAAGTAGCGGCGGGCGTCAGGCACCTGGCCGAGAAAGTCCACCTGCCCAGCAATGCCGAGCGCGGCGGCCTGATCCTTGAGCGCTTGCTCAAGACGGCCCTTGCCAAGGATTGCCAGGCGCGCGCCAGCCGGCAGTTGCGGCTGGGCCTGGGCAAAGCCACGCAACAAAGTGGCCTGGTCCTTGTCCGGATGCAGGCGGCCGACATTGCCGACGATCCATGCCTGCGGGTCCAGGCCCAAGGCCTCGCGCGCTTGCGCGGCGGGCACCTGGCTGGCCTGCAGCGCCTCGATATCGATGCGGTTGTAGAGGGTCTGGATACGCTCGACCGGCCACTTGGGCAGGCATTTGCGCATGTCGTCACGCACCGCATCAGAAACGCCGAGCAGGCTCAGGCGCTTGCTGAACAGGTTGGCAAACAGCTGGCGGCTGCCACGCAGGTAGTCACCAAAAGCGTGATGCACGCCAACCACCGGCAAGCGGCTGCCGAGCAAGGCGATATAGATCGGCTTGAAGCGGTGCGCGATGCAGAAGCTGAACTGGCGGCTGGCGACGATCCGCCGCAATGCGCGGATCGCCCCCAGCTTCAGGCCACGGATTGCCTTGGAGCTGAACTCGAGGAAGATCACCTCATCCGAGGCGCAGCCCGCCGCTACCTGAGGATCGGCGGCGCCAGTAAGGAACACCGTGGTGACCTTGTAACCGCTGCCGGCGAACAGGCTGGCGTACTGGCGCGCGCAATCCAGAAACGGACCGTCATAACCATGACAGAACTGCAGGACGCGTTTTTCAGCCCTGGACGTCATAAGTGTCCGCGCCGTCCTTGACCACCAGGATGTCTTCCATGATCAGGTACTGCAGGTCCGAGCCGAAGAACATGTTCAGCGCATCGGTCGGCGAGCAGATCATCGGCTCGCCACGACGGTTGAGCGAGGTGTTCAGCGACACGCCGTTGCCGGTCAGGGTCTCCAGCGCTTTCATCATGTCGTAGTAGCGCGGATTGTACTCGCGCTTGAGCACCTGGGCCCGCGAGGTGCCGTCTTCGTGGACGACTTCCGGCACGCGGGTCTTCCACTCTTCAGCCACTTCGAAGGTGAAGGTCATGAACGGCGCCGGGTGATCGATCTTGATCATCTGCGGCGCAACGGTGTCGAGCATCGACGGGCAGAAAGGCCTCCAGCGCTCGCGGAACTTGATCTGGTGGTTGATGCGGTCGGCAACGCCTTCAACGCTTGGGCAACCGATGATCGAGCGCCCCCCGAGGGCACGCGGGCCGAACTCCATGCGGCCCTGGAACCAGGCCACCGGGTTGCCATCGACCATGATCTTGGCGATCTGCTCGGGCATGTTCTCCAGCTTGCGCCATTTCGGCTGGCTCGGGTGACGGGCACAGGCGGCGATCACGTCTTCGTTGGAGTACGCAGGGCCGAGGTAGACATGCTCCATCTTCTCGACCGGCACGCCACGGGCGTGGGACACATAGGCAGCAGCACCGACCGCGGTACCGGCGTCACCGGAAGCCGGCTGGACGAACAGTTCCTTGAGGTCAGGACGGGCGATGATCTTCTGGTTGAGCTTGACGTTCAGCGCGCAACCGCCGGCGAAGGCCAGCTTGCCGGTCTCTTTGAGGATGTCGCCCAGGTAGTGGTCGATCATCTGCAGGGCGAGCTTCTCGAACAGCGCCTGCATGCTCGCGGCGTAGTGAATATACGGCTCGTCGGCGATGTCGCCTTCGCGTTTCGGGCCCAGCCACTCGATCAACTTCGGCGAGAAGTAGAAACCCTTGCCCTTCTCTTTATAACGACGCAGGCCGATGACGTTGGCGTAGTCGGTGTTGATCACCAGCTCGCCGTTCTCGAACGAGGCCAAGCGCGAGAAGTCGTACTTGCTAGCATCGCCATAAGGCGCCATGCCCATGACCTTGAACTCGCCATCGAGCATTTCGAAGCCGAGGAACTCGGTGATCGCGCCGTACAGGCCACCCAGGGAGTCCGGATCGAAGAATTCCTTGATCTTGTGGATCTTGCCGTTTTCGCCGTAGCCAAAGAAGGTCGTGGCGTACTCGCCTTTGCCGTCGATACCGAGGATCGCGGTTTTCTCTTTGAAACCGGAGCAGTGGTAGGCACTGGAGGCATGCGCCAGGTGGTGCTCGACCGGCTCGATCTTGACCTTTTTCGGGTCGAAGCCCAGCTGCTCCAGGCACCAGACGATCTTCTTGCGGTAGCGCTTGTAGCGACGGTTGCCCATCAGGATGGCGTCGAGGGCGCGATCCGGGGCATACCAGTAACGCTTGGCGTAGTGCCAGCGAGCCTCGCCGAACAGGCTGATCGGGGCGAACGGGATCGCCACTACGTCAACGTCGGACGGTTTGATACCGGCTTGCTCCAGGCAGAACTTCGCCGATTCGTAGGGCATGCGGTTCTTTGCATGTTTATCGCGCACGAAGCGCTCTTCTTCAGCGGCGGCAATCAGCTTGCCGTCGATGTACAGGGCCGCGGAAGGGTCATGACTAAGGGCGCCGGACAGGCCAAGAATCGTCAATGCCAAGGGTCTAGCCTCTTCAATCTGTATATATGCACGCAGGCACTTGGGGCGAGCGGCAGCCAAAGAGCGGGATTATAACGCAAAGCGTAGGAGCGGGCTTGCCCCGCGATTGCATACAGTCAGTCATAGCGCATCGCGGGGCAAGCCCGCTCCTACAGCAGCTACTCGGCGATCAACCAATCCATCCGCCAGCTACCCTGGGTCTGCGCCAGCACCTGCGACAGCCACGGCAACAGCGCACGCAGCTCTTCTTCCAGACCCCACGGCGGGTTGGCGATGGCCAGGCCCGAGCCGTTGAGGCCCTGGGGGCTGTCCTGCGGATGCACATACAGTTCGACCCGCAGCAGCTTCGGCGCCCCGGTGCTGGTCAGGTCCTGGTAGAAGCGCACCAGCTGGCGCTGGTCCTTGATCGGATACCAGATGGCCGCGACGGTCTGGCGCATGCGGCTAATGGTCTCTTTCATCGCCTGGGTACAGCGCTTGAGCTCGTCAGCCTGCTCGAACGGTGGGTCGATGAGCATGACCGCGCGTTTTTCCTGCACCGGCAGCAAGGCCCGCGGCACATGCCACCCCTCGCCCAGGTGCACGGCGACGCGCGGGTCCTTCTTCATGTTGTCCTTGAGCAGGCGACCGTCTTCGGGGTGCTTCTCGTTGAGCAGCACGCGATCCTGCTGGCGGGCCAGGCGCCGCGCCAGCTCCGGGGAGCCCGGGTAGTAGCGCAGCTCGCCGTCAGGGTTCATCTTGCGCAGGATGCGCAGGTAGTCTGCAGTAACTTCCGGCAGGTCGTCGCGCCCCCAGAGGCGGCCGATACCTTCCAGCCACTCGCCGGTGCGCGTCGCCTGATCGCCCTGCAGGTCATAAAGACCCAGGCCGGCATGGGTGTCGAGGTAGGCGAACGACTGCTCCTTGCGTGACATCAACGCGATAAGGCGGGTCAGCACAAGGTGTTTGAAGACGTCGGCGTGGTTGCCGGCGTGGAAGGCGTGACGATAGTTCATGGCAACTCCTGCAAGACCGCGCAGTTTACCTTGTCCCGCAGGCGACGTCAGGCGCGGACTGCCAAAACGACAACGGCCCGGCCTCTTGCGAGACCGGGCCGTTGTCAGGCGAAGCTCAACAGGCGATCAATGACCGACCTTGAACGCCTGGTCTGCGGCTTCGAAGCGCGAGACCATCGTCTTCGACGGGCTGCCGGCCTTGCTGACGAAGTAGATCGCCAGGGCGCCGAGGATGAAGCCCGGGATGATTTCGTACAGGCCCCAGATGGAGAAGTGCTTCCACACTACCACGGTGATTGCACCCGCCAGGATGCCGGCCAGTGCGCCGTCGCGGGTCATGCCTTTCCACAGCACCGAGATCAGCACGACCGGGCCGAAGGCGGCACCGAAGCCGGCCCAGGCGTAGCTGACCAAGCCCAGAACGCGGTTCTCGGGGTTGGAGGCGATCAGGATGGCAACCACGGCCACCAGCAGCACCATGGCACGACCGACCCAGACCAGCTCAAGCTGCGAGGCACCCTTGCGCAGGAAGGTCTTGTAGAAGTCTTCGGTCAGGGCGCTGGAGCACACCAGCAACTGGCAGCTCAGAGTACTCATGACCGCTGCCAGGATGGCCGACAGCAGGACACCAGCGATCCAGGGGTTGAAGAGGATCTTGGCCAGTTCGATGAACACACGCTCGTGGTTCTCGGTAACGGGGCCTGCGACCTCAGGGTGCGCCGAGAAGTAGGCGATACCGAAGAAACCAACGGCGCAGGTACCGACCAGGCAGAGGATCATCCAGGTCATGGAGATGCGACGGGCTTTGGCGATCGACTTGACCGAGTCAGCGGCCATGAAACGCGCCAGGATGTGCGGCTGGCCGAAGTAGCCCAGGCCCCAGCCCATCAGCGAGATGATGCCGATGAAGGTCGTACCCTTGAGCATATCGAAGTTGCCCGCATCCTTCAGCTCGATGGCAGCGAAGGTGGTATCGAAACCGCCGGTTGCGATCAGTACGATCACCGGAGTCAGGATCAGGGCAAAGATCATCAGTGTGGCCTGGACGGTATCGGTCCAGCTCACCGCCAGGAAGCCACCAACGAAGGTGTAGGCAATGGTCGCCGCTGCGCCAGCCCACAGCGCGGTCTCGTAGGACATGCCGAAGGTGCTTTCGAACAGACGGGCGCCGGCGACGATGCCGGAAGCGCAATAAATGGTGAAGAACACCAGGATCACCACCGCGGAGATGATCCGCAGCAACCCGCTGTTGTCTTCGAAGCGGCTGGAGAAGTAATCCGGCAGGGTCAGTGCGTCACCGTTGTGTTCGGTCTGCACGCGCAGACGGCCGGCAACGAACAGCCAGTTCAGGTAGGCACCGACGATCAGGCCGATGGCGATCCAGCTTTCCGACAGGCCCGACATGTAGATGGCGCCCGGCAGACCCATCAACAGCCAGCCACTCATGTCCGAGGCACCAGCCGAAAGCGCGGTAACCACGCTGCCGAGGCTGCGACCGCCAAGAATGTAGTCAGAAAGGTTGTTGGTAGAGCGATAGGCCATGAAGCCGATCAGCACCATTGCCGCGATGTAGATCACGAACGTGATCAAGGTTGGATTGCTTACACTCATTGTTGCGCCCTGGCGTTTGTTTTTATGTAGCGACAGCCTCAGAGGAGGTTGCACCCAGGCCGCGAATCCTATGCAACAACGCAAAGCGGGTGCAACCTGTTTTTACAATCAAGTTGCACCTCGTCGGATTTTTTGCGTAACAGCGGCTTTTTGCTCCTTTTTGGAGCAAGAAGGCATATTTTCAGAAGAAAATGCACCAGAAACAGCCGTTTTGGCTGTAGGGATTTACCCTCCAGACGAGTAGCACTTTTTTCCTGCATTTTTTGGGTTGCACTAGGTTGCACCCAAAATCGCGCACGGCTAATCTTGGCGCCAGCTTAAGCCACAGCCTGTGGCAATAATGAGGATAAGAAATGGCGACGACCACCCTTGGGGTCAAACTCGACGACCCTACCCGTGAGCGACTCAAAGCAGCTGCGACGTCCATCGACCGCACGCCGCACTGGTTGATCAAGCAAGCGATCTTCAACTATCTGGAGAAGCTCGAGGGTGGCGCCACCCTGACCGAACTCAACGGTCAGCCAGGCATTCATGCCGACGATGCCGGCGAAGTCCAGGCCGATCACGCCCACCAGTGCTTCCTCGAGTTCGCCGAAAGCATCCTGCCGCAATCGGTATTGCGCTCGGCCATCACCGCCGCCTACCGCCGTCCTGAGCCGGAAGTGGTACCGATGCTGCTGGAGCAGGCACGCCTGCCGGCCGCCATGGCCGAAGCCACCAACAAGCTGGCCGCCGGCATTGCCGAAAAACTGCGCAACCAGAAGAGCGCTGGCGGCCGTGCCGGTATCGTTCAGGGCCTGCTGCAGGAGTTCTCCCTGTCGTCCCAGGAAGGCGTGGCGCTGATGTGCCTGGCCGAAGCGCTGCTGCGCATCCCCGACAAAGGCACCCGTGACGCCCTGATCCGCGACAAGATCAGCACCGGCAACTGGCAGCCGCACCTGGGCAACAGCCCGTCGCTGTTCGTCAACGCTGCCACCTGGGGCCTGCTGCTGACCGGCAAGCTGGTCTCGACCCACAACGAATCCGGCCTGACCTCTTCGCTCAGCCGCATCATCGGCAAGAGCGGCGAGCCGATGATCCGCAAGGGCGTCGACATGGCCATGCGCCTGATGGGCGAGCAGTTCGTGACCGGCGAAACCATCGCCGAAGCCCTGGCCAACGCCAGCAAGTTCGAAGCCAAGGGTTTTCGCTATTCCTACGACATGCTCGGCGAAGCAGCGTTGACCGAACATGACGCACAGAAGTACCTGGCCTCTTATGAGCAGGCCATCCATTCGATCGGCAAGGCCTCTCACGGTCGCGGCATCTATGAAGGCCCGGGCATCTCGATCAAGCTCTCGGCCCTGCACCCACGCTACAGCCGCGCCCAGTACGAGCGCGTCATGGACGAGCTGTACCCGCGCCTGCTGTCGCTGACCCTGCTGGCCAAGCAATACGACATCGGCCTGAACATCGACGCCGAAGAAGCCGACCGCCTGGAGCTGTCGCTGGACCTGCTCGAGCGCCTGTGCTTCGAACCGCAACTGACCGGCTGGAACGGTATCGGCTTCGTTATCCAGGCCTACCAGAAGCGCTGCCCGTACGTGATCGACTACGTCATCGACCTGGCCCGTCGCAGCCGTCATCGCCTGATGATCCGCCTGGTAAAAGGCGCCTACTGGGACAGCGAGATCAAGCGCGCCCAGGTCGAAGGCCTGGAAGGCTACCCGGTCTATACCCGCAAGGTGTACACCGACGTTTCCTACATTGCTTGCGCTCGCAAGCTGTTGTCGGTGCCGGAAGTCATCTATCCGCAGTTCGCCACCCACAACGCCCACACCCTGTCGGCCATCTACCATATCGCCGGCCAGAACTATTACCCGGGCCAGTACGAATTCCAGTGCCTGCACGGCATGGGCGAGCCGCTGTACGAGCAGGTTGTCGGCAAAGTCGCCGATGGCAAGCTGAACCGTCCGTGCCGCGTGTATGCACCGGTCGGCACCCACGAAACCCTGCTGGCCTACCTGGTACGCCGCCTGCTGGAAAACGGCGCCAACACCTCGTTCGTCAACCGCATTGCCGACCAGTCGATCTCGATCCAGGAACTGGTTGCCGACCCGGTCGCCACCATCGAACAGATGGCCACCCAGGAAGGTAACGCCGGCCTGCCGCACCCGCGCATTCCGCTGCCGCGTGACCTGTATGGCGCCGAGCGGGCCAACTCCGCCGGTATCGACCTGGCCAACGAACACCGCCTGGCTTCGCTGTCCTGTGCCCTGCTGGCCAGTGCCCACAACGACTGGAAAGCAGCGCCGATGCTCGGTTGCGCCTCCAGCAACGAAGCGGCTGCACCGGTGCTGAACCCGGCAGACCTGCGCGATGTGGTCGGTCATGTCCAGGAAGCCAACGTCAGCGACGTCGACAATGCCATCCAGTGCGCGCTCAACGCCGCGCCGATCTGGCAGGCCACCCCGCCGGCCGAACGCGCCGCAATCCTGGAGCGTGCCGCCGACCTGATGGAAGCCGAGATCCAGCCGCTGATGGGCCTGCTCGCCCGTGAAGCCGGCAAGACCTTCGCCAACGCCATTGCCGAAGTACGTGAAGCGGTCGATTTCCTGCGCTACTACGCCGTCCAGGCGCGCAACGACTTCAGCAACGACGCCCACCGCCCATTGGGCCCGGTGGTGTGCATCAGCCCATGGAACTTCCCACTGGCGATCTTCAGTGGCCAGGTTGCTGCTGCGCTTGCCGCCGGTAACCCGGTGCTGGCCAAACCGGCCGAACAGACCCCGCTGGTCGCGGCCCAGGCCGTACGCCTGCTGCTCGAAGCCGGTATCCCGGAAGGCGTGGTGCAACTGCTGCCTGGTCGCGGTGAAACCGTCGGCGCCCGCCTGGTCGGTGACGATCGGGTCAAAGGCGTAATGTTCACCGGCTCCACCGAAGTCGCCCGTCTGCTGCAACGCAACATCGCCGGCCGCCTGGACGCCCAGGGCCGTCCGATCCCGCTGATCGCCGAAACCGGTGGCCAGAACGCGATGATCGTCGACTCCTCGGCGCTTACCGAACAGGTGGTCATCGACGTCGTGTCGTCAGCCTTCGACAGCGCTGGTCAGCGTTGCTCGGCTCTGCGCGTACTGTGCCTGCAGGAAGATTCCGCCGATCGTGTGATCGAGATGCTCAAGGGCGCCATGGCCGAAAGCCGTCTGGGTAACCCGGAGCGTCTGGCCGTGGACATTGGCCCGGTGATCGACGCCGAAGCCAAGGCCGGTATCGAGAAGCACATCCAGGGTATGCGCGACAAAGGCCGTACCGTGTACCAGATGGCAATCGCCGATGGTGAAGAGATCAAGCGCGGCACCTTCGTAATGCCAACCCTGATCGAACTGGAAAGCTTCGACGAACTGCAGCGCGAGATCTTCGGCCCGGTACTGCACGTAGTGCGTTACAACCGCAAGAACCTCGACCAGCTGATCGAGCAGATCAACGCCTCCGGTTACGGTCTGACCCTGGGTGTACACACCCGGATCGACGAAACCATTGCCAAGGTCATCGACAACGTCAACGCCGGTAACGTCTACGTCAACCGCAACATCGTCGGTGCCGTGGTCGGCGTGCAGCCATTCGGTGGTGAAGGCCTGTCGGGTACTGGTCCGAAAGCCGGTGGTCCGCTGTACCTGTACCGCCTGCTGTCGACCCGACCGGCCGATGCCATCGAGCAGTCGTTCCAGCGCACCGACGGCGAAAATGCTCCGGACACCCGCCTGCGCGACAGCATGAGCAAACCACTGCAAGCCCTCAAGGCCTGGGCGGCGAGCAACCAGCTGAACGACCTGAGCGGCCTGTGCGAGCAGTTCGCCCAGCAATCGCAAAGCGGCATCAGCCGCCTGCTGGCGGGCCCGACCGGCGAGCGCAACAGCTACACCATCCTGCCGCGCGAGCACGTGCTGTGCCTGGCCGAGGTTGAAGCTGACCTACTGACCCAACTGGCTGCAGTACTGGCCGTGGGCAGCTCGGCGGTCTGGCCGGAAGGCGAGTTGAGCAAGACCCTGCGTAATCGACTGCCGAAGGAAGTGCAAGCGCGCATCCAGCTGGTAGCCGACTGGAACAAGGACGACATAGTGTTCGACGCCGTCCTGCATCATGGCGACTCCGACCAACTGCGCGCCGTGTGCGAGCAGGTGGCCAAGCGTGCCGGTGCCATCGTCGGTGTTCACGGCCTGTCGTCGGGTGAAACCGCAATTGCCCTGGAGCGCCTGGTGATCGAGCGCGCGCTGAGCGTCAACACTGCTGCTGCTGGTGGTAACGCGAGCCTGATGACTATCGGCTGATAGCCTGCGGCGCCTCTATCGCGGGTCAAGCCCGCTCCTACACTGGGAGCGGGCTTGACTTGTGATAGGCCTCACCCCGATTCCCCAGTATCACCCCCATCTATGGTGCTAGGCACCCTTGCGCCCCCCCTCATAGACTCGGCCCATCCCCAGACAGGAATGCCGCCATGTCCGAGACCCTGCTCAGTGCCCGCAACCTGGCCTTCGAACTCTACGAAGTGCTCGACGCCGAGGCCCTGACCCAACGCCCGCGCTTTGCCGAGCACAACCGCGAAACCTTCGATGCCGCGCTGAACACTGCGCGCACCATCGCCGAAAAGTATTTCGCCCCGCACAACCGCAAGGGCGACGAACAGGAGCCGCGCTATGAGAATGGCGAAGCGATTCTGATCCCCGAGGTCAAACCCGCCGTCGATGCCTTTCTGGAAGCCGGTTTCCTCAATGCCAGCCGTGACTTCGAGGCCGGCGGCATGCAACTACCGACGCTGCTCTCGCAGGCATGCTTCGCCCACTTCCAGGCCGCCAATGCCGGGACCACGGCCTACCCGTTCCTGACCATGGGCGCCGCCAACCTGATTGAAAGCTTCGCTAGCGAAGAGCAAAAACGCCTGTTTCTGCAGCCGATGATCGACGGCCGTTTCTTCGGCACCATGGCCCTGACCGAGCCGCATGCCGGTTCGTCCCTGGCCGACATCCGTACCCGCGCCGAGCCCGCCAGCGATGGCAGCTATCGCCTGCGCGGCAACAAGATCTTCATTTCCGGCGGTGACCATCCGCTGTCGGAAAACATTGTGCATTTGGTCCTGGCCAAGCTGCCGGATGCGCCGCCCGGGGTGAAGGGCA
Organism: Pseudomonas fluorescens; assembly: GCF_902497775.2. Taxonomy (NCBI): domain Bacteria; kingdom Pseudomonadati; phylum Pseudomonadota; class Gammaproteobacteria; order Pseudomonadales; family Pseudomonadaceae; genus Pseudomonas; species Pseudomonas fluorescens. The sequence goes on from NZ_OZ024668.1 coordinate 4,916,440, forward strand.
TTTCGCTGTTTATCGTGCCCAAGTTCCTGGTCAACGCCGACGGCAGCCTGGGCCCACGCAACGATGTGCTGCTGGCCGGGCTGTTCCACAAGATGGGCTGGCGCGGTACCACTTCGACGGCGCTGAACTTCGGCGACAACGGCCAGTGCGTCGGTTACCTGGTGGGCAAGCCGCATCAGGGCCTGACCTGCATGTTCCAGATGATGAATGAGGCGCGTATCGGTGTCGGCATGGGGGCGGTGATGCTCGGCTATGCCGGTTACCTGTATTCGCTGGAGTACGCCCGCCAGCGCCCGCAGGGGCGCCTGCCAGATAACAAGGACCCGTCCGCCGCCGCCGTACCGATCATCAATCACAGCGATGTGAAGCGCATGCTGCTGACCCAGAAGGCCTATATCGAGGGCGCCTTCGACCTGGGCCTGTACGCCGCGCGGCTGTTCGATGACACCCAGAGCGGCGAGAGCGATGCGGTTCGCCAGCAGGCCCACGAACTGCTCGACCTGCTGACGCCGATCGTCAAATCCTGGCCCTCGGAGTTCTGCCTGAAGGCCAACGAACTGGCCATCCAGATTCTTGGCGGCCACGGCTACACCCGCGAATACCCCGTCGAGCAGTACTACCGCGATAACCGCCTGAACCCTATCCACGAAGGCACCCACGGCATCCAGTCGCTGGACCTGCTCGGGCGCAAGCTGGCACAGAACGGGGGGGCCGGGCTCAGGCAACTGGTCCGCTTGATCGCCACGACCTGCGAACAGGCCCACCCGCACAGCAGCCTGGATCGCCTGCGCGTACCGCTGGAGCAGTTGCTCAATCGCCTGCAGGAAGTCACCCTCGGCCTGCTTGCAGATCTGGCCCAGGGCCAGGTCAACGTAGCGCTGGCCAACTCGGCGCTGTACCTCAAGGCCTTCGGCCATTGCGTGATCGGCTGGCGCTGGCTGGAGCAGGCGATCCGTGCCGAACAGGGCCTGGCCCGGGGCAACCCGGCCGATCGCGACTTCTACCTGGGCAAGTTGCAGGCCGCGCGTTATTTCCTGACCTGGGAAGTGCCGGGCTGCCATAATGAGCTGGCATTGCTCGCAGCCCGTGACGATACCTGCCTGAGCATGCACGACGAGTGGTTCTGAGGGGGAACCACCGCGCACACGGAGGTTCCCGCATGTTCGAGTTGACCGCATTGCTGCGCCAGCGCTTCGCCGCCCTGCGCAGCAGTGGCGAATTTTTCTCTCTGCGTTACGTGCAGCAGAGCCAGCAGCACCTGTCGGTGCGCAAGAATATCGCCGAGCCGCCGTTCCTCAGCCGCGACGAAGGCGCGATGCTCACCGTGCGTCTGAACGGTGTCGAAACCTACGCCGCCACCGCCGACCTGTCTCAATCCGGCTTGCAGCGCGCACTGGAGCAAGCTGAAACACTGGCTCGACAAATCACCGGGCGCGCCTTGCTCGACCTGCGCGAACAACCGCTGGCCACAGGCCGCGCCGACTACTGCTCGCCTAACCTTGAGCAAGCCTTCCCGTCCCTGGCCGACTGCTACGCTCTGCTTGCCCAGGAGTCGGCCAGCGTGCCGAATGACAGCCGCCTGGTGAACTGGCAGGCCAGCCTTGGCGTCAGCAATATCGAGCAGATCTACCTGAACACCGCCGGCGCCGAACTGCGCCAGGCCCAGCGTTTTATCTACCCGGGCTTCAGCACCACCGCCTTCGACGGCCAGGACAGCCAGACCCGCACTCTGGGCCGGGAGAACTTCGGCCAGCAGGGCGGCCTCGATGTGATCGAGCGTTGCGGCCTGGTCGGCGCCGGGGCCAAGGTCGCGGACCAGGCCCTGCAACTGCTGCTGGCGCCGAACACGCCGAGCGGTGTGCGTGACCTGTTGCTGATGCCTGACCAGATGATGCTGCAGATCCACGAATCCATCGGTCATCCGCTGGAAATGGACCGCATCCTCGGCGACGAGCGCAATTACGCCGGTACCAGCTTCGTCAAGGCCAGCGACTTCGGCAGCCTGCAATACGGCTCGAAACTGCTCAACGTGACCTTCGACCCATCGATCCGCGAAGAGCTCGCCAGCTACAGCCACGACGACGACGGCAGCGCCGCACACAAGCAGTTCCTGATCAAGGACGGTTTGCTGATTCGCCCGCTGGGCGGCGCCCTGTCGCAGTTCCGCTCAGGCCTTGAAGGGGTGGCCAACAGTCGCGCCTGCGGCTGGAACCGGGCGCCGATCGACCGCATGGCCAACCTCAACATCGAGCCGGGGGACAAGACCTTCGAGCAACTGATCGACGGCATCGAGCAGGGCATACTGATGCGCACCAACCGCTCGTGGTCGATTGACGATGCGCGCAACAAGTTCCAGTTCGGCTGCGAATGGGGCCAGTTGATCGAGAACGGCGAGCTCAAGGGCGTGGTCAAGAACCCCAACTACCGCGGGATCTCCGCACAGTTCTGGGGCAACCTCAGCGCCGTTGGCGACGCCAGCACTTTGCAGGTACTGGGCACCCCGAACTGCGGCAAGGGCGAGCCTAACCAGGTGGTGCGCGTGGGCCACGCCTCCCCCGCCTGCGTATTCAGCCAGATCGACGTATTCGGAGGAGACGCCTGATGGCTGCCACCCCATTGCAAAGCTTCCAGCACCTGGTCGCCAGCCTGCGCGACGCGGTGCGCGCCCCTGAGCATTTCACTTTGAGCTACAGTGGCGAACACTCGCAGTTCATCCGTTTCAACCACGCCAAGGTGCGTCAGGCCGGTGAGGTGCAGCAGGCCAGCTGCGTGCTCAAGCTGGTCGCTGACGGGCGTCAGGCCGAGTTGCAGTTCACCCTCGGCAACGATGCCGAGGTCGATCAACTGCGCTTGCAGCAAGCCCTGGAGCAACTGCGCCAGACCCTGCCGCTGCTCGAGCCCGACCCGTACCTGCAACTCAACGACAGCGCCTGGCAAAGCCACAGCGTGCAGGATCAACCGCTGCCTGACAGCGCCGCGGTACTGGCGCAGATCGAGCAAGGCGCGGGCGACCTCGACCTGGTCGGTATCTATGCCGCAGGCCCGATCTGCCGGGGCTTTTCCAGCTCGTTCGGGGCTTTTGGCTGGCACCAGGCCAACAGTTTCAACCTCGACTGGAGCCTGTTCCACAGTAATGGCGAAGCAGTAAAAGCCAACTATGCCGGGCAGATCTGGGATCGCGAGGCCTTCGCCCTGCGCCTTAAGCAGACCCGCGAACAGCTTGACTACCTCGGTCGCCCGCTGAAAAAACTCGCCCCTGGCCAGTACCGCGCCTACCTGGCACCGGCGGCACTGGACGAGATCATGGGCATGCTCTGCTGGGGCGGCTTCTCGGCCCAGGCCATTGCCACCAAGAACAGTCCGCTACAGCGCCTGTACAGCGGCGATGCCAGCCTGAGCCCGTTGACCAGCATTGCCGAGCAGATCAGCGGTTCGCTGAGCCCGTCGTTCTCTGATGAAGGCTTGTTGCGCAGCGACCTGCGCCTGATCGACCAGGGCCAGGCCGGTGATCGGTTGATCTGCGCGCGCAGCGCCGCCGAGTTCGAGCTGGCGGCCAACGGTGCCGATAGCTACGAGTCGCCGTGCGCCCTGAGCATGGCAGGCGGCGCGCTTGCGCAGAGTGAAATCCTCGCCCGCCTGGGCACCGGCCTGTACATCAGTAACCTCTGGTACCTGAACTACTCGGACCTGCCCGCCGCGCGCATGACCGGCCTGACCCGCTTCGCCACCTTCTGGGTCGAGAACGGCGAGATCCAGGCGCCGGTGAGCACCATGCGCTTTGACGACAGCGTCTACAGTTTGCTGGGGTCGCAACTGGAGGCGTTGACCACAGAGCGCGAGCTGATTCTGTCGACCAGCACCTATGGCCAGCGCCAGACCAGTTCGAGTCATTTGCCGGGAGCTTTGGTCAATCGCCTGACGTTGACACTGTAATTAGCCCTTCGCGGGGCAAGCCCGCTCCTACAACTCCGGTAGGAGCGGGCTTGCCCCGCGAAGAGGCCCTCAAGGACTACACACATCCCCATGCCCAACCGCGCCCCGCTGGACCCGACCACCGCCCGCTGGATCCCCTGGGTCGTGGCCATCGCCTTTTTCATGCAGTCGCTCGACGGCACCATCCTCAACACCGCCCTGCCCGCCATGGCCCGCGACCTGGCCGAAGACCCGCTGCGCATGCAGTCGGTGATCATCGCCTACATGCTCACCGTGGCCCTGCTGATCCCGGCCTCGGGCTGGATCGCCGACCGCTTCGGCACCAAACGCATTTTCTTCGGCGCCATCTTGCTGTTCAGCCTCGGCTCACTGCTCTGCGCCCTGGCCAGCAGCCTCGGCATGCTGGTGGCGGCGCGGGTGATTCAGGGCCTGGGCGGGGCATTGATGCTGCCGGTCGGACGCCTGGTGGTACTGCGCGCTTATCCGCGCTCGGAGCTGGTGCGGATCATGAGCTTCATCACCATCCCCGGCCTGCTCGGCCCGTTGCTGGGCCCGACCATGGGCGGCTGGCTGGTGGAGATCCTCAGCTGGCACTGGATCTTCCTGCTCAACCTGCCGGTTGGCGCCATTGGCTGTTATGCGGTGTGGAAGTTCATCCCCGACCTGCGCGGCTCGGAACGCACCCGCTTCGACGGCATCGGCTTCGTGCTGTTTGGCGCGGCGATGGTGCTGATCACCATTGCCATGGAAGGCCTGGGCGAGCTGCACCTGCCGCACCTGCGGGTAATGTTGCTGCTGTTTGCCGGCATGGCGTGCCTGGCCGCCTACTGGTTGCGTGCCGGGAGCGTCGACAACCCACTGTTTTCGCCAAAACTGTTCCGCACCCGGACCTTTTCGGTGGGCATCCTCGGTAACCTGTTCGCCCGCCTGGGCAGCGGCGCCCTGCCGTTTCTGGTGCCGCTGTTGCTGCAGGTGGCGCTGGGTTATTCACCGTCCCAGGCCGGCATGAGCATGATCCCGCTGGCCGCTGCAGCGATGGTCGCCAAGTCGATTGCCCGGCCGCTGATCGAGCGCTTCGGCTACCGCAACATTCTCACCGGCAACACCCTGCTGCTGGGCCTGTTGCTGGCCAGCCTGGGCCTGGTCGACGAACAGACGCCCTATGCCTTGCTGCTGTTCCAGCTGGGCCTGCTCGGCGCGGTCAACTCGATGCAGTTCACGGCAATGAACACCGTGACCCTGATCGACCTCGACGACGCTAGCGCCAGCAGCGGCAACAGCCTGCTGTCGGTGGTCGCGCAACTGTCGCTGAGCCTCGGCGTGGCCTGCGCCGGCGCCTTGCTTGGCGGCTTTACCGCTGCCGGCAGTGGCGAGGGCGTAGAGAGCACCCTCGGCGCGTTCCAGCTGACCTTCGTGACCATCGGCCTGATGGCCATGCTGGCGGCGGCGATCTTCATGCAGCTGTCCAGGGCGGACGGAAGGCGTGCCCCTCGTCTGGAACCGGAGATCGAGCCTTAGGGCTAAAGGCCATGAGGCTGGTACACTGCGCGACATTTTGTTTTGCAGGCCAGTCTCGTGACCACCATTGCCACCGCCTTCGCCACTTTGCCGCTGTCCGCCGCCATGCTGGCCAACCTGGACGCCCTCGGCTACGCCCAGATGACCCCGATCCAGGCCCAGAGCCTGCCGGTGATGCTCAAGGGCATGGACCTGATCGCCCAGGCCAAGACCGGCAGCGGCAAGACCGCCGCCTTCGGCATCGGCCTGCTCAACCCGCTCAACCCGCGCTACTTCGGTTGCCAGGCGTTGGTGCTGTGCCCGACCCGCGAGCTGGCCGACCAGGTGGCCAAGGAACTGCGCCGCCTGGCCCGCAGCGAAGACAACATCAAGATCCTCACCCTGTGCGGTGGCGTGTCCCTCGGCCCGCAGATCGCTTCGCTGGAGCATGGTGCGCACATCATCGTCGGCACCCCGGGCCGCGTGCAGCAGCACCTGAGCAAAGGCACCCTGGTGCTCGATGGCCTCAACACCCTGGTGCTCGATGAAGCCGACCGCATGCTCGACATGGGCTTCTACGACGCCATCGCCGACATCATCGGCCAGACCCCGAAACGCCGCCAGACCCTGCTGTTCTCCGCCACCTACCCGGCCGGTATCAAGCAGTTGGCCTCGACTTTCATGCGCGACCCACAAACCGTCAAGGTCGAGTCGCAGCACGCCGACAGCCAGATCGAGCAACGCTTCTACGAGATCAACCCGGACCAGCGCATGGATGCGGTGAGCAAATTGCTCGGCCATTTCCGTCCACAATCGTGCGTGGCGTTCTGCTTCACCAAGCAGCAGTGCCAGGAGCTGGTCGAGCACCTGCAGGCCAAGGGCATTGCCGCCCAGGCCCTGCATGGCGACCTGGAGCAGCGTGATCGCGACCAGGTCCTGACCCTGTTCGCCAACCGCAGCCTGTCGGTGCTGGTGGCCACCGACGTCGCCGCCCGCGGCCTGGATATCGACGCCCTGGACATGGTCATCAACGTCGAGCTGGCCCGCGACGCCGAGATCCACGTGCACCGTGTCGGCCGTACCGGCCGGGCGGGCGAGAAAGGCCTGGCGGTGAGCCTGGTGGCCCCGGCCGAAGGCCATCGCGCCCAGGCCATTGAAGATATGCAGAAGGCCGCCCTGCGCTGGGAACAGCTGGACAGCCTCAAGGCCCAGAATGGTGCACCGCTGCTGCCGACCATGAGCACCCTGTGTATCGCCGCCGGGCGCAAGGACAAGCTGCGCCCTGGCGATATCCTCGGCGCCTTGACCGGCGATGCCGGGCTGCCGGGCACCCAGGTCGGCAAGATTGCCATCTTCGACTTCCAGGCGTTCGTCGCCGTCGAGCGCGCGGTGGCCAAGCAGGCATTGCAGCGGCTCAACAGCGGCAAAATCAAGGGCCGCTCGTTGCGGGTGCGGATCGTCTGATTACCTTTTCGCGGGGCAAGCCCGCTCCTACACACCATCCCTGTAGGAGCGGGCTTGCCCCGCGATCGCTTCACCACCGAATTCTCGAGGATTTTGCAGTGCGTTCCACCGAAGTGATCATCATCGGCGCTGGCGCCGCCGGCCTGATGTGCGCCTTGACCGCCGCCAAACGCGGCCGCCAGGTGCTGCTGCTCGACCACGCCAACAAGCCGGGCAAGAAGATCCTCATGTCCGGCGGTGGCCGCTGCAACTTCACCAACATGTACACCGAGCCGAGCAACTTCCTCTCGCAAAACCCGCATTTCTGCAAGTCGGCCCTGGCCCGCTACACCCAGTGGGATTTCATCGAGATGGTCGGCAAGCACGCTGTGCCCTACCACGAGAAGAAGCTCGGCCAGCTGTTCTGCGATAACAAGTCCAGCGACATCCTTGGCATACTTCTGGATGAATGCGACAACGCCGGCGCCGAACTGCGCATGGACACCAGCATCGAGCAGATCGAGAAACTCGACAGCGGCTACCTGCTGGAAACCAGCGCCGGCCAGTTCCAGTGCCAGTCGCTGGTGATCGCCACTGGCGGCCTGTCGATCCCGACCCTGGGTGCTACCGGCTTCGGTTACCAGGTCGCCCGCCAGTTCGGCCACACCCTGCTGCCGACCCGCGCAGGCCTGGTGCCGTTCACCATCACCGAACCGCAGCTCAAGGCAATCTGCACTGAACTGTCGGGCACCTCGGTCGATTGCGTGGCCAGTTGCAACGGCAGCAGCTTCCGGGAAAACCTGCTGTTCACCCACCGCGGCCTGAGCGGCCCGGCGATCCTGCAGATTTCTTCGTTCTGGCAGGCTGGCGACACGCTTGAAATCAACCTGCTGCCCGAGCACGACGCCCTGAGCTGGCTGCAACAGCAGCAAGCCGAGCGCCCCAACAGCGAGCTCAAGACCCTGCTCGGGGAGATTTTCACCAAGAAGATGGCCAACCTGCTGGCCGAGCACTGGTTCGTCTCCAAGCCAATGAAGCAGTACACCCCGGCGGAACTGGCCCAGGTCAGCGACAAACTCGGGGCCTGGCAGGTGGTGCCGGCCGGGACCGAAGGCTACCGCACGGCCGAAGTGACCCTGGGCGGCGTCGATACCCGTGAAGTCTCGTCGAAAACCATGGAATCGCTGAAAAGCCCGGGCCTGTACTTTATCGGCGAAGTGCTCGACGTCAGCGGCCACCTCGGCGGCTTCAACTTCCAGTGGGCCTGGGCCTCGGCGTACGCGGCCGCGCAGTTCGTCTAACCTTCGCGGTAGAATCAGCGCATCAAGGAACAAATTTTGCTGGTCAGAAGCAGCGGTAACACCGTTGCCATCTGACTGGCTCAATTTCGATCATCGCCCAAGGCCTGCCCACCCGACATGTCATCTTCCTCGTTCAGCCAATCGTTGCGCCGCCTCTGGGCCCTGGACAAGTTCAGCTACGCCATCCGCGTCCTCATCGCCCTGACCGGCAGCATGCTGCTGTGCTGGTACAAGGACGAGATGAGCCTGCTGATCCCGCTGTTTCTGGGGATTATCGCCAGCGCCCTGGCCGAGACCGACGACAGCTGGCAGGGGCGCCTGAACGCCCTGGCCGTCACCCTGGTGTGCTTCACCATCGCCGCGCTGTCGGTGGAGTTGCTGTTCCCCTACCCGATCATCTTCGGCTGCGCCCTGGCCCTGGCCAGCTTCGCCCTGACCATGCTCGGCGCCCTCGGCGAGCGCTACGGCGCGATTGCCTCGGCGACACTGATCTTGTCGGTCTATACCATGATCGGCGTCGACCAGCGCGGCGGCGAAGTCACTGACTTCTGGCACGAACCCCTGCTGCTGGTGGCCGGCGCCGCCTGGTACGGCCTGCTTTCGGTGCTGTGGCAGGCGCTGTTCTCCAACCAGCCGGTGCAACAGAGCCTGGCTCGGCTGTTCCGCGAGCTGGGGCGCTACCTCAAGCTCAAGGCCACGCTGTTCGAACCCATACGCCAACTGGATGTCGAGGCCCGCCGCCTGGAACTGGCGCAGCAGAACGGTCGGGTGGTGGCCGCGCTCAACGCAGCCAAGGAAATCATCCTGCACCGGGTCGGCAATGGCCGGCCGGGATCGAAAGTCAGCCGCTACCTGAAGCTGTACTTCCTCGCCCAGGACATCCACGAGCGCGCCAGCTCCTCGCACTACCCGTACAACGCCCTGACCGAAGCCTTCTTCCATAGCGACGTGCTGTTCCGCTGCCAGCGCCTGCTGCGCCAGCAGGGCGTGGCCTGCCAGCAGCTGTCCGAGTCCATCCAACTGCGCCAGCCATTCACCTACGACACCAGCTTCGCCCAGGCCCTGGAAGACCTGCACGCCTCGCTCGAACACCTGCGCATCCAGAGCAACCCGGCCTGGCGTGGCCTGCTGCGCTCGCTGCGGGCGCTGGCGGCGAACCTGGCGACCCTCGACCGCCTGCTCAGCGACGCCAGCAACCCCGACAACCTCGCCGATGCCAGCGACAGCAGCCTGCTCGACCGCTCACCGCGCAATTTCAAGGACGTCTGGAGCCGCCTGCGCCAGCAACTGACGCCGACCTCATTGCTGTTCCGCCATGCCCTGCGCCTGCCCCTGGCGCTGTCGATCGGCTATGGCATGGTCCACTTGATTCACCCGACCCAGGGCTACTGGATCATCCTCACCACCCTGTTCGTCTGCCAGCCCAACTACGGTGCCACGCGGCGCAAGCTGGGGCAACGGATCATCGGCACCGCCATCGGCCTGACCGTCGGCTGGGCGCTGTTCGACCTGTTCCCCAGCCCGATCATCCAGTCGCTGTTCGCCGTCGCCGCCGGGGTGGTGTTCTTCGTCAACCGCACCACCCGCTACACCCTGGCCACGGCGGCAATTACCCTGATGGTGCTGTTCTGCTTCAACCAGATCGGTGATGGCTACGGGCTGTTCCTGCCGCGGCTGTTCGATACCCTGGTGGGCAGCCTGATCGCCATCCTCGCGGTGTTCCTGTTCCTCCCGGACTGGCAGGGGCGGCGGCTGAACAAGGTGCTGGCCAACACCCTCAGTTGCAACAGCACCTACCTGCGTCAGATCATGCAGCAGTATGCTCAGGGCAAAAGTGACGACCTGGCCTACCGCCTGGCCCGGCGCAACGCCCACAACGCCGACGCGGCGCTGTCGACCACCCTGGCCAACATGCTCATGGAGCCCGGGCATTTTCGTAAGGAGGCGGACGTCGGCTTCCGCTTCCTGGTGCTGTCGCACACCCTGCTCAGCTATCTTTCGGGCCTTGGCGCGCACCGCGACACCGCGCTGGATGCCGAGGTTCGCCAGCAATTGATCGATGGCGCCGGGGCGAGCCTGGCCAACAGCCTGGACGAGATTGCCGAAGGCCTGGCCAGCAAGCTGCCGGTGGCGATCCACAGCGATGCCGAAGAAACCCTGGCCAATGACCTTGAGCAGATGCCCGAAGAGCTCGATGAACACCAGCGTCTGGTGCAAACCCAGCTGGCGCTGATCTGCCGGCAACTGGCGCCGCTGCGCACCCTCGCCGCGCATCTGATCAAGGACAGCGCGCCGGCCTGATTACAGGCCGTGCTGTTTGAGCAGCCGGGCATAGCTGCCGTCGGCTTTCATCTGGGCAATGGCACGGTCGAAGCCGGCGACGATCTGCTGGTGCTCAGGGTTCTTCAGGCTGACGAGGATATGCAGGCTGTTCTCGCTGACCGGCTTGTCGAAGAACTCCACCGCCTCACGCACCTCTTTCGGTTCACGCTTGAGGAAATACCCGGCAACGAATTCATCCTCCAGTGCCAGGCTCACACGGCCGGCGGCCAGCATGCCGACGGCGACGGAAAAACTGCGTACCGGAACCTTCTGCAGATGGGTGTCGCTGTCGAACTCGGGCGAGTAGGCATAATCGCGCACCACAGCGATGGGGAACGGGTAGAGGTCGCTCAAGGAGTTGAAACGCAGCGCATCGCCTTTGCGCTTGAGCAGGCGGATACGGTTGGTCAGGTAGCTGGCGGAAAACTGGCCTATCTGCGTGCGCGAGTCGTTGTACCAGGCATTGACCAGCACATCGTAGCGCCCGTCCCCAACCCCCAGCAGCGCCCGCGCCCAGGGCACCTGCTCATACTGGCTGGTATAGCCGGCACGGGTCAGGGCTGTGGTGACGATGGCCGTGGCCAGGCCACCGTTGGCCATGTTGGCATCGGTAAAGGGCGGCCAGCTGTCGGCTACCAGACGCAGCGTGGTGGCCTGCGCCGAAGTGCTCAGCAGTAGCAGTATTCCCGTTGAAGCCAAGACTCGAAGCAATGGCCGCATGCTCAAATCCTTTAGCGAACCCCTGGTTCGCGCCGTTGATTTCAACTGCTTGAGAATGTTCAGTGCCAATCAGCCATCGCAGGTTACACAAAGAAGAAGTCATCGGGCAGAGGCAAATGATATCAAATGGCCTCTATTCCGGTCGACTTCGAGCCTGTGTTGACCTGGAGCAATTAGACCCTCGCCCCACTGTCTGCCATGATCAGGGGTATCAACCGTTTGAGAGACGCCCATGGCCATCGATTGGATCTGCAAACACCACAGTGACATTGGCAAGGAACAACTCTATGCCATTCTGCGACTGCGCACCGAAGTGTTCGTGGTCGAACAGAAATGCCCCTATCAGGAAGTCGATGGCCAGGACCTGGAAGGCGACACCTGCCACCTGATGGCCTGGGAGGGTGACAACCTGCTGGCTTACCTGCGCTTGCTCGATCCGCAATCCCAAGGCGGTGACGTGGTCATCGGCCGGGTGCTGATAGCCCCCGACGCGCGCGGTCGCGGGCTGGGCCATGAGCTGATGGAGCATGGGCTCAAATACGCAGAGGAACTCTGGCCCGAGGTGCCGGTGTACCTTTCAGCCCAGGCGCACCTGCAGGATTACTATGCGCGCCATGGCTTCAAGGTGGCGGGAGAGGTGTTTCTCGAAGACGATATTGCGCATATTGGAATGCGGCGGGGGTAGCAGTATCGCGGGGCAAGCCCACTCCCACATTGCCCCGCGATGAGGCCCTCAGGGATACCCCAGCACCTCACGAACACTGCGCAGATGCTGGGTGATCCACTGCTTGTCGATCGCTCCCCAGTCGCGGATCCGGTAGTGCCCGGCGTGGTTGCGCGCCCCGTCCTGCTGCTCGAACTCGCAGACGATATCCAGGTCGGCCAGAGCGGCAATGGTGTCCTGGGCAGTGCGCCGGGGCATGCCGGTGGCTTCCATCAAGGCCGGGACAGTACTGGCGGTCTGGCTGTCGATCAGCCAGGCGACATACAGCCGGCGGTAGAAACTGCTCTTGGTCTTGCTCACTTCCATTGGCAAATCCTCAGGGCCTACAGGCTGGCGGGCAGCTCACGGTAGGTCAGGTAAACCCGCAGGTCGAATTCCAGTTGATGGTAGCCCGGCTGCATGTATTCGCAGAGCTGGTAGAACGCCTTGTTATGATCGGACTCTTTCAAGTGCGCCAGTTCGTGTACCACGATCATCTTCAAAAACTGCGGCGCCGCGTCCTTGAACAACGAGGCGATGCGGATTTCCTTCTTGGCCTTCAACTTGCCGCCCTGTACCCGCGACACCGCCGTGTGCAGGCCGAGTGCACGATGGGTGAGGTCAAGACGGTTGTCGAACAGCACCTTGTCGAGGTTCGGCGCATTGCGCAGGTGCTCCTGCTTGAGCGTCTGGGCATAGGCGTACAGCGCCTTGTCGCTGTGCACCGCATGCTTGTCCGGATAGCGCTGCTGCAGGTAGTCGCCCAGGCGATTGCTGGCAATCAACTGGCGAACCTGGTCTTGCAGGGCGGGCGGATAGGCTTGCAGGTACTTGAGCACGGTCATGGTCAAAACGGCTGACGATAAAAGCGCCCAGTGTAACCAACTACAGCCGTTGCCAGTCAAAAAAGCCCGGAAACGCTCCGGCATCCCCCGGCGTCATGGGCCGCGCCACCAGAAAGCCCTGCACATACTCGCAACCATTGGCTTGCAGCCATTGCGCTTGCTCGCGGGTTTCGACGCCTTCGGCGATCACACTGATCGCGTACTGGCGGCACAGCTCGATCACGGCACGCACCAACGCAGCGTCCGCTTTCGATCCAGGCAAACGCGCGACCAGATGGCGATCAAGCTTGAGGGTATCGATCGGCAGGTCGCGCAGCATGCGCAACGAACAGTCGCCAACACCGAAGTCGTCGAGGGCGATGCGTACGCCCAGCTCTCGCAGCTTGTGCAACTGTTTCAAGGCCACATCGCTATTGACCATCAACGAGGTCTCGGCCACTTCGACCTCCAACTGCGAAGGATCAAGGCCCTGACTGGCGATCACCCGACCGAGCTCCTCGGCCAGGTTGGGCATGGCGAACTGCACACGGCTGAGGCTGATCCCCAGCACCAGGCCCGGCTCAAAACATTCCTGCCAGTCGCGACGCTGCGCCACACCCTGGGCATAGATCCAGCTGGCCAGGCGTGAGATCAGGCGCGCCTCTTCCAGCAAGGGCAGGAACAACCCTGGCGGGACATCGCCAACGCTGGGATGCTGCCAGCGCAACAGTGCCTCGAACCCGCGCAGACGCCCATCGGCAAAGGCCACCTGGGGCTGATAGACCAGGCTGAAGTCCTTGTGCTCGATGGCGCTGCGCACCGAGTCTTCGAGCATCAGCCGAGAACGCGCGCGGCCATTGAGGTCCTGATCGTAATAGCGATACTGCTGACGCCCGGCCTGCTTGGCCGCATACATCGCGGCATCGGCCGCGCGCAGCAGGCCGTCGAGGCTGGCGCCACAATCGGGGTAGGTGGCGATACCGATACTCACCCCCAGCGTCACTTCCATGCCTTCTATCTGCTGACAGATCGACATGCGCTCGATCACCCGCTCGGCAAAGCGCGCAGCCTGTTCGGGGTACTCCAGGGCATCGAACAGTGCAGTGAACTCATCACCGCCCATGCGCGCCAGGATCGCACTGGCGCCCAGGCAATCCTTGAGCTGCTCGGCGACCCAATGCAGCACACGGTCGCCCGCCTCATGACCGAGAAAGTCATTGATGCGCTTGAAACCGTCCAGATCCAGGTACATCAGCGCCTGGGCCTTGTCGCTGCGTTCGCTACGCACCAGGGCGCTTTCGGCAGCCTGGTAGAAGCCGCGGCGGTTAAGCAGCCCGGTCAAGGGGTCGGTGACCGCCTGAAACTCCAGCTGCTGGTGCAGGTTGCGCACCACCGACATGTCCAGCACCGTCACCACCATGGCGCGCTGGCCGTCGGTCAAGGGTGAACAGGACAGCGCCACCGGCACCGGCTGGCCGCCGGCTGTGCGCAGCAGGGCATCGTGGATACGGAAGATCTGCCGATCCAGGTAGGCCTGGTAGAAGGCCGACTCGGCCCACAACGTCATCCCCGGCGATTGCACGAAATCCAGCAAGCTGGCGCCTTGCAGCACCTCCACCGGGGCTTCGAGCAACTGGGAAATGGCCGGATTGGCAAAGGTGATCTCACCCTTTTCACCCACCACCAGAATGCCTTCGGCAGCGTTGTTGAGCACTGAGGCATTGAAGGCCCGCGCCGCTTCCAGGTCGCGGCTCAAGCGCTGCAACGAGCGCCGGTTGCGCTGCTGCTCGAGCAAGGCCTGGACCTTGGGCTTGAGTATCTGCGGGTCGAAGGGTTTGAACAGGTAATCCACCGCACCGCTGGCGTAGCCCTTGAGCACAGAAGCCTGGGACTGCTCGTTGGCGGTGAGGAAGATGATCGGCGTCAGCCGCGTACGCTGGCTGCCGCGCATCAAACGGGCGACCTCGAAACCGTCCATGCCCGGCATCTGCACATCCAGCAGCACCAGGTCCACTTCATGCTCGAGCAGCGCGCTCAGGGCTTCCGTCCCCGAGCTCGCGGTGAGTACTTGCCAATCCTGGCGGGCCAGCAAGGCCCGCATACTGATCAGGTTTTCCGGGTAGTCATCAACGACCAGCAGTACTGAGCCGCTATCGTGTGACTGAAGTTGCGCGCAATCCATGCTGCTTCTCTTAGGACACCAATGCCGGACTTCGGCTGAAATCTGTGCGTAACTCTAGACCCGGCTGCCATAAATCTGAAGTCAGCACATTGCCATCATGGCTGGAATGGCCTGTTAGCCGACTAACGGTCTGTCCGTGCGGGCCATGCGCGTCGCTTCCCTGGCGCGCAGGCACAAAAAAGCCCGCATCGCTGCGGGCTTTTCTGTTCAGGCTTAGTTGACCTTGGCGGCCAGCTCACCCTTGGCGTAGCGCTGGAACATCGCTTCCAGGGAGATCGGTTTGATCTTCGAGGCGTTGCCAGCGGTGCCGAAAGCTTCGTAACGGGCGATGCAGACGTCGCGCATGGCCTTGACGGTTTCGCCGAAGAACTTGCGTGGGTCGAATTCGCTCGGGTTGGTGGCCATCAGGCGACGCATGGCACCGGTGGACGCCAGGCGCAGGTCGGTATCGATGTTGACCTTGCGCACGCCGTACTTGATGCCTTCAACGATTTCTTCAACCGGCACGCCGTAGGTTTCTTTGATGTCGCCGCCGTACTGGTTGATGATCGCCAGCCACCCTTGCGGTACCGAGGACGAACCATGCATCACCAGGTGGGTGTTGGGGATGCGCTTGTGGATTTCCTTGATGCGGTCGATCGCCAGCACGTCACCGGTAGGCGGCTTGGTGAACTTGTAGGCACCGTGGCTGGTACCGATGGCGATGGCCAGGGCGTCGACCTGGGTCTTCTTGACGAAGTCGGCGGCTTCTTCCGGATCGGTCAGCATCTGGCTGTGATCCAGCACGCCTTCGGCGCCGATACCGTCTTCTTCACCGGCCATGCCGGTTTCCAGCGAACCCAGGCAACCCAGCTCGCCTTCAACCGAAACGCCGCAGGCGTGAGCCATGGCAACGGTTTGTTGAGTAACGCGCACGTTGTACTCGTAGTCGGTCGGGGTCTTGCCGTCTTCGCCCAGCGAGCCGTCCATCATTACCGAACTGAAGCCCAGCTGGATCGAGCGCTGGCAGACATCAGGGCTGGTCCCGTGGTCCTGGTGCATGCACACCGGGATGTGCGGGAATTCTTCGATGGCAGCCAGGATCAGGTGGCGCAGGAACGGCGCGCCAGCGTATTTGCGGGCACCGGCCGAGGCCTGGACAATCACCGGGGAGTCGGTCTTGTCAGCGGCTTCCATGATGGCGCGCATCTGCTCAAGGTTGTTGACGTTGAAAGCTGGAACGCCGTAGCCGAATTCAGCGGCGTGGTCCAGCATCTGGCGCATGCTAATGAGTGCCATTGTGTATCTCTCTCCCGACAAGCGTCGTTTTTCGTGCAAGCCTGCCGCAGCGGCGGTTGCTATTCAAGTAGTGTGGGCCTTCGAGGCCCGGCCAGTCACGGCGCCTTGCAGCCCCGCCCTATCAAATCGTTGGTGGCGACCCAGTACACCAGGCCTTCGTCACCCTTGCTGTGGAACGCCAGCACTCCATCGCTGTACAACGCACCCGAGCCACTGGGCTCCGGCTTGAGCCGGTAGACCTGGTCGCCGCCACCCAGGCGTACGTCCACGTCCTGCTGGCTGCTATCGGTAAAGCGCCAAAGCACTTCGGCCTGGCTGTCACAGACCCAACGGGTCCAGTTGTCGGTCGGGGTTGGCGCAGGCTTGAGGCTTGCACAACCACCGAGTACTGCCAGGGCCATCAAGGCCGCTACCGCTTTCATCCAATATCCTCTAGCAGACCACAAACCGGCCAGTAGGTTGCCGTGAACCGATCAAGGGCAACCCTGGGCCCGACGCTGATGTTCGTCGTCGTATTTTTCCAGGCCATCCGGGCCCAGCCTTTTGTTGATTACCGGTGCCGTTTCAGCCTGCCATTCAGACTGATAGCAGCCGCCTTTCGGCGCACCGGGCTTTGGCGTCGCCTGCTCCGGGTTACTGGAGCAAGCGCCGAGCAGCCCGGCCAGGATAATCACAGGCAATTGCTTGACCATCGGGTCGCTCCCTTTGCCAGGCCGAATGGATCAGGCCTTGGCCCGCTGTTCCAGCATTTCAACGGCCGGCAGCACTTTACCTTCGACGAACTCGAGGAATGCACCGCCACCGGTAGAAATGTAGGAGATTTGCTCGGCAACGCCATATTTGTCGATGGCCGCCAGGGTGTCGCCACCACCGGCGATGGAGAACGCAGCGCTCTGGGCGATGGCCTGGGCCAGAACCTTGGTGCCGTTACCGAACTGGTCGAATTCGAACACGCCGACCGGGCCGTTCCACAGGATAGTATTCGACGACTTCAGCAGCTCGGCGAAGTTGGCCGCGGTTTGCGGGCCGATGTCGAGGATCATGTCGTCTTCGGCAACGTCGGCAACCAGCTTGACGGTCGCTGCGGCGCTTTCGGCAAATTCCTTGGCAGCCACCACGTCGACCGGCAGCGGTACGTTGACCTTGGCGGCGATGGACTTGGCGGTGTCGATCAGGTCAGGCTCGTACAGCGACTTGCCGACGGGATGACCGGCCGCAGCCAGGAAGGTGTTGGCGATGCCGCCGCCAACGATCAGCAGGTCGCAGATCTGGCTCAGGCTGTTGAGCACGTCCAGCTTGGTCGAGACCTTGGAGCCGGCAACAATGGCCGCCATCGGCTTGGCCGGGGCTTTCAGGGCCTTGCCCAGGGCATCCAGCTCGGCAGCCAGCAGCGGGCCAGCAGCCGCGACCTTGGCGAACTTGGCCACGCCGTGTGTCGAGCCTTCGGCGCGGTGAGCGGTACCGAAAGCGTCCATCACGAACACGTCGCACAGGGCGGCGTACTTCTGCGCCAGCTCGTCGGCGTTCTTCTTTTCGCCCTTGTTGAAGCGCACGTTCTCGAACAGGACGATGTCACCGGCCTTGATTTCGACACCCTCGAGGTAGTCGGCAACCAGCGGTACGTCGCGGCCCAGGGCCTTGCTCAGGTACTCGGCGACCGGCTTGAGGCTGTTCTCGGCAGAGAATTCGCCTTCGCTTGGGCGGCCCAGGTGCGAGCAGACCATCACGGCCGCGCCCTTTTCCAGGGCCAGCTTGATGGTCGGCAGCGAAGCGAGGATGCGCGCATCGCTGGCAACCACACCGTCCTTCACAGGCACGTTGAGGTCTTCGCGGATCAGTACGCGCTTACCTTGCAGATCGAGGTCGGTCATCTTCAACACGGTCATGAATGCAGTCCTTCAGGGCTGTTTACAAGTGGAGCGGGTTTGATTGACGACGTGCAGAAAGTGATCGGCAACGTCGAGCATACGGTTGGCAAAACCCCATTCGTTGTCGAACCAGGCCAGCAGGTTGACCAGCCGGGGGCCGGAAACGCGAGTCTGGCTGGCATCGACAATGGCCGAATGCGGGTCATGGTTGAAATCACAACTGGCGTGCGGCAGTTCAGTGTAGGCCAGCAGACCCTGCAGCGGACCGCTCAGGGCGGCTTCGCGCAGCACCCGGTTGACCTCGGCCGCAGTGGTATCGCGGGAGGTCTGCAGGGTGATGTCCAGGCACGACACGTTGACGGTCGGCACGCGTACGGCTTTGGCCTGAATTCGCCCGGCAAGTTCCGGCAGCAGCCGTTCGATACCACGGGCCAGGCCCGTGGACACCGGGATCACCGACTGGAACGCCGAACGGGTACGGCGCAGGTCTTCGTGGTGATAGGCGTCGATCACCGGCTGGTCGTTCATCGCCGAGTGAATGGTGGTAATCGACACGTACTCCAGGCCAAAGGCCAGGTCCAGCACCCGCAGCAGCGGCACGCCGCAGTTGGTGGTGCAGGAAGCGTTGGATACCAGCTTCTCGGTGCCGTCCAGGCAATCCTGGTTGATGCCGTAGACCACCGTGGCGTCGACATCCGCCTCACTGGCCATGGGCTGGGAGAACAGCACCCGTGGCGCACCGGCGTCAAGAAAGCGCTGGGCATCGGCGCGGGTGTTGTAGGCGCCGGAACACTCCAGCACCAGGTCGACGTCGAGCGCCGCCCAGTCGACCCCTTCCGGGGTGGCACTGCGCAAGACCTTCACGCAGTCGCCATTGATATGCAGACAATCGCCGTCGACCTTCACCTCGCCGGGGAAACGCCCGTGGGTGGAGTCGAAGCGTGTCAGGTATTCGATACTGGCCTGGTCGGCCAGGTCGTTCAGTGCAACGATCTCGAAGCCCGCCTTCGCCCCCCGTTCAAAGAGTGCGCGCAAGACGCAACGACCAATACGGCCGTAGCCGTTGAGTGCAACTTTGTAAGGACGCGATTGGGGCATGGGATGCTCACGGAACAGAAGCGTTATCTGCAATCGCGGGGCAAGCCCGCTCCTACAAAACTGTAGGAGCGGGCTTGCCCCGCGATAAATCCAGCACTGTTGATCAGTCTTCCAGCAGCTCTTCAGCAGTACCCAGGATGTTTTCCAGGGTGAAACCGAACTCTTCGAACAGGGCCGACGCAGGTGCCGACTCGCCGTAGGTGGTCATGCCGATGACGCGGCCTTCGAGGCCGACGTACTTGTACCAGAAGTCGGCATGAGCCGCTTCGATGGCGATACGCGCGCCGACTTGCAGCGGCAGCACCGACTGCTTGTAGCCAGCATCCTGGGCGTCGAAGACGCTGGTCGATGGCATCGACACGACGCGGACCTTGCGGCCTTGCTCGGTCAGCTTGTCGAAGGCCTGAACCGCCAGGCCGACTTCCGAACCGGTAGCGATCAGGATCAGCTCAGGCTCGCCGGCGCAGTCTTTGAGGACGTAGCCACCGCGACTGATGTTGGCGATCTGCTCGGCATCACGCTCCTGGTGCTGCAAGTTCTGGCGCGAGAAGATCAGCGCCGATGGGCCGTCTTTACGCTCCAGGGCGAACTTCCAGGAGACCGCCGATTCGACGGCATCGGCTGGGCGCCAGGTGTCCAGGTTCGGGGTGCTGCGCAGGCTGGTCAGCTGTTCGATCGGCTGGTGGGTCGGGCCGTCTTCGCCCAGACCGATGGAGTCGTGGGTGTAAACGTGGATGACCCGCTGCTTCATCAGCGCCGACATGCGCACCGCGTTGCGGGCGTATTCCATGAACATCAGGAAGGTCGCGCCGTAAGGCACCAGGCCGCCGTGCAGGGCAACGCCGTTCATGATCGCGGTCATGCCGAACTCGCGCACGCCGTAGAACATGTAGTTGCCGCTGGCGTCTTCAGCGCTGACGCCTTTGCAGCCTTTCCACAGGGTCAGGTTGGAGCCGGCAAGGTCAGCCGAGCCGCCCAGCAGTTCAGGCAGCAGCGGGCCGAAGGCGTTCAGGGCGTTCTGGCTGGCTTTACGGCTGGCGATGGTCTCGCCCTTGGCCGCGACTTCAGCAATGTAGGCCGCTGCTTTTTCGGCGAAATCAGCCGGCAGGTCACCGCTCAGGCGACGCACCAGCTCATTGGCCAGCTCCGGGTGAGCCGCGGAGTAGGCAGCAAAACGCTGGTCCCATTCGGCTTCAACGGCTTTACCGGCTTCCTTGGCATCCCACTCGGCATAGATATCGGCCGGGATTTCGAATGGACCGTGGTTCCAGTTCAGCGCTTTGCGCGCCAGGGCGATTTCGTCGTTGCCCAGCGGAGCACCGTGGCAATCTTCCTTGCCCTGCTTGTTCGGCGAGCCGAAACCGATGATGGTCTTGCAGCAGATCAGGGTCGGCTGCTCGCTCTTGCGTGCGGTATCGATGGCGGTGCGGATCTCGTCGGCGTCATGGCCGTCGACATTGCGGATCACCTGCCAACCGTAGGCTTCGAAACGCTTTGGCGTGTCATCGGTGAACCACCCTTCGACTTCACCGTCGATGGAGATGCCGTTGTCATCGTAGAAGGCGATCAGCTTGCCCAGGCCCAGGGTACCGGCCAGGGAAGCGACTTCGTGGGAAATGCCTTCCATCATGCAACCATCACCCAGGAACACATAGGTGTGGTGATCGACGACGTTGTGACCTTCGCGGTTGAACTGGCCAGCCAGGACTTTTTCCGCCAGGGCGAAACCGACGGCATTGGCCAGGCCCTGACCCAATGGGCCAGTGGTGGTCTCGACGCCCGGGGTGTAACCGAGCTCCGGGTGGCCCGGGGTACGGCTGTGCAGTTGACGGAAGCCCTTCAGGTCGTCGATCGACAGGTCGTAACCTGTGAGGTGCAGCAGCGAGTAGATCAG
This sequence comes from Pseudomonas fluorescens, assembly GCF_902497775.2. NCBI lineage: Bacteria > Pseudomonadati > Pseudomonadota > Gammaproteobacteria > Pseudomonadales > Pseudomonadaceae > Pseudomonas > Pseudomonas fluorescens. The sequence continues at coordinate 4,937,503 of NZ_OZ024668.1, forward strand.
CATCGAACCGTGGCCGTTGGACAGCACAAAGCGGTCACGGTCAGCGAAGTTCGGGTTGGTCGGGTTGTGCTTCAGGTAGTCACGCCACAGAACCTCGGCGATATCCGCCATGCCCATAGGGGCACCGGGGTGGCCGCTGTTGGCCTTTTGCACGGCATCCATGCTGAGGGCACGAATGGCGTTGGCACGCTCACGACGGCTGGGCATCGCTTATCTCCTGGGTGTTGAATTAGTTACGAAACGAAAAAAGGCGGCCATTTTCGCCCAGGCACGTGCCCGGGGGCAATGACGGATGGTCGATGCAGCATGATTTTCCTGTGATTGAGAGAAGAATCAGGCGTTAACCCGGGCAAACAGCCAGATCGGCTGCTTGGACTGCGACGAATTGCCCCGCTTATCGTGCAATATCAAAACTTTTTGATATTGGCCTTGCGAGGTAATCGCTGCCTGACTAGACTGCCGCTCCATGAACCTACCCGTGTCGTCGATCCGTCAAGAGCAAAGCGATGCGCTGGCTGCCCTGTGCAAAGCCGGCGGCGATCCGCTGCGCCTTAACGTATTGCGCGCACTGGCCAGCGATTCGTTCGGCGTGCTGGAACTGGCGCAGATCTTCGCCATCGGCCAGTCGGGCATGAGCCATCACCTCAAGGTGTTGGCCCAGGCCGGCTTGGTGGCGACCCGTCGCGAGGGCAATGCGATCTTCTACCGCCGCGCCCTGCCCGACGGCCTGAGCCTGGGCGGCAAGCTGCATGCGGCCTTGCTCGAAGAGGTCGACGGGCTGAGCCTGGCCGATGAGGTCCAGGCCCGTATCGCCCAGGTGCAACAACGGCGGGCGGCCACCAGCCAAGACTTTTTCCTGCGTGTCGAAGAGAAATTTCGCGCCCAGCAGGACTTGATCGCCGGCTTGCCGCAATACCGCGAAAGCCTGCTGGCCCTGCTCGACAAACTCAGTTTCGAAGCCAGCGCCGATGCCCTTGAAGTGGGCCCCGGCGATGGCGAATTTCTTCCCGAGCTGGCCCGGCGCTTTACCCGGGTCACTGCCCTGGACAACAGCCCGACCATGCTCGACCTGGCCCGCCAGGTCTGCGAGCGCGAAGGTCTGGCTAATGTGAACCTGCAGTTGGCCGATGCACTCAGTGCAACGGATGTGGAAGCCGACTGCGTAGTGCTGAACATGGTCCTGCACCATTTCAGCGCCCCGGCCGAAGCCCTGCGGCAGCTGGCCAACCGCGTGAAACCAGGCGGAAGCCTGTTGGTAACAGAGTTGTGCAGCCACGACCAGAGCTGGGCCAGAGAGGCCTGTGGCGATATCTGGCTGGGCTTCGAGCAGGACGACCTGGCCCGTTGGGCCAGCGCTGCGGGACTGGCTCCCGGGGACAGCCTCTATGTGGGCTTACGTAATGGTTTCCAGATTCAGGTCCGCCATTTTCAGCGACCGGCTGGCGACATCACCATCGGTAAATTTTAGGAACCCGTCGAGATGAGCGAATACTCCCTTTTCACCTCCGAGTCCGTGTCTGAAGGGCATCCGGACAAAATCGCCGACCAGATTTCGGATGCGGTGCTGGACGCCATCATCACCCAGGACAAATTCGCCCGCGTAGCCTGCGAAACCCTGGTGAAAACCGGCGTAGCAATCATCGCTGGCGAAGTCACCACCTCGGCCTGGGTCGATCTGGAAGACATCGTTCGTAAAGTCATCGTCGATATCGGCTACAACAGCTCCGACGTCGGCTTCGACGGTGCGACCTGCGCAGTCATGAACATCATCGGCAAGCAGTCGGTCGACATTGCCCAGGGCGTTGACCGCAGCAAGCCTGAAGACCAGGGCGCCGGCGACCAGGGCCTGATGTTCGGCTACGCCAGCAACGAAACCGACGTGCTGATGCCAGCACCGATCTGCTTCTCGCACCGTCTGGTCGAGCGCCAGGCCGAAGCGCGCAAGTCCGGCCTGCTGCCGTGGCTGCGCCCGGATGCCAAGTCACAGGTTACCTGCCGTTACGAAGGCGGCAAGGTCGTCGGTATCGACGCCGTGGTGCTGTCAACCCAGCACAATCCTGAAGTGTCGCAAAAAGACCTGCAGGAAGCGGTGATGGAGTTGATCGTCAAGCACACCCTGCCGGCAGAACTGCTGCACAAGGACACCCAGTTCCACATCAACCCGACCGGCCAGTTCATCATCGGCGGCCCGGTAGGCGACTGTGGCCTGACCGGTCGCAAGATCATCGTCGACAGCTACGGCGGCATGGCCCGTCACGGCGGTGGTGCGTTCTCCGGCAAGGACCCGTCCAAGGTTGACCGTTCCGCTGCCTACGCCGGTCGTTATGTCGCCAAGAACATCGTCGCCGCCGGCCTGGCCGAGCGTTGCGAGATCCAGGTTTCCTACGCCATCGGTGTTGCGCAGCCGACTTCGATCTCGTTGAACACCTTCGGCACCGGCAAGATCTCCGACGACAAGATCGTCCAGCTGGTGCGCGAGTGCTTCGACCTGCGTCCGTACGCGATCACCACCATGCTCGACCTGCTGCACCCGATGTACCAGGAAACCGCTGCCTACGGTCACTTCGGCCGCATCCCGCAGCAGAAGACTGTCGGCGACGACACCTTCACCACCTTCACCTGGGAACGCACCGACCGCGTCGACGCCTTGCGCGCCGCTGCCGGTTTGTAAAAACCAGGTAGTCAAAAAGCCCCGCCCGGGAAACCGGACGGGGCTTTTTTTTGGTTCTTCACGGGTTGCCGGGGGCTATGATCCTTGGGTTGGGATGTTGAGGTTTCTAGCTTATCCAGGATTCCGTGAAGAACCTTTTTTTTGGGGATCGTATTCCCTCCTGTGGGGCTGGCCTTGCCAGCGCTCGCCTCGACACATGACCTGACAGTTGCAAACCCTCAAGGCGAACAATCTTTCCTAGGCTTGGTATTCCACCTCACCGAGCAAGGATGCTCGCCATGCTGCACAAGCCACTGTTGTTCCTTCTGCTCTTGTTTTGGCTGCTCCCGGCACACGCGCAGACCTGTCCTGACTGGCTGCCTATCCAAGCCCGGGCAGAAATCCGCCAGCTCCAGCAAACCCTCGCTGACTGGGACGACCACTATCACCGTCAGGGCGCCTCGCTGGTCGCTGACGAACTCTACGACCAGAGCCGCACACGCCTGAGCCATCTGCAAAGCTGCTTCCCCTCGCTGACCACGCCGCAGGACAACCCGCTGAAAACCGCCGTCGGCCCCCTGCGTCACCCGATTGCCCATACCGGCCTGGGCAAGCTGGCCGACGATGCCGCAGTCAAAGCCTGGCTGCACGGCAAGCAAGACCTGTGGATTCAACCCAAGGTGGACGGCGTGGCCGCCACCCTGGTCTATCGCGGCGGTAAGCTGGTGCAACTGATCAGCCGCGGCGATGGCATCCATGGCCATGACTGGAGCCGGCACATACCGGCTCTGGGCACACTCAACCAGCAGCTACCCGAGCCCCTCGACCTGGTGCTCCAGGGCGAACTGTTCTGGCGCCTGGACGGCCACGTGCAAGCCAACGCCGGCAGCCTCAACGCCCGCGGCAATGTCGCTGGCCTGCTCGCGCGCAAACGCATCAGTGCCGAACAGGGTGCGGTGGTCGGGTTGTTTGTCTGGGCCTGGCCGCTGGGGCCGGCCGATCAGCGCGAACGACTCAAGGGCCTGAGTGCGTTGGGTTTTGAGCATAGCGAACGCTACAGCGAGCCCTTGAGCAGCTTCGCCGAGGCGGCCAGGTGGCGTGAGCATTGGTACCGCAGCCCGCTGCCGTTCGCCAGCGACGGCGTTGTGCTGCGTCAGGGCAAGCGCCCGGACGGCAGGCGCTGGCAAGCACGCGACCCTCACTGGATAACCGCCTGGAAATACCCCTTTGCCCAGGCCTTGGCTGAAGTCAGTGACGTGCAGTTCAACATTGGCCGCACCGGACGCATCACCCCGGTGCTGAAGATCGAGCCGGTGCAACTGGATGACCGGCAGATCCGCCAGGTCAGCCTCGGCTCCTTTCAACGCTGGCAGCAACTGGATATCCGCCCCGGCGACCAGGCAGCCATCAGCCTGGCCGGGCTGACCATTCCGCGCCTCGATGACGTAGTACACCGCAGCGTTCAACGCCTGGACCTCAAGGCCCCTGACCCTGCCCGCTACCACTCGCTCAGTTGCTGGCAACCAAGCGAAGGCTGCCGCAGCCAGTTCCTCGCCCGCCTCAGCTGGCTCAGCGGCAAGCAAGGCTTGGACATGCCGCGCCTGGGCCCTGGCACCTGGGAAAAACTGATCGACAGCGGGCATGTTCGTGGTCTGGGCGACTGGCTTGATCTGCAGGATGAAGACTTGCAATCGGTACCCGGGCTGGGTGAGCGCAGTCGCCAGCACTTGCTGCAGGCCTTCGACCAGGCTCGCCAGCAGCCCTTCGCTCGCTGGCTCAGTGCCCTGGGCGTTCCAGCCGCAACGCCCGTGGCTGCGGATACCACCTGGGCAGGCCTGCTCCAGCGCGATGCCGAGCAGTGGCTGAACGAACCGGGCATTGGTCGCGGGCGCAGTGCTCAATTGCTGGCATTTTTCCGCTCGCCGGAGGTGCAGATAGTGGCCGAACAATTGCGCAGACACACAATCGAGGGTTTCTAATTTTCCCGGATCAGGGCAGCATCATGGGTTCTGCCAAGCCCGCGACAACGGAGCCCCTAATGAAACTGCTTTCCCCGCTTGCCCTGTTCACCGCCTGTTCACTCCTGGCCACGCCCTTGCTGGCTGCCGAACAACAGCCAGGCCTGACCGGTTGCGCAGCCAAGAAGCAAGCTATCAGCGAACAGATCGAACAGGCTCGTGCCCATGGCAACAGCGATCAGCAAGCCGGCCTGGAAAAAGCCCTCAGCGAAGTGACCGAGCACTGCACCGACGCCAGTCTGCGCAAAGAGCGCGAACAAAAAGTCCTCGATGCCCGCCACGAAGTGAACCAACGCACCAAGGACCTGGACAAGGCCATGAAGAAAGGTGACGCCGAGAAGATCAACAAGCGCAAGGACAAGCTGGCCGAGTCCAAGAAGGAACTGCAAGAAGCCCTGGATGTGCTGGAGAAGTAATCGATAGGAGCGGCGACTGGACTGGCCTCATCGCGGGTCAAGTCGAGGCGTCGCACCGCCGTCCCTACAGTAGATCAGTGATTACGAAACTCGGTATGACAGGCTTTGCACGCCGCCTCGACCTTGTCCATCGGCGCAGCCAGCTGGGCCGCCTTGAGCGGCTGGGTACGCGTCGCCGCAACCAGCTCGGCGGTGCTGGCTTCCATCTGCCGGGCCAGGTCCTGGAAGCGTGCCTGCTTCTCCCAGACATCAGCGCGAGCGCTGGTATCATCCTCTTCGCGAACCTGCGGGAAGTGCTTCCAAGGTTCCCGGGACAGGTTATCGAGCTTGACCGCGCCATCGGCGAACTTCTGCCCATCGAAAGCCAGGCGTCCGCGCAGCATGCCGCCCAGGTCTTCGCTGGTCTTGAGCATTTGCTTGAAGATCGTCTTGCGCTGGCCCAGTGGCGAGTTGGGATCGACCCCGCCACAGGCACTCAGGGTCAAACACGCCAGCAGTACAACAGAAAGTCGCTTGAGCATCTTGATCACTTCGGCTCACGGAAAAAGGCGGCCAGTATCCTCGCCTCACCGGCAAAGACCAATACCCTTATTAAAACTACGGTTTGCGAAACAGGCTGCAAGCCGCGCCAACCGTCGAGGAAACCCGTTGATGAAACTTCCTTTTCGCCACCTTGGCTGGACCCTGTCAGTGCTGGCCCTGCTGGCCGGTTGCAACGGCAGCGTGCCGGAAAAGCCCAAGCCCCACCCGCTGGCCACCTACGTCGGTGCCACCTGGAAAGACCTGCCACAGGTCAGTGACAGCGACCTGGTCGCCGGTTTCGAGTCGTGGCGCAGTGCCTGCGAACGGCTCAAGCGTGATGCGATCTGGGCCAACACCTGCACTGCAGCGGCAACCGTTGCTGCCAGCCCGGCTGAAATACACAGCTTTCTCCAAACGCAGTTGGACGTCTACAGCATGCGTTCGGCCGAGAACAACGCCAACGGCCTGATCACCGGCTACTACGAGCCGGTCTATCCCGGCAGTCTGACCCAGACCGACAGCGCCGACGTGCCGGTCTATGGCGTTCCGGACGACATGATCGTGGTGGCGCTGGACAGCGTCTATCCCGAGCTCAAGGGCAAGCGCCTGCGCGGCCGCCTTGACGGCCGGGTGCTCAAACCCTACGACACCGCGCAAACCATCAACGCCCAGGGCGCCAAGGCTCCGGTGCTGGCCTGGCTGACCGATCCGATGGACCTGCAATTCCTGCAGATCCAGGGCTCGGGTCGCATTCAGCTGGACGACGGCCGCCAACTGCGCATCGGCTACGCCGACCAGAACGGCCACCCTTATCGTCCGATTGGCCGCTGGCTCGTGGAACAAGGGCAGTTGAAGAAAGAGGAAGTGACCATGGGTAGCATCCATGCCTGGGCGCAGAGCAACCCGACGCGGGTCCCGGAACTGCTGGCGAGCAACCCCAGCTACGTGTTTTTCAGTGCCCGTCCGGACAGCAACGAAGGCCCGCGCGGCTCGCTCAATGTGCCGTTGACCGCAGGTTACAGCGTGGCCATTGACCGCAAGGTGATTCCATTGGGCAGCCTGCTCTGGCTCTCCACCACCCGCCCTGATGGCGCTCCGGTGGTACGCCCGGTGGCCGCCCAGGATACCGGCGGAGCCATCACCGGCGAAGTGCGCGCCGACCTGTTCTGGGGCACTGGCACTGAAGCCGGCAAACTGGCCGGTGACATGAAGCAGCAAGGCCAGATCTGGCTGCTGTGGCCCAAGGGCGCAGCCTTGCCGGCCGTGCCCCAGGTGCCGTGACGCGGCTCAGATCGAGACGAAGAAGAACGACGCGATCAGGCCCAGGCCGACGAACCACACCAGCGAACGCAGGGCGGCCCAGTCGGCCAGGTAGCAGATGATGTAGAGCAGGCGGCTGGTGATGTAGAGCACCGCCAGCACGTCCTGGGTCACCTGCTCGGCATTGCCGACGATGTCGGCGATGATCACCGCTGCGGCGAACGCGGGGAAGGCTTCGAAGCTGTTCAATTGCGCCGCGTGGGCTCGACGCGGCAAGCCCTCCAGCTTATCGAGGAAGGCCCGCGGGTCGTGGTTCTGGCGCAAGCTGAAGCGACCGCTGCCAACCTTGGCGATGCTGGTACACACAATGGGCAGGAACAACGCAATCAGTACACACCAGAAGGCAACGGTCATGGCCAAGTCCTTGTCAGTAGAATTATCAGAGTTTCATGATCAGCATGCCGATCAGCACCAGGGCACAGGCTAAGAGCCTCGGCCCGCCAAAAGGTTCTTTGAGGTAGCGCATCCCGAACAGCACCACCAGGATAACGCTGACCTCACGCAGCGCCGCGGCCTCGGCCACCGAGCCCAGTTGCATGGCCCAGAGCACCAGGGCGTAGCTGAACAACACGCAAAACCCCACCGCCAGCCCCAACCGCCACTGCAGGCGCCAGAACAGTATGAACGGCGCCCGCCGGGCCACCCCTGCCAGCAACGGAAAGGGCCAGGCACTGACCAGCGTCAGCCATACAAGATAGTCCAGTGGCTGCGACCACAGGCGGATCGCCTGGCCGTCGAGCCAGGTGTAGCAACCGATGCACAGGCCGATCAAGGCCACCACCGGCAGCATCGACCAGGGCAGCCGGTCACCGCCGCCGCCCTGCAAGAGCAAGCAGGCCATGCCACAAGGGATCAACATGATGCCGATGATCTGCTGACTGCTCAGGGCCTCTCCGGCAAAAGTCAGGGTCAGCGCCAGCACCACCAGCGGCGACAAGCCACGCATCAACGGGTAGACCAGCCCCAGGTCGCCGACCCGATAGGCTTGAATCAGCAGGAAACGATAGAAGAGCTCAAACACTGCCGAGGCCAGCATCCAAGGCCAGACCTCAGCCGGCGGAACCTGAACGAACGCGACCATGGCGACGGCAAACACCAGCGCCACCACGTCCATGCTGGCAATCACCAGCAGGCGTTCGCCGCTGAATTTGATCAGAGTGTTCCAGGTCGCGTGCAACAGCGCCGCGACCAGTACCAATGAAGTGGCTAACACACAGAGGTCCTTGGCAAGGCAGGTGAGGTCATCAATGGCCAGCCGCTATATAACCACTTCAGCGCAGGCTGCTGGAAACGAAATCGAAGGAACGCGGTCAACGAATCCAGTCAAAAGTGTGTCCCGAAGCCCTCGGCAGGTCATCAAAGAAATGCCCGAGGCTATCGGGTGTCGACTTGGAAGCCACTACAGGACCTAGGATGCTTGAGCTCGTTGCTGCGTTTATCTGTTTGACCACCCTCCTCACCTATGTGAATTACCGTTTCATCGGCCTGCCGCCAACCATCGGCGTGATGGTCACCGCCTTGTTGTTCTCACTGCTGCTGCAGGGCCTGAGCGTGATCGGCTACCCCGGCCTGGAAGAGCGCGTGCAAGGCTTGATGAACCAGATCGACTTCAACGATCTGCTGATGCACTGGATGCTTTCGTTCCTGCTGTTCGCCGGCGCCTTGCACGTAAACCTTGCCGACCTGCGCAGCTACCGCTGGCCGATCGGCCTGTTGGCGACCGTCGGTGTGCTGATCGCCACCGTGGTCATCGGTTTTCTCGCCCACTGGATTTTCGCCCTGTTCGGCTGGCACGTGAGCCTGCTCTATTGCCTGCTGTTCGGCGCATTGATCTCGCCAACCGACCCGATCGCAGTACTCGGCGCACTGCGTACCGCCAATGCCTCCAAGCCACTGAAGACCACCATTGTCGGCGAGTCGCTGTTCAACGACGGCACCGCAGTCGTGGTGTTCACCGTGCTGCTGGGCATCGCCCAGCTTGGCGAAACACCGACGCTGGCTGACACCGCGATCCTGTTCGCCCGCGAAGCCATTGGCGGCGTGGTGTTCGGCGGCCTGGTGGGCTACATCACCTACCGCATGATCAAGAGCATCGAGCAGTACCAGGTCGAGGTCATGCTGACCCTGGCACTGGTCATCGGCGGCTCGGCCATGGCCTATGAACTGCACGTTTCGGCCCCGATCGCCATGGTCGTGGCCGGTCTGATCATCGGCAACCTGGGCCGCAACCTGGCGATGAACGACATGACCCGTCGTTACCTGGACGGCTTCTGGGAACTGATCGACGACATGCTCAACGCCCTGCTGTTCGCCCTGATCGGCCTGGAGCTGTTGCTGCTGCCGTTCTCGTGGATGCACCTGGCGGCTGCCGGCGTGCTGGCAGTGGCGATTCTGCTGTCGCGTCTTTTGACCGTGGCCCCGGCCATCGTCATGCTGCGCCGCTGGCGGCCTGTACCGCGCGGCACCGTGCGGGTACTGACCTGGGGTGGCCTGCGTGGTGGCGTGTCGGTGGCCCTGGCCCTGTCGCTGCCATCGGGCACCGAGCGTGACCTGCTGCTGAGCATCACCTACATCGTGGTGCTGTCGTCGATCCTGTTGCAGGGCCTGACGATCGGGCGGGTGGTGCGCGGGGTTACCGAGCAGCCTTGAGGGCCTCATCGCGGGGCAAGTCCGCTCCTCCAGTGAGAGCGGCGGTGCGACGCCTCGACTTGACCCGCGATGCTTTGGTTACTCCACCGCGGTATCGAACTGATCCTTGATGTACTTGATCTCGGTGCGCCCGTGCGGCGCCGGCAGGCCGTCTTCACCCAGGTTGACGAAGACCATGCGGTCGACGGTGAGGATGCTCTTGCGGGTGATCTTGTTGCGCACTTCGCACTTGAGGGTAATCGAGGTGCGGCCGAATTCGGTGGCGGTGATGCCCAGTTCGATGATGTCGCCCTGGCGCGAGGCGCTGACGAAGTTGATCTCCGAGATGTACTTGGTCACCACGCGCTGGTTGCCCAGCTGGACGATCGCATAGATCGCCGCCTCTTCGTCGATCCAGCGCAGCAGACTGCCGCCGAACAGGGTGCCGTTGGGGTTGAGGTCTTCGGGTTTTACCCATTTGCGGGTGTGGAAATTCATATCTGCTCCTGACCGTCTTGCCAATCGATGTGGGTAATGATGGCAGAGCCTGACCCCCTCCTCCATTTAACATCGACTATGGTCTCGATTAATCGACAGAAAACCTTGGGCAGTTGCGCCGGCGCAGCTATAATCGCCAACGTTTCAAAACGGTCATTGTCATCCACGACCGTTCCCGCCACCTGTCCGAGGGGCGCTGCAGCAGGTTCAACCTGTCAGGCTCGGATGGGGCGTTGTCCGGCCAGGCCTGCCTGCGGACACTAAACGCACAACGGCGCCCATTCGCACACTACGAATGGAGGCTCTCAATGAGCGCTGTAAACACGCCTGCTGGTTTTACCGATTACAAAGTCGCCGACATCTCCCTGGCTGCCTGGGGCCGTCGCGAGACCATCATTGCTGAATCGGAAATGCCTGCGCTGATGGGCCTGCGCCGCAAGTACCTGCAAGAGCAACCGCTCAAGGGTGCGAAAATCCTCGGCTGCATCCACATGACCATTCAGACCGCCGTGCTGATCGAGACCCTGGTAGCCCTGGGTGCCGAAGTACGCTGGTCGTCCTGCAACATCTTCTCGACTCAAGACCAGGCCGCTGCGTCCATCGCCGCTGCCGGCATCCCGGTTTTCGCCTGGAAAGGCGAGACCGAAGAAGAGTACGAGTGGTGCCTGGAGCAGACCATCCTCAAGGATGGCCAGCCATGGGACGCCAACATGATCCTCGACGACGGCGGTGACCTCACCGAGCTGCTGCACAAGAAGTACCCGGCTGTGCTTGAGCGCGTCCACGGCGTCACCGAAGAGACCACCACCGGCGTACACCGCCTGCTCGACATGCTGGCCAAGGGCGAGCTGAAAGTCCCGGCGATCAACGTCAACGACTCGGTCACCAAGAGCAAGAACGACAACAAGTACGGCTGCCGTCACAGCCTCAACGATGCCATCAAGCGCGGCACCGACCACCTGCTGTCGGGCAAGCAGGCGCTGGTCATCGGTTACGGTGACGTGGGCAAGGGCTCGGCCCAGTCGCTGCGTCAGGAAGGCATGATCGTCAAGGTTTCCGAAGTTGACCCGATCTGCGCCATGCAGGCCTGCATGGATGGCTTCGAGCTGGTCTCGCCGTTCATCGACGGTATCAACAACGGCACCGAAGCGAGCATCGACAAGGCCCTGCTGGGCAAGATCGACCTGATCGTGACCACCACCGGTAACGTCAACGTCTGCGACGCCAACATGCTCAAGGCCCTGAAAAAGCGCGCCGTGGTCTGCAACATCGGCCACTTCGACAATGAAATCGACACCGCTTTCATGCGCAAGAATTGGGCCTGGGAAGAAGTCAAACCACAGGTACACAAGATCCACCGTACCGGCCACGGCGACTTCGACCCACAGAACGACGACTACCTGATCCTGCTGGCCGAAGGCCGCCTGGTGAACCTGGGCAACGCCACCGGTCACCCGAGCCGGATCATGGATGGCTCGTTCGCCAACCAGGTCCTGGCGCAGATATTCCTGTTCGAACAGAAGTACGCCGACCTGCCAGCCGCTCAGAAAGCCGAGCGTCTGACCGTTGAAGTCCTGCCGAAGAAACTTGATGAAGAAGTGGCCCTGGAAATGGTCCGCGGCTTCGGTGGCGTTGTGACCCAACTGACCCCGCAGCAGGCCGAATACATCGGCGTTACTGTTGAAGGGCCATTCAAGCCACACGCCTATCGCTACTGAAAGTTGGTAGCTGCAAGCTACAAGCTGCAAGCGGTTCGCGCCGCTTCTGCTTGTCGCTTGCGGCTTGTAGCTTGCCGCTGAAGAGAATCTTCTATGTCTCAGGAACGTCGTTACAGCTTCGAGTTCTTCCCGACCAAGACCGATGCTGGACATGAAAAACTGCTCGCCACTGCCCGCCAGCTGGCCAGCTACAACCCGGATTTCTTCTCCTGCACCTATGGCGCCGGTGGCTCGACCCGCGACCGCACGCTCAACACCGTGCTGCAGCTGGAAAGCGAAGTGAAAGTCCCCGCTGCCCCGCACCTGTCGTGCGTCGGCGACAGCAAGGATGACCTGCGCTCGCTGCTGACCCAATACAAGGCAGCCGGCATCCAGCGCATCGTTGCCCTGCGCGGCGACCTGCCGTCGGGCATGGGCATGGCCAGCGGTGAGCTGCGCTACGCCAACGAGCTGGTCGAGTTCATCCGCCAGGAAAGCGGTGATCACTTCCATATCGAAATCGCCGCCTACCCGGAGATGCACCCCCAGGCGCGCAACTTCGAAGATGACCTGAAGAACTTCGTGCGCAAGGCCAACGCCGGTGCCAACAGCGCCATCACCCAATACTTCTTCAACGCCGACAGCTACTTCTACTTTGTCGAGCGCGTGCAGCAGATGGGTGTGGATATTCCTGTCGTGCCGGGGATCATGCCGATCACCAACTACAGCAAGCTGGCGCGCTTCTCCGACGCCTGCGGCGCCGAGATCCCACGCTGGATCCGCAAGCAGCTGGAAGCCTATGGTGACGATGTGAAGAGCATCCAGGCCTTTGGCGAAGAAGTTATCACCCGCATGTGCGAACAACTGCTGCAAGGCGGCGCACCCGGGTTGCATTTCTATACCCTGAACCAGGCCGAACCAAGCCTGGCGATCTGGAACAACCTCAAGTTGCCCCGCTGATCGGCTCGCTACACCACCAGTAACAATTGCTTCAGAATACTGAAAAGGCCTTTAGCTTACGCTAAGGGCCTTTCTGCATTCCTATCCCTCTGACGGATTTTCGTGCCTACATGCGCCAAGGACTTACCCCAGCTCGACCGCAACTCGTGTACCTGGTCTTCGGGCCACATACCTATCATCAGGAAGCCCAGTTCAGCATCGTCAGCGCCCTGGCCAACCTGCGCAAGACTCCCGGGGAAGCTCTTGATATCCAGGTCTATAGCGACAATCCCGAACCCTACCAGCACCTGCCGGTAACCGTTCACCTGCTCGACGCCGCCACCCGCGAGGCCTGGAACCAGCCCTACGGCTATCACTTTCGCAGCAAGCACGTGGTTCTGCGCCAAGTGCTGGCCACCGCGCCCATGGCCGTGCTGATCGATACCGATACGTTTTTCCATCAGTCACCCATCGAACTGTTCCGCCGGGTCAAGCCGGGCACCCTGCTGTGCAACGCCATCGGCAGTACTTATGGCAGTGATCCGCAGTGTCCGCTGTTCCAGACTCTGGCGACGATGCTCAAGGAACGCGGGCTGGCCGACCACAACATGCCGCTGCTGAACTCCGGGGTCATCGGCCTGGTCCAGGAGGACGCGCCGCTGCTCGATCGCTCCATCGCCTTGATGGACGAGTATTATCCGCACGCCAACGGTGCCTACACCCTGGAAGAATTCTGCCTGGCCGTGGCCGCCTACCGGCACCTGCAGGTCAACCAGTGTACTGACCTGATCCACCACTACTGGAGCCGCAAGCAGCTGTTCCGGGCCAAGGTCCAGGCCTGGCTGGCCAAGCACCAGCATGCGCCCCTGTGCGAAGAGGCGCTGGCCGACGTCAACCGTGTCAATGCCCAACTGCCCAAACCGCCCACCTTGCAGCGCCTGGGCTACAAGGCACTGAGCCTGGCCCTGCCGAGCGAACAGCGCCAGTTCATGCGCGAGCTGCTCAATGGCTGCTACGACTACCCCAACGAGTTCGACCGCGCTTGCGCCAACGCCTGGTGGGACAAGGCTCTGGATAACGCCAACGCCCGTCATCCTCGGCCAATCTGCCCCGATACCTTGCACCGCTGGTTCGATCATCCGGGCATGCGCCTGTCGTTGGGCCGCAAGCACCGCACCGTGCGTGATTCACTGTTAAAGCGATCACAGCGCTGACAACCCGGCTGGATCGACATGCACGGCTACTAGCCATAGCCGTGCGCACGTCGTAATCTCCAGCCATGCCCGATTTCACCCGCCTGTTGACCGCGCTGTTTCTCACTTGCCTGAGTGCCTTTGCCTACGGCGAGAAGCTGCGTATCGTCACCGAACCCTGGGCCCCCTATGTCTATCTCGAAGACGGCCAGGCCAAAGGCCTCGACTATGAGGTGACCGCCGAGGTGTTCAAGCGCCTGGGGGTCGAGGTGCAATGGCAGTTCCTGCCGTGGAAACGCTGCCTGGCCATGATCGAACAGGGCCTTGCCGACGGTGTGCTGGATATTTTCCAGACCGAACAGCGCGACAGCCAGCTGTTCTACCCCAGCGAGCCGCTGTCTGACGTCGAATTTACCCTGTTCTATGCCAATGAGCGCCCGCACAAGGTCAAGCGCCTGGAAGACTTGCGCGGCCTGACGGTCGGCACCTCGCCTGGTTACAGCTACGGCGCGGCGTTCATCGAGTCGCCGCTGTTCACCCGCGAGCCTGCGCCGACCCACGAGGCCAACTTCGGCAAGCTCCAGCGCGGGCGCATCGATCTGCTGATCACTGACCGCCGGGTGGGTCGTTATCTTGTGCGCAATCTGGGCCTGGAGCAGCAGATCAGCGAGCTGCCGCTGGTGGTCAGCCGCCAGAGCCAGTACCTGGCAGTACGCCGCAATGTCGGCATGGACCTGCTGGCCCGGCGCTTCGCCGCCGAGCTGCGCCGCTTCAAGCGCGAGCCGGCCTATGCCGAACTGCATGCCCGCTACACCAATGCCGGGGAAAACTTTCAACCCGCCGTTGAGCAGCAGGAACGCAGCACGCACTGAATGCTCTGTTATACTCGGGCCTTCCCGCCAGGCTTACGCCCGGACGCTCGGCCTTGCAAAAGGCATCCCGACCGGCAGGACAGCGCGGCCCAGAGCCCGCCCGCCACCCCGGATGCGCATTGAAGACCCTGCTGGACCGGACGCGATAGCATCACCTGATGCCCGTCGCGCCAGGCAAGATTATCCCATCGGGCTCAGCCCCCATTAGAACAGGATTACTCATGTCCTTTGCTTCCCTCGGTCTCTCCGAGGCTCTAGTTCGCGCCATCGAGGCTGCGGGCTACACCCAGCCCACTCCGGTGCAACAGCGGGCCATTCCCGCCGTGTTGCAAGGCCGCGACCTGATGGTTGCCGCCCAGACAGGTACTGGTAAAACCGGCGGCTTCGCCCTGCCGATCCTTGAACGCCTGTTCCCCGGTGGTCACCCGGACAAGTCCCAGCGTCATGGCCCACGCCAGCCGCGGGTACTGGTGCTGACCCCGACGCGCGAACTGGCCGCCCAGGTTCACGACAGCTTCAAGGTCTACGCCCGCGACCTCAAATTCGTCAGCGCCTGCATCTTCGGTGGCGTCGGCATGAACCCCCAGGTTCAGGCCATGGCCAAGGGTGTTGACGTGCTGGTTGCCTGCCCGGGTCGCCTGCTCGACCTGGCCGGCCAGGGCAGCGTTGACCTGTCCCACGTCGAAACCCTGGTGCTCGACGAAGCCGACCGTATGCTCGACATGGGCTTCATCCATGATGTGAAGAAGGTCCTTGCCCGCCTGCCGGCCAAGCGTCAGAACCTGCTGTTCTCGGCAACCTTCTCCAAGGACATCACTGACCTTGCCGACAAGCTGCTGCACAACCCGGAGCGCATCGAAGTCACGCCGCCCAACACTACGGTCGAGCGTATCGAGCAGCGTGTCTACCGCCTGCCGGCCAGTCACAAGCGCGCCTTGCTGGCTCACCTGATCACCACCGGTGCGTGGGAACAGGTGCTGGTGTTCACCCGCACCAAGCATGGCGCCAACCGCCTGGCCGAGTACCTGGAAAAGCACGGCCTGACCGCCGCCGCGATCCACGGCAACAAGAGCCAGAACGCGCGCACCAAGGCCCTGGCCGACTTCAAGGCCGGCACCGTGCGCATCATGGTTGCCACCGACATTGCCGCTCGTGGCCTGGACATCGACCAGCTGCCGCACGTGGTCAACTTCGAGCTGCCCAACGTCGAAGAAGACTACGTCCACCGTATCGGCCGTACCGGCCGTGCCGGTCGTTCGGGCGAGGCTATCTCGCTGGTCGCCCCGGATGAAGAAAAGCTGCTCAAGAGCATCGAGCGCGTCACCCGCCAGAAAATCCCGGATGGCGACCTGATGGGCTTTGATGCCTCCAAGGTCGAAGCCGAAAAGCCCGAAACCCGTGAGCGTCCGCAAAGCAACCCACGCGGTGGCCGTGGCCAGCGTGCCGATGGCAGCAATGCCGGCAGCGGCGGTCGCAAGGACAAGGGCAAGGATCAGGGCAAAGACAAAGGCCGCGACAAGGACAAGGAAAAATCCGCGGAGAAATCCGCCGGTGGTCGCCAGGAGCGTAAGCCACGCGACAACAAGCCGCGTCAGTCCCAGTCGGCCCAGCCTGGTGTCCCGCCAGTGGCGACCAATCGTGATCCGGAAGAGTTCCTGGATGACGAAGTGGACAACTTCGGTAACCGCGCCGACTACGTCAGCCCCTACCAGAACAAGGGCAACCAGGGCCGCAACCGTCGCCCGGGTGCGCCTGCCCAGGCCGGTACCGGCACTGGCACTGGCACCGGCGGCCAGCCACGTGGCGGTCAGCCGCGCAGCAACAACGGCCCGCGTAGCGGCGGTGGTGCTCCGGCCAATGGCGAGAAGCGCGGTGGTGGTGCCCGTAATGGTGGTGGCAGCCGTGACGGTGGCGGTCGCAATCGCCGCCCGGCTCGCGATGATCAATCGAGCAAAGAGCCGGCCGTACGCAATCCGCGTGAAGGCCAGCCGCAGCCAAAGATCGTGCACAAGGAGTCGAAGGTCGACCGCTTCCCGACTGCCGAACAGCTCGAGCAGCTGCCAAGCCGTCCACGTGGCGAGAAGCCTGCGCTGCTGACGCGTAACCGCTGATTCAGCGACCGCGCCAACAAAAACGCCGCCCCTAGGGGCGGCGTTTTTGTTTATGCAGCAAGCATTACTTCTGTTTGACGCCTTCGATCGAGATATCCAGATCCAGGGTCTGCGAAGACGGGCCTGGGCCTTTGATGCCGAAGTCGTTCAGGTTCAGCGTGGTCTTGGCGTTGAAACCGGCGCGCTCGCCACCCCATGGATCCTTGCCTTCGCCGTTGAACACGGCTTTGAAGATCACAGGCTTGGTGACGCCGTGCAGGGTCAGGTCGCCAGTTACGTCAGCGGTTTTCTCGCCGGTCGATTTGACAGCGGTAGAGACGAACTTGGCCTCTGGGAATTTGCTCACATCCAGGAAGTCTTTGCTGGCGATGTGTTTGTCACGCTCAGCGTGGTTGGACCACAGGCTGGCGGTTTTCAGGTCGACCGCGATCTTGCTGGCTTCAGGCTTGGTCGAATCCCAGCTGAAGGATCCATCGAAATCCTTGAAGGTACCGTGGATGAAGCTGTAGCCCAGGTGGCTGATCTTCCAGTCAACGAAGGCGTGTTGGCCTTCCTTGTCGATCTTGTAGTCTGCTGCCATTGCCTGACCGGCCGAGAACAGTGCGGTACCGAGCGCCAGAGCGGCAAAAGTCTTTTTCAACATGCGTCTATATCCCTTTGGAGTTGAGGTTGAACATCAAGCTTTGCGGCCCAGCATGCGGATCAGGGTCGCGTCACGGTCAATAAAGTGGTGTTTCAGGGCTGCCAGGCCGTGCAGCCCGGCAAAGATCACCAGGCCCCAGGCCAGGTAGAAATGGATCTCGCCGGCGACATCGGCCTGGTCGGGCAGGTTGCTGACCAGCGCCGGTACTTCGAACAGGCCGAACACCGGAATGCCGACGCCATCGGCGGTGGAAATCAGGTAACCGGCGATCATCGCCGCGAACAGGCCCAGGTACAGCAAGCCATGGCCAGCCTTGGAGGCCATACGGGTCAGTGTGCCGTGGTTG
Source organism: Pseudomonas fluorescens (assembly GCF_902497775.2). Lineage (NCBI taxonomy): Bacteria > Pseudomonadati > Pseudomonadota > Gammaproteobacteria > Pseudomonadales > Pseudomonadaceae > Pseudomonas > Pseudomonas fluorescens. The sequence goes on from NZ_OZ024668.1 coordinate 4,955,356, forward strand.
GCCGGCGCGGGCGGCGGCGGGCTTACAAAGCGCCAGAGCACACGCAGCAGCATCACACCAAGCAGCACCAGGCCGATGCTTTTATGCAGGTCAGGGGCGTCTTTGCGCCATGGGCTGTAGTAGTCCAGGCCCATCATCCACAGACCCAGGCCGAACAGGCCGAATACAGCCAGCGCAACCCCCCAGTGCAGGACGATGCTGACAAAGCCATAACGAGAAGATGAGTTGCGCAGTTGCATTGCCGTGTTTCCCTGTAAGAACTGTGCTCAAGACTAACGAGTTATTTATCGATTAAAAGCAGAAAAACTTGCTCTGAAATATCGAGAAATACGATCTTTAGTATGTAACGAAGCTATTAAGGAAACATTAACTACGTGGGAAGGGAAGAGCTTATCGCGGGGCAAGCCCGCTCCCACAACTGTAGGAGCGGGCTTGCCCCGCGATGGGGTCAGCGCATTACTGCGCCTTGGCCTGGGTATTGGCCACCGGCTTTTTCACTGGCTCCGCCTTGGCGGCGGCTTTCTTCGCGGGTGCAGCCTTGGCTGCAGTCTTCTTCTGCTGTTGCGCCTTGGACACCGGTTTTTTCGCCGGCGCCTGCTTGGCCGCAGGTTTGGCCGGGGCCGCTTTTACCGGCGCCTTGGTCGGCTCTTCCTTGGCAACCGGTGCTGGCGCTACCTCGGCAGGCTTGGCCGCAGGCTGCTCGACAGGCTTGTCATCACTACCGAACATGCGTTTGAAGAAGCCTGGCTTGCCCTCTTCCTTCTTCACCGGCGCCTCGGCCTTGGCCGGTTTGTCGGACGAACCGCCAAACAGGTTGCTGAAGAAGTTGCCCTTGCTCGCCGCAGCTGCCGCGGTGCCTGCAGCGGCAGTAGCTGCAACCGCCTTGACCGGCTCGAACGACTTGCCGGCAGCCAGGTCCTGGACCTGGCTGGCAGCGCGTTGGCCACTGCGCAGGGCGCCTTCGAGGGTGCCCGGGTACATCGCATCGGTGTGCTCGCCAGCAAAGGCCACACGCTGCACCGGGCGCTCCCACAGGCGCCAGTACTTGCTGATCTGACCAGGGCCATAGGCCAGGTATGCGCCACCGGTACCGACGTCGGTGCTGTAACGGCGCACTTCGTAGCCAGTGAAGGCACCACGGGCCTGCGGGTAGAAGGCGTGCAGGCGGATTAGCACCTGGTCGACCATCTGCTTGTCGCCAAAGGCTTGCAGCAGACGCGCGTTGTCACCCGACAGGTTGATCACCACATTGGCGCCACCCTTGAGCGCAGGCTCGATCCAGAGCATGCCCAGGCCGGTGTTGCTGTAGATCTCGCCAGACATCCGCGCGCGGCTTTCCCACACCGGGGTCTTGAACTTGAGCATCAGCTGGTCGCGCCAGCCGTAGTTGGTGCCTTTGAGGGCGGCCAGGTGCTTGGTGTCCAGGCCCGGGGTCATCTGGATCTTCGACAGCGCGCGCAGCGGCACCGCCAGCACCACGTAATCAGCCTGGTAACCGACACTGCCGACCTTGACGGTGACGCCGTCCTTGTCCTGGATGATGGCGCTGACCGGCGATTGGGTCTTGATGGTCTTCAGTTGCTTGACGAAGGCCTGGGCCAGAACCGGGCTACCGCCGGGCAGGCGTGCGGCGCGCAGGTCACGGTCGCTGACGCCACGGTAGACGCGGGTCTGCTGGGCAAAATAGAGCAGCGACAAGCGCGACGGCTCGTCATAGCGGGTACGGATCTGCTGGTTGACCAGCTGACGCGCGGTAGCCGGCAACTGCAGCTTGTCGAGCCAGCCGGAGACATTGAGCTGGTCGAGAGCGAACAGGGTGCTGTTGGCCGCCGGGTTCAACGGGTCATCGATCGAACGGGCCAGGTCGTCGAGGGTCTTCTCGTAACGCTTGAGCGCCTCGGCGGTGGCCGGTTGCTTGGTGGCGAGGTCGGCGGCGCTGAAATATTCGCCGTCGATCAGGTAACCGGGGGTACGCACGAACTCCGGCGCTGGCAGGGTGCTGAGCTTGAAGGCATCCAGGTACTGGTTGAGCACCGGCTGGGCCTTGCTGTTGCCGATCCATTCACTGGTGGCCAGGCCCGAACGCCCGCCCATGCCGGCCTTGGCTTCCAGCAGGGTCACCTGCCAGCCCTTGTTCTGCAACTCATAGGCGGCTGTCAGGCCGGCCAGACCGCCACCGACGACGATTGCCGTCGGGGCCTTGTCCTTGGCCAGCGCAGTGCCGCTGAACAGTCCTATCATTACCAGCGCACAGGCGCGCAGCCAACCAGCAGACATTCGGCGAACTCCGGATCAAAGCAGAAGTGTTTGGGGGGATCCCCCCAGAAAGAGTAGTCGAAGGATACGCCACGCCAAGCGCCCCCGCCAGCAACGCCAGCACCCTGATTGCAGCGCACGGGTTGTTCTCGACCGGCGCATTGCATAGGCTTGCGCGGCATGTCCGAGCCGCCGTCGCCAGGAGAATTGAAATGGGCCTCAACCAACAGTGGATGCAACGTGACCTCAAGGTCCTGTGGCACCCCTGCACCCAGATGAAAGATCACGAACAACTGCCGCTGATTCCAATCAAGCGCGGCGAAGGCGTGTGGCTGGAAGACTTCGAAGGCAAGCGCTACCTCGACGCCGTCAGTTCCTGGTGGGTCAACGTGTTCGGCCATGCCAACCCGCGCATCAACCAGCGCATCAAGGATCAGGTCGACCAGCTCGAGCATGTGATCCTTGCCGGCTTCAGTCATCAACCGGTGATCGAGCTGTCCGAGCGCCTGGTGCAGCTTACCCCTGAAGGCCTGGACCGGGTGTTCTACGCCGACAACGGCTCGTCGTGCATCGAAGTGGCGTTGAAAATGAGCTTTCACTACTGGCTGAACAAGGGCCAGCCGGAGAAAAAGCGCTTCGTCACCCTGAGCAACAGCTATCACGGCGAGACCATCGCGGCGATGTCGGTCGGCGATGTGCCGTTGTTCACCGAAACCTACAAGGCGCTGCTGCTCGACACCATCAAGGTACCGAGCCCGGACTGCTACCTGCGCCCCGAGGGCATGGGCTGGGAAGAGCATTCGCGCAATATGTTCGCAGCCATGGAGCAGACCCTGGCCGAACACCACGCCACTGTCGCGGCGGTCATCGTCGAGCCGCTGATCCAGGGCGCCGGTGGCATGCGCATGTACCACCCGGTGTACCTCAAGCTGCTGCGCGAGGCCTGTGACCGCTATGGCGTGCACTTGATCCACGACGAAATTGCCGTTGGCTTTGGCCGCACCGGCACGATGTTCGCCTGCGAACAGGCCGGCATCCGTCCGGATTTCCTGTGCCTGTCCAAGGCCCTGACTGGTGGCTACCTGCCGTTGGCCGCGTGCCTGACCACCAATGAGGTATACAGCGCCTTCTACGACGATTACCCGACCCTGCGCGCCTTCCTCCACTCGCACAGCTACACCGGCAACCCGCTGGCCTGTGCCGCGGCGCTGGCGACCCTGGACATCTTCGCCCAGGACAACGTCATCGAGGCCAACAAGGCCCTGTCCCAGCGCATGGCCACTGCCACCGCGCACCTGGTCGACCACCCGCATGTCGCCGAAGTGCGCCAGACCGGCATGGCCCTGGCCATCGAGATGGTCCAGGACAAAGCGACCAAGACCGCCTACCCGTGGCAGGAACGCCGTGGCCTGAAGGTCTTCGAGCACGCCCTGGGCCGTGGCGCCCTGCTGCGCCCGCTGGGCAGCGTGGTGTATTTCCTGCCGCCTTACGTGATTACCCCGGAGCAGATCGACTTCCTCGCCGAGGTGGCCACCGAGGGCATCGACATTGCCACCAGCAGCAGCGTCAGCGTGACGGTGCCGGCTGATTTCCACCCTGATTTCCGCGATCCGGGCTAACAGCATCGCGGGTCAAGCCCGCTCCTACAGAGATCCCTGTGGGAGCGGGCTTGACCCGCGATGTAGCCCGCACAGCCAACACCTTTACAGAGTTAGTACATGAGACTGTCCCGCTTCTTCATTGACGCCCCCCTGAGCCTCGGCGCCCACGACCTGCCTGAAGCCCAGGCCCATTACATCGGCCGAGTCCTGCGCATGGCCGTTGGCGACGCCGTGCAACTGTTCGACGGCAGCGGCCAGGAGTTTCGTGGCCAGTTGCTTGAGGTCGGCAAGAAAACCGTCCGCGTACAGCTCGACGAAGCCTTCGCCGGGCAAGCCGACTCAAGCCTCAAGGTTCACCTCGGCCAGGGCCTGTCGCGCGGTGAACGCATGGACTGGGCGATCCAGAAAGCCACCGAACTGGGCGTCAGCGCCATTACCCCGATCGTCAGCGAGCGCTGCGAAGTGCGCCTCAAGGATGAACGTGCCGACAAACGTCTGGCCCACTGGCGCCAGGTAGCTATCAGCGCCTGCGAACAGTGTGGGCGCTCCAGCGTGCCGGTCATCCACTCGCCGCAGCTGCTCGCCGATTGGCTCAAGGCTTGCGACGAAGAGCTCAAGCTGGTCCTGCACCCGGTCGCCGAACCCATGGTCAGCCATCAGCAACCCGCCAGCCTGGCGTTTTTGATCGGCCCTGAAGGCGGCCTCAGCGAGGCGGAGGTCGAGCAGGCCAAAGGCGCTGGCTTCCATGCCGCGCGCTTGGGGCCGCGGGTGCTGCGCACCGAAACCGCGCCGGTAGTAGCCCTGGCTGTGGCCCAGCAGTTGTGGGGCGACTTCTAGAGCACGTAGAAGAACACCGCAATGAAGTGCAGCAGGCTGCCGGCGATCACGAACAGGTGCCAGATGCCATGCCAATGGCGAAAGCGGCTGTCGTAGGCGAAGAAGATGATGCCGATGGTGTAGAACGCACCACCGGCCGCCAGCCAGGCAAAACCTGCTGTGCCGAGGCTGGCCAGCAACGGCTTGACCGCCACCAGCACGATCCAGCCCATCAGGGCATAGATGATGATCGACATGACCCGCGCTTCAGAGCGCGGCTTGATCTCTTGCAGCATGCCGATCACCGCCAGCCCCCAGACCACCCCGAACAGGCTCCAGCCCCAAGGCCCGCGCAGGCTGACCAGGCAGAACGGCGTATAGCTGCCGGCAATCAACAGGTAGATCGACAGGTGATCGAGCTTGCGCATGATCACTTTGGCTTTGCCGCGCACGCTGTGATAAAGCGTCGAGATGCTGTAGAGCAACAGTAGGGTAAAGCCATAGATCGCCAGGCTGACAATCTTCCAGGGGTCGCCTTGCAGGCTCGCGACCACCAGCAACCAGATGGCGCCGATGCAGGCCAGCACGGCGCCGACCAGATGGGTCCAGGCATTGAAACGTTCACCGTGATACATGCAACAGGGTCCTCCTGACTTAGAACAGGCCTCCCATCCTACACAGGCAAATGTTTCAAACCACCCCCGCGTCCACCAACAGCTGTTCCAGTGCCGGCAAATCCGGTACCCGTGCCACCTGTTCCCCCACCTGCACCGCCGCCAGCTCCAGACCGGCCAGCGGCACATCGACGTAGTTGAGCTGGCTGTCGAGCTTGCACGAGCGCGGAATGCCCTGCACCAGCAAGGCGATAAAGCGCAGCGGGCTGTTGCCCAGGGCATTGAGCACGACGATCCGCGCCCGTTCGCCAACCTGCAGCTGCCCACCGCACGCCGACTCGAAGCTCAGCAGCGGCAGGCGCTGGCCCCGCCAGTCGATCCAGCCGAGCAACCACTCAGGCGGCTCCAGCGTCGGGCTGCCGGCCTGAAAGCCGATCAGCTCGGCCACGGCAACGTTGGGCAGCAGCAGGCAGCGGTCGCTCAAGGGCAGCAGTAAACCGGTCAGGCTGCTGCGCCGGTTTTGCCGGGCGGGTTGTTCAAGCATCGCGGCGACTCCATTGGGCGATGCTCTGCAGCAGCACCGACTCCTGATAAGGCTTGCCCAGGTAGTCGTTGACGCCAATGGCCATAGCCCGGTCGCGGTGCTTCTGGCCGGTACGCGAAGTGATCATGATGATCGGCAAGTCCTTGAGCTTGGGATCGTGGCGAATCTGCGTGGCAACTTCGAAGCCGTCCATGCGCGGCATCTCGATATCCAGCAGGAGGATGTCCGGACGATGTTCCTGCAGCAGGGCCATGGCGTCGACCCCGTCCTTGGCGGTCAGCACGTTCATCCCGTGGCGTTCGAGCAGGCGCCCGGTGACCTTGCGCACGGTGACCGAATCGTCCACCACCATCACCAGCAACGGCTTGGCCGGAAAGCTGCCGAGGCTGTCCCGACGCTGGCCATCACTGCCACGCGAGTGCAGGGCCAACTGTTGCTGCAAACCACGCAACTGGCCGAGCAAATCGAGGATCAGCACCACCCGGCCATCACCCAGCAAGGTCGCCCCGGACAACCCCTGGACCGCCGCAAACTGCGGCCCAAGGCTCTTGACTACGATCTCGCGGCTCGCCGCCAGGCCATCGACCTGCACGGCATATTGCTGGTCATGGGAGTGCACCAGCAATACCGGTAGCGGCAAACTCTGGCCCAACAGTTTTGGTTGCGCCGCGCCCTGCAGCAGCTCGCCCAGGTAGCGCAGCTCGTAGCGGTGCCCGGCGTACTGGTAATGCGGCGGATCGAGCTGGTAGCAAGCCTCGAGCTCTGCCGGCGGCACGCGGACGATGCCTTCGATGGTGTTCAGCGGAATCGCGTACTGCTCTTCGCCGTAGTGAACCATCAACCCGCGGTTGATCGACACGGTGAACGGCAGGCGAATCAGAAAGCGCGCGCCCTTGCCCGGGTTCGACTCGATCACCATCGAACCGCCGAGCTGCTTGACCTCTTCATGAACCACGTCCATGCCCAGGCCGCGGCCAGAAATCTGGGTGATCTTCTCGGCAGTGGAGAACCCAGGCTGCAAGATGAACTGCATCACTTCGTGGTCAGTCAGCACTGCCGCCGGATCGAGCAGGCCGCGCTTGATCGCCTTGCGCCGCACCGCCTCCAACGGCACCCCGGCACCGTCATCGGTCATTTCGATGACGATATCAGCGCCTTCATGCAACAAATTCAGCGAGATCAACCCCTGCTCCGGCTTGCCGGCTGCCAGGCGCACCTCGCGCGACTCCAGGCCATGGTCGACGGCGTTGCGCAGCATGTGCTCCAGCGGCGCCATCATGCGCTCCAGCACGCTACGGTCCATCTCACCCTCGGCATTGCCGACCACCAGCTCGACCTGCTTGCCCAGTTCGCTGGAGACCTGCCGCACCACCCGCTGCAAACGCGGCACCAGGCGCTCGAATGGCACCATGCGCGTGCGCATCAGGCCCTCCTGCAGTTCGCTGTTGACCCGTGCCTGCTGCTGCAACAGGCTCTGCGCATCATGGGCGCGCACGCTCAGGGTTTCCTTGAGATCAAGCAGGTCCGAGGCCGACTCGAACAGCGCCCGCGACAGCTGCTGCAGTTGCGAGTGACGGTCCATCTCCAGCGGGTCGAAATCGTCGTAGGCCTGGCCGTCGCCGTCAGCCTGGCGGCTGAGGATACGCCCCTGGGTTTCGGTATCCAGGCGGCGCAACTGGTCGCGCATGCGCTCAAGGGTGGTTTCCATCTCGTTCAGGGCCACCTGTGCATCGTTGACCTGCTGCTCGATGCGGCCACGGATGATCGAGTTTTCCCCGGCCAGGTTGCCCAGGTCATCGAGCAGCTCCGAGGCCACCTTGACCATGTCGCCGGCGCCTCGCTCAGGTGCGGTCACCGGCAGTTCCGGTGGCGCCGTGTCCGGGTGCGCCTGGCCGGCGGCAGTGTCGGCCAGTGCTGCGCTGCTGAAGTTGCGAATGTAATCGATCAGCGCCGTGGCCGCATGCAGCGGCTGTTGCAGGCGCACGGCATCGAGCATATGGGCCAGGCGGTCGTGGCAGTTCTGCAGCAGGCTGAACAGCGCCGGGCTGGGTTGCAACTGGCCAGCGGCGAGCAGTTCGTAGAGAAACTCCAGTTCGTGGGCCAGATCACCGATCGGCCCGATCTCGACCATGCGTGCGCCACCTTTGAGGGTGTGCAGGTCACGCAGCAGGTTTTCCACCTCGACGCCATTGCGCGGCTCGGCCTGCCAGCGTAGCAGGGCCGCGCTGGTGCTTTCGACCAGGTCCAGGCTCTCTTCGAGGAAGATCTCCAGCAGCTCTTTGTCGCCAGCGTCCTGCTGCGCCTCGAGTGGCTTGTCCAGAGGCGTTGGCGGCGGCGCCTCATGACGAAACTCGCGCAGCGCCGCCAGCAGTTCGACCTGGGCCGCCGGCACCTGGCCTTGCTGCAATTGTTCGAGCATCTGCGCCAGTTGCTGATGGCTGCGCTTGAGCAGGGCAAACAGCTCGGCACCGGGGCTGAAACGGCGATCCACCAGGCCTTCGTAAAGCAGCTCAAGCTCTTGCGCCAACACTTCGAACGCGCCCATGGCGGCCATCTGCGCACCGCCCTTGAGGGTTTGCAGATCACGAGCCAGTGACGATAGGGCCGAGGCATTGTCGGTATCCAACAGCCAGCGCGCCAGGGCCTGGTCGGCGCTGTCGAGAATGTCGCTGGCTTCATCGAGGAACAGCTCGACCATTGCCGGGTCCGGCGCCTGGGCCGCCAGTTCGGCGGTGGCGCTGGCAAGCTCGGTGATCGCTGCGCCCTGGTTGCTGACCAGGCCCATGGCCGATGGGTCGAGGCCTTCATCGAGCAGCTCACGCAGGGCCTGCAGGCGTTCCGGGCGCGGGTCGACTTCCTGGCCGGCGGCGATCTGGTCGAGCATGTCGATCAGGGCTTCATGGGCGCTTTGCGCCTCGCTGAAGAAGCGCGGGCTGACCGCCAGGCTGCTCTCCTCCACGGCACCGTAGAGGTCGAGCAAGCCTTCACACAGTTCATCGACCTGCCACAGGTCGGCCAGGTGCGCGCTCTGGCCAAGGGTGGTCAGCTCATCGAGCAGGGCGTTGAGTTCCTGACGCTCGCCCGGGTGCTCCTGCCAGCGCAGCAGCAACGATTCGGCGTCGAGCAGGATGTCCATGCCCTGGGCCAGGAAGCTGGCGATCAGTTGCGGGTCGCGCTTGACCCGCAGGCCCTGGCTCGGCGCATCGAGCAGGGCTTGCAGGCGCGTATCGACCACCTGATGGACATCGGCGATCAGCGTCGCGGCCCCGGCAATCGGCGCCAACGGCGCACTGGCAAGCTGCTGCACGCCACGGCGCAGCAGCGGTTCGGCGGTTTCCAGGAGGTAGATTTCCTCCAGGTCGAAGGCCAACTGATGGGCCTTGTACTCGCGCGCCAGCAAGTCCAGGGCGCCGGCCAGCTCGGCAATCGGCGATACCCCGGCCATCGCCGCACTGCCCTTGAGCGTGTGCAAGGCGCGCTGCAGGTTATCGCTGACCGCCAGCGGCAAATGCTTGTCGGCTTCGTGCAGGTAGGCTTCGAGGCTGTCCAGGTGGCCCAGGGCCTCGTTGCGGAATATCTCCAGCAACTGCGGGTCGATGGATTCGCTGGCCTCGCTGTCGCTGTGCGGATCATTCATGGCCAGTGCGTGCAGGTGCGCGGCCAGCTGTTCAACCTGCGGATGCGCCGGTGCCTGTGCCCGGGCAAACTCGCCGAGCAGCGCAGGCAGCGTGTCGAGGGCCTGCTGCAACGCGGCCAGGGGCGCCGCGCCGATTGCCACCCGGCCTTCGAGCACGCGATTGAGCAGGTGTTCAGCCGCCCAGGCCAGCTCCGCCAGCACCTGGGCGCGGACCATGCGCCCGCTACCCTTGAGGGTGTGCAGGCCCCGGCGCAGTTCGATCAGGGCGTCACGATCGGCGCCGTCGGCTTGCCAGCGCGCCCACATTGCATCAAGCAACGGCAACAGTTCGTTGGCTTCTTCGAGGAAAATCTCGCGCAACTCGTCATCGATCGGCGCTTCTTCGGGTACTTCTACAGCGGGCGGCTCTGGCGCCGCAGGTTCCGGCTCAAGGCGATAACCCAGGTCAGCCAGACTGTGCTGGGCGGCCTCGAGGAACCGCGACGGATTGGCCTGCGGGTCGGCAATCAGCCATTGCAGGTAGCACTCGCAGGCGCTCAAGGCCTCGGCTAGATGGCTCAGGGCCGCAGGATCGGTCAGGGTTTCGCTGCCCAGCAGTTGCTCATGCACATAGTCGCCGCAATGCCCGATCAATGCCGCTGCGCGCGGCAGCATCAACATCGCCAGGGCGCCGCGCACCTGTTGCAGCAAGCCCGGCAGCGGCTGCAGGCGCTGTGGCTGCCAGCCGGCGTCGAGGCAATCGCCGATCAGGTCCTTGACCTGCTGTATCACGGCAAAGGCTTCTTCCAGCACCAGCTGGCGAATTTCGGCCAGATCGGTACCCGGCAGCGGGCTCTGGCTGTGCTGCTCCAGTGGCCCGACCATGCCGGCCAGGGTGGCCTCGACATACAGCAGCGCACCGGCAATATCCATCAACAAGGCATCGGCCGGTTCACGCTGGCCCTGGGCCAGGCTTTGCAGCACCAGCACCTGGTCGATGATCACCCGCCGTGGTTGGCCAAAACCAAGGACCGCCAAGGTATCGGCGATCTGGCGCAGCGGCGCCAGCAGCGGCTCGAGTTCATCCAGGTGCTGGCGATCACCACGCACGAACTGGTCGAGACGCTCCTTGACCCGCTTGAGGTCTTCACACAGGGCAGCGACCACCGAGCGCAAGGCGTCACGATCAGGCCCGGCCTGCAGACGATCGCGCCAGGTGCCCAGGTACAGGTCGAGATTGGCCAGTTCCTCGGCGTCGGCGGGGCTGCTGCTGAGCAGGCTGTCTTGTGCCAGGGCCTTCGCGCCGCGTTCGGCACGCAATTGGTTGAGCACTGGCAGCACCACCAGCGGCAGGTCGCGGCGGGCGCTGCGCAGACGCTCAAGGTACAGCGGCAATTGCTCCAGACCACGAAACAACGCGCCCAGCGCTTCACCGCGCTGGCTGGCACGGCCCTGGCGCAAGGCCAGGCCCAGTTGTTCCATTTCTTCGGCCAGCAACGCTGCGCCATTGAGTTCGAGCATCAGCAGGCAGCCGCGCACCTGGTGCAACTGGTCGACGAAACCGTCGAGCACCGCTTCATCCCCGGGCTCGGCGGCGAAGTGCTCAAGGGTCAGGCGCGCCTGGCCCAGGCAGTCGGCAATCGCCCCTTTGACCCAGGCCAGCGCCACCGTATCGTGCCGATCCGCCATAACTGCTCCCATCACCATGATGCCCTCAACGCGGCGGCGTCGGCGGCAGGGTAAAGCCGGACACCGAGCGGCGCATTTCACTGGCCATGCGTGCCAGGTTGCCGATGCTCTCGGCGGTGGCGGTGGAGCCGGCCGAGGTTTGCGAGGTGATCTGCTGGATCACCGACATGGTATGCGAGATCTGCCCGGCCGAAGAGGTCTGCAGCTGGGCGGCATCGGAGATGCTGTGAATCAGGTCGGCGAGGGTCTGCGAAACACCTTCGATTTCCGCCAGTGCCACCCCGGCGTCCTGGGCCAGGCGCGCACCGCGCACCACTTCGGCGGTGGTCTGCTCCATGGAAATCACCGCCTCGTTGGTGTCGGCCTGAATGGTGCGCACCAATGCTTCGATCTGGCGGGTGGCCGACGACGAGCGTTCGGCCAGGCGCTGGACTTCGTCGGCAACCACGGCAAAACCACGCCCAGCCTCCCCGGCCAGCGAGGCCTGGATCGCCGCGTTGAGGGCGAGGATGTTGGTCTGGTCGGCAATGTCGTCGATCAGGCTTACGATATCGCCGATCTCCTGGGACGACTCGCCCAGGCGCTTGATCCGCTTGGCGGTGTCCTGGATCTGTTCGCGGATGTTGTCCATGCCGTTGATGGTGTTGTGCACCACCTCGTTGCCCTTGTTGGCGATGGCAACCGAACGCTCGGCCACTTTCGCCGATTCGTAGGCGTGGGTGGATACCCGGTCGATGGACTCGGCCATGTCGCCCACCGCCACCGAGGCATCGCTGATCTGCTGGGCCTGGTGCTCGGAAGCCTTGGCCAGCTGACGCGCAGTGTTCTGGGTGTCCTGCACGGCGGCAGCGACTTCCTCGGCACTAAGGTTGATGGTCGCCACCAGATCGCGCAGCTGGTCGATGGAATAATTGATCGAATCGGCGATGGCCCCGGTAAAGTCTTCGGTCACCGACACGGTCACGGTCAGGTCGCCATCGGCAAGGTCTTCGATTTCGTCGAGCAGGCGCATGATCGCCTGCTGGTTGCGTTCGTTCTTTTCGGCGGTTTCGCGCAGTTGCCGGTGGGTGGTGCGCACCATCACCAGGCCGATGAGGATGATCGACGCCAGTGCCAGCAAGCCCAGCACATAGCCGCCGACGGTATCCAGAGTGCGCCCGTTGGCCAGGTTTTCGAAGCCGGTGGCCAGGCGCGAGGCCTCATCGAGCAGAGTCTGCGACAGGCCGAAGATGCTCCCGGCGGCTTCGCGCACACGGAACAGTTCAGGCGAGGTTTCGAGGATCTCGTCGACAGAACCTGCGACGAACTGGAACAGCTCGGCGATCTCGGCCAGGCGCGCGCGCGCGTCCGGGTCTTGCACGCGGGTCACCTGGATCGCCTGATTCCCGCCGAGCATGGCTTCGAGTACCTGGCCAAAACGGCTGGCGTCGCGGCCAAAGGCATCAGCGGCCTGCACGGCGGTGTCGTCACCGGCCAGCACCGTGTTGACCGAGCCAAGAATACGCTCCGCCAGCAGCGACTGGCGCTGGGCCACGGCCACCTGGCTGGCCGGCGCGCCGCTTTGCAGCAGGATCTCGACGACCTTCTCGTACTCCACCTGCAACTGCGGCACGGTTTCGGCCAGCGTCGCGGCGACCTGGTGCAGCGACAGCACGGTCTGCTCGCTGGCAAGGATGGTGTCGGTATTCTTGCGCAGGTTTTCCCAATCGCGCAGCACTGCGTCCATTTCCTTGCGCACGGCCGGCGGTGCAGCCGGCAGGCCCGTGCTGGCGTCACCCTTTTTCAGGTAGCCCCAGCGCTGTTCGAAGTCGTTGCGCGCCTCGCTGAGCAGGCGGAAGGCCACGGCCTTGCCGGCCGCCGCTTCCGTAGCGTTCTTGGCGATGCGCTGGGACAGCACCCGCAGTTCACCGGCATGGCCGATGTACTGCTTGTCGTAGTTGGCCTGGGTGTTGAGGTAGGCGAAATTGGCGAACAGCAGGATAATCGACAGGATCAGCACTACGAACAGCGCCGCAATCTGTGCGCTGCTACGGGAACCCTGGGTCGATGGAGCCGTCTTGGTCGTGGTCACGGAGGTGGCGTTCCTTTACAGCGCGACGTCGAGGAAACCCGGCGCCTGGGCCAGGGCGAAAGGGCTGAAGATTGCCCAGCTGCGCTCACGCTGGAAATGCCCCTGGACGAAGGGCGCTGCAGCGCTGAGCAGCGGCGTTGGCGGCGACAGGTCGAGGCTGTGCAGCGGAAAATGCTGCAAGCCCAGCACTTCATCGACCAGCAAGCCGGCAAACAGCTCTTCATGGTCCAGTACCAGCACCCGCCGCTGCTTGCGCGGCGCCGACAGGCCCAGGCCAAAAAAGCCGCAAAGGTCCATCACCGGTAGCAGTCGGCCACGCAGGTTGGCCACGCCGCCGACCCAGGCCTTGACCCCGGGGATGCGGCTCAGGCGCGGCTCGTGCAGCACTTCGGCGACTTCGCCCATGGGCGCGACGAACCACTGCTCGGCGATGCGAAAGCCAATGCCGCTCCAGCTCTGCAGGCGGGTTTCCTGCAATGGCAGGTCGGCAGCCAGCAGCCGGCAGCGTCGGTCAATGTCCAGCAGCAGCTCGAAAGCCGTCAGCGACTCCCCCATCGGCCGGGTGGTCAACCTTTGAGCACGTCGTTGAGCTTTTTGATCAGGGTGTCTTCATCCACCGGCTTGGTCAGGTAGTCCCTGGCGCCCTGGCGCTGGCCCCAGACCTTGTCGGTCTCCTGGTCCTTGGTGGTAACAATGATCACCGGGATGTGCGCGGTTTCAGGGTCTTTGCTCAGTTGGCGGGTAGCCTGGAAGCCGTTGACCCCGGGCATGACGATATCCATCAGCACCGCGTCGGGCTTTTCGTGACGGGCCAGGGCCACGCCGTCGGCGCCGTTTTCGGCCTTGAGCACCTGATGCCCGTGTTTTTCGAGCATACCGGTCAGTTTGTACATTTCGGTCGGCGAATCGTCGACGATCAGAACTCGGGCCATGCTGTTCCCCATGAAGGAATAGACGCCTGCGGCGGCGCAGCGTCAGGGTGCGTGTTGTTCTTCTGCGGCGAATCCGGGCACATGGGCCCGGATTGCGTCCAGCAGCTCTTCCTTGCTGAAAGGCTTGGTCAAAAATTGATCAGAACCGACGACACGGCCTCGGGCCTTGTCGAACAGGCCATCGCGGGACGACAGGAGAATCACCGGCGTGTCCTTGAACGTGCTGTTCTGCTTGATCAGGGCGCAGGTCTGGTAGCCGTCCAGACGTGGCATCAGCACGTCGACGAAAATGATCTGCGGCTGGTGGTCGATGATCTTGGCCAGGGCATCGAAACCGTCGATGGCCGTGATGACCTCACATCCTGCTTCACTGAGCAATATCTGGGCGGTGCGGCGAATCGTCTTGGAGTCGTCGATCACCATCACCTTCAATGCCGCGCCGGGCTGTTCCATAATTGCTCTACCATCGCTGCTCGCTATGAGCGGCAAGCTACAAGTTTCTAGCGGCAAGAAAAAGCAGGGTGAACGCGGCGTGCTTTTTCTTGTGGCTTATGCCTTGTGGCTTGCAGCTGGAGACGGCCGTGCAGGCCACGTGCCAGGCCTTTTTAGCACACTCTGGGGGGTGCATTCCATCGGCCCGCGCCGACACCCGGCGCAGCACTGCCCAGGATACGTTTTTCCCTTGACCGCCAGCGCTGCGAGCGCCACCCTGACGCCACTTTTCATTCGAGCCAATGCGGCCCAATGCCGCTGAGAGGATTTTGCCCATGAGCGTTCGCCTCGGGATTGTCATGGACCCCATTGCGCGCATCTCCTATAAAAAGGACAGCTCGCTGGCCATGTTGCTGGCCGCCCAGGAGCGCGGCTGGTCGCTGTTCTACATGGAGCAGCAGGACCTCTACCAGGGCGCCGGCCAGGCCCGCGCGCGCATGCGCCCGCTGAAAGTCTTCGCCGACCCGGAGCACTGGTTCGAACTGGAGGCCGAGCAAGACTGCGCCCTGAGCGAGCTGGACGTGATCCTGATGCGCAAGGATCCGCCGTTCGACATGGAGTTCGTCTACAGCACCTACCTGCTGGAACAGGCCGAAGCCGCCGGCGTGCTGGTGGTCAACCGGCCGCAGAGCCTGCGCGACTGCAACGAAAAATTGTTCGCCACGCTGTTCCCGCAGTGCACGCCACCGACCCTGGTCAGCCGCCGCGCGGACATCCTGCGTGAATTCGTCAATCAACAAGGCGACACCATCCTCAAGCCGCTGGACGGCATGGGCGGTACCTCGATCTTCCGTCATCGCCCGGGCGACCCGAACCTCTCGGTGATCCTCGAGACCCTGACCGGCAACGGCACCCAGCAAATCATGGCACAAGGCTACCTGCCGGCCATCAAGGATGGCGACAAGCGCATCCTGATGATCGACGGCGAGCCGGTGCCGTATTGCCTGGCCCGCATCCCGGCCTCGGGCGAAACCCGTGGCAACCTTGCCGCCGGTGGCCGTGGCGAAGCCCGCCCGCTGACCGACCGTGACCGCTGGATCGCCGCACAGGTCGGCCCGACCCTGCGTGAGAAGGGCCTGCTGTTCGTTGGCCTGGACGTGATCGGTGAGCACCTGACTGAAATCAACGTCACCAGCCCGACCTGCATCCGCGAGATCGACAATGCCTTCGGCACCAAGATCGGCGTGCAGTTGATGGATGCCATTGATCGCAAGCTCAAGGCGCGCTGACAGCCGACGCGGAGCAACCGCGCAGAGTGGGGTATCATGCCAGTCGTTTTTATGACCTGGGCACCTGCTCTGCCGGTTTTCCCCGGTTTTTGCAGCTGCTGGATACCTGATGACGCTTCCTGCTGACATCCCTGCCGACTTTTCTCCACCCCGCGTACGCCCGGTGGATCGCCTGGGCTTTACCCTGTTCCTGGCGGCGCTGCTGCACCTGGCGCTGATCCTCGGTGTGGGTTTCACCTTCGCCAAGCCCGAAGAAATCCGCCGGACCATGGAAATCACCCTGGCCACCTTCAAAAGCGAGAAAGCGCCGCAGAAGGCAGACTACCTGGCCCAGGACAATCAGCAAGGCAGCGGCACCCTGGACAAGAAAGCGGTGCCAAAAACCACCGAAGTGGCGCCCTTCCAGGACAGCAAGATCAACAAGGTCACCCCGCCTCCGGCCGCCAAGCCCGAGGTACAACCGCAACCGACGCCGCCTAAAGCGGTGGTTGCGACCAAGGCACCGAAACCGGAAAAAGTCGAAACCCGGCCCAAGGAAGCCAAACCGCAGCCCAAACCCAAGGCCGCAACTCCGGATTTTGACAGCTCGCAGCTGTCCAGCCAGATCGCCAGCCTCGAAGCCGAGCTGTCCAACGAGCAGCAGTTGTACGCCAAGCGCCCGCGCATCCACCGCCTCAATGCCGCCTCGACCATGCGCGACAAGGGTGCCTGGTACAAGGACGAGTGGCGCAAGAAGGTCGAGCGCATCGGCAACCTCAACTACCCCGACGAAGCCCGGCGTCAGCAGATCTACGGCAGCCTGCGGCTGATGGTGTCGATCAACCGCGATGGTTCGCTGTATGAGGTGTTGGTGCTCGAGTCCTCGGGCCAGCCCCTGCTCGACCAGGCCGCCCAGCGCATCGTGCGCCTGGCCGCACCGTTCGCGCCGTTCACCGGTGACCTGGCCGATATCGACCGGCTGGAGATCATCCGTACCTGGCGTTTCGCCCGCGGCGACCGGCTGCAAAGCAACTGAATCTAAGGCTCCGCCTGATAGCAAAACAGTAGCCACTCTGCGAATATGCGCGCCCGTATATCTCCCTCAAGAAAGGATTCTGTTGATGTCGCGCATCAATTTCGCCCGCAAAACTGCAGCCCTCGGCCTGGCCCTGGCGGCCTGCGCCCTGCCTGCTGCCGCCTTCGCCGACGCCGCTGCCGAGCTGTCGCAGAAGCTGTACAACGAAGTTGGCGAGTACAAGTACGACGAAACCCCGGCGCGCCTGGCCAAGATCCAGGCCCTGCTCGACCAGGGTGCCGACCCGAAAGGCCAGCCGATGTTCCTGGCAGCCTCCTACAAGATCGTCGCGCCGTTCGAGCTGTTCCTGCCAAAGATCGGTGACGTCAACACGCCAATCCAGGAAAACGGCGAAACCCTGCTGCTGTTCGTCCTCAACCAGGCCGAACAGTCGAAGGCCTCCGAGGCCGACCTGCACATGGTCAAGGGCCTGATCAAGGCCGGTGCCAACGTCAACGTGCTAGCCCAGGGCGATTCCGCCACGCCGCTGAACACCGCGGCACGCAAGGGCTCACCCGAACTGATCAAGCTGCTGCTGGCTTCTGGCGCCGATGCCAAGGCCGTCCGGCCGAACGGCTTTACCCCACTGACCGGGCCGGGTGCCTCGAACCTGGAGGTGATCAAGCTGCTGGTGGCTGCCGGCGCCAATCCGTATCAGGTCACCCTAACCGGCTCGACGCCGCTGCACCATGTGTGCGAACGCGCCTTTGAAATGAACGGCCAGCCCGACCCGCAAGCCGGCCAGCGCATTGCCCTGCTGCTGAAAAAAGGCAGCTCGATCGATGCCTACCACGAGCAGCACGGCACCTTCCCGGTCGGTACCCCGCTGGAAGAAGCTGCCCGCATGGACAACCCGGATTGCGTCGCCGCGCTGATCAAGGCCGGCGCCAGCCTGCAGGCACCGGCGTTCCCGGAGAGCTACCTGGCCAAGTACCCACAGGCCAAGCAGAAGACCGTCCAGGAGTACGTGCTGTCGGCCGCTGAAGAGTCGCCAACCCTGTATACCGAAGAAGTGGTCAAACTGTTCAAGTAACCCCGCAGTAAAGCTGACAAGGTGACGCCAGCACCTTGTCAGCGTGGCCACTCACCGCCACACTATCAACCATGAAGAACCTCAGCCCGGATTACCTCAAGCATCAGTTCCTGATTGCCATGCCGCACATGGCCGACCCGAACTTCGCGCAGACCTTGACCTACATCGTCGAGCACAACGCCAATGGGGCGATGGGGCTGGTGGTCAATCGGCCGCTGGAGCTCAACCTGGCCGATATCCTCGAACAACTGCGCCCGGACGTCGAACCGCCCGCCAGCAGCATTCACCTGCCGATCTACACCGGCGGCCCGGTGCAAACCGACCGCGGCTTCGTCCTGCACACCAGTGACCGCACGTTCCAGGCCACCGTCGAGCTCGACGGCCTGTCGCTGACCACCTCCCAGGACGTGCTGTTCGCCATTGCCGACGGCCTTGGCCCCAAACAGAGCCTGATTACCCTCGGCTATGCCGGCTGGGAAGCCGGGCAACTGGAAGCGGAGCTGGCCGACAACGCCTGGCTGAACTGTCCGTTCGACCCCGAGATCATCTTCGGCATGGCCTGCGAGCAGCGCCTTGCCGCCGCCGCGGCGAGCCTGGGGATCAACCTCAGCCTGCTGACCAGCCAGGCGGGGCACGCCTGATGGCCGAAGTACGCCTACTGCTGGGCTTTGACTATGGCAGCCGCCAGATCGGCGTCGCGGTCGGCCAGGTGATCACCGGCCAGGCCCGCGAGCTGTGCACCCTCAAGGCGCAAAACGGCACGCCGGACTGGGCCCAGGTGGAAAAACTGATCAAGGAATGGAAGCCCGACGCCCTGGTGGTCGGCCTGCCCTTGAACATGGACGGCAGCCCCAGCGAGATGAGCGAGCGCGCCGAAAAATTCGCCCGCCGCCTCAATGGCCGTTTCAACCTGCCGGTACACACCCACGACGAACGCCTGACCACTTTTGAAGCCAAGGGCGAGCGCATGGCCCGTGGCGGCCAGCGCGGCAGTTACCGCGACAACCCGGTAGATGCCATTGCCGCCGCCTTGCTGTTGCAGGGCTGGCTGGAGGCCAACACCGGGGCCTGAGACCCGATCATCGCATTCAAGCCGGGCCAGCGCACCGCTCCCCGGCCTCTTGAGGAGCAAGCATGAGCCTACCCAATCCCGCCGAACTGATCCGGCAGATGGCCGTCGACCTTCGCGCCCATCTGACCCGGCGCGCCATTGCCGAGCCGCGTTTCATCGGCATCCGCACCGGTGGTGTCTGGGTCGCCCAGGCACTGCTTGAAGAGCTGGGCAGCGACGCCGCCCTGGGCACGCTCGACGTTTCTTTCTACCGTGACGACTTCAGCCAGAACGGCCTGCACCCGCAGGTGCGCCCGTCCGACCTGCCGTTCGAAATCGAAGGCCAGCACCTGGTGCTGATCGACGACGTGTTGATGAGCGGGCGCACCATCCGCGCCGCCCTCAACGAACTGTTCGACTATGGCCGTCCGGCCAGCGTGACCCTGGTCTGCCTGCTCGACCTGGATGCCGGCGAATTGCCGATCCGGCCGAATGTGGTCGGCGCCACCCTGTCGCTGGCCGCCCATGAACGGGTAAAATTGACCGGACCCGCACCGCTCGCCCTCGAGCGCCAGGACCTCGCCTCCGCTTCCGCCCTTTAAGAGTCCCCCGCGATGACGCCAATCGACGCCAAGCGCCCGCTGCAGCTCAATGACCAGGGCCAGCTGCGCCACTTTCTCTCGCTCGACGGTTTGCCCCGCGAACTGCTGACCGAAATCCTCGACACCGCCGACTCGTTCCTCGAAGTCGGCGCCCGGGCCGTCAAGAAGGTCCCGTTGCTGCGCGGCAAGACCGTCTGCAACGTGTTCTTCGAGAACTCCACCCGTACCCGCACCACCTTCGAACTGGCCGCCCAGCGGTTGTCGGCAGACGTCATTACCCTGAATGTGTCGACTTCCTCGACCAGCAAGGGCGAAACCCTGTTCGACACCCTGCGCAACCTCGAGGCCATGGCCGCCGATATGTTCGTCGTGCGCCATGGCGACTCGGGCGCCGCGCACTTCATCGCCGAGCACGTGTGCCCGGAGGTGGCGATCATCAACGGCGGCGACGGCCGCCATGCCCACCCGACCCAGGGCATGCTCGACATGCTCACCATTCGTCGGCACAAGGGTGGTTTCGAGAACCTCTCGGTGGCCATCGTCGGCGACATCCTGCACTCGCGGGTGGCGCGCTCGAACATGCTCGCCCTGAAAACCCTGGGCTGCCCGGACATCCGCGTAATCGGCCCGAAAACCTTGCTACCGATCGGTATCGAGCAGTATGGCGTCAAGGTCTACACCGACCTGGAGCAAGGCCTCAAGGACGTCGACGTGGTGATCATGCTGCGCCTGCAGCGTGAGCGCATGGCCGGCGGCCTGCTGCCCAGCGAAGGCGAGTTCTACCGCCTGTTCGGCCTGACCACCGCGCGCCTGGCCGGCGCCAAGCCGGATGCCATCGTCATGCACCCGGGCCCGATCAACCGTGGCGTGGAGATCGAATCGGCAGTGGCCGACGGCGCCCACTCGGTGATCCTCAACCAGGTCACCTACGGCATAGCCGTACGTATGGCGGTGCTGTCCATGGCCATGAGCGGGCAGACCGCACAACGTCAATTCGAGCAGGAGAACGCCCAGTGACCCTCAGTATTCTCGGCGCCCGGGTCATCGACCCCCTGAGCGGCCTGGACCAGACCACTGACCTGCACATCGATGCCGGCAAGATCATCGCCATCGGCGCCGCCCCGGCAGGCTTCAAGCCGTCACGCAGCATCGACGCCCAGGGCCTGGTGGCCGCGCCTGGCCTGGTCGACCTCAACGTCGCCCTGCGCGAGCCCGGCTACAGCCGCAAAGGCAGCATCGCCAGCGAAACCCGCGCCGCCGCTGCCGGTGGCGTCACCAGCCTGTGCTGCCCACCGCAGACCAAGCCGGTGCTGGACACCTCGGCAGTGGCCGAACTGATTCTCGACCGCGCCCGCGAAGCCGGGCACAGCAAGGTCTACCCGATCGGCGCCCTGAGCAAAGGCCTGGAAGGCGAGCAGCTTGCCGAGCTGATTGCCCTGCGCGACGCCGGCTGCGTGGCCTTCGGCAACGGCCTCAATGCCTTTGGCAACAACCGCACCCTGGCCCGTGCCCTGGAATACGCGGCGACCTTCGACCTGACGGTGATCTTCCACTCCCAGGACCGCGACCTGGCCCAGGGTGGCCTGGCCCACGAAGGCGCCATGGCCAGCTTCCTCGGCCTGCCGGGCATTCCGGAAACCGCCGAAACCGTGGCGCTGGCGCGCAACCTGCTGCTGGTCGAACAGACCGGCGTGCGTGCCCACTTCAGCCAGCTGACCAGCGCCCGCGGCGCGCGGCTGATCGCCCAGGCCCAGGAACTGGGTCTGCCGGTCACTGCCGACGTTGCCTTGTACCAGCTGATCCTCACCGACGAAGCGCTGCGCGACTTCTCCAGCCTGTACCACGTGCAACCGCCGCTGCGCACCTGCGCCGACCGTGACGGCCTGCGCTGGGCGGTGAAGTCCGGGGTGATCCAGGCGATTTCCAGCCACCACCAGCCCCATGAGCGTGATGCCAAGCTGGCGCCGTTCGGTGCCACTGAGCCGGGCATCAGCAGTGTCGAACTGTTGCTGCCGCTGGCCATGACCCTGGTGGAAGATGGCCTGCTGGATCTCCCGACTTTGTTGCAACGTTTGTCTGCCGGCCCTGCAGCTGCGCTGCGCCTGCCAGCGGGCGAGCTCAAGGTTGGCAGTGCGGCCGACCTGGTGCTGTTCGACGCCAAGGCCTCGACCGTTGCTGGCGAGCAGTGGCGTTCCAAGGGCGACAATTGCCCGTTCATCGGCCACTGCCTGCCGGGCGCGGTGCGTTATACCTTGGTCGATGGGCATATCAGCCACGAGGCCTGATCATCGCGGGGCAAGCCCACTCCTACGCACTCCTGTAGGAGCGGGCTTGCCCCGCGATAGTCACTACCACTCATCCTTCAAGGTTGAAATCTTTCCTACCACCCCCATATGAGTCTGCATCAGGCATTTTCGCCCCGCTGCGTGGAGACTCTCCCTTGACCACCATCGTTTCAGTTCGCCGCCACGGCAAAGTCGTCATGGGCGGCGACGGCCAGGTTTCCCTCGGCAACACCGTGATGAAAGGCAACGCCAAGAAGGTCCGCCGCCTGTACCACGGCCAGGTCATCGCCGGTTTCGCCGGTGCCACCGCCGACGCTTTCACCCTGTTCGAACGCTTTGAAGGGCAACTGGAAAAACACCAGGGCCATCTGATCCGCGCCGCCGTGGAGCTGGCCAAGGAATGGCGTACCGACCGTTCCCTGAGCCGCCTGGAAGCCATGCTCGCCGTGGCCAACAAGGACGCATCCTTGATCATCACCGGCAACGGTGACGTGGTCGAACCCGAAGACGGCCTGATCGCCATGGGTTCCGGTGGCGGTTACGCCCAGGCCGCCGCCCGCGCCCTGCTGCAAAAGACCGACCTCTCGGCCCGCGAAATCACCGAAGCCGCGCTGAACATCGCCGGTGACATCTGCGTGTTCACCAACCATAACCTGACCATCGAGGAGCAGGACCTGGCCGAGTAATTCAGCTGTTCTGGCGCCCGGCCACGGTGGCCGGGCTTTTCCACGCTGACTTATCGAGCCAAGGACCATCACTATCATGTCCATGACCCCCCGCGAGATCGTCCACGAACTCAATCGCCACATCATCGGCCAGGACGACGCCAAGCGCGCCGTCGCCATCGCCCTGCGCAACCGCTGGCGGCGCATGCAACTGCCGGCCGAGCTGCGCGTTGAAGTCACGCCGAAGAACATCCTGATGATCGGCCCGACCGGTGTCGGCAAGACCGAGATCGCACGCCGTCTGGCCAAACTGGCCAACGCGCCGTTCATCAAGGTAGAAGCGACCAAGTTCACCGAAGTCGGCTATGTCGGCCGTGACGTCGAGTCGATCATCCGCGACCTGGCCGATGCCGCGATCAAGATGCTCCGCGAGCAGGAAATCATCCGTGTCGGCCACCGCGCCGAAGATGCCGCAGAAGAGCGCATCCTCGATGCCCTGCTGCCGCCTGCGCGTACCGGTTTCAATGAAGACCAGGTGACCAGCCAGGACTCCAACACCCGTCAGCTGTTCCGCAAGCGCCTGCGCGAAGGCCAGCTGGATGACAAAGAGATCGAGATCGAAGTGGCCGAGGCCGTGGGTGTCGACATTTCTGCGCCGCCGGGCATGGAAGAGATGACCAACCAGCTGCAGAACCTGTTCGCCAACATGGGCAAGGGCAAGCGCAAGAGCCGCAAGCTCAAGGTCAAGGAAGCACTCAAGCTGGTGCGTGACGAAGAAGCCGGGCGCCTGGTCAACGAAGACGAGCTCAAGGCCAAGGCCCTGGAAGCGGTCGAGCAGCACGGCATCGTGTTCATCGACGAAATCGACAAGGTCGCCAAGCGCGGCAACGTCGGCGGTGCCGATGTGTCCCGTGAAGGCGTACAGCGCGACCTGCTGCCGCTGATCGAAGGCTGCACGGTGAACACCAAGCTGGGCATGGTCAAGACCGACCACATCCTGTTCATCGCCTCTGGTGCCTTCCACCTGAGCAAGCCGAGCGACCTGGTGCCCGAGCTGCAAGGCCGCCTGCCGATTCGCGTCGAACTCAAGGCCCTGAGCCCGGAAGACTTCGAGCGCATCCTCAGCGAACCGCACGCCTCGCTCACCGAGCAGTACCGTGAACTGCTGAAAACCGAAGGCCTGAACATCGAGTTCCTCGCCGACGGTATCAAGCGCCTGGCCGAGATTGCCTGGCAGGTTAACGAAAAAACCGAGAACATCGGTGCCCGTCGCCTGCACACCCTGCTCGAGCGTCTGCTCGAAGAGGTGTCGTTCAGCGCCGGCGACCTGGCCAGCGCCCACAGCGAAGCGCCGATCCGCATCGACGCCGACTACGTCAACAGCCACCTGGGCGAATTGGCGCAGAACGAAGACCTTTCTCGTTATATTCTGTAAGCCTCACTCTCTTACAGGCAGGGCCGCCTAGCGGCCCTGAACCACATGGCCAGACTCCCTAGCGGCATCAACCTGCACAAAGCCTCCAAGACCCTCACCCTGACCTACGGGCCAGACGAGGTGTACCACCTGCCCGCCGAATTCCTGCGCGTGCACTCCCCCTCCGCCGAGGTCCAGGGCCACGGCAATCCGATCCTGCAGTACGGCAAGCTCGGCGTTGGCCTGAGCGGGCTGGAACCTGCCGGCCAGTACGCACTGAAACTGACCTTCGACGACGGCCACGACAGCGGCCTGTTCACCTGGGAATACCTCGAGCAGCTGTGCCTGCGCCAGGACGAACTCTGGGCAGACTATCTCGATGAGCTGGCCAAGGCCGGAAAATCCCGCGACCCCAACGAGTCGATCGTCAAGCTGATGCTCTAGCCCGGGCCCTCCAGGGTTTAGAGCGCATTTTCTAATTCTATTTGCTTGAATGCCTGCACCACGGCCAATGAGTGGCCGTCTTGCGCAATACCAAAAAGTCGGGTAACCAATGGATCTGGCAAGCTCCCTGCATCGGATTTAATGCAGGGTCGGGCTGGTATGTAGAGGTCGCGAGCGAAAGCAGGCAGTCTTCTCACGCAGAAAAAACCCGCAGGGCTCATCGTCGTTTGCATCCGGCCGCAGGACCGCAGTTCGTTATCACTGGTCACCCGAGCAGCAGTACCGGGCGTTCGTCTGTGTAACGCGCACAGCCAAACCGGTACTCGTCTCAGGACAACGGAGCGTCGTAGATGAGTAACAAGAATAACGATGACCTGCAGCGCCAAGCTTCGGAAAACACCCTGGGTCTGAACCCGGTGATCGGCTTGCGCCGCAAGGATTTGCTGACTTCTGCTCGAATGGTGCTGCGTCAGGCCATTCGTCAACCGCTGCACAGTGCCAAGCATGTCGCCCATTTCGGCATGGAACTCAAGGACGTGATCTTCGGCAAGTCGAGCTTGCAGCCCGAGGGTGACGACCGCCGTTTTCACGATCCGGCCTGGAGCCAGAACCCGCTGTATCGCCGCTACCTGCAGACCTACCTGGCCTGGCGCAAGGAACTGCACGACTGGATCGACACCAGCAACCTCTCCGACCAGGACATCAGCCGCGGTCACTTTGTCATCAACCTGATGACCGAGGCCATGGCACCGACCAACACCGCAGCCAACCCGGCGGCGGTCAAGCGCTTCTTCGAAACCGGCGGCAAGAGCCTGCTCGACGGCCTGTCGAACCTGGCCAAGGACATGGTCAACAATGGCGGCATGCCCAGCCAGGTGAACATGGACGCCTTCGAGGTCGGCAAGAACCTGGGCACCAGCGAAGGCGCGGTGGTGTTTCGCAACGACGTGCTGGAGCTGATCCAGTACCGGCCGATCACCGAGCAGGTGCTGGAAAAGCCGCTGCTGGTAGTGCCGCCACAGATCAACAAGTTCTACGTCTTCGACCTCAGCCCGGAAAAGAGCCTGGCGCGCTTTTGCCTGCGCTCCAACGTGCAGACCTTCATTGTCAGCTGGCGCAACCCGACCAAGTCCCAGCGCGAATGGGGCCTGTCGACCTACATCGATGCACTCAAGGAAGCAGTCGACGTGGTCCTGGCGATTACCGGCAGCAAAGACCTGAACATGCTCGGTGCCTGCTCCGGCGGCATCACCTGCACCGCGCTGGTGGGCCACTACGCGGCGCTGGGCGAGAAGAAGGTCAACGCCCTGACCCTGCTGGTCAGCGTCCTCGACACCACCCTCGACACCCAGGTGGCGCTGTTCGTCGACGAGCAGACCCTCGAAGCCGCCAAGCGCCACTCGTACCAGGCCGGCGTGCTCGAAGGCCGCGACATGGCCAAGGTGTTCGCCTGGATGCGGCCCAACGACCTGATCTGGAACTACTGGGTCAACAACTACCTGCTGGGTAACGAGCCGCCGGTATTCGACATTCTGTTCTGGAACAACGACACCACGCGCCTGCCGGCCGCCTTCCACGGCGACCTGATTGAAATGTTCAAAAACAACCCACTGCTGCGCCCCGATGCACTGGAAGTGTGCGGCACGCCGATCGACCTCAAGCAGGTGACCACCGATATCTTCAGCGTCGCCGGTACCGCCGATCACATCACGCCGTGGCAGTCATGCTACAAGTCGGCGCAGCTGTTCGGTGGCAAGGTCGAGTTCCTGCTATCCAACAGCGGGCACATCCAGAGCATCCTCAACCCGCCGGGCAACCCCAAGGCGCGGTACATGACCAACAGTGAAATGCCCGCCAGCGCCCTCGACTGGCAAGAGAACTCGACCAAGCACACCGACTCCTGGTGGCTGTACTGGCAGACCTGGCTGGCCGAGCGTTCGGGCAAGCTCAAGAAAGCCCCGGCCAACCTCGGCAACAAGGCCCATGTGGCCGGTGCCGCAGCGCCAGGGACCTACGTTCACGAGCGTTGACAGCGAACACCGCCGCAGCTCGCAAGGGCTGCGGCGTTTACAAACCACAGGGCTTCGCGCATGCCGCAACCGTATATTTTCAGGACTGTCGACCTGGATGGCCAGACCATCCGCACCGCCGTCCGACCCGGCAAGCCGCACTTGACGCCCTTGCTGATCTTCAACGGCATCGGCGCCAACCTGGAGCTGGTGTTCCCCTTCATCCAGGCCCTGGACCCAGACCTGGAGGTGATTGCCTTTGATGTGCCGGGTGTCGGCGGTTCATCGACCCCGCGCCACCCCTATCGCTTCCCGGGCCTGGCCAAGCTCACCGCACGCATGCTCGACTACCTCGACTATGGCCAGGTCAATGTCATTGGTGTGTCCTGGGGCGGCGCGCTGGCCCAGCAGTTCGCCCATGACTACCCCGAGCGCTGCAAGAAGCTGGTGCTGGCCGCCACCGCCGCTGGTGCGGTGATGGTCCCGGGCAAGCCCAAGGTGCTGTGGTTGATGGCCAGCCCCAGGCGCTATGTGCAACCGTCCCATGTGATCCGCATCGCCCCGCAGATCTATGGCGGCGGCTTTCGCCGTGACCCGGACCTCGCCCTGTCGCACGCGGCCAAGGTGCGCTCCGGGGGCAAGCTCGGTTACTACTGGCAACTGTTCGCCGGGCTTGGCTGGACCAGCATTCACTGGCTGCACAAGATCCAGCAGCCAACCCTGGTGCTGGCCGGTGACGATGATCCGTTGATTCCCTTGATCAACATGCGCCTGCTGGCCTGGCGAATTCCCAATGCCCAGCTACACATAATCGACGACGGTCACTTGTTCCTGATCACCCGGGCCGAGGCCGTCGCACCGATCATCATGAAGTTCCTCCAGCAAGAGCGCCAACGCGCCGTCATGCACCCTCGGCCCGCTCCCAGCAGCTGAGACGCCTGCCACACCCGAGCCCATGGCAGGATGCCAGGCAACCCGGGTGCGCGGCGTGAGGTTGGTGTCGCTCTTGCATTGATGTGTTTGTTGATGGCCTGACGAGGGAGTGTTGCCTGATGAAAGACAAACCCACTAAGGGATCGCTACCGGTCCCCGCCACCTATATGAACGTGCAGAGCGCTATCAGCGGTCTGCGCGGTCGCGACCTGCTCTCGACCTTGCGCAGTGTCAGCCGTCATGGCCTGCGCCACCCGCTGCATACCGCCAAGCACATGCTCGCCCTGGGCAATCAGCTGGGCAAAGTGCTGCTCGGCGAAACGCCCTACCAGCCCAGCCCCCGCGACAACCGCTTCAAGGACCCGGCCTGGAGCCAGAACCCGTTGTACAGCCGCGGCCTGCAGGCTTACCTGGCATGGCAGAAGCAGACCCGTCTGTGGATCGACGAAAGCCAGCTGGCGCCGGACGACCGCGCCCGCGCGCACTTTCTGTTCACCCTGCTCAACGATGCCGTGTCGCCCAGCAACTCGCTGCTCAACCCCCTCGCGGTCAAGGAGCTGTTCAACTCCGGCGGTCTGAGCCTGGTGCGCGGCATCAACCACCTGTTCGATGATCTGCGTCACAACGACGGCCTGCCGCGACAGGTCAACCCGCAGGCTTTCGAAGTCGGTCGCAACCTGGCCACCACGCCGGGCTCGGTGGTGTTTCGCAACGAGCTGCTGGAGCTGATCCAGTACAAGCCGATGAGCGAAAAACAGTACGCCAAGCCATTGCTGGTGGTACCGCCGCAGATCAACAAGTTCTACATTTTCGACCTGAGCCCGGCCAACAGCTTTGTTCAGTACATGCTCAAGAACGGCCTGCAGACCTTCATGATCAGCTGGCGCAACCCAGACCCGCGTCACCGTGAGTGGGGCCTGTCGAGCTACGTCGAGGCGCTGGAAGAAGCGCTGAACGTGTGCCGGGCGATCACCGGCAGCCGCGAGGTCAACCTCATGGGCGCCTGCGCCGGTGGCCTGACCATGGCGGCGCTGCAGGGCCACTTGCAGGCCAAGCGCCAACTGCGCCGGGTCAGCAGCGCCACCTACCTGGTCAGCCTGCTCGACAGCCAGATCGACAGCCCGGCCAGCCTGTTCGCCGATGAGCAGACCCTCGAAGCGGCCAAGCGCCGCTCTTACCAACAAGGCGTGCTCGATGGCCGCGAGATCGCCCGGGTGTTCGCCTGGATGCGCCCCAACGACCTGATCTGGAACTACTGGGTCAACAACTACCTGCTGGGCAAGGCACCACCAGCATTCGACATCCTCTACTGGAACAACGACAACACCCGCCTGCCGGCCGCGCTGCATGGCGACCTGCTGGACTTCTTCAAGCACAACCCGCTGGCCCGCGCCGCAGGCCTTGAGGTGTGCGGCACGCCGATCGACCTGCAGAAGGTCAACGTCGACAGCTTCAGCGTCGCCGGCAGCAACGACCACATCACCCCCTGGGATGCGGTATACCGCTCGGCAGCGCTGCTCGGCGGCGACAAGCGCTTCATCCTCGCCAACAGCGGCCATGTGCAAAGCATCATCAACCCGCCTGGCAACCCCAAGGCGCACTATGTCGACAACCCTCGCCTGAGCAGCGACCCACGGGCCTGGCTCTACGATGGCAAGCAGGTCGACGGCAGTTGGTGGCCGCAGTGGCTTGAGTGGATTCAGGCACGCTCCGGCACCCAGCGCGAAACCCTGATGGCCCTCGGCAACCAGAACTACCCTCCCATGGACCCCGCGCCCGGCAGCTACGTGCAGGCGCGCTGAACAAGAAGAACGGATGAAAACCCGCGACCGTATCCTCGAGTGTGCCCTGCAACTGTTCAACCGCCAGGGCGAGCCGAATGTCTCGACTCTGGAGATTGCCAACGAGATGGGCATCAGCCCGGGCAACCTCTACTACCACTTCCACGGCAAGGAGCCGCTGGTGCTGGGGCTGTTCGAACGCTTCGAGGACGAGCTCACGCCGCTGCTCGACCCGCCGCTGGAGGTGCGCCTGGATGCCGAGGACTACTGGCTGTTCCTGCACCTGATCGTCGAGCGCATGGCCCAGTACCGCTTCCTGTTCCAGGACCTGTCGAACCTGACCGGGCGCCTGCCCAAGCTGGCCCGTGGCATGCGCAACCTGCTCAACGCCCTCAAGCGCACGCTGGCGGCGCTGCTGGCCAGCCTCAAGGCCCAGGGCCAGGTACTCAGCGACACCCGCGCATTGGGGCAGCTCGTTGAACAGATCACCCTGACGCTGCTGTTCTCGCTCGATTACCAGCGGGTGCTGGCGCGTGAAGGTGAGGTGGGGGTGGTGGTGTATCAGGTGATGATGCTGGTGGCGCCGCATCTGGAGACGGGGTCGCGGCACGCGGCCGAGCAGTTGGCGCTAAGGTATCTGGAGGGCTGAAAGCATCGCGGGGCAAGTCGGGTCGCCGCACCGCCGCTCCCACAGGATTTTGTGGGAGCGGCGGTGCGGCGACCCGACTTGCCCCGCGATAAAGCCACTATCAGGACTGGCTGATCGGGCTTGCCGGTGCCGAAGGCGTCGGTGCGGCCGGAGCAGCACTGGCTACCGGTGCCGGGCTTGACGCCGGTGCAGCGCTGGCCGCAGGGACTGCCGGTTTCGCTACTGCAGGTTTGGCTGCTGGCTTCTTGACTGCCGGCTTCTTCGCCGCAGCAGGCTTGGCTGCAGGTTTAGCGGCGGCGGTTTTTGCCGCGGGCTTGGCTGCTGCTGGTTTCGCTGCCGGCTTGGCTGCAGGTTTGGCCGCTGCGGTTTTCGCCGCGGGCTTGGCTGCAGTTTTTGCCGCAGGTTTAGGTGCAGCCTTGGCCAATGGCTTGGCTGCGGGTTTGCTCGCGGGTGCTTTTTTCGAGATCGGCGTAACCGATGCACCGGTCAGCTTCTCGATCTGCTTGGTCAGGGTGTCGACCTGTTTGTGCAGAGCAGCAACTTCATTGCGGCTTGGCACGCCCAGACGCGAGATGGCACTGTTCAGGCGCTTGTCGAAAGCCTCTTCGAGCTCGCCCCATTTACCCAGCGCGCGATCTTTGACATCACTGACCCGAGAGGTCGCCGATTTGGCAGTAGCCTTGGCCGAGTCGACCGAACTCTTGGCTTGCTTCTCAGCTTTCTCACCATCCTTGACCAGGGTGTCGAACAGCTTGCTGCCATCCTGATCGATCTTGGAGTAGATACCCAAACCAGCCAGCCAGATCTTGCGGGAATACTTCTCGATCCCCCCGACCCAGGAGCTGCCTTCTTTCTCAGTATTCTTCTTGCCAGCCATCCCGCTCTCCTTATTGTTTACGTGCGACACGTTCAAGCAATGCCGTGAGCTCATCGAGCTTGGCAGAGAGTGCCTCCACGTCATGTTTAGACGGAATGCCGATGCGATTCAAGGCGCTTGCGACCCGTGTGTCGAAAGCCTTTTCGATTTTGTCGAGTTGAACCTCGACCTTGCCCTTGACGCTGGTCAGCTCGCCCTTCACCGAATCGATCTCGGAGTTGGCGGCATCGACCTTGGCATCGAGTTTTTTCTTGCCGCGTTTTTCTACCGTTTCGCCGGCCTTGACCAGCTCTTTAAGGTAGTCGGCACCTTCCTGGCCTACCCGGGTGTAAGCCCCGAGGCCCGCCAGCCAGATCTTGCGCGCGTAGCCGCGCACCTCACCCAACGTGCGCTGGGCGTCGTCTTTTTTCTTCAAGATAATTTTGGCCATGCTCTGCACCTCACGCTCTGAACGGAAATGGAGGAACTGCCCAGGGAAATTGGGCTTGAGCACAAGGTAGGGGGAAAAATTAGAATTGGCACACTAATAAAGGGGCAGCGGCAAGCTTCAAGCGGCAAGAAAGGGCAGCGATGATCTTGAAACCCTCGCCCCTTCCCATTCACCGCAAGCCACTTGCAGCTTGAAGCTCCCCCCTTGAGCCGCTAGGCGAGTGCCTTATCCAGCGCCCGCTCGATCTCGCTCTTGATGGTCCCGCTCATCATCGACAGCATCATGCCCAGCTTCAGCTCGACCTTGATGCTGTCTTCGCCAATCAGCACGCTGCCATTGGCGCCGCTGCGCTTGACCTCGACCCGGTCGCCGTTCCAGCTGGCCTTGAGGTCGTATTCGCGGGCCAGTTTGTCGACCAGTGCCTCGGCCTTTTGCCGGGCCGCGTCGCGGCCCAGGCTGTGTTTGCGTTCAACGCTGATCTGGGTCATTCATTCAATCCTGGGTTCGAAGGCATACTTATATTATGCCCGCGCCCCACCTGCGACACACCCCGCCAAGACAAATCCGACCGTACGCCCTAGAATGGCCAGTAATTTTTTCCGGTGAAGCGATATGAACGATCAGCGCAAAGGCGACCACGCCGAACCCACCACCCACTTCGGCTACAAAGACGTGCCGGAAAGCCAGAAGGCCGAGAAAGTCGCCGAGGTGTTCCACTCGGTGGCGGCCAAGTACGACCTGATGAACGACGTGCTCTCCGGCGGCATGCACCGCCTGTGGAAGCGCTTCACCATCGAGCTGTCGGGCGTACGTCCGGGTAACCGGGTGCTCGACATCGCCGGCGGTACGGGCGATCTGGCCGCCAAGTTCTCGCAACTGGTTGGCCCCACCGGCCAGGTAGTGCTGGCCGACATCAACGAGTCGATGCTCAAGGTCGGTCGCGACCGCCTGCTCGACCGCGGCGTGGCCGGCAACATCGAGTTCGTCCAGGCCGACGCCGAAAAGCTGCCGTTCCCGGACAACCACTTCGACTGCGTGACCATCGCCTTCGGCCTGCGCAACGTCACCCACAAGGACGATGCCATCCGCTCCATGCTGCGGGTACTCAAGCCCGGTGGCCGGTTGCTGGTGCTGGAATTCTCCAAGCCGACCAACAAGTTGATGTCCAAGGTCTACGACGCCTACTCGTTCGCCTTCATGCCGCTGGCCGGCAAGCTGATCACCAACGACTCGGAAAGCTATCGCTACCTGGCCGAATCGATCCGCATGCACCCTGACCAGGAAACCCTCAAGGCGATGATGGTCGAGGCCGGTTTCGACCGCGTCACCTACCACAACATGACCAGTGGCATCGTTGCCCTGCACCGGGGAATCAAGCCCTGATGCTCCTGGCCGGCCTGCTCGCCAGCGTCGAACACGGCCTCAACCGTGTCCTGCGCCTGGACAGCACAGCGCTGCCGCGCCTGCGCCCGCTCGACGGCAAGGTGATTGCCATCGACTGCCGCCAGCCGGCCCTGCAGCTGTTCATTCTGCCCAGCGACGAAGGCCTGATGCTCGCCACGCACTGGGCCAATGAGGCCGACTGCACCCTGCGCGCGCCGGCCAGCAGCCTGGTGCGCCTGGCCCTGAGCCAGGACAAGAGCGCCGTGCTGCATAGCCCGCAGGTCGAGCTTGAAGGCGACAGCGCGGTGCTGCTCGACCTGGTAGCGGTGTTGCAGGACCTGGAGCTCGACTGGGAGTACGAAGTCTCCCGCTGGCTCGGGCCTGTCGCCACGCAACTGCTCAGCGGCCACTTGCGCAGCCGCGCCAACTGGACCCGCCAGGGCCTGGCGGCGCTCAACCAGAACCTGTCCGAGTACCTCGCCGAAGAGGCCCGGACCCTGGTAGGCCAGCGCGAAGCCGAAGCCCGTTTCAGCGAACTCGACACGCTCAAAGTCGATATTGAACGCCTTGAGGCGCGCATCGAGCGCCTTGCCCGATCCCTTGATACCAGCGATAACGCATGAAGCTGCTTGCCGTCCGCCGTCTGTTGCGCATCCAGCGCGTCGTGATCCGTTACCGTCTCGATGACCTGCTGTTCGCCCTGCCCCTGCCCTGGTGGCTGATGGGCCTGCGCTATGCCATGCCCTGGCGCTGGCTGCCGCGCAAAGAGCTGGAGCTTAGCCGTGGCGCGCGCCTGCGCCTGGCGTTGCAGGACCTGGGGCCGATCTTCATCAAGTTCGGCCAGTTGCTCTCGACCCGCCGCGACCTGCTGCCCGAAGACATCGCCGACGAGCTGATGCTGCTGCAGGACCGGGTACCGCCGTTCGATTCGCAAAAAGCCATCGCCCTGATCGAAGAACAGCTCGGGAAGAAGATCAGCGAGGTGTTCAGCCGCTTTGACGTCGAGCCGCTGGCTTCGGCCTCGGTGGCCCAGGTGCACGCGGCCAAGCTCAAGAGCGGTGAAGAGGTGGTGGTCAAGGTGGTGCGCCCGGGCCTCAAGCCGGTCATCGCCCAGGACCTGGCCTGGCTGTTCCTGATCGCCCGCGGTGCCGAACGGGTTTCGGCCGATGCGCGCCTGCTGCACCCGGTGGAAGTGGTCAACGACTACGAAAAGACCATCTACGACGAACTCGACCTGTTGCGCGAGGCGGCCAACGCCAGCCAGCTCAAGCGCAACTTCGAAGGCTCGGAGATGATGTACGTGCCCCAGGTCTACTGGGACTGGTGCCGGCCGAAAGTGCTGGTGATGGAGCGCATCTACGGCATCCAGGTCACTGACCTTGCGACCCTGGCCGACCAGCGCACTGACATGAAGATGCTCGCCGAGCGCGGTGTGGAGATTTTCTTCACCCAGGTGTTTCGTGACAGCTTCTTCCACGCCGACATGCACCCGGGCAACATCTTCGTCAGCACGGTCAAGCCGTGGAGCCCGCAGTACATCGCCATCGACTGCGGTATCGTCGGCAGCCTGACCCCCGAGGACCAGGACTACCTGGCGCGCAACCTGTTCGCCTTCTTCAAGCGCGATTACCGCCGTGTGGCACAGTTGCACATCGATTCGGGCTGGGTACCGGCACAGACCAAGCTGAATGAATTCGAAGCGGCGATCCGTACCGTGTGCGAGCCTATTTTCGAAAAACCGTTAAAGGATATTTCCTTCGGCCAGGTGCTGATGCGCCTGTTCCAGACCGCGCGGCGCTTCAACATGGAAGTCCAGCCGCAGCTGGTTCTGTTGCAGAAGACCCTGCTCAACATCGAAGGCCTGGGCCGCCAGCTGTACCCGGACCTCGACCTGTGGAGCACCGCCCAGCCGTTCCTCGAGCGCTGGATGCGCGAGCGCGTCAGCCCCAAGACCCTGTTGCAGAACCTGCATGGCCAGGTCGAGCAGATCCCGCACCTGGCCGGCATGACCCGCGACCTGCTCGAGCGCATGTCGCAGCCACACCTGTCCGACCCGCCTGCGCCCTGGCAGCAGAAGAGCGATCACTGGGCTCTGCGCCTGCTCGGTGCCGGGCTGCTCGGCGGTGGCGCTACCCTGGCTGCCGGCGCGGTAAGCCTCAGCGCCCCTGCTGCCTGGCCGGCCTGGCTGATGCTGGCCGCCGGCCTCTACCTGATCGTGCGTCGATAGCCAGCCGGGCCGCTGGCTGGCACACTAGCGCAAGGGCTCGGCAACGGATCGAGCCCGGCTTTGGAGTCGAAAATGAAAGACTGGCTGGACGAGATCAACTGGAACAGCGATGGCCTGGTACCGGCTATCGCCCAGGACCACAAGACCGGGCGCGTGCTGATGATGGCCTGGATGAACCGCGAATCGCTGGCGCTTACCGCCGCTGAGCAGCGGGCCATCTACTGGTCACGTTCGCGTGGCAAACTGTGGCGCAAGGGCGAAGAATCAGGCCACGTGCAGAAGCTGCATGAAATGCGCCTGGACTGCGACGCCGACGTGATCATCCTGATGGTTGAACAACTGGGTCATATCGCCTGCCATACCGGCCGCGAAAGCTGCTTCTACCGGGTCTTCGAGCACGGTGAGTGGAAGACCGTCGATCCGGTCCTGAAGGACCCGAATGCCATCTACAGCGCAGGACACTGACATGAGCGACACCCTGACCCGCCTGGCCGAAGTACTGGAAGCGCGCAAAGGCGCCGAGCCCGACAGCTCGTACGTGGCCAGCCTGTATCACAAGGGCCTGAACAAGATTCTGGAAAAGCTCGGCGAAGAGTCGGTCGAGACCATCATCGCCGCCAAGGACGCCGCCCACAGCGGCGACTGCAGCGATGTCATCTACGAGACCGCCGATCTGTGGTTCCATAGCCTGGTCATGCTCGCCCAACTGGGCCAGCACCCGCAGGCGGTGCTGGACGAGCTGGACCGCCGTTTCGGCCTGTCCGGGCACGCCGAGAAAGCAGCGCGTCAGCCGTCGGCCTAACTGAATTATTTCGAGGGATTGCACCATGGGTATTTTTGACTGGAAACACTGGATCGTCCTGCTGGTCGTGGTGGTACTGGTGTTTGGTACCAAGAAGCTGAAGAACTTCGGCAGCGACCTGGGCGAATCGATCAAGGGTTTCAAGAAAGCCATGAACGAAGAAGAGACCAAGCCGGCCGAGCAGACACCCCCTCCGGTGCAACCCGTCCAGCCCCAGGCCACTTCGCCGCTGAACCAGCCGCAGACCATCGACGGCCAGGCCCACAAGGTCGAAGAGCCGATCAGGAAAGATTGATCAATGTTCGGGATCAGCTTCAGCGAACTGTTGCTCGTGGGCCTGGTGGCCCTGCTGGTGCTCGGCCCCGAGCGCCTGCCGGGTGCCGCGCGCACCGCCGGGCTGTGGATCGGCCGGCTCAAGCGCAGCTTCAATGCGATCAAGCAGGAGGTCGAGCGCGAAATCGGCGCCGACGACATCCGCCGTCAATTGCACAACGAGCACATCCTCTCCATGGAGCAGGAAGCGCGCAAGATTCTCAACCCCGACAGCGTAACTCCCGCGCCGCCTGTGGCCCCTGTGGCCAGTAGCGAAGCTGCTGCCGCGCCTGCCCCGGTCGCCACCGAGGTCACGCCGCCCCCCACCGAACCGACACAGCCCCCGCGAGCCCCATGAGCGATATTCCGGAAAACGACCAGCCGATGCCGCTGGTTTCGCACCTCACCGAGTTGCGTACACGCCTGCTGCGCTGCGTCGCGGCCATCTTCCTGATCTTCGCCGGGCTGTTTTCCTTCGCGCAGCAGATCTACACCCTGGTCTCGGCGCCGTTGCGCGAACACCTGCCGGCCAACGCGACGATGATCGCCACCGACGTCGCCTCGCCGTTCCTGACGCCGTTCAAGCTGACCATGATCGTC
Organism: Pseudomonas fluorescens; assembly: GCF_902497775.2. Classification (NCBI taxonomy): domain Bacteria; kingdom Pseudomonadati; phylum Pseudomonadota; class Gammaproteobacteria; order Pseudomonadales; family Pseudomonadaceae; genus Pseudomonas; species Pseudomonas fluorescens. Next base: position 4,991,767 of record NZ_OZ024668.1, read on the forward strand.
TCGCTGTTCCTGGCCATTCCGCTGATCCTGCAGCAGATCTGGGGCTTCATCGCGCCAGGCCTGTACCGCCATGAAAAGCGCATCGCCATTCCGCTGCTGGTGTCGAGCATCATCCTGTTCTACGCCGGCATGGCCTTCGCCTATTTCCTGGTGTTCCCGCTGATCTTCGGCTTCTTCGCCAGCGCTACCCCGGAAGGGGTGTCGATGATGACGGACATTTCCAGCTACCTGGACTTCGTCATGACCCTGTTCTTCGCCTTCGGCGTGGCCTTCGAAATCCCGGTGGCCGTGGTCCTGCTGGTGTGGATCGGCGTGGTCGATGTGAAGTACCTGAGGAAGATCCGCCCGTACGTGATCATCGGCTGCTTCGTGGTCGGCATGATCCTCACCCCGCCGGACATCTTCTCGCAGACCCTGCTGGCGGTGCCGATGTGGCTGCTGTTCGAGATCGGCGTGCTGTTTGGCGGGTTGATCCGCAAGCGCAGCGAACACCCGCAAGATGCTGCCGACGACCACAACGACCAGCCGCCAGCGACCCAGCCGTGAACCTGCTGTTACTCGAAGAAGCCGATTTCATCACGGCCGACCGTGTGGTGCTGGCTGACCGGCGCTTTACCCACATGCAGGAAATCCATCGCGTGGCGGTGGGCGATAGCCTGCGCGTCGGGCGTATCGGCGGGCTGATGGGCCAGGCCGAAGTACTGCGCCTGGAAGGCCATGAAGCCGAGCTCGGGGTCAGCTTCGACCAGCCGCCTCCAGCCAAGCTGCCGCTGACCCTGGTGCTGGCCCTGCCACGCCCGAAAATGCTGCGCCGGGTGTTCCAGACCGTCGCCACCATGGGCGTGCCAAAGGTGATTCTGGTCAACAGCTACCGAGTCGAAAAGAGTTTCTGGCAAACCCCGTTCCTTGAGCCCGAAGCCATTCGCGAACAGCTGATCCTGGGCCTTGAGCAGACTCGCGATACCGTGCTGCCTGAAGTGATCATCGAGAAACGCTTCAAGCCCTTTGTCGAAGACCGCCTGCCGGCCATCAGCGCCGGCACCCTCGGCCTGGTCGGCCACCCAGGCCAGTATCCGCCCTGCCCGCGCGGCCTGAACGAGCCGGTGACCCTGGCCATCGGCCCGGAAGGCGGCTGGATACCCTACGAGATCGACCTGCTGGGCAAGGCCGGCTTGAACCCGGTACAACTCGGCGAGCGCATCCTGCGCGTGGAGACGGCGGTCACCGCACTGTTGGCACGCTTGTTCTGACTTCAGTTTTGCGATCCGGCGCCGATGTATTGGCACCAGAACAATAATCGCCTCTGCCGATCGCAATGGAGTCCCACCATGTACCGTTGGTTAGCCCAGCACCTGGGTAACGTGAGCGTCAATCTCAAACTCGGCATTGGCTTCGGCCTGGTCCTGCTGCTGACCCTGGCCATTACCCTGACTGGCTGGCAGGGCGTCAACGGCGTGACCAGTCGCGGCGATACCCTGGGCGGTATATCCCAGGTACTGCAGGCTACCCTCGAACTGCGCATCGCCCAACAGGGCTATCAACTCAAGGCAGACGACAGCTCGGCACAGAATCTCAACAATGCCGTGTCGACCCTGGAGCGCCAGCTGCAAGCCGTCGACAAACGCATCGTCCTCCCGCAAAACCGCCGCCGAATCGAGCAGCAGCACGACGCCGTACGCCAGTACCGCCAGGCCCTGGACAGCGCCAACAAAGCCGCCCAGCAACGCGAGGCTGCCCGCGCCGTGCTCGGTAGCAGCGCCGACGAGGCCGCCGCGCTGATTGCCCAGGTCGAGCAACAACTGCTCGGCGGCAGCGACCTGAACCTGTTCAACAGCGTGGTGGGCGCCAGCAAGCTGCTGCAACAGGCGCGCTTCCAGGTCCGTGGCTACACCTACAGCGGCAAGGCCGAATTCCAGCAGACTGCGCTGGAAGCCATCGACCAGGCCAGTTCGCAACTCAAAACCCTCGCCGAAGTCATGCCGGCCAGCTACACCAGCAACTTCAACCAGGCTGCCCGCGCCCTGGGCAGCTATCGCGGCGCCGTGGTCGAGTTCGGCAACGCGCAAACCGCCAGCCAGCAGGCCGCACAGCAAACGGCGACCCTGGGCCAGACCCTGATCGAACACAGCCAGCAACTGACCAGCACCCTGACCGCCCTGCGCGACGACGAGTCGGAGCATGCCAAGTCGATGCTGACCCTGGCCACCGTGCTGGCCCTGCTGTTCGGCCTGCTGGCCGCCTGGGCCATTACCCGGCAGATCGTCATCCCCCTGCGCCAGACCCTCAACGCTGCCGACCGCGTCGCCAGTGGCGATCTACGCCACGACCTCAAGGTGGATCGGCGCGACGAGTTGGGCCAATTGCAGCGCAGCATGCAGCGCATGACCGTAAGCCTGCGCGAATTGATTGGCGGCATCGGCGACGGCGTCACCCAGATCGCCAGCGCCGCCGAAGAGCTGTCGGCGGTCACCGAGCAGACCAGCGCCGGGGTCAACAATCAAAAGGTCGAGACCGACCAGGTAGCCACCGCCATGAACGAAATGGCCGCTACCGTGCAAGAGGTCGCGCGCAATGCCGAGGAAGCCTCTGAGGCGGCGGTGATGGCCGATCAACAGGCCCGCGAAGGTGATCGGGTGGTCGGCGAAGCCATTGCCCAGATCGAGCGCCTGGCCAGCGAGGTCAACCACTCCAGCGAAGCCATGGGCCAGCTCAAGGCTGAAAGCGACAAGATCGGCAGTGTGCTCGATGTGATCAAGTCGGTGGCCCAGCAGACCAACCTGCTGGCCCTCAACGCCGCCATCGAAGCCGCTCGCGCCGGGGAAGCCGGGCGTGGCTTCGCCGTGGTGGCCGATGAAGTGCGCAGCCTGGCCCAGCGCACCCAGCAGTCCACCGAAGAGATCGAGCAATTGATCGCCGGCCTGCAGAACGGCACCCAGCAGGTGGCCTCGGTCATGGACGCCAGCCGCGGCCTGACTGACAGCAGCGTCGAGCTGACCCGCCGCGCCGGCACCTCGCTGGAAACCATCACCCGCACCGTGTCATCGATCCAGGCGATGAACCAGCAGATCGCCGCAGCGGCCGAGCAGCAAAGCGCGGTGGCCGAAGAGATCAACCGTAGCGTGATGAATGTGCGCGATGTGTCGGACCAGACCTCGGCCGCCAGTGAAGAGACCGCGGCCTCCAGCGTTGAGCTGGCGCGGTTGGGGACGCATTTGCAGACGCTGGTCGGCAAGTTCCAGCTGTAGAAAGCATCGCGGGGCAAGCCCGCTCCTACCGGTCTGGTGGGAGCGGGCTTGCCCCGCGATGGGGCCCTAAAGCACCTGGCGCAAAAACGCCTGGGCGCGCAGGTCCTTGGGCGAGGTGAAGAATGCCTCCGGCGGCGAATCTTCCAGCAGCTTGCCGTGATCAAAGAACAGCACCCGATCTGCCACTTCCCGGGCAAAGCCCATTTCGTGGGTCACGCAAACCATGGTCATGCCTTCCAGGGCCAGGGTCTTCATCACATCGAGCACTTCGCCGACCATTTCCGGGTCGAGCGCCGAGGTTGGCTCATCGAACAGCATTACCTTGGGGTCCATGGCCAGGGCGCGGGCAATCGCTACCCGCTGCTGCTGACCACCAGACAGGCGTGATGGATACTCGTTGGCCTTCTGGGCGATACCGACCTTCTCCAGCAACGCCCGGGCCTTGGCCTCGCGCTCGGCCTTGCCGCGCTTGCGCACGACCTTCTGCGCCAGGCACAGGTTCTCCAGCACGGTCATGTGCGGGAACAGGTTGAAATGCTGGAACACCATGCCGACTTCGCGGCGGTAGGCGTTAACGTCGGTCTTGGGGTCGGCCAGTTGCAGACCGTCGATGGCCACGGTGCCTTCGTCGAACGACTCCAGGCCGTTGAGGCAGCGCAGGAAGGTCGACTTGCCCGAGCCCGAAGGGCCGAGCACCACCAGCACTTCACCCTTGGCCACGTCGGTGCTGACGTGATCGACCGCGCGCACCACCTGCCCACGGGTGTCGAAGACTTTTACCAGGTCACGGACTTCAATCACTTTGCGCAAGCCTCCGCTCAAGCCGGCTGGCCATGTGCGACAGCGGCAGGTTGATCAACAGGTACAGGCCGGCGACGCAGAACCAGATCTCGAACGTCGAGAACGAGGTGGTGATTGCCTCGCGACCGCTTTTGGTCAGTTCGGTGATGGCGATCACCGAGACCAGCGAGGTGTCCTTGACCAGGCTGATGAACTGCCCGGCCAGCGGCGGCAGCACGCGTTTGAAGGCTTGCGGCAACACCACGTGGCGCATCGACTGGCCAGCGCTCAGGCCCAGCGAACGGGCAGCCTCACCTTGGCCCTTGGTGATCGACTGCACACCGGCGCGGACGATCTCAGCGACATAGGCGCCGGTAAACAGCGCCAGCGCCGCCACGCCGGCAAACTCCCGGGACAGGTTGAGCACGGTGCCGATAAAGAAGTAGAAGATGAAAATCTGCACCAGCAGCGGCGTACCGCGCACCAGTTCGACGTAGACCGTCGACAGGTCGCGCAGGGTCGGGTTGTTCGACAGCCGGCAGAGCCCGGCAAACAGGCCAATCAACAGCCCCAGCACGCCGGAGGCGACCGAGATCCACACCGTGGTCCACAAGCCCCAGGCCAACGGGCCGGCGGCCCAGTGATGAGTCACGCCGATCAGGTCGCCTTCAGCCACATCGTCGCCGCGCGACAGTTGCACGCTGGCCTGCTCGACCTCGAAGACCTGCTCGCCACCGCTCTCGTCACGGACGGTGACGCTGGCCATGTCGCCCTTGCTGACGATGGCTTCGATGGTGCCGTTTTCGCTGACGCGCTGGGCAACTTCTGCCTGGTAGGCGAAGTATTGCGGTACCCGGTTCCAGCGCCACTCGTAGGACATCAGCGATGTCGCGTAATACAGGCTGATCGCCAGGCCAATCAGGACCAGCGCGGTCAGCCCGTGCCAGGGCCACTGGGCTTTCTTGTGTTTGATCACGAGGGTACTTCCGTAAAAGCGAACGCGCAGGGCCAGCCTGCGCGTCGGGTTTCAAGCCAGGCGTGGGGCCTTGGCCTTATTCCATGTCCTTGAGCCAGGCGGTGTCCTTGAACCACTTGTCGTGGATTCGATCGTAGGTACCGTCGTGCTTGATCTGGTGCAGAAAGTTGTTGATGAAGTTGAGGCTGTCGTAGTCGCCCTTCTTCAGGCCGAAGGCCAGCGGCTCGAAGGTGAACGGCTTGTCGAGGAACAGCAGCTTGCCGGCGCCGGCCTTGTTCACGGCCACGACGTTGTACGGCGCGTCATAGACGAAGGCGTCGGCCTTGCCGTTGACCACGTCCATCACCGCTTCCTGCTCGTTGTCGTAGCCATGGTACTTGGCCTTGCCGATCAGCTTCTTGGCGACCATCTCGCCGGTGGTGCCGAGCTTGGAAGTCAGGCGGTACTTCTCGTTGTTCAGGTCTTTGTAGGACTTGATCTCGTCAGCCAGTTCCTTGCGGATCAGCAGGGTCTGGCCGACAACGATGAAGGGTTCGCTGAAGTTGAGCTTGAGGTTGCGTTCCTGGGTCAGGGTCATGCCGCTGCCGATCATGTCGAACTTGTCGGTCATCAGCGCCGGGATGATGCCGTCGTAGGCAGTGGAGACCATCTCCAGCTTGACGCCCATGGACTTGGCCATGGCCTTGAGGATATCGACCTCGAAGCCGATGATCTCGCCGCGCTTGTTGGTCATCTGGAACGGCATGTAGGTAGGGTCCATGCCGACACGCAGGGTGCCGCGCTTGACCGCGTCATCGATGGCACCGGCCGCCTGGGCCGCACTCACCGCGACCAGCGCCGTGACGCCGACCAGCAGCATCGACAGATACTTCTTAATCATCACCAGATCCCCTAGCAGGAAAGCTCGAATTTTATTTTTGGCGCGCACCGTCCTATCCAGACGGGTGCGAGATATTCGGGGAGGGATGCTAACGCATGGGCAGCGTTGTGGGTATCGGAAAAAGGGCTGAAACAAATCGCGGGTCAAGTCGGAGCGGCGGTGCGGCGATCCGACTTGACCCGCGATCAGTCACGCACTGGCCATCGAAGGCTGCGCCGCAGGCTCCGGATGCAGCGGCAGCAGCGGCGAGTGCGGATCGTTGGCGATCGACTGGCGCCAGACGTTCAACCAGGCCTCGTTGTGCTGATCCCAGACCGCGGTGTGCAGGCGTGCCAGGGCGACCGGGTCGCTGAGCAAGGCCAGGCGGGTATTGCCGTCCAGGTCGCTCGGGCCGACTTCCAGGGCCTTGGCGATACGCTCGGCACGCAGTGCCTCGATCGGTGCCGCAACGCCGTGGCGTGCGGTGGCCAGGGCACAGGCCAGGGCATTCTGCTGCGGGTCGACCACGGCACGAACAAACCCGTCGTGCATGGCGTGCCAGCGGTTCTCGTGGGTGTACCGGTCGGTAGCCAGCAGCTCCTGCGGCGTGGCGTATTCCTCGGGGATCAGGAACAGGCTTTCGTCCTTGGCGCGCAGGCCCAGGTGCACGCGGCTGGAGATTACCGACACCGGGATCGACAGCATCAGCGAACCGACGATCGGCACCAGCCACCACAGGAAGCTCGGGTTAAGCCAGGCCACCAGCAGCGCCCAGGCCACACCCAGCAAGGTTTGCGGACCATGGCGGCGTACCGCCTCGCTCCACGGGGTGGAGTCGTCGTCACGCTGCGGCGAGTTCCAGGTCGCAGCCCAGCCGAGGAACGCGGCGAGCACGAAGCGGGTGTGGAAAATCATCCGCACCGGCGCCAAGAGCATGGAGAAGAGCATCTCCAGCAGCATCGACACAGTCACCTTGAAGCGCCCGCCGAACTCTTTCGCACCCTTGGCCCAGATCAGGATGACGCTGAGCAGCTTGGGCAGGAACAACAGCACGATGGTGGTGGAGAACAGCGCAATGGCCTTCTCCGGGTGCCACTGCGGCCACAACGGGTAAAGCTGGCGCGGCTCGAGGAAGTACTGCGGTTCCATCAGGGTATTGGTCGCCAGCAACGCGGTCGACAGCACCAGGAAGAAGAACCACAACGGCGCCGACAGGTACGACATCACTCCGGTGAGGAACACCGCACGGTGCACCGGGTGCATGCCCTTGACCAGGAACAGGCGGAAGTTCATCAGGTTGCCGTGGCACCAGCGCCGGTCGCGCTTGAGCTCGTCGAGCAGGTTCGGCGGCAGCTCTTCGTAGCTGCCCGGCAGGTCGTAAGCAATCCACACGCCCCAGCCGGCTCGACGCATCAGCGCCGCTTCAACAAAGTCGTGGGAGAGGATGGCACCGGCAAAGGCGCCCTTGCCCGGCAACGGCGCCAGGGCGCAGTGCTCGATAAAGGGCTTCATGCGGATGATCGCGTTGTGCCCCCAATAGTGCGACTCACCGAGCTGCCAGAAGTGCAGGCCGGCAGTAAACAGCGGGCCGTAGACGCGGGTGGCAAACTGCTGCATGCGCGCATACAGGGTATCCATGCCCGAGGCTTTCGGCGCGGTCTGGATGATCCCAGCGTCCGGGTTGGCTTCCATCAGGCGCACCAGGCTGGTCAGGCATTCGCCGCTCATCACGCTGTCGGCGTCGAGCACCACCATGTAGCGGTAATCGCCGCCCCAGCGACGACAGAAGTCGTCTAGGTTGCCGCTCTTGCGTTTGACCCGGCGGCGACGGCGGCGGTAGAAAATCCGCCCGAAGCCCTTGGACTCACGGCAGACTTCCAGCCAGGCCTGCTGCTCGGCCACGGCGATGTCGGTGTCGTTGGTGTCGCTGAGCACGAAGAAGTCGAAACGGTCGAGGTCACCGGTGGCGGCCACCGACTCGAAGGTCGCCCGCAGGCCGGCGAATACTCGCGGCACGTCTTCGTTGCAGATCGGCATGACGATCGCGGTGCGGGCACCGGCTTCGATCGGCTCGTTGCCGGCACTGCTGCCGGAGATGCGGTATTTGTCACGCCCGGTGAGCAGCTCCAGGAAGCCCATCAGCGCGGTCCAGAAACCCGCCGAGACCCAGCAGAAGAGGATCCCGAAGAGGATCAGGATGCTGGTCTGCAGCGCATACGGCCAGACTTGCGTGGCGGTTTGCAGCAGCGGCTGGTGCATGACTTCGTCGAGATCGACGAACGACCAGCCCTGGTACGGCAGGATGCCCTTCATGTACCAGCCGGCGACGATGGTCTGACCGAGCATCAGCGCCAGCAGGATGTAGCGGCGCATCGAGCCGACCCAGCGCCAGCGCGCCTTGGGCAGCTCGCGTTTTTCCGGGGCCGGCGCGTTGGTACGGCCGGTCAGGCGGCGCCAGGCACGGATCAGGATATTGGTCCGCCACGGCTCGGGGATTACCCGGGTGCGACGAATCGGCGGCGTGGCCTTCAGGCACACCCGGCCGCTGCCGTCCACCGCGAGCATCTCGGCGTCTTGCAGCTCTTCGGCGCAGGTCACGTGCAGGCGCTCGCCCACCGAGGCCTGGACGGCCTCGGCAGCGTCGGCGCCCGGCTGGGCAGACAGGCGTTGATGCAACTCGCTGAACGAGGAGCAGCGGGCGAGTTCCGCGCGCTGCTCGTCGCTCAGGGGCAGGTGGGCCAGGTACTCGCTAAGCGATTCTGGCCGGGTATGGGCATTACTCATCGGCAGGCAACTGATAGCTCCAGGTCTCGGTCAACACCTGTTCGGTGGTGGCCGGTGCCCCGGTGGTGGACGCCGCGTCGGCGGCAGGTTGCTCGGCAGGCTTGTCGGCCTTGGCGTGTTTGGCCGCGGCTTTGTCCTGCTTGCTTGGTTTGGCAGGCTTGGCCGGCTCGACCGGAACGTCACGCAGCAGGGCCGCGCGCATTTCCACGGACTTGCTCGCATCCTTGACCTTCAACCGCAGGGTCAGGCGCCAGCCTTTGATTTGCGGGTTGTAACGCAGATTGTTCTCGACCACTTCGGCATTGTCGCCAACGCTGACCTGGCTACGCACTGCGGTGTCTTCCGGCAGTTTGGCCAGCACCGGGCCTACGAAGTCGACCAGGAAGGCAACGCTGCCATCGGGCTGGCGGATCAGGTTGGACTGCTTGACGTCACCGGTCGAACGCAGGGTCTGCTTGACCCAGCCCAGGTTCGGCGAGTGGAACTCGGACTCGTCGATGGTCCAGTGCAGGCGGTAGGCGTATTCGAACGGGGTGCCTGGCTCCGGCAGTTTCTCCGGGCTCCAGAAGGCCACGATGTTGTCGTTGGTCTCGTCGGCAGTCGGGATCTCGACCAGGTCGACGGTACCCTTGCCCCAGTCACCGACCGGTTCGATCCAGGCGCTTGGACGCTTCTGGTAGTTGTCGTCGAGGTCTTCGAACTGGCTGAACTCACGTTGGCGCTGCAGCAGGCCAAAACCACGCGGGTTCTCGACACTGAAGTTGCTCACGGCCAGGTGTTTCGGGTTGTTCAGCGGGCGCCACAGCCACTCGCCGTTGCCAGCGTGGATCGACAGGCCTTCGGAGTCGTGCAGGGCCGGACGGTAGTTGAGCACCTTGGACGGCTGGTTGCCGCCGAACAGGAACATGCTGGTCAGCGGGGCGATGCCCAGGCGGCTGACGTGGTCACGCAGGAACACCTTGGACTGCACGTCGACAATGGTGTCGCTGCCCGGACGCAGGGTCAGGCGGTAGGCACCGGTGGAGCGCGGCGAATCGAGCAGCGCGTAGATCACCAGTTGCTTGTCGGTGGGTTTCGGACGCTCAACCCAGAACTCGGTGAAACGCGGGAACTCCTCGCCCGACGGCAGCGCGGTGTCGATCGCCAGGCCACGGGCGGACAGGCCATACACATGGCCCTTGCCGACCACGCGGAAATAGCTGGCGCCAAGCAGGGTCATGATTTCATCCTGCTTGTCGGCCTTGTTGATCGGGTAGAGCACGCGGAAACCGGCGTAACCCAGTTTTTCGGTCGCCTTGGCATCGAACTGCAGATCGCCGAAATCGAAGCGGCTCGGGTCGTACTTGATCTCTTTCACGACCTTGGCGGTGACTTCGTTGATCTTGACCGGCGTGTCGAAATGCATGCCCTGATGGTAGAAGGACAGCTTGAACGGCGTCTTGTCCTTGGCCCACTCGGCTTTCTCATTGAGGAAGCGGATTTTCTGGTAGTCCGCGTATTTCATGTCACGGAACACCGCCGGCAGATTGCTTTTCGGCGCTTCGTACTTTTGCCCGGCCAGATCTTTCGCCTTGGCCGCGACATCGTCAAGGTTGAACGCCCAGAGCTGGCCTGCGCCGAGCAGGCTTACCAGCGTTGCGCCTGCCAACAGGGCCTTGCGCAGCCGAATGCCGGGAGTTCTTGGTGCATTACAGGGACTTACAATCACGAGCAACCCTCGCCGAAAACAGATCAAAAAACCAACGGCCAGCGACATATGCCAGGTTGGCGAGCACTGTTCGGACTCCGAAAGGGCGCAATGATTCCCCAAACGGTTCCGGACAGTCTCAAGTCAGAGTGAAACGAACCCACGAACGCAGGCCCACATAGCGCGCGATTATCCAGCAGGCTGCGTTACAACGCATCAGGCTGAACAAACTATTTATGCAACAAAACCCCTTGTTTTCCCGCAAACAGTGGTTTTTTGCCATCAGATTTGTAACATAAATGTTACCGGGCCATCATTGACCAGGTGCACCTGCATGTCAGCCCCGAACTGACCACTGGCAACCGACGCATGTTGCGTGTGCGCCTGAGCCAGCAAATAGTCGAACAGTTCGGCCCCCAGGGCGGGCGGCGCAGCCGTCGAGAAGCTTGGGCGCAGGCCGCTCTGGGTATCGGCGGCCAGGGTGAACTGCGAGACCAGTAGCAGGCCGCCGCCGATGTCCTTGAGCGACAGGTTCATTTTGCCCTGAGGGTCGCTGAACACCCGGTAGTTGAGCAGTTTATGCAATAGCTTGTCGGCATGCGCGCGGGTATCGCCGGGCTCAACCGCTACCAGCACCAGCAGACCCTGGTCAATGGCCCCAACAGTTTTGCCCTCGACATCTACCCGCGCACCACGCACACGTTGCAGCAGCCCCTTCATGCTTCTTCCAGAGGCAGGTCGAGCAGGCGCCGGGCCATCTGGTCGGCGGCGCGCACCAAGGCGTCGGTGATCCCCGGCTCGGAGGCCGCGTGGCCGGCGTCGCGAATCACCTTCAACTCACTGTTCGGCCAGGCCTGGTGCAGTTCCCAGGCGTTGTCCAGCGGACAGATCACGTCGTAGCGACCGTGCACGATCACCGCCGGCAGGTGGGCGATCTTGGGCATGTCGCGGATCAACTGGTCCGGCTCGAGGAAGGCATTGTTGGTGAAGTAATGGCATTCGATGCGGGCAATCGACAGCGCGCGCTGCGGCTCGGAGAAGCGATCGACCACCAGCGGGTTAGGCCGCAGGGTCGCAGTACGCCCTTCCCAGGTCGACCAGGCCTTGGCCGCGTGCATCTGGGCGATCTGGTCGTTGCCGGTCAGGCGCTTGTGGAAGGCCTTGACCAGGTCGCCGCGCTCTTCGGCCGGAATCGGTGCGATGTAGTCTTGCCAGTAATCGGGGAACAGACGGCTGGCGCCCGCCTGGTAGAACCACTCGATCTCTTGCGGGCGGCACAGGAAGATGCCGCGCAGGATCAGGCCATGCACGCGCTCGGGATAGGTCTGGGCGTAAGCCAGGGCCAGGGTCGAGCCCCAGGAGCCGCCGAACAGCACCCATTTGTCGATGCCCAGGTGCTTGCGGATGCGCTCCAGGTCTTCGACCAGGTGCCAGGTGGTGTTGTTTTCCAGGCTGGCATGGGGGGTCGAACGGCCGCAGCCGCGCTGGTCGAAAGTGATGATGCGGTACAGGTTGGGGTCGAAGTAGCAGCGGCTCTGGGCATCGCAGCCGGCACCCGGGCCACCATGGATGAACACCACCGGCAGACCTTCCGGCGAACCGCTTTCATCGACGTACAGCACATGCGGTGCTTCCACGGCCAGATCGTGCCGGGCGTAGGGTTTGATCTGCGGGTACAAGGTCTGCATTACGCACTCCGTGTGGGAATTATTCTGCCGTTGGGCATCATAAACCTGAATTGCGCTTTGAGCATGTACCTGTGATGGCTTTGAGGCCTCATCGCGGGGCAAGCCCGCTCCTACCGGTTGGTGGGAGCGGGCTTGCCCCGCGATGCAGGCGCCGCGCAATCAGCGCGAGTAGCGCTCCTTGCCCCACGCCAGCACCGTCTCGAGCAGTTGCTTCAACACCACCTGGGTCGGCGCCGCCAGATCCTCGCGGTACTTGAACGGCTCGACCTCTTCCATATAGGTGCTTTGCGCCAGCTCCAACTGCACCGCGTGGATGTCTTTGGCCGGGTCACCATAGTGACGGGTGATATGGCCACCCTTGAAGCGACCATTGAGCACATGGCTGTACTGCTCAAATTTTGCACAGACACCCTGCAGCCGCTCAGCCAGCTGCGGATCACAACTGGTGCCATTGAAGGTGCCGAGGTTGAAGTCCGGCAGCTTGCCGTCGAACAGGTGCGGGATGTGCGAGCGGATCGAATGCGCATCCCACAGCAAGGCATAGCCGAACTGCTCGCGCAGGCGCGCCAGTTCGTTGCGGATGGTGTCGTGGTAGGGCCGCCAGATCGCTTCCAGGTAGCCTGCCCGCTCCTGCGCCGAGGGTACCTTGCCATCCTTGAACAATGGCTCGCCCTCGAACAGGGTCGCCGGGTACAAGCCGGTGGTAGCGCCGACATACAGGGGCTTGTCGTCGTCCGGGCGGTTCAGGTCGATGACGAAACGCGAGTACTCGGCCGCCACCACACTGGCGCCCAAGCCTTGGGCAAAGTCGTACAGCTGCGGGATGTGCCAGTCGGTGTCGGGCAGGCTTTGCGCCTGCTCGACCAGGCCGTCCTGCACCGCCTGGGTCAGGCGCAAACCGGCGTGAGGCATGCTGATCAGCAGCGGCAGCGTGCCCTGGTGAAAATTCAGTACCTTGTCCATACACCCTCTCTCAATTGGAAATTTCATGGCCCAGGCGCACCACCCGCTTGGGCAGGTCGCCGCCAAGCCAGTAGGCCAGGTCGGCTGGTCGTTCGATCTGCCAGGCGACGAAGTCGGCCACCTTGCCCACTTCCAGCGAACCATGGCTATGGCCCAGGCCCAGGGCCGTTGCCGCGTGCAAGGTGACTCCGGCCAGGGCTTCTTCCGGCGTCATGCGAAACAGAGTACAGGCCATGTTCAGCATCAAGCGCAGCGACAGCGCCGGCGAAGTGCCCGGATTGAGGTCGCTGGCAATGGCGATCTTGACCCCATGCTTGCGCAGGGCATCCATCGGCGGCAACTGGGTTTCACGCAGGAAATAGAACGCGCCGGGCAACAAGACCGCCACGGTGCCGGCCGCCGCCATGGCGATGGCGTCGTCTTCGGTCATGAACTCCAGGTGATCGGCCGACAGCGCCTGGTAACGCGCCGCCAGGCTGGAACCGGCCAGCGACGACAGTTGCTCGGCATGCAGCTTGACCGGCAAGCCCAGTTCACCGGCCTTGATGAACACCCGCTCGACCTGGGCCGGGGAGAACGCCAGGTATTCACAGAACGCATCCACCGCATCCACCAGGCCCTCGGCGGCCAGGGCCGGGAGCATTTCATCGCAGATATGGCTGATGTAGTCGTCAGCCCGGTCCTTGTATTCCGGTGGCAACGCATGGGCCGCCAGGCAGGTGCTGCGCACGGTCAGTGGCAGCTCCTCGCCCAGGCGACGGATGACCTTGAGCAATTTGCGCTCGCTGGCCAGGTCCAGGCCGTAGCCGGACTTGATCTCCAGGGTGGTGACGCCATCACGCATCAGCGCCTGCACACGCTGGCGGGCGCTGACGAACAGTTCATCCTCGCTGGCCGCACGAGTCGCCCGCACGGTACTGGCGATACCGCCGCCCTGGGCGGCGATCTCGGCATAGCTGACCCCTTGCAGGCGCTGCTCGAACTCGCCGCTGCGGTTGCCGCCAAACACCGTGTGGGTGTGGCAGTCGATCAACCCCGGGGTGACCCAGGCGCCGCCCAGGTCCACGCTTCTGTCAGCGACCAGGGCCGGCAGTTGCTGGCGCGGGCCGATCCACTCGATTTGGCCGGCGCTGGTAACGATCGCCGCATCCTCGATGATCGAGTAGACACCTTGCGCCATGCTTGCCACATGGCAATGCTGCCAGAGGGTTTTCATCCAGAGTCTCCTTGATCAGAGTTGAGAAGGTTCCTGCACCAGCGGCGGCTCGGTGGCAACCACTTGCGGCTTGCACCAGAGCTTATAGGCCACCACCAGGAACAGTACCCAGACCACACCCACCAGCAGCGCTGCCTGAGTATCAGGGAAGTACCCGAGTACACCGAAGACGAACAGCATGAAGGCAATCGCCGCCGCCGGGCCATACGGCCAGAACGGTACCGGGAATTTCAGTTGGGCGACCTCTTCACGGCTCATGCTGCGGCGCATGGCGACCTGGGTCACCAGGATCATCAGCCAGACCCAGACGGTCGCGAAGGTGGCGATCGAGGCGATCAGCAAGAACACGTTTTCCGGGATCAGGTAGTTGAGCACCACACCGCCGAGCAGCGCTGCGCCCATGACCAGCACGGTCATCCACGGCACGCCGTGCCGGGAGATCTTGGCAAAGCCTTTAGGCGCCTGCCCTTGCTGGGCCAGGCCGTACATCATGCGACCGGCGCCGAAGATGTCGCTGTTGATCGCCGAAACCGCGGCGGAAATCACCACGATGTTCAGTACGGTCGCCGCCGAACCAATGCCCAGGTTGCTGAAGATCTGCACGAACGGGCTGCCCTGGCTGCCGATTTGCGGCCATGGGTACAGGCACATCAATACGAACAGGGTCAGCACATAGAACAGCAGGATGCGCATCGGCACGGCGTTGATGGCCTTGGGGATGACGCGCTGCGGGTCTTTGGCTTCACCGGCGGTGATGCCGATGATTTCGATACCGCCGAAAGCGAACATGACCACGGCGAACGAGGCGATCAGGCCGCCAATGCCATTGGGCATGAAGCCGCCATGCTCGAACAGGTTGCTGATGCCCACGGCGTTATCGGCAGCGGCATTGCTCAGGCCGAAAGCCATGATGCCGAAGCCGGCAAGGATCATCGCGACGATGGCGCCGACCTTGAGCAACGACAGCCAGAATTCCATCTCGCCGAATACCTTGACGTTACAGAGGTTCAGGCCGCCGATCAGGAAAACGATGCCCAGCACCCAGATCCAGCGGGCCACCTCCGGAAACCAGAAGCCCATATAGATGCCGAAGGCGGTGACGTCGGCGAGGCAGACGATGATCATTTCAAAGGCATAGGTCCAGCCGAGGATGAACCCCGACATCGGCCCCAGGTAGGTGCTGGCATAGTGACCGAAGGAGCCGGACACCGGGTTGTGCACGGCCATTTCACCCAGCGCGCGCATGACCATGAATACCGCTGCACCACCAATCAGATAAGCCAGCAGTACCGCAGGCCCGGCCATCTGGATGGCCGAGGCGGAACCGTAAAACAATCCGGTACCGATCGCCGAACCCAGCGCCATGAAACGAATATGTCGCGCGGTGAGCCCACGCTTGAGACCTTGAGCTTCTTGCATGTCACGTCCTTATTCTTGTTCTGGTCGTGAAAATGAACGGGCGCGCCAATCGCGGGGCAAGCCCGCTCCCATGGTGGGAGCGGGCTTGCCCCGCGAAGGGTCCCGGGAGCAATTACAGGCTAGGCAGGACCTTGGCCGGCAGCAGGCCGGTCAGGCGCCCTTCGGCCAGCAAGGCGATGGCCGCCTCGATGTCCGGGGCGAAGAAGCGGTCTTTGTCGTAGTAGGCGACTTTGCTGCGCAGGGTTTGCCGCGCCTGTTCCAGCTTCGGCGAGGTCTTCAGGCCTTCGCGCAGGTCCAGGCCCTGGCAGGCGGCCAGCCATTCGACGGCGAGGATACCGCGCACGTTGTCGCTCATTTCCCACAGACGCTTGCCGGCAGCCGGCGCCATCGACACATGGTCTTCCTGGTTGGCCGAGGTTGGCAGGCTGTCGACGCTGTGCGGGTGCGCCAGCGCCTTGTTTTCACTGGCCAGGGCGGCGGCGGTGACCTGGGCGATCATGAAGCCGGAGTTGACCCCGCCATTGGCCACCAGGAACGGCGGCAGCTGGGACATGTGCTTATCCATCATCAGCGAGATGCGGCGCTCGCTCAGCGAACCGATTTCGGCGATGGCCAGGGCCATGTTGTCGGCAGCCATGGCCACCGGCTCCGCGTGGAAGTTGCCACCGGAGATCACGTCGCCTTCGGCGGCGAACACCAACGGGTTGTCGGACACGGCGTTGGCTTCGATCACCAGCACTTCTGCGGCCTGGCGGAACTGGGTCAGGCAGGCGCCCATGACCTGTGGCTGGCAGCGCAGCGAGTACGGGTCCTGGACCTTGCCGCAGTTCTCGTGGGAGGCGCAGACTTCGCTGCCGTCACCCAGCAGGTCGCGGTACACCGCAGCAGCGTCGATCTGGCCGCGCTGGCCGCGGGCTTCGTGAATGCGCGCATCGAACGGCGAACGCGAACCCAGTACCGCTTCGACGGTCAGGCCACCGACCGACATGGCGGCGGCGAACAGGTCTTCACCTTCGAACAGGCCGCGCAGGGCAAAGGCGGTGGACGCCTGAGTGCCGTTGAGCAGTGCCAGGCCTTCTTTGGCCGCCAGGGTCAGCGGTTCCAGGCCGGCAACCGCCAGGGCTTCGGTGGCCGACAGCCATTGGCCGTTATGGCGCGCCTTGCCTTCACCCAGCAGCACCAGCGACATATGCGCCAGCGGGGCGAGGTCGCCGGAAGCGCCGACCGAACCTTTGAGCGGAATGTGCGGATAGACTTCGGCGTTGATCAGCGCGATCAGGGCGTTGATTACCTTGCGGCGGATCCCGGAGAAACCACGGCTCAGGCTGTTGACCTTGAGCACCATGATCAGGCGCACCAGGGCATCGTCGATCGGCTGGCCGACGCCTGCGGCGTGGGACAGCACCAGCGAACGCTGGAGGTTTTCCAGGTCGTGGCTGGCAATACGGGTCGAGGCCAGCAGGCCGAAACCGGTGTTGATGCCGTAGGCGGTGCGGTTTTCCGCGAGAATCTGCTCGACACAGGCGACGCTGGCGTCGATCTGCTGGTCAGCGCTGGAATCCAGTTTGAGTTTTACCGGCTGCTGGTAGATCGCACGCAGCTGAGCCAAGGTCAGGGTGCCAGGCTTCAGGGTCAATTCAGTCACGTTAATGCTCCGTACTCGTGAGGCGTATGCGCCTGCATAGATATCAGTATCAACCATTTACCGCAGATCAGCCCGTGATCATCGGCAGGTTCAAGCCTTGTTCTTTGGCGCAGTCGATGGCGATCTGATAACCGGCATCGGCGTGACGCATGACACCGGTACCCGGGTCGTTGGTCAGTACGCGGGCGATCCGCTCGGCAGCCTCGTCGGTACCGTCGCAGACGATGACCATGCCCGAGTGCTGGGAGAAGCCCATGCCCACGCCACCACCGTGGTGCAAAGACACCCAGGTCGCGCCGCTGGCGGTGTTGAGCAGGGCGTTGAGCAGCGGCCAGTCGGAGACGGCATCGGAGCCATCCTGCATCGATTCGGTTTCACGGTTCGGGCTGGATACCGAGCCGGAGTCCAGGTGGTCGCGGCCGATAACGATCGGCGCCGACAGCTCGCCGCGGCGGACCATTTCGTTGAACGCCAGGCCCAGCTTGGCACGCTGGCCCAGGCCGACCCAGCAGATACGTGCAGGCAGGCCCTGGAAGCTGATACGCTCGCGGGCCATGTCCAGCCAGTTGTGCAGGTGGGCGTCGTCCGGGATCAGTTCCTTGACCTTGGCGTCGGTCTTGTAGATGTCTTCGGCGTTACCCGACAGCGCAGCCCAGCGGAACGGACCGATACCGCGGCAGAACAGCGGACGGATGTAGGCCGGTACGAAGCCCGGGAAGTCGAAGGCATTGGCAACGCCCTCTTCCTTGGCCATCTGGCGGATGTTGTTGCCGTAGTCGAAAGTCGGGATGCCCTGCTTCTGGAAGTCGAGCATGGCCTGTACGTGCACGGCCATCGATTGCTTGGCGGCCTTGACCACGGCAGCAGGTTCGGTCTGTGCACGGTCGCGGTACTGCTCCCAGGTCCAGCCGGCAGGCAGGTAGCCGTTGAGCGGGTCGTGGGCGCTGGTCTGGTCGGTGACCATGTCCGGGCGCACGCCACGCTTGACCAGCTCAGGCAGGATTTCGGCGGCGTTGCCCAGCAGGGCGATGGAGATGGCCTTGCCTTCGGCGGTGTACTTGGCGATGCGCGCCAGTGCGTCATCCAGGTCCTTGGCTTGCTCGTCGACGTAGCGGCTGCTCAGGCGGAAGTCGATGCGGCTCTGCTGGCATTCGATGTTCAGCGAGCAGGCACCGGCCAGGGTCGCCGCCAGTGGCTGGGCACCGCCCATGCCGCCCAGGCCCGCGGTCAGTACCCACTTGCCCTTGAGGCTGCCGTTGTAGTGCTGGCGGCCGGCTTCGACGAAGGTTTCGTAGGTGCCCTGGACGATGCCCTGGCTGCCGATGTAGATCCAGCTGCCGGCGGTCATCTGGCCGTACATGGCCAGGCCCTTGGCATCCAGCTCGTTGAAGTGTTCCCAGTTGGCCCAGTGCGGTACCAGGTTGGAGTTGGCGATCAGTACGCGCGGGGCGTTGCTGTGGGTCTTGAACACGCCGACCGGCTTGCCGGACTGCACCAGCAGGGTCTCGTCGTCGTTCAGGTTGGTCAGGCTCTCGACGATCTTGTCGTAGCACTCCCAGTTACGCGCGGCACGGCCGATACCGCCGTAAACCACCAGTTCTTTCGGGTTCTCGGCGACTTCCGGGTCGAGGTTGTTCATCAGCATGCGCAACGGCGCTTCGGTCAGCCAGCTTTTGGCGGTCAGCTTGTTGCCGCGCGCTGCGCGGATTTCGACGTCACGGAATTTCTTGAAGTTGTTGTCAGTCACGGAAATGGCTCCTAAGCGATCGGTCCAGAGCAACCCAGGCATTGGGTGGGTCATGGCACTTATACAAACACATCTTTACTTGTATGTACAAGCATAGGCAATTGAAGTGCCAACTCCTCGCCAGGACGCTTTTCCAGGTACCAACGCAGGCGCTAGAGCGCCGCAGTGCGGGAGCTGTGGCGAAATAAAAAAAATTTGAGGAGATGAGTGGTCAAGCAAATCGAATCAGTGGCGTTGCACCACTTTGGGTCAATCGGTAACAGCCCCGGCCGAGATACCCGGCCGAGGCGTAACAAACTCAGCGAGGACTCAACTCGATCAGGCAGCAGCGCCCCTGAATGTTCAAGGTCTGCAGGCCGTGATTGCCGTCCAGTTGCAAGCAGTCATAGCGCCCGAGCAGTTGCTCACCGGCATCCAGCCTCACCTCGACCTGGGAGGCCACGGCGAACAACAGCAGGGTCGCGGCAGAACTGAACACCCGCTGGCTGCCATCGAGCCACTGCAGGCGCGCGCGGTAACGCTCGGGGGAATAGATCAGGTTGAAATCGCGAATCGAACCGCCGAGCAGGCTGCAACTGACCTGGCTCTCGCCACTGAAGGCAAAGGCATCGAACGGCAGCAACGGGCGCGTCGGCTGGCCGTCGACCTGCAGGCGCATGCCCTCGCCTTCAAGCACGGTGATGATCCGCTGATAACCGGCAAAGCTGGAAAAGCCCCCGGACTCGCTGATATCGGCAATCGACAGGCGCCAGCCGAAGCCGTCCAGGCCGACGCCGGCATCGCGGGTGATTTCTTCGGTACTGCCGCCGCCGTTTTTCCACGGCATGCGGGGGTAGTCTTTGGCGCGTAATACCTGCAACTGGCTCATTTGCTGAAGCGTCCTTCCAGACGATGACGGGATCCGGGATGAATCAGACGAGCGGCAGTCACTGGCTGGCGCCCCGACCAGGTGCGGCGGCGGATCAGCAGGCACGGCTCGCCCTGTTCGATTTGCAGCAAGCGGCATTCTTCCGGCTCGGCGAGGATCGCTTCGACCACGTGCTCGCCTTCGGTCAAGGGTGCGACCTGGGACAGGTAGGCGTAGGGCGTCTGCCGGGTGAAGTCCTGCAGGAGGTAGTCAGGCGCCACTGCGGCGTTGACGAAGCGGTCTTCGATCTGCACGGCGACGCCATTCTCGTAGTGCACGATCAGCGAGTGGAACACCCGCTGGCCTTCGCGCATGTCCAGGGCCAGGGCGCGCTCGGAACCGGCGGCCTCTTCGGCGAGGATGATCACCTGGCAGGTGTGTTCATGGCCGCGGGCGGCGATCTCGTCGGCAATGTTGTTGACCTCGAACAGCGCCGAGCGGGTCTTGGGCTCGGCGACAAAGGTGCCGACGCCCTGCATGCGCACCAGCAAACCTTCGGCGGTCAGCTCGCGCAACGCGCGGTTGATGGTCATGCGGCTGAAGCCCAACTGGTTGACCAGCTCGCTTTCAGACGGCACCCGGTGATGCGGCGGCCAGCTGCCATTCTGGATCTGCTGGGCGATCATCTGTTTGACCCGGGCGTACAGCGGCGCCGGACCCTCGCCCATCTGGGCAACCAGCGCGGAGACAGGAGGTGTCGGCACGGAAGATATCCTTGTTCGGTTGAATGAACGGTAGCTTGCCGGAGTTTACCCAGCAGGCAAACGTCTGTATATGTATATACAAATAATCACAATGAGGTGCCGTGCCGATGTCCGTCTTCTTTGCCGAACGTGCTTTGCTGCCTACGGGCTGGGCCGAAAACGTCCGAATCGAGGTCGGCGCCGACGGCCTGCTGACCAGCATCCAGGCCAATGCTTCGGCCGCAGGCGCCGAACGCCTGGCCGGTCCGCTGCTGCCGGGCATGCCCAACCTGCACTCGCACGCCTTCCAGCGCGCCATGGCCGGGCTTGCGGAAGTGGCCGGCAACCCCAACGACAGCTTCTGGACCTGGCGTGAGCTGATGTATCGCCTGGTCGGCAAGATCAGCCCTGAACAGCTGCAGGTCATCGCCCGCCAGCTGTATATCGAAATGCTCAAGGCCGGTTATACCTCGGTTGCCGAATTCCACTACGTTCACCACGACACCCAGGGCCAGGCCTATGCCGACCCGGCGGAGCTGTCCTTGCGCATCAGCGCCGCAGCACGCGCCAGCGGCATCGGCCTGACCCTGCTGCCGGTGCTGTACAGCCACTCGGGCTTTGGCGGGCAAACGCCGAACGAAGGCCAGCGGCGCTTCATCAACAGCACTGAACAGTATCTGGACCTACAGGCGCGCCTGGCGCCACTGCTCGCCGAGCAGCCCGCACAAGCGCTGGGCCTGTGCTTTCACTCCCTGCGCGCGGTTACTCCGGAGCAGATCGCCCAGGTCCTGGCCGCCAGCGACAAGGCCTGCCCGGTGCACATCCATATCGCCGAGCAACAAAAGGAAGTCGATGACTGCCTGGCCTGGAGCGGTCGCCGGCCGCTGCAGTGGCTGTATGAGAACACCGAAGTGGATCAGCGCTGGTGCCTGGTCCATGCCACCCATGCCGAGCCTGACGAAGTCGAGCTGATGGCCCGCAGCGGCGCGGTCGCCGGCCTGTGCCTGAGCACCGAAGCGAACCTGGGCGACGGCATCTTCCCGGCTGTGGACTACCTGGCCCGCGGCGGACGCCTGGGGATCGGTTCGGACAGCCATGTGTCATTGAGCGTGGTCGAAGAACTGCGCTGGCTGGAGTATGGCCAGCGCCTGCGCGACCAGCGCCGTAACCGCCTGTACCGTGGCGATCAGCCGATGGTCGGGCGTACCCTGTTCGATGCCGCCCTGAGCGGCGGCGCCCAGGCTCTGGGGCAGCCGATTGGCGAGCTGGCGGTGGGCAAACGCGCAGACTGGCTGGTACTCGACGGCAACGACCCATACCTGGCGACGGCCAGTGAAGACGGCATTCTCAACCGCTGGCTGTTTGCGGGCGGCGACCGTCAGGTGCGCGATGTGATGGTCAACGGCCAATGGGTCGTGCGCCAGGGGCGCCATGCCCAGGAAGAAGACAGTGCGCGGGAATTTGCCGGGGTGCTGCGCAGCCTGTTGGGCTGATGGCGCCATCGCGGGTCAAGCCCGCTCCCAGAACTATGTAGGAGCGGGCTTGACCCGCGATGAGGGTATCAAGGCTTGTGCGCAGCCATGTCCTTGTCCGTCACCCGCCAGATCAGCCGCTGAGTGTCATACCCTTGCTGGCGCGCCTTGGCCAGCAGGCTTTCGCGCTGCAACGCCGGCACGCTCGGGGTGCGGGAAAGTATCCACAGGTACTTGCGATCCGGGTTGCCGACCAGCGCGGTCTGGTACTTGTCGTCGACGTAGAGGATCCAGTAGTCCCCCTTGGCGACTCCCGGCAGCAGCGTCGAGAACCAGTTGTCGAACTCCACCCAGAGCTTGTCGGTCTTGCCCGGCACCTGCACGGTGGCCGTGCCACTGGCTTCCTGCCATTCCCCTTCAAGGGTCAGGCAACGATTGAGCACGCCGACATTGCCGTCCGGCTTGAGGTTGTAGTGGGCCTCGGACTGGGCGCAATCGCGCTGGAAGAACATCGGCAAACGCGCCAGTTCATACCACTTGCCCTGGTAACGCTTGAGGTCGACGCTGGCGGCGGTCTTCGGCTCAAGCGAGCCTGCGCCGGGGCTGGCGCAGCCGCCGAGAATCAACCCGGCGCACAGCGCCAACAGCAGGTGCAACCGCTTCATTTGAGGCCCTGCCCGGAGTACATCAGCACCTTGTCACCGGCGTACTGGACGCTGATAAAGGTCTTCTCGTCGCCCCAGGTGCAGCTGGACATGCCCAATGCGCCCGAGCAATCGGTCGGTGCGCCGAGCAGTTTTTCGACCTCGACCTTGGTCATCCCGGACTTTAGCTGTGAATAGTTTTCCTGGTTGATCTTGTTGCACGCAGTGAGGAACACGCACAAGGACAGCAGGGCGAGGGAACGCAACGACATGAAGGGTCACTCCTGGACATGAGGGTGCAGGCGCGATGGCCTACCGACAGCTTAGAAGGGAAAAAGCCCATCCGGTTCCCCAGTGCCCAGGTTTTGTTGGCGTCAAAGCCCCGCCATTGGTCGACTGGTGAGTTCTGCAATTAATCTTTTGCCCAGAACGGACGACACAGGAAGGCGCTGCGACCGATTGCCGCGCCCCACCCGTTGACCCGCCTTGTGCAGACAGACCTCGCAATGACAAAAAACCTGAAGTTCAGCCACAAGATTCTGCTCGCCGCCGCCCTGGTGGTTGCTGTCGCCTTCACCTGTTTCATCCTGTTCAACGACTATCGCCAGCGCCAGACCCTGCGCAGCAACACCGAAGCCTCGATGCAGGAACTCGGCAGCCTGACCAGCAGCAACATCCAGACCTGGCTGCAAAGCCGCATGCAGCTGCTGCAGTCGCTGTCCCAGCAGGTCGCTATCGATGGCGCCAGCAAAGACAGCCTGACCCGCAGCCTGAACCTGCCGGTGTATGGCAGCAACTTCCTGCTGACCTACTTCGGCGGCCAGGACGGCTACATGCAATCGGTACCGCTGGGCAACCGCGCCGCTGACTACGACCCGCGGGTGCGCGGCTGGTATAAGGCCGCCACCGGCGCCGGCCAGGCCATCATCACCGAGCCGTACATCTCCGCCTCGGCCAACAAGCTGGTGATCACCCTGGCTACCCCGGTGCAGCATCAAGGCCAGCTGATCGGCGTCAACGGCGTCGACACCGACCTGAACAGCATCAGCGCAATCATCAACGCCCTGAACTTCGACGGTCACGGTCAGGCCTTCATCGTTAACGGCGCGGGCAAGATCCTCGTCCACCCGAAAGCCGACCTGGTGCTGAAAAACCTCAGCGACGCCTACCCGCAAGACACCCTGCAGGTCGGCAGCGGCCTGAAGGAGACCGAGCGCGACGGGCACAAGCAGTTCGTCACCTTCACCAAGGTCAACGGCGTAGCGTCGGCGGACTGGTACGTGGCGCTGGAGCTCGACCAGGACTTCGCCTTTGCCATGCTCAGCGAACTGCGCACCTCGGCGGTAGTGGCCACGGTGATCGCGGTACTGATCATCATCGCCCTGCTCGGCGTGCTGATTCGCGTACTGATGGAGCCGCTGCACGTGATGGGCCGGGCCATGCATGACATCGCCGAAGGCGAAGGCGACCTGACCCGGCGCCTGCGCATCCATGGCCAGGACGAGTTCGGCAGCCTCGCCCAGTCGTTCAACCGTTTTGTCGAGCGCATCCACGAGTCGATCCGCGAAGTGGCCTCGGCCACCGGGCAGGTCAACGAAGTGGCGCTGCGCGTGGTCAGTGCCTCGAACGCCTCGATCCACAATGCCGACCAGCAATCGAGCCGCACCAGCAGCGTCGCCGCTGCGATCAACCAACTGGGTGCCGCCGCTCAGGAAATCGCCCAGAACGCCGCCCTCGCCTCGCAGCATTCCAGCGACGCGCGCAATATGGCCGCACAGGGCCAACAGGTGGTCGAGCAGACCATCGAGGTGATGAACCAGTTGTCAGCCAAGATCAGCGACTCGTGTGGCAACATCGAGACACTCAACGCCAACACGGTGAACATCGGCCAGATTCTTGAAGTGATCAGCGGCATCTCCCAGCAGACCAACCTGCTGGCGCTCAACGCCGCGATTGAAGCGGCCCGCGCCGGTGAGGCCGGACGTGGTTTTGCCGTGGTGGCCGACGAGGTACGCAACCTCGCCCACCGCACCCAGGATTCGGCGCAGCAGGTTCAGCGCATCATCGAAGAATTGCAGGCTGGCGCCCAGGTGGCGGTCAGCACCATGACCGAAAGCCAGAGCCACAGCCAGCACAGCGTCGGCATCGCCAACCAGGCCGGCGAACGGCTGGGCGGCGTGACCCAGCGTATCGGCGAGATCGACGGCATGAACCAGTCGGTGGCCACCGCCACCGAAGAGCAGACAGCCGTGGTCGAGTCGATCAATGTCGACATCACCGAGATCAATACGCTGAATCAGGAAGGGGTTGAGAACCTGCAGGCAACCTTGCGCGCCTGCAATGACCTGGAGAATCAGGCCAATCGCTTGAAGCAACTGGTGGGCAGTTTCCGGATCTGATCTGAAGCTGATCGCGGGTCAAGCCTGCTCCTACAGAGTCTGTGGGAGCGGGCTTGCCCCGCGATTGAATTCAACTCAAAACCTTGAGCCCGGCTCCAGCAGAAAATCCATCTCTTCATCGGTACTCGGCCGATTCAGCAGCAGATTACGATGCGGGAAGCGGCCAAAACGGGCAATCACCCGCTGGTGCTGCTCGGCGTAGTCGAGGAACCCCTCGAACAAACGCCGATCGGTATCCGGCTGGGCATCGAGCAGCAACTGGTAACGCTCGACGCTGATGTTCTGCCAGTCCAGCACTTCGGCATGCTCCAGCACCAGCAGGATGAACACCCGCTGGATCGGCAGCAGCTGGTAATCCCAGGCCTTGTCCAGGCCCTGCATCACCAGCACCTGGGCACGTCGGTCGCCATCAAAAGCGCGCGGCGTGTCGCGGTGGATCATGCGTGGCAGCTGGTCGAGCAGCAACACCAGGCCCAGCCAGCCCTGCGGGCTTTGCAGCCACTCATCGAGGCCACCGGCCAGCGCCTGCTCGACCAGGTCGCCGAAGCGCTCGCGCGCTTCGTCGTCGTGGTGCTTGCCGAACCACAAGGTGCTCTTCTCGTCAGCCACATCCTGGGGGCTGGTGCCCCAGCCAAACCACCACTCCAGCAACGGCTGCCAAGGTGCGAGCATGATTTACTCCTTGTGATAACCGGTAACGCGCTCGACTTCCTGCTTGGAGCCGAGGAACACTGCCACGCGCTGGTGCAGGCTCTCTGGCTGGATGTCGAGAATGCGCTGTTTGCCGTCGGTGGAGGCACCGCCGGCCTGTTCGATGATGAAGGACATCGGGTTGGCTTCGTACATCAGACGCAGCTTGCCCGGCTTGGACGGCTCACGCGCATCGCGCGGGTACATGAACAGGCCGCCACGGGTCAGGATGCGGTGCACGTCGGCAACCATCGAGGCAATCCAGCGCATGTTGTAGTTCTTTTTCAGCGGACCGGTCTCACCGGCCAGCAGCTCGCCCACGTAGCGGGTCACCGGCTCTTCCCAGTGGCGCTGGTTGGACATGTTGATGGCGAACTCGGCGGTGGTTTCCGGCACCTGGATGTTCTCGTGGGTCAGTACGAAGCTGCCCAGCTCGCGGTCCAGGGTGAAGCCCTTGACGCCGTTGCCCAGGGTCAGGATCAGCATGGTCTGCGGGCCGTAGATCGCGTAACCGGCGGCGACCTGCTTGGTGCCTGGCTGCAGGAAGGCCTGCTCGTTGAGGCTTTCGTTCTGGCTCAGGTATTCGTTCGGGCAGCGCAGTACCGAGAAGATGGTGCCGACCGAAACGTTGACGTCGATGTTCGACGAACCGTCCAGCGGGTCGAAGACCAGCAAGTAGGCGCCTTTCGGGTATTTACCCGGGATCTGGTAGGCATTGTCCATCTCTTCGGAGGCCATGCCGGCCAGGTGACCGCCCCACTCGTTGGCTTCGAGCAGGATGTCGTTGGAGATCACGTCGAGTTTCTTCTGGACTTCGCCCTGCACGTTTTCGGTGCCCATGCTGCCCAGAACACCACCCAGCGCGCCTTTGGAGACGTTGTGGCTGATTTCCTTGCACGCACGCGCCACCACTTCGATCAGGAAGCGCAGATCGGCAGGGGTACTGTTGCTGCGGGTCTGCTCAATCAAATAGCGACTCAGGGTAACGCGGGACATGTAAGGCTCCGAAGGAAGGGGGTAATAAAAACCCACGCAGTTTACAGGGAGAGTGAAGCGCTAGCGAGCAATCAGACACGCTTGGCCGATCAGACGGCACTTCGGCCCGAGAGTTCACCGCCCCCGGGCCGGCCATTGCAGCTTAGTCGAGGGCTTTCCAGATATCCGTGGCGTACTCGCGGATGGTCCGGTCCGATGAGAACCAGCCCATGCGCGCGGTGTTGAGCACCGCCATGCGCCACCACTGCCTGGGTTCATGCCAGAGCCCTTCGACGCGCAACTGCGCTTCCCAGTAGGCGTCGAAGTCGGCGCATACCAGAAAGCGGTCATAGGCCACCAGCGAGTCGACCAGGCCGACATAGCGGGCCGGGTCATCCGGTGAAAACACCCCGCCGCGAATGGCCTGGAGCACGTCGTTGAGCCGATGGGAGGCACCGATCGCGGCACTGGCGCCAAAGTCGCCGCTGCGCTTACGCGCCTCCACCTGCTGGGCAGTCAGGCCGAAGATGAACATGTTCTCGACACCGACCTGCTCGCACATCTCGACGTTGGCACCGTCCAGGGTGCCGATGGTCAACGCGCCATTGAGGCCGAACTTCATGTTGCTGGTGCCGGAGGCCTCGTAGCCGGCGGTGGAAATCTGCTCGGAGAGGTCAGCCGCCGGGATGATGCTCTCGGCCAGGCTGACGTTGTAGTTGGGCAGAAACACCACTTTGAGCAGGCCGCGCACGGTCGGGTCGTTGTTGACCACCTTGGCGATGTCATTGGTCAGCTTGATGATCAGCTTGGCCTGGTGATAGCTGGCGGCAGCCTTGCCGGCGAAGATTTTCACCCGCGGCGCCCAGCCGGTGCCGGGCTCGGCGCGGATGGCCTGGTACAGGGCCACGGTGTGCAACAGGTTGAGCAACTGGCGCTTGTACTCGTGGATACGTTTGACCTGCACGTCGAACATCGCCTCGGGGTTGAGGGTGATGCCCAGGCGCTCCTGGATCAGGCCGGCCAGGGCCTTCTTGCTGTGCAGGCGCTGGGCGGCGAACTGCTTGCAGAACGACGCCTTGTCGGCAAACGGGTCAAGGTCGCGCAGGCGCCCTTGCGGGTCATCGAGCACGTCGGCGCCGAGGGCCTCGACCAGCATGCCGGTCAGTTGCGGGTTGGCCTGGAACAGCCAGCGACGGAAGGTGATGCCGTTGGTCTTGTTGTTGATTCGCTCCGGGTAGAGCTTGTGCAGTTCGGCGAACACCGTGCTGCGCATCAGTTTGCTGTGCAGCGCCGACACACCGTTGACGCTGTGCGAGCCGAGAAACGCCAGGTTGCCCATGCGCACCCGGCGGCCGTTGTCTTCCTCGATCAGCGACACCGCGCGCAGCACGTCGAAATCGTGGATGCCCTTGGCGCGCAAGGCGTCGATATGGAAAGCGTTGATCAAGTAGATGATCTGCATGTGCCGCGGCAGCATGCGCTCCATCAGGCCCACCGGCCAGGTTTCCAGGGCTTCGGGCAGCAAGGTGTGGTTGGTGTAGGCCAGGGTTTCGACGGTCAATTGCCAGGCCGTATCCCACGGCACTTCGTGCTGGTCGACCAGCAGGCGCATCAGCTCGGCGACCGCAATCGAGGGGTGGGTATCGTTGAGCTGGATCGCCGCCTGCTGCGGCAGGTTGAGCAGGCTGTCGTGCATGTTCAGGTGCCGGCGCAGCAGGTCCTGCAGCGAGGCGGAAACAAAGAAGTACTCCTGGCGCAGGCGCAGTTCCTGGCCGGCTTCGGTACTGTCGGCCGGGTACAGCACCCGCGAGATGCTCTCGGCCCGCGCCACTTCCGCCACGGCGCCAAGGTGATCGCCGGCGTTGAAGCGCTCCAGGTGCAGCTCTTCCAGCGCCCGCGCCCGCCACAGGCGCAAGGTGTTGACGCTGGCGCCGCGCCAGCCGACCACCGGTGTGTCATAGGCCACCGCCCGCACTGTCTCGGCCGGCCACCACACCTGGCGCTGCTGACCACCGGCGTCGTGCACGGTTTCGACGCTACCGCCAAAGCTGATCGGGTAGATCACCTCGGCCCGCTCGAACTCCCAGGGGTTGCCGAAATCCAGCCAGTTCTCGGTCTGCTCCTGCTGCCAGCCATCGACCACCGCCTGGCGGAACAGGCCATGCTCGTAACGTATGCCGTAGCCATGGGCGGCGATGCCAAGGGTCGACATGCTCTCCATGAAACAGGCCGCCAGGCGCCCGAGACCGCCGTTGCCCAGGGCCGCGTCGGGCTCCAGCAGGCGAATCCGCTCAAGGTCGACGTTGAGCCCGTCCAGCGCCTCACGGGCGACATCCAGCAGGCCCAGGTTGCTCAGGCTGTCGTACAGCAGGCGGCCGATCAGAAACTCCAGCGACAGGTAGTACACCCGCTTCTGGCTCTTGCGGTAGATCTGCCGGGTATGGTCCATCCAGTGATCGACCATGTGATCCCGGGCAGCCAGGGCAATGGCTTCGAACCAGTCGTGGTCGAAGGCGTGCTCCGGGTCCTTGCCGACCGCGTAGGTCAATTTATCCAGCACAGCGGTGCGAAAAGCGGCCACCTCTGCGTCACGAGCGAGCGGTTCCTGAGACATACGACGTCCTCGGGCAAGTTGACGAATGCGGATGGAGATTTCTCAGCCTAGACCGTTCGACACAGAGGGGAAGCTCTGGTTCGCGACTTTCTTGTCGCAAGCGGCAAACAAACCCGGAATAAAGCGGCAAATGGTTGTTCACATTTTGATCAACTCCGGTATGATCGCGCGCCCACTAAAACATCTAAAACCTGAGCCTGATGAAACCGACCCTGATCGCCGCCGCCGAAGTCGACCGACTGGAAACCTGGCAGAAGTACCAAAGCCATATGTGCGGAGGCTGCAACTCCACCTGCTGCACCTTGCCGACGGAAGTGAAAATCAAAGACCTGATCCGCATGGGCGTGGTGGATGAGTTCGAGGTGGGTGAGCCGCCGAAGAACATTGCCAAGCGTTTGCAGAAGGACGGGATCATCCAGCGATTCAACCAGAAGTCGGGAATTTTCACCCTGGCGCAGATGAGCAACGACGATTGCCTGTACCTGGATCGTAAAAGTCGCATGTGCACCATTTATGACAAGCGCCCGGACACCTGTCGCAACCATCCGCGGATCGGTCCGCGACCGGGGTATTGCGCGTACATCCCCAAGCCTGCGGCGCGCTCGCGCTAAGCGAGAACCACTGATCGGCACGCCCGACTGAAGCGAACTGGGCGTTTGACGATGGCGCCATGTTATGTTTACCTGACATTAGTCAATTAATGTTATGGATACGTAACATGGAGACCACACTGATTTCCCTGCGCATCGGCCACAGCATCGAACAGATGAGAAAGCGCCGTGGCTTGACCAAAGTACAACTGGCGGAACGTATCGGCATCACTCGGCAGAAGCTCAGTGAGATCGAGCAGGGCTCAAGCACCGTCGCCATTTCGTTTTACAGCAGGGCACTGGATGCCCTGGGCTGTGAAGTCAAGGTCGTGGCAAAGTCCCTACCCACCCTGGATGAGCTTGAGGACGTGTTCCGATGAGCGCGGCAGACGAGCTGTCTTGTAGCAACGCCGCAAGGCGTCAGCGGCCAGATTTTCCAGCACCCAAACGGCGACTACGCCTTTCGCTACGCCGACACCGCTTCGGCCTCCATTGCGGTGAGCATGACCATGCCTCCTCGCCGCGAGGAGTACGTGTCCAGGGACCTTCATCCGATCTTCCAGATGAACCTTCCCGAAGGCTATGTACTGGAACAACTGCGCAATCGCCTGGCCAAAGTGGCAACCGTCAACCCTATGCTGCTGGCCATCTCCGGCAGCAACTCGCCGGCTGATTCAAACTTTCCACGCACAAACAAAAACGCCCCCGGCCTTGCGACCGGGGGCGTTTTCATTCAGCCGGAACTAAGACTCAGTTCTTGGCTTTCTTGGCAGCGCGGGTACGCTCGCCTTCGTCGAGGATCTTCTTGCGCAGACGGATCGACTTAGGAGTGACTTCGCACAGCTCGTCGTCCTGGATGAATTCCAGAGCCTGTTCCAGGGTGAAGCGAACAGGTGGAACCAGGGCGATGGTTTCGTCTTTACCCGAAGCACGCATGTTGTCGAGCTTCTTGCCCTTGGTAGGGTTGACGCCCAGGTCGTTGTCGCGGCTGTTCAGACCAACGATCTGACCGTTGTAGATCTCCTGGCCGTGCTCGACGAACAGCTTGCCGCGCGCCTGCAGAGTTTCCAGGGAGTAGGTCAGGGCCTTGCCGGTTTCAACCGAAACCAGTACGCCGTTCTGACGGCCGGACATGTGGCCGGACTTCATCGGAGCGTAACGGTCGAAGATCGAGGTCAGGATGCCTGCACCGTTGGTCAGGGTCAGGAACTGGTTACGGAAACCGATCAGACCACGGGCTGGAATGTTGTATTCCAGACGTACACGGCCCTTGCCATCCGGAACCATGTTGGTCAGGTCGCCTTTACGCAGACCCATTTCTTCCATGACCTTGCCCTGGGAATCTTCAGGGATGTCGATGGTGACGTTTTCGAACGGCTCGTGCTTGGCGCCGTCGACTTCACGGATGATCACTTCCGGACGACCAACACCCATTTCGAAGCCTTCGCGACGCATGGTTTCGATCAGAACCGACAGGTGCAGCTCGCCACGGCCGGAAACCTTGAACTTGTCAGCCGAGTCGCCTTCTTCAACGCGCAGTGCAACGTTGTACAGCAGCTCTTTGTCCAGACGTTCCTTGATGTTGCGGGAAGTCACGAACTTGCCTTCTTTACCGCAGAACGGCGAGTCGTTGACCTGGAAGGTCATCGAAACGGTTGGTTCGTCAACGGTCAGCGGCTTCATCGCTTCAACTGCGTCCGGGGAGCACAGGGTGTCGGAGATGAACAGCTCGTCGAAACCGCTGATGCAGACGATGTCGCCAGCCTGGGCTTCTTCAACGTCGATGCGGTGCAGGCCGTGGTGGCCCATCAGCTTGAGGATACGACCGTTGCGCTTCTTGCCGTCGGTGTCGATGGCGACAACCGGGGTGTTTGGCTTGACGCGGCCACGGGCGATACGGCCAACGCCGATAACACCGAGGAAGCTGTTGTAGTCCAGAGCCGAGATCTGCATCTGGAACGGACCGTCACGGTCAACAGCCGGCGCTGGTACGTTGTCGATGATCGACTGGTACAGCGGGGTCATGTCTTCGGCCATTTCGGTGTGGTCCAGACCGGCAATGCCGTTCAGGGCCGAGGCGTAGACGACTTTGAAGTCCAGCTGTTCTTCGGTGGCACCGAGGTTGTCGAACAGATCGAAGATCTGGTCCAGAACCCAGTCAGGACGCGCGCCCGGACGGTCGACCTTGTTGATCACCACGATTGGACGCAGGCCGGCTTCGAAAGCCTTCTTGGTCACGAAACGGGTTTGCGGCATAGGGCCGTCTTGGGCGTCGACCAGCAGCAGCACGGAGTCAACCATCGACATTACACGCTCAACCTCGCCACCGAAGTCGGCGTGGCCGGGGGTGTCGACGATGTTGATGTGGTAGCCGTTCCAGTTGATGGCGGTGTTTTTCGCCAGAATGGTAATACCGCGCTCTTTTTCCTGGTCGTTGGAGTCCATGACGCGCTCGTCGTTGAGCTCGTTACGCTCCAAAGTGCCGGACTGACGCAGGAGTTTGTCGACCAGGGTGGTTTTACCATGGTCAACGTGGGCGATGATGGCGATGTTACGCAGATTTTCGATCACGTGTGTATCTCGATCAGAGGATTCGGGTTGCCGCCCAGTCTAGGCGGCGAATATGAATGAATGGCGCTCAAACGGCCCGGTGGTCGGGAGGGCGATGGCGGATGCTCCCGCCATATAGCCCCGGCGTCTTATGTCGGACGATAAACGCGCACATTGGCATGTCCCTCACTGAGCAGATGGTGGGCATGCAGGCGACTCATTACTCCCTTGTCGCAATACAGCAAGTACTGGCGCGCGGCATCCAGCTCCTTGAAGCGACTGTTCAGGGCGTAGAACGGCAAGGCCTGGACCTCGATGCCGTCCAGTTCCAGGGGCTGGTCTTCCTGGGCATCAGGGTGGCGAATGTCGATCACCACCTGCCCGGCCAGCGCCTGGCTGACTTCTTCGATCTGGATATCTTCGCTGAGTTCATCGATCACATGGTCGATGGAGATCAGGCGGGCACGCTCCAGGGCACGCTCGAGCACGGCCATGTCGAACTGCTTTTCTTCGTAGTCGACACGATGACGCTTGGCGCAGGTGGTCGGGTTCACCGAGATCACGCCGCAGTATTCAGGCATGTGCTTGGCGAACTCGGCGGTACCGATCTGCTGGGCCTGGTCGATGATGTCCTGCTTGTGGCTGGCCAGCAAGGGGCGCAACACCAGTTTCTCGGTGGCCGAGTCGATCACCGAAAGGTTAGGCAGCGTCTGGCTCGACACCTGGGAGATGGCTTCACCGGTCACCAGGGCGTCGATCTGCAGGCGGTCGGCGATATTGGTCGCCGCGCGCAGCATCATGCGCTTGAGGGTCACACCCATGTAGCTGTTGTCGACCTTGCCGAGGATCTCGCCGACCACTTCTTCGAACGGCACGCTGACGAACAGCACGCGCTGGCTGCTGCCGTATTTCTTCCACAGGTAGTGGGCGACTTCCATCACCCCCAGTTCGTGGGCGCGGCCGCCAAGGTTGAAGAAGCAGAAGTGGGTCATCAGGCCACGGCGCATCATCTGGTAGGCGGCGACGGTGGAGTCGAAACCGCCGGACATCAGCACCAGGGTCTGCTCCAGCGCGCCCAGCGGGTAACCGCCGATGCCTTTGTGCTGGCTGTGGATGACGTACAGGCGCTTGTCGCGCACCTCGATGCGCACCTCGACTTCCGGCGTACGCAGGTCGATACCGGCGGCGCCGCACTGCTGGCGCAGCTGGCTGCCGACGTATCGGTCGACGTCCATCGAGCTGAAGTCGTGGTGGCCGCCGCGCTTGCAGCGTACGGCGAAGCGCTTGCCGGCCAGCAGGTGACCGAAGTGCTGCTTGCACTTGGCGACGATGTCGTCGAAATCACCCAGCGGGTATTCGTCGACCTGCAGGAAGTGGGCAATGCCCGGCATGCAGGTCAGACGCTCGGTCATCTCGCGCAGGACTTTCTCGTCCTCGATGTGAGTGATCACTTCGAGGTTATCCCAGACACCGTTAACCGCGAGCGCAGGATCAAGGTCCTTGAGCACGTTGCGGATGTTGCGGGCCAGTTGGCGGATGAAGCGCTTGCGAACCGGCCGGCTCTTGATGGTGATCTCTGGGAAGACTTTTACGATTAGTTTCATGAAAAACAGCGCGCGAGGTGCCGACTAAAAAAGTGGGGCGCGGATTATAGCGGAAATTGCTCAAGCTTTGAGCAACTTTTGTACAGAAGGTTTTCTTCGCACCAAAATGATGCACCATGCTCGCTCAGCGCATCTTTAGAGTGCAGAAAAAAGCCGTGGATTTGCCAAATCGGTCGAAAACGCTTGGGTTTGGGGCAAAAATCCCAACTCGGGGCACTGGCATGCAATTTGCTCCCTTGTGAGGCAGGTTGCCTTGGCCGACTATTCGCGCCCGGCATCACCCAAATTAAAGGGCTGCACAGGCAAGCTCTACCCCACCCGGAGGACACTATGTCGAAGTCGGTTCAACTCATCAAAGATCATGACGTTAAATGGATTGATCTGCGCTTCACTGACACCAAAGGCACTCAGCACCACGTGACCATGCCAGCTCGTGATGCGCTGGATGAAGATTTCTTCGAAGCCGGCAAGATGTTCGACGGTTCCTCCATCGCTGGCTGGAAAGGCATCGAAGCTTCCGACATGATCCTGATGCCGGACGATTCCTCCGCCGTGCTCGACCCGTTCACCGAAGAGCCGACTCTGATCCTGGTCTGCGACATCATCGAACCGTCGACCATGCAAGGCTACGACCGCGACCCACGCGCCATCGCCCGCCGCGCCGAAGAGTACCTGAAGACCACCGGTATCGGTGACACCGTCTTCGTCGGTCCAGAGCCTGAATTCTTCATCTTCGACGAAGTGAAGTTCAAGTCCGATATCTCCGGCTCGATGTTCAAGATCTACTCCGAACAAGGCTCGTGGATGTCCGACCAGGACGTAGAAGGCGGCAACAAAGGCCACCGTCCAGGCGTCAAAGGCGGCTACTTCCCAGTACCTCCGTTCGACCACGACCACGAAATCCGTACTGCCATGTGCAACGCCATGGAAGAAATGGGCCTGGTCATCGAAGTACACCACCACGAAGTGGCAACTGCCGGCCAGAACGAAATCGGCGTGCAGTTCAACACCCTGGTGAAGAAGGCTGACGAAGTTCAGACCCTCAAGTACTGCGTGCACAACGTTGCCGACGCCTACGGCCGCACCGCTACCTTCATGCCTAAGCCACTGTACGGCGACAACGGCTCGGGCATGCACGTGCACATGTCCATCTCCAAAGATGGCAAGAACACCTTCTCTGGCGAAGGCTATGCCGGCCTGTCCGACACCGCCCTGTATTTCATCGGCGGTATCATCAAGCACGGTAAGGCCCTGAACGGCTTCACCAACCCGGCTACCAACTCCTACAAGCGTCTGGTACCAGGCTTCGAAGCACCGGTAATGCTGGCCTACTCGGCGCGCAACCGTTCCGCCTCGATCCGCATCCCGTACGTTTCCAGCCCGAAAGCCCGCCGTATCGAAGCGCGCTTCCCGGACCCGGCTGCCAACCCGTACCTGTGCTTCGCCGCACTGATGATGGCCGGCCTGGACGGTATCCAGAACAAGATCCACCCAGGCGATGCCGCCGACAAGAACCTGTACGACCTGCCGCCTGAAGAGGCGAAAGAGATCCCACAGGTGTGTGGCAGCCTGAAAGAAGCCCTGGAAGAGCTGGACAAGGGCCGTGCGTTCCTGACCAAGGGTGGCGTGTTCTCCGACGACTTCATCGATGCCTACATCGCGCTGAAAAGCGAAGAAGAAATCAAGGTCCGCACCTTCGTACACCCACTGGAATACGAGCTGTACTACAGCTGCTAAGCCAGTGCCGCTCGCGCAAGCGGCGTAACCAGACAAGAGGCCTCCTTCGGGAGGCCTTTTGTTTTTCCGACGCTATTGTGCGTATCTGCCGACAGGCAAATGTCTCAGGAATATGCACACTGATCCCCTTACCTGCGGTGGATCACTGACATGCGCACACGTCTTTCAGCCTTGCTGCTTGCCCCCGCCCTGCTGCTACAAGGCTGCACCCCGATTGCTCCGCCCAGCCCCTTGTCGCAACTGCTCGACAGCGTCGACCGGCGACTGGACCTCGCCACGGCCGTCGCCCTGAGCAAATGGGACTCCGGCCAAGCGGTACAGGCCACTGACCGCGAACAGCAAGTCATTGCCAAGGCCCAAAGCCAGGCCGACCGCTTTGGCCTGAGCGAGCAGCGGGCCGGCGACTTCTTTGCCGACCAGATCGAAGCCAACAAGCTGCTCCAGTACAGCGCGCTGTCACGCTGGCAGGCGCAGGGCTATGCCCCGCCAACGCCACGTACCGATCTGCAGACTCAGCTGCGCCCGCAACTCGACCGCCTGCAACACGTATTGCTGAGCCAACTGGCCGAATTCGACCGAAGCCGACCGCAAGACTGCCGGACACTACTGGCCCAGGCGATCACCCATCGCACGCAAAACCCGCCTCGCACCCTGGCGCTGATCCGCGCTACCGGCCAATTGTGCCGCGCCGACTGATACTTGCTCTATGCTCTATATTGGTGCACGTCAGCGCGTACAGCTGAGCAACTCAACCCATTTTGGTTCATGAAAAGCACCGACTCAGGACTTTCCAGGCCTTTTTCGTGCAAATACAGGTCTTAATCCGGAAATTCCGCTTCTTTTCGGAGCCTTGGTTTGTTTTTTGCATTTTCATTTGTACCAGCGGATTACCAGCGCCCGCGATCTTGCCCTGCGCCAAGGTTGTATGAGCCAAAAGAGGTCAACGACGCCCCATGACCATCAGCGATGCACTGCACCGACTGCTACTGGACAACCTGACCACCGCCACCATCCTGCTCGACGCCGAACTGCGCCTTGAGTACATGAACCCGGCGGCGGAGATGCTCCTGGCCATCAGCGGCCAGCGCAGCCATGGGCAATTCATCAGCGAGCTGTTCACCGAATCGCCCGAGGCATTGAACTCCCTGCGCCAGGCGGTAGAACACGCGCACCCGTTTACCAAGCGTGAGGCCCAACTGACCTCGCTGACCGGCCAGACCCAGACCGTCGACTACGCGGTGACACCGATCCTCAGCAAGGGCGCGACCCTGCTGCTGCTTGAAGTGCATCCGCGCGACCGCTTGCTGCGCATCACCAAGGAAGAAGCGCAGCTGTCCAAGCAGGAAACTACCAAGATGCTGGTGCGCGGCCTGGCCCACGAGATCAAGAACCCGCTCGGTGGCATTCGCGGCGCCGCCCAGTTGTTGGCCCGTGAGCTGCCGGAAGAAGGCCTGAAGGATTACACCAATGTGATCATTGAAGAGGCCGACCGCCTGCGCAACCTGGTCGACCGCATGCTCGGCTCGAACAAGCTGCCATCGCTGGCCCTGACCAACATTCACGAAGTACTGGAGCGGGTCTGCAGCCTGGTCGAGGCCGAAAGCCAGGGCGGCATCACCCTGGTGCGCGATTACGACCCGAGCCTGCCGGACGTACTGATCGACCGCGAACAGATGATCCAGGCGGTACTGAACATCGTGCGCAATGCCATGCAGGCCATCAGCGGCCAGAACGAACTGCGCCTGGGCCGCATCAGCCTGCGCACCCGGGCCATGCGCCAGTTCACCATTGGCCACACCCGACATCGCCTGGTGGCCCGCATCGAAATCATCGACAACGGCCCCGGCATTCCTGCCGAGCTGCAGGAAACCATCTTCTACCCCATGGTCAGCGGCCGCCCCGACGGTACCGGGCTGGGCCTGGCCATTACCCAGAACATCATCAGCCAGCACCAGGGCCTGATCGAATGTGACAGCCACCCTGGCCACACCACCTTCTCGATCTTCCTGCCGCTGGAACAAGGAGCCACCGCCTCATGAGCCGAAGTGAAACTGTCTGGATCGTCGACGATGATCGTTCCATCCGCTGGGTGCTGGAAAAGGCCCTGCAACAGGAAGGCATGACCACCCAGAGCTTCGACAGCGCCGACGGGGTCATGAGCCGCCTGGCCCGGCAACAGCCGGACGTGATCATTTCCGATATCCGCATGCCCGGTGCCAGTGGCCTGGATCTGCTTGCGCAGATCCGCGAGCAGCACCCGCGCCTGCCGGTGATCATCATGACCGCCCATTCCGACCTGGACAGCGCGGTGGCGTCCTATCAGGGTGGCGCCTTCGAATACCTGCCCAAGCCGTTCGACGTCGACGAAGCGGTATCGTTGGTCAAGCGCGCCAACCAGCACGCCCAGGAGCAGCAAGGCCTGGACGTCGCACCCAGCCTGACCCGCACTCCGGAAATCATCGGCGAAGCGCCAGCGATGCAGGAGGTGTTCCGCGCCATCGGCCGCCTGAGCCACTCCAACATCACCGTGCTGATCAACGGCGAGTCCGGTACTGGTAAAGAACTGGTCGCCCACGCCCTGCACCGCCACAGCCCGCGGGCGGCGTCGCCGTTCATCGCCTTGAACATGGCGGCGATTCCCAAGGACCTGATGGAATCGGAACTGTTCGGCCACGAGAAAGGTGCCTTCACCGGCGCCGCCAACCTGCGCCGCGGCCGCTTCGAGCAGGCCGATGGTGGCACGCTGTTCCTCGACGAGATTGGCGACATGCCAGCCGACACCCAGACCCGCTTGCTGCGGGTGCTGGCCGATGGCGAGTTCTATCGGGTGGGCGGCCATGTGCCGGTCAAGGTCGATGTGCGGATCATCGCCGCCACCCACCAGAACCTGGAAACCCTGGTGCAGGCCGGCAAGTTCCGCGAAGACCTGTTCCATCGCCTGAACGTGATCCGCATCCACATCCCGCGCCTGGCCGATCGTCGCGAAGACATTCCGACCCTGGCCCGGCACTTTCTCGGCCGCGCCGCCCAGGAGCTGGCGGTAGAGCCCAAACTGCTCAAGGCCGAAACCGAGGAGTTCATCCGCAACCTGCCATGGCCGGGCAACGTGCGCCAACTGGAGAACACCTGCCGCTGGATCACGGTGATGGCCTCGGGGCGCGAAGTGCATATCGGCGACTTGCCGCCGGAGTTGCTCAACCTGCCGCAAGACGCAGCGCCAGTGACCAACTGGGAACAGGCCCTGCGCCAATGGGCCGACCAGGCCCTGGCTCGTGGCCAGTCGAACCTGCTCGACAGCGCCGTACCGAGCTTCGAGCGGATCATGATCGAGACCGCCCTCAAGCACACCGCTGGCCGCCGCCGCGATGCCGCTGTGCTACTGGGCTGGGGCCGCAACACCCTGACGCGCAAGATCAAGGAGCTGGGGATGAAGGTCGATGGCGGTGATGAGGACGGCGACGACGAGGCCTGAGCATTGGCCCGCCCCTACAGATCGATGTAGGAGCGGGCTTGCCCCACGATGCTTTTTGCACCGAACCTGTGCCCTGTGCACCGCAGCAAAGCACAAATCCCCCGCAAACCCCTGCCTAACCCCTCAAAACCCGCCATTTTCCGCCCTGAAACAAAACTGGCACACACTCTGCATTAGTATCAGTACTTCCAGTTTTGGGGGCCTTGGTACAGGCAGGCCGGGGAATCCCCTCTTTTATTCGCGCAGCTTCACCTGCACCCGCCAGCGTCCGCCCTCCTCTGTACCGGCCCATTCGCCGTGCAGGGGGCGGGCCGCGACCAGGGTCACGAGCAAGCCACCATCACTGTGCTGCACCCGCCAGCTCACCGGCTTACCCTGCAACTGCAACTGACCGCGCACAGCCTTGCCCTCGGCCTCGAACAGCAGGGCCAGGGTGCCTTCGACCTCTTCGCCGTGCAGCTTGGGTTCTTCGTTGAACCACAGGTTCAAGCCCGCCTCGACGACCTCGACCTGCTCCAGTACCCGTGGCTCGGGCGCGGTCAGGCGACCGATCATCAGCCCCACCAGCATGCCGAACAGTGCCAGGGAAAACAGCACACGCGGCCATAGCTGCGAACGCGGGTCCGGTTCAGGAGTAGAATGCTCGCCATCTTTATGTTCGGAGCCGTGCATGTTTCACGTCATCCTCTTTCAACCAGAGATTCCGCCGAATACCGGCAATATCATCAGACTGTGCGCCAACAGCGGCTGCCACCTGCACCTGATCGAGCCGATCGGCTTCGAACTGGACGACAAGCGCTTGCGCCGGGCCGGTCTGGACTACCACGAGTATGCCACGCTCAAGCGCCACGCAGACCTGCCCAGCTGCCTGGAAAGCCTTGGCCAGCCGCGACTGTTCGCATTCACCACGAAAGCCTCGCACCCGTACCACGAAACCGCGTTCCAGCCGGGTGACGCCTTCCTGTTCGGCCCGGAAAGCCGTGGCCTGCCGGCCGAGGTACTGGACAGCCTGCCCGCCGAGCAACGCCTGCGTCTGCCGATGCGTCCGGGATGCCGCAGCCTGAACCTGTCCAACACGGTAGCGGTGACGGTGTACGAAGCCTGGCGCCAGCAAGGTTTTGCCTGAGAGATCCTTTCGCGGGGCAAGCCCGCTCCCACAGTGTTCGCGATAAACCCCAAGAAAAAAGCGCCCCTCAGGGCGCTTTTTGCTACATCGCAACAGGCTTATTGCAGCGAAGGGGCTTCGCCAGCTTCCTGCATGCGTTGCATTTCCTGAGCGTACAGGGCGTCGAAGTTGACCGGCGAGAGCATCAGTGCCGGGAACGAACCACGGGTCACCAAGCTGTCCAGCGCTTCACGGGCGTACGGGAACAGGATGTTCGGGCAGAACGCGCCCAGGGTGTGGCTCATCGACGCTGGGTCGAGGTTCTTGATCAGGAAGATACCGGCTTGCTGCACTTCAGCGATGAAGGCCACTTCGTCGCCGTTCTTCACGGTCACCGACAGGGTCAGCACGACTTCGTGGAAGTCGCCTTCCAGGCCTTTCTGCTTGGTGTTCAGGTCCAGGGCAACGCTTGGTTCCCACTGCTGACGGAAGATCGCCGGGCTTTTTGGCGCTTCGAACGACAGGTCGCGCACATAGATGCGCTGCAGGGAGAATTGCGGAGTGTTGTCGTCGGCTGCGGCTGCGGCGTCGTTGTTCTGTTGATCAGTCATGACAGATCCTTCTTTCCAGAGTCTTTAATGGGTTTCTGATTCAGGCCTTGAGCAGCGCGTCGAGCTTGCCGGCGCGCTCCAGGGCATACAGGTCGTCGCAACCGCCGACGTGGGTGGAGCCGATCCAGATCTGCGGCACCGAGGTACGCCCGGCCTTGTGGCTCATTTCGGCGCGCACCTGAGGCTTGCCATCGACCTTGATCTCTTCGAAGGCCACGCCTTTGCTGGCCAGCAGGTGCTTGGCCCGCGAACAGTAAGGGCAGTAATCGCTGGAGTAGACGATGACGTTGCTCATATCACTTCACCAGCGGCAGGTTATCAGCCTTCCAGCTCGACACGCCGCCCGACAGTTTGGCAGCGGT
The DNA here is from genome assembly GCF_902497775.2 of Pseudomonas fluorescens. Taxonomy (NCBI): domain Bacteria; kingdom Pseudomonadati; phylum Pseudomonadota; class Gammaproteobacteria; order Pseudomonadales; family Pseudomonadaceae; genus Pseudomonas; species Pseudomonas fluorescens. The sequence continues at coordinate 5,033,191 of NZ_OZ024668.1, forward strand.
GAAGCCGGCCTTGAGCAGTTCGCGAGCGGTGGTGCCAGCGTGCTGGCCCATGGCGTCGACGATGATCAGGGTCTTGTTGGCCTTGTGCTTTTCCAGCTCGCCGATGCGCGCGGCGACCTTGTCCTGGGGAATGTTCACGGCGCCAACGATATGGCCGGCGGCGTAGTCCTTGCTCGAACGAATGTCGATCACCAGGCCTTTGTCGGCATTGACCAGCGCGGTCAGTTCGCCAGTGCTCAGGCTGCGGCCGCCTTTACGTGCCTCGGTAACGATCAGCAGAATCAGCAGAACGACGAAGATACCGACCAGCAGATAGTGATTTGTTGCGAATTCAATCAGGTGAGCAACCATCGGAGGGTGTTCCAGGCCATTAAAAATGTTGGCCAGTATACACAGCCCCCAAGGTCGGCCAAAGCCCGCAGGGCAGGGTTATCGACAGTAATTCTCATTGCCGGGCTACAGCCCGTCGGCCCGCGCCGCCGGGTCTGCAAGGTTAATTCGTCATTCGTGGCCAATTTGCCCTAAAATGCGTGTCTTTATCATCTGAACAACCGTGAGTGTGGGATTGATGACGAGCACGCCAAAACCCTTGGTCCTGATCATCCTGGATGGTTTCGGTCACAGCGAAAGCCACGAATACAACGCCATCTATTCGGCCAACACGCCGGTCTACGATCGACTGCGCGCCACCCAGCCGCACGGCTTGATCTCCGGCTCCGGCATGGATGTCGGCCTGCCGGACGGGCAAATGGGCAACTCCGAGGTCGGTCACATGAACCTCGGCGCTGGCCGCGTGGTGTACCAGGACTTCACCCGGGTGACCAAGGCGATCAAGGACGGCGAGTTCTTCGACAACCCGGTGCTGTGTGACGCGGTCGACAAGGCCGTCGGTGCCGGCAAGGCCGTGCACATCCTTGGCCTGCTCTCCGATGGTGGCGTACACAGCCACCAGGACCATCTGGTGGCCATGGCCGAGCTTGCCGCCAAGCGCGGTGCCGAGAAAATCTACCTGCACGCCTTCCTCGACGGCCGCGATACCCCGCCAAAAAGCGCGCAGTCATCGATCGAGCTGCTCGACGCCACCTTCGCCAGGCTCGGCAAGGGCCGTATCGCCAGCCTGATCGGCCGTTACTACGCCATGGACCGCGACAACCGCTGGGACCGCGTATCGGCTGCCTACAACCTGATCGTCGACAGCAGCGCCGAATTCAGCGCCGACACCGCCCAGGCCGGCCTGGAAGCGGCCTACGCCCGTGACGAGAGCGACGAATTCGTCAAAGCCACGCGCATTGGCGAGGCGGTCAAGGTCGAAGACGGCGACGCGGTGATCTTCATGAACTTCCGCGCCGACCGCGCCCGCGAGCTGTCGCGGGTGTTCGTCGAGCCGCAGTTCAACGAGTTCGCCCGTGCACGCCTGCCAAAACTGGCCGCTTACATCGGCCTGACCCAGTACTCGGCAAAAATCCCGGCCCCGGCCGCCTTTGCCCCGGGCAGCCTGAACAACGTGCTCGGCGAGTACCTGGCGAAAAACGGCAAGACCCAGTTGCGCATCGCCGAAACCGAGAAATACGCCCACGTCACGTTCTTCTTCTCTGGCGGCCGCGAAGAGCCGTTCGAAGGCGAAGAGCGCATCCTCATCCCGTCGCCGAAGGTCGCCACCTATGACCTGCAGCCGGAAATGAGCGCGCCGGAAGTCACCGACCGCATCGTCGAAGCCATCGAGCAGCAGCGCTACGACGTGATCGTGGTCAACTACGCCAACGGCGACATGGTCGGCCACAGCGGCGTGTTCGAGGCCGCAGTCAAGGCCGTCGAGGCGCTGGACCTGTGTGTCGGGCGCATTGTCGAGGCGCTGGACAAGGTCGGCGGCGAAGCGCTGATCACTGCCGACCACGGCAACGTCGAGCAAATGGAAGACGAATGCACCGGCCAGGCGCATACCGCGCATACCACCGAGCCGGTACCGTTCATCTATGTCGGCAAGCGTAACGTGAAGGTGCGCCAAGGCGGCGTACTGGCCGACGTGGCGCCAACCATGCTCCAGCTGCTGGGCCTGGAAAAACCGGCAGAAATGACCGGCTCGTCGATTCTGATCGACGGCTAAAGCCGCTAGCGACAAGCTGCAAGCCGCAAGAAAGAGCCCATTCGCCCACTTTTCTTGCCGCTTGTAGCTTGCCGCTTGCCGCTAAAGCCGTTTTTTTTGCAGGCCATGGCGGGCATACTAGGCCAGTCTCTATGCCTGGTGCCGCCCACCCCATGTTTCGCGCCCTGATCGTACTCGCCCTGTCTTGCCTGCTCAGCCCGGCTTTTGCCGATGAGCGCGCGCAAACCCAGCAACAACTGGACGCCACGCGCCAGGACATTGCCGAGCTGAAAAAGATGCTTGGCAAGTTGCAGGAAGAAAAATCCGGCGTGCAGAAAGACCTGCGCTCAACCGAAACCGACATCGGCAAGCTGGAGAAGCAGGTGGAGGCCCTGCAACACGAACTAAAAAAGACGGAAGGCGAACTGGAGCGCCTTGATACCGAGAAAAAAAAACTCCAGAGCGCCCGCATTGAGCAGCAACGACTGATCGCCATCCAGGCCCGATCGGCCTATCAGAATGGCCGCGAGGAATACCTGAAACTGCTGCTCAACCAGCAGAATCCGGAAAAATTCGCCCGCACCCTGACCTATTACGATTACCTGAGCCAGGCCCGCCTGACCCAGTTGCGCAATTTCAACGAGACCTTGCGCCAATTGGCCAATGTCGAGAAGGACATCAGCCTGCAGCAAGCCCAGTTGCTGACCCAGCAAGGCACCCTCGACTCGCAGCGCCAGGAGCTGGAAAAAGTCCGCACCGAGCGTAAAGAAGTACTGGCCAAGCTCAACAAGGACGTCAAGGCCCGCGACCAGAAGCTGCAAGCCCGTGAGCAGGACCAGGCTGACCTGAGCAAGGTGCTCAAGACCATCGAGGAAACCCTCGCCCGCCAGGCCCGTGAAGCCGAAGAAGCGCGGCAAAAGGCCCTGCTCGCTGCCCAGGAAGCGGAAAAGCAACGCCAGCGTGAAGCCCTGGCCGCCAACAACAGCGACGCGCCGAAGAAGCCCAAGAGCCTTCCCGGCCCGCTGGTTTCCAACAATGGCGAAACCTTCGGCGGGGCTTTTTCTGCCGCCCGGGGAAAACTTCCATGGCCCGTCAATGGTCGATTGCTGGCACGCTTTGGCGAAACCCGTGGCGATGACTCGCGGGCCAAGTGGGACGGGGTGATGATCAGTGCCTCACCGGGCAGCCAGGTGCGCGCCGTGCATGGCGGCCGGGTAGTGTTTGCCGACTGGTTGCGCGGCGCTGGACTTCTGGTCATTCTCGACCATGGTAATGGTTACCTGAGCCTGTACGGCCATAACCAGAGCCTGCTCAAGAGCGCCGGCGATGTGGTCAAGGCCGGTGAGGCCATCTCCACCGTCGGCGACAGCGGCGGCCAGGACAGCTCGGGGCTGTATTTCGCCATCCGCCAGCAGGGCCGCCCCAGCGACCCCACACAATGGTGCCGTGCCCAGGGATAAGGCAACACCCCCTATTTGACGGCGTAGCGCAACTTCGGGCTGCGCCGATGCTCTACGGAGCGCTACCAGGATCAGGAGTTCGTTCGACATGCTGCAATCGCCTCGCCTCACCTCGCTGGCCCTGACCATCGCCATGGTCCTCGGCGCGTCCCTGGCCCGCGCGGCCGAGCCGGCCAAGCCCGCCGCGATTCCAGCGACGACGGTCTCGGCACCCTCGGCCAAGGCACCGTTGCCGCTGGAAGAGCTGCGCACCTTCGCCGAGGTCATGGACCGCATCAAGGCCGCCTATGTCGAACCGGTAGACGACAAGACCCTGCTGGAAAACGCCATCAAGGGCATGCTCAGCAACCTTGATCCGCACTCCGCCTACCTCGGCCCGGAAGATTTCCTCGAGCTGCAAGAGAGCACCAGCGGCGAGTTCGGCGGCCTGGGCATCGAAGTGGGCATGGAAGACGGCTTCATCAAGGTGGTCTCACCGATCGACGAGACCCCGGCCTCGCGCGCTGGCATCGAAGCTGGCGACCTGATCGTCAAGATCAACGGCCAGCCGACCCGCGGCCAGACCATGACCGAAGCGGTCGACAAGATGCGCGGCAAAGTCGGCGAGAAAATCACCCTGACCCTGGTGCGCGACGGCGGCAACCCGTTCGATGTCACCCTTGCGCGCGCGGTCATCCAGGTCAAGAGCGTCAAGAGCCAGATGCTCGAAGACGGCTACGGCTACATCCGCATCACCCAGTTCCAGGTCAAGACCGGCGAAGAAGTCGGCAAGGCCCTGGCCAAGCTGCGCAAGGACAACGGCAAGAAAATGCGCGGCCTGGTCCTGGACCTGCGCAACAACCCGGGCGGCGTGCTGCAATCGGCCGTGGAAGTGGCCGACCACTTCCTGACCAAAGGCCTGATTGTCTATACCAAGGGCCGTATCGCCAACTCCGAGCTGCGCTTCTCTGCCGACCCGGCCGACGCCAGCGAAGGCGTGCCATTGGTAGTGCTGATCAACGGCGGCAGCGCCTCGGCTTCAGAAATTGTCGCCGGCGCCTTGCAAGACCAGAAACGCGGCGTGTTGATGGGCACCGACAGCTTCGGCAAAGGCTCGGTGCAAACCGTATTGCCGCTGAACAACGACCGCGCGCTGAAGATCACCACCGCGCTGTACTTCACCCCCAACGGCCGCTCGATCCAGGCCCAGGGCATCGTCCCGGACATCGAGGTGCGCCGCGCCAAGATCACCGCCGAGCAGGACGGCGAAAACTTCAAGGAAGCCGACCTGCAAGGCCACCTGGGCAACGGCAACGGCGGCGCCGACCGGCCATCGGGCAAAGGCGCCAGTGCCAAGCCACGCCCACAGGATGATGATTACCAGCTCAGCCAGGCTCTGAGCCTGCTCAAGGGCCTGAGCATCACCCAGGGTAAATAAGGCCAGTTGATGCGTTACCTGCTGTTGGCCCTGTTGTACCTGATGAGCGGCGTCGCCCTGGCGGCGCCGGCTCAAACGGGCAAGGCGTACCTGACACTGATCATCGACGACTTGGGACAGAACCCTGCGCGTGACTCACGCACCCTGGCCCTGCCCGGCCCGGTGACCCTGGCGATCATGCCCGACACACCCCATGCCACCGACTTCGCCCGCCAAGCCCATCGCGCCGGCAAGACGGTGATCCTGCACATGCCCATGGACCCGGCCACCGGCCCTTACGCCTGGCATCCCGGCACGCCACTGCCGGAGCTGGAGCGCCGGCTCAACGCGGCGCTCGACAAAGTCCCCTACGCCGCCGGCATCAACAACCACATGGGCAGCCGCATGACCGCCGAGCCCGCGGCCATGGCCTGGTTGATGGGCGAACTGCAGCGCCGCGGCCTGTTCTTCGTCGACAGCCGCACCAGCGCCGCCACGGTAGCCGCCAAATCCGCGCAGAACATCAGCCTGGCCAGCGTGTCGCGGGATGTTTTTCTCGATGACGTGCGCACCACCGAAGCCATCGCCGGCCAACTGCAACAGGGCATCGCCCTGGCGCGCAAGCAGGGCACGGCGGTACTGATCGGCCATCCGTATCCACAGACCCTGGAAGTGCTTGAGCGCGAACTGCCCAGGCTCAAGGCCCAAGGTATCGAATGGATAGAGATTCACCAGATGATCGCCGAGCGCAGCAACCGCGCCATGCCAGCGCATGGCAAGCAGGGCCTCTACACCCCTGCTCGCACACACCCATAAAGCTGCCATTAATCGAAGGGCAGCACCCTTGCGACTTGTGCCAATTGAACGTCACCCCGGTAGATTTCCAGGAATCGTTGCTCGGTCAAAGCGGCGTGCAGTTGGGCCTCCCTGCCCAGCTTGCGCTCTGACCAGATTTTTATATGCCCTTTCTGGAATTGCCGACGGTCATCGTTTGCCGCGCGATAGTGCAGGTGCACCTCCCACAAGCCATCTTCCTTGCCTGTGCCTTGTACGCCCCTGACCTGGTAAATATCCAGGTAATCGTTGTCCCCCAACTTTCTTCGCTCCAGGCTTCTGTTGATGGTGATCTTCCGTTCCTGGTACAGGTAGGCAAGGCTTTCTGCCGTTGGGCGACTCGTCGTCAGATGCAGGTTCACCAGCAAGTCACGCTTGACATTGGTCAAGCGTAGGATGCCTTCCTCGATGGTCTCGATCAACTGACTGTCGGCAAGGGGTAATGTCGCTGCGGAACGCTCCAGGGTGCTGCTAGCCGATTGCAGCTTCTCAATATGACGCTCAATGACGAAAGCCAGATTACGCGGTTCATTCGAGGCAATGTAACGCCTGGCCAATGTCAGCACGGGTTCGATTTCAGTCGTTAACTGTCGAGCGCTTTGTCGCGCCGCGATCAATTGACTCGATGTGACGGAAAGCGGACGGGCCTCAGGTTTGGCTTCGACCACCTCTACCCACCTATCGCCATGCTGGTGATAGGTACTCAACACTGCATTGGAGACTGGATCATGCTGGCGAACCACCTCCTCACCATCAAGCTCCGATTGCTCGCCAATCAGAGTCTTGCCGTCACCAGTGCGCACTACCCGCCGCGTACCTGGCCGCGCTTTGTAGGGCAGGGGCTTGAACAACGGCGCCGACGCCCATTCACTTTCCTTGATCGCCGCGGCCAGTTTGTGTTCGGCCTGAGTTTTAACCAGACCCAGCTCCACCTTGTAGCGACTCAGTGTGGCCTGGTTTACCGCAACACCGCCAAAGCGCTCAAGATAGTCAACCATGGTCAAGGCATTGGCGTACTCTGCCTGCGCGGTCTGAAAACCGTCGATGGTTTCCGTCAAGGTGAACGTACCGATCGTCAATTCATTATGGGTACTACTCGCACTGCTAATGTCCTTGTTGCTCAAGTAACCCTTGAATGACTCCAAGGTTTCTTCATCAGCGCCCCCCGTGCGCTCAAGGGCAAGTTCGGCCAGATCCTCGATATATCCAATCCGCATTTTCAACGTGGAAGTGGTGCGTATCTCGAAAATGTACTGGACTGTATTGTCCCTTAACTCGAAAGCGATATTGTTGTTTCCCCACGTATCGATCAACAGTGTATCCAGCTGTTCCCGCCGGCGCACCATCTGTTCCTGCACATCTACGGATCTAGCCAGTGCTGTCCGGTAGCGCTGATACTGGACGACTTCATCATTTGTGATGGGCAATTTCTTGATGTGTTTTGCCCGCTCAGCCAACTCGTTGAAATCGACCGAGTCGAACAACTGCTCATTCAACTTGGAAAGATTAAAAATCAGGTTTCTACGGACTATACCTCGCTGCGTTTTGAAGGTGCTTTCAATCTGGGAGCTTTCAGCCCGGATTCGGAAAAATTCCGGAGCGGACATCCTCATGTACAGCTTCTCCACCGCCTCATCCCGAGCAATACTTTCCTCCAAGCCTGCGATCACCGCTTGCCTGGCGGCATCCGTCGCGGTGGTCTGCGTCGCAATCTTCTCACTGGTCTGCAGGATCAGTGCTGTTAGCGGCTCTGGATCCGCACTGATCTCTTGCCTTTCGACAAAACCGTCACGCAATTGAGTCAATCTTTCCAGCGCCTTGTTCTGCGTTTCGAGGTCACCCCAACGGCTTCTCATCTGCAGGGCAAAATCGTTGTATTGCGCGTTAATGCCGTCTATTTCATGTTGCATGGCTACCAACTTTTTTTTATTGGCTTTTTTCAGTAGCTCCACCTGCGATTTGGGCGCTCCCCCCGCGAGCTGCAGGCCCGCCAAGTGCCACTGGCCATTCACAGCCTGCAGCCGAGGGCCCTGACCACCGGATGGATCGACTACTCTGATTCCCTCTGCGTCTGCCCGGACCTTGAACGCATGGTTGTCGAGTAACGTGTAATACTCCTCTGCGACCTGGTAAAGACCGCGAAATGCCCCCTGCCTTAGTGGAACAATGCCGGCCAGCGAGACGTTAGAGCGCATGGCCGCCAAGGCTTGACGCTGCGAGGCACCAAGCCTGTTCAGCCCCTGTGCGCCGTACCAGGCAAAGTCCAGTGTGAACTCGGACTTCTGACTCAGTTCATTGGGCAGGTATACCTTGCCTTCCTTGACAGCCACGTTGGCAGAGACAGGCAGCATTCGACGGGGCGGGCCATACACGGGAAGCTGCCCCTGTGTTTTAGCCGGGACTTGAGCGTTCTGCAGGCTGCCATGCAACAACACCATCGCAAGGTTGAGCAGAAGGTCCACCACCGCTTGCGATTTTTCAAACTGATTGCCGTTGGCGAGCGCGCGCAAATCGCTGTTCAGCGTCTGTGCGCCCTGGAGCAGCCAGGCCAGTACCGCTGCCGGCCCGCGCAGAAACGGCGCAGCCAGCCCGAACAACAGATTGACCATCAGGCTCCCGCCTTCAACCAAAATGGCCCAACGACTTTGCGCGTTGGACACTGTGTCGCGCTTTGCCAGATCCACCAGCATCTGCGTATGGGTCATGTACAGGTGGGCATCAATACCCGATCGCCAGCTCTGCAGGTCAAGATGCACGGGGCTGACCGGCGTAGGCCAGGTTTGCGTGTCGAGGATGGGTCGAGGCAGATGGGGCTCTTTGAACCCCCCATTGCCATATACAGTTTGCGCCTCTGAGCTCATCCACGACAGGATGCTGGCATTGAGGCTGTCATCGTTGACCACTGCGCTGTGCAACGCCGTCTGGCTGGCAAACTCCTGCAAGGGTTTACTCGCCTCAAACGGCCGAAACAACACCACTACCCCTGACGCCTGGCCCGGTAGAAAGACAAACATGTTGGTCACCAGGTCTACCTCGCTGGCATCAGCCTCGCGCTTGAATGCCAAAGGCGCCAGCAGGCTTTGCGCTTGCTCAGTATTTGCACTGCCTTGAAAGAACCCTAGAACGCGCTGATAGCCCGCTTGCGTGAGGTCACCGTCGATCTTGGCTTTAAGCGCGATCAATGGCAGCTGACTGGCGAACTCTGCACCAAACCGTTCCACCCGCTCGGCCTTGCTGCCTGGGTCCAGGAGCTTTTTGCTCACATAGTCGGGATAGGTACGGCCGATATCCGCACGCTGCACCAGGGCCTTGAGATAAGCCTCGGTCAACCAAGACCAGATCTGCTGGTCAGTCTTGTGCGTGATGTACTTGAGCTCCCCCTGGTGCACTGAACTCAGATTGCCGATTGCAAATTCGGTCAAGGAGATCCGCTGGATTTCCACCGCCCCTGACGAAGTTCCCGGAACGCCACGTGCAACCCAGAACTCAAGGATCAGATCGTCAGCGTCATAGTTGGCGTCTGCCAGGTGATCGAGACGCATCAAGTCAAGCAGGGCCTTGCGCGTGTAGGCCCGCAGGTCGAGCAGGTCATCCATTGAAGATTTACCCTTGGATCGCGCCTGCGCAATCTGCAAATCAAGCAAGCGGGCCCGGTATTCCAGACGGTCCGCTAACGATGCATCCGCAAGCCACTGCGGCAATGTCACGTCAACCGGCCTTGGTGCGGAGCGCCAGACAGGTTGGCTACTCAGTGCGTTTGAAGGATCAGTGAGTGCTGCATACCCCAGCTCCAGGTCCGGCACCGTGGCAAATCGACGCTCACTCACTGGCACCAGGGATTCAAGCATACCGTTGAGCACCACCGCCCCTTGCACGGCAAACACATCATCGGTGATCTGGTAGCGATCCCAGGAAAATGAATCAAACCTGAACCTACGCGCCAGGCTATCCCGCACCCCCTTCGCCATGCTCTCTAGCGAGTCAAAGGCATCGATGTGTCCCGATGGATTGCACAGCAGTACCACCGTTTTACCCAGCAAGGTCCGCGTCACCAACAGATACGGGAGCAACTGCTGGTAGGTTTGCCCCGAAGAAGCCACCGTGACGTCCACAATGAATACCCGCGGCACACGGGTCGCATCCCCTCGGGCCACACCAGTGGTAGCGGACAACATGGCGTAGAGGCAGTCTCGCTGATCCTCGTCCAACCCTTGAACTTCAACGTCGCTGGCCAAGGCTGCCTTGAGTATCTGGCAAAAACCCTGCAGACGTGTGGCACCTTGATTTGCAGCTTGGTTCCAGTAGTCGAGTTGAGCCTGTTGCAGGTAAGGATGGAAATTCGACAACAACTGGTTGAACGCGTCGGTAACCAACGTCAGGTCCATCAGCTGGCTCAAGCCGCTGACCGGGTCACGGTCGTAAATTCGCCGGGGAATTGAGCTCAAGCTTAGAAAGCAGTCGCTCATCGGCAGCCCGGTGAAATCGAAACTGGTGTGCGAAACAAGTTTCTCGAGGAACACTTCAGCCAATGGCTGAGCTGTCCAGTTGTTCGGCGCCTGCGCCTCTCGAAGCCAGAGATACAGCTCCGGTGCCGTGCGCAGCTCAGGGTAACTTGCATCAACTTGTGGATACTGGTCCGCGACAATTTGCGCTAGCGCTTTGTGTATCGTTTCGCGCAAGGTAGGCCGCGATGCAAAGGCCAGGCTGACAGCGTGCTGATAAGAGCCCAGGGAAGTGTTCATTGCCGTTATCTCAGGATTGTTGGCCCCTGACGATAACCATGTGCATGTACCGGCCTGCGGTACTTAATTAAGGCCTTTTACAAGTAACGGGCGAAAGTCGCCTCGACAAAGCCGTCGCTGCGCATCTGCTCCAGCGCTTGTTGCAGCTTGTTAACCACCTCGTCCGGCACTGCACGGTTGAGCGCCAGGTACAGCTCGGCGCCATGGAAGCGCAACACCGTCCTGAGGTTGCTCACCCCCACCTGGCGCGCCAGGTAGCGCCCGGCCGGGTCGCCGCTGGCCCACAGGTCGATTTCACCGTTTATCAGCTTTTTCGCGTTGTCGCGGTCGCGCAGTACCAGCACCGGGTTCAAACCTTGCCTGGCCAGGTATTCGGCAATCGCATCACCTTTATAAGCCCCGATACGATAACGCTTGGCGTCCTGCAGGCTGGCCACGGCAATCGGGCTACCCTGCGGAGCCAGTAAAATCCAGTCATCCGGCCCCAGCGGCCCGACCCACTTGAACAGTTTTTCCCGCTCGGGCTGGCGCGCCATGACAAAAACGCCGTAGCCGGGGGTTTGCAGAGCCTGCTCGTAGATCCGCTGCCAGGGGAAACGCAGGGTCATGCTGTAAGGCACCCCCGCACGCTTGAACATCTCGCGTACCAGGTCGGCGGCAATGCCATTGATGCCATCGTCGCGGGCAAAGCTCTTGCCGCTGATGGCCATGTTGTAGGGTGGGAAGTTTTCGGTGAGCAGCACCACAGGCTCGCTCGCACGGGCCAGATGGCTGAACGAAAGGCAGCTGCACAGCAACAGGACAAGACGCTTGAACATGATGGCACCGGGCTCCTTGGCAACGCCAAGAGTGCCGGGGCCAGCAGTGACTGTCCAGCACGGTACTCACTATCTATGTACCACGCGGCGATGCCGCGCCTTGTGAACACTTGCGCAGGCATACACAAGGAGGTTCACCATGCGCACGTTTCCCCGTCACTACCTGGCTACCGCACTGGCCTGTTTAGCCTTGCAGGCAACCGCTGCAGATTATGGCCAGGGCCTGGCAACCCAGGCAGGCCCCACCCCCCTGAACAACGCCAACAAGGAAAACGCCCACTGGAGCGGTATCGGCAGGCTCGAGGCGAGCAAGCAGTGCATCGCCACACTGATCGATACCCGTGACCCATGGCTGGACAACAGCGGGCCGGCATACGTCATCACCAACGGGCATTGCATCGGTGCGAAAAATGGCGTGATTGCTCATGACCTGCCACTGACCGGCAACATTGCCTTCAACTATTTCACCGATACCGCCGGGCAGCGCCAGACCTTTGCACTCAAGCGCCTGATCTGGAGCAGCATCCAGGGTATTGACCTTGCCCTGCTGGAACTCGACTCAACGCTCAAGGCAGTCATGGACACGGGCATCGTGCCGCTGAGAATAAACAGCCCGCCGCCCATTGGCAGCCCGGTCCTGGTGGTTGGCGATCCCAGCACCCCCGGCCTTGGCCTGCGTTTGAGCACTTGCACCTTGCACAGGGCTGACGTTGTTGTAGAGCAGGCCTGGGTGTGGCGCAATGCCCTGAGCAACCAGTGCGCCGGGATAGCTGAAGGTGCCTCTGGCAGCCCTATCATCAACCGGACCAACAACAATATCGTCGGCTTGATAAACAGCACGTCCTTCGGATCAGCCGCTGCACCCGCATCTGAAATGCAAAACTATGGCCTGGCAATTGACCGCCTGTTCCGCTGCGGCCGGGGCGGACGAGCGGACCTGACTCTGGATGGCTGCAACCTGCTCCCCGGTTTCGCCCTTGAACAGCAACAGGCCCACACGTTCCTGACGGTAAACAAGACTGCGACAACCGCAGACGGCAGCCCGCAATTGCCCACCTGGAATTATGAGTTCGTGATCGACAAACCGATGTACCGTTACAAGACCACCCGGGATGCACTGCAGTGCGAAAACCCGGTTAGCTACAGCGAAGCCCTACCAGGGCCTGGCGCCAAGATCGATGATGTTCTTGGTCCGGAGCCCGGACGACATTTCTTATGTATTGTCGGCGTTCAGTCAGCGGAGCAACGACCCTCTCACGCGTTGATGGGTAACAGCCTGAGCGTCGCCGTAGAGTTGTTCGAGCAAGCTCCCGTACCAGATCCTGACGTTCTGATCGAATCCCGCAACTCCGGTGATATCAAAGTCACCTGGACCCTGGCCCCGCCCCACCTGCACAGCTACCGGACAAAACGCGGCCCGCTTGCCAGCACCGATTGCACCGATGAACGTGGCTATACAACCTTCCGCGCGGACCGCAGTATCGTGTTCAAGGTAGACAAACTACCGCTGAAGCTCTGTACCTATTCGCAAGACGTCATCAAGCAGCGCTCGCCGGTGCGCACCGACCTGCTGACATCCCGCGCAGCCGGCTGAGCGGCGCCCACAAAAAAGGGCCCTGTCCTTGCGAACAGAGCCCTTCGGGTCCATCAGCCGTTATCAGCTATAGACACGCCCCAGCAACTGGCGGTGACTTTCGAACTGATCGAGCACATCACGGGTGATTTGCTCCGGCGTAAAGCCCATCAGGTCGTACTCCTGGCTGCCGTTGTGCAGGTACACCTCGGCGCGGTAGAAGCGCTGGCGCACTTCCGACTCACCTTCCACCGGTGCCTCGCTCGGCGCGGCCAGGTAGCCGTCCAGGCTCACTTCATAGACGAACGGATTGCCTTCTTCCATGTCGATGCGCAGGCCCATGGCCGAACGCGACTGGCCGACCCGGGTCTGCACCTGGAAGCCCAGGGTCTGCAGCTGTTCGGCTGCTTCCTTGAGCGCCGGGCTGACGCGTTTATCCATGAAGCGCTGAACGATCGCCTGGGTCGGCTGCAGGTCCAGCTGGCTCAGGCGCTCGCTGAAACCGCGACGGCCACGGGCAGCCAGTTCAGCCTGCTCCTGCTCGACCTGGCTGTCCTGTTTCATGGCCTTGTACAGGCCGAACATGAACAGCACCAGCACCACCGAGAACGGCAGCCCCGCCAGCACCACCATGGTTTGCATGGCTTGGAAGTTACCGGCCAATAGCAAGCCGATAGTGACTACCGTGATAATTGCCGACCAGAGGATACGCAACCAGTTTGGCGCATCTTCGTCGACATGACCGCCTTTGCACGACAGGTTGGCCATCATCACCGCACCGGAGTCGGCCGGGGTCAGGAACAGCACGAAGCCAACGAAGATCGCGACACCGACAACGATCTTGGCGAACGGATAGTGCTCAAGCAGCTGGTAGATCGACATTGCCGGCTGCTCCACCGCCGTTCGTCCCAGCTCCACCGCGCCCTGGTTCATCACCAGATCCAGTGCCGAGTTGCCGAAGATCGACAGCCAGGCCAGGGTGAAGCCCAGCGGGATCAGCAGTACGCCGGCGACCAGCTCGCGCACGGTACGACCGCGGGAGATGCGGGCAATGAACATGCCGACGAACGGGCCCCAGGAAATCCACCAGGCCCAGTAGAACACGGTCCACAGGCCCAACCAGCGCTCGGACTTGGCGTTGTCGCCTTCATAGACGTACAGGTCGAACGTCTTCAGCACCATACCGTTGAGGTAGTCGCCGATGTTCTGCACGAAGCTGTTGAGCAGGTGCAGGGTCGGGCCATTGAGCAGGACGAACAGCAGCAGGCCGCTGAACAGGATGATGTTCAGGTTGGACAGGCGACGGATGCCGTTCTCCACACCCGAGACAGCGGCGATGGTCGCCACAGTGCTCATCACCAGGATCACGATCAGCAGGTTGGTATTGCTGTGCTCCATGCCGAACAGGTACTCCAGGCCCGAAGACACCTGCATCGAACCGATACCCAGGTTGGTCACCAGGCCCAGCAGGGTCACGAACATGCCGAAGATGTCGACAGTGTGCCCCGCGGCCCCCTTGACCCAACGCTCACCGACCAGCGGGTACAGCGCCGAGCGCAGGGCCAGCGGCTGGTTATGGCGGTAGGCGAAGTAGGCCACGGCCAGGCCGACCAGGGCATAGATCGCCCAGCCATGCAGGCCCCAGTGCAAGAAGGTCAGTTGCAGGCCTTCACGGGCCGATTGCAGGCTGGCCGGTGCGCCTTCAGGCGGATTGAAGTAGTGATCCAGCGGCTCGGACGCGCCAAAGTACAGCAGCGAGATACCGATACCGGAGGAGAACAGCATCCCGGCCCAGGCACCGTAGCTGAAGTCCGGCTTGTCATCCTTGCCGCCAAGCTTGAGCTTGCCGAAATTGGAGAAGGCCAAAACGATGACGAACAGCAGGTAGCCGCCGATCACCAGCATGTAGTACCAGCCGAAGCTGCGCGACAACCAGGCCTGGGCCTCGTTCAGCACGCGGCCGGCGGTTTCGGGAACTGCGATCAGCAAGGCAGTCAACAACAGGATCAGCAACGTCGAGGTGAAGAACACCACGCTATTGACCCGGACCCTCTCGGCAGGGGTCTTGATTAGGGAGGCAGAACTCATTGCACATATGCTCCGGGCAGTGCGAGAGAAACACGAAACAACCGTTACCCGAGCAAATGGTGCAATAGCCCCACTGCTCCAGGTGTTATAAAAGCACCTTGAAAAAACCGTGATCCCGAATCGATTGCGTTGAAAAAAACAGGCCGAAAACCCCGTCCCGAGGGTTGGCCGCGCGGTGCTAGACCGCTCGGCAGATCTGTTCAACGCGCCGTTTACACCCGTCAACACCTTGTATTCCGGGGGTTACACGTCTTTTTGGGGTGCCAATTTGGGCAAATAGCAGGTAGGAAAAACCTGTCAATTGCACAGATTGTCGCAGAGCTTATTCTTTGTTGATTGAACGTTCAATCAAAACAAAATAGACTGGCCTTCGCCGAGGCAGCCGCTCGTCGACTGCTCGCAGGCCTGAGGAGATTTGCAAGATGCCCAAGGTCGGTATGCAACCCATCCGCCGTCAGCAGTTGATCGAAGCCACATTGCTGGCCATCGACCAGGTCGGCATGGGTGACGCCAGCATTGCGCTGATCGCCCGTTTGGCCGGTGTGTCGAATGGCATCATCAGTCACTACTTTCAGGACAAGAACGGCCTGATCGCAGCGACCATGCGGTACTTGATGAGCGTGCTGAGCGAGAACGTCGTCGCCAACCGGCAGGCGCTCAAGGACAACAGCCCGCGTGCCCACCTGCAGGTGATCATCGAAGGCAACTTCGACGCCAGCCAGGTCAACGGCCCGGCAATGAAAACCTGGTTGGCCTTCTGGGCCTCCAGCATGCACCAGCCGTCTTTGCACAGGTTGCAGCGGATCAACGATCACCGCTTGTATTCCAACCTGTGCTGCCAGTTCCGCCGCGTCCTGCCGTTGCCTGAGGCACGCACCGCGGCCCGGGGACTGGCAGCGTTGATCGACGGTCTGTGGCTGCGCGGAGCGCTGTCCGGAGACGCTTTCGACACCGACCAGGCGAAACAAATCGCTTACGAATACATGGATCTACAACTGGCGAAACAGACGAGCCCGGACATGCAAAACCAGGCCTCTGAACCACCGCGCGCCGCGATTGCCAAACAAGCAGGAGCGCTGCACGGATAGCCAAACACACATATGCACTTGCGAGGACACTATGGCCCGTTTCGAACTGCAAAAACTCTACATTGATGGTGGTTATGTCGACGCTTCCAGCGACGCTACCTTCGACGCCATCAACCCGGCCAACGGCGAAGTCCTCGCCCAGGTGCAACGCGCTACCGAAGCCGACGTCGAGCGCGCTGTAGAAAGCGCCGAACGTGGCCAGAAAGTCTGGGCTGCGATGACCGCCATGCAGCGTTCGCGCATCCTGCGCCGCGCTGTCGATATCCTGCGCGAACGCAACGATGAGCTGGCTGCCCTGGAAACCCTGGATACCGGCAAGTCCTACTCCGAAACCCGCTACGTCGATATCGTCACCGGCGCCGACGTGCTGGAATACTACGCAGGCCTGGTACCGGCCATCGAAGGCGAGCAGATCCCGCTGCGCGACAGCTCGTTCGTCTACACCCGCCGCGAGCCGCTGGGCGTGACCGTCGGTATCGGCGCCTGGAACTACCCGATCCAGATCGCCCTGTGGAAATCCGCACCTGCCCTGGCGGCCGGTAACGCGATGATCTTCAAGCCGAGCGAAGTCACCTCGCTGACCACCCTGAAACTGGCCGAGATCTACACCGAAGCCGGCCTGCCGGACGGCGTGTTCAACGTCCTGACCGGCAGCGGCCGCGAAGTCGGCACCTGGCTGACCGAGCATCCGCGCATCGAGAAAATCTCCTTCACCGGCGGCACCACCACCGGCAAGAAGGTCATGGCCAGCGCCTCGAGCTCGACGCTCAAGGAAGTCACCATGGAACTGGGCGGCAAGTCGCCGCTGATCATCTGCGAAGACGCCGACCTCGATCGCGCCGCCGACATCGCCATGATGGCCAACTTCTACAGCTCGGGTCAGGTCTGCACCAACGGTACCCGCGTATTTGTCCCTGCCTCGATGAAAGCGGCTTTCGAAGCCAAGATCGCCGAGCGCGTTGCCCGCATCCGCGTTGGCAACCCTGAAGACGAAAACACCAACTTCGGCCCGCTGGTCAGCTTCGCTCACCTGGAAAGCGTGCTGGGCTACATCGCCAAGGGCAAGGAAGAAGGCGCACGCGTTCTGTGCGGCGGCGAGCGTCTGACCGAAGGCGAATTCGCCAAGGGCGCGTTCGTGGCTCCGACTGTGTTCACCGACTGCCGTGACGACATGACCATCGTCAAGGAAGAAATCTTCGGCCCAGTGATGAGCATCCTCTCCTACGAGACCGAGGAAGAAGTCATCCGCCGTGCCAACGACACCGAGTACGGCCTGGCCGCTGGCGTGTGCACCAACGACATCAGCCGCGCCCACCGCATCATCCACCAGCTGGAAGCCGGTATCTGCTGGATCAACGCCTGGGGCGAGTCGCCAGCCGAAATGCCGGTCGGCGGTTACAAGCAATCCGGTGTCGGCCGTGAAAACGGCGTGAGCTCGCTGGCTCAGTACACTCGCATCAAGTCGGTACAGGTCGAGCTGGGCAACTACAACTCGGTGTTCTAAGCCCCCCTTGTAGCCGCGCCCGGACCGCAAGGCCCGGGCGCTCCCCGCTTTTCCTGCCTACTGCCAATGAGGGAACAGAACATGTCCCATGAATTCGATTACATCATCGTCGGTGCCGGCTCTGCCGGTAACACCCTGGCGACCCGCCTGACCGAAGACGAAGGCGTTACTGTCCTGCTGCTGGAAGCCGGTGGTCCTGACTACCGCATGGACTTCCGCACCCAGATGCCAGCCGCGCTGGCCTTCCCGCTGCAAGGCCGTCGCTACAACTGGGCCTACGAGACCGACCCGGAGCCGCACATGGACGGCCGCCGGATGGAATGCGGTCGCGGCAAGGGCCTGGGTGGCTCGTCGCTGATCAACGGTATGTGCTATATCCGTGGCAACGCCATGGACTTCGACGGCTGGGCCAAACTGCCAGGCCTGGAAGACTGGAGCTACCTGGACTGCCTGCCGTATTTCCGCAAGGCGGAAACCCGCGACATCGGCGCCAACGATTACCACGGCGGTGAAGGCCCGGTCAGCGTGACCACGCCCAAAGCCGGCAACAACCCGCTGTTCCACGCCATGGTCGAAGCCGGCGTGCAAGCCGGTTACCCGCGTACCGAAGACCTGAACGGCTACCAGCAGGAAGGTTTCGGTCCGATGGACCGTACCGTAACGCCTAAAGGCCGTCGCTCCAGTACCGCCCGCGGCTACCTGGACATCGCCAAGAAGCGTTCGACCCTGACCATCGTCACCCACGCCCTGAGCGATCGCGTGCTGTTCGACGGCAAGCGCGCTGTTGGCGTGAGCTACCTGGTCGGCGCCAGCGAAGAGCGCGTCGAAGCCCGCGCGCGCAAGGAAGTGATCGTCTGCTCCGGCGCCATCGCTTCGCCGCAACTGCTGCAACGCTCCGGCGTTGGCCCACGCGCCCTGCTGGAAAGCCTCAACGTGCCGGTGGTTCACGACCTGCCGGGCGTTGGCGAGAACCTGCAGGACCACCTTGAGCTGTACCTGCAGTACGCGTGCACCCAGCCAGTGTCGCTGTACCCGTCGCTGCTCTGGTACAACCAGCCGGCCATCGGTGCCGAATGGCTGTTCAAGGGTACCGGTATCGGCGCCAGCAACCAGTTCGAAGCCGGTGGCTTCATCCGTACTCGCGAAGAGTTCGAATGGCCGAACATCCAGTACCACTTCCTGCCGGTGGCGATCAACTACAACGGCAGCAACGGCGTACAGGAACACGGCTTCCAGGCCCACATGGGTTCGATGCGCTCGCCTAGCCGCGGCCGTATCCAGCTCAAGTCCAAAGACCCGCGCCAGCACCCAAGCATCCTGTTCAACTACATGGCTACCGAGCAGGACTGGCAGGAGTTCCGTGACGGCATCCGCCTGACCCGCGAAATCATGGCCCAGCCTGCGCTGGACGCCTACCGTGGCCGCGAAATCAGCCCGGGCGCCGACGTGCAGACTGACGAGGAACTGGACAAGTTCATCCGCGAACACGCCGAAACCGCCTTCCACCCATCCTGCTCGTGCAAGATGGGCGACGACGACATGGCCGTGGTCGACGGCCAGGGCCGCGTGCATGGCATGCAAGGTCTGCGTGTAGTTGATGCCTCGATCATGCCGATCATCATCACCGGCAACCTCAATGCCACCACGATCATGATCGCCGAGAAAATCGCCGACAAGATCCGCAACCGCCAGTCGCTGCCGCGCAGCACCGCCAAGTACTACGTCGCCAATGGCACGCCGGTCAAAGGCAAGGCGATGCGTGAGGTCAAGCAGGCCTAAGCTTTTTTCGCGGGGCAAGCCCGCTCCTACCTGTGGGAGCGGGCTTGCCCCGCGATGAGGCCCGCAAAAGGCAACACAATAAGGCACTCCAGGGAGTGTCTTTTTTGTACCCGCGATTAACCCTTTACAGCCCGCCAACCCCTCAGGTTAGAATCCTTGGCACGCGACCTGCTTGAAATTCAAAGCAAACTGCCCCTCCTTCCTGCTTTTCCCCGGAGTACTGCCTTTGGATGCGTCCACCATCAATAGCCTGTTCTTGATCGGCGCATTGCTGGTGGGTGCAAGTATTCTGGTCAGCTCACTGTCATCACGCCTGGGCATCCCGATCCTGGTCATCATCCTCGCGGTCGGCATGATCGCCGGGGTCGACGGTGGCGGCATCATCTTCAACAACTACCCGACCGCCTACCTGGTGGGCAACCTGGCACTGGCGGTGATCCTCCTCGACGGCGGCCTGCGCACGCGGGTGGCGAGTTTCCGCGTGGCCCTGTGGCCGGCGCTGTCGCTGGCCACGGTCGGGGTGCTGATCACCACCGGCCTGACCGGCATGGTCGCCGCCTGGCTGTTCGACCTGAGCCTGATCCAGGGCCTGCTGATCGGCGCCATCGTTGGCTCCACCGATGCTGCGGCGGTGTTCTCGCTGCTCGGCGGCAAGGGCCTGAACGAGCGGGTGACGGCAACCCTGGAGATCGAATCGGGCAGCAACGACCCAATGGCGGTGTTCCTCACCGTGACCCTGATCGACATGATCGCCAGCGGCCAGACCGGCCTGCACTGGAGCCTGCTCACGCACCTGCTGCGCGAATTCGGCATCGGCGGCCTGCTGGGCCTGGGTGGCGGTTGGTTGCTGCTGCAACTGGTCAATCGCATCAACCTGGCCGGCGGCCTGTACCCGATCCTGGTGGTGGCTGGCGGCCTGGTGGTGTTCTCGCTGACCAACGCCCTGCACGGCAGCGGCTTTCTCGCCGTGTACCTGTGCGGCCTGGTGCTGGGCAACCGGCCGATCCGCAGCCGCCACGGTATCCTGCACATGCTCGATGGCATGGCCTGGCTGGCACAGATCGGCATGTTCCTGGTTCTCGGCCTGCTGGTCACGCCGCACGACCTGCTACCCATCGCCCTGCCGGCGCTGGGCCTGGCGCTGTGGATGATCGTCTTCGCCCGACCGCTGTCGGTGATCGCCGCCCTGCTGCCGTTCAAGGCCTTCCATGGCCGCGAAAAAGCCTTTATTTCCTGGGTCGGCCTGCGCGGCGCGGTACCGATCATTCTCGCCGTGTTCCCGTTGATGGCTGGCCTTCCCGATGCCCAGTTGTTCTTCAACCTGGCGTTCTTCATCGTCCTGGTCTCACTGTTGGTGCAAGGCACCAGCCTGCCGTGGGTGGCCAAGCTGCTGAAAGTGACGGTACCGCCAGACCCTGCCCCCATCTCCCGTTCAGCCCTGGAAGTGCACATCACCAGCGAGTGGGAGCTGTTCGTCTACCGCCTGGGCGCAGAAAAATGGTGCATCGGCGCCGCCCTGCGGGAACTGAAAATGCCCGAAGGCACCCGTATCGCGGCGCTGTTTCGCGGCCAGCAACTGCTCCATCCGTCGGGAAGTACCACCCTGGAAGTCGGCGACCTGCTCTGCGTGATCGGCCACGAACACAACCTGCCGGCCCTCGGCAAGCTGTTCAGCCAGGCGCCGCAGCGTGGCCTGGACCTGCGTTTCTTTGGTGACTTCGTACTCGAAGGTGACGCAGAACTGGGGGCTGTGGCGGCGTTGTACGGTTTGAAGCTCGACGGCCAGGACCCGCATATGCCGCTCAGCCGCTTCATCGCACAGAAGGTTGGCGGCGCGCCAGTGGTCGGCGACCAGATCGAATGGAACAGCACCTTGTGGACGGTTGCAGTGATGGAAGGGAACAAGATCCTCAAAGTGGGCGTCAAATTCCCCGAAGGTACTCGACCCGGCCCTGGGTTGTTCCTTTAAACTCCGTTCTTCGCCTCTGCCTGTACGAATTTTCTGCCTATGTCTCTGCGCACGTTTTTAAGCGCAGCCCTGATCGGGCTGTGCCTGTCCTTCTCCCCGGCCTGGGCTGCGGAACCACCTACCACGGCGGCGATCCAGAAAAGCCTGGACAAGATCGCCGAACGCAAGCTGCCTGAGGCTGAACAGAAAGCCCTGCAGCAGGTGCTCGAACAGACGCTGACCTTGCTCGGCAACAAAGAGGACAGCGAGAAAAAGCTCACTGCGCTCAAGCACCAACTCAATGACGCGCCGCGCCAGATCAGCGAAAACCAGCGCGAGCTGGCCAAGCTGAAGGACAGCAAAGTGATCGCGGTCGCCCAGCGCTACGCTACCTCCAGCGTGCCGCAGCTGGAGCAATTGCTGGCCGAGCGCACGACCGAGCAGGGCGAACTGCAAAAAGCGCTGTCTGAAGCCAACAGCCTGACCATTACCGCGCAGACCCGGCCCGAACGGGCCCAGGCAGAAATCAGCGCCAACCAGACCCGCACCCAGCAGATCAACACCAGCTTGAAGATCGGCAAGGACGGCGGCAAGCCGCTCAACGCTGACCAACGCAACCAGCTCAACGCCGAACTGGCCGCCCTCAACGCCCTGACCCTGCTGCGCCGCCAGGAACTGGCCGGCAACAGCCTGCTGCAAGACCTGGGCAACAGCCAGCATGACCTGCTGATCGAGCGCGCCACGCGCCTGGAGCAAGAAATCCAGGACCTGCAGACGCTGATCAACCAGAAGCGCCTGGCCCAGTCCCAGCAAACCGTCACCGAGCAGTCGATCGAAGCGCAGAAGGCCGGCGGCAGCACCCTGCTGGCCACCGAAAGCGCCGCCAACCTCAAGCTCTCCGACTACCTGCTGCGCAGCACCGACAGCCTCAACGACCTGACCCAGCAGAACCTCAAGACCAAGCAGCAACTGGACACCCTGACCCAGAGCGACCAGGCCCTGGACGAGCAGATCAGCGTGCTCAAGGGCAGCTTGCTGCTGTCGAAGATCCTCTACAAGCAGAAGCAGGCGCTACCGCACCTGAAGCTCGACCGCGACCTGGCCGACCAGATCGCCGACATCCGCCTGTACCAGTTCGAGATCAACCAGCAGCGCGAGCAGATCAGCAGCCCAAGCAGCTATGTCGACAAACTGCTCACCGCACAACCGCCCGAGACCGTCACCCCGCAACTGCGCAAGGCCCTGCTGGAAGTGGCGATCACTCGCAGCGACCTGCTCGAACGCCTGAACCGTGAACTGAGCGCACTGCTCAACGAATCGATCACCCTGCAACTGAACCAGAAGCAACTGTTCAGCACGGCACAAAACCTGCGTGCAACCCTTGATGAGCAGATGTTCTGGATTCCCAGCAACAAGCCGCTGGACCTGGAATGGCTGCGCACCGTGCCCGAACGCCTGCAGAAACAGGTGGTCAGCCTGCCCTGGGGATCGGGCCTGAGGGAGCTGACCGACGGCCTGGCCCAGCGCCCGCTGCTGTTCCTGCCCCTGCTGCTGCTGATCGGCGCCCTGCTGTGGCGACGCAAGTACCTGTATGCACGCCTGACCAAGGTTCACCAGGATGTCGGCCACTTCAAGCGTGACAGCCAGTGGCACACGCCCCAGGCAATCCTGGTCAATATCCTCCTGGCCATGCCCCTGAGCCTGGGCCTGGCCCTGTGCGGCTACGCCCTGCAGATCGACGCCCGCGGGCAGAACGCCAACCTCGCCTCGGCCCTGTTCCAGATAGCCCAGGCCTGGCTGGTGTTCTACACCGCCTACCGGATACTCGCCCCCGGCGGGGTGGCCGAACTGCACTTTCGCTGGGAAAAGCCCCAGGTCGAATTCCTCCGCGGCTGGATCCGCCGCCTCGGTACCGTGGTCCTGGCCCTGGTCGGCGTGGTGGCAGTGGCCGAGCATCAGCCCTCGGCACTGGCTGAAGACGTGCTCGGCATCGGCGTGGTGCTGACCTGCTACGCGCTGATGGCCTGGCTGCTCAGCCGCCTATTGCTGAGCAGCCCCACCCACCGCAACACCTCGCTGTTCCGCAAGGCCGTGGGCGTGGCCTTCACCGCGCTGCCGGTGGCATTGTTCATCGCCGTGTGCTTTGGCTACTACTACACCGCGCTCAAACTCACCGACCGCCTGATCGATACTCTGTACCTGCTGATGTTCTGGCTGGTGATCGAAGCCGCCTTCGTCCGCGGCCTGGCCGTGGCCGCCCGGCGCCTGGCCTACCAGCGGGCGCTGAGCAAGCGCCAGGCGGCCAAGGAAGGCCTGGATGGCGAAGTGCTGGTTGAAGAGCCAACCCTGGACATCGAACAGGTCAACCAGCAGTCCCTGCGCCTGATTCGCCTGGCCCTGCTCGGTGGTTTCATTGCCGCCCTGTACTGGGTCTGGTCGGACCTGATCAGCGTGTTCGCCTACCTCGACAACATCACCCTGTACGAGTACACCAGCGGCACCGGCGCGGCCATGAGCATGGTGCCGATCAGCCTGCGCGACCTGCTCGGCGCACTGGTGATCATCGGCATCACCATTGCCCTGGCCGGCAACTTGCCCGGCCTGCTCGAAGTGCTGGTGCTGTCACGCCTGAACCTGGCCCAGGGCAGTGCCTACGCCACCACCACGTTGCTGTCCTACGTGATTGCCGGGGTCGGCTTCGTCTCTACCCTGTCGGCCCTGGGCGTCAGCTGGGACAAACTGCAATGGCTGGTCGCGGCGCTGTCGGTGGGCCTGGGCTTCGGCATGCAGGAGATCTTCGCCAACTTCATCTCCGGGATCATGATCCTGTTCGAGCGCCCGGTGCGCATCGGCGACACTATCACTATCGGCAACCTCTCGGGCACGGTGAGCAAGATCCGTATCCGCGCCACCACCATCACCGACTTCGACCGCAAGGACATCATTGTCCCGAACAAGACCTTCATCACCGGGCAACTGATCAACTGGTCGCTGACCGACACCATCACCCGGGTCACCCTCAAGCTCGGCGTCGACTACGGCTCGGACCTGGACCTGGTGCGCACCCTGCTGCTCAAGGCGGCCAACGACAACCCGCGGGTGCTCAAGGAGCCGGCGCCAATCGTCTACTTCCTGAACTTCGGCGAAAGCACCCTGGACCACGAGCTGCGTATGCACGTGCGGGACCTGGGCGACCGCAACCCGGTGCTCGACGAGATCAACCGCTACATCAACAAAGAGTTCAAGAAGCAGCACATCAACATCTCCTTCCGGCAGATGGAGATCTACCTGAAGAACATGCAGGGCCAGGAGTACAAGATGGTCCCGGTGGAAAACCTGGACAAGACCGTGCTGCCAACCGCCAGCAATGGCGAGAAGCCCGGCGACGAGGCCACGGGCAAACCGGCCTGACTGGACGCCAACGGCCATACCCTTGCAGAATACTCAGGTTTTCTCCAGGAGATGGCCGTTGAAAGCCCTCGACGAACTGACTTTCGATAACCGTTTCGCCCAACTGGGCGATGCCTTCTCTACTTCGGTGCTGCCCGAGCCGATTGCCGAACCGCGCCTGGTGGTCGCCAGCGCAGCGGCCATGGCGCTGCTCGACCTGGAGCCTACCGAAGCCCATTCGCCGGTATTTGCCGAACTGTTCAGCGGCCACAAGCTGTGGGCCGAGGCCGAACCGCGGGCGATGGTCTATTCCGGGCATCAATTCGGCTCCTATAACCCGCGCCTGGGCGATGGCCGTGGCCTGTTGCTGGGCGAGGTGCGCAACGATGCCGGTGAGTACTGGGACCTGCACCTCAAGGGCGCCGGGCAGACGCCTTACTCGCGCATGGGTGATGGCCGCGCCGTGCTGCGTTCGTCGATCCGCGAGTTCCTTGCCTCCGAAGCCCTGCCGGCCCTGGGCATCCCCAGCAGCCGAGCGCTGTGCGTGATCGGCTCAAGCACGCCGGTGTGGCGCGAAACCCAGGAGCGTGCGGCCATGCTTCTGCGCCTGGCGCCGAGCCATATCCGCTTCGGTCATTTCGAGTATTTCTATTACACCCGCCAGCCCGAGCAGCAGCGCACCCTCGCCGAGCACGTGCTCAACACGCACTTTGCCGAATGCCGCGACGCGCCGGAGCCGTACCTGGCTATGTTCCGCACCATCGTCGAGCGCAACGCCGAGCTGATTGCCCGCTGGCAGGCCTATGGCTTCTGCCACGGGGTGATGAACACCGACAACATGTCGATCCTGGGCATCACCTTCGACTTCGGCCCCTACGCCTTCCTCGACGACTTCGACGCCAATTTCATCTGCAACCACTCCGATGACCAGGGCCGCTACAGCTACAGCAACCAGGTGCCCATCGCCCACTGGAACCTCAGCGCCCTGGCCCAGGCCCTGACGCCGTTCATCAGTGTCGAAGCGCTGAAGGAAACCCTCGGGCTGTTCCTGCCGCTGTACGAGGCCCATTACCTGGACCTGATGCGCCGGCGCCTGGGCCTGACCCAGGCAGAAGACGACGACAAGCCGCTGATCGAACGCCTGTTGCAGTTGATGCAACCGGGCGCGGTGGACTACACCCTGTTCTTGCGCCATCTCGGCGACCAGCCTGTCGAGCAGGCGCTGCAAGTGGTGCGCGACGACTTCATCGACCTGGCCGGTTTTGACCTATGGTCCGCCGATTACCTGGCGCGCCTGCAGCGCGAGCCCGACAACGCCGAGGGCCGGCGCGAGCGCATGCATGCGGTCAACCCGCTGTACATCCTGCGCAACTACCTGGCCCAGCGCGCCATCGAGGCGGCCGAGGGTGGCGACTACGAGGAAGTTCGCCGCCTGCACCAGGTGCTGAGCACACCGTTCGATGAGCAGCCGGGCATGGAGGCCTACGCCCAGCGGCCACCAGAGTGGGGTAAGCACCTGGAGATCAGTTGCTCGTCGTGAGGCCTCAGCGTCCCTGATCTTTAGAAGAACACGTCCGCGGGCACCGAAAAGCGTCTAGCCAGTTCACGCACCTGACGCAGATTGAGTTGACGCTTGCCCGCCAGTACCTCCGACACTACCGACTGCGAACCTACCTCCGGCAGATCGCTTTGTTTGAGGCCATGTTCCCGCATCAGGTAACGCAACGTATCGACGCCACTGGCCCGGGATAAAGGGCGATGAGCATGGTCATAGGCCTGCAACATATCCCCCAGATGTACGGCGAGGCTTGCCAGCGGATGGCTTTCATCCTCGCCGACCAAACCCAGCAGTTCATCCAGCGACTCGACCAGTGCATCGTAGTCTGCTTCGCTGGCCGGCTTGCGCAGCAGCGGCGAAACGAACTGCCAATGCGCTGCTGCCTGCTTGATCAGTGGGCTCATCGCCTTCACTCCTTCCACTTGCCTTTGTCGTACTCGCCATGATCGAGCACATGCTTGATATACAGGCGCTGCGTCTTGTAGTGCACAATCGCGATCAGCCGCAATTTGTTGCCGCCGATATCGAATACATGCAACGCCCCTACCTTGTCAGTGGCAGGAAATGTCGCTTTCATCGCCGCAAAGTCTGTCGGATGGCAGGCCTTTACCAGTCGATACCAAGCGTCCAGCGCCGAGGCCGTTCGCGGCCATTTCGCCTTTGCCTCCCAGATGCGTTTTTCCGTTATCACATGCATGCCACACCCGAATCGCAAAGTGCTTCCAGGGATGAGCTTGGGAGTACCGCACAAATATCGCAATCTGCGATATTTATCAAAACATTCCGGATGATCGGCAAGCAAGCAGCGGCGGTATTTGTGTTTGCCCGATAATGTTCTTAGTGTTTCAACAATATCACCCTTCTCAGGAACTCAAATGAGCGACCCACTACTCATCCCCTGCCCCCACTGCAACGGCCTCAACCGCATCCCCGGCGAGCGCCTTGGCGACAGCCCGAAATGCGGCCGCTGCAAGAGCCCGGTCCTGCTGAGCACGCCGTTCGAATTGAAACAGGGGGATTACGCCAGCCAGATCAAGGGCGATCTGCCGCTGCTGATCGATGTCTGGGCCGACTGGTGCGGGCCGTGCAAGTCGTTTGCGCCGATCTTCGCCCAGGCGGCCAGCCAACTGAGCGGGCGCTGCCGCCTGGCCAAGCTGGACAGCGAGGCCAACCAGCAACTGGCCGGGCAATTGGCGATTCGTTCGATTCCCAGCCTGATCCTGTTCAAAAACGGCCGGGAAGTGGCGCGCCAGAGCGGTGCATTCCCACTCCAGCAATTGCTGGAGTGGCTGCGCAGCCAGGGGATTTAAGCGTTTTCTTCGAGCAGGGCGTGCAGTTCGACAAACTGCTGGGTCAGCTTGTGCCGCGGCTCCAGGTGAATCAGCGGCAGGCTGGCCTGGTGTGATTCACGCATTTTCACCGAGCTGTTGAGGTACACCGGCAGTACCGGCAGGCCCTCGGCGATCAACTCGTCGAGCATCTGCTGGGGCAGGCTGGCACGGGCCTGGAACTGGTTGACGACGATGCCTTCGACCTGCAGCTCTTCGTTGTGATCGTCCTTGAGCTCTTCGATTTCGGCCAGCAGGCCATACAGAGCCTGGCGGGAAAAACTGTCGCAATCAAAGGGTATCAGCACACGATCAGCGGCGATCAACGCCGAAACCGCATAAAAGTTAAGCGCTGGCGGCGTATCCAGGTAGATCCGGTCGTAGTCTTCGTCCAGCTCATCCAGCAGTTTGCGCAGCTTGTTGATCTTGTGCTTGGCCTCAAGCTTGGGCTGTAGGTCAGCAAGCTCGGCGGTGGCAGTCACCACATGCAGGTTGTCGAAGGGCGTTTCGTAGATATCGACCTTGTTCTTCTTGGCAAACGGCCCCGACGACAGGGTCTGCTTGAAGAAGTCGGCAATGCCCATGGGAATGTCCTCGCCAGTCAACCCGGTGAGGTACTGGGTCGAGTTGGCCTGGGCATCCAGGTCGATCAGCAGGGTCCGATAGCCTTCATTGGCACTCACCGCCGCCAGGTTGCAGGCAATGCTCGACTTGCCAACGCCACCTTTCTGATTGAACACCACGCGCCGCATGGAATGACCTCCGTGTGTCTGGGGATGAGCGAGTATGTGCGGCCAATGCCGGCTTGACCAGCCGCCAATGGCTCAAGTTTTCGGCGATCCGACCGAATAAACATGACCGCCATTGGTCGGGAAACCTCGGATCGGTCCGACGAATCTTCAGGACCGCTGTCTGTTGCACACGACAATCCGTACAACCATTATTTGCTACACACCAACTCCACCGGGATAATGCGCGCCACTCGGCGATTGCGCCACACCCCTGTCAGGTCGTTGTTCCGAGTTACTCCCTCGGCAAGGAAGTCCCTCAGGGCGGGAAGTACAGCAAAGTGATCACATTCAATATCAGCCAGTGGCGCGCGTGGGCACCAGGCCTGCAGACGGCTGCCGATTGGCAGGCCTGGAGCCAGGCAAAGCACGTGCCGGCAGTGGCTGAACAGGCACCGGATGTGTCGTTTTTGCCGGCCATGCAGCGCCGGCGCCTGAGCCACCTGGCGCGCATGGCCTTCGCCGTGGGCTGGCCACTGGCCGAAAGTTGTAAGGATTTGCCGCTGGTGTTCGTTTCCCGGCATGGCGAAACCCCACGCACCTTCGAGATCCTCAGCGACCTGGCCAACGAGCAGCCGCTGTCGCCAACCCAGTTCAGCCTGTCGGTACACAACGCGGTCATCGGCCTATGGTCGATCATGCGTGGCGAAACCAGTGAAATGACCGCCCTGGCTGCTGCCGGTGACGGTTTTGAACAAGGCGTGATGGAAGCCGCCTGCCTGCTGCGCGAAGGCGCGCCGGCGGTGCTGCTGATTGTGACTGAAGAACAACCGCCTGCGGCCTACGGCCCATGGATTGCTGACGTGCCCTTCGCCTATGCCCTGGGCCTGCTGTTGACTCCTGGCGATGACTGGCAGTTGACCCTTGGCGAGAACAGCGCTGGCGCACCTGCGAGCGAACCTCATGCCTTGAGCTGGTTGCGTTGCCTGCTCAAGAGCGACAGCACCTGTACCCACACCTGGAAGAGCCGCACATGGAACTGGCAACGCAAGCTATAAGCAGACCGCGCGACGCCTATTACTGGCGCCTGCTCGCCACCGCCGTCAGCTTCCTGCTGTTCGGCGTCGGCGGCCTGTGCCTGCGCCTGCTGGTCTTCCCGTTGCTGGCCTGCCTGCCCGGCGATGCCGCCCGCCAGCGCCAACGCGCCCGGCACACCATCAGCTGGCTGTTCTGGCGCTTCATCCGTTTCATGGTCGCCAGCGGCGTGCTCACTTATGAGGTCAAGGGTGCCGAAAAGCTCGGCCGCCCAGGGCAGATGATCATCGCCAACCACCCGTCGCTGATCGACGTGGTGTTCCTCATCGGGCTGGTGCGCCAGGCCAACTGCGTGGTCAAGCAGAGCCTCTGGCACAACCCCTGCACCCGTGGCCCGGTGCGTTCGGCCGAATACATCAGCAACGACGGCAGCATGGACATGCTCGACAGCGCCGTGGCGGCGCTGCAAGGCGGCCAGACCCTGATCATCTTCCCCGAAGGCACCCGCACCCAGCCAGGCCAGCCGCCGACCTTTCATCGCGGCGCGGCAGCCATTGCCCTGCGCGGTGCGAAGATCATCACCCCGGTCACCATCAAGGTCGCCCCCAGCACCCTGACCAAGGCCGAACCCTGGTACCGCATTCCCCAGCGCCGGGTGCATTTCAGCTTGCAGGTCGGTGCCGACATCGACCCGCAGACCTTCGCCGCCCAAGGCCCCGCCCCACAGGCCTCGCGCAAACTCAATGATCACCTGCATCAGCACTTCACCAAGGAGCTCGCCGAAGATGAGCGATCCACAGAACACCCTTAACCACGACATCAAGCTGTTGATCATCGACGCCCTGGGCCTGGAAGACATCAGCGCCCAGGACATCGGCGACGAGCAGACCCTGTTCGGCGAAGGCCTGGGCCTGGATTCGGTGGACGCCCTCGAACTCGGCCTGGCGATCCAGAAGAAGTACGGCATCAAGATCGACGCCGACGCCAAGGACACCCGTAATCATTTCACCAGCGTGGCCAGCCTTGCGGCTTTCGTCACCGCCAAACAGGCAGCCTGAGACAGCACCATGCAAACCCGCGAAGACATCTTCAACACCCTGCGCGACGCCCTGGTCGAACTGTTCGAACTCGACCCGGCCAGCATCAGCCTGGACTCGAACCTGTATCAGGACCTGGAAATCGACAGCATCGACGCCGTCGACCTGATCGATCACATCAAACGCCAGACCGGCAAGAAAATCGCCGCCGACGAGTTCAAGGCCGTGCGTACGGTCAATGACGTGGTCGAGGCGGTATACCGCCTGGTCAACACCGCGGCATGAAACGCCTGATCGGCCTCGGCCTGCTGCTGGCCGGTCTGCTGTACCCCTTTGCGGTGTATTTTGGCATGGCTCACTTTGCCCCCTGGCAATTCGGCCTGCTGCTCGGCGGCCTGTGGCTGGCGCGTGCCTTGAGCGAACCGAGGCGACCCGGCGGGCACTGGATGGCCGTAGCGGCGATCGCCTTCTGCGCATTGCTGGCGCTATTCAACAGCCCGCAGCTGTTGCGTTGGTACCCGGTGCTGATCAGTACTTTCATGCTTGGCCTGTTCGGCCTGAGCCTCAAGTTCGGTCCACCGGTGGCCGAGCGTCTGGCGCGGCTGCGTGAGCCGGAGCTACCTGCCGTGGCGATCCACTACACGCGCCAGGTGACCAAGGTCTGGAGCCTGTTCTTCCTGGCCAACGGCCTGGTCGCCGCGGCCCTGACCCTGTGGGCGCCGCTGAGCTGGTGGACCCTGTACAACGGCCTGATCGCCTACGGGCTGATAGGCCTGCTGTTTGCCATTGAATGGCTGATAAGACAACGCGTGCGAGGACGCTCATGAAATGGATTGCCCTTGAGCAACTGCTGCACCCAAGCGATACGCCACGGCCGGTGAGCATCGCCCCGGAACTGGATCACGCTACCTTGTGCCAGCAAGCCCTGCAACTGGCCGCAGGCCTGCAGCGGCGGGGTGTTAAACGCATGGCCGTACACCTGGAAGACGCCGCGCAACTGGCCGTGGCCCTGCTTGGCGCCTGGCGGGCCGGCGTGCAGGTACTGCTGCCGGCCGACCTGCAAGCCCAGACCCGCCAGCGCTGGCTCGGCGAGGTCGAGCTGTGGCTGAGCGACCAGGCCCAAGACACGGCGCTGGACGCCCTGTTCGAAGCACCCCTGGCCGCCGCAGACCTGGACCTGGACACCTGCCAACTGAGCCTGTGCACCTCCGGCTCCAGCGGCGAACCCAAGCGCATCGACAAGAGCCTGCGCCAGCTGGCCAACGAAGTGCAAGCCCTGGAGCAGCTGTGGGGCAAGGACCTGGGCGCTGCCTGCATCATCGGCAGCGTCGCCACCCAGCACATCTACGGCCTGCTGTTTCGTGTGCTCTGGCCGCTGTGCGCCGGGCGCTCGTTCGTGCGTCGCCAACTGCCCTTCCCCGAAGACCTGCAGCGCGCCAGCCGCGAGCACCCGGCCTTTGCCTGGGTGGCCAGCCCGGCGCTGCTCAAGCGCATGGGCGACAACCTCGATTGGCCAGCGTTGAGCACGGTACGCCGGGTATTTTCCTCCGGCGGCGAACTGCCGGCCAGCGCCGCCCAGGCCTTGCACCAGCGCCTGCAGCAATGGCCGACAGAAATTCTCGGCAGCTCGGAAACCGGCGGTATCGCCTGGCGCCAGGGCGATAGCCTGTGGCAACCCTTTGCCGACGTGCGCCTGAGCCAGAACCAACAAGGCGCACTGTGCATCGAGTCGGCTTACCTGCCGCCCGGTCATATCGAGCAGAGCGCCGATGCCGTCGAGTTCGCCGCTGACGGTCGCTTCCGCCTGCTTGGGCGCCTGGACCGAATCGTCAAACTGGAAGAAAAACGCATCTCCCTGCCGATGCTCGAACAGGCCCTGGTCGCCCATGGCTGGGTCGAGGAAGCGCGCCTGGCGGTGATCCAGGAAAACCGCGCCAGCCTCGGCGCCCTGCTGGTGCTCAGCGCCGCGGGCCTGTACGCCTTGCGCAACCAGGGCCGGCGCGCGCTCACCGAGGGCCTGCGCCAACACCTCAGCCAGCACTGCGAAGCCCTGGCTCTGCCACGGCGCTGGCGCCTGCTGCGGCAATTGCCATTCAACGCCCAAGGCAAACTGCCCCAGGCCGAACTCGAAGCCCTGCTGCTGGCACCACGGCCCAAAGACCCGGAAGTGCTGAGCCAGGCCAAGGTCGACGGCGAGTTGCAGCTGCAACTGGCGGTATCGGCGGATCTCGCCTACTTCAACGGCCACTTCCCACAAACTCCGGTACTGCCGGGCGTGGTCCAGGTCGACTGGGCACTGGCCCTGGGGCAACCGCTGCTCGACCGGCCGCGCCGGTTCGCCGGCATGGAAGTGCTGAAATTCCAGCAACTGGTACGCCCCGGCGACCCGCTGCAACTGACCCTGCGTTTCGATGCCGAGCGCGGCAAATTGTACTTTGCCTACAGCAACGCCGGGGTGCCCTGCTCCAGCGGCCGTATCGTGCTGGAGGCCGTCGGTGAATAAGCCCTGTGCGGTGATCCCGGTGTACAACCACGAACGGGCGGTGCCGGCGGTGGTTGCCGACCTGCTCGCAGCCGGTCTGCCCTGCGTGCTGGTCGATGACGCCAGCAGCCCGGCCTGCGCCACCGTGCTGGGCCAGCTGGCCGAACAGCAGCAGGTGTTTCTGGTGACGTTGCAGGTCAACCAGGGCAAGGGCGGCGCGGTCATGACCGGCCTGCGCGCAGCCGCGCGCCTGGGTTTCAGCCATGCCTTGCAGGTGGATGCCGACGGCCAGCATGACCTGGCCGATGTCAGCCGCTTTCTCGAACAGTCGCAGGCTTATCCACAGGCGCTGATTTGCGGTTATCCACAATACGACGCCAGCGTGCCCAAGGGCCGTCTGTATGCGCGTTACCTGACCCACGTGTGGGTGTGGATCAACAGCCTGTCGCTGCAGATTCCCGACTCCATGTGCGGCTTTCGCGTGTACCCGCTGCCGCCGACCCTGGCACTGATCGACGCGGTGAGCCTCGGCAAGCGCATGGACTTCGACCCGGAGATCCTCGTGCGCCTGGCCTGGCGCAACCAGCCGATGCGTTGGCTGCCGACCAAGGTGCATTACCCTGCCGATGGCCTCTCGCACTTTCGCCTGTTCCACGACAACGCGCTGATCTCGAAGATGCACACCAAGTTGTTCTTCGGCATGTTGCTGCGCGCCCCGGCCATTCTCTGGCGGCGGTGGCAGGCATGAGCAACGGCGAACAACACTGGGCCCAACACCAGGAGCGTGGCAGTTTCTGGCTGATGAAGCTGACTGCCGTGGGCATCAAGCTGCTCGGCCGGCGCCTGCTCAGCCCGGTGCTGTATGGCATCGTCCTGTACTTCTTTGTGTTTGGCCGCCGAGCCCGGCAGAGCATCTGGCAATACCAGCAGCACCTGGCCGACTGGAGCGGCCAAGCCAGCCTACGCCCCAGTCAGCGACGGGTGTTCGGCCAGTTCATGGCCTTCGCCGATGCCCTGCTGGACAAGCTTGATGTGTGGAACGGCAAGTTGCGCCTGGAACAGATCGAGATCGTCGACCCCGGCAAGCTGCACACCCAGTTGCGCGCCGAACGCGGGCAGATGCTGGTGGGCGCGCACCTGGGCAATCTTGAAGTCTGCCGCGCCCTGGCCGAGCTTGGCGAGCAGGTGACCATGAACGTGCTGGTGCACACCAAGCACGCCGAACAGTTCAATCGCCTGCTCGGTGAATCCGGGGCGAACAACTTGCGGCTGATCCAGGTCAGCGAGCTGGACCCGGCAATCATGCTGCAACTGAGCCAGCGCCTGGATCGCGGCGAGTGGCTGGCGATTGCTGGCGACCGCGTGCCGCTGCACGGTGCGCGCACGGTCGAGGCGGATTTTCTCGGCCAGCGCGCCGCCTTCCCGCAAGGCCCGTGGCTACTGGCCGGGCTGCTCAAGTGCCGGCTCAACCTGTTCTTCTGCCTCAAGCAGCAAGGCCGCTACCAGGTGATCCTCGAACCCTTCGCCGAGGCCATCGAATGGCGCCGCGGCCAGCGCGATCAGGTGATCGCCGACTGGGCCGGGCGCTATGCCGAACGCCTGGGCCACTATTGCCTGCAAGCGCCGCAGCAATGGTTCAATTTCTACCCTTTCTGGAAGACCGATGACGATGCATCCGCATAAGCCCGTGACCTTCGGCGCGCTGCCGCTGGCAATCGAAGACGTCCTCGCCCTGGCCAACCGCCAGGCCGAAACCCGCCTGCAGGACGACGCCGAATACCGCGCGCGGATTGCCCGTGGCGCGCAGTTCCTCGACTCGCTGCTGGACAAGGAAGGGGTGATCTACGGCGTGACCACCGGCTACGGCGACTCGTGCGTGGTGGCGGTGCCGCTGGAGCATGTCGAAGCGCTGCCCAAGCACCTGTACACCTTCCATGGCTGTGGCCTCGGCCAGTTGCTCGATGCGCCGGCCACCCGTGCGGTGCTGGCCGCCCGCTTGCAGTCGCTGTGCCATGGCGTCTCTGGTGTGCGCGTCGAGTTGCTGGAGCGCCTGCAGGCGTTTCTTGCCCACGACATCCTGCCGCTGATTCCCCAGGAAGGCTCGGTGGGTGCCAGCGGCGACCTGACGCCGCTGTCCTACGTGGCCGCGA
Source organism: Pseudomonas fluorescens (assembly GCF_902497775.2). NCBI lineage: Bacteria > Pseudomonadati > Pseudomonadota > Gammaproteobacteria > Pseudomonadales > Pseudomonadaceae > Pseudomonas > Pseudomonas fluorescens. The sequence goes on from NZ_OZ024668.1 coordinate 5,068,212, forward strand.
CCCTGTCGGGCGAGCGCGGGGTCATGTACCACGGCGAACGCCGCAGCGCCGCCGATGTACACCGCGAGCTGGGCTGGCAGCCGCTGGTACTGCGGCCCAAGGAAGCCCTGGCGTTGATGAACGGCACCGCGGTGATGACCGGCCTGGCCTGCCTGGCATTCGCCCGCGCCGATTACCTGCTCAAGCTCGCTACACGGATCACCGCGCTGAACGTGGTCGCCCTGCAAGGTAACCCGGAGCACTTCGACGAGCGCCTGTTCGCCGCCAAGCCGCACCCGGGGCAAATGCAGGTGGCTGCCTGGTTGCGCCAAGACCTCGCTATCGACGCACCGACCGCGCCGCTGCACCGCCTGCAGGACCGTTACTCGCTACGCTGTGCGCCGCATGTGCTGGGTGTGCTGGCCGACAGCCTGGGCTGGCTGCGCGGCTTTATCGAAACCGAACTGAACAGCGCCAACGACAACCCGATCATCGACGCCGAAGCCGAACGCGTACTGCACGGCGGGCACTTCTACGGCGGCCATATCGCATTTGCCATGGACAGCCTGAAGAACCTGGTGGCCAACGTCGCCGACCTGCTCGACCGCCAGCTCGCCTTGCTGGTCGACGTGCGCTACAACCACGGCCTGCCGAGCAACCTGTCGGGCGCCAGCGCCGAGCGGGCGATGCTCAACCATGGCTTCAAGGCCGTGCAGATCGGCGCCAGCGCCTGGACCGCCGAAGCCCTGAAAAACACCATGCCGGCCAGCGTGTTCTCACGCTCCACCGAGTGCCACAACCAGGACAAGGTGAGCATGGGCACCATCGCCGCCCGCGATGCCCTGCGGGTGCTGGAGCTGACCGAACAGGTCGCCGCCGCCGCCTTGCTGGCCGCCAACCAGGGCGTCTGGCTGCGCAGCCGCGAAGCCGATGCCCGCGACCTGCCGCCAGCCTTGGCCGAAATGCACGCGGCGCTGCTTGAAGAGTTCGCCCCGGTGATCGAAGACCGCGCCCTGGAAAGCGACCTGCGCCTGTGCCTGAGCCGAATTGCCGAACAACACTGGAGGCTGCATGCGTAGTCAGGGAGTACTGCACGTCGATACCGAAGTGCTGGTGCCGTTCTTCGATGTCGACAGCATGCTGGTGGTCTGGCACGGGCACTACGTCAAATACCTCGAGGTAGCGCGCTGCGCGCTGCTCGACCACCTCGATCACAACTACCTGCAGATGCAGGCCTCGGGCTTCGCCTGGCCGGTGATCGACCTGCAACTGCGCTACATGCGTGGCGCCACTTTCGGCCAGCGCCTGAGCGTGCGCGCCAGCCTGGTGGAGTGGGAGAACCGTCTGAAGATCAACTACCTGATCAGCGATGCCGCCACCGGCGAGCGCATGACCCGCGCCAGCTCCGTGCAGGTCGCGGTCGAAATCGCCAGCGGCGAGATGCAACTGGCTTCGCCGCAGGTGATGCTCGACGCCGTGAACAAGGTGCTGCCATGAAGACGCTGCTGCGTGGCCTGCTGTGCCTCGGCCTGCTGGCCAGTTGCCCCCTGGCCCAGGCCTTTGGCCTCGATGATCTGAGCAAGCAACTGGGCGAACCTGCGGTCATCAAGGGCCCGTTCATCCAGGAAAAACACCTGCGCGCCCTCCCGCAGCCGCTGGTGAGCAAAGGCCAGTTCGTGCTAGCCCGTGACCATGGCTTGCTCTGGCTGCTACAAACGCCGCTCAGGCAGGACTACCGCCTCAATGCCCAGGGCATCGCCCGCCGCGATCCGTCCGGCTGGCAGATGCTGCCGGGCAAGAGCGCCGGCGCCGAGCAGAACCGCCTGTTCTTCGCCGTGCTGCAAGGCGACAGCAGTGGCCTGCAGCGTGACTTCGAGCTGAGCCTGCAAGGCGACGCCGCGCACTGGCAACTGCGCCTGACGCCGCGTTCGCTGCTGCTCAAGCAGGTGTTCAGCCAGATCGATATCGATGGCGGGCGCTACGTCGAACGCATCCAACTGCTGGAAACCCAGGGCGACAGCACCGTATTGCGCATGCCATCGAGCAGCAGCGCCAGCCTGACCGACACGGAGCGCCGCGATTTTGCCGAGTGAGCGCCTGTTACCACGGCTGTTTTTGCTGCTGCTGATCGCTGTGCTGGCCCTGGCCGGTTGGCAGTGGCACCGCGCTGCACCCTTGTCTGCCGACCTGATGGCGCTGGTCCCCGGTGCCACCCAGGACCCGCTGGTACAGCGCGCCGAGCAGCGCATGCAGGAGCCGCTGAACCGCGAGATGCTGGTGCTGGTCGGCCATCCCCAGCGTGACCAGGCCATCGCCCTGGCCCAGCGCCTGGGCGAGCAATGGCAGGCCAGCGGCTTGTTCGAGAAGGTCCAGTGGAGCCTGCAGACCGACCTGCAGGCACTGCGCGAACAGTTGCTGCAAGGGCGCCTGGCGATGCTCGCGCGTGCCGACCGCAGCAGCCTGGTCGACAACCCGCAAGGCTTTATCGAGCAGCGCGTGCAGAGCCTCTACGATCCCTTTGCAGGTTTTAGCCTGGTGCCGAGCCAGGACGACTGGCTGGGCCTGACCGGGCGCATCCAGAACAGCCAGCCACGCCCTGCTGCGGTGCAACTGGACACCGCCAGCGGCGCGCTGCTAGCCGAAGCCGACGGCCAGCATTGGGTGCTGCTGCGTGCCCGCACCCTGGGCAACGCGTTCGACATGCAACTGCCCCTGCAGGTCGCCGACCTGCTCGCCAGCAGCCGGGTTGCAGCCGACCAGAGCGGCGCGCGCCTGCTGGCTGCCAGTGGCTTGCTGTATGCAGCCAACGGCCAGCGCCAGGCCAGCCAGGAAATCACCTGGGTCGGCGGCGGCGCCACCGTGGGCATCCTGTTGCTGTTGCTGCTGGCGTTCCGGCGCCTGCGGGTGTTGCTGGCGTTCGTGCCGGTGCTGGTCGGCATGCTGTTCGGTGCGGTGGCTTGCGTGGCGCTGTTCGGCCAGATGCATGTGATGACCCTGGTGCTCGGCTCAAGCCTGATCGGCGTCGCCGTCGACTACCCGCTGCACTATCTGTCCAAGAGCTGGAGCCTGCGCCCCTGGCAGGCCTGGCCGGCGCTGCGCCTGACCTTGCCGGGCCTGAGCCTGAGCCTGGCCACCAGTTGCATCGGCTACCTGGCCCTGGCCTTCACGCCGTTCCCGGCCCTGACCCAGATTGCCGTGTTTTCCGCTGCCGGCCTGATCGGCGCCTATCTCAGCGCCGTGTGCCTGCTGCCGGCATTGCTCAAGGGTATCGACCTGCAGCCCGCACAATGGCCGCTGCGCATTGCCCAATGGTTGGTGGACCTGCGCCTCAAGCTACTGGGCAAGGTCCCCAGCCCGGTCCTGCTCGGCCTGCTGATCCTGTTCTGCGCAGCCGGCCTGTGGCAGTTGGACAGCCGCAACGACATTCGCCAGTGGGTCGGCAGTCCGCCGCAACTGCTCGAAGAAGCCCAGGCCGTGGCGCGCATTACCGGCTACCAGCCCACCAGCCAGTTCTACCTGGTGCGCGGCGCCGACCAGAGCCAATTGCTGGCGCGCCTGCAAAGCCTCGGCGCACGCCTGGACGAACTGATTGCAACCGACAAGCTCAAGGGCTACATGGCCCTCAGCCAACTGGTTGCCAGCCCCGCCGAGCAGCAACAGGTTCGCGATGCGCTGAGCACGCTGCCGCTGCAACCGCTGCTGGCCCTGGGCGTCCCGCAAAGCGCGTTACAGGCGGAACTGGCGCAAATCCAGGCATTGCCTACCCTCGACATCGATCACGCCCTCAGTGGCCCGCTGGGCGAACCCTGGCGCACCTTGTGGCTGGGTGCCGACGGTCAGGGCGTGGCCGCCATCGTCAGCCTGCAGGGCTTGAACGATCCGGCATTGCTGCGCCTGCAAGCCGACGACCTCGACGGCGTGCAACTGGTCGACCGCCTCGGCGACCTCAACCGAGTGTTCGCCGCGACCCAGGTCAGCGCCGCCGAGCTCAAGCTGTTGTCGTGCGCGTTGATCGTGGTGCTGCTGATCCTGCCATTCGGCCTCGGCGGTGCCCTGCGCATCGTCGCCCTGCCGCTGCTTGCCGCGCTGTGCAGCCTGGCTTGCCTCGGCTGGCTGGGCCAGCCGCTGACCCTGTTCAGCCTGTTCGGCCTGCTGCTGGTGACCGCCATCAGCGTCGACTACGCGATCCTCATGCACGAGCAGATCGGCGGCGCCGCCGTCAGCCTGCTCGGTACCCTGCTCGCGGCGACCACCACCTGGCTGTCGTTCGGCCTGCTGGCGGTGTCGAGCACCCCGGCGGTGAGCAACTTTGGCCTGGCGGTCAGCCTCGGCCTGGCTTTCAGCTTCGTCCTGGCGCCCTGGGCGGCCAGCGGCCACAAGGAAGTGTCGGCATGAGTATTGTGTTGTTCTGGACCCTGGCCCTGGCCCTGTTCTGGATCGCCAGCGAGTTGGGGCGGCGCCTGGGACTGATCCCGATTGTCAGCCAGTTGCTGCTGGCGACCCTGGGCCTGCCGCTGCTGATGCTGTTCTGGGTCGAGCCACATTGGCAACTCAGCGGCGCCGCGCTGGTGGCGCCGTCCTGGTTGAAAACCTTGTACGGCCTGAGTTTCGCCCTGCTGCTGGGGCATATTCTGGCGGACGTGGTGGAGCTGAAATTCGACCGCCAGAGCCTGAAGATCGCCCTGCCCAGCTTCTTCGTCCCCTTTGCCTGTGGCCTGGCCTGCGGCGCGTTGTTGCTGGCGCAGCAGCCCTGGCTGGCCACCCTGGCCCTCGGCCTGGTGTTCGCCATCACCGCCATCCCGGTGCTCTACCTGTACCTGCGCAACATCGACTATCCGCCCGCGGCAACCCGCCGCCTGATGCAATCGGCGATCCTCATCGACCTGACCTGCTGGCTGCTGTTCGGCCTGGGCAAAGGCAGCCTCGACCCCGCGAGCTTGCTGCTGCCACTGCTCGGGGCCTGCCTGCCCATGCCGCTGTACGCCCTCGGCGTGCGCCGACCCTGGGTCTACAGCCTGGGCTTTTTCGCCCTGCTGTTCGTCGCCGAACACTACCGGCTCAATGCATTGATCTTCGGAATCGGCTACCTGTGCTGCCTGGCCTGGCTCAAGCTGGCGCTGCACATGCCGCTGTCGACGCTGTGGATAAAACGCCTGCAGAACGGCATCGCCATCCCGTTGATCCTGACCTTCGGCATCATCCAGATCGATATCCACAACGTGCTTCAGGGCTTTGAAGCCATCCAGTTGAGTGCCTTGCTGCTGTTGCCGATCGTCAGCAAGCTGCTCGGCAACTGGCTAGGCCTGTGCTGGGCGACGCCGTCGTTCGCCGGCGCGAGCAAATGGCGGGAGAGCCTGCTGCTCAATATTCGCGGCTTGAGCGAGATCGTCTTTCTCAACCTGCTGCTGCAACAACAGCTGATCAGCCCGGCGCTGTACTTCGCGCTGATGCTGATGAGCCTGGTCGCCACGCTGATGCCCGCGCTGGCCGGCCTGCACCGGATTCCATTGAAGTCTGCCCAACCGGCAAGGAGGCCTTATGCCAAACACTGAACTGCAACAGCGGCAGGTACTGATCATCGGCGCCGGCCCGTCCGGCGCCATCGCCGGGGCCCTGCTCAAGCGCAATGGCCACGATGTGCTGATCATCGAGCGCCAGCGCTTCCCGCGTTTTTCCATCGGCGAGAGCCTGTTGTCGCACTGCATCGACTTCGTCGAAGAAGCCGGGATGCTTCCGGCCCTCGAAGCGGCGGGCTTCCAGTGCAAGAACGGCGCGGCCTTCGCCTGGGGCGACGAATACAGCGCCTTTGATTTCGGCGACACCTTCAGCAATGGCAAGCCGAGTACCTTCCAGGTCCAGCGTGCCCAGTTCGACCAGTTGCTGGCCGACCAGGCCGCAGCCCAGGGCGTGGAAATCCGCTACGAAGAAGAGATCATCGCCGCCGACCTCGAGCGCCCGCGCCCGCAGGTCCGCGTTCGTCGCCTGGATGGCAGCGAGTACTGCGTCGAGGCCGAATTCGTCCTTGATGCCAGTGGTTATGGCCGCGTGCTGCCGCGCCTGCTGGACCTCGAAGCGCCGTCGAACTTCCCGGTGCGCCAGGCCGTGTTCACCCACATCGAAGACCGCATCGACCACCCGGCTTTCGACCGGGAAAAGATCCTCATCACCACCCACCCGCAGCACCGCGATATCTGGTTCTGGACCATCCCGTTCAGCAACGGCCGCTGCTCCCTGGGCGTGGTCGCCGCCGCCGAGCACTTTGCCGCCGCGCCGGCTGACCTGGATGCCTGCCTGAAGGACTTCGTCGCCCAGACGCCAAGCCTGGCCAAGGTGCTGGCCAACGCCGTGTGGGACACCCCGGCGCGGACCATCGGCGGCTACTCGGCCAACGTCAAGACCCTGCACGGCCCGGGCTTTGCCCTGCTCGGCAACGCCGCCGAGTTCCTCGACCCGGTGTTCTCCTCCGGGGTGACCATCGCCATGCGCTCGGCGAGCATGGCCGCCGGCGTGCTGCACCGTCAGTTGCAGGGTGAAAGCGTCGACTGGCAGCACGAGTTCGCCGAGCCGCTCAAGCGCGGCGTCGATACCTTCCGCGCCTACGTCGAGGGCTGGTACAACGGCAGCTTCCAGGACGTCATCTACCACCCGGCGAGCTCGCCGGAAATCCGCGCGATGATCAGCTCGATCCTAGCCGGCTACGCCTGGGACCTGCGCAACCCGTTCGTCAGCGAACCCAAGCGGCGCCTGCGCATGCTCGCTGAAGTCTGTGCAAGGACGGCGGCATGAAATTCCTCAGCGACAGCTACGTCGAGGAAACCCGCTTCGGCTTCTGGTTCCTGCGCAGCCACACCTGGCAGCACCATGTGCTGCGGGTGGCGATCAACGACCTGCGCCGGCTGTTCGACGCGCCGCTGCCGCACGCGCCGGTGCTGCTCGATGCCGGCTGCGGCCAGGGCAAGTCGTTCCAGTACCTGCAGCAGGTGTTCGCCCCCGGCCAGTTGCTGGGCACCGACGCCGACCCGCACAGCCTCGAACTGAGCCAGGCCGAGGCCGGGCGCCTGGGCCTGAATGTCGAGCTGCGCGGCAGTGACTGCGCGGCCTTGCAGTTTGCCGACAGCAGCGTCGATATCCTGTTTTGCCACCAGACCTTTCACCACCTGGTCGAGCAGGAAAAGGCCCTGGCCGAGTTCTACCGGGTGCTCAAACCCGGTGGCTACCTGCTGTTCGCCGAGTCCACCGAAGCCTATATCGACACCTGGGTTATCCGCTGGCTGTTCCGTCACCCCATGCACGTGCAGAAAAGTGCCGGGCAGTACCTGCAGATGCTCCGCGACCAAGGCTTCGAGTTCGGCGCGCAGAATGTCTCCTACCCCTATCTGTGGTGGAGCCGTTCCAGCGACTTCGGCCTGCTCGAACGCTTTGGCCTGCGCAAGCCGCCAGCGGTCGGCCAGCGCGAAGAAACCCTGGTCAACGTAGTTGCCCGCAAACCCTTGAAGCCAACCGAGCCGAGTGCATGAAACGCCTGTTGCTGATCCTCGCCTTCGCCCTGTTGAGCGCCTGCGCCAGCCGTGCGCCGCTGCCCGCACAAGTACCGGCGCTGACGCTGCCGATGCAGTTGCATATCCAGCGCGAACAGGCAGGAGAACGTCAGGACTGGCTGCTGGTGATCCAGCGCGAGGACGCCAGCCTGCGCTGGTCGCTGTTGGACTTGCTGGGCATTCCGCAAGCCCGGCAGTTGCTCAACCAGGGGCAGTGGCACGCCGACGGCCTGCTGCCGCCCAACCCGGCTGCACGTGAATTGTTCGCCGCCCTGCTGTTCGCCCTGACCCCGGCCGAGCAGCTGCAAGCGCTCTACCCCGGCGCCCGTCAGCAAGGCCAACAGCGCTGGCTGGGTGAACGCTGGCGCGTCGACTACCGACAAGCCGACGACTTCACCTTGAACCTAGGCCAGGGCCTGCGTTATCTAGTCAGCCCACTGCCCAGCGAGAACACGCCATGACCGCTTATCTCAATGCCCTGGGCCTGGTCTGTGCCCTCGGTCGCGGCCAGGCCGACGTCGCCCGCAAGCTGTTTGCCGGCGACTGCTCAGGCATGCGCATCGAAGACGGTTGGGTGCCGCAACGCAGCCTGCCGGTGGCAGGCGTGCACGGTGAGCTGCCCGAGCCGCAGGCCCATCACAGTCGCAACAACCAGCTGCTACTTGAGGCTTGCCTGCAGATCAGCGCAGCGATTGAAGCGGCCATCGCCCGCTTTGGCCGCCAGCGCATCGGTATCGTCCTGGGTACCAGCACCTCGGGCATCAAGGAAGCCAGCGACGGCATCGCCCACTACCTGCGTGAACAAGCGTTTCCGGCCAGCTACGACTATGCCCAGCAGGAGCTCAGTGCTCCGGCCAATTTCCTCGCCGACCGGTTGCAACTGAGCGGCCCGGCCTATGTGATTTCCACTGCCTGCACCTCCAGCGCCCGGGCCTTGATGAGTGCCCGGCGCCTGCTCGATCTCGGTGTTTGCGATGCAGTGATTTGCGGCGGGGTCGACAGCCTGTGCAAGCTGACCCTCAACGGCTTCAGCGCCCTGGAAGCCGTCAGCGCCGAGCGCTGCAATCCGTTCTCGGTCAACCGTAACGGCATCAACATCGGCGAAGCTGCAGCGCTGTTCCTGATGACCCGTGAAGCCAACCACGAAGGTTCAAGCATCGCCTTGCTCGGCGCTGGCGCCAGCTCCGATGCGCACCATATCTCGGCGCCAGAGCCCAGCGGCAAAGGCGCCTTGCAGGCCATGCGCAAGGCGCTGGACAATGCTCGCCTGCAACCTGCACAGATCGACTACCTGAACTTGCACGGCACCGCCACCCGGCACAACGACGCCATGGAAAGCCTGGCCGTGCATGAACTGTTCGGCAGCCAGTTGGCCTGCTCGTCGAGCAAGCCGATGACCGGCCATACCCTGGGTGCCGCTGGCGCCCTGGAAGCGGCGTTCTGCTGGCTGAGCCTTTGCGCCGACAATGCCCAAGGGCGCCTGCCACCGCATGTCTGGGATGGCGCGGCTGACCCGCAGCTGCCGGCCCTGAACCTGGTCGATGCCAGCCAGCGCCTACCGGCCCAGGGCCCGCGGCGCCTGATGAGCAACTCGTTCGCCTTCGGCGGCAACAATGTCAGCCTGATTCTCGGAGACACGCAATGATCACCTGGCCACTGGCCGAACTGCTGCCTCATGCCGGCGATATGATCCTCATCGATCAGGTCGAGTCGTTCGATGAAGAGCAGATTCATACCCACCTGACCGTGCGCCCCGGCGGCCTGTTCAACCGCGCCGACGGCAGCCTGCCGGCCTGGGTCGGCATCGAACTGATGGCCCAGAGCGTGGCCGCCTACGCCGGTTGCCGCGCACGCCAGAAAGGCCAGCCGGTGGAGCTGGGCTTTTTGCTTGGCACGCGTAAATTCGAATGCAATGTCGAACATTTCCCTGCCGGTGCCCACTTGCGTATCCATGCCCTACGCTCGCTCGAAGACGACAACGGCATGGGCGTGTTCGAGTGTCACCTGCGCGGCCAGGGCATCCATGCCATGGCCCGTTTGAACGTTTTTCGCCCGCCGCAAGTGACCAGCTACCTGGCCGAAGCGGGCCCAGAGGAGTCCCCCCATGACTGACACCATCCTGGTCACCGGTTCCAGCCGTGGCATTGGCCGGGCCATCGCCCTGCGCCTGGCGCGCGCCGGTTTCGACCTGGTCCTGCATTGCCGAAGCGGGCGCAGTGAAGCCGACGCCGTTGCAGAAGAAGTCCGGGGCCTGGGCCAGCAAGCCCGCGTGCTGCAGTTCGACGTCGCCGACCGCGCCGCCTGCGCCGCCATTCTCAGCGATGACGTGGAAACCCATGGCGCCTACTACGGCGTGGTCTGTAACGCCGGCCTGACCCGCGACGGCGCCTTCCCGGCACTGACCGAAGAAGACTGGGACCAGGTGCTGCGCACCAACCTGGACGGTTTCTACAACGTCCTGCACCCGTTGATGATGCCGATGATCCGCCGGCGCAAAGCCGGGCGTATCGTCTGCATCACCTCGGTATCGGGCATGATCGGCAACCGCGGCCAGGTCAACTACAGCGCCTCCAAGGCCGGTGTGATCGGCGCCGCCAAAGCCCTGGCGATCGAGCTGGGCAAGCGCAAGATCACCGTCAACTGCGTTGCCCCGGGATTGATCGATACCGCCATGCTCGACGAGCACGTGCCGGTCGAAGAGCTGCTGAAGATGATCCCGGCGCAGCGCATGGGCACCCCGGAAGAAGTCGCCGGCGCGGTGAATTTCCTCATGTCGGCCGAAGCCGCCTACATCACCCGCCAGGTGCTGGCAGTCAACGGAGGCCTGTGCTGATGAAACGTGTGGTCGTCACCGGCATGGCCGGTATCACTTCGCTGGGCAGCGACTGGCAGACCATTGCCGGCAACTTCGCCAACAACCGCAGCGGCATCCGCCGCATGGACGAATGGGACCGCTTCGAGGAGCTCAACACGCGCCTGGCCGGCCCCATCGATGACTTCAAGGTGCCCGCTGGCTGGACCCGCAAGCAACTGCGCAGCATGGGCCGGGTCTCGCGCCTGGCCGTGGCGGCAGCACAGAACGCCCTGCGCGACGCCGGCCTGCTCGATGACCCGTCGATCCGCGACGGGCGCATGGGCGTGGCCTGCGGCTCGTCCACCGGTAGCACCGACGAGATCAAGGCGTTTGGCAACATGCTGCTCAACTCGGTGGCCGAAGGCCTCAACGCCAATTCCTATGTGCGGATGATGCCGCACACCACCGCGGCCAATATCAGCATCTTCTTCGGCCTCACCGGGCGCCTGATCCCCACCTCCAGCGCTTGTACCAGCGGCAGCCAGGGCGTCGGCTACGCCTATGAGGCGATCAAGTTCGGCCGCCTGCCGCTGATGCTCGCCGGCGGCGCCGAAGAGCTGTGCCCGACCGAAGCCATGGTGTTCGATGCGCTGTACGCCACCAGCCTCAAGAACGACACCCCGCACAAGAGCCCGAGCCCCTACGACAGTGGCCGCGATGGCCTGGTGATCGGTGAAGGCGGCGGCATGCTGGTGCTTGAAGAACTTGAGCACGCACTGGCCCGTGGCGCGCACATCTATGCCGAAATCGTCGGCTTTGGCAGCAATGCCGACGGCCAGCACACCACCCGCCCGGAGCAGGCAACCATGCGCCGGGCCATGGAGCTGGCGCTAGAAGATGCAAGCCTGGCGCCCGAGGCCATTGGCTACGTCAACGGTCATGGCACCGCCACCGAGCAGGGCGATATCGCCGAAACCCTGGCCACCAGCAGCCTGTTCGGCCCGCGCATGCCGATCAGCTCGCAAAAAAGCTTCCTCGGCCACACCCTGGGTGCTTGCGGCGCGTTGGAGTCCTGGTTCAGCATCGAGATGATGAACAGCGACCGCTATGTGCACACCCTCAACCTTGAGCACATCGACCCGCGCTGCGGCGAGCTGGACTACCTGTGCGGCGAGTTTCGCAGCATGAGTCACGACTACGTGATGAACAACAACTTCGCCTTTGGCGGGGTCAACACCTCGCTGATTTTCCGTCGCTGGACCTGATCTGAAACCTGCTGGAGAGAAAGGAATGTCTTCATTGATTCGCGCCGCTGTCCTCGGCCTGGCCCTGGCGGGCCTGGCTGGCTGTACCTCGAAACCGGTACTGACCCCGCAAGAGCAGCTTGTAGCCGGGCACAACTACAGCCACGAGCAGGTGCAGCAGGCCATCCTCAAGGCCGTGGCCGAGCGCGGCTGGACCGCCCGCAAGGTCACCCCGAACCTGATCCAGGCCGACATCCTGGTACGCAATACCTTCTATGCCGCCGTCGACATCCGCTACAGCGTCAGCAACTTTCGCATCAACTACCGCGACAGCCGCGAGCTGGGCTACAAGAACGGCAAGATTCACCGCAACTACAACCGTTGGGTGAACAACCTCGACAAAAGCATTGTGCAGGAGTTGAACAGGCAGAATGCGCAAAACATGGTGCAACGCGCCATCAATGAACAGCACTCGAACACTGTTAAATAATCAAGGAACGACACAATGCGTCTGAAAACCTGGACCGCCACCGCCACTTTGCTGCTCTGCGCCCTGCCCGGCCTCAGCCAGGCCCGCGATACCACCCACTACCTGCCGTTCGAGAAAGTCGTGACGCAGATGACCGCCGAGAACAAGCTCGACGGTTCGGTGAAGTTCTACCTGGCCGGCGTGCAGCCCAAGGGCAAGGTCACCGTGGTCAGCCCGGCGGCGGTCACCAACAAGAAAACCAACGCCTTCAACAAGACTGACGAAGCAGCCTGTGAATGGGCCCTGCAATCGGCACTGCTGACCATGCAGGACGCCGCTCGCAAGGTCGGCGCCAACGCCGTGACCAACATCAGCAGCTACTACAAGCGCAACGAGCGCAAGGACGCCACCACCTACGAATGCCACGCCGGCGCAGTCATGGCGGGCGTGGCGCTGAAGGGCGACTTGGCCAAGGTCCAGTAACTCAGCTGCGTTCCAGGGCCTGCCGGGTCAACAGCTCGGCAAAGGCCCTGGCCATCGCCGACGGCGCAGCGCGGCGCTGCACCAGCCACACAGCAGTCACCGCGTCGTCGTCGAGCAAGGTCCGGTACACCACGCCGTCGATGCGCATGCGCTGAAACGACGCCGGCAGTACCGACACCCCCAACCCCGCCGCCACCAGGCCGATGATGGTCATCGCCTCCCCCGCCTCCTGGGCAAAATGCGGGCTGAACCCGGCCTGACGCGCCAGGCTCAGCAATTGCGCATGCAAGCCACTGCCGTAACTGCGCGCAAAGAACACGAAGGGTTCGTGGGCCAACTCGGCCATGTGCACCCCGGCTTCGCTGCCCCGAGCTAACGGGTGGGCCGCATTGATCACCGCCACCAGCGGCTCGCGAAACAGCTCGACGGCAATTAGGCTGTCGGGCAAGGCCAACGGCCGCATCAGGCCGACTTCGATCGACTCGTCGAGCAAGGCATCGGCCACGTCGCGGCTGCTCATTTCCTTGAGGTTCAAGTGCACTGCCGCAAAGCGCTGGCGAAAGGCGTGAATGGCCTTGGGGATGCTCGAATTGAACGGCGCCGAGGAAGTGAAGCCGATCTTCATCTCGCCCAGTTCGCCCAGTTGCGCTCGCCGGGCGACATCGGCGGCCTTGTCGACTTGCGCCAGCACCAGCCGCGCCTCTTCAAGGAACAGGCGCCCGGCCTCGCTGAGCTCGACCCGACGACTGGTACGCTCGAACAAGCGTGCCCCCAGCTCCTGTTCCAGGGCCTGGATCTGCTGGCTCAACGGCGGTTGGGAGATCCCCAGGTTCTGCGCCGCCCGGCCAAAATGCAGCTCTTCGGCGACGGCAATGAAGTAGCGCAGATGACGCAATTCCATGGTGGCTCCAATAGGTCGTAAAACCTCTTAAACAGGTCGAACAATATATTGGAAATGATCATTAGCCAGCTATATGCTTTTTTCACTGCCTGACAGGCCGTAGCGCCCACCGAGGTCACCCGTGAAAACTGCTGTTGCGCCACACGCCCACGAATTACCCGTGGCTCCCCTCGACGAAATCGTCGCTACTCTCAACGAAAGCTGGATCGAGAAAGGCACCCCGGCCTTTATGCGCACCGTGCTGGCGCTGTTCTGCGGCGGCTTTGCCACCTTTGCCCTGCTGTATTGCGTGCAGCCGATGATGCCGCTGCTGTCCCACGAGTTTTCGATCAGCGCCGCGCAGAGCAGCCTGATCCTCTCGGTATCCACCGGCATGCTGGCATTCGGGCTGTTGATCACCGGGCCGATTTCTGACCGCATCGGGCGCAAGCCGGTGATGGTCTTCGCCCTGTTTTGCGCAGCGCTGTGCACCATCGTCAGCGCCCTGATGCCCAGTTGGCATGGCGTGCTGCTGACCCGCGCGCTGCTCGGGCTGTCGCTCAGCGGCCTGGCGGCGGTGGCCATGACTTATCTGAGCGAAGAAATCCACCCCCAGCACATCGGTCTGGCCATGGGCCTGTACATCGGTGGCAACGCCATCGGCGGCATGAGCGGGCGGCTGATCACCGGGGTACTGATCGACTTCGTCAGCTGGCACACGGCGATGCTGGTGATCGGTGGCCTGGCGCTGATTGCAGCGGCGGTGTTCTGGAAGATCCTCCCCGAATCGCGCAACTTCCGCCCGCGCTCGCTGCACCCGCGCAGCCTGCTTGATGGCTTCACCCTACACTTTCGCGATGCCGGCCTGCCGTGGCTGTTCCTGGAAGCCTTCCTGCTGATGGGCGCGTTCGTCACCCTGTTCAACTACATCGGCTATCGCCTGCTGGCCGAGCCCTATCACATGAGCCAGGCGCTGGTCGGGCTGCTGTCGGTGGTGTACCTGTCGGGGATCTACAGCTCGGCGCAGATCGGCGCCCTGGCCGATAAGCTGGGCCGGCGCAAGGTGTTCTGGGCAACGATTTTGCTGATGTTCAGCGGCTTGCTGATGACCCTGCTTGGCCCCTTGCTGCTGATAATCGTCGGCATGCTGGTATTCACCTTCGGCTTTTTCGGCGCGCATTCGGTGGCCAGCAGCTGGATCGGTCGCCGGGCGACCAAGGCCAAGGGCCAGGCGTCGTCGTTGTACCTGTTCAGCTATTACGCAGGGTCGAGTGTGGCGGGCACGGCGGGCGGGGTGTTCTGGCACCAGGCGGGATGGAACGGCATCGGCCTGTTCATTGGCAGCTTGCTGGTGGTGGCGTTGCTGGTGGCGTTGCACTTGAGCCGGTTGCCGGCCAAGGCTTGAATACCATCGCGGGACAAGCCCGCTCCTACAGATGACAACCATCCCTGTAGGAGCGGGCTTGCCCCGCGATGCTTTTTAGTTGATCACTTCAACCAGATCAACATCCACTTCACGGCTCATCAGGTGCTTCTCGACTTCGCCGGTCAGCTTGACCTTGGTCTTGTCGTTGAAGGCCACCGGCGGCAGGTCTTCGTCATCGATCTCGACGGTGATGGTGCCGGTGGTGTCCTTGAACTCGTACTTGTCATCGTTGTTCACTTTCTTGATGACGTAGCCTTGCAACACCACCGGGGTGTCGTCAGCGGCGTCATTGGCAGCGGCAACCGTGGTTACCGACTGGGCGCCAGGGCCGGTGTAGCCGGCAGCCAGGGCAGCGGTGCTGAACAGCGGGGCAAGCAGCAGAGCGAGGTAACGAGTTTTCATGGTGAAGATCCTGTCTGGGTTTCGATGGAGCCAGATTACCCAGGCAGGCTGAATTGAACCTTAATAGCAGTGGGAGCGGGCTTGCCCCGCGATCGCGCTGGTTCAGTCAGATCGCAATCGCGGGGCAAGCCCGCGCCTACTAGTGGTACTGCGCCGACAGCTCGTGCACGGCGTTGATGAACGCGCCGGCGTGCTCCGGGTCAACTTCCGGGGTGATACCGTGACCCAGGTTGAACACATGACCGGTGCCATGGCCGTAGCTGGCGAGGATGCGCCCGACTTCGGCACGGATGGCCTCCGGCTTGGCGTACAGCACGGTCGGGTCCATGTTGCCCTGCAGGGCAACCTTGCTGCCGACGCGCTGGCGCGCTTCGCCGATGTCGCAGGTCCAGTCCAGGCCCAGGGCATCAGCACCGGCATCGGCGATGCTTTCCAGCCACAGGCCGCCGTTCTTGGTGAAGAGGATGACCGGCACCTTGCGCCCTTCGTGCTCGCGGATCAGGCCGCTGACGATCTTGCGCATGTAGGCCAGGGAGAACTCCTGATAGGCCGCCGCCGACAGGTTGCCGCCCCAGGTGTCGAAGATCTGCACCGCTTGTGCACCAGCGAGGATCTGCCCGTTGAGGTAGCTGATGACCGACTGCGCCAGCTTGTCGAGCAGCAGGTGCATGGCCTGCGGGTTGTCGTAGAGCATGGCCTTGGTCTTGCGGAAGTCTTTCGACGAGCCGCCTTCGACCATGTAGGTGGCCAGGGTCCAGGGGCTGCCGGAGAAGCCGATCAGCGGCACGCGGCCGTTGAGCTCGCGGCGGATGGTGCTGACCGCGTCCATGACGTAGCCCAGGTCTTTTTGCGGATCAGGGATCGGCAGCGCCTCGATGTCGGCCAGGGTGCTGATGACCTTTTTGAAACGCGGGCCTTCGCCGGTTTCGAAGTACAGGCCCTGGCCCATGGCGTCGGGGATGGTGAGGATGTCCGAGAACAGGATCGCGGCGTCCAGCGGGTAGCGGTCCAGCGGCTGCAGGGTGACCTCGCAGGCAAACTGCGGGTTCATGCACAGGCTCATGAAGTCGCCGGCCTTGGCGCGGCTGGCGCGGTATTCCGGCAGGTAGCGGCCGGCCTGGCGCATCATCCACACCGGGGTGACGTCTACGGGTTGCTTGAGCAGGGCGCGCAGAAAACGATCGTTCTTCAAGGCAGTCATGTCGGCATCCGGAAAAAAAGTGGGGGCATTTTCTCAGAGCCCAACGTAAAAGGCACGGTATCAACCGTGCCTTTTGTCTATCGACTTGTGACAGGTCAATAGATTTTGTTGAATTCATCGCGGGTCAAGCCCGCTCCTACACAGGTTCTGTAGGGGCGGGCTTGTCCCGCGAAGCTTTTTCAGACGCCCAGGTAATCCAGAATCCCCTCGGCAGCATTGCGCCCCTCGAAGATCGCCGTCACCACCAGGTCAGAACCACGGACCATGTCGCCACCGGCGAAGATCTTCGGGTTGCTGGTCTGGTGCTTGTACTGGGCCTGTTCCGGGGCCACGACGCGGCCCTGGCTGTCGGTATGGATGCTGAACTGCTCGAACCACAGCGCCGGGCTCGGGCGAAAACCGAAGGCGATGACCACGGCATCAGCCGGGATGATCTCTTCGGAGCCCGGGATCGGCTCAGGGCTGCGGCGGCCACGGGCGTCCGGCTCGCCGAGACGGGTCTCGACCACCTTCACGCCTTCGACCTTGTCTTCACCGACAATCGCAATCGGCTGGCGGTTGTAGAGGAACTTCACCCCCTCTTCCTTGGCGTTCTTCACCTCTTTGCGAGAGCCAGGCATGTTCGCCTCGTCACGACGATAGGCACAGGTCACAGCCTTGGCGCCCTGGCGGATGGAGGTGCGGTTGCAGTCCATCGCCGTGTCGCCGCCACCGAGCACCACGACCTTCTTGCCCTTCATGTCGACGAAATCTTCCGGCGACTTTTCAAAGCCCAGGTTGCGGTTGACGTTGGCCACCAGGAAATCCAGGGCGTCATGCACACCCGGCAGGTCTTCACCGGGGAAGCCGCCCTTCATGTAGGTGTAGGTGCCCATGCCCATGAACACGGCATCGTATTCCTCGAGCAGTTGCTCCATGCTGACATCCTTGCCCACCTCGGTATTGAGGCGGAACTCGATGCCCATGCCAGTGAAGACTTCACGGCGATTGCTCAGCACGGTCTTTTCCAGCTTGAACTCGGGGATGCCGAAGGTCAGCAAGCCGCCGATTTCCGGGTTGCGGTCGAACACCACCGGAGTCACCCCGCCGCGCACCAGCACGTCGGCGCAGCCCAGGCCAGCTGGGCCGGCACCGATAATGGCGACGCGCTTGCCGGTCGGCTTGACCTTGGACATGTCCGGGCGCCAGCCCATGGCGAAGGCGGTGTCGGTGATGTACTTCTCCACCGAGCCGATGGTCACCGCGCCGAAGCCGTCGTTGAGGGTGCAGGCACCTTCGCACAGGCGGTCTTGCGGGCACACCCGGCCGCACACTTCCGGCAGGGTGTTGGTCTGGTGCGACAGCTCCGCGGCGGCGAGGATGTTGCCTTCGGAGACCAGCTTCAACCAGTTGGGGATGAAGTTGTGCACCGGGCACTTCCACTCGCAGTACGGGTTGCCACAACCCAGGCAGCGGTGGGCCTGCTCGGCCGACTGCTGGGGTTTGAAGGGCTCGTAGATTTCCACGAACTCTTTCTTGCGTTGACGCAACAGTTTCTTCTTCGGATCCTTGCGCCCGACCTCGATGAACTGGAAGTCATTACTCAGACGTTCAGCCATGTTCAAAACCTCATCAAACTCTTCAGGCGCATATCACTGCGGGTTGGCACGGGTGCTGGACAGCAAGTTCTTCAGGTTGGCCGCCTTCGGCTTGACCAGCCAGAAGCGCCGCACGTAGTCGTCCAGGTTTTCCCAGAGCTCACGACCCCATTCGCTGTTGGTTTCTTCGACGTATTCAGCCAGCACGCGCTGTAGGTGGCTGCGATAAGCCTCCATGGCCTCGCCGCTGATGCGCTGGATCTCGACCAGTTCGTGGTTGAGCTTGTCGACGAAGCTGTTGTCCATGTCCAGCACGTAAGCAAAACCACCGGTCATGCCCGAGCCGAAGTTGTAACCGGTCTTGCCCAGAACGCAGACAAAGCCACCGGTCATGTACTCACAGCAGTGATCGCCTGTGCCCTCGACAATCGCGTGGGCACCGGAGTTGCGCACGGCAAAGCGCTCGCCCGCGGTGCCGGCGGCGAACAGCTTGCCGCCAGTGGCGCCGTACAGGCAGGTGTTGCCAATAATGGCGCTGTGCTGGGTGGCGAACGGGCTGCCCACAGGCGGCACGATCACTAGCTTGCCACCGGTCATGCCTTTACCGACGTAGTCGTTGGCATCACCTTCGAGGTACATGTTCAGGCCACCGGCGTTCCACACCCCGAAGCTCTGCCCGGCAGTGCCTTTGAAGCGGAAGGTAATCGGCGCCTTGGCCATGCCCTGGTTGCCGTGCAGGCGGGCGATTTCGCCGGAGATCCGCGCGCCGATGGAGCGGTCGCAGTTGCAGATGTCCAGGTCGAACTCGGCGCCCGACAGGTCGCGAATGGCTGGCAGGGCCATGTCGACCATCTTCTCGGCCAGCACGCCTTTGTCGAACGGCGGGTTGCGGTCGACTTCGCAGAACTGCGGCTTGTCGGCCGGCACATGTGGGCTGCCCAGCAGCGGGCTGAGGTCCAGGTGCTTCTGCTTCTCGGTTTCGCCGGGGAGCATTTCCAGCAGGTCGGTACGCCCGATCAGCTCGCCGAGGCTGCGCACGCCCAGCTTGGCCAGCCACTCACGGGTTTCTTCGGCGACGTAGGTGAAGAAGTTCACCACCATGTCGACGGTGCCGATGTAGTGATCCTTGCGCAGCTTGTCGTTCTGGGTGGCAACGCCGGTGGCGCAGTTGTTCAGGTGACAGATACGCAGGTATTTGCAGCCCAGGGCGATCATTGGCGCGGTACCGAAGCCGAAGCTTTCGGCGCCTAGGATCGCCGCCTTGATCACGTCCAGGCCGGTTTTCAGGCCGCCGTCGGTCTGTACCCGGACCTTGCCGCGCAAATCGTTGCCGCGCAGGGTCTGGTGGGTTTCGGCCAGACCCAGTTCCCACGGCGCGCCGGCGTACTTGATCGAGGTCAGCGGCGAAGCACCTGTACCACCGTCGTAGCCGGAGATAGTGATCAGGTCGGCATAGGCCTTGGCCACACCGGCGGCGATGGTGCCGACGCCGGCTTCTGCCACCAGCTTGACCGAAACCAGCGCCTGCGGGTTGACCTGCTTGAGGTCGAAGATCAGCTGCGAGAGGTCTTCGATCGAGTAGATATCGTGGTGCGGCGGTGGCGAGATCAGGGTCACGCCAGGCACGGCGTAACGCAGCCGGGCAATCAGGCCGTTGACCTTGCCGCCAGGCAATTGCCCGCCTTCACCCGGCTTGGCGCCCTGGGCGACCTTGATCTGCAGCACTTCGGCGTTGACCAGGTACTCGGGGGTGACGCCAAAGCGGCCGGTGGCCACCTGCTTGATCTTCGAGCTCTTGATCGTGCCGTAGCGGGCCGGGTCTTCGCCGCCCTCACCGGAGTTGGAGCGCGCGCCCAGGCGGTTCATCGCCTCGGCCAGGGCTTCGTGAGCTTCCGGCGACAGCGCGCCGAGGGAGATACCGGCAGAGTCGAAACGCTTGAGGATCGCCTCCAGCGGCTCGATCTCGCTCAGTTCCAGCGGCTGCTCCAGGGTTTTCACCTTGAGCAGGTCGCGAATCATCGATACCGGGCGCTTGTCGACCAGCGCGGTGTATTCCTTGAACTTGGCGTAGTCGCCCTGCTGCACGGCGGCCTGCAGGGTGTTGACCACATCCGGGTTGTAGGCGTGGTATTCGCCGCCATGGACGAACTTCAGCAGGCCACCCTGCTGGATCGGCTTGCGCGCGCTCCAGGCTTCGGCGGCGAGCAGCTTCTGCTCGTTCTCGATGTCGACGAAACGTGCGCCTTTGAGGCGGCTGGCAACGCCACGGAAGCTCAGGTTCACCACTTCTTCCGAGAGACCGACGGCTTCGAACAGCTGCGCACCACGGTAGGAGCCGACAGTCGAGATGCCCATCTTCGAGAGAATCTTCAACAGGCCCTTGGAGATGCCCTTGCGGTAGTACTTGAACACTTCGTCCAGGTCGCCGAGCACTTCGCCGGTACGAATCAGGTCGGCCAGCACTTCGTAGGCCAGGTACGGATACACCGCCGAAGCACCGAAACCGATCAACACGGCAAAGTGATGCGGGTCACGGGCGGTGGCGGTTTCAACCAGGATGTTGCTGTCGCAACGCAGGCCCAGCTCGGTCAGGCGGTGATGCACCGCACCCACGGCCAGCGAGGCATGCACCGGCAGCTTGCCCGGGGCGATATGACGGTCGCTCAGCACCAGCTGGGTCTTGCCGCTGCGCACGGCTTCTTCAGCCTGATCGGCGATGTTGCGCACCGCCGCTTCCAGACCCAGGCTCTCTTCGTAGTTGAGGTCGATCAACTGACGCTCGAAGCCAGGGCGGTCGAGGTTCATCAGCGACCGCCACTTGGCTGGCGAGATCACCGGCGAGCTGAGGATGACCCGTGAGGCATGCTCCGGGGATTCCTGGAAAATGTTGCGCTCGGCCCCCAGGCAGATCTCCAGCGACATGACGATCGCTTCGCGCAGCGGGTCGATCGGCGGGTTGGTGACCTGGGCGAACTGCTGGCGGAAGTAATCGTAGGTCGAACGCACGCGCTGCGAGAGGATCGCCATCGGCGTGTCATCGCCCATCGAACCGACCGCTTCCTGGCCTTGTTCGCCGAGCGGACGCAGCACCTGGTCGCGCTCTTCGAAGGTGACCTGGAACATCTTCATGTATTGCTTGAGCTGGTCAGCATCGTAGCTGGCCACGCCCTGATCGTCGCTGAGGTCGGCCTGGATGCGCAGGGCATTCTGGCGCAGCCAGCGCTTGTACGGATGGCGCGACTTCAGGCGGTTGTCGATGGCGTCGGTGTCGAGGATCTGCCCGGTTTCGGTGTCCACGGCAAAGATCTGCCCCGGGCCGACACGGCCCTTGGCAATCACGTCTTCAGGCTTGTAATCCCACACGCCGATTTCCGACGCCAGGGTGATGTAGCCGTTCTTGGTGGTGACCCAGCGCGCCGGGCGCAGGCCATTGCGGTCGAGCAGGCACACCGCATGGCGGCCTTCGGTCAGTACCACACCGGCCGGACCGTCCCACGCTTCCATGTGCATGGAGTTGTATTCGTAGAAGGCGCGCAGGTCGGCGTCCATGGTCTCGACGTTCTGCCACGCTGGCGGAATGATCATGCGCACGCCGCGGAACAGGTCGATGCCGCCGGTAACCATCAGTTCGAGCATGTTGTCCATGCTCGAGGAGTCGGATCCGACGCGGTTGACCAGCGGGCCGAGCTCTTCAAGGTCGGGGATCAGGTCGTTGGCGAACTTGGTGCGCCGCGCCTGGGCCCAGTTGCGGTTACCGGTGATGGTGTTGATCTCGCCGTTGTGGGCGAGGAAGCGGAACGGCTGCGCCAGCGGCCATTTCGGCAGGGTATTGGTGGAGAAGCGCTGGTGGAACACGCAGATCGCGGTTTGCAGGCGCTCGTCGCTGAGGTCTGGATAGAAGGCGGCGAGGTCCGCCGGCATCATCAGGCCTTTGTAGATGATGGTCTTGTGCGAAAAGCTGCAGATGTAGTGGTCGGTGTCGGCGGCGTTGGCCACCGAGGAGCGACGACGGGAGCTGAACAGCTTGATGGCGAATTCCTGATCGCTCAGGCCTTCACCGCCGATGAACACCTGCTCGATCTGCGGCAGGCGCTCCAGGGCCAGGCGGCCGAGGACGCTGGTGTCGATCGGCACTTTGCGCCAGCCCACCAGTTGCAGGCCGGCCGCGAGGATCTCGCGGTTCATGTTGGCGCGCGCGGCTTCAGCCTTGGCGTTGTCCTGATTGAAGAACACCATGCCGACCGCGTACTGCTTGGGCAGCTCATTGCCGAACTGTTCGCGGGCCACGGCACGCAGGAACTGATCGGGCTTTTGCATGAGCAGACCGCAACCGTCGCCGGTCTTGCCGTCGGCGTTGATCCCACCGCGGTGGGTCATGCAGGTCAGGGCCTGGATGGCCGTTTGCAAAAGGTGGTGGCTGGGTTCGCCCGTCATATGGGCGATCAGGCCGAAACCACAGTTATCCTTGAATTCTTCGGGATGGTACAGACCTGTTTTCATAGACACTTTCTCACCAGGTTCGCCTCTCACCAAGGCAAATCTTTTTTTAGTACAACCACTTACCATCCACGCCGAACGAATGCCAGCTTTGCGGGGGCAATAGGGGAGCCATTGTTGCACAGCGACAGGGAAGCCCACAAATTTACGACGAATTGCCGCAAATCCATGTCGCATTTTTGAATGTTTTTAAGCGCGCGCCGTGGTAACGGCATGGCTTGAGTCTGAAGCGTTTCAGCCTGGACTGCAAGATGGGCTTGTGGCCGGCAGTCTGGGACAGAAAAGCCTGCCGCGCAGTACGCAGCAGGCTTGACCGATGTTCAGGAGTCGCTCAGCAGGTGGCGGGGGTAGTGCCACCAGGCTATATCAGCGGGTCGAGGCCAGTTCTTGTTGGACGCTGGCGACGGTACGTGGCCAAGGTTTACCAGCCTGGACCTTGGCTGGCAAGGCCTTGATTGCAGCCAGGGCGGCATCACGGCTGGTGAAGTTGCCGTAAGTGATGACGTACAGCGGCTTGCCCTGCAGGGTTTTCTTGAAGTAGCGATAGTCGCCACCCTGCGCCTTGACGTAGGCCTGGGCCGACGCTTCGGAGCTGGTGCCGAGGATTTGCACGACATAATTGCCCGGCTTCTGCCCGGTGTACCAGCCACCACCGGCTGCTGGCTTGGCTGCCGGCTTCTCGGCAGGTTTAGGTGCAGGCTTGGCGGTTGCAACCTGGGTTGGCGCAGGCTTGGCCACAGGTGCAACCGGCTTGCTGACAACTGGCGCTACCGACTGCTGCACAGGTGCAACCGCAACCGGCTGGGCTGGCGTTGGCGCAGGACCAGCGGTGACGCCTGCCGGAGGTGCGATAGTGGTGACGGTAGGCGGTGTAGAAGGCTGCAGCGCGGTTTCACCGGCTGGCGTCGATTCTTCGCCTTCACCCATACCGGTGGACTCGGCCAGTGGGCCACGCATGACCGGTTGCGACTGGCCAACCAGCGGTAGCGGCATCGGCTGCGAGTTGCCGGCGAATTCGATCGCCGGGCCGCCGTTGTTCGACTGGGCATTACCCGGCTGACCTTCGCCCAGCGGCAGTTGCGCCTGTTCGGCAGGAGCAGTTGGCGCCTGATCACCCTTCTTCGGCATCAGCACGGCGGCCGCGACAGCGACCACGACAACTGCAGACAGCGCCAGCACATGTTTCTTCGGCATATTGAACCCCATTGATGGTCGCTTCGCCGTGGTACGGCTGGCGATCATGGCTTCGATCAAGGTATCGCGGGCGACCTGGTTGATATTCCCGGGCCAGCCGTCAGAGTTTTGGTGAATATCAACGATCTGTTCACTGCTGAACACCTCGATGCCCCGCCCGGCACCTTCCAGGCGCTGCTCGAGGTATTCACGGGTTTCTTCTTCGCTGTAGGGCTCAAGCTCGATGACGTGGAACCGCTCCTGCTCGGCATTGAGCTCTTCCAGCCCGGCGATCAATGAAGGCTCGCCAAACAGGAATACATGCGGACGCCCTTCAGGGGTACCCGCCGCCAACTCCAGCAAGGCTTGGAGTGCCGACTCGCCAAGTTGTTCCGCATCGTCCACCAGCAGATAGACTTCCTGCCCGGTCAGTGCCAACTGCACCACCTGGGCAAGGATGTCCGGGACTTCAGCCTGGGCCACGCCCAGCGACTGGGCAACCTGGCCAAGCAGGCTGGCGGCATCGCTGGCGCCACGGGCGGAAACCACCACGCTTTGCACCGATTGTTTGTTGGTGCTGGCCACCAGCGCCTGGCGCAGCAGGGTCTTGCCACTGCCTTGAGGGCCGGTGACCACCAGCAGCAGCTGGCTGTAGCGCGCCAGGTGATGCAGTTGGCCGAGTACCGGCTTGCGCTGGGCAGGGAAGAATTTGAAACCCGGTACCCGTGCAGCAAAGGGGTCGTGGTTCAACTGGTAATGGCCGAGAAAGGCCTCGTCGGCATGCAAACTAGTCATCGGACGCTCATCAACCTCAAAGCTGGGCCACGATCGCGCGGTAATCCGCGGCCAGCGTGGCCTGAAGAATCTCTTTCGGATAGTCGTCGGTGACCACCGCTTCGCCCATGCGGCGCAGCAGGACCAAACGCAGACGACCGTCGAGTACCTTTTTATCTACTGCCATGTGCTCCATGAACTGCGCCGGGGTCATTTGCGTCGGTGGCACCACAGGCAAGCCTGCGTTCTGGAACAGACGGATACCACGGTCACGCTCCTGCTGGCTGATCCAGCCCAGGCGCATGGACATTTCCAGGGCCATGACGGTGCCCGCAGCAACGGCCTCACCGTGCAGCCACACACCATAGCCCATGTGGGTCTCGATGGCGTGGCCAAAGGTGTGGCCCAGGTTCAGCGTGGCGCGCACACCCGATTCGCGCTCATCGGCGCCCACCACTGCGGCCTTGGCTGCGCAGGAACGACGGATGGCTTCGGTCAGCGCGACCTGATCGAGGTCGCGCAGGGGCTGCATGTGCTCTTCGAGCCAGCCAAGGAAAGGTTCGTCGCAGATCAGGCCATACTTGATCACTTCGGCCAGACCCGCCGACAGCTCGCGCGGCGGCAGGGAATTGAGACTGCGGGTGTCGATCAGCACCGCGTTGGGCTGATAGAAGGCACCGACCATGTTCTTGCCCAGCGGATGATTGATGCCGGTCTTGCCGCCCACCGACGAATCGACCTGGGACAGCAAGGTCGTCGGCACCTGGATGAAATCCACGCCGCGCTGGTAGCAGGCGGCGGCAAAGCCGGCCATGTCGCCGATCACCCCGCCGCCAAGCGCTACCACGGTAGTGCGGCGGTCGTGGCGGGCGGTAAGCAGCGCATCGAAGATCAGTTGCAGGGTTTCCCAATTCTTGTAGGCCTCGCCGTCGGGCAACACCACCGGCAGTACCGAATAGGCACCCAGGGTCTTGCTCAGACGCTCGAGATAGAGGGGCGCGACAGTCTCGTTGGACACGATGGCGACCTGCCGGCCGGCAATGTGCGGCGCCAGCAGTTCAGGCTGATCCAGCAAGCCTTCGCCAATGTAGATCGGGTAGCTACGTTCGCCCAATTCGACCTTAAGTGTCTGCATGTGTCCCCACAATGAACTAGGCGCGGCATCGATGGCTCGAACCGCGCGATAACGGTGTGCCCTGTCACGGCATGACTGGTCGCCGAGGATAGTCCTGGCTTAACGGGGCGGCAACTTCTGCAAGCGCTCGAGAATATCCTGCACCACCATCCGCGGCGGCCGTTCGTCGGTTTCCACCACCAGATCGGCAATTTCGCGATACAGCGGGTCGCGAACCTCCAGCAGCGCACGCAAGGTCGCCTCCGGGTTGGCCGTGCGCAGCAACGGCCGGTTGCGATCGCGCGAAGTACGCCCGACCTGCTGCTCGACCGAGGCATGCAGATACACCACCCGCCCGCCAGCATGCAGGGCCTGGCGGTTGGCATCGCGCATCACCGCGCCACCACCGGTAGCCAGCACCACGCCATCGAACGCGCACAGCTCGGCGATCATCGCCTGCTCGCGGTCACGAAAGCCCGGCTCGCCTTCTTTATCGAAGATCCACGGGATATTGGCGCCAGTGCGCAATTCAATTTCCTTGTCGGAATCCTTGAACGGCAGGCGCAGCTCTTTGGCCAGCAGGCGGCCGATGGTGCTTTTGCCAGCACCCATGGGCCCCACAAGTATCAAATTTCGCACAGAATCAACG
Organism: Pseudomonas fluorescens; assembly: GCF_902497775.2. Lineage (NCBI taxonomy): Bacteria > Pseudomonadati > Pseudomonadota > Gammaproteobacteria > Pseudomonadales > Pseudomonadaceae > Pseudomonas > Pseudomonas fluorescens. The sequence goes on from NZ_OZ024668.1 coordinate 5,094,412, forward strand.
ACTCACAGCAATCGCCTGGTCACTCATGATACGCGGAGTCAGGAAGACCAGCAGCTCGGATTTTTTCTCTTGTAGAACATCGCGACGAAACAGCCGCCCAACATACGGCACATCGCCGAAAAATGGCACCTTGTCGACAACTTTACTTTGCACCGTCGAGTACACGCCGCCGATGACGATGGTCTCGCCGTCATTGATGCGCACCTTGGCGTTGACCTCGTTCTTGCGGATCGCCGGCACATGATCCAGGGCATTGAGGTAGTCGGGCTCGTCCTTGGTGACCTTGACCGCCATGATCACCCGGTTGTCCGGGGTGATCTGCGGGGTTACCTCAAGAGACAGCGAAGCCTCGCGGAAGGTCACGGAGGTGGCGCCACTGCCGCTGGTTTCCTGGTACGGCACCTCGGTGCCCTTGAGGATCCGCGCGGTTTCCTTATTGGCGGTGACCACCTTGGGCTGAGAGATGATCTCGCCGTTGCCGGTCTTCTCCATGGCGCTGAGCTCCAGATCAAGCAGCACGTTGTTACGCACCAGGCCCACGCCGATACTGGCCGCTGCGCGATCGACACCAAGATCGACAAAGGTATCGGCGCTGCCCAGGCTCAAACCCTTGCCCAAGCGGACTTCCCCTCCCCAGCGCACGCCCAGGCTCTTTTCGAAATCGACATTGGCTTCGACGATACGCGCCTCGATCATCACCTGGCGCACCGGCACATCCAGTTCGCCGATCAGCCTGCGCAGTTCTTCCAGGCGCTCCGGCGACTGGCTGGCGACCAGGGTATTGGTGCGCTCATCGACACTCAGCGAGCCGTGGCTGGCGCCTCCGGCCTCATGGGCCATCAGGGTATGAAAAAGTTCGGCGATATCAGTGGCCCTGGCGTGGTGGATCGGAATCAGCTCGCGCCGCGACCGCGCTGATCCGGCCAGTTCGGCAAGCGGTGCCACCAACAACACATTACCGTCCTTGCGCTGCTCCAGGCCTTTGCTGCGCAGCACCAGCTCCAGGGCTTGATCCCAGGGCACATCCTGCAAGCGCAAGGTCACCTTACCTTGCACCGAGTCACTGGCCACCAGATTGACCCCGGAAAAGTCCGCCAGCACCTGTAATACCGTACGCACTTCGACATCCTGGAAATTCAGCGACAGCGGCTCACCTGCATACATCTGCTTGCTGGCAAACGCGCCGGCAGACAGGCAACTGCCTATCAGCGCCGCAATAACACCTCCCTTGCCCATCGATGACCTCCCTGGTCAGCACCTTTCAACGCAAGGCGAGTGTTCGCCGCCGCGCTTGCCAGCCTTGGCCGGCGATAAAAACCTGCTCGATGACGTCGACCTGGCGCTCGCTGATTTCGCTCACCTGGCCCTGATCACGGCCCAGCCGGTCACCCACCTGCAACCGATGCACCTGGCCATCGGCCTGAATCAGCGCGTAGTACGCACCGCGACTGGCGAGGCTACCGACCATCTCGAATTGCTCCAGCGCCAGACGCTGCAAAACATCGGCATGCGCCTGCAGCGCAGAAGGCGCAAAGGGATTGCGCAACACCGCGACGGTTCGTAGCTCAGGAGCCTCTGGCTGCTCCCTCTGCGCCAGAGCCTGCAGCGAGTGATGCCGGTACGACCTGACGTGCAGCTCCATGTGCATGAGCTGCGCATCGGCTGGTTTGAGTGAAAGCCCATGCACAGTCACCAGCCGCGGCTGCGCGGCCAGCTCTGCGAAGAACGCGGCAAGGGCCGAGAAGGTGCCACGCAGGCGTAATTGCAGGGGCAGCTCAAGGTAATGTTCAGCGTGGGATGCTTCGAGCACCTGCAATTGCTCGATGGCCACCCCGTGGGCCTCGGCCAGGCGGGACAGGGTTTCGAATACCGCAGGCTCGCCGCCCCCCGCCGACAATTGCCAACGGGCTTGCTGCAGGCGACTGTGCAGCGCTTGCACCTGCTCGGCGCTGCCTGCGCCTTCGAGCGGCATTTGCTCGGCGCCTCGCGCAGCCTGCATCAGCAACGGTTGCAAGTGCAGGGCGTAAGCCAGGCCCGCCAGCACTGCCAGCAGCCCCACCAGCATCAGGACCTGCACAGGCCAGGCACGCCTTGCCGGGCGGTCCCAGAGGCTCACGGCGCAACCTGCAGGGCTGCGATCAACTCGAACGCATGGCCTTGTTCGACCGCACTAATCTGCTGCACCTCGGCAGAGCCGATCAAGGGTGAAGACGCCAGCTCGTCTGCCAGCTGCGCAACCAGAGAGGCCGACCCGGCGACCCCGGCAAGCTTTAGCACAGCCGCTTCCTGGCCAAGGGCGGTGAGGTACAGACCGTCGGGCATGGCCCGCTCGACCAGCTCGAACACATCCACTGCCAGATAGCGGCTGGCCTGCAAGCGCCGCAAATGACGCAGCTCATGCAACAGAGCCTCAGGCTGCAGTTGCGCGTCTTGCTGGCTGAGCGTAGCCAGGCTCCGCGCCTGTTCCTGCACTACGCCGCGAAAATGCTGGTCGATGACTCCGCTGGCAACCGCAACGAGCAACACGACACTCGCACAACCTGCCTGAAACCTTCGCACCCGCAGCTTATGGCGGCGCTCGCGCCAGGGCATCAGATTGAGCCGCACACCTCCCATGGCCAGGCCACAGGCCACGGTCAGGCTCGACCCCACCGGTTCCAGGTCGGCATCGAGCGGCACCGCTGGAGCACGCTGCAGCGCATGGCTATCAATCTCCAGCACCCTTGCGCTCAGCCCTGCGACTTCAAAAGCGGCCTCCAGCACATCCAGCAACCCGCGATGGCAGGCCGCAACGACCACCTGCACGCTCGTCGCATCGCCGGCAGTCGGCTCCAGCACCTGGTAATCCAGCGCGGTATCGTCAAGGTCAAAGGGGATGAACTGCTCGGCGGCATCGTGCAGCCGTGCCGCGACTTCGGCATCGTTCAGGCCCGCCGGCAAAGCGATCAACTTGCTGATGGCCCGCGTCGCCGGCAAGGCCACAGCGGCCTGCCGACTGCGGCTGCCACTGCGTTGCAGCGCACGTTTCAAGGCCTGGCCAACCATCTCGGGATCGGCGATCCAGCCGTCCAGCATGGCCGCTGCAGGCAGCGGCTCAAGCGCCCAGGCCCGCACGCACCAGGCGCCTTTGCGTCGGTGCAACTGCACCAGTCGGATAGACGGCGGGGCAATTTCTATCCCCAGGAGTGAACCGGCATCCATGCCGAAGCGTCCAAGCATTGGTTTTTTCCTTGCTGGCGACAGCCGCGCGCGTAACGCGGCGAGTTGAAAAATGCTTATAATGCCCAGCGTTTATCCTTTGTCCGCTGGCCCCGCGCGCAACCCATTCTTCTATCTGGACGCCCAAAAGCCTTGATACGCCTGCTGAAGTTCTTCTGGTGGTCTTTCGTCGCAGTCATCTGCGCGCTCGTGCTCGGTCTGAGCGGCGCATTTCTGTATCTTAGCCCCAGCTTGCCCTCGGTAGAGGCCCTCAGAAGCATCCAGTTGCAGATCCCTTTGCGGGTCTACAGCAGCGACGGCAAGCTGATCGCCGAGTTCGGCGAAATGCGCCGCTCGCCCATCCGTTTCGCCGACATTCCGCCGCATTTCATCCAGGCTTTGCTGTCGGCTGAAGACGATAATTTCGCCAATCACTATGGGGTCGACCCCAGCAGCCTGATGCGTGCTGCAACACAATTGCTCAAGTCCGGGCACATCCAGACCGGCGGCAGCACCATCACCATGCAGGTGGCGAAGAACTTCTTCCTTAGCAGCGAACGCAGCTTCTCGCGCAAGACCAACGAGATTCTCCTGGCCCTGCAGATCGAACGCGAGCTAACCAAGGACGAGATCCTTGAGCTGTACGTCAACAAGATCTACCTGGGCAACCGCGCCTATGGCATCGAGGCCGCCGCGCAGGTGTACTACGGCAAATCGATCCGCGATGTGAGCCTGGCGCAGATGGCGATGATCGCCGGCCTGCCGAAAGCGCCGTCGCGCTTCAACCCGCTGGCCAACCCGGTGCGCGCCAAGGAGCGCCGCGACTGGATCCTGGGGCGCATGTACAAACTCGGCAAAATCGACGAAGCCAGCTATCAGACCGCCCTCGCCGAGCCGATCAACGCCAGCTACCACGTCCCGACGCCAGAAGTTAACGCGCCCTACATCGCCGAAATGGCCCGCGCCGAAATGGTCGGCCGCTACGGTAGCGATGCCTACACCGAAGGCTTCCGCGTTACCACCACGGTACCGAGCGACCTGCAGGAAATCGCCAACAAAGCCGTACTCAACGGCCTGAGTGCCTACGATGAGCGCCATGGCTACCGTGGCCCCGAGTCGCGCTTCCCGGGCAAGACCCGCGACGCCTGGCTGCAGGAACTGAGCAAGCAACGCCCGCTGGGCGGCCTGGAACCTGTAATCGTCACCGAAGTCAGCAAGACCGGCCTGCAGGTGCTGACCCGCGCCGGCAACCAGGAGTCGGTAGCCTGGGAGACCATGAAGTGGGCTCGCCCGTTCCTCAACACCAATAGCCAGGGCCGCGCACCGCAGCAGCCCGCTGACGTTGCCCAGGTCGGCGACCTGATCCGCGTGCAGCGCCTGGACGATGGCAGCCTCAAGTTCAGCCAGGTGCCGGGGGCGCAGAGTGCCCTGGTATCGCTGGACCCGAACAGCGGTGCAATCCGCGCCCTGGTCGGCGGCTTCTCGTTCGAGCAGAGCAACTACAACCGCGCCATGCAGGCCAAGCGCCAGCCGGGCTCGAGCTTCAAGCCGTTCGTATATAGCGCCGCGCTGGACAACGGCTACACCGCCGCCAGCCTGGTCAACGACGCACCGATCGTGTTCGTCGACGAGTACCTGGACAAAGTCTGGCGACCGAAGAACGACACCAACACCTTCCTCGGCCCGATCCGCATGCGCGAGGCACTGTACAAGTCACGCAACCTGGTATCGATCCGCCTACTGCAGGCCATGGGTGTGGGCCCGACCATCGACTACATCAGCAAGTTCGGCTTCAACAAGCAGGACCTGCCACCCAACCTGTCCCTGGCCCTGGGCACCGCGACCCTGACCCCGATGGAAATCGCCACCGGCTGGAGCACCTTTGCCAACGGCGGCTACAAGATCAGCCCGTACCTGATCGAGCGCATCGAAAGCCGCAACGGCGAGACCCTGTTCACCGCCAACCCGCCGCGGGTACCGCAAACCGAGCAGGTCGAAGCCGGCATTGCCGCGCCCGAGCAGCCGATCACTACCCAACTGCCGGGTGAAGGCTTGAGCACTGTTGCCAGCACCCCGCCTGTCGCCGCTGCACAGCCGCCGGCCGTGGCCGAGCGCATCATCGATGCTCGCACCAGCTATATCCTCACCAGCATGCTCCAGGACGTGATCAAGCGCGGCACCGGGCGCCGTGCCCTGGCCCTGGGCCGTACCGACCTTGCCGGCAAGACCGGTACCACCAACGAATCCAAGGATGCCTGGTTCTCCGGCTACAACGCCGATTACGTGACCACCGTGTGGTCCGGCTTCGACCAGCCGGAAACCCTCGGCCGTCGCGAGTACGGCGGCACCGTGGCGCTGCCGATCTGGATGAGCTACGTGGGTGCCGCACTCAAGGACAAGCCCAACCATGCCCCGGCCGAGCCGGAAGGCATCCTCAGCCTGCGCGTCGACCCGGTCAGCGGCCGGGCGGCGACACCGAGCACGCCGAATGCCTACTTCGAGCTATTCAAGGCCGAAGATACGCCACCATCGGTCAACGAGCTGGGCAACGGCAGCGCGCCGGGCAGCCCGCTGCCAGCGGATGAGGCGGCGCCGATCGATCTGTTCTGATGGGCAGGCCCCATCGCGGGCGTAGGAGCGGGCTTGCCCCGCGATAGTGGTTCCCACCCACAAAAAAGCCCCGGCTCTCACGAGCCGGGGCTTTTTACTACGCGTTGCAGCTAATCGCGGGTCAAGCCCGCTCCCACATTAGCCGTTGAACACGTCATCCACGCTTTTCAGCGGGTAGTTCTTCGGATACGGCAGGGTCGCCACACCGGTCTCGATCGCGGCTTTGGCCACGGCATCGGAAACCAGGGTGATCAAACGGGCATCCATTGGCTTCGGAATGATGTACTCACGACCGAATTCCAGAGCATCGACGCCATAGGCTGCACAGACTTCCTTCGGCACTGGCAGTTTGGCCAGGTCTTTCAGGGCGTTGGCGGCGGCGATCTTCATTTCTTCGTTGATGCGCTTGGCGCGAACGTCCAGGGCACCACGGAAGATGAACGGGAAGCCCAGTACGTTGTTGACCTGGTTCGGGTAGTCGGAACGACCGGTGGCCATGATCACGTCGCTACGGGTGGCATGGGCCAGCTCCGGGGAGATCTCTGGATCAGGATTGGAGCAGGCGAACACGATCGGGTTCGGCGCCATCGACTTCAGGCCTTCAGCGCTCAGCAGGTTCGGGCCGGACAGGCCGACGAACACGTCAGCGCCTTGCAGGGCGTCTGCCAGGGTGCGCTTGTCGGTAGCGTGGGCGAACACCGCCTTGTACTGGTTCAGGTCGTCACGGCCAGCGTGGATCACGCCAGTACGGTCAACCATGAAGATGTTCTCGATCGCTGCGCCCATGCTCACCAGCAGTTTCATGCAGGAGATGGCGGCTGCACCGGCGCCCAGGCAGACGATCTTGGCGTCGGCCAGGGTTTTGCCAGCGATTTCCAGGGCGTTGATCATGCCGGCGGCGGTAACGATCGCGGTACCGTGCTGGTCATCGTGGAACACCGGAATGTCGCACTGTTCGATCAGCGCGCGCTCGATTTCAAAGCACTCTGGCGCCTTGATGTCTTCGAGGTTGATGCCACCGAAGGTGATGGAGATGCGCTTGACGGTGTCGATGAAGGCCTGCGGGCTCTCGGAGTCGACTTCGATGTCGAACACGTCGATGCCAGCGAAACGCTTGAACAGAACACCCTTGCCTTCCATGACCGGCTTGGAGGCCAGTGGACCGAGGTTACCCAGGCCGAGGATGGCGGTGCCGTCGGAAATGACTGCTACCAGATTGCCCTTGCCGGTGTACTTGTAGGCCAGCTCCGGATCGCGACCGATTTCGCGAACCGGCTCAGCCACGCCTGGGCTGTAGGCCAGTGCCAGGTCGCGAGCAGTCGCGGTAGGTTTGGTGAGCTCGACGCTCAGTTTCCCCGGACGAGGTTGAGCGTGGTATTCGAGAGCGGCAGTTTTCAAATCTGACATGGTGGGCATTCCGCTATTTACTGTTCTGACGGACCGCCGAGGATACGCAAAGAGCAAAGGGCCGACAAGACTGCCCGGTCACTTGTGTCAAGGCCTTTAACCTACGACTTTCCGCCAAGAGCCGCAGCCTGCAAGGGTTTCGATGTGTACAATCGAAATTAAAAATGTAGACAATTTTTTATCTTTCGACCCTTTCCAGCATCGAAGGATCGGTCAGTGGCAGCAACCAGCGCTGCTGACCAGGCTTGAGGCCACCCTTGCGGGAACGATCCAGCACCCAACCGCGAGCTTCGATGGATCGACCTTTCAGATCGGTAAGGAAGGTAGAGGGGAAATTGCGCTGCAGGCGCGCCGGCACCTGAAGCACCAGAGAATCATCGATTTCGATCCAGATACCCCCGCGATTGCGCTGGATATCCATCACCTTGCCGCTTATCAGCGCAAAGCCGGACTGGCGCAACTGGCTCGCCGGGGTCAATGGCGATTGCCGCCACAGGCCTTTGCCGGCCTGACGAGCGGCGCGCTCGGCCTGCTCCTGGCAGCCCGTCAGCGAGACGTTTGGCGCCACCGCAACCCGGTAGCCAAGGCCTTCACTGAGCAGTTGTGCCTCGAAATTGTCACCAGAGCGGCCATAGACATGCGCCAGAGTGCGGCCATATTTGTCCCGCGCCTCGACGCCAGGAACCAGGCCCACCTGGCCGCCACTGGCCTTGACCAGGGCCTGCAAGCGCTGGCGCGCGGCCTCGGCGAAGGCTTCACTGCGGCGACCTTTTCGCCCGATTTCCGGCGCATTGATGCCAATCAGGCGAACACTGCGACCATCATTCAGACGCAAGGTATCGCCGTCGACCACCTGACGCACGCTGACCACCTGTGCATCGACCGGTGCCGCGCAGAACGCCAGGGCCGGCAACTGCCAAATCGCGCCCACAAAAAAGGCGCCCGCAAGGGACGCCTTTTTCAGCAGCAATGCCAAACCCATGGGGCCAGCTTCGCGCAATCTTACTTCTTGGCACCGAACATGCCGAAGCGATCTGCGAACTTCTGTACGCGGCCGCCGGTGTCCAGGACCTTCTGCTTACCGGTGTAGAACGGGTGGCAGAGGTTGCAAACGTCGATCGGCAGGGCCTTGGCCAGAGTCGAACGAGTTTCGAATTTGTTACCGCAGCTGCAGGTAACTTCTACAGCTTCGTATACCGGATGGATATCGGCTTTCATGGTGTTTCCTCAGTGCTGACGTGCCGCCACTCAACACCATTGTTGAATACCGCACGCAAAATAGGGTCCGAATAATACCAGAGCAAACAGCCAACGCAAGTTGTCGCTTAGACCGGCGGTCGTCTGCTAGGCTCGCCGGACCCTGGAATTCCCCTGCAGAGAACCTTTCGCGTGTCCGACGTCATTCTACGCCTTGCCCTGCCCTCGCCCCTGCGGCGGCTGTTCGACTACAGGGCACCGGCGAGCATGGCGCGCCAGGCACTGACCCCGGGCATGCGCATCCGCGTGCCGTTCGGCCGACGTGAAATGATCGGCATCCTCATCGAGATCAGCGACACCAGCGAGGTGCCGGCCGACAAACTGAAGCCGGCCATCGCCCTGCTCGACCCGGTGTCGCCGCTGCCGCCGGCGCTGTTCAAGCTGTGCCTGTGGACCGCGCAGTATTATCAGCACAGCCTCGGCGACACCCTGAGCTGGGCCCTGCCGGTGCTGCTGCGCCAGGGCGAGCCGGCCGAGGCGCGCCAGGAGCGCTTCTGGCAAGTGGCCCCCGGGGCACGCCAGGACGACCCGCGCATCGCCCGTGCGCCGCGCCAGCGCGAAGCCCTGGCAACCCTGGCGCAGCATCCCCACGGCGTTGCCCATACCTTGCTGAGCAAACTGATGCTGAGCAAGGACAGCCTCGACTTGCTGCTGGCCAAGGAGCTGGTCCAGGTCGAAGTGCGCCGCCACCTGCCCCAGGAGCGCCACGAGCACTGGCTGGCGCAGCCGGAGTTGCCCCTGAACGACGAGCAGCGCGCTGCCTTCAATGCCGTGCGCTCCGGGTTCGACAGCTTTCATGCCTTTTTATTGGCTGGAGTCACCGGCAGCGGCAAGACCGAGGTCTACCTGCAGTTGATCCGCGAAGCCCTGGAAGCCGGCAAGCAGGCGCTGATCCTGATCCCGGAGATCAACCTCGGGCCGCAAACCCTGGCGCGTTTCGAGCAGCGCTTCAACGCGCGCATCGCCCTGCTGCACTCGGCGGTCAACGACCGTGAGCGCCTGGATGCCTGGCTCGCCGCCCGCGACGGCGAGGCCGACATCATCATTGGCACCCGCTCGGCACTGTTCACGCCGATGAAAAATCCGGGGCTGATCATCATCGATGAAGAGCACGACGGCTCATATAAACAGCAAGAGGGCCTGCGCTACCACGCTCGCGACCTGGCGCTGGTGCGCGCACGCCAGGAGAACATCCCGATTCTGCTGGGCTCGGCCACGCCGTCGCTGGAGAGCCTGCACAACGCCCACAGCGGCCGCTACGGCCTGCTGCGCCTCAACCAGCGCGCCGGCGGCGCCCAGCAGCCGCGCTTCCTGCGCCTGGATGTCAAAAGCCGACCGCTGGACAGCGGTATCAGCGGGCCAATGCAGCAAGCCATCGGCCAGACCCTGGCTGCCGGCCAGCAAGTGCTGGTGTTTCTCAATCGCCGCGGCTTTGCCCCGACACTGCTGTGCCATGACTGCGGCTGGATGTCCGAATGCCCGCGCTGCGATGCGCGCATGACCGTGCACCAACGCTCCAATGAGCTGCGCTGCCACCACTGCGGCTATGACGAGCGGGTACCGCGCCAGTGCCCGCAGTGCAACAAGGTCGACCTGCGCCCGGTCGGCGCCGGCACCGAGCGCGCCGAAGAGCGCCTGAGCATTCTTTTTCCGGATTTCCCGGTGCTGCGCGTCGACCGCGACAGCACCTCGCGCAAGGATGCGATGAACCAATTGTTCGCCACCATCCAGCGCGGCCAGCCGTGCATCCTGGTCGGCACCCAGATGCTCGCCAAGGGCCACCACTTTCCACGGGTGACCCTGGTGTCGATCCTCGATGCCGACGGCGGCCTGTTCTCGGGGGATTTTCGCGCCAGCGAACGCATGGCGCAGATGATCGTCCAGGTCGCCGGCCGCGCCGGGCGCGCCGAAGAGCCGGGCAAGGTGATTATCCAGACCCACCTGGCCGACCACCCTTTATTGGTGCAACTGACCGAGCAGGGCTACTTCGCCTTTGCCGAGCAGGCTCTGAGCGAGCGTCGCGCCGCCGGCCTGCCGCCGTTCGCGCACCTGGCCCTGTTGCGCGCCGAAGCACACAAGCCGGGGCAAGCCGAGGGCTTTCTTGATGAAGCCTGCAGCGCCGCCGAGCAATTGCTGGCCGAACAGGACCTGCACGGCATCGAGTTGCTCGGCCCGGTGCCAGCACCGATGGAGCGCCGTGCCGGGCGGTTTCGTGCCCAATTATTGCTCCAGGCCAATGCCCGGGCACCTTTGCATCGACTGATCAGTGCCTGGTTGCTAGTGTTGGAACAAATGCCGTCCGGGCGCCAGGTGCGTTGGTCGCTGGATGTCGATCCGGTGGATTTGTACTGACAGCATTGGCCCAAAGGTTGGCAACCTCGCCCCGGCAACGGATAATGTCCAGTTTTTCCACCTGCGCATCGAAGCGCCGCCGCGCTTGCGGTCGAAAGAGAAGCCCATGAAAGACACCATTCGCCAGCTGATCCAGCAAGCCCTCACCCAACTCGTCACCGACGGTGTGCTGCCTGAAGGGCTGACGCCGGCGATCCAGGTGGAGAACGCCCGGGACAAGACCCACGGCGACTTCGCCAGCAACATCGCGATGATGCTGGCCAAGCCGGCCGGCATGAAGCCGCGCGACCTGGCCGAGAAGCTCATCGCCGCACTGCCTGCCGACGAGCAGGTCAGCAAGGTCGAGATCGCCGGCCCAGGCTTTCTCAACTTCTTCCAGAACACCCAGGCCCTGGCTTCGCGCCTGGATGCAGCCCTGGCCGACGCCAAGCTTGGCGTGAAAAAAGCCGGCCCGCAGCAGAAGGTGGTGGTCGACCTGTCGGCGCCGAACCTGGCCAAGGAGATGCACGTCGGCCACCTGCGCTCGACCATCATTGGTGACGCCGTGTCGCGCGTGCTGGAGTTCCTCGGCGATGACGTGATCCGTCAGAACCACGTCGGCGACTGGGGCACCCAGTTCGGCATGCTGATGGCCTACCTGCAGGAAAACCCGATCACCAGCGACGAGCTGTCGGACCTGGAGAACTTCTACCGCGCAGCGAAAAAACGCTTCGACGAATCCGAAGAGTTCGCCGACCGCGCCCGCGGCCTGGTGGTCAAGCTGCAAGCCGGCGACCCGGAATGCCTGAAGCTGTGGACCCGCTTCAAGGACATCTCGCTGTCGCACTGCCAGAAGACCTACGAACTGCTCAACGTCAAACTGACCATGGCCGACGTCATGGGCGAAAGTGCCTACAACGACGACCTGGCCAATGTCGTCAGCGACCTCAAGGCCAAGGGCCTGCTGGTCGAGAGCAAGGGCGCCCAGTGCGTATTCCTTGAAGAGTTCAAGACCGCCGAAGGCGAGCCACTGCCGGTCATCGTGCAGAAAGCCGACGGCGGCTACCTGTACGCCACCACCGACCTCGCTGCCGTGCGCTACCGCAGCAACGTACTCAAAGCCGACCGCGCCCTGTACTTCGTCGACCAGCGTCAGGCCCTGCACTTCAACCAGGTGTTCGAAGTTGCCCGCCGCGCCGGCTTCGTCGGCCATCCGATGCAAATGGAGCACATGGGCTTCGGCACCATGAACGGCGCCGACGGCCGTCCGTTCAAGACCCGCGACGGCGGCACGGTGAAGCTGATCGACCTGCTCACCGAAGCCAAGGAGCGCGCCTACGCCCTGGTCAAGGAGAAGAACCCGGAGCTGGCCGAGGCCGACCTGCGCGCCATCGGCGAGGTGGTGGGGATTGGCGCGGTGAAGTACGCCGACCTGTCCAAGCACCGCACCAGCGACTACAGCTTCAATTTCGAACTGATGCTCAACTTCGAAGGCAACACCGCGCCTTACCTGCTGTACGCCTACACCCGCGTTGCCGGCGTGTTCCGCAAGCTGGGCAAGGACTTCAATGAAGTCGACGGGCAGATCATCCTGCAAGCACCACAGGAGCAGGACCTGGCCGCACGCCTGGCGCAGTTTGGCGAGATCCTCAACAACGTCGCCGAAAAAGGCACGCCGCACGTGCTGTGCGCCTACCTGTACGACGTTGCCGGCCTGTTCTCCAGCTTCTACGAGAACTGCCCGATCCTCGGTGCCGACACCCCTGAACAACAGCAGAGCCGCCTGCGTCTGGCAGCCCTGACGGGTCGTACCCTCAAGCAAGGTCTGGAACTGCTCGGCCTGGAAACCCTGGAGCGCATGTAAGTTGGCTGCCAAGAAAAAACCCGCACCCAAGCGCGGCGCCAGTCGCTATCAGGCACCTGCCAAGCAACCGATCCCGGGCTGGCTGTGGCTGGCAATCGGCCTGTCGGTGGGCGCCTTCGTCGTGTTCCTGATGAAGCTCGAGCCTGGCAACGGCGAGGTCAAGCGCACCAAGCCCGAGCAGCAGAAGGCCGAGAAGGTCGCCGAAGCCAACAAGACCGCGCCAAGCCCGCAGCAGCCGGTGAAGCCGAAGTACGACTTCTATACCTTGCTGCCGGAATCGGAAGTGATCGTGCCGCCTGAAGCTGTGCCGGAGAAAACCCCGCCGGTGCCGGCGCAACCTCCGGTCACCCCGGCGGAAGCCGCGAAGATCGACACCGCCCGTGCCCAGGCCGCGCTGATGGGGCAGACGCCACCGCCAGCACCACCGGTGATCAAGCCAGCGGCCACCACCCAGTTCTTCCTGCAGGCCGGTTCGTTCCGCAAGCAGGCCGATGCCGACAAGGTCCGCGCGCAGATCATTCTGCTCGGCCAGGCGGTCAAGGTGGAGTCCGGTACGGTGAAGGAAGAAACCTGGTACCGCGTGCTGGTCGGACCGTTCAGCAACCGTGAACAGCTGACCGTGGCGCAAAAGCAACTGGCCGGCAGCGGCTTCAGCAACCTGCTGTTGCAGCAACGCCAGACCCGCCAGTAGCCCCGCCCCAAAGGCCTTGGCGCAGCACCCTGCGACAAGGCCTCAGGCCTTAACGCCGCTGCGCGTTGGCCAGTGACACCTGGGTATTGAGCGTCCAGAAGTCATACAGCACACCCACCAGAAACAGCCCGCCGGTGCACAGGTAGATCAAGCCAGTGATCCACTTGCCCTGGTACATGCGGTGCACGCCGAATACCCCCAGGAAAGTCAGCAGGATCCACGCCAGGCTGTAGTCCAAAGGCCCAGGCTGAAAGCGCAGATCGGCTTCGCGGTCCATCGCCGGGATCAGGAACAGGTCGATCAGCCAGCCAATGCCCAACAGGCCCAGGGTGAAGAACCAGAGGGTGCCGGTGACCGGCTTGCCGTAGTAGAACCGGTGCGCGCCCGTGAAGCCGAAAATCCACAGCAGATAACCGATCACTTTGCTGTGCGTGTCGTGTAACTGACCACCCTGCTGATAACTGTTCATTCATAGCCCCTGTGGGTTATCGATAAATTTTCTAAAAAAAAATGTGACTTTTCTCTGGCGACCCGACGTGTGGTCATTTTCCACCCTACCCGCCGCAACCCCCTATCCTGTCTGGCCCGCGCCTTTCGAATGCAGGCCAATCGCCGCTTTTGCCGGTTTTTGCCGCCGCCTGGAATCGACCAACGGATCAGAATTTGATCAAAAAGCTGTTATAAAGTTGCGCGCTAACCAACCTAGAGCCCTGCCTATGCGTCCTTTTTTCAAGACATGGCTGACCATCTGCCTATTATTGCCACTGGCTGCCCACGCCACCAATCGTGAGCAACGGTTACCCAACGGTTTCTCCGGGTACACCACCAATTCCACTGCTGCGCGTGCGCACAAGAACGTCAGCAGCAACAAAGTCCAGCACAGCCCCAAGCGCAGCACGCGCTCGCTCAAGCCGCTGCCGGTCGCCGCAGCCATGTCGCCGCAGCAGAGCAGCGATGTGCTCAGCCGTGCGGTCAATGTGCTTGGCACCCCGTACCGCTGGGGTGGCAGCAGCCCGAGCAAGGGCTTTGACTGCAGCGGCCTGGTCAAGTACGCCTTCAACGACATCGATGAAGTCGACCTGCCACGCACTTCCAATGCCATGGCCAGCGGCCACGGCATCAAGGTCGATCGCAACGACCTCAAGCCGGGCGACCTGATCTTTTTCAACATCAAGAGCCGCCGGGTCAACCACGTCGCCATCTACCTGGGCAACGACCGCTTCATTCACGCGCCACGCACCGGCAAGCGGGTGAGCATCGATACCCTGAACAAGCCGTACTGGAACAGCCGTTACGTGGTCGCCAAGCGCGTCCTGCCAAAAAGCCAGCAACTGGCCCTGGCTAAACGCTAGAAACGCCCCGGCGCCCGCTCACGGGCGCTTTCAGGGTTGACCAGCCCTTGTCGCACCAGGCCCTGCAGACAAGCGTCGAGGGTCTGCATACCCTGCGCCCCACCGGTCTGAATCGCCGAATACAGCTGCGCCACCTTGCCCTCGCGAACCAGATTGCGCACCGCAGGCGTTGCCAGGAGGATCTCCTGGGCTGCCAGCCGCCCGCCGCCAACCCGCTCAACCAATACCTGCGACACCACCGCCTGCAGCGACTCGGCGAGCATGGCGCGCACCAGTTGCTTCTCTTCGGCGGCAAACACATCCACCAGGCGATCGATGCTTTTCGCCGCCGAGCCGGTATGCACCGTAGCCAGCACCAAATGCCCGGTTTCCGCCGCGGTCAGGGCCAGGCGAATGCTCTGCGGGTCGCGCAGCTCGCCGAGCATGATCACGTCCGGGTCCTGACGTAGCGCGGCGCGCAAGGCCTGGGCAAAACCTTGAGTGTGCCGACCGATCTCGCGCTGGCTGATACGGCTGCGTTTTGAGCTGTGGATAAACTCGATGGGGTCCTCGAGGGTGACGATATGCAGCGCCCGCTCACGGTTCAGGTGATCGACCAGGGCCGCCAGGGTGGTGGATTTACCCGAACCGGTGGGCCCGGTGACCAGCACCAGTCCGCCCGACAGCTCGGCAATTTGCCGAAACACATCGCCAAGGCCAAGTTCAGCCAGGCTGCTGACCTGCGCCGGAATCACCCGCAACACGGCAGCGGCACCCTGCAACTGCTGGAATGCGTTGACGCGAAAGCGGGCCAATGCTGGCACGGCAAAGGCAAAGTCGATATCCAGATGTGTTTCAAAATCCTTTTGCTGCGCCTCGGACATGATCTGTCCGAGCATTTCAGCCATGCGCTCCGACGTCAGCGGCGGCAGTTCCAGCGGCCGCAAACGCCCTTCAAGACGCAGCGCCGGCACCTCGCCCGCCGCCAGGTGCAGGTCCGAAGCTGCGGCCCGCACTGCCAGCGCCAGCAGTTCAGTCACATCCATGAGACTCCCCAAAGGCCGCCAAGCAGGTAGAATGCCGCAGACCCAAAGAGCCGCTGGCATCGATCAATGTCCACCATAGCAGACAACCTTTCCACGCTCGCCGCACGCATCCGTGCCGCCGCGCTGGCCGCCGGGCGCGAGCCTTCGGCCGTCCAGCTGCTGGCCGTGAGCAAGACCAAACCCGCCGCTGCCGTGCGCGAAGCCTTCGCTGCCGGGGTGCGCGATGTCGGTGAGAACTACCTGCAGGAAGCCCTGAACAAACAGGGCGAATTGACCGACCTGCCCTTGACCTGGCACTTCATCGGCCCCATTCAGTCGAACAAGACTCGTGCGATTGCCGAGCACTTTGACTGGGTACATTCCGTGGACCGCCTGAAAATCGCCCAACGCCTGTCCGAGCAACGCCCTGATAACCTCGCAGCGCTGAACATCTGCCTGCAGGTCAACGTCAGTGGCGAAGCCAGCAAATCCGGCTGCACGCCCGAGGAGTTGCCGGCCTTGGCCTGCGCCATCGCCGCGCTGCCACGCCTGCGCCTGCGCGGGTTGATGGCGATTCCCGAGCCGACCGACGACGAGGCCGCCCAACACGCTGCCTTCGCCCGGGTCCGTGAGTTGCAGGCGAGCCTGCAGTTACCCCTCGACACCCTGTCCATGGGCATGAGCCATGACCTGGAAGCCGCGGTTGCCCAGGGCGCGACCTGGGTGCGTATCGGCACCGCGCTGTTCGGTGCCCGCGACTACGGCCAGCCCTGACCCATGCTTTTTCCCTCTTTCCCTATCAAGGACCTGACATGAGCAAGACTCGTATTGCCTTTATCGGCGCCGGCAACATGGCTGCCAGCCTGATCGGCGGCCTGCGCGCCCAGGGCCTGGAAGCTTCGCAGATCCGCGCCAGCGATCCGGGCGCCGAGCAGCGGGCGAATATCCATGCCGAGCACGGCATCGAGATGTTCGCCGACAACGCCCAGGCCATCGACGGCGCCGACGTGGTGGTATTGGCGGTCAAGCCACAGGCGATGAAAGCCGTGTGCGAAGCGCTCAAGCCCAACCTCAAGCCTGAGCAACTGGTCGTCTCGATTGCCGCCGGGATTACCTGCGCGAGCATGAACAACTGGCTCGGCGCCCAGCCGATCGTGCGCTGCATGCCCAACACCCCGGCGCTGCTGCGCCAGGGCGTCAGCGGCCTGTTCGCCACCACCGAGGTTTCGCCGGCCCAGCGCCAGCAGGCCGAGCACCTGCTGTCGGCCGTGGGTATTGCCCTGTGGCTGGACACCGAACAACAGCTGGATGCGGTGACTGCGGTATCCGGCAGCGGCCCGGCGTACTTCTTCCTGCTGATCGAGGCCATGACCGCCGCCGGCGAGAAACTCGGCCTGCCACGGGAAACCGCCGCCAAGCTGACCCTGCAAACTGCCCTGGGCGCCGCGCACATGGCGGTCAGCAGCGATGTCGACGCCGCCGAACTACGTCGCCGGGTCACCTCGCCGGCCGGCACCACGGAAGCGGCGATCAAGTCGTTCCAGGCCAATGGATTCGAAGCGCTGGTGGAAAAGGCGCTGGGTGCCGCTGCGCACCGCTCGGCCGAAATGGCCGAACAACTGGGCAACTAAGGAGCCGAAAATGATCGGATTGAACACCGCTGCAATCTATGTGCTGCAGACCCTCGGCAGCCTGTACCTGCTGATCGTGGTCCTGCGCTTTGTCCTGCAACTGGTCCGCGCGGACTTCTACAACCCGCTCAGCCAGTTCGCCGTACGCGCCACCCAACCGCTGCTCAAGCCAATGCGCCGGGTGATCCCGAGCCTGTTCGGCCTGGACATGTCGTCGCTGCTGCTGGCGATCATCATCCAACTGCTGGTGATGGGCCTGACCCTGCTGCTGGCCTACGGCACCACCGGCAACCCGCTGCAACTGCTGGTCTGGGCGATCATTGGCGTGACCGCGCTGTTTCTGAAGATTTTCTTCTTCGCCCTGATCATCAGCGTGATCCTCTCGTGGGTCGCGCCGGGCAGCCACAACCCGGGCGCCGAGCTGATCAACCAGATCTGCGATCCGTTCCTCGCGCCGTTCCGCCGTATCCTGCCGAACCTGGGCGGCCTGGATATCTCGCCGATCCTGGCGTTCATGGCGCTGAAGCTGATCGACATGCTGGTGATCAACAACCTGGCGGCGATGAGCGGCATGCCGGAGATTCTGCGCCTGCTGGTCTGATCTCTCGCGGGTCAAGCCCGCTCCCACAGCGCTTCTGTAGGAGCGGGCTTGACCCGCGATGCTTTCCTTGCCGCCCACCCCGGTGGTCTTTAGACTTACGCCTCATTTAAGCGTGAGCAGGGTCGATGTCCACTGTCTTTCCCGAAGATTCGGTCGGTCTGGTAACACCGCAACTGGCACAGTTCAGCGAGCCGCTGGCGCTGGCCTGCGGTCGCTCGCTGGCCACCTATGAACTGATCTACGAAACCTACGGCACGCTCAACAGCAGCGCCAGCAACGCCGTGCTGATCTGTCATGCGCTGTCCGGCCATCATCATGCCGCCGGCTACCACAGCCCCGACGACCGCAAACCGGGCTGGTGGGACAGCTGCATCGGCCGCGGCAAGCCAATCGATACCAATCGTTTCTTCGTGGTCAGCCTCAACAACCTCGGCGGCTGCAACGGCAGCACCGGCCCCAGCAGCCTCAACCCGCTCACCGGCAAGCCCTACGGCGCCGACTTCCCGGTACTGACCGTGGAAGACTGGGTACACAGCCAGGCGCGCCTGGCCGATCGCCTGGGCATCCAGCAATGGGCAGCGGTGGTGGGCGGCAGCCTGGGCGGCATGCAGGCGCTGCAGTGGACCATCACCTACCCGGATCGCGTGCGTCACTGCCTGGACATCGCTTCGGCGCCCAAGCTTTCGGCGCAGAACATCGCCTTCAACGAGGTGGCGCGCCAGGCCATCCTCACTGACCCGGAGTTCCACGGCGGCTCGTTCCAGGACCAGGGCGTGATCCCCAAGCGCGGCCTGATGCTGGCGCGCATGGTCGGGCATATCACCTACCTGTCCGATGACTCCATGGGCGAGAAATTCGGCCGCGAGCTCAAGAGCGACAAGCTCAACTACGACTTCCACAGCGTCGAATTCCAGGTCGAAAGCTACCTGCGCTATCAAGGCGAGGAGTTTTCCGGCCGTTTCGACGCCAATACCTACCTGCTGATGACCAAGGCGCTGGACTACTTCGACCCGGCCGCCAGCCACGGCGGCGACCTGGCGGCGACCCTGGCGCATGTCACCGCGGACTACTGCGTGATGTCGTTCACCACCGACTGGCGCTTCTCGCCGGCGCGCTCGCGGGAGATCGTCGACGCGCTGATCGCCGCGCGCAAGAACGTCTGCTACCTGGATATCGACTCGCCCTATGGCCACGATGCCTTCCTGATCCCGACCCCGCGCTACATCACGGGATTCACGAACTACATGAACCGCATCGTCTGCTGAGGACCCTATGAGAGCCGACCTGGAAATCATCCAAGACTGGATCCCCGCCGGTAGCCGGGTACTCGACCTCGGTTGCGGTACCGGTGAACTGCTGGCGTCGCTGCGCGACCACAAGCAGGTTGCCGGCTATGGCCTGGAAATCGACCCCGACAACATCGCCCAGTGCGTGGCCAAGGGCGTCAATGTCATCGAACAGGACCTCGACAAGGGCCTGGGCAACTTTGCCAGCAACAGTTTCGACGTGGTGGTCATGACCCAGGCCCTGCAGGCCGTGGAATACCCTGACCGGATCCTCGACGAAATGCTGCGCGTCGGCCGCCAGTGCATCATCACCTTCCCCAATTTCGGCCACTGGCGCTGCCGCTGGTACCTGGCGACCAAAGGTCGCATGCCGGTGTCCGACTTCATGCCGTATACCTGGTACAACACGCCGAACATCCACTTCTGTACCTTCGAAGACTTCGAGGCCCTGTGCAGCGAACGCCGCGCCCAGGTCCTCGACCGCCTGGCGGTCGACCATTTGCACCGCCACGGGTGGGCGAGCAAGCTATGGCCTAATCTTCTAGGTGAGATCGGCATTTACCGTGTCAGCAGCCCCGGCCTTACCGAACACAAGGTCGCGGTTTAACCCGCACACCGGAGGAGAACGATCATGGGTCGCTTGTTGAGCTGTTTACTGGTTGCCTGCCTGAGCCTGTCGGCAGTTGCCGCCGATGCCATCAAGGGCGAGCGCAAGGAAGTGTTCGGCGATACCACCGTGCACTACAGCACTTTCATTTCCACCTTCCTGACGCCCGAGACCGCCAAGGCAACTGAACTGGTGCGCAGCAAGAACCAGGGCGTGATCAACGTCTCGGTGATCAAGGCCGGCAAGCCGGTGTTCACCCAGGTCAGCGGAACCGTCAAGGACCTGACCAGCAACTCGGTACCGCTGAAGTTCAAGCAGATCACCGAAGATGACGCGATCTACTATCTCGCCCAGTTCCCTGTTGAGCAGCAGGAAACCCGTACCTTCACCATCAACGTTCGCGTTGACGGCAAAACCGAAACCATCAGCTTCAACCAAGAGCTTTTCCCAGGGCAATGATGACTTTTCAGCAAATCGTATTGGCCAGCCACAACGCCGGCAAACTCAAGGAACTGCAGGCTATGCTCGGTGACACCGTGCAACTGCGTTCCATTGGCGAATTCAGCAGCGTCGAGCCGGAGGAAACCGGCCTGTCGTTCGTCGAGAACGCCATCCTCAAGGCGCGCAATGCCGCGCGCATTTCCGGTATGCCGGCGCTGGCCGACGATTCGGGCCTGGCCGTGGACTTCCTCGGTGGCGCGCCCGGCATCTATTCGGCACGTTATGCCGATGGCAAAGGCGATGCAGCGAACAACGCCAAGTTGCTCGCTGTGCTCAAGGACGTCCCGCGAGAACAGCGCGGCGCCCAGTTCGTCTGTGTCCTGGCCCTGGTCCGCCATGCCGACGACCCGCTGCCGATCCTCTGCCAAGGCCTGTGGCACGGCCGTATCCTGACCCAGGCCAGCGGCGAACACGGCTTTGGCTATGACCCGCTGTTCTGGGTGCCGGAGCGCGATTGCTCCAGCGCCGAACTGAGCCCTGCCGACAAGAACCAGATCAGCCACCGTGCCCGCGCCATGAGCCTGTTGCGTCAACGTCTGGGCCTGGCATGACCGATCGTTCGCCGGCACAGCCACTGCACCTGGGCGAGGCTGGCTTTACTTCCCAAGCACCGCGGGCGGCCCTGCCACAGCTGCCGCCCCTGGCGCTGTACATCCATATCCCCTGGTGCGTGCGCAAATGCCCGTACTGCGACTTCAACTCCCACGCCGCCACCCCTGAGCTACCGGAAGAAGCCTACGTCGACGCCTTGCTGGCCGACCTGGACCAGGAACTGGGCGCCGTCTACGGCCGCCCGATCAGCTCGATCTTCTTTGGCGGCGGTACCCCGAGCCTGTTCAGTGCCCGCGCCCTGGGCCGCTTGCTGGTGGGCGTGGAGCAACGCATCCCGTTTGCCAGCGACATCGAAATCACCCTGGAAGCCAACCCCGGGACCTTCGAGCAAGAGAAGTTCAAGGCCTACCGGCAGCTGGGCATCAATCGCCTGTCGATTGGCATCCAGAGCTTCCAGCAGGCCAAACTCGAAGCCCTGGGCCGCATCCACAACGGTGACGAAGCCATTCGCGCCGCCGACATGGCGCGCAATGCCGGCTTCGACAACTTCAACCTCGACCTGATGCATGGCCTGCCCGACCAGTCGTTGGACGACGCCCTGGGCGACCTGCGCCAGGCCATCGCGCTGAACCCCACGCACCTGTCCTGGTACCAGTTGACCCTGGAGCCGAACACGGTGTTCTGGAACCAGCCGCCGCTGCTGCCCGAAGACGACATCCTCTGGGACATCCAGGAAGCCGGCCAGGCCCTGCTGGCCAGCCACGGCTATGCCCAGTACGAAGTCTCGGCCTACGCCCCGCCGGGTCGTGCCGCGCGGCACAACCTCAACTACTGGAGCTTTGGCGACTTCATCGGCATCGGTGCCGGCGCCCATGGCAAGCTCAGCCACCCGGACGGGCGCATCCTGCGCACCTGGAAGACCCGCCTGCCCAAGGACTACCTGAACCCGGCCAAGGCCTTCAAGGCCGGCGAGAAGCTGCTGCCGGTGGATGAGCTGCCCTTCGAGTTCCTGATGAACGCCCTGCGCCTGACCCAAGGGGTGGACATCGTGCTGTTCAGCCAGCGCACCGGCCTGCCACTGGAGCAGTTGGCGGCGGCGCGGCGTGAAGCCGAACAAAAAGGGCTTTTGCAGGTCGAACCGACGCGACTGGTCGCTACCGCGCGCGGCCAGTTGTTCCTCAACGACCTGCTGCAGTATTTCTTGACCTAAGGATTGCGAATGGACCTGGTACTCGACCTGCTCTCGACCGTTTCCCGCTGGAGTCGCAGCAACCTGTCGGAGATTTCCCTGGCCTTGGTGGGCTGTTTGCTGGTGTTATTCGGCACCGACATCAAAGGCTGGGTCGAACAACGCCTGGGCGGCCTTGCAGGCGCCTTGCGCGTGCCGTTCATGGCCCTGTTGGTGATGATCGGCAGCGGTGCGGCACTGATCTATGCCACCCCGTGGGTGGTGAAGGGGCTGGCGCAGTTCAACAACTATGCGTTGGCGCCGGTTTTGCTGATTGTGCTGGTGTTGATTGGCGTGGTGGCCGATCGGCGCTAAAAGCATCGCGGGGCAAGCCCGCTCCCACAGGGATGTTAAGTCCCCTGTGGGAGCGGGCTTGCCCCGCGATAGGTCTTAAGCCAGTTTTTCGAACTTCAGATCCCACACCCCATGCCCAAGCCGCTCGCCGCGGCGTTCGAACTTGGTGATCGGGCGCTCGGCCGGGCGCGGCACGCATTTGCCGTCTTCGGCCAGGTTGCGATAACCCGGGGCCACGTTCATCACTTCCAACATGTATTCGGCATAGGGCTCCCAGTCGGTGGCCATATGGAACACTCCGCCAACCTTGAGCTTGCTGCGCACCAGTTCGGCAAATTCCGGCTGGACGATGCGACGCTTGTGGTGACGGCTCTTGTGCCAAGGATCGGGGAAGAACAGCATCAGCCGGTCGAGGCTGTTGTCCGCCACGCACTTGTTCAGCACTTCGATGGCATCGCAGTCATACACCCGCAGGTTCTTCAGGCCCTGGGTCAGCACGCCGTTTAACAGCGCCCCGACACCCGGACGGTGCACTTCGACACCGATGAAGTCCTGTTCCGGCGCGGCAGCGGCCATTTCCAGCAGGGAATGGCCCATGCCGAAACCGATCTCCAGGGTACGCGGCGCCGAGCGGCCGAAGACCTGGTCGTAGTCCACCGGGCTTTCAGCCAGGGGCA
Organism: Pseudomonas fluorescens; assembly: GCF_902497775.2. Taxonomy (NCBI): domain Bacteria; kingdom Pseudomonadati; phylum Pseudomonadota; class Gammaproteobacteria; order Pseudomonadales; family Pseudomonadaceae; genus Pseudomonas; species Pseudomonas fluorescens. The sequence continues at coordinate 5,117,503 of NZ_OZ024668.1, forward strand.
GGATGAACAGCGGCCCACCCTGATCCAGGCCACGCTGCTGGCCTTCGGTCATGCGCCCGGCACGCATCACGAAACTCTTGATGCGGCGGTGTTGGCGCTCTTCGCCTTCGGTGGTGATCGGCGTTTCTTGCGATTCAGTCATCAGGGGCTCTTACTTGATCAGACCATCCAGCGGCGACGAGGCGCTGGCATAGAGTTTTTTCGGCATACGGCCGGCGAGGTAAGCCAGACGGCCGGCGACAATGGCGTGTTTCATGGCTTCAGCCATCATGATCGGCTGCTGTGCGTGAGCGATCGCCGAGTTCATCAGCACCGCCTCACAGCCCATTTCCATGGCGATCGTGGCGTCCGAAGCAGTACCGACACCAGCATCGACCAGCACCGGGACTTTCGATTCTTCGAGGATGATCTGCAGGTTGTACGGGTTGCAGATCCCCAGGCCCGTACCGATCAGGCCGGCCAGCGGCATCACCGCGATACAGCCGATTTCGGCCAGCTGGCGGGCGATGATCGGGTCGTCGCTGGTGTAGACCATCACATCGAAACCGTCCTTGACCAGCACTTCGGCGGCTTTGAGGGTCTCGATCACGTTGGGGAACAGGGTCTTCTGGTCGGCCAGGACTTCGAGCTTGACCAGATTGTGGCCATCGAGCAGTTCACGGGCCAGGCGGCAGGTGCGCACGGCTTCGACCGCGTCAAAGCAGCCGGCGGTGTTCGGCAGGATGGTGTAGCGATCAGGTGGCAGTACGTCGAGCAGGTTCGGTTCGCCCGGGTTCTGGCCGATGTTGGTGCGGCGCACGGCGACGGTGACGATCTCGGCACCAGAGGCCTCGATGGCCAGGCGGGTTTCTTCCAGGTCACGGTACTTGCCGGTGCCGACCAGCAGGCGCGACTGGAAGGTACGACCGGCCAGGGTAAAGGGCTTGTCGCTACGAACATTGCTCATCGGTAATCCTCTTGAAGGTTGAGGGACTTGCAGGTGAAGCGCGAAGGCCTAGCCGCCGCCAATAGCGTGCACCACTTCAACCTGGTCGCCTTCGCTCAATGCGGTGGCTTCATGCTGGCTGCGCGGCACGATGTCCAGGTTGAGTTCGACCGCCACCCGGCGACCCGCCAGGTCAAGCCGGTTGAGCAGGGCCGCGACGCTTTCGCCATCGGGCAATTCGAAAGGTTCACCGTTCAATTGAATGCGCATGCGCACGGCCGCCATTATTTTTAGGGGCCCGCATTCTAGCCCTGATCAGGGCGCAAACCCAAGGCCGGGCCGCGCCATTCGTCTCGATCCGGACTCGCGGGTCAGCTCAGGCGCCAGGCTGCAAGGCCCAGGCACAGCCATCCACCGAGAAATGCCAGGCCGCCAAAGGGGGTGATGATGCCAAGCTTGCCGATGCCGCTCAGGGTCAGCACATACAGGCTACCGGAAAACAGCAGGATCCCCAGGGCGAACAGACCGCCGGCCCAACCGATCAGGCGCCCGGGCAGGTGCACCGACAAGACCGCAACCGCCAACAGGGCCAGGGCGTGCACCAGTTGGTAGGTGACGCCGGTATGGAAGATCGCCAGGTATTCGCTGCTCAAGCGGCCTTTGAGACCATGGGCAGCAAAGGCGCCCAGGGCCACGCCGGTGAATCCGAAAAACGCCGAAAGCAGCAGAAAGCTACGAAGCATTGGGAAGACTCCTAGTCAGCACAGGGTCTGTATAATGGCCCGCTCCATCGCTTCGGCCAAGCCATCGCCTATGCTGTCTTCCATTTTCCGTCGCCTCACCCGAGCCCTGTTATGGTTTGCCGCAGGCAGTGCCCTGCTGGTGCTGGTGTTTCGCTGGGTGCCACCACCGGGCACCGCACTGATGGTCGAGCGCAAGGTCGAGTCCTGGTTCAACGGCCAGCCTATCGACCTGCAACGGGACTGGGAGCCATGGGAGCAGATCTCCGATGAGCTCAAGCTGGCGGTAATTGCCGGCGAAGACCAGAAGTTCGCCTACCACTGGGGTTTTGACTTCAACGCCATCCAGGCGGCGCTGGCCCATAACGAACGTGGTGGCAGCATCCGCGGCGCCAGCACCCTGAGCCAGCAAGTGGCCAAGAACCAGTTCCTCTGGGCTGGCCGTAGTTGGTTGCGCAAAGGCCTGGAAGCCTGGTTCACCGCGCTGATCGAGCTGCTATGGTCGAAGGAGCGGATTCTTGAGGTCTATCTCAACAGCGCTGAATGGGGTGAAGGCGTATTTGGCGCGCAGGCTGCAGCGCGGCACCACTTTGGCGTCGATGCCCGTCAGCTGTCGCGTCAACAGGCCAGCCTGCTGGCCGCGGTGCTGCCAAGCCCGTTGAACTGGAGCGCCAGCCGGCCAAGTACCTATGTGGCGCGACGTGCCGGCTGGATTCGCCAGCAGATGCGCCAGCTAGGCGGCAGCGGTTATCTGGCCCAGCTGGACAGCCCGCGCCGGGCGCCCTGGAGCCAATAAAAAACCCGGCAAAGCGCACACCTTACCGGGTTCTTATTGTTTGCAGATGACTGGGTAATCGCCTTAGAACGCGCCCATGTAGTCACGCTTGCCCACTTCTACACCATTGTGACGCAGGATTGCGTAAGTGGTGGTGACGTGGAAGAAGAACTGCGGCAGGCCGTAGGTCAGCAAATAAGCCTGGCCACTGAAGCGCTTCTCTTTCGGCGTGCCCGGACGGGTCACGATTTCGATGCCTTCCTTGCCGTCGATCTGCGCCGGCGCAATACCGTCCAGGAAAGCCAGAACCTTGCTGATCAGCGCTTGCAGTTCAGCAAAGGTGGTTTCGCTGTCATCGTATTTCGGCAACTCGACCTCAGCCAGGCGCGCCGATACACCTTTGGCGAAATCAACAGCGATCTGCACCTGGCGAACCAGCGGAAACATATCCGGATACAGCCGAGCCTGGAGGAAGACGCTCGGATCAATGTTTTTCGCCGTGGCGTGAGCTTCAGCCTTGTTCAGAACATCACTCAAGGCGTTGAGCATTTGCTTGAAAACAGGAACAGAAGCGACGTACAAGGAAATGGTCATAACAGTCTCGACAGGGGTGGCGGAGAATCATGAAAAAGCCCCGACACGTCGGGGCTTTTTGTTTATTGCCGTATCGCTAATCAGATTGCGATCAAGGCTTTTACCTTGTTCATCGCATTCTTTTCCAGCTGGCGAATCCGCTCGGCGGACACGCTGTATTTCTCGGCCAGGTCATGCAAGGTGGCCTTTTCCTCGGCCAGCCAGCGCTGGTAGAGGATATCGCGGCTGCGGTCATCCAGGCCTTGCAGGGCTTCGTGCAGGTTGCTGGTGGAGTTGTCACTCCAGTCGGCATCCTCCAGCTGACGCGCAGGGTCGTAACGGTGGTCTTCCAGGTAGTTGGCCGGCGACTGGAATGCACTGTCGTCGTCGGCTTCACTGGCCGGGTCGAAGGCCATGTCCTGACCGGTCAGGCGACTCTCCATCTCACGCACTTCACGCGGTTCAACACCCAGGCTTTCGGCCACACGATGAACTTCATCGTTGTTAAGCCAAGCCAGACGTTTCTTCTGGCTGCGCAGGTTGAAGAACAGCTTGCGCTGCGCCTTGGTGGTCGCAACCTTGACGATGCGCCAGTTGCGCAGGATGAACTCGTGAATCTCGGCCTTGATCCAGTGCACTGCAAAGGACACCAGGCGCACACCCATTTCCGGGTTGAAGCGCTTGACCGCTTTCATCAGGCCGACGTTGCCTTCCTGAATCAGGTCGGCCTGGGCCAGCCCGTAGCCGGAATAGCTGCGAGCGATGTGTACAACAAAACGCAGGTGGGCGAGCACCATCTGCCGAGCCGCCCCAAGATCCTGCTCATAGTAGAGACTCTCGGCCAGTTCACGCTCCTGCTCGGGCGTCAGCAGTGGAATGCTGTTGACCGTGTGCACATAGGCTTCCAGGTTTGCGCCGGGAACCAGGGCATAGGCAGGTTGCAACGAAGTGGTCATACGAAAAAACCTCCGACTCACTAAACTCGTGCCATAGGCACTGCCAACATTGACCGGGAACCGCGAAACAAGTTCCCTAAAAATGAAAAGAGTCAATACCAGCAAAAAGACACTATCGCGGTGCAAGCTCGCTCAAGTGGCGGGCGACCGCAATCCAAGCACCGATATACCCTAACAATACCGCCCCAAGCAAGAGGGAAAGACCATCGGCTGATGGAACACCGGCCAGGGCAAAATCACTGCCGTATAGCCCGGAGAGCCCGATTACCGCGTCATTCAGCCAGTTCAGGCCAAACGCCAGCACGCCCCAGGCCAATACCCCGGCGCCCAGGCCATACAAGGCGCCCATGTACAGGAAAGGCCGGCGCACATAGCTGTCGGTGCCGCCGACCAGCTTGATTACCTCGATCTCGGTACGGCGGTTCTCGATGTGCAGGCGAATTGTGTTACCAATTACCAAAAGCAGTGCCGATACCAGCAAAACCGTCAGGCCGAAGACAAAACGGTCACCCAGCTTGAGAATCGCCGCCAGCCGCTCGACCCAAACCAGGTCGAGCTGCGCCGCTTCGACCTTGGGCAGCTCCGCCAGGCGCTGACGCAGGGCTTCCAGCGCCGGCTTGTCGACTTCCGCCGGGGTTACCACCACCACGCCAGGCAGCGGGTTCTCCGGCAATTCACGCAGGGCTTCGCCCAGGCCGGACTGCTGCTGGAACTCGTTGAGCGCCTGCTCGCGGCTGACATACTCAGCCTCGGCAACACCCGGCAGGCCTTTGATCTGCTCGCGCAAAGATTCGCCATCCTGGCTGCTGGCATCGAGCTTCAAGTACAGGGAAATCTGCGCCGCGCGCTGCCACGAGCCACCCAGACGCTCGACGTTGCTCAGCAGCAACGACAGACCCATGGGCAGGCTCAGGGCCACGGCCATGACCAGGCAGGTAAAAAAGCTGCCGATCGGTTGCTTGCCCAGGCGCCGCAGGCTGTCGAGCAGGCTTGAACGGTGGCTTTCCAGCCAGGCGTGCAACAGAGTGCGGAAATCCGGGCCGTCATCGTCGTGACCGCCGGGCTTTTTCTTCTCCGGTGCCGGGTCAGCAGCTTTTGGCGCTACCCGCTCGGAAACCTTGGGACTGCGTGTCGCACTCATTGTCCGGCCTCCCCGTCGCCGATCAAGCGGCCGCGCTGCAGGGTCAGCATGCGATGGCGCATGCGCGCGATCAGCGCCAGGTCGTGACTGGCGATCAGCACGCTGGTGCCCAGGCGGTTGATATCTTCAAAAACACCCATGATCTCTGCGGCCAGGCGCGGGTCGAGGTTACCGGTGGGTTCGTCCGCCAGCAGCAAGGCCGGGCGGTGGACGATGGCGCGGGCAATGCCGACGCGCTGTTGCTGGCCGGTGGACAAGTCGCCGGGGTACAGCTCGGCCTTGTCCGACAGGGCCACGCGCTCGAGCGCCGAGTCGACCCGCTTGGCCACTTCGGCCTTGGACAGGCCAAGGATCTGTAATGGCAGGGCGACATTATTGAATACGGTACGGTCGAACAGCAACTGGTGGTTCTGGAACACGACGCCGATCTGCCGGCGCAGGAACGGGATCTGTGCGTTGCTGATCTGCCCCAGGTCCTGCCCGGCCAGCAGCAGCTTGCCGCTGGTTGGGCGCTCCATGGCCAGCAGCAGGCGCAGCAGGGTACTTTTTCCGGCACCGGAATGACCGGTAACGAACAGGAATTCGCCCCGACGCACCCGAAAACTCAACTCATGCAGGCCAACGTGACCATTGGGGTAGCGCTTGGCGACCTGTTCGAATCGAATCATGGATGCTCCCGCTCGGCAAACAGTGCTTTCACGAAGGGTTCGGCTTCGAAGGTGCGCAGATCGTCAATCCCTTCGCCCACGCCAATATAGCGGATAGGCAGGCCGAACTGCTTGGCCAGGGCAAAGATCACCCCACCCTTGGCGGTGCCGTCGAGCTTGGTCAGGGCCAGGCCGGTCAGTTCAACGCTCTGGTTGAAGTGCTTGGCCTGGTTGATGGCGTTCTGGCCAGTACCGGCATCGAGCACCAGCAGCACCTCGTGAGGCGCGTCGGCATCGAGCTTGCCGATCACCCGACGGACCTTCTTCAGCTCTTCCATCAGGTTGTCTTTGGTGTGCAGGCGACCAGCGGTGTCGGCGATCAGCACATCGATATTACGGGCCTTGGCGGCCTGCACGGCATCGAAGATCACCGAAGCCGAATCAGCGCCGGTGTGCTGGGCGATGACCGGGATCTGGTTGCGTTCACCCCAGACCTGCAGTTGCTCGACCGCCGCAGCGCGGAAGGTGTCACCCGCGGCGAGCATGACCTTCTTGCCTTCGAGCTGCAGCTTCTTCGCCAACTTGCCGATGGTGGTGGTCTTGCCGGCGCCGTTGACGCCGACCACGAGGATCACGAACGGCTTGCCCTGGTTGTGGATGCGCAGCGGTTGCTCGACCGGCTTGAGCAGGTCGGCCAGTTCGCCTTGCAGCGACTTGTACAACGCATCGCTGTCGGCCAGCTGCTTGCGCGCGACCTTCTGGGTCAGGCTCTGGACGATCACCGACGTGGCTTCGACGCCGACGTCGGCAGTCAGCAGGCGGGTTTCGATTTCATCGAGCAGGTCGTCATCGATAGCCTTCTTGCCGAGGAACAGGCTGGCCATGCCTTCGCCGATGCTGGCGCTGGTCTTCGACAGGCCCTGCTTGAGGCGGGCGAAGAAGCCACCCTTGCTCTCCTCGCTACGCACTGGCTCGGCAGGCTCGGACGGCGCTGGCTCGGCAACTGGGGCTGGCGCTTCAACGGCAGCGGTAACAGCTACAGGCTCGGGCTCAACGATCGGCGCAGGCGCCACAAGCGGTTCAGGTGCAACGACGACCGGCGCAACCACCACCGGCTCAGGTGCTGGCGCAGCTTCAACGACCGGCGCCGGAGCAGGCTCCTGACGCGGTGGGATCGGTGGCGGCGTGTGCGGCTCAAGGTCGGCAACCAGGGCGACCGGCTCTTCAGGCACAGGCAGCACCAGGCCGACGGGCGCTGCGGGCTGGACCTCGACCGACGCAGCGACGGGCGCAACGGTAACGGGCTCTGGCGCGGCGACCGGTGCAGGAGCAGCAACAGGTGCTGCAGCCACCTCGGCCGGGGCCACTGCAGCCGGAGTTTCAGCCGGCAACGCAGCAGGTTGCTCGGTTTCAACCGGGATTGGGTTTTGCGGCTGTTCGGCTACAGGTTGCTGCGGCTTTTTGCGCAGCCAGCCGAACAGGCCTTTCTTTTCACCAGCCGCGGCCGGCGTCTTTTTGTCGTCGTTGGAACCAAACATGGAAGACGGCTATCTCAGGGTAGCGATGCGCCACTGCGGCGCTTCTTAAATTCTTTTAACGCAGAACAGTCTACTTTTAATCCGGCTCGTTCTTGCGCAGCATTTTGTCATCAAGCCTTCGGGCCGGTTCCATGACAGGCATGGTCCTCAGGCAACCGGATCAGTATCCTAGCACCTCCAAGCCCGCCGACGCTAAGACCAAGCGGGCAGTCCTACAGGTTAAACAACGTATGAATGCTCTAGCCCGCCGCGCCGCTGGCCTGTTGCTCAGCACAGTTTGTCTGCCGTTCGCGGCCTTCGCCGCCGATACGCAACCCACCCACGAATTCATTCTCGACAACGGCCTGAAAGTCGTCGTGCGCGAGGACCACCGGGCGCCGGTGGTGGTCTCGCAGATCTGGTACAAGGTCGGCTCAACCTATGAGTCCCCGGGCCAGACCGGCCTTTCCCATGCCCTGGAACACATGATGTTCAAGGGCAGCGAAAAGCTCGGCCCCGGCGAAGCCTCACGCATCCTGCGTGACCTGGGCGCCGAAGAGAACGCCTTTACCAGCGACGATTACACCGCCTATTACCAAGTGCTGGCCCGCGACCGCCTGCCGGTGGCCCTGGAACTTGAAGCCGACCGCATGGCCAGCCTACGCCTGCCGGCTGACGAGTTCAGCCGCGAAATCGAAGTCATCAAGGAAGAGCGCCGCCTGCGCACCGACGACCAGCCCAATGCCAAGGCCTTCGAGCTGTTCAGCGCCATGGCCTTCCCGGCCAGCAGTTACCGCACCCCGACCATCGGCTGGATGGCAGACCTGGACCGCATGAAGGTCGAGGAACTGCGCCACTGGTACGAGTCCTGGTACGTGCCGAACAACGCCACCCTGGTGGTGGTGGGTGACGTCACCGCCGACGAGGTCAAGGGCTTGGCCCAACGCTTCTTCGGCGCCATCCCGAAACGTGCTGTGCCACCGGCCAAGCTGCCGCTGGAACTGGCCGAGCCGGGCCTGCGGGAAACCACCCTGCATGTGCAAACCCAGCTACCGAGCCTGATCTACGGCTTCAACGCCCCGGGCCTGGCCACCGCCAAGGACCCGCGCACGGTACATGCACTGCGGCTGATCTCGGCGCTGCTCGACGGCGGCTACAGCGCACGCCTGCCGAGCCGCCTGGAGCGCGGCCAGGAGCTTGTCTCCGGTGCTTCGTCGAGCTACAACCCGTTCACCCGCGGCGACAGCCTGCTCCTGATTTCGGCGACGCCGAACCTGCAAAAGCACAAGACCCTGGCCGACGTCGAAGCCGGTATCTGGAAGCTGCTCGACGAGCTGAAAACCACCCCGCCGTCGGCTGAAGAACTTGAGCGCGTGCGTGCCCAGGTCATCGCCGGGCTGGTCTACGACCGCGATTCGATCAGCAGCCAGGCCACCGCCATCGGCCAGCTGGAAACCGTCGGGCTGTCGTGGAAACTGATCGACAGCGAGCTGGACGAGCTGAAAAGCGTAACCCCGGCCGACATCCAGAACGCCGCCCGCACTTACTTCACCCGTGAACGCCTGAGCGTTGCCCATGTACTGCCCGAGGAGAACGCTCATGAGTGAACGCAGCGCACCCCGCTACACCCTGATCGGCCTGGGCCTGCTGTTGCTGATTGGCCTGCTGGCGTTCTTCCTGGCCAAGCCTGCGCAGTCGGATAACGCCGCGCAACCGGCCACCGCCGCCAAGGCGGCCAACACCCTGCAATCGCTGGCCGAGCTGGACGGCAAGGCGCCAAGCCGCCGGCAGTTGAACATCCAGACCTGGAACACCGCCGAAGGCGCCCGCGTGCTGTTCGTCGAAGCCCGCGAGCTGCCGATGTTCGACCTGCGCCTGACCTTCGCCGCCGGCAGCAGCCAGGACGGCGATGCCCCGGGCCTGGCGACCCTGACCAACGCCATGCTCAACGAAGGCGTGACCGGCAAGGACGTCACCGCCATCGCCGAAGGCTTCGAAGGCCTGGGTGCCGATTTTGGCAACGGCGCCTACCGCGACATGGCCGTGGCCTCGCTGCGCAGCCTGAGCGCCGCCGACAAACGCGAACCGGCGCTGAAGCTGTTCGCCGAAGTGGTCGGCAAGCCAACCTTCCCGCAGGACGCCCTGGCGCGCATCAAAAACCAGATGCAGGCCGGCTTCGAGTACCAGAAGCAGAACCCGGGCAAACTGGCCAGCATCGAGCTGTTCGAGCGCCTGTACGGCACCCACCCCTATGCTCACCCGAGTGACGGCACCGCCAAGAGCATTGCGCCAATTACCCTGGAGCAACTGCGCGCCTTCCACGCCAAGGCCTATGCCGCCGGCAATACGGTGATCGCCCTGGTCGGTGACTTGAGCCGCAGCGAAGCCGAAGCCATTGCCGCGCAGGTGTCCTCGGCCCTGCCCAAAGGTCCGGCCCTGGCCAAGGTGGCGCAGCCAAGCGAACCCAAGGCCGGTGCTACCCACATCGACTTCCAGTCCAAGCAGACCCACCTGATGCTCGCCCAACTGGGCATCGACCGTAACGATCCGGACTACCCTGCGCTGTCGCTGGGCAACCAGATCCTCGGCGGTGGCACCTTCGGCACCCGGTTGATGAGCGAAGTGCGCGAGAAACGCGGCCTGACCTACGGCGTATACTCGGTGTTCAGCCCGATGCAGGTGCGTGGCCCGTTCATGATCAACCTGCAGACCCGCGCCGAGCTCAGCGAAGGTACCCTCAAGCTGGTCCAGGACATCCTCGCCGACTACCTCAAGAGCGGCCCGACCCAGGAGGAACTGGACGACGCCAAGCGTGAACTGGCCGGCAGCTTCCCGCTGTCCAATGCCAGCAACGCCAGCATCGTCGGCCAACTGGGCGCCATCGGCTTCTACAACCTGCCACTGACCTGGCTGGAAGACTACATGCAGCAATCCCAGGCGCTGACCACCGAACAGGTCAAGGCCGCGCTGAACAAACACCTGGCTGCTGACAAGATGGTCATCGTCACCGCAGGTCCCAGCGTGCCGCAAAAACCCTTGCCGCCACCCACTGACAAACCCGCTGAGCAGCCGCTTGGCGTACCGGAGCATTAATGGCCAGTCCATCCGCAAAACCGGCCAAGCCGCACCACGGCCAGGGCCAACTGCGCATCATTGCCGGCGAATGGCGCAGCCGACGCCTGGGCTTCCCTGACGCGCCGGGCCTGCGCCCGACCCCGGACCGGGTCCGCGAGACCCTGTTCAACTGGCTCGCCCCGTACATCGAAGGGGCCAAGGTGCTCGACGCCTACACCGGCAGCGGTGCGCTGTACCTCGAAGCGCTGTCGCGCGGCGCGGGCGAGTCCGTGGCCCTGGACAGCAACCCGGCAGCCATCGCCAGCCTGCGGCAAAACCTGGAAACCCTGCGCTGCCCCCGCGGCCAGGTGATCCAGACCGACGCCCAACGCTACCTGCAAGGCGAGCCGAAGCTGGCTTTTGACCTGGTGTTTCTCGATCCGCCGTTCAACCAGGGCCTGCTGCCCACCACCTGCGCCCTGCTTGAAGAGCGCCACTGGCTGGCCGAGAACGCCTGGATCTACACCGAGAGCGAAACCCCGCCATCGACCCTGCAACTGCCCGGAAACTGGCGCCTGCATCGGGAGAAGAAGGCCGGCCAGGTGTACTACGCACTCTGGCAGCGCGGCTGAGCACTCACCTCGCACAATAGATATCCAACGCCTTTCTCCTGCCTGTCTGCCTGACAGTGCTCCTTGTTCTCAACTACAAGGAGCACTGTCATGGATCGACATTTTTCCCTCCAGGGCGGCCTGATCGGCCTGTTCCTGCTCTCAGGCCAGGCCCTGGCCGAATCCTCCTATCGCCATGAGTTCACCCTGGACAACGGGCACCGGTGGTCACCACCCACCTGCTGGTACACGCTGGTTCAAATCAGCGTCGGCCCGACGGTCGAACAGGACGCCTTGCCCGAGATTGAGCCGGCGACCGGCTGATCGGTCCGGGCAACTGTCAGTAACCGGACATACACTTGTCTGAAACATATCTGCGAGTAAGCCACGATGTTTCCCTCAACCCCCAGCCCTTTCAAACCTGCCTTGGGGCTGGGCAATCCGCATATGCAGACGCTATGGGGGCCGCTGTGGCGCAAGTCGGCCGCCCTGAGCCGCCAGCGCGAACGCCTGTGGCTGGCTGATGGCGATTTTCTCGATCTCGACTGGCACGGCCCCCATGAAGCGACAACACCGGTGGTGCTGGTGCTGCACGGGCTCACCGGTTCCTCCAGCTCGCCTTACGTCATCGGCCTGCAACAGGCCCTGGCCGACCGTGGCTGGGCCAGCGTGGCGCTGAACTGGCGTGGCTGCTCGGGCGAACCGAACCTGCTGCCACGCAGTTATCACTCAGGCGCCAGCGAGGACCTGGCCGAAGCCGTTGACCATCTGCGTGCTCAGCGCCCGCAAGCGCCGTTGTATGCCGTGGGTTATTCGCTGGGCGGCAACGTGCTGCTCAAGCACCTGGGCGAAGCCGGCTCGGCCAGCCAGTTGCAGGCGGCGGTAGCGGTGTCGGTGCCGTTTCGCCTTGACCAGTGTGCCGATCGCATCGGCCTGGGCTTTTCCCGGGTGTACCAGGCGCACTTCATGCGCGCCATGCTCGCCTATGTGAAAGACAAGCAGCGCCACTTCCAGCATCACGGCCACCACGAAGGGCTGGCCGCGCTGGAGCGCCTGGGCCCGCTGGAAAACCTGCGCACCTTCTGGGATTTCGACGGTCGGGTGACCGCCCCGCTCAATGGCTTTGCCGATGCCAAGGACTATTACCGGCGCGCCTCCAGCCGATATTTTCTGGGCGAGAACCGCACGCCAACGCTGATCATCCATTCCAGCGACGATCCGTTCGTGTTTGCCCATAGCCTGCCAGCGGCCAATGAGCTGGCGGCGCAGACCACCTTCGAGCTGCATGCGCGGGGCGGGCATGTGGGGTTTGTCGATGGCAGCGTGCGCAACCCGGGGTATTACCTGGAGCGGCGGATACCGCAGTGGCTGGCTGGAAACTGAGCTGACGTCCAGGGCCTCATCGCGGGTCAAGTCGGATCGCCGCACCGCCGCTCCCACATGCCCCGCGATGCTTTTCAGTCGCCCTTAGCTATCGCCCGCGTGGGATCAGTAATCCACTCACTCCACGAGCCCGCATACAGCCTGCCCAGCGGATAGCCTGCCAGCGCCAGGGCAAACAGGTTGTGGCAAGCCGTCACCCCCGACCCACAGTAAGCCACCAGTTGCTCCGGCGGTCGTTTGCCAAACTTCTCGGCAAAACGCTGCTTGAGCTGCTCGGCCGGCAAAAACCGGCCATCGGCGCCCAGGTTGTCGGTAAATGCCGCGCACTGCGCGCCTGGGATGTGCCCGGCCACCGGGTCTATGGGTTCGACCTCGCCACGAAAACGCGGCAAGCCGCGGGCATCGATCAGGGTCAGTTCGGGCTTGCCCAGGCGCTCGCCCAACTGTGCGGCATCCAGCACCAGGCTGTCGTCCGGCTCACCGCTGAAATGACCTTCGCGCTTGGCCGGCGGGTCGAGGCTCAGCGGCAGCCCGGCCGCGTGCCAGGCTTTAAGGCCGCCATCGAGGATTGATACCCCGCTGCGCTTGCCCAGCCAGGCCAGCAGCCACCAGGCCCGGGCTGCAAAAGCGCCCGGGCCGTCGTCGTACAGAACAACTTCACTGTCGTTGTCGATGCCCCAGCCACGCAGCCGCTCGACCAGTTTCTCGGCGTCCGGCAGCGGGTGACGGCCGGTCACACCCTTGATGATCGGCCCGCTGAGGTCGCGCTCCAAATCAACACAATGCGCCCCGGCAATATGCCCCTCGGCGTAACTGCGCTGGCCATAATCAACATCTTCCAAAGCAAAACGACAATCGAGAATCACCAGCGCCGGCGCCTCCAGGCGTTCGGCCAATTGCTGGGCGGTGATCAGTTGCGCGAGGGGCATGACAGTCTCCTGAACGATTGAACGGATAAGGCCCGGGCGTTATTGCTCCAGCGCCTGGTTAAGCGAAACGTAGAATTCCTGGCACAAGGCATCCACGGCGGGGCGCGCCTTGGCGGTGACGAAGCCGAGCTCCAGGACCAATACCTGAAAGACACCGCGCTTGAAGGCTTCTTCACTCAAATGTGCGGAGTTTTCGCGAGTGGTGCAAAGAAAACGTACCCATGACGTGAGGATGATCCAGGCATTGAGGGTCAGCGACTCGATCTGCACGGTGTCCATTTCAACGATACCGGCCTCGACGAAGCCGCGGTAGATCGCCTGGCCTTGCAGCAGGCAGCGCTGGGAGAAGCGCCGGTAACGGGCGGCCAGCTCCTTGTCGCTGTCGAGCAGGTGCTCAAGGTCGCGGTGCAAAAAGCGGTAGTTCCACATCGCCGCCAGCAGCGCCTTGAGGTAGAAGCGTTTGTCCTCGACGGTGGCTACGCGCCCTTGGGGAGGGCGCAGGAAGCTTTCCACCAGCTCTTCGTACTGGGTGAAGAGCACAGCGATGATTTCCTGCTTGTTAGCGAAGTGGTAGTACAGGTTGCCGGGCGATATCTCCATGTGCGCGGCAATGTGATTGGTGCTGACACTGCGTTCGCCTTGCTGGTTGAACAGCTCCAGGCTGTTCTGCACGATGCGCTCGCGGGTCTTGATACGCGGGGCCATGATCAGCTCCAGAAAGTGAGCTTATAAAGAATAGGACCATCTTACGGATTATCCCGACGGGATGTACTTGAGTTGTCGTAGGAATGGTCGCAAATGCCGAAAAACTAGAGTATATACTCTAGAAAAATACTGACCTTGCCGTGGAGTTTCGCATGCTTGCCGACGCTACCCGCTCCCTTCCCAGCACCGAACTCGACAACCTCGATGCGCTGTTCACCGCCCAACGCCAGGCCTTCAGCGGCAACCCGCTGCCTTCGCCAGCGCAACGCAGGCAATGGCTCAAAGGCTTGCGCCAGGCCCTGCTGGAGCAGAAAAACGCGCTGATCGCCGCGATCAGCGAGGATTTTGCCGGGCGTAGCACCGACGAAACCTTGCTGGCCGAACTGATGCCCAGCGTCCAGGGGCTGCAGCATGCCGAGAAACATTTGAGCCAATGGATGAAAGCTTCAAGGCGCAAGGTCGGCCTGGCCTTTCAGCCAGCCAGTGCCAAGGTGCACTACCAGCCACTGGGCGTGGTCGGGATCATCGTGCCATGGAACTACCCCCTGTTTCTCGCAATCGGCCCGCTGACCTGCGCCCTGGCCGCCGGCAATCGGGTCATGCTCAAGCTCAGCGAGGCCACGCCAGCGACCGGGCTGCTGTTGAAGCAGTTGCTTGGCAAAGTGTTTCCTGAAGACCTGGTTAGCGTGGTACTGGGCGAAGCTGAAGTTGGCCAGGCGTTTTCGCAACTGCCGTTCGATCACCTGTTGTTCACAGGCGCCACCAGCGTCGGCCGCCAAGTGATGCTCGCCGCCGCACAGAACCTGACCCCGGTAACCCTGGAACTGGGCGGCAAATCACCGGCAATCGTCTCTTCCAACGTGCCACTGGCCGACGCCGCCGAACGCATTGCCTTCGGCAAGACCCTCAATGCCGGGCAGACCTGCGTGGCCCCCGACTACGTGCTGGTGCCGCGTGATCGCCTGGATGACTTCGCCAGTGCCTACGGCAACGTGGTACGGCGCTTTTACCCGACCGTTGCCGACAACCCGGACTACAGCGCGATCATCAATCCGCGCCACCTGGCCCGACTGCAAAGCTACCTCGACGATGCCCGCGACAAGGGTGCCGAAATCGTCGACCTGTATCCGCAAGAGCCACGCCAGGGGCGGCGCCTGCCTCCGCACCTGCTGCTCGGGGTCAATGACGCTATGCGCGTGATGCAGGACGAAATTTTCGGCCCGCTGCTGCCACTGGTGCCCTACGACTCGCTCGACCAGGCGCTGGACTACATCAACCAACGTCCTCGCCCATTGGCCCTGTACTACTTCGGCTACGACCGCAGTGAGCAGCAACGGGTGCTGGAGCAAACCCACTCCGGTGGCGCGTGCCTTAACGACACCCTGCTGCATGTCGCCCAGGACGACCTGCCGTTTGGCGGCATCGGCCCATCGGGCATGGGCCACTACCATGGCCATGAAGGCTTCCTGACCTTCAGCAAGGCCAAGGCCGTGTTCGCCAAACAGCGTTTCAACGCCGCACGGCTGATCTACCCGCCCTATGGCAAGGCTCTGCAGAAGCTGGTGTACAAACTATTCATTCGCTAAAAACCACATTCGGGCCTGACAACAATGACTACAAGCCTGCCTGCCCTCCCCGCGCTGAGCCGGCGCGGGCTACTCAAGTTCAGCCTTGGCGCCAGTGCATTCCTGGCCACCGCCGGCTTGGGCGCCAGCCTCAGCGGTTGCTCGGCACAAACGCCGGCCAGTGGCTTCATCACCCTGCGCCAGAATGACTTGCCGATCCTTCACGCCCTGATCCCGGTGATCCTCGCCGGCACCCCGGCCGCCGACAGCCGCGATGCGTTGCTACGCAGGCTGGATAACAAACTCGCCGCACTGTCGCCGGCCATGCTCAAGCTGACCCGGCAATTGTTCGATGTGCTGGCAATGGCGGTCACCCGCGGGCCACTGACCGGCATCTGGGGCAGTTGGGACAACGCCCGCAGCACGCAGATCGAAGCCTTCCTGCAACGCTGGCAGGACAGCTCGCTGAACCTGCTGCGCATGGGCCACGCCTCGCTGCTGCAACTGCTGCACATGGCCTGGTACGAAATGCCCGAATCCTGGGCCCATTGCGGCTACCCCGGTCCGCCGAAGATCTGATCCACCGATAACCACAAGAGGCTGAAGATGCCCGTACCCGACCTGTTTCGCGACGGCCTCGCCCGAGGCTGGAAAACCCGTGACGCCTCGCGCCTGGACCAGGACCTGAGCCTTGAAACCGACATTGCCATCATCGGCAGTGGTGCCGGCGGCGCCACCAGTGCCGAATTGCTCAGCGCAGCCGGCTTCAAGGTGCTGTTGATCGAAGAAGGCCCGCTGAAAACCAGCAGTGACTTTCACATGCTCGAAGACCAGGCCTACGCCAGCCTCTACCAGGAAGGCATCGGCCGCATGAGCAAGGATGGCGCCATCACCATCCTGCAAGGCCGCGCGGTCGGCGGCACCACCCTGATCAACTGGACCTCGAGCTTTCGTACGCCGGAACCGACCCTGGAGCACTGGTCCCGGGAACATGGCGTAAAGGGCCTGAGCAGCGCCGAGTTGGCACCATGGTTCGCGCGTATGGAACAGCGCCTGGGTATCGAGCCGTGGATCATGCCGCCCAACGCCAACAACGAGGTGCTGCGCCGCGGCTGCGAAGCGCTGGGCTACAACTGGAAGGTGATCCCGCGCAACGTGCGCGGCTGCTGGAACCTGGGCTATTGCGGCATGGGTTGCCCGGTCAATGCCAAACAGTCGATGCTGGTCACCAGCATCCCGGCGACCCTGGAGCACGGCGGCGAGCTGCTTTACCTGGCCCGCGCCGAACGCCTGGAACACGACGGCGAGCAGATCACCGGCCTGCAATGCGTTGCCATGGACCCACGCTGCGTCGAGCCGAGCGGTCGGCAGATCCGGGTCAAGGCACGCCACTACATCCTCGCGGGTGGCGGCATCAACAGCCCGGCCCTGCTGCTGCGTTCGGACGCCCCCGACCCCCATGAACGCTTGGGTAAACGCACCTTTTTGCACCTGGTCAATTTTAGTGCCGGGCTGTTCAAGGACAAGGTCAACCCGTTCTACGGCGCACCGCAGTCGATCTACTCCGACCACTTCCAGTGGCGTGACGGCGTCAGCGGGCCAATCGGCTACAAGCTCGAAGTACCACCGCTGCAGCCGGCACTGGCCAGCACCCTGCTGGGCAGCTTCGGCAAGGACAACGCCCTGCGCATGGAGCAACTGGCGCATACCCACGTAATGCTCGCCCTGTTGCGCGATGGCTTCCATCCCGACAGCGTCGGCGGCGAGGTGCAATTGCGCGGCGATGGCTCGCCGGTGCTCGACTACCCGGTTTCGCCCTACGCCTGGGACGGGGTGCGCCGGGCCTTCCAGAGCATGGCCGAGATCCAGTTCGCGGCCGGGGCCGAAACGGTGCTGCCCCTGCACAGCGATGCCCAGCCGGCAAAAAATCTCGCTCAAGCCCGGCAGATGATCGACAGCCTGAGCCTTGAGCTGTTTCGCACCCGCCTGGGCAGCGCCCACGTCATGGGTGGCTGCGCCATGGGCGAGGATCCGCGCCAGGCAGTGTGCGACAGCCTGGGCCGGCATCATCAGCTGGGCAACCTGTCGATCCACGACGGCTCGCTGTTCCCCACCAGCATCGGCGCCAACCCGCAGTTGTCGGTGTACGGCCTCACCGCCCGGCTCAGCGATGCCCTGGCCGAACGGCTGGGCGCTGGCAGATGACAACAAATGGCCGCACTGTCTATAGTGCCTTCAGCGTGGTCGGGCGACTTGGCCGACCGCCACTGCTGCGATACCATCCGACTCCCCAACGCACTCCTGCCAGGACGACGCGATGAACCGAGTGTTGTACCCAGGTACTTTCGACCCTATTACCAAGGGCCATGGCGATCTGGTCGAACGTGCCTCGCGGCTGTTCGACCAGGTGATCATTGCGGTCGCCGCCAGCCCGAAGAAAAACCCATTGTTCCCGCTGGAGCAACGGGTGGAACTGGCTCGCGAGGTCACCAAGCACCTGCCCAATGTCGAAGTCATCGGCTTCTCCACCTTGCTGGCGCATTTCGCCAAGGAACAGCAGGCCAATGTGTTCCTGCGCGGCCTGCGGGCTGTTTCGGACTTCGAGTACGAATTCCAGTTGGCGAACATGAACCGCCAGCTGGCTCCCGACGTCGAGAGCCTGTTCCTTACGCCATCAGAGCGCTATTCGTTCATTTCCTCGACCCTGGTCCGGGAAATCGCGGCGCTGGGCGGTGACATCACCAAATTCGTCCATCCGGTGGTGGCCGAGGCCCTGACCGAACGCTTCAAGAAGTGACATCGGCGATTTGACCATGGCGCCCGCGTGCACTGCGGGCGCTAATGCGGCACAATTATGCCCATTGGTTTTCAAATGCCCGGGTTCTGAGCCCTGGCCGGAGTCCCCATGTCCCTGATCATCACCGACGATTGCATCAACTGCGACGTCTGCGAACCCGAGTGCCCGAACGCTGCGATCTCTCAAGGCGAAGAGATCTACGTGATCGACCCCAACCTGTGCACCCAGTGCGTCGGCCACTACGACGAGCCGCAATGCCAGCAAGTCTGCCCGGTTGACTGCATCCCTCTGGATGAAGCTCACCCTGAGACCGAGGCGCAGTTGATGGAAAAATACCGCCGAATCACCGGCAAGGCCTGATGCCGTTCGTCGCCCGGTTTGCCCCACTGGTACTGGGCGCCGCCCTGACGTTGGGGATGGCCAGTGCCCAGGCACAAGGCCCTGGCCGCGCGGCGATTGCCACGCCACACGCCGAAGCGACTGCCGCCGCGCGGGAAATCCTCGAGCAGGGCGGTAACGCCTTTGATGCGGCGATTGCCGTCAGCGCCGCGCTGGCGGTGGTCGAGCCCTATGGTTCGGGCCTTGGCGGCGGCGGATTCTTCCTCCTGCGCGAAAGCGACACGCCTGCCCGCTATGCCTTTATCGATGCTCGCGAGCGCGCCCCCGGCAAGGCCAACGAAGCCATGTACCTCAAGGACGGCAAGATCCAGCCGGGCTTGTCGATCAATGGTCCGCTGGCAGCGGCGATTCCCGGCTTGCCGGCAGCACTGGCCGATCTTGCCGCCCATTACGGCAAGCTGTCGCTGAAAAGCACCCTGGCCCCGGCCATTCGCCTGGCCAACCAGGGCTTTGCTGTCGACCGCATTTACCGCGACCGCGCGCAAATGCGCTTGAGCGCGCTGCGCGACGATCCGGAAAGCGCTCGGCTGTTCCTTATCAACGGTGAAATACCGGCCCTTGGCGCGCAAATCCGCCAACCGCAACTGGCGGTTACCCTTGAGCGCATCGCCAGCCAAGGCCGTGACGGCTTTTACGCCGGCCCGACCGCCCAGGCCATGGTTCAGGGCGTACAGGCGGCGGGTGGCATCTGGAGCCTCGACGACCTGGCCGACTACCGCACCGCCAAGCGCGAGCCGCTGCGCTACCAACTGGCCGGCCAGCGCGAACTGATCAGCGCCCCGCCGCCCTCGGCCGGTGGCGTGGCCCTGGCCCAGAGCCTGGCGATGCTGCAACGCCTGCCCTGGCAGAGCGCCGAGCCGGTGCAGCGCAGCCATTATGTGCTGGAAGTGTTGCGCCGGGCCTACCGCGACCGTGGCCTGCTCGGCGATCCGGATTATGTCGCCAACCCGTTGCCGCAGTTGCTCGCGCGCAATTACCTGACCCGCCTTGCCGACAGCATCGACGTACACCAGGCCACGCCCAGCAGCAGCCTGCCGCCCGCCCCGGCCTGGCGCGAAGGCGATCACACCACTCACTTTGCAGTGATCGACGCCGACGGCAATGCCGTGGCCGCGACGCTGTCGGTCAACCTGCCGTTCGGCGCCGCCTTCAGTGCACCGGGTACCGGCGTGGTGTTGAACAACGAAATGGATGACTTTGCCGCCGACCCACGTGGCAGCAACAGTTATGGCTTGGCCGGCAGTCAGGCCAACGCCGTGGCCGCCGGCAAACGGCCGCTGTCGAGCATGAGCCCGAGCTTTATCGAGAGCCCGACCCAGTTCGCCGCTTTCGGCACGCCGGGCGGCAGCCGTATTCCGAGCATGGTGCTGCTGTCGATGATGGGCTTTCTTGAAGGGAGGCCGGTTGCCGAGTGGCCGGCGGTGCCGCGCTATCACCACCAGTACCTGCCCGATGTGGTCGAGCACGAACCGGGGGCTTTCAGCGCCGGGCAGCAGCGTGAGCTACAGGCGCGCGGCTACCAGCTCAAGGACCTGGGCCGCAGCTATGGCAATCAGCAAGTGTTGTTCTGGGACAAGACCCGGCACACCGTTGAGGCCGCCAGCGACCCCCGCGGCGTGGGCGCCGCACAAGTGCTCAGCCCACGCTGAGCCGCTTCACTTCTGGCAGCGCGGGCAGAAGACGCTGGCGCGCTGGCCGAGCTTGACCTCACGCAGGATGCTGCCGCAGACCTTGCATGGCTCTTCCCCTCGCCCGTAGACGAACAGTTCCTGCTGGAAGTAGCCCGGCTGGCCGTCGCCGCCGATAAAGTCGCGCAACGTGGTGCCGCCACGCTCGATGGCGCAGGCAAGGATGCGTTTGATCTCGATCGCCAGCTTCAGGTAGCGCGCCCGGGAGATGCACCCGGCTTCGCGGCGCGGGTCGATGCCGGCAGCGAACAGCGCCTCGGTCGCATAGATATTGCCGACCCCGACCACCACCGCGTTGTCCATGATGAACGGCTTGACCGCCATGGACCTGCCCCGCGACAACTGGAACAGCCGTTCGCCGTCGAACAGATCAGTCAGCGGCTCCGGGCCGAGCTTGATCAGCAACTCATGGTTGAGCGGATCAAGGCTCCAGAGCATCGCGCCGAAACGCCGCGGGTCGGTGTAGCGCAGGGCCAGGCCCGACTCCAGTTCGATATCCACATGCTCGTGCTTGGCCGCCGGCAGGCCGATTTCGACCAGGCGCAAGTTGCCGGACATGCCCAAGTGGCTGATCAGGGTACCGACTTCGGCGTTGAGCAGCAGGTACTTGGCCCGCCGCTCGACCTTGACGAAGCGCTGCCCGGACAGGCGGATGTCGAGGTCCTCGGGGATCGGCCAGCGCAGGCGCCGGTCACGCACGATCACCCGGCTGACCCGCTGGCCCTCCAGGTAAGGCGCGATACCGCGCCGGGTGGTTTCGACTTCTGGCAATTCCGGCATGAATCAGTGACCGCCCATTTCGCGAATGGTCTGCTTGAGGTTCTCGAAGTCATACTCGGACAGGCCGACATAATCGAGCACCAGGTGCCCGACGGTATTCCATTCGTGGTCGACGCTCTGGTTGCCCAGCACCCGGTACGAGGCGCAGATGTGCTCGGCCATCTTCAGGATCGCCAGCAGGTTCTTCAGTTGACTGTTGCGCGCCGAGTCATCGCTGAACACCGCCAGGGCGTTGTGATGGTTGGCAATGGCATTGCTCAGGTGTTCGGGCAGGCGCCAGGACTTGGCGGTGTAGTAACCGACCACCGCGTGGTTGGTGTTGAACACCTGGTTCTCGGTATCGACCACCCGCTGCTCGGCGCCGGCACTGGCGTAGGCATCCTCGAGCACGCTCATGTACTCGGGGAAGCGCTTGAGCATCAGCGGCACGCCGCAATCGTGGAACAGGCCCAGGGCATAGGCCTCGTCCACCGCCTGCGAGCCGATGCGCTTGGCCAGGGTCAGACAGGTCATGGCCACGTCCTGGGCGGTGTCCCAGAAACGGTTGAGGGTAACGATGGTGTCGTCGCTCATCTCGCCCTTGATCGACTGGGCGTTGATCAGGTTGATGATCGAGCGGCTGCCGAGCAGGTTCACCGCACGCTGGATCGAGGCGATCTTGTTGGTCAGGCCGTAATACGGCGAGTTGACCAGCTTGAGCAGCGCACCGGACAGGCCCGGGTCCTGGGAGATCAGCTTGGCGATCACCTCCAGGTCAGGGTCGGGCATGTATTGCTCGAACTGCAGGTCAACCATGATCTGCGGCTGCGGCGGTACGCTGATGCCTTGCAGGGCATGCTGGATCTGTTCGGCGGAGAGTTCCTGGGACATAAGTACACACTCGGGGCTGAGCGGCGATTCTAACCCGATCATGCTGGCCAGGGGTGAAGCTAAAGGCCATCGCTCTGTTGCAATTTGTCGCTATTCCCATCGAGGCATCAGGCATCGGGTTATACTCCCGCTCTTTTTTCCCGGAGCGACGTCATGTCCCTGCCCAGCCTTCGTCTCAAAGCCAATGCCGACCGCCGCCTGCGCGCCGGCCACCTGTGGGTCTACAGCAACGAAATCGACGTCGCCGCGACCCCGCTGCATGGCTTCAAGGCCGGTGACCAGGCGATCCTCGAAACTGCCGGCGGCAAGGCCCTGGGCGTCGTCGCAATGAGCCCGAACAACCTCATCTGCGCCCGCCTGCTGTCGCGTGACGCCAAGCTGGCCCTGGACAAGTCGCTGCTGGTGCACCGCATCAACGTTGCCCTGTCGCTGCGCGAGCGCCTGTTCGACAAGCCGTTCTACCGCCTGGTGTACGGTGATTCCGACCTGCTGCCGGGCCTGGTGGTCGATCGTTTCGGCGACATCCTGGTGGTCCAGCTCGCCTCGGCGACCATGGAACAGCACAAGGATGACGTGGTTGCCGCGCTGGTTCAGGTGCTCAAGCCGACCGGTATCCTGTTCAAGAACGACTCCGCCGCGCGTGACGCCGAAGGCCTGGGCCGTTACGTCGAAACCGTGTTCGGCCTGGTGCCGGAGTGGGTTGCCCTGGAAGAGAACGGCGTGAAGTTCGAAGCGCCGGTCATGGAAGGCCAGAAGACCGGCTGGTTCTATGACCACCGCATGAACCGCGCGCGCCTGGCACCGTACGTCAAGGGCAAGCGCGTGCTCGACCTGTTCAGCTACATTGGTGGCTGGGGCGTGCAGGCCGGTGCCTTTGGCGCCAGCGAAGTGTTCTGCGTCGATGCCTCGGGCTTTGCCCTGGACGGCGTCGAGCGTAACGCCGGGCTCAACGGCATTGCCGAGAAACTGACCTGCATCGAAGGCGACGTGTTCGAAGCGCTGAAAGAGCTCAAGGCCTCCGAAGAGCGTTTCGACGTGATCGTGGCCGACCCGCCCGCCTTCATCAAGCGCAAGAAAGACCTGAAAAACGGCGAAGGCGCCTACCGCCGCCTGAACGAACAGGCCATGCGCCTGCTGACCAAGGACGGCATCCTGGTCAGTGCATCCTGCTCGATGCACCTGCCGGAAGACGATCTGCAGAACATCCTGCTGACCAGCGCCCGCCACCTGGACCGCAACATCCAGCTGCTCGAACGCGGCGGCCAGGGCCCGGATCACCCGGTGCACCCGGCGATCCCGGAAACCCGCTACATCAAGAGCATCACCTGCCGCCTGCTGCCGAACAGCTAAGGCACGATGCAAAAAATCCCGGCCAAGTGCCGGGATTTTTTTTGCCTGTAGAACGCTAGCGATTAGGCTGCCAGGTCAGGTCGACGCCATCGAGGGTCAGTGTCTTGTAGCGCGGCATCACCGGTTTCATCTGCCCATGGCGGATCAGTTGAACCAGTCGCTCGGTGTTATCACGAATACTGTGCAGGCTACCGACCTCGCGCCACTCACCCTCGCCCTCGCGGGCAAACAGAAAAACGCTGGACGCATAGGTGTGACGCGGGATCATCAACACTTCGTTGCGCCCGTCGCCATCCATGTCCACCGCCCACAGGAAGCAACCCTTGCCGCCACATTGGCTCTGGGCCATGACCATCGTGGTGAACGCCTCGCTGCCAGGCTGCTCAGGCCCCAACCATTCGAGGTTCGGGGCGTGACTGTCGTCGGCGTAAAGCGGGTGGGCTTCATCCATGATCCACTGCAGCTTTTTCCGGCCTTCAGCGTCGAACAGCTCGTCAGTCTTGAGCCGCGCTTCCAACGCCTTGAACGCCTCACGCCCCGGTTTGCCCAGATGGTGGTACAAGGTTCTGGCATCGAATTCCTGAATCGCGGTACGCCCGCTAAGCAGGCGCTCGACCTGGTTGTTCGCACTGATCTGCAAAGGGTTCAGCAGCGGCGTATAGAACAGCACCACGAGCACCGCGCTGAGCAGGGCAATCCACGGGTTACTGACCCGCAGGCTGTGCAGCCAGCCCTGGCGCGAGGCGAACACCGCCCAGAGTGCGGCCAGGCTGTGCACCTGCATCACACCGATCAGCAACAGGGCGAGGATGCGCTCAGGCGTCAGGCCGTACTGATCCACACGCAACCAGCTTGAATAGGCCGCCAGCGCCACCAGCACCGGCAAGCACAGCAAGCAGGCCTCGACCAGGCGCTTGAGCACGCCCGGATAGGGATTGGCCTGATGACCATCCTGGAACACGCCGTTGAGCAAAAACAGGTTGGTGGCCACCAGCAGCAACAGGATGGTGGTCGAATAGCCGGTGTTCCACACCGGCTGCAAGCCGGTAAACGGCAGCATCAGGCTGAACAGTACGGCGATCAGTGCGCTCAGTGGCAGCAACACACGGCACAGGGTCAGCAGGACACCACGCAACAGGCCGATAACCTTTTCGTTCTCCAGGCCCATGCGCATCCCCAGGGAGAACACCACGGCCAGACCGATGCGCACTACTGGCGCCGAAGTCAGCACGTCTTCAACCTGGGGGATACCGAGCATCAAGAACAAGCGCCCGCACAACCACAGCAGCAGCCAGAACAACAGGGTGAACAACAGCGCCAGGAGGACGATGAAGATGTTGTTCCAGGCATGCCGGAACAGGTCTTCATAACGCGGCCGCAGGCCTTCGCGGGTCGGCCAGCTGAGGATGAAGGCGGTGCCGATGTAGGTGAGGACAACCGCAGCCAGCCACGAGCTCTGCCATACCCAGCCCAGCGTGTCCTGACTGAAGGTCCAGCTACTGATGAAGCCGATAAGCAGCGTCAGGCCCAGTACCAGCCAGCCCGTACCGCGTTGCAGCACTGCACTGCCGAGCAGTTGCAGGTTGATCCCGGCCACCACCACGGCGGCACACAGGCCGAACGGCAGCCCGGCGATATCGATTTGGATGTGCCTGGCGAAGAGGAACACCAGGCCCTGAATCAGGCCAATGGCCAGGTAGAACAGTAAAGATCGACTTATCGCAGGCATTGCAAATCCTTTTGGCCAGTGGGGTGCGAGGCGCGCAAGTCTACCTAAAGCCTGGCAACCGACGCCAAGGCCTTTACCTTGCGGGCTGCGCCAATGGCCAATTATCACAACGCCATTCCCTCAAGGCCGCAGCGGTGTAGAATCGGGCTATTCATCGCCAGTCATCCCCGGCGGGTTTATGAGCTCTGGCCGAGCGCACGGCGATCCCGCGGCGATCTCGGCTTCATCCGTACCAGCGGCCACCTGCCTTCGGTGCAAAGGACAAGAGAAGCTCACTCCCCTTTTTGTTACCTGATTAGCCGCCAGGAGTGCTTCATGCCTGATTACCGCTCGAAAACGTCCACCCACGGCCGCAATATGGCCGGCGCCCGCGCCCTCTGGCGTGCCACCGGGATGAAGGACGAAGACTTCAAGAAACCGATCATCGCCATCGCCAACTCGTTCACCCAGTTCGTCCCGGGCCACGTGCACCTGAAGGACCTGGGCCAGCTGGTGGCTCGCGAGATCGAACGCGCCGGTGGCGTGGCCAAGGAATTCAACACCATCGCGGTCGACGACGGCATCGCCATGGGCCATGACGGCATGCTCTATTCGCTGCCCAGCCGCGAGATCATCGCCGACTCGGTCGAGTACATGGTCAACGCCCACTGCGCCGACGCCATCGTCTGCATCTCCAACTGCGACAAGATCACCCCCGGCATGCTGATGGCCGCCCTGCGCCTGAACATCCCGGTGATCTTCGTTTCCGGCGGGCCGATGGAAGCCGGCAAGACCAAACTGGCCAGCCACGGCCTGGACCTGGTCGATGCCATGGTCATTGCCGCCGACTCCACCGCCAGCGACGAAAAAGTCGCCGAGTACGAGCGCAGCGCCTGCCCGACTTGCGGTTCGTGCTCCGGCATGTTCACCGCCAACTCGATGAACTGCCTGACCGAAGCCCTGGGCCTGGCCCTGCCGGGCAACGGTTCGACCCTGGCCACCCACAGCGACCGCGAACAGCTGTTCCTGCAGGCTGGCCGCACCATCGTCGAGCTGTGCAAGCGCTACTACGGCGACAACGACCAGAGCGTGCTGCCGCGCAACATCGCCAACTTCAAGGCGTTCGAGAACGCCATGATGCTCGACATCGCCATGGGTGGTTCGACCAACACCATCCTGCACCTGCTGGCCGCCGCCCAGGAAGCCGAGATCGCCTTCGACCTGCGCGACATCGATCGCCTGTCGCGCAAAGTGCCGCAGCTGTGCAAAGTGGCGCCGAACATCCAGAAGTACCACATGGAAGACGTGCACCGCGCCGGCGGCATCTTCAGCATCCTCGGTTCGCTGGCCCGTGGCGGCCTGCTGCACACCGACCTGCCGACCGTGCACAGCCCGAGCATGGAAGAAGCCATCGCCAAGTGGGACATCACCCAGACCAACGACGAAGCGGTTCACCACTTCTTCAAGGCGGGCCCGGCCGGTATTCCGACCCAGACCGCGTTCAGCCAGTCGACCCGTTGGCCGAGCCTGGATGACGACCGTGAAAACGGCTGCATCCGCAGCGTCGAGCACGCCTACTCGCAAGAAGGCGGCCTGGCCGTGCTGTACGGCAACATCGCCCTGGACGGCTGCGTGGTGAAAACCGCCGGCGTCGATGAGTCGATCCACGTGTTTGAAGGCAACGCCAAGATCTTCGAGAGCCAGGACAGCGCCGTACGCGGCATCCTTGCCGACGAAGTGAAGGCCGGTGACATCGTCATCATCCGCTACGAAGGCCCGAAAGGCGGCCCGGGCATGCAAGAGATGCTCTACCCGACCTCGTACCTGAAATCCAAGGGCCTGGGCAAAGCCTGCGCACTGCTCACCGACGGCCGCTTCTCTGGCGGTACCTCGGGCCTGTCGATCGGCCACGCTTCGCCTGAAGCCGCAGCCGGCGGCGCTATCGGCCTGGTACAGGACGGCGACAAAGTGCTGATCGACATCCCCAACCGCTCGATCAACCTGCTGGTCAGCGATGAAGAGCTGGCGGCGCGCCGTGTCGAGCAGGACAAGAAAGGCTGGAAACCGGTCGAAGCGCGTCCACGCAAAGTGACCACTGCGCTGAAAGCCTATGCCCTGCTGGCGACCAGTGCCGACAAGGGCGCGGTCCGTAACAAGGCGCTGCTGGACGGGCTGTAAGCACAAAGCATCGCGGGTCAAGCCCGCTCCTACGGGTGTAGGAGCGGGCTTGACCCGCGACAGCCTCACCTCAGTACTTGGCCCGCACAGTAAAGGTCAGGTTGCGCGGCTCGCCGTAGAAGTTCGACCCCCACGAACTGTCCACCCGCTCATAGTAAGTACGATCAAACAGGTTGTTGGCCGTCAGCGTCGCCGACAGGTTCTGATTGAACGCGTAGCCCACCTGAGCCGTGGCAATGCTGTAGCCACCCTGGACGAAGTCCACGTCACGCTTGTAGTAGGTGGCGCTCACCGCCCGCACCCCGCCACCGACGCTGAAGTCCTTCAGCAGGCCATCGGCAAACTCATAGCGCGTCCACAGGTTGAAGTTGTGCTTGGGGGTAATGGTGGTGCCCTGGTTGGTGTCTTCGCCGCTGAGCGACTTGAGCATGGTGAAGGCGTAGCCGGTGCTGATGCTCCAGTTGTCGGTGAGGTTGCCACTTAGCTCGGTTTCCCAACCCTGGCTGCGAATCTTGCCCTGGGGTTCGTAATACTGGTTGTTGGCCACCAGCTCGGCGCGGTTTTCGTCGTAGATGCGAAACAGCGCCACGCTGCCATTCAACCGCCCATCGAAGAACTCGCGCTTGAGGCCGATCTCATACTGTTTGCCCTTGCGTGGGGCGATGGTTTGCCCAGCGGCGTTAACGTCAGTCTGCGGTTTGAACACGCTGGTGTAGCTGGCATAGGCCGACAGCTCCGGCGTCAGCTTGGCCACCAGCGCCCCATAGGGAATGACCTTGCGGTTGATGCTGCTTTCGGTGCTGTTGAAGTTGTTGAAGAAGGCGTTGGCGTTATGCGCCTCGCTTTCGAACCAGGTCACCCGGCTGCCGAGGATCACGTCCAGCCAATCGGTGGCGCTGATCTTGGTACGGGCGTAGAGGCCGTACTGGTGCGATTTCGACCAGTTGCCGTTGTCCATTTCATACTTCTGCTTGGGGATATTGATGCTGCCCGGGTCGAACACATTGGTGTCGAAGTATTCACCGCCACCGTAGGTGAAATCCTTGTCCAGGTGCTGGTACTCGGCGCCCACGGTCAGCTCGTGAGTACGGCCGAAGGCTTGCACCGGCAAGGTCACGAAGCTGTCCAGACCCAGGGTCTTGATGTGGGTGTAGTAGGAGTAAGCCACCGCCGAGCTGGCGCCTGTGGCCGGGTCGACCGCGCCATCGCTCCAGGTGAAGTTGCGGGTCGGGGTTTCAGCGTCGCGGTAGGTCAGCGAGGTCTTGAACTGGCCGCCATTCTCCAGGGCATGATCGACTTCGAAGAAGCTTTCCCAAACGTGCTCGTCGAGCTCGTTCCACTTGGCGTCGACAAAGGTCGAGCGCTTGACGTCGAGCAGCTTGCCGTTGGCATAAGCCGGCAGGCCGAACGCCGGGGTGGAGTGGTTTTTCTGGTAGGCGCCGCCCAGCGACAGCGTAGTGTCCGGGGTCACATCGTACTCAAGCCGGCCGTAGACCATCGGCCGCTTGTTCTGGGCGTAATCGACGAAGGACTTGTTGTCCTCATAGGCAGTAACGAAGCGCCCGCGCAGGCTGCCGTCGCTGTTGAGCGGGCCGGTGATGTCCACGGTCGAGTGGTAGCGGTCATAAGAGCCTGCCGACAGTTCACCGCTCAGGGCGAACTGGCCAAGGGCGCGCTTGCGTACCAGGTTGATGGTGCCGCCAGGCTCGCCGGCGCCCTGATACAGGCCGGAGGGCCCGCGCAATACTTCGACGCGGTCGAACATCGCCAGGTCGAAACTGGTCATCAGGTCGCCCTGGCCAGTCATTTGCGAAACGCCGTCGACCTGCACCTGATCGACCAGGAAGCCGCGCATGTAGACGTCGTTGAGGCTGGAGCCGGAGTTGTAGCTCTTGATGGTCGCCCCGGTCACCTGGCGCATGGCGTCCTGCAGGCTGTTCATGTTCTGGTCGTCCATGCGCTGGCGGGTGACGACCGACACCGACTGCGGAATATCCTTGAGCTTCTGTTCGCCCTTGCCGATGGTCAGCGCACCGGTGGTGTAGGAGCGGCTGCCTTCGGTGGTGGCGCCCAGCACCTTGCCGCCGACCATGGTCGCGCTCAACTGCAACGCCGATTCGTCACTCTGGCGTTTTTCCAGGGTCACGCTGTCGCGGTCGATGTAGCTGGCGCTCAGGCCAGTGCCGGCGAGCAACCGGGCCAGGGCCTGATCCTGTGGATAACTGCCACTTAGGCCCGGGGAGCTCAAGCCTTGAGTGACCTCGGCGCCAACCAGCACCTGCACCCGGGTGACCGCACTGAAGGCCGCCAGCGCCGCATCCAGCGATTGCGCCGGAATCTCGAAGCGATAGACCTGCGCTTGCGCGGCGGGCGCAGCCAGGGTCGGCATTGCCAGTGTGCCGCAGCCCAGGGCAATGACCAGGCTCAGCAGGGTCGGCACGCCGGGCAGGCGCCGGGTGGCGGTGGTGTGTTCCATCAGTGATGCTCCCCAGAATCGTCTAAGTCGTTGAGTGGCGCCGCACTGCCTGAGAGTGCTTATTATTTGCGCCTACGAGATCAAGGACGTTAGCTGTTGGGGAAACCCTGAAACTTTCGTAAGAAATTTTTCAGCCTTCGCGCAACACGCGCAGATACGGGGTGTAGTGCTCGGAGCGCAGGCCCAGGGTGTGGGTCAAGGCCTTGAGCACGGCATCGGGCTTGTCGATCTCGAACACCCCCGAGACCTTGCGCTGGCGCAGGCTCTCGCCCAGTACCAGGGTCTGGCCCGGCCAGTAGCGGTTGAGGGCATCGACCACCTCCACCAGCGGCTGCTCGCGGAATACCAACTGGCGTTGGCGCCAGGCGAATTCGGCGGCCACATCGAAGCCGTGCTCGGCACTCAGTTGAGCGCCGCGGTACTCGACTCCACGACCGGGTTCGAGCAGCACTGAGCGGGTGTTGCCGGCACTGACCTGGACCTTGCCCTGAGCCACCCGTACCCGGGTCTGGTCACCTTCGCGGACTACGCTGAAACGCGTACCCACGACCTTGACCCAGCCATCGCCGGAGCGAATCACGAACGGCCGCGCCGGGTCATGGCTGACATCGAACCAGGCCTCGCCACGCAACAGCCGCACCCGCCGCTCGCCACCAGCCAGTTCGACCTGTACGGCCGTGTCAGTGTTGAGTTGAAGTTGCGAACCCTCCGCCAGGACGATGCTGCGCGACTCGCCGGTGCCGGTGGCATAGTCGGCGCGCCAGCGGTCCGGCCAGGGGCTGTAGGCCAGCAATCCGACCATCAACAGCACAACGGCAGCACTGGCCCAGACCTGCAGCCGCGGCCGCCGCCAGCGCGCACGCTGGCCCTTGCGGATCTGCCGCGCCGGCTCACGCAAGGCACCCAGCAGGCCAAGCACTTCGGCCCAGGCCTGAGCCTGTGCCGGGCCCTGGGCCAGCCAGGCGCTGAAAGCCTCGCGCTCATTGACCGTGAGGTCTTCGGCCTGCAGGCGGTAGTACCAGCCACTGGCTTCGGCGAACAGGTCGTCGGCATCCGTGGCGTGAGGGTCGGTCATCGGGGTATCCGTCGCTGCATGTGGCCGGTTCATGGACGCGGTCCCGGCGTGCCACTGAGCAACCGCGCCTTGATAAAGGCCCGGCAGTCGATCAGCGCACGGCGCAATTGGTATTCGACACTACGCGGGGAAATCTGCAGCCGTTCGCCTATTTCCCGGTAGGAACATTCGTCGACATGATAAAGCAGGAAGATGTGCCGGGTCGCCTCGGGCAGGGCTTGGATGGCCTCGTGCATCAGCGCTTGCTCCTGCAGCGCAGACAATTGCTCGTCGGCCCCGGGCGTTTCGCACGCCAGTTCCTCGCTGGGCTCGCCGCCGTCCAGGCGCTCGCGGCGAATCGATTGGCGCTGGTGGTCACGTACCAGGTTGCTGGCGATGGTGAAGAGGAAGGCCGGCAGGTTGTCGATCTTCTTGTCGGCAGGCAGCCGCGCCAGGCGCAGGAAAGACTCCTGGGTCAGGTCGGCTGCCACCTGCGAATTGCCGGTGCGGCGTGCAACAAAGGCTTCCAGCGCTTTCTTGTGCTCGGCGAACAAGCGGGCAATCTGCGTATTCCACGAAGACACGGTACTTCCTGGCGGTGGACCTCAAGGTGGAGCGCACGCTAGCAGAAGATGAGATGAATTCGCAATTGATATCTATTTCTGAAGCGGTGGGAATTTCATCGCGGGTCAAGCCCGCTCCCACTGTAGGAGCGGGCTTGACCCGCGAAAGCGCCTACTGAATCTGCTCCGGCGTAACGATCACCCAGTTCTTGTCCGCCGTCACCGGCAACCCCTCTTCGGCCTGCGCCGCGGCATGCTTGGCGATCATGCCGTTGAGCTGGTCCATGTACTTGGCCTTGCGATTTATCCACAAGTGGATGCCGCCCTTGGCTACGTCGACGCTATGGAACTGCATGTAGCCGTCGCTGGTTGGCGTATCGCCACCGACCAGCACCGGCTTCTTCCATTCATCGATATAGGTGAGGATCGCCGCCTGCTTGCCAGCCATCCAGGTGGCCGGGGTCCACAGGTACGGGGTCAGTTCCAGGCCCAGGTTGGCCTGCGGGTCATAGCTGCCGGCACTGATCTGCTTGCGCGCAGTGGTCAGGGCGCCGCTGCTACGGTCCTTGAGCAGCAGGCTGACGCCGACCACGTTCTGCGGTTTGACGTTGTAGCCGTACTTGGGATCGGCGGCGACCATGCGCACCAGCTCTTCGGAGGCGGCGCTGATCACGTAGACCTCGATGCCGTTCTCCATCAGCTTGTTGAACAGTTCGGCCTGGCCGGCGAACACTTTCGGCGGTTGCACGTCGATGGCCTTGACCTGGTCACCCTCGTAGTAAGTGCTCGGCACCGGTTTGCCCGAGGCCATCAGCTCGTCGACATAGCCCTTGAGCTCCTTGAGGGTGAAACCGGAAAACACCTGGGCAACCCAGGGGTAGCAGACCATGTCGTCGATTTCGCAGAGCCGGTAGTAGTAACTGAACAGGCTCTCCTTATGCTCGGCGGTGTCTTTGAAGGGGATGAGCTTGAGTGACGGGTCGAGCTTGTCGCGGCTGAGCAGGCCCTTGTTCTCCATGAACGGCAACAGCGACTCTTCAAGGTCGAAGCGGTAGCTGGTGTTGTCCATGTCGAAGACCGCGTAGTTGCCCTTGTTGGCATTGGCCGCGATCATGCTGTCCAGTTGCTTGGCAGCCTCGGCCGGCCAATGCTTGAGCTCAGTGGCCCAGCTGTGTCCGGCCAGCAGCAAGGCAAGGCCGGCGGCGAGGATTTTCGGAGCAGACGTCATGTGCATTTCTCCAGAAAAGTGGCCCGCTCACGCTAACAAAGCCTGCAATGCGCACCGCCCCGACAGCGACACCGACGCGCCCCTGAGCGGCCACAAGCATTCTGTTTGCGACCTATCGTTATTCCAAAAACAACTATATAAATTCCATTTCGATATAAATTCGTTGGTTTTCATGCTGTTAGCATTTCTGTTCGCAATCGCACACAGAGGCGATGCCCGCCTTTTTCTCTGGAGCTTCAATGAATCTGCCGTTGTCTCTCAATCTGCTGGCGTTCCTGGCCTTGCTGCTAGGCCTGGCGCAAACCCGTCATGGCAACTGGAGCCTGGCCAAGAAAGTGCTGGTCGGCCTGGTCCTCGGCGTGCTGTTCGGCGGCGCCCTGCATGCCATTTATGGCGCCGGCAACCCGATCCTCAAGGCCACCATCAGCTGGCTCGACCTGGTCGGCAACGGTTATGTGCAGTTGCTGCAGATGATCGTCATGCCGCTGATTTTCGCCTCGATCCTCAGCGCCGTGGCGCGCCTGCACAACGCGTCGTCGCTGGGCAAGATCAGCTTCCTGAGCATTGGCACCCTGCTGTTCACCACGGCCATCGCCGCGCTGATCGGTATCGTGCTGACCAACCTGTTCGGCCTGACCGCCGAAGGCCTGGTGGCCGGCACCGCCGAAACCGCACGCATGGCGGCGATCCAGAGCGACTATGTGGGCAAGGTCACCGACCTGAATATCCCGCAACTGCTGCTGTCGTTCATCCCCAGCAACCCGGTAGGCGACCTGGCCCGGGCCAAGCCGACTTCGATCATCAGCGTGGTGATCTTCGCGGTGTTCCTCGGCATGGCCGCCCTGCAGCTGCTCAAGGATGACGCCGAAAAGGGCAACCGCGCCCTGGCTGCCATCGACACCCTGCAGGCCTGGGTGATGCGCCTGGTGCGCCTGGTGATGAAGCTCACCCCCTACGGCGTGCTGGCGTTGATGACCAAGGTGGTGGCCAGCTCGAACCTGGACGACATCCTCAAGCTCGGCAGCTTCGTGGTGGTCTCGTACATCGGCCTGGGCTTGATGTTCGTGGTGCACGGCGTGTTGCTGGCGCTGAGCGGGGTGAATCCGCTGCGCTTTTTCCGCAAGGTCTGGCCGGTGCTGACCTTCGCCTTTACCAGCCGCTCCAGCGCCGCGAGCATCCCGCTGAGCATAGAAGCGCAAACCCTGCGCCTGGGCATTCCGCAGTCGATCGCAAGCTTTGCCGCTTCCTTCGGGGCGACCATTGGCCAGAACGGCTGTGCCGGTTTGTACCCGGCGATGTTGGCGGTGATGGTCGCGCCAGCGGTGGGCATCGATCCATTTGACCCGCTGTGGATCGCCACCCTGGTGGCCATCGTCACCCTGAGCTCGGCAGGTGTAGCGGGCGTGGGCGGCGGTGCGACCTTCGCCGCACTGATCGTGTTGCCGGCCATGGGCTTGCCGGTAGAGCTGGTGGCCTTGCTGATCTCGGTCGAGCCGCTGATCGACATGGGCCGTACGGCGCTGAACGTCAACGGTTCGATGACAGCCGGGGCGATCACCAGCCAGATGCTCAAGCAGACTGACAAAGCAGTGCTGGATGCTCAGGAGCATGCGCAACTGACGCACTCCTGAGATTTTCGGGGAGTTCATCGCGGGGCAAGTCGCACCGCCGCTCCTACTGTAGGAGCGGCGGTGCGACTTGCCCCGCGATGCTTTCAGCCTTCTCCCTCCCAGACCTCGAAGTGATACGCCGGCTTGTCGCCCTCAGCCACATTGGCCTGGCTCGACGCCAACTTCCACCGCGCCTGATCAAACGGCGGAAACCACGCATCCCCTTTCGGGCTCAGCTCTACCCGCGTCAGGTACAGCCGATCCGCCAGGCCGCGCTCGATAGCCTGGGTATACAGCTGCGCGCCGCCAATCAGCATCAGCTCATCGACGCCCTGCTCCAGCGCCCATTGCTCGGCACGCAGCATAGCTTCATCGAGCGAGGCGAACACCTCGGCGCCTTCGAGCTGCAGGCCCGGCTGGCGGCTGACCACCAGGTTCAAGCGCCCCGGCAGTGGGCGGCCGAGCGAATCCCAGGTCTTGCGCCCCATGATGATCGGCTTGCCCAGGGTGGTGGCCTTGAAATACTTGAAATCCCCCGGCAGGTGCCAGGGCATGCTGTTGTCGATGCCGATCACACGGTTCTCGGCGAGGGCCGCGATCAGGCTGAGGGGGAGTGATGTTTTCATGTCGGCGAGGATAGCAAAGCCCGATCTTCGATGCCTGGGTTATGCTTTGGGCTGAATTGATCAATGGAAGACCGTGTGACTGCACTGACTGACCTGGACAAACGCTGGCTCACCGAAGCCGTGCGCCTGCGCGAAGAACATGCAGGCCCCTTGGAAGACCAGGAAGCCAACCGCCGCGCGCGCCAAGCGGGCGGCGACCTGCCGGCGCGCATCGAAAGCCGCGCCCTGTGGCTGGCCGAACGCGACGGTATGCGCAGCGCCCTGCAACACTGGAAACAAGGCGCACGCCTGGCACTGGTGGCCCTGGTGGTAATGGCCGTGCTCAGCGGCGCCGGCCTGGCCCTGGCCGCCCTCGGCGACAGCCTGCGCCCGGTCAACGTGTTCTGGGCCCTGGGCAGCCTGCTCGGGCTCAACCTGCTGCTGTTGCTGGGCTGGCTGCTGGGCTTTTTCTTCGCTGGTGAACAGGGCGCCACCCTTGGCCGCCTGTGGCTGTGGCTGAGCGAAAAATTCGCCCGCGATGCCCAGGCCGCGCACTTGGCCCCTGCCTTGCTGGTGATGCTGCAACGGCAAAAACTCAACCGCTGGCTGCTCGGCCTATTGGTGCACAGCCTGTGGCTGGTGGCCCTGGGCACCGCGCTGGTGATGCTGCTGATCCTGCTGGCGACCCGGCGTTATGGCTTTGTCTGGGAAACCACCATTCTTGGCGCCGATACCTTCGTTGCCCTGACCCAGGCCCTTGGCGCCCTGCCGGCGCTGCTCGGTTTCAGCGTGCCGGACGTGGCCATGATCCGCGCCAGCGGCGACACTCAACCGGCACTGGAACTGGCCCGCCAGGCCTGGGCCGGCTGGTTGCTCGGGGTGCTGCTGGTGTATGGCATCGTCCCGCGCCTGCTGCTTGCCGGTTTATGCCTGTGGCGCTGGCGCAGTGGCCGGGCGCGCTTGCAGTTGGACCTCAACCTGCCGGGCTACAGCCAGTTACGTGATCCGCTGATGCCCAGCAGCGAGCGCCTGGGTGTCAACGACGCTGCGCCTGAGGCTCTGCCGCAGATCGTTCGTGGCATCGGTGAAGAACTAAGCGAAGGCGCCCTGCTGGTCGGCCTGGAGCTGGACGACAAGCGCCCGTGGCCACCCGCGCTGCCGGCAACGGTAAACAACGCCGGCATTCTCGACAGCCGCGAGTCGCGCAACAAGCTGCTCGAACAGCTCAGCCGCTTTCCGCCGGCGCGCCTGGCGATTGCCTGCGACCCGCGCCGCTCACCCGACCGTGGCAGCCTGGCGTTGCTCGCCGAGCTTGCGCGCAACGCCGGCGCCACACGCATCTGGCTGCTGCAGGCAATGCCCGGCCAGGCGCTGGACGCTGACCGTCTCGGTGACTGGCACCAGGCCCTGGAACAGCTCGGCTTGAGCTACGCCGACACCGCCCCGCTGAACTGGCTGGAGCACGGCCATGACTAAGCCGCTGAAACTGGCCGTGGTCGGCCACACCAACGTCGGCAAGACCTCGCTGCTGCGCACCCTGACCCGCGATGTCGGCTTCGGCGAAGTATCCCACCGACCGAGCACCACCCGTCATGTCGAGGGCGCACGCCTGTCGGTGGACGGCGAGCCGCTGCTGGAGCTGTACGACACGCCGGGGCTGGAAGACGCCATCGCCCTGCTCGACTACCTTGAGCGCCTGGAGCGGCCGGGCGAGCGCCTTGATGGCCCGGCGCGACTGGAGCGCTTTCTGCAAGGTAGCGAGGCGCGCCAGCGCTTTGAGCAGGAGGCCAAGGTGCTGCGCCAGCTGCTGGCCAGCGATGCCGGCCTGTATGTGATCGATGCCCGCGAGCCGGTGCTGGCCAAGTATCGCGACGAACTGGAAGTGCTGGCCGGCTGCGGCAGGCCGTTGCTACCGGTGCTCAATTTCGTCGCCAGCAGCGACCATCGCGAAGCTGACTGGCGCGAAGCCCTGGCGCGGCTGGGGTTGCATGCGCTGGTGCGCTTCGACAGCGTCGCGCCGCCAGAAGACGGCGAGCGCCGCCTGTACGAAAGCCTGGCCTTGATGCTGGAGAACTCCCGTGACGCACTGCAACGCCTGATCGACGATCAACAGGCCCAGCGCCAGGCGCGGCGTGAAAGCGCCAAGCGTCTGGTCGCCGACCTACTGCTCGATTGCGCCGCCTGCCGGCGCAGCGTGGTCGCCGAACCCGGCACCGAGGCCGTCGCCATCGAAGCCCTGCGCCGCGATGTGCGCCAGCGCGAACAACGCTGCGTCCAAGCACTGCTCAAGCTCTATGCGTTTCGCAAGGAAGACGCCGCCAGCAGCGACCTGCCCTTGCTCGACGGGCGCTGGGGCGATGACCTGTTCAACCCGGAAACCCTCAAGCTGCTTGGTGTACGCCTGGGCAGTGGCGTGGCAGCCGGTGCGGCGGCCGGGGCCGGGGTCGATTTGCTGGTCGGTGGCCTGACCCTCGGCGCTGCGGCGCTGGCCGGGGCAATTGCCGGTGGTGCCCTGCAGACTGCCCGCAGCTATGGCTCGCGCCTGCTCGGCAAGCTCAAGGGTCAGCGTGAGTTGACGGTGGATGACAGTGTGTTGCGCCTGCTGGCGTTGCGTCAGCATCAGCTGATCCACGCCCTGGATGCCCGTGGCCACGCGGCGATGGAACGGATCAAGCTGGCGGCGCCGCAAGAGCAGACCTGGCGCGAAGGCAAGCTGCCGCAAGCGCTGAGCAAGGCCCGAGCGCATCCGCAGTGGTCGTCGCTCAATCCGGGGGCGCGGGTCAATCAGGCCGAGCGTCAGGAGCAGATTGAAGCGCTAGTGCAGGAGCTTTAAGGCCTTGCCCCTGAGCAGTTGCAGATCAATCACCGGCACGTCCATCTCCTTGGCCAGTTCATCCCACTGACGCATGCGCAGGCTCACCGCACACAGTGGGTCCTGTTCGAAGGCATCAGCCTCGACCTCGGTCATCACCCCGCCCTGGTACTCCAGGGTGCGCCGGCTGGCCTCGCTCAAGCGCTGGTAATAGCCCGGCTGGCGCAAGGTCAGGTAGCGCTTGGCCTCGACGTGGTACTCCACCAGCCTGGCCAAACGCTCACTGAAGCCGCAGCGGCGCAGGTAGTTGGCGCCCACCCGCTCGTGGCTGACCGCGCCGTAGCCGCCCATATCGCCTTCGGCGCCACCGCAGATATGGCCGATATCATGGAAGAACGCCGCCAGCACCACTTCATCGTCATAGCCCTCGGCCAACGCCAGTTGCGCCGCCTGGGACATGTGCTCCAGCTGCGAAACAGGCTCGCCGATATAGTCTTCATTGCCATGCTGCTGATACAAGGCGAAGACTTCGCTGACAATCTGTTCGGCAGTACGCATGGTTAGGTGCTCTCCTCCAGCAAACGGGCGATATGTTGCTCGGCCAAGGCCGGGCCGACGCTCATGCCGACACCGCTGTGCATCAATGCGGCACTGATACCCGGCGCGACCTGCAGCAAGGAAAACGGCCCCGGCCCGCCAGAACCATAGACGCCCTGCCAGCGTTCGACCACCTCGATACGCCCACCAAGCGTCTGCTCGGCCAGCTCGATCATCCAGTTGTCGACCTGCTCGGCATTGAACGGTGAAGCATCAGTGCCATAGGTATGGGAGTCGCCAATGATCAGCTCGCCATAGGGCGTCGGGCTGATCAGCAGGTGAATGCCGTGCTCCAGCAAGTGCAGGCTGTTGGCTTGTAGTTGCGCTTTCAGCGCCTGGGCCTGGGGCAGGTCGGCGTAGGCGCCGTAATGCACGCAGCTTAGGCCGGTCAGCAACGCATGCTGCAGGTCGAGCTTGAAGCGCGGCCGGGCACGCAGCATCTGCAGGCGGCACACCTGAGGTTGCAGGGCGGCGATGGGTTCGGCGAGCAGGGTCTGGTAGTCGTGACCGGAGCAGACCACCACCTGCCTGGCACTGAAGTCCCCCGCCGTGGTCGATACGCGACCGGGTTCGATGCCGCGCACCAGGGTAGAAAAATGAAACTGTACCTCCAGCTCCTGCTGCAGGAAGCGGATCAGGCTCGGCAGCGCTTCGCGGGAATACACCTGCTGGTCTTGCAGTCCACGCAAGGCGCCGCAGTGGTGGCGGAACTGGCCGCCGTACAGGTCGTTGAGGGCGGCGCTACTGAGCAGATCGACCTTGTAGCCATGCTTTTGCGCACGCTCGGCGCAGAAGGCTTCGAGCAGTTCGAGTTCCAGCGCGGTGCGGGCAAACAGCAGCGAACCATTGGTCTTGAGCTCGAAGCCTGCCTGATTCGCCCAGTGCTTCCAGATGCCGCTGCTGGCCTTGGCCAGTTCGAACATCTGGCCCGGCGGCTGGCCGCTGACCAGGGCCTGGCCGAAGTTGCGCACCGAAGCGCCCAGGGGCGTCGCGCTGCGCTCGAAGACCTGCACTTTGAGCCCGCGCCGGGCAGCGGCGTAGGCATGGGAAAGGCCGAGGATGCCGGCGCCGACGATGAGTAGATCGGTCATCTGAGGTTCCTTGAAGAATGCTATCGCGGGGCAAGCCCGCTCCTACAGTAGGAGCGGGCTTGCCCCGCGATGCGGTTACTGCTGCGCGACCTTCTCCGACTTGCCGTCATAGCGCTTGCGCCATTCGGCCAGGATGCTGTCGCGGTTCTGCGAGGCCCAGGCGAAGTCGTTCTTGATCAGGCGTTGTTCGTAATCGGCCGGCAGTTCGGTCTGCGGCTTGGCGATACCCGGCTGGGCCAGTACGGCGAAGTTTTCCTTGTACAGCTCCATGGCCGCCGGGCTTGCCGAGAAATCAGCCAGGCGCTTGGCCGCATCTTCATGCTTGCTGCCCTTGATCACGGCGGTGGCCTCGATCTCCCAGCCCAGGCCTTCCTTGGGCAGGACGATGTCCAGCGGCGCACCTTGGCGCTTGAGCTGCACCGCCGGGTATTCAAACGAGATCCCGATCGGGAATTCACCGGCCGCCGCCAGCTTGCACGGCTTGGAGCCGGAGTGAACGTACTGGCCGATGTTCTGGTGCAGGCCGTCCATGTACGCCCAGCCCTGCTTCTCGCCGAAGGTCTGCAGCCAGGCGCTGACATCCAGGAAACCAGTGCCGGAAGACGCCGGGTTAGGCATGACGATCTTGCCCTTGTACTCAGGCTTGGTCAGGTCCTGCCAGCTCACCGGCTTGCTCAAGCCCTGCTTCTCGGCCTCGATGGTGTTGAAGCAGATGGTCGCGGCCCAGACGTCCATGCCCACCCAGGCTGGCGGGTTGGCAGCGTCACGGTAGTTGGCGCCGATCTTGCCGAGGTCTTTCGGTGCATAGCTTTGCAGCATGCCCTGCTGGTCGAGGATCGCCAGGCTGGACGCCGCCAGGCCCCACACGGCATCGGCTTGCGGGCGATCTTTTTCGGCCAGCAGCTTGGCGGTGATGATGCCGGTGGAATCGCGCACCCACTTGATTTCAATGTCCGGGTTGGCCTTTTCGAAGGCCTGCTTGTAGCTCTTGAGCTGTTCGGCTTCCAGCGCGGTGTAGACCGTCAGCTGGGTGTCGGCGGCAAAGGCCTGAACACTGAACGCAGTGAGGACGGCAGCGGCAAGAGCAAGTGGCTTGAACATGATGCGGTTCCTTTGAACGGTACAGGTTGGGAGAGGCAATCAGTGACCCGGCGCGCGCTGGCGCCAGGCTTGGGAGCGTTGCAACAGGCCGCGCGAGGCCCAGGCCAGGAGCAGCGAAACGGTGGCGCTGGTAAGCAGGATCAGGGTCGACATCGCCGCCGCGCCGCCAACGTTGCCGGCGTCGTCCATGTTCAATACGGCAACGGCGGCGAGGATGGTGTCGGGGCTGTAGAGGAAGATTGCCGCCGACACCGTGGTCATCGCCGAGACGAACAGGTAGCGAATGATGTCGAGCAGCGCCGGCAGGCAGATCGGCACGGTGACCCGCAGAAAGTGCCGGTACAGCGGCGCCTTGAGCGACAGCGCAGCGGCCTCGAACTCGCCATCGAGTTGGCGCAGGGCAGTGGTTGCGGTCATGTTGGCGGTGGTCAGGTAGTGGGCGATGGTGCACACCACCAGCAGCGCCATGCTGCCGTAGAACACATGCAGCGGGTTGCTGCTGAGGTTGAAGAAGAACACGTAGCCCAGGCCCAGCACCAAGCCCGGTACTGCCATCGGCACAAAGCTGAGCAGGCGCAGCAGCAGGTTCAAGCCGCGCTGGCCCTTGGTTTTTTCCATCAGGTAGGCGCCGGTAAAGATCACCGCGCTGCCGATCAACGCCGTACCCAAGGCCATGGTCAGGCTGTTGCGATAGGCCAGCCAGCCGCCGCCAGCGGTTTCGTCGAACTGGTAGTGCTTGAGCGACAGGGACAGGTTGTAGGGCCAGAACTTGACCAGCGACGAGTACACCGCCATGCCCACCACCAGCAACAGCACCGCGCAGATCAGGATCACCACGGCCATGAAGCAGGCATCGCGCCGCCGCGACGGCTGTGGCTGGAACACCTGGGCACGGCCGCTCATCGAGTCGCCCTGGCGTCGGCGCAACCAGGCATCGACGGCAAAGCTGAGCAGCGCCGGCACCAGCAGGACCATGCCGATCAAGGCGCCACGGCCGAACTGCTGCTGGCCGACTACGGCCTTGTAGGCTTCCAGCGCCAGCACTTGATAGTCGCCACCGACCACCACCGGTACCCCGAAGTCGGTGATGGTCAGGGTGAACACCAGGCAGAAGGCGGCGAACACCGCCTGCCGGGTGGCCGGCCAGGTGATGCTGTGAAACGCGCGCCAAGGCCCGGCGCCCATGCTCGAGGCGGCGTCGAACAGACGCGCATCGGCCAGCGACAGTGCCGACAGCAGGATCATCAGCGCATGCGGGAAGGTGTAGATGGCCTCACCGAGGACAATGCCCCAGAAGCCATAGATGTTGTCGCTGAGCAGCCCGCGCAGCAGTCCCTGGTTGCCGAACAGGTAGACCAGGGCAATAGCCGGCAGCATCGACGGCGCCAGCAGCGGCAACAGCGAAATGCCGCGCCACAGGCCCTTGGCCGGAATCAATGTGCGTTGCAGGGCGTAGGCAAACAGGTAGGCCAGCGGAACCACGATGGCCGCGACACTGAGCGAGACCTTCAGGCTGTTGCCCAGCAGCCAGTGGAAGTTGGCGCTGGCAAACAGTTCGCGGGCGGCCACCAGACCGCCGCCCTGGCCAGCA
The DNA here is from genome assembly GCF_902497775.2 of Pseudomonas fluorescens. NCBI lineage: Bacteria > Pseudomonadati > Pseudomonadota > Gammaproteobacteria > Pseudomonadales > Pseudomonadaceae > Pseudomonas > Pseudomonas fluorescens. Next base: position 5,159,522 of record NZ_OZ024668.1, read on the forward strand.
TCACTGCTGAAACCGCGCCAGAAGATCGCCAGCAGCGGCATCAGCACCGCGACAGTGAGCAGAAGCAGCAGCAACCATTTGCCGCCGACCACGAACAGTCGATCACCCAGCGAAACACCGGTGCGCTGGGCTGCCTTCGCGTGTGCGATCGGCATGGCGATTGGCGCGGCCATCTCAGGCAAACACCTGCAGGCTGCGCGGCGGCAAGGCGACCCAGATATCCTGGGAACCCAGGCGCGGCATCGACTCGGGGGCGACCTCGGCCAGCAGGGCATGGCCCGGCAGCTCGTTGAGTTCGAAACTCATGCGGCAGCGGTTGCCAAGGAACGTGATCTCGCGCACCCGCGCCGGGAACAGATTCTCTTCATGCACCGGCGGGTTGACGCTGATGGCCTCAGGGCGGCAGAACAGGCGGCCGCTGCGGGCCTGGCTGGCACCGTCGGCCAAGCGCATGTTCAGCGCACCGACCTGGGCATGGCTGTCGCTGTGACGCTGGAACGGCAGCCAGTTGCCCTGGCCGACGAACTCGGCAACGAACGGCGTGGCTGGCTTGTCGTAGATTTCCTGCGGGGTGGCGTACTGCTCGACCTGGCCGTTGTTCATCACGGCGATGCGGTCGGCCATGAGCATGGCCTCGTCCTGGTTGTGGGTAACCATCAGGGTGGTGATACCGAGCTGGCGTTGCAGTTGGCGCAGTTCGCTGCACAGGTGTTCGCGAACCCGGGCGTCGAGGGCCGACATGGGTTCGTCGAGCAGCAGCAACGACGGTGCCGGGGCCAGGGCGCGGGCCAGGGCCACACGCTGTTGCTGGCCGCCGGAGAGCTGCCCGGGGTACTTCTTCTCGCTGCCGCTCAGGCCCACCAGCTCAAGCATCTGCGCCACCCGCTGGCGCACTTCGTCACGACCGCTGCCGGCCAGGCCGTAGGCGATGTTGGCTTCGACGGTGAGGTTGGGGAACAGCGCGTAGGACTGGAACAGAATGCCGTAATCCCGGGCTTGCGGTGGTAGCTCGGAGATATCGCGCTCGCCGATGTACAGGCTGCCACGGTCCTGGCGCTCGAGGCCGGCGATGCAGCGCAGCAGGGTGGTCTTGCCACAGCCGGACGGGCCCAGCAGGCACACCAGTTCACCGGCGGCGACGTCGAGGGAAACATCGTGCAGGGCGGTAAAGGCGCCGAAGCGCTTGTGGATACCGCGCACCTTCATGTGTGCGCCTGGATTTGCGACCGCAGTGTTCATGGCAGGACCTCATCGAACGAATGAGGGTCATGCTAGGCGGGCAATGCGAAGGTTCTGTGGCGCAGAGGCAAAAGTTGCCGATAGTGGTATAGGCAGATTTTGGTGTGACCTGGATTGGCAAGGCTGCGCCTTGCATCGCTGGCTTGCCAGCGATTAGCTATATCTCTACCGCCGCAACTTCCTGAGCCAGGCCCAGAAACGCCGCCGGCAACCGCGCCTGGCGCCGTTCCTTCAGGCAATACAGATACTCATGCATCACCGGCGCGCCCTCCAGGCTCAGCACCCGCAGTTCGGGGTTATGCGGCACTTCGTGACGGGCAATGATACTGATGCCGATATTGCGCAGCACTGCCTCGCGAATCGACTCGCGGCTGCCAATCTCCAGCAGCGAGCCAACCTTCACCCCCGCTGCCTCCAGCATCTGCTCGGTCAGCTTGCGTGTGGTCGAACCCTGCTCACGCACCAGCAGGCAGTGCCCGGCCAGTGCCGACAGCGGCAGCGACTCACGACTGGCCAAGACATGGTTGCGATGCACCGCCACCACCAGCGGATCGGTGCCCAGCACCCGCCGCACCAGGCGCGCATCCTCGACCAGTTGCGACGATGCCGCCAGGTCCACCCGATAGTCCTCAAGCAACTCCAGCACCTGCTGGGAGTTGCCGATCTCCACCGACACCTCCACCTGCGGCAGGCACTCGCGGAAGATCTTCACCAGGTCGAGGATGTAGTACGGCGCCGTGGCGGCGATACGCAGGCTGCCCTGGCCCTGGCCGCTGTTGCGCAGGAAGAACTCGATGTCGGCTTCCTGCTGCAACAGGGCCTTGACCATCGGCAGCAGCCGCGTGCCATCGTCACTGAGAGTCAGGCGGCGGCCGCCGCGGTAGAACAGCTCCACCGCGTACTGGCTTTCCAGGTTGCGGATCTGCGTGGTTACCGTCGGTTGGCTGAGCCCGAGTTTTTTCGCCGCCAGGGTAATGCTGCCCAGGCGGGCAACCATGTAGAAGGCTTTCAACTCGGAACTCAACATACATCCTCTATTTACGCAGTAGGCGCAGGCCGTTGAAGACCACCAACAAACTCACGCCCATGTCGGCGAACACCGCCATCCACATGGTTGCCATGCCGGCGAAAGTCACCGCCAGGAAGATCGCCTTGATCCCCAGGGCCAGGACAATGTTCTGGGTCAGGATCGCCGCACTCTGGCGCGAGAGCCTGACGAAGGCCGGGATTTTGCGCAAGTCATCATCCATCAGCGCCACGTCGGCGGTCTCGATGGCGGTATCGGTGCCGGCCGCCGCCATGGCAAAGCCGATCTCGGCGCGGGCCAGCGCCGGCGCATCGTTGATGCCGTCGCCAACCATACCGACCCGATGGCCCTGGGCATACAGGTCCTCGATGGTCTTGAGCTTGTCGGCCGGCAGCAGGTTGCCAAAAGCCTGGTCGATACCGACCTGGGCGGCAATCGCCTGGGCCGTGTGCGGATTGTCGCCGGTGAGCATGACAGTCTTGATACCCAGCTCATGCAGTTCGGCAATCGCCTCGCGGCTGCTGTCCTTGACCGTGTCGGCCACGGCAAACAGCGCCAGCGGGCCGGTCTTGTCGAGCAGCAGCACGACGGTCTTGCCCTGACGTTCCAGCGCATCGAGCCGAGCTTCGAGTTGCGCCGAGCACAGGCCCAGTTCTTCGATCAGGCGATGGTTGCCGAGGTGATACAGCTCGCCATCGATCTCGCCGCGCACGCCACGGCCAGCCAGGGCTTCGAAAGCTGCGACCTCGCTCAGGGGCAGTTGCTGCTCATTGGCAAACACGGCAATGGCGCGGGATACCGGGTGGTCGGAGCGATCGGCAAGGCTTGCCGCCAGCGCCTGGGCACGGCCTTCGAACAGCGGCTCAAGTACCACATGGTCGGTTTGCACCGGCTTGCCATGGGTGATGGTGCCGGTCTTGTCCAGGGCGAGGAAGTCGAGCTTGCGCCCGCCCTCCAGGTACACCCCGCCCTTGACCAGGATGCCTTTGCGCGCCGCCGCAGCCAGGCCGCTGACGATGGTCACCGGAGTGGAGATCACCAGTGCACACGGACACGCCACCACCAGCAACACCAGGGCGCGGTAGATCCAGTCGAACCAGGCGCCGGCCATGAATAGCGGCGGAATCACCGCCACTGCCAGGGCGAAGGCGAACACTGCCGGGGTGTAGATGCGTGAGAACTGGTCGACGAAGCGCTGGGTCGGCGCCCGCGCGCCCTGGGCTTCTTCCACCGCCTTGATGATCCGCGCCAGGGTCGACTGCCCGGCCGCCGCCGTCACCCGGTACTCCAGCGCACCGGCCTGGTTGATGGTACCGGCGAACACCTTGTCGCCGGGGCCCTTCTCTACCGGCAGGCTCTCGCCGGTGATCGGCGCCTGGTCGATGCTCGACTGGCCGCTGACCACCTCGCCGTCCAGGCCAATGCGCTCGCCGGGACGCACCCGCACCAAGTCGCCCAGGGCGACCTGCTTGACGTCCAGCTCACGCCACTGGCCACCGGCTTGCTGCACGGTGGCAAGGTCCGGGCTCAACTGCATCAGGCCGCCGATGGCGTTGCGCGCACGGTCCAGCGAACGCGCTTCGATCAGCTCGGCGACGGTGAAGAGGAACATGACCATGGCCGCTTCCGGCCACTGGCCGATCAGCACCGCGCCGGTCACGGCAATGCTCATCAGTGCGTTGATGTTGAGGTTGCCGTTCTTCAGGGCAATCCAGCCCTTTTTGTAGGTACCCAGGCCGCAACTGAGGATCGACACCAGAGCGACCAGCGCCACCACCCAGGAAGGCGCCAGCTCGGCGAAGTGAATCGCCTCCGCTCCCAGCGCCGCGATACCGGCCAATGCCAGCGGCCACCAATGTTTTTTCACCGGCGCAGGCGCAGCGCCAGCTTCCTCGCTGGACTCGCTCAGCGGTTCAGCCTGCATGCCCAAAGAGGCGACGGCCTGCTCGATGGCAACGGTGTCGGCATGGGTATGACGTACGCCGAGGATGCGGTTGATCAGGTTGAATTCCAGCTGCTCGACCCCGGCCAGCTTGCCCAGCTTGTTCTGGATCAGGGTCTGTTCGGTCGGGCAATCCATGGCCTCGATGCGAAAACGGCTCAACCGCGCACCGGCACTGCTCGCCTCGCTCAACTGCACCAGGGCCGGTGCGGCGTCGTGGGAACAGCAGCTGTGGGCGTGCTCGGCATGTTCATGCTTGGCGTGATCATGGCTGTGGTCATGATCGTGAGGGGCTTTACCGGGGGTGTGGCTGACAGGCTGATTCATGGGTTCATCCTTAAATGTCCTGTTGCCAAGTGAACACCCTGTAGCCACTATAGGGTCAAGCCACTTGTCGAGGTATTTGCAGATGAAGATCGGAGAACTGGCCAAAGCCACCGACTGCGCCGTGGAAACCATCCGTTATTACGAGCGGGAAAACCTGCTGCCGGAGCCGGCGCGCAGCGAAGGCAACTACCGGATGTACACCCAGGCCCACGTCGAGCGCCTGACCTTCATCCGCAACTGCCGCACCCTCGACATGACCCTGGAAGAAATCCGCAGCCTGCTGCGCTTGCGCGACAGCCCGGATGACCAGTGCGAAAGCGTCAATGCGCTGATCGATGAGCATATCCAGCACGTCAAGGCGCGCATCGATGGGCTGCAGGCATTGCAGGCTCAACTGCTGGAACTGCGTCAGCACTGCCACCCCAAGGAGGTTCAGTGCTCGATCCTGCAGCATTTGGAGGTCAATGGCGCGGTGACGGCGCCAGAGGCGGAGCATTCACATGTGGGCAGAAGCCACGGGCACTGATTGAGGTACCTGTAGGAGCGGGCTTGCCCCGCGATGCGATGTGAAGGACAGATCGCTATCGCGGGGCAAGCCCGCTCCCACAGACAGCCCAGCCAGTTCAGTGGCAGAACTCAGACCGCCATCGGCGCCGTCATCGGCGCGTGGTGCTCGTAGCCTTCAAGGCTGAAGTCGCTCGGTTCGATCTTCTCAAGCCACTGCGGCTCGTACACACCGGTCTTGGCAAACTCCGGTACACGATCATTGATCACCAGCTTCGGCGCTGCCAGCGGCTCGCGCTTGAGCTGCTCATTGAGCATGTCCAGGTGGTTTTCGTAGACGTGCGCATCACCGATGAAATAGGTGAACCAGCGCGGCGTGTAGCCGGTCAGGCGGCCCATCAGCGACAGCAGGGCGGCGCCTTCTGTGAGGTTGAACGGCGTGCCCAGGCCCAGGTCGTTGGAGCGGATGTAGAGGGTCAGGGAGATTTCCTTGGTCTCGACATTCGGGTGGAACTGGTACAGCAGATGGCACGGTGGCAGGGCCATCTCGTCGAGCTGGGCGCAGTTCCAGCCGTGGAACAGGATGCGTCGGCTGCCCGGGTCGTTGTGGATGGTGTCGATGCACTGGCGGATCTGGTCGATGGCCTTGTACAGCACGACGAAGGCTTCGCCGTCTTCCTCGGCCTGGGCGATCTGCTGGAAGCCCTGGCTCTTGGCCAGTTCGATGGCGGCCGGGTTGCTCAGCGGGATGCGCTTGTAGGCCGGCCACTGACGCCATTGCACGCCGTAGATCTCGCCGAGGTCGTCATGGCCCTGGCGGAACGGGTTGGCCAGCCACTGGGCGTTTTCGTTGGCGTTCTGGTCCCAGACCTTGCAGCCCAGCTCGCGGAACTCGCCAGCGTTCTTCACGCCACGCAGGAAGCCGACCATCTCGCCGATCGCCGACTTGAACGCCAGCTTGCGGGTGGTGATGGCCGGGAAGCCCTTCTGCAGGTCGAAGCGCAGCATGGCGCCCGGCAGGCTGATGGTGCGGATGCCGGTACGGTTACCTTGGAGGGTGCCGTTTTCGATGACGTCGCGGACCAGATCTAGATACTGTTTCATGGCTTACCTGTAGCAAAGACGGCAGGGGATCGCCCTGCCGTGGAAAATCAAACGGCGGCCTTGGCCGTGGGTTTGCGGTTGTAGGCCCACCAGATCAGGAAGATGCCACCGACAATCATCGGCACGCAGAGCAACTGACCCATGGTCAACCAGCCGAAGGCGATGTAGCCAAGCTGGGCATCGGGTACCCTCACGAACTCTACGATGAAACGGAAAATACCGTAGAACAGCGCGAACATGCCGGAAACGGCCATGGTCGGGCGCGGCTTGCGTGAGTACAGCCAAAGGATCAGGAATAATGCCACACCTTCCAGGGCGAACTGGTACAGCTGCGACGGGTGACGCGGCAACTGGGCCGGATCGCTGAACGGCGGGAAGACCATGGCCCACGGTACGTCGGTAGCCTTGCCCCACAGTTCTGCGTTGATGAAGTTGCCGATGCGCCCGGCGCCCAGGCCAATCGGCACCAGCGGAGCGACGAAGTCCATCAGTTCGAAGAACGACTTGTTGTTGCGCTTGCCGAACCACAAGGCCGCGAGCATCACGCCGATAAAGCCGCCGTGGAACGACATACCGCCCTTCCACACTTCGAAGATCAGCGCCGGGTTGGCGAGGTAGGCGTGCAGGTCATAGAACAGCACGTAGCCCAACCGCCCGCCGACAATTACGCCCATGGATAGCCAGAACACCAGGTCCGAGAGCTTCTCGCGGCTCCAACTCGGATCGAAGCGGTTCAGTCGACGCGAGGCCAGCAGCCAGGCGCCGCCGATGCCGACCAGGTACATCAGACCGTACCAATGGATTTTGATCCATTTCAGGTCAAGGGCTACTGGATCTATCTGCGGATAAGGCAGCATGGTGACTCCTCTCGTTAAAGCAAAAAGCTCAGGCCGACGCAGAACAGCAGCGCGGCAAATAGCCGTTTGAGCAAGCGTGGCGACAGTTTATGCGCCAGGCGCGCGCCGAAGCGGGCGAAAAACATGCTGGTCAGGGCAATGCCCAGCAGCGCCGGCAGGTACACGAAGCCCAGGCTGTGCGCCGGCAGGTGCGGGTCGTGCCAGCCCAGCCACATGAAACTCAGGGCGCTGGCCACGGCAATCGGGAATCCACAGGCCGACGACGTCGCCACCGCCTGCTGCATGGGCAGGCTGCGCCAGGTCAGGAACGGCACGGTCAACGAGCCGCCGCCAATGCCGAAGATCGCCGAGGCCCAGCCGATCACGCTGCCGGCGACCGTCAGCCCGGGCTTGCCGGGAATGCCGCGGCTGGCCTTGGGCTTGAGGTCCAGGGCCATCTGCGCGGCGATCACCAGGGCGAACACGCCGATGATCTTTTGCAGCATCGGGCCCTGGATCGCCGAGGCGGTCTTAGCGCCGATGCCGGCGCCGATCAGTATGCCCAAGGTCATCCAGACGAAGATCGGCCACTGCACCGCGCCCTTGCGGTGGTGCTCGCGGATGGCATTGACCGAGGTGAAGACAATGGTCGCCAGCGAGGTACCCACCGCCAGGTGGGTCAGCACCGAAGCGTCAAAGCCTTGCAGGGTGAAACTGAACACCAGCACCGGCACGATGATGATGCCGCCACCGACGCCAAACAGCCCGGCCAGCACGCCTGCGCAGGCGCCCAGCGCCAGATAGAGCACGAATTCCATTGCCGCCCCCGTAAATTCAGTCCGGCATGGTAACGGAAGGTAGGCCTGTGGCTCTAGTGAAGACACATTAAGTCGATGGATCGCGTCGGACGCTATGGGTAGAGTGGGCAAAAACACAGAGGTCCACCTATGTGTCTGATCGTATTTGCCTGGCGGCCGGGCCATGCCCAGCCGCTGATCGTCGCGGCCAACCGTGATGAGTTCTACGCCCGCCCCAGCCGTGTGCTGGGGGCCTGGGAGGATGCGCCCGGGGTTTATGCCGGGCGCGACCTGGAAGCCGGTGGCACCTGGCTGGGTATCGGCCCCGATGGCCGTTTTGCCGCGCTGACCAATATCCGCGACCCGCATCAGCCCCAGGGCGCACGCTCACGAGGCGAGCTGGTGGCGGCGTTTCTGCGCGGTGAGCTGGGGGTTGAGGCTTATCTGGACCAGGTTGCCAGCCGCAGCCAGCAGTATTCGGGGTTCAACCTGCTGGTCGCCAACAGCACGCAACTGGGTTACCTGAATGCCCGGCAAGCCACACCGCAGCTGCTGGGCGAAGGGGTTTACGGTTTGTCCAATGCCGGGCTGGATACGCCCTGGCCGAAGCTGGTCAAGGCGCGGGCGGGGTTGCAGCAGCACCTGGCCGATCCGCAGCCGGAGCGCTTGCTGGAATTGCTTGGGGATAACCTGCCGGCGGCGGACAGCGAGCTGCCGGAGACCGGCGTGGGGATTGGCACCGAGCGCTTGTTGTCGAGCGTGTTCATTGCCAGCCAGAACTACGGGACGCGGGCCAGTACCGTGCTGATCGTCGAGGCCGATGGTCGGCGGCGGTTGCTGGAACGCAGTTTTGGGCCGCTTGGCGGGCATCTGGGGGAGGTGTGTTTGCAGGTCTGACGCTATCGCTGGCAAGCCAGCTCCCCCAAGGTCCGCGGTATGCAGTACCTGTGGGAGATTCTATGGTTGTGGGCAATCCACTTTTCCGTTTTTGCTAACGTATTCGCCCTGAGTTTTCATCAGGGCGAATGCGATGCGCGCAAGCTTTCGGGAGAGGATCACCAGTGCCTGGGTCGTCGCTTTGCCGTTACGCCGATGCTCCTCGTAAAGGCCCTTCCACGCTAATGAACGACTGGCTGACATCGCTGCGTTGTGGAGCAATCGACGTATTTCCGAACAGCCTCGTTTGGTTAAACGCCGACGTCCGACTTTCTGACCGGAATCTGTAATCCGCAGGTCCATTCCCAGAAAGGCGATGTATGAATCGCTGCTTTTAAATTCGCCTCTGATAAAGGCCATGACCAAGGCGGCAGCAGTCAGGAAACCGATACCTTCAACTGCCTGGCTTGCCAGCGATGGGCTGCAAAGCCGCCCTAAAATCACAAGGCCTTGCCCACCCCGGGCCCGATCATCCGCGCCAGCCCCAGATTCTTCAGGGCCAGCTGCAACGAGCTGTGGATAACTTGCGGGTTGTCGATGCCCATGGCCTGGGCCAGCAATTCCTTGGACTTGCTCAGGCTGACCTGACGCAACATCCACTTCACTTTCGGCAAGTTGGTGGCGTTCATCGACAAGCTGTCGAAGCCCATGGCCATCAACAGCACCGCCGCTGCCGGATCACCGGCCATCTCACCGCAAATGCTCACCGGCTTGCCTTCGGCGTGGGCATCACGCACCACGTTCTGCAGGGCCTGGAGCACCGCCGGGTGGAGGTAATCATAGAGGTCGGCGACACGCGGGTTGTTGCGGTCAACCGCCAGCAAATACTGGGTCAGGTCGTTGGAGCCAACCGAGAGGAAGTCCACCTGGCGTGCCAGCTCGCGGGTCTGGTACACCGCAGCGGGGATTTCGATCATCACCCCCACCGGTGGCATCGGCACGTCGGTGCCTTCGTCACGCACTTCGCCCCAGGCCCGGTGGATCAGGTGCAGGGCTTCTTCGAGTTCGTGGATACCGGAAATCATCGGCAGCAGGATGCGCAGGTTGTTCAGGCCTTCACTGGCCTTGAGCATGGCGCGGGTCTGCACCAGGAAGATTTCCGGGTGGTCGAGGGTGACGCGAATGCCGCGCCAGCCGAGGAAAGGGTTGTCTTCCTTGATCGGGAAGTACGACAGTGCCTTGTCGCCGCCGATATCCAGGCTGCGCATGGTCACCGGCAGCGGATGGAAGGCCGCCAGTTGCTCGCGATAGATCGCCAGTTGCTCCTTCTCACTGGGGAAGCGCTGGTTGATCATGAACGGCACTTCGGTACGGTACAGGCCGACGCCTTCGGCGCCACGCTGCTGGGCGCGGGCGACATCGGCGAGCAGGCCGGTGTTGACCCACAGCGGCATGCGGTGGCCATCGAGGGTGATGCAAGGCAGTTCGCGCAGGGCGTCGAGGCCCTGGGCCAACTGGCGTTCTTCTTCGACGACTTCGGCGTACTGCTTGCGCAGTACTTCACTGGGGTTGGTATAGACGTCGCCCTTGTAACCATCGACGATCATGTCGATGCCGTCGACCTTGGAATACGGCAGGTCGACCAGGCCCATGACGGTCGGAATGCCCATGGCCCGGGCCAGGATAGCGACGTGGGAGTTGCCCGATCCCAGTACCGAGACCAGGCCTACCAGCTTGCCTTCGGGCACCTCGCCGAGCATCGCCGGGGTCAGCTCTTCGCTGATCAGAATGGTGTTGTCGGGATAGACCAACGACAGCTGACGGGCCTCCTGCAGGTAGGCCAGCAGTCGCCGGCCCAGATCCTTCACGTCGGAAGCCCTCTCACGCAGATAGGCGTCGTCCATCAGCTCAAAGCGATTGACGTGCTCGCCGACCACCTGGCGCAGCGCGCCCTGGGCCCACTGCCCGGTCTTGATCACCTGCACCACTTCACCGCCCAGGGCGGCGTCTTCGAGCATCATCAGGTAGACGTCGAACAGCGCGCGTTCTTCCGGGCGCAGCTGGGTGGCGAGTTTGGCGGAGAGGTTGCGCATGTCTTCGCGCACCCCTTCCAGGGCGTTGTTGAACAGTTTCAGTTCGGCGTCGATGTCATCGACGTTCTTGTCCGGCACCACATCGAGGTCGGCCGGTGGCAGCATGACCACCGCCTTGCCCACCGCAGCGCCGGGTGAACCGGGCACGCCGACGAACTTGGCCTCCTGTATACCCTTGCCCTGACGGCCCAGGCCGCGGATCGAGCCGGTGGCCTCGGCGTGGGCGATAACCCCGGCCAGTTGCGCGCTCATGGTCACCAGGAAGGCTTCTTCGCCCTCGTCGAACTGGCGCCGCTCCTTTTGCTGGATGACCAACACCCCGACCACGCGGCGGTGGTGGATGATCGGCGCACCGAGGAAGGAGGCAAAACGCTCCTCGCCGGTTTCGGCGAAGTAGCGATAACGCGGGTGGTCGGCGGCGTTTTCCAGGTTCAGCGGCTCTTCGCGGGTACCGACCAGACCGACCAGACCCTCGTTGGGGGCCATGCTGACCTTGCCGATCGAGCGCTTGTTCAGGCCCTCGGTGGCCATCAGCACAAAGCGGTTGGTCTCGGGATCGAGCAGGTAGACGGAGCAGACCTGACTGCCCATGGCCTCTTTTACGCGCAACACAATGATCCCCAACGCCGTCTTGAGATCCTTGGCGGAGTTAACTTCCTGGACGATCTTGCGCAGCGTATTGAGCATGGCTCGGGGTCGAACTCCGTCGTCAGTCGCGCGCCAGCAGGCGCGGGGCAAGCTCTTTGAGAGCGCGGCGGTAAACCTCGCGCTTGAATGTCACCACCTGGCCCAGCGGATACCAATAGCTGACCCAGCGCCAGCCGTCGAACTCCGGTTTACCGGTCAAGTCCATCCGCACCCGTTGCTCGTTGGAGACCAGGCGCAGCAGGAACCATTTCTGTTTCTGGCCGATGCACAGCGGTTGGCTGTGGGTACGGACCAAGCGTTGGGGTAAACGATAACGCAACCAGCCGCGGGTGCAGGCAAGAATTTCAACATCATCTCGCTCCAGCCCCACTTCTTCGTTCAGCTCGCGGTACAGGGCATCTTCCGGCGTTTCCTCGGGGTTGATACCTCCCTGGGGAAACTGCCAGGCATCCTGGTTGATCCGTCGAGCCCATAGCACCTGTCCAAGATCATTCGTCAGAATGATCCCGACATTGGGGCGAAAACCATCGGGGTCGATCACGGCAGCAACCTCGCAAACGCATGTCACGGCATTGTTCCACAAAGGTCACAAGGCCAGCAACGCGCCTGTTTACCTTATGTGCACCGATGTCAAAAGTCCGTATTCTGTGAGACTTTTCAGATGTTATGCGAGTGACTTAAATGCGCCTGGCTTTATTCGATCTGGACAATACGCTCCTTGGTGGCGACAGCGACCACGCCTGGGGGGATTACCTGTGCGAACGCGGTATTCTCGACCCAATCGCTTACAAGAACCGCAACGACGAGTTCTATCAGGACTACCTGGCCGGCAAGCTGGACCTGAACGCCTACCTGGAATTCACCCTGGAAATCCTCGCGAAAACGGAAATGGCCCAACTCGACGAATGGCATCGCGATTTCATGCGCGATTGCGTCGAGCCCATTGTCCTGCCCAAGGCCCTGGCCTTACTCAAGCAGCATCAGGATGCCGGCGACAAGCTGGTGATCATCACTGCCACTAACCGTTTCATCACCGGCCCGATCGCCAAACGCCTGGGCGTGCAAACCCTGCTGGCCACCGAATGCGAAATGGTCGACGGCCGCTTCAGCGGGCGCAGTACCGATATACCGTGCTTTCGTGAAGGCAAAGTGACGCGCCTGAACCGCTGGTTGCTGGAAAACGGCTATAGCCTGGAAGACAGCTACTTCTACAGCGACTCGATGAACGACCTGCCACTGCTGGAACAGGTCACCCATCCGGTGGCGGTCGACCCCGACCCGAACCTGCGCGCTGAAGCCCAGCAGCGCGGCTGGCAGGTGATCAGCCTGCGCGATTGATAGGTGCAAGCGGATTCATCGATGCGCCGGACCGGTGAATCCGCTCCCACATGCGCCGTTTAGACTGGCTTGGCACCCATCAGCCCGGCGATGGCGATAAAACACACACCACTGAACACCGCCAGCGCCAGGGTGAACTTCGGGTTGCCCACGGTCGGCGCCGTGCGCAGGCGGTTGACCCGTGCCAGCAGCCAGAACCAGCTGAAGGCACCGAAGGTGTAGATAACGCTGGAGCCCAACACCCAGGTCTGGCCCAGCGGCCAGCCGATCAGGTGCACCAGCCACCAGCCGGTGAACGGCATGCTCACCAGGCAGATGCCCATCAACAGCCAGACAAACACCAGCGGCCGGGCCATCAGCCGTGTGTGGGCACTGGCGTCACCCTTGCGGCGCGCCAGAAAGGTCCAGATCGCCAGCCCCAGTGCGCTGCCCAGCAGCAACAAGGTAGCCAGGATGTGGGCGGTTTTCAGGGTAGTCAGCAGTTCCATTTCTTATTTCTTCCTCAGGCGTTGCCCAAAAGCGTAGACGCTCAGCCCAGGAACAGCCGGTACGCCGGGTTATCAGTTTCGTCCCAGTACGGGTAGCCAATCTTGGCCAGTGCCGCCGGCACCAGGTGGCGCTCATCATCCGGTACCTGCAAGCCGGCGACCACGCGACCATCAGCCGCGCCGTGGTTGCGGTAGTGGAACATCGAGATGTTCCAGCGCCCGCCCAGCTTGTTGAGGAAGTTGAACAACGCCCCCGGACGCTCCGGGAACTCGAAGCGCAGCACCAGTTCGTCACTGACCCGCGCGGTATGGCCACCGACCATATGGCGGATGTGCAGCTTTGCCAGTTCGTTGTCGGTCAGGTCGAGTACCGGGAAGCCTTGCTCAGTCAGGCTCTGGATCAGCGCGCTGCGTGGGTCGGTATCCGGGTGGGTCTGCACGCCGACGAAGATGTGCGCTTCGCCGTCGGCATGGTAGCGATAGTTGAATTCGGTGATCTGGCGCTTGCCGACCGCTTCGCAGAAGGCCTTGAAGCTGCCCGGCTGCTCGGGAATGGTCACGGCGATGATGGCTTCGCGGCCCTCGCCCAGTTCGGCACGCTCGGCGACATGGCGCAGGCGGTCGAAGTTGACGTTGGCGCCGGAATCGATGGCCACCAGGGTCTGCCCGCTCACGCCATTGAGCTCGACGTACTTCTTGATCCCGGCAACGCCCAAGGCGCCGGCAGGCTCGGTGATTGAGCGGGTATCGTCGTAGATATCCTTGATTGCCGCGCAGATCTCATCGGTACTGACGGTAATCACCTCGTCGACGTAGTCCTTGCAGATATCAAAGGTGTGCTGGCCGATCTGCGCAACCGCCACACCATCGGCAAACAGCCCGACTTGCGGCAGCACCACGCGCTCACCCGCGGCCATGGCGGCCTGCAGGCAGTTGGAGTCGTCCGGCTCGACGCCGATCACCTTGATTTCCGGGCGCAGGTACTTCACGTAGGCGGCGATACCGGCGATCAGGCCGCCGCCACCGACCGGGACGAAGATTGCGTCCAACTGGCCCGGGTGCTGACGGAGGATTTCCATGGCCACGGTGCCCTGCCCGGCGATGGTGTGCGGATCGTCATAGGGGTGGATGTAGACGAAGCCCTTCTCGTCCACCAGCTTCAGCGAATAGGCCAGCGCTTCCGGGAACGAGTCGCCGTGCAGCACGACCTTGCCGCCGCGCGAACGCACGCCTTCGATCTTGATCTCGGGGGTAGTCTTGGGCATCACGATAGTGGCCTTGATCCCCAGCTCGCGGGCCGCCAGGGCCACGCCCTGGGCATGGTTGCCGGCCGATGCGGTAACCACGCCACGGGCCAGCTCCTGCGCACTGAGCTGGGCCAGCTTGTTGTAGGCACCGCGAATCTTGAAAGAGAACACCGGCTGCAAGTCTTCACGCTTGAGCAGGATGTTGTTGCCCAGACGCTTGCTCAGCTGGCCGGCGGTCTGCAACGGAGTTTCGACGGCGACGTCGTAAACGCGCGAGGTGAGGATCTTCTTGACGTACTGTTCGAGCATCGGGAAAGCATCACTGAGCGGTTGGGCGGGGTTTGCGAGTCTACCCCAGCGCCCGGTCGGGCGACCACAGCAAGGCAGGGGTTTTAGCCGCTATACTACGCGCCTTCACGATACTCCTCCCCGCTTCGGAGCCCGCATGACCCAGGACCAACTCAAACAGGCTGTTGCCCAGGCCGCTGTCGATTTCATTCTGCCCAAGCTCGATGACAAGAGCATCGTCGGCGTCGGCACCGGTTCGACCGCCAACTGCTTCATCGATGCCCTGGCCAAGCACAAGACCGCCTTCGACGGCGCCGTGGCCAGCTCCGAAGCGACGGCAGCACGCCTGAAGGGTCATGGTATTCCGGTGTATGAGCTGAACACCGTCAGCGACCTGGAGTTCTACGTCGACGGTGCCGACGAAAGCGACGAGCACCTGAACCTGATCAAGGGCGGCGGCGCCGCCCTGACCCGCGAGAAAATCGTTGCCGCCGTGGCCAAGACCTTCATCTGCATCGCCGACGCCAGCAAGCTGGTACCGGTGCTGGGCGCCTTCCCGCTGCCGGTCGAAGTCATCCCCATGGCCCGCAGCCATGTGGCCCGCCAGCTGGTCAAGCTCGGTGGCGACCCGGTGTACCGCGAGGGTGTGCTGACCGATAACGGCAACATCATTCTCGATGTGCACAACCTGCAGATCACCAACCCGGTCGAGCTGGAAAGCCAGATCAACGCGATTGTCGGCGTGGTCACCAATGGCCTGTTCGCGGCGCGGCCGGCGGATCTGCTGTTGCTGGGGACTTCGGAAGGGGTCAAGAGCCTCAAGGCCTGACAGCATCGCGGGGCAAGCCCACTCGTTGTAGGAGCGGGCTTGCCTCGCGATGAAACCTACTCGGTCGGCTTCTTGAACACGTAAAACAGGTTCGGCTCGCTGACCAGGTAAATGGTCCCGGCATCGTCCATGGCGATGCCTTCGGCCTGCGGCACACTCTTCTTCAAGCCCTGAAAGCCCTTGCGCAGTGACAAAGTGCTCAGCGGCTTACCCTGCACATCCAGCTCCAACACCAGCTGCGACTCATCCGACAGCGCCAGCAAGTGGCCGCTGCGCTCATCGAACTGCAAGCTCGACAGATCCCTTACAAACAGCCGCGAATCACGCTTCTGGTCCTGTACCACATGCACCGCATACGGCTGCTCGGGGTTGTCATGGGGGAACCCATGCACCTCGTAGATCAGCATCGGGTCACGCTCCTTGGCCACGAACAGGCGCTTGCCGGCCGAGTCGTAGGCCAGGCCTTCAAAGCCTTTGTTGCCATTGAGGCCGATACCCAGGGTCAGCTGTTCGGCATCCTTGGCGTCGAGAAACGGTGTGTTGTCGTTCAGCCGCACGCGAATCAGGCGCTGTTCGCGCTCGTCGGTGATCACGTAACTGTTGGGGCCGATATATTCCACCGCCTCCGGGTCGCCAAAGCCGGTCAGCGGCACACGCCGCAGGATGCGCCCGTCCAGCGACAGCTCGATCAGCTCAGGGCGTTTATTGGTGACGGTAAACAGGCTATTGCGATCAGGGTCGAAGGTCAGCGCCGAAATGTCTTCATCCAGGCCATCGATAGGCTTGGCCTCAAGCACCACCTTGTACTGGTCCAGACCCATGCTTTGCTCAAACGGCTGCCACCAGGTCTTGACGTTGAACCAGCCGCGTTCGAACAGACGGTACTGCTGCCCGGCAACAGCGACCAGGAGCAAGGCGAACAGGCTCAATACCAGGAAAATCAGCGGCAGGCGGATGTAGCGACGCATTCAGGTGGACTCTTTAAGTGACAGCCTGAATCTTCCCACACTCAACTGAAGCGAAACTTAAAACCTTACGTAGGAAAAATCTGAAATCAGGGCTTTTTGAAACGATAGAACAGATCCGGCTCACTGACGATGTACAGCGTGCCGTGTTCGTCCATCGCCACGCCTTCAGCGCGTGGAATGCGCTTTTTCAGGCCGTTGAAGCCACCCAGCAGGGTCATGAAGCTGACCTGCTCGCCCTTCTCGTCCAGCTCCAGAAGCATGTTGGAGTCGGCGGACAGCACCAGCAGGTGCCCGGTGCGCGGATCGACGCCCAGCGCCGAGAGGTTGCGCAGGTCCAGCTCGTCGCTTGGCAGCGGCTTCTTGTCGCCGGTCAGCGGGCTGTGGCCGTCGCTGCTCCAGGTGAACAGGGCCGGCGGTCGTTCTTCACCGAGGATGATGCGCTGCTGCAGAGGGTCCCAGGCCACGGCTTCGAAGGCCTTGTTCTGGTTTTCAGATGGGCCGAGGTCGTACTGCGGGAAGTCGGCAATGTTCAGCGATTTGGTATCGGCTTTGAGGGTGACGATGGTCATCTTGTGATCGCGCTCGTCGACAATCGCCAGGCGCCCGCCTTCGAGCACGGCCACGCCTTCAGGGTTGCTCCAGCCCACCAGCGGCATCTTGCGCAGCACGTCGCCCTCAAGGGTCAGCTCGACCAGGAAGGGATTCTTGCCCATGACCGCGAACAAGGTTTTGCTCACCGGATTGTAGGACAGGTCGGAAGCTTCATCATCCTCCATGCCTGGCAGCACTTTGGCGTCGATATCGACCTGGTAGTCCGGCAACCAGATGCTGGCCTGTTGCTCGACCTTGCTTTCGAAACGCTCCTGCAACCAGAGCAGGCCACGGTCATCCCAATGCATGGCAATCGCCACGCCGTAGCCGATGATCGCCGCGCCAACCAGCCAGGTGGACCAGCGCAAGGCCAGGCCACGCTTGCGCGCAGGCGGCAGGGAATTGCTCGAAGGAAGAGGAGTGGCCATGGGGTTGTGCTCTTTTTGCCAGTTGATAACACATTACCGGCACGTTCGCAGAGCCAGGTCCGCAAGCATTATCCGGATCGATTGTGAAAAAAATGGCAAAAGCCGACGGGCAGTATGGCAGCCAGTTTTTCTGGCTGCCACGTCGGTAAGTCAGAGCACCTGGCTTTCGAAACGGCTGACGCCTGGCAGCTCAATCACCAGCTGGTCGCCAGGATTGAGCGGGCCAACGCCAACCGGGGTACCGGTCAGGATAACGTCACCGGCCAGCAGCGAGAATTGCGTGGCCATGTGCTGGATCATCGGCACGATCGGGTTGAGCATCAGCGCACTGTTGCCGTCCTGGCGCACTTCACCGTTGAGGGTCAGGCGGATACCGATGTCGGTCAGGTCTTCAAAGGCACTGGCCTGCACGAACGGAGGCAGTACGCAGGCACCATCGAAGCACTTGGAGCGCTCCCACGGCAGGCCCTTCTCTTTCAACTGTGCCTGCAGGTCGCGCAGGGTCAGGTCCAGGGCCGGGGCAAAGCCGGAGATAGCGTCGAGCACTTCTTCGTCACTGGGGTTGGTCGACAGCGACTTGCCGAGCAATACGGCAATTTCCGTCTCGTAGTGCACCGAACCGCGTTCCGTCGGGATCTTGAAACCGCTGTCGAACGGCACCACACAACTGCCCGGCTTGATAAACAGCAGCGGCTCGCTAGGGATGGGGTTATCCAGCTCTTTGGCGTGCTCGGCATAGTTGCGCCCGATGCACACCACTTTGCCCAGGGGAAAGTGAATACGCGTGCCGTCTACATACTGGTGCTGATAGCTCATTACCGACTCCTGGCGCTATTGGATGCTCTTGTGCCTGTGGCTTACTCGACAGCGAAGATCTTGCCCGGGTTCATGATCCCGTTGGGGTCGAACGCTGCCTTCACTGCTTTCATGTATTGGATTTCGACCGGCGAGCGGCTGTAGGTCAAGTAATCGCGCTTGGTCATGCCGACGCCATGCTCGGCGGAGATCGAGCCGTTGTATTTCTCGACGGTCTCGAACACCCACTTGTTCACCGTCGCGCACTTGGCAAAGAACTCGTCCTTGCTCAGGTTTTCCGGCTTGAGGATGTTCAGGTGCAGGTTGCCGTCGCCGATGTGGCCGTACCAGACCACTTCGAAATCCGGGTAGTTATCTGCGACGATCGCGTCAATATCCTTGAGAAACGCCGGCACTTTCGACACGGTTACCGAAATGTCGTTTTTGTACGGGGTCCAGTGCGAGATGGTTTCGGAGATGTATTCGCGCAGCTTCCACAGGTTTTGCAGTTGCTGTTCGCTCTGGCTCATGACCCCGTCCAGCACCCAGCCCTGCTCAACGCAGTGCTCGAAGGTGGCCAGGGCATCGTTGGCCACCTCCTCGTTGCTGGCCTCGAACTCCAGCAAGACATAGAACGGGCAGTCGGTCTCGAACGGCGCCGGCACGTCGCCGCGGCCCATGATCTTGGCCAGGGCCTTGTCGGAGAAGAACTCGAAGGCGGTCAGGTCGAGCTTGGCGCGAAACGCGTGCAGCACCGGCATGATCGAATCGAAGTCCGGCGTACCGAGGACCATGGCCGTGAGGTTGTTCGGTGCCCGGTCCAGGCGCATGGTCGCCTCGACCACAAAGCCCAGGGTGCCCTCGGCGCCGATGAACAGCTGACGCAGGTCATAGCCGGTGGCGTTCTTGATCAGGTCCTTGTTCAGCTCGAGCAGGTCGCCCTTGCCGGTGACGACCTTGAGGCCGGCCACCCAGTTGCGGGTCATGCCGTAGCGAATCACCTTGATCCCGCCGGCATTGGTGCCGATATTGCCGCCAATCTGACTGGAACCGGCCGAGGCGAAGTCCACCGGATAGTACAGGCCCTTGTCCTCGGCAAAATCCTGCAGCTGCTGGGTAACCACCCCCGGCTGGCACACCACCGAACGGTCGAATTCGTTGAAATCGAGGATCTGGTTCATGTAGTCGAACGCCACGACCACTTCGCCGTTGGCCGCTACCGCTGCTGCCGACAGCCCGGTTCGGCCGCCCGACGGCACCAGGGCGACCTTGTGCTGGTTGGCCCAGTGGACGATGGCCTGAACCTGTTCGATGCTCTTGGGGAAAACGATGGCCGAGGGCGCGGGGGCGAAGTGCTTGGTCCAATCCTTGCCGTAGGCCTCAAGAGAAGCGGCGTCGGTCAGCACCTTACCAGGCGCTACAAGGGTCATCAGCTCATCAATCAGCGCAGAATCGGTCATCGATAGAACTCTCGAACTATTCATAGTCACCCTGAGCACTCTTCACGTCCCAGGGATGGGCGTATCGGGGGGTACTCATGCTAGCATACGCCCCCCGCTGATCGTGCTTCAGGCCGATGCTGCGAGAGCTTCACTTCCCTGCCATTTTTCTCCGGGACACAGGTTTACGCAGATGAGCAAGACTTCTCTCGATAAGAGCAAGATCAAGTTCCTTCTTCTCGAAGGCGTCCACCAATCCGCCGTGGACGTCCTCAAGGCCGCCGGGTATACCAGCATCGAGTACCTCACCGGTTCTCTGCCCGACGCTGAGTTGAAAGAAAAGATCGCTGATGCCCACTTCATCGGCATCCGCTCGCGCACTCAACTGACCGAAGAGGTTTTCGACTGCGCCAAGAAACTGGTCGCTGTCGGCTGTTTCTGCATCGGTACCAACCAGGTTGACCTGAACGCCGCTCGCGAGCGCGGTATCGCCGTGTTCAACGCGCCGTACTCCAACACCCGTTCGGTCGCCGAACTGGTGCTGGCCGAAGCGATCCTGCTGCTGCGCGGCATCCCCGAGAAAAACGCTTCCTGCCACCGTGGCGGCTGGATCAAGAGCGCGGCCAACTCCTTCGAGATCCGCGGCAAGAAGCTGGGCATCGTCGGCTACGGCTCGATCGGTACGCAACTGTCGGTCCTGGCCGAAAGCCTGGGCATGCAGGTGTTCTTCTACGACCCGCTGACCAAGCTGCCATTGGGCAACGCGACCCAGGTCACCAGCCTGAATGAGCTGCTGGGCCTGGCCGACATCGTCTCGCTGCACGTGCCTGAGCTGCCATCCACCCAGTGGATGATCGGCGAGAAAGAAATCCGCGCGATGAAGAAAGGCTCGATCCTGATCAACGCCGCCCGCGGTACCGTGGTCGAGCTGGATCACCTGGCTGCGGCAATCAAGGACAAGCACCTGATCGGCGCCGCCATCGACGTGTTCCCGGTTGAGCCGCGCTCCAACGACGAGCAGTTCGAAAGCCCGCTGCGTGGCCTGGACAACGTGATCCTGACCCCGCACATCGGCGGTTCCACCGCTGAAGCCCAGGCCAACATCGGCCTGGAAGTGGCCGAGAAGCTGGTCAAGTACAGCGACAACGGTACTTCCGTGTCGTCGGTCAACTTCCCTGAAGTGGCCCTGCCGGCGCACCCGGGCAAGCACCGCCTGTTGCACATCCACGAAAACATTCCGGGTGTACTCAGCGAAATCAACAAAGTGTTCGCCGAAAACGCGATCAACATCTCCGGTCAGTTCCTGCAGACCAACGAGAAAGTCGGTTACGTGGTAATCGACGTTGATGCCGAGTACTCAGACCTGGCGCAAGAAAAACTGCAACAGATCAAGGGCACCATCCGTTCCCGCGTACTGTTCTAACGTTCTTCGCGCAATAAATCGCGGGGCAAGTCGAGTCCTCGACTTGCCCCGCGATGCTTTTCGCCGTTATTTAACAGTAACGGTGATCTTCTTCGACTCGACGCTCGGCTTGAACGGCACGTGGAACTTGTCGCCCAGCACCAGCTGCAAGGTGTGCTTGCCCGGAGTCAGGGTCAGCTTGACCTCGGTCTGCGCCTTGCCGAAGTGCAGCACTTGCGGGCCGGCCGCCAGTGGTGCGTTGTTTTCCGGCAGCAGGCTGGTTGGCAGCACCTGGTCGGCCGCAGGTTCTTTGTCGACGTCCACCAGCAAGTGATGGTGACCGGTGTGCGGGGTCTGATCACCGGCTGGTTTGAGCTCCATGCCCTCGATGCCGAACTTGACGGTGAAGGTCTTGTCGACCGTAGCGCCATCGGCCGGGGAAACGATGAAGACCTTGGCGTCTTTTGGCGGCTCCTGGCTCTTGAGGCCATCGGCGGCAGCGGCAAAGGCCGAGACACCCATCAGCAATCCGGCGACCGCTGCACGCGAAAATAGGCTTTTCATTCACTTCTCCTGTGTTTTACTTCAATAACCTTTGCCACTAAACGAACGGCAACGGTGGATTACCATAGTCCAAATGCGTCAAAACATGTTTAACAACCGCGACAGAAAAAATTTCGCCGCCGGTTAAACATCCTCCACCTGACGTGGTCTTAAGTTGCGTTCGACCGTGACAAACACAGAAAGTCGCGGCGACTCGATTTCACTGCCAAGCATTCAAGGGGCTAAAATGCGTTTTGCCATTGGGGTACTACTTGCCACCCTGCTCAGCCCATGGGCACAGGCCGAGCTGATCGACGACGTCAACGACCGCGGTGAACTGCGCATTGCCGTAGAAGCCAACATGGCGCCGTTCAGTTTCAAGGAAAACGACAAACTCAGCGGTTTTGAAGTCGAACTTGGGCAATTGCTGGCCAATGAACTCGATGTGCGTGCCGAATTTGTCGTGGTTGAATCCAAGGACGTGCTGCAAGGCGTCGAAAGCGGCAGTTACGACATCGCCCTCAACCACATCGCCGCTACCCCAGAGCTCAAAGAGCGTCTGGATTTCAGCGAACCCTACGCCTATTCCAGCGCCCAACTGATTGTGCGCAAGGAAGAAAAGCGCCCACTGAGCACCCTCGCAGCGCTCAAGGGCCATAGCCTGGGCGTGGTCCAGGGCAGCCAGTTCGCCGAACAGGCACGGGTGGTGGAAGGCGTGGACCTGCGCAGTTACCCGGATGCCAAGCAGCCGATCAAGGATGTGGCCAACGACCAGATCGATGCCGCGATCAGCGACCGTTTGCTGGTGCCGTATGCCATTCGCGACAGCCAGCAGCCCGTCAGCAAAGGCGCCACAGTGGGCCCGATCCTGAGCCTGGCGATTCCGTTCCAGAAGGGTAACCCGGCGTTCCAGAACTCCCTGGACGGCGCGCTGCAGCGAATCAAGGCCGATGGCCGGCTGAGCGAGTTGTCGCAGAAGTGGTTCGGCATGGATGCGAGCAAGCCGCCGAAGCAGTAAACGAGTGGGGCTGCTTCGCAGCCCATCGCTGGCAAGCCAGCTTCCACAGGTGCTGCATGCACTGGCCCTTGTGGGAGCTGGCTTGCCAGCGATGAGGCCTTCGAATCAAAGCTGCTTCAGAGCCAACTCCGCCGCCTCAAGCTCCAGCTCACTGAACACCTGCACCCCTGCGCGCCGCAGCAACGCGGTGGTCACGCCCTCTCCCGCCACTTTGGCGCCGCTGAAAGTGCCGTCATAGGTCAACGCATTGCCGCACGACGGGCTGCCGGATTTGAGCACCGCAATGCCGATGCCATGGCGGCGTACCAGCGCCAGCGCCAACTGAGCTCCAGCCAGGAACTGCGCACTGACATCCTCACCCGTGACGGTCAGAACCTGCGTATCGCCATCAAGCACCGCAGCACCCTGGCCACCCGGGATCTCCGCCGGCGGCCGTGGCGTTGGCAAGCCGCCAGCCACCTCGGGGCACAACGGCACGACCCGCCCCTCGGCCTGCCACTGCTGGAGTAAATCCGGATGGCCGCTGGCGCGTCCGTCATAGCGTACCGGCTGGCCGAGCAGGCAGGCACTGACCAGAACCTTGTGCATCTCAGAACGGCTCGTTGCCACGGCGGCGGAACCAGCCGGTCAGCGACAGGCGATCGCGATGGGCCGGCAACACCTCATGGGGGACTTCGCCTGACAGGAACACCACCAGGCAACCGCCGATCGGTGGCACGTCGTGCTCGACATCGCCCTTGAGGGTCATGCGCAGTTGGCCGCCGTGCTCGGGCTGCCAATCCTGGTTGAGGTAGATCACCGCTGAGACCATGCGCCGGTCGTCATCGCGAAAGCGGTCGAGGTGCTTGCGATAGAAAGCACCCGGTGGATACAGGGCGAAGTGGCACTCGAAGTCCTCAAGGCCGAGGAACAACCCGCGATTAAGGGCCAGGCGCAGGCTGTCCATCAGCGCCAGGTAGTGGTCGCAAGGCTCGGCCTGGCCGGGCTCCAGCCACTGGATACGGTCGCCGCGGATGCCCTCGCGGACCTCCTGGGCAAGGCCCCGACCCACGGCTGCCGGCTCCAGCGCACCCTCGGCGGCGCGATTGCGGCACTCGGCCGCCAGCGCCAGGGTCAGAGACTCTGGAAGAAAGGTATTTTGCTGCGACCAGCCACGGGCGGCCAGGTCGTCGACGATGCGCAACAGCAGGGGGTCATCAGGGGATATGTGCATGTCGCGCATAGTATCGATCTGCCGCGAAATCCGACAGCGCCACTTGGCCGAGAGTATGCAATGGCTTCTCGACAAAGCCCCGCCATGGCAAGGACAATAGCGCCCTGCCGACAGGAGTCCTGAATGCGCCGTTTGTTTTTACTGCTGATGATGATCTGCACTACGCCTGTCTGGGCAGACAGCCTCGACCAACTCTACAAGGTCGCCGGCTGGCCCGAGCAGCGCGCCCACTTCACCGATGCCCTCGATGCCGCCCAGCAGCGCTATCGCAACAGCCTGCCGCCTGCGGTTTACCAGGCGCTGGTCAATAACAGCAATCAGCGCTTCCAGGCCCAGGCTGTGGATAAACGCGCCGAGGCCCAGCTGCGCGCCAATCTCAGCGATCCGGCCCCGGCCCTGGCCTTCTTCCAATCGCCGCTGGGGCGCAAGATCGTCGCCGCCGAACTGCTCGCCACCCGTCGCGACCAGTTGGCCAAGAATGCCAAGGGCCTGCCCAAGGTCCAGGCCAGCGATAACCGCCTGCTGATCATCGGCCACCTGGCCCAGGCCCTGCCGGCCCGCGAAGCCGGTGCCGAAGTGAGCCTGGCGATTGCCGGGGTCGCCGCCGACAGCCTCAGCCAGATGATCCCCGGCCTGCTCGGTGGCGGCCAGGCCCAGGGCCTGCTCGACGGCCAGCGCCAACGCCTGATGGAACAAATCGGCAGCGAACTGAACAACACCTTGCTGTACGTCTATCGCGACCTGTCCGATGCCGAGCTGGAAGAGTTCGCCACCTTTGCCGAGTCCGACGAAGGCAAGGCTTACTACAAGGCCGCCCTGGCGGCGATCCGTGCCGGCCTTGCGGTTGGCCAGGAAACCTCGCAGCTGAAGTGATCAGCCCAGGCGCTGGTCAATGAACTCGAAGTAGCGCGCGCGAATCGCCGGCAACTCGTTGGCCAGGTGATGCCGCGCTTCGGGAATCATCAGGATCCGCGGCGCGGCGAATTTCTCCCCCAGCACCTTGAGGTTGTACGGCCAGTCGACGGTCATGTCGCATTCGCCCTGAATGATCAGCGGCTGCCGCGGGCTGAGCGGCGCCGCTTCAATACGCTTGACCCAATCGAGCAACGCCCCCACCCAGGCCGTCGGCAGGCGTCTTGGCTGCAACGGGTCGGCCAGCAGGAACGGCAAAAAGGTCGGGTCGTTGCTGTTCTCGCTGAAGCGCCGCTCAATGCCGTTGACGAACGGCTTGAGCACCCGGTAGCTGAATTTCGACCAACGCCACGCCCGTGGCCGTACCAGCGGCGCGAGCAGGATCACCTCGCCCTGGGCCGGGCACTCGGCGCCGCGATGCAGCAGATGGTCGACGATGATCGCACCACCCGTGCTCTGCCCGAACAGATGCCACGGCTGCGGCAGCTCCAGGCTACGGGCCTGCTCGAACAGCGCTTGCAGCACCTGCTGGTAGGCACTGAAATCATCGATGCTGGCACGCTCGCCACTGGACAGCCCGTGCCCGGGAAGATCGCAGGAGATCACCGCATACTGCTGATCCAGCGCCCAATCGATGACATGCCGGTACAAGCCCATGTGGTCGTAAAAGCCGTGCAGCAGAATCAGCGTCGCCACGGGCGCCGCCGGCAACCACACCTGGCCGACCACCTCGAACCCTGCGGCGTCGAAACGCCCCAGCCAGCTCTGTGGGGCATCTTCACGGGCGGGCAGATCGAGCCCGTAGAAGCGCTGATAGGCCTGACCCTGCGTCGACAGTGGCTGCCGCGCCGCCAGGGATGACAGGCTGGCACGTAGGGAGTCGGGCTGAAATGACGCAGGCATAAAAGATTTCCAGACGCAAAAGCGGGTTATTGACCTGTGATATTCATCTGTCGCCGCCAGCATGGCAAGCTAGGCGACTTTTTTCGGACATTGCCGACATGCCCCGCTCGCCCCTGCGCACCCTGCTTGGCCTCTTGCTCGTCGCCTTCTGCGGCGCCGGCCTGTGGTGGGCCTACGACAGTTTCCAGAGCCGCTACCTGCGCACTTTCGACAACCAGACCGCGCTGTTCTCCGGCGACCGCCTGCAACTGCCGGCGAGCATTGCCGGCCCCGGCCCGATCCGCCTGGTGCACTTCTGGGACCCGGCCTGCCCGTGCAACGTCGGCAACCAGCAGCACCTGGGCGAGCTGATCGAGCACTTCGGCCCCCAGGGTGTTGAGTTCTATGTGGTGCAGAAACCCGGGACCCGCGGCCAGTTGCCCGCCACCCTCAGCGCGCTCAAACCGCTGAGCGAGCTGCCCGGCGCCGAGCACCTGCCGGCCACCCCCGGCGTAGCGATCTGGGACCGCAACGGCCAACTGGCCTACTTCGGCCCCTACAGCGAAGGCGCGACCTGCAATTCGAGCAACAGCTTCATCGAGCCCATCCTGCTCGCCTTGAGCCAGGGCCGGGCAGTCAGCGCCACGCACACCATGGCGGTGGGCTGCTACTGCCCCTGGCAGCCCTAGCGCGCCCGTGCAGGATTGCCAACCACGGTCGCACCCGCAGGCACATCGCGGGTAACCACGCTACCGGCGCCAATCACCGCGTTATCGCCCACGGTTACCCCCGGCAGGATGATCGCGCCGCCGCCAATCCAGACGTTACTGCCGATCTTCACCGGCCGCCCGCTTTCCAGGCCGCTGCGGCGCAGTTCCGGGTCCAGTGGGTGATCGGCGGTGTAGATCTGTACCGCCGGGCCGATCTGGCAGTCATCGCCGATACTCACCGGGGTAACGTCGAGGATCACGCAGTTGAAGTTCATGAACACGTTGGCGCCGACGCTGATGTTGTAGCCATAGTCGCAGTAGAACGGCGGGCGAATCACTGCACCGTCACCGACCTCGCCGAAATGCTCGAGCAACAACCCGTGGCGCTGCTCGTTGAGCAGGTCGGCGCTGTTGTTGTAGCGCTGCATCCAGTGCTTGTTGGCAATCTGTTCGGCCTGCAACTGCGGGCAACTGGCGTGATAGAGCTGGCCGCTGAGCATTTTCTGCTTTTCACTGAGATTCATCTGGCCTCCTTTGGGGCTATCCTCTGTCCGTCTTTACCTCGATGATCGGACCACAAGATCCGCTAAAAAGTACAAGGAGTCACGATGAAGCGCAGCCTGACCTTACTCGCCGTGGTCATTGCCGCGGCCGCCGGCGGCGGTTACTGGTACGTGCACGGCAAGCTGCCGCAACGCGCAGGCGAGGTCATCCTGAGCAGCCTGCAGGCGCCGGTCAGCGTGCGCTATGACGCCCGCGGCGTGCCGCATATCCAGGCGCAGAACGAGGCCGACCTGTACCGTGCCCTTGGCTATGTACATGCCCAGGACCGCCTGTTCCAGATGGAGATCATCCGCCGCCTGGCCCGCGGCGAGCTGGCCGAAATCCTCGGCAGCAAACTGCTAGGTACCGACACCCTGTTCCGCAGCCTGCGCATTCGCGAGCAGGCTGAGCTGTATGTCGAACGCCAGGACAAAACCTCGCCGGCCTGGCTTGCCCTGCAGGCTTACCTGGACGGTGTGAATGCCTGGCAGGACAGCCATCCCAAGCCGATGGAGTTCGACGTGCTGGGCATCAAGCCCCGGCCCTTCACCGCCCAGGACACCATCAGCATCGCCGGCTACATGGCCTACAGCTTTGCCGCGGCGTTTCGCACCGAACCTGCACTGACCTACATCCGTGACCAACTGGGCGCCGACTACCTGAAGATCTTCGACCTGGACTGGAACCCGCAAGGCGCCCTGGCCAGCAAGCCAGCCCTGGCTGCCAGCGACTGGCAAAGCCTGCAGCAGCTGGCGCAACTCAGCCAGCAAGCCCTGAGCGATGCCGGCATTCCCCAGTACGAAGGCAGCAACGCCTGGGCGATTGCCGGCAGCCGCACCCGCAGCGGCAAGCCGCTGCTGGCCGGCGACCCACACATCAGTTTCGCCGTGCCGTCGGTGTGGTACGAGGCGGAACTGACCGCACCGGGCTTCAACCTCTATGGCTATCACCAGGCGCTGAACCCCTTCGCGTCGCTGGGGCACAACCGCGACTTCGGCTGGAGCCTGACCATGTTCCAGAACGACGACGTCGACCTGATTGCCGAACAGGTCAACCCCGACAACCCCGAGCAGGTGAAGATCAACGGCCAGTGGCAGACCCTGGTCCAGACCCAGGACCAGATCGTGGTGAAAGACCAAGCGCCGGTGAACATCACGTTGCGCCGCTCGCCTCATGGGCCGATCGTCAATCCAGTGCTGGGCGACACTGCGGGGCCGACGCCGATTGCCGTGTGGTGGGCATTCCTGGAAACCGAGAACCCGATCCTCGATGGTTTCTACCAGGTCAACCGCGCCGACACCCTGGACAAGATGCGCGCCGCAGCGGCAAAGATTCAGGCACCGGGGCTCAACCTGATCTGGGCCAACGCCCGTGGCGATATCGGTTGGTGGGCGGCAGCGCAGTTGCCGATTCGGCCAGCCGGGGTCAATCCGGGCTTCATTCTCGATGGCAGCACGGCGCAGGCCGACAAGCTCGGCTTCTATCCTTTCAGCGCCAACCCGCAGGCGGAGAACCCGGCCAGCGGCTACATCGTCTCGGCCAACTTCCAGCCGCCCGCGAACATGCCGATCCCCGGCTATTACAACCTGGCCGACCGTGGCCAACGCCTGAACCAGCACCTGGCCGACCCGCAGACCAAATGGGACCAGCAGAACAGCCAGGCCCTGCAACTGGACACCATCACCGACTACGGCCCGCGCACCCTGGCGCCGTTGCTGGCAGTGCTGCGGGAAGTGGCCGAGGGCGATCAGGAGAAAGAGCTGGTCGAGCAGTTGGCGGCGTGGAATGGCGACTATCCGGTGGACTCGGTCAGTGCCACGCTGTTCAACCAGTTCCTCTACGACCTGGCCTACGCGGCGCTGCACGATGAACTGGGCGACACCTGGTTCCAGACCCTGATCAGCACCCGCGCCATCGATGCCGCGTTGCCACGACTGGCGGCCGACGCCAATTCACCCTGGTGGGGCAAGCAAGGCAGCAGCGATCAAGGTGACCGCAAGGCGACGGTGAAGCAGGCCTGGGGCAAAACCCTGGCCCACCTGCGCGAGACCTTCGGCAACGACCCGACCGGCTGGCAATGGGGCAAGGCCCATACCCTGACCCACAACCATCCCTTAGGGCTGCAGAAGCCGCTCAACCTGTTGTTCAACGTTGGACCGTTCGCCGCACCGGGCACCCATGAAGTGCCGAACAACCTGTCGGCGAAGATCGGCCCGGCACCGTGGCCGGTGACTTATGGGCCATCGACCCGGCGGCTGATCGACTTTGCCGATGCCGGCCAGGCGCTGACCATCAACCCGGTCGGGCAAAGCGGGGTATTGTTTGACCAGCACTATGGCGACCAGGCCAAGGACTATATCGAAGGCCGGTACCACAAGGCGCAGATGGGTGTGATTCCGGCGCAGAGCACCTTGAGGCTGGTGCCTTGAAAGCTTCGCTGGGCAAGCCCGCTCCTGCCGACACCGGTGGGAGAGGGATTGCCCCGCGATAGGTCAGCCCTGCCAATTACCGCCTTCGACAATCACGCTCTCAGGCTTGGTGTCATCGCTCAGTTCCTTGCGCACATACTGGTCATACAGTTTGAGCAGGTACTTCTGCTCGCCCAGGCGCGCAAGCTCGGCGTTGACCCAGTCACGCAGCTCGATGTTGCCCTTCTTCACCGCCGGTGCAATCGGTGCTTCCTCGCCGAGCTTTTCTTCCAGTACGCGGTAGCCCGGGTTCTGCTTCGACCAGCTGAACAGGATCAGGTTGTCCTGGGCGTAGGCATCACCACGACCGCTGGCCAGGGCCTGCAGCGACTCGGTGTTTTTCTCGAACTTGAGCAGCTTCCAGTCCGGGTGGTTCTTGGTCAGCCAGATGTCGGCGGTGGTGCCGGTGGTGACGATGGTGGTCTTGTCGGCCAGGTCATCGAGTGTCTTCACACTGCTGCCTTCCGGCACCAGGGCCTGCACGGCAACACGCAGATTGGGGTTGGTGAATTCCACCGCCTCCTTGCGCTCCGGGGTCACGGTCATGTTGGCCAGGATCAGGTCGACCTTGTCGCTCTGCAGGAACGGAATACGGCTGGCAGGTTCCACGGCAACGAACTCGACCTTGTTCTCATCGCCGAGCAGGTCCTTGGCAAACTGGCGGCCGATGTCGGTATCAAAACCAACATAGCGCCCGGCCTCGTCGACAAAGCCAAATGGCGGTTTGTCGGTAAATACGCCAACGATCAGCTTGTCGCGGGCCTTGATGGTTTCCAGGTAGCTGGTGGCCGGCGCGGCGCCACCGGCGGCCGGCTTGCTCGGCTCTTCAGCTTTGTTGCAGCCGGCCAGCAGGGCCAGGCCGAGTACGGACAACAGCAGTTTCGAAGTCTTGGCAGTTTTCATGACAGTTCCTTTGCGAGTGTTTTGGGCAGGCTTTCAACAAAGGAGAATTTCTCCAGAAACTGCTGCGCGCGTGCGCTCTGCGGGTTCGTAAAGAAGCTCTCGGGGTCGCGCTGTTCAAGGATCCTGCCGGCCTCCATGAACACGATGCGGTTGGCCACCGCGCGGGCGAAGGCCATTTCATGGGTAACGATGAGCAGGGTCATGCCGTCACGGGCCAGGCCCTGGATCACCTGCAGCACTTCCTTGACCATTTCCGGGTCGAGCGCCGCGGTGACTTCATCGAACAGCATCACTTGCGGGTTCATGCACAGCGAACGGACGATGGCGATGCGTTGCTGCTGGCCACCGGAAAGCTGGCGCGGGAAGGCGTCGCGCTTGTCCAGCAGGCCAACCCGGGCCAGCAAGGCTTCGGCCTGGGCCTGGGCCTCACGGCGCTCGCGCTTTTGCACCTTGAGCGGGCCCAGCAGCAGGTTGTCGATCACGCTCATGTGGCCGAACAGGTGATAACTCTGGAACACCATGCCGACCTGCTGGCGCACCTGGCGCCAGTCGGTGCCGGGCGCCAGCAGCTCTTCACCGGCCAGGCGCAGGCTGCCGCTGTGGGCTGTTTCCAGGCCGTTGAGGCAACGCAGCAAAGTGCTCTTGCCGCAGCCGCTGGGGCCGAGGATCACCACTACTTCACCGCTGCGTACCTGCAGGTCGACATGGTCGAGCACCTGCTGCTCGCCGAAGAATTTGTTGAAGCCCTTGAACTCGATCAATGCGCTCATGCGTGTGTCCAGCGGCGCTCCAGCGCGCGCGAAGCGGCTGACAGCGGGTAGCAGATGAAGAAGAAAAACAGGAACAGCGCGCCGTAGATCAGTACCGACTCGTAGGTGCGCTCGATGATCTGCTGGCCGACCTTGATCACATCGACCACGCCGATCAGCACCGCCAGCGAGCTGGTCTTGATGATCCGCGTGTAGATGTTGATGGTCGGCGGGGTCATGCGCTTGAGCGCCTGGGGCAGCAGGACATAGCCATACAGCTGCCCGCCGGACAGGCCGATCGACAGCCCGGCTTCGCGCTGCCCGCGCGGCAACGACTGCAGCGCGCCACGCACCACCTCGCCCACTTCGCTGGCGCCCCACAACGACAGCACCAGCACCGCACACCAGAAGCTCGGAATGCTCACGGCAAAGAAGATCGGCAAACCGAAGAACAGCAGGTACAGCCAGACCAGCACCGGGATCGCCCGGAACAGCTCCAGGTAGATGCGCAGCAGCACATTCACGCAGCGTTTGCCCAAGGTCGCCAGCACGCCGTAAAGCACGCCGCCGAGGGTGGCGAAGAGGATGCTCAGCGCCGAAATCGCCAGGGTTTGCGCAGCGCCCTTGCCCAGTTGCGGCAAGGACACCAGCAACAACTCAAGACCCGAACTGGCCATGTTGCAGCCTCCGTTCCAAGCGGCTGAGCAGCAGCGACAAAGGCAGGAACAGCAGCACGCAAATCAGCGTCAGCACCGCGAGCATCTCGTAGGTCTTGTAATACAGAGCGATGTAGCTCTTGGTGGTGTAGAGAATTTCCGGCACCGCCACCGCCGACACCACGGTGGTTTCCTTGAGCAAAAAGATGAAGTTGGCGAACAGCGCCGGCAAGCTGAGGATGCCCGCCTGGGGCAGGATCACATGGCGCAGTAGTTGGCCTTCCGACAGGCCAATCGAGCGGCCGGATTCCAGTTGCGCCACAGGTACTGCCTCGACACCGGCGCGCAGCACCTCGGTCAGGTAGGCGCCGCCAAGGAAGGTCATGGTGATGATCGCCGCTGCGAAACCGGAAATCTTCAGGCCCAGTTCCGGCAAGGCGAAGTAGACGAAGAACAGCTGGATCAGCAGCGGCGTGTTGCGCGCCAATTCCACATAGAGCTTTACCAGGCGCTGCAGGTATGGCGTGCGGTAAACCAGGATCGCGGCGTTGACCAGCGCCACCAGCAGCGAAGTGCCGATGGCGATCAGGCCGACTTGCAAAGTGACGCCCACTGCCTTGAGAAAGGCCGGCAATGTGCTAAGGATAAAGGCGAAATCGAAGCTCATGGGATGAGCCTCGGCAGACAATCAAGTGGCAGCATGGACAGGATCTCGGACCGGCCCGAGGGTAAACGGGCGGCTCTACACAGGGGTTGTCAGTGCGGGTGAGCACAATAGATAGACTCTAAAGGTATAAAGATATTTATTTAAATACCCTTATTGCATATTGATATCACCCAAACAGCTAACCTGCGAAATCCTTGGCGATGGCGGGATCTTTCTGCTGCAAATGCTATCCAAGCGCTGTCGACCCATCACACCAACAAGGAAGACAAAGGATGAATAGCGCCCCCACTCTCGATGCAAAAGAACTGATCAAGTGGCTGACGGCATTGCGCCGGGCGGTCAATGCGGGGAATTGAATGCACTGTGGGAGCAAGGTTGACCCGCGATGCGATTTGACTGGTAGATCGCATCGCGGGGCAAGCCCGCTCCCACAGGATGTGTGTGTAGCCTCTTAGAACGCCGGCAGTACCGCGCCGCTGTATTTCTTCTCGATGAAGGTCTTCACTTCAGGGCTGGTCAGGGCCTTGGCCAGCTTTTGAATGGCGTCGCTGTCCTTGTTGTCGGGACGGGCCACCAGGAAGTTCACGTACGGCGAGTCGGCACCTTCGATGACCAGGGCGTCCTTAGCCGGGTTCAGGCCGGCTTCCAGGGCGTAGTTGGTGTTGATCATGTCAAGGTCTACCTGGTCCAGCACACGCGGCAGCATGGCCGACTCAAGCTCGCGGAATTTCAGCTTCTTCGGGTTCTCGGCGATGTCTTTCGGGGTCGCCAGGGCGTTCTTCGGGTCCTTCAGGGTGATCAGGCCAGCCTTCTGCAACAGCAGCAGGGCACGGCCGCTGTTGCTGCCTTCGTTAGGAATGGCAACGGTCGCGCCGTCTTTCAGTTCGCTCAGGCTCTTGACCTTCTTCGAGTAGCCGCCGAACGGTTCGACGTGCACGCCAATCACGGTTTCCAGATGGGTGCCTTTGCCTTCGTTGAAGTTCTTCAGGTAGGGCAGGGTCTGGAAGTAGTTGGCGTCCAGGCGCTTCTGGTCGACCTGCACGTTAGGCTGCACGTAGTCGGTGAATACCTTGATCTCCAGGTCCACACCTTCCTTGGCCAGGGTTGGCTTGATCAGCTCGAGGATCTCCGCGTGGGGAACCGGGGTAGCGGCAACTACCAGCTTCTCGCCCGCCTGGGCAAAACCTGCAACCGACAGAGCGGCCGCCAGAGCAGTCAACAACAGAGCCTTTTTCATGCGCAGTCCTTATTCGAATACACGGCCATCGGGCGACGGCGAAGGTGAGGGTTGCCAGCACTTTGCTAGCTGGCTTGAGGCGGACAATACCTAGATTTTTTATACCAGAACAATATCTTTTATTTTGCTGCTTATTCCATTTTAAAAGGATTCAGCCATGCACCCCATGCATGGTATCAAGCAGCCGGTTGCGCCAGACGCAACAGGGTCTTCTCCAGCAGTTGTTGCAGCGCACTGCGCTCACCCGGCTCACCAAGGCTCAGCAACTGCTCCAACTGGCTGGCCAGAGCGTTCAAGGATGTCGGCAGGTTCAGATGCTGGGGGAGGATCTCTTCACCGCTGCTGACCAGCAGGGCGAAGTGAATGACGTTCTCAAGCTCGCGGGTATTGCCTGGCCAGCGGTGCAGTTCAAGGACCCGCTGCGCCGCTTCGCTGATCAACGGCACCGACAGGTTCAGGCGCGGGCTGTAGATACCGACGAAATACTCGGCCAGCGGCAGGATATCGCCGACCCGCTCGCGCAAAGCCGGCAGCTCCAGCTGGCCTTCGCGCAGGTAGTGATACAGGCGATCGTGGAACTTGCCGGCACTTACCGCCTCGGCCAGGTCAATGCTCGAGGCGGCGACCAGGCGCACGTCCACCGGGTTCGGTTGCTGGGCACCGACGCGGGTGACTTCACGGTTCTCCAGCGCCGAGAGCAGCTTGATCTGGATCGGCAGCGGCAGGTCGGCGATTTCGTCCAGGTACAGGGTGCCGCCATTGGCCGAGCCGAACCAGCCGGCCCGGCTGCTGGCCGCGCCGCTGTGGGCACCGGCGCTGTAGCCGAACAGCTCGGCATCGGCGTAGGTTGGGCTGATCGCCCCGCAGTTGACCGAAACGAACAAGCCGCCGCGATCACTGGCGCGATGAATCTGCCTGGCCAGCAGTTCCTTGCCGGTCCCGGTCTCGCCGCGGATCAGCACCGGCAAGGCCAAGGGCGCGAGCAGCTCGAGCTCCTCGCGCAATTGCCGCGAACGCGGGTCGACGAACACCAGCGCCTTGGCGCGGATGCTCAGCGGGCTCTTGTCCAGCTCGGGAAACGTCAGCAAAGGCTGGCCGAAGGTGTCGTGATTACTCATGGCAAACTCCCGCCCTTGGCGCTTTCCGGCCGGGCGTTCGAATCAAAGCGAATGGTCAGCGCCTGAAGATCAGGCGCGGCGTAGGGCGTGCTGTTGCAGACGGTTCTGCAGGCGGTACAGGTAAGCGAAACCCTGCTCCCAGCGGCGGTGCCCGGACTTGACGTTGATATGCCCGGCACCGGCGAGGAAGCCGGTCTCGGCGCCCCAGGCGCGAGCCAGTTGCATGGCCCGCGGGGCGCTCACGGCCGGGTCGTTGTCGGAGCTGACCACCTGGCTTGGGAACGGCAGCAGCAGCTGTGGAATCGGTGCAAAGTTGCGCAGTGCAGGCGCGCAGGTCGGGCGTTCGACATCCGCCGGGGCCACCAGCAAAGCACCGCGAACCCGGCGCAACAGGGTCGCGCTGGCTTGCGCAGCCCAATGGGCGACAGTGATGCAGCCCAAGCTGTGGGCAATCAGGATGACCGGAGATTCATCGGCGGCTACCGCCTGCTCGAGTGTTGCGACCCAGTCCTGGCGCTGCGGGTTCAACCAGTCGGCCTGCTCGACCCGGGCGCTGTTGGGCAGCACCTGCTGCCAGTGGGTTTGCCAATGATCGTCTGGCGAACCTTGCCAGCCCGGCACAATCAGGTAACGGATCGACTCGTTGCGCATGGGACGCCTCCTGCTGCGTTTGCGTGCATGAGGCCAAGTATAGGGGGGTGGTTATATTCGTAAAGGAATAAGAAGATATTTATTAATAACCAAAATATAAATTTATCCATAAAAAAAGGGACCACCCCCTGCCGAAGGACCGGTCCCTGAAGCATTGCCTGAGAGATGTTGCTCAGCGGGCGGTGATCACCGACAGCTTGGTGATACCCGCACGTTCGATCGAGGCCATGGCCCGCGCCACTTCCCCATAATTCACGCCATCGTCGGCCTGCAGCTGTACGCGCAGTTCCGGGTCCTTGACCTTGGCCGCCTGCAGGTTGGTTTCCAGCAGATCCGGCTGGATCTCGTCCTTGTTGATAAACAGCTTGCCACCCCCGTCGATGCTCACCACCAGCGGGTCCTTCTGCTCCACCGGGGCCACGGCCTCGGTCTTGGGCAGGTTGATGGGGATGGCATTGGTCAGCAGGGGCGCGGTGACAATGAACACCACCAGCAGCACCAGCATCACGTCCACCAACGGCGTTACGTTGATTTCGCTGAGTACTTCGTCACTGTCCTGGGTCGAGAAGGCCATATCAGGATGCCTCCTTCACTTTCTGGGTGTGCTGGCCGGCTGCGGCCTTGTACGCGGTGGGGTGCACCAGTACCCGGAATGCGCTCTTCTGCGCCAGGCTGTAGAAGTCGTGGGCGAAGTCATCGAGGTCGGCGGCAGTCAGCTTCAGGCGGCGCAGGAAGTAGTTGTAGACCAGCACCGCCGGCACCGCGACGGCGATACCGACACCGGTGGCGACCAACGCCGCACCGATCGGCCCGGCCACGGTTTCCAGGCTTGCCGAGCCTGCGGCGCTGATGCCCTTGAGTGCTTCCATGATGCCCCAGACGGTGCCGAACAGGCCGATGAAGGGCGAGGTGCTACCGATACTGGCGACTACGGCCAGGCCGGTTTCCAGCGAGCGACGCTCACGAACGATCTGCTGGCGCAGGGCACGTTCGAGGCGGTCCTGGTGGTTGATCGCCTGGCTCAGGTCGCTGGCTTGCTGGCCGGGTTCGCCGACGGCAATGGCGGCGTAACCGGCCTGGGCGACACGGGCGGCGGCGCCAGGTTGGGCATGGCTGAGTTCAGCGGCTGAGTCCAGGCTTGAAGCGGCCCAGAATTGCTTGTGGAAGCGTTTGTCCTGGTTCTTCAGGCGGACGAACTGCACGCCCTTGACCAGGGCCAGGCCCCAGGTGACGACGGAGAAGCCCACCAGCAGCCAGATCACCGCGCTTTCGATGGATTCGAGGGGGGATGCCAATACAGTCATGATCAATACTCTCTTCTGTTAGCGCGAATTAGCGGATCTTGAAGTCGATGGGTACGCTGACCCAGCCGTCCTGGGCCACGTCGCCCTGCTTGGCCGGGACGAAGCTCCAGCGCTTGACCGCAGCCAGGGCGGCGTCGTCGAGTTGCTGGCGGCCACTGCTTTTCTGAATCTGGATGTCACCCGGCTTGCCGCTGGCCAGGACATGCACCCGCAACAACACCGTGCCTTCCCAGCCGCGACGCTGGGCCAGCGACGGGTACTCCGGCGCCGGGTTCTTCAAGTACCCGGCGTTGGCCGAAGCCGGCGTCACCGGGGCTGGTGCAGGCGGTGCGGGAGGCGCAGGCGGTGCTGCTGGCTGTGGCGGCGCAGGCGGTTGCTCGACCGCCTTGGGCGCAGGTTTGGGTACCGGCTTGGGCACAGGTTTGGGCTTGGGTACCGGTTTCGGCGCAGGCTTGGCCGCCAGCTCATCGACCACCGGTGGCGGCGGCTCGACCACTGCCGGCGGTGGTGGCGGTGGCGGCTCGACAGCCGGCGGCGCCGGTTGCGAAAACTCGATGGTCATCGGCGGGATTTCCGGCGGTACCACCGGCAACACCGGGGTCGGCGCCTGGCTCACCCAGTACGCCACCGCACCGTGCAAAGCCAGGGCAAACACCCCGAGCAAAATCTTCTCCCGACGGCTCAGCGCGCTTTTTGGTGTGCTTTGCAGGCGCAACTGCGCCAGCGGCAACCGCAGCGGGCGACCGAGGTCAACCAGCTCGCCGCTCGGCGTCTGGCGCCAAAGCACATCGTGAGCACTGGCGGCGGTCTGGACATTACCCATTGATCAACTCCTGGGACGTGAGTGCGTTTCATCGAAGGCAGGTCAATTGCCTTCGCTGGGATGAATCATCAACCTCTGTTACTTATGTCTTAAAGTAATTTTTAAAGTTATGGATAGAACAAAAACACATATACAAACCGACCGAACCGCTCTAAGCCGCGCCATTCAAGGGCTGGCGCCAAAGGCCTGAAACGCCATGCCCGCAAGGCATGAAAAATATTCGGCAAAGGCATGGCAAAACCCTGTTTCAGAAGTCGTAGCGGCCAGTTACACCCAGGGTGCGCGGGGTACCGAGCAGGCCTTCATAGCCGCCATTGGCCGCGCTCCAGAGGGTGGTGTAGTAGGTCTTGTCGAAGGCGTTCTTCAGCCATAGCGAGACATCCCATTGGCCCTGGCCAAGGTCGCCACGCAGGCCGGTGGACAGGTTGACCACGGCATAGCTGGGGATCTGTGCAAAGTCCGAGTCCTCGACCGTGCCCACCGCCTTCGAGCGGAACGCGTAGGTGGCGGTGACGTAAGGCTGCAGGCCGTTGTCCAGGTCCCACTGGTACTGGCCGTTGGCGTTGGCGATCCATTTCGATGCGCCGACCACCTGGTGGCCGCTCAGGTCGCACGCCGCCGGGGCACCCGGTTGCAGGGCGACTTCCGGCGCGCACGGGGCGTCCTTGTAGGACAGGTACCGCACGTCGTTGTAGGAGCCGTTGAGGTTCAGGGTCAGGCCACGTATGGGGATCAGCGTGCTTTCCAGCTCCACCCCGCGTGAGCGCACGGAGCCGGCGTTGGTCAGGTACTGCACGCGGTTGGCATCGTCGTAGGCGTTGGTCTGGTAGCCGTGCACCTCGGTCCAGAACAGGTTGGCGT
This sequence comes from Pseudomonas fluorescens, assembly GCF_902497775.2. Taxonomy (NCBI): domain Bacteria; kingdom Pseudomonadati; phylum Pseudomonadota; class Gammaproteobacteria; order Pseudomonadales; family Pseudomonadaceae; genus Pseudomonas; species Pseudomonas fluorescens. The sequence continues at coordinate 5,197,986 of NZ_OZ024668.1, forward strand.
TGAGCTGCAGGCGGCGGTCCCAGAGGGTGCTTTTCAAGCCCAGCTCGGCGTTGTTGGCGCGTTCGGTACCGATCAGCAGCGAATCGGCACCCGCCACCGGCGCCGTGCCTACGGCCAGGTTGACCCCACCGGACTTCTCGCCGTGAGACAACGTGGCGTAGCCGAGCAGATCATCGGTGAAGCGATAACTCAGGTTGAGCAAGCCCGAAGGGCTGGTGCTGTACTGGTTGAGATCGCCCGAATCATAGACGCCAACCCGGCCCTGGCGCGCGGTTGCCGCAGCCCCTGCAACCGCTACACCACCCGCAGGCGCGGCGCGATCGACCCAGGCGCTTTTTTCTTCATAGGTGCCGCGTACCCCGGCGGTGAAATCCAGGCGCTCGGTCAGGTGCCAGGTGCCCTGGGCGAACAAGGCAAAGCTGTCGGTCTTGATATGGCCCTTGCCGACACTGCTGACGTTGGCCAGTGCCCCGGCTGGCGTGCCGTTCCAGATATCGGCCTGGGGCCCGTAATGAACGAAGGATTTGTTATCCAGATCCGAGCCGAAGTAGTAGGCGCCCAGCACATAGTCAAAGAAGCCGCCCGTGGGCGAGGCCAGGCGAAACTCCTGCGAGTACTGTTTATCGCGCACCGACACCCCGGCGTTGTAGGCCGCCGGCACGTTCAGGCCATCGTCGTTGCGCGGGGTGAAGTCCCACCAGCGGTAGGAACTCACCGAGGTCAGGGTGAAATCGTTGTCCAGGGTCCAGTTGGCTTCCAGCGAGGTGCCGCCCTGGAACACCGTGACCTGCTGATCGTCATCGAGATTGACCTTGCGCTTACTGCCGTCGACCAGCGTCGCCCCGGCCGCCTGGGCCCGCGCTTCATAGCGGTTGACGCCATTGATGGTCGGCCCGGTGCTGTACAGCAGGCGGGTGCCGGCGCTGGAATCCTCTTCGTTGTAGTCGCCGATCCAGCGCAGGTTGAACTGCTCGCTGGGCTTGTACAGCAGCTGGCCGCGAAAGCCCTGGCGCGAACCGCCGTTGAGGGTATGGCCGTCGAACTCGTTCTTGATGTCGCCGTCGTTGCGGGTGCGGTAGGCCGAAATCCGCCCGGCCAGGGTTTCGCTCAATGGGCCGGACAACGTGCCCTTGGTCTGGAAGTAACCATCCTCGCCCACCGAAGTCTCGATGCTGCGCTCGGGGGTGAAGCTCGGCGCGCGGGTGCTGATGTTGATCACCCCGGCGGTGGTGTTCTTGCCGAACAGCGTGCCTTGCGGGCCGCGCAGCACTTCCAGTTGCTCGATGTCCATCAGGTCGAACACGGCCATGCCTGGGCGACCGAGGTAGACGTTGTCCAGGTACAGGCCAACGCTGCCTTCCAGGCCGTCGCTGGCCGGGTTGTTGCCCAGGCCGCGAATCGACACGCTGGACTGGCGCGCATGCATGTAGGCAACGTTGACGCTGGGCACCAACTGCTGCAGGTCCTGGATGCGGTATACCCGCTGGCTTTCCAGGGCCTGGCCGTCAAGCACGCTGATCGGCGTCGGCACGTCCTGGGCGCTCTCTTCACGGCGCCGGGCAGTGACGGTGACAGTCTTGAGCTGGCTGTCGCCGGCCTTGACCTCAGGCTTCAGCGTTTCTGCGGCCTGGGCCGGCAACCAATGGGCGCTGCCGGCCAGCAGCAAGGCCAGGGGCAGGCGCTGGAGCCGCCGTGAAGACAAGGGTGCAGCGCGAAGGGTCGGGCTCATGGGCGGCTCCTGGCAAAGGAATTTATATTCCTTTAAGTTATTTATTTATGATTCGACATACATTTACTGCATAAGAGATTGCCTTTATAAGGAGTGCACCAGAGGCAGAGCAAATGCATTTGCCCGATACTTTTTATGTGAAAAATGCATATAGACCTGCGCCAACTCCGCCACCTGATCGCCCTTGCCGAGCACCGCAGCTTCGTCGCTGCGGCGACCGCGGTGAACCTCTCGCAATCGGCCTTCAGCCGCAGCATCCAGGCCTTGGAGCACAGTGCCGGTTGCCAGTTGGTGGACCGTTCGCACAAGGAGCTGCCACCGACCAAGCAAGGCCTGGTGGTGCTCGAACACGCGCGGCGGCTGGTCAGTGGCGCGCGCCAGTTGAGCAACGAGATCAGCCAGTTCAATGGCCTGGAGGCCGGCGAGCTGCGTTTCGGCTGCGGCCCGGCGCCAGCAGCGGGCCTGGTGCCACGGGCGATTGGCGGCTTCATCGGCCGCTACCCCAAGGCGCGGGTGCAGTTCCAGGTCGATGACTGGCAGAGCCTGAACAAGCGCCTGCTGGCTGAGGAGTTCGAATTCTTCGTCGCCGATACCCGCCACTTCGAAGCCGATCCGCAGTACCAGACCCTGCGCCTGCGGCCACGGCGCTGGCACTTCTGCTGCCGTGCCGGGCACCCGCTGGCGGCGCTGCCCGGCGTCAGCGCCGAGCAGCTGTTGCACTATCCATTGGCCGTCACCCTGCGCCCGCCAAACCTGCGCAAGGTGATCGCCGACCTCAGCGGTCGCCCGGATTTCGTCGCCAACGTCGAGTGCGAAAACAGTTACAGCCTGCTGGGCGTGGTGCTCAACTCCGATGCCATCGGCATCTGCGGCGCGTACAGCGACGCCCTGCACAACGCCAACGGCAAGCTGGTGCGGCTGAGCATCGACGGCCTGAGTGATGACTGCGAAGAGCTCTACACCCGCTATGGCATCGTCAGCCAGGCGCGCCTGCGCCTGTCGCCGCTGGCCGAGGCGATGATCGAGCAAATCATCTTCACCGATCAGGCCGATCGCGCCCTCGACGCCTGCAACCTGGAGCAGTTGGCGATCTGAGCCATTGCGCGGCACGCATCAACTGCATTCGCCAAATGCGCTTGTGATACGCGCCCCGGGCGGCGAAAACAGTCAGCTGAAATTCGCTCAGGTGACTGCCATGCCCCACCCCACTGCCGTGCGTAACGTGCTGTACATCATGTGCGACCAACTGCGTCGCGATTACCTCTCGTGCTATGGGCACCCACACCTGCACACACCGAACATCGACCGCCTGGCCGCCGCCGGCGTGCGCTTCAGCCGCGCCTATAGCCAAGGCACCATTTGCGGCCCGTCGCGCATGTCGGCCTACACCGGGCGCTATGTCAACAGCCATCAGGTGGCCTGGAACGGCGTGCCGCTGCCGCTGGATGAACTGACCCTCGGGGATTACCTGCGCCCCGCCGGCATCCGCACCGCCCTGGTGGGCAAGACCCACGCCACGCCGAACCAGGAGGCCCTGCAACAACTGGCCATCGACCCGCTAGGGAGCACGGCCGAGCAACTCAACGAGGTGGGTTTCGAGCCCGTTGCCCGCCACGATGGCATCTTCCCCGACGACCCGCTGTTCGCCGACAAACGCGAAAGCGCGCCCTACACCCGCTACCTGCGCGACCACGGCTTTGCCGGCGACAACCCCTGGCACAGCTGGGCCAATGCCGCCGAGGGCAACGACGGCGAGATCCTCAGCGGCTGGTACATGCGCAACGCCGACCTGCCCACGCGCCTGCCCGAGCAGCACTCGGAGACGGTCTACACCACCGACCGTGCCATCGACTTCATCCAGGCCCAGGGCGAGCAGCCCTGGTGCCTGCACCTGTCGTACATCAAGCCGCACTGGCCCTACATCGCCCCGGCGCCCTACCACGCGCTGTACAACGCCAACCAGGTGCAGGCGGCGATACCGGTTCAGCAAGACAACGATCACCCGGTGTATGCCGCGTTCCGCCAGCACCAGGAAAGCCTCAACTTCTCTCGCGAAGACGTGCGCCTGAAAGTGATCCCCACCTACATGGGCCTGATCAAACAGATCGACGACCAGCTCGGGCGCCTGTTCGATATGCTGCAAAGCAATGGCCGCTGGGAGGACACGCTGATCGTGTTCACCAGCGATCACGGGGATTTTCTCGGCGACCATGGCCTGGGCGAAAAGGAGTTTCTCCTCGAGCCTGCGGTGGGTGTGCCGCTGATTGTGCGTGATCCACGGGCCGCGGCCGATGTAAGCCGCGGCACGGTGGATGAGCGATTGGTTGAGACCATCGATGCGCTGCCGACCTTCCTCGACGCGCTGGGGTTGCCGAGTGCCGAGCATCGGCTGGAGGGACGTTCATTGATCCCTTTGTTGCATGGCACGGCCAGCGCCTGGCGCAGCTATGCCATCGCCGAGTACGACTACGCCTTCCAGGCCCCGGCTCGCGAGCGTCTGGGCCAGCCGATCGACCGTTGCCGGATGACCATGGTGCGCAGCGAGCGCTGGAAGTACCTGGCTTATGACGGCTTTCGCGCGCAGCTGTTCGACCTGCTCAATGACCCGCAGGAGTTGCACGACCTGGGAACGGATCCCGCGTATGCCGAAGTACGCGAAACCCATCAGGGCTATCTGTTCGAATGGCTCAGGGGCTTGAAGCGGCGGACCACCATCAGCCATACCGAAATCGAGCGGCGTGGGCAGTGGTTTCGCTATGGCGAACCGCGAGAGGACAGTGTGGTGAAGATTGGGGTGTGGTGAAGCTATCGCGGGGCAAGCCCGCTCCCACAGGAGATCAAATTGTGGGAGCGGGCTTGCCCCGCGATGAAGCCTTCAGATGTTGGCCACTTTCTGCCAGACCTTGGGCTTGAAGAACAAGGTCTCGCCGCGCGCCAGACCGCTCAAGCTGTCATGGTCCTTGACCACTTCAGCCTCGATCAGCTCGCTCTGCCCTTCGACCTTCAAGGTCACCCGGGTCGTCGCCCCCAGCGGACGGATATCGCGCACTTCTGCCGGGTGGTGGCCCTCGATCTCATGACGCGACAGCGACACTTCATGGGGGCGGAACAGCACGTGGTGGCCTTCGCTCAGGTGCAGGCGGTTGGAGTCACCAAGGAAGTGATAAACGAAGTCGCTGGCCGGGCTCTCGTAGACCTCGCCCGGTGAGCCGATCTGCTCGATCACGCCCTTGTTCATCACAACGATACGGTCGGCGACTTCCATGGCCTCTTCCTGGTCATGGGTGACGAACACCGAGGTCAGGTTGATGTCTTCGTGCAGGCGCGCCAGCCAGCGGCGCAGCTCTTTTCGCACCTTGGCATCCAGGGCACCGAACGGCTCGTCAAGCAGCAGGACCTTGGGCTCTACCGCCAGGGCGCGAGCCAGGGCGATACGCTGGCGCTGGCCGCCCGACAACTGCTCGGGGTAACGGTCGCTGAGCCAGTCGAGCTGGACCATGTTCAAAAGCTCATGGACCTTCTCGGCAATCTTGCTTTCGCTCGGGCGCTCGCCCTTGGGCTTCATGCGCAGGCCGAAGGCGACGTTGTCGAACACGCTCATGTGGCGGAACAGCGCGTAGTGCTGGAACACGAAACCGACGTTGCGATCACGCACGTCGTGGCCGGAGACGTCTTCGCCGTGGAAGACGATGCTGCCCTGGTCGGGGGTTTCCAGCCCGGCGATGATCCGCAGCAGGGTGGTCTTGCCGCAGCCGGACGGGCCGAGCAAAGCCACCAGCTCGCCGCTGTGGATATCCAGGTTGATGCTGTCCAGAGCCTGGAAAGCGTTGAAGCGCTTGCTGACGTTACGAACTTCGATCGACATGAATTATTCCTCCGCCGCGTTATGGCGCAGACGGTTAATACGGGACTCGCTCCACTGCTTGAGCAGCAGGATGAAGAGCGCCAGGATCAGCAACAGGCTGGCGACGCTGAAGGCCGCAACGTGGTTGTATTCGTTGTAGAGGATCTCGACGTGCAGCGGCAAGGTGTTGGTCACCCCGCGAATATGACCGGACACCACCGACACCGCACCGAACTCACCCATGGCCCGCGCGGTACACAGCACCACGCCGTAGATCAGGCCCCATTTGATGTTGGGCAGGGTCACGTGCCAGAACATCTGCCAGCCGTTGGCACCGAGCAGGCGCGCAGCCTCTTCTTCCTGGGTGCCCTGCTCCTGCATCAGCGGGATCAGTTCACGGGCCACGAACGGCACGGTGACGAAGATGGTCGCCAGGACAATGCCCGGCAAGGCGAAGACGATCTGGATGTCATGATCCTGCAGCCACGGCCCGAACAGGCCCTGGGCGCCGAACATCAGCACGTAGACCAGGCCCGCGATCACCGGCGACACCGAGAACGGCAGGTCGATGAGCGTGACCAGGATACTCTTGCCACGGAAGTTGTACTTGCTCACGCACCAGGCGGCGCTGACGCCGAACACCAGGTTCAGCGGCACCGAGATGGCCACGGCAATCAGGGTCAGCTTCAGCGCCGACAGGGCGTCGGGCTCAAAGATTGCCTCGAAGAACGTACCCAGGCCCATTTTCAGGCCCTGGGACACCACGATCACCAGCGGCAGCAGCAGGAACAGGGCGAAGATCAACCAGCCCAGGCTGATCAGGATACGCCGTGAAGTGGCGCTGCCACGGCGGGCGGCATTGGCCGAAGCGGCCGCGCCAATAGAATTCGCAGACATGGACGTGGCCTCCTTCAAGGGGTTTCGATGCGCCGCTGCAGCAAGTTGATCAGCAGCAACAGGATGAAGGAAACCACCAGCATCAACACGCCGATGGCGGTGGCGCCGGTGTAGTCGTACTGGTCGAGCTTGACCATGATCAGCAGCGGCAGGATCTCGGTCTTCATCGGCATGTTGCCGGCGATGAAGATCACCGAACCGTACTCGCCAACGCCACGGGCAAACGCCAGGGCGAAGCCGGTCAGCCAGGCTGGCAACAGCGCCGGCGCCAGCACGTAGCGGAACACCTGTAGCGGCTTGGCGCCCAGGCAGGCGGCGGCCTCTTCGACTTCACGGGGAATGTCGGCCAGCACCGGCTGCACCGTGCGCACCACGAACGGCAGGGTCACGAAGGTCAGCGCCAGGGTGATGCCCAACGGGGTGTAGGCGATCTTGAAACCCAGGTCCGTGGCAAACTGGCCGACCAGGCCGGCCGGTGCATACAGCGCGGTCAGGGCAATACCGGCAACGGCGGTAGGCAGGGCGAACGGCAGGTCGATCATCGCATCGATGATCTTGCGTCCGGGGAAGGTGTAGCGCACCAGCACCCAGGCCAGCAGGGTACCGATGATGCCGTTGATGATGGCCGCGTAAAGGGCAGTGCCGAAGCTCAGCTTGAGCGCCGCGAGCACTCGCGGGGCACTGACGATGGCCCAGAACTGCTCCCAGGTGAGCTGGGCGGCATGTATGAACATGGCGGCCAGCGGTATCAGCACAATCAGGCTGAGGTACACCAAGGTGTAGCCCAGCGTCAGCCCGAAGCCGGGTATGACGGGGGAAATACGACGTGACATAAAGGTCCCTGGTTGAACGCACGAAGCCCGGGACGAATCCCGGGCCCATGCTGGCTACTGAACGGCGATTATCCTGCCGGGCATCACTGCGCCGTGTAGATCTGGTCGAACACGCCACCATCGTTGAAGAACTTGGGTTGGGCAGTTTTCCAGCCACCGAAGTCTTTGTCGATAGTCACCAGGTCCAGTTTCGGGAACTGCTTGGCGTATTCGGCAGCGACTTTCGGATCACGCGGGCGGTAGAAGTTCTCGGCGGCAATCTTCTGCCCGGCCGGGCTGTACAGGTGCTTGAGGTATTCCTCGGCGATCTGCTCGTTGCCCTTTTTCTGCGCATTCTTGTCGACCACCGCCACTGGCGGCTCGGCGAGGATCGACAGCGACGGCACGACGATGTCGAACTTGTCGGCGCCACCGTCTTCCTTGAGCGCCAGGAAGGCTTCGTTTTCCCAGGCCAGCAACACGTCACCCTGACCGTTGTTGACGAAAGTGATGGTCGAACCACGGGCGCCGGTGTCCAGTACCGGCACGTGCTTGAACAGCTCTTTCACGTATTCCTGGGCCTTGGCTTCGCTGCCCCCGGCTTTCAGGCCGTAGGCCCAGGCGGCGAGGAAGTTCCAGCGGGCACCGCCGGAGGTTTTCGGGTTCGGGGTGATGACCGAGACGTCTTTCTTGATCAGGTCGCCCCAGTCCTTGATGCCTTTCGGGTTGCCCTTGCGCACCAGGAACACGATGGTCGAAGTGTACGGCGTGCTGGCCTCCGGCAGGCGGGTCTGCCAGTTGTCCGGCAGGGTCTTGCCGAGCTTGGCCACTTCGTCGATGTCGCCGGCCAGGGCCAGGGTCACCACGTCGGCGCGCAGGCCGTCGATCACTGCACGGGCCTGCTTGCCCGAACCACCGTGGGACTGCTGGATCTTCACCTTGTCGTCCGGGTGAGCCTGCTGCCAGTGCTTGATGAACTCGGCGTTGTACTGCTGATACAACTCGCGGGTCGGATCATAGGACACGTTCAGCAGTTCGTAGTCCTTGGCGATAGCGGAACCGGCAAAAACGGCGCTGGCGAGGGCGGCCAGGGCATAACGGCGGATGGACATGGTGAAGCTCCCGATTGGCGTATTTTTCTAATTAGGTGGCGCGATAATCAGCTGGGCTTGTTGCCGGGGTTCTGCAGGCGGAACTTTTCCTTGCGTTCGATCTGGACGACCTGGGCGTTGTGCACGGTGATTTCCACCGCGCCAAACCGCAGGTCGCGCAGGGCGCTCTGGATTTCGCGCAGAATGGTGGCTTCGTCCTGACCGTCAACGCTACGCAGAGATGCGCTCATGCTCGTGCTCCTGTGATATGGGTGCCGTGCAGTGCGTGAAGGGGAGCGACTGCGCCTGGCTTGAGGGCAATCTTAGGGGGGCGCGAATATTCTTAAAAATACTATTTAAGAATTTTTATATAACTAAAAAAGCAAAACCTTGGGGGCCGCGCTGCAACCCATCGCTGGCAAGGCCAACTCCCACAGGCCCTTTGCCAGCAGAGCCTTTATGGGAGCCGGCGTTGCCGGCGATAAGGCCTTCAGGGCCAGCGCAATTGCTGTGCCGGCACCGGCCGCCCGAACCAGTAGCCCTGGCCCAGTTGGCACTGCTGCTCCAGCAGAAAACGCGCCTGCTCGGCCTGCTCGATGCCCTCGGCATGCACCAGCATGCCCATGCTCCGGGCCAGGGCAATGATCACCCGCACGATCGCCACATCGTCTTCATCACAGGGCAAGCCTGCGACAAAACCCTGGTCGATCTTGAGCTTCTGCACCGGCAGGCGCTTGAGCCGCAGCAGCGACGAATAGCCGGTGCCAAAGTCATCGATGGCCAGGCGCAAGCCCAGCTCACGCAAGCGATGCAGCTGCTCCAGCGCCACCTCGGGGTCTTCCATCACCGCGCTCTCGGTCACTTCCAGTTCGAGCAAGGCCGGGTCCAGGGCGGTGTCATGCAGCACCTGCGCCACCTGCTGATAAAGGTCGCGATGGCCAAACAGACGGCTGGAAATATTCACCGCAACAAACTCCAGCGCCCGCCCCTCGGCCTGCCATTGCACCATCTGCAGGCACGCCTGGCGCAGCACCCAGGTGTCGATATCGGCAATCAGCCCGGTGCGCTCGGCAATCGGGATGAACTCCCCGGGCGGCACCAGCCCGCGCTGCGGATGCTGCCAGCGCACCAGCGCCTCGACGCCGATCATCTTGCCGCTAAACAGGTCATGCACCGGCTGGTAATAGACCCGCAGCTCTTCCTGTTCCAGTGCCCGGCGCAGCTCGCCGGCGGTCTCGACCCGTTGCTGGGCATGGGCGGTCAGCTCTTCGGTGTACAGCGCATAACCGGCGCGGCCGCAGGTCTTGGCCTTGAACAGCGCAGAGTCGGCATTGCGCAGCAATTGCTCGGCGCTCAGGGCGTCGCTGGGGAACAGGCTGATACCGATGCTGACGCTGATGAACAAGCGTTGATTGTCGACTTCAAATGGCTCCTTCATGCCGTCGATGATGCTCTGCGCCAAGGCTGCGGCCTGGCCGACCTGCGAGCAGTTCTCGGCCAGCACGGCGAACTCGTCACCACCCAGGCGGGCCAGGGTCACGCCGCTGCCCAACAGCGCCTTCAAGCGTTCGCCCACCACCTTGAGCAACTGGTCGCCAATGTTGTGGCCGAGGCTGTCGTTGATGCTCTGGAAATGGTCCAGGTCGAGCAGCAGCAAGGCGCAGCCGCGCTTGTTGGCCTGGGCCGCGGCCAGGGCCTGCTCGGTGCGGTCGTTGAACAGCAGGCGATTGGGCAGGTCGGTGAGCGGGTCGTGATGAGCGAGGTACGCCAGTTCGCGCTCGGAATGCTTGATCGCGCTGATGTCGCTGAACACCGCGACGTAGTGGCTCAACTCGCCGCTGTCATCGCGAATGGCGCAAATGGTCTGCCACTGCGGGTATACCTCACCGCTTTTGCGCCGGTTCCAGATCTCGCCGCTCCACTCGCCCTTTTCGGCCAGGGTGGCGTAGATCTGCTGATAGAACGGTGCACCGTGACGGCCGGATTTGAACTTGCTCGGGCGCTGGCCGAGCACTTCGTCCTTGTCGTAACCGGTGATCTGCATGAACGCCCGGTTGACGTGCACGATCAGGCCATTGCGGTCAGTCACCAAGACCCCTTCCAGGGTGCTGTCGAACACCGCCGCAGCCATGCGCAGGCGCTCGCGGTCCTCACGGCGCAAGCGCACACCGACGCCGATGAAATTGAGCAAACGGGCGCGCGAGACAAAAATCAGCAGGGCACTGCACAGCACCCAGAAGTGCGCGCTGATCAACTGCCAGCGGGCGATCTGCTCAGGCGCATCGAAAAGACTGTTCAATAATTGATCAGACAGCGCCAGCCACAGTACCGAAAGCACAAGGTAGAGCGCCGCCATGCGCATGGCGTCTCGAATGGAAGCAGACATAAGGTCCCGGGCAAACCCACAAAAATTTGTGGGGATTATAGGGTAGAAACATCCGGTGACCTCCTATCTAAAAGGCCGACTGGTTTTATTTGCTGGCGCAGGGATAATGTTTCCCGCTGTTCCCTATGTTTTTGAGGGCCATTTAGCCTATGTGGTACGAAGGTTTGCTCAACTTGTCAGTGTGGCAATTGCTGGCAGTTACCCTGGTAATGACGCATGTGACCATCGTCAGTGTCACCGTTTACCTGCACCGTTATTCCGCCCACCGCTCGCTGGAACTCAACGCCGGGCTCAAGCATTTTTTCCGTTTCTGGCTGTGGCTGACCACGGCGCAGAACACCCGTGAGTGGACCGCCATCCACCGCAAGCACCACGCCAAATGCGAAACCGTCGATGACCCGCACAGCCCGGTGATCAAGGGCCTGTCCACGGTCCTGCGCAAGGGCGCCGAGCTGTACCGCGAAGAGGCACAGAACCCGGAAACCCTGCGCATCTATGGCAAGAACTGCCCGGAAGACTGGATCGAACGCAACCTCTACAGCCGCTACAAGCTCGGCGGCATCGTCCTGATGGCGGTGATCGACCTGCTGCTGTTCGGCACCGCCGGCATCACCATCTGGGCGGTGCAGATGATGTGGATTCCGTTCTGGGCCGCTGGTGTGGTCAATGGCCTGGGCCATGCGGTCGGCTATCGCAACTTCGAGTGCCGCGACGCCGCCACCAATCTGGTGCCCTGGGGCATCATCATTGGCGGTGAAGAGCTGCACAACAACCACCACACCTACCCCAACTCGGCCAAGCTGTCGGTCAAGCGCTGGGAGTTCGACATGGGCTGGGCCTGGATCAAGCTGTTCTGCTGGTTGCGCCTGGCCAAGGTGCAGCGCGTCGCGCCGATCGCCCACCGGGTCGAAGGCAAGGGCCAGCTGGACATGGACACCGCCATGGCGATCCTCAACAACCGCTTCCAGATCATGGCCCAGTACCGCAAGCTGGTGATCGCGCCGCTGGTCAAGCAGGAGCTGGCCCGGGTCGATGACTCGGTGCGCCATCAGTTCCGCCGTGCCAAGCGCTTGCTGTCGCGGGAAACCAGCCTGCTGGAAGACCGCCACCACCTGCGCATCCAGACCATGCTCGAGCACAGCCAGGCACTCAAGACCATCTACGAGAAGCGCCTGGCCCTGCAGCAAATCTGGGTACGCACCAGCGCCAACGGCCACGACATGCTCGCGGCCATGAAAGACTGGGTGCACGAAGCCGAGGCCAGCGGGATCCAGTCGCTGCGCGACTTCGCCGCCCAGCTCAAGACCTACTCGCTGCGCCCCGCCCTGGCCTGATGCCGTTGATCGGCGCGCCCGTTCAGTGGCGCGCCGACTGGAACTTACCCGCCTAATCTCACTCTGACAGGCACATCGCCCGCGTGGCGGGCCGGGTCGTGGCCGCACGCCCCAGTCGTGAGAATTTCCGCGCAAATGGTCAAGAACAAACCAACACCCCTGGCCTGCAACCCGCCACCTGAAGCCGCCCAAACCCTTCTAGCCCTGATGCATGCTCAAGGCGAGGTCGCACGCCTGAGCGAGCGCGAACAGCTGTTCAGCTCCTTGCTCGACAGCGTCAACGCGGTGCTGTGGGCATTCGACTGGGAAAGCCGCCAGGTGCTCTACGTCAGCCCCGCCTACGAACGCATTTTTGGCCGCCCCGCCGGCCTGCTACTGGCCGATTTCAACGAGTGGCGCGACAGCATCTACCCCGACGACCTCGACTACGCCGAACGCAGCCTGGCCGAGGTGCTGGTCAAAGGCGCGGTGGAAGACCGCGAGTACCGCATCATCGCCACCAATGGCCAGGTGCGCTGGATCAGCGACAAGTGCTTCATCAATCAGCAGGCCGACCCGAGCCAACGGGTGATCATTGTCGGCATGGCCGAGGACATCACCGAAAAGAAGCAGCTCGAAGGCGAACTGCAGCGCCTGGCCACCACCGACGTGCTGACCCAGAGCAGCAACCGCCGGCACTTCTTCGAATGCGCTCAGCACGCCTTCGAAACCGCGCGGCTGGAGCAAACGCCGTTAGCGTTCCTGCTGCTCGACATCGATGACTTCAAGCAGATCAACGACACCTACGGGCATCAGGAAGGCGACTATGTGCTGCAGCGCATCGCCGATACCGGCAAGGCGGTCTTGCGTCGCGGTGATCAGTTCGGGCGTATTGGTGGCGAGGAGTTCGCTGCGGTGTTTCCGGGCTGCACGCCGGAGATTGCCCAGCAGATTGCCGAGCGCCTGCAGCGCGAGATTCAGCGTTTGAGCTTCAGCCATGATGACAAGGTGTTCGGGGTGACGGTGAGCCAGGGGCTGACCGGGATCAGCGAAGCGGACGTGTCGCTGGACAGCCTGTTCGCCCGGGCGGACGCGGCGATGTACCAGGCCAAGCGCCAAGGCAAGAATCAGATTGTCAGTGGCTGACGGGCCTTTTCGCTGTTCTGGGGCTACTGCGTAGCCCCTTGTGGGAACTGGCCTTGCCAGCGATTGGGCCGCACAGCGGCCCCGGCCCCTCAAGCCTTGCGCAACCTGCCCAGCTCGGCCATCCCCACCTTGAGCAAACGCGCCGTCTTGCTTTCAACCAAACCTTCCAGCCCCTGATCCGCCGGCAAGCGCGCCAGCTGCCCAGCCAGGTTCATGACCAGCGCATCGCGTGAATACACGCCACCGCCCAACTGGTAGATCGCCGCAATCAGCTCGCGCAGCTCCAGCGGCAAACGCCAGCGGGTACGCAGCGCCGAGCCGAACGCCGCGCCAAACTCGTTGAGCGACAGCTGCACCCCATCTTCATCCAGCTCACCCCCGGCCTGCTGCCATTCCTGCAAGCAACGCAGCAGCGCCAGATCACCCAGGCAATGCAGCAAACCGGCGCAATAGCAGCGCTCCTGATCCAGCTCGAGCATGCGCGCCAGGGTCCGCGCGTATTCGGCGGTGTGCAGCGACAAGTCCCAGAAATGCTCGGCATGGCGCGACAAAATCGGGTCGCTGAGCTTGGCGCTGCGCTTGAGCGCAAGCCCCAGGATCAGGTTCATGCTCTGGGTCGTGCCCAGTCTGTTCAGCGCCTGCATCAGTGTCTGCACCGCACCATCGCGATGCAGTGCCGCGCTGTTGGCGGCGGCGATCAGCACGGCGGTAACCTGGGGATCGTTGCGAATCTCGGCCTCCAGCACCTTGAGGTCCAGGCCCTGGGGTTGCAAGCTGCGCTTGATCGCCCGCTTCACATCGGCAAACAGCGGGCCGCCATCTGAAGTCGCCCGGCGCCCTTCCAGAAAGCGTGGCAAGGTCGAGCCCGGCTGCAACGGCGGCACCGGGCAGGCGACCTCCTCCCCGGCGCTGAGCAGCAGGTCTTCCAGGCGCTGACGCAAGGACTCCATGTTCAACGGCTTGCTCAGGTAGGCAGTCGGCGCGAACGGCAGCACTTCGCGCACACTGGCGGCGTCACTGCGGTTGCTCATGAGAATGAACGGCAGCGCCGGCTGGCGGCCCTTGGCCCGCACGTTGCGCAGCAGGTCGAGGCCGTCGCCGCCGGGCAGCTCGCGTGCAGCGATGATCAGGTCCGGCTTGCTGGCCAGCGCCGCCAGCGCCTGCGAGCCATCGGCACACACCTGCAAACGCGCATCGCAGCGCACGCTGAGGAGCATCTGGCTCAGCATGTCCCGGACCCAGGGGTCGCCTTCGGCAATCAGCACACAAGGTGCCTGGGCGGGCTCTACAACGCTCATATACAACTCTCCCGATATTCCGCTACACGCAATCCAGTGCACCTTCCTAGGTGTCTCCTTACAGGCAACCTTAGCCCCCTGGCCTTCCTTTGGGCGAAAAAAAACCCGCCGAAGCGGGTTTTTCTTCTAATGCGTCACAGTTTACGCGAGTTCTGCGAAGCACTCTTCGATGATTGCCAGACCTTGGTCCAGTTGCTCATCAGGCGAGGTCAGCGGAACCAGGATACGCAGGACGTTGCCGTAAGTGCCGCACGACAGCAGGATCAGGCCCTTGTCACGCGCCTTGGCCACAACCGAAGCAACGGCGGCAGCGTTAGGGGTGTGGGAACCGGCCTTGTCGAACACTTCGATAGCGATCATCGAACCCAGGGCACGCACGTCACCGATGATCGGGTGCTTGTCCTGGATCTTGCGCAGGCCAGCGACCAGGCGCTCGCCAACGGCCTTGCTGCGGTCCAGCAGTTTCTCTTCTTCGAACACTTCCATCACGGCCAGGGCCGCGGCGCAAGCGATCGGGCTACCGGCGTAGGTGCCGCCCAGGCCGCCTGGAGCGATGGCGTCCATGTACTCGGCCTTGCCGCACACACCGGCCAGCGGGAAGCCGCCAGCGATCGACTTGGCGAAGGTGGTCAGGTCTGGAGCAACGCCCATCTGTTCCATGGCGAAGAAGGTACCGGTACGGCCAGCGCCGGTCTGTACTTCGTCAGCGATCAACAGGATGCCGTGCTGGTCGCACAGGGCACGCAGGCGTTTCATGAATTCTTTCGGCGCAACGTAGAAACCACCTTCGCCCTGAACTGGCTCAAGGATGATTGCCGCGATGTCACGGGCTTCGGCGTCGTTCTTGAAGATGCGCTCGATGGAAGCGATCGAGTCGTCGATGCTTACGCCGTGCAGTTCGTTCGGGTAGATGGCGCGGAAGATGCCGCCTGGCATCAGGCCCATGCCGGCCGAGTAAGGCACGACTTTACCGGTCAGACCCAGGGTCATCATGGTACGGCCGTGGTAAGCGCCGGTGAAGGCGATCACGCCGGCACGGCCAGTGGCGGCACGGGCGATCTTGATGGCGTTTTCAACGGCTTCGGAACCGGTGGTGACCAGCAGGGTTTTCTTGGCGAAGTCGCCTGGCACCTTGGCGTTGATCTTTTCGCACAGCTCGACGTAAGGCTCGTAGGCCAGTACCTGGAAGCAGGTGTGGGTCAGCTTGTGCAGTTGGGCTTCAACGGCAGCGATGATCTTCGGGTGCACGTGACCGGTGTTCAGTACTGCGATACCGCCGGCAAAGTCGATGAACTCGCGGCCTTCGACGTCAGTGACGGTGGCGTTTTTTGCCGACTCGGCGAAGATCGGGTGGATCTGGCCTACACCGCGTGGAACAGCGGCGACACGACGTTGCATCAAAGATTCGTTGGTCTTGCTCATAATGTCCTCAATTCGCCACACACAAGGCGGCGCGATTCAAGTCGGAGTGGCCGGTATTCAACTGCGGGCAGCATGCGTTGATCGACTGCTGCAGGGGCCCAGGCCACTGGATGTACGGTGTAAAAAAGGCCAGCGAGACGTCGCTCTCGCGCCCCGCTGGCAGAGGTAAAGCCTTACGCTGCGATCAGACGCTGATGCACAGGTATTTGATTTCCAGGTAGTCCTCGATGCCGTACTTGGAGCCTTCGCGGCCCAGGCCCGACGCCTTGATACCGCCGAACGGCGCGACTTCGTTGGAGATCAGACCGGTGTTGATACCGACCATGCCGTATTCCAGGGCTTCGGCGACACGGAACACACGGCTCATGTCACGGGCATAGAAGTACGAGGCCAGGCCGAACTCGGTGTCGTTGGACATGGCGATGACTTCGGCCTCGTCCTTGAAACGGAACAGTGGCGCCAGCGGGCCGAAGGTTTCTTCCTTGGCCACGGCAGCGTTCTTCGGTACGTCGACCAGAATGGTCGGCTCGAAGAAGTTGCCTTCGATCAGCTTGCCGCCGCTGAGCACCTTGGCGCCCTTGCCGACTGCGTCTTCGATGTGTTCCTGGACCTTGGCCACGGCCTTGCCGTCGATCAGCGGGCCGGTGGTGGTGCCGTCTTCCAGGCCGTTGCCGATTTTCAGCTTGGCCACAGCGGCCTTGAGCTTCTCGGCGAAGGCATCGTAGACGCCGTCCTGAACGTAGATACGGTTGGCGCAAACGCAGGTCTGGCCGTTGTTGCGGTATTTGGAGATGATCGCGCCGTCGACGGCCTTGTCCAGGTCGGCGTCGTCGAACACGATGAACGGCGCGTTACCGCCCAGTTCCAGGGACACTTTCTTGATGTCCTTGGCGCATTCGGCCATCAGCTGGCGACCGATTTCGGTGGAGCCGGTGAACGACAGCTTGCGCACGATCGGGTTACCGGTCAGCTCGCTGCCGATGTCGCCAGCACTACCGGTGACCACGCTCAGCACGCCAGCCGGGATACCGGCGCGGGTGGCCAGCTCAACCAGGGCCAGGGCCGAGTACGGGGTTTGCGAAGCAGGCTTGAGCACCATGGTGCAGCCAGCGGCCAGGGCCGGGCCGGCTTTACGGGTGATCATCGCCGCCGGGAAGTTCCACGGGGTAATGGCCGCGGTCACACCGATCGGCTGCTTGATCACGATCAGGCGCTTGTCTGGTTGGTGACCCGGGATGGTGTCGCCGTAAACGCGTTTGGCTTCTTCAGCGAACCACTCGATAAAGGAAGCGGCGTAGACGATCTCGCCCTTGGCCTCGGCCAGCGGCTTGCCCTGCTCGGTGGTCATCAGGCGGGCCAGGTCATCCTGGTGCTCGATCATCAGCTCGAACCAGCGACGCAGCTTGCCAGCACGTTCTTTGGCGGTCAGCGCGCGCCAGGCCGGCAGCGCCTTGTCGGCGGCCTCGATGGCACGGCGGGTTTCAGCGGCGCCCATCTTCGGCACAGTGCCGATGATCTCGCCCGTTGCCGGGTTGTTGACCTTGATCGTCTGGCCGTTGTCCGCGTCCAGCCACTCTCCATTGATGAAGGCTTGCTGGCGGAACAACTGGGCGTCTTTAAGCTGCATGTCGGGCTTCCTTAACTGCACCGTGCAGGCACGGAGCGAATTATTGATTGTAGAAAAAGGAGAGCGTTTGAAATCTCAAACGAATCCTAGGATCAACGAGGAGAAAGGACAATAGGGTGTTCGAAAAAAAGAACAAAAAGCGCTGTGCGGTGAATTTTTTCGGATCAACGTCACTTATAGCCCCTTGAGTGTGCGAAATCGACCACAGTCATTTCGACGATGGACGCCGCCAGCCTAGATGGGTATCATGGCGCCCGCGTTGCACTCGTAGCTCAGCTGGATAGAGTACTGCCCTCCGAAGGCAGGGGTCGTGGGTTCGAATCCCGCCGAGTGCGCCATATCAATGAAGGCTCAGGTGAATACCTGGGCCTTTTTTGTTTTCCGGCCCAGTACTCCCTGTGTGGGAGCGGGCTTGCCCGCGATGCGATACGGCAGGCAGACCGCAATCGCGGGGCAAGTCGGGTCGCCGCACCGCCGCTCCTACCAGCGCGCGTCTATGTCAGATTATGTTTCGAAGTCTCGAAATGTGTCGTCCTAAGAAATACCCTACGCGGTCTGTCGATGCCCGTCTGATTGTCCCTGGGAACTCATGCCTCTAGGCTCCTGCCCGTCACCGAAAACTCGGTGATCGGGTGTGGTAACCCGGTGTCGTGAACCCTACACAGCCTATGGCGGCTGTGCGCGGGAGGCTTTCGAGCCTGCCGGGTTTAGGGTTCTCCCCGGTTTACCACCCCGCGTACAGCTGCCACCCATTCGTGTGGTAACGGATGACAGTGTCAGCTTCACCCGGAAGAACCTGACATGAAAAAAATCGTCCCAGATCCACCACTCGATAAATCCGCCGCCACCGCCCACTCCGTCTTCGGCAATTGCCAAGCCGGGCACTCTGCGCTGTTCGCTGTTTGCTCCGGTGTCGCCGCCCATGATGCGCTGGTGCATGCCTCTCTCTACTTAGGCTGCGCTTACGACACTGGCTACAAAGCCTTCGACGATATTGATCCGGCCCACAAGGGCTTCTTGTGGTCGACCCTGCATTCGGTAGAGATGGCCAAAGGGTTGGTGGATGCCTTGCTGGATGGGATTGAGGAGCGGGTGGGTGAATAGCCGCTGACCACTGGCCTTGTGGGAGCGGCGGTATGACTTGCCCCGCAATGCGATGCGGCCGGTAGATCGCGATCGCGGGGCAAGCCCGCTCCTACCAGAATCGCCGACCATAGGTGTGGGAGCGGGCTTGCCCCGCGAGGCGATGTGGCAGAATCGTCGCACCGCCGCTCCTACCGGGTTAGAAACTCAGGCGCGCGCCAGCATACAGGGTGCGCCCCGGGCCCGGTTCGTAGTAACGCCCGGCGCCATCATTGATACGCAAATTGTCGTAGTAATGACGGTCACTGAGGTTATCCACACCCAGATACGGCTCCAACGTCTGGCCGCCCAGGTCGAACTGCTTGCCCACCCGCAGGTTGAGCAACGCCACCCCAGCAACCCGCGCGCTGTTGGCGTTGTCGGCGTACTGCGGGCCGTAGGCGTTCATGTTCAAGCGCGCATAGAAACCATCATGCTCGTAGGCTACTTCGCTGAATAAGGTCTGACGCGGGATGCCCGGCAGGCGGTTGTCATCAAAGCCGTTGAAGTCGGTGTAACGGTAGTTGTTGAAGCTGTAAGCCATGGACAGCCGCCAGTGCTCCAGCAGCTGGTAGTCGGCGCTCAACTCGACACCATCGCGCCTCGACTTGCCGGCATTGCGATAGAAGGTCTGGCCGCCGTCGACATAGGGCACCAGTTCATCCTCAAGCGCGATGCTGTACACCACGGCCTCGGCGCGCAAGTCGCTCCATTCGCCCTTGATCCCCAGTTCGCGGTTGAGCGCCTTCGCCGGTTGCAGGCTCGGGTTGAAGCCGCCACCTGCCGGGTTGGCCAGTTCGTTGACCGTGGGGGTTTCGAACGAGGTGGCGACGCGGGCATAGACCAGGTAATGCTCGCTCAGGCGATAGCTCAGGCCAGCGCTGTAGTTCCAGTCGTCCAGGGTGCGCGAGCCGGAGTCGTCGCCGTCGCGCTCGAAGCGGTCATCCACCGCCAGGCGCATGCTGTCGTAGCGACCGCCCAGGGTCAGCTGCCAGCGCTCGCTCAATTCGATAGTGTCTTGCAGGTACAGGCCAACGCTGCCGGCCTTCTCTTGCTGACGCAGGGTCAGTGCACCGGTGCCGCCACCGATCTGGTTGTTGTGCCGTTCACGGTCATCGCGTTGCTGTTCAAGATCGACACCGGCGGTGACTTTTTGGTCCAGGGCGAACCAGTTGGCCTGGTGCGTGTACTGTCCGCCGACCCCGGCGAACAGCCGGGTGTAGGTAGTCTGACCGCCATTGGCGTAAGGCAGGCGGTTGCCAAACTCGCGGCGCCCCAGCCAGCTGCGCAACTGATAGCTGTCGGCCTCGCCCAGGTCGCCAATCCAGTTCAGCGCCAGGCGCTGCTGGGTGATGTCTTCGTCGGAGTTGTACAGCAGGCTCTGCGCCCGGGCCTGGTCACGCTTGGCGTGCACTTCGGCGAGGGTCAGGGCGCCGGGGTCTTCGGAGCGGTTGTCGAGCGCCTGAAAAGTTACCCCAAATTGTCCGGCATCGCCCTGCCAGCGCAGCTTGCCAGTGAGGTTGCGCGCCTCGGAGGTGGAGTGCTGGCGATAGCCGTCGAGGTTGGTGACATTGAGCGCCAGCAGGCCGCCAAAGTTGCCGGAGGTGCCGCTGGTTTCCGCGCGCAGGCGCTGGTAGCCATATTCGCCGCCGCTGACGTCGATGGTCGACTGCGGCGTCAGCGAAGGCTCGCGGGTCTGGATCGCCAGCACGCCGCCCGCACCATTGCCATATAGCGTCGAGGCCGAGCCGCGGATCACTTCGATGCGCTCCACCAGGCCTAGATCTACGCCGTCCATTTCGGTCTGGCCATCGGGCATGGTCAGCGGCACACCGTCGACCAGCACACGAATGCCGCGCATGCCGAAACTTGAACGCGCGCCAAAGCCACGAATCGACAGGCGCATGCCCTGGGCCATGTTGTAGCGGCTCTGCGACACGCTGCCGGGCACCGCAGACAGCAGGCCATCAAGGGTCAGCAGTTGCTCGCCGGGCTTGTCGGCAACGTCCACGGCGCTAATCGAAGCGGGGGTCTCCAGCCAGGCGGAATTGACCCGCGTCGAGGTCACTTCCAGCGGCGCCAGTTCGACGCTGTCGGCACAGGCGCTGCCGGCGCCAAGCAACAGGAGGGTCATGACGGAGTGCCGCCTGGTAAACATGCTGAATCCTTGAATCGCTAGAGACATAAAACACAGGAAAAACCTGCGCTGAAGAAATTTTCACAGCAGCACCGGCTACTGATAAGGCAAAATGCTACTAACTGATTCGCATTTAAGGAATCAGATCCCTGGAATACACCAGCAAGAAGGATCTTTATGAAGCGGTTCGCTTTGACCCCGACCCGGTTGGTCGGGATGCTGTGCTGCCTGTTCGTCTTGAACACGGCACAGGCCAAGGACGACGGTACTGACCCCTCCGTCACCATCGAAAAGGACATTCTGCGCACCGTGGTTGCCGAAGACGGCAGCTACGCATCCACCCAGGACCTGGTCCTGCTGATCAACGAAGAACGCGCGATCCAGGCCAAGGCCCAGCAGTCGTTGTACTACAACCGCACCCTGGAAAGCCTTGAGGTCACCCAGGCCTATACCCAGAAGCCGGACGGCCGCAAAGTAGTGGTCAGCCCCGAGCAGATCAAGGAGCAGCAGGAGCAACAGTCGTCGCAAGCGCCGATGTTCCACGACAGCCTGGTCAAAGTGGTGATCTTTCCGGAAGTTGCCGTGGGCGATCGCCTGGTGCTGAGCTTCAAGAAGCAGCGCAAGACCCCGCTGTTCCCCGGCCAGTTCGAAGACCTGGCGATGCCGCAGTTCCACCCGACCAAGCAGTTCACCCTGATCTACGACCTGCCGAAGAACCTCAAGCTCAATGCCGAGGCCAAAGGCTTCAAGGCTTCCAGCCCGAAAGCCGAGCCTGGTCGCAAGGTCTACCAGTGGGATTACGTGCAGGGTGACAACGCCCGTACGGAGCTCGGCGCGGTAGCCTACTCGGACTACGGCAAGTACCTGGCCGTGTCCACCTTCGCCGATTACAGCGAGTTCGCCAAAGCCTATGCGGCGCGGGCCAACAACGAAGTAACGCCAGCCATCCGTGAACTGGCCGAAAAGCTCACGGCCAAGTTCGACGACCCGCATGACAAAGCCCTGGCACTGGGTGACTGGGTGCGCCGCAACATTCGTTACGTGGCGGTGTACATCGGTGCCGGCGGCGTAGTCCCGCATGCTGCCGATACCGTGCTGAGCAACCGCTATGGCGACTGCAAGGACCACGTTGCCCTGCTCGAAGCGTTGCTGGCCGCGGTCAATATCGAAAGCACCCCGGCGCTGATCAACCTCGGCAATGCCTACGCTCTGCCCAAGGTGCCGACCCTGGGCGTGATCAACCACGTGGTGACCTACATCCCGAGCCTGGACCTGTACCTGGACTCCACCGCCGAAGCCATCGCCAGCGGCTACCTGCCAGCGCCAGTGCTGGACAAGCCCACCGTGCTGACCCGCTCCGGCAAACTCGGCCACACCCCGGCCACCCAGCCCGGCGTGGTGCACAACAGCACCACCTACACCGTAGCCAGCAGCGGCGCCGCCGACTTCATCCACGCCTCGAAAATCGATGGCTGGGCTGCCGAGATGAACCGCTGGATGATGCGCAACATGCAACCGGCCGAGCGCGACCTGCTGACCCAGCGCATCCTCGCCGCCTATGGCCAGCGCGGCAGCGGCAAGATCAGCAGCGACGACCTGGAAACCAGCGGCGCCTTCGAGATGCGCATCGATGGCCGCAGCGAAAACCTGGTCAACCTGCCCGGCCCGATTGGCGTGCCGACCCTGACCAGCCTGGCCGGCGGTATTGCCCAGAACGTCTTCGGCTTTATCGCGGAAAAACAGCGCACCCAGGACTTCACCTGCATCTCCGGCATCACCGAAGAGCAGGCGCGCTTCGAGTTCCCGGCCGACGTCAAGATCATCGCCGCGCCAAAGCCTGTGAGCCTCAAGGACAAGCACTTTGACTACAGCGCCGAGTATGCCCAACAGGGCAACAGCCTGGTGATCAAACGCCGCCTGGACTTCCACAACCCCAAAGCGGTGTGCAGCGTCAAAGACTTCGAGAAGATGAAGCCAACCCTGGACGCCATGCTCAATGACCTGAACAGTCAGGTGATCGTGCAGAAGAGCTGAAGTACTGCGCCCTGTCGAATCCCTCGGGAGATCAGCAGGGCGCTGTCACTTTTACGCCATCTTCGAAGTCTTTGATAAACTCCCCGCCGCCCTCCGCTGCGCCACGCACGCGGAAACGATCAAAAGGAATTGTCATGGCAATGGTTTTTTGCCGCGGTTGTGCCATGGAAATCCATGAAACAGCCCCCAGCTGCACACAGTGCGGCGCCCCTCAGACGCTCTCCGCCACCACGCAACCTGCCAGCCAGCCCTTGTCCTGGATGGGAGCCAGCTCGCTGATCCTCTGCATCGCCTGTGTATTTACGCTGTTTGAACCTGCCAGCTGGGATCGTAACACCCTGTGGGGAATGGGCTTTTTTGCACTGACCGGGCTCGTCCTGGGCACGCTCAGCCTCGTCAAAAAAAAACCGGGAACCTACATGGCAATTGCCGGCACGGTGTTGTCAGGCATTTTACTAATTTTGTTAATCTGGCTGGTCATGTAAGGGACAACACATGAGTATGGTTTTTTGCCGTGGCTGCGCCAAGGAAATCCACAACAGCGCCGTGACTTGCCCGGCCTGCGGTGCAGCGCAACCCGCTGCAACCTTCACGGCCGTACCTGCGCCCGGCGGCATCTGGTACGTTGAACTACTGAAGAAATACGCCCTGTTCTCCGGCCGGTCACGCCGCCAGGAATACTGGCTGTTCATCCTGGTCACCTTCCTGGTGTACATGCTGGTGCCCTATCTCGACCGCGAGGCCCTTACCGGCACGCTCTTCTCCTACCTGTACAGCCTGGCAGTGCTGGTCCCGGGCATCGCCGTAGCCGTTCGACGCATGCACGACACCGACCGTAGCGGCTGGTGGCTGCTGTTCCCGATCGTCAACCTGATCTTCCTGTGCCAGGACAGCCAACCTGGCCCGAACCGTTTCGGCCCTAACCCGAAAAACGCTTGATCACGGATTGATCGAGATTCAAAGCAAAGCGGCCATCATTGGCCGCTTTTGCGTTTTTGCGCCCATGACGTTTTTCAATCACATCGATGCCGCTTTCGCCCTTGCCCTGCGGCGATCTGTACACGATTCTGTAGCTATCTGCCGTCACCCACTCCCAGCATCGCAGAGGCCTCTATGAAAACCGTGGCACAGCTTCTAAAAACAAAAGCTCAGCAGCACCACCAGGTTCACACTATCGGCCCTGACCATATGGTGCTCGACGCGCTGCGCCTGATGGCCGAGAAGAACGTCGGTGCCCTGCCGGTGGTGAAGGACGGGCGTGTGGTGGGAATCGTCAGTGAGCGCGACTATGCGCGCAAGATGGTGCTCAAGGGCCGCAGTTCGGTGGGCACGCCGGTCAGCGCGATCATGAGTGCGCCGGTGATCACCGTCGACCCGCACCAGAATGTCGAATACTGCATGAACATGATGACCAACAGTCACCTGCGCCACCTGCCGGTGGTCGAGAACGGCGAGTTGCTCGGCCTGCTGTCGATCGGCGACCTGGTCAAGGAAGCCATCGCCGAGCAGGCCAACATGATCCTGCAACTGGAACAGTACATCCGCGGCGACTGATTCGCTGCGCGCTCAGCGGTATTCGCCCTCCAGCTCATCGAGCTGGTGGTCGAAGCTGCGCAGGCGCGCCGACCAGGTGTACACCAGCACTTCCAGATCGCGGTTGAGCACGGCGGCGCCGCGGCCGCTGCTTTGCTGCGAGTCGCACAAGTCCAGTTGATAACGTTCACGGGCCATGGCGGTGGCCACCGTGGAAAGCTCGCGGGCGTTGTCCAGCCAGTGGCGGCGGTGGTCGTGGGTTTCACGGTCGAGCTCGCGGCATTGGCGTTTCAGCGCTTCCAGGCTCTGCTCCAGCGGCGTGCCTTCAAGCTCGCCCATTACCTCCTGAAAGGTCCGCCCGGGCTGCCAGTAGCTGCCCCAGAAGTAACGGTCGAAGACTGTCTCGACCCGGCGCAAAGCCACCTTGGTGTTCCAGATGGCCACCAGTGTTCGCCCCTGAGCCAGCTGGCGTTTGCTTACCCGCAATTGCTGCCAGGCAATCCACGCCAACGCGGTCAGGGCCAGCGCCCCGATCACGCCTCCGGCGGCGTAGAGAAACACCAGGGCCTGACCCAGGTGGTGGGTCTGTTTGATGCCATAGAAATAACCGACGGTCAGCAGGCCCAGGGCGGTCACGGCACACCAGAAACCGGCGGCATAGGGATCTTTCATTAGCGCTATCCCCTTGTTGTTTTTTCCTGAGCATAGCAACGCCGTTCGCCGGTAGATGTGCCGCTCAGCGTTTATTTTCTCGGACGCCGCAGCGCCTCGTTGAGCTGGTCGAACGGCTCTGCCCAGTCGGCGTCCTCAAGGATGCTTTCTTTGAGAAATGCCCTCTGGCTGTCGGTCCAGAACGGTGCATCCACCAGCTTGATGTCGCCCTTGAGCGGCGAATGGCTGGTGATGAACTGGTCAATGCCCTGGGCATCATCAGGCAGGCCCAGCTGTTTGAAGAGCTCCGAAAACGGATGAATATTTGATTCCATGCGTGACTCCTTGGGGCCAGGCCGGGCATCCACGACGCCAGCCTGGCAGTGGGTTGATCATCAGCAAACCTCACGCACTTCGGCGTTCGGCACCAGTTTCAGGTATTGCGCCATATTCATGTGGATCAAGTGATCGTGATCACCGGCCTCGAGATAGATATCGCCCTGACGGGTCAGGGTCGGGTCGAGCAGCATCTTGATCGAGTACACATCACCCAGCGCCGGAATGGCGCCGCGCTCGCAGTCACCGAACAGGTGTGGCAGGCCGCTTTCGCGGGTCATTTGCCATGGCCCGGTGGCGCGCACCTTGCTCATGTCCAGGTGACGGTTGGCCGGTAGCACGGCCATCAGGTAGTTGCCGTGGCGGTCGTCGAGCATGACCGATTTGGCCACCCGCTCGGCGGGCACCCCGGCCGTACGCGCCGACTCAAGGCTGGTGGATGAGTGCGGGTGAGGAACGATGTCGTAATCGCAGCCGGCCTTGTCCAGGCATTGCTGCAGGGTTTTTGCCATTCGCATGATGCACCTCCGGATACAGCGCCCCCACTTCTGAAGTTTAGGCCGTGCTGCCCCAAGCAGCCGACTAAACTTATTGGACACGCACAGCCCGGGTGAATTCAGGTGATCGCTCGCTGGTGTCGGCACCTGCTGCTTGTTCTGCTGCTCGGCGCCCTGACGAGCGGTGTGGCTGCGCCCGGCAATCCGGTGCTGGTACTGAGTATCGATGACGCCATCGGCCCGGCCAGTGCCGACTATCTGGTTCGCGGACTGGAGCAGGCCAAGGCGCAGCAGGCGCAACTGGTGGTCATCCGCCTCGATACCCCAGGCGGGCTCGACAGCTCGATGCGCACAATCATCAAGGCGATTCTCGCCAGCCCCGTGCCGGTCGTCACCTTCGTCGCCCCCGGCGGCGCCCGGGCGGCCAGCGCCGGTACTTACATCCTCTACGCCAGCCATGTGGCGGCCATGGCTCCGGGCACCAACCTCGGTGCCGCCACGCCGGTGCAGATCGGCGGGCTGCCGGGCACGCCCAAGGACCCGGCCGCACCGCCCGCTGCGCCCACTGGCGACAAACAAGCGCCGAGCGCTGAGCAGGACACCCTGACCCGCAAGCAGATAAACGACGCCGCTGCCTACATTCGCGGATTGGCGCAACTGCGCGGGCGCAATGCCGATTGGGCAGAACAGGCGGTACGCGAATCGGTCAGCCTGCCGGCCAATGAAGCCTTGCGCCTGAAAGTCATCGACCGCATCGCCAACGACCTGCCCGACCTGCTGCGCCAGCTCGATGGCAAAAGCCTCGAAGCCGCCGGCCAGCCGGTGCAACTGCATACCGCCAACGTGGCCATCATCGAGCGCGAGCCGGACTGGCGCACGCGCCTGCTGGCGGTGATCACCAACCCGAGCGTGGCGCTGATTTTGATCATGATCGGCATTTACGGGCTGATGTTCGAGTTCATGAGCCCAGGCTCCGGGGTGGGCGGGGTGATCGGTGGCATCTGCCTGCTGATTGCCCTGTATGCCCTGCAGTTGCTGCCGGTGAGCTATGCCGGGGCGGCGCTGATCATGCTCGGCATCGCGTTCATGATTGCCGAGGCGTTCTTGCCCAGCTTCGGTGTGGTCGGTTTTGGCGGCATTGTCGCCTTCGTGGTCGGCGCGGTGATCTTGATGGACACCGACGTGCCCGGCTTTGGCATCCCCCTGGCGTTGATCCTGACCCTCGCTCTGCTCTCGGCGCTGCTGCTCGGCGGCGTGCTGGGCATGGCCATGAAGGCGCGCAAGCGGGCGCTGGTCAGCGGCGACGCCGGATTGGTGGGCTGCCTGGCGACGGTGATGGCGGTCAATGACAGTGATCCGTTCATCGGTTCCGTGCAGGCGCAGGGTGAACAGTGGCAGGCCCAGTGCCAGACGCCACTGCAGGTGGGGCAACGCGTCCGGGTGATTACACGCAAGGGCGTACTACTGGACGTCAGCGCCGAGGCACAACCACCGGCGCAAGGAGACTGAGATGTTTTTCGAACTGGGCTTTGGCGCCTTGCTGGCGCTGCTGGCGGTGTTGCTGCTGTCGGCGTTTCGCATCCTGCGCGAATACGAGCGCGGCGTGGTGTTCCAGCTCGGGCGCTTCTGGCGGGTCAAGGGGCCGGGGCTGGTATTGCTGATCCCGGGGATCCAGCAGATGGTCCGGGTCGACCTGCGCACCGTGGTGCTGGATGTACCGCCGCAGGATGTCATCACCCGCGACAACGTTTCGGTCAAGGTCAACGCGGTGCTGTACTTTCGCGTGCTCGACCCGCAGAAGGCGATCATCCAGGTCGAGGATTTTCTCATGGCCACCAGCCAACTGGCGCAGACCACCTTGCGCGCGGTGCTCGGCAAGCATGAGTTGGACGAGCTGCTGGCCGAGCGCGAACGGCTGAACCTGGACATCCGCCAGGTGCTGGATGCGCAGACCGATGCCTGGGGCATCAAGGTGGCCAACGTCGAAATCAAGCATGTCGACCTTAACGAGTCGATGATCCGCGCCATTGCCCGTCAGGCCGAAGCGGAGCGGGAACGGCGGGCCAAGGTGATCCATGCCGAAGGTGAGCTACAGGCGTCGGAGAAACTCATGCAGGCGGCGGAAATGCTCGGCCGCCAGTCGGGGGCCATGCAGCTGCGTTACATGCAGACCCTGGGCAGCATTGCCGGGGACAAGTCATCGACGATTGTGTTTCCGTTGCCGATCGAGATGCTCAAGGGGCTTGTGGATAAGTGAACATCATCGCGGGGCAAGCGGCGGTGCGACGACTCGACTTGCCCCGCGATGCGATCTACCAACCACCACCCAACGCCAGGAACAACCCAATTTGCCCCATCGCCACCTGGGTGTTGGCCGCCGCCAACTGCGCGCGCATGTCGGTGTAAGTGCGGGTCGCCTGCAGATCCGCAAGGAACGACTCGCGCCCGGCCTGATAAAACCGATGGGTCTGATCCGCCGCCAACTGCGCCGAACGCTCGGCATCGGCCAAGGCATCACGCCGCTCCAGCAAGGCGCTGTACTGCGCCAGGCTGGTCTGGGTTTCGCGAATGGCATTGAGCACCACGCCATCAAAATGCGCCAGCGCCGCCTGGGTCGAAGCTTGTGCCTCACGGATGCGCGCCCGCGAGCCGTTGGTCGGCACATTCCAGGTCAACAGCGGGCCGAAGCCCCAGCGGTTGGTTGCAGGTTTGCCGAGGTTCTCCAGGATACCGATGGTGCCCACCTGGGCTCCGATACTGATGTCCGGATACAGCTGCCCGGTGGCCACGCCAATGGTCGCGGTGGCCGCCGCCAGGCTGCGTTCGGCCTGGCGGATATCCGGACGGCGCTTGAGCAGCGCAGCGCCATCGCCCACCGGCAGCACCTGGGCGATATGCGGCAGCTCGGCGCAATCGCCGGTACCGGCCGGCAACTGGTTGAGCGGCTTGGCCAGCAGCATCGACAAGGTATACAGGCCCGCCTCACGCGCGGCCTTGTACCGCGGTAGCTCGGCACGCAGGGACTTGAACTGGGTCTGCGAGCGGGTCACCTGAGTTTCGTCGCCCCGGCCGGCATCGCGCAAGCGCTGGGTCAGGGTCACGCTCTGTTCTTGCAGGTCCAGGGACTCGTGGGCGATGTGGTATTCCTCGTTGGCCGCGCACACCTGGGTGTAGGCGCGCACCACGTCCGCCACCAGGGTGATACGTGCGGTATCGGCGGCGGCCTGAGTCGCGTCGGCATTGGCCTGGGCAGCTTCGACGCCACGCTTGAGGGTGCCCCACAGGTCAAACTGGTAAGACGCGCTGATGATCGCCTCACCGATGTTGGCCACCGGTACTTTCTCCGGTTGCAAGAAGGCTTCGCCGGACTCCTGCAAACGCTGGGCGCCCAGTTTCACACCGCCGTTGAGGCCACCCTGGGCTTCGGCTTCTTCAACCTGGGCACGAGCCTTGGCAATATTCGCCGCCGCCACTCGCAGTTCGCTGTTGGCCGCCAGGGCCTGACGGACCAGCGCGTTGAGGCGCTCATCCTGGTACAGGTGCCACCAGTCTTTCGGCACTGGCGCCGAGACCACGCTATTGGCGTCCTGGCGCAGTTGGCCCTGCAGGTCGGCGCGCTGAACCGCGGCGTCCTTGGGCACTTGGTAATCCGGTCCGACCATCTGGCAGGCCGTCAGCAGCAGGCTCAGGCCGAGCAGTGACAGGCGTTTCATTGCCCCTTGTCCTCAAGGATCGACACCGTCGCGGTGCGCCCGGCAATCATGCGAAAGTCCGCTGGCACTTCATCGAAGGCAATACGCACCGGGATCCGCTGGGCCAGACGCACCCAACTGAACGCCGGGTTGACGTTGGGCAGCAGGTTGGCGCCGCTGCTGCGGTCGCGGTCTTCGATGCCGGCGGCGATGCTCTGAACGCGGCCGCTCAAACGGGTGTTGTCGCCAAGCACGCGGATATCCACAGCCTGGCCGATGTGAATACCGGCCAGCTTGGTTTCTTCAAAGTAGCCATCGACGTGGTAGGAGTCGCTGTCGACCACCGACAGCACCGGCCGCCCGGCACTGACAAACTCGTGGGCACGCGGAGCACGATCGTTGAGGTAGCCATCGACCGGGCTGCGCACCACCGAACGGTCAAGGTTCAGTTGCGCGGCATCCACCGCCACCTGCGCTTGGGCCAGGGCCGACTCGGCGCGGGCCTGGCGCGACTGGCTCTCTTCCAGTTGCTCTGCGGCCACCAGGTTACCCAGGCCACGGTTACGCCGGGCTTCACGCTGGGCCTGGGCCAGGGTTTCCTTGCGCTCGGCCAGGGTTGCCTGGGCCTGGCGCAAAGCCAGGTGGAAGCGATCCTGGTCGATGGTGAACAGCACGTCACCGCGCTTGACCACCTGGTTGTCGCGCACTTCGACTTGCTGGATCAAACCGGAAACATCCGGGGCAATCTGGATCACGTCGGCGCGGATGTGCCCGTCACGGGTCCAGGGCGCGAACATGTAATACATGACCATCTGCCAAACCAGCACGGTCGCCAGCGTCACTACCAGCAGGGTCAGGACCACGCGGCCCAGGGTCAACAAGGGTTTTTTCATGGCAGCATCAGGTTTCGGCAAAAGTGGTCGACCGTGCCGAGCAGCACGGCGTAAAGCGCAACGTTGAACAACGCCCGGTGCCAGACCAGGCGGTAGAAATGCACCCGGTTGAGCAGCGCGTGCACGCCCAGGAACAGCAAGTAGGTGAGGACCATCATCACCAGCAGCGTGGGCAGGAACACCCCGCTGATATCCAGATCTCCGATCACAGCGGCGCTCCATAGGGCAGTTGGGGCTGATCGCCGGACGGCTCCAGCACCACCTCGACCCCGGGCAACAGCGCCAGGCGCAGGCCGCTCAGGGCATGCAGCAGGTGCACGCGGGCTTCGGCGCTGTCGGCCAGATCGTTGAGGTTCAGGGCGCGGCGGGCGCGTTCCATGCTCTGCAACAGCACCTCGGGAGCGTGCAGGCGACGGCGGGCATCGAGGCAGGCCTGGAAGTGTTCACCCACCTCTTCCACCACCCGCTCCAGCAACTGGCGCGGCTGCGCGCCGACCCGTGGCATGTAGGCCAGCAAATCAAGCAGGTTCAGGCCCACGCGCAGGTCACGCAGGGCCGTGCCAGTGTCCTGGCCAGTCTGGGTCAGGCGCGGCAGCTGCTGCATCAGCCGGTCGAGCATCTGCACGCCCAGGTGACGGTGCTCGGCCAGCGTGGCCGGCTGGGTCATGCCGACGATGTCGTGCCAGCTGAAGCGGGTCAGGCGCTTGGCCGCAAGCTCGACGCCGAACGGGCGCACCACCAAGGTCCAGACGAAGGCGAACAGCAAGCCCACCGGCCCGGCCAGGTTGGCGTTGATAAAGGTCAGGAAGTTGGCGTCGTAGGCGCCCTGAATGCTGATGAACGAGGCGGTGTTGACGATGGTCAGCAAGGTGCCCAGGTAGAAACGCGGCTGCACGGTCAGGGTGCCGACGCAGATGCACGGCACGGCGAAGGCCAGTACCAGCATCGGGAAATCGTGCAGGTTGGGCAGCACCAGGAACAGATAAAGGCTGGCGAACAGTACCGACAACGAGGTCCAGAAGAAAAACCGGTAGATCTGCGGCGCCGGGTCGTCCATGGCGGCAAAGAAGCTGCAGGCCACGGCAGCGAGAATTACCGCACTGCCGCCATCGCCCCAGCCGAGCAGGATCCACAATGTGGTGGCGACGATGATTGCGCTGACGGTGGAGAACACCGAGTACAGCATCAGCCCACGGTCGAAGAACGGCGTCAGCCGGCCCAGGCGCCAATGCCGGTAGACCGCGCGCCAGGGCGACAAGTCTTCGTTGCGGATGGCGTGCTGCAGGCTGCAGCAGTCCTGCCACAGGTCGACCCATTCGGCCAGGCGATAGAGAGCGTTGGACAACAGCAGCGAGGCGCGCTCATCAAGGGCCGCAGCGCTCGGCTGCAGGTGTTCGATTCGTGCACGCAAAGCAGACCAGCGCGCCGGCGACGGGTCCTGGGCGGTGCCTTGCAGCCAGGTGCGAGCCTCGTCGAGCAATGGCTGCAGTTGTTCGGTCTGGGCCGGAGCGCGGCCTTCGAGGGCGAGCAAGGCGTCGTCGAGGGCGTCGATCACCGGCAGCAGGTGGATCATCCGCCCGCGCAACTCACGGGCGTTCTTCACCGTTTGCGAGCGTGCGCCTTCATGGGACAGCTGGCCGATCATCAACTCCAGCGAGTTGAAGGTGGTGACCATCGAGGCGCGCAGGCCGCCGACCTTGTCGGCGCTGGCTTCGCGGGCAAGAAAGGTATCGCTGTAGCGGATCGCCTCGTTGAACCAGTTGCCGGTGGCGCCAACCAGTACCGGGGTCAGGCGCCGCGGCCAGAAGATTGCCCCGACCACCGCCGCGCAGACGATACCCAGGCAGATTTCCTGGGCCCGCGATGAGGCAATGTCGAACACCGCCAGCGGGTCATCGACCACCGGCAGGGCAATCATCGGCAAGGTGTAACCCGCGAGCATCAGCGCATAGCTGTTGGCGGTGCGCAGGTGCAGCGAGAGGAACAGCAAGGTGCCGGTCCACAAGGCCACGGCGACGGTCAACAGCACCGGCGTCTGCACCAGCAGCGGCACCAGGAACACCGCCCCGGCGGCACCGAGCAAGGTACCCAGGGCGCGGTACAGAGCCTTGGAGCTGGTGGGACCGACGAACGGGCTGGAGACGATATACACGGTGGCCATGGCCCAATAAGGCCGTGGCAACTGCATGAGCAGGGCGATGTACAGGGCGATCATCGACGCGGCAAAGGTGCGCACGCCGTAGAACCAGTCGCGTGCAGGCGGCATCGAGCTGAAAAAGCCGTTCATGTCGGCACGCCCGGGGTGCGCTGGGCAGCCTCTTCAAAGGCGCGCAGCACGCGCAGGGTGGCCAGCAGGTCGGCTTCGTCGATGCCTTGCAGCACTTCGCGGCGCAGGCGCACCAGTTCGCCTTCGATGGCTTCGGCCAGCACCCGGCCGCTGGCGGTCAGGCTCAGGGCCTTGGCCCGGCGGTCCACCGGATCTTCGCTGCGGCAGACAAAACCTGCATTGCACAGTTGGTCGAGCAGGCGCACCAGCGACGGGCTTTCGAGCCCCGCCGCCTGGGCCACGGCGACCTGATGCACGCCATCCCCGAGGCGCACGATCATCAGCAAAGGGACCGCGCAAGCTTCGGAGATGCCGTAGCCGGCCAGGGTCGCCTGGCAGATGCGCCGCCAGTGCCGGCCGGCCACCACCATACCGCTGCTGATGTTGAGTTGCAGTGCGTCGAGGGTCATGAAGGGAGGTTCGTGGCTATATTCATAGTTTGCTAACTATCAATATTCTTCGATCACCACCCCTGCCGTCAATAGTGGCTGACAGACGTCATGTTCAAGGTTGCAACTGATCGTCCAGCTTCATGTTCAGCGCCAGCTTGCTGCCCAGGCTGATCGCCTGCTCGCGCCAGAACAGATAGCGCAGGGCGTTGTTGACCTCGCTGAAGTGCAGCGCCAGCGCTTCGGCGGCTTGCATCACCCCGGCCACGGCGGCCAGTTCCAGCCAGTACACCGCAGCCTTGATATCGACGTTGGCCGTCAGCCCATGCAGCAGCCGGTAGCCGACCTCGAAGCGGCAGCGTGCGTCGCCGCGCTGGGCGCCGCGCAGGAACCAGCGATAAGCCTGCTGCAGGTCGACCTGCCATTGCTGACCATCGCTGTCGCAGATTTCTTCCTCGTAGAGATCGCCCAGGGCAGCGGCGGCATGCTCCAGGCCGCGCTCGAACGCCTGCTGGTAATACTCCGCCGCGCTGGCATAGGCCACCTCCACGCCCTTGCCGAAGTAATGCTGCTGGCCCAGGTTGAACCAGGCTGCGGCACTGCCCTGCAGGGCTGCCATGCGCAGCAGGTGCCCGGCCAGGGTCGGGTCGGCGCGCCAGTACTTGCCGTTGAGCCAGATCCAGCCCAGGTCGTTGAGCGCACCGACGTTGCCGTCCAGGGCCTGGGCGCGGAGGTCGTCGTAGACCGCTTGCAGGTCGCTGGCTTCATCCAGGCGGCTGATCAGGGCGAAACTCTCGCCCAGCACTGCCCGCTGGCTGGGCATGCCAACCCCGGCGTACAACCGCTGCAAGCGGCCGGGACGGCCGGGCGCAGGGATGATCCGCTCGGGCAACAGGCGCTCAAGCAGTGGGTAGATGTTGCTGGCAGCTGACATGTTCGTCCTCATTGAACTACCCACAGATCCAACAGCGGGAGTGATGAGGCGTGATTCTGCGCACGGCCACGACAAAACCTGTCGCGAACGATTCAGTTAGGGCACTCAAGTGCTTCATCCTTGATCTGGATACATAAATGGCTAATTGCCATATCACTGCGCTGGCGCCATGCTACAACCGCAAGCCTAGACAAGGACGCCGCCTTTTGCCCTCCGCCACGACACGTGCCACCCTCAGCCGCCAATGGGAGTTGCTGCGCCAGCTGCCCAGCCGCTCACCGGGCATTACCAGTGCCGAGCTGGTTGGCCGCCTGAAGGACGCAGGATTCTCCATCAGCAAGCGCAGCATCGAGCGCGACCTCAATGAGCTGTCGCTGATCTTTCCGCTGGAGCGCAACGACAAAAGCATCCCGTACGGCTGGCACTGGGCGGCCAACGCCTGCATCGAATTGCGTGGGATCAGTGTCAGCGAGGCGCTGAGCCTCGCGCTGGTGGAAGAGGCGGTACGCCCGTTGTTGCCAGGGAGCATGCTCAAGGTGCTCGACCCGCGCTTCAGCCACGCGCGGCAAAAGCTCGAGCACCTGTCGGGGGCGAACAAGGTGGCGCGCTGGCTGGACAAGGTCGCCAGCGTGCGCCCGGACATGAACATGCAGGCCCCGGAAGTACCCGACAGCATTCTGGAGACCGTGCAGCATGCACTGCTCGAGGAGTACCAGTTGCACTGCCAGTACTACTCGGCGCACAACGACAAGCTCAGCGAGCTGACCCTCAACCCGCTGGCGTTGATCCAGCGCGGCCAGGTCAGTTACCTGATTGCCACCGCCGCGCCCTATACCGACATTCGCCAGTTCGCCGTGCATCGCTTTCGCAAGCTGCGCATCCTCGACAGCCCTACCGAAGGCCTGCGCGCCTTCGATCTGCAGGCCTACCTGCGCAGCGATGCCCTGCAGTTCGGCGATACCGACAAGATCGAACTGCAGGCCTGGATCAGCGACAACCTGGCTCGCCTGGTGCGCGAGACGCCGCTGTCGGCCGACATGCACCTGACTCCGCTGGATGCTGGGCACCGCCTGCAGGCCACCGTCAGCAACAGCTGGCAACTGCGCTGGTGGCTACTGAGCCAGGGCGATGGGTTGATCGTCGAAAAGCCCCTGAGCCTGCGCCAGCAGATTGCCGAAACCCTCAACAATGCCGCGGCGCAATATCAGTCGGCCTGAGCCTGTCAGCGCTGCATGCCCCAGCGGCGCACGGTGATGCGCTCCAGGGTATTGAACACCAGGCTTTCGACCAGCAGGCCGATGAGGATCACCACCGCCAGCCCGGCAAATACCTTGTCGGTGTACAGCTCGTTGCGGTTCTGGAAGATGTACCAACCCAACCCGCCCTTGCCGCTGGTAGCGCCGAACACTAGCTCGGCGGCGATCAGCGTGCGCCAGGCAAAGGCCCAGCCGATCTTCAGGCCCGAGAGGATCGACGGCAACGCGGCCGGAATCAGGATATGCACCACCAGACGTAAACCGCGCAGGCCGTAGTTGCACCCGGCCATGCGCAGGGTCTCGGAAACGCCGAGAAAGCCGGCGTAGGTATTCAGCGCCAGGGCCCAGAGCACCGAATGCACCAGCACGAAGATCAGGCTGTTGTCACCCAGGCCGAACCAGAGCAAGGCCAGCGGCAGCAAGGCAATCGCCGGCAGCGGGTTGAACATCGAGGTCAGGGTGCTGAGCAGGTCGCGGCCGAACTGGGTCGACACCGCCAGGCTGGTCAGGCCGAAAGCCAGGACAATCCCCAGCAGGTAGCCCTTGAGCAGCACCACCAGCGACACGCCGACCTTGGCCAGCAACTCACCGCTGAGCAGGCCGTCGGACAGGGCTGCGGCGGTTTGCAAAAAGCTCGGCAGCAACAGGTCGTTGCCCTGGTAGCGAGCGATGGCTTCCCAGGCCAGGGCCAGCAGAATCAGGATCAGGCCCTTGCGCAGCCAACCCTGTTGCCAGAGGCGCTGGCCCAGCGGCAGTTCGCGCTCAAGCGGGACACTGAGCAACGGTTCGAG
Source organism: Pseudomonas fluorescens (assembly GCF_902497775.2). NCBI lineage: Bacteria > Pseudomonadati > Pseudomonadota > Gammaproteobacteria > Pseudomonadales > Pseudomonadaceae > Pseudomonas > Pseudomonas fluorescens. The sequence continues at coordinate 5,234,142 of NZ_OZ024668.1, forward strand.
GACGACTTCGTATTCCTGACGCGGCGTAACAGTTGTGGTCATGGCAAAACTCCCGGTCAGTAGGCAATGCGAATGTCGGCGAAGCCCAATGCCAGGTCGTGCTCGACCTGGGCATCATCGTCGAACAACAAGCAGTGGATGCGCCGCGCCGACGCCTGAAAATCGCTGGCGCCAAGGCTCTGCAGGTCGTACTGATGGCTGTGGATCTCGGCACGCACCCGGCCCGGATGGGGCGACAGCAAGAGGATGCGATTGCCGACCACCAGCGCTTCTTCGATCGAATGGGTGACGAACAACAGGGTGAAACGCACCTCCTCCCAGAGCAGCAGCAATTCTTCCTGCATCTTGCGCCGGGTCAGGGCGTCGAGGGCGGCGAAGGGTTCGTCCATCAGCAGGATTTTCGGTTGCATGGCCAGCGCCCGGGCAATCGCCACACGGGCTTTCATCCCGCCCGACAGGGTATGTGGATAGGCATCGGCAAAGCCTGCCAGGCCGACTTTCTCCAGGTAGTGCAAGGCGCGTTGTTCAGCCTCCTTGCGCTTGAGCGCGCCGGAGGCGAGCAGCGGGAGCATCACATTTTGCTTGACGGTTTTCCATGGCGGCAGCTGGTCAAATTCCTGGAACACCACGATGCGATCCGGGCCCGGGCCATGTACTGCCTGGCCCTGCAGGCGGATCTGCCCTTCCCTCGGCTCAATGAAACCGGCCACCGCCTTGAGCAGGGTCGACTTGCCGCAGCCCGAGGGCCCGAGCAGGACAAAGCGGTCGGCCTTGTCCACTTCGAAACTGACCTGGTGGGTGGCCCGCACCACGCGCTGCGCGATGCGGTACTCCAGGCTTACGTTATCCACCTGCAGCAGCGGCGGCGTGGCGACGCTGCTCAACTTGCTGACCGTATGGCCTTGCAATGGGGTGTTCATCCGGATCAGCTCCCTTGCAGCGGTTTCTCGTCCTGGAAGAAGTAGTCTTTCCAGGATTCGGGTTTGTGCTTGATCGCGCCTACGCGGTAGAGGAACTCGGCCAGCGGGTAGGTGTTTTTCGGCGTCACGCTGAATTCGTACTGCGGGTTGTCGATGATCTTCAGCAACGCCTCGCGGTCGATCTTGGCCTTGGTCACGCGGATGTAGGTGTCGGCTGCAGCGGCCTTGTCGTTCTGGGCAAACTCGGCGGCTTCAGCCAGGGCATCGACGAAGGCCTTGTAGGTTTTGGGGTTGTCGTTGCGGAATTTCTCGGTGGCAAACAGCACGGTCGGCGAGTTAGGCCCGAGCAGGTCGTAGGTGTTGAGCACCACGTGCACGTCCTTGTTGGCCAGCACCTGGTCCTGGAACGGCGGGTTGGAGAAGTGCGCGTTCAGCTCGGTACCGCCAGCGAGCAAGGCCGCGGTGGCATCCGGATGAGGGACGGCCAGGGTGTATTTATCGAGGCGGTTGTACTCCTTGTCGCCCCACTGCTTGGCGGCGGCGTACTGCAAAAAGCGCGACTGCACCGAGACGCCCACCGCCGGCAGGGCGATGCGGTCTTTCTCGCTGAAATCGGCGATGGTCTTCACCTTCGGGTTACTGCTGACCAGGTAGTAAGGGAAGTTGCCCAGCGAGGCCACGGCCTTGACGTTCTGCCGGCCCTGGGTGCGGTCCCAGATGGTCAGCAGCGGGCCGACGCCGGCCCCGGCGATATCCACCGAGCCGGAGAGCAAGGCGTCGTTGATCGCGGCGCCACCCGACAGCTGGGTCCAGTCGACCTTGATGTCGATGCCCTGCGCCTTGCCGTGCTTCTCGATCAGGTTCTGATCGCGCACCACATTGAGCAGCAGGTAAACAATGCCGAACTGCTCGGCAATGCGGATTTCACCTTCGGCCTGGGCCGTGGCCGGCGCTACCAGACTGCCGGCGAGCAGGCTGGCACTCAGGCCGATACTGGCCGCCAGGCGGCTGATTGATTTGCGCATGCTGTACTCCTCGAAAGATCAGAACGGAGCATCGCCCTGGATGGTGGTGCGGTACAGCTTGCGGCGCAGGTGCGCGGGGCAGCCGCTGGCCAGGTGAATCAACGAGCGGTTGTCCCAGAACACCAGGTCATGGGGCCGCCATTGGTGGCGGTAGATGTTTTGCTCAAGCACGCTGTGGGCGTGGAGTTCGGCAAGGATCTGGCGGCTTTCATCGTCGGGCAGGCCGACGATGCGGGTGGTGAACCCTTCACTGACGAACAGCGCCTTACGGCCGTTTTCCGGGTGGGTGCGCACCACCGGGTGAATCACCTCCTGAACCTGCGCCAGTTGCTCGGCGGTCAGGGGCGGGCGCCAGTTGCCTGCGAATTTGCTCTCGCTGTAGCGGGCGGTATAGGAATGCGCGGCGCGGCGCCCCTCAACGGCTTTGCGCAGGGCGTCGGGCAAGCCGTCCCAGGCCTTGTGCATATCGGCGAACAGGGTGTCGCCGCCTTCGCTGGGCAGCTCCTGGGCGTGCAGCATCGAGCCCAGGCTTGGCAGCTCCTTGTACGACAGGTCCGAGTGCCAGAACTTGCCGGCATCGCCCAGGCCGATGTTCTGACCGTTCTCGACGATGTTGGAGACGATGAGGATTTCTGGGTGGCCGCTGAGCAAGAACTGCTTGAGCACGTGGACCTGCAACACACCGAAGCGGCGGCTGAAGTCGATCTGTTGTTCGGGGGTAATACGCTGGTCGCGAAACACCAGCACGTGATGGTCAAGATGAGCCCGGTGGATGCGGGTGAGATCTTCGCCGCTGACGGGTTTGCTCAGGTCCAGGCCGATGATCTCGGCGCCGACGGCACCACTGAACGGCAGGATTTCGAAGGCTTGCTGCTGTGCGCTGTCGATGGACGACAAGGCGTTAGAGGCCCCTGACATGATTCACTCCCACGCAGAGCGCGCCCAAAGGTGCGCGCATCGATCAGAAACTCACGGTGTTCCGTGTTGGTTCGGTCGTGCGGCGCGCCGATTGGTCGGCAGGTACGCAGGGGAGTGACTATAAAGTCATAAGGGAGAGAATTTAAATACCTTTAGTGCATAAGCATATGGTGAGGTTGGGGCCTCTTCGCGGGGCAAGCCCGCTCCTACACAACCCTGTAGGAGCGGGCTTGCCCCGCGATGCTGTCAACGCTCGCGCAAGGCCTCAGCCCGCGCGCGGATGATCGGCTTGAGCAGGTAGCTCAGCACGCTCTTCTTGCCGGTGATGATGTCCACCGAAGCAACCATCCCCGGGATGATCAGCAGCGGCTTGTCGTCGCTGCCCAGATGGCTGCGCTCGGTGCGCAGCTTGATCACGTAGAAGGTGTTCTTGTCTTCGTCAGTGATGGTGTCGGCGCCGATCTGTTCAAGCTTGGCCTTGAGGCCGCCGTAGATGGTGTAGTCATAAGCGGTGAACTTGACCATCGCTTCCTGCCCAGGGTGGAGGAAGGCAATGTCTTGCGGACGGATGCGCGCTTCGACCAGCAAGGTGTCGTCCAGCGGGACGATTTCGACCAGGTCGCTGCCCGGCTGGATCACGCCGCCAACGGTGTTGACCAGCAGCTGCTTGACGATACCGCGCACCGGCGAGGTGACCAGGGTGCGGTTGACCCGGTCGTCCAGGGCCTTGCCGGTGGCCTGGGCCTTGCTCAGGTCGGTACGCGCTTCGTTGAGTTGGGTCAGGGCTTCGCTGCGGAACTTGCCGCGGGTCTCGTCGATCTTGCGCTCGACTTCCTTGATCGCCGACTCGGCACGCGGGATCGCCAGCGAGGTGGCATCCAGCTGGCCGCGGTTCTCGACTTCGGCGCGCTTGAGGCGCAGCACTTCCACCTGGGAGATCGCACCCTGGGCCACCAGCGGCTCGGACATGCTGATTTCCTGGCGCAGCAGCTGCAGGCTGTTGCGGTACTGGCCCTGCTTGGAGCTGAACTCGCGCAGCTCCTGCTGACGCTGCACCAGTTGCTCCTGCAGGCCGCCGATTTCGTCCTGCAACTGCTGTCGACGGCTCTGGTACAGGGACTCTTCGTTGGCGGCCTGGCTCGGCGCGGCCTTGCGGATTTCTTCGTCGATCTTCAACGGCCGGTCTTCGACCTCGGCGCTCAGGCGCTCGACGCGCAGGGCCATGGCCAGGCGATCAGCCTCGGTCTCGCCGACGTTGGAGACGAAACGGGTGTCATCCAGGCGCAGCAACGGGTCGCCAATCTCGACGATTTCGCCCTCTTTGGCGTAGATCTGCGCAACGATGCCGCCTTCCAGGTTCTGGATTTTCTGCAGTTTCGACGACGGGATCGCCTTGCCTTCGCCACGAGTAACTTCGTCGATAATGGCGAAGTTGGCCCAAAGCCCCAGAAACAGGAAGAAGCCGATCACCGCCCAGATAGTCAGGCGCACGATGCGCGGCGCATCTTCGATCAGCGCCTTGTTGACCTCGGGCAGCGGCTGGCCGCTGAGCGATTCGGAACCCTTGAAGTACTTGCGCAGGCTGTCCTTGATCTGGCCCATATCCATCTTAAGCAACACTGATCTGCCCCTTCTTCAGCGCATCCATGACGGCGGCTTTCGGGCCATCCGCGACTATCTGCCCGCGATCGACAACGATCAGGCGGTCGACCAGTGACAACAGCGAAGCCCGGTGAGTCACCAGGACCACGGTCTTGCTCTCGATGACGGCTTGCAGGCGTTGCTTGAGGCGTTCTTCACCAGTGTTGTCCATGGCGCTGGTCGGTTCATCGAGCAGCAGGATTTGCGGGTTGAGCAGCAGCGCACGGCCGAGGGCGACGTTCTGCCGCTGGCCACCGGACAGGTTCTGGCCACGCTCGCCGACCTGCAGCTCGTAGCCTTGCGGGTGCAACCGGGCGAATTCGTGAACCCCGGACAGCTCGGCGGCCTGCAGGACCATTTCGTCCTCGACATAGCGGGCACCGCTGACCAGGTTGTCGCGCAGGGTGCCAGCCAGCAGCTGGATGTCCTGGGGCACGTAGCCGATGTTGTGACGCAGCTCGCTGACGTCGATCTGGCGAATGTCCACGCCATCGACCAGCAACGAGCCGGCGTCGGCTTCGTAGAGGCCGACGATCAGCTTGGCCAGCGAGCTCTTGCCCGAGCCGCTGCGGCCAATTATGCCGACTTTCTCGCCGGGGCGGATCGACACATTGACGCCCTTGAGCGCCAGGTTCTGCTGGTTGGGGTAGGTGAAATCGACGCCGCGAAATTCGATGCCCCCCTGCAGTACCTGACGGCTCAGCGGGCGCTCTTCAAAGTTGCGCTCTTGCGGCAACTCCATCATCTGGTCGGTGGAAACCATGGTGACCTTGGCTTGCTGGTAACGGGTCAGCAGGCCGGAGAGCTGGCCCAGCGGGCCGAGGGCGCGGCCACTGAGCATGTAGCAGGCAATCAGGCCGCCCATGCTCAGGTTGCCGGCCATGATCTGGTAGACACCGGCGCAGATCAGCGCCACGCCCGCCAGTTGCTGGATCAGCAGGGTAATGTTCATCGCCAGGCCTGAGAGCACCTTGACCCGCAGCTCGAGGCGACTGAGGGTGCCGATGGTCTGCTCCCACATGTACTGGCGTTCGCTTTCGGCGTTGTTGACCTTGACCGCATCGAGCCCGGCGAGGGTTTCAATCAGGCTCGACTGGCGCTCGGAGGCCAGTGCCATGGTCCGCTCCAGGGTCGCCACCAGCGGTTTTTGCAGGGCATAACCGATACCCAGGGCCAGCGGGAAGGCGATGATCGGGATCCACACCAGATGCCCACCGATGATGGCAATCACCATCAGGATCAACAGGGTGAACGGCAAGTCGATGAGGCTGGTCAGGGTCAGCGAGGCGAGGAAGTCGCGCAGGCCCTGGAATTCATGGATGTTCTGGGCAAAGCTGCCGACCCGTGCCGGCCGGTACTTCATGGCCATGCCGACGATGCGTTCGAACAGCGTGGCGGAGATGATCAGGTCGGTCTTCTTCCCGGCCAGGTCCAGGCACAAGCTGCGCAGGCCCTTGAGGATCAGGTCGAAGATGTAGGCGCCGGAGATACCCAGAGCCAGGACCCAGAGGGTCGAGGTGGCCTGGTTGGGCACCACGCGGTCGTAGACGTTCATCACGAACAGCGGTGCGGCCAGGGCGATCAGGTTGATCACCAGGCTTGCGGCGATGGCGTCGATGTACAGCCAGCGGCTGCGCTTGAGGGTGTCGCGGAACCAGGAGCGCGCCCGCGGGATCAGGTTGCCGTGGTTGACGTCGAACTTGTGCTGCGGCTGGGCGAAAAACACCCGGCCGCTGTAGTCGCTTTGCAGGGCTTCACGACTGACATGCACCTCGCCGCCGTCGCTCTCGCTGAGCAACAGGCGCGCGGTGTCGTCATTCTCCCAACCCAGCAACACCGTGCTGCGACCGTCCTTGAGCAGGAGCATGGCCGGCATGGCAATACTCGGGATCTGCTCCAGCTTGCGTTGCAGCAAGCGGCCCTGCAGGCCGGCACGGGCCGCCGCACGTGGCAGCAGCTCCGGGCTCAGGCGCTGGGCCGGCAACGGCAGGCCGGTGGTCAGCATGGCCCGGCTGGCGGGCTTCTGGTGCAGCACGCAGAGAGACAGCAGGCTGTCCAGCAACGGATCGTCGTGCTGACTGCGTGGATCATGGCTGAGTTGGACTCGACTGACTTCTGATTCCACGCGGGCTCTCTTAACGGTTGCGGTTGGCTATAACAGTGAACCTCAGTTCATGCCTGGCAGGTTCACTTTCGGTTTAAGGTCGTTCTGCACCACAGCGGCCATCGGTGCGACAACACCCTGGCTCTTGAGCAGTTGCCCAATGGTCGCTTTGATTCGGTACTGAGTAAACACCTGGCTGTTCTTCACTTCCGCGAGACGGCGCTGCGCGGTGAACAGTTCGTTCTCGCTGTCGAGCAAGTCTAGCAAGGTACGTTCGCCCAGGCTGAACTGCTTCTGGTAGGCGCTGCGCACACTGTTGCTGTGATCGACGTATTGCTGGGCGATCGGCAACTGCGCATTGGCGTTGTCCATAGCATTCCATGCCAGGCCTAGCTCCTCATTGAGCTGGCGCAAGGCATTGTTGCGAATGTCCAGCGCCTGGTTGGTCAGGTACGACTTGGATTCCAGGTCGGCCTTGTTGCTGCCGCCGGCATACAAGTTGAAGCTCATACGCAGCATAGCCTGCCATTCGTTGTTGTGGCCGTTCATGCCATCAAGATCGTTATCGGCCGTCCGTCCGAGTTCTGCATCAAAACGCGGATAGAAAGTAGACTTTGCCGCTTCGTATTGCTTCTCCGCCGCCGCGATATCGGACTCCGCCGAGCGCAGGATCGGGCTGCTTTCGACCATCTGCTGACGGGCCTCGTCGAGGTTGGCCGGCAACAGGTCGACAAACGGCGCCGGGCTGCTTAACTCGTCCGGCAGCTGACCGACCACGCTCAGGTAGTTGGTCTTGGCATCGGCGAGGTTGGTCTGCTCGGTGATCAAGTTGTTGCGGGCCTGGGCCAGACGCGCTTCCGCCTGGTCAAGGTCAGCCAGGCGGCCGACACCACGGGCGGTGCGCAGCTTGATCTGGTCGTAGATGCGTTCGTGGCTGCGCAGGTTGTCTTCTGCCAGACGGACCATCTCGCGACGGGTCAGGACATCCAGATAGACCTGGGCAACGGTCAGCGCGGTGCGCTCGGACGCCCCCAGCAACGAGTAGGCGCGGGAGTTGACGGTGGCTTGCTGACGACCGACTTCGCTCGACGTGGCAAAACCGTCGAAGACCATTTGCCGCAGGCGCACGCTCGACTCACCACGGTTGAGGGTTTCCCAGCGGTTGCCGGTGCTCGGGCTGTCGGTGCCTTCACGGCCATAACCGGCCAGCACATCGACGCGTGGCAGGTAACCGCCCTTGGCGGCGCGCAGTTGGTAATCGGCAGCGATTCGGCTGTTGACCCCGGCCTGGATTTCCGGGTGTACCTCGAGGGCTTTCTGCATGGCCTCTGGCAGGCTCTGTGCTTGAACGAAACTGGTGGCGAGGACGAAAGGAAGAGCAGTGAACAGTGACGCGCGCATTTAACTTTTTTCCCAGGGACGTCTTGTCCCAAATCACAGCAGAAATCGTTGCTGCATTAGAAAATGGCAACCGAATTGACCTTATGTCGGAAACTTCCGAAGGGGTACTTGGTTCGTACGGAGGAAGAGTGGCAGCCGCTCAAATATCAATGTGACATTACGGTGCTGATTGTTTAGGATGGCAGCACGAAGGTCAATACTTTGGCATAAACTTAATAGCCAACAGTTATCGACAATATATTGACGTCAAAAGCGCCAAACTTACTATTGAAACATTCCATCAGAAAGCGGCAATTCAGCGCCGGCTGGCATGGAAGCCAAATTGAACGGGTAATCCGGAGAGTCCAATGAGCAGTGTTGTTGCCATCGTCAAAAGCATTGTTGGCCAAGTTATCGCCGTATCCCCAGAAGGGATTCAACGTGTACTCATCGAAGGTGACCGCCTGTTCGCTGGCGAGCAAGTGCTCACCGGCCTGGCCGGCGCCGTCACCCTGGAGCTGGCCGACGGCCGCACCCTGGACCTGGGCCGCGATACCCAGTGGAGTGCCGAGACCCCGGACAGCAGCACTGACCTGGCGGCTGCCACCGCCCAGGCTGCGCCTTCGGTCGAAGAGCTGCAACAGGCCATCGCCGCCGGTGCTGACCCGACCACCGAACTCGAAGCCACCGCAGCAGGCCCGTCGGCCGCTGGTAGCGGCGGCGCGGCCGGTGGTGGCCACAGCTTCGTCATGCTCGATGCCACGGCTGCTTCGGTCGACCCGACCATTGGCTTCCCGACCGGCCCGATCGGCTTTGCCACCGGCGCCGCTACCCAGGAACTGGGTGGCCCGGACGATACCAACAACCCGAGCACCACCACGCCTACGCGCGAATCCGGCCTGAGCCTGAGCGCCACGCCGTCGATCACCGAGGCCGGTGGTGTGATCATCTACACCGCCACCCTGGGCCAGCCACCGCTGACCGACCTGACCGTGACCCTGTCCAATGGCCAGGTCATCGTCATCAACGCCGGGCAGACCACCGGCAGCGTCAGCGTGACCATCCCGCCAAACGACACCGTGTACCTGGACGGCAGTGAGATTTCCACGACCATCACCGGCACCACCGGCGGCGCAGGCCTGATCATCACCCCGGACACCACCCCGGCGGTGACCCAGATCACCGATACCATCGACACCACCACCGTCAGCCTGACCGCCAACCCGAGTGTCACTGAAGGCGGCGTGATCACCTACACGGCCACCCTGACCAACCCGGCGCAGACGCCGGTGACCGTCACCCTGTCCAACGGCAGCACCATCACCATCGGCGCCGGCCAGACCACCGGCACCGTCGACGTGCAGACGCCACCGAACGACGTCTACAACAACGCCAGCACCGTCAGCACCACCATCACCGACGCCACCGGTGGCAACTTCGAGAACCTGGTACCGAACCCGAACCCGGCGGTCACCACCATTACCGATTCGATCGATGACACCGGCCTTAGCCTGAATGCCACCGGCACCGTGGCCGAAGGCGGCTCGATCATCTACACCGCGACCTTGACCAACCCGGCCGGCACCCCGGTGACCGTGACCCTGAGCAACGGCGCGGTGATCACCATTGCCGCAGGCCAGACCGAAGGCAGCGTGACCGTGCCAGCGCCTAGCGACGACGTGTATGTCGATGCCGGCAACGTCAGCGTCAGCATCGACAAGGTCGATGGCGGTAACTTCGAAAACCTGGTGGTCAGCAACCAGCCAGCGGTGACTGAAGTTACCGATACCATCGATACTTCGACTGTCACCCTGACCGCGAACAGCAGTGTTGCTGAAGGTGGTGTGGTTACTTATACCGCTTCGGTGACTGCGCCAGTGACGGGTTCGGCACTGGTTATTACTCTGGCCAATGGTCAGCAGATCACTATTCCAGTTGGCCAGAGTTCTGGTTCGGTTGAGTTTGTTGCGCCGAACAACGTGCACACCACTAACCCGGACCTGACCAACAGCATTACCGGGACTACGGGTGGTAACTACGAGAAGTTGGAAACTACTGGTAATCCGGTAACTACCGTTACTGATGGTCCAGGTACTGACGACACTACCGGCCTGAAACTGACCGCTACGGGTTCAGTCGCTGAGGGCGGTTCGATTGTTTATACCGCCACACTGACCAATCCAGCCGGCACGGAAATGAAGGTCACTCTGAGCAACGGTGAAGTCATCACCATTGCCGCGGGCCAGACCGAAGGCAGCATTACCGTGGCTGCGCCTGCCGATGACGTATACATTGATGCGGGCGAAGTCAGCGTCACTGTGACCGGTACTACTGGCGGCGACTTCGAGAACGTTGCCATAGATGGCACTCCGGCCGTTACTCAAGTTACTGACACCATCGATACCTCGACTGTCACCCTGACGGCGAACAGCAGTATTGCCGAAGGTGGTGTGGTTACTTACACCGCTTCGGTGACTGCGCCAGTGACCGGCTCTGCGCTGGTTATTACTCTGGCCAATGGCCAGCAGATCACTATTCCAGTCGGTCAGAGCTCTGGCTCGGTTGAGTTTGTTGCGCCGAACAACGTGCACACCACCAATCCAGACCTGACCAACAGCATTACCGGTACCTCGGGCGGTAACTACGAGAAGCTGGAGACCGCTGGCAATCCGGTTACTACCGTTACTGATGGTCCAGATACTGAAGACACCACCGGTCTGAAGTTGACTGCGACCGGTTCGGTTGAAGAAGGCGGTTCGATTGTTTACACCGCCACCCTGACCAACCCGGCCGGTGCCGAGATGAAGGTCACTCTGAGCAACGGTGAAGTCATCACCATTGCGGCGGGCCAGACTGAAGGCAGCATCACCCTGCCTGCTCCATCGGATGACGTGTACATCGATGCTGGCGAAGTCAGCGTCACTGTGACCGGTACCACTGGCGGCGACTTTGAGAAAGTTGCGGTAGATGGCACTCCGGCCGTTACTCAAGTTACCGATACCATCGACACCAGTACCGTTACGTTGACCGCTACTCCGAGCGTGACCGAAGGTGGCGTCGTCACCTACACCGCGTCCGTCACTGCTCCGGTAACCGGTTCTGCGTTGGTAATTACTCTGGCTAACGGCCAACAAATCACCATCCCTGTCGGTTCCAGCTCCGGCACCGTGGACTTCGTTGCACCCAACAACGTACACACCACCAACCCGGACCTGACCAACAGCATCACCGGTACCTCGGGCGGCAACTACGAGAAGCTGGACACCGCGGGCAACCCAGTGACCACCGTCACCGATGGTCCAGGCACCGATGACACCACCGGTCTCAAGCTGACCGCTACCGGCACCGTCGCCGAAGGCGGCGACATCATCTACACCGCCACCCTGACCAATCCGGCTGGCACCGAGATGAAAGTGACCCTGAGCAACGGTGAGACCATCACCATCGCCAAGGGCCAGACCGAAGGCAGCATCACTGTTCCGGCTCCGGAAGACGATGTGTACATCGACGCTGGTGAAGTCAGCGTCACTGTGACTGGCACCACTGGCGGTGACTTCGAGAAAGTCGAAGTCGATCCGGCTGCCGCTGTGACTGAAGTCACCGATACCATCGACACCAGTACCGTTACATTGACCGCTACTCCGAGCGTGACTGAAGGCGGTGTGGTTACCTACACCGCGTCGGTCACCGCTCCGGTTACTGGCTCGAACCTGGTCATCACCCTGGCCAACGGTCAACAGATCACCATTCCAGTCGGTTCCAGCTCCGGCACCGTGGACTTCGTTGCACCCAACAACGTGCACACCACCAACCCGGACCTGACCAACAGCATCACCGGTACCTCGGGCGGCAACTACGAGAAGCTGGATACCGCTGGTAATCCGGTTACTACCGTTACTGATGGTCCAGGCACCGACGACACTACTGGTCTGAAACTGACCGCTACCGGTACCGTCGCCGAAGGCGGCGAGATCGTCTACACCGCTACGCTGACCAACCCAGCGGGCACCGAGATGAAAGTCACCCTGAGCAACGGTGAGACCATCACCATCGCCAAGGGTCAGACCGAAGGCAGCATCACTGTTCCGGCTCCGGAAGACGACGTGTACATCGACGCTGGTGAAGTCAGCGTCACTGTGACCGGCACCACCGGTGGCGACTTCGAGAAGCTGGCTGTGGATAACACTCCAGCGGTCACCGACGTGACCGACACCATCGACACCTCGACGGTCACCCTGACCGCTACCCCAAGCGTCACTGAAGGCGGTGTGGTTACCTACACCGCGTCGGTCACCGCTCCGGTTACTGGCTCGAACCTGGTCATCACCCTGGCCAACGGTCAACAGATCACCATTCCAGTCGGTTCCAGCTCCGGCACCGTGGACTTCGTTGCACCCAACAACGTGCACACCACCAACCCGGACCTGACCAACAGCATCACCGGTACCTCGGGCGGCAACTACGAGAAGCTGGATACCGCTGGTAATCCGGTTACTACCGTTACTGATGGTCCAGGCACCGACGACACTACTGGTCTGAAACTCACCGCTACTGGCTCCGTGGCTGAAGGCGGCGAGATCGTCTACACCGCTACGCTGACCAACCCAGCGGGCACCGAGATGAAAGTCACCCTGAGCAACGGTGAGACCATCACCATTGCTGCGGGCCAGACCGAAGGCAGCATCACTGTTCCGGCACCGGAAGACGACGTGTACGTCGACGCTGGTGAAGTCAGCGTGACCATCACTGGCACCACTGGCGGTGACTTCGAAAAAGTCGAAGTCGACCCGACTGCTGCCGTAACCGATGTCACTGACACCATCGACACCAGCACCGTTACGTTGACCGCTACTCCGAGCGTGACCGAAGGTGGCGTAGTTACCTACACCGCGTCCGTCACTGCTCCGGTAACCGGTTCTGCGTTGGTAATTACTCTGGCTAACGGCCAACAAATCACCATCCCTGTCGGTTCCAGCTCCGGCACCGTGGACTTCGTTGCACCCAACAACGTACACACCACCAACCCGGACCTGACCAACAGCATTACCGGTACCTCGGGCGGTAACTACGAGAAGCTGGAGACCGCTGGCAATCCGGTTACTACCGTTACTGATGGTCCAGATACTGAAGACACCACCGGTCTGAAGTTGACTGCGACCGGTTCGGTTGAAGAAGGCGGTTCGATTGTTTACACCGCCACCCTGACCAACCCGGCCGGTGCCGAGATGAAAGTGACCCTGAGCAACGGTGAGACCATCACCATCGCCAAGGGCCAGACCGAAGGCAGCATCACTGTTCCGGCTCCGGAAGACGATGTGTACATCGACGCTGGTGAAGTCAGCGTCACTGTGACTGGCACCACTGGCGGTGACTTCGAGAAAGTCGAAGTCGATCCGGCTGCCGCTGTGACTGAAGTCACCGATACCATCGACACCAGTACCGTTACATTGACCGCTACTCCGAGCGTGACTGAAGGCGGTGTGGTTACCTACACCGCGTCGGTCACCGCTCCGGTTACTGGCTCGAACCTGGTCATCACCCTGGCCAACGGTCAACAGATCACCATTCCAGTCGGTTCCAGCTCGGGCACCGTGGACTTCGTTGCACCCAACAACGTGCACACCACCAACCCGGACCTGACCAACAGCATCACCGGCACCTCGGGCGGCAACTACGAGAAGCTGGATACCGCTGGTAATCCGGTTACTACCGTTACTGATGGTCCAGGCACCGACGACACGACTGGTCTGAAACTGACCGCTACCGGTACCGTCGCCGAAGGCGGCGAGATCGTCTACACCGCTACGCTGACCAACCCAGCGGGCACCGAGATGAAAGTCACCCTGAGCAACGGTGAGACCATCACCATCGCCAAGGGTCAGACCGAAGGCAGCATCACTGTTCCAGCACCGGAAGACGACGTATACGTCGACGCTGGTGAAGTCAGCGTGACCGTGACCGGCACCACCGGTGGCGACTTCGAGAAGCTGGCTGTGGATAACACTCCAGCGGTCACCGACGTGACCGACACCATCGACACCTCGACGGTCACCCTGACCGCTACCCCAAGCGTCACTGAAGGCGGTGTGGTTACCTACACCGCGTCGGTCACCGCTCCGGTTACTGGCTCGAACCTGGTCATCACCCTGGCCAACGGTCAACAGATCACCATTCCAGTCGGTTCCAGCTCCGGCACCGTGGACTTCGTTGCACCCAACAACGTGCACACCACCAACCCGGACCTGACCAACAGCATCACCGGTACCTCGGGCGGCAACTACGAGAAGCTGGATACCGCTGGTAATCCGGTTACTACCGTTACTGATGGTCCAGGCACCGACGACACTACTGGTCTGAAACTCACCGCTACTGGCTCCGTGGCTGAAGGCGGCGAGATCGTCTACACCGCTACGCTGACCAACCCAGCCGGCACCGAGATGAAAGTGACCCTGAGCAACGGTGAGACCATCACCATCGCCAAGGGTCAGACTGAAGGCAGCATCACTGTTCCAGCACCGGAAGACGACGTATACGTCGACGCCGGTGAAGTCAGCGTGACCATCACTGGCACCACTGGCGGTGATTTCGAAAAAGTCGAAGTCGACCCGACTGCTGCCGTGACCGATGTCACTGACACCATCGATACCAGTACCGTCACCCTGACCGCCACTCCGAGCGTCACTGAAGGCGGCGTCGTCACCTACACCGCGTCCGTCACTGCTCCGGTAACCGGTTCTGCGTTGGTAATTACTCTGGCTAACGGCCAACAAATCACCATTCCTGTCGGTTCCAGCTCGGGCACCGTGGACTTCGTTGCACCCAACAACGTACACACCACCAACCCGGACCTGACCAACAGCATCACCGGTACCACCGGTGGCAACTACGAGAAGCTGGACACCGCTGGCAATCCGGTTACTACCGTTACTGATGGTCCAGGCACCGACGACACTACTGGTCTGAAACTCACCGCTACTGGCACCGTCGCCGAAGGCGGCGACATCATCTACACCGCCACCCTGACCAATCCGGCTGGCACCGAGATGAAAGTGACCCTGAGCAACGGTGAGACCATCACCATCGCCAAGGGCCAGACCGAAGGCAGCATCACTGTTCCGGCACCGGAAGACGACGTATACGTCGACGCTGGTGAAGTCAGCGTGACCATCACTGGCACCACTGGCGGTGACTTCGAAAAAGTCGAAGTCGACCCAACTGCTGCCGTGACTGAAGTCACTGACACCATCGACACCAGCACCGTTACGTTGACCGCTACTCCGAGCGTGACTGAAGGCGGTGTGGTTACCTACACCGCGTCCGTCACTGCTCCGGTAACCGGTTCTGCGTTGGTAATTACTCTGGCTAACGGCCAACAAATCACCATTCCTGTCGGTTCCAGCTCGGGCACCGTGGACTTCGTTGCGCCCAACAACGTGCACACCACCAACCCGGACCTGACCAACAGCATCACCGGTACCTCGGGCGGCAACTACGAGAAGCTGGACACCGCTGGCAATCCGGTTACTACCGTTACTGATGGTCCAGGCACCGACGACACTACTGGTCTGAAACTCACCGCTACTGGCACCGTCGCCGAAGGCGGCGACATCATCTACACCGCCACCCTGACCAATCCGGCTGGCACCGAGATGAAAGTGACCCTGAGCAACGGTGAGACCATCACCATCGCCAAGGGCCAGACCGAAGGCAGCATCACTGTTCCGGCACCGGAAGACGACGTATACGTCGACGCTGGTGAAGTCAGCGTGACCATCACTGGCACCACTGGCGGTGACTTCGAAAAAGTCGAAGTCGACCCAACTGCTGCCGTGACTGAAGTCACTGACACCATCGACACCAGCACCGTTACGTTGACCGCTACTCCGAGCGTGACTGAAGGCGGTGTGGTTACCTACACCGCGTCCGTCACTGCTCCGGTAACCGGTTCTGCGTTGGTAATTACTCTGGCTAACGGCCAACAAATCACCATTCCTGTCGGTTCCAGCTCGGGCACCGTGGACTTCGTTGCGCCCAACAACGTGCACACCACCAACCCGGACCTGACCAACAGCATCACCGGTACCTCGGGCGGCAACTACGAGAAGCTGGACACCGCTGGCAATCCGGTTACTACCGTTACTGATGGTCCAGGCACCGACGACACTACTGGTCTGAAACTCACCGCTACTGGCACCGTCGCCGAAGGCGGCGACATCATCTACACCGCCACCCTGACCAATCCGGCTGGCACCGAGATGAAAGTGACCCTGAGCAACGGTGAGACCATCACCATCGCCAAGGGCCAGACCGAAGGCAGCATCACTGTTCCGGCTCCGGAAGACGACGTGTACATCGACGCTGGTGAAGTCAGCGTCACTGTGACCGGCACCACCGGTGGCGACTTCGAGAAGCTGGCTGTGGATAACACTCCAGCGGTCACCGACGTGACCGACACCATCGACACCTCGACGGTCACCCTGACCGCTACCCCAAGCGTCACTGAAGGCGGTGTGGTTACCTACACCGCGTCGGTCACCGCTCCGGTTACTGGCTCGAACCTGGTCATCACTCTGGCCAACGGTCAACAGATCACCATCCCAGTCGGTTCCAGCTCCGGCACCGTGGACTTCGTTGCACCCAACAACGTACACACCACCAACCCGGACCTGACCAACAGCATCACCGGTACCTCGGGCGGCAACTACGAGAAGCTGGACACCGCTGGTAATCCGGTTACTACCGTTACCGATGGTCCAGGCACCGATGACACCACCGGCCTCAAGCTGACCGCTACCGGCACCGTCGCCGAAGGCGGCGACATCATCTACACCGCCACGCTGACCAACCCAGCCGGCACCGAAATGAAGGTGACCCTGAGCAACGGTGAGACCATCACCATCGCCAAGGGCCAGACCGAAGGCAGCATCACTGTTCCGGCACCGGAAGACGACGTGTACGTCGACGCTGGTGAAGTCAGCGTGACCATCACTGGCACCACTGGCGGTGACTTCGAAAAAGTCGAAGTCGACCCGACTGCTGCCGTAACCGATGTCACTGACACCATCGACACCAGCACCGTTACGTTGACCGCTACTCCGAGCGTGACCGAAGGTGGCGTAGTTACCTACACCGCGTCCGTCACTGCTCCGGTAACCGGTTCTGCGTTGGTAATTACTCTGGCTAACGGCCAACAAATCACCATCCCTGTCGGTTCCAGCTCCGGCACCGTGGACTTCGTTGCACCCAACAACGTACACACCACCAACCCGGACCTGACCAACAGCATTACCGGTACCTCGGGCGGTAACTACGAGAAGCTGGAGACCGCTGGCAATCCGGTTACTACCGTTACTGATGGTCCAGATACTGAAGACACCACCGGTCTGAAGTTGACTGCGACCGGTTCGGTTGAAGAAGGCGGTTCGATTGTTTACACCGCCACCCTGACCAACCCGGCCGGTGCCGAGATGAAAGTGACCCTGAGCAACGGTGAGACCATCACCATCGCCAAGGGCCAGACCGAAGGCAGCATCACTGTTCCGGCTCCGGAAGACGACGTGTACATCGACGCTGGTGAAGTCAGCGTCACTGTGACCGGCACCACCGGTGGCGACTTCGAGAAGCTGGCTGTGGATAACACTCCAGCTGTCACCGACGTGACCGACACCATCGACACTTCGACTGTCACCCTGACCGCTACCCCAAGCGTCACTGAAGGCGGCGTAGTTACCTACACCGCGTCGGTCACCGCTCCAGTAACCGGTTCGAACCTGGTCATCACCCTGGCCAACGGTCAACAGATCACCATCCCTGTCGGTTCCAGCTCCGGCACCGTGGACTTCGTTGCACCCAACAACGTACACACCACCAACCCGGACCTGACCAACAGCATCACCGGTACCTCGGGCGGCAACTACGAGAAGCTGGACACCGCTGGTAATCCGGTTACTACCGTTACCGATGGCCCTGGCACCGATGACACCACCGGCCTCAAGTTGACCGCGACGCCAACTGTCAACGAAGGTGGCTCGATCACTTACACCGCGACGCTGACCAACCCGGCCGGCACCGAGATGAAAGTGACCTTGAGCAACGGTGAAGTGATCACCATCGCCAAGGGTCAGAGCGAAGGCAAGATCACCATCGATGCACCAAGCGACGACGTGTACATCGACGCCGACAAGCTGAGCGTGACGGTCACTGGCACCACCGGCGGCGACTTCGAGAAGCTGGCTGTGGACAACACTCCAGCGGTCACCGACGTCAAGGACACCATCGACACCAGCACCGTCACCCTGACCGCCAGCACCAACAGTGTTGTCGAAGGCGGCGTAGTAACCTACACCGCGAAAGTCAGCGCGCCAGTGACCGGCTCCGACCTGGTGATCAGCCTGGCCAACGGCCAGAAAATCACCATCCCGGTCGGCCAGAGCAGCGGTACCGTGGACTACGTTGCGCCAAACAACGTACACACCACCAACCCTGCCCTGACCAACAGCATCACCGGTACTACCGGCGGCAACTACGAGAAGCTGGACACTGCGGGCAACACTACCGTCAGCGTCACCGACGGCCCGGGTACCCAGGACAACACCGGCCTGTCGCTGACTGCCACCGATACCGTGGCTGAAGGCGGCAAGATTACCTACGTGGCCAAGCTGACCAACCCAGCCGGCACCGAAATGAAGGTGACCCTGAGCAACGGTGAAGTCATCACCATCGCCAAGGGCCAGACCGAAGGCAAGATCACCATCGATGCGCCGAGCGATGACGTCTATATCGACGCCGGCAAACTGAGCGTGACCGTCACCGGCACCACCGGTGGCGACTTCGAGCAGCTGACCGTGAGCAACGTGCCGGCGGTGACCAACGTCACTGACACCATCGACACCAGCACCGTCACCCTGACCGCCAGCACCAACAATGTGGTCGAAGGCGGCGTAGTGACCTACACCGCCAAGGTCTCCGCGCCGGTGACCGGCTCCGACCTGGTCATCAACCTGGCCAACGGTCAGCAGATCACCATTCCTGTAGGCCAGACCAGCGGTACCGTGGACTACGTTGCGCCGAACAACGTGCACACCACCAACCCGACCCTGATCAACAGCATCACCGGCACCACCGGTGGCAACTACGAAAAACTGGTCAGCACCGGCAACACCAGCACCACCGTCACTGATGGCCCGGGCACCAAGGACTCCACCAGCCTGACCCTGACCGCGACCCCGACCGTGGCCGAAGGCGGCTCGATCACTTACGTGGCCAAGCTGAGCAACCCGGCTGGCACCGAGATGAAGGTCACCCTGAGCAACGGTGAAACCATCACCATTGCCGCCGGCCAGACCGAAGGCCAGGTGATCATCGCCGCACCTGGCGATGACGTGTACATCGATGCCGGCAGCGTCAGTGCGAAAATCACCGGCAGCACCGGCGGTGACTTCGAAGAGCTGAAGATCGACGGTTCGTCCGCCGTAACCAGCGTCACCGACACCATCGACACCACCAACCTGACCCTGAGCGCCACGCCATCGGTCGCCGAAGGTGGCAACATCGTCTACACCGCGACCTTGAGCAACAAGGCGCAGACCGCGGTCACCGTGACCTTGAGCAACGGTGCGACCATTGTCATCGAAGCCGGCAAGACCGAAGGCAAGGCCGTGGTTGCCGCTCCAGCCGATGACGTGTACATCGATGCCGGCAGTGTCAACGCGACCATTACCGGCGCTACCGGTGGCAACTTCGAAGACCTGGCAATCAGCAAGCAGCCAGCCGTCACCCAGGTGACCGATACCCTCGACACCACCACCGTCAGCATCAGCGGCACCACCTCGGTGGCCGAAGGTGACTCGGCCAACTACACCCTGACCCTGACCAACAAGGCGCAAACCGATGTGGTCATCAAGCTGACCTACACCGGCACCGCCACCAATGGTGCGGACTACACCGGCGTGGCCACCGTGGTGATCAAGGCGGGTAGCAGCACCGGCACCTTCAGCGTACCGATCATCCGCGACGGCATTGCCGAGAGCGCCGAGAACTTCACCGTGAAGATCGACTCGGCCACCGGCGGCAACTTCGAGAACCTGGCGATCAGCGGCAGCGCTGGCAGTGTCACCACCACCATCGTCAGCAACGAGGCACCTGTGGCCGCGGGCGGCGCTGTGACCGGTACCGAAGACACCGACCTGGTGCTGAGCTGGGCCAACTTCGGCATCACCGATGCCGACACCCCGGCGACCAACCTGGGCCTGACCATCACCAAGCTGCCCGCCGACGGCGTGCTGCAGTACAAGGACGGCAACGTCTGGAAAACCCTGACCGAAGCGGACGCTGGCAAGGTCTTCAGCAAGGCTGACATCGACGCCGGCAAGCTGAAGTTCGTGCCGGATCGCAACGAGTCGGGCATCGATGCCAACGGCGGCACCGGCGTGGGCAACAAAGAAGCCGACTACGCACAGATCAAGTTCAAGCCAACTGACGGCCAGGGCCTGGGCAACGAGGCCACCATCAAGGTCGACATCACCCCGGTCGCCGACAAGCCTGACCTGAACATCGGCAGCAACAACGTCAATTCGATCGGCCTGGTCAAGGAAACCTGGAACAGCCTCAGCGGCCTGGGCACCAACGGCAACGGCATCACCGGCGATGCGCTGAAAACCGTGTTCGACAACTCGGGCAAGGCCAACAGCAGCTCGCTGGTGACCAATGCCCAGTCGGACGCCAGCGTCGTCGGCGGTTCGGGCTCGAAGACTTCCGGCCTGATCTACCTCGAAGCGGGCAAGACCTACAGCTTCAGCGGTATTGGCGATGACAGCCTGCTGATCACCATCGGCGGCAAGAACGTGGCCCAGGCGACCTGGGGCGCAGGTGGTGCGATCAGTGGTTCGTTCAAGCCGACCATCAGCGGCTACTACACCCTGGATATCTACCACGCCAACCAGAGCGGCCCGGGCAGCTATGACGTCAACCTGTCGGTCAACGGCAGCACCCCGGTCGACTTGAACAACGCCAACATTCCGATGTACCCGGGCGTGAACGAGCTGACCAACGCCGGCGTCACCGTCGGCGAGCTGCACGGTGCCAATGGCGAAGGCTACTACCAGGGCTACAAGCTCAACGAAGGCGCCGAGAATGGCACCGTCAAGCTGGTCGGTATTTCCACCAACCTCACCGACACCGATGGTTCGGAAACCCTCAACGTCAAGCTCGGCGGCATTCCGGCCGGCTCGGTACTGAGCGATGGCGCCGGTCATACCATCACCGTCGGCAAGGACGCGGTCGATGTTACTGGCTGGAACCTGAACGGCCTGACCATCAAGCCACCAGCCTACTACCAGGGCCAGTTCGACGTGACCGTCACCTCGACGGCCACCGAGAAGGCCAACGGCAGCACTGACTTCACCCAGGGCACTATCAAGGTCACCGTTTACCCGGATACCTATGCCACCACCAACTTGACGTCCGATAACGACAACCGCGACTTTGGCACCAGCAACGACATCGTGGTCGCCGACGTCAATGGCTTGCATGTAACGCCAGGGCAGGATTACAACCTGGCGTTCATTGTCGATACTTCAGCCAGTATGGGTTACGCCGGTGTGGACGCGGCGAAGAAATCCCTGGAGTCGGTGTTCAACACCCTGGCTAACAGTGTCAAAGGTGCTCAGTCGGGTACGGTGAACATTCTGCTGGTGGACTTCTCCACCCAGGTCAACACCACCTTCTCGATCAACCTGGCTGACAATGGTGGACTGGCAGCGCTGCAAGCTGCACTGAAGAAGCTTGCTCCTGGCGGTAATACCAACTACGAAGATGCATTCAAAACCACCGCCAACTGGTATCAGAACCTCAAGGACGCTGGCAGCACCGGTAGCAACCAGACGTTCTTCATCACCGATGGCCAGCCAAATGTTTCTCAGGGCAACGAGCGTGGCAACCCGACGTTCAAAGACTCGGGCTATTCGATGGATAGCGTACTGGCCTCGCTGAACTACAAACTGGGCAATGTCATCAGCAACGAAATGGTCGGTGGCTACAACCGGATCAGTATCGACAAGCAGGGTAACCTCTCGTCGCAATACTGGGATGGCTATCGCTGGCGCGCCGACAGCAACGCTTCGGGCGAGTTGCACGCGCAGGGTGATGGCACCTATGAGTTGTCGAGCCAGAACTGGTATTACGTCGACGCCAACTCCAAAGAGTCTTTCCTGTTGCTGTCCAAGCATTCGAGCGTGGAAGCGATCGGCCTCAATGGCGGGGTCAATTCCAACGATCTGAAACCATATGACACCGATGGCAAACCGCAGGCCAACATCGACCCGAGCAAACTGGCCGAAGCGATTCTTGGCCATACCGAGGCCAGCCTGCCGGGCAACGATGCAGTCAGTGGCGGTGACGGCAATGACATTCTGTTCGGTGACCTGGTCAGCTTTGACGGCATTGCCGGCAACGGCGTCGAAGCCATTCAAGCCTATGTGGCCGGCAAGCTGGGCGTGAACCAGAGTGATGTCGACGGACGCGTGCTGCACCAGTACATCTCCGAGCACGTCAGCGAGTTCGATGTATCACGTACTGGCGATGGCAAGGACACGCTGCTCGGTGGCGACGGCAATGACATTCTCTTCGGCCAGGGTGGCGACGACTACCTCGATGGCGGCAAGGGCAATGACATCCTGCTTGGCGGTACCGGCAACGACACCCTGCTGGGCGGTGAAGGCAACGACATCCTCATCGGCGGCAAGGGCGACGACATCATGACCGGCGGTAGCGGTGCCGACACCTTCGTGTGGAAGGCCGGCGACACCGGCAAGGACGTTATCAAGGACTTCAAGGCTGCCGAAGGTGACCGTCTGGACCTGAGCGACCTGCTCCAGGGCGAGAAGGCCAGCACCATCGACAACTTCCTGAAGATCACCACGGTCAACGGCGAGTCGACTCTGCAGGTCAGCTCCGAAGGCAAGCTCAATGCCTCCGGCGGCCTGGCCAATGCCGATGTGACGATCAAGCTGGAAGGCGTCAACTGGGCCAATACCACGATCAACTCGCTGGTAACCGGTGCCGACCCGACCATCAAGATCGACCACTCCAACAGCTGATCCACGGCCTGCGCCAGCCCTCCCCGGGCTGGCGCAGCGCTTCGGACTTTGCCTGCACCCTATTCACAGCGCATACTCGCTCGCCGGGGCTACGCGCCCGTCCAGCTTGGCCTATTCTGCTGACTGCGGATACGGACTGACATTCAGAGGGATACCCCATGTTCTACGTGCAACGCGATGCACAGGGCCAACTGGTCCGGGTAGAGGCCGCACCCTACGCCGAATACACGGAGATGCTTCCAGCCGACCATGCCGAGGTCCAGGCGTGGTTTGCCGACGATGTCGTCGAGAACAGCCTCAAGCAGCTCAAGCAGAGTGACCTGGACATGATCCGGGTGCTTGAGGACTTGATCGAAGTGCTGACCACCAAAGGCGTGATCAGCATCACCGACCTGCCGCCCGGCGCGCAGGCCAAACTGCTCAACCGTTCCAGTGCCCGTGAAGCCCTGGGCGGTCTGAACAACCTGATCGATGACAATGAAGAAGGCGGTCTGATCTAAGCCTTGCAGGCCCGTTGCGGGCCTGCAGCTGCTTGCCTCAACGCCAGGGTGCCGGCTCGCCGACCAGTCGTCCCTGAACGCCCTGAATGCCCATTTCGCGCAATACCTTGAGCTCACCTTCGGTCTCGACCCGCTCGGCAATCAGCGGCAAGTCGATGCTGTGCGCTGCGCGCTGGATCGCTTCAATGAACAGGCGCTTGTGCCGTTCGTGGTCGATGGCGCGGATGTAGCTGCCGTCGATCTTCAGGTAAGCCAGGCCCAGGTGCGCCAGGTTGCCGATCATGCTGAAACGCCCGCCGAAACGCTGCAGGCTGAGGCTGAAACCAAGGCTGCGCAGGCGCCGCGTGAGTTGCTCAAGCACGGCCTGTTCCGGCAGTTGCTCTTCACCGATTTCCAGGGTCAGACGCGGGCCTAGAACGGCATTCTGGCCGAGCAGGTCATAGACCCGCTGCAACGCCTTGGGGTCGGCCAAGGTCGCTGCCGACAGGTTCAGGGCCAGCGCTTCCTTGTGGGTGTGCATGTGCTTGAGCACTTGCTCGAGCATCAGCACGTCGAGCCGCGCCGACCAGCCAAAGCGCTCCAGCCACGGCAGGAAGCGCCCGGCGGCAATAGCCTGGCCCTGGGCATCGAGCACCCGCGAGATCACCTTGTAATGCAGCACGCGCTCCGGCGCTTCACAGGCCACCACCGGCTGGAAGAACAACTGGAAACGCCCTTGCTGCAGCGCAGCATCAAGCAGGGTATGCCAGGCGTGGTGGGTATCGCCGGCTTGCGGCGCGGTGCCCTGCTCCAGGCACACCCAGCCCGGCTCCAGTTGGTTTTCGGCGCGGGCCAGGGCTTCGTCGGCCAGCTTGAGCAAAGCCTGAGGCTCGTCACCCGGGTTGTAAGGGGCCATGCCGATGCAGGCGACCGGGGTCACATCGCTGGCGCCGGTGTCGGCCAGGCTCTGCAGGGTCACTTCCAGGGCCTGGGCCAGCTGGATCGCCTCTTCATGCACCAACCCCGGCGCCAGCACGGCGAACTCGCCGCCGCGGCTACGGGTGATCAGGTTGTTGGTTTCCGGGTAGTTGGCGCAGGTACGTTGCAGCTGCTGACCGACCGCCTGCAGCAACTGGTCGGTGCGCTGGCCACCGAGGCGCTGGTTAAGCCCGACCAGGTCCTTGACCCGCAGCAACAGCAGGTAGCCCGGGCGCGCCTCCTCGAGGTTGCTGACCAGGGCGTTGAGCTGCATTTCAAAATAACGGCGGTTGGCAAGACCGGTGAGGCTGTCCTGGTACGACTCGACCCGCAGCTTTTCACTGCGCTCGGCCTGCTCCTTGAACAGCGCCTTGAGCTTCTCGACCATCTGGTTCATGGCCTGCACTACCCGGCGCAGCTCAGGGGTACGCGGCAAATCCGGCAGGCTGAGGAATTCACGCCGGGCAATGGCGTGGGACTGCGCCACCATGTAATCCAGCGGTTTGAGCTGGCGACGCAGCAGCAAGGCGCCGAGCACCGCGCTCAAGGCGCCACACAGCAGCAACCAGCCGAGGCTGCCCAGGGCGCTCTGCCAGAGCTTGGCCAGGGCGAACATCGGATGGCTGACCACCTCGACCCGCGCCGCCTGCTGCCAGCCACGGCTAACGATGGCGTCGCCGCCGGCGGCCTCCAGGCCGATCAGGCGGATGAACCAGGCCGGCACGCCGTTGGCATCAGGTTCGGCATGACGTTCGACCAGCAAGGCGTTGGAGGCCGTATCGATGACCTTGATGCTCGAATAGTAACCACTGTCGAAGATCGAGCTGACCATCAGCTCAACCATCGCCGGGTCGTCGATATTCGGCGTCAGCGACAGCGCCAGGGCCGTGGCGGCGTCCTGGGCATGCGAGCGCAGCTGGTTGACGTACTGGCTGCGCGAGCTCTCCAGGCTGACCATGAAGCTGCCGCTGAAGGCGACTACCAGGAACAGGCAGATGGCAAGCAGCAATTGTTTGAACAGTGACATCTGTGCTCCTTCAGTAAGCCGGCTCGGCGGGGAAGCCTTCGGCCTGCATCTTCTTCAATAGATCCTGCCAGCGCGACAAGCGCTTGGTGTCGCCCACTTTCTTGTTGCCACCCGCACCGGTCAGCCACAGGCCTTCACCGTTGAAGGAATACACTGGCAACAGGTCGGGCCGCTGGCTGGCGGGCTTGATCGCATCGATCAGGCTGTCGAGTACCAGCGGCATGGCCTCCGGGCTTGAATAATAGGTCAGGACCATGTGCGCGCGGTTTTGGCGCAGGGCCTTGACGTAGGTAATACGCAGTTTTTCGGCAGGAACCCCGAGCCGACGCAGGCTGAAATACTTGGCAATAGCATAGTCTTCGCAGTCGCCAGCCCCTTTGATCAACGACTGCACCGGAGTTGCCCAGTAATCCACTTCGCGCCACAGGTCGATGTCTTCGACATAACGCAGCTGCTGGTTGAAGAACAGATTGACCACTTTCAGGCGTTCGGCTTCGCTGCCCTGCTTCTGGGTTGCCAACAGATTCTGCCAGGCATCGATGCGGCCCTGGCCAGGCCCCAGCGGGCCATACAACGACTGGGCACGGCGGCTGATCTGGGAGAAATCCCAATCCGCGTGCAGGCCGCCGAGCAACAGGCAGCCGAGCACCACCGCCAGGCCAAGCCGGCGCAGGGTCAATTGAACAGCCCAACGTATCGCCAATGCGAATAATCCGCCCAGACCTGTGGAAAAACGCCGATGGTGCGGCCTCGACCCGGAAAAAACAATGGCACCTTACAATCATTGCGCCAGCAATCCGTTGATCACGGGCAACCCCCTGTCCGGCAAGGGCGGCAACCCGGCTTCCCTTGAACAAAAACTTCCTTCACGATAGCAAGCACGCGGCCGTTGATTGCTGTTTAGCCAAGAAATCAGGGTTGGCGCACGCCACAGTTTGACAAGTAACTCTCTCCTAACTAGTGTTGCTGGATCTTGGATCCAATTTTTCACTTCGACTTCAGGCATAGACAGCGTGGCCGGAAAAACCAGACCCCTGAGCGAGATCCTGGGTGGCGAACAAGTACCGCCACACCTGGCGCGTAGCGTGATTGAAGAGCGGCTGCGCAGTGCCATCCTCGATGGCCGCCTGCCCCCTGGCATGGCCCTGCGCCAACAGGAGCTGGCTACCTTGTTCGGTGTCAGCCGCATGCCGGTACGCGAAGCCTTGCGCCAGCTGGAGGCACAATCGCTGTTGCAGGTGGTGGCGCACAAGGGTGCGGTGGTCGCACCACTGATCGGCGAAGACGCCGTAGACACCTATGCCTTGCGGGTCATTCTGGAATCTGAAGCGCTGCGTCAGTCGATTCCATTGCTCGATGCCGAGGACATTGCCCTGGCGCGCGGCTATATCGCCCAGCTGGAAAACGAGACCCGGCATGCCGAAATCGGCCGCCTGAACCGCTTGTTCCACATGAGCCTCTACAGCAAGGCGAGCAATCAGAAACTCTTGCGCCTGATTGAAAACGAGCTGAATGAAGAAGAACGCTTCCTGCGCTTTCACTTATCCTCGATGGGCCTGGGCAAGCTGACCCAGGACGATCACATCGGGCTGGTGGATGCCGCCAATGACAAGTCGGTTGAAGATGCCATCAGGATTCTCGAACGCCACCTGAACAACGGGGCGAAAACGATCAAGGCCTACCTGAGCCGACAATCGGCAGAGTGAAACCACCGCCACAGCCGGCGACCCCGGCCAATGGCAGCAATTGCGCTCGGGGCACACCTTGAGCGAAAGGAAAGGCAGTGCACGCTCCTACTCTTCAGCGCAGAACCGTACCAGGCTCTGCCCAGCCGCCCCAGATTCGCCTGATCTGCCTTGCCTGCAGCCAGGACCATCTGAGCCAGTACCGCGCCTGGTCGGTGGCGCTCAATGACCATATCGAACTGGTGACCGTCAACGTCCTGGCCTACGGCGAGCTGACAACGTCGCAACCCCCGTACAACAACTGCGCCCTGGTCGCGTCATTGGTCGAACGCCTGCAGGTGTACCTGCGCAAACCCCATGCGCTGTTCGGTCAGGGGGCAGGCGCGCAGCTGGCCTTGGCTCTCGCCAATCACACCGAGCAACTGCATCCAGGGCAGACCCGTCATCTGTTTGTCTCCACTTGCGACAGCCCGCAGGCGACCACGGGCGATGAATCGGTAGCCGCGCTCAAAGTACCCGTCACAGCCCTTTATCCGTCGGGTTATCTGCCGCGGATGCTGGGCTGGCATGACTTCAGCAGCCGCGAAATCGAGCTGATCGAACTCCCTGAGGAGCCCGGCGACGACCCGATGCGTAACCAGCGCCTGATCCAGATCATCAATACCCACCTGGGCCTGCTAAGCCTGTAAACCAGGGCCCACTACCTCCCTGCCTGCGGGGGCTCTCGCCCCTGAATTGTCTCCTCCTGTTTCAGCCAGCCATGGCGGCCCCTGCATTTTCGGCACACTCTTACCCGCACAGCGACCGCTGATCGCCGTCAGGCGGGCCAGGTCGTCTGCCTATTGCACACCTGCAGAAGGAGCCTCGCGCCGGGCAAGGACCGATATCGATCAGCTGCCCTCAAGAGTCAACCAGGTCCGACTTCCATTGTTCTAGTGCTCCGAGTGAGGCATTCACTCATGCAGTTTTTATTCTGGCGATTTATTGCCGGAAGGAGTACTTACATGCCAATAAAACTTTATATAAAAGTTTTAATCCACCCGCTTACACTTTAAAAACAACAACAGAAAATATAATTAACAAAGTTATTGCCGAACACTTACAAGTTGTTCTAACTTTTTATTGGCACGGGCCAGCCTGGCCGCCAGGAACCCGTTCAACGCTGAAAACGATGCTTACTGCATCGATACGCCCGCCATTGCGCCGCTATCGAATAATTTAGTCGAGGCCCCTGCTCGACCATTGAAAACTTCGACACTGCCAATGAGAGCCATTAACCGGATGTTAGCCAGTGCCAAGGAAACCCCATGAATACTTTGACTTCGCTTCTTATCGCCCGCAAAGCCGAACTTGCCGCACACCCGATCTTTGCCGAAATAGATTCCTTGCCGGTATTGCAGCGGTTCATGGAAACCCATGTGTTTGCCGTCTGGGATTTCATGTCGCTGACCAAGCGACTGCAGCAGGAGCTGACCTGCATCCAGTTGCCCTGGCTGCCACCGCTTGATCCCCACGCCGCCCGTCTGATCAACGAGATCGTCCTCGGCGAAGAGTCCGACGACCGCCTGGGCCAGGGGCATTACAGTCATTTCGAGCTGTACCTGGACGCCATGCGCGAAGTCGGCGCCAACACGGCGGCGATCGAGCGCTTCGTCGGCCTGCAGCGTGACGGAGTGGGTTACGCCAGCGCCCTGCAACGCGCAGGCGCCAGCGAGGCGGCCCGCCAGTTCGTCTGCCATACCCTGGAGACTGCCCTTGGCGCACCGGCCCACAGTGTCGCTGCGGCCTTCCTGCATGGGCGCGAAAGCGTCATCCCAGGCATGTTCCAGCGCATCCTCGATGACTGGGGTATCACTGGCGAACAGGCGCCGACCTTCCGCTACTACCTGCAACGGCATATCGAGGTCGACTCCGAAGACCACGGCCCCGCCGCCCAAGCCCTGCTCGAACGACTGGTCAAAGGCGACCCGGTGCAGCAGCGCCAGGTGCTGGAAGCCGCCATCGCCGCCGTCGACAGCCGTATCGCCCTGTGGGACCGGCTACGCCTGTCGATGCGCGAAACCGTCGCGGAGGTCAGTGCATGAACGCCCTCGACTATCACTCCTTCGCCGAGACCTGGGAGAGCCGGGCAACTATCCGCACCCGGCCACGACGCCTGGTCGAGGACGATCAGCGCCTGATCTACCCGCTCAGCCGCCAGCCGCTGGTGCTCAGTGAGACCTTTGTCCGCGAGTGCCCGCAGCAGCGCGATTTTGCCCTGGCCCAGAGCCTGTACAAGTTCATCAATGACGTGGTGATTTTCGAGACCGAGATCGTCGACCGCACGGCGCGGCGGATCGCCAAGGACCGCTTCGCCATTCGCTTTCCGTTCGCCTGTCGCTACGACGCCATGACCGTGGTGGTGGATGAGGACTACCACGCCCTGGTGGCCATGGACTTCATGCAGCAGACCATCGCTCTGACCGCGATCGAGCCGATTGCCCTGCCCCGGGAAATTGAGCTGAGCCGGGCGATTCCTGCGGCCCTGGCGCTGGCGCCGGAGCACCTGCGCGACGCCTTGGAGCTGATCTGCGTGGGCATCGCCGAAAATACCCTGACCGACGATGTCGCCGCCTTTGCCCGCGACGACACGGTCAAACCATCGGTCAAGGGGCTGATGGCCGATCACCTGCTTGACGAAGGCCGCCATTCAACCTTCTGGGCACGCTTGGTGCGCATCTACTGGCACAGCGCGCCCGAGGCGGATCGGCAATGCATTGCCGAAATCCTGCCGGTGTTCCTCGCCCAGTACCTGACCAACGAGATCCAGAAAGGCTTCGACTTCACCCTGATCGATCACCTGCCGATCAGCGAGACCGCGCGACAAGCATTGCGCCAGGAAGTAACGGCGATGGCCTACCCGATCGACCACCGGCATCCGCTGCTGTGCAACATCCTGCGCCTGTTCAAAGCCAGCGCGATGCTCGAGTCGCCGTGCGTGCAACAGGCCTTGGCGCACTACCTGCCCGAACCAAGGAGATAGCCATGAGACG
This sequence comes from Pseudomonas fluorescens, assembly GCF_902497775.2. Lineage (NCBI taxonomy): Bacteria > Pseudomonadati > Pseudomonadota > Gammaproteobacteria > Pseudomonadales > Pseudomonadaceae > Pseudomonas > Pseudomonas fluorescens. The sequence goes on from NZ_OZ024668.1 coordinate 5,264,426, forward strand.
CCTGGAAATCCTGCTGATCGGCGCCAGCCCCGCACTGACCCTGCTGCACCAGGACCTGCTCGACCACGGGCACGCGCTGCACCTGGCCAACAGCGCCGCGGCCTTGCAACAACGCCCGTGGCGCCAGCCACAGTTGCTCATCGATGACGGCAGCCTGGCGCTGTGTGCCAGCGACTGGCACGGCCTGGGCGACTGCGCGCTGTTGAGCCTGCGCCTTGGGCTCTACCTGCAAAGCGCTGGCGAACTGCCGACACTCGAGCTGTTGTGCTGGACCGGCAGTGCCACCGCACAGCGACTGATCGAGCGCCAGCACCTGGCCCCGGAGCTGTCCGGCAACGGTCAGCAGTTGCGCCTGCAGGCCATCGCCAGCCTGCAGGAAATGCTCGCGCTGCACGTCAGTCGGTTTTCGCGAAACCCCGACTACCTGCAGCAAGCACCGGCCATCAGCCCCGGGCAAGAGGATCGGCAACAGGGCCTCGGCTGGCTGGAGCAACTGGCCTGGTTTCATCGCTTCAACCAGCGCGACAATCAGCCATTGCTCGCCGCTGGCGAAGTACCGCTGGTCGAGCGCCTGCAACAGAGCCTGCATGTGCATGCCGAGCGCCCGGCGCTGAACCTCAACGGCCAGCGCATAAGTTATACACAGCTGCACGCCCAGGCGGCCGCGATCCAGCAATGGCTGGCGGCTCCATCGGCGGGCAGTGAAGCGCCGGTAATCGGTGTTTGCATGGGCAAGTCCGCTGCGCTCTACGCCAGTGTGCTCGCCGTATTTGGCGCTGGGGCGGTGTATCTGCCGCTGGACCCGGCGCACCCCGCCGAACGTCTGCGTTACATCCTCAAGAATGCCGGCGCCAGCGTGTTGCTGCATGACGGTCAGCTGCCATTGGATGACCTGGCGGTGCGGTGCCTGGACCTGCGCCAGTTGCCTGCGCCGCTGACGCAGCCGTTACCGTCATTGCTGCGCCAGCGACCGGCGCCAGACGCCCCCTGCGTAGCGATCTACACCTCGGGCACCACCGGCCAGCCCAAGGGCGTGTTGCTCAGCCAGCGCAACCTCAGCCACTTCCAGGCCTGGTACAGCGCCCATGTACAGCTCGATCAGCAAAGCCGGGCACTACAGTTTTCAACCATCGGCTTCGATGCCTCGTTGCTGGACATCCTGCCAACCTGGATCGCTGGCGGCGAACTGGTGGTGCCCACTGAAGACCAGCGCCGTGACCCGGCTCAGTTGCTGGCGCTGATGCGCGAACAGCAAGTGACCCATGCCTTCCTGCCGCCGGCGCTGCTGAGCATCCTGCCGCGCGATCAGGCGCTGGGTTTGCAGCACCTGATCACCGGTGGCGATGTCTGTGAGCCGGAGGTGATTGCCCGCCTGGCCGGGCAGTGCCGGCTGCACAACATTTACGGCCCCACCGAAACCACGGTGCTGGCCACCACCCGGGTGTTCCAGGCTGAGGACAACAACCGCAACCTGGGCTGTCCGATCGACAACACTCAGGTCTTGATCCTCGACCAAGGCCTGCAGCCTGTAGCCGAAAACAGGCCCGGTGAGCTGTACATTGCCGGGCCGGGCGTAAGCCTGGGCTATCTGAACAATCCAGCCCTGAGTGCTGAGCGCTTCCTCAACCTCACCCTTGCCGACGGCAAGCCGTTGCGTGTGTACCGCACCGGCGATATCGGCAAATGGACCACCGACGGTATCGAACTCTGTGGCCGGCGCGACAACCAGGTGAAGATTCGCGGCTTTCGGGTCGAGCCGGAAGAGATCGAGCATTGCCTGCGCAGCAGCGGCCTGTTCCGCCAGGTGGCCGTGGTCATCGACGGTCGGCGACGGATCCTGGCGTTCTGCGCGCAAGCCACGGTCGATGATGGCGAAGCAAGCCTGCGCCTGCATGCCGAGCAGCAACTGCCCGACTACATGCGCCCGACCTTTTACCAACACCTGGCGCAGATGCCCTACACCGCCAACGGCAAGATCGATCGCCAGGCGCTGCTGGCAATGCCATTGGGGTTGGCACCAAGCAACCATCACTTCGGCCCGGTAACGCCGGTCGAAGCCCAACTGGTCGGCGTGTGGAGCGACCTGCTGGAACTGCCCGAGCAAGATATCTCCACCGATGCCAGCTTCTTCAGCCTCGGAGGCCATTCGATCCTGCTATCACGCCTGTTGCTCGCCGTTCGTGAACAGTTCGGCCGCAGCATTGCGATCAACCGCTTCATCGAGATGCCCACGGTGCAACGCCTGGCCATGTTGGTCAGCGGTGAGCAAGCACAGTTGCTCGGCCACGACCCGCAGGCCGAACGCGATGCCTGCCGCGAACTGGATTTGCAGGTTCTGCCGATGGCGCAGCTGGGCGACGTGCACAAGGTGATCGTCACCGGCGCTAACAGCTTTCTCGGCGTGCACCTGGTCGAAGCGCTGCTGAGCTGGGGCGCCAGCGAAGTCGCCTGCCTGGTGCGTGCCAGCGCCGGCCAGTCAGCGCAGCAACGCTTCACCGCAGCGCTGATGGAGAACGGCCTGCACGAGCTCGACATGAGCCGGGTGAAAGTCTTTGCGGCCGACCTGCGCCAGCCGCGCCTGGGCTTGGCCGAGGCCGAGTATCACTACCTGGACAGCGAATACGGCGCCCTGCTGCACAACGCCGCACAGGTCAACCATGTGCTGGATTACCGCAGCCTGGCCGCCGACAACGTCGAGCCGCTGTTCGAGTGCCTGCGCCTGTGCGAAGGCCGGCGCAAGAAGGTATTCAACTTCATCTCGACCCTGTCGGCGTGCAGCGCCATCGACGCCGATGGCCAGGTGCTGGAAGAGGACCCCGCCGCAACACCGCCGATCTATATCCGCAACGGCTACAACCTGAGCAAATGGGTCGGCGAGCGCATCCTCCAGCGCGCCCGTGCCCAAGGCGTAGGGGTCAATCTGTACCGCCCCGGCAACATCACCTTCGACAGCCGCAATGGTATCTGCCAACCCCAGCGCAATCGGCTGATGCTGATGCTCAAGGGCTCGCTGCAGCTCGGCCAGGTGCCCGCGCTGGAACTCAGCTTCGACCTGATGCCGGTGGATTTTCTCGCCCGCTTCATCGCCTTCCACAGCAGCCGCTACCAGCCCGAACGGGCGGTGTTCAACCTGCACAACCCCGAGCCGCTGAGCTGGCGCGACTACGTTTCGGTGTTCCGTGACAGCGGCAAGTCGTTCGAGCTGGTCAGCGTCGAGCAATGGCAGCGGCAGTTGCAGCGGGTCGACCGCGATAACGCCCTGTTCGATGTATTGGGCTTCTACCTGGACGGTTTTGAAGAAGACATCGGCGACATCTCGCTGATCCGGCACGACAACGCCCGCGCCGGCGTCGAGCGCATGGGCGCCCGTTACCCGCGCAAAACCCCGCAGTTGCTGCAGCGCGGCTGCCAGTACCTGCACGACATCGCCTTCATCTGAGACCTTCCACCCAAGCAGGAGATACACCATGCGAGCACTTCAACCCGACACACTTATCCACAACCCGGACGGCTGCCACGTGGTGGCCAGTGTCGACATCGCCAGCGAGGCCGCCAGTGTCTGGAACATCGTCGGCAACTTCGCCGGCTTCCCGGTATTCATCCCGGCCCTGGCGCACATCGAGATGACCGGCAGCGGCGTGCGCTCGGTGCGCAAAAAGCTGTTCAAGGACGGCAACGTGGTCATCGAGCAGCTCAATAGCCGCGACGACCAGGCCATGTACATGACCTGGAGCCTGATCTACACCAGCCTGAACATCGGCAACCTGTGGGCGGCGATGCAGGTCGAGGCGCTGGGCGAGCGCCAGGCACGGGCAACCTGGACCATCCAGGCTGAGCCATGGGAAGGCGGTAGCGAGGCAATGCCAGGCTTTCAGGCGTTTTTGCAGGGGTTTGCCGATGAGGCGATGAACAACGTGAGGAATCTGTTGAGTTAGAAACCGGATCGCGGGGCAAGCCCGCTCCTGTAGGAGCGGGCTTGCCCCGCGAGGATGATCAATAGTTGCAAAATAGTTCAAGGATGCCAACAATGAGACTAATTATCATTTATGACCCCTTCAGCAGCGCACCTTCATGCCCTCTCCAGAGTCCGTGCACACGCTTTACAGCCATCACCACGGCTGGCTGAACACCTGGCTGCGCAGCAAGCTGGGCAATGCCGCCGATGCCGCGGATCTGGCCCAGGACACCTTCGTGCGCCTGTTGCAGCGGCGCGAACTGCTGGAGCTGAATACACCCCGGGCGTTCCTGCGCACCATCGCCCGGGGCCTGGTGATCGACCACTGGCGCCGTGAAGAGCTGCACCGCGCCTACCTTGAAGCCCTGGCGCATCTGCCAGAAGCCGAAGTGCCCTCGGTTGAAACTCGCGAACTGTTGCTGGAGCTGCTCGAGCGCATCGCGCAGATGCTCGACGGCCTTAAACCGAAAGTGCGCCGCGCTTTTCTCCTGGCGCAGTGCGAAGGCCTGAGCCACAAGGAAATTGCCGAACAGATGGGCGTGTCCCTGCGCTCGGTCGAGCGCTATGTGGCCGATGCGCTCTATCACTGTTACCTGCTGCGCTACGAGTCAGAGGCGTAAGCCGGCATGACAACCCTCAATCCTGGCCCGCGAGTGGTCAAGCAGGCCATCCACTGGATGCTCAAGCTGCGCGAAAGCGGCCACAACGCGCGGCTGCAGCAGCAATGCGAACAGTGGCGTGCTACCCATCAGGAACACGAGCTGGCCTGGCAACGGGTGCAGTCCCTGCATCAGGAGCTCAACCTGCGCGCCGTGCCAGGTGCCAGTGTAGCTTTGCAGACCCTGGAGAACAGCAGCCAGCGCCTGCAACGGCGCCAGGCCCTGAAGCTGCTCAGCGGCGTGCTGGTGTTCGGCTCGGCGGCCTGGCTGGGCAAGGATCTGCAGGTTATCAGCCCGTTGACCGCGGATTTTGCCAGTGGCACCGGTCAGCGGCGCAGCGTGCGCCTGCCGGATGGCTCAATGCTGCAACTGAACACCAGTAGCGCCGTGGATCTGGCTTTCGAGGCCGATCAGCGCCTGATTCGTCTCAAGCACGGCGAATTGATGCTGACCTGCGCCAAGGATACGGCCACCCCGGGCCGGCCATTGCTGGTAGGCACCCGTGATGCTTTGCTGCAAGGCTTCGACGGCCGCTTCGTGGTACGCCAGGACGATGACTGCACCCGCGTCAGCGTCAGCCAGGGCAGCGTCGCCATCCACTCGCCAGGACCGATGCAATGGATTCACGCCGGCCAGAGCTATCGCCTCGATGCCCGCGGCGCAACCCCCCTGCAGAATCAGGACATGGACGCCGGCGCCTGGGCCGAAGGGCTGATCGTTACCCGCGACATGCGCCTGGGCGATTTCCTCAATGAGGTCGGGCGCTATCGCCACGGCTATGTGAGCTGCGCCGATGACATTGCCGAGCTGCGTCTGTCCGGTGTGTTCCGCCTGGAGGACACCGACAAACTGCTGCAACTGTTGCCGCAGACGCTGCCGGTGAAGGTCAGCTATCGCACGCGCTGGTGGGTGCGCCTGGAACGGCTGGCCTGAAGTGAATTTTTTTGGCGGGTTTTATCCATGAGTCCGGCTAGGACAGTAAGCGACTCCTTCTGCCCTTACCGACTCTACGGATGCTCTCCATGCGTAATGCTTCGCCCCTGCTGCGGCCCAACAAGAAGAATGATTTTCAACCTGTCTTAGATTCTGCCTCGCGCAGTATCCTCGGCAAGGCCATCCGCGCCACGCTGCTCGGCACCGCCCTGGGCATCGCTGCTGTACCGGCCTTGGCGCTCGCCGCACAAGCGGGCAGTGTCAGCCAGCAATACAACATCCCCGCCGGTTCCCTGGATGACGTGCTCAACCAGTTTGCCCGCCAGGCTGGGATTACCCTGTCGAGCACCCCGCAAATGACCCAGGGTCTGCACTCGCCAGGCCTGCAAGGCAGTTACGCCACTGACCAGGCGCTGCGCCAGTTGCTCAATGGTTCGGGCCTGGAGGCACTCAGCCAGGATGGCGGCAGCTATGTATTACGGGCGCAGCCACAGGACGCCGCGCTGGCGTTGCCAAGCACCGAAGTGCGCGAGTTCGCCCTGGGTAATGCCCTGGGCAGCATGGAAGGCTACAACGCCACCCACAGCCAGGTCGCGACCAAGACCAGTGCGCCGATTCTGGAAACCTCGCAGTCGGTGTCGGTGGTGACCCGCCAGCAAATGGACGACCAGGGCTCGCAGACCGTGGCCCAGGCCATGCGCTACACCCCGGGCGTGCTGACCAACCCCTATGGCGCCACGCACCGCTACGACTACGTGGCCATGCGCGGCTTCAACGATGGCTCTGTGGATAACATCTACCTGGACGGCCTCAAGTCCATGGGTGACAGCGGCACCTATAGCACCATGCAGGTCGATCCGTACTTCCTCGAGCGGGTGGATATTCTCAAGGGGCCGTCTTCGGTGCTCTATGGCCGCAGCTCGCCCGGTGGCCTGGTCGCCCTGACCAGCAAGAAGCCACTGTACGAGGCCTATCATCAAGTGCAGGCCACCGTCGGCACCCAGGGCCAGCGTGGCGTCGGTTTCGACTTCAGTGGCCCGCTGGATGACGACAAGCGCATCGCCTACCGTCTGGTGGGCCTGGCCGATCAGTCCGACACCCAGTTCGACCACAACGAAGAAAAACGCTTCGCCCTGGCGCCAACCGTCAGCATCAACTTCAGCGAAGATACCTCGCTGACCCTGCAGGCGTACCTGCAGCATGACCCCGACGGCGGTTATCACGGCGGCGTGCCGGCCGATGGTGCGCTGCACCAGCGCAATGGTCAGCGCATCTCCGATCACTTCTTCGAAGGCGAACCGGGTGTCGACCGTTACGAGCGTGACCAGCAGTCGTTCGGCTACCAGTTCGAGCACCGCTTCAACGACGTGTTCACCGCGCGGCAGAACTTCCGTTACCTGGATTCGACGGTGAAGATGGACCAGGTGTATGCCTGGGGCTGGACCACGCCGACCAGCAACGAGCTGAACCGCTACTACACCGGCGGCGATGAAAAGCTCCACTCCTACATCATCGACAACATGCTCCAGGCCGAATACTTCACCGGCAGCGCCAAGCACACCACGCTGGTGGGCCTGGACTACCAGCGACGCAAGACCGTGGTCGACTGGCGCAGCGGCGCCCTGGCACCGATCAATGCCTTCGACCCGCAGTATGGCAACTCGCAGATCACCTACTTCGCCCCCACCAGCTACCTGCGCCGCCTGCAGCAGACCGGCGTGTACCTGCAGGACCTGATCGAGCTCGACCAGTGGCGTTTCTCCCTGGGCCTGCGCCAGGACTGGGTGAAGACCTCGGATGAGAATCGCATCGCCGAAGCCAGCCGCCCGCTGGGCACCAAGATCAGCGACGAGCGCACCAAGCTGACCGGTCGCGCCGGCGTGCTGTACCTGTTCGAGAATGGTATTGCGCCGTACATCAGCTACTCCGAGTCGTTCAACCCCAACTCTTACGCCGACCAGTCGGGCAACCCGCTGGCTCCGACCGAGGGCACCCAGTGGGAAGCCGGCATCAAGTACCAGCCGCCGGGCACCGACAATCTGTTCACTGCCTCGGTGTTCCGCATCGAGCAGGAGAACCTTGCCTCCAAGCTGCCGCAGGAAGAGTTCTACCGTCCTGTCGGCCAGGTCCGTTCCCAGGGCCTGGAGCTGGAAGCGCACATGCAGGTCACCGACAACCTGAAAGTCCTCGGCAGCTACACCTTCACCGATATCGAGTACTCCAAGTCGATGCCAAGCACGCTGTTTGCCAGCGACCTCGACAACAAGGGCAACTCGCCAACCCAGGCACCGCGGCACATGGCCTCGCTGTGGGCTGACTACAACTTCCGCCAGGGCGCCCTCGATGGCCTGCGCCTGGGCGGTGGTGTGCGCTATGTCGGCTACAGCTGGGTGGATGCCGAGAACACCATGAAGGTGCCCTCCTACACCCTGTTCGACGCTTCGGTTGGCTATGACTTGGGCAAGGTCGGGCTCAAGGGCGTGGATGTGCGGCTCAATGCCAACAACCTCACCAATGAAAGCTACATCGCCTCATGTGCCAGCCTGAGTTACTGCTACATGGGCGAAGAGCGCAATGTCAGCGCCACGGTCAGCTACCAGTTCTGACCTCACCTGTATGAACGCCAAAGCCAGCACCTGATTTCGGGCGCTGGCTTTGTTGCATCTGGCGACTTATTCCGGACCTCTACTCATGCGTCAGCTTTATGTACTGCTACACCGCTACCTCGGCCTGATCACCGCGCTGTTCCTGACCATGGCCGGCCTTACCGGCAGCGTCCTGGCCTTTCATCACGAACTGGACGAGTGGCTCAACCCGTCCTTCTACGAAGCCCCCGCCATGGGTGAGCGGCAGCAACCCGGGGTGCTTGTGGATAAGTTGCAGGCCGAGCACCCGCGGTTGCAGGTCTGGTACATGGAGTACCCGAACGAACCGGGGCATGCGGCGCTAATGGCAATGGTGCCGCGCAGCGATCCTGCGAGCGGCGAGCCCTATGCCGAGAAGAACACCGTGTTCTATCTCGATCCGGTCAGCGGTCTGACCCTGGGCCAGCGCTACTGGGGCGAATGCTGTTTCTCCCGCGAGAACTTCATGCCATTCATGCTCGAGCTTCACTACAGCCTGACCCTGCCCGGCAACTGGGGAATCTTGCTGATGGGTGTGGTGGCGATCATGTGGGTGATCGACTGCGTTATCGCCGTGCTGCTGACCTTGCCCCGTGGGCGACCGTTCTGGGGCAAGTGGGCGAAAGCCTGGAAGATCAAGGGTGGCCATGCCTATCGGCTGAACATGGATATCCACAGGGCGGGCGGTTTGTGGTTGTGGCTACTGCTGCTGCCGATTGCGATCAGCAGTGTGGCGATGAACTTGCCGGCCCAGGTGTTCAAACCGGCGGTGTCGCTGTTCTCACCGGTCGAGCCAAGCGTCTATGAAGCCCGTGGGGCCCTGCCCAAGGAGCAATTGGGGGTGACCCAGCTGAGCTACCAACAGGCCTACCAGCTGGCGCAGCAGGAGGGTCAGCGGCTGGGGCTGACAGCACCGATCGGTGAGCTGTACTACAGCTTCGAGTACAACTTCTATGGCGCGGGGTTCGGTCAGCACGATACCGATGCCCAGGGTAAGTCCTGGTTGTTCTTTCATGGGACTGACGGGCATTTGCTGGGCAAGGAGATTGCCGGGCAAGGCACCTTGGGGGAACGCTTTTACCGCTTGCAGTTACCCATACACGGCGGACGCATCATTGGTATGACAGGCCAGGTGTTGATTGCAGTGCTCGGGGTGATGATTGCAGTGCTGTCGTTGACCGGGGTGTATATCTGGTGGCGCAAGTTGCAGGCGCGGCGTAGTGGGAAGGTGCGCAGAGCTGAATAAGTGCTGGTGACACTTGGTGTGCTGGCTGTACCGGCCTCATCGAGGGGCAAGTCGAAGCGTCGCACCGCCGCACCACCACAGAAAGAGCAATCTGCAACCGCCAGAAAGACAAAACCCCTGTCTGCAGTGCAGACAGGGGTTTCGGAATGCACATCTGCAGGGGCGTCAAGGACTTATTTCAAACTTATGACAATAAGCCCCTGAAGCAGCTCTTCAATATAGAAGAGACGGTGTTAAAGCACGTTAGCGGCTCGCAATCGCTCGATCTCCGATGCCGCCAGGCCCAGCACCTCGCCGAGGATCTGCTCGGTATGCTCCCCCAGCAGCGGTGGCGCATGGCGATATTCCACCGGCGTCTCGGACAAGCGAATCGGGCTGGCCACTTGCGGTACCTGCCCGGCAAGCGGGTGCGGCATCTCGATCGCAAGCCCCCGGGCTTTAACCTGGGGATCGGCAAACATCTGCGCCAGGTCATTGATAGGCCCGCACGGCACACCTGCCTGTTCCAACTGCGCGACCCATTCAGCGGTGGTCTTGAACACCGTGGCCTGGCGGATCAGTGGAATCAGCTCGGCGCGATTGGCAACCCGCTGCTTATTAGTAGCAAAGCGCGGATCGTCCGCCCATTGCGGCTGGCCGGCAACCTCGGCGAACTTGCGGAACTGGCCGTCGTTGCCCACGGTGAGGATGAAGTCGCCGTCAGCAGTAGGGAAGTCCTGGTAAGGCACGATGTTGGGATGTGCGTTACCCAGACGCCGCGGCGGCGTACCCGTGGTGAGGTAGTTCATGGCCTGGTTGGCCAGGCAGGCAACCTGCACGTCGAGCAGCGCCATATCAATATGTTGACCGCCGCCATCGCGATCACGATGGGCGAGGGCAGCCAGGATGGCCACGGTCGAATACAGCCCGGTGAGGATATCGGTCAGTGCCACACCGACTTTCACCGGCCCCGCACCTTCTTCACCCTCCGGCCGTCCGGTCAGGCTCATCAAGCCGCCCAGCCCCTGGATCATGAAGTCATAGCCGGCGCGCTTGGCGTAGGGTCCGGTCTGGCCGAAGCCTGTGACCGAGCAATACACCAGGCGCGGGTTGATCGCCTTCAGGCTTTCATAGTCCAGCCCATAGGCCGCCAGCCCACCAACCTTGAAGTTCTCGATCAGCACGTCCGACTTGACCGCCAGCTCGCGTACCAAGCGTTGGCCCTCGGGCTGGGTGAAGTCGATGGTCAGCGAACGCTTGTTGCGATTGGCCGCCAGGTAATAGGCGGCCTCGCTGGTGTTCTCGCCGTAGGCATCCTTGAGGAAGGGCGGGCCCCAGGCGCGCGTATCATCGCCGCTGCCCGGGCGCTCGACCTTGATCACTTCGGCGCCGAGGTCCGCGAGTATCTGCCCGGACCAGGGCCCGGCCAGCACTCGCGACAGATCCAGCACCCGCAGATGAGATAGCGCGCCCATGGCTGGCTCCCTATTAATAGAAGGACTGGATGCCGGTCTGCGCGCGACCGAGGATCAGCGCGTGGACGTCATGGGTACCTTCATAGGTGTTGACCACCTCGAGGTTGACCAGGTGACGGGCTACACCGAACTCGTCGGAGATACCATTGCCACCGAGCATGTCACGGGCCATACGGGCGATGTCCAGGGCTTTGCCGCAGGAGTTGCGCTTCATGATCGAGGTGATTTCGACCGCAGCGGTGCCTTCGTCCTTCATCCGGCCCAGGCGCAGGCAGCCTTGCAGGGCCAGGGTGATTTCGGTCTGCATGTCGGCCAGTTTCTTCTGAATCAGCTGGTTGGCAGCCAGCGGGCGACCGAACTGCTTGCGGTCCAGGGTGTATTGGCGCGCGGTATGCCAGCAGGCTTCAGCGGCGCCCAGGGCACCCCAGGAGATGCCATAACGTGCGGAGTTCAGGCAGGTGAACGGACCTTTGAGGCCGCGTACATCCGGGAAGATGTTCTCTTCGGGCACGAACACGTTGTCCATGACGATCTCGCCGGTGATCGAGGCGCGCAGGCCGACCTTGCCGTGAATCGCCGGGGCGCTCAGGCCCTGCCAGCCTTTTTCCAGGACGAAACCACGGATGTCGCCAGCATCATCCTTGGCCCAGACCACGAACACATCGGCGATCGGGCTGTTGGTGATCCACATTTTGCTGCCGCTCAGGCGATAGCCACCGTCGACCTTCTTGGCGCGGGTGATCATTGAGCCCGGGTCGGAACCATGGTCTGGCTCGGTCAGGCCGAAGCAGCCGATCCATTCGCCGCTGGCGAGCTTGGGCAGATACTTCTGCTTTTGTGCCTCGGTGCCGAATTCGTTGATCGGCACCATGACCAGCGAGGACTGCACACTCATCATCGAACGGTAGCCGGAGTCGATACGCTCCACTTCCCGGGCAATCAGGCCGTAGCACACGTAGTTCAAGCCGCTGCCGCCGTACTGCTCGGGGATGGTTGCGCCGAGCAGGCCGACTTCGCCCATCTCGCGGAAGATCGCAGGGTCGGTCTGCTCGTGACGGAAGGCTTCCAGCACGCGCGGGGCCAGCTTGTCCTGGGCGAACTGATAAGCGCTGTCACGCACCATGCGCTCTTCTTCAGTGAGCTGTTGGTCGAGCAACAGCGGGTCGATCCAGTTGAAGCTTGCTTTACCGGCCATGAGCGAATCCTCGAAAAATGGGACCAGAGTTGTTGTGCATTGATCCTAGGCCCGTTCAGGCGACGAGACAAACGAGGATTGCGCATGATCTTGTGATAATTTCTCACTTCGTAATGGCCGCAAAGGCCATATTTACGTCCTATTAGTGAGGTTGATGTACATGCGGCGCAAGATCCCCAGTACTGCGGCCCTGGTCTGCTTCGAGACCGCCGCCCGCCACGAGAGCTTTACCAAGGCTTCCCAGGAGCTGTCCCTGACCCAGGGCGCCGTATGTCGGCAAATCGCCGGGCTTGAAGAGTTTCTTAATGTCGAACTGTTTCGCCGCTCCCGCCGCGGGGTGAAGCTCACCGAAGCCGGACTTTCCTATAGCCGCCGGGTCGCCACCCAGCTGGATGCAGTGGAGCGCGATACCTTGTCGGTAATGGGCCAGCAGGGCGCCAACGTCATCGAACTGGCAGTGGTACCGACCTTCGGCACCCAATGGCTGCTGCCGCGGCTCAAGGACTTCCAGCAACGCCACCCCGAGGTCACGGTCAACCTGACCAACCGCACCCGGCCATTCCTGTTTGCCGATACCAGCTTCGATGCGGCGATCTACTTCGGTGACGCCGACTGGTCGGGCACCGAGTCACATCGACTGATGGGCGAGAACCCCGTGCCGGTGTGCAGCCCGGCAATGCTGGCCGGCAATCAGCAACTGAGCCCCGAGCAGATAGCCCAGCTGCCACTGCTGCAGCAAACCACCCGACCCTACGCCTGGCGCCAGTGGTTCAACAGCCTGGAAATGAACGTCGCCCGCGACATGACCGGCCCGCGCTATGAGCTATTCTCGATGTTGGCACAGGCCGCCATGCACGAGATGGGCGTGGCGCTGATTCCGCCCTTCTTGATCCAGCGCGAGCTGGCAGAAGGGCGCCTGGTCGTGGCCAGCCCGCACGCGCTGTCGAGCATCAAGGCCTATTACCTGATGATCCCCGAGCGCAAGGTGGAATCGGCTTCGCTGCGCGCCTTTCGCGACTGGCTGGTGCGGGAGGCGAGCCGCTACGCCGCAGCCCATAAGGATGACAGCTACAATCTGACCCCGTAGTCAACAAAACTTTAAACCTACAGATGTAAGGAAATGTCGCATTTTGGCTAACTGTTTCAGGCAGCCTCTCAAAAGCCCTTAACCCTGCGGTTTATGCGGCCTTCACAGCATAAATCGCGCTTTCAGCCAGGCATTCAGCAAATTCGGCGGAAAAATTTCAATTTTTGCCGTAATCTCCCTGAAGCCCGCGCTTGGCGGGCTCCAGGCCTGTTCTTGCGACATTCGGTCACAGGGTGACTTGTAGTTTGATTGCCGTCACCCTTCAAAACTGGTTGAAGCGATTCAGGAATCACCTGCAAAATGCCGCGCCCCGCCTGAATTCGGCGGGATCGTGCTGATCGGCCGCCCCAGCGCACCATCCGCAGTGCACTGGTTTACCAACAAAAGATCACGCAGGAGAAATGACGTGCACATTGGTGTTCCTCTCGAAACGCAGACGGGCGAAACACGGGTTGCTGCAACCCCGGAAACCATCAAGAAACTGATTGGCCAGGGGCATCAGGTCACCGTCCAGAGCGGCGCCGGCATCAACGCCAGCGTTCCGGACAGTGCCTATGAAGCAGCAGGCGCCACTATTGGCAGCGCTGCCGATGCGTTTGGAGCTCAGCTGGTTCTCAAGGTTGTAGCCCCTGACGATAGCGAACTGGCCCAGATCAAGAGCGGCACCGTCCTGGTGGGTATGCTCAATCCGTTCAACAACGAAACCATCGCCAAGATGGCCGAGTGCGGCATTACCGCCTTTGCCCTTGAAGCTGCGCCGCGTACCTCGCGGGCGCAAAGCCTCGATGTGTTGTCGTCGCAGGCCAACATTGCCGGTTACAAGGCCGTGTTGCTGGCGGCTCACCACTATCCGCGCTTCATGCCGATGCTGATGACCGCTGCCGGTACCGTGAAGGCCGCGCGCGTGCTGATTCTCGGCGCCGGTGTCGCGGGGCTGCAGGCCATTGCCACGGCCAAGCGCCTGGGTGCGGTGATCGAAGCCTCGGACGTGCGTCCGGCGGTGAAGGAGCAGATCGAGTCGCTGGGCGCCAAGTTCATCGATGTCCCTTACGAGACCGATGAAGAGCGCGAGTGCGCCGAAGGCGTCGGCGGTTACGCCCGGCCCATGCCGGCCAGCTGGATGCAGCGCCAGGCCCTGGCGGTGCACGAGCGCGCCAAGCAGGCCGATATCGTCATTACCACTGCACTGATCCCCGGCCGCAAGGCACCGACCTTGCTCAGCGCCGAAACCGTGGCGCAGATGAAACCCGGTTCGGTGGTCATTGACCTCGCCGCAGCCCAGGGTGGCAACTGCCCGCTGACCGTCGCCGACCAGGTGGTGGTGGAGCAGGGCGTGACCATCGTCGGCCCGACCAACCTGCCAGCCCAGGTTGGCGCGGATGCCTCGGCGTTGTACGCGCGCAACCTGCTCGACTTCATGAAGCTGCTGTTCGACAAAGACGGTGCGCTGACGATCAACCTCGAAGACGACATCGTCGCCGCGTGCCTGATGTGCCGCGACGGCCAGGTCATCCGCAAGAACGGATAAGGAGCCAGACAATGGAAGACATGCTGATCTCTCACGGCGTCTATAACCTGATCATCTTCGTGCTGGCGATCTATGTCGGTTACCACGTGGTCTGGAACGTTACCCCGGCACTGCACACCCCACTGATGGCAGTCACCAACGCCATCTCCGCCATCGTCATCGTCGGCGCCATGCTGGCCGCTGCGCTAACCGTCACGCCGCTGGGCAAAACCATGGGCACCCTCGCGGTGGCGCTGGCAGCGGTGAACGTATTCGGTGGTTTCCTCGTCACCCGGCGCATGCTGGAGATGTTCAAGAAGAAAGCCCCCGGCAAGGGCGCAGCGAAGCAAGAGGGGCAGAAGTAAACATGAGCATGAACCTGGTAACACTTCTCTACCTTGTCGCCTCGGTGTGCTTCATCCAGGCACTCAAGGGCCTGTCGCACCCGACCACGTCGAGGCGCGGCAACCTGTTCGGCATGCTCGGCATGGCCCTGGCGGTGATCACCACCATCGGCCTCATCTATAAGCTGGGCGCAGAGCTGGCCACCGATGGCATCGGCTACGTCATTGTCGGCCTGCTGGTCGGCGGTACCGCCGGCTCGATCATGGCCAAGCGCGTTGAAATGACCAAGATGCCCGAGCTGGTCGCCTTCATGCACAGCATGATCGGCCTGGCCGCGGTGTTCATCGCCATTGCCGCGGTGGTCGAGCCGCAATCGCTGGGCATCGTTGCCAGCATCAGCGACCCGATCCCCACCGGTAACCGTCTGGAACTGTTCCTCGGCGCGGCCATTGGTGCGATCACCTTCTCGGGTTCGGTTATTGCCTTCGGCAAGCTCTCGGGCAAGTACAAGTTCCGCCTGTTCCAGGGCGCACCGGTACAGTTCAGCGGCCAACACAAACTGAACCTGGTCCTGGGCCTTGCCACCATCGGCCTGGGCCTGGTGTTCACCTTCACCGGCAGCTACAGCGCCTTTGCCCTGATGCTGGTCCTGGCGTTCATCATGGGCGTGCTGATCATCATCCCGATTGGCGGCGCCGACATGCCGGTCGTGGTCTCGATGCTCAACAGCTACTCGGGCTGGGCGGCGGCCGGTATCGGCTTCTCGCTGAACAACTCGATGTTGATCATCGCCGGCTCCCTGGTCGGTTCGTCCGGTGCGATCCTCTCGTACATCATGTGCAAGGCGATGAACCGTTCGTTCTTCAACGTGATCCTCGGCGGTTTCGGCGGTGCGACAGAAGCGGCCGGCCCGGCGGGCGCCAAGGAAGCCCGTCCGGTGAAATCCGGTTCAGCCGACGACGCAACCTTCCTACTCAGCAACGCCGACACCGTGATCATCGTCCCCGGCTACGGCCTGGCGGTGGCCCGTGCCCAGCACGCACTGAAAGAGCTGACCGAGAAGCTGACCCACAACGGTGTGACCGTGAAGTACGCGATCCACCCGGTGGCGGGGCGCATGCCCGGGCACATGAACGTACTGCTGGCCGAAGCCGAAGTGCCGTACGACCAGGTGTTCGAGATGGACGACATCAACTCCGAGTTCGGCCAGGCCGACGTGGTCCTGGTGCTCGGCGCCAACGACGTGGTCAACCCGGCGGCGAAGAACGATCCGAAGTCGCCGATTGCCGGTATGCCGATCCTCGAGGCCTTCAAGGCCAAGACCATCATCGTCAACAAGCGCTCCATGGCCAGCGGTTACGCCGGCCTGGATAACGAGCTGTTCTACCTGGACAAGACCATGATGGTTTTCGGCGACGCCAAAAAGGTCATCGAAGACATGGTCAAAGCGGTCGAATAAGCCGCTGAACCTACTGTGACAAATAGCCCCAGCGCGGTACCGGCTGGGGCTTTTTCATGCCCGGCCAGCCGACGGAAGGCTCTAATTCAGGGCTTCGCATTCGACCTTGGTCGCGGGACGAAGCCAGGCGAAAACACTAGACTGCGCATCTAGCTTAAGTAGCCCGAGATAACAATCCATGTACCGTGATCGTATCCGCTTGTCCTCCCTGCACAGCAAGGTAATGAGTGCGGCTGATGCCGCTGGCCTGATCGAGGACGGCATGACCGTCGGCATGAGCGGTTTTACCCGCGCCGGTGAAGCCAAGGCCGTGCCCCATGCACTGGCCGAGCGCGCCAAGACGTCGCCGCTGCAGATCAGCCTGATGACCGGCGCAAGCCTGGGCAACGACCTCGACAAACAACTGACCGAGGCCGGTGTTCTGGCCCGTCGCATGCCGTTCCAGGTCGACAGCACCCTGCGCAAGGCCATCAACGACGGCAAGGTCATGTTCATCGACCAGCACTTGTCGGAAACCGTCGAGCAGCTGCGCAACCAGCAGCTCAAGCTGCCGGACATCGCGGTCATCGAAGCGGTCGCTATCACTGAGCAAGGCCACATCGTGCCGACCACCTCAGTGGGCAACTCGGCCAGCTTCGCGATTTTCGCCAAACAGGTGATCGTCGAGATCAACCTGGCGCACAACGCCAACCTGGAAGGCCTGCACGACATCTATATCCCGACCTACCGTCCGACCCGTACGCCAATCCCGCTGGTAAAAGTCGATGACCGCATCGGCAGCACCGCGATCCCGATCGACCCGACCAAGATCGTCGGCATCGTCATCACCGAGCAGCCGGACTCGCCGTCCACCGTACTGCCGCCCGATGACGAAACCCAGGGTATCGCCAACCACCTGATCAACTTCCTCAAGCAGGAAGTCGACGCCGGGCGCATGACCAACAAGCTCGGCCCGCTGCAGGCCGGTATCGGCAGCATCGCCAACGCGGTGATGTGCGGCCTGATCGACTCGCCGTTCGAAGACCTGACCATGTACTCCGAAGTACTCCAGGATTCGACCTTCGACCTGATCGACGCTGGCAAGCTGAGCTTCGCCTCGGGCAGCTCGATCACCCTGTCGACCCGCCGCAATGCCGACGTCTTCGGCAACCTGGAACGCTACAAGGACAAACTGGTCCTGCGCCCACAGGAAATCTCCAACCACCCGGAAGTGGTTCGCCGACTGGGCATCATCGGCATCAATACCGCTCTTGAGTTCGACCTGTATGGCAACGTCAACTCCACACACGTCTGCGGCACGCGGATGATGAACGGCATCGGTGGCTCGGGCGACTTCGCCCGCAACGCGCACCTGGCGATCTTCGTCACCAAGTCGATTGCCAAGGGCGGGGCGATTTCCAGCGTGGTGCCGATGGTCAGCCACGTCGACCACACCGAGCACGACGTCGACATCCTCGTCACCGAGCAGGGCCTTGCTGACCTGCGCGGCCTGGCGCCACGCGAACGTGCCCGGGTAATCATCGACAACTGCGTGCACCCGGATTACCGCGACGCGCTGAACGACTACTTCACCCGCGCCTGCGAACGCGGTGGCCACACTCCGCACATCCTGCGCGAAGCCCTGGCCTGGCACGAAAACCTGGAAGAAACCGGGCGCATGCTCGCCAGCTGACCTGCACAGTCACCCGCCGGTTGTGTGCAATGCCAACCGGTCGGGCAACTGATTTATTAGTTCAGACAAAAACTGTTCTACTGTACCGGTGTTTTCATCGCCATTTTCCGTTCCTCGCGTCCTCTCCTGATCATAAATGCACCATTTCAGTGCTGACCAGTACAGTTGCGCCTATTCCGAGTGCAACAGTCGCTTAAAACAGTTAACTGGCCCATCACAATGTAGGTGAACTGTATCTACTGTTATGGACGACAGAGGAGGATCATTGGCATCAGTTAAATCACTACCTAATGCCGCCACAAGCGGAAGGATGACACATCATGGAACGTACCCTCAGTTCCGATCTGGTTTTCGAAAACACCGCCGAACAATCCAAGGCCTCGCTGCCACTGCGCCTGCTGGCCAACCTGATGCTGTGGCAACGCCGCATCGCCAGCCGCCACCAACTGGCTCGCCTGGACTCGCGTCTGCTGGCTGATGCCGGTATCAGCGAAGCACAACGCTACGAAGAGCTGAGCAAGCCTTTCTGGCGTTAATGCAGGGCTCGCCGGCCAAGGCCGGCACCTCGAATCCCCAAAACCCGTCGCAGGTGACTGCTGACGGGTTTTGTCGTTTAAAGGCCCTGAATAGAGCGGTTACGCAACATACCGGTACAGTTTTTTATTTAAAAATATTGGCAGGTACAGTTGATAAATCTTGCTACGATCCGGTCCAATCCGCAGATTACACTCGCGTGATACCCTTAACGTACCCAGCTTGGTAAAAAGTAGCGCAACAAGCTGAGCGTGCGTCTGACATAAGAACCACCAAAAGCCTATCCAGGAGATCGACCATGTTCCATTCACGCTTGTTTGGCGCCGCGCTGCTGCTGGCCCTGGCTTCCACTGCCAACGCCACCAGCTTTGTCGTCACCACCGATACCGTCGTTCGTGGTGTCGCCGCCTCCACCGATGCCACCTCCGATGTGTCGTCTTCGTTCCGTGACGACAAGATTGTCCAGGCCGCCCGTGACGACGCTGCCAGCTTCGTTGCCAGCCACGGTGACATCCGCGGCGCAAAACTGGAGAGCGCTTTCGCTCATATCCGCCAGCAGACTCCAACCCTGCAAGCCAGCGACGCACAACTGGCACAGGCCATCCTGGCGCCCTGAAACTGATCGCTTCCGGCCCCCTGCATGTAACAACGTGCAACTAAGCCGGACCCTCTGCGCTGGTCCTCACCAGCGCATTGGGATAGCCTTTGCCGCCTGATTCAGCTGCCGTTCGAGACCCATGCGTTATCTGTCATTGCTGTTGCTCGTGTTCTGCTGGAGCGGCGCCGCCCAGGCGCTGGACCTGACCGCCAACAACCTTGTCGTCAGTGGTTACGTCACCAGCAAAGTGACGTCGGTGCCCTTCGATCGCAAACTGCTGCTGGCCGCCCATGACGATGCCGCCGCTTTTGTAGCCAGCGATGGCCAATGGCGAGGCGCTCGCCTTGAGGCTGCCTTGAGCCGGCTGCGCCAGGCCAACCCGGAACTTCATGCCAGCGACCTTGAACTGGCGCAGGCAATTCTCGTCCAATGATTACTTCTGTTCTCCCGGAGATGTTCCATGCGTAACCCGCTGATTGCCGCCACCCTTGGCCTTCTGCTGCTGGCCGATGTGGCCCAGGCACAAACCCTGGTGGCCACCAGCAACATCATCGTTCGTGCCTTTGGCCGCTCGATCGACTTCACCTCCGACACCACCACTTCGATTCGCGACTCCAAAGTCGTGCGCGAAGCCCGCGACGATGCCGCCAGCTACGTCGCCAGCCGTGGCGAGATCCGTGGCGCGCAACTCGAAGCCGCCTTCAACACCCTGCGCCAGCGTGTTCCAGAAGCGCGCCAGGCCAGCGACCAGGTCCTGGCTGAAGCCATTCTCGCGCTGTGAAGCCAGTGCGTGCCTGGCTGCTGGGTTGCCTGCTGATACTGTTCGCCAGCCCGGCACTGGCCGACCTGCAGCTGGTGCTGCAGGCCAATGGTTTGAACCCGCAGCAACAGCGGGCCAGCCAGGCGTTGCTGGACGAAGCCCTGCAGGCTCTGCCGCCACGCTTCAAGACCCGCCTTGACCGCCGCATCCAGGTCAGCTGGAGCAGCCGCATGCCGGCAGACGCCTACGGCCAGGCGTCGCTGGTCTCCACCCTGGAACTCAACAGCCGCCTGCTGCAGGGCCTTACCGATGGCAGCGCCGCCACGCAAAAGACCGGCCGCCCCCACGGCACCGTGCGCCAGGAGCTGCTGGCCACCGTCCTGCATGAACTGACCCACATCTATGACCGCGCCCGCCTGTGGCAGGGCGCGCAACGGCGGCTGATCACCCAGTGCGCCCGGCAGCAGAACAGCCAGGGCAAAATCGGCCTGCCCGAGCAATGCCGCGGCCAGACCGAACGCCGTTTTACCCTCAGCGACGACCCGCGCCTGCTCGACCTGGCTGGCTGGCCGCAATATGTCGGCCGTCGCGGCGAGCGCGAGCAGCACAACCGTCAGGTGGCCCGCAGCCCCGACAGCTATGAGCTGAGCAGCCCCAAGGAGTTCATTGCGGTCAACATGGAGTACTTCCTGCTTGACCCAAGCTTTGCCTGCCGCCGGCCGGCTTTGCAGACGTACCTGAAAGAGCATTTCGACTGGGCGCCGGAACACCCACCGTGCCCGAGCGCATTGCCGTTTCTCAACGCCGGCAATGACTTTGCCAAATCGCCGCTGGGCGAGATCGACCCCGAGCGGGTCTATGCCGTGGATTACCTGCTGGCCGAAGCCAACCAGAACTGGGTCAGCCGCTGGGGCCACAGCATGTTGCGCCTGGTCATCTGCGCTCCGGGGCGTCCGCGCGGGCCGGACTGCCGCCTGGATCTGGACCAGCACCTGGTGCTGTCGTACCGGGCGTTCGTCAATGATGTGCAGCTGTCGAGCTGGGACGGCTTGACCGGTGCTTACCCGTCGCGACTGTTCGTCTTGCCATTGGCCCAGGTGATCGACGAGTACACCAAGACCGAACTGCGCAGCCTGGCCTCGATTCCGCTCAGGCTCAACCGTGACGAACTGCAAAGCCTGGTGCGCCAGGCCGCCGAGATGCACTGGAGCTACGACGGCAACTACTACTTCCTGTCCAACAACTGTGCGGTCGAAACCCTCAAGCTGTTACGCAGCGGCACCGCCAATCCACGCCTGAACGACCTGGACAGCATCGTCCCCAATGGCTTGCTCGAAGTGCTCGAAGGTCGCGGCCTGGCTGATGTCAGTGTGCTCGACGACCCACGCGAGGCGCTGCGCCTGGGTTACCGTTTCGACTCCTACCGCGACCGCTACCAGGCCATGTTCCTGGTACTGAAGAAGCAACTGCCGATCAAGCAGGACAACGTCGAGGCCTGGCTCGAGCAATCCGCCGAACAACGCCAGCAGTGGTTTGCCCAGGCTGACCTGCGCACCAGTGCAGCGTTGCTGCTACTTGAGCAAGCCAGCCTGCGCCGCCAGTTGCTGCTGGCCCAGGACGAGGTCAAGCAACGTTACCTGACCGGGCGGGAGCTCAATGACGCCAGCGTCGGCAAGGCCAACAACACCCTGCAGCAGATTCTCGCCAACAGCGGTTTTCTCAGCCGCCCGGCGGAGCTGCTGGGCAGCAGTGGCTACGGCTTGCCCCAGGCCAGCGAACGGGAAAAGCTACTGAGTGAAACCAGCCAGCGGCAAAAACAGCTGCAAACCCTCAGTGCCGACCTCGACAAAGAGGTCCGCGCCTTGCTCGGCCCGGCTCGCGCCGCTGAAATCAAAGCGGTCGAGGCCAATATCAGGCAGGTGGGGGAACACCTGCGCGCCTTGCACAAGGCCAGCGGTGGCCTGCAACTGCCCTGATCACAGGGTCTCGCCGCGTTCCTCTGGCAACTGTTCATCCAGGTGCAACCAGGGCAGACGACTGTCGACCCAGATATGCCGGTTCGGCAGCGCCAACTCCGGCTGGTCGAGGGTGGTCACAGTAATATCGATGCTCTGCGGGCTCAGGTCAGTGGTCAGCGCAACATGGGCGCCACAACGGCTACAGAAATAGCGCACACAACTGGCCGACGAGTCGTAGCGTTGCGGCGTACCGCTCAACCATTGGAAATCATCGCAACTCACGGTCAGCCAGGTGATCAGCAAACCGCCACTGACCCGTCGGCACACCGAGCAATGGCAGTGGGCAACATCCGTCAACGGACCTTGAATCCGGTAACGCAGGGCGCCGCAATGGCAGCCGCCTTCGTACGTATCACGCATCGCTCCCTCCTGTTGCCTGCTGGCTGATAGCCAACAATGCACCTCTCGTCGGGTTTGGGCCAGCGAAAGCTGGCTGAAAGCTTCCCGTCTTAGGATTGCCCCCACTACCGGCACAAGACCGGTCAGCCAGGGCCCCATTCGATTGATGCGGCGCCCGGCCCAATTAACAACAACAATGGTGATACTGATGCTTTCCTACGTCCGCCTCCCTGCAGCAATCCCTCCGCTATTCCACGCGCCGCGCCCTGTGCGCTGATCCGCCCGAAACGTTCTTCCTTCGACGCGCTACGCCTGGAGTACTCCCATGCTGACCTTCCTCGGCTTTGCCATGGTCATCACCTTCATGTACCTGATCATGACCAAGCGCCTGTCGGCCTTGATCGCGCTGATCCTGGTACCGATCCTGTTCGCTCTGTTCGGCGGTTTCTCGGGCGATATCGGCCCGATGATGCTGCAAGGCATTACCAAGCTGGCGCCCACCGGCGTGATGCTGATGTTTGCCATCCTGTACTTCGCCCTGATGATCGACTCCGGCCTGTTCGACCCGGCCGTGCGCAAGATCCTCAAGCTGGTCAAGGGCGACCCGCTGAAAGTCTCGGTGGGCACCGCGGTGCTGGCCCTGGTGGTATCGATGGATGGCGACGGCGCCACCACTTACATGATCTGCGTGGCGGCCATGCTGCCGCTGTACAGCCGCCTGGGCATGAGCCCGCGGATCATGGCCGGGTTGATCATTCTCGCTGGCGGCATCATGAACATGACCCCCTGGGGTGGCCCGACCGCCCGCGCCGCCAGCGCCCTGCATGTCGACCCTTCGGAGATTTTCGTGCCGATGATCCCGGCCATGCTCGCCGGTGTAGTGGCGCTGCTGGCTATCGCCTATATGTACGGCAAGCGTGAACGCGCACGCCTGGGTGAGTTGCACCTGCCGGGCGATGAAATCGATCACAGCGAAATCAGCGTTTCGCAGTTCCCGGACGCCCGCCGCCCGAAGCTGTTGTGGTTCAACGGCGCCCTGACCGCGCTGCTGATGGTCTCGCTGATCATGGGCCTGCTGCCGCTGCCGGTGCTGTTCATGATCGCCTTCAGTATCGCCATGATCGTCAACTACCCGTGCCTGCAGCAGCAGAAGGACCGCATCGCCGCCCACTCCGGCAGCGTGCTGGCGGTGACCGGGCTGATTTTCGCCGCCGGTATCTTCACCGGCATCCTCTCCGGCACCGGCATGGTCGACGCCATGTCCAAGAGCCTGCTGGCGGTCATCCCGGATGCGCTGGGCCCTTACCTGGCGGTCATTACCGCAATCGTGAGCATGCCGTTCACCTTCTTCATGTCCAACGACGCCTTCTACTACGGGGTGTTGCCGGTGCTGTCGGAAGCGGCCAGCCACTACGGCATCTCGCCGGTGGAAATGGCCCGCGCGTCGATCGTCGGCCAGCCCGTGCATCTGCTCAGCCCGCTGGTACCCTCTACCTACCTGTTGGTGGCCCTGGCCGGCATCGAGTTCGGCGATCATCAGCGCTTCACCCTGAAGTGGGCAGTGCTGATCTGCCTGTGCATAATGCTCGCCGCGCTGCTCATGGGAATTTTCCCCCTGTTCAGTAGCCTATAAGACAACAGAATCACCTAACCGCAGCCGCGCCCCATTGCCTGGGGCGTTCTGCTTACATCGTTCGAAGGAATACACATGGAATGGCTGACCAGCCCAGAGATCTGGGTTGCCTTTTTTACTCTGACGGCGCTTGAGATCGTTCTCGGGATCGACAACATCATCATGATCTCGATCCTGGTCAGCCGCATGCCCAAGCACATGCAGCAGCGCACCCGGATCTTCGGCCTGGCGCTGGCCATGGTCACCCGGATTCTCCTGCTGCTGTCGATCACCTGGGTGATGCGCCTGACCGCCGACCTGTTCGTGGTGCTCGATCAGGGTATTTCCGGACGCGACCTGATCCTGTTCTTCGGCGGCCTGTTCCTGCTGTGGAAAAGTTCCCAGGAGATCTACCACGGCCTGGAAGGTGAAGACGAAACCGGCGACGAGCCAAGCGGCGCCGGCGGCAAGTTCTTCTACACCATTATCCAGATCGCGATCATCGACATCGTCTTCTCCCTGGACTCGGTGATTACTGCGGTGGGTATGGTTTCCCACGTACCGGTGATGATCGCCGCGATCGTCGTCGCCGTACTGGTGATGATGCTCTGCGCGGGTGCCATCAGTAACTTCATCGACAAGCACCCGTCGCTGAAGATGCTCGCGCTTTCGTTCCTGATCGTGGTCGGTACCGTGCTGATTGCCGAATCCTTCGACGTGCACGTGCCGAAAGGCTACGTCTACTTCGCCATGGCGTTCTCGCTGGCGGTCGAAGCGATCAACATCAAGATGCGCACGGCCATGGCCAAGAAGAAGCAACAGAGCGATCCAGTGAAACTTCGCAAGGACATCCCGGGTCAGTAATCCCGGTGCTGTTGAAAAGGGCCCTGCGGGGCCCTTTTTTCATCTGGCTTGATGACAGTTTTATTTCAAAGGCTGCCGTGGCTATGCGATGCTGGCGCCACGGCCATTGGCCGACTACAGCTTAAGTGAGCACTGGGAAAAACCGCCTGGCAGCAGGACAGGCTCACGGCATCATCCATTTGCCCCACTGGGGCACATTCAACAGGGGGCCTTTTCAATGCTGACCCTGCTCAATCTG
The DNA here is from genome assembly GCF_902497775.2 of Pseudomonas fluorescens. NCBI lineage: Bacteria > Pseudomonadati > Pseudomonadota > Gammaproteobacteria > Pseudomonadales > Pseudomonadaceae > Pseudomonas > Pseudomonas fluorescens. Next base: position 5,289,525 of record NZ_OZ024668.1, read on the forward strand.
CTTTCCGCCGTGGCGTTGCTGATCTGGGGCACGCACATCGTGCGTACCGGTATCCTGCGGGTGTACGGCTCGAACCTGCGCCGGGTGCTGAGCCAGAACATGTCCAAGCGACCTTTGGCCTTTGTCGCCGGCATCCTGGTCACAGCAATGGTGCAAAGCAGCAACGCCACGGCGATGCTGGTGACTTCGTTCGTCGGCCAGAGCCTGATGGGCCTGACCCCGGCGCTGGCGATCATGCTCGGTGCCGATGTCGGTACCGCGCTGATGGCGCGGGTGCTGACCTTTGACTTGTCGTGGCTGTCACCGCTGCTGATCTTTCTCGGGGTGATCTTCTTTCTTTCCCGCAAGCAGACCCGCGCCGGGCAAATGGGTCGTGTCGGTATCGGCCTGGGCCTGATCATCCTCGCCCTGCAGCTGATCGTCGAAGCAGCGGCGCCGATCACCCACGCACAGGGCGTGAAAGTGCTGTTCGCCTCGCTGACCGGCGATATCCTGCTCGATGCCCTGGTTGGCGCCCTGTTCGCACTGATTTCCTACTCAAGCCTTGCCGCCGTGTTGCTCACCGCGACCCTGGCCGGCGCCGAGCTGATCAGCCTGCCGGTGGCCATCGGCCTGGTCATCGGCGCCAACATCGGCAGCGGCCTGCTGGCCTTTCTCAGTACCAGCATGCAGAACGCCGCCGGCCGCCAGGTGGCGCTGGGCAGTCTGCTGTACAAGCTGATCGGCCTGGTACTGATCATTCCCGTGCTCAATCCGCTGGTGGCGTGGATGGACAGCCTGAGTTTCAGCCCTCAGGAACTGGTGATCGGCTTTCACCTGCTCTACAACACCCTGCGCTGCCTGATCCTGCTGCCCACGGTCACGCCCATGGGCCGCCTGTGCCGCTGGCTGCTGCCCGAACGCGAAGAAACCAACGGCCGTGCCCGGCCACGGCACCTGGACGCCACCGCACTGACCACGCCAAGCCTGGCCCTGGCCAACGCAGTGCGCGAAACCCTGCGTATGGGCGACCTGGTCGACAGCATGCTCGATGCCATGCTCAATGTGCTGCGCGGCACCCAGACTGCCATGACCCAGCAGATGCGTAGCCTGGGCGAGGACGTCGAGGCGCTGTACAACGCTATCAAGCTGTACCTGGCGCAAATGCCCCGCGAAGACCTCAGCGAGCAGGACAGCCGGCGCTGGGCCGAGATCATTGAACTGGCGATCAACCTCAAGCTGGCTGCCGACCTCATCGAGCGCATGCTGCGCAAAGTTCAGCAACAGAAGACTTCACAGCGCCGGGAGTTTTCTGAGGTTGGCCTGGAAGAACTTACCGGCCTGCACAGCCAGTTGCTGGCAAATCTGCGCCTGGGCCTGTCAGTGTTTCTCAGTGCCGATCCGGAAAGCGCCCGCCAGCTACTGCGGGAAAAACGCCGCTTCCGCGCCCAGGAACGGCGCCTGGCCCACGCCCATGTCAGCCGACTGCAACGTAAAGTGGTGCAGAGTATCGAGACCAGCTCGTTGCACCTGGAACTGATCGCCGACATGAAACGATTGAACTCCTTGTTCTGCAGCAGTGCCTATGTGGTATTGGGCGGCTCCGATACCGGCGGCCTGCTGCTCGACAGCGTGCCGGACGACGCTCATTCACCGTGATTGCTCCACCCCAAGAACTCCCGCAAGGAAGCTCGCCATGCGTTGCCTGATGTTCATATGCCTGCTGCTGGGTTGCGCACCCGGCTTTGCCCTCGACCGCTCCCAGGTCGAAGGCTACCTGCTGCCCAACGGCCTGCAGGTAGTGCTCAAGTCAGGTTACGAACGCAACCATGTGTCGATCCGCCTGGTGGTCGGTGTCGGCTTCGATGACTTCCCCTGTGAGCGCCAGGAGCTGCCGCACCTGCTCGAACACCTGCTGTTCAGCGGTATCGACGAGGGCGGCGAGGGCGGCCTGGAAGAGCGCATGCAAGCCCTGGGTGGGGAGTGGAACGCCTATACCAGCAGCGCCGATACCACCTTCGTCATCGAAGCGCCGGCGCGCAACCAGCGCAAGGTGCTCGACCTGCTGTTGGCGGTAATTAACGACACCCAGATCGATGAAAAGGCCCTGGAGCTGTCCAAGCGCATCGTCGAGCGCGAAGACGGTGGGCATTACTCGCACCTGCAGCGCTGGCTCGACCGCCAGGACATCGGCCACCCGGCCAGCGATCAACTGGCTGTGGAGCTGGGGCTCAAATGTGCCGAGCGCTCATCGATCGAGGACATGACCCTGGAAGAGGTCAACGACCTGCGCCAGCACTGGTACGCGGCCAACAACATGACCCTGATCGTCGTCGGTGGACTCGACCGTCTGCTGCCAGCCTACCTGGAACGCACCTATGGCGAGCTAGCAGCGGTCGAGCCGGGTGAGCGGCGGGTGCTCGATGGCGTCACGCATAAAGCCGAAACCCGCCGCGAATTGACCCGCGGCTGGCTGGGCGACAGCGCACGCCTGCACTGGCTGTTCCTCGAGCCCGTCCTGGACAACGACCACGGCCAGACCTGGGACCTGCTGCAGCGCTACCTGGATTGGGCGCTGTACGACGAGCTGCGGCTCAAGCACGGGTTTTCCTACGGCCCGTTCAGCCAGCGCAAAAGCTTTGGGGATACCGGGCTGATGGTGCTCAGCGCCGACTTGGACCGCGCCGATATCGATGCCGCCGAACAGGCCCTGGCCGCCATGCTCGAACGCCTGCGCAAACATGGCCTGGACCCGGCCACCTTCCAGCGCATCAAGCAGGCTGCCATCGACCGCGAAGCCTGGTCGACCCAAGGCAACAGTGCCCTGGCCGATTATTACTGGGGCGCCTTGAACGACTTTGACGGAGGACGATTTGCCGATCCGGCGCGGGCGTTGCGCAGGATCAGCCTGGCAGACGCCAACCGGGCCCTGGAGCAGTTGCTGACCGAGCCTGGCTATGTGCGGATCGAGAAGCCGCTGCTCAGTTATGACGAGCTGTATGGGTGGGTGGCGCTGGCGGTGGGGGTGTTGTTGGCCGGGGTGTTGATATGGGGGCGGCGGCGTTCCCGCTGAAATCATCGTGGGGCAAGCCGGTCCTACAGGTTCTACTAACCCCGCTATGGAGTATCCTGTGAAGGTTTTTACCTGACCTTGCGAACACCTTCATGCCTCTTTACCTCCAGCGCCTGATCGAGTTGATCAAGCGCTACCCTGGGATCATCGCCCTCGGCGGTTTCATCTCCGGTGTCGGCAGCTTCATCCTGGTCGACCGCCAGGAAAGCCTGGCCAGCTGGATTGCCATCGTCATGCTCATCAGCTGGATCTGGCTGATGCTGGAAAACACCTTCACCAAGGTCTTCGCCAAGGTTTTCAAACGCGAAATCCCCCAGCCGCTGCTGCGCTACGCGACGCAGATGATCCACCAGGAAAGCCTGTTCTTCGTCCTGCCGTTCTTCTTCGTCACCACCACCTGGAACAGCGGCCAACTGGTGTTTACCGGCATCCTCGCCGCAGCCGGGCTGATCTCGATCATCGACCCGCTGTACTACAAGTGGCTGGCACCACGGCGCTGGCTGTACCTGGCGCTGCACACCCTGACCCTGTTTGCCGCGCTGCTCACCGCGCTGCCGATCATCCTGCACCTGACCACCTCGCAGAGCTTCAAGCTGGCCCTGGGCATCGCCATGCTGCTGTCGTTCCCAAGCCTGGCCAGCAGCTTCCCCATCAGCCACTGGCGCCGGGGAATCATGCTGGTGGTGATGACCCTGGCCGTCGGTGCCGGCGGCTGGATGCTGCGCTCCTGGGTGCCGCCGGCAACCCTGTGGATGACTGAAGTGGCGGTCAGCACCCAGGTCGAGAACCGTACCCCGGGCAAAAGCCTGGAACAGATCAAGGCCAGTGAAATACGCGCAGGCCTCTACGCGTTTACCGCGATCAATGCCCCGCGCGGGCTGAACGAGCGGATCTACCACGTCTGGCAATTCGAGGGCAAAGAGGTCGACCGCATCGCCCTGGACATCCAGGGCGGACGCAAGGAAGGCTATCGGGCCTGGACCCACAAGCAGAACTTCCCCGGCAACCCGGTCGGGCGTTGGCAAGTGCGGGTACTGACTGAAGACGGCCAGGTCATCGGCGTACTGCGCTTCAAGGTGGTTGACGATGGTCAAGCGCCCGCGGCCGAGTAACGCTATGCTCTGAGGCTGCGAACCGTTGGTCGGACTGCATGGAGCCTATGACTACACACGCCAGCGCCACCCTGGACACCACAAGCAGCCCGCCACGGCTGCGAATCGTCGGTGACTGGACCCTGGCCAACTACACCAGCCTCAAGCGCACCAGCGACAGCCTGGTCGGCCAATACGACCCGTCTACCGAGGTCGACCTCGACCAGCTCGGCAAGCTGGACACCGCCGGTGCTGCATTGCTGGTCGAGTTGCTGGGCGCCGAGCGCCTGGCGCGCCTGACCGAAACCGCCACGCATTTGCCGGCTGCCAGCCAGGCGCTGCTCAAGACGGTGTACTGCTCGGTGCAGGACTTCTGCATCCCGCAAAAGCAACCTGAACGCTCGGTACTGATCCAGTTGCTCAGCCGTATCGGCCGCGCGGTAGACACCCTGTGGCAAGACACTCTGCAGATCCTCGGCTTTGTCGGCCTGATCCTGCAAACCCTGTTTCTGCGCCTGTTCCAGCCCCAGCGCTGGCGGGTCACCTCGGTGGTTGCGCACATCGAGCAGACCGGCCTGGACGCCGCCCCCATCGTCGCTTTGCTGACCTTCCTGGTCGGTGCGGTGGTGGCCTTTCTCGGCGCCACGGTACTGGCAAGCTTTGGTGCCAGCATCTTTACCGTCGACCTGGTGGCGTTCTCGTTCCTGCGTGAATTCGGCGTGCTGCTGACCGCGATCCTGATGGCCGGGCGTACCGCCAGTGCCTTCACCGCGCAAATCGGCTCGATGAAGGCCAACGAAGAGATCGACGCCATCCGCACCCTGGGTCTGGATCCGGTGGAACTGCTGGTAGTGCCGCGGGTGCTGGCACTGCTGATCGCCCTGCCGTTGCTGACCTTCGTCGCCATGCTCTGCGGCATTATCGGCGGCGCGGTGGTCTGCGCACTGTCGCTGGGCATCTCGCCGGCGATGTTCCTGTCGCTGTTGCAAAGCGATATTGGCGTGCAGCATTTTCTGGTCGGCCTGGTGAAAGCACCATTCTTCGCCTTCCTGATCGCCGCCATCGGCTGCCTGGAAGGCTTCAAGGTCAGCGGCAGCGCCGAATCGGTGGGCGCCCACACCACCTCCAGCGTCGTCCAGTCGATCTTCGTGGTGATCGTGCTGGATGCCGTGGCGGCACTGTTCTTCATGGAGATGGGCTGGTGAACGAAGCCAACAGCAACGCCCGCGAGGCGGTGATCGAAGCCCGGGGCATCTGCAACCGCTTCGGTACCCAAAGCGTGCATGAGCAACTTGACCTGGACCTCTATCGCGGCGAAATCCTCGCCGTGGTCGGCGGCTCGGGCAGCGGCAAGTCGGTGTTGCTGCGCAGCATCGTCGGCTTGCGCCGGCCCAACGAAGGTCAGGTGCGGGTTTTCGGCCAGGACCTGAGTAACGCCAGCGACGAGCAGCGTTCGCTGGTCGAGCGGCGGTTCGGCGTGCTGTTCCAGAAGGGCGCGTTGTTCTCGTCACTGACCGTCACCGAGAACGTCGCCTTGCCGCTGATCGAGCACGCGGGCCTGAGCCGCGCCGATGCCGAGCACCTGGCCGGGGTCAAGCTGGCCCTGGCCGGGTTGCCGATTTCTGCGGCAGACAAATACCCGTCGTCGCTGTCCGGCGGCATGATCAAGCGCGCGGCACTGGCCCGGGCGCTGGCCCTGGACCCGGACATCCTGTTTCTCGACGAACCCACCGCCGGCCTCGACCCGATTGGCGCGGCGGCCTTCGACCAGCTCATCCTGACCTTGCGCGACGCCCTGGGCCTGAGCGTGTTCCTGATCACCCACGACCTGGACACCCTCTACACCATCACCGACCGCGTCGCGGTACTGTCGCAGAAGAAGGTGCTGGTGGCCGGGCCCATTGCCCAGGTCGAAGACACCGACGACGCCTGGATTCACGACTACTTTCATGGCCCGCGTGGCCGCGCGGCGTACCAGGCCGCTACAGCGCCCAAGGAGCTCTGAGATGGAAACCCGTGCACATCATGTCCTGATCGGCCTGGTCACCGTGCTGGTGGTGGCCGGCGCCATGCTGTTCGGCCTGTGGCTGACCAAGTCCAGCGTCGACAGCACCTTCAAGGACTACGAAGTGGTCTTCAACGAAGCTGTGTCCGGTTTGTCCCGGGGCAGCTCGGTGCAGTACAGCGGCATCAAGGTTGGCGATGTCACCAGCCTGCGCCTGGACCCCAACGACCCGCGCCGGGTCCTGGCCCAGGTGCGCCTGAGCGCCGACACGCCGGTCAAGGAAGACACCCAGGCCAAACTGACCCTGACCGGCATCACCGGCACCTCGTTCATCCAGCTCAGCGGTGGTACGCCGCAAAGCCCGGAGCTCAAGGGCAAGGACGGCAAGCTGCCGGTGATCGTCGCCTCGCCGTCGCCGATCGCGCGTCTGCTGGACGACAGCAGTGACCTGATGACCAACATCAACGCCCTGGTGCACAACGCCAACCAGCTGTTCTCCGAGGACAATGTCACGCGCCTGAGCAACACCCTGAGCAACCTCGAACAGACCACCGGTGCGTTCAACGACCAACGCGGCGACATCCGCGAAGGCATCCAGCAACTGGCCCAGGTCGGCAAACAGGCCGGCGCCATGCTTGAGCAGACCAGCGAGCTGATGCGCAACGCCAACGCCCTGCTCAGCAGCCAGGGCAAGCAGATGTTCGGCAGCGCCGAACAAGCCATGCAGTCGCTGGCGCAAAGCACCGATACCATCAACAAGCTGCTCAATGACAATCGCGAAGCCATCGACGGCGGCGCCCAGGGCTTCAATCAACTGGCACCGGCAATCCGCGAGCTGCGCGACACCCTGACCTCGCTCAAAGGTATCTCCCAGCGCCTGGAGGCCAACCCCAGCGGCTACCTGCTGGGCCGTGACAAAAACAAGGAGTTCGAGCCATGAGCCGTACCTGCCGCTACCTTGCCCTCGCCACTGTGCTGAGCCTGAGCAGCGCCTGCTCGATCCTGCCCCAGGCCGAGCCTGCCGATGTCTACCGACTGCCTTCGGCGCAGAACACCCGTAGCGTGGCGCACAGCGCAGCGTGGTCGCTGCGGATCAACAAGCCGATTGCCAGCGATGCCCTGAACAGCCCGCGCATCGCCGTAGTGCCGCAAGGCAACCTGATCAGCAGCTACAAAGGCGCGCGCTGGAGCGACCCGGCGCCGACGCTGCTGCGCAATCGCATGCTCGATGCCTTCCAGCGTGATGGCCGGGTGCAGCGCCTGAGCGCCGACGACAGCAACCTGCAAGGCGATTATGAAATTGCCGGTGAACTGCAGGCCTTTCAGAGCGAGTACAGCGCCGATGGCCTGGCCGTGGTGATCCGCTACGACGCCCGCCTGGTGCAGGGCCGCAGCCAGCGCATCCTTGCCAGCCAGCGCTTCGAGGTACGCCAGCCGCTGAGCGAAAAGCAGGTTGCAGCAGTGGTCAGCGGCTTCGGCTCAGCCAGCGACCAGTTGATGAAGCAACTGGTCGACTGGACGGTGAATCAGGCCGCTCAGCTTCAGGCGAAGAACCAGTAGCAGACGAAGATCGCCGCGATCACCCCGGCCAGCTCCGCCAGCAGCGCGCACCCTACCGCATGGCGGGCGCGCTGGATCCCGACGGCGCCGAAGTACACCGCCAGCACGTAGAAGGTGGTTTCGGTGCTGCCCTGGATGGTCGCTGCCACCAGGGCCGGGAAGCTGTCCACGCCGTGGGTCTGCATGGTTTCGATGAGCATCGCCCGTGCCGCACTGCCGGAAAACGGCTTGACCAGCGCCGTGGGCAGGCCCTCGACAAAGCGGGTATCCCAGCCCAGCCACGCGACCGCATGACGGATGCCGTCCAGGGCCAGCTCCAGGGCCCCTGAGGCGCGCAGCACGCCGACGGCGCAAAGCATGGCAACCAGATAGGGCAACAGGCTCTTGGCGACGTCAAAGCCCTCCTTGGCGCCTTCCACAAAGGTTTCATAGACCTTCACCCGCTTCAGCGCGCCGATCACCAGGAACAGGATGATCAGACCGAACAGGGTCAGGTTGCCCAGAATCGACGACAAGCCCGCCAGCGCAGTGGCCGACAGGGTAGCGAGAAACGCCATGAAGCCGCCCAGCAGCAGGGCGCCCGGGATCAGATAAGCCAGCACCACCGGGTCCCACAGACGCAGACGCTGCATCACCGCCACCGACAGCAGGCCGACCAGGGTCGAGGCGCTGGTGGCGAGCAGGATCGGCAGGAACACCAGGGTCGGGTCCATAGCCCCTTGTTGGGCGCGGTACATGAAGATGGTCACCGGCAGCAGGGTCAGCGACGAGGCGTTGAGCACCAGGAAGAGGATCTGCGCGTTGCTGGCAGTGGTCGAGCTGGGGTTGAGCTCCTGCAGCGCACGCATGGCCTTGAGGCCGATGGGCGTGGCGGCGTTGTCCAGGCCCAGGCCGTTGGCGGCAAAGTTCAGGGTGATCAGGCCCAGGGCCGGGTGGCCGGGCGGGACCTCCGGCATCAGCCGGGCGAACAGCGGGCCGAGGACCTTGGCCAGCCATTCGACGATACCGGCCTGTTCGGCAATCTTCAAAAAGCCCAGCCACAGGGTCAGGGTACCGAATAGCAGGACCATGACCTCGACCGAGAGCTTGGCCATGGCGAAGATACTTTCGACCATTGCCGCGAAGATCCCGGCGTTACCGCCCACCAGCCATTGGGCCATGGCCGAGATGGCCGCGACGATGAAAAAACCAAGCCAAAGGCCGTTGAGCATCCGTTATTCCCCCCAAAGATGGCGCAAATGATAGCGGGGTGGGTTGGCTTCGCGCCATAAACGTCGACTTAGGCGCCGTCTTCATCGCGGGTCCAACAAAAAAGCCCCGACCAGGTCGGGGCTTTTCGTACAGCCAGGTTAGCGCTTACTTGCTGGCAGGCTTGCCAGCCGGTACAGCTTCCTTGCTGCGCCAGTGCGGCAGCGAGTTCCAGTAGCGCTGGCCCTTGGCGTCGTCGTACATGCCTTCCCAACGGGCGATTACCAGTACCGCCAGGGCGTTGCCGATCACGTTCAGGGCGGTACGCGCCATGTCCATGATGCGGTCGACACCGGCGATGAAGGCCAGGCCTTCCAGCGGGATACCCACGCTGCCCAGGGTGGCCAGCAGGACCACGAAGGACACGCCCGGTACGCCGGCGATGCCTTTGGAGGTGACCATCAGGGTCAGCACCAGCAGCAGCTGCTGGCTCAGCGACAGGTCGATGCCGTACAACTGGGCGATGAAGATCGCCGCGATGCTCTGGTACAGGGTCGAACCGTCAAGGTTGAACGAGTAGCCGGTCGGGACCACGAAGCTGCAGATGGCTTTCGGCGCACCGTAGGCTTCCATCTTCTCGATCACGCGCGGCAGCACGGTCTCGGAGCTGGCGGTGGAGTAAGCCAGGACCAACTCGTCCTTGAAGATGCGCATCAGCTTGATCACCGAGAAGCCGAACAGGCGGGCAATCAGGCCAAGGACCATGAAGGCGAAGAAGGCGATGGCGAAATACACCAGCAGCACCAGCTTGGCCAGCGGCAGCAGCGAAGCGAAACCGAAGTTGGCGACGGTCACTGCGATCAGCGCGAACACACCGATTGGCGCGTAGTTCATGATCATGTGAGTGACCTTGAACATGGCTTCGGAGACGCCCTGGAAGGTTTTCACCAGCGGGTCGCGGATGTCTGCCTGCAGGCTCGACAGGCCCAGGCCGAACAGTACCGAGAAGAAGATGATCGGCAGCATCTCACCGCGCATCAGCGCTGCGAAGATGTTCGACGGGATCAGGTTGAGGATGGTCTCGATGAACGCATGCTCATGCTGAACCTCGGCTGCGGTGGCCTGGTACTTGGAGATGTCGACGGTACCCAGGGTGCTCATGTCGATGCCGGCGCCCGGGTGGAACAGGTTAGCCAGCACCAGACCGACGACGATGGCGATGGTGGTCACCACCTCGAAGTAGATAATGGTCTTGAGGCCGATACTGCCGAGTTTTTTCGCGTCGCCAACCCCGGCGATACCCACGATCAGCGACGAAATCACGATCGGGATGACGATCATCTTGATCAGGCGAATGAAGATGTCACCGGCAGGTTGCAGGACGTTACTGATCCACCATGCCTTTTCTGCACTGAAATGGTTCAGTAAAGCGCCGATTGCAATCCCCAGTACCAGACCGATGAGGATCTGCCAGGCGAGGCTTAGCTTTGCCTTCTTCATGTCGTTACCTTTTCTTCAAGTGGAAACAGCCACCAGGCGGATAACCGCGACCCAGAGCTGTTGCCAGCAATCTGTATCGTTTGTTGTTATCTACCGATGACATCGTAAAAGGTCACCGCAAGCGAGCGTAGGAACGCTCAGGCCAGCGAAAAAAGGCGCAACTATTCCGACGTGGGGGGGCTCCGTCTAATGCCGTAAACGACTACCCCATGCCGAATCGGCATGAGGTTTATCGGCCAAATCGTACGTCACAATGGGTTATTCACCTACCGTTCGGAATTCCGACGATGGCCAAAGCGCCATAATCCGGCAGATATAGAGGTATCCACCTGCGTGGCAAAGGCCTTTGTTCGACAATCCGAATGCGTGAAATCGCTGCGACTTTGGTAGGGCGGCGGGGTGAAAAAATATCGATGTACGGTCGGGCAAAAATATGCGTCGACAGCTTCGGTAGGAAAAACGAATTTGTTGCGGGGATAAGGCGATTGCCTGAAAAAGCGCTACGGAAGTCCGGTCGGGCACTTCTGCCTGAAGGCAGTTGCCCGACCCGGAACTTCCGCTACCGCTTCACCTGACCCGGCCCTCATCGGAGGTACTCCCTGTACCCCTAGGCCCCTCCGATCCTGAAACAATCAGAGCAGCCCGGCCCCCTGGTCATGCGCCTGCCTTCCTCGGGCGGCGCATCATAGAAGCCTGAAAGGGGAAAAGGTTCAGCTTCTATATATGTACTGATGTGTGAGCAACACCTCAGTACCAGTTCGGATCACGCTTGAGTTGCTCCTTGAGCAGGGCCTGCATGCCTTCGTCCGGCTTGCCCAGCCAACGGTAGTCGGCGTGGCGTGTGGGCGACTTGTCGGACGGCAGGCCTTCGGGCACTTCCACCAGCATCCCGTAGGCATCGTCCTTGTCCCAACTGAAGGCGACGATCAGACGCTTGTTCAGGCATTTCTGCTCGGACTCGCACAACGGTCCGACCAGATACTTCTCGCCATCTTCCTCAACCGCCGACATCTGTTGCTCGGAAGCTCCACTCAGGTTGAGGACCCATTCGGGCAAGCGCTCTTCGTTTTTGACCACGTCCTGCCAGGTTTCCCGGTATTCAGGGTCCGAGCCAAGAATCTGGTTGGCGCGGACCTGGCCGTCATTGGCCGCCATTGCCGCTGCGCTGCCGCCCATGATCAGGGCGGCAACCAGGGCTCTGCCTAGCGTTGTGCTCATATTCAGCCCCTACCGCGGCGACCAAAGAAGAAGGACACCACGAACAGCACCAGGAAGATAACGAACAGAATCTTCGCGATACCGGTAGCGGCGCCGGCGATACCACCGAAGCCCAGCACGGCAGCGACAATGGCGATAATCAGGAAGGTGATGGCCCAACTCAACATGGTGATTCTCCTTACCGTTTTGGGAAGAGGTCCTTGGGTGCTCGCTTAAAACACCCAGCGATCACGTGGTGCAGCGGTGTCAACAACGGCAGGGGTGGCCACTGGCGTAGACAGTGCGACCCTGGCCTGCAGCGGGGCAACGGAGCGTTGCGCCTGAACCTGCGCCACCAGCGCTGCCTGGGCAACCAGCTGCTCGGCGCTGCGCGCGTTTTCCCAGCTGTTATAGAGCTGACCGGCAATCAGGGTCAGCAGCAACGCCAGGCTGAAAAACAGGCCCTGGCGCAACTGAAGCGAGGAAACCTGCGCTAGGGTGGCGGTTTGGCGGTTCATGCCGTGCTCCTCCTGCTGCGTTTATTGTTGACTTGGTGTAGTCATTGCAGCCTGCATGCCAGCCTTTGAAACAATTTTTTATTGTTATAAATCAATAACTTATCTTTAAAGTCAGTTCCTGTCTAAAACGTATCCTGCACGATCGGGCCCAAGCGCTCGTGCGTTTTGCATGATCAGCCCGATACCTTGGTGGCCACCTTGAGCATGTCGGCATCCACCCCGCGCACACCGCGAATCTGCCGGGCGACCTCAACGGCAATGGTCTTCTGCTCACTGCTGACCACCTCGCCAGACAAGCGCACCACGCCATCCTGGGTCGCCACTTTGATGTTTGGACCATCGAGATTGCGGCTATACAGAAAACTGGTCTGCACCTTGTCGTTGATCCAGGCGTCGCTAAGCGGCGGATCGGCAATCAGCTCCTGGTGCTCTTCGCGCAGCCTGGCCATGTCGGCAGCACTGAGGCTGATCAGGTTGTTGACCAGGTAAACACCCTCGGTGGAGCTTGCCAGCACGCCCGCCAGCTCCTTGGCTTCGGCACTGCTGACCTGGCCGCGCAGGGTGACCACGCCTTCACGGCTGTCCACTTCTATAGGGGCTGCTTGGGTGTGGGTGCTCCACAACAGGCGCGCACGGATAATCGAGGCGAGGGTCGCGTCCTCCAGGCGCTGGGCATAGGCGCGCCGCTCCAGCGGTTGCTCGATCAGTTCGGCATTTACCTTGAGGTCGTTCTGCACTGTCTCGATGCCGCGGGTGGCCAGGGCCACGCGTTCGGCGAGCTGACGCTCGACCTCGTTTTCCACCTCACCGCGCAAATGCGCCGTGCTGCCCAGGACCTTGACCTCGATCTTGAACGGATTGAGCAAACGGTTGAGCGCCAGTGCAGTTTGCAAGGCACCTTCCTGGCGCGCCTGCTCCACGCTGGAAGAAGGCGTTTGGGCGGCGCTGCTGACCATTGGCAGCAGCAGGAACAGGGCAGTAGCGACTGCCAACGGATAGGGCGCGGACATGAAAAAGCCTCCGATGGGTCAGAGTCTTTTGTCCTCGCAGAGCCGGTGTCAGTTCCTTCCAGATCAACAACCGCTGGTTTTTCAGTGAGTTAGATAAGTACTGGGCGAACAGCTACCATGCAGACAGCGGAATGAATCAGAATGAACCATGCAACTTGCCCGATTTTTCCGACACTAACCTAGATCATTCTTAAAGGAGCGTAGGAAATGGAGTCAGCCCAGGAGCATCAAGGCCGTATTCTGCTGGTCGACGATGAGTCCGCCATCCTGCGAACCTTCCGTTACTGTCTTGAAGACGAAGGCTACAGCGTTGCCACTGCCAACAGTGCGGCGCAGGCCGAAACCCTGCTGCAACGACAAGTCTTCGACCTGTGCTTCCTCGACCTGCGTCTGGGTGAAGATAACGGCCTGGATGTACTGGCGCAGATGCGTATTCAGGCGCCGTGGATGCGCGTGGTGATCGTCACCGCACATTCGGCGGTCGACACTGCGGTGGATGCGATCCAGGCCGGCGCCGCCGATTACCTGGTCAAGCCGTGCAGCCCTGATCAGTTGCGCCTGGCCACCGCCAAGCAACTGGAAGTCCGTCAGCTGTCGGCGCGCCTGGAAGCTCTGGAAGGTGAAGTGCGCAAACCCAAGGACGGCCTCGACTCGCACAGCCCGGCGATGATGGTGGTGCTGGAAACCGCCCGCCAGGTTGCCACCACCGACGCCAACATCCTCATCCTCGGTGAATCCGGTACCGGTAAAGGTGAACTGGCCCGCGCCATTCACGGCTGGAGCAAGCGCGCACGCAAGGCCTGCGTGACCATCAATTGCCCGTCGCTGACTGCCGAGCTGATGGAAAGCGAGCTATTCGGCCATAGCCGCGGGGCCTTTACCGGCGCCAGCGAAAGCACCCTGGGCCGGGTCAACCAGGCCGACGGCGGTACCTTGTTCCTCGACGAAATCGGCGATTTCCCGCTGACCCTGCAACCCAAGCTGCTGCGTTTTATTCAGGACAAGGAATACGAGCGGGTAGGCGACCCGGTAACCCGCCGCGCCGATGTGCGGATTTTGGCCGCGACCAACCTCAACCTCGAGGACATGGTCCGCGAAGGGCGCTTCCGTGAAGACCTGCTGTACCGCCTGAATGTCATCACCCTGCACCTGCCGCCGTTGCGCGAGCGCAGCGAGGACATCCTCACCCTGGCCGATCGCTTCCTCGCCCGCTTCGTAAAAGAATACTCACGCCCGGCCCGCGCATTCAGCGACGAAGCCCGCGCCGCGCTGCTCAACTACCGCTGGCCCGGCAATATCCGCGAGCTGCGCAACGTGGTTGAACGGGCGAGCATCATCTGCGCCCAGGAGCGCGTCGAGATCAGCCACCTGGGCATGGCCGAACAACCGGCCAGCAACGCCCCGCGTATTGGCGCAGCGCTGAGCCTGGATGAACTGGAACGCGCCCACATCGGTGCGGTACTGGCCACCAGCGAAACCCTCGACCAGGCCGCCAAGACCCTCGGTATCGACGCCTCGACCCTGTACCGCAAACGCAAGCAGTACAACTTATGAAACTGGCGATGAAGCTGCGCACGCGGCTTTTCCTCAGCATTTCAGCATTGATCACCGTCGCCCTGTTCGGCTTGCTGCTGGGCCTGGTCAGCGTGCTGCAAATGGCCAGTGCGCAACAGGCGCTAGTGCGAGAAAACTCGACAACCCTCGACCTGGGCCTGAAGCTGCGGCAGAACCTGGGCGAGCAATTGACCCTGCTGCTGGACGCCGCCCCGGACAAACCAGCCCTCGAAAACTTGCAAAGTCAGTTCCAGCAACTGCTGGACGAAGGCATCAACCATGACGATGACAGCCCTGGCGATCAGGGCTTTGCCAAGGCCAACATCGATTACCAGGCGTTCCTCCAGGCCTACCGCAGCAGCAGCGCTCCGGCACAAAGCCTGGGCGCCGACCAGCCGCTGGGCCACGCCTTCAATCTACTGCGCGCCGACCTGGTCGAGTCGCACAAGCGCGCGTTGCAGCACATCAACGAAAGCGAGCAGAAAGCCCATGCTCGCGCCCTGCTGATTGGCAGCTTGCTCGGCCTGGTTGGCCTGACAGTATTGATTCTCGGTTTTGTCACCGCCCATGGTATCGCCCGCCGGGTCGGCCAACCGATCGAAGCACTGGCTAAAGCCGCCGACCAGATCGGCCAGGGCAACTTCGAGGTCACCCTGCCGGTGTCCCACGCGCTGGAGCTGAACCAGCTGACCCGTCGCTTTGGCCTGATGGCCGAAGCCTTGCGCAAGCATCAGGCGACCAACATCGACGAAGTGCTGGCCGGCCAGCAGCGCTTGCAAGCGGTGCTCGACAGTATCGACGACGGCTTGCTGATCATCGATCGCCAAGGCCATCTGGAGCACCTCAACCCGGTCGCCCAGCGCCAGCTGGGCTGGGAAGATACCCGCCTGGGTACCGGGCTTGGCGATGCGCTGCAACGCCCGGAGCTGGATGAACAGCTGCGCCTGGTGCTGCGCGGCGGCACCCTGGACCGGGTACCCGACGACCTCAGCCTGGAAATAGATGAAGAAACCCGGCTGCTGTCCTACAGCCTGACCCCGGTATGCCACCCGCAAGGGCAAATCCTCGGCGCAGTGATGGTGCTGCACGACGTCACTGAACAACGCGCCTTCGAGCGGGTACGCAGCGAGTTCGTCCTGCGCGCTTCCCATGAACTGCGCACGCCGGTAACCGGCATGCACATGGCCTTCGGCCTGTTGCGCGAGCGCCTGAGCTTTGCCCCTGGCTCGCGGGAAGCGGACTTGTCCGACACTATCAGCGAAGAGATGCAGCGCCTGAACCAGTTGATCAATGACCTGCTGAACTTCTCCCGTTACCAGAGCGGCCTGCAAAAGCTCGAACTTACCCCCTGTGCCATCGACGAATTGCTGGGCCGTGCCTGCGAGCGTTTTACCGCTGCGGCCAACGACAAGCAGATCGAGCTGCTGGTCGAACTTACCGCGCCCCTGCCGCGCATCCAGGCCGACCCGGCGCAGTTGGACCGGGTCATGGACAACCTGCTCGACAACGCCGTGCGCCATACGCCAACTGCCGGGCGCATCCGCTTGCATGCGCGCCGCCACGCCGAGCGGGTAATCATCAGTATCGAAGACAACGGTGAAGGCATCGCCTACGGCCAGCAGGGCAGGATCTTCGAGCCGTTCGTCCAGGTCGGACGCAAAAAGGGTGGCGCCGGCCTGGGCCTGGCACTGTGCAAGGAGATTGTCCAACTGCACGGCGGGCGCATGGGTGTGTATTCACGACCCGGCCAGGGTACGCAGTTCTATATGGCCTTGCCGGTCTGAATCGCCTGCGGCTCAGGCTTCGTCGTCGATGCGTCGGGGCCCGAGACGCCGGCCGCGGGTGATCAGTTCGATGAACTGGCGGGCATTGAGCGGATGGGCGAACAACCAGCCCTGACCGTAATTGACCCCTTCACTGTTGAGCAGCAAGGCCTGGTCTTCGTACTCGATGCCTTCGGCAATCACCCGCAACTGCAGAGCGTGGGCCATGCGGATAATGTGCGGCGCCACCCCGCTGCTGGCCGCATCATGGCCCAGGGCATCGATAAACGCCTTGTCGATCTTCAGGCAATCAACCGGCAACGTTTGCAGGTAGGCCAGGCTGCAATAGCCGGTGCCGAAATCGTCGATCAGCACCTGATGCCCAACAGCGCGCAAGGCTTGCAGGTTGTCCCGGGCCACAACGACATCGATCAGCCCGCGCTCAGTGACCTCGAAGGCTATCTGGCTGGCTGCGACATGGTGCAAGGCCAGCAAGCGCGCCGCCACCCGGCCGATTCTCGGCACCATCACATCGCAAGCAGCCAGGTTGACCGAGATGTACAACTGGCGATTGGCGCGCAGCAACTGGCCCAGTTGCTCCAGCACCCGCTGCAGGACGAAATCGGTGATCTGGCGGATCTGCCCGGTGTTCTCCGCCAGCGGAATGAACAGGTCCGGGCTGGTCAGCGTGCCGTCCGCGCGACGCCAGCGCACCAGGGCTTCAGCCCCGACACAGCGGCGGCTGGTGAGCTCGAAAATCGGCTGGTAGAGCACCTGCAGCTCGCCACGACGCAGCGCACCTTGCAGCTCTGAACTCATCGAGCGACGTTGTCGAATAAGCTGCAACACCAGCCAACCAATGCACCAGGCCAGGACCAGACTGCCGGGAAACAGCAACCAGAGAATGCCGTTCATCTTCAGCGGCATGCTCGCGCGGGGTGCGATCAGCACCAGCTGATAGTCCGGTGACTTGGTCGGCATGCGATAAATCAGCCGGTCAGGCAACTCCAGCAGCGAACCACTGGACGCAGGCGGCCAGTCGGCGGACGGCGGCCAGACCTGCGGCGGGCCGAGAACCGGTACCGCTCGTGTGCCGTTGTCGAGCACCACCAGCAGGCTACCTTCGGGCGGCAGGTCAACCACGTCGGTGATGTGCCCGCGGGAAGTAGCGACCAAAAATTTGCCGCGGCCAAGCATCAGCGCCGCCAGGTTGTCATCGGGTTCGGTGGTCGTGTTGAGCCAGTAACTGTAGGTCGGCCCCTGGATATCGGCAGGGCGTAGCGGGTTGATGGCGCGCTCGCCGACACGATTGGAACAGGCGATGTTGCCATCGACGTAAGCGGCCTCGTAGACGAAGCGGTAATTGAAGGCGACCTGCTGCAACGCCGTCAGCATACTGGCATCGCAACCTCGCACCGGTTGCGACTGCAACTGATCGACACCTTCGCGCAGCTGGCCGAATATCTGCTCCAGGCGGGCGAGAAAGCGCTCGCCCTTGGCGTTCATCTGCTCGATTTCACTTTGCTGCATCTGGTGCATTGCCACGCCAAAGCTGGCGGTGAGCAGCAGGACCGCGCTGGCCGTAGCCGCGAGTGTGGCCAGTAACCAGGGACGATAGAGCAAATGGCGCAGCACGGAGAGGGCAGCTGACATCAATAATTATCCAGTTGAATACCAAGAGGTATAGCAACTGCCAGTCAAGTCAGCCTGCCCGTTGGGCGGTGGGGCTCAACGACGGCTATTGAGCACCTGCAACATGGCGGCCGTCTGGGCGTCCGGCGTCCCATCGAATCGCTGCGGGCGAAAGCGCATCTGGAAAGCCGCCAGCACATGTTTGGTACTGACATCGTACTCACCGGTCTGCTCGATGGCGTAGCCAAAGCGCTTCAACTGTTGCTGATACCAGGTGATGCTCGGCGGGTTGACGCTGAAATACGCCTGCTGTTGGGCCACGGCCTGTGCATTCGGCCAGACCCCAAGCCCCGCGTCTGCCAGGCGCTTCCAGGGGAACATCGGGCCCGGATCGAGTTTGCGCAGCGGCGCGATATCGCTGTGGCCGATGATGTAGCGAGGCTTGATGTTGTTGCGCTTGACGATGTCCTTGAGCAGGACGATCAACGCCTGGACCTGTGCCTCGGTATAAGGGTGCCAGACCCGCCCGGTTGGCGTGTCGGTAAAGCCGGGGTTGACGATCTCGATACCAATGGAGGTGGAGTTGAGCCAGGTACGGCCATCCCACTGACTGTCACCGGCATGCCAGGCACGGCGGCTCTCGTCGACCAGTTGATAAACGGTCGCCGGCGAGTCGCCAATCAGGTAATGGCTGCTGACCTCGCCGTGAGTCAGCAAGGCCAGCGAGCGCTCCAGCGAAGCGTTGGTGTAATGCAGGACGACGAACTGGATACGTTCGTCCTGGTTGACCGAAGTATGGCTGCGGTCGATCCGCAAGCCGTTGGCGCAACCTGCCAGCGTCAGCAGCAGGAGGGCGGTGAAAAACGCTTTCATGGAGAGGGCACTGTGATGAGAGTCTGCAAAGCGTAAGCTTAACGTATCCTCGCGTTTGCCACTCAGCCCTGTTCGACGCGATTTCGACCAAGATGTTTCGCCCGGTACAGCGCTTCATCGGCCCGCTTGAGCACCACTTCGCTGCGTTCACCGCTGCGAAATGCGCTGATACCGATGGACAGGGTGATGGTCACCCGCTCACCCTTGAAGTGGAACGGGCAGGCTTCGATGGCTGCACGCAAGGTTTCCGCCAGCTGGCAGCCGGCAGGCAGCGAGGTTTGCGGGATCAGCAGGACGAATTCTTCACCGCCAAAACGGGCGATGAAATCATTGCTGCGCAGGCGCTTGCGCAGCACGCTGGCGACAATTTTCAGGACTTTGTCGCCGGCCAGGTGGCCATAGCTGTCGTTGATACGCTTGAAATGGTCGAGGTCGAGGATCGCCATTAACAGATGGCCGCCGTTTTCCTGCCATTCCAGCACTTCCTGATCAACCCGTTCCGACCAGGCGGCGCGGTTGGGCAGGCCGGTGAGCGGATCGATGAGGGCTTTCTGGCGCTGTTCTTCAAGGTGCTCGCGGTAGCCCAGGGCTTCCTGCTCCATGCTTGCCACCCGTTCGGCCAGGCCTTGCAGGCGGTTGGCCATGTCCTGCTCGCGCTGATCGCGCTGTTGCTGGTGCTCGTCCATCGTGCCAAGCAAGCCTTCGAGGCGGTTTTCGAGGATGTGCTTGAGGCTGCCCAGGTCAGCCGCGCCCTGCACACTGCTTTGCAGACCATCGACCTGCTCACGCAACTGGCTGTCGAGGTCGCGGGATGCCGAGGTATTGTCGGCATGGCCTTCGCTGGCTTCGTGCAGATGGCTCTGGAACGACTCCAGGCGTTCGTTGAGTTGCTGCAGGTAGGCTTCGAATTCGTGCTGGCCACTGTCATTGATTGCCAGCATCAGCACGGCCAGGTCATCCAGTACCGGCAGCAGCTCGTACCAGTTCAGGCCGTGCTCCAGGCGCTCGCGCATCGACTGCGCCTGGGCCTTGTGGCGTTCAGGCAGGGTCAGGTCGTCGAGCAGGCCAAGCAGGGTGTCTTCGATATGTGCCGCGACCGAGCTGTAGGTTGGCTCGGTGCCGTCGGGCAGGGCATATTGCGCCTCTTCGTCATCCACGGGCTCGGCTTCTGACGCGTCAGTCTGCGGCTCGTCAGGGCTGTGTTCGAGCAAGGCCAGTACATCCTGCTCAGTCTCTGGCGGGACAGGCTCGCCCTGCACTGGCAGCTCGGCTTCGGCTACCGGCTCGATTGGTCGCTCTGCAACCGGCTCGGGCTCAAGCACGGCCTCAACCTGCGGCACTTCGCTAACTTCAGGTTCGGCTGACGCAGGCTCGATTGTTTCGGTGAGTACCTCTGGAGCAGCCGGCATGGGCTGCAGCTCATCGATATCGATAGCGAGGGGGTCATGCACCACAGGCGCAGGCTGCTCCCTGACCTCAGGTGCGGCTACGGCCGTGCCTGCGAGCGCCGGTTGCAGGGTTTCTGCCTCGGCTTCGCGGTTACCGAACAGACGCTGCAGCAAGCCGGGGCGCTGCGCCTCTTCCGGCCGCTCCAGCGCCGACAGCGCCTGGCCCTGCAAACCGCTCAGCTCGCCCAGTAGCAAGGGCATCTCGCGGGATTGGCTGGCACGGGCCTCGACCTGCTTGGCAAATTTTTTCAGCGGCCGGCTGACGTCGCTGGGCAACGGCAGGGTCTGCAATTGGCTGACCAGCGAGGTGAGGGCAGTGGTGACCTGGGCAATACGGGTCTCCCGGCGCTGCTCGGAATCGAGCACGGCCTTTTCCAGGCGCGGGATCAAGCCGGCAAGAGCGGCGTCCATGTTGTCGGTGCGGATCACCTCGCGCATTTCCTTCATGCACTGGTCTACCGCACGGTCGCTGCCTTCGGCGGCCAGGGTGCTGCGCACAAGACCACGGCGCAACAGGTCGAGACGAGCCTCCCAACGGCGCTCCAGCTTCTCTTGCTGTTCGATACTCTTGAGGTATTTTTCTTTCCAGCGCTGGGCTTCGTCGGTCATGCCTGGGTCCGCAGAGGGTGATGGCAATTAGCTCAAAGCGGGCAGCGTATCCACAGCAAGGGCATCAGGCAAACGAATCTCAACCGCGACCGGAAGATGATCGGAAATAGGCTGGGCCAGAACCTCGACCCGCTCCAGGGTCAGGCTTGGACTGAGCAGAATGTGATCAAGGCAGCGTTGTGGCCGCCAACTGGGAAAGGTGGCTTGAACCTGGGGTGCGATCAGGCCCAGATCGCGCAGCGGCGAGTGTTCGAGCAGGTCAGTGGCATGGGTGTTCATGTCACCCATCAGTACCTGATGGCGGTAGCCGCCGATCAGTTCGCGAATGTAGGCAAGCTGGCGGGCACGGGTCTTGGAGCCCAGGGCCAGGTGCATCATCACCACGACCAGGGCGTCTTCACCTTCGCCGAAACGCACCAGGATCGCTCCGCGTCCAGCCGGGCCGGGCAGGGGATGATCTTCAAGCAGTTGCGGCCTCAGGCGGCTGAGCACACCGTTACTGTGCTGGGCCAGGCGCCCGAGGTTGCGGTTGAGCTGCTGGTACCAGTAAGGGAAAGCGCCGAGTTGGGCCAGGTGCTCGACCTGGTTGACGTAGCCCGAGCGCAGGCTGCCGCCATCGGCTTCCTGCAGGGCGACCAGGTCGAAGTCGGCGAGCAGGTCGCCAATCTTCTGCAGGTTGCCGGCCCGCCCAGTGTGCGGCAGCAAGTGCTGCCAGCTCTTGGTCAGGTAGTGCCGGTAACGCTCGGTGCTGATGCCGACCTGGATATTGAAACTGAGCAGCCGCAGCCGACCGTCCTCTGGCAGGCCGTTGGCCTGCAGGTGATGTTCGTTGACCTGCGGGTCATGCAGGCCAACGCCACGCTCGGTTCTCCAGCGGCGCATGGCTGGCGCCGCTTACTTAGCGGCGCGCTCCTTGTCGATCAAGTAGTCAGCAACGTTCAGCACGCCTTGCGGCCCACCGGCGGTGCCGAGGTCGAAGCGGTACTTGCCGTTGACGACCATGCTCGGTACGCCTGTGATTTCGTACTTCTTGGCCAGCTCTTTGGCCTGGACGACCTGGCCCTTGATGGCGAAGGAGTTGAAGGTGGCGCGAAACTTGTCAGGATCTACGCCTTGAGTGGCGAGGAAATCAGCCATGTCGTCCAACTTGGTCAGTTGCTTGCGCTGCTTCTGAATGGCTTCGAACACGGCAGCGTGAACCTTGTGTTCGACACCCATCGCTTCGAGGGTCAGGAACATCTGCCCGTGGGCATCCCAAGGGCCGCCGAACATGGCCGGGATACGCTTGAAGTTGACGTCTTTTGGCAGCTTCTCGACCCATGGATTGACCACAGGCTCGAAGCTGTAGCAGTGCGGGCAGCCATACCAGAACAGCTCGACCACTTCGATCTTGCCAGGGACCGACACCGGAACCGGGTTGCTCAGCTCGGTATACTGGTCGAAGGCTACCGGTTCGGCGGCCTGGGCAGTCATGCCGAAGAGGCTGGCGGTGACCAGCGCGGCGCCGAGAATCAGATTACGCATGCTTTACTCCTGAGCAGTCTATTGAGTCGCCTTGGCGCGACCGGTCGTAGGACAGGTCGAGGCAGGCCCGAGTTCGTTAGTGTAACGGCAGCGGGCACAAAAAAGGGCGGCCGAAGCCACCCTTTTCATCTTTGCGCCGTAGTATTAACCCAGCGTTAAAGCGCGGATCAATGCAGACCCTGGATGTAGCTGGACAAAGCTTCGATGTCCTTGTTGCTCAGCTTGGCCGCGATGGTGCGCATGGTGGTGGCGTCGCCGTCGTTGGTACGGTTGCCTTCGCGGAAGTCGGTCAGTTGCTTGGCTACATAGCTGGCGTGCTGGCCGCCCAAGTGCGGGAAGCCGGCCAGGGCAATGCCTGCGCCGTTAGGCGAGTGGCAGCCGGTGCAGGCCGGCAGGCCTTTTTCAACGTCACCGCCGTTGAACAGGGCGCGGCCACGCTCGACCAACTTCGGATCAGCCGCGCCAACGCTGCCTTTCTGGCTGGAGAAGTAGGCGGCGATGTCGGCCAGGTCCTGATCATTGAAGGCGGTCAGCATGCCGGTCATTTCCAGCACGGTGCGCTTGCCGTCCTTGATCTCGTGCAGTTGTTTCAACAGGTAGCGCTCACCCTGGCCTGCAAGTTTCGGGAAGTTCGGCGCCAGGCTATTGCCGTCCGGATTGTGACAAGCGCCACATACAGCAGTTTTGGCCTGACCAGCAGCGGCATCCCCTTTGACAGGCTCTGCGGCATTGGCTGCACCGGTGATGCCCAAGGTCAACAGCAGACTCACGAGTAGTTTGTTCATCAGCTAATCCAACTACGGCTAAGGGTGAAAGAGTTATGTATCGGGACTCTGGCTCATCCACTGGATGATTGCCTGGTAGTCCTCGGCACTGCAGTCCATGCACAATCCACGCATTGGCATAGCCTTGAAACCCTGGGTGACATGCACCACCAGCATCTCCATACCCTTCGCCAGTCTTGGCTCCCAAGCCGCACGATCACCCGCTTTCGGTGCCTGTGGCAGCTGCCCGGCGTGACAAGCCGCACACGTGCGGTTGTACAACGCCTCGGGATCCTGTGTAGCCTGAGCGCTGAATAACGGTATCAAGACACCGACAACAAGCAGCCATTTCGTCATGCGAACGACCTTTCAGGGTTGGGGGCTGCACTGCGTTCTAATGCGCAAGCTTGAATCCGATGCCCCCGTGCACATCCTCCTACGCTGGGATAATGCGCACACAAAATCTGGGGCATTATATACTCCCGTTACTGAAACGGAAACGACACCGCTTGCCGAGCCCGCCTCTGGCAACGCCCACACCGGATATCCCATGCAAGTCAAAAACCCCATCCTCGGCCTCTGCCAACAGGCCAAATTCGCCATCAGTGCTGCCAAGGTCGACCAGTGTCCGCCCGACCAGGGCTTTGAAGTGGCGTTTGCCGGCCGCTCCAACGCTGGCAAGTCCAGCGCACTGAACACCCTGACCCACGCCAGCCTGGCGCGCACCTCGAAAACCCCGGGGCGCACCCAGCTGTTGAACTTCTTCAGTCTGGACGATGAACGGCGTTTGGTCGACTTGCCGGGCTACGGTTATGCCAAGGTGCCAATCCCGCTCAAGCAGCACTGGCAACGGCACCTGGAAGCTTACCTGGGCAGCCGCGAGGCCTTGAAGGGCTTGATCCTGATGATGGATGTGCGCCATCCGATGACCGACTTCGACATGATGCTGCTCGATTGGTCGCGCGCCTCCGGCATGCCGATGCACATCCTGCTGACCAAAGCCGACAAGCTGACCTTTGGCGCGGCCAAGAACACCCTGCTCAAAGTGCAGTCGCAGATCCGCAAAGGTTGGGGCGACAGCATTACCATCCAGCTGTTCTCGGCGCCCAAGCGCCAAGGCCTGGAAGAAGCCTACGGGGTACTGGCACGCTGGATGGAACTGCCGGACAAGCCCGCAGAATAAGGGCCGCCCGGTAAACGCCGGGCAAAAAAAACCCCGGACTTCGTATGGGGAGGGGGAAGTTCGGGGTTCAAGTTCCGGACCGCTAGGGCGGGGTCCAGAGATCTGCCAACACTTAACACAACATAGGAGCATCGAAGGGCTTCACCAGCCATTCAGATACTCTGAGTCGCAGTTCACCGGTTTAGTTCCGGACGTTTAAAAACTATTTGCGATAGATGGGAAACTTCCGGCGCTAACGGCATCAGGCCAGGCCAAAAGCCGCGACGATATGCCGCAGCTTTTCCCCGATTTTCAGCGTTTTTTTAGTGCGCTTCGTCCCAATTTGACCCCACTCCGACCTCAACCAGCAGCGGTACATCCAACTGGGCGGCTCCGCTCATGTGTGGACGAATCTGCTCGCGCACCTGCTCGACCAGGTCTTCGCGCACTTCCAGCACCAGTTCGTCATGCACTTGCAGGATCACTCGGGCATCCAGGCCCGAATCGCTCAGCCAGTTATCCACCGCGACCATGGCGCGCTTGATGATGTCGGCCGCCGTGCCCTGCATCGGCGCGTTGATGGCGGTGCGCTCGGCGCCTTTGCGCAGGGCCGGGTTCTTGGCGTTTATCTCCGGCAGATACAGGCGCCGGCCAAACAGGGTTTCGACATAACCTTGCTCGGCAGCCTGGGCGCGGGTGCGCTCCATGTAGGCCAATACGCCTGGGTAGCGGGCGAAGTAGCGATCGATGTAAGCCTGCGACTGTTTACGGTCAACGCCGATCTGCTTGGCCAGGCCGAAAGCGCTCATGCCATAGATCAGGCCGAAGTTGATGGCCTTGGCGCTGCGCCGCTGGTCGATGGTGACCTGCTCCAGCTCCACGCCGAAGACCTCGGCAGCGGTGGCCCGGTGCACGTCCAGATCGTTGCGGAAGGCGTGCAGCAGACCTTCGTCCTGGGCCAGGTGAGCCATGATCCGCAGTTCAATCTGCGAATAGTCCGCCGCCAGCAGTTTGTAGCCTGGTGCGGCGACGAAGGCCTGGCGGATACGCCGGCCTTCGGCGGTACGGATCGGGATGTTCTGCAGGTTCGGGTCACTGGACGACAGCCGTCCGGTGGCTGCGACCGCCTGATGGTAGGAGGTGTGAATTCGCCCGGTGCGCGGGTTGATCTGCTCTGGCAGGCGGTCGGTGTAGGTACTCTTGAGCTTGCTCAGGGAACGGTACTGCATCAGCACCTTGGGCAGCGGGAAATCCATGTCGGCCAATTCCGCCAACACCGCTTCGGCGGTAGACGCCTGGCCTTTGGCAGTCTTGTTGAGCACCGGCATGCCCAGCTTGTCATAGAGGATCACGCCCAGTTGCTTGGGCGAACCGAGGTTGAACTCCTCGCCGGCGATCTCGAAGGCCTGGCGTTCCAGCTCGGCCATTTTCTCGCCCAGCTCGATACTCTGTACGCCCAGCAGCTTGGCATCGACCAGCGCGCCCTGGCGCTCGATCTTGGCCAGTACCGGCACCAGCGGCATCTCGATGTCGGCCAGCACCGATTGCAGGCTCGGAATCTGCGCAAGCTTGTTCTGCAGGGTCTGGTGCAGGCGCAGGGTGACGTCGGCGTCTTCCGCGGCATAGGGACCGGCCTGTTCCAGGGTGATCTGGTCGAAGGTCAGCTGTTTGGCACCTTTGCCGGCGATGTCGGTAAAGCCGATGGTGGTGTGGTTCAGGTACTTGAGCGCCAGGCTGTCCATGTCGTGACGGGTGGCGGTGGAGTCGAGCACGTAGGACTCGAGCATGGTGTCGTAAGCCACGCCCCGCATCTGGATACCGTTGGCAAGATCGCCACCGATGGCGCAGTTGGCCAGGATGTTCATGTCGTACTTGGCGTTTTGCGCCACCTTGACCTTGGTCGGGTCTTCCAGCAGCGGCTTAAGCGCCAGCAGCACGCTGTCGCGGTCGAGCTGCTCGGGCACGCCCATATAGGAATGGGTCAGCGGCACATAAGCGCCTTCATGGGCCTGAACCGCGAACGACACGCCGACCAGTTGCGCCTGCTGGGCATCGAGGCCGGTGGTTTCGGTGTCGAAGGCAAACAGTGGCGCCTGGCGCAGCTTCTCCAGCCAGGCATCGAAGCGGGCCTGGTCGAGGATGGTTTCGTACTGAGCCTCGACCACTTCCTGCGGCGCTTGGACCACGACTTCCTGGCCGGCCCGCTTGGCGTCGCGCTGGACTTCGTCGATCCAGCTCTTGAACTCCATCTCGGTGTACAGCTCCAGCAACGCGTCACGGTCCGGCTCGCCGCACACCAGCGCATCGACTTCGACGTCCAGCGGTACATCGATCTTGATGGTTGCCAGCTCGTAGGACAGGAACGCCGCGTCACGGTGCTCTTCAAGCTTGGCCGGCAGGGTCTTGGCGCCGCGAATGGCCAGGGTCGGGACTTTGTCGAGGTTCTGGTACAGGTCGCTCAGGCCACCACCGATACCGGTCAGCAGGCCCACCGCAGTCTTTTCGCCTACCCCCGGCACGCCCGGGATGTTGTCGACCTTGTCGCCCATCAGGGCGAGGAAATCGATGATGTGCTCAGGACCGACGCCAAATTTCTCGTGCACGCCAGCAACGTCGAGCACGCTACCGGTCATGGTGTTGACCAGCGTAATGTGGCCGTCGACCAGCTGGGCCATGTCTTTGTCGCCGGTGGAGATGATCACCGGGCGCCCGGCTGCGGCGCTGCTGCGCGCCAGGGTGCCGATCACGTCGTCGGCTTCCACGCCTTCGACGCACAGCAGCGGGTAGCCCAGGGCACGCACGCTGGCGTGCAGCGGCTCGATCTGCACGCGCAGGTCATCGGGCATGCTTGGCCGGTTGGCCTTGTACTGCGCATACATTTCGTCGCGGAAGGTACCGCCCTTGGCGTCGAATACCACCGCGAACAGGCTGTCCGGATACTGCTTGCGCAGGCTCTTGAGCATGTTCAGCACGCCCTTGACCGCGCCGGTCGGCAGGCCCTTGGAAGTAGTCAATGGTGGCAGCGCGTGGAAGGCGCGGTACAGGTACGAGGAACCGTCCACCAGGACGAGGGGAGCTTGGCTCATGTGCAGAATCAACCTTTTCGACGGGCCCGGCGCTAGAATGTCCGGAACATTGACGACAAAGGGACAAGGTTATCATGCGTACACTAAATCGCCTGTTGCTGCTCAGCCTGTTGGCAGTCACTCCGGTCGTCGCCCTGGCAGCGGATGACGCGCCAACGGCTGATCCGGATGTAACCATTCGCACGGAAGGCGACAAAACCATCCAGGAATACCGGCAAAATGGCTTCCTGTATGCAATCAAGGTGACCCCGAAAGGCGGAAAACCTTACTTCCTGGTACGCGCTGATGGTTCGGAGGGCAATTTCATCCGCTCCGACCAACCGGACATGCTGATCCCATCGTGGAAAATCTTCGAGTGGTAAGCCGTACCCTTTACATCAACCTGGCACTTCCCTGCTGAAGTGCCCGTATGGGCAATTTTTGATCATGTCAGTCTTCACCCCCCTGACCCGGCCTGAGCTGGAAACCTTTTTGGCGCCGTACGGCCTGGGCCGCCTGCGGGACTTCCAGGGCATTGCCGCCGGCACCGAGAACAGCAACTTCTTTGTCAGTCTGGAACAGGGCGAATATGTGCTGACGCTGGTCGAACGCGGGCCAATTCAGGACCTGCCGTTCTTCATCGAACTGCTTGACGTGCTGCATGAGGCCGACCTGCCGGTGCCCTACGCCCTGCGTAGCAACGACGGCGTGGCCCTGCGTGAACTGGCCGGCAAGCCTGCGCTACTGCAGCCACGGCTGCCGGGAAAGCACATCAAGACCGCCAACAACCAACATTGCGTACAGGTTGGCGAACTGCTCGGGCACTTGCACCTGGCCACCCGCGACAAGGTCCTGGAGCGCAAGACCGATCGCGGCCTGGACTGGATGCTGGAAACCGGCGCCGAGCTGATGCCGCGCCTGAACGCCAAACAGCGCCAGCTGCTGCAGGCGTGCCTGGACGAGGTGATCGAGCACAAGGCACAGATCATGGCGCTGCCCCGGGCCAACCTGCATGCCGACCTGTTCCGCGACAACGTGCTGTTCGAAGGCACCCACCTGACCGGCCTGATCGACTTCTACAACGCCTGCTCGGGGCCAATGCTCTACGACCTGGCGATCACCCTGAACGACTGGTGCTGCGACGACGCCGGGGTCATCGATGGTCCGCGGGCGCGGGCGTTGCTGGGGGCGTATGCGGCGCTGCGACCGTTCACCTCGGCCGAGTCGCACCTGTGGCCGGTGATGCTGCGCATTGCCTGCGTGCGCTTCTGGCTATCGCGCCTGATTGCCGCCGAATCGTTTGCCGGGATGGACGTGCTGATTCACGATCCGGCTGACTTTGAAGTTCGCCTGGCGGCGCGCCAGCAAGTGGAGATTGCCTTGCCGTTTGCGCTTTGAAACATCGCGGGGCGTCACAACTTCTCCAGACACCCCGCCAGATCATTCCCCAGCTTCTCCAGCAACTGCTCATACCCCTGAGCACTGGCCGGCACTGTACCGCCCAAGGCGTCCAGCTCCGCCAGGGTCACCGGCAGCCCCGCCGTCAGCGTCTCGGCCAAGCGTGGGCGCAGTGGCGGCTCGCTGAACACACAGGTCTTGCCCACTTCCTGTAGGCGCTTGCGCATCGCCGCCACGTGCTGGGCGCCCGGCTGCACTTCTGCAGCCACACTGAACACCCCGGTGTGCTTCAGGCCGTAAGTCGATTCAAAATAGTCAAACGCTTCATGGAAGACGAAGAACGGCTTGCCACTAACACCAGCCAGGCGCTTTTTAAGACGCCCATCCAGCGCATCCAGACGTTCGCCAAAGGCCTTGAGGTTGCCCTGGTAACGTGCGGCATTGGCCGGGTCGGCAGCGCTGAGGTCAGCGGCCATCTTCGCCGCAATCACCCGAGCGTTGACCGACGACAGCCAGAGGTGGGCATCGAGGCTGCCCGGGCGGTGATCATGGTCATGATCGTCGCCCTCTTCGTCGTGGGAGTGGCTATCTGCGCCAAAGTGGCGAAGTTGCAGGCCCGGCAGGTCCTGCACCGCGACACTCGGCTTGCGGCGGGTCTTGAGTACCCGCGGCAGGAAGCCTTCCATGTCCGGGCCGATCCAGTACAACAGCTCGACATCGCCTACCCGCCGTACGTCGGAAGGGCGCAGGGCATAATGGTGTGGCGAGGCGCCTGGCGGCAGTAGCACTTCAGGCGTGCCGAGGCCGTCCTGAACCGCTGCAGCAATCTGTTGCAGGGGTTTGATACTGGTCAGCACACGCACTTCGGCCTGTGCCTGGAACATCACCAGAGTGGCGATAAAAGCGACAAAAAGGGCAAAAATTCGGGACACGATGACCACTCACAGGGGCTGAAACAGGTAACATAATAACGTCTCTAATCAGAACCGTCGCCGCTCATGCCTAAAACCCCGCTGGCCAACCGCCCCCACGACCACTCCCATTGCGTGCACAGCGCCCTGGCCGAGGCCGATGCGCTGTGCGCACGCCAGGGTGTGCGCCTGACCGCCTTGCGCCGCCGCGTGCTGGAGCTGGTGTGGCAGAGCCACAAGCCGCTGGGCGCCTACGACATCCTCGCCGTGTTGAGCGAGCAGGACGGCCGCCGGGCGGCGCCGCCCACCGTATACCGGGCGCTGGATTTCCTCCTGGAAAACAGCCTGGTGCACCGCATTGCCTCGCTCAACGCCTTCATTGGCTGCAGCCACCCCGAGCACGCGCACCAGGGCCAGTTCCTGATCTGCCGCGAATGCCACGTGGCCATCGAGCTTGAGCAGAGCAGCATCAGCGACGCCATTGTCGCCAGCGCCAAAGAAGTCGGGTTCAGCGTCGAAGCACAGACGGTCGAAGTCGTCGGCCTGTGCAGCAACTGCCGGAGCGCCTGATGAGCAATGCGCTGATTCGCCTTGAGCAGGTGGGCGTGAGCTTTGCCGGCCAAGCAGTACTCGACAGCATCGACCTGGCCGTGGAGCCCGGGCAGATCGTCACCCTGATCGGCCCCAACGGCGCCGGCAAGACCACCCTGGTGCGCGCCGTGCTCGGCCTGCTCAAGCCGCATACCGGCACGGTCTGGCGCAAACCACGGCTGCGCATCGGCTACATGCCGCAAAAGCTTCAGGTCGATGCCACCTTGCCGCTTTCAGTGCTGCGTTTTTTGCGCCTGGTGCCCGGTGTTGATCGTGCGGCGGCCTTGTCGGCACTCAAGGAAGTCGGCGCCGAACAGGTGATCGACAGCCCGATCCAGGGTATTTCCGGCGGTGAGATGCAGCGCGTGCTGCTGGCCCGCGCACTGTTGCGCGAGCCCGAGCTGCTGGTACTCGATGAGCCGGTACAGGGCGTCGACGTCGCCGGCCAGTCCGAGCTGTACAGCCTGATCACCCGCCTGCGCGACCGCCACGGCTGCGGCGTGCTGATGGTTTCCCACGACCTGCACCTGGTCATGAGCACCACCGATCAGGTGGTCTGCCTCAACCGCCACGTCTGCTGTTCCGGCCACCCGGAACAGGTCAGCGGCGACCCGGCTTTCGTTGAGCTGTTTGGCAGCAACGCGCCGAGCCTGGCGATCTATCACCACCACCACGACCACGCCCACGACCTGCACGGCTCGGTGGTCGCCCCGGCCAAAGGCGGCCACGTTCATGGAGATCACTGCAAGCATGGCTGATTTTCTGCTTTACGCCCTGCTCGCAGGCTTGGCCCTGGCGCTGGTCGCAGGCCCGCTGGGGTCCTTCGTGGTCTGGCGGCGCATGGCCTATTTTGGCGACACCCTGTCCCACGCCGCGCTGCTCGGCGTCGCCCTGGGCTTCGTGCTGGATGTCAGCCCGGCCCTGGCGGTCACCGTCGGCTGCCTGTTGCTGGCGATCTTGCTGGTGACCCTGCAACAGCGTCAGCCACTGGCCTCCGACACTCTGCTAGGGATTCTTGCGCCCAGCACGCTTTCCCTGGGCCTGGTGGTGCTGAGCTTCATGCACGATGTACGCATCGACCTGATGGCCTACCTGTTCGGCGACCTGCTGGCGATCAGCCCGGGGGATCTGGCCTGGATTCTCGGCGGCAGCGCTGCGGTATTGCTGTTGTTGGTGGTGCTGTGGCGGCCGCTGCTGGCGGTCACCGTGCATGAAGAGCTGGCCATGGTCGAAGGCTTGCCGGTCGCCGCGCTGCGCCTGGCGCTGATGCTGCTGATTGCAGTGGTGATCGCCGTGGCGATGAAGATCGTCGGCGTGCTGCTGATCACTTCCTTGCTGATCATTCCCGCCGCTGCGGCGCAACGTCACGCCCGCTCGCCGGAACAGATGGCCCTGGGCGCCAGCCTGCTGGGGGTTACTGCGGTTTGTGGCGGCCTGGCGCTGTCGTGGTTCAAGGACACCCCGGCCGGGCCGTCCATCGTGGTCTGCGCCGCAGTGCTATTCTTGCTGAGCCTGGCACTGCCCCGGCGCTGAAGTCGTGGGGTGCAGCCTCGGCGGTTGCACCCTGCGACATTTAAAAACGCGCAGGGTCCTGAAGAGTTATTTTCGAGTCTACGGACTGGGTGTAGACTTGCTCGCTTTTTGCGCAAATAGAGAGTCGCAGGAATGAAGCCGTTCGCCTCCCGTTATCTGCTCCTTGCCGCGTTTTCACTGATCCTCGCCGCGTGCTCCAGCACCCCGGCCGACAACGCCGCCGTGCCTGCCCAGCCTGATGCCTGGCAGCAGCTGGAGCAAAGCATCGCCAGCAGCGAGCTGGCCACTGCCGAAGATCAACTCGCCACCCTGCAAAGCCAGGCGCCGAATGACAGCCGGATCGAGCAATACCAGCGTCAGCTGGCCGAAGCCTATCTGCAACGCAGCCAGATCGTCCTGCAAAAGGGTGATGTGAATGCGGCGGCCACCGCCTTGGCCCGCGCCCGCGCGCTGATGCCCAAGGCACCGGCGCTGACCGGCGGCGTCAACGGCGCTATCGCCCAGGCCCGCAAGGCCGAGCTCGATAAAGCCGAAGCTGCGCTGAAAGCCGCCGAAGCCCGCCCGGCCGCCAAACTGATCGACCCGACCGCGCCGAGCACCGTCGTCGCCTTGAAAACCACCAACATTCGCGAAATGCGCAAGCAACTGGATGACATCGCCAGCGACGTGGTCAATTATCAGTGCGATGTGGTGTTCCAGGTGCCGCGCAAGCAAGACGCACCCTGGCTGCAAACCCTGCTGGGCAAACGGGTGAAAAAACTCGACAAAGACTTTGCCTTGCAGCAAAGCCACGAGATTCATCGCAACCAGCCTGCCCAGGCCGTACTGGTCCCGCGCCGCCCTTAACGAAAAGGGTGCCCTGGTGGGCACCCGATTTGTGCATCACGCCGGAATGGCTTTCGCCGCAGTCTCACGCTCCCACACCCGATGCTTGCTGATTGCACTGATGAAGGCCTTATAGGCTTTGTCATCATTGCCCAGCAGCAAGCCGCTATCGGCCTTGAGCCCCAGTTTGTCGAGCACGGTTTGCGCCTCGCTGGCCAGGCCAATGGGCTTGAGGTGCTTGTAGGCTTCGAGCAGGAAATGCACCGCGACCCCATCACCGGCCAGAGCCTGGAGCGAAGCCTTGCCGCCCGGCACCCAGGCCGCATCGAAGATCACCGAAGGCATGCCTTCCATCGACGCATCCACTGCCAGCGCCTTGCCTTGGGCGGTTTTCACCGGTGCCGAGGTCGGGCCGAGAATTTTGATCTGCGCACTCTCGGCTTCCAGCGCCTTGACCAGGCTATCGACACCGGCGCCATCCACGCCATCGGCCACCAGCACTGCTACTTTACGGCCCTTGATGCCTTCGCCCAGCAGGTTCATCTGGCTCAACGCCGGGGACTCCTTGAGGCTTGGTTGAGGCACATCCACTGTGCCTTTCTTCGGTGCAGGCAGGCCAAGGTTGGCTGCCACCCGCGCCGCCAGCGTAAGGTCGATGTTGGCGAGGATTTCGTTCACTTCGCGGGCGCGGATGAACTCCCGCTCAACCTTGCCCAGCTCAAAACTGTAGGCACTGATGATGTGCTCCTGCTCGGTCGGGCTCATGCTCTGGAAGAACAACCGTGCCTGGGAGAAGTGGTCGGCGAACGACGGGCTGCGCTGGCGCACCTTGTGCGCTTCGATACGCTCAGGATACGACTCGAAACCGCCATCGCTGGCTGCCGGCGCGGTTTCCTTGGGCCAGCCGCCATCGATCGAGTTGGGCTCGTACGAGGCGCGGCCCTTGTCCACAGTGGTGCGGTGCAGCGCATCGCGTTGGCCATTGTGGTTGGGCGCCAGCGGACGGTTGATCGGGATCTCGTGGAAGTTCGGCCCGCCGAGTCGGCTGATCTGGGTGTCGGTGTAGGAAAACAACCGACCCTGTAGCAGCGGGTCGTTGGAAAAGTCGATGCCGGGGACGATGTGCCCAGGGCAGAAGGCGACCTGCTCGGTTTCGGCAAAGAAGTTGTCTGGGTTGCGGTTGAGCACCATTTTGCCCAGCGGCGTAACCGGCACCAGCTCTTCGGGGATGATCTTGGTCGGGTCGAGCAGGTCGAAGTCGAACTTGTGCTCGTCTTCTTCGGCGACGATCTGCACACCGAACTCCCATTCCGGGTAATTGCCGGTTTCAATCGCTTCCCAGAGGTCGCGGCGATGGTAGTCGGTATCTTTACCGGCCAACTTCTGCGCTTCGTCCCACAGCAGCGAACACACGCCCGCCTTGGGCTTCCAGTGGAATTTGACGAAGCTCGACTTGCCCTGGGCATTGATCAGGCGAAAGGTGTGCACACCAAAGCCCTGCATGGTCCGCAAGCTTTTCGGGATGGCGCGGTCGGACATCGCCCAGATCACCATGTGCGCCGATTCCGGCACCAGGGAGACAAAGTCCCAGAAGGTGTCGTGGGCCGAGCCGCCGGTGGGAATTTCGTTGTGCGGCTCAGGCTTCACTGCATGCACGAAGTCGGGAAACTTGATGGCATCCTGAATGAAGAACACCGGCATGTTGTTGCCCACCAGGTCGAAGTTGCCTTCATCGGTGAAAAACTTCGCGGCAAAGCCGCGCACATCGCGCACGGTATCGCCCGAGCCACGCGGGCCCTGGACGGTGGAAAAACGCACGAACACCGGGGTGATCTTCTCCGGGTCCTGCAAGAAACCAGCCTTGGTCAGCGCGGCATGGGATTCGTAGGTTTGGAAGTAGCCATGGGCGCCGGTACCGCGAGCATGAACGATGCGCTCGGGAATGCGCTCATGGTCAAAATGCGTGATCTTTTCACGCATGATGAAATCCTCCAGCAGCGACGGGCCGCGGTCACCGGCTTTCAGGGTGTTCTGGTTGTCGGCAACCCTGACCCCCTGATTGGTGCGCAGCGCCTGGCCAGTGGCGTCACTACGAAAGGCTTCCAGGCTTTGCAACTTGGCGTTGGTGTTGGCCCGGTCCGGGGTCTGGGTACCGGCCAGTTGGCTTTCCTTGGGCGGGTTCTTCTTGCTGGGCATCGGTGTGCTCTCCTCAGTCAATCGATCCTACGGTTCGACCCCACGGTGGGCCCTATCCAGTAGTGACTGATGGCCCCTGCAGGCGTTCCTTCGGATTGACCACTGATCGCGTTATTCCAGTAGCATTGGTCAATTGCGAAATAAATGCTAAGAACCTCTATACGAACAGGCTAAAATGCGCGCCCGGCTAACCGCTGACCCCATTCCCATGCGCCCCACAAGGTTCGCTACGTGATCGAGTTTCAAAATGTCCATAAGACCTACCGCGTTGCCGGTAGGGATATCCCCGCACTGCACCCGACCAACCTGATCGTCGAAGACGGCCAGGTGTTCGGGCTGATCGGCCATTCCGGCGCCGGTAAAAGTACCCTGCTGCGCCTGATCAACCGTCTGGAAGCGCCAAGCGGCGGCAAGATCATCGTCGACGGCGAAGACGTTACTGCGTTCAACGCCAATGATCTTCGCCGATTCCGCCAACAAGTCGGGATGATCTTCCAACACTTCAACCTGCTGGCCTCCAAGACTGTCGCCGACAACGTGGCCTTGCCGCTGACCCTGGCCGGCGCACTGTCGCGCAAGGAAATCGACATCCGCGTCAATGAGCTGCTGGCCCGCGTCGGCCTGTCCGATCACGCGAAGAAATACCCGGCCCAACTCTCCGGCGGCCAGAAGCAGCGCGTCGGCATCGCCCGCGCCCTGGCCACCAAGCCGAAGATCCTGCTGTGTGACGAAGCCACCAGCGCCCTCGACCCGCAGACCACCGCCTCGGTGTTGCAGTTGCTGGCCGAGATCAACCGCGAACTGAAGCTGACCATCGTGCTGATCACCCATGAAATGGACGTGATCCGCCGGGTCTGTGACCGTGTGGCAGTCATGGATGCCGGGCAGATCGTCGAGCAAGGCCCGGTGGCCGATGTGTTCCTGCACCCGCAGCACCCGACCACCAAGCGCTTCGTCCAGGAAGACGAGCAGGTCGACGAAAACGAACAGCGCGACGACTTCGCCCACGTGCCAGGGCGCATCGTGCGCCTGACCTTCCAGGGCGACTCGACCTACGCGCCGCTGCTGGGCACCGTCGCCCGGGAAACCGGTGTGGATTACAGCATCCTGGCTGGGCGCATTGATCGCATCAAGGACACCCCGTATGGGCAGCTGACCCTGGCCGTCACAGGCGGCGACATGGAAGCGGCGTTTGCCCGCTTCACTGCAGCTGATGTTCATATGGAGGTACTGCGTTGATGGACGCCTTGAGTTTCTTTGCCAATGTCGACTGGGCCGAAATCTGGCTGGCCACCATCGACACCATGATCATGCTGTTCGGGTCGCTGTTCTTCACCGTGCTGCTCGGCCTGCCGCTGGGCGTACTGCTGTTTCTCTGCGGCCCGCGCCAGCTGTTCGAACAGAAGGGCGTATACGCGCTGCTGTCGCTGGTGGTGAACATCCTGCGCTCGCTGCCGTTCATCATCCTGCTGATCGTGATGATTCCGTTCACCGTGCTGATCACCGGCACCTCGCTGGGTGTCGCCGGCGCCATTCCACCGTTGGTGGTGGGGGCTACGCCATTCTTCGCACGCCTGGTGGAAACCGCGCTGCGTGAAGTCGACCGCGGCATCATCGAAGCCACCCAGTCGATGGGCGCCACCACCCGCCAGATCATCATCAACGCCTTGCTGCCCGAGGCCCGTCCGGGCATCTTCGCGGCCATCACCGTGACCGCCATTACCCTGGTGTCGTACACCGCGATGGCCGGTGTGGTGGGCGCTGGCGGCCTGGGTGACCTGGCGATCCGCTTCGGTTACCAACGTTTCCAGACCGATGTGATGGTAGTCACCGTGGTCCTGCTGCTGGTACTGGTTCAAGTCCTGCAGAGCGTGGGCGACAAACTGGTTGTGCATTTTTCCCGTAAGTAACCCCATGGGTCGGCACTGCCGACGCACCGGGGGCCGGATCGGCCCTCACAAGGAGTGATTTGATGAAAAAGCTGCTTGCTGTTGTCGCCGCTGTCGCGGCCTTCTCGGCCCAGGCCGAGACCCTGACTGTTGCCGCCACCCCGGTGCCGCACGCCGAGATCCTCGAGTTCGTCAAACCGGCCCTGGCCAAAGAAGGCGTGGACCTGAAGGTGAAGGTGTTCACCGACTACATCCAGCCGAACGTACAGGTGGCCGAGAAGCGCCTGGACGCCAACTTCTTCCAGCACCAGCCGTACCTGGATGAGTTCAACAAGGCCAAGGGCACCCAGCTGGTGAGCGTTGCCGGTGTGCACCTGGAGCCGCTGGGCGCCTACTCGAGCAAGTACAAGAAACTCGACGAGCTGCCGTCGACTGCCACCGTGGTCATCCCCAACGACGCCACCAACGGCGGTCGTGCCTTGCTGCTGCTGGACAAGGCCGGTGTGATCAAGCTCAAGGACAACACCAACATCCTCTCGACCGTCAAAGACATCGCCGAGAACAGCAAGAACCTGAAATTCCGTGAACTGGAAGCGGCGACTATCCCACGCGTGCTGACCCAGGTCGACCTGGCGCTGATCAACACCAACTACGCGCTGGAAGCCAAGCTCAACCCTGAGAAGGACGCGCTGGTCATCGAAGGCAGCGATTCGCCTTACGTGAACATCCTGGTGACCCGCGAAGACAACAAGGACGCCGACGCTGTGAAGAAGCTGGTTGCAGCCCTGCACACGCCGGAAGTGAAGAAGTTCATCGAAGAGAAGTACAAGGGCGCGGTCAAGCCGGCGTTCTGATTCAAAGACCTATCGCGGGGCAAGCCCGCTCCCACAGGTTTTGTGGGAGCGGGCTTGCCCCGCGATGCTTTCAGTCGCGCTTAACCAGCCCAGGCAATTGAGCAACCAGCTTCTGGTTGTTGAATGGCGCCCGGATAAACCCGCGCTGCTTGCCATCCGGCCCCAGCAGCGCCAGGTTGCCGCTGTGATCGACCGTGTAGTTCGGCTTGCTGGTATCGGCCGGAATGAACGGAATGCTCACGGCATTGGCCAGCTTCTGGATGTTCTCCAGCGAGCCGGTCACCCCGCGAAAATCCTTGTCGAAATAGCCCAGGTACTGCTTCAGCTGTGCCGGGGTGTCGCGGTTCGGGTCGACACTGACCAACACCACCTGCAAGCGCTCTACCGCCTCCTTGGGCAGCTCGCTTTTTACCTGGCGCAGCTGGGCGAGGGTGGTCGGGCAGATGTCCGGGCAGAAGGTGTAGCCGAAGAACAGCAGCGACCACTTGCCCTTAAGCTCATCCATCAGCACTGGCTGGCCTTGCTCGTCGGTCATCTCCACGGCAGGTACCGTGCGGCTCTGCGGCAGCAGGATGATGCCGGCATCGATCAGCTCGGTCGGGTTGCCTTCGCTGCGGCCATTGAGCACCTTGTTGACGGTAAGCCCGAGGATCACGGCGACCAGGGCAACGAGAATAAAGACGGTTTTCTGGGTTCGAGTCATAGGTTCAACAGTAGGTAGTGGTCAACAAGCAGCGCGATGAACAGCAGCAACAGGTACCAGATAGAGTACTTGAAGGTCTTGATCGCCGCGTGCGGCCGACTGCCACGGTACAACACCCAGGCCCACTGCAGGAAGCGCCCGCCCAGGGCCAGGGCGCAGGCCAGGTACAGCGGGCCGCTCATGTGGATGGCGTAGGGCAGCAGGCTGACTGCCAACAACACCAGGGTGTACAGCAGGATATGCACCTTGGTGTAGTGCTCGCCGTGGGTTACCGGCAGCATCGGAATATCAGCCTTGGCGTACTCTTCCTTGCGGTGAATGGCCAGCGCCCAGAAGTGCGGCGGCGTCCAGGCGAAGATGATCAGCACCAGCAGCAATGGCTCGGCACTGATATGCCCGCTGATCGCCACCCAGCCCAGCAGTGGCGGCGCGGCGCCGGCCAAGCCGCCGATGACGATGTTCTGCGGCGTGGCGCGCTTGAGAAAGCCGGTGTAGATCACCGCGTAACCGAGCAGCGAGGCCAGGGTCAGCCAGGCTGTCAGGGCGTTGGTGAACACCAGCAACAAGGCCATGCCCAGGGTCGCCAGCAGCAGGGCAAAGGTCAGTGCCGCCGCTGGCGCCACCCGGCCTTCGGCCATTGGCCGTTTATGGGTACGCGCCATCAGTGCGTCGATGCGCCGGTCGAGCACATGATTGACCACCGCAGCACCACCGGCGCAACAGGCAATGCCCAGGTTGCCGAACAGCAGAATGGTCCACGGCACCCCGGCGCGGGTGGCGAGGAACATGCCGACCAGCGAGGTGATCAGCATCAGTACCACCACTTTGGGCTTGGTCAGCTCGAGGTAGTCCCGCCAGCCTGCTTGCAGCCTGCGCTCGCTCAGAAGCGTCGCCATGAATTATCTCCCAGATAATGAACGACTCCGCCACTCGTCAGCGGGGTCAGGCGCCAGCCCTGGCTGACCCGACGGGCTTTGGCCTGGGCAACCAGGCGAATGCGGTAATTGACCAGCACCATGCTCAGCAACAGCATGGCGCCACCGGCGTTGTGGGCTACAGCAACGGCCAGTGGCAGATGGAACACCACATTGCTGATGCCCAGGCTCACCTGCACGGCCAGTGCCACCAGCACCAACCCCGCCAGCCTGCTCAAGCCTTGGCGATGCAGTTTCCAGCTCAGGATCAGCATGACGGCGGTCACCAGCAAGGCGCCCAGACGGTGGCTCATATGAATCGCCGTACGCGCATCGCTGTCGAGCTGGCCGCCCAGGTAATTGGGGCCGATGTGCTGGGTCAGGTGAAAGCCGTTGGCGAAGTCCGCCTGCGGCCACCACTGGCCATGGCAGGTTGGCAGGTCGATACAGGCTACTGCCGCGTAGTTGGCGCTGACCCAGCCGCCCAAGGCGATCTGGCCGATCACCACCAGCAAACCCAGCGCCGCCACCCGGCGCACGCTCAACGGCAGCTTGGGCAAGGGCGCAAAGGCGCGTGACAGGCGCAGACTAAGCAGGAACAACAGGCTCAAGGTGGCAAAGCCGCCTAATAGATGTGCAGTAACCACCTGCGGCCACAGTTTGAGGGTCACCGTCCACATGCCAAAGGCCGCCTGGGCGAACACCACGCCGAGCAACAGCAGCGGCAGGCGATACGGCTGGCCGTCACGGCCATGGCGGCGCCAGGCCTGCAAGGCCAGCAGGGTGATCACCAGCGCCAGGGTACCGGCAAAGTAGCGGTGGACCATTTCGTTGCGGCCCTTGTGCGCCTCCACCGGCGTGTCGGGGAAGTGCCGCTCGGCGTGGGCCAATTGCGCTTCGGTCTTGGGCACGCTGATAAAGCCATAGCACCCCGGCCAGTCCGGGCAACCCAGGCCGGCATGGGTCAAACGGGTATAGGCACCGAGCAAGACGACAACCAGTGCCAGCAGGGTGGCGAAGACGGCGAGGCGAAATCCTGGTCTGGCCATAGCGATGTCCTACCCGATATTGGACAGTTTCAGCAGGTGGCGCAGGTCATTGAGCAAGTCCTTGCCCTTGATCCTGGCGTCGTAGCGCAGTACCAGGTTGCCGTGCGGGTCGATGATCCACAGCTGGGCATCCTGTTTGCCCTGGCTGACCGCGCCGTAGCGCGACAGGTCCAGAGGGTAGCGCTGCAGTTGCGGGTACTCGCGATCCAGCTTGGCCTGATAGTCGGCCGCCAGTGGCTGGGCGGCGGCCAGGGCATGGCTGGCGCGGCTGGCATCGCGGCCCAGGCCGATCTGGATCTGCCGGGCCAGGTACACCAGTTGCTGGCAATCCAGCCCGCAATCCTTGGGCGTACTCACCAGCAGTTGCCAGCGCCCTTCGTCCGCACTCACGCCAAGGTCGCCACGGGTCTGGCCGGTGCCGATCATTTCCCCGTGGTAGCTACGGCTGTCGGGCACCCAGAACTTGAGTTTGTACATGCTGGTGGCGAGGATCATCGGGCCGAGGACCACCAGCAGGATCAGCAGCAGTTGCAGGCGCCCGCGCGTACGGCTGCGCGGTGCCTTGCCTTCAGACATGTTGAGTGGACTTGTGACGGCTCCCATGCTGTTTCTCCTTGTTGTTATGCCAGCCGAAGTAGAGGTAGAGCAGCACCAGGGCCAACGCCAGGGCAAACCACTGCACGGCGTAACCCAGGTGTTTTTCCGGGCCCAGGGCGACTACCGGCCAATCCAGCCGGTAACTGGCCAGGCCCGGTTCCAGGCGCAATTCGTGGGCAAAACCTTCGCGGCCCAGCTGCGGCCACAGCGCGCCGGCGTCGATGGCGGTCAGCAGCCGCGGCCAACTGCCGCCTTGCGGGTCGGCATGCAGTTGAAAGGTGGCGCCAGGGGCGACATACACCGCAGCATCCAGGCTCAAGGGTTGCTCAGGCGTGCTGAACTGCACGGGGATGCGACGGTCCGGCCAGGGCAGCCAGCCGCGATTGATCAACAGCCACAGGCCGCTGGCCTGGTCGAAAAAGGGTTGCAGCAGCTCGACGCCAACCTGGCCGTCGCGCATGCGGTTATCCAGCAACAGGCTGTGCTGAGCATCAAACTGGCCGTACAGGTGCACCCGGCGATAGGCCGGATCCTCAATCTGCAGCAACTGCGCACTGCCCACCGCGTCGCTGCCACTGCGCTCGGCGTAGACCTGCAGCAACTGGCGTTTCTGTTCG
Source organism: Pseudomonas fluorescens (assembly GCF_902497775.2). Classification (NCBI taxonomy): domain Bacteria; kingdom Pseudomonadati; phylum Pseudomonadota; class Gammaproteobacteria; order Pseudomonadales; family Pseudomonadaceae; genus Pseudomonas; species Pseudomonas fluorescens. The sequence goes on from NZ_OZ024668.1 coordinate 5,331,117, forward strand.
GCACGCCCGAGCTGCCAGCAGCCCAGCGCAATCAACCCCGGCAGCAGCAACAGCACTACCAGGGTCGGCGCGATGCCGGGGCGAAAGCGCTTCACCGGGCCCTCGAAAGGTCAGTCGCTATACTTGTACTCATCACTGCATCCCCCCGGAGTTTCGCCATGCTTAAAGCCGCGATTGTCCTGATGCTGTTGGCGACCATCGCCAGCCTGTTCAGCGGCCTGTTCTTTCTGGTCAAGGACGACGGACAGTCGACTCGCCTGCTTAAAGCCCTGACTGTTCGCGTCACCCTGGCCGCCTTGACCCTGGCCCTGGTGACCTGGGGTTTCTACAGCGGCCAGTTGGTTTCCCACGCGCCGTTCTGAGCCCGGCTACAGCACGTAAACGAAGATAAACAGCCCCACCCAGACCACATCGACGAAGTGCCAGTACCAGCTGGCCGCTTCGAAACCGAAGTGTTTATCGGCGTTGAAGTGCCCGCGCAGGATGCGCACCAGCATCACGATCAGAATCAGCGTGCCCATGGTCACATGGGCACCGTGGAACCCTGTGAGCATGAAGAAAGTTGCGCCATAAATGCCCGACCCCAGGGTCAGCCCCAGTTCGGTATAGGCCTCGTGATACTCGTAGGCTTGCAGCACCAGGAAGGCCAGGCCGAGCAGAATAGTCAGCGCCAGCCAGGCCTTGAGCGGGCCGCGGTGATTCTTGCGCAAGGCATGGTGGGCGATGGTGATCGTGACACTGGAGCTGACCAGCAAAATGGTGTTGATCAGCGGCAGGTGCCAGGGGTCGATGATGTCCTTGGGCGGCGGAAACAGTTTCGGGTCTGGCGTGTGCAGCAACGGCCAGGAAAACTCGAAGTTCGGCCATAGCATGTGCGCCACGCCCTTGGCGCCATCCCCACCGAGCCAGGGCCCGGCCAGATTGCGCACATAGAACAGCGCACCGAAGAAGGCGATGAAGAACATCACCTCGGAGAAGATGAACCACGACATGCCCCAGCGAAACGAGCGGTCCAGCTGCGGGCTGTAGAGCCCGGCACGGCTTTCCTTGACCACCGCGCCAAACCAGCCGAACAGCATGTAGGCCAGGCACAGGGCGCCGAAGAAAAAGATCCACGGCCCATGGGATTCCGGGCGCCCGGCCTTTAAGTCGTTGAACCAGGTGCCCAGGCCGAACACGGTGATGAACATGCCGACCGTGGCGATGATCGGCCACTTGCTTTGCGCCGGTACGTAATAGTGCTCATGGGAAGCCATCGTGGTGTTCTCCTTATCGGGCGCCCTGTGCAACCGGGTCCGCCAGGTGTGCGACTGGCGGGTGGCGAGCGGTGATATCGAACAGCGTGTAAGCCAGCGTCAGGTGTTTCACATCCTTGGGCAGGTCGCGGTCGACGATGAAACGCACCGGCATTTCGATGCGTTCACCTGGCTGCAGCACCTGCTGGGTAAAGCAGAAGCATTCGGTCTTGTGAAAATACGCCGCCGCCTCGGCCGGGGTAATGCTGGGAATGGCCTGGGCGCTCATAGGCTTGTCCGTCGGGTTGCGGGCGATGAACACCATCTGGTTGACCGCCCCCGGGTTGACGTCGATCTGGTCGGCGGTGGAGTAGAAGTCCCAGACCATGTCACTGGCATTGGTCGACATGAACTGCACCTTGACCGTGCGATTCAGGTCACTGACCTGAGTGCCTTCATACTGCCCACCGGTCTTGCCGTTGATGCCGAAGGCTTTGCACATCACGTCATAGATCGGCACCAGGGCAAAGCCAAAGGCGAACATCACCACGGTCAGCAGCATCAGCCGCCATACCAGGCGTTTGAGCGAGGTCCCTTCACTCATGCTGCATCCTCCGGCCGAAGCCGTTCATTTCACTTCCGGTGGCGTCTGGAAGGTGTGATAGGGCGCTGGCGACGGCACCGACCATTCCAGCCCTTCGGCGCCATCCCAGGGTTTGGCCGGCGCCGGGGCGCCGCCGCGAATGCACTTGATGACGATGAACAGGAAGAAAATCTGCGTGGCACCGAAGGTGAAGGCGCCGATCGACGAGATCATGTTGAAGTCGGCGAACTGCAGGTTGTAGTCCGGGATCCTGCGCGGCATGCCGGCCAGGCCAACGAAGTGCATGGGGAAGAAAGCCATGTTCATGCCGATGAACGACAGCCAGAAGTGCAGCTTGCCCAGGGTTTCGTCGTACATGTGCCCGGTCCACTTCGGCAGCCAGTAATAAGCCGAGGCAAAGATGCCGAAGATCGCCCCAGGCACCAGCACGTAATGGAAGTGGGCCACCACGAAGTAGGTGTCGTGGTACTGGAAGTCCGCCGGGGCAATCGCCAGCATCAACCCGGAGAAGCCGCCGATGGTGAAGAGGATGACGAAGGCGATAGCAAACAGCATCGGCGTCTCGAAGGTCAGCGAGCCCTCCCACATGGTGCTCACCCAGTTGAACACCTTCACCCCGGTGGGCACCGCGATCAGCATGGTGGCGTACATGAAGAACAACTCGCCGACCACCGGAATGCCGACCACGAACATGTGGTGGGCCCAGACGATAAACGACAGGAAGGCGATCGCCCCGGTGGCGTAGACCATCGAGGTGTAACCGAACAGCGGCTTGCGCGAGAACGCCGGGATGATCGAACTGACCGCACCGAAGGCCGGCAGGATCATGATGTACACCTCGGGGTGGCCGAAGAACCAGAACACATGCTGGAACAGCACCGGGTCACCGCCGCCGGCGGCGCTGAAGAAGCTGGTGCCGAAGTGGATGTCCATCAACATCATGGTCACCACGCCCGCCAGTACCGGCATCACCGCGATCAGCAGGAAGGCGGTGATCAGCCAGGTCCAGACGAACAGCGGCATTTTCATCAACGTCATGCCCGGGGCACGCAGGTTGAGGATGGTAGCAATGACGTTGATCGCGCCCATGATCGAGCTGATGCCCATCAGGTGGATGGCGAAGATGAAGAAGGTCACGCTCTCCGGCGCGTAGGTGGTGGAGAGCGGAGCGTAGAAGGTCCAGCCGAAGTTCGGCCCGCCGCCGGGCATGAACAGGGTCGACACCAGCAGCAGGAAGGCCGCCGGCAGCAGCCAGAAGCTGAAGTTGTTCATCCGTGGCAGGGCCATGTCCGGCGCGCCGATCATCAGCGGAATCATCCAGTTGGCCAGGCCGACGAAAGCCGGCATCACCGCACCGAAGACCATCACCAGGCCGTGCATGGTGGTCATCTGGTTGAAGAATTCCGGCTGGACGATCTGCAGTCCGGGCTGGAACAGCTCGGCGCGGATGACCATGGCAAACGAGCCGCCGAGCAGGAACATCATGAAACTGAACCACAGGTACAGGGTGCCGATGTCTTTGTGGTTGGTAGTCAGCACCCAGCGCATCAGGCCCTTGGCCGGCCCGTGGGCGTGCTCATGACCGTGGCTGTGGTCGTCGATCACTGCGCTCATGTCCTGTCTCCTGCAGTCCGGTGGCTAGGGCGCGGATACGCATCAACCCGGCTCATTTGCTTTCTGCCTGTTTGATCGCCAGCACGTCTTTTGGCGTGACCATGTCGCCCTTGTTGTTGCCCCAGGCGTTGCGTTCGTAGGTCACCACGGCGGCGATATCGACTTCCGAGAGCTGCTTGCCGAAAGCGGCCATGGCCGTGCCCGGCTTGCCGTGGAAGACGATGCTCAGGTGGTCTTCCTTCGGCCCGGTGGCGATTTTCGAGCCCTTGAGCGCCGGGAACATCGGCGGCAGGCCCTGGCCTTCGGCCTGGTGACAGGCTACGCAGGTGGTGTGGTAGACCTTGTCGCCACGCTCGACCAGCTCCTGCAGGGTCCATTCCTTGCTGGTCAGTTCCTTGAGCTTGGCTGCCTCGGCCTTGCGCTCGCCGAGCCAGGTGTCGTAGTCGGCCTTGGACTTGACCTCGACCACCACCGGCATGAAGCCGTGGTCCTTGCCGCACAGTTCGGTGCATTGGCCGCGGTAGATGCCAGGCTTCTCGACCCGGGTCCAGGCTTCGTTGACGAAGCCGGGGATGGCGTCACGCTTGACTGCAAAGGCCGGCACCCACCAGGAGTGGATAACGTCGGCGGCAGTGACCAAGAAGCGCACCTTGGCCCCCACGGGCAACACCAGCGGCTGATCGACTTCGAGCAGGTAGTGCTCGTCCTTGGGCGCTTTGTTGTGGATCTGATCGGCGGGAGTGGCCAGGTTGCTGAAGAACTCGACATCCTGGCCCAGGTATTTGTAGTGCCACTTCCACTGGTAGCCGGTGACCTGGATGTCGACGTCCGATTCACTGGCGTCGTAGATATCGATCAGGGTCTTGGTCGCCGGGATGGCCATGGCCACCAGGATCAGAAACGGCACCACCGTCCACATGATCTCGACCCAGGTGTGTTCGTGAAAATGTGCAGGCTGCTGGCCGGTGGAACGACGGTGGATGATCATCGACCAGAACATTGCGCCAAAGACCACCAGGCCGATGATCACGCAGATCCAGAAGATGGTCATGTGCAGGTCGAACACTGCGTTGCTGACTTCAGTCGCCCCTGGCGCCATGTTCACGGTCCAGGCGGCGTGCGCCTGACCGAATACCGACCACAACAGGAGGCCCATCCAGACATGTGGATGTCGCATCATTGCGGGTTCCCCTTATCGTTCTTGTTATCCCGGAGGCGTGGACCTACGGCTAAGGGTACGGCGGCCAAGACTGCGAACTTCGACGACCGAGCCCCTGCGAACTGCAGTCGGGCCTCATCAGCGAATCACTTTCAAACCGGAGTATAGACAGCGACCCCGGCCCCGCAATGCGCACGGGGAAAACATCGGCAGAAGTTGAACGTTTGCGCGCAAAGCCGCGAATTACCTGGCCTGGGGCGCAATGATGGCATTTCGATATAATCGACGAATATTAAGTTGTTAATGGTTATGCCAAATGCGTCTTAGGCATTTTCAGAACCGAGCTACCTTATGTCTTCCGTTTGTCACGCCTTTACCCTGGAGTTGTCATGAACATCGCCGCTTTGCGCGAGCAGATCACCCGTGCCCGTCAACATGAGACCGAAACCGGCCAACTAAAAACTCAACTGGAAAACCAGCTACCCCACCTGCACCCTTCGATCCATCTGCCTGAGGCCGATGCCCAAGGCGCCCTGGCCCGCTTTGTCGGTGCCTATATCGACCAAGTCCCCGAACTGCTGGAAGCGGCCAATGACGTTGCCCGCGAAGCCGGCATCGAGTCGCAGATCAAACCGGTGCTGAAAATCGCCGAACAGTACTTCCTGCAACCACCCGCCATCACCGATACCCACCTGGGCCTGGGCTGCCTGCTGGATGAGGCCTACCTGGCCCATCGCCTGGTGGAAGAAGTTAACGACTTGTACATCAAGCACTTCAATCAGCCGCTGATCCCACTGGACACCACCGTGGCCAACCTGATCGCCCACCAGTTGATCGGCGAAGAGTTCGCCAACCAGCTGGATGAAGTGGTGCACCACTCGGTGGACGAGATGCTCAATGACCAGAGCTTTGCCCTGGAGTCGGTCGAGCAGTATCGCGACAAGCTCAGCAGCCCGGACACCGGCGCCGCCTGGAGGCGTTGGCCGTGCCTGTCGCGGCAACTGAACGTCGACCTCGCTCTGGCGACGTCCTGAAGCACAACCCAGCCCCTGCAAGGAAAAGCGTCCGCCTGCTGCCGCTCCTAGCTGATCGTTATTGTCATCTGGCCGCCCTATGGGCGGCCCCAATCCAATGAAAGGACGATGACAATGACGATCAAATGGAACCGTATTTACACCGATCTGCTGCGCCGCGATTGGCCAAAACATTGGGGTAACTGGGCACTCAACCCGCACATCCAGCCCGGCGCCGTCGGTATCGTCGACCCGGCGTCGGGCGATTTCAAACTGGTGTTACAAACCCTGCCCGGGATTGAAGTAATCAAGAGCGAGCAAAGCCGGATGTGGAAGACGGCCTCAAAGGGAGTGTCTCGGCAGGAAACCAAGACCATTGTGAAAGGCCAAGTCCTGGACCCCGCTACAAGCACTCAGATTGCGGCAAACGCGTCTCTCGAATGGACCTTTAAAGATCAAAACAGCATTACCTCGGAGTTCGCACTGAGCGGAGAACATGTTCTGAAAGACTCCACCGTCATTCAAGACCAATACGAACAACTCCTGGCATATGCCAAGCGAACAAGTGCGGCCACCGAAGCTGGTATATCCGAAGGTTTTGGTGTGGTGACGGGCGTGATTTATGCGAAAAGCGGAGTCAATGTCGGTTCGAAAAAGAAGAATGCCAAATTTTCCATCGCGGGCAGTGTCAGTGGCCTGAACAAGCTGCTTGGCGAATCGGACCCTATCGCAAAGGGTGAGGCCAGCTACCTCATTGAGAACAACACCGAAGATACCGACTCCCATACCCTGCCAGCAGAAAGCGGGGCGGTAGCCAGCGAACCGCTCCCCGTGGCCTACACCTTCGCATCGTTCGCTGGGGGCAACGTGCTGATCCCTCACTGGACGCGCAGGATCGGTGCCTTGAATCTGCATATCGACAGTAAAGCGTCGTCGTTCACCACCTATACAGCCAAGATCAAGCTGTTATTCAAGACGCCAAAAGGCCCTGGTGAGCGAACCGCGACTATAGTCGGAGGGACTTCCGCCAGCTTCAACGATATTCCAGTGTCCGCAACCCAGATGACACTTTTTATCGAATTCATCAGTCTTGGTCAGAACACCAAGCAGGAAATCCCGTGGAACCTTCCGGCTGTTGAATGGCCTACCGGCACCCGCACCATCAACCTTGTAGGCACATGGCCGGGTGCGCCGAAAGCGATAGAAGTGGTCGACTGATGTCAGACGCCCGCCGCATTGCGTAAGCGCCCTTCGATCCGGCGCTTTAGGCCATGCTGCTCTATCCGCAGCCTTGAGCCACTGGCCTGGTTGGCCCTCCCCCAATCCTCAAGCAGCTCCAGGCAGGAATGGTCGATGTAGCTGAGCCGGGCCAGCGGCACATGCAAGGTGGTCCCGGGCGCAATACCCTCAAGTACCTGGGCCAGCGCGGGCACTTTGAGAAAGGTCGCCGCGCCACTGAGGCGCAGCTCCAGATGACCCGGCTGATCAAGGCTGACCACGCTGATTTTCAGGCGTGCGGCCTTGAGCGCCAGCTTCAGCAGAGTCAGGGCAAAACCGAGCAGCACCCCGGTGAGCAGGTCGGTGAAGATGATTGCCAACGCCGTCGCCGCATAGGTGAACATCGGCATCCGGCCATAGCGTCCCAACCCGCGAAAGGCCTTGAAATCGACCAGCTTGATCCCGGTATAGACCAGCACACCAGCCAGGCTTGCCACCGGTATCTGCTGCAGCACGCTGCTGAGCACCACCACGAAGGCCAGCAACCAGACCCCGTGCAGGATCGCCGACAGGCGCGTCTGCGCGCCGGCCTGGACGTTGGCCGAGCTGCGCACGATGACCCCGGTCATCGGCAACGCGCCAAGCACGCCGCAAAGCATGTTGCCCAGGCCCTGGGCCGACAGTTCCCGGTCAAAATCCGAGCGCTGGCCGTTGTGCATGCGATCGACAGCGGCGGCAGAGAGCAAGGTTTCGGCGCTGGCAATAAAGGCCAGGGCAAAGGCGGCGACCAGCAGATTGGGATCGGCGAGGTTGAGCAGGTCAGCCGGGCGCAGCCAGTCGATGGCCTCGCTGAGGTTAGCCGGCACTTCAACGCGATTCACCGGCAATGCCAGCCAGATGCTGATTGCAGTCATCAACGCCACACCAAGCAGGGCACCCGGCACGAAACGCAGCGGCTGCGGGCGCAAGCGCTCCCAACCCCACATAATGACGATGGTGCCAAGCCCAAGCGCACCGGCCTGCCAGCCGCTGCCCGGGCTTTCCAGCGGCAACGCCTGGCTCAGGGTTGCCGGAAAGCCCAGCAGGTTGGCCAGCCCCGAAGGTTGCGGGGCGCTGTCGAACATCACATGCACCTGGGACAAGACGATCAGCACGCCAATACCGGCGAGCATGCCGTACACCACCGCCGGCGCCGTGACCCGGAACCAGCAGCCCAGGCGCAAACGCCCAGCTAGCAACTGCAGCAGACCGGCCAGCAGCAGGATCGGGCCGAGCATCGCCACGCCATGCTGGCGCACCAGTTCGAACACCAGCACTGCCAGGCCGGCTGCCGGACCGCTGACCTGCAATGGCGAACCCGCCAGCCAACCGACGACGATACCGCCAATGATCCCGGTAATCAGGCCCTTGGCTGGCGGCATGCCGGAAGCGATGGCAATCCCCATGCACAAGGGCAGGGCGACCAGAAATACCACTACCGAGGCCAGTAATTCGCGCGGCAATGCCGCTTTCACTTGTGTCTTGTTCACCCTGTAACTCCTTCTCTCACATTTCATGGCCATTCCAATGGCCGCTGGCACACACCCCGACACGCGCGCAGGTACACACCGCCAGCGGGCGCCGGCACGGCAGTCAGGGAAATTCAAGGCAGCCGATGACCAGGCCGCACCGGGCAGGTGCAGCCGTCAATCAGCTTTTCGCGGGGGTGTCGGGGACGCTTAGTAGCGGCCTCTCGGTGTTGCGCAAGGGATCGGCTGGCCTGCGGCAAGAGGCAGGAAGCTGTCGCTTGCCGCGTCGTAGGCTTCGATCTGGCTGGTTTCGATGTCGTAGATCCAGCCGTGGATATACAACTGGCCAGCCGCCAGGCGCGAGGCCACCGATGGGTGGGTGCGCAAGTGGTGCAACTGGGCGATGACGTTTTCCTTGGTCAGCACCTGCATGCTTTCATGCTCGCTGCCACAGGAGCAGTTGTCTTCGACCACCGTGCGGGCGACCTCGGCATGGCGCAGCCAGGCCTTTACCGTCGGCATTTTCTCCAGGCTCTGGGGGTTGAGTACCGCGCGCATGGCACCGCAATCGGAGTGACCGCAGACGATGATGTGATGTACCCCCAGGGCCAGCACGGCGTATTCGATGGCGGTGGACACGCCGCCATTCATCTGCCCGTAAGGAGGCACGACGTTACCGACGTTGCGGGTCACGAACAGGTCGCCAGGGGAGCTTTGGGTGATCAACTCGGGCACGATGCGCGAGTCGGCACAGGTGATGAACATCGCACGGGGCTTTTGCGCGGTGGCGAGTTTTTTGAACAGCTCCTGCTGCTCGGGAAAAACGTCGTGATGGAACCGCAGAAAGCCGTCGACGATATGCTTCAGGGCGGCATCGGCGCTCTCGGCTGGGGTTTCCGGGGCGGCCTTGGATGGGTCCTTGACGGGCATGATTCATCCTCTTTGACGGTTTTAGGTTAAGTCCATTTTACCGGGTTGATGATTCAAACGGCGTATGACAGTTGGATGAAATACGCGCACCAACAATCACATCAGTTGTTGGCTGAATTCCTACGCTACTCGGCGAAACTTAACTCAAACTGAATTGCGAGGCTCTAGTACGGGCGTTCCAGAGATTCAAAGAGTTGCCTGAATAGTATCAAAAAAACATCAATGGCCAATACCCATCATTGCAATCAGAGTAGCGACATCTGTCCGCCAGGGGGGCAAAACGCGCTGCAATCAAGCGCATAACCCTCGCGCCGGTTCAGCCCCAAGCGCCGGATCGCCTTGCTGAAGCGCTGTGCCAGCAATTCGGCGAATACCCCTTCACCGCGCATGCGTGCGCCAAAACGACTGTCGTACAACTCACCGCCGCGGCTCTGACGGATCAGGCTCAACACATGATTGGCCCGTTGTGGGTAATGGTCCTGCAGCCATTGCTCGAACAGCGGCGCCACTTCCAGCGGCAGGCGCAGCATCATGTAGGCGGCGGTCAGCGCGCCATTGGCCTTGGCCGCCTCCAGCAGGTGCTCCAGTTCGCTGTCGTTGATCATCGGGATCATCGGCGAGCACAGTACGCCGACCGGTATGCCTGCCTCGGTCAGTACCCGGATTGCCCGCAGCCGCGCCTTGGGTGCCGCCGCACGCGGCTCCAGGGTGCGCTTGAGTTCGTCATCGAGGGTGGTCAGGCTGATCATCACGCTGACCAGACGTTGCTGCGCAAGCTCAGCGAGCAGGTCCAGATCGCGCAGTATCAGCGAGCCCTTGGTAACGATGGTGACCGGGTGACGATAGCGCAGCAGTACCTCCAACAGGCGCCGGGTCAGCTTTTGCTCACGTTCGATGGGCTGGTAAGGATCGGTGTTGGAACCCAGGTTGATCGGCGCACAAACATACCCCGCCTTGCTCAATTGTTGTTCAAGCACCGCAGCGGCATTGGTCTTGGCGATCAGCTTGGTTTCGAAGTCCAGCCCCGGCGACAGGTCCCAGTAGGCGTGGCTGGGCCGTGCATAACAGTAGATGCAACCATGTTCACAGCCGCGATAGGGGTTGATCGAGCGATCGAAGGGCAGGTCGGGCGAGTTGTTGCGGGTGATGATGGTCTTGGCGGTTTCGATACGTACTTCGGTGCCCTGGGTCAGAGGCACTTCCTGGTACCAGCCGTCATCCTCGGCCACCGAGCGATTGGGGGCGAAGCGGTTGTGCGGGTTGCTGGTCGTGCCGCGACCCCGCAGGGGAGCTGAAGGAGTAAACATGTAAACAACCCCGAATACTGTTTTTATATACAGTACACGGGGTACCTTTATCTTGCCACTACCGTTGAGCAACCACACCGCTCAACGACGATTCAAGCACTCGCTACGCGATCAAAAAAAGCCTGCAGGGACGCGGACATCGAACGCGACGCTCCCGGGGCCAGCAACTCCTGGCGCATTGCCTGCCCCAGCTGCGGGTTGAACAGGCCATTGGCCTTGAATTGGGCAAACACTTCAATGGCACGCGCCTCTGCCCACAAATAGCAGTAGTAGCCCGCTTCGTACCCGGTGACCATGTAATCAAAACCATTGGCAAAGCGGTCATTGCTGGCCAGCGGCAACACCTGGGTTCGCGCATAGACCGTCTCAACCACTTGCTGGATGCTGCGATCTTCGGCGTAACTTCGGTGCAATTCGAAATCGAGCAGCGACCGCTTCAATTCCTCCGCAATTTCCAGTCCCCGCTGGGTTTCTCGCGCCGCCAGCCACTGCTGAATATCAGCAGACATAGCAGGCAATTTACTGACTCGATGCTTTGAAACAGACTGCATGCACTCTGCCGACCAACACCACTGTTCCAGCAGTTTGGCGACAAACTCCGACAGATCGGGGCCCAACTCGCCAATGCTGTTCAAGCGCCTGTTGCTGTTGGTCATGAGCACCTGCTGGAGGCAATGATGGAACTCATGGAACAACTTGCACAGGTCCCGGTGCCCCATTTGTGATTTACCCGAATCATAGGCGCCGAACAACGCCGCGACGGGTAGCGACAGATTGCCCTTGGCATCGACGTGGCGATTACGAATGGCAAGCGCCCAAGGATAGTTCGGCTTGCCGGGACGGGCGTAGACATCCAGGTAGATATGACCGAGCACGACGCCAGCTTCAGCGACTTGCAGCAGCTGTACCTGCGAGTCCCAGGTTTGCGCATCAACGTTGCTGATCGTAATGCCATACAGCCGCTCGGCCAAACCCGTCAGCCCACGCACGACCGAGTCGAAGGAAAAGTATTCGCTCAGGACCTGGTCGGCATCGGCGCTATCAGCCTCGCGCATCTTTTGCGCATAAAACGAGTAGTCCCACGGCTGTAGATCGTCACAGCCCTGGCTATTGGCGAATGCCCTAAGTTCATTGGCCTCGCGCTGGAGTCTTGGCGTGCCGCGAGCAATCTGGGTGTTCAGGAACGCTTCGACCTCTGCGCTCGACTGCGCAGCCTTGGTTTGCAAACTCAGTTCAATAAAATCGGTAAAGCCCAACAACTGGGCCTTTTCGTGACGCAGGCGCAGTAATGCCTGCAGTACCGGCTGATTGTCGATCTGACTTTGCCCCGCAACCTGATCGGATGCTCGCGTCACGTAGGCCAGGTATACCTCTTTGCGCAGTTCACGGTTCTGCGCAAAACGCAGGGTCATGTCATCGGCAGGCTCAAAACCAAGCGTTAACAACCAGCCGTCGAGATTATTCGCTTGAGCTGCATCGCGCATGGTCTGCAGGTCGGCAGCCGGCACACCGGCCAACTCCGACATAACGGTGATGTGCTTGGTCCATTGCTTGGAAGCAGCATGGAGATTGTTCCGAAACTTCGCTTCAAGGCGTGTGATAGTCGCGACCTGATCGGCAAATTGCGGCCTATCGGAAACCGCAAGACTCGCCCCCTCAAGTTTAAAGTCGCGCAGGATACGGCTCAGTACCGCTTGCTGTTCATCGGTGAAGTCGCTTGTATCCAGCTGCTGGTAAGCCTCAAGTAGTGCAGTGTTCTGATGTTTTTCTGCGCGGTAGGCGACTTGCTCTGACTCACAAGCATCGACTGCAGCACCCCACTCATCATCAATGAATGCCAACGGCACCAAGGCATAGAAGACATCTTCCAGGCGCTTGTCGAGTGCCTCAACAGCCAGTACCAGGCCATTCCAGGTTGGAAAAACGGCTTCGCGCCCGATGATCTGCGCCAGTGCCGAGCGATTATCCTCGACGATCTGCTGTATCGCAGGTTGAAGGTCCTCGACACGCACACTGGCGTAAGGAAACAGGTCGAAGGGTTGCAACAGCGGGTTAGGGCGGGACATGAGTCGCTCCTGACGGTGGTTGGACATGACCGCCAACCTACCGCCAGGACGAACTCGTGCGGATCTAGATAACTACCGCAGATCGCCTCCCGAAATGGCTATCGGGAGGCGCCACGTCAGTCTTTTTCAGTCGGTTTCTTCAACTTCGGGTTAGGAAAGAACTGCACTGTCTGCACCTTGGCCTCGGCTGGTTTCACCTCGACCTTGTTGACCCGGGTACCCAGCTCCTTGGGCACTGACAGCCCTTGCTCGTTAAGGGTGTCGGAGAACCCGCAGGCCACGCACTCACGGTGCGGAACGCTGTCTTCGCTCCACATCATCAGCTTGTCCGGCTCGCTGCACGCCGGGCAGACTGCCCCGGCGATAAAGCGTTTTTTGGTTACCACAGGCCCATCACTCATGCCGCCACTTCCTCACTCAGGCCACTGTGGCGCAAGAGTGCATCGATTGACGGCTCGCGGCCACGGAAGTCGACGAACAGCCGCATCGGCTCCTGGGAACCACCACGGGCCAGGATCGCTTCGCGGAACGCGCGACCGGTGTCGGCATTGAGCACGCCTTCTTCTTCAAAGCGCGAGAAAGCGTCGGCCGACAGTACTTCAGCCCACTTGTAGCTGTAGTAACCGGCCGCGTAGCCGCCGGCGAAAATATGCGCAAAGCTGTTGGGGAAGCGGTTGTACGCCGGTGGGCGCATGACCGAAACCTCGTCGCGCACACCTTCGAGCACTTGCAGCACGCTACGGCCATCGCCATGGCTAGCATGCAGTTCGAAGTCGAACAGCGAGAATTCCAACTGGCGGACCATCATCAGCCCGGACTGGAAGTTCTTCGCCGCCAGCATCTTCTCAAGTAGGTCCTGCGGCAAAGGCGCGCCGGTTTCATAGTGACCGGAAATCAGCGCCAGGCCTTCCGGCTCCCAGCACCAGTTTTCCATGAACTGGCTCGGCAGCTCGACTGCATCCCAGGCCACACCGTTGATTCCGGATACACCGGCATGCTGGATGCGAGTCAGCAGGTGATGCAGGCCATGGCCGAACTCGTGGAACAGGGTGGTGACTTCATCGTGGGTCAGCAGCGCCGGCTTGCCAGGGGCGGCCGGGGTGAAGTTGCACACCAGGTTGGCCACCGGGCTCTGCAACTGGCCGTCAGCGGTCAGGCGACGGTCGCGAGCGCCGTCCATCCAGGCACCGCCGCGCTTGTTGGCGCGGGCATAGAGGTCGAAGAAGAAACGCCCGACGTGCTGGCCGTTCTCCTTGATTTCGAACAGGCGAACGTCCGGGTGCCAGCTGTCGAAGCCCTTGAGCTCGGCAATCTCGATGCCGTACAGGCGCTGGACGATGCTGAACAGGCCGGTCAGCACCTTGTCGATCGGGAAGTAGGCGCGCAGGGTTTCCTGGGAAACGCTGTAGCGCTGTTCACGAAGTTTTTCACCGTAGAAGCCGCTGTCCCAGCTTTGCAGGTCCGGGCAACCCTGCTCGGCGGCATAGGCCTTGAGCTGGGCCAGGTCCTGGGCGGCAAACGGCTTGCTGCGTTTGGCCAGGTCACGCAGGAAGCTCAGCACCTGGTCGCTGGACTCGGCCATCTTGGTGGCCAGGCTCAGCTCGGCGAAGTTCTTGTAGCCCAAAAGCTGAGCCAGTTCCTGACGCAGGTCGAGGATCTCGCGCATCACCGGACCGTTGTCGAACTGGCCGGCATTGGGGCCCTGATCGGAAGCGCGGGTGCAGTAGGCGGCGTAGATTTCTTCGCGCAGCGCACGGTCTTCGGCGTAGGTCATCACCGCGTAGTAGCTGGGGAATTCCAGGCTGATCAGCCAACCGTCGAGGCCTTTGGCCTGAGCTGCGGCAGCCATCTGCGCCTTGGCCGAGTCGGTCAGGCCGGCAAGCGCCGCTTCGTCGCTGACGTGCTTGGTCCAGGCCTGGGTGGCGTCCAGCAACTGGTTGGAGAAGCGGCTGCCCAGTTCGCTGAGCTTGCTCTGAACTTCGGCATAACGCTGCTGCTGATCGGCCGGCAGATCGATACCCGACAGGCGGAAGTCACGCAGGGCGTGTTCGAGAATAGTCTTTTGCGCCACATCGAAGCCGGCAGCTTCGGGGCTGGCGATCAACGCTTCATAGGCCTGGAACAGCTCGCGGTTCTGGCCCATCTCGGTGGCGTAGGCGCTCAACGCTGGCAGGCAAGACTCATAGGCTTCACGCAGTTCGGCGCTGTTGCACACGGCGTTGAGGTGGCTGACCGGGCTCCAGGCGGCGCCCAGGCGGTCGTTGAGTTCGTCCATGGCCAGGATCAGGCCGGCCCAGCTTGGGTTCTGGCCCTGGGCCTTGAGGATGTCGGCAATGGCTTTACGGTTGTCGGCCAGGATCTGTTCAATCGCCGGCTGCACATGCTCGGCACGGATCGCCGAGAACGGCGGCAAGTCATAAGACTGCAGAAGCGGGTTGTTCGCACTCACGGTTAAACACCTTGGCAGAAGAAACACTTCCCCATCTTAATTACAATCGACGCCGACCGCAGCCCTATCCATACCAAAGAGAATTCCTATCATGGCCATCCGCAGCTTCCAGCATCACACTCCCAGGCTTGGCGAACGCGCCTTTGTCGACCGCAGTGCCGTGGTGCTGGGCGATGTCGAGATCGGCGCTGACAGCTCGGTGTGGCCATTGACGGTGATCCGCGGCGATATGCACCGTATCCGCATCGGTGCGCGCACCAGCGTGCAGGACGGCAGCGTGCTGCACATCACCCACGCCGGGCCGTTCAATCCGGAAGGCTTCCCGCTGTTGATCGGCGATGAGGTAACCATTGGTCACAAAGTCATGCTCCATGGCTGCACCCTGGGCAACCGCATCCTGGTCGGCATGGGTAGCACCATCATGGACGGCGCCATCGTCGAAGACGAAGTGATCATCGGCGCCGGCAGCCTGGTACCGCCGGGCAAGCGCCTGGAAAGCGGCTTTCTCTACGTCGGCAGCCCGGTCAAGCAGGCCCGCGCCCTAACCGAAAAGGAGCGCGCGTTCTTCCCCTACAGCGCCGGCAACTACGTCAAACTCAAGGATCAGCACCTGGCCGAAGGCTACCAACTGCCCGAGTAAACCTGTCCCCAGCCCTATTCGAGACTGCCATGCACCAGCAAAACATCCTCTTCGACCTCGACGGTACCCTGACCGACCCACGCGAAGGCATTACTCGCTCGATCCAGTATGCATTGGCCAAACTCGGCATCGACGAGCCGGACCTGACGCGCCTGGAACACTTCATCGGCCCGCCGCTGCTGCAGGCATTCATGCAGTTCTATGACTTCGATGAGGCCAAGGCCTGGGACGCGGTGAATTTATATCGTGAGCGCTTCAAGGTCACCGGCCTGTATGAAAACCAGGTGTTCGATGGTGTCAGCGAAATGCTCGAAAGCCTGCAAGGGCAGGGGCGTACCCTGTACATCGCCACCTCCAAACCCTGGGAATTTGCCCGCGAGATCGCCCGCCATTTCGATTTTGCCAAGCACTTCAAGGTGATCTACGGCAGCGAGCTGGATGGCACCCGCACCAACAAGGTCGAGCTGATCCGCCACCTGCTGAGCGAAGAAGCCCTCGACCCGGCGCAGACCCTGATGATCGGCGATCGCAAGCACGACCTGATCGGCGCGCGCAGCAACGGCCTGGAGGCGGTCGCTGTGGGTTATGGCTTTGGCAGCCATGAAGAGCTGACGGCGGAGCAGCCGGCTTATCACTTTGCGACCTTGGCTGAACTGCATCAGGCGTTTCAGCGCGGCTGAAGCCCGCACAGTCAACTACTGTGGGAGCGGGCTTGCCCCGCGAAGCTTTTCAGCGCCTGCTGACGCTGCTCAAGGGGCAGCTGCCCCAACGCTTCTACTCGCTGATAAAACACCTGCCAATCGCCCCCCACCTCGGCAAACAGCTGGGCAAACGCCGGTACCCACTGGTCGTACAAACCAAAGGGCAGCAACTTGGCATTGTTCATCGGTGCATTGATCCAGGCGTCATAGCGCCCGACGCCGCCCCATTGGCTATCGCGCATGGCCCGATACTCGCGGCGCAAACGTTCAAACTCGGCCTGCTTGCCTGCGCGCTTGGCGGGCTCGGTCAGCGGCGCCGCGTACAAGCTCTTGAGTCGTTCTCGGCTGGCCAGCACCAGGCCGACGAACTGATCGCGCTGTCGGCTGCCATCCTCGGCCAGCGCTGGCAGACCGCGTGCCGTGCGCCATTGGCGAGTACCTTCCTGCTCGACAAAGGTGGCGAAGGACTCGTTGAACGCAGTGTCGTCCTGCACATAGACGCGCTGATGGGCCAGCTCATGGAAGATCACCGTGGCCAGGCGCTCGTCGCCCCAACCGAGCATGGAGTTGATGATCGGATCGTCGAACCAGCCCAGGGTCGAATAGGCCTCGACGCCGCCGACATACACATCCAGCCCTTGCTGCTTTTGCAATGCCGCGGCCCCGCGCGCGGCGCCCTGACTGTAATAGCCACGGTAGGCGACGCAACCGGCTATGGGGAAGCAGTGGGTTTGCGGTTCAAGTGAAAATTCCGGCGTGGCGAACACATTCCAGACCACATAGGGCCTGCCGATGTCGGCATACACTCGGTAACTGCGGTTGTCTGGCAGCTTCAATTGCGCACTGGCGAAGGCCCGAGCCTGCCCGGCATGCAACAAATGCTGACGCAGTTTACTGTCGGTGGCCGGATCGGCCACCAGTTCAGCGACCGGCTGACGGGCCTTGAGCAACTGCCATTGGCCACTGGCCAGTTGCCCGTAGTAACTGACACTGGCGCAACCGTTCAGCAGTCCAATGGCCAACAAGGGAACCAAGTAGCGAAAAAAATGGTCGAGTGCCCCATGACTTGAGCGCAACAAAAGAAATAGTCGAAGCATTCGTGTCCCGTCATCCGCTCAAGTACTCATCAGCTTCAAGACTATCCTGCCCGGCTGGAGTTTTGCCATGCGTACACTGCTCGTCGTCAGCGCTGTTGTGCTTCTGTCCGGCTGCGCCGGCCTGCCCGCCCCCGACCCCAACCAGGCCTGGATCGACCTCGCGCCCGGCCAGGACGATACGCTCCACGCCGTGGAAGTAGATGAGCGCGCCTGGGCCGACAAACGCTATTTCGAAGTACAGCCCGGTAGCCATGAGCTGACTGTGCGCTACCTGTTTCCGGTCAATCCCAGCAACATCGGCCCGGTCGACGAGCCGCTGTGGCGCGATTGCCAGTTGAATGTGAAGTTCAAGGATTTCAGTGCCGGCCAGCGTTACCAGCTTGAGGCCGGCAGCATCGGCTTCCGGCCTTGGGCCAAGCTCTACGACGAGCAGCGCAAAGTGGTCGGCAAAGGCCTGCCAGCGGGTTGCCAGCGTACCTAAAAGCGTGAATGGCGCTATGCTTATGCTTTGTAACCCGCACGCCGGAGTTCGCCATGCGCCAGCCTGTGATGCTGCTCGCAATCAGTACCCTGGGAGCTTGCGCCAGCCCCCTGCCACCTGTGGATAACAAGCAGGCCTGGGTCGACCTTTACACCATCACGCCAGGGAAGCTGGTAATGGCTGAGCGCCTGGATGGCAAGCGCCTGACCGATGGCCGCTTTTTCCAGGTCACGCCCGGGGCCCACGAGCTGGTGGTGCGTTTCGACTACGAAATCTATTCCGGTGGTTTCACTACCGACCCAACCGAGCGCACCTGCTACCTGACGGTCAAATACGACGGCTTCAAAGCCGGCCAACGCTATCGCCTTGAAGCGCGGGCTCCCGCCATGCAGCCCAGCGCCTATCTCTACGACGCCCAGCGCAAGGTGGTGGCGGAAGAGGCGAACGACACATTCTGCACACCCTGAGGCCTAGCGATCATTCTTCTGGTAAATGATCTTCTTGGTGCCGTTTTCACAACTGCCGACCACCATATTCTGGTCTTTGACTTCGTCGTTGCTGACGATTTCCAGGGTGTAGGAACTCACGTTGTTGGCCTGGATCTTGGCTTCGATCTCGGCCTTGAGCTCTTCACAGTTTTTCGTCGCGGCGAGCGCAGACGTTGCCAGCAGCGAAGCCAGCACAGCGATTGCAACACGGATCATGGGGACAGCTCCTTGTGGCGGCAGACGTTCTACCGACCCTCATTTGACCACAAGAAGCGCGCCCCGGTTCTGCCTTAACTCAGCAGCGTCGCATCCAGGCTGATTTTCGCATTGAGCACTTTCGACACCGGGCAACCGGCCTTGGCCTTGTTGGCGATCTCAAGAAACTGCGCTTCGCTGGCCCCTGGCACCTTGGCCCTGAGGATCAGGTTCACCGCGGTAATGGCAAAACCATCAGACAGTTTGTCGAGGGTCACTTCGGCGATGGTATCAATGCGTTCGGCGGTCAAGCCGGCGTCACCGAGCATCATCGACAGGGCCATGGAGAAACAGCCGGCATGCGCCGCACCGATCAATTCTTCCGGGTTTGTGCCCGGCTGGCCTTCGAAGCGGGTGTTGAAACCATAGGGGTTCTGTTTAAGAGCGCCACTTTCAGTAGAAAGCAGGCCCTTGCCATCCTTCAAGCCACCTTGCCAGATAGCCGATGCTGTCTTTTTCATAAAGCCTCCTGAGCTGCCTGGGGCGCGTGATGTCGCACCTTGCCTTAAATTCAGAGACCCCTGACACCGGCAAGTTCAGACGGATTGCAAACCCTGGCATTGATTCCTGCAGATGTGCCCATACAGAGCTAGAAAGGCCGTTGGGTTATTTCGGCCAATCGACTGCCCAGGAGGCTCAAACGCCCATGAAGCGACTTGCGGATATCAAGATTTCCACCCTCGACCTGGTGCCCGTACGCGCCGACAGCGGCCCGGCGCAATCCTTGCGCAATTCGCTGGACCTGGCGCAACACGTCGAGAAATTTGGCTACAACCGCTTCTGGGTGGCCGAGCACCACAACATGGATGGCATTGCCAGTTCGGCAACCTCGGTGCTGCTCAGCTACCTGGCCGGGGGGACATCGACCATTCGCGTTGGCGCCGGCGGTGTCATGCTGCCCAACCATGCGCCACTGGTGATCGCCGAACAGTTCGGCACGCTCGCCAGCCTGTATCCCGGGCGTATCGACCTGGGCCTGGGCCGCGCCCCAGGCTCCGACCAGATGACCGCCCGCGCCCTGCGCCGCGAACGCTCCGGTAGTGCCGATGATTTCCCCGAGGATGTCGAAGAACTGATGCGCTACCTGGGCCCACGCACGCCAGAGCAGAAGGTCATTGCCGTGCCGGGCTACGGTACTGAAGTACCGATCTGGCTTCTGGGTTCGAGCCTATTCAGCGCACAGCTGGCCGGCATGCGTGGCTTGCCCTACGCCTTTGCCTCGCATTTCGCCCCGCGTTACATGCACGAAGCAATTCGCGTGTACCGCAACCACTTCCAGCCTTCGGCGGTGCTCGACAAACCCTACGTGATGCTTGGCGTACCTCTGGTGGCGGCCGAGACGGATGAACAGGCCGATTACCTGGCCACCTCGGTGTATCAGCGTATCCTCGCCCTGATGCGCGGGCAAAGCCTGGTGCAACGTCCGCCGGTAGATACCATGGACGGCCTGTGGCTGCCTCATGAGCGAGAGGCGGTGGGCAGTTTCCTTGGCCTGGCGATGGTCGGCAGCCCAGAGAAAATCCGCGCCAAGCTTGAAGTGCTGCTGGAGCAGACCGAGGCGGATGAGCTGATCTTCACCTGCGATCTGTATGAGCATGCCGACCGGATCCGGTCTTATGAGCTGCTGGCGCAAACGGTGTTGGCCAGCTGAGGGCCCTATCGCGGGGCAAGTCGGGTCGCCGCATCGCCGCTCCCACAATGAGGTAGGAGCGGCGATGGCGACCCGACTTGCCCCGCGAAGGATTCAATATCGATCAGCCGCGCTTGTAGACAATTTCCTTGGTGCCGCCTTCGCAGCTACCCACGACCTTGCCGCTTGCGGCAGCACCTTTGTCGACGATCTCCAGCGAGTAGCCGCTGACGCCTTTGGCATCGAGCTTGGCTGCTATTTCGCTCTTGAGCTCTTCACACGGCTTGCCGGCCGCCAACGCGGTACCGGCCAGCGTCATCAAACCTATCGCCACTACCAACTTCTTCATCGATCGCTTTCCTTGTTCAGATCAAAATAGAGAAGGGCGCCAGGAAGGCCGGGCGCCTCAGGACTGTGTAACGCAATTGACCCGCACAAGCCAGTGTCGCCGCTTCAGCTGTTGACGATGCGGAAGCCCACTTTGAGCGTGACCTGAAAATGTGCGGCCTTGTTGTCCTTGATATGGCCACGGGTGTCGACCACCTCGAACCATTCAAGATGCTTGATGCTCTTGCCTGCCTCGGCCAGGGCGTTGTTGATCGCCTCTTCAATGGAAGTGGGCGACGAGCCGACGAGTTCGATTTTCTTGTAGGTGTGGTGATCAGACATGGGCAATCTCCTTTTTGAATGTCAGATAGAGCCTAGCAGCGCCGGGCTGTTTTACCTGCGAGGGGTAAACACCGCTAAAAGTTCGACTGCACTTTCCCAACACCCCGTAGTCGGAACCTACACAGCTCCACTCAACCTCGAAGGAGAGTCACCATGGCCAATACCTCGCTGCGTAAAGCTTCGCTGCAAAGCATGGAAGCGGAAATCGAAAGCCTGCTCAAGTCACTGGAAAGCCTCAAGGACGATGCCTCGGATGAGTCGCGCAAAACCTTGAAGACACTCAAGGGCAACGCCGAGAATGCCCTGCGCCATTCGCGCAGCCTGCTCAGCGATGCCTACGAAGAAGTGAAAACCAAGACCCGTGAGACCGGCCTGGCCACGCGCGATTACGCCCAGGAGCACCCGTGGACCACCGCTGGTGTCGCCGTTGGCGCCCTCGGCCTGCTGGCCGCGTACCTGATGTGCAGACGCGGTAACTAAGCGGCCTGGCGCGCCAGCTCGGCGCGCAACCAGCCGGCCAATTGCTCGGCGCGCCCGTCTGCGGCGCGTCGCGGCACCCACAGGGCCAACGCCGCCTGTGTTTCACAAAACCCCCAAGGGGCCGCCAGGCGCCCAGCGCGCAAGTCATCAGCCACCAAAGGCTGTGGGGCAATCGCAATGCCCAGGCCCGCCACTGCTGCCTCCAGCAAGTAATACAGATGCTCGAAATCCTGCCCGTAACGCAGCGCCTGCGGGTCAATCCCTTGCTGCGTAGCCCAACTTGGCCAGGCTTGCGGGCGAGAAGTGGTCTGCAGCAGGGTTTCAGCCAGCAGCGCCTCTGCCGGCGCCTGTTGCAAGCGGTTGAACCCGGGGAAGTGCGGGCTGAGCACCGGACCTATGCGCTCCTGGGCCAGCACATGCACCGTCATGTCCGCCGGCCACGGCGGTTCGGCAAACACCAACAGTGCGTCCAGCCCCGGGCGGCGCGGATCGAGGTCGCCTTCGCCGGCTGACAGGTGCAGGCGCAGCTCCGGCAACTCCGCCTTCAGCCGCCCCAGCCGCGGAATGAACCAGCGCGCCAGCAGGCTGCCGGAGCAACCGAGGACGAACGGCGCATCGGCGCCGCTCTGGCTGATTTCTGCACACACGCCGCGCAAGCGCTCGAAGGCATCACTGCTGGCATCGCGTAGGCGCACCCCGGCATCTGTGAGTTTAAGGCCGCGCCCTTCCTTGACGAACAGCGCCACCCCCAGGTGTTCTTCCAGCACCTTCAATTGCCGGCTCACCGCACCATGGGTAACGTGCAGCTGCTCGGCCGCCTGGCTGACGCTGTTAAGCCGGGCAGTGGCTTCAAAGGCCCGAAGGGCATTGAGGGGAGGCAGGTCCTGGCGCATAACGTGTGAGTTTTCCTGACAGGCTGTCGCAATCTTATCGGTTTTCAGCGGCGCGTGTCGTGGTTAGAGTAAAGCCATTCCCGAATTCACTACCGCCCTGGAGCGACCCATGACCCAGACCAACTTCCGCGCCGGCCCCGATGCCAATGGCCTGTTTGGCGCATTCGGCGGCCGCTACGTGGCAGAAACCCTGATGCCGCTGGTGCTCGACCTTGCCCGCGAATACGAAGCGGCCAAGGCCGACCCGGAGTTTCTCGAGCAACTGGCGTACTTTCAGCGCGACTACATCGGCCGCCCAAACCCGCTGTACTTCGCCGAACGCCTGACCGAACACTGCGGCGGCGCGAAGATCTTCTTCAAGCGTGAAGAGCTCAACCACACCGGCGCGCACAAGGTGAACAACTGCATCGGCCAGGTGCTGCTGGCCAAGCGCATGGGCAAAAAACGCCTGATCGCCGAAACCGGCGCCGGCATGCACGGGGTGGCCACCGCTACCGTCGCCGCGCGTTTCGGCCTGCCTTGCGTGATCTACATGGGCGCCACCGACATCGAGCGCCAGCAAGCCAACGTGTTCCGCATGAAGCTGCTGGGCGCCGAAATCGTTCCGGTAACCGCCGGTACCGGCACTCTCAAGGACGCGATGAACGAGGCCCTGCGCGACTGGGTCACCAACGTCGACGACACCTTCTACCTGATCGGTACCGTGGCTGGCCCGCACCCGTACCCGGCGATGGTCCGCGACTTCCAGTCGATCATCGGCAAAGAGACTCGCGAGCAGTTGCAGGCCAAGGAAGGGCGCCTGCCCGACAGCCTGATCGCCTGCGTCGGCGGCGGCTCCAATGCCATGGGCCTGTTCCACGACTTCCTCGACGACGCCAGCGTGCAGATCATCGGCGTCGAAGCCGGTGGCCATGGCGTCGACACCGACAAGCATGCCGCCAGCCTCAACGGCGGCGTACCGGGCGTACTGCACGGCAACCGCACCTACCTGCTGCAGGATGCCGACGGCCAGATCACCGACGCCCACTCGATTTCCGCCGGCCTCGACTACCCCGGCATCGGCCCTGAGCACGCCTGGTTGCACGAAGTGAAGCGCGTCGAGTACGTCAGCATCACCGACGACGAAGCCCTGGCCGCGTTCCACACCACCTGCCGCCTGGAAGGCATCATTCCGGCCCTGGAAACCTCCCACGCCCTGGCCGAAGCGATCAAACGCGCGCCCACCCTGCCCAAGGATCACCTGATGGTGGTGTGCCTGTCCGGGCGCGGCGACAAAGACATGCAAACCGTGATGAGCCATATGGCCGCCCAGGAGAAACAGGCATGAGCCGTCTTGAACAACGCTTCGCCGAGCTGAAGGCCGAAGGCCGCTCTGCCCTGGTTACCTTCATCACCGCAGGCGACCCTGGCTACGACGCTTCGCTGCAGATCCTCAAAGGCCTGCCGGCTGCTGGCGCCGACGTCATCGAGCTGGGCATGCCGTTCACCGACCCGATGGCCGACGGCGTGGCGATCCAGCTCGCCACCCTGCGTGCCCTGGACGCCGGTCAGACCCTGGCGAAAACCCTGCAGATGGTTCGCGAGTTCCGCGTCGACAACCAGACCACGCCGATCGTGCTGATGGGTTACTACAACCCGATCCACCGCTTTGGCGTCGAGGCCTTCGTGGCCGAGGCCAAGGCCGTGGGCGTGGATGGCCTGATCATCGTCGACTTGCCACCGGAGCACGATGCCGAACTGGCCACCCCGGCCCAGGCCGCAGGTATCGACTTCATCCGCCTGACCACCCCGACCACCGACGACGCGCGTCTGCCGCGCGTGCTGGAGCGCAGCTCGGGCTTCGTCTACTACGTATCGGTTGCCGGTGTGACCGGTGCCGGCTCGGCGACCACCGAACACGTCAGCAGCGCCATCGAGCGCCTGCGCCGGCACACCGACCTGCCGATCAGCGTCGGCTTCGGTATCCGCACGCCAGAGCAGGCAGCGGCGATCGCCAAGCTGTCGGAGGGTGTGGTGGTCGGTTCGGCGCTGGTGGACAAGATTGCCAATGCGGCCACTGCCGAGCAGGCCGTGGGGGATGTGCTCGAGCTGTGCTCGGCGCTGGCCCAGGGTGTGCGCGGTGCGCGCAAGGCCTGAAACCTGTGGGAGCGGGCTTGCCCCGCGAATGCGGTTCATCAGAAAGATCGCAATCGCCGGGCAAGCGCGCTCCTACCCGTATGCCGCAAACTATTTGAAAATCGTCAGGTCCAGCGGCCGCACCGCCCCCATCCAGATCGCATGATCGCGATGATCAGCCAGGTCATCGCCGGTCAGCGGATGCAGAAACACCACCAAGCCATGGCGATACAACGCCAGCCAAGGCAACACCACGCCCACCACCTCAGGCCCGAAGGCCAGTTGGCAGCTCCAGTCCGGATGCGGCCCGATCGGCTTCTGATGCATGCGCCCCATGGTAACCGGAAACAGCCGAGCGGCTTCTTCACACAGCTGCCGGGCCTGCTCCATGGTGCTAGCGTCATAGTAGATATGAGCGTGATAGCCCTTGATCCTTTGCATGAAAACTCCTGAATTACAACGAACCTGCGCCTGCCTGCGCGGGTCAAACGATCACCCACCGCCGATGGAGTGATTTGGTGAAAAATGCCGAAACCCCAGTATTCAAACTGGTCCTGCTCGGAGGTTTGAGCAGCCTGGGCAGCGCCCTGATGGCCGAATTGCTCAAGCGCCAGCATGAGGTGATCGCCGTGGTCGACGACCTCAATACCCTGGCGCCACGCCCCGGTTTGCACTTCAAAGCCGGCGGCCTGGACAGCCCGGATCAGGCCGAACAAAGCGTGGCCGGGGGCTCGGCGGTGGTCTGCCTGCTGCCTGCGCTGGCGCCCGATGACTTTGCCGCGCAACTGCGCATGAGCCAGGCGCTGATCGCCGGCATGTCCCGCACCACTATACGCCGGCTGTTGCTGGTGGGCGATTTCAGCGTGCTGGATCAGAGCCAGGGGCACAGCGAGCAACAACGGGCCTGCGCCGACCAGATCGTCGACCTGTTGCAACGCAGCCCGCTGCACTGGACCTTGGTCAACACCCCGCAACAAGTTGCCGGCCTGGGCATCGAGCACTTTCACCAGACCCACGGCACCCTAGAGCCGGGCCTGGCAGAACCGCTGCAACGCCTGGCCCGGGTGGCAGCCGCCATGGTCGATGCGCTGGAGCTGAAGCTGCACCACGGCGAACATGTGAACTTTGTCTTCTGACGCGGCTTGCACCCAAGCGCGCGACATCGCACCCTGAACAGCTTCCACCTGCGATAGAGACCCTTCATGGCCTGGCCCGACCGCCGCCGACTGCTGCCGTTTCTCACCTGGCTGCCACACCAGACCCGAGCCAGTGTGCGCCGCGATCTGCTGGTGGGCCTGAGCGGGGCGATCCTGGCCCTGCCGCAATCGATCGCCTATGCCCTGATTGCCGGGCTGCCGGCCGAGTACGGGCTGTACGCGGCAATCGTGCCGGTAATGATCGCCTGCCTGTGGGGCTCGTCCTGGCACCTGATCTGTGGGCCGACGGCGGCGATCTCGATTGTCCTGTATGCCAGCGTCAGCCCGCTGGCAGTCGCGGGCAGCGGTGACTACATCACGCTGATCCTGCTGCTGACCTTCCTCGCCGGGGTGTTTCAGTGGTTGCTGGGGCTGCTGCGCTTTGGCGCGCTGGTCAATTTCGTGTCGCAATCGGTGGTGCTGGGCTTCACCTTGGGCGCCGCAGTAGTGATTGCGCTCGGGCAACTACCCAACCTGCTGGGTATCGACTTGCCCAGCCAGGCCACCGCGTTGAAAACCCTGCAAAACCTGCTGGAGCATGCCCCGGAAGTGGATTGGCCTTCATTGTCGCTCGGCCTGGGTACCGTGCTGCTGGGAGTCGCGCTAAAGATACTGCGCCCGCGCTGGCCTGGCCTGTTGATAACCCTTGCGCTGGCCAGCTTGCTGGTCTGGCTGCTCCCAGACGTTTTTGGTCAGGTACAGTTGGTGCCCGGCTTCATTGGCCAACTGCCACCGTTGAGCCCTCTGCCACTGCTGGACCTGGAGCTGATCCTGCGTTTGCTGCCCAGCGCCGTGGCCGTCGGCATGCTCGGGCTAGTCACCAGCCTGTCGATTGCCCGCTCGCTGTCATCGCGCTCCGAACAGCTCATCGATGCTAATCAGGAAATTCGCGCCCAGGGGCTGTCGAACATGGTCGGGGGATTGTTCTCCGGCTACCTGTCGTCCGGTTCCTTCACCCGCTCCGGGCTCAGCTATGACGCCGGCGCCCGCTCACCCTTGGCCGGGGTGTTCTCCGCCCTGTGGGTAACTTTGTTTGCAGTGGCAGGGGCGGGATTGATCGCGCATATCCCGATCCCGTCCATGGCCGGCAGCATCCTGCTGATCTGCTGGGGCCTGGTCGATCATCGGGCGATCCGTGCGCTGTTCCGGGTCAGCCGTGCGGAATTCCTGGTGATGGCCCTGACGGCTGCGGCAACACTGTTACTCGAACTGCAAACGGCGATCTACGCAGGAGTCCTCGCGTCGCTGTTCTTCTACCTCAAACGCACCTCGCGGCCACGGGTGCAGCAGTCCCGCGATGGCGATGCCGACGTGCTGCGGGTAGGGGGGTCGATCTTCTTCGGCGCCAGCCACTACCTGCAGGTGCGCCTGCAGCGCTGCCAGGGGCCGCGCGTGGTGATCGATGCACGGCAGATCAACTTCATCGATTACTCCGGGGTCGACATGCTCCACCGTGAAGCACGGCGGCTGGGCCGTGCCGGCGGCAGTCTGACGCTGCAACGGGCGCGCCCGCAGGTAATCGAAGAGTTGCACAAGCTGGAAGGGGCAGCGTACTGCCCGATCCGCTTCGAAGATTAGCCGCGCGCCAGCTGGCGACGCAGTTCGTCCAGCACCGGGGCGGTATCGGGGCGTACGCCACGCCAGATGAAGAACGCCTCGGCGGCCTGCTCGGCGAGCATGCCCAGGCCGTCCAGAACCTTGGCGGCCTTGTGCTCGGTGGCCCAGCGGCAAAACGGCGTCGGCTCCTTGCCATACATCATGTCGTAGCACACGGTCTTGCCTGGCTCGATCAGGCTGGCGGAGATCGGCGGCAGCTCGCCGGCAAGGCTCGCCGACGTGGCGTTGATGATCAGGTCGACCGGCTCTTGCAGCCAGTCGAAACCACTGGCGGCCACCGGCCCCAGGTTGGCGAACTCACGGGCCAGTTGTTCGGCTTTTTCCACCGTGCGGTTGGCGATCACCAACGAAGCCGGGTTGTGCGCCAGTAATGGCTCCAATACCCCGCGCACCGCGCCGCCGGCGCCGAGCAGCAGGATGCGCTTGCCGCTCAGTTGCACGCCGGCATTGACCGTCAGGTCGCGAACCAGGCCGGCGCCATCGGTGTTATCGCCCTGCAGGCTGCCGTCAGCGAGCTTGCTCAGGGTGTTGACCGCTCCGGCACGCTTGGCCCGTGGCGTCAGGCTATCGACCAGGCGATAGGCCTCTTCCTTGAATGGCACGGTGACGTTGGCGCCCAGGCCCTGCTTGAAAAAGCCCTGGGCACACATGCTGAAATCATCCAGCGGCGCCAGCAGCGTGCTGTACTCCAACTGCTGGCCGGTCTGATCGGCGAACAGGCGATGGATCAGCGGCGATTTGCTGTGGCCGATCGGGTTGCCGAATACAACATACTGGTCC
Source organism: Pseudomonas fluorescens (assembly GCF_902497775.2). Lineage (NCBI taxonomy): Bacteria > Pseudomonadati > Pseudomonadota > Gammaproteobacteria > Pseudomonadales > Pseudomonadaceae > Pseudomonas > Pseudomonas fluorescens. Next base: position 5,359,262 of record NZ_OZ024668.1, read on the forward strand.
ATTCAGGCGGTTCCTGGGTCAAGGTCGGGCAGGGCCGGAAAGTTATCCACAGCGACTCAGTGACTGGCTTCACCAAGCCAGTCACGGTCCTGCAGGAAATACTCGGTCAGGCGCGCTTCTTCGCTGCCTGGCGCGGCCTTCCAATCGTACCCCCAACGCACCTGCGGTGGCAGCGACATGAGGATCGATTCGGTACGCCCGCCCGATTGCAGGCCGAACAGCGTGCCACGGTCGTAGACCAGGTTGAATTCGACATAGCGCCCGCGTCGGTATTCCTGGAACTCACGTTGCTCGGCGGTATACGGCTGCGCCTTGCGGCGCTGGACGATCGGCAGGTAAGCCTCGACATAGGCGTCGCCGATGGCGCGGATGAAGGCGAAGCAGGTGTCGAAGTCCCATTCGTTCAGGTCATCGAAGAACAGGCCGCCAATGCCCCGCGGCTCGCCACGGTGCTTGAGGTGGAAATAGCGGTCGCACCAGGCCTTGTAGCGCGGATAGACGTCGGCACCGAACGGCGCGCAAGCGCGCTCGGCGACCTGGTGCCAGTGCACACAGTCTTCTTCGTTGCCGTAGTAGGGGGTCAGGTCGAAACCGCCACCAAACCACCAGACCGCTTCTTCACCTTCTTTTTCAGCGATGAAAAACCGTACGTTGGCGTGGGAAGTCGGTACATGCGGGTTGTGCGGATGGATTACCAGCGACACGCCCAGGGCTTCGAAGCCGCGACCGGCCAACTCCGGCCGGTGAGCACTGGCCGACGGTGGCAAACCACTGCCGAATACGTGGGAGAAGTTCACCCCGCCTTTCTCGATGACCTTGCCGTCGCCGATCACCCGGGTACGCCCGCCGCCACCGGCTTCGCGCGACCAGGCGTCCTCGACAAAGCGAGCGCCGCCGTCTTCGTTTTCGAGGGCGGTGCAGATACGGTCTTGCAGGTCGAGCAGGTAGGCTTTCACGGCCTCGGTGCGGCTAGTCATCAGGTCACCTGGAAGCGGGCTAAGGCAAATTCGGCGCGTAGCATACCACCGGCGGCAGGCGGGCCGCAGTTGACGGCGATCAAGCAAAGGCGTCCGATAGGGGTTTCCCGGTACCTTCAGGAGAGTGCAGATGGCCAAGCGTATCCAGTTCAGCCAGCATGGCGGCCCCGAAGTCCTTACCCTGGTCGACTTTGAGCCGGCAGCGCCCGGCCCGCAGCAGGTCCGCGTACGTAATCAGGCGATCGGCCTGAATTTCATCGATACCTACTTTCGCAGCGGCCTCTATGCGCCACCGTCGTTGCCCTCGGGCCTGGGCACCGAAGGCGCCGGGGTGGTCGAGGTGGTGGGCGAGCAGGTTACCCGGCTCAAGGTCGGCGACCGCGTCGCCTATGCCGGCGGCCCGCTGGGCGCCTACAGTGAAGTGCATGTGCTGCCTGAAGCCAACCTGGTCAAACTCCCCGACAGCATCAGCTTCGAGCAGGCGGCGGCAGTGATGCTCAAGGGCCTGACCGTGCAGTACCTGCTCAAGCAGACTTACGCGGTACAACCAGGCGAGACCATCTTGTTCCACGCCGCCGCCGGGGGTGTCGGCTCGCTGGCTTGCCAATGGGCCAAGGCCTTGGGGGCCCGGTTGATCGGTACTGTCAGCTCCGCCGAGAAGGCCGAGCGGGCCAAGGCCCTGGGCGCCTGGGCGACCATCGATTACAGCCGTGAAGACGTGGCTCAGCGGGTGCTGGAGCTGACCGACGGAAAGAAATGCCCAGTGGTGTACGACGGCGTTGGCCAGGACACCTGGCTGACCTCACTGAACTGCCTGGCCCCGCGCGGGCTGATGGTCAGCTTCGGCAACGCCTCCGGGGCGGTGAGCGGGGTGAACCTGGGGATCCTGGCGCAGAAGGGCTCGTTGTATGTCACCCGGCCAACCCTGGCCAGCTATGCCAATAATGCCGAGAACACCCAGGCCATGGCCGACGACCTGTTTGCGATGATTGCCAGCGGCAAGCTGGCTGTGGATATCCACCAGCGTTATCCACTGAGCGAGGCGGCCAAGGCACAGAGCGAGCTGTCGGCGCGCAGGACGGTGGGGTCGACGGTGTTGCTGCCTTGAAATCGGAGTGAATTGATCGCCGGGCAAGCCCGCTCCTACTGTAGGAGCGGGCTTGCCCCACGATTGGCCTTCAACCGGCCCGCACAACCTCACCGCTGGCCAGGTCACGAATCACACTCGGGTTACGCCGCCCGCCCAGGGCGCCTCCGAGCACCAGGTCCAGCTGCCCACGGAAGTACTGCTCGACGCGCAAACGGGTCTTGGCAGCCGGACGGCCTTGAGGGTTGGCCGAGGTGGAAATCAGCGGCCCGACCAGTGCGCACAAATCCCGCACCACCGGGTGATCACTGACGCGTAGGGCCACGGTGTCATGCACCCCGGTAATCCACTCCGGCAGCAGGTTCTGGTGCGGCACCAGCCAGGTGTTCGGCCCCGGCCAGGTCGCAGCCATGCGGTCCAGCCAGGTTTCGGGGAAATCCTCGAAAAGGAAGTCGAACTGGTGGATATTATCGGCGATCAGGATCAGCCCCTTGTCGACCGAACGCGACTTGATCGCCAGCAGGCGATCCACCGCTTCTTCGTTCCATGGGTCACAGCCCAGGCCCCAGACCGCCTCGGTCGGGTAGGCAATCACCGCACCGGCCCGGATTTCACGCGCGGCTTGTTGCACACGCCAACTGCTCACCATTGCTTTCACTCCGCATAAAGGCAGATGAGCAGTGTACTTAGCCGGGCCGGGCAAACCAACGCCCGGCTTCATTACAGACCCTTCCGGCAAGCTCCAATTCGGTCAGCGCCGCCAGCACCCGGGGTAATGACCAGCCGCTGCTGCTGGCCAGGCCCTCGGTGGTTTGCGGGGCGGCCAGCAACAGGTCGACCAGTTCATGACCGGGAATGGCGTCAACCTGCAACGGTGGCAAACGCTGCCAGCCCTGCAGGGTTTCGACGATCTGCTCGACAGTTTCCACCAGCAAGGCGCCGTCACGGATCAACTGGTGACAGCCCTTGGACCCCGGATGATGAATCGAACCCGGGATGGCATACACCTCCCGGCCTTGTTCCGCAGCCAAACGCGCAGTAATCAGCGAGCCACTGGCAAGACTCGCCTCGACCACCAGTACCCCCAGCGACAGACCGCTGATGATCCGGTTACGCCGGGGGAAATTACCCGCCACAGGCCCGGCATCCAGCGGAAATTCGGAAACCACCGCGCTACCTTGCTCGATCATCGCCGCCGCCAGCGCCCTGTGCCGCTGTGGATAAAGTTTTTGCAGCCCGGTGCCCAGCACACCGATGGTTTGCCCGCCAGCATCCAGGGCAGCCTGATGCGCAGCACCATCGACGCCCAGGGCCAGGCCGCTGGTAATGACAAAACCACCCCGGGCGAGGCTGCGCGAGAAGGCCGCAGCGGTATCGAGCGCCGGCCTTGCCGCCCTTCGGCTACCGACGATCGCCAACTGCGGTTTTTCCAGAATGGCCGGGTTGCCGGCGATAAACAGCAGTGGCGGGGCGTCCCCCAGTTCGGCCAGCAAGCCTGGGTAGCAGGGGTCGTCCCACATCAGTAAATGCTGGTCGCGGGCCTCTAGCCAGCGCATCGCCGCTACCGCGCCGTCACGTACTTCAAGGCTGCGCCGGGCATCGCTACTCTCCGCCGGCACACCCAGCGTACGCCAGGCCGTGGCTGGCGCACTGAGCGCTGCCGATGCATTGCCGAAGGCCTGGATCAATGTGTGAAAACGCCGCGGCCCCAGGGACGGCAGTAAATGAAGACGCAATCGCGCTTCGAGTTCGGCGGGTGAACACGCCGGCGATAAGGGTTGCGACATGACGATCATCCTTGATCGGATAGCTTGGGCCAGCCGTGAAAAAGCTGTGGATAACTCTGTTGATAATACTTTGACAACCGGTTGAAGGATTTCCCTCGAGGGCATTCCCTCGGGCTCGCCGTCACGGGTGGAAAAGCACCCTGAAACCTTAGCTGACCTTTGCCAGGTGCCGAATGCGCCGAATCCCTTTATTATGTGTACTCATGTTTGTAATTCATCGCACAGTGCAGCTCATACGCTTATGGCCATTCTGAACATCCTCGAATTCCCGGACCCGCGCCTTCGTACCATCGCCAAACCGGTGACCGAAGTCGACGACGGCGTTCGCCAGTTGATCGATGACATGTTTGAAACCATGTACGAAGCCCCTGGCATCGGCCTCGCCGCCACCCAGATCAACGTGCACAAGCGCATCGTGGTCATGGACCTGAGCGAAGACCGCAGCGAGCCACGGGTGTTCATCAACCCCGAACTCGAGATGCTGACCGACGAAATGGATCAGTACCAGGAAGGCTGCCTGTCGGTGCCCGGTTTCTACGAGAACGTCGACCGCCCGGTGCGGGTCAAGGTCAAGGCACTGGACCGCGACGGCAAACCCTACGAGCTGATCGCCGAAGGCCTGCTGGCGGTGTGCATCCAGCACGAATGCGACCACCTCAACGGCAAGCTGTTCGTTGACTACCTGTCGACGCTCAAACGCGACCGGATCAAGAAAAAGCTGGAAAAGCAGCATCGCCAGCAAGCTTGATCTCCTCTTTCCAAAGGCTTGCTCCGGCAAGCCTTTTTCTTTTTAAGCGAGAACTCCATGCGCATTGTCTTCGCAGGCACCCCAGAGTTTGCCGCCGAACACCTAAAGGCCCTGATCGACAGCCCTTATGACGTGGTGGCGGTCTACACCCAGCCGGACCGGCCGGCCGGTCGTGGGCAAAAACTGATGCCCAGCGCCGTCAAGCAGTTGGCTGTGGATAACGGCATCCAGGTCCTGCAGCCACCGACCCTGCGCAACGCCGAGGCACAAGCGGAACTGGCGGCGCTCAAGCCGGACCTGATGGTGGTGGTCGCCTATGGCCTGATCCTGCCGCAGGCGGTGCTGGATATTCCGCGCCTGGGCTGCATCAACAGCCATGCCTCGCTGCTGCCACGCTGGCGTGGCGCTGCGCCGATCCAGCGTGCGGTCGAGGCCGGAGACAGCGAAAGCGGCGTTACCGTGATGCGCATGGAAGCGGGCCTGGATACCGGGCCGATGCTGCTCAAAGTCAGCACCCCGATCAGTGCCAGCGAAACCGGCGGCACCTTGCACGACCGCCTGGCCGAAATGGGCCCGCCAGCCGTGCTTGAGGCCGTTGCCGGTCTCGCCGCTGGCACCTTGCAGGGTGAAGTGCAGGACGACAGCCTGGCCACTTATGCCCACAAGCTGAACAAGGACGAAGCGCGCCTGGACTGGAGCCGCCCGGCGGTTGAGCTGGAGCGCCTGATTCGCGCCTTCAACCCATGGCCGATCTGCCACAGCACCCTCAACGGCGAAGCCCTGAAGGTCCTCGCCGCAAGTTTATCCACAGGCTCCGGCACCCCAGGTGAAATCCTTTCTGCCAGCAAGGACGGCCTGATCGTCGCTTGCGGTGAGCAGGCGCTGTGCCTGACCCGCCTGCAACTGCCGGGCGGCAAGGCGCTGAACTTCAGCGACCTGTTCAATAGCCGCCGCGAGAAATTCGCCACCGGCACGGTGCTTGGCCAATGAACCCACGTCTGGCAGCCGCCCGCGCCCTGGCGGCAGTACTCAGTGGCAAGGCGTCGCTGAACAGCTCGCTGCCAAGCCAGCTGGACAAGGTCGAAGTCCGTGACCGCGGCCTGACCCAGGACCTGGCCTTCGGCACCGCCCGCTGGCAGCCACGCCTGTCGGCCCTGGCCGAACGCCTGTTGCAAAAGCCGTTCAAGGCTGCCGATGCCGACGTCGAGGCACTGCTGCTGGTCGGCCTCTACCAACTGCTCTATACGCGTATCCCCGCTCACGCCGCCATCGGTGAAACCGTAGGCTGCGCCGACAAGCTGAAAAAGCCCTGGGCCAAGGGCTTGCTCAACGCCGTGCTGCGCCGTGCGCAACGGGAAAGCAGCGAGATCTTCGCCGAGCTTGAGCGCGACCCGGTCGTGCGCACCGCGCACCCACGCTGGCTGCAAAAGTCACTCAAGGCCTTTTGGCCCGAGCAATGGGAAGCCATCTGCGCCGCCAACAACGCCCACCCGCCGATGATCCTGCGGGTCAACCGCCGCCATCACAGCCGCGATGCCTACCTCGAACTGCTGCGTGAAGCCGGCCTTGAAGCCGCGCCCTGCCAATTCAGCGGCGACGGCATCCTGCTCGCCGAAGCCTGCGATGTGCGCGGCCTGCCCGGTTTCGACCAGGGTTGGATCAGCGTCCAGGACGAAGCTGCGCAACTGGCTGCCGACCTGCTCGACCTGGCCCCCGGCCAGCGCGTGCTCGACGCCTGCTGCGCCCCGGGCGGCAAGACCTGCCACCTGCTGGAAGCCCAAGCCGGGCTCGACGCAGTGGTCGCCATCGACCTGGAAGCCAAGCGCCTGACCCGCGTGCGCGAGAACCTCGACCGCCTGGGCCTCGACGCCCAGTTGATCGCCTGCGACGCCCGCGACACCGCCAGTTGGTGGGACGGCAAGACGTTCGAGCGCATCCTGCTCGATGCGCCGTGCTCGGCCACTGGTGTGATTCGCCGCCATCCGGACATCAAGCTGACCCGCCAGGCCGACGACATTGCTGCCCTGGCCAACCTGCAAGGCGAACTGCTCGACGCCTTGTGGCCAACCCTCGAGGTCGGCGGCATCCTGCTTTACGCCACCTGTTCGACCCTGCCGACGGAAAACACCGAGGTGATCGAGGCTTTCCTCGCCCGCACCCCCGGCGCCCGCGAGCTGGACCTGGCGACCCAGGCCGGTATCCGCCAACCCCATGGCCGCCAGTTGCTGGCCCAGGAAGGCGGACACGACGGCTTCTACTATGCCAAGCTGATCAAAATCGCCGCCGCGCGCGGATAACAACAGAAGGGAACAGCGGATGAAGATCATCATCCTCGGCGCAGGGCAGGTCGGCGGTACGCTGGCTGAACACCTGGCCAGCGAAGCCAACGATATCACCGTGGTCGACACCGATGGCGACCGCCTGCGCGACCTCGGCGACCGCCTGGACATCCGCACTGTGCAAGGCCGCGCCTCGTTCCCGACCGTGCTGCGCCAGGCCGGTGCCGACGATGCCGATATGCTGGTGGCGGTGACCAACAGTGATGAGACCAACATGGTCGCCTGCCAGGTTGCCCATACCCTGTTCCACACCCCGACCAAAATCGCCCGGGTGCGCGAGTCGGCTTACCTGACGCGCGCCGGGCTGTTCGACAACGAGGCCATCCCGGTCGACGTGCTGATCAGCCCCGAGCAGGTGGTTACCCACTACATCAAGCGCCTGATCGAACACCCCGGCGCCCTGCAGGTGATCGACTTCGCCGAAGGCAAGGCCCAGCTGGTGGCGGTCAAGGCCTACTACGGCGGGCCGCTGGTGGGCCAGCAACTGCGCCAGATCCGTGCGCACATGCCCAATGTCGACACCCGCGTGGCCGCCATCTTCCGCCGTGACCGGCCGATCCTGCCGCAAGGCGACACGGTCATCGAAGCCGACGACGAAGTGTTCTTCATCGCCGCCAAGGCGCACATCCGTGCGGTGATGGGCGAGCTGCGGCGCATCGACGAAACCAACAAGCGTGTGGTTATCGCCGGCGGCGGGCAGATCGGCGAGCGCCTGGCCGAGGCCATCGAAAGCCGCTACCAGGTGAAAATCATCGAGATGAACCCGGCCCGTTGCCGGCACCTGTCCGACACCCTGGAAAGCACCGTCGTGCTGCAGGGCAGTGCCTCGGACCGCGACCTGATGCTCGAAGAGAACATCGCCGAAGCCGACATCTTCCTGGCCCTGACCAACGATGACGAAGCCAACATCATGTCCTCGCTGCTGGCCAAGCGCCTGGGCGCGCGCAAGGTGATGACCATCATCAACAACCCGGCCTACGTCGACTTGGTCCAGGGCGGCGAAATCGACATCGCCATCAGCCCGCAGTTGGCCACCATCGGCACCTTGCTGGCCCACGTGCGCCGTGGCGATATCGTCAGCGTGCACTCGCTGCGCCGCGGTGCGGCCGAGGCCATCGAAGCGATTGCCCACGGCGACTCGAAGTCGAGCAAGGTGATCGGCAAGGCCATCGAAGACATCGCCTTGCCACCGGGCACCACCATCGGCGCGATCATCCGCGACGAAGAAGTGCTGATCGCCCATGACGACACGGTGATTGAAGCGGGCGACCACGTGATCCTCTTCGTTGTGGATAAAAAGTACATCCGTGACGTCGAGAAGCTGTTCCATGTAGGGTTGAGCTTCTTCTAAGAGGGACCTGGAATGCGCGAATCACTGGAAAAGATGCTGGCCAAGGGTGTGGATAACGCCCTGTTGCGCTTTGGCCTGGGCAAGGCCTGGCTCGATGAGGGCAATGGCGCCGAGGCGGCCGTGCACTTGCAGCGCTGCGTCGAGCACGACCCGAAGTACTCGGCGGCGTGGAAGCTGCTGGGCAAGGCGCATCAGCTTGAGGGTGACCTGGCAGGTGCGCGCAAGGCCTGGGAGCAGGGGCTGGAAGCGGCTCGCGCACATGGCGACAAGCAGGCCGAGAAAGAGATGACGGTGTTTCTCAAGAAGCTCGATAAGGCTGGCTAAGCCATCGCGGGGCAAGCCCGCTCCTACAGGGATTGTGGATAATTGTGTAGGAGCGGGCTTGCCCCGCGATGAGGCCCTCAATACCAGCGCGGCTCGCCCGTCGGGCGCTTCTTGAAGCGCTTCATGCTCCACATGTACTGGCTCGGATACGCCCGCACATAACGCTCGACCACCTGGCTCATGGCCGCAGCCGAAGTTTCGGTGTCTTCGCTGTACATCGCCTCGGGCGCCGCTTCCAGGATCACCTTGAAGCCCGAACCGTCCGGCAGGCGCAGGGCATGCAGGAACACCCCGACCGCCTTGCCGCCGGCGAGCATGTTCGGCACGAACTTGCTGGTCAGCGCCTTGGTGGCAAAGAACGGCACGAAGATCCCCGCCGATTCGGCCGGCTCCGGGTCGGCCGGAATCCCCACCTGACCGCCCTTGCGCACTTCCTTGATGATGCTCAGGATGCCTTCCTTGGTCGACGCCGCGACGCGGTTGCCCAGTTGCACGCGCTGTTCGCGCAGCAGGTCATCGACCGCCTTGAGCTTGGGCGGACGGTAGAAAATGATCGGTTTGCACTGGCTGCAGTAGAAGTGGTTGAGCACTTCCCAGTTGCCCAGGTGGCTGGTGATGCCGACCACGCCCTTGCCCGACGCGAGGGCCGCCTCAAGCACTTCCAGGCCTTCGACCTCGCGCACCAGGTCGAGCGAGCGCTGGGCCGGCCAGATCCAGGCACAGGCGCTTTCGGTAAAGGATTTGCCGATATCCATCAGGGTCCGGCCCACCAGTTGCTCACGGGCAACCGGGTCCATTTCCGGGAAGCATTTGGCCAGATTGATACGCACCACGTTGCGCGAACTGTTCGGCACCTTCCACATGATCCAGCCGATGGCCGCGCCGACCCGCTGTACCGCGCCCCAGGGGAGCTTGGCAAACAACCGCAACGCCCCGACCATCAAGGCGCCCTTGAATTTATCCACAGGCTGGTTCCTCTTTTTGCAAGCCGGCCATTGTAACCCTCAGCGCAGCAGAGCGGCGTAGCGATCACAATCGGTGGTGTGGTCCATGACCATGCCGGTGGCCTGCATGAAGGCGTAACAGATGGTCGGACCGACAAAGGTGAAGCCGGCTTTCTGCAGTGCCTTGCTCATTGCCTTGGCCTCGTCGGTGACTGCCGGCACCTCGCTACGCTGGACGAAATGATTGATTTTCGGTGCGCCGCCGACGAACGACCAGAGCCATTCGACAGGGTGTTCCAGCGCCAGCCAGGCCCGGGCATTGCGCCGTGCGGCATTGAGCTTGAGGCGGTTGCGGATGATGCCCGGGTCGAGCATGCGCTCTTCGATTTCTTCATCGCTCATCAGTGACAGGCGCTGCGGATCGAAGCCGAACATTACCTGGCGGTAGCGTTCGCGCTTTTTCAGCACGGTGATCCACGACAGCCCCGCCTGGAAGCCTTCGAGCAACAGCATCTCGAACAGCAGGCGCGGATCGCGCTGCGGCATGCCCCATTCCTGATCGTGGTAAGCCTGGTAAAGCGGATCGTCGGTACACCAAAAGCAACGTGGCATAAGGCTCCAAGGGTAGAGGCCTGCGCGAATCGGGTTATACTCCCGCTCTTTATATTCGCAGCCCTAGAAACAGGTGAATTTCGTGAGCCAGCCTACGCCAGCCGTGCGTACCTTCCAAGACTTGATCCTCGCCCTGCAGAACTACTGGGCCGAGCAAGGTTGTGTGGTGCTTCAGCCCTACGATATGGAAGTAGGCGCCGGCACTTTCCATACTGCCACGTTCCTGCGCGCCATCGGCCCGGAAACCTGGAACGCCGCCTATGTGCAGCCTAGCCGCCGTCCCGCGGATGGCCGTTATGGCGAAAACCCGAACCGCCTGCAGCACTACTATCAGTTCCAGGTGGTCCTCAAGCCGAACCCGGCGAACTTCCAGGAACTGTACCTGGGCTCGCTGAAAGCCATCGGCCTCGACCCGCTGGTGCACGACATCCGTTTCGTCGAAGACAACTGGGAATCGCCGACCCTCGGCGCCTGGGGTCTGGGTTGGGAAATCTGGCTCAACGGCATGGAAGTCACCCAATTCACCTACTTCCAGCAAGTGGGCGGCATCGAATGCTTGCCGGTCACCGGTGAAATCACCTACGGCCTGGAACGTCTGGCCATGTACCTGCAGGGCGTGGATTCGGTCTACGACCTGATCTGGACCGACGGCCCGTTCGGCAAGGTGACCTACGGCGACGTGTTCCACCAGAACGAAGTGGAGCAGTCGACCTACAACTTCGAGCACGCCAACGTCGAGAAGCTGTTCGAACTGTTCGACTTCTACGAAAGCGAAGCCAATCGCCTGATCGAGCTCGAGCTGCCACTGCCGACCTATGAAATGGTTCTCAAGGCCTCGCACACCTTCAACCTGCTCGATGCCCGCCGCGCCATCTCGGTGACCGAGCGTCAGCGTTACATCCTGCGCGTACGGACCCTGGCCCGGGCCGTGGCCCAGAGCTACCTGCAAGCCCGCGCCAAGCTGGGCTTCCCGATGGCGTCCCCTGAATTGCGTGATGAAGTGTTGGCTAAGCTGGAGGCTGCACAATGAGTGCTCAAGATTTCCTGGTTGAACTGGGCACCGAAGAACTGCCACCCAAGGCCCTGAGCAGCCTCGGTGACGCCTTCCTCGCCGGTATCGAAAAAGGCCTGCAGGCCGCTGGCCTGAACTACACCGACAAGCAGGTGTTCGCCGCGCCGCGTCGCCTGGCGGTGCTGATCCGCAACCTCGATACCCAGCAGCCAGACCGCAGCGTCAACCTCGACGGCCCGCCACGCCAGGCCGCCTTCGACGCTGACGGCAACCCGACCCAGGCCGCCCTGGGCTTTGCCAAGAAGTGCGGTGTAGAGCTGTCGGATATCGACCAGAGCGGCGCCAAACTGCGCTTCTCCCAGCACATTCCGGGCAAGGCTACCGCCAGCCTGCTGCCAACCATCGTCGAAGACTCGCTCAACGACCTGCCGATTCCCAAGCGCATGCGCTGGGGTGCCCGCAAGGAAGAGTTCGTGCGTCCAACCCAGTGGCTGGTCATGCTGCTCGGTGACGACGTGGTCGACTGCACCCTGCTGGCGCAGAAAGCCGGTCGCGAGTCCCGTGGGCACCGCTTCCACCACCCGGAAAACGTGCGCATCAGCGCCCCGGCCAACTACCAGGAAGACCTGCGCAAGGCCTACGTCCTGGCCGATTTTGCCGAGCGCCGCGAGCTGATCAGCAAGCGTACCGCCGAGCTCGCCCTGCAGCAGGAAGGCAGCGCCATCGTGCCGCCAGCCCTGCTCGACGAAGTGACCGCCCTGGTTGAATGGCCGGTGCCGCTGGTGTGCTCGTTCGAAGAACGCTTCCTCGAAGTGCCGCAAGAAGCCCTGATCACCACCATGCAGGACAACCAGAAGTACTTCTGCCTGCTGGATGCCGACGGCAAGTTGCTGCCGCGCTTCATTACCGTGGCCAACGTCGAAAGCCGCGATCCGAAGCAGATCGTCGAAGGCAACGAGAAGGTCGTGCGCCCGCGCCTGACCGACGCCGAGTTCTTCTTCAAGCAAGACAAGAAGCAACCGCTGGAAAGCTTCAACGAGCGCCTGCAGAACGTAGTATTCCAGGCTCAGTTGGGCAGTGTTTTCGACAAGGCCGAGCGGGTTGCCAAACTGGCCGCCTTCATCGCCCAGCGCATCGGCGGCGACGCCCAGCGCGCGGCGCGTGCCGGTCTGCTGTCGAAGTGCGACCTGGCCACCGAGATGGTCGGTGAATTCCCTGAAATGCAGGGTGTTGCCGGTTACTACTACGCCCTCAACGACGGCGAGCCGCAACACGTCGCCCTGGCCCTGAACGAGCAGTACATGCCGCGCGGTGCTGGCGCTGAACTGCCGTCGACCCTGACCGGTGCGGCCGTGGCCATCGCCGACAAGCTCGACACCCTGGTCGGCATCTTCGGTATCGGCATGCTCCCGACCGGGAGCAAAGACCCCTATGCCCTGCGTCGTGCAGCGCTGGGCGTACTGCGCATCCTGATCGAGAAGCAGTTGGACCTGGACCTGAACGAAGCGGTCAACTTCGCTGTCAGCCAGTTCGGTGCCAAGGTCAAGGCCGCAGGCCTCGCCGAGCAGGTTCTGGAATTCGTCTTCGATCGTCTGCGTGCCCGTTACGAAGACGAAGGTATCGACGTTGCCACCTACTTGTCGGTACGTGCCCTCAAGCCAGGTTCGGCTCTGGACTTCGACCAGCGCGTGCAGGCCGTCCAGGCCTTCCGCCAGTTGCCGGAAGCCGCAGCCCTGGCCGCGGTGAACAAGCGCGTGTCGAACCTGCTGAGCAAGGCCGAAGGCGCTGTCGCCACCACGGTCGAGCCAAAGTACTTCGACAACGCCAACGAGTTCTCCCTGTACTCGGCGATCCAGCAAGCCGACCAGGCCGTACAGCCAATGGCTGCTGCGCGCCAGTACAGCGAGTCGCTGGCACGCCTGGCCGCCCTGCGTGAACCGGTCGACGCCTTCTTCGAGGCGGTGATGGTCAATGCCGACGACGCCAATGTCCGTGCCAACCGTTACGCCCTGCTCAGCCGCCTGCGCGGTCTGTTCCTGGGTGTGGCCGACATTTCGTTGCTGGGGTAAGTCTTGAAGCTGCTGATTCTCGATCGGGACGGGGTGATCAATCAGGACTCCGACGCCTACATTAAGTCGCTGGACGAGTGGATTCCGATCCCCGGTTCGATCGAAGCGATTGCGCAGTTGAGCAAGGCCGGCTGGACGGTGGCAGTTGCCACCAACCAGTCCGGCATTGCTCGTGGCTACTACGACCTGGCTACCCTCGAGGCCATGCATGCGCAATTGCGCAGGCTGGTGGCCGAGCAGGGTGGTGAGGTCGGGCTGATCGTCTATTGCCCTCATGGGCCCGATGAGGGCTGCGCCTGCCGCAAACCCAAGCCGGGAATGCTCACCACTATTGCCGCCCACTACGATGCGAATCTGGCCGGCGTGTGGTTTGTCGGTGATAGTAAGGGTGACCTGGAAGCCGCTTTGGCCGTCGATGCTCAACCGATTCTGGTAAAAACCGGAAAAGGCGAGAAGACCCTGAGCAAGGGAATTCCGGAGAACACGCTGATTTTCGATGATCTGGCAGCCATCGCCAGAGAACTTATCCACAAATAGCGCGTCTGCACAACAGGCGCACTTTTACTAGGCGGGCAAGCCCGCAACGGTACATGCCGCTATGTCGATCTTGCAGGCGATCAGAATTTTTCTTTTTTACCTGCTGCTGGGTACCAGCTCCTTGCTGTGGTGCACCCTGAGCTTTTTTATCGCGCCTTTTTTGCCTTTCAGCGCTCGCTACCGCTTTATCAACGTCTACTGGTGCCGCTTTGCGCTGGTGTTGGTACGGGTTTTTCTCAACATCAAGGTCAAGGTTACCGGGGCTGAAAACATCCCCAAGCAGCCTTGCGTGATCCTCTCCAACCACCAAAGCACGTGGGAAACCTTTTTCCTTTCCGCCTATTTCTCGCCCTTGAGCCAGGTGCTCAAACGTGAACTGTTGTACGTACCGTTTTTCGGCTGGGCCATGGCCATGCTGCGGCCGATTGCCATCGACCGCGACAACCCCAAGGCAGCCTTGAAGCAAGTTGCCAGCAAGGGCGACAAGCTGCTCAAGGAGAACGTCTGGGTGCTGATCTTCCCCGAGGGCACCCGCGTGCCGTTTGGCCAGATCGGCAAGTTCTCGCGTAGCGGGGCCGCGTTGGCGGTCAACGCAGACCTGCCAGTACTGCCAATCGCCCACAACGCCGGCAAGTACTGGCCCAAGCAGGGCTGGGGTAAACGCGCTGGCACCATTGAGGTAGTGATTGGCGCCCCGATGTTTGCCGAAGGTAGCGGCCCAAGGGCCATTGCCGAGCTCAACGACCGTGCTGCGGCGTGGAACGAACAGACCCAACGCGAGCTTGGATCATTGCCCGCAGCAGCACCAAATACGGCCCAAGGCGTGGCCTGACCGATCTGTGGATAACTTGTGTACAGTATTTGGATTTCTCAGCGAAAAAATCGCTAAGTGATTAATTTAGCTACTTATTTCTCTGTATGACTGTTTTCAGAAAATCGTGCATAAGTTTTTTCACGGCATAAAAAAACCGGCGCTTACGCCGGTTTTTTTGTGCCTGCGAATCCTCACACCTTGTCGATGTCCACATCTAGGGTTTCTTTAAGGCAGAACAGCCCCACCACCAGGCTGACACCGGTGATCAGCACCGGATACCAGAGCCCGTAGAAGATGTCGCCGGTATACACCACCAGGGCAAAGGACACGGTGGGCAGGAAGCCGCCGAACCAGCCGTTGCCGATGTGATAGGGCAGCGACATCGAGGTGTAGCGGATGCGGGTCGGGAACAGCTCGACCATCACCGCCGCCAGCGGGCCGTAGGTCATGGTCGCGATCAGGATCATGGCCACGATCAGCAGCACCACCATTGGCTGGTTGACGCTGGCAGGATCCGCCTTGGCCGGGTAGCCCGCCTTGTCGATGGCAGCGCGCATGGCCGCTTCGTCGAAGCCATTGATCTTCTGCTCGCCAATGCTCACCACAACTTCGGCGCCAGCGCCCGCTTCAGCCGAGCTGTAAGGCAGGCCCTGTTTGACCAGGAAGGTTTTGACCTTGTCGCACGGGCTGTCAAATCGCGCTTTGCCCACCGGGTCGAACTGGAAGGTGCAGCCTTGTGGATCGGCCATCACCACGATCGGCGCCTGACGGCTGGCGGCATCGATCTGCGGGTTCGCGTAGTGGCTCAGGGCCTTGAACAGCGGGAAATACAGCACAGTGGCCAACAGCAAGCCGAGCATCAGGATCGGCTTGCGCCCGACCCGGTCCGACAGCCAACCAAAGAACACAAAGAACGGCGCGCCAATCACCACGCTGATGATCAGCAGGGTATTGGCCTGGGCCGGGTCCATCTTGAGCATCTGGGTAAGGAAGAACAGCACGTAGAACTGCGCGGTGTAGAAGGTCACTGCCTGGCCGGCGTTGATACTGAACAGGGCAGTGAGCACCACCTTGAGGTTGGGCCAGGAGCCGAACGATTCGCGGATCGGCGCTTTACTGGTCTTGCCCTGGGCCTTCATTTTCACGAAGGCTGGCGACTCGTGCATGCTCATGCGAATCCAGGTAGAGATCCCCAACAGCACGATCGACAGCAGGAACGGCAGGCGCCAGCCCCAGACCTCGAACTGGTCGCCGCTGACATAGCGGCTACCAAGTACCACCAACAACGACAGCAGCAGGCCGAGGGTGGCGGTGGACTGGATGAACCCTGTGTGAAAACCGCGTTTGCCGGGTGGCGCATGCTCGGCAACGTAAGTGGCTGCGCCACCGTACTCACCGCCCAGTGCCAGGCCCTGCAACATGCGCAACACCACCAGGATGATCGGTGCGGCGATGCCGATGCTGGCATAGGTGGGTAACAGGCCAACGGCAAAGGTCGACAGGCCCATCAGCACAATGGTCACCAGGAAGGTGTACTTGCGCCCGATCATGTCGCCCAAACGGCCGAACACCAGCGCGCCGAAAGGCCGCACCAAGAAACCTGCGGCAAAAGCCATCAAGGCGAAGATAAAGGCGGTGGTGTCGTTCACCCCGGCAAAAAACTGCTTGCTGATGACTGCCGCCAGCGCCCCATAAAGAAAAAAGTCATACCACTCGAAAACTGTCCCGAGGGATGACGCGAAAATGATCTTGCGTTCTTCCCGGCGACTGTTGCTCGCCGTTGCAGCGCCCTGCTCTTGAATGTAATCCGACATCGTTGCTGTCCTCGGCCTGCAGGCCCCAGTGATTATTCTTGTTGTTCCACTGTCGACGCCGGCAGACTGCGTCCGGCGTCGTTGTTGCTACGCACCCTGCATCAGGGCGTCGGTACTGCGGTTTTCTCGTCGATTCGGGGTGTGGATAACCTTCCCTGAACAATCAGTTGCGCCGCCTTCTCGGCAATCATCAGGGTAGGGGAGCAGGTATTGCCGGAGACGATTTGCGGCATGATCGAAGCGTCGGCAATCCGCAGCCCTGGCACGCCATGCACGCGCAACTGGTCGTCGACTACATCCAGCGGTCCGTTGCCCATGCGGCAGGTGCCCACCGGGTGGAAAATGGTGGTGCCGATCTGCCCGGCGGCTTCATGCAGTTGCTCTTCGCTTTGCAGATCCGGGCCCGGCAGGTATTCGCGTGGGCTGAAGGCCGCCAGGGCAGGCGCCTGAACGATCTTGCGGGTCAGGCGAATAGCCTGGGCGGCAACACGCAGGTCTTCGGGATCGCTCAGGTAGTTGGGATCGATCAGCGGCGCGTCGTCCGGGTTGGCCGAGCGGATATCGATACGCCCGCGGCTGGCCGGGCGCAGGTTGCACACCGAAGCGGTAAAAGCCGGGAAGCGGTGCAGCGGCTCGCCGAAGCGCTCCAGCGACAAGGGCTGCACGTGGTACTGCAGGTTGGCCGAAGCCTGCTCCGGGCCGGAACGGACAAACGCCCCCAACTGACTCGGCGCCATCGCCAGCGGACCGCTGCGATCGTACAAGTAACGCAGGCCCATACCGAGCTTGCCCCAGGGGCTGTTGGCAACCTGGTTGAGGGTTCGCGCCTGGGTAACCTGGTAGATCAGGCGTAATTGCAGATGGTCCTGCAGATTGCCACCCACGCCTGGCAGCTCGTGACGAACAGTTATCCCGAGGCTTTCGAGCAAGCCGCGCGGGCCAATGCCGGAACGCTGGAGGATCCCGGGCGACCCCACGGAGCCAGCACACAGGATGATCTCCCGGCGTGCACCGAAGTGCTGCCAATTGCCTTGCCAGCGGGCACGTACCTTCGAAGCACGGCCTTCTTCCAGCAACACCTGATCAACCAGCACATCGGTCAGCACAGTCAGGTTGGGACGTTTGAGGATCGGGCGCAAAAAAGCCTTGGCCGAGTTCCAGCGAATGCCGGAGCGCTGGTTGACCTGAAAGTATCCACAGCCCTGGTTATCCCCAGTGTTGAAGTCAGCAACGCTGGCAATACCGCTCTGCGCCGCCGCTTCGCGGAAGGCATCGAGGATTGGCCAGGAATAGCGTTGCTGTTCAACTCGCCACTCGCCTTGATTGCCATGGGCTTCGCTGGCGCCGCCAAAGTGATTTTCGCTGGCCTTGAACAGTGGCAGCACATCCTTCCAGGCCCAACCGGCATTGCCTTGCTCGGCCCAGCGGTCGTAGTCGCCCGCCTGGCCACGCATGTAGATCATGCCGTTGATCGAAGAACAGCCACCGAGCACCTTGCCCCGTGGATAACCCAGGGCACGGCCATTGAGGCCGGGTTGCGCTTCGGTCTTGAAGCACCAGTCAGTGCGCGGATTACCGATGCAATAAAGGTAACCCACCGGAATATGAATCCAGGGATAGTTGTCGCGCCCACCCGCTTCGAGCAACAGCACCCGGCAGCCTGGGTCGGCAGATAAACGATTGGCCAGAAGGCATCCGGCAGGGCCGGCACCAACCACCACATAGTCGTAGACAGGATCGGCTGATGGCATGGGCAACCTCGCGCCTGATTATTATTCTTGTCCCAGCCCATGTTATTGATTAATTTCGGGATGAAAACGTTAGATTTCACTCAAGTGCTGTGCGTTTTAACACAACGTCCGTGAACAACTGATTCACAAGGAAAAGCATGTTCGACTGGAATGATCTGCGGTTTTTTCTCGAGTTGCAGCGCAGCGGCCGGCTTCTGACCGCGGCCAAACGCCTGAACACTACCCACAGCACCGTGGCCCGGCATATCGACAATATCGAGCAGAGCCTGGGTACGGCATTGTTCGTTCAGCACGCCCAGGGCTACGAGCTGACGCCCTCCGGGCAGGCCCTGCTCAAGCACGCCGAGGCGATGGAAAACGTCGCGCTGCTGGCTCAGGAAGAGATCACCCAAGCCATCACCCCGCTGGGCAAGATTCGCCTGGGGGTGACCGAAGGCATCGGCATCATGTTCTTCACTCCGCGCATGGGTAGCCTGTTCGAGCGCTACCCGGGCCTTGAGGTGGAGTTGGTAGCGGTACCGCGCTTTGTCAGCATCCTCAACCGCGAAGCGGAAATCAGCATCCACCTGGAGCGGCCGAACGCCGACCTGTTGATCACCCGCAAGCTCACCGACTACCGCCTGGCGCTGTATGCCAGCCCCGAGTACCTGGCCCAGGCGCCAGCGCTCAATCACCGCGAAGACCTGGCCAAGCACAGCTGGATCGGCTACGTCGACGACCTGCTGTTCAGCCAGGAACTGCTGTTTTTGAACAGTTTCTGCCGCGCGCCCAACGTCGCGTTTCGCAGCACCAGCGTGATCGCCCAGCAACAGGCCGCTCGCGCCGGCCTGGGCATCGCCGTGTTGCCCAACTACATGGCCCGCCACGATCCGGCGCTGGTGCGGGTGCTGCCCAACGAGACGATCCAGCGCAGCTACTGGATCTGTACCCGCCGTGAGCTGCACAAGTCGGTGCGTCTGCGCGTGGTCTGGGATTTTCTCCTGGCCCTGTGCGCGCAGGAGCAAGACGTCTTGCTGGCGGAGTAGGGCATCAGCTGCCCAGGGTTTTGACCGCCAGCAGCAAGGCCGCGCAGATCCCCACAGTCGCGAACATCTGCTGCAGACGTGGTCCAGCCAGTTTGCTGGCGAGCTGACGCGCCAGCAGCAGGCCGAGCACCGCGCCGCCAGCAAAGGGGGCGCCCACTGTCCAATGCATGACGCCGCCGACCGTAGCGCTGACCACACTGCCGGTGGACACCAGGGCGATCACTGCCAACGAAGTGGCAACGGTGCTCTTCATGTCCAGGTTGGTGTAGCGACTCAGCGCCGGGATGATCACGAAACCGCCACCAACCCCCAGCAAGCCCGAAAGCAAACCGGACAGCGCGCCAGTAAAGGCCAGGGCGCGGGCGCAGGGCAGGGTCCAGCGCAAGCGCCCCTGCAAGGGATTGAGCACGCAGGGCATTACCCTGCGCTGACCCAGAGGCGGCTGGCCACGGAGCTCGCGGTGCGCCTTGAGCAGCATGCGTGCACAGGCATAAATCAGCACCAAGGCGAAGGTCAGGGCCAATGGCCCGTTCGGCAAGCGATGGGCAAGCATCAAGCCGAAGGGGGCAATGGCGATGCCGATCAACGCCACAAACAGCGCCGCGCGATAACGCACCAGGCCTTGGCGCAACCCCAACAAGGCCCCTACCGCCGCCGCCATGCCGACGGCCAGCAAGCCGACCGGCGCCGCCTCGACCATCGACAAACCCAAACCGAAGACCAGCATGGGCACGGCAAGAATGCCGCCACCAGCGCCGGTCAGCGCCAGCACCGCACCAATGATCGCGCCCAAACCTGCCGCAAGAAATTGATGCTCGATCACCGCAGGCCCTCGGCGACAACCCGCGGTTTGGCCAGCCACTCGCGGCCCTTGAGCATGCAGCGCCAGTACA
Organism: Pseudomonas fluorescens; assembly: GCF_902497775.2. Classification (NCBI taxonomy): domain Bacteria; kingdom Pseudomonadati; phylum Pseudomonadota; class Gammaproteobacteria; order Pseudomonadales; family Pseudomonadaceae; genus Pseudomonas; species Pseudomonas fluorescens. Next base: position 5,379,346 of record NZ_OZ024668.1, read on the forward strand.
ACGGCGGCAGGATCTGCGCCTTCAGCAACCAGGCCAGGCGCGTTGGGCGGCGGCCGTCGAGCAGCCAGCGCGGAAAGCTCGGCGCCAGCTTGCCGCCATAGGTAAATTCGGCGAGCACGATCTTGCCGCGCTCGACGGTCAACGGACAGGAGCCGTAACCATCATAGTGGGCGAGGTTGGGCAGGCGACCCAGGGCCACCAGCACATTGTTGGCCACCACCGGCGCTTGCTTGCGCGCAGCCGCTGCGGTCTTGGCATTACTGGTATTGATACCGTCGCCCAGGGCGTGGATGTTGCTGTAGCGTTTGTGGCGCAAGGTGGCCGGGTCGACATCAATCCAGCCGGCCTGGTCAGCCAGCGGGCTGCTGCGGATGAAATCGGGAGCAACCTGGGGCGGAACCACATGCAGCATGTCGAACGGCTGAACCTGGGTTTCGCTGCTGCCATCGGGCAGAGTGCGCACGAAAGTTGCCCGCTTGCCCGGGCCATCGACAGCCACCAGGCGATGGGCGTATTGCAGGTCCACCGCATATTTGTCGATGTACTCCATCAACGCCGGCACATAGTCGGGCACCCCAAACAGCACGCCACCGGCATTGAAGAACTGCGCCTGAATGCTGCCCAAGCGGCCGTTGCGCAACCAGTGATCACAAGACAGGTACAAGGCCTTTTGCGGCGCGCCGGCACACTTGATCGGCATCGGCGGCTGGGTGAACAGCGCTCGGCCTTCGCGCAGGTTCTGCACCAGTTGCCAGGTGTAGGGCGCCAGCTCGTAACGGTAGTTGGAGGTCACGCCATTGCGCCCAAGGGTTTCGCTCAGGCCTTCGATAGCGTCCCAATCGAGCTTGAGCCCTGGGCAGACTACCAACTGTTCGTAACTGAGCAGCCGCCCGTCATTGAGGGTGACCGTTTGTGCCTGCGGGTCAAACGTCTCGACCCGCGCCTTGATCCACTGCACGCCACCGGGGATGGTCGAGGCCATAGTGCGTGCCGTCGAAGGCGCCTGGAAGATACCGGCGCCGACCATGGTCCAACCCGGTTGGTAGTAGTGCACATCGGCAGGGTCGATGATCGCAACATCCAGCGAAGGGTCGCGGCAGATCAAGCTGGAAGCGGCGGCTATACCGGCGGCACCGGCGCCGACAATCAGCACTTTATGGTGGTCGCCTTTCGGCACCTCGGCAGGGGAGGGTTGAGCATGCATGGCAGGGTCCTTCTAATAATAATTCTGGGGTGAAGCTCAGAGCACGTTGAGCGGGATCTTCAGGTAGCGCACTCCGTTGTCTTCAGGTTCGGGCAGTTGGCCGCTGCGCATGTTGATCTGCACCGAAGGCAGGATCAGTACCGGCATCTCCAGGGTGGCGTCGCGGGCTTCGCGCATGGTGACGAAGCTGTCTTCGCTGATGCCTTCACGGATATGGATATTGCTGGCGCGCTGTTCGGCCACCGTGGTCATGTAACGCAGTTCGCGGCCGCCCGGCAGGTAGTCGTGGCACATGAACAGGCGCGTCTCGACGGGCAGGGCGAGGATGCGCTGGATCGAGCGGTACAGGGTGCGTGCGCTGGCGCCGGGGAAGTCGCAACGGGCGGTACCGTAATCGGGCATGAACAAGGTGTCACCGACAAAGGCAATGCTTTGCCCGGCAACCTCCACTACATAGGTCATGCACGCCGGCGTGTGTCCAGGTGTATGCAAGGCACGCGCCTGCAGGTTGCCGATGCTGAAGGGCTGCTCATCGTCGAACAGCACATCGAACTGGCTGCCATCGCGGGCGAAGCCGCCATCGGCATTGAACAGTGCACCGAAGACTTTCTGCACCTGGGTGATCTGGCTGCCAATGGCAATCTGGCCACCCAGGGCCTGCTTGAGGTAAGCCGCCGCAGACAGGTGATCGGCGTGCACGTGGGTTTCCAGAATCCACTGAACCTTGCCGCCCAGTTCGCTCACCCGGCCAATCAGCTTGTCTGCCGAAGCATTGCTGGTGCGCCCGGACTTCGGATCATAATCCAGCACACTGTCGATCAAGGCACAGTCGCCGCTGCTCCGGTCCATCAGCAGATAGCTGATGGTCGAGGTCACACTGTCGAAGAGTGCCTCCACATACAAGTTGCCGCCGATGATCATCTACTACGCTCCGAATTCATCACAGGTGCCAGCTATCAAGCCTTGCTGGCAATGGACAGGCTGTCATCAAGATATGTGCCACCGAACAGGTAGGCTGTTTCCCAATGATTGCAGGCTGCGTAGGGAAAACCGCTGCCAGACTGTCAGCATAGTTGGCAGTGACATGGCAGCACCTGGCAGTTTTTGGCAGTCCCTGGCAGCTTCAGTTAAGCTTTGCCCGAGCTTGCCCAGGTATCGCCATGTCCTTTTCTTCCGCTGTTGCTCCTCATCCTGCCGTACAGGCCTTGGTGTCCTACCTCGAACACGACGCCCAGCCGACCATCGTGCTCGATACTGACTACAACATCCTCGCCGCCAACGCTGCCTACCGGCGCCAGTTCGGCATCGACGGCCAGCCGCCCATTGGTGCGAAGTGCCACCGGGTATCTCACCACTACGCCGTCCCTTGCGACCAGGCCGGCGAACACTGCCCGATGCGCAAGGCCTGGGACAGCCGTATGCCCGAGCGTGTCTTGCATGTACACCACACTCCTCGCGGGCCGGAACATGTGGATGTCGAGTTGCGCCCGATCCTCGACGAACGAGGTGAGGTGGTGGCTTTCGTCGAGCGCTTGACCAGCATCACCGTCGCCTCGGCTCAGCCCCAACAACACGGCTTGGTAGGGCGCTCACCGGCATTCCAGGACGCATTGGCAAGCCTGCAGCGCGCGGCACCTGCGCAAATACCGGTGCTGCTTCAGGGCGAATCCGGTACCGGCAAGGAATTGTTTGCCCGCGCCCTGCACCTGGGCAGTCCAAGGGCAAACGGCCCGCTGGTGGTGGTCGATTGCACCGGCCTAACCGAGTCATTGCTCGAGAGCGAATTGTTTGGCTACGAGAAGGGCGCCTTTACCGGCGCCCACCAGCGCAAGATCGGCCTGGCGGAAGCGGCCCATGGCGGCACCTTGTTCCTCGATGAAATCGGCGAAGTACCGTTGGCGATGCAGGTCAAACTGCTGCGCCTGATCGAATCCGGCAGCTTCCGTCCAGTTGGCAGCCTGCGTACGGTTCACTCGGATTTCCGGCTGGTCTCGGCGACCCATAAACCACTAAAGGAAATGGCCGCGGCAGGAACCTTCCGCGAAGACCTGTACTACCGCATCAGCGGCTTCCCGATCCGCTTGCCTGCATTGCGCGAGCGGGTCGTTGATTTGCCGTTGTTGATCGAGAGTTTGTTGCAACGGATGGCGGGCTCGTCGGCACCCAAGGTCGACCCCCACGCGATGGATCGGCTGAGCTTGTACACCTATCCTGGCAACATTCGCGAACTGCGCAATATCCTCGAACGGGCGCGGCTGTTTGCCGACGATGGACTGATTCGTGCCGAGCATCTGCCCGCAGAACTTGGATCGGTACTGGAGCCGACGCAAACCATGAACCGCCGCTCCAGGGATAATCTCGGGCAACTGGCCCAGGCCCTGGACAGCTTCAATGGATCGCGCAGCGAGCTGGCGCGTCACCTGGGGATGAGTGAACGCACCTTGTACCGACGCTTGCGCGAACTGGGCCTCTGAGCCCAGCGCAGAAACAACAAACCCCGGCTTTTGGCCGGGGTTTGTGTTTGTAGCGGGAGTGCCTGATCAGAAGTCCAGGTTGGACACTGCCAGGGCATTGCTCTCGATGAACTCACGACGTGGCTCAACGGCGTCGCCCATCAGGGTGTTGAAGATCTGATCGGCAGCGATCGCGTCTTCGATGGTCACCTTGAGCATGCGGCGCACGGTTGGGTCCATGGTGGTTTCCCACAGCTGATCCGGGTTCATCTCACCCAGACCTTTGTATCGCTGGATGGTGTGGCGCTTGGTACTTTCGGTCATCAGCCAGTCCAGTGCTTCTTTGAACTCGGTGATGGCTTTCTTGCGCTCGCCACGCTGCACGTAGGCGCCTTCACCCAGCAAGGTGCTCAGCTGTGCACCGAGGGCGGTGACAGTGCGATAGTCGTTGCTGCCGAAGAAGTCACGGTTGAAGGTGACATAGCTGGCCAGGCCGTGGGAGGTGATTTCCACTTCCGGCAGCCAGACGTTACGCTCTTTGTCTTCGCGCAGGCTGGCCTTGTACAGCAGGCCGGACTTCTCGCTGGTACGCAGACGCTCTTCGAACTTGCCCAGCCATTCCTGCATGGCAGCATGGTCACCCAGCTGCTCCAGCGATACCGCCGGCAGGTAGACGAAGTGCTCGGTCAGCTCCTGCGGGTACAGGCGCGACAGACGCTTGAGGGTCTTCATCACGGTACGGAATTCGTTGACCAGACGCTCCAGCTCGACGCCGGAAACAGGTGGTGCGGATTCGTCCAGGTGCAGGCTGGCATCTTCCAGAGCCGACTGGGTCATGTACTCTTCCATGGCGTCGTCGTCTTTGATGTACTGCTCTTGCTTGCCTTTCTTGACCTTGTACAGCGGCGGCTGAGCGATATAGATGTAGCCACGCTCGACCAGCTCCGGCAGCTGACGGAAGAAGAAGGTCAGCAGCAAGGTACGGATGTGCGAACCGTCGACGTCAGCATCGGTCATGATGATGATGTTGTGATAGCGCAGCTTGTCGATGTTGTACTCTTCGCGGCCGATACCACAGCCCAGCGCAGTGATCAGCGTGCCCACTTCCTGGGACGAGATCATCTTGTCGAAGCGTGCTTTCTCGACGTTGAGGATCTTGCCCTTGAGCGGCAGGATCGCCTGGGTCTTGCGGTTACGGCCTTGCTTGGCCGAGCCACCCGCGGAGTCACCCTCCACCAGGTACAGTTCGGAAAGAGCAGGGTCTTTCTCTTGGCAGTCCGCCAGTTTGCCCGGCAGGCCGGCGATATCCAGCGCACCTTTGCGACGAGTCATTTCCCGCGCTTTACGAGCAGCTTCACGGGCACGCGCAGCATCGATCATCTTGCCGACAACTGCCTTGGCTTCGTTCGGGTTCTCCAGCAGGAAGTCGGAGAAGTACTTGCCCATCTCCTGTTCCACGGCAGTTTTCACTTCCGAGGACACCAGCTTGTCTTTGGTCTGCGAGCTGAACTTCGGATCCGGTACCTTCACCGAGATGATCGCGGTCAGACCTTCACGGGCGTCGTCGCCAGTGGTCGAAACCTTGTTCTTCTTGGCCAGGCCTTCCTGCTCGATGTAGTTGTTCAGGTTACGGGTCAACGCCGAACGGAAACCGACCAGGTGAGTACCACCGTCGCGCTGCGGAATGTTGTTGGTGAAGCACAACAGGTTCTCGTTGAAGCTGTCGTTCCACTGCAGGGCGATTTCCACACCCACGCCGTCTTCACGCTGAACACTGAAGTGGAACACCTGGTTGACCGGGGTCTTGTTGGTGTTCAGGTACTCGACGAAGGCACGCAGGCCGCCTTCGTACTTGAAGTGTTCTTCTTTGCCCGAGCGCTCATCCTTCAGCAGGATGCCGACGCCGGAGTTGAGGAAGGACAGTTCACGAATCCGCTTGGCCAGGATGTCCCAGCTGAAGTGGATGTTCTTGAAGGTTTCAGCCGACGGCTTGAAATGGATATGGGTACCGGTGGTCTCACTTTCGCCAACGATTTTCATCGGCGCTTGTGGAACACCGTGGACGTAAGTCTGTTCCCAGATCTTGCCACTGCGGCGAACGGTGAGGATCAACTGCTCGGAAAGGGCGTTAACCACCGACACACCGACACCGTGCAGACCGCCGGATACTTTGTAGGAGTTGTCGTCGAACTTACCGCCGGCGTGGAGGACGGTCATGATGACCTCGGCAGCGGATACGCCTTCCTCTTTATGCACGTCGACCGGAATGCCGCGACCGTTGTCGCGAACACTGATGGATTCGTCCGGGTGAATAATTACGGTGATGTCATCGCAGTGGCCGGCGAGTGCCTCGTCGATCGAGTTATCGACCACCTCGAACACCATGTGGTGCAGGCCGCTACCATCATCGGTGTCGCCAATGTACATACCGGGACGCTTGCGCACGGCATCTAGCCCTTTCAGCACCTTGATGCTGGAGGAGTCGTACGTTTGATTTTCGCTCATGCCTTCACTCCCGATGGTCGTGGGTCTGGGTGATACGGCCCTGTTCCACGTGGAACAAAGCAACTGGCGTTTCCGTCTGCCAGCCTTCCCTCAATAATTCTTGATCTACACAGGTGATAAACACCTGGCAGCGTAAGTCTTCCAACAAGCGACAAAGTGCGCGGCGATGCTGGTCGTCGAGTTCCGACGGCAAGTCATCCACCAGATAAATACATTGGCCGCGACGCGCCTGGCTAACCAAATGGCCTTGGGCGATACGTAATGCACAGACCACCAGCTTTTGCTGGCCGCGAGACAAAATGTCAGCCGCGTTATGGGCGCCGAGTCTCAGGCGCAGGTCCGCACGTTGTGGGCCGGCCTGGGTATGGCCCATGTGCTGATCACGTTGCAGGGAGGAGGCGAGCACTTCACTGAGTTCGCGATCCTTGTCCCAGCCACGGTAATAGCTCAGGGTCAGCCCTTCGAGCTCGACCAAATCGCTCAGGGTTTGCTCAAAGACGGGCTTTAAGGCCTTGATGTAGTTGCGACGGTATTCATCTATTTCCGCGCTGGCCAGGCACAGTTCCCGGTCCCAGGCCGCTTGCGAAACAGCGTCAAGTGTACCATGCCGCAACCATGAGTTCCGCTGCCGCAAAGCCTTCTGCAGGCGTTGCCATGTGGCCATGAAGCGGGGTTCCACGTGGAACACCCCCCAATCGAGGAACTGCCGGCGTATTTTCGGTGCACCTTCGAGTAGGCGAAAACTGTCCGGGTTGATCAGTTGCAGAGGCAGAATCTCTGCCAGCTGCGCAGCACTACGGGCGTTCTGCCCATCGATACGGATGGTGAACTCACCTTGCCGATCCCGCGAAATCCCCAAATTGCTCGAACCACCTTCGCTTAATTCGACCTGGCCGAATACGGTACAAGCCAGTTGCTCGTACTGAATGACCGGTGTCAGGCGAGTGCTGCGAAAGGAACGGGCCAGACCCAACAGATGAACGGCTTCCAGCACGCTGGTTTTACCGCTGCCGTTGGCGCCGTACAGGATATTGATGCGGGGGGAGGGAGAGAAGGTCACCGGGTGCAGGTTACGCACCGCGGTGACAGAAACGCGACTGAGGGACATCTAGAGTCTGCTGGACAAATTACAGACGCATCGGCATGACAACGTAAGCGGAGTCGTCGTTGTCAGCTTCCTGCAGCAGAGCGCTGCTGTTGGAGTCCGACAGGATCAGACGAACCTGCTCAGTGGTCATGACACCCAGTACGTCGAGCAAGTAGCTGACGTTAAAGCCGATTTCCAGCGAGCTACCGTTGTACTCGACGCTGATCTCTTCTTCCGCTTCTTCCTGCTCAGGGTTGTTGGCCTGAATCTTCAACTGGGCATTAGCCAGTTGCAGGCGGATGCCGCGGTACTTCTCGTTGGACAGAATCGCGGTACGGCTGAAGGCTTCGCGCAGTGCCTGGCGATCGCCGACCACCAGCTTGTCGCCGCCCTTGGGCAACACGCGCTCGTAGTCCGGGAACTTGCCATCGACCAGCTTCGAAGTGAAGGTGAACTCACCGGTGGTGGCGCGGATGTGGTGCTGGCCCAGAACGATGCTGACCATGCCATCCGGTTCGGTGAGCAGGCGCGCCAGTTCGAGGATACCTTTGCGTGGCACGATGACCTGGTGGCGATCAGCCTGGCCGATATCGGCACGCATCGAGCACATGGCCAGACGGTGACCATCGGTAGCGACGGCGCGCAGGGTATCGGTGGACACTTCCAGCAGCATGCCGTTGAGGTAGTAGCGCACATCCTGCTGGGCCATAGCGAAGCTAGTGCGTTCGATCAGGCGACGCAGGCGGCTTTGCTCAAGGTTGCAGGTCAGCGAGCCTGGGCCTTCTTCCACAGTCGGGAAGTCATTGGCTGGCAGGGTCGACAGGGTGAAGCGGCTACGCCCGGCCTTGACCACGAGCTTCTGCTCATCGAGTTTGATGTCGATCAGCACGTCGTTGGGCAGGCTTTTACAGATGTCCATCAGCTTGCGCGCAGGCACGGTGATTTCGCCAGGCTCGGCCGGCTCTTCCAATTGCACACGGCCAACCAGCTCTACTTCCAGGTCAGTACCGGTCAGCGACAATTGCTGACCCTGTACCACCAGCAGGACGTTGGACAGTACCGGCAAGGTCTGGCGGCGCTCGACGACGCCTGCGACCAGTTGCAGGGGTTTCAACAGGGCTTCGCGTTGAATGGTGAAATGCATGGTCTAGTCCCTTGCCTTTAATAAGCTGCGCTGACGTTCATCAAGTCGTCAGAGTCCGCAGCAGGTTCTTGTAGTCCTCGCGGATATCCGCGTCGGATTCCTTGAGTTCGTTGATCTTGCGGCACGCATGCAACACGGTGGTGTGATCGCGGCCGCCGAAAACGTCGCCGATCTCCGGCAGGCTGTGGTTGGTCAGCTCTTTGGACAAGGCCATGGCGACCTGCCGCGGACGGGCTACCGAACGCGAACGACGTTTGGACAACAGATCGGAGATCTTGATCTTGTAGTACTCGGCAACGGTGCGCTGGATGTTATCCACACTCACCAGTTTGTCCTGCAGTGCCAGAAGATCCTTGAGCGATTCGCGAATCAGCTCGATGGTGATGTCACGGCCCATGAAGTGCGAGTGAGCAATGACCCGCTTCAGGGCGCCTTCGAGTTCACGCACGTTCGAGCGAATACGCTGGGCGATAAAGAAAGCAGCATCGTGCGGCAGGTCGACCTTGGCCTGATCGGCCTTCTTCATCAGGATCGCTACCCGGGTCTCGAGCTCCGGCGGCTCTACCGCAACGGTCAGGCCCCAGCCGAAACGCGACTTCAGGCGCTCTTCCAGGCCTTCGATTTCCTTCGGATAACGGTCGCTGGTCAGAATGACCTGCTGGCCGCCTTCGAGCAGGGCGTTGAAGGTGTGGAAAAACTCTTCCTGGGAACGCTCTTTGCGGGCAAAGAACTGAATGTCATCGATCAGCAACGCGTCGACCGAACGGTAGAAGCGCTTGAACTCGTTGATGGCATTGAGTTGCAGCGCCTTGACCATGTCGGCGACGAAGCGCTCGGAGTGCAGGTACACCACCTTGGCATTCGGGTTCTTCTTGAGCAGGTGGTTACCCACAGCGTGCATTAGGTGAGTTTTACCCAGGCCCACACCGCCGTACAGGAACAGCGGGTTGTAGCCATGCTTGGGGTTGTCGGCAACCTGCCAGGCCGCAGCGCGGGCCAGCTGGTTGGACTTACCTTCGACGAAGTTTTCGAAGGTAAAGGTGCGGTTCAGGTAGCTGGTGTGCTTGAGCGCACCCTCGACCTGCACCGTGCGTTGTTCGGTGCGACCGCTCGGCGCCGGGGCGGCATTGGCCTCGCCCATGGAATCGAAGCTGTCACGCGAAGGCGCTTCCTCGACTTCGGCCACCGGTACCTGGGCTGCGACAGGTGCGGCTACAGGTTCGCTGACCACCGCAGTTTGTGCAGCCTGGGCCTGGGATGCGGCAACGGCCGCAGCGAGCGGTGCATTGGGTGCGGCACGCGGTGCCGAACTGCGTCTGCTGCCTATTAATAAGGAAAGGGCAGGCGCAATACCGTTGCCGTGTTCACCCAGCAGCTCGAGCAGACGGCTCAGGTACTTTTCATTGACCCAGTCGAGAACGAAACGGTTGGGCGCATAGACGCGCAACTCGTCGCCTTCGGCTTCGACCTGTAGCGGACGGATCCAGGTGTTGAATTGCTGGGCAGGCAGTTCATCGCGCAGAAGCTCCACGCACTGCTGCCAAAGTTCCACTGACACGGATATCCCCTGAGTTGAAAGCCGGTGAGGCAAAAACAAGCGCCCATTGTACCCAGCGCCAGCGCAGTTATCCACATGCAGGTGCGTCAAGGATGGCGATAAATCAGCAGTTTACTGACCAAAATGTCGTTCTGGGCATGTGAATAAGCCCTGTGGATAACCGCACCTGAGGTCTTTGCACAACTGGGGGTCGAAATCTGTTGATAACCCGCCTGTGGATAACATGCCATTTGATCCACAGCTTTTCCGAAGCTACAGCACAGCAAGAGCACCTCTTCTCGACAAGGTTTCTTTCCTCTGTACATAAGGTATTTAAAGGGCTGTAGCTTGTTATCCACAGAAATCCTCCACATAAGCTTTATAAGATTCACTAAAAAGCTTTAAATAAGTCCTCTCTTTTTTTCTATGTTTAAGTGATCCGTTACTCGCGACCTGTCAGCTCGCCCCGGGTGATCCCCCAAACGGAGCCGATTTTCCGTCCATAAGGAAAAGCTGGTTGGAAATTGACCTACGGCCCTGCTTTCTCTAGAATCGCCGGTCTCTTAAAACGGGGGCCATTCCGGCCCGTTGTCGACGAACCAGGTAACACGCCATGAAACGTACTTTCCAACCAAGCACCATCAAGCGCGCTCGCACTCACGGTTTCCGTGCCCGTATGGCCACCAAGAACGGTCGTGCCGTTCTGTCGCGTCGCCGTGCCAAAGGCCGTAAGCGCCTGGCAGTTTGATTTTTCGGCACTGGTGGTGAGTCAGGACTTCAGTCGGGAAAAGCGTCTGCTTATTCCCCGACACTTCAAAGCGGTCTTCGACTCCCCAACCGGCAAGGTTCCAGGGAAATGCCTGCTGATCCTTGCTCGCGAGAACGGTCTTGATCATCCCCGCCTGGGGCTTGTGATCGGGAAAAAGAGCGTCAAGCTCTCCGTTCAACGCAATCGCCTGAAACGCCTGATGCGCGATTCGTTTCGCCTGAACCAGCATTCGCTTGCCGGTTGGGATATCGTGATCGTCGCGCGCAAAGGGTTGGGCGAGATTGAAAACCCAGAATTGCACCAACATTTTGGCAAGCTCTGGAAGCGCCTTGCACGCAGTCGGCCCGCTCCAGTGGTTAACACCGACTCTGTGGGGGTAGACAGTCAAGATGCGTAAACTGGCGCTCGTTCCGATCCAGTTTTACCGTTATGCCATTAGTCCTCTGATGGCCAGTCACTGTCGTTTCTACCCCAGTTGCTCCTGCTATGCGTACGAAGCCATCGAAACACATGGCCTTTTACGCGGCGGGTGGCTTACCGTTCGTCGCCTGGGGCGTTGTCATCCGTGGAATGCCGGTGGTTTTGACCCGGTTCCACCTGCCTCCTCTTCCCGTACTTCTTCGATAGCCGAGTAATCATGGATATTAAACGCACGATCCTGATCGTCGCCCTGGCAATCGTGTCCTACGTCATGGTCCTTAACTGGAACCAAGACTATGGCCAGGCTGCCCTGCCGACTCAGAATACTGCTGCCAGCAACGTTGCCCCGGCCTTGCCGGACACCGCGCAGGCCGGTAACACTGGCGCCAGCGCCGATGTACCGAGCGCCAACGCTGAATCCAGCCCAGCAGAACTTGCCCCGGTCGTGGTCAGCAAGGACCTGATTCGGGTCAAGACTGATGTCCTCGATCTGGCTATCGATCCAAACGGTGGTGACATCGCCCAGCTGATGCTGCCCAAGTACCCACGCCGTCAGGACCATCCGGACATTCCGTTCCAGTTGTTCGACAACGGTGGTGAGCGTACTTACCTGGCACAGAGCGGTCTGACTGGCGTCAATGGCCCGGATGCACGTTCGTCCGGCCGGCCGCTGTATGCCGCTGATCAGAAAAGTTATCAACTGGCCGATGGTCAGGACCAACTGGTCGTCGACCTGAAGTTCAGCGATGCCGGCGTCAACTACATCAAGCGCTTCAGCTTCAAGCGCGGTGAGTACGACCTGACCGTCAGCTACCTGATCGACAACCAGAGCGCCCAGCCTTGGACCGGTAACCTGTTCGCGCAACTCAAGCGTGACGCCAGCTCGGATCCTTCCTCGAGCACCGCAACCGGTACCGCGACTTATCTCGGTGCAGCCCTGTGGACAAGTTCGGAGCCCTACAAAAAGGTGTCGATGAAAGACATCGACAAGGGAAATCTGAAAGAAAATGTTTCCGGCGGCTGGGTAGCCTGGCTGCAGCACTACTTTGTAACTGCCTGGATTCCAAACAAGTCTGACAACAACATCGTTCAGACCCGTAAGGACAGCCAGGGCAACTACATCATCGGTTTCACCGGCCCGGCATTGAACGTTGCTGCCGGCGGCAAAGGCGAAACCAGCACCGTGCTGTATGCCGGTCCAAAGATCCAGGACAAACTCAAAGAGTTGTCCCCAGGTCTGGAACTGACCGTCGATTACGGCATTCTGTGGTTCATTGCCCAGCCAATCTTCTGGCTGCTGCAACATATCCACAGCCTGCTCGGCAACTGGGGCTGGTCGATCATCGTCCTGACCATGCTGATCAAGGCGCTGTTCTTCCCGCTGTCGGCCGCCAGCTACCGTTCCATGGCGCGCATGCGTGCCGTTGCACCAAAACTGGCAATCCTGAAAGAACAGCATGGCGATGACCGGCAGAAAATGTCGCAGGCCATGATGGAGCTGTACAAGAAAGAGAAGATCAACCCGCTGGGCGGCTGCCTGCCGATCCTGGTGCAGATGCCGGTCTTCCTCTCGCTGTACTGGGTTCTGCTGGAAAGCGTCGAGATGCGTCAGGCGCCGTGGATGTTCTGGATCACTGACCTGTCGATCAAGGATCCGTTCTTCATCCTGCCGATCATCATGGGAGCGACCATGTTCATCCAGCAGCAGCTGAACCCGACTCCGCCGGATCCGATGCAGGCCAAGGTGATGAAGCTGATGCCAATCATCTTCACCTTCTTCTTCCTGTGGTTCCCTGCAGGTCTGGTGCTGTACTGGGTTGTGAACAACTGCCTGTCGATCGCACAGCAGTGGTACATCACCCGCAGCATCGAAAAGGCTACCAAGAAAGCCGCTGCTTGACGGGTTAGCCAGCTAACCTGTGGATAAACGCCCCCTCGTGGGGCGTTTTGCTATCTGTCGTTTTTGTCGTGAGGCCTTCGAGCATGAACACTGTGCGTGAAACCATTGCCGCCATTGCCACCGCCCAGGGACGTGGGGGCGTGGGAATCGTGCGGCTATCCGGTCCTCTGGCCGAACAAGCCGGGCTGGCCATCTGTGGAAAAACGCTAACGCCGCGACACGCCCATTACGGCCCGTTCCGCGCAGAAGATGGCCTGGTGCTGGATGAAGGCATTGCGCTGTTTTTCCCCGGACCCAACTCATTCACCGGTGAAGACGTGCTGGAGCTGCAAGGCCACGGTGGCCCGGTGGTGCTCGATATGCTTCTGCAGCGCTGTGTACAACTGGGTTGCCGCCTGGCGCGCCCGGGTGAGTTCAGCGAGCGTGCATTCCTCAACGACAAGCTCGACCTGGCCCAGGCCGAAGCAATCGCCGACCTGATCGAAGCCAGTTCTGCACAAGCTGCGCGTAACGCCTTGCGCTCACTGCAGGGTGAATTTTCCCGTCGTGTGGATAACCTCACCGAGAAATTGATCAGCCTGCGTATCTATGTGGAAGCGGCGATCGACTTCCCCGAAGAAGAAATCGACTTTCTCGCCGACGGTCACGTGCTGAACATGCTCGATGACGTGCGCAATAATTTATCCACAGTGCAACGCGAAGCAGGGCAAGGCGCCTTGCTGCGGGATGGCATGACCGTGGTGATTGCCGGCCGGCCGAATGCCGGCAAGTCGAGCCTGCTTAACGTACTGGCTGGCCGCGAGGCGGCGATTGTCACCGATATCGCCGGCACCACTCGGGACATCCTGCGCGAACATATCCACATCGATGGCATGCCGCTGCACGTCGTCGACACGGCCGGCTTGCGTGATACCGACGATCATGTGGAAAAGATTGGCGTGGAGCGTGCCCTAAAGGCCATCAATGAAGCCGATCGGGTGTTGTTGGTGGTGGATTCCACGGCGCCGGAAGCCAGTGATCCGTTTGCCCTGTGGCCAGAATTCCTCGATTTGCGTCCGGACCCGGCCAAGGTCACGCTGATTCGTAACAAGGCGGACCTGAGCGGGGAAGCCATTGCCATGGAACAAAGTGAAGATGGCCACGTCACCATTACCCTCAGTGCCAAGGACAGCGACATGGGCCTTGAGCTGCTGCGTGAACACCTGAAGGCCTGCATGGGTTATGAACAGACTGCCGAAAGCAGCTTCAGCGCCCGCAGGCGCCATCTGGAGGCACTACGCCAGGCCAGTTCACACCTGGAGCACGGTCGTGCCCAACTGACCCTAGCCGGTGCCGGTGAACTGCTGGCAGAGGATCTGCGCCAGGCTCAACAAGCCCTGGGCGAGATTACCGGGGCATTCAGCTCCGATGATTTGCTTGGGCGGATCTTCTCCAGCTTCTGCATCGGCAAGTAAGCGTCCTTATCCACAGTCGGGTCTGCAACGGACCCGACTGCAGCAACCGTTTCTCCCATCCCCTCTCCTGGTCAGTACAGCCGCAGTGCTCGTGCTGCGCTGATTCCTGCGCGTCTATCCACATTTCTCTGAAATAAGCCCTGTGGAAAACCCACCCTCAGCTCCGTTGATAACTGGCCTTCAAGGCTGGAGATAACTCTGCCTGTGGGTAACTGGCCATTTAATCCACAGGCTTAAAGCGCTTATCCAGAACGCTCATCCCCGGTAGACCACAGGGTTTTGAATCTCTGTACATAAGGTAAACAAAGGCCTGTAGAATCTTATCCACAGAAAGGTGCCTGACTAAGAATAAACATAAAAACAAAGCTTTAATAAATTTCTCTCTTTTAATTTCTATTACACGCCATTCATCCACAGCCTGGTTAAATTTTGTGCAAAAGGTTCCTTTAGAGGGGGGTAAGTCCCTATACTTGTGCGTTATCCCTATCTATTCCCGAAACAGGCACGAGGTGCGTGGTGGATTTCCCTTCCCGTTTTGAAGTGATCGTCATCGGCGGCGGCCATGCCGGTACCGAGGCTGCGCTTGCGTCTGCACGCATGGGTGTCAAAACCCTGTTGCTGACCCACAACGTGGAAACCCTCGGTCATATGAGTTGCAACCCGGCCATCGGCGGCATCGGCAAGAGCCACTTGGTCAAGGAAATCGATGCGCTCGGCGGTGCCATGGCACTGGCCACTGACAAGAGCGGTATCCAGTTCCGTGTGTTGAACAACCGCAAAGGCCCCGCGGTGCGCGCTACTCGCGCCCAGGCCGACCGCGCCATCTACAAATCGGTAGTGCGCGAGATTCTTGAGAACCAGCCCAACCTGTGGATATTCCAGCAGTCGTGCGACGACCTGATCGTCGAGCAGGACCAGGTACGCGGTGTGGTTACACAAATGGGTCTGCGTTTTCTCGCCGACTCCGTGGTACTGACCACCGGGACTTTCCTCGGCGGACTTATCCACATCGGTTTGCAGAATTACTCCGGTGGCCGCGCCGGCGATCCACCGTCGATTGCCCTGGCTCGCCGCCTGCGTGAACTGCCGCTGCGTGTTGGCCGCCTGAAAACCGGTACGCCACCACGCATCGACGGTCGCTCGGTGGATTTCTCGGTAATGACCGAGCAACCCGGCGACACGCCGATCCCGGTGATGTCGTTCATGGGCTCCAAGGAACAGCACCCGCGTCAGGTCAGTTGCTGGATTACCCACACCAACGCCCGCACCCACGAGATCATTGCCTCGAACCTCGATCGTTCGCCGATGTACTCCGGGGTGATCGAAGGCATCGGCCCGCGCTATTGCCCGTCGATCGAAGACAAGATCCACCGCTTTGCCGACAAGGAGAGTCACCAGGTGTTCATCGAGCCGGAAGGCCTGAACACCCACGAGCTGTACCCGAACGGGATATCCACATCCTTGCCGTTCGATGTGCAGCTGCAGATCGTGCGTTCGATCCGCGGCATGGAAAACGCCCACATCGTGCGTCCGGGTTACGCCATCGAGTACGACTACTTCGATCCGCGTGACCTCAAGTACAGCCTGGAAACCAAGGTGATTGGCGGCCTGTTCTTTGCCGGCCAGATCAACGGCACCACCGGCTACGAAGAAGCCGGTGCCCAGGGTTTGCTCGCCGGGACCAACGCCGCGCTGCGTGCACAGGGCCGTGAAAGCTGGTGCCCGCGTCGCGATGAGGCGTACATCGGCGTGCTGGTCGACGACCTGATTACCCTGGGTACCCAGGAGCCGTACCGCATGTTCACCTCGCGGGCCGAGTACCGTCTGATCCTGCGTGAAGACAACGCCGACCTGCGCCTGACCGAAAAAGGTCGCGAGCTGGGTCTGGTCGATGACGCGCGCTGGGCCGCATTCAGCGCCAAGCGCGAAGGCATTGCCCTGGAAGAGCAGCGTCTGAAATCTACCTGGGTCCGCCCGGACACCGCGCAAGGTCAGGCCATTGCCGAAAAATTCGGTACGCCGTTGAGCCATGAATACAACTTGCTCAACCTGTTGACCCGCCCGGAAATCGATTACACCGGGCTGATGGAAGTGACCGGCGGATCCGAAATCGACCCGCAAGTGGCCGAGCAGGTTGAAATCAAGACCAAATACGCCGGTTACATCGACCGGCAACAGGAAGAAATCGCCCGGCTGCGCGCCAGCGAAGACACCCGCCTGCCCGACGATATCGACTACAGCGGTATTTCCGGGCTGTCCAAGGAAATCCAGAGCAAACTCGGCCAGACCCGGCCCGAGACTCTGGGCCAGGCTTCGCGTATCCCCGGCGTGACCCCGGCGGCGATTTCCCTGTTGCTGATTCATCTGAAAAAACGCGGCGCAGGCCGCGAGTTGGAGCAAAGCGCTTGAGTTCTCAGGTCACCCCTCAACACGCCGAAGAGTTGTCCACAGGCGCCCGCCAGCTCGGTGTCGAGCTGAGCGAGGCCCAGCACGCACAACTGCTGGCCTACCTGGCCTTGCTGATCAAGTGGAACAAGGCCTATAACCTGACCGCCGTGCGCAATCCGGACGAGATGGTTTCCCGCCACCTGCTCGACAGCCTCAGCGTCATGCCGTTTATCCACAGCGAGCGCTGGCTGGATGTCGGCAGCGGCGGTGGCATGCCGGGCATTCCTTTGGCTATCCTGCATCCGGACAAGCAAGTCACGGTGCTCGACAGCAACGGCAAGAAAACCCGCTTCCTGACTCAGGTAAAGCTGGAACTCAAACTGGATAACCTCACAGTTATCCACAAGCGGGTCGAGGAGTTCCAACCGGAGCTGCCTTTCACCGGAATTGTTTCCCGTGCTTTCAGCAGCATGGAGAACTTCACCAACTGGACGCGCCACCTCGGTGACGCCCAGACGCAGTGGCTGGCAATGAAAGGGCTGCATCCTGCCGATGAGCTGGTAGCATTGCCGGCAGATTTCAGAGTGGATAGCGAGCAGGCCTTGACCGTTCCGGGTTGCCAAGGCCAACGCCATCTGCTGATACTGCGCCGCACGGCATGACTGGGAACACAAGCAAGAATGGCTAAGGTATTCGCAATTGCGAACCAGAAAGGTGGTGTGGGCAAAACCACCACCTGTATCAATCTCGCAGCATCGCTGGTGGCAACCAAGCGCCGCGTGCTGCTGATCGATCTCGATCCACAGGGCAACGCCACCATGGGTAGCGGTGTGGATAAACACGTCCTGGAACATTCGGTCTATGACCTGTTGATCGGCGAATGCGACCTGGCCCAGGCCATGCACTTCTCCGAGCACGGCGGCTATCAGCTGCTGCCGGCCAACCGCGACCTGACCGCCGCCGAAGTGGTTCTGCTGGAAATGCAGATGAAGGAGAGCCGCCTGCGCACCGCGCTGGCGCCGATCCGCGAGAATTACGACTACATCCTGATCGACTGTCCGCCGTCGCTGTCGATGCTGACCCTCAACGCCCTGGTCGCCGCCGATGGCGTGATTATTCCGATGCAATGTGAATACTTTGCCCTGGAAGGCTTGAGCGACCTTGTGGATAACATCAAGCGGATTGGCGAGCGGTTGAACCCGCAGCTCAAGGTCGAAGGCCTGCTGCGAACCATGTACGACCCGCGCCTGAGCCTGATCAACGATGTTTCCGCACAGCTCAAGGAACACTTCGGCGACCAGCTGTACGACACCGTGATTCCACGCAACATCCGCCTGGCCGAGGCCCCGAGCTTCGGCATGCCGGCCCTGGCCTACGACAAGCAATCGCGTGGCGCCCTGGCGTACCTGGCCCTGGCCGGGGAACTGGTTCGTCGCCAACGTCGTCAAACCCGCACTGCACAGACAACTTAAGGAATCCGCATGGCCGTTAAGAAACGGGGTCTCGGACGTGGGTTGGATGCACTGCTCAGTGGTCCGACCGTCAGCGCGCTCGAAGAGCAGGCTGTCCAGGTCGACCAAAAGGAACTGCAACACCTGCCGCTCGACCTGATCCAGCGCGGCAAGTACCAGCCGCGCCGGGACATGGACCCGCAGGCACTGGAAGAACTCGCCCACTCGATCAAGAGCCAGGGCGTGATGCAGCCGATCGTGGTGCGCCCGATCGCCGACAACAAATTCGAGATCATCGCCGGTGAACGCCGCTGGCGCGCCAGCCAGCAGGCCGGTATGGAGACGATCCCGGCCATGGTCCGCGATGTGCCCGATGAAGCGGCCATCGCCATGGCCCTGATCGAGAACATCCAGCGCGAAGACCTCAACCCGGTGGAAGAGGCCATCGCCCTGCAGCGTCTGCAGCAGGAATTCCAGCTGACCCAGCAACAGGTCGCCGACGCTGTGGGCAAGTCGCGGGTAACCGTGGCCAACCTGCTGCGCCTGATCTCGTTGCCGGAAGTGATCAAGACCATGTTGTCCCACGGCGACCTGGAGATGGGTCATGCCCGGGCACTGCTCGGATTGCCGGATGAACAGCAGGTCGACGGGGCGCGTCACGTTGTCGCACGTGGCCTGACTGTGCGCCAGACCGAGGCACTGGTACGCCAGTGGCTCAATGGCAAACCCGAGGCTGCGGAACCTGCCAAGCCAGACCCGGACATCACCCGCCTTGAACAGCGTCTGGCAGAGCGTCTGGGCTCGGCCGTACAGATTCGCCACGGCAACAAGGGCAAGGGCCAGTTAGTTATCCGTTACAACTCACTAGATGAGTTGCAAGGTGTCCTTGCTCACATCCGCTGAAACAATTCCTTTTGTAGCGCGCAGTCGGAAATCACTACCCGGCAGTTGAATAGGGGTTAAACCGCCCCTATACTCTGCGCGCATTTTGTCGGCACAAATTATGCCAAGTCATAGCTGACTGGTTGGTCGACTTTCGAGGAGCAGTTGTGATGGAAACCCGCACGCCAAACCGCTTGCCTTTCCATCGCTGGGCGGTTTTTCCGGTACTGTTGGCTCAATGTGTCGTGTTTCTGCTGGCAACTTTGGCGTTGTGGCAGTGGCACGGGGCGGTCAGTGGATATTCGGCACTCTGCGGAGGGCTGATTGCCTGGCTGCCGAATGTGTATTTCGCCTGGAAGGCTTTTCGTTACACGGGAGCCAGGGCAGCGCAGGCCATCGTCAAGTCGTTTTACGCTGGCGAGGCAGGCAAATTGATTTTGACGGCAGTGCTTTTCGCATTGACGTTCGCAGGAGTGAAGCCATTGGCGCCGTTAGCAGTCTTCGGTGTCTTTCTGCTGACCCAGTTGGTCAGCTGGTTCGCGCCCCTGCTGATGAATATAAGACTTTCGAGACCTTAGGGCGTTTGAGGCAACCATGGCAGCAGAAACCGCTTCGGGCTATATCCAGCACCACTTGCAGAACCTGACCTTCGGTCAACTACCAGACGGCGGTTGGGGCTTTGCCCATTCCGCAGCAGAAGCCAAGGCAATGGGCTTCTGGGCTTTCCACCTGGACACCCTGGGTTGGTCGGTCGCACTGGGTCTGCTTTTCGTATTCCTGTTCCGCATGGCAGCCAAGAAGGCAACTTCCGGCCAGCCTGGCGGCCTGCAGAACTTCGTAGAAGTGCTGGTAGAGTTCGTTGACGGCAGCGTCAAGGACAGCTTCCACGGCCGCAGCCCGGTGATCGCCCCACTGGCGCTGACCATTTTCGTCTGGGTCTTCCTGATGAACGCCATCGACCTGATCCCGGTCGACTGGATTCCTCAGCTGGCCATCCTGATCTCCGGTGATCCGCACATTCCGTTCCGCGCGGTCTCGACCACCGACCCGAACGCGACCCTGGCCATGGCCTTCAGCGTGTTCGCCCTGATCATTTTCTACAGCATCAAGGTCAAGGGCATCGGCGGCTTCCTCGGCGAACTGACCCTGCACCCGTTCGGCAGCAAGAACATCTTCGTTCAGATCCTGCTGATTCCGGTCAACTTCCTGCTCGAATTCGTCACCCTGATTGCCAAGCCAATCTCGCTGGCCCTGCGTCTGTTCGGCAACATGTACGCCGGCGAGCTGGTGTTCATCCTGATTGCCGTGATGTTCGGCAGCGGCCTGCTCTGGCTCAGCGGCCTGGGCGTGGTGCTGCAATGGGCGTGGGCTGTGTTCCACATCCTGATCATCACCCTGCAAGCGTTCATCTTCATGATGCTTACCATCGTCTACCTGTCGATGGCTCACGAAGATAACCATTAAGACCGCCTGGCGTGTCTGATGACCCTTTCGCCAGTACCGGGAAGGGTCGAAAAAGTCCGCAAGGGCAGCTGTACCAAACGATTTTGTTTTACCGCTTCAAACTAAAAAACCTAACCAATACGACGTAAAAGTCGGGAGGAAAGATGGAAACTGTAGTTGGTCTTACCGCTATCGCTGTTGCTCTGCTGATCGGCCTGGGTGCTCTGGGTACCGCCATTGGTTTCGGCCTGCTGGGCGGCAAGTTCCTGGAAGGCGCTGCTCGTCAGCCAGAGATGGTTCCAATGCTGCAAGTTAAAATGTTCATCGTTGCCGGTCTGCTCGACGCCGTAACCATGATCGGTGTTGGTATCGCTCTGTTCTTCACCTTCGCTAATCCCTTCGTTGGTCAAATCGCCGGCTAATCACTCGAATTCTCGAGTGGTTTGGTGTGATGGACAAAGAACGAGCGAGGTGTTGGCGTGAACATTAATGCAACCCTGATTGGTCAGTCCGTTGCGTTCTTCATTTTTGTGCTGTTCTGCATGAAGTTCGTGTGGCCTCCGGTCATCGCGGCATTGCAAGAACGTCAGAAGAAGATCGCGGATGGACTGGACGCTGCCAACCGAGCAGCTCGCGACCTGGAGTTGGCCCAAGATAAAGCGGGTCAGCAACTGCGCGAAGCGAAAGCTCAGGCAGCCGAAATCATTGAGCAAGCCAAGAAGCGCGGTGCTCAGATCGTCGAGGAAGCCCGTGATCAGGCCCGCGTCGAAGCTGACCGTGTGAAGGCTCAGGCTCAAGCCGAGATCGAACAGGAAATTAACGGTGTCAAAGACGCCCTGCGTGCCCAAGTGGGTCTGCTGGCTGTCGGCGGTGCTGAAAAAATCCTTGGCGCCACAATCGATCAAAACGCGCATGCGGAGCTGGTTAATAAACTGGCCGCTGAAATTTAAGCGAGGGCGATCATGGCAGAACTGACCACGTTGGCCCGACCTTACGCTAAGGCGGCCTTTGAGCACGCCCAGGCCCATCAGCAACTGGCCAATTGGTCAGCCATGCTCGGCCTGGCTGCTGCAGTGTCGGAAGACGACACGATGCAGCGCCTGCTCAAGGCCCCGCGACTGACGAGCGCAGAAAAGGCCGCCGCGTTTATTGACGTGTGCGGTGACAAGTTCGATGCACAGGCACAGAATTTCATTCATGTTGCCGCGGAAAACGACCGTCTCCTGCTTTTGCCGGAGATTTCGGCTTTGTTCGACCTGTACAAGGCTGAACAAGAGAAATCCGTGGACGTGGAAGTCACCAGTGCTTTTGCGTTGAACCAAGAACAGCAAGACAAACTCGCCAAGGTTCTCAGTGCACGGCTCAGCCGGGAAGTGCGCCTGCATGCGACGGAGGACGCCTCCCTTATCGGTGGTGTCGTGATCCGCGCCGGCGACCTGGTAATCGATGGCTCGGTTCGCGGCAAAATCGCGAAACTGGCCGAAGCATTGAAATCTTGAGTTTGAAGGGGCAGCAGAGCAATGCAGCAACTCAATCCTTCCGAAATTAGTGAAATCATCAAGGGTCGCATCGAGAAACTCGACGTGACCTCCCAAGCCCGCAACGAGGGTACTGTCGTCAGCGTTTCTGACGGTATCGTGCGGATTCACGGTCTGGCCGACGTAATGTACGGCGAAATGATCGAGTTTCCAGGTGGCGTGTTCGGTATGGCCCTCAACCTGGAGCAAGACTCCGTTGGTGCGGTAGTACTGGGCGCCTACGACACCCTCGCTGAAGGCATGAGCGCCAAGTGCACCGGCCGCATCCTCGAAGTTCCAGTTGGTAAGGAACTGCTGGGTCGCGTAGTCGACGCACTGGGTAACCCAATCGACGGCAAAGGCCCACTGGGCAACACCGAGACCGACGCGGTCGAGAAAGTTGCTCCGGGCGTGATCTGGCGTAAGTCGGTAGACCAGCCTGTACAGACTGGCTATAAATCTGTCGACGCCATGATCCCGGTCGGCCGTGGCCAGCGCGAGCTGATCATCGGTGACCGTCAGATCGGTAAGACCGCCATGGCGATCGACGCCATCATCAACCAGAAAGACTCCGGTATTTTCTGTGTTTATGTTGCTGTCGGCCAGAAGCGTTCCACCGTTGCCAACATCGTTCGCAAGCTGGAAGAAAACGGCGCCCTGGCCAACACCATCGTGGTGGTTGCCAGTGCTTCGGAATCCGCCGCACTGCAATTCCTGGCGCCATACGCCGGTTGCACCATGGGCGAGTTCTTCCGTGACCGCGGTGAAGACGCGCTGATCGTATACGATGACCTGTCCAAGCAGGCCGTTGCCTACCGTCAGATCTCCCTGCTGCTGCGCCGTCCACCAGGACGTGAAGCGTACCCAGGCGACGTGTTCTATCTCCACTCCCGTCTGCTGGAGCGTGCATCGCGCGTTTCCGAAGAGTACGTCGAGAAGTTCACCAACGGTGCTGTAACTGGCAAAACCGGTTCCCTGACCGCACTGCCGATCATCGAAACCCAGGCTGGCGACGTTTCCGCGTTCGTTCCGACCAACGTGATTTCCATCACCGACGGTCAGATCTTCCTGGAATCGGCCATGTTCAACTCGGGCATCCGCCCTGCAGTGAACGCCGGTGTTTCGGTATCCCGTGTGGGTGGTGCCGCTCAGACCAAGATCATCAAGAAGCTCTCCGGTGGTATCCGTACCGCTCTGGCTCAGTACCGTGAACTGGCGGCATTCGCCCAGTTCGCTTCTGACCTGGACGAAGCCACCCGTAAGCAACTCGAGCACGGTCAACGTGTTACCGAGCTGATGAAGCAGAAGCAATACGCTCCAATGTCCATCGCGGACATGGCGCTGTCGCTGTATGCCGCTGAGCGTGGGTTCCTGACCGACGTTGAAATCGCCAAGATCGGTAGCTTCGAACAAGCGCTGATCGCTTACTTCAACCGTGATCACGCCGAACTGATGGCGAAGATCAACGTGAAGGGTGACTTCAACGACGAAATCGACGCTGGCATCAAAGCCGGTATCGAGAAGTTCAAGGCCACCCAAACCTGGTAAGCCGCAGCGGGGGCTTTGCGGCCCCCGCTTGCTAACCTGATAGGTGTTACATGGCAGGCGCAAAAGAGATTCGCAGTAAGATTGCGAGCATCAAAAGCACGCAAAAAATTACCAGCGCCATGGAAAAAGTGGCGGTCAGTAAAATGCGCAAGGCACAAATGCGCATGGCTGCTAGCCGTCCTTACGCGGAGCGTATCCGCCAGGTTATCGGTCATCTGGCCAACGCCAACCCGGAATACCGCCACCCCTTCATGATTGAACGCGAAGTAAAGCGCGTCGGTTATGTCGTCGTGAGCAGTGACCGTGGTTTGTGCGGTGGCTTGAACACCAACCTGTTCAAGGCCCTGGTCAAGGACATGGCGGTCAACCGCGAGCAAGGTATCGAGATCGATCTTTGCGTGGTTGGCAGCAAGGGTGCGGCGTTTTTCCGCAGCTTCGGCGGTAACGTCGTTGCCGCGATCAGCCACCTGGGCGAAGAGCCGTCGATCAATGATCTGATCGGCAGCGTCAAGGTCATGCTGGACGCTTACCTGGATGGTCGTATCGACCGTCTGTCCGTGGTATCGAACAAGTTCGTCAATACCATGACGCAAGCCCCAACGGTCGAGCAGTTGATTCCGTTGGTTGCAACCCCGGATCAAGAACTCAAGCACCACTGGGACTACCTCTACGAACCTGACGCCAAAGAGCTGCTGGACGGCCTGATGGTGCGTTACGTGGAGTCGCAGGTCTACCAGGCGGTGGTCGAGAACAACGCAGCTGAACAAGCTGCCCGGATGATCGCGATGAAGAACGCCACCGACAACGCCGGTGACCTGATCAGCGAATTGCAGCTGATCTACAACAAGGCGCGTCAGGCTGCGATCACCCAAGAGATCTCGGAAATCGTCGGCGGCGCTGCCGCGGTTTAACGGTTCAAATATTCAGAGGATCCAGCTATGAGTAGCGGACGTATCGTTCAAATCATCGGCGCCGTCATCGACGTGGAATTCCCACGTGACAGCGTTCCGAGTGTTTACAACGCGCTGAAAGTAGTAGGCGCGGAAACCACCCTGGAAGTTCAGCAGCAGCTGGGCGACGGCGTGGTTCGTACCATTGCGATGGGCTCGACCGAAGGCTTGAAGCGCGGTCTGGACGTTGCAGACACCGGCGCAGCCATCTCCGTACCGGTCGGTAAAGCGACCCTGGGCCGGATCATGGACGTCCTGGGTAACCCAATCGACGAAGCCGGTCCAATCGGTGAAGAAGAGCGCTGGGGTATTCACCGCGACGCTCCTTCGTTCGCTGACCAGGCAGGCGGCAACGACCTGCTGGAAACCGGCATCAAGGTTATCGACCTGGTTTGCCCGTTCGCCAAGGGTGGTAAAGTTGGTCTGTTCGGTGGTGCCGGTGTAGGCAAAACCGTAAACATGATGGAACTGATCCGTAACATCGCCATCGAGCATAGCGGTTATTCCGTGTTCGCCGGTGTGGGTGAGCGTACTCGTGAGGGTAACGACTTCTACCACGAGATGAAGGATTCCAACGTACTGGACAAGGTTGCTCTGGTATACGGCCAGATGAACGAGCCACCAGGAAACCGTCTGCGCGTAGCGCTGACCGGCCTGACCATGGCTGAGAAGTTCCGTGACGAAGGTAACGACGTTCTGCTGTTTGTCGACAACATCTATCGTTACACCCTGGCCGGTACCGAAGTATCCGCACTGCTGGGCCGTATGCCTTCGGCAGTAGGTTACCAGCCGACCCTGGCTGAAGAGATGGGCGTTCTGCAAGAGCGTATCACTTCGACCAAGGAAGGTTCGATCACCTCGATCCAGGCCGTATACGTACCTGCGGACGACCTGACCGACCCGTCGCCAGCGACCACCTTCGCCCACTTGGACGCCACCGTCGTACTGTCCCGTGACATCGCCTCCCTGGGTATCTACCCAGCGGTCGATCCACTGGACTCGACTTCGCGCCAGCTGGACCCGAACGTGATCGGCAACGAGCACTACGACACCGCTCGTGGCGTTCAGTATGTTCTGCAGCGCTACAAAGAGCTGAAGGACATCATCGCCATTCTGGGTATGGACGAGCTGTCCGAAACCGACAAGCAGCTGGTATCGCGCGCTCGTAAGATCCAGCGCTTCCTGTCCCAGCCGTTCTTCGTGGCCGAAGTCTTCACCGGTTCTCCAGGCAAATACGTTTCCCTGAAAGACACCATTGCAGGCTTCAGCGGCATCCTCAAAGGTGACTACGACCACCTGCCAGAACAAGCGTTCTACATGGTCGGCGGCATCGAAGAAGCTGTCGAGAAAGCCAAGAAACTGTAATCCCGGCGCCCCG
Organism: Pseudomonas fluorescens; assembly: GCF_902497775.2. Taxonomy (NCBI): domain Bacteria; kingdom Pseudomonadati; phylum Pseudomonadota; class Gammaproteobacteria; order Pseudomonadales; family Pseudomonadaceae; genus Pseudomonas; species Pseudomonas fluorescens. The sequence continues at coordinate 5,405,376 of NZ_OZ024668.1, forward strand.
CAAGGGGCGCTAATCAGGTTGAGGCAAGCAGATGGCTATGACAGTCCATTGCGATATCGTCAGCGCGGAAGGGGAAATTTTCTCCGGTCTGGTCGAGATGGTGATTGCGCACGGCAACCTGGGTGATCTTGGTATCGCTCCAGGCCACGCCCCGCTGATCACTAATCTGAAGCCAGGTCCGATCACGCTGACCAAGCAGGGTGGCGCCCAAGAGGTGTTCTACATCTCTGGTGGTTTCCTCGAGGTCCAGCCGAACATGGTCAAGGTGCTTGCCGATACTGTGCAACGTGCTGCAGACCTGGACGAGGCTCAGGCTCAGGAAGCCCTCAAGGCTGCCGAGAACGCCCTGAATCTGAAAGGCGCGGATTTCGACTACGGCGCCGCCGCCGCACGTCTGGCCGAGGCCGCAGCCCAGCTGCGTACCGTCCAGCAAATGCGCAAAGGCAAGTAATCTGGCGCTCGCCGATCACTTCCATTGCGATTGAGTTAAAGGGTAGCCTCGGCTACCCTTTTTCTTTTTCCGAAATTCTTCTTCTGGTCACATCGCTGACCACCCAGGATTGGTAGCCAGTCAATGTCTCTCGATATCGTTATTCTCGCCGCAGGCCAAGGTACCCGCATGCGCTCGGCGCTGCCCAAGGTGCTGCATCCGGTCGCCGGCGACTCCATGCTTGGCCATGTTATCCACAGCGCTCGCCAGCTGCAGCCGCAGGGTATTCATGTGGTGATCGGGCACGGTGCGCAACTGGTACGCGAACGACTGGCCGCCGATGACCTGAATTTCGTCCTGCAGGACAAGCAACTGGGTACCGGCCACGCCGTCGCCCAGGCCCTGCCGGCACTAAGCGCCGAAACCGTACTGATCCTCTACGGCGATGTCCCGCTGATCGAAGTCGACACCCTCAAGCGCCTGCTCGCCAAGGTTACCCCGCAGCAGCTTGGCCTGCTGACCGTGACCCTGGATGATCCGACCGGCTACGGCCGCATCGTCCGTGATGCCCAGGGCCAGGTGACGGCGATCGTCGAGCACAAGGATGCCAGCGACGCACAGAAAGCTATCAACGAAGGCAATACCGGCATTCTCGCCGTCCCGGGCGCGCGCCTGGCTGACTGGCTGGGCAGGCTGTCGAACAATAACGCCCAGGGCGAGTACTACCTCACCGATGTGATCGCCATGGCTGTAGCCGATGGCCTGGTGGTCGCTACCGAGCAGCCGCTGGACCCGATGGAAGTGCAGGGCGCCAACGACCGTCGTCAGCTGGCCGAGCTTGAGCGTCACTACCAACTGCGTGAAGGCCGCCGCCTGATGGCCCAGGGCGTGACCCTGCGTGACCCGGCGCGTTTCGATGTACGCGGTGAGGTGACCGTTGGTCGCGATGTGCTCATCGATATCAACGTGATCCTCGAAGGTCGCGTTGTCATCGAAGACGACGTGGTCATCGGTCCGAACTGCGTGATCAAGAACAGCACCTTGCGCAAAGGCGTGGTGGTCAAGGCTAACAGCCACCTGGAAGGCGCGATCATGGGCGAAGGCAGCGATGCCGGCCCGTTTGCTCGTCTGCGCCCAGGCAGTGTGCTCGACGCTCGCGCCCATGTGGGTAACTTTGTCGAGCTGAAGAACGCCCATCTGGGTGAAGGCGCCAAGGCCGGTCACCTGACCTACCTGGGCGATGCCGAAGTCGGTGCGCGCACCAACATCGGTGCCGGTACCATCACCTGTAACTACGATGGCGCCAACAAGTTCAAGACGGTACTTGGCGCAGACGTGTTCATCGGCTCGAACAACTCCCTGGTCGCGCCTGTGGATATCCTCGACGGTGCCACTACGGCAGCGGGTTCTACCATTACCCAGAACGTCGAAGCGGCACAGTTGGCGGTCGGTCGTGCGCGTCAGCGCAACATCGATGGCTGGAAGCGGCCGGAGAAAATCAAGAAAAGCTGAGTTACCCACAGCTGATAGAAAAGGCCGACGAGTTTGTGCATAAGTCGGCCTTTTTCATTCTGTGGATAAAAACATTCCGGTCGAGCAAGTTATTCACAGCGAGAATTTTTTCCCGGCGTTCTTGACGCACCGGCCGCTATAGGTTTTGATTGGCATCATTATCTTTCGAATCGAAACTTAAAGACGCCATGTCGAAACGTAACACCCCCCAACGACGCCATAACATCCTGGCTTTGCTCAATGAGCAGGGCGAGGTGAGCGTCGACGCCCTGGCCAAGCGTTTCGAAACTTCCGAAGTGACCATTCGCAAGGATCTGGCTGCCCTCGAAGCCAACGGCCTGCTGTTGCGCCGCTATGGTGGCGCAGTGACCCTGCCGCAGGAGCTGTTCACCGATCAGGGCCAGCCAGTCTCCCTCTATAAGCAGGCCATCGCCAAGGCTGCTGTGGGGCGTATCCGCGAACACGCACGCATCATCATCGACAGTGGCAGTACCACCGCGGCGATGATCCCGGAGCTGGGTCATCAACCCGGTCTGGTGGTCATGACCAACTCGTTGAATGTGGCCCGCGCTCTCAGCGAGCTGGAACACGAGCCGGTGCTGTTGATGACCGGCGGCACCTGGGACCCGCATTCGGAATCGTTCCAGGGCCAGGTGGCCGAGCAGGTACTACGCTCATACGACTTCGACCAACTGTTCATTGGCGCCGATGGCATCGACCTGGCGCGCGGCACCACCACGTTCAACGAACTACTGGGCCTGAGCCGGGTGATGGCTGAAGTCGCCCGGGAAGTGATCGTCATGGTCGAGTCCGACAAGGTCGGGCGCAAGATCCCCAACCTTGAGCTGCCTTGGGGCAGCGTCAACACCCTTATTACTGATGAGCGCTTGCCCCATGAGGCACGCGTACAAATTGAAGACCGCGGCATCAACGTGATTTGCGCCGCTATCACCCAGGAGCATGACTAATGTGTGGAATCGTTGGTGCCGTCGCCGAACGTAACATCACAACCATTCTGATCGAAGGCCTCAAGCGTCTCGAGTACCGCGGCTATGACAGCGCAGGTCTGGCCGTCTTCACCCAGCAGGGCAACCTTGAGCGCCGCCGCCGTATCGGCAAGGTCAGCGAGCTGGAAGCCGCTGTTGCCGCTGAGCCGCTGGCCGGCAACCTGGGTATTGCCCACACTCGCTGGGCTACCCACGGGGCGCCAACCGAGCACAATGCCCACCCGCATTTCTCCGGCCATGAACTGGCGGTGGTGCACAACGGCATTATCGAGAACCACGAAGAGCTGCGCGAAAAGCTCAAGGGCCTGGGCTACGTATTCAGTTCGCAAACCGACACCGAGGTGATCGTTCACCTGCTGGCACACACCCTCAAATCCCTGCCGGACCTGGCCGATGCCCTCAAGGCCACCGTCAAGCAACTGCACGGTGCCTATGGTCTGGCCGTGATCAGCGCCAAGCAGCCTGACCGCTTGCTGGCCGCCCGCAGCGGCAGCCCGCTGGTGATCGGCCTGGGCCACGGCGAGAACTTCCTGGCCTCCGACCAGTTGGCGCTGCGCCAGGTCACCGACCGCTTCATGTACCTGGAAGAGGGCGACATCGCCGAAATCCGCCGCGACCAGGTCAGCATCTGGGACGTCGCCGGTACTCAGGTTCTGCGCGAAACCGTGCAATACCACGAAGGTGCCGAAGCCGCTGACAAGGGCGCCTACCGTCATTTCATGCTCAAGGAAATCCACGAGCAGCCAACCGTGGTGCAACGTACCCTGGAAGGCCGCCTGGGCAAGGACCACGTCATGGTCCAGGCCTTCGGCCCGCAAGCTGCCGAGCTGTTCGCCAAGGTGCGCAATGTGCAGATTGTTGCCTGCGGCACCAGCTACCACGCTGGTATGGTTGCCCGTTACTGGCTGGAAAGCCTGGCCGGTATCCCTTGCCAGGTCGAAGTCGCCAGCGAGTTCCGCTACCGCAAGGTAGTGGTGCAGCCCGACACCCTGTTCGTCTCGATCTCGCAGTCGGGTGAAACCGCCGACACCCTGGCAGCCCTGCGCAACGCCAAGGAGCTAGGCTTCCTCGGCAGCCTGGCGATCTGCAACGTGGGCATCAGCTCGCTGGTGCGCGAGTCGGACCTGACCCTGCTGACCCAGGCCGGCCCGGAAATCGGCGTGGCCTCGACCAAGGCCTTCACCACCCAGCTGGTCTCGCTGATGCTGCTGACCCTGTCCCTGGGCCAGGTGCGCGGTACCCTGGCCGCCGGTGTCGAAGCCGAGCTGGTCGAAGAACTGCGCCGCCTGCCAACCCGTCTGGGTGAAGCCCTGGCCATGGACTCGATCGTCGAGAAGACAGCCGAGCTGTTCGCCGACAAGCACCACACCCTGTTCCTGGGTCGCGGTGCACAGTTCCCGGTGGCCATGGAAGGTGCGCTGAAACTCAAAGAGATCTCCTACATCCACGCCGAAGCCTACCCGGCCGGCGAGCTCAAGCACGGCCCGCTGGCGCTGGTCGACAGCGACATGCCAGTGGTCACTGTGGCGCCGAACAACGAGCTGCTGGAAAAGCTCAAGTCCAACCTGCAGGAAGTGCGCGCCCGCGGCGGTGAGCTGATCGTCTTCGCCGACGAGCAAGCTGGCATGAGCAATGGCGAAGGCACCCACGTAATCGCCGTGCCGCATATCATCGATGCCCTGGCGCCGATCCTCTACACCATCCCGCTGCAACTGCTGTCGTACTACGTAGCAGTGCTCAAGGGCACCGACGTCGACCAGCCGCGTAACCTGGCGAAATCGGTGACTGTTGAATAACGATTGCTGCGGTTGAGCCCGGATAGTTTCTGAGAATTAAAACTGTCGCTCCGCAATAAAAACTGTCGCTGAGGAAGGGAGCCGCCACTGGCTCCCTTCTTCGACGAGCTCTTCCTATCTCCTGTTGCGCCTGCCGCAACCCTGGTTCGACTCTCGTCCACGCCTTTGCAAATTCAGCCCGATGAATCGCTCGTTTCGTACGTCAGACGTAACCTGCATGGCACGTAGCCGGCCATGTCACCGTCACGCTGCTTTAGCCTTTTATGTTATCTCAGTTTTTGACTCACGATCGCTTCACGAACGTAGCGAGCTGGTGAGTTTCCAAGCGTCTTGCGAAACATGCTGATGAACGAACTGACAGACTCATAACCCAACGCTTCGGCGGTACTCTGCACCGATGCGCCCTCGACCAAGTGCTGCAAAGCAACGATAATCTGCCACTGCTTACGCCAATGTCCGAAGGTAAGGCCCGTCTCGCTTTTGATCAGCCGCGCAAGTGTCCGCTCACTCATGGCAACCCTGTCTGCCCATTCGGCCACTGTCACCCGACTAGCAGGGGCCTCAGCCAAGACGCTAGCAATCTGCCGCACTTGCGGGCTCTTCGGAAGCGGTAGATAAAATCGCTCAGCAGGTGCTTGTTCCAGGAGCTCAAGTAGCACCCCAGCAAGCCGTGCAATTTGGCCATCGGCTGGATAATCTCTAGGGCAGCCTGCCAGATACAAAACCAACTCCAGGATGAGTGGGCTCAATGCCAGGGTGCAGCAATGCTCCGGAAGCTGAGCGATGCCAGGCTCTATGAACAGCAAGCAGATCTTGCCGTTGGCCGTAACGCGGTTGCTATGAACCGTTCCACTTGGAACCCATACACCAAAGCCTGGCGGCACCATCCATAAGCCATCTTCGATGGTGCACACGTTTCCCCCCTTCAATGCCACGATCAGTTGGCCCTTCCGATGCTGGTGGACAGGTACCTCAGTGTCGTTTTGTTGAGACTCGATCATCAAGGCCACGGCCGGCTGCACAAGTGAATCAGGATCATGAAGATCTAGAGGGAAAGCGGTCGTAGCCATAAAGTGCCACCTCTGTCTGAATTTGATTATTTATTGTCTTAATAGTCCATATCGGAATCAAGCTGCTTTTCCTACGATGCACTGACTTGGCCAGCAACAGGTGCGATCCATGCTCAGCGAGTTCTCCATTGCCAACGTGTACTTCCCTCCACTGTTCATCTACCTGCTGGTAGCAACGGTGCTCTATCTCATCTTGGAAAGGATGACGCGACGTTGGTTGGACCTGATGTGGCATCCAAACCTGCTCCGATTCTTCCTTTCGGTGTCCTTGCTTTCTTTGCTGGTCATCAAACTCTGAAGAGGCGTCGATGAATTACGTAGTGAGATTGTTCAAGTTCCTGGCCACCCTGGTTATTGGTGCCTTTTCACTCTATTTCTGCCTATCACTTTGGAATACTTATGTACTGGCACCATGGACCCGAGATGGCCGCATTAGTGCTCAGGTCATCCGAATCGCTCCCGAGGTATCGGGCAGCATCGAGAGGGTTTGGGTCGGTGATAACCAGTGGGTGAAGAAAGGTGATCTGATGTACAGCATCGATGCTCGAAGTTATGTCCTGGCAGCCGATCAAAAAGCCGCCGAGCTGGCCGAATTCAAGGAAGTGTTCCAGCAGCGCAACGAAGAGCTACGCCGCCGGAGGCTGCTTGTAGGTGTAGTGCCCAAGGAAGAGATCGATAACGCTGTACGCTCCAGTGCAATCGCCAAAGCTCGGCTGAACGCTGCACAGACCCAGTTGGCACATGCCCAACTAGAACTACAACGTACCAAGATCTTTGCGCCCGTAGATGGCTACGTCACCCAACTGCGTTTGCAACCCGGTGATTATGCCGTTGCAGGTGGTACCAACATGTTCGTTGTCGACAGCAAGAGTTTCTGGGTCACCGGTTATTTCGAGGAGACCAAACTCACAAACATCCCTCTCGGAGCCAATGCCAAGGTCAAGCTCATGGGCTTCTCGCCACTGCTCTCCGGTCATGTGTCGAGCATAGGACGGGGAATCTCCGATACCAATGAAGTCCGGGCGGAGAACGGTTTACCTCAGGTGAGCCCGACGTTCAGCTGGATTCGACTGGCCCAGAGATTGCCGGTGCGCATTGAAATTGACCACATCCCGGAGGGCGTGGAGCTTGTAGCAGGCATGACAGCAAGCATTGAGGTGGACCAGCCTGATGCACGAAACCATCGGCGTCTGACTCATTGGCTCCAGGAGTTTCTGTAATGGGCGCCGCAGCTATAGGTAAACGGTTTGGCGTATTGCCGTTGCCCTTCACTCCTTCTACAAGCCTGTATGTCTTACGCAGTTGCATGGCAGCAGCCCTGGCATTATCCGTAGGTCTCTACCTGCATCTGGACTCCCCATTCTCTGCGGCCTCTACTGTGCTCCTGCTGGTCAATCCCGTCCAGGGAGCTGTGGTTGGCAAAGGTCTGCATCGTATCGCCGGCACACTGGTGGGTGCAGTAGCCGCATTCGTTCTGGTGGCTTGTTTCGCCCAACAAATGATCCTGTTGATATTGGGCATTGGGATATGGCTTGGGCTATGTGTAGCCGCTATGTCTGTGGTCCGGCATTACTACGCAACAACCGCCGTAGTGGCCGGCTACACCGTTTGCCTGGCGTTGGGGCCAGCCATCGTCGAACCTCAGATCAGCTTTGAACACATTGTCTCCCGTGCCACTGCGGTGGTGGTCGGGGCTATTAGTCTGACTCTGGTTACCGTTCTCTTCAGTCGCAAGAAAGTCGAGGCTCGCATACGCGACACAGTGATCAGCTTATGTGTCAAGGCCGCAGCGTTGATTGCAGGGAAATACGCCCAACCTGCAGATGAGCAGGCGCATCGCAAACGTCTTGTCCTCGCGGCAGAGATCAACAAGGTGGACGATCTCCTCGGCCTGGGTCGAGGCGAATCTTGGGTCATCAGTGACAATTTGAAAGCCATCAGGTCTGGCTCGGCTTACCTGCAATCGGCACTGCTGGAACATGAGTTGCCTGCCGACTTGTCCGTACTGGAATCAACAGAAGCAGTTTCAGCAACCGGTCATCAGCTTGCTTCGGTAAGCACGGCATTAAGCGAGCGCTCTCTGAGCCTGTCAGAGGCCAAGGTCCGAGTTCGAAACATTCGTGACGAGCTAGCGAGCAAAATAGCTTCAACTCTCCATGCCAGTCATCCAGAGCAACGTACCCTCCTTGCGTTCAGGCGCTTGGACGAGCAGTTGGAAGAGTTCGCTTTGGCACTGGAAGGCTTCTCTTCCCTAGAGAAAGAAACTGCTCATGTTCATCGCCCATTTCGCTTTCATCGCAATTACGCAGACGGCCTGCGCAATGGGATCAGAGCCCTGCTGGCAACTTTGCTGGCAGGTGCTGTCTGGTACATAAGTGGCTGGGACCAGGGCCCTACTCTGCTGGCAGTTCTGGGGCCCTACTGCACACTGATCGCTGCAATACCCACCCCAGAAAAAGGGACCGAAAGCTTTCTACGTGGGACGCTGTATGCGATTCCCGCAGCGCTCGCTTGCAAGTTCCTCATCCTGCCGCAGATCAATGGTCTGCCACTGCTCCTGGTCAGCCTGAGCCTTTTCTGGTCGTTCGGCATTCACGCGACTACATTGCCTTCCCGCGCCTTTCAAGGGGTAGCTTTTCTGATCGCCTTCAACACATTGGTTTCTACCACTCTCGTACCCGCCTATGACTTCAACGACTTCGCGAACCAGTCAGCCTCATGGATCATCGCTTTGGGTATCTGTCTGCTTGCGTACCAGCTACTGCCCAAACGAAATGACAGGAATTTCAATAGGCTAGTTGGAGCGCTTCATCGCGAGACTCTGATATTGCTTCGACAGGGTGCCGCCGTTAGTGATCACTCATGGCAGGTACGCCAGCAACACCGGCTCGCCTCGTTGGCCGCACTGGCACCAGGAACACTCGATAACCAACAGCAAGACGAATACCTGGGCAGGTTGTCACTGCAACTAGCGCGTGAACTGAGACGGGTGCATGCCGACCTGAAGCATCTTGACCCTCAAGCCCCGATCACGCAGCTCATCGGAGCTGGTCTGAACCGCCTCGCTCGCTACCCGCAAAGCTACCCCCACATGATCCGTCAATCACACCGAACCGCAAATTCATTGCGCCGACTAGGCGCGATGTATTTCGCTGCGATCTTCGATGATTTGGCTTGGTTGTTGGAACAGTACGGACACGTTCAAAGTAAAAAAGTGAGGTCCTTATGAAACTGGTTAGCTCAATTCTGCTTGCTCTCATACTCCTGAGCTCGCTTAGCCATGCATCAGATGGTGCAGAAGCATTGGAACGATGGCACCAACGCTTCAGAGAGGAGCACATTCACGACAAAGGTCAGACCGAGAAGAAGCCCCTTGCGCAATCGACTTCGAACACTAGTAAAAAAACAGACTGACCAGCGCCTCTTCCTGTAATCCAAAACGATCACGGAAGTACTCTGCTACAGAAGCTTATCGCGGTTCGAACAGACACAACGTGCTCCTCCCTTGTGCATTCAAATCGTCTTAACCTTGGGTCATCTTGGGTGCGACAGCTTTAATTCTCTAAATTCACCAGAACCCCCGACTTTCGGGGGTTTTGTGTTTTTGTCGGTTTGTCCGGCAAGCAGACCCATTAGCTGGCCTGGATCAATAGTCCAGGCGCGCGCTTGGCATAGTGTGCGCAGTCCACGTTTCTTTTTCACGGACGAAAAGCTATGCAGACTCTGGAGCGAAAGCTTGATATCCAGCCCCTGTCGCGGGCGGACATGACCATCGAACTCAACGGCCAGGCAGTCGCTGTCGCCGCCGGTGAAACCGTGCTCAGCGTGCTCAACGCCGTGGGCCTGCGCCAGGTGGCGCGCAACGACCATGATCAACTGACCGGCGCCTTCTGCGGCATGGGCGTGTGCCATTGCTGCCTGGTATCGATCAATGGCCGGCCCAAGCGCCGCGCCTGCCAGACCGTGGTGCAGCCGGGTATGCAGGTTGAAACCGGGACCAATCGTTTTGCCGGGCAGGAGGCACCATGAGCTTGCGTCCAGTGATTGTCGGGGGTGGTTCAGCGGGTATGGCGGCAGCAATCGAGCTGGCCAACCACGGTGTCTCCAGCCTGTTATTCGATGAAGCCTCGCGCCCGGGTGGCGTGGTGTTTCGCGGGCCGCTACGCAGCGGTGTCGACCTGGGGTACCTGGGCGCCCGCTACAGCAAGGCGCTGAAGAAACTGCACAAGGATTTTGCTGCCTGCGGCGATCATATCGACCTGCGCCTGAACAGCCGCGTGGTCGGTGGCGACGAGCAGCGCCTGATGGTGCTCGATGCCGAAGAAACCCTGCACGAAATCGACTATTCCCACCTGCTGCTGTCGGCCGGTTGCCACGAGCGCAACGTGCCTTTTGCCGGTTGGACCTTGCCAGGCGTGATGCTGCTTGGCGGGCTGCAACTGCAGATCAAGAGTGGCGTGGTCAAACCCCTGGGCAGTACCGTAATCGCCGGTACCGGGCCATTGCTGCCGCTGGTGGCCTGCCAGCTGCACGCGGCCGGGGCGAAAGTTGCCGGTGTGTATGAAGCGTGCCCGTTCAGCAAGATTGCCCGCGAAAGCCTGGCGCTGATGAACAAGCCGCAGCTGTTTCTCGATGGCCTGAGCATGCTCGGCTACATGAAGCTCAATGGCATCCCCATGTACTACGGCTGGGGCGTTGTCGAGGCCAAGGGTGAGGGCGAGCTGGCTGAAGTGACGGTGGCACCCTACGGTGAAGACTGGCAACCGGACCTTTCCCGCGCCCAGCGCGAATCGGCGCAAACTTTGGCGGTGGGCTACGGGTTTATCCCGCGTACGCAACTCAGCCAGCAACTGGGCCTGGACCACGGCTTCAACGAAGACGGCTACCTGCGCGCGGAATGCAACGTCTGGCAGCAAAGCAGCCAGCCCCATATCCATCTGGCCGGCGACATGGGCGGCATCCGCGGGGGTGAGGCAGCGATGCTCACCGGGCGAATCGCCGCCGTTTCGATCCTGCTCCAGCGTGAAGTACTAAACGCCGAACAGGCCATCGAATTGCGCGAGAAATACCTCGGCCAGCTGGCGGCGATCAAGCGTTTTCGCGCCGGGGTAGAGCGCTACACCCACCGCGGTACCAAGCAAATCGACCTGCCGCAGCCGGACACGGTGATCTGCCGTTGCGAGCACGTCACTCGCAGCGATATCGATCGCGCCCTGGAGCAGGGCGTCGAAGACATGGCCGGGCTGAAGATGCGCACCCGGGTGAGCATGGGCGATTGTCAGGGGCGCATGTGTGTCGGCTATTGCAGCGACCGCCTGCGCGAAGCCACCGGACGCGCCGATGTCGGTTGGCTGCGCCCGCGTTTCCCGATCGACCCGATTCCATTCTCTGCATTCCAGCAACTCGGCACGGAAGCCTGAAGCATGAACAGAACCTATGATGTGGTCATCGCCGGTGGCGGTGTGATCGGTGCCTCCTGCGCCTACCAGCTGTCCAAACGCAAGAACCTGAAGATCGCCCTGATCGATGCCAAGCGCCCGGGCAACGCCACCCGCGCTTCGGCGGGCGGCCTGTGGGCAATCGGTGAATCCGTGGGGCTGGGCTGCGGGGTGATCTTCTTTCGCATGATGTCGGCCAAGCACAAGCGCGAGGCCCATGGCGCGGCAGTGGCGGTGGATTCGAGCACGCCGCACATCCTGCCGCAGTCGTTTTTCGACTTTGCCTTGCAGTCCAATGCACTTTATCCACAGCTGCACCGCGAGCTGATCGAACGCCACGGAATGGACTTCAAGTTCGAACGCACGGGCCTCAAGTACGTGATCTACGACGATGAAGACCGCCTCTACGCCGAACACATCGTCGCGCAGATTCCGCACCTGGCCGACCAGGTGCGCTGGCTCGACCGCGATGCTCTGCGCCAGGCAGAACCTGCGGTCAGCCATCAGGCCCATGGCGCCCTGGAGTTCCTTTGCGATCACCAGGTCAGCCCGTTCCGCCTGGCCGATTCGTACATGGAAGCGGCGCGCCAGAATGGCGTCGACCTGTTCCACAACACCAACATCACCGGTGTGCTGCACCAGGGCTCGCGGGTCAGCGGTGTGCAAACCGCAGAGGAGGGCACCTTCCACTGCGATACCCTGATCAACGCCGCTGGCGCCTGGGCCGCAGACCTGAGCGAATGGGCCACTGGCCTGCGGATTCCGGTCAAGCCGGTCAAAGGCCAGATCATCCTTACCGAGCGCATGCCCAAGCTGCTGCAAGGCTGCCTGACCACCAGCGACTGCTACATGGCGCAGAAGGACAACGGCGAAATCCTGATCGGCAGCACCACCGAAGACAAAGGCTTCGACGTCAGCAACACCTTCCCGGAAATCAACGGCCTGGTTCAGGGCGCGGTGCGCTGTGTGCCGGAGCTGGCGCAGATCAACCTCAAGCGCACCTGGGCCGGCTTGCGTCCGGGTTCGCCGGACGAGTTGCCGATTCTGGGACCGGTACCCGAAGTCAGCGGTTACCTGAATGCCTGTGGACACTTTCGCACCGGCATCCTCACCTCGGCCATCACTGGGGTGCTGATCGACAAGGTTGTGCATCAGGAAACCCTGCCACTGGATATCACCCCGTTCCTGGCCGAGCGTTTTGACTTGCTGGCTGTGGAAAACAAGCAGGCGGCCCTGGCCTGATTGTGGATAAACCGGCCTTCAGCACTGAAGGCCGGTTTTCATCTGTTCCACCAAACTCAAGCATTGCCTGACCCCTGGCGACGGGCGCCACAGGCTGATTGATCAGATCTGCATGGCTTTGCCGTCAACGTTCATCGCTGCCTGGCGCAGGGCTTCGGAGCGGGTCGGGTGTGGGTGGCAGGTGAGGGCGATGTCTTCGGCCGAGGCGCTGAACTCCATGGCCACGCAGTATTCGCCGATCATCTCGCTGACGCTCGGGCCAACCAAATGCACGCCCAGCACTTCGTCGGTACGGGCGTCCGCCAGGACCTTGGCGAAGCCTTCGGTCTCGTGGTTGATCTTGGCCCGGCTGTTGGCGCTGAAGGGGAACTTGCCGACCTTGTATTCGCGGCCTTCGGCCTTGAGCTGCTCTTCGGTCTTGCCGACGCTGGCCAGCTCCGGACGGGTGTAGATGACGGCCGGGATCAGGTTGTAATTGACCTCGTGGGCCTTGCCGGCAATCTGCTCGATGCAGGAGACGGCTTCGTCCTCGGCTTTGTGCGCGAGCATCGCCCCAGAAGTGACATCGCCAATCACCCAGACCCCCGGCACGTTGGTGCGGTGGTGCTGGTTGGCGAGCATGCCGCGCTTGTCGGTCTCAAGGCCGACGCTCTCCAGGCCAAGGCCCTCGGTGTACGGACGCCGGCCAATGGCGACCAGTACGTAGTCGGCTTCGAGGGTTTCGGCGCTGCCGCCTGCGGCAGGCTCCAGGCTCAGGCTCACCCCTTGCGCCGAGGCGCTGGCCTGGGTGACCTTGCTGCCCAGCTTGAACTTCATGCCTTGCTTGGCCAGGGAGCGTTGCAGGGTTTTCGCCGCTTCTTCATCAGTACCGGGGCAGATGCGATCAAGGTACTCGACCACGGTCACCTGGCTGCCCAGGCGGCGCCACACCGAGCCCAGCTCCAGGCCGATGACCCCGGCACCGATCACCACCAGGTGCTTGGGTACTTCACTCAGGGCCAGGGCGCCGGTGGAGTCGATGATGCGTTGGTTGTCGATGGTCACGCCTGGCAGCGGGGTCGGCTCGGAGCCGGTAGCGATGACAATGTCCTTGGCTTGCAGCTCAGTAACGGTGCCCTGGTCGTCGGTGACCTTGACCCGGCCGAGGCCATCTAGTTTGCCCCAACCCTTGATCCAGTCGACCTTGTTCTTGCGAAACAGGAACTCGATGCCCTTGGTCAGGCCGCTGACGCTCTCATCCTTCTGCTTCATCATCTGCGCAAGGTTGAGGGTGGGTTCGACTTCAATGCCGAGGCTGGCGAACTCGCTGCCAACCGCCGCCTCGTAAAGCTCGGAGGCATGCAGCAAGGCCTTGGACGGCATGCAACCAACGTTCAGGCAGGTGCCGCCGAGGGTCGAGCGGCCTTCAACGCAGGCCACGCTCAAGCCAAGTTGGCCGGCACGAATAGCTGCGTTGTAGCCGCCGGGCCCACCGCCGATGATCACTACATCATAGGTTTTCATTGTTGTACTCCAGGATGAAGAATCGACAATGGCGCCAAGACTAATCTGCAAAACACTTGATTGTATACAATGAATCGCCGCTTCCAGCGGGCGTCGCGAGGTCTGGAACGGGGGAGATAGGCTCAGACTATGGTCTGCATTAGCTGAAACTTTCCGTAGATGAACTACCCTTTTTGGCAGACGTCCGATGAAAAAAGGAGGCTCATTTCATGCTTGCGCAACTTCCACCTGTTCTGCAAAGCCTGCGACTGCCACTGCGGTTGAAGCTCTGGGATGGGCATGCGTTCGACCTGGGGCCCAAGCCGCAGGTGACCATCCTGGTCAAGGACCCGCAGCTGATCACTCAGTTGACCCATCCAAGCCTGGATGAACTGGGTGCGGCGTTCGTCGAAGGCAAGCTGGAACTGGAGGGCTCCATCAGCGAGGTGATCCGCGTCTGTGATGAGCTCAGCGTGGCCTTGCTCAAGGATGAAGAAGACGATCAGCCGCTGCGTACCGAGCATGACAAGGCGACCGACGCGGCAGCGATCTCCTACCATTACGACCTGTCCAACGCCTTCTACCAGCTGTGGCTGGATAGCGACATGGCTTACTCCTGCGCCTATTTCAAATCGCCGACCAATACCCTCGAGCAAGCCCAGCAGAACAAGTTCGAGCACCTGTGCCGCAAGTTGCGCCTGAAGAAGGGTGACTACCTGCTCGATGTCGGTTGTGGTTGGGGCGGGCTGGCGCGCTATGCGGCCAGAGAGTTCGGCGCGAAGGTGTTCGGCATCACTCTGAGTAAAGAGCAGCTCAAGTTGGGCCGTGAACGGATCAAGGCCGATGGCCTGCAAGGGCAGGTGGAGCTGCAGATTCTCGATTACCGTGACCTGCCCCAGGACGGCCGCTTTGACAAGGTCGTGAGTGTCGGTATGTTCGAGCACGTCGGCCACGCCAACCTGGCGCTATATTGCCAGCGCCTGTTCGGGGCGGTACGCGAAGGTGGCCTGGTGATGAACCACGGTATTACCGCCAAACATACCGACGGGCGACCCGTCGGGCGGGGTGCGGGCAGTTTCATCGAGCGCTACGTGTTCCCCCATGGCGAGCTGCCGCACCTGTCGATGATCAGTGCGCGGATCAGTGAAGCGGGCCTGGAAATCGTCGACGTCGAAAGCCTGCGCCTGCATTACGCGCGCACCCTCGAGCACTGGAGCAACCGTCTCGAAGCGCAATTGGACAAGGCAGGCACGCTGGTGCCGGAGAAGGCCCTGCGCATCTGGCGCTTGTACCTGGCCGGCTGCTCCTATGCCTTTGCCAAGGGCTGGATCAACCTGCACCAGATCCTGGCGGTGAAGCCTTTCGCCGATGGTAGCCATGACCTGCCGCTGACCCGCGAAGACTTCTACCGCTAAGACCGTTTACAGAATCGGCGAAATCAGCCGGGCGATACGCATCCCCAGCTGCTGCAGGCGATGCGTATCGCGGGTGTCTTCGGTGGTGATTTCCCGCGCCCGGTCGAAGTCATGACTGAGCATCGCTTCGACCTGATCGGCAAATTCGCGGTCGACGGTCAGCAGCATGATCTCGAAGTTGAGGCGGAACGAACGGTTGTCGAGGTTGGCGCTGCCGATGGCGCTGATCTCGTTATCGATCAGTACTACCTTCTGATGCAGGAACCCCGGCTCGAAACGAAACATCCGCACCCCGGCGCGTACCGCCTCGAAGGCAAACAGGCTGGAGGCGGCGTAGACGATGCGATGGTCCGGGCGTGAAGGAATCAGGATGCGCACATCCACCCCGCGCAATACCGCCAGGCGCAGGGCTGCGAACACGGCTTCGTCGGGGATGAAGTAGGGGCTGGTAATCCACAGGCGTTCACGTGCCGAGTGGATGGCTTCGACGAAGAACAGCGAACAGGTTTCCTGCGGGTCGGCCGGTCCGCTGGCCAGTACCTGGCAGAGTACGCCGTCTTCCGGGTAGGTGTCTGGCAGGATCAACGGCGGCAGTTTTCTCGACGCCCAGAACCAGTCTTCAGCGAACGACTCCTGCAGGCAGGCCAGCACCGGTCCGCTGACCTGGACGTGCGTATCGCGCCAAGGCGACAGTTTGGGATTGCCGCCCAGGTACTCATCGCCAACGTTATGCCCGCCAAGAAACCCCAACAGGCCATCGACCACGACGATTTTGCGGTGGTTGCGGAAGTTGACCTGGAAGCGGTTGAACCAGCCACGGCGAGTGGCGAAGGCGCGGATGTTGACGCCGCCTTCGCGCAGCTTCTGGCTGTAGGCCGAAGGTAGGGCGTGACTGCCGACTCTGTCATAGAGCACGTAGACCTTCACGCCTTCAGCGGCTTTTTTCAGCAGCAGGGTTTGCAGTTGCCGGCCCAGGTCATCGTCATGAATGATGAAGAACTGCACCAGCACCGTGTCGCGTGCGCTGGCGATGGCGC
Organism: Pseudomonas fluorescens; assembly: GCF_902497775.2. NCBI lineage: Bacteria > Pseudomonadati > Pseudomonadota > Gammaproteobacteria > Pseudomonadales > Pseudomonadaceae > Pseudomonas > Pseudomonas fluorescens. The sequence goes on from NZ_OZ024668.1 coordinate 5,421,805, forward strand.
GGAAGATCGCATCGAAGGTGGCCTTGCCGTCGATCAGCAAGCGCACCTGGTTGTTGGCCAGGCACGGCATGCGCCCCAGCTTGGGCATCGCCCGCAGTGCACCATAGGATTCCGAGTTACGTGCAGCCAGAGCTTCTTCGACCCAGGGCCGCCAGTTGAGATCGGCCATGGCCACGTGCATCTCGCGGTTGGCCTGGCGCCGCGCCTGGATGTACGCATCGAAGGTGCGACTGCCGAACACCAGGTAAGGGATGAGGGTGAAGTAGGGGATGAACAGCAACGACAATGCCCAGGCAATTGCCCCCTGGGCCGTGCGCACGGTGAACACCGCGTGCAAGGCGGCGATTGCACCCAGCAGGTGAATCACACCAATGAGGTAACCGAAGAAGTAGGGGCTGTGGTAATCCATACGCATCCTGCTGTCCGAAGGCTCTGCCCCTAACAGAGCATGTTCATGCCAGCACTTGCAACCGAAAGCACAAATTGACGTCTAAGCTGTGTTCCAGCTTGGGGCTGGAGTTTCGAGGAGTCATTACATGAAAAATCGTCTGCCGCTGCTGGCACTGATGCTGGGTCTGGCAAGCCCGTTGGTGCAAGCGCAGATGTTGCAACCTGGCCTGTGGGAGTTGACCACCAGCAACATGCAGGTCGATGGCAAGCCGCTTCCGGATATGGGCTTCATGCTCGGCCAGCTGAAAAACCTGCCGCCGGAACAACGGGCAATGATTGAGGGTGGCCTGGCCAAGCAGGGTATCAGCGTGGCCGGTCAGGGGGTACGTTCCTGCCTGACGCCTGAGCAGGTGAAAACCAACGACATCCCGCTGCAGGATCCCAAGTCCGGGTGTGGCCAGAAGATTACCGAGCGTAACGGCAATGTCTGGAAGTTCACCTTCAGTTGCCCGAAAGCCCAAGGCAACGGTGAAGCCACCTTCCTCAGCGACCGCGAGTTTCTGACCAAGGTCAACGGCACCTTCAATGCCTCCGGTGTACAGCAGCAGGGCAGCATGAACACCCGTGCGGTGTGGCTGGGCAATGATTGCGGTACGGTCAAACCGCGAACCTGACGCGCCTCACCACCGCCATTGGCTATGGGCGACTGCGTCGTGGGCATGCAAGCTTTCGGCATGTTCCACGCGCAGGTTGAAACCGCCGAGCCAAGGCAGGTTCTTCAAGGCCATATTCAAGCGTCGCGCGGCATCCTCACAGAACATCAGATTTTGCCCATTGGCCAAGGCAAAAGCCTGTTCATCAGCGCGCTTCACCGCAGTTTGCACCGCAGTGCCCAAGGATTTTTCGGCCTGGTTGATCAGCGCTGCTATCGGCAGTTCGTCAACACCTGGACGCAGACGAACCTGCAGCTTTGCCACACTGCGCTGACTGTGAGGCGTGGCGACAATACCCTGGGCACTGCCCAGCCAACTCAAGACAGCTTCATGGCTCAAGCTGCGATTGCCAAAGTCGGTAATGAATTGCTGCTGAATCAGCTGCCGGGCCAAGGCTGCTGAGCAGGGACAGGTGGAGGAATACTCCACATCGACAAATAGTTCCACGTGGAACACTCCGTCTTTTATCTGCGCGTTCAAGGTCACCGGGTAGGCTTTCCAACCTGCCAACGGACTGATCAGGGCAGGGCGTTTTAGCATCAGTTCGAATCGCAGGGTCAAGAAGGCGCTGGCGGAAAGGCCGACGTGACTGTTGAGAAAATGCTCCAGGACGCTATGCACTAACGCAGGACTCAGCCCTTGGTGTTCCAGCGCTTCCAGCGCCAAATACAAGCGTGACATGTGAATGCCCCGGGATGCGCCGTCATCAAGGCTGACACCGGCGTCGGCCCTTGCACACAAAATCTGCCCGTCGATCTGTAGCGGCAGGGCAATGTCACACATGCCTACCCAATCCAATGGCAACTGGGAGTTGGTGGCTTGGGCAGCAATGTCAGGAAGGGTGAAAGCGCTCATCAGTGGTTCACTTTTCAAGGAAGACTATTGGCAGCCGCTCAGGCGATTGCAGCGCAGATTGAAACGCTGCCCAGTGGAGCTGGACACACTGTTCAAGGTGGTCCAGCCCACACGCCGGCTGTAACCGACCCAGGTTTCGCCGTTGCTCGCCACGCCTGTGTAGAAGGTCAGCTGACCATAGCGGCTGTTGGTTTGCGCCCACAGCCTGCGACCTTCCATTTCAAAGCCGCGCAGATAGGTCGTGCTGCCCTGGGTTTGCACGCTGTAGTAATTGCCTTGCGCATCGCTACAGGCAAGCAGGGTTGCGCTGCGGGAGCAGAGCGCCAGGCCGTTGCTCAGGGGCGCACCGTTCGCGCCGGCGCACTCACACAGCAGCAACGTAGCGAAGGCAAACAAGCAACGCGATTTCATCTTTGAGGTCGGCCTTTGGTCATGTTCTGAGCGAAGTGGGTTGGCGAGATTGTATTGTTATAATATAACATTGCGCAATGCATCGTTCGAATGCACTCGCCCCGATGAGGATTGCCCCCATGCCCAACCGTCTTCCCGTCACCGTGCTCTCCGGCTTTTTGGGTGCCGGCAAAAGCACGCTGCTCAATCACGTGCTGAAAAATCGCGACAACCTGCGGGTCGCGGTCATCGTCAACGATATGAGTGAAATCAACATTGATGCCAGTGAGGTCCAGCGCAACGTCAGCCTCAACCGCGCTGAAGAGAAACTGGTGGAGATGAGCAACGGCTGCATCTGCTGCACCTTGCGTGAGGACCTGCTCGAAGAGGTCGCACGCTTGGCCCGCGAGGGGCGTTTCGATTACCTGCTGATTGAATCCACCGGCATCTCCGAGCCGCTGCCGGTCGCCGAGACCTTTACCTTTCGTGATGAACAAGGCCGCAGCCTGGCCGATCAGGCGCGCCTGGACACCATGGTCACCGTGGTCGATGGCTTGAACTTTCTGCCTGATTATCAGGCCGCCGAAAGCCTGGCCAGCCGCGGCGAAACCCTTGGTGACGAAGATGAGCGTTCGATCAGTGACCTGCTGATCGAACAGGTGGAGTTCGCCGATGTGATTCTGCTGAGCAAGATCGACCTGATCAGCAGTGCCGAGCGCGAAGAACTCTGCGCGATCCTGCGCAGCCTTAACGGCCAGGCGCAAATCGTACCGATGGTCATGGGTCAGGTACCTCTGCAGCAGATCCTCAATACCGGCCTGTTCGACTTCGAGCGCGCCGCCCAGGCGCCCGGCTGGTTGCAGGAATTGCGTGGGGAGCACGTGCCGGAAACCGAGGAATACGGGATTGCCGCGACCACCTGGCAAGCGCGTCGACCCCTGCATCCGCAGCGCTTTTTCGACTTTATCCACAAGCCCTGGGACAACGGCCGGCTGCTGCGTTCCAAAGGGTTCTTCTGGCTGGCCAGCAAGCACCAGGATGCCGGCAGTTGGTCGCAGGCCGGCGGCATGATGCGCCATGGCTTTGCCGGGCACTGGTGGCGCTTTGTGCCACGCGAGCACTGGCCACAGGATGAACAGAGCAGCGCAGCCATCTTCAAGAACTGGAGCGCCGAATGTGGCGATTGCCGCCAGGAGCTGGTGTTTATCGGGCAGAACATCGACTTCGCCCGGCTGGATGCCGAACTCTCGGCTTGCCTGCTCAATGATGCAGAAATGGCCGCGGGCGCTAACAGCTGGCGGCACCTGCCCGACCCGTTTGGCCCCTGGTTCGATGAGGACGCGGCGTGATGCGCCAGGCTTTCGGCGAAACCCCTCAGGTACTTACCGAGGCGTTGCAGGATGGCGTCAACCTCGCGGTGTGGCAGCGGCGCCTGCCGGTGCAGATCGACGATTTTGCCCAGTTGGTGTTGTCGCTGAACCAACCGTTGGGTGAGAGCCAGGTTATCGAGCTGGATGAGCAGCAACAGCTACCGGATCTGAGTGGCTTGCTGGGCGGTTATGCCGACCTGGAAGGCCACGTGGCGTTTGCTACCGACGTTGCCTGGCTGGTGGCCGCCTATGCTTGCCTGCTCGATGCCCGGCGTGTTGGCCTGCGTCTGCAGGCACTGGGTAACGCTATGTGCCCGCGGTTTCATGTCGATCACGTCCCCCTGCGTTTGTTGAGCACTTACGCCGGCCCGGGCAGTGAATGGCTGGAAGAAGGCGCAATCGACCGCTCGCAGCTCGCCCGGGAGCAACCGCACGCCAGTGCAATCCGCCAGCTGGCTATGGGTGAGGTGGCCTTGCTCAAGGGCGAAAAATGGCTCGGCAATCAGGGCGCCGGACTGGTCCATCGCTCGCCGGCACTGGCGAACGGCGAGCGTCGTCTGATCCTGAGCCTTGACTGGATGGCCTGATATAACGGCATAGTGGTGAAAATTTCAGGCACTCTCCGTCTCATGTTGCAGAACATTCCTACCTACATGATTGCCGGCCCGCTCGGTGCCGGCAAGACCAGCCTGATTCGCCAGTTGCTGGCGCAGCGGCCCGCCGATGAGCGTTGGGCGGTGCTGATCAACGAGTTCGGCCAGATCGGCCTGGATGCAGCGCTGCTGGCTAGCGATGACGATGGGATTGCCCTGGGTGAAGTGGCCGGTGGTTGCCTGTGTTGCGTCAACGGCATGCCGTTCCAGGTTGGCCTGGGTCGTCTGCTGCGCAAGGCCAGGCCACATCGGCTGTTCATCGAACCGTCCGGGTTGGGCCATCCATTGCAGTTGCTGGAGCAACTGCGTTTGCCGCCTTGGCAGGGCGTGTTGGCGGTCCAACCGGCGGTGCTGGTGCTGGATGCCGAGCAACTGGCTGCAGGTGTTGCCCTGCCTGAAGCACAGCAATCGACACTGGCCAGCGCCGGGCTGTTGGTGCTGAACAAATCTGCCGGGTTGAACGCGCAACAGCGCTTGTGGATAACTTCTCGGCTGGCGAATTCTCGCCTGTACTGGACCGATTTCGGGCAACTCCCCTTGTCCAATGTGCCTGTGGAAAGTGCTTCAACAGTACTTCCCTGCGCTGTGGATAAACTTGCGATGGCCAATGATTACGGGGTTGTCAGCAGCCTGTGGACAACTCCTCAGCAGCCGATTTGCAGCACTCAGCAGGCGGCGGAAGGTTGGAGCATAGGGTGGCGCTGGCACCCGAGTCAGGTGTTTGATCAAGCCCGGCTGGAGCTTTTTCTGAAGGGGCTGGGCTGGCGCCGGGCCAAGGCAGTTATCCACAGCCCGGGCGGCTGGCAGTCGCTTAACGCCCTGGCTGGGCAGCCTTCATTACTGTGGAGCAGCAGTGAATGGCGTCGCGACTCGCGGCTGGAGCTGATCTTCGCCGAGCCGCAGGACCCTGAACCGCTAAAACAGGCCATGCTGGCCTGCCGCGTCTAGTTGCGCCAGCGGTTGTGATCCTGGCGCCACTGGTTCATTTCGACGACGTTGTCATGGTGTTGCGGCGTCTTGATTTCGAACGGGTAGGGCGCCAGTTCGATCTGCATGGTGTGGGCGCCGAACTGGGTGACGGTGCCGGGGTGGCGCTGTTCGCCCGTCACGGTGAATTCGAAGTTATACACCCGGGCCAGGCGTTTGTGGCCGTTGGCATCGCGAACAAAACCGATGCGCTTGAGCGCGACATTGCCATCGAGCAGTTCCAGGTCGAGCTTGGCGCAGTGCTGCTTGACCCGTTCCAGAGCCTTTTCACGCAAGCCGTGGTTATGCCACAACCAAGCGCCTGCCGTGGCCAGCAGCATCAGCACGCAGAGATTTCCCAGGGTCAACATTTACATATGCTCCAACGAAGTATGCCCAGCTTAACTGCCTCCCCGGTCTGTCGTACAGGTGGCATTTAGCGCCATACTGCGCGCCTTGTTTATCATTCCTACGCTTTCGGAAGACCTGCATGAAACGTACTCCGCATCTGCTCGCCATCCAGTCCCACGTGGTTTTCGGCCATGCCGGCAATAGCGCCGCAGTGTTTCCCATGCAGCGGGTCGGGGTGAAGGTCTGGCCGCTCAATACCGTGCAGTTCTCCAACCATACTCAGTATGGCCAGTGGACCGGAGAAGTGCTTGCTCCAGCGCAAATACCTGCGTTGGTAGAAGGGATTGCGACGATCGGTGAGCTGGGCAATTGCGATGCGGTGTTGTCTGGCTACCTGGGCAGTGCCGAACAGGGGCGGGCGATCCTCAGCGGCGTGGCCCGGATCAAGGCGGCCAACCCGCGTGCCTTGTACCTGTGCGATCCGGTGATGGGCCATCCCGAGAAGGGTTGTATCGTCCCGGCCGAGGTCAGCGAGTTTCTAGTCGAAGAAGCGCTGACCAGCGCGGATGTGCTGTGCCCCAACCAGCTGGAGCTGGACAGCTTCTGCGGGCGCCGTGCCGAGTCGCTGCAAGACTGTGTCGATATGGCCCGCAGCCTGCTGGCACGGGGCCCGAAAGCGGTGCTGGTCAAGCACCTGGCTTATCCTGGGCGTGGCGCCGAAGACTTTGAAATGCTGCTGGTGACTGCCGAAGGCAACTGGCATATCCGCCGCCCGCTGCTGGCATTCGCTCGTCAGCCGGTAGGCGTTGGCGACCTGACTTCAGGCTTGTTCCTGGCGCGCTTGCTACTGGGCGATGACTGGGTGGCGGCGTTTGAATTCACCGCTGCGGCAGTACACGAAGTGCTGCTGGAAACCCAGGCCTGCGCCAGCTACGAGCTGGAGCTGGTGCGGGCCCAAGACCGCATCGTGCACCCGCGGCTGCGCTTTGCAGCGCAGCCTCTGGCCTGTTAAAGGGCGTCGCCCTTGAGCTCCTGGTAGCGCTTTTCCAGCTCCTGACGGATCAGGCGGCGCTGTTTGCCTTGCAGGAAACGGCGCTTTTCCTCGCTGGTTTCAGGCTGGCGCGGCGGCACCGCCACCGGCTTGCGGTCATCGTCGACGGCGACCATGGTGAAGAAGCAGCTATTGCTGTGGCGCACCGAGCGTTCGCGAATGTTTTCGGTGACCACCTTGATGCCGACTTCCATCGAGGTGTTGCCGGTGTAGTTGACCGAGGCGAGGAAGGTCACCAGCTCGCCGACATGCACCGGCTCGCGAAAGACCACCTGGTCGACCGACAGGGTCACCACATAACGACCGGCATAGCGGCTGGCGCAGGCATAGGCTACTTCGTCGAGGTATTTGAGCAGGGTGCCGCCGTGGACGTTGCCAGAAAAGTTGGCCATGTCCGGGGTCATCAGGACGGTCATCGACAGCTGGGCGTTTCCAGGTTCCATAGTGTGCTCACGGTAAGGTTGCGCTGAGGCGGGGTGGCGATTGCTATTCACGCTTCTTTCCCCCAATACGATTCCCATCTAAGTAGACGGGACGCTGACAGCGGCCTTGCCGTCACGCTGTTTGTGCCATTTACGGCGATGCTTTGGTCGATCTGTTTCTTCATATTGCACCGGCTATGAGCGACAAGCGGCGGTGTTAACCTGAGAAGGCCCATGCAAGGTGGGCTTCCTACATTTAAAACGCTATGTACCCGCAACTCAATCAGACAATTCATCTGGTGAGTTGCGGCTTGTCTCTGGATACCAGGTAAGGAGTCCCACGCCGTGCATGCCATCAGCTTTATTCAGGATTTGGCAGTGATCATGCTGGTTGCCGGGGTGGTCACTATCCTGTTCCACCGCTTCAAACAGCCGGTAGTGCTCGGCTACATCGTTGCCGGCTTTATCATCGGTCCGCACACCCCGCCGTTTGGACTTATTCACGACGAAGACACGATCAAGACACTGGCCGAGCTCGGGGTGATCTTCCTGATGTTCTGCCTGGGGCTTGAGTTCAGCCTGCGCAAACTGTTCAAGGTCGGGGCAACGGCGTTCATCGCCGCGTTCCTGGAAATCGTCCTGATGATCTGGATCGGCTTCGAGATCGGCCGCTGGTTTGGCTGGAACACCATGGATTCACTGTTCCTTGGTGCCATCCTGGCAATCTCCTCGACCACCATCATCGTCAAGGCACTCAACGACCTGAAGATGAAGAACGAGCGCTTTGCCCAGCTGATCTTTGGCGTGCTGATCGTCGAGGACATCCTTGGCATCGGCATCATTGCCTTGCTCTCGGGCATCGCCGTCAGTGGCACGGTGAGCTCCGGCGAAGTGTTCTCCACAGTTGGCAAACTGTCGCTGTTCATGATCGTCGCCCTGGTTATCGGCATTTTGCTGGTGCCGCGCCTGTTGGCTTACGTGGCCCGTTTCGAAAGCAACGAGATGCTGCTGATCACCGTTCTGGGCCTGTGTTTCGGCTTCTGCCTGCTGGTGGTCAAGCTTGAATACAGCATGGTCCTGGGCGCCTTCCTGATCGGCGCGATCATGGCCGAGTCGCGTCAATTGCTGAAGATCGAGCAACTCATCGAGCCGGTTCGCGACCTGTTCAGTGCCATCTTCTTTGTCGCCATCGGCTTGATGATCGACCCGTCGATCCTGGTCGAGTACGCCTGGCCGATCGTGGTCATCACCATTGCGGTGGTACTGGGCAAAATGCTGTCCTGCGGCATGGGCGCCTTTATCGCCGGTAACGATGGACGTACCTCGCTGCGGGTAGGGATGGGGCTTTCACAGATTGGCGAATTCTCTTTCATCATCGCGGCGCTGGGCATGACCCTGCAGGTCACCAGCGACTTCTTGTACCCGGTGGCGGTAGCCGTTTCGGCCATCACCACGCTGCTCACGCCATACCTGATTCGCGCCGCCGACCCCTTGTCGCTGAAGCTGGCCAAGGTCGTGCCGGGGCGCCTGTCGCGGGTGCTGTCGCTGTATGGCGAGTGGCTGCGCAGCATCCAGCCCCAGGGCGAAGGGGCCTTGCTGGCGTCGATGATCCGGCGGATTCTGCTGCAAGTGGGGGTGAACCTGGCGCTGGTGGTGGCAATCTTTTTCAGCGGGGGTTACTTCGCCGCGCGCATTGCTGACTACCTGAGCGAATGGATCACTGATGCGGGCCAGCAGAAGGCGTTGATCTGGGGGGCGGCGCTGATGCTGTCGTTGCCGTTCCTGATCGCCGCGTACCGCAAGCTCAAGGCACTGTCGATGCTGCTGGCGGAGATGGGGGTCAAGCCGGAGATGGCCGGGCGGCACACCCAGCGGGTCCGACGGGTGATTGCCGAGGTAATCCCACTGCTATCGCTGCTGGTGATTTTCCTGCTGCTGTCGGCGCTGTCGGCGAGCATTCTGCCCACCAGCGAGCTGCTGTTGCTGATTGTGGTGGTTGCGGCGGTGGTGGTGGCGGTGCTGTGGCGCTGGTTCATCCGTGTGCACACACGCATGCAGATCGCCTTGCTGGAGACCCTGGAAAACAACCAGGAGAACCACCACTGAGAGGCGCTTCCTGCGCGGGGCGGTTCGAATGTCCGAGGGGATGGAGCGGTAGCGAAGCGCCACGCGCAGGAAGGCGTGGCGATTCTACGAACATTAATAGCCAAGAGCCATTACTTTATGCGGCTATTTCTCATTCAGCTTTCCAGCCAGACGTCCCGCGCCCAGTGCCAAACCGATTCCCAGCTCTCTTCGGTAACGATCTCTTCTTCACCGGACCACAGCACCACGGTGCCGTCTTCTTCTACGCAGTAGTAGTCGTCGCCGTCCTGGCAGATCGGGATCAGGTCGCGCGGCACGCCGGCGTCCCAGGCATTGGCCGCCACTTCCGGCAAGTAGGTATGCGATTGCGGGTCGGTGACGGTGACTGGCTCCAGACTGCCGTAAACCACGTCGCTGACCGTCAGCAGAAATTCCTTGAAGACGAACGGAATGTTGATGAACAACTCTTCTTCGATTTCGACCAGTTGGTCTTCGTCCGGCAACTCCAGCGGCACCGGTACCGGTTCATTGGCTTCTCGGAGCTGTTCGATGACTTCTTCCACGGTTCTATCCTCTAACCTTTACGACACGCTGCGCGTTATACCCTAGTAGCCCGCTGCGCTAAAAGCAAAACCCCGGGACAAGCCCGGGGTTTTTTTGTGCAATGCCTCAAGATCAGCCGTTCTGACGGATCCCGGCGACCAGCCAAGGCTGGTTTTCGCCCGGTGCGCGTTCCATGTTCCAGCTTTCGCTGAACGGTTCGCCCTGGTCGAAGCGCGAGGTCTTCGACACACCGCTGAAGGTCAGAGTAGCGATGGTCTTGTCGGCGCGATCGTCGACGCCTTCGAGCTGCACGTTCAGGTCGTCGATGTAGGTGGACTGGAAGGCATCACCCAGGTCAGCACGCTCCTGCTTGAGGAACTGCAGCATCTGCGGCGTGACGAACTCGGCGATCTTGTCCATTTCGTTGGCGTCCCAGTGCTGCTGCAGCGACTGGAAGTGGTTGCGCGCAGCGGCCAGGAAGCTTTGCTCGTTGAACCAGGCCGGCGCGTTGATCACCGGACGGGCGGCGGCAGGTGCAGCCGAACCACCGAAGATCGACGGCTGGGCAGCTGGCTGGTGCGCTTCACGCTGGAATGGCGCGTGACCGGCGGCGGCCATTTGTGGCTGCTGCTTGCGGCGACGGGCAGCAATGAAGCGGAACACCAGGAAGGCGATCAGCGCCATGATCAGGATGTCGAAGATCTGCATGCCCTGGAAGCCGTCGCCCATGAACATGGAGGCCAGCAGGCCACCGGCGGCGAGGCCGGCCAGAGGGCCGAGCCAGCGCGAAGCACCGCTGGCGGCGGCAGGTGCACGACCTGGCGCGGTTGGCGAGGCAGCCGGAGTCGCCGGGGCCGCCTGACGGGTCTGGTGGGTCGGTGCGGCGCCCGAGCTCTTGCCGCCGCCGAAGCGTTTGGCGTTAGCGTCGAGACTCATCGTCAGGCCGATGCACAGCGCCAAAGCGATGCTAAGAAAACGTTGCATAGAAGGGTATTCCCGTTTTGTGGATTGCACGCGCGTCATGGTGCACAGGTTGTAGGACACATGACCAGCGCCATAATGTTTCCAGCTTTTGCCTGAATTGTCTGTATACGCTGTAGGAGCGGGCTTGCCCCGCGATCTGCTGCTTGGAAGTCACAGTGCATCGCGGGGTAAGCCCGCTCCTACAGGATTTCTCTGCGTTACAGCGCTTCGAGCTTGGCGTAACCCAGCATCAGCCACTTGCTGCCTTCGGCGAAGTTGACCTGGACCCGGGCCTGGGCACCGGAACCCTCGAAGTTGAGGATCACGCCTTCGCCGAATACCGCATGCTGCACCCGCTGACCGAGGTTGAAGGCGGTCTGCGGGATGTTGGCGTTGGCGAACAGGCTGCTCGAGTTTTGCTGCTGGCCCGAGCCGAACGGGCGGCTGACGCTGTTGGACAAGCGCACTTCCTGCACCAGACCAGCCGGAATCTCGCGTACGAAGCGCGAGACCTTGTTGTAGGTCTCGCTGCCATACAGCCTGCGGGTTTCGGCGTAGGTCATCACCAGCTGTTGCATGGCGCGGGTGATACCAACATAGGCCAGGCGGCGTTCTTCTTCCAGACGGCCGGGTTCTTCCAGGCTCATCTTGTGCGGGAACAGGCCTTCTTCCATGCCGACCAGGAACACATGGGGGAACTCCAGGCCCTTGGCGCTGTGCAAGGTCATCAGCTGGATGCTGTCTTCGTGCTCGTCGGCCTGAGCGTCGCCGGCCTCCAGCGAGGCGTGGCCGAGGAAGGCGGCCAATGGCGACAGTTCGGCGTCTTCTTCGCTGTTTTCGAAGTTGCGCGCGGCGCTGACCAGTTCCTCAAGGTTTTCTACCCGGGCCTGGCCCTTTTCGCCTTTTTCTTCCTGGTGATAGACGATCAGCCCGGACTGTTCGATAACCGTCTGGGTCATCAGGTGCAGGGGCATCTCCAGGACCTTGGCGGTGAGGTTCTCGATCATTTCCATGAACGCGCCCAAGGCACTGGCGGCGCGGCCTTTGAGCGCCTTGTTGGCGATCAGCAGGCTCATCGATTCCCACATCGAGACCTGGGCGTGGCGCGCGTGCTCGCGAATCGCTTCGACGGTTTTCTCGCCGATGCCGCGCGGCGGCACGTTGATTACCCGCTCAAGGGCGGCGTCGTTGCCACGGCCTTCGAGCAGGCGCAGGTAGGCCATGGCGTTCTTGATTTCAGCGCGTTCGAAGAAGCGCTGGCCGCCATAGATGCGGTAAGGAATACGTTCGCGCAGCAGCGCCTCTTCAAGCACCCGCGATTGGGCGTTGGAGCGGTAAAGAATGGCAATGTCGCTGCGCGCCAGGCCGGTCTTGATCGCGCTTTCGATGCTCTCGACCACGTAACGGGCTTCGTCGTGTTCGTTGAAGGCGGCGTACAGGCTCAGCGGTTCGCCTTCGCCACCGTCGGTCCACAGCTCTTTGCCCAGGCGCCCGCTGTTGTTGGCAATCAGGGCGTTGGCCGCTTTGAGGATACCGGCGGTAGAGCGGTAGTTCTGCTCCAGGCGGATCAGCTCGGCGTCGGGGAAGTCGGCGGTGTACTGGTGGATGTTCTCGATCTTGGCGCCGCGCCAGCCGTAAATCGACTGGTCGTCGTCGCCGACCACCATCAGGCTGTCACCGCCCTTGGCCAGCAGCCGCAGCCAGGCGTACTGCACGGCGTTGGTATCCTGGAATTCGTCGACCAGTACATGGCGGAAGCGCCGCTGGTAGTGTTCGAGCAGGCCCGGGTGGTCACGCCACAGGTCGAGGGCGCGCAGCAGCAGCTCGGAGAAGTCGATGACGCCGGCGCGCTGGCAGGCTGCCTCGTAGGCTTCATAGATGCTGCGCATGGTGCCCAGGAACAGGTCGCCACTGGCCTGAATGTGTTGCGGACGCAGGCCTTCGTCTTTCTGGCCATTGATGAACCATTGCGCCTGGCGCGCCGGCCAGCGCTGTTCATCCAGACCCAGCTCGCGGATTACCCGCTTGACCAGGCGCTGCTGGTCGTCGCTGTCGAGGATCTGGAAGTTCTGGTTCAGCCCGGCCTCTTGCCAGTGCGCGCGCAACAAGCGGTGCGCCAGGCCGTGGAAGGTGCCTACCCACATACCGGCCGGGTTGATGCCCATCAGCTGTTCGATACGCTGGCGCATCTCGGCAGCGGCCTTGTTGGTGAAGGTCACCGACAGGATCGAGTGCGGCGAGGCCTGCACCACCTGGATCAACCAGGCGATGCGGTGCACCAGCACACGGGTCTTGCCGGAGCCGGCACCGGCCAGGACCAACTGACGACCGACCGGCGCAGCTACAGCCTGGCGTTGGGCGTCGTTGAGAGAGTTCAACAGGAGAGAGAGATCATCGCGCATCCGGCCATTTTAGGGGCGCAGGCGACCCTTGGGCAAATATACAGTAGAAAAACTTGCCGCTGACGACCGGCCGGTCACCGCCTGCAGCCCAAGGCCTGCGTGCTTGAGCGCCTGCCGTCGGGAAACGCGATGAAATAATTATGATCCAGAGCAGTTTGGCCCAGGGGCTTGCTTGTGTATGCTCCGTGCACGTTTAAGGCTAACCATTACAAGAACACTGCCTATGACACTCGGTTCCGACTCCATGAGCGCCCCTTCCGAAGCGCGCCGGAGTATTCGCAAACACTTCGCCACCCAACTGGCTGTCGAGCGCACCCGCCTGCTGTACCAAGGCTCGTTGCTGCCGACCCTGTTCATGCTGCTCAACGGTCTGGTCTGTGCCTGGTTGCTGTGGAGCCCGGCGCGCTACCTGTTGGTCAGTATCTGGGTCGTCTGGCTGATGGCCCTGGTGGCGCTGCGGGTGATTCAGGTCGCCGCTTTCGATGCCGCGATGCCCGATCGACAGGCCCAGCCTTCCTGGTGGCGAATGTTCCTGCTCGGTTCGGCCTTCAGTGGCCTGACCCTGGCCAGTGCGGCGATAGCCCTGGTGCCTGTGGACAACTTCGTGCAGCAGGCCTGGGTGTTTGGCCTGCTGGGGGCGGCGACGCTATCGGCCAGTGTTGCCTATGCCGTCAGCCTGCCGGCCTTCCTCAGTTTTACCTTGCCCTGCCTGCTGCCACCGATTGCCTTTCTATTCTGGAATGGCGACGAACAACAGCGCGGCTGGGGCTGGCTTGGGCTGATTCTATTGATCGCCTTGTCAGTGGTGGCGTGGCAGGTCAACCGGTTGATCGAGCGGGGGCTGTTGCGGCGCTTTCAGAATCAGGAGTTGATCGAGCACCTGCAAGCTGCGCAAAGTCGCAGCGAACGGCTTAACCAGGCATTGGCCGAGGAGGTCGGGCAGCGTCGGTTGATCGAGGAGCAGCTGCGTGAGGCGCAAGTGGGGCTTGAGTCGCGCGTTGCCCAGCGCAGCCAGGAGCTCGATGTCGCCAACCAGGCCCTGAGCAAGAGCGAACAGCGCCTGGCCCTGGCGCTTGAGGCCAGCGAACTGGGGCTGTGGGACTGGAACCTGGAAACCGACGAGATCCACCACACCCAATTGCGTGAGTTGTTTGGCCTGGAGCCTGACCAGGTCCAGGAAATGCTCGCGCACTTGAAACCTCGCCTGCATCCTGATGACGTGCCGTTGCTCAAACGCACGCTGGTAGAGCACCTCAAGGGCCGTAGCGAGGATTACCGTATCGACTACCGAGTGCGTCATCGCCAGGGCCATTGGTGCTGGATCGAAGACCGTGGCCGGGCGGTGGAGCGCGATGCCAGCGGGCGGGTGTTGCGCATGCTCGGCACCCGCCGGGACATCAGCGCGCAAAAAGCCCAGGAAGAACAACAGCGCCTGGCTGCCACGGTATTCGAAGCGGCCAGCGAAGGGATCGTGATTCTCGACCCTGAATATGTGTTGCTGGCGGTGAACCAGGCCTTCTGCCGGGTGACCGGCTACAGCCGCGAAGAACTGCTGCAGGGCCGCTTGCTGGAACTGCCATGCAGCCGGGATGCACGCCGGCATTCCCAGGCCATCGAACTGGCGCTGGAGCAGCAGGGCAGTTGGCAGGGCGAGCTGGTCGAGGCGCGCAAGAATGGTGAGCTTTATCCGCAGTGGTTGCAGCTCAACGGCGTGCGCGATGCCCGCGGCAACCTGACCAGCATCGTCGGCTTCTTCACCGATCTGTCGGCGCGTCGCGAGTCCGAGGAGCGTCTGCGCTACCTGGCTCATTATGACGAGCTGACGGGGCTGGCCAACCGCGCTCTGTTCCGCCTGCGTCTGCATGATGCCGGCGAGCGCTTGCGCCAGAGCGGGCGTGGGCTGGCCTTGCTGCATATCGACCTGGACCGCTTCAAGCTGCTCAACGACAGCCTTGGCCACGAAGTGGCCGACCATTTGCTCAAGCAGATGGCCCAGCGCATCAGTAACGCGATGCCCGAGGCCGACACGGTGGCGCGGCTTTCCGGTGACGAGTTTGCTGTGCTGTTCGATGCCTATAGCAACCTCTCGAGCCTGGTGCGGGTAGCCAGTCGCCTGCTCGACAAGCTGCGCGTGCCACTGCGGGTCGAAGGTCACGAACTGGTGATCAGCGCTTCGGTGGGCATCAGCCTGCTGGCCGACACCTCGCGGGATGTCACGGTGCTGGTCAGCCAGGCCAATACCGCCATGCAGCATGCCAAGCACCTGGGGGGCGATAATTTCCAGTTCTACACCGAAAGCCTGCAGGCCAGTACCCTGCAGCGCCTGCAGTTGGAGAACCACCTGCGCAAGGCCATCGAAGAGCGGCAACTGCAGGTCTATTACCAGCCCAAGTTGTGCCTGGCCACTGGCCGTCTGCATGCTGCCGAGGCGTTGGTGCGCTGGCAGCATCCGCAGTGGGGCATGGTGCCGCCGTCGGACTTTATCGGCCTGGCCGAAGAAACCGGGCTGATTGCGCCGATGGGCGAATTCGTCCTGCGCCAGGCTTGCTGGCAGGCCTGTGAGTGGCAGCGCATGGGGCTTGCGCCGATCCGCGTGTCGGTGAACCTGTCGGTTTATCAGTTGCGTCAGGGCAAGCTGGTCAGCCTGGTGCGTCAGGTACTGGATGAAAGCGGCCTGGCCCCGCATCTGCTGGAGCTTGAGCTGACCGAGAGCCAGTTGCTCGACAGCGTCGAACACATCATTGCCACCTTCCGCCAGTTGCACGAGCTGGGGGTGAAGCTGGCGATCGACGATTTTGGCACCGGTTATTCATCGCTCAGCTACCTCAAGCGCTTCCCGGTGGATTACGTGAAGATCGATCAGGCCTTTATCCGTGGCCTGAGCGAGGGTAGCGAGGACGCGGCCATCACCCGAGCGATCATTGCCATGGCCCAGAGCCTGGACCTGCAGGTGGTGGCCGAGGGCGTCGAAACCCATGAGCAGCTGGATTTCCTGCGCAAGCAAGGCTGCAATGAAGTGCAGGGCTACCTGATCAGCCGGCCGGTGCCGGCGCAGGAGCTGGCCGGCTTACTGGCCAGCCGCTACAGCTTCTAAAGGTGCCAGGCGCGGCCCTGGTGGGCCAGCAGGCTGTGGGCCTGGTCCGGGCCGTTGCTGCCGGCGTGATAGGGCCGCGGTGCCTGGAAGTGCTCTTGCCAGCCGGTGAGGATCGGGTCGATCCAGGCCCAGGCCGCTTCGACCTCGTCGCGGCGCATGAACAGCGTCGAGTCGCCTTCGAGCACATCCAGCAATAGCCGCTCATAGGCATCCCAGCGGCGAGTCTGGCCGAATACCTGGGCCAGGTTGAGGTTCAGTTCCACCGGCTCCAGGCGCATGCCTTTGCCGGGGGTCTTGGTCATCATTTGCAGGCTGATGCGTTCATCGGGTTGGAGCTGAATCAGCAGCTGATTGGCCTGATCACCTTCGAACAGGCGATGGGGCACTGGCTTGAACTGGATGACGATCTGCGACGAGCGCTTGGCCAGGCGTTTGCCGGTACGCAAGTAGAAGGGCACGCCGGCCCAGCGCCAGTTGTTGATATGCGCTTCTACGGCGACGAAGGTCTCGGTATCGCTGTCGTTGTCGACATCTTTCTCGAAGTAGTAGGCCGGCACTTCCTGGCCGCCGATCTTGCCGGCGCTGTACTGGCCGCGCACGGTCTTGTCCTGCACGTCCTGGCCAGTGATCGGTTGCAGGGCCTTGAGGATCTTCACCTTCTCGTCGCGCACCGCTTCGGCCTCGAATTGCGCTGGCGGCTCCATGGCCACCAGGCAGAGCAACTGCAACAGGTGGTTCTGCAGCATGTCGCGAGTGGCGCCGGCACGGTCGTAGTAGGCGCCGCGATTCTCTACACCGAGGGTTTCACAGACGCTGATCTGTACATGGTCGACCTGGTTGTTGCGCCACACGGGCTCAAGCAGGGCATTGGCAAAGCGCAGGGCCATGAGGTTCTGCACTGTTTCCTTGCCCAGGTAGTGATCGATACGAAACACCTGCGACTCGGCGAAAACGGCGCCGAAGGCCTCGTTGATTGCCGTGGCCGATTCCAGCGAATGGCCAATGGGTTTTTCCAGCACGATGCGTGCGTCGTGGTCGGCGAGTCCGGCGGTTTTCAGGTGGTTGGCAATCGGCACGAACAGGTTCGGTGCGGTGGCCAGGTAGTAAATCCGGGTCAGGCCGCCGGCTTCCCCGAGAAACCGCGCCAGGCGGACGAAATCGGCGCTTTGCGAAGCGTCCATGGGGAAGTAGTCCAGGCGCGCCGAGAAGCGCGCCCAGACATCCTCGTCAAAGTCGGCACGGGCAATCTGCGCCCGGCAACGGCGTTCGGTGAGCTTGAGGAATTCGTTGCGTGGCAGATTGCTGCGGGCCAGGGCGATGATGCGCACGGCGGGGTGCAGACGAGCCTCGCGATACAGGTGGTAGAGCGCCGGAAGCAGTTTGTGCAGGGCCAGATCACCGGTGCCGCCGAACACCATGATGTCGCAAGGGATAGTCAATACCACCACTCTCCTAGTTCGTTTAGCTGGGCGGGTCGCCGGTCATGTAGTATAACTACAAGAAAGCTACAACCCGGTCAGTCGATCATAACCGAGTCCTGCCCTTGAATCTGTTGCAACACATCGCCCAGTCGCGCCATCTGCTACGCAAATCGGAACTCAAGGTTGCCGATCACGTGCTGCTTGATCCAGCGGCCGTCATGCATAGCTCCATGGCCGACCTTGCCCACAGCGTCGGCATCAGCGAGCCGACCATCGTGCGTTTCTGCCGTGCGATCGGTTGTTCCGGCTTCCAGGATCTCAAGCTCAAGCTGGCCCAGAGCCTGGCGGCGGGTGCGAGTTTCGGCCAGTTCGCCATTCATGAAGACGACTCGGTTGCCGACTACAGCCTGAAGATCTTCGACACCACCCTGCATACCCTGATGGAAGTGCGCGAGCACCTCGACCCACAGGCCTTGCAGCGGGCGGTAACCGCCATGGCCCAGGCCCAGCGCGTCGAGTTCTACGGTTTTGGTGCCTCCGGCGCGGTAGCGGCCGATGCCCAGCACAAGTTCTTCCGCCTGTTGCTGACCGCAGCGGCGTACTCCGACCCGCACATGCAGGCAATGTCGGCGGTCACCCTCAAGCCTGGCGACGTTGCCATCTGCATTTCCCAGTCGGGGCGCTCCAAAGACCTGCTGATCACCGCCAACCTGGTGCGTGAAAGCGGCGCCACGCTGATCACCCTGTGTCCGAGCCAGACGCCGTTGGCAGAGCTGTCGACCGTCAACCTGGCCATCGATGTGCACGAAGACACCGAGATCTACACCCCGCTGACCTCGCGCATCGCTCACCTGGTGGTGATCGACGTGCTGGCCATGGGCGTGGCCATGGCCCGCGGCCCGAGCCTGGTCAACCACCTCAAGAGCGTCAAGCGCAGCTTGCGCAGCCTGCGCCTGTCGCCCAAGTCGATCAAGGCGATGGACGACTGAGCGACCCGGCAGGTTCATTGATTTGTCATTGGTACGCCGCCAAACCGTAATGCTGCGACGTCAGTCTGAAGCTCCCGCACTCGATAAGGGAGATATGCAATGGCTCGTGAATTCGATGGCTCGTACCAACCCAACGCCAAATCCCGCAAGCAGCAGGAAAAAGACCAGCGCCGCATGGAGTTTCGCCGCGCGATCGAAAGCTATTCCGAGCAGCGCCGCCTGCTGCAGGAAATCACCGACTACGCCGACTTGCAGACCCTCAGCGTGTGGCAGGTATCGGCGGCAGAATCCCCGAGAAACGCTCAACAAGCCCGCTGATCTGTGCACGTTCGCTGCGAATGAACGCTAAAAAGGCCAGGGCCACCGGTGACTGCCGTTTGGCCTTGGACTGCACCACGCACCAACTGCGGTACAGGGGTAGCTCTTCAACCGGCAATTCTCGCAGCACGCCAGTGGCCAGTTCCAGGTTCAACGCGTGGCGGGTCAGCAGGGCGATGCCCAGGCCGGCAATCACGCACTCGCGCTGGGCATCGGCGGAAGCCACCTCCAGCGTCTGGGTGAAGTGCACACGCTTCTCCTTGAAGTATTCTTCGCAGGCCTTGCGCGTGCCCGAGCCCTGTTCGCGGACCAGCAAGGTATGCGGTTCCAGATCCTGCAGGCGCAGGCTGTCGAGCTTGCACAGCGGGTGATCGGGCGGTGCCACTGCGACAATCGGATTGTTGAGGAACGGCAAGAACTCCAAGCCCATGTCCTGAGGCACCATGGACATGATGATCAGGTCGTCGCGGTTGTCCGAGAGGCGACGGATGGCCTGGGCCCGGTTGACCACGGTGAGGGTAAGATTGACTTCGGGGTGCAGGCGTTTGAAGGCGGCGAACAGGTGCGGGACGAAGTACTTGGCGCTGGATTCGACCGCCAGCTTCAGTTGCCCTTGAAGCGAGCCCTGCATGTCCGAGAGCTGCATGTCGAGGCTCTCCAGGCGCCCGAAGATATCGCGGCTGGCGCGTTGCAGCGCTTCGGCGGCTTCGGTCAGGTAGAGCTTTTTGCCGACGTACTCGAACAGCGGTTGGCCGACCAGTTCTTCGAGCTGGCGGATCTGTAGACTAACGGCGGGTTGCGTCAGGTTCATCTCCTCGGCCGCCCGGCTGTAGGAACGCAAGTCACAGACCTCATTGAAGATCTGCAGTTGACGCAATGTCATACGCATCAATGACTTACGCATTTGTCTCAAACCCCGGAAAAACCTTGTAACAGCACTATAAGCTTTTGCTTATGCACACCCTAATAAATATTGATTTTTGTTTATCCAGAGACAGCGCTAGGGTAAAGATGCGACTGACCAGCGACGATTGGTCACGCGCCGACCGGCATTGCCGGCTCGTTTGTTCTAGCGGCCTTGGGAATACTCCAGTGATAAAAAAGATCCTGATCGCCAACCGCGGTGAAATTGCTGTCCGAATCGTGCGCGCCTGTGCCGAGATGGGCATCCGTTCCGTGGCGATCTACTCCGACGCCGACCGCCATGCCTTGCACGTCAAACGTGCCGATGAGGCCCACAGCATTGGTGCCGAGCCCCTGGCCGGCTACCTGAACCCGCGCAAGCTGGTGAACCTGGCTGTGGAAACCGGTTGTGATGCGCTGCATCCCGGTTATGGTTTTCTGTCTGAGAACGCTGAACTTGCGGACATCTGCACCGAACGCGGTATCAAATTCATCGGCCCGTCGGCCGAAGTCATTCGTCGCATGGGCGACAAGACCGAAGCCCGCCGCAGCATGATCAAGGCCGGTGTACCGGTCACCCCGGGCACCGAAGGCAACGTCGCCGACATCCACGAAGCCCTGCTTGAAGGCGACCGCATCGGTTATCCGGTGATGCTCAAGGCCACCTCCGGCGGCGGCGGCCGTGGCATTCGTCGCTGCAACAGCCGTGAAGAGCTGGAACAAGCTTTCCCACGGGTGATTTCCGAAGCGACCAAGGCTTTTGGCTCGGCGCAAGTGTTCCTGGAAAAATGCATCGTCAACCCGAAACACATCGAGGCGCAAATCCTCGGCGACAGCTTCGGCAATGTCGTACACCTGTTCGAGCGCGACTGCTCGATCCAGCGGCGTAACCAGAAGCTCATCGAAATCGCCCCGAGCCCGCAACTGACCCCCGAACAGCGCGCCTATATCGGCGACCTGTCGGTGCGCGCAGCCAAGGCCGTGGGTTACGAGAACGCCGGCACCGTGGAGTTCCTGCTCGCCGATGGCGAGGTGTACTTCATGGAGATGAACACCCGGGTGCAGGTGGAACACACCATCACCGAAGAAATCACAGGCATCGATATCGTCCGCGAGCAGATCCGCATTGCCTCCGGCCTGCCGCTGTCGGTCAAGCAGGAAGACATCCAGCACCGCGGCTTTGCCTTGCAGTTCCGGATCAACGCCGAAGACCCGAAGAACAACTTCCTGCCCAGCTTCGGCAAGATCACCCGCTACTACGCGCCCGGCGGCCCGGGTGTGCGCACCGACACGGCAATCTATACCGGCTACACCATTCCACCGTTCTACGATTCGATGTGCCTGAAACTGGTGGTCTGGGCGCTGACCTGGGAAGAAGCCATGGACCGCGGCCTGCGGGCCCTGGACGACATGCGTGTGCAAGGGGTGAAGACCACTGCCGCCTATTACCAGGAAATCCTGCGCAATCCGGAATTTCGCAGCGGTCAGTTCAATACCAGCTTCGTTGAAAGCCATCCGGAACTGACCAACTACTCGATCAAGCGCAAACCCGAAGAGCTGGCCCTGGCCATCGCCGCCGCCATCGCCGCCCACGCAGGCCTGTGAGGAACCCATAATGTCCAAGAAAATCTTTGTAACCGACACAATCCTGCGCGACGCCCACCAGTCCCTGCTGGCCACCCGCATGCGTACCGACGACATGCTGCCGATCTGCGACAAGCTCGACAAGGTCGGCTACTGGTCGCTGGAAGTCTGGGGCGGCGCTACCTTCGACGCCTGCGTGCGCTTCCTCAAGGAGGACCCGTGGGAGCGCCTGCGCAAACTGCGCGCGGCACTGCCCAACACCCGCCTGCAGATGCTCCTGCGCGGGCAGAACCTGCTCGGCTACCGCCACTACAGCGATGATGTGGTCAAAGCCTTCGTCGCCAAAGCGGCGGTCAACGGTATCGACGTGTTCCGCATCTTCGACGCCATGAACGATGTGCGTAACCTGCGCGTGGCCATCGAAGCGGTCAAGGCTGCCGGCAAACATGCCCAGGGCACCATCGCCTACACCACCAGCCCCGTGCACACCATCGAAGCCTTCGTCGCCCAGGCCAAGCAGATGGAAGCCATGGGTTGCGACTCGGTGGCAATCAAGGACATGGCTGGCCTGCTGACTCCATACGCTACCGGCGAGCTGGTCAAGGCACTGAAGGCCGAGCAGTCGCTGCCGGTGTTCGTCCATTCCCATGACACCGCCGGCCTGGCTGCCATGTGCCAGCTCAAGGCGATCGAGAACGGCGCCGATCATATCGACACAGCGATCTCCAGCTTCGCCTGGGGCACCAGCCACCCAGGCACCGAGTCGATGGTCGCCGCCCTCAAGGGCAGCGAATTCGACACCGGCCTGAGCCTGGAGCTGCTGCAAGAGATCGGCCTGTACTTCTATGCCGTGCGCAAGAAGTACCACCAGTTCGAAAGTGAATTCACCGCCGTCGACACCCGCGTGCAAGTCAACCAGGTACCGGGCGGGATGATTTCCAACCTGGCCAACCAGCTCAAGGAGCAGGGCGCGCTCAACCGCATGAACGAAGTGCTGGCGGAAATTCCACGGGTCCGCGAAGACCTCGGCTTCCCGCCACTGGTGACCCCGACCTCGCAGATCGTCGGCACCCAGGCGTTCTTCAACGTACTCGCCGGCGAGCGCTACAAGACCATCACCAACGAGGTGAAGCTGTACCTGCAAGGCGGCTACGGCAAGGCCCCGGGTGTGGTCGACGAAAAACTGCGGCGTCAGGCCATCGGCAGCGAAGAGGTCATCGACGTTCGCCCGGCCGACTTGCTCAAGCCGGAAATGGCCAAGTTGCGCAATGACATTGGCGCTTTGGCCAAGTCGGAAGAAGACGTGCTGACCTACGCCATGTTCCCGGACATCGGGCGCAAGTTCCTCGAAGAGCGTGAGGCCGGCACCCTGACCCCTGAAGTGCTGCTGCCTATTCCCGAGGCTGGCGCCGTGGCTTCGGCCGGTGGCGAAGGCGTGCCGACCGAGTTCGTCATCGACGTGCACGGCGAGACCTACCGGGTGGATATCACCGGCGTTGGCGTCAAGGCTGAAGGCAAGCGCCACTTCTACCTGTCCATCGACGGCATGCCGGAAGAAGTGGTGTTCGAGCCGCTCAACGAGTTCGTCGGCGGCGGCAGCAGCAAACGCAAGCAGGCCAGTGCTCCGGGCCATGTCAGCACCACCATGCCCGGCAACATCGTCGATGTGCTGGTCAAGGAAGGCGACATGGTCAAGGCCGGCCAGCCAGTGCTGATCACCGAGGCAATGAAGATGGAGACCGAAGTGCAGGCGGCGATTGCCGGCAAGGTCACCGCCATTCATGTGGCCAAGGGCGACCGGGTCAACCCGGGCGAGATCCTGATCGAGATCGAGGGCTGATGTTCAGGCCCTCATCTACACGCGGTTAACCTCTGGGGGGCGTATGCTCCCCTTTTTTTTGCACGCACCTACCGACACGCTTGCAGTGTTCGCACCTGCCCTTCAGGGCGTTGGTTATCTTCCGCCAACCAGCGCTCAAACCCCGCCGCAATCGCCGGCCATTCATCATCGGTAATCGAGAACCACGCTGTGTCGCGGTTACGGTCCTTGATCACCATATGCTTGCGAAACACCCCTTCGAAGGTGAAGCCAAAGCGCAGTGCAGCGCGCTTGGAGCGGGCGTTGTCGTTGTTGCACTTCCATTCCAGGCGGCGGTTACCCAGTTCGAACGCCAGCTTGCCGAGCAGGTACACGGCCTCGGTGCCCTTTGGGGTGCGCTGCATGGCGGCGCCAAAGGCGATGTGGCCAATCTCGATGCGGCCCTGGTCGGGCACGATCGACATCAGGCTGAGGATGCCTTGGGTCTGGCCGCTGGCCAGGTCGATCACGCTGTAGAACAGCGGATCGCTGCTGGCGGCGTTGATGTCGAGCCAGTGATCGAAGTCTTCCCGCTCACTGAACGGACCATAGGCCAGGTAATCCCACAGTTTGCCGTCGGCCTGGGGACCCTGGAGCACTTCCCAGAGGTCTTCGGTGTCGCGCTTGGGGTCGAGTTTTTCCAGGCGCACGAAGCGCCCGGTCAAGGTTGCAGGTTGCGGGCGCTTGGCCGGATGCCAGTGCAATGGACTGCTCATGGGGTGGCTCCTCTGGCTTACAGCGGTTTGCGGAACTGAATGAAGCCGGGCCGCTCGGCGACCTGTTCGTACAGGCTGATGGCCGTGGCATTGGTTTCGTGGGTCAGCCAGTGCACCTTGGCGCAACCTGCCACCTTTGCCGTAGCGTAGACGTATTCGATCAACTGGCGGCCGATACCCAGGCCACGTTGCTCACTTTGCACGTACAGGTCCTGCAGGTAGCAGGAGTTCTCGATGCTCCAGTTGGAGCGGTGGTAGATCCAGTGGACCATGCCCAGCGCCTTGCCGTCGACCCAGGCCAGGGCGGCGTTGGTCGGCTCGGCCGGGTCGAGCATGCGTTCCCAGGCCACGGCGCTGACCTCGTAGGCAATACGGGTTTCGTAGAAGCGCTGATACGCCTGCCACAACGGCAGCCAGGCACTGTGATCATCGCTAGTGACGGGGCGGATGGTTACGTGAGGCATCGATGTGTTCCTTCAAGGTTGGCCCATGAGGGCGGCCAGTTGGTTGTCCAGAGGGTCGCTGCTGTTGGCCAGGCCGGTGCGCACGCCTTCGATGTCGATGGTCGAACGGTTCTGGCTGAGTTTGCGTGTGCCTTGCAGGCGCTCGATGGGCAGGGCGAAGCCGACGATCGCCTTGAGCATGCCGGCCATGTAGTCGGCCGGGGCCTCATCCACCGACCAGGGTTTGGCCTGGCTTTGTTCATGCTGATCACTCAGGCGCCGGACGATAGCCAGCAGGCGCTCGGCATCATGGAAAACCTCGGCCTTGCCCCAGGCGTGCACGGCCACATAATTCCAGGTCGGAACCGTGCGCGGGTCGTCGACCTTGCTGGGGTAGTAGCCGGCGCTGACATAAGCATCCGGCCCGGCAAACACCACCAGTGCCTCGGCGTCGTTGCTCAACGCCTGCCACTGCTTGTTGGCGCGGGCGAAGTGGCCGTAAAGGGTGCCGTTGCTGCCCTGGCGGCGATCCAGCAGCAGGGGCAGGTGGCTGGCTTGCAAACCCTGTTCGCCGTGGGTGACCAGTACGGCCAGGCGCGTTTGCTCGATCTGCTGATGCAGGTGCTCGAGGTCGGTTTCCTTGTAGCTCGAAGGTGTGAACATGTGGATTGTCCTTGGCGAATGGCTCAATCCTAGGCAGGCTATTGGACTAAGGTAAGAGCCATTTCCAGCTAATTTAATAGGTCCATTATCATGAGCGAGCGTCCCTTCACTTTGCCGTTCGACCCGACGGGCATCGTTCTTGATCGCCGCCAGGGACTCAGCCGCCAGCTTTACCAGGCCCTGCGCATGCGGGTGCTGGACGGCCGCCTGAGCAGTGGCACGCGCCTGCCGGCCAGCCGCGACATGGCTGCGGTGCTGGCGCTTTCACGCAACAGCGTGGTACGTGCCTATGACCAGTTGTACGCCGAAGGCTATATCGAAAGCCGGGTCGGCGATGGCACCTATGTCAGCCAGCTGCCAAAACTATCCACAAAAGTATCCACAGGGTTATCCCTGGGTTTTTCCACAGGGTTATCCACAAAATCGGTGGAAAATACTGAGGATTCATCCAGTAAAGTTATCCACAGAACGCCTCTAAGTCGCCTGGAAAACCACCATTTACCGCCGCCGAAAAGCGGTCCGCCGCGGGCATTCCGCGTCGGTTTACCGGCGTTCGACCTGTTCCCGTTCGACGTCTGGGCCAAGCTGCAGGCGGGTTTCTGGCGCAATCCTGATCCGACGGCGCTGGGTTACGGCGACCCGGCCGGCGAGCCACAACTTCGCGAACTGATTGCGACCTATTTGCGCCTGTCTCGTGGGCTTTCCTGCATGGCTGAACAAATTGTGATCACCAGCGGCGCACAGCAAGCCATCAGCCTTTGTGCACAGCTGCTGCTGGAGCCCGGCGAAGTAGTGGCTGTGGAAAACCCCGGTTACCGGGCTGCCGGCAACGCCTTCGCGCTGACCGGGGCAAAGGTGCAAGGGGTGGCGGTGGATCACGAAGGCCTGGACTGCACAGCGCTCAATGCCGTGGAACATTGCCGCCTCAGCTACGTGACGCCGTCGCACCAGTACCCCACCGGCGTCACCATGAGCCTGGCCCGGCGCCTGCAACTGCTGGCCTGGGCCGAGCGCAAGGACGGCTGGATCATCGAGGACGACTATGACGGCGAGTACCGCTACAGCGGTGACCCGCTCGCGCCTCTGGCGGCGCTGGATCGTAGCGGGCGGGTGCTGTATGTCGGCACCTTCGGCAAGATCGCCTTTCCGGCGCTGCGCCTGGGCTACCTGGTGTTGCCCAAGCAACTGGTGCAGGCCTTTTCCCGCTGTCGGGCGCTGGCCGTACGGCATTCGGAGGTGGGCACCCAGGCGGTAATGGCGCAGTTCATGGCCCAGGGGCATTTCCAGCGGCATATCCGGCGCATGCGCCGAGCCGCCTTGAATCGACGCAATGCGTTGAAAGCGGGCTGGCCCACGGACGTTGCAGGTGTCGGGCCGATGCCTGAGGTAGCGGCCGGATTGCATGTGAAAGTCGACGTCGACAGCTATGCCCGCGAGCAGGATTTGATCGCTCGCGCTGAAGCGGTGGGCGTTGAGCTCAATGCCCTGAGCGATTACTGGTTGCCAGACTCGACGGTCCCTGTGGATAAGCGCGCCGGCCTGGTGCTGGGCTTCGCCGCTGTGGACGAAGCCGCCACTGCCGACGCCCTGGCCCGCTTGCGGCGGGCCTGGCGCCAGTGAGGGTCAGGTGCCGGCCTTGATCTTGGTCCAGGCGCGGGTGCGCGCCCGCTCGGCATCCCGCGGCAGTGGCTGCAGGGTGTAGAGCTTGGCCATGGCTTCTTCGGTCGGGTAAAGGTTGGGGTTGTTGCGAATCGCCGGCGCAACCCGTTCGGTGGCGTCCTTGTTCGGGTTCGGGTAACCGACAAAGTCGCTGATGGGGGCGATCACCTTGGGCTGCAGCAGGTAGTTGATGAAGGTGTAGGCATCTTCCGGGTTGGCGGCACCTTTGGGGATAGCCAGCATGTCGAACCAGATCGGCGCACCTTCCTTGGGTAGGCGCATGTCGACGACCACGCCGTTTTTCGCCTCGGTGGCGCGGTTGGCCGCCTGGGAGAAGCTGCCCGAGTAGCCGACCGCCACGCAGATGTCGCCATTGGCGATATCGGCCATGTATTTGGAGGAGTGGAAGTAGGTGACGTGCGGGCGGATCTTCAGCAGCAGCTCTTCAGCCTTTTTGTAGTCCGCCGGTTTCGTGCTGTTCGGTGGCAAGCCGAGGTACTGCAGGGCCAGCGGCTAGATCTCCGACGGCGAGTCGAGCAAGGCCACGCCGCACTGCTTGAGCTTGGCGATGTTCTCCTCCTTGAAGATCAGGTCCCAGCTGTCCACCGGGGCATTGTCGCCCAGCGCCGCCTTGACCTTGGCCGGGTTGAAGCCGATCAGCACGGTGCCGTACATGTAGGGCACGGCGAACTTGTTGCCGGGGTCGTTGGCCTCGATCAGCTTCATCAGTTTCGGGTCCAGGTGCTGCCAGTTCGGCAGCTTGCTGCGGTCCAGCGGCTGGAACACCCCGGCTTCGATCTGCTTGGCCAGGAACACGTTGGACGGCACCACCACGTCGTAGCCGGAGTTGCCGGTCAGTAGCTTGGCTTCCAGCGCTTCGTTGGTGTCGAAGATGTCGTAGATGAGTTTTACCTGGCTGTCTTTCTGGAAGTCCACCAGGGTTTGCGGGGTGATGTAGTCGAACCAGTTGTAGACCCGCAGGGTGCGTTGTTCGGCAGCTTCCAGGCTACCGGCGAGCAGGGTGCTGCAGAGCAGGGGGGCGAGCAGGCGCTTGAGTCGGGTCATGCTTGAGCTTCCTGTTGGGCGCGTTCGAAACCTTCGAGTACGTTCACCGCGTTGGTGCCGATTTCCTCGACCGCATAACCTCCTTCCATGACGAACAGCGTCGGCTTGCCGAGCCGGGCAATGCGTTCGCCCATCTTCAGGTAGTCGGGGCTGTCGAGCTTGAACTGGGAAATCGGGTCGTCCTTGAAAGTGTCGACCCCCAGGGAAATCACCAGCACGTCCGGGCCATAGGCGGCGATGCGTTCACAGGCTTCATCCAGGGCCTTGCTCCAGGTCGGCCAGTCACTGCCAGCCGGTAGCGGGTAGTTGACGTTGTAGCCCAGGCCTTCACCTTCGCCTTGCTCGTCGGCATAGCCGAGGAAAAACGGGAACTCGGCCTGCGGATCACCATGAATCGAGGCGAAGAACACATCGCTGCGTTGGTAGAAGATTTCCTGGGTACCGTTGCCGTGGTGATAGTCGACATCGAGGATCGCTACCTTGCGTCGGCCCTGGTCGAGGAATGCCTGGGCGGCGATGGCGGCGTTGTTGAGGTAGCAGTAGCCGCCCATGACGTCGCTGGCGGCGTGGTGTCCCGGTGGCCGGCAGAGGGCGAAGGCGCTATGGGCGCCGGTCTGGATCGCAGCCTGGGCGGTGAGGGCCACTTGCGCGGCGCTGTAAGCGGCTTGCCAGGTGCCTGCGGTGATTGGTGCGCCGGCGTCGAAGCTGTAGTAACCGAGCTCGCCATGCAGGCCGGTGGGTTTGACGCTGCGCAAGGTGCGCGCCGGCCAGGTGAAGGGCAGCAGGTCGCCTTCATGGCCCAGTTGGGTCCAGCGTTGCCAGGCGCCTTCGAAGAAGTTCAGGTAATCGGCGCTGTGCACGCGCAGCAAGGGCGCGCGGCCGAAATCGGCAGGGCCTTTGATTGCTCCCAGCTCGCGGGTTTTTACTCGCTCCAGAACATGGTCGGCGCGCGAGGGCATTTCGAAGCAGGGCATCAGTTGCCCGTCGATCAGCTCGCAGCGGCCGTGGTGCAGGCGGTGGTCATCGGAATAGATCGTCAGCATTTTGTTGTTCTCCGGGTCACTGGCGTCGCTCCATTGTTGGTGGCGCGGGCCCGGTGCAGAACGACGGAAACGGCCAAAAGGGGATCGATATGGCCAACCTGGTTGTCCGGATTTCGCCCCCTGGCGGAGCAACCGCCGTGTTCAGGCGCGAAAGTGACTCGGCGCAACCCCGCTCCAACGCATGAAGGCGTGGCGAAAACTGGCGGTTTCACTGAAGCCGAGCAGTTCGGCGATGCGGTAAATGGGCAACTGGTCTTCAGCCAACAGCTGCTTGGCGCGTTCGAAGCGCAATTCATCGAGCAGCTGTTGATAACTGCTGCCCAGTTCCTGCAAATGCCGGCGCAAGGTGCGCGACGAGCAGTTCATCTGCCGCGCCAGGCCTTCCAGGCCGGGGGCCGCATCGAGTTGGTCCAGTAGCAGTTGGCGGATTCGGCCGAGCCAGGCCTGGCGGCCGGTGAACTCCAGGTTAAGCCGCCGGCAGCGCTCGCTCATGGCCCGGTGGGTAATCTGGTCGGCCAGCGGCAGAGGATGGTCCAGCCATGAACGGGCGAAGGCGAAGGCATTGTCCGCAGCGTCGAAGCGCAACGGGCAGGCGAAACTTTCGCCATAAAGCGCATGGTAATCCGGAGTCGGGTGGGCGAAGCGTGCAGCCAGCAACGGCAGCGGTTGGCCGAGCAGGTCGTCGCAGATGACTTTCAGCGAGGTCAGGCAGAACTCGGCATTGAATGCCGCCAGTTGAGGTTCTTCGCGATAATCGCTGGCGCTGAACCATACCCGCTCGCCGTCGTCGACCAGGCGCAGCTGGAAAAGTGTTCCCAGTAGCGCCGGGTACTGCATCGCCAGGCGCAAAGCGTCACCTAAGGTGGCACTGGAGAGCAGGGCGTAACCCAGCATGCCGTAGCAGGAAACATGCATGCGCCGGCCTAGCTCCAGGCCCACCTCGCGGCGCTGGGCCACGGCATTGGCACACACCAGCATCTCTTGGCGGGTGGTGATGCGTGAGTCGGCGCGGCCCAGGTCTGCCGGGCTGATACCGCTGCCCGCAAGCAGCACTTGATCGCCGGGGCCCTGGCCTTGAAAGGCTTGTAGAACCAGGGACACGGCGTTGAGGGTGGTGAGGTGTGAATGGAGCATGCTCGGCTTCTTTCGGCAGGTTGGCCGAACAAGTCGAGCAATTTGTATGCCTTGAGCCGCTTACCGCAACTCCCCGCAAAGATCCTGCTCGACCAGGCGCCGTACTTCGGCAACTGGCAAGCCACTGCCCAGCAGCAACTGCAACTTGCCGAACAGCGCTTCACGGGTCATGCCGCCGCCCGACAGCACGCCGACCTGACGCAGCCGACTGCCAGCCTCGTAGACATCCAGCTCGACCCCGCCTTCATGGCACTGGGTGATGGCGACCACAACGATGTCACGTGCCTGAGCTTCGGCCAGGGCGGCGAGAAAGTCGGGGTTGTCGGACGGGCCGGTGCCACTGCCAAAGCATTCGAGAATCAAGCCCTGTACACCGCTGGCAAGCGCAGCCTGCAACAGGGGTGCGCCAAACCCCGGTACCAGCGGCAGCACTGCGATGTTGGCAAGCTGTTTCGGCTGGCGATAGTCGAGCGCCGCAGGCACGGGCTGTGTTGCGCCAGCGCCTGAAAAGCGCTTGAGGGTAACGAACGGGTGCCGGCCAAAGCTGCGTACCTTGGCGGTACGGTGCGGGGCCAGCAGTTCACCGTGAAAGTACAGTTGCACACCCGGCGTGACGCCTGCGGCCAGGGCTTGTAGTGCTTCGGTGAGGTTTTCCCAGGCATCGCTGTCGGCCACGCCGGCCGGCAGCATGGAGCCGGTGAACAGCACCGGGGCCTGCAAGCCAAGCAACTGGAAGCTCATGGCCGCGGCGCTGTAGGCCAGGGTGTCGGTGCCGTGCAAGACCAGTACGGCATCGCCGCCTGCGTCGACCGCCTCGATGATCGCCGCACGCAAGCGCTGCCAGTACTGCGGGGTCATGTTGGCGCTATCGATCAGCGGCAGCAGTTCACGGAACTGCCAGGAGGGAATGTCGGCCTGGCCGGCGAGTTGTTCGCGCATCCGTTGCTCGAAGCCCGAGGCCGGGGCCAGGCCGTTGGCGCTGGCTTGCATGCCGATGGTGCCGCCGGTGTACAGCACCATGATGTTGCGGGCCGGTTGCGCAGTTGCCATACGCCTGTCTCCGTGGTCGGCTTGGGATAAGCCGACCACAGTACGCCATCAGTCGGCTGGCTGTCAGCGCTTGGCGTCTTCGACCTTGGCTGGCCAGGCTTTGGTGTCGAGGTCCAGGTCGGCGAACTTGGCCGAATCGAACACCGGCGTTTTTATCCCGGCGGCGCGCTGGTCGTCGTAGTCGCGCAGTACGCGCATGGCCACCTTGAACAGCAGGGCCAGGGCGATCAGGTTGACGAAGGCCAGGCACGTCATGGTGATGTCGGCGAACGCGAACACCGTGCCCAGGTTTTGCACCGCGCCCCAGAAGATCAGCAGCAACACCAGTGCGCGGTAACCGATCAGGGCCTTGCGGTTGTCGCCGACCAGAAAGCGCAGGTTGCTCTCGCCCAGGTAATAGTTGTAGAGGATCGAGGTGAACACGAACAGCGCCAGGGCAACGCTGATGAAGATTCGCCCCCAGTCACCGACCACCGCTGCCAGCGAGTTCTGGGTCAGGGCGATGCCGTCACCTTCGAAGCCCGGGGTATAGAAGCCCGAAAGCAGGATCAGCAAGGCGGTGCAGGTGCAGATGATGAAGGTGTCGAGGAACACCGAAAACGCCTGGACCACGCCCTGGGCAATCGGATGGTCGACTTCGGCTACGGCGGCGACGTTGGGCGCGCTGCCAAGACCGGCTTCGTTGGCGAACACGCCGCGTTTGACGCCCATGATGATGGCGCTGCCGACCAGGCCACCGAAGGCCTGGTCCAGGCCGAACGCGCTCTTGACGATGGTCATCAGCATGTCCGGTACCTGGTCGAACTGCAGCACGATCACGTACAGGGTCACGGCGATGTAGGCCAGGGTCTTGACCGGCACCAGCAGGTCGGCGACAGCGGCGATGCGCTTGATGCCGCCGATGAACACCAGGCCCAGCAGCACGGCCAGGGCGATGCCGGTGTAGGTGGTGTCGAACTGGAAGGCGTTGTTCAGCGAGTGAGTCACGGCGTGGGCTTGCAGGCCGTTGAAGGCGAAGCCGAAGGTCACCAGCAGCAGGAAGGCCATGACCATGCCCAGCCAGCGTTTGCCCAGGCCGTGTTCGATGTAGTACGACGGGCCGCCGCGGTACTGGCCTTCGCTGTCGCAACGCTTGTACAGCTGGCCAAGGGTGCATTCGATGAAGCTGCTGGACATGCCGACCAGCGCGGTCACCCACATCCAGAACACCGCACCGGGGCCGCCGAGGGTCACGGCGATGCCGACCCCGGCAATGTTGCCGGCACCGACGCGCCCGGCCAGGCTGAGCATCAGCGCCTGGAACGAGCTGAGCTGTTCGCTGCTGCTGCGCAGGCTGTCGCGAAACACCGCGAACATGTGGGTGAAGTAACGCAACTGAACGAAACGCGAGCGGATCGTGAAGTAACTGCCCAGACCGACAATGAGCACGATCAGTACCTTGCCCGAGAGGAAGTCGTTGATGACTTCAAGCATGGAGTGTTCCTCGCTTTTGATGACTTTTACTGCGTGTAGCGCCAGGGGGCTGGCACGCAAGAGGGCGGGCACTATACCGATGCGAGCGCCGCGCGTCTGCCTTGGCGTGGCGGATATGCCATCTGAAGGGGCATAAAAAAAGGGCCCGGGGAATGATCCCTGGGCCCTCAAAAGGTGAGAGGTGTCTAGTCCCTCGACCTGGTGAGCGTGTTACAGCATCGGTTACGCCTTGAGCGGCACCAGACGCGGAGCAATCATGTTTTCCGGACGCAGGATGTCGTTGAGCATCTCTTCGTCCAGCAGGCCTTCCTCACGGACCAGTTCCAGCACACCACGGCCGCTTTCCAGGGCGATGGCAGCGATACGGGTGGCGTTTTCGTAGCCGATGTACGGGTTCAGGGCGGTGACCAGGCCGATCGAGTGCTCGACCAGTTCACGGCAGCGCTGTTCGTTGGCGGTGATGCCGACGATGCAGTGCTCGCGCAGCATGTCCATGGCGCGTTGCAACAGGCGGATCGAGTCGAAGATCTTGTAGGCAATCAGCGGCTCCATGACGTTCAACTGCAGCTGGCCACCTTCGGCCGCGACAGTCAGGGCCAGGTCGTTGCCCATGATGGCGAAGGCCACCTGGTTGACCGCTTCCGGGATTACCGGGTTGACCTTGCCTGGCATGATCGAGCTGCCTGGCTGACGCGCTGGCAGGTTGATTTCGTTGATGCCGGTACGTGGGCCGCTGGACAGCAGACGCAGGTCGTTGCAGATCTTCGACAGCTTGACCGCAGTGCGCTTGAGCATGCCCGAGAACAGGACGAAGGCGCCCATGTCCGAGGTGGCTTCGATCAGGTCGGCTGCCGGTACCAGCGGCTGGCCGCTGATGGTGGCCAGACGCTGAACGGCGAGGGCCTGGTAGCCCGGGTCGGCGTTGATGCCAGTACCGATGGCGGTACCGCCCAGGTTGATTTCGGTCAGCAGCTCTGGCGCCAGCGAACGCAGACGGTTGAGGTCTTCGGTCATGGTGGTGGCGAAGGCGCGGAATTCCTGGCCCAGGGTCATCGGCACGGCGTCCTGCAGCTGGGTACGGCCCATCTTCAGTACGTGGTCGAATTCCTGACCTTTGGCGGCGAAGGCCTGGATCAGGCTGTCAAGGCTGGCCAGCAGGGCGTCGTGACCCAGCAGCAGACCCAGACGGATCGCGGTCGGGTAGGCGTCGTTGGTCGACTGCGCCATGTTCACGTCGTTGTTCGGGTGCAGGTACTTGTACTCGCCTTTCTGGTGGCCCATGGCCTCCAGCGCGATGTTGGCGATCACTTCGTTGGCGTTCATGTTGGTAGAAGTACCAGCACCGCCTTGAATCATGTCGACCACGAACTGCTCGTGGTAGTCGCCGCGGATCAGACGGGCGCAAGCCTCGCTGATGGCAGCGTGCTTGGCATCGCTCAGGTGACCCAGCTCGCGGTTCGCGTCAGCAGCAGCCTGTTTGACCATGGCCAGGGCCACAACCAGTTTAGGGTAGTGCGACAGCGGAACGCCGGAGAGGTGGAAGTTGTTGGCAGCACGCAGAGTCTGGATACCGTAGTAGGCATCAGCAGGAACTTCGAGGGTGCCAAGCAGATCTTTTTCGACACGGAACGATGCAGCAGCGGACATGATGGATATCATCTCGATTTTGACCCGGCACATGCCGGAATGGCGCCAATCCTAGGCCCGCGCCGATTTTGCGGCCAATGCTGTTGCACGCTAACCTATGCACAAACGGCATACGGGTTGATGTGACGCCAACTGCCGATCGAGCGTGTTCAATTTTGGTGCATGCCTGGAGAGCCCATGAACCTTGAGAGCAAATGGCTGGAAGATTTCAGTGCCCTGGCCGCGACCCGCAGCTTTTCCCAGGCCGCCGAGCGCCGCTTCGTCACCCAGCCGGCCTTCAGCCGGCGTATTCGCAGCCTGGAAGCAGCATTGGGGCTGACCCTGGTCAACCGCTCGCGTACGCCGATCGAACTGACGGCGGCGGGGCAATTGTTCCTGGTGACGGCGCGGACGGTGGTTGACCAGTTGGGCGAAGTGTTGCGCCATCTGCATCACCTGGAAGGCGGGCAGGGTGAGGTGATCCAGGTGTCGGCGGCGCACTCGCTGGCGCTGGGGTTCTTCCCGCGCTGGATCGCGCAGCTGCGCAACGACGGCCTGAACATCGCCACGCGCCTGGTGGCGACCAACGTCGGCGACGCCGTGCATGCGCTGCGCGAAGGCGGCTGCGACCTGATGCTGGCCTTCTACGACCCCGATGCGGCTTTGCAGATGGATGCGGAAATCTTCCCCTCGCTGCACCTTGGCCACACCGAGATGCTCCCGGTGTGCGCCGCCGATGCCGACGGCAAGCCGCTGTTCGACCTGGAAGGCGAGGGCAGTGTGCCGTTGCTGGCCTACAGTGCCGGGGCGTTCCTCGGCCGTTCGGTCAATCTGCTGCTGCGCCAGCGCAACCTGCGCTTTACCACTGTCTATGAAACGGCGATGGCCGACAGCCTCAAGAGTATGGCCCTCGAAGGACTGGGCATCGCCTGGGTACCGCGGCTGTCGGCGCGGGCCGAGCTTGAGCGCGGCGAGCTGGTGATTTGCGGTGGTAGCCAATGGCACGTACCGCTGGAAATCCGCCTGTATCGCTGCGCCCTGGTGCGCAAGGCCAACGTGCGCCTGCTGTGGCGCAAGCTGGAGGGTGGTTCGCCTGCCGGGGCTTGACTCGAAAGTCAGCCAAAGCCCCGAAAAATAAGGCCGACAGTTGGTCGTCGGAGTGCATTAAACGCACCGCTTTGCGATATACTGCGCGGCCTTCGGTCGGTTTCACCCGGCCCTAATTCGTATAACAAGCCACGCCGGTCGTCCCGCGTGGCTTGTTGTTTTTTGACGCGCCTGCGGGCGCCCAAGAGAAGAGGCTCGACGATGAGTGCACTGGTTGGCGTGATCATGGGCTCCAAGTCCGATTGGTCCACCCTTAGCCACACCGCCGATATGCTGGAAAAACTCGGCATTCCCTACGAGGTCAAAGTGGTCTCTGCCCACCGTACCCCGGACCTGCTGTTCCAGTATGCCGAAGAGGCCGAAGGCCGTGGCATCGAGGTGATCATCGCCGGAGCCGGTGGTGCTGCCCACCTGCCAGGCATGTGCGCCGCCAAGACTCACCTGCCGGTGCTGGGCGTGCCGGTGCAGTCGTCGATGCTC
Organism: Pseudomonas fluorescens; assembly: GCF_902497775.2. NCBI lineage: Bacteria > Pseudomonadati > Pseudomonadota > Gammaproteobacteria > Pseudomonadales > Pseudomonadaceae > Pseudomonas > Pseudomonas fluorescens. Next base: position 5,457,585 of record NZ_OZ024668.1, read on the forward strand.
TCGGGTGTCGATTCGCTGCTGTCGATCGTGCAGATGCCAGCTGGCATTCCGGTTGCCACCCTGGCCATCGGCAAGGCCGGTGCGATCAACGCCGCGCTGCTCTCGGCGAGCATCCTCGGCGCCAAGCACCCGCAGTTCCACACTGTGCTCAAACAGTTCCGCGCTGAGCAGACAGACAACGTTCTGGACCATCCAGATCCGCGCCAGGCTTGAGGTCAAAAGCATGAAAATCGGTGTAATCGGTGGCGGCCAGCTGGGCCGCATGTTGGCCCTGGCAGGTACGCCGCTGGGCATGAACTTCGCTTTCCTCGATCCGGCTCCGGACGCCTGCGCGGCGCCCCTGGGCGAGCACCTGCGCGCCGATTACGGTGACCAGGACCACCTGCGGCAGTTGGCCGACGAAGTTGACCTGGTGACCTTCGAGTTCGAAAGCGTCCCGGCTGAAACCGTGGCCTTCCTCTCGCAATTCGTGCCGGTCTACCCGAGTGCCGAATCCCTGCGCATCGCCCGCGACCGTTGGTTCGAAAAGAGCATGTTCAAGGACCTGGGCATTCCCACCCCGGCCTTCGCCGATATCCAGTCGCAAGCCGACCTGGATGCTGCCGTCGCCAGCATTGGCCTGCCTGCCGTGCTCAAGACCCGTACCCTGGGTTATGACGGCAAAGGTCAGAAAGTGCTGCGAACTGCCGAGGATGTTGTGGGTACCTTCGCCGAACTGGGCAGTGTTCCGTGCCTGCTCGAAGGCTTCGTGCCGTTCACTGGCGAAGTGTCGCTGATCGCCGTGCGCGCCCGTGATGGCGAAACCCGTTTCTACCCGTTGGTGCACAACACCCACGAGAACGGCATCCTGCGCCTGTCGGTGGCCAGCGAAGACCACTTGCTCCAGAGCCTGGCCGAAGACTACGCCGGCCGCGTGCTCAAGCAGCTCGACTATGTCGGCGTGCTGGCTTTCGAGTTCTTTGAAGTCGATGGCGGCCTCAAGGCCAACGAGATCGCCCCGCGGGTGCATAACTCCGGGCACTGGACCATTGAAGGCGCCGAGTGCAGCCAGTTTGAGAACCACCTGCGCGCCGTCGCCGGCCTGCCGCTGGGCTCGACCGCCAAGGTCGGTGAAAGCGCCATGCTCAACTTCATCGGTGAAGTGCCGGCAGTCGACCAGGTGATCGCCATCGACGAATGCCACCTGCACCACTACGGCAAGGCCTTCAAGGTCGGCCGCAAGGTTGGCCACGCCACCCTGCGCTGCGACGACCTGACGACCCTGGAGCAGAAAATCCAGCAAGTCGAAGCCCTGATCAAGGGCTGAAGGGAACCTTCCCGCCCCGCTGTCCCTCTGATGGCAGGATGCCAAAGCGCTGACTAGGCTTTGGCATGCGCCATTTAACTCAGAGGGATTGCCATGGGTATCATCGGAACCATCTTCATCGGCCTGATCGTCGGTCTGTTGGCACGCTTTCTAAAGCCGGGCGACGACAGCATGGGCTGGATCATGACCATTCTACTGGGTATTGCCGGTTCGCTTGCCGCGACCTACGGCGGCCAGGCGTTGGGCATCTATCATGCTGGAGAAGGTGCAGGTTTCCTCGGCGCGCTGGTGGGCGCGATTATCCTGCTGGTGGTCTACGGTCTGGTCGTCAAAAAGAGCTGATGGCAGGCTAGAATGCTCGGCACCGAACTCCTTCGTTGCCGAGCTTTTTCATGCGCCGAGTATTACTCCTTTCCCTGTTGCTGCTGAGCGGCCTGGCCCGGGCGGAACTGCCGGAAACCGACTGGCTGGAACTGATGCCCAAGTCGGACCAGAAAGCTCTCGAGCAGATGCCCGAAATCGACCACAACTCTCCGGAAGCCATGGGCACCTTCACCGACAAGGGTGGCCTGAAGCAGAGCAAAGGCCTGCCGGCGGTGATGTATTCGAGCAAGACCGTGGCCGCCATGAACGGCAAGCAGATCCGCCTGGGTGGTTATCCGGTGCCGCTGGAAACCGACGCCAAGGGCAACAGCACCCTGTTTTTCCTGGTGCCTTACCCGGGCGCCTGCATCCACGTGCCGCCACCGCCTCCAAACCAGCTGGTGCTGGTTCGCTATCCCAAGGGCCTGAAGCTCGACGACATCTACACGCCGCTGTGGGTCAACGGAACCCTGAAGGTCGAGAAGGTCAGCAATGATCTGGCTGATGCAGCCTATGCAATGGATGCGGCCAAGGTGCGGGTGGTGGAAGACGCGGATCTGTGAATGATCGCGGGTCAAGCCTGCTCCTGTAGGAGTGGGCTTGACTCGCGATAACGATCTAGAGCGCTTTGCTAGCGATGGTAAGGCTCAGCGAATGGGTCGCGCCCGGCGCCAAGGTGACCAGGTCATCCACCACGTTGGCGGTCTCGATGCAGAGCATGCGCTGCCAGCCATCGTCGGCCATGTCCGGCAGCTCAAGGGCGCGCTCGGTCCAGGGGTTCCAGATCACTGCCGTACGCGAGCCCTTGGCCGTTATGACCACGCGCCGGTTCCAGGCCGGATCGACAATGCTCAGTTGCTCAGGTGCCTGCAGGTAGATACGGTCGGTTTCCCCGGCAAAACCAAGGTTGCCTTGCTGCTGGCGCTGCTCCCAGTTAGCCAGGGTTTCGATGTAGTTCAGGCCATCGACCCCTTCGACTTGCACCTGGCGCACATCGCTGACGGCGAAATAGCTGTGCAGCGCCTGGCTGAGAGTGACCGGGACGTTGTCGAGGTTGTAGCTGGAGAGGGTGATGCTCAGCTGTTCGCCCATGACGATAGTCAGCTTGAGCTCGACAAGGTGCGGCCAGCCGGGAAGGTCGCCCTGGGTGTCGGGAAGGGAGAATTCAATGCAGATGCCGTCGCCACTGCTGTCGATGCCCAGCAATTGCCAGTCACGGCCGCGCACCAGGCCATGGGCCGGGCCGTCGTCAGCGTGATACATGGCCTGCACGGCCTCGGGGTTGCGCTTGAAAATGCCAAACCAGGGCCAGCACACCGGAATCCCGGCGCGCACGGATTTGCCCTGCTTGAAAATGGCCTGTTCGCTGAGCCACAGCAAAGGCGGCTCGCCGAGCCGTTGATAGCTGAGCACCTGCGCGCCTTGCTGGGCGACCAGCAGTTCAGCCGTGTCGCTGGTGATGCGCCAGCAATTGAGTTCGCCGTGCTTTTCGGATTCGACCTTGGGTGTGGACATGCGCTTTATCTCGTTGGTTTGCCGTACGGCCTTGGACCGCTTGCATACCTTCGAGTTTACCGCGCAGTGGTCTCAGCGACGAGGAGGAACCGAGCGGGTGCGACCGCTGCCGTCGATGGCGACAAACACGAATACCGCTTCGGTAACCTTGCGCCACTCGCTGGACAACGGATCGTCGCTCCACACCTCAACCATCATCTGAATCGAGCTACGGCCGATTTCCAGGGTCTGGGTATAGAAGGACAGCTGCGCGCCGACAGCCACCGGCACCAGGAATGCCATGCGATCAATGGCCACGGTAGCCACTCTGCCACCGGCAACGCGGCTGGCCATGGCGGTACCGGCCAGGTCCATCTGGGCGACTAGCCAGCCGCCAAAGATATCGCCGAAACCGTTGGTTTCACGGGGCAATGCAGTGATTTGCAAGGCCAGGTCGCCTTGCGGGATAGGATCTTCTTGTTCGAGTTCAATCATGCCGGGGGTGCCTCTGACCCATGACGCTTCGTTGGTTGGCGCTATGACAGACGCCTCGAAAAACGATTCAGCACAACTATTCTACGCTGCTTTCGCTTTGCCAGGCGGCGAAGGGAAACTCTGCGAAACCGACTAAGCATATCTAGCGGCGTTTTCGCACAACATCCTTCAGAAGACGCAACCCCTTCCTACAAGCGGCCAGTATATAGAGACGAAAGCGCAGCGACGACCATGCAGTCATGAATACTTGTATTGAATTTGTACTGCTATGTGCTTTTTCTGCCAATTTGCTATCGTTCCAGGCTTCCCAGGCCCAAACCCGCGCGCCAGGCGGCCTGCACCCCAATAAGAAATGCCAACAAGAGAGACCTATGACCTCCGTGCCCGGCACCATCGCGCAGCCTTCGAGGCCGCTGACCCGCAGTGACTACAAGACTTTGTCGCTTTCCGCCCTGGGCGGTGCGCTGGAGTTCTACGATTTCATCATCTTCGTGTTCTTCGCCACGGTGGTCGGCAAGCTGTTCTTTCCCGCCGAAATGCCTGAATGGCTGCGTTTGATGCAAACGTTTGGTATCTTCGCCGCCGGCTACCTGGCGCGGCCGCTGGGCGGCATCGTCATGGCCCACTTTGGCGACCTGCTGGGGCGCAAGAAGATGTTCACCCTGAGCATTTTCATGATGGCCGTGCCGACCCTGATCATGGGCCTGTTGCCAACCTACGCGCAGATCGGCCTGTGGGCACCGATCCTGCTGCTGGTGATGCGTGTGATCCAGGGCGCGGCAATTGGCGGTGAAGTGCCGGGCGCCTGGGTGTTCGTCTCCGAGCACGTGCCGGCCCGCAACACCGGCTACGCCTGCGGTACGCTGACGGCGGGCCTGACGGCCGGGATCCTGCTTGGCTCGTTGGTGGCAACGCTGATCAACACGGTTTACAGCCCGCAGGAAGTCGCCGATTACGCCTGGCGTATCCCGTTCCTGCTTGGCGGGGTGTTCGGTTTGTTCGCCGTGTACCTGCGTCGCTGGCTGCATGAAACCCCGGTGTTTGCCGAGATGCAGGCGCGCAAGGCGCTGGCCGAAGAGGTGCCGCTGCGTGCGGTGCTGCGTGACCACCGCGGTGCCATCGCGCTGTCTATGCTGCTGACCTGGCTGCTGTCGGCTGGCATCGTCGTGGTGATCCTGATGACCCCGGCGCTGCTGCAGAGCTTTTATCAGGTCAGCCCGACCGATTCGCTGAAGGCCAACAGCCTGGCCATTGTCCTGCTCAGCCTGGGCTGCATCGGTACCGGGGCTTTGGCCGACCGCTTTGGCGCCGGGCGGGTGTTCATTGTTGGCAGCCTGGCGTTGCTGGTGACTTCCTGGACTTTCTATCACACCTTGCCCAGCCATCCCGAGTGGCTGTTCCCGCTGTATGCCCTGACCGGCCTGTGTGTCGGCATCGTCGGCGCTGTGCCCTACGTCATGGTCAAGGCCTTCCCGCCAGTCGTACGTTTCAGCGGCCTGTCGTTTTCCTACAACCTGGCTTACGCGATCTTCGGTGGCCTGACGCCAATGGTGGTCACCGCGCTGCTTAAGGTCAGCCCGATGGCGCCGGCCTATTACGTTGCTGGTATCTGCGCCATTGGTCTGTTGGTGGGAATCTACCTTTGGCTCAAAGGTCGCTGACAGCTCGCATCAGTCGTTGCAGGGCAACCCTGCAACGACCTCCTATGACTCGTCTTGATACAGATTGACCGGTGCACCGTGCCCCGTCGATAAAGATGTACCACTTTCGCCAAGCCCCAATCGCCACCCTGCGCCATACAGACAAGGAGACTCTGTATGGACACCAGAAACTTTCAGGACAGAAGCACAGGTGAAGTCGTCATCACACCGGGTTCCTCCGGATCCAGCAGTGGCGGTGGCGGCTTTTTCAGTATCGGTGGCGGTGGTGGCTTTGGTGGCGGCTTCGGTGGGTCAAGCAGCAAGCGCCGCAAGAAACGGGCAAAAGCACGTGCCGCAGCGCTGGCCAGGGCCCAGGCTGAAGCGCAGGCCATCGCCCAGGCGCACGCCTATCGCCAGTTGGTCGAGGGCTACAGCCAGGTCCGCGATGCAAGGAAGTTGGCGCTGGAACAACTGTTCGTTGCTCAGGTTTCGCGCCTGGAGCAGGTCCTTCAAGCTGAGATCGACGCGGCCAGAAGGCCTCCACAAAGTAGTGGAAGCGAGCGTTGGGATTTGTATCTCATCAGCAAGCAACCGGATGAGATCAATGGTCTGATCGCTGCAAAGACCGTTGAACTGTCCGGTAAACAAGGTCAAGCCCTGGCCTTTGACGGCCAGGATCCTTTACAGCGCACGACCCAAGACTACGTCTCACACCTGGCTGCCCTGGGTTCTGCCCAAGCGGCTGCCCAAGCTCATCAAGCATGGGAAGCTTCCTATGCCGCGGGCCAGGAAGCAAAGCTGCTTTCTGAGGCCATCAGGCAACTGGGTGAAAAGTCGAATGCCCTGACCCAGCGGTACGTACAACTGCAAGCCGTCTGGCGTGAGCGCGAGCAAGAGTGGGAGCGCCAGCGTCTTTACGCGTTGCAGCGCGAGGCGCGCATCCGCTTCAAACGGCACGCTGATGCCGACCTGCGTCATGAGCGTCTCAGGCAAGCCAACACCCTGAAAGCACCCATGTCGGCGACAGCTGCCGGTGGCATGTTGCTGACCCGTGGCGGTGCTCTGGTAGCCCAAACGGCAGCCGCGACGATCGAACTGGCGATCCTGGACACCATCAAGGAAATCGGTCGTATCCTGCTGATCCGCACCGGGCAGACGGTCAGCCTGACAGCGACTGCGTTGTTCTATCAACGGTGAGCTCACCCCGGAACAACGCAATCGCAGACTTCAGGGGCTTGGGGTGCGAGCTGAAGTTCTGGGCTTACGTCCGGGGCAAAACCTGCAGGCGCTTGCAGACGCTGGTGGTATGGCGATCATCGACCATCGGCTCAAGACCGAGCAGGTGGCGGGTGGCACAGCCATCCATGTAGCTGCCACGGGGGGCACGATTGCCGCTGAAGTGCCGGTGCGCAATGCCGTTCTGGACCCGCTGAGCAACACCTACGTCCTCGACGGCGAGACGCCTGGCGATAAAAGCCTGCGTTTTGTTGCAGACCCTGATCCAGCCGCCCATGGCGCCACCGCACAAGGTACTGCTGGTGATCTTCCCGGTCTGCTGGCGCTAGGTGCGCCAGCGGACAGCATTCCCCTGGGAGCCGACCTGCGCATAGACGACTGCATTGTCTGTATCCCCGGGCAGTCGCCGTTGTACTTCACTTTTGCTGTGCGCCCCGTTGGTAGCGGTGTGGTCAATGGCACAGGGCAAGCCGTTACCCATGACTGGTGGGAAGCGGTTGAAAAGGATGCAGGGGCGCCGGTGCCCATGGCGGTAGGCGAGCGCTTTCGTGGTCGTGAATTTACTTCTTTCGCAAGCTTCGAGTGCGCCCTCTGGCGTGCTGTCACCGAAGAAGGCTTGTTGATTTCACAGCTCGATGAGATCAACAGGAAACGGTTGGCTAATGGTTATGCTCCCTATGCGCGCAAAAGCGACTGGCTGGGTGAGCGGCATGAGTTCGAAATCCGCTACGCCCGGGCTGCGGTGTACGGCACGGACTCCTACAACCTCGACCGTATAAGCATCCACAAGCCTACTGCTGCCCAGGGCTTGCGACCTGTTACCCAGCCGTTCGCACCTTGGCTGAGCCTTGAGCTCCAGGGATCGCTAGACCTTGTTACAACACAAGCACATTCAGTTTCGGGCAATCGAACCTGGACGCCACTGGTGCCGCCCGGACGTGAAGCCCTCGGCCCGACGGCGTTGCCGCCTGGACCTTCGATACCAGCGGTGTTGCCTGGTACTCCCCTGGCACCCGCCCGGCCGCAAATCGAAATACTTCCGGGCGAGAACATTGAGGACATCAATGCCAATATTCCTGGTTTCGGTGCGGGAACGGAACTGCCGTCTCCGGGACTGGTTTTTGCTCTTGAGCCGGCGAAGCCGCTGGAAACGGGAGATTATATTGATATACGGCGGCGGAGTATCAATGATGATATGGATGCAGATCATATCGTTTCTCGGAAGGCGTTGGAGCTTTTTATAGATAATAACTACCTTGAAATTGATGTGCGTCTGAAGAAAAGCTTTCTTGAACAAGCCCCCAGCATCGTTATCCCTTCAAGTGTGCATAGGAGATTCAGTGAAACTTATGGCGGTAGAAACACAAAGGCTAAGCAAAAGAAAGATGCCGCCGATCTGCGGGCGGCAGTTGATAGTAATATGGATGCCTTGAAATCAGGACTTCTTGAATATGGCTTTACCGATCAAGAAGTCGAAAGGACCCGTCACCAGTTGCATGAATTGCATCAAGCAAAAGGGTGGTACAAATGAACTTAAGTAACATTGATACTTGGCTGAGCAGTGTTGGGCAGACCTACCAAGATTTGGTGAGGAAAAAAATTATCTCGGATACTCCTTTTATAGAGCTGTATCCTGGCACAGATTATTTGCACATCGAACCTGAGCGAGGTGTCGACTTTGGTTTTTTTGCTGAAACAAAAAAACTCGAAGCGATTTGTATCACACTGCAGAAAATAGCGCCTTCACAAATTGACTATGCAGGAGAACTGTCAGCGCCCTACGGTTCGCTTAAAACGCGGGATGCCGTGCATGAATTTTTTGGTGTTCCTTTCGAGCAAAAAGGACCAATGACGCTCCCCCTGCCAGTAGGTAAGACAGGGGGGTGGGACTTGTATCATCTTAGCTCTAAAGGGCACGAAAATATTAGAGTGATATTCAAGTACAACGTGAACTTGGAAGTTTGTAGCTTGGTGTTTTCTTTGCTTGACAAAGGTCGAGATTGATCCTTGCTCGATGAGTGTTTGGGTTTATATTCTTTAGTTATCACATAGCAGTGGCTTAATCTTGAGGTATTCGAGATGGATCTCAAATCTTCTTTACAAGACTACACCGAGTCAGAGTTTCTGAACCTGGTGAAAAAAATCTGGGCTGTCGATGTTTCCAAAGAGGATCACGACAGACTCATTGAGCATTTCGACACCATTGTCGACCACACCGGTGGGGCGGATTTGATTCTGTACACCGAGGATGTAATCACCGGCAACGTCACGCTCCCGCAATCGTTCATTGGCTTTCTCAGGCGCTTGCACCGACAGCAAGGTACTGCGGCGTTCAAGGGCGACCCGCTACCTGGTGCACAACCCACGCCGCCACCGAAGCCATCGTTTTGGAGTTTGAATGCAACAGAGCGGGCCCTGGCGAATTCATCGAGACAGCAGGAAGAGGTTCGCAAGCTCGACGCAGGCATCAGCAAAACCGCCCCGGCAGCCGTGCGTGCACTGGATCAGCTCGACCGTTTGCTGACGCAATTGCAGGCACTTCAGGTTGCGCCGGCTGAAGAGCCGGTGGAGCAGCGGCTTTCCACCTGCGTGAATGACATCGCTGGGCTGGAACAGGCGCAAGAAGAAGCCGACAGCGCTGTGGTCGGTCTGCAGTACTACCGGTCGAGTGTGCGCTTTGCCAAAGAGAGAGCGGTACGCGATGTGAGTAACGGGTTCTATGACCGTGCAATGCAAGAAATCGTGCTGGCGCAGATGACCCGCATCAGCGATGACTATGGTGTTCAGTTGTCACAGGCAAGTGAACGCCACACTATTTTGCACGCGCGTGCTATGTCGTTGCTCGACAGGCTGGAGGAGCAACATGTACGCCTTGTAGCTGCCACTGGCACTGGCCCAGGCAATGTAGCCCGTGCCTTCAACGCGCCTGTGCATGGGGCGCAACTGCGACCTTGTTTGCTGGCTGGCGAAGGTGGGACTGTAGCGAGCGAAGAGCAAATGATCAGCCTGCAAAGCGCTGTTCGCTCTGCAGTGGGAGAGTTCACCTGGCAGGTGACTTCGACACAGGAAGTGCATCCAGGCACCTACGCCGATGTGCTGCAGTTTGTTTTCAACCGTATTGCGGTGGACCACCGCTTTGCTCTGACCCTTCCGCTTGTCGAGCTGTTACCCATCGAAGGCCAACCCTGGCACGAGCTCGCGCAAGCACAGGCAAGCGTCGAATTGCCGATGCGGTTGTGCTCGGGTACCGCTGCGGCAACAGCGGATAAGCGCTTCAAGGGATTGCAGGAAGTAACCGAGTTCGCTCAGGTGCGGCTGACTTCGACGAACGGTGGCAAGTTGCCAACCGAGGTGAGAGTCAGGGCTGCTGAATGGGACGAACAAGCCAAAGTCTTTCGCTTCACCAGTGAGGGAGTGGCGCCTATCACGCTGTTCTGGTCGCCACGTCCTCGCGTCGAGAACCCTGGGCGGGGCGTAACCTTGCCTGTCGGGTTGTTCCATGTGCCGCGCGTGCCGCCGCTGGAGCCCTTTGGCCAACTGGCGGATGTCCGTTTCGATGACTATGTGGTGGTGTTCCCTGAAGGGACCGGACTGGACCCGCTCTACCTCATGCTAAAGGATCGTCGTGAGTTTGCGGGGGTGGTGAGCGGCGAGGGGCGGGCGGTATCGGCTGCGTGGCTTGAACAGACCCTGCAGGCGGGAGGAGCACCAGTTCCCGAGCAGATCGCCAGGCAGTTACATGGGCAGGTGTTCAAGAGATTCGGTTTACTCGCGTCAGCGGTCTGGAAATCGGTGGCAGCCGATCCGCAATTGGCTCGCCTATTCGATGCGACAAATATCGAGCGAATGGAGAGTGGCTTGGGGCCTGTTGTTTCTGCGATCACCGGTGAAGCAGGGCTGGTGCTGCGGCACAGGAAGGCTCTTGCAGAAGGGGGCGAAGGCTACAATCTGGATAACATCTGCATAGGTGTTTAATGACTTGGGGTGGGATGCTGGCCATTCATCTAATTGTCACATTCGTTTCATAGAGTAGTCATACGGCCTGCAGATACTTGGGCCCGATCCATCTCACCCCAATTCCTGCTAGGAGCAAGGCATGAAACTGAAGCGTTTGATGGCGGCCCTGACTTTCGTCGCCGCTGGCGTTGCCACCGCCAATGCGGTTGCCGCTGTTGACCCTGCTATTCCGACCTACACCAAGACCACCGGTGTGTCGGGCAACCTCTCCAGCGTCGGTTCCGATACCCTGGCGAACCTGATGACCTTGTGGGCTGAGGCTTACAAAAAGGAATATCCGAACGTCAATATCCAGATTCAGGCTGCCGGCTCCTCCACCGCGCCACCCGCGCTGACCGAAGGTACCGCCAACCTCGGCCCGATGAGCCGCAAGATGAAGGACGTCGAGCTGCAGGCCTTCGAGCAGAAGTACGGCTACAAGCCAACCGCCATCCCGGTTGCCGTCGACGCCCTGGCCGTATTCGTACACAAGGACAACCCGATCAAAGGCCTGACCATGGCTCAGGTCGATGCGATCTTCTCCTCGACCCGTCTGTGCGGCGCCAAGGCCGACGTGAAAACCTGGGGCGACCTGGGCGTGACCGGCGACCTGGCTAACAAGCCAGTGCAGCTGTTCGGCCGTAACTCGGTGTCTGGCACCTACGGCTACTTCAAGGAAGAGGCCCTGTGCAAAGGCGACTTCAAGCCTAACGTCAACGAACAACCTGGCTCGGCTTCGGTCGTGCAGTCGATCAGCAGCTCGCTGAACGGCATCGGTTACTCGGGCATCGGCTACAAGACCGCCAGCGTCAAAACCGTGCCTCTGGCCAAGAAAGAAGGCGGTGCTTTCGTTGAAGACAACGAAGCCAACGCCCTGAACGGCACCTACCCGCTGTCGCGCTTCCTCTACGTCTACGTCAACAAGGCGCCGAACAAGCCTCTGGCTCCGCTGGAAGCTGAGTTCGTCAAGCTGGTGCTGTCGCAAGCCGGCCAGCAAGTGGTGGTGAAAGACGGTTACATCCCGCTGCCAGCCAAAGTGGTTGATAAAGCCCTGGCTGACCTGGGTCTGAATCACAACGGCAACGTTGCGAAGAAGTAATTGAAGGACCGGCGGGGGCGGGTTTTGACCCGGTCTCGCCACTCATTGTGAGTCCGCTGCCAGGGATATCTGCGCGGCGGGCTTTTTTGCGTCACTGCATTGTCATGTTTTTGTCATACGGGACCGCTAGGGTGTGCGCATGAATGATCTGGCCAACTCCACCATGACCCAAAATTCTCCCCCCGTGCGGATTGACTTCAATACGCCCGAGCTGCAACGCAAGCGGCGCATTCGTGCGCTCAAGGACCGCCTGACCCGCTGGTATGTACTGGTGGGCGGGCTCGCCGTGCTGGCAGCAATTACCCTGATCTTCTTCTACCTGGCCTACGTGGTTGTGCCGCTGTTTCAGGGCGCTACCCTGACCAGCAAGAAGGCCCTGGAGCCGACCTGGCTGCAACAGGACGCCGGCAAGCCGCTGATGATCGCCCTGGAAGAGCAGAACCTGGTCGGTATGCGCGTTTCCGACAAGGGCCAGGCGCTGTTCTTCGACACCAAGTCCGGTGCCGAGCTCAAGCGTGTCGAGTTGCCAGTACCTGCCGGTACCCAGGTGACTTCGATCGGTGCCGATCAGCCGGGTAACCCGCTGGTGGTGCTGGGCCTGTCCAATGGCCAGGCGCTGGTGTTCAGCCACAGCTACAAGATCACCTACCCGGACAACCAGAAAACCATCACCCCGGGCATCGACTTCCCTTACGGCCAGGAGCCGTTCGCCCTGGATGACCAGGGCCGGGCGCTGGAGCACGTCAGCCTCAACGTCAATGGCGAAACCCTGGTGGTGGCCGGTTCTACCGGTGCGCACCTGCAGGTGGTGTCGCTGAGCCGCGAAGAGAACATGATGACTGGCGAAGTCACCAGCGAGCAGAGCCGTATCGAGCTGCCGCAGATGACCGAGGCGGTGAAGGCGATCTTCATCGACCCGCGCCAGCAATGGCTGTATGTAATCAACGGGCGTGCCCAGGCTGACGTCTTCAGCCTGCGCGAGAAGAGCCTCAACGGCCGCTACAAGCTGCTCGACGACGGCAATGCCGAAGTCACCGCCAGCACCCAACTGGTGGGCGGTATTTCGCTGATCATCGGTGATTCCAAAGGCGGCCTGGCCCAGTGGTTCATGGCCCGCGACCCGGATGGCGAGCAGCGCTTCAAGCGTATTCGCGAGTTCCAGATGGGCAAGGCGCCGATCGTGCAGATCGATGCCGAAGAGCGCCGCAAGGGCTTTATCGCCCTCGACGCCGACGGCAAGCTCGGCGTGTTCCACAGCACCGCGCACCGTACCCTGTTGGTCGAGCCGGCCGCTGGGGGCGCGGGCGTCCTGGCGCTGTCGCCACGGGCCAACCGCATCATCATCGAAGAAGGCGGCAAGCTGCTGCCGCTGACCTTGAAGAACCCGCACCCGGAAGTGTCCTGGAGCGCGCTGTGGAGCAAGGTCTGGTACGAGAACTACGACGAGCCCAAGTACGTTTGGCAGTCGACTGCTTCGAACACCGACTTCGAACCCAAGCTGAGCCTGTCGCCGCTGACCTTCGGTACCCTGAAGGCTGCGTTCTACGCGATGATCCTCGCTGCACCACTGGCCATTGCCGCCGCCATCTACACCGCCTACTTCATGGCCCCGGGCATGCGCCGCAAGGTCAAGCCGGTGATCGAGCTGATGGAGGCGATGCCGACGGTGATTCTCGGCTTCTTCGCCGGCCTGTTCCTGGCGCCGTTCCTTGAAGGTCACCTGCCGGGTGTGTTCAGCCTGTTCCTGTTGATGCCACTGGGCATCCTGGTTGCCGGCTTTGCCTGGAGCCGCCTGCCCGAGTCGCTGCGCCTGCGGGTTCCGGATGGCTGGGAAGCGGCGATCCTGATTCCGGTGATCCTCTTCACCGGCTGGTTCGCCCTGTACATGAGCCCGTTCGTCGAGACCTGGTTCTTCGATGGCGACATGCGCCTGTGGATCACCAATGACCTGGGGATTACCTACGACCAGCGCAACGCCCTGGTGGTCGGTATCGCCATGGGCTTCGCGGTGATCCCGAACATCTACTCGATCGCCGAAGACGCCGTGTTCAGCGTGCCGCGCAGCCTGACCCTGGGTTCGCTGGCGCTCGGTGCCACGCCGTGGCAGACCCTGACCCGCGTGGTCATCCTGACCGCCAGCCCGGGGATCTTCTCGGCGCTGATGATCGGCATGGGCCGCGCCGTGGGTGAAACCATGATCGTGCTGATGGCTACCGGCAACACCCCGGTCATGGAAATGAACCTGTTCGAAGGTATGCGCACCCTGGCGGCCAACGTTGCGGTGGAGATGCCCGAGTCGGAAGTCGGTGGCAGTCATTATCGCGTGCTGTTCCTCGCCGCGCTGGTGCTGCTGATGTTCACCTTCGTGATGAACACCTTGGCCGAGCTGATTCGCCAGCGTCTGCGCAAGAAATACTCGTCGCTTTGATAGAAAGGTAGCGATCCGTGAAAAAGGATTCCCTCAAAAGCTGGTTCAAGAGCGGCGCCCCCGGCGTCTGGATGAGCGGTGGCGCGGTCGCCATCGCGGTGATCATGACCATCGGTCTGCTCGCCGTGATCGCGGTGCGCGGCCTTGGCCACTTCTGGCCGGCCGACCTGCTGCAAGCCAGCTACAACGTGCCTGGCCAGGCCAACCATATCGTCGTTGGCGAAGTGGTGCAGAAGGAAGAAGTACCTCGTGCCCGTCTGAAGGGTGCCGGCTTGCCGGTACCTGACGAAGGCCCGGAGTTCATGACCCGCGAGCTGATCAAGGTCGGTAACCGCGACCTCAATGGCAGCGACTTCACCTGGGTGGTCGGCGAATGGCTGACCGACCAGCAGAAGCCGGTTGACCTGATTGCCCTGGAACGCCGCGAGTGGGGCAACTTCTACGGCTACCTGGTCAGCGTCAAGGAAAACGGCAAGGTGATCGCCGAAGGCCAGGCCGCCTGGACCGAGCTGCAAAGCCGTCTCAAGCGTGCCGACAAGCTGGCCGGCGAGCTGCAGAAGCTTGAGAAGAAAGACATCGGTGCGATCAACTACGGCCTTGAGCGTCTGCGCCTGCAGACCCGCAAGCTGGAGCTGGACGGCAAGCTGGACGCCGCTGCCCAGGCCGATATCGAAGCCGAGCGTGCCGAGCTGAACAACCGCTACAAGGCCATTGAAGAGCGTCTGGGCGGTCTGCACCAGGACTTCGGCCGCGACAGCCTGGTGGCCAAGGACGGTAATGGTCGTGAGGTGGAAATCAACCTGAGCAAGGTGGTGCATGCCTACCAGCCGAACGGCATGGGCATCTTCACCAAGCTGGGCGTTTACTTCGCCAAGGTCTGGGAATTCCTCAGCGACGACCCGCGTGAAGCCAACACCGAAGGCGGGATCTTCCCGGCGATCTTCGGTACTGTGATGATGACCCTGATCATGGCCGTGATCGTCACCCCGTTTGGCGTGCTGGCGGCGGTGTACCTGCGTGAATATGCGCGTCAGGGGCCGGTGACCCGCCTGATTCGTATTGCGGTGAACAACCTGGCGGGTGTTCCGGCGATTGTTTACGGCGTGTTCGGCCTGGGTTTCTTCGTCTATGTGCTGGGTGGCTCGCTCGACCGCCTGTTCTTCCCCGAAGCGCTGCCGGCGCCGACCCTGGGTACCCCGGGCCTGCTCTGGGCTTCGCTGACCCTGGCGTTGCTGGCGGTGCCGGTGGTGATCGTGGCCACTGAAGAAGGCCTGGCACGGATTCCGCGTACGGTCCGCGAAGGATCGCTGGCGCTCGGTGCGACCAAGGCCGAGACCCTGTGGAAGATCGTCCTGCCAATGGCAAGCCCGGCAATGATGACCGGCATGATCCTCGCCGTGGCCCGCGCTGCGGGTGAAGTAGCGCCGCTGATGTTGGTGGGTGTGGTCAAGCTTGCGCCTTCGCTGCCGGTGGACGGCAACTACCCGTACCTGCACCTGGACCAGAAGATCATGCACCTGGGCTTCCACATCTACGACGTCGGCTTCCAGAGCCCGAACGTCGAGGCCGCACGGCCGCTGGTGTACGCCACCGCGCTGCTGCTGGTGCTGGTAATCGCCACCCTGAACCTCTCGGCGGTATGGATTCGTAACCACCTGCGCGAGAAGTACAAGGCGCTGGACAGCTGACTGAAAGCTATTAGCCATAAGCGGCAAGCTACAAGCCGCTTTTGCTCAAACTTGCAGCTTGCAGCGAGAAGCTAGCAGCTACAAACGGAGTGAAATCATGCAACATGAAACCCATTCTCACGGTATAGACATGTCGGCCCTGGGTCGCGACAAACAGAGCCTGCGCCTGGCTGAAGAAACCGTAGCCATCGAAGTGCCTGGCCTGAGCCTGTACTACGGCGACAAGCAAGCCCTGTTCGATGTCAGCATGAACATTCCCAAGCAGCGCGTGACTGCCTTCATCGGCCCGTCCGGCTGCGGTAAATCGACCTTGCTGCGTACCTTCAACCGCATGAACGACCTGGTTGACGGCTGCCGCGTGGAAGGCGCGATCAACCTCTATGGCAACAACATCTACCGCAAGGGCGAAGACGTTGCCGAGCTGCGCCGCCGGGTCGGCATGGTGTTCCAGAAGCCCAACCCGTTCCCCAAGACCATCTATGAGAACGTGGTCTACGGCCTGCGCATCCAGGGCATCAACAAGAAGCGCGTGCTCGACGAAGCCGTGGAGTGGGCGCTCAAGGGCGCGGCGCTGTGGGATGAGGTCAAGGACCGCCTGCACGAGTCGGCGCTGGGCCTGTCCGGTGGTCAGCAGCAGCGTCTGGTGATTGCCCGCACCATTGCCGTGGAGCCGGAAGTACTGCTGCTCGACGAACCTTGCTCGGCACTCGACCCGATTTCGACGCTGAAGGTCGAAGAGCTGATCTACGAGCTCAAGTCCAAGTACACCATCGTCATCGTTACCCATAACATGCAGCAGGCGGCGCGGGTTTCCGACTACACCGCATTCATGTACATGGGCAAACTGGTGGAGTTCGGTGATACCGACACGCTGTTCACCAACCCGGCGAAGAAGCAGACCGAAGACTACATCACCGGCCGGTATGGCTAGGTTTCAATGATTGAACGCCGCCTGATCGCACCTACCGGACGCTCCAAGGATTTCTCATGATCGATAAAGACAGCCTTACCCACCATATCTCCCAGCAGTTCAACGCCGAACTCGAAGAGGTTCGCAGCCACCTCCTGGCGATGGGCGGCCTGGTCGAGAAGCAGGTCAACGACGCGGTTACCGCGCTGATCGAGGCCGATTCGGGCCTGGCCCAGCAGGTGCGCGAAGTCGACGAGCAGATCAACCAGATGGAGCGC
Source organism: Pseudomonas fluorescens (assembly GCF_902497775.2). Classification (NCBI taxonomy): domain Bacteria; kingdom Pseudomonadati; phylum Pseudomonadota; class Gammaproteobacteria; order Pseudomonadales; family Pseudomonadaceae; genus Pseudomonas; species Pseudomonas fluorescens. The sequence goes on from NZ_OZ024668.1 coordinate 5,474,518, forward strand.
AACATCGACGAAGAGTGCGTGCGCATCCTGGCCCGGCGTCAGCCGGCGGCATCCGACCTGCGTCTGATCATCAGCATTTCCAAGTCGGTGATTGACCTGGAGCGCATCGGCGACGAGTCGACCAAGATCGCCCGCCGTGCCATCCAGCTGTGCGAGGAGGGCGAGTCGCCGCGCGGTTACGTCGAAGTGCGCCACATCGGCGACCAGGTGCGCAACATGGTCCGCGATGCGCTGGATGCCTTTGCCCGTTTCGACGCCGACCTGGCGCTGTCGGTTGCCCAGTACGACAAGACCATCGACCGCGAGTACAAGACCGCCCTGCGTGAGCTGGTCACCTACATGATGGAAGATCCACGCTCGATCTCGCGCGTTCTCAGCGTGATCTGGGCTTTGCGTTCGCTGGAGCGTATCGGCGACCACGCACGCAACATCTCCGAGCTGGTGATCTATCTGGTGCGCGGCACCGACGTGCGTCACCTGGGCCTCAAGCGCATGCAGGAAGAGGTTCAGCGCAGTGGCGAAAAGGCTAATGTTCCGGGCAAATCTGACGATAACTAAGACTGCCCCGAGAATGAACGCCCGGCCCTGGCCGGGCGTTTTCGTTTGCGGGTGAGGCAGCCGCGAACGAAACAACGAGTCCCGGCGTGACCCAATGTTTGGCAAATGGCCATCAGTCAGCGTTATGCTAGTCGGGATTCAATAGGAGTGGCGATGAGTAAAGTCAGTGTGTTGGTTGTGGATGATGCGCCGTTCATTCGCGACCTGGTCAAGAAATGCCTGCGTAACTACTTCCCCGGTATCGTCATCGAAGATGCGGTCAATGGCCGCAAGGCCCAGACCATGTTGAGCCGCGAGACTTTCGATCTGGTCCTGTGCGACTGGGAAATGCCGGAAATGTCCGGCCTTGAGCTGCTGACCTGGTGCCGTCAGCAAGAGTCGATGAAGACCCTGCCGTTCATCATGGTGACCAGCCGTGGCGACAAGGAAAACGTGGTCCAGGCGATTCAGGCCGGGGTTTCGGATTTTGTCGGCAAGCCGTTCACCAACGAGCAACTGCTGACCAAGGTGAAGAAGGCCCTGACCAAGGTCGGCAAGCTCGATACCTTGCTGGCCAGCGCCCCAACCCGCGCTACGTCGGCGTTTGCCAACGATTCGCTGAGTGCCCTGACCGGCGGCCGTGCCGAAACGGTCAAGCCGTCAGCGCCAGCGGCCCCGGCGGCGGCCAAACCACTGGTGAGCGCTCCCAAGCCTGCAGCAGCGGCGCCGGCAGGGCGTGGCCAGGGCCAACTGCGCCTGCCCAGCGGCGTTCAGCCATGCGTGATCAAGGCGTTGAGCCTCAAGGAAGCGCTGCTGGTGGTGCGCCGTGGCGAAACCCTGCCGCAGGTACTGGAAGGCGCGGTGCTCGACCTGGAGCAGGGCGAGAACGCCGAGATCGCCCGTCTCAATGGCTACCTGCATGCGATTGCTGCACTGGAGCCCAAGCCGGATAGCGACTGGTTGCAACTGACCTTCAAGTTCGTTGATCAGGATGCCCAGAAGCTCGACTACCTGTCGCGCTTGATCGCTCGCGGCTCGGCGCAGAAGCACTTCGTGCCGGGGGCCTGATTAGCCCATCGCGGGGCAAGTCGGATCGCCGCACCGCCGCTCCGACTTGCCCCGCGATGAATGCACCGTTCGTCTCCTGGCACATCCCGCAAACACTCTCGCCATACCCCCGCCAAAATCCGCTGCTAGGCTTCGACAGACCACTAACTGTCAAAAAGCCACTACTCATGCCCGCACGCACGCTGCTGTTCTGCGCCTTGCTCATGGCTTGCGGCCCTGTGCTGGCCATGACCCTCTACAAAAGTACCGACGCCAATGGCGTGGTGTCCTATTCCGATCGGCCGATCCCCGGCAGCCGGGCGTTTGTCTTTGGCGACAGGATGGTTGAACAGCTGGAAACCCAGGTGCAGTTGCAGGTCAACAGGTTTGCCGGTGGCGTGCGTTTCAGCGCACGCAACGACACCTATGCGCCGGTCGAGGTGGAGCTGCGCCTGGAGCGCATGGGCAATGTGCAGGGTGGGGCATCACGGCTGGTACGGGGGGTAATACCGGCGCGTACGACGATGCCGTTGACCCTGCTAAGTGCGCGGCAGCCCGGAAGACCGGTGAGCTATAAGGAGAAATTCTCTTACGCCCTGGGCAACCCAGGCCAGCGCCAACTGGCCTTCCGCTACCCCTTGCCCTGGCGTGGCGGGCCCTTTCGCCTGAGCCAGGGGCCCAATGGCCGCTATAGCCACTTCGGGCCCAAGGGCCGCTATGCCATGGACATTGCCATGCCCGAAGGCACGCCGATCATTGCTGCAAGGGCGGGAGTGGTGATCAAGACCGAAAACAGCCAGAGCGGCCGCGGTAGCCATCCTTCGGGCAACTTTGTGCGGATCCTCCACGAAGACGGCACCATGGGTGTGTATCTGCACCTGATGCGCGGCTCGGTGGTGGTCAGGGAGGGGCAGCGGGTGGCGTACGGCACGCCGCTGGCCAAATCCGGCAATACCGGCAACAGCAGCGGCCCGCACCTGCACTTTGTGGTGCAGCGCAACGTCGGGCTGGCGCTGGAGTCGATACCCTACCAGTTCAACCAGCCCGTCGGTGGCTTGCCGAACTTTACCGCCGGCAACCCCTGAGGCGGCTCAATCGAGCTTGAGCACTTTGGCCAGGACGATCTTCGGCCCTTTCATCTTCTTGATGATGATGCGCAGGCCTTCGACTTCCAGCAACTCTTCCTCTTCCGGAACCCGCTTGAGGGTCTCGTAGACCAGGCCGGCGAGGGTTTCCGCCTCGATGTGGTCCAGGTCCACGCCAAGCAGGCGTTCGACCTTGAACAATGGCGTGTCGCCGCGTACCAGCAGCTTGCCCGGCTGGTAGGCGAGGATGCCGCGTTCAGCCTTGCGGTGTTCGTCCTGGATGTCACCAACCAGCACTTCCAGCACGTCTTCCATGGTCAGGTAACCGATGACCTTGCCGTCGGCTTCCTCGACCAACGCAAAGTGCGCGCCGCCTTTGCGGAACTGTTCCAGCAGGTGCGCCAGCGGCATGTGCCGCGACACGCGCTCCAGTGGGCGGGTCAGCTCTGCCAGGTTGAACGACTCGGGGATATGGTCGAGGTCGGCCAGCTCCAGCAGCAGGTCCTTGATGTGCAGCAGGCCGATGAACTCGCCGCGCTCGGCATCAAGCACCGGGTAGCGGCTGAACTTGTGCCGGCGGAACATCGCGAGGATTTCCTTGAGCGGCGCGTTGGCATCGAGGCAGACCATGTCTTCGCGGGAGTTGGCCCAGTCGACCACTTCCAGCTCGCCCATTTCCACGGCCGAGGCCAGTACGCGCATGCCCTGGTCGCTAGGGTCCTGGCCACGGCTGGAGTGCAGGATCAGCTTGAGCTCTTCGCGGCTGTAGTGGTGTTCGTGATGCGGCCCGGGCTCGCCTTGGCCGGCGATACGCAGGATGGCGTTGGCGCTGGCGTTGAGCAGGTAGATGGCCGGGTACATCAGCCAGTAGAACAGGTACAGCGGCACCGCCGTCCACAGCGACAGCAGCTCGGGCTTGCGGATCGCCCAGGACTTGGGCGCCAGCTCACCGACGACGATGTGCAGGTAGGAAATCACGAAGAAGGCGCTGAAGAACGAGATGCCCTTGATGACTTCCGGCGATTCGACGCCGACCGCGCCCAGCAGTGGTTCGAGCAAATGGGCGAAAGCCGGCTCACCCACCCAGCCCAGGCCCAGCGAGGCGAGGGTGATACCCAGTTGGCAGGCGGACAGGTAGGCGTCCAGCTGGCTGTGTACGGTGCGCAGGATCTGCCCGCGCCAGCCATGCTGCTCGGCGATCGACTCGACCCGGGTCGAGCGCAATTTGACCATGGCGAACTCGGCGGCAACGAAAAAGCCGTTGAGCAGAACCAGCAGCAGAGCAAAAAGAATCATGCCGAAGTCGGCGAAAAGTGCAGCGAGGTTGAAACCAGGGGAAGGGTCCATGATGGAGTTTTACGGGGTCCGTCATCTAAGAAAGGGAGTACAGCAATGCCAGCACATACTGGCGCGAGTCAGCCAATGTAGCGGCTGACTGCGCAAATTTAAAGGGCGGTGGCTCAGGAGGCTTGGCGCGCCGCTATCTGGACCGGGGCGAAATGGCAGGTAAAGGTGCTGCCATGGCCCGGTACGCTGCTGATTTCCAGGCGGGCGCGGTGGCGCAACAGCACGTGCTTGACGATCGCCAGGCCCAGGCCGGTGCCGCCGGTATTCGACGCACGGCTGGAGTCGACCCGGTAGAAGCGTTCGGTCAGGCGTGGCAGGTGCTTGGGGTCGATGCCGATGCCCGAGTCCTGCACGCTCAGGTGTGCGCCTTGCTCGTCGGCCCACCAGCGGATGCGAATCTGGCCTTCGTCCTGGGTGTATTTGACTGCGTTGAACACCAGGTTGGAGAAGGCGCTGCGCAGTTCCGCCTCGCTGCCTTTGAGGCGGATGCCGGGTTGGGCCTCCAGGCTGATACGCTGGTTGCGCTGCCCGGACAGCGCCTGGGCGTCGCCCTTGATCGATTGCAGCAGGGTATCGACGGCCACCGGCTGGTTGTCCGAGGGGTAATCGGTGGCTTCCAGTTTGGCCAGCAACAGCAGGTCGTTGAGCAGGGTCTGCATGCGTCCGCCTTGCTGCTGCATCTGCTGCAGGGCGCGAACCCAGCGCGGGTTCACCTCTTCGACGTTGTCGAGCAGGGTTTCCAGGTAGCCGGCAATTACTGTCAGCGGTGTGCGCAACTCGTGGGAGACGTTGGCGACGAAGTCCTTGCGCATCTGCTCCAGCTGATGAATACGAGTGACATCGCGCACCAGCATCAGGTGTTCATTATTGCCGTAGCGAGTGATGTGCAACTGCACACGCATGCGATCGTTGATCGGCGAGGGGATTTCCAGCGGTTCGAGGTAGTTCTCCTGCTCGAAATACTCCTTGAAGCGCGGATGACGCACCAGGTTGGTCACCGGCTGGCCGCTGTCCTGCGGGGTCTTGAGGCCCAGCAGGGTTTCCGCGGCACGGTTCCACCACTCCAGGTTGCCATCGCTGTCGAGCATGATCACCGCGTCCTTGAGCGCGGCGGTGGACTCCTGCACCCGGTCGATCACCGCCTGCAGGCGCCCGCGCACGCGTTGGTCGCGGCGTTGCAGGTGATAGATGCTGTCGAACACCTCGCCCCACAGGCCATAACCATCGGGCGGTGCTTCATCGGGTTTGTGCAGGCGCAGCCATTCGTGCAGGCGCAGCAGTTGCTTGAGGGTCCAGCCCAGGTAGATCGCCAGGCCCAGGGCCAGGCTCCAGCCATAGTAGCCGCTGATCAGCCCTGCCAGCAGGCAGACGGTGATCAGCAACAGCATGTGGCGAATCAGGGTGCCATGCCAGTTCTGGTTCAATTAACGACGCGTCCTTTCCATTGCCTTGGCGATATGCAGCGGTTCAGCTCTTGGTAGAGAAGCGGTAACCGGTGCCGCGGACGGTTTGTACCAGATTTTCGTAGGCATCACCCAGCGCCTTGCGCAGGCGGCGGATGTGCACGTCGACGGTGCGTTCCTCGACATAGACGTTGCCGCCCCAGACCTGATCCAGCAGTTGGCCGCGGGTGTAGGCGCGCTCCTGGTGGGTCATGAAGAATTGCAGCAGGCGGTATTCGGTCGGGCCCATTTCGGCGGGTTTGCCGTCGATGGTCACCCGATGGCTGATCGGGTCGAGCAGCAGGCCGCCGACTTCGATCGGTGCTTCGCCGTCGCTCGGGCCTGCGCGGCGCAGCACGGCCTTGAGCCGGGCCACCAGCTCGCGCGGCGAGAAGGGTTTGGTGATGTAGTCGTCGGCGCCGACTTCCAGGCCCTGGATCTTGTTGTCTTCCTCACCCTTGGCGGTGAGCATGATGATCGGGATGTCGCCGGTCAGCTCGTCGCGCTTGAGGCGCCGGGCCAGCTCGATGCCCGAGGTGCCCGGAAGCATCCAGTCGAGCAGGATCAGGTCCGGCTTGCGGTCGACGATGATGGCGTGGGCCTGCTGGGAGTTTTCGGCTTCCAGGCAGTCATAGCCGGCCATTTCCAATGCAACGGCGATCATCTCGCGAATTGGCGCTTCGTCGTCAACGATCAGAATGTTTCTGCCAACCATGCTTAAACCTCTTCCATTAAAGGTGTCTTGGCCCGCATTAGATAACGGAATTATTGCAGTCGTGTGACAGCTCGTGGGCCGTTGCAGCAACATTCTGTTACTGGGCTAGGCTTAAAAACCCCTCTCCCGAGAATAACGGTGAATCCAATGACACGACATACGCTGAACTGGATGAGTCTGTTCGCTGCAGTGGCACTGGCGTTGCCAGGGATAGCGTCGGCCCATCATGCCATGATGAAAGGCGGCATGATGGTCGATCCTGCTGGCATGACGCTCTACACCTTTGACAAGGATTCGGGCGGCAAGTCCATGTGCAACGATGAGTGTGCCAAGAACTGGCCGCCGCTGATGGTCAAAGCTGGCGACATGGCTGAAGAGGGCTGGACACAAATCAAGCGCAATGACGGTTCTATGCAGTGGGCCTACAAAGGCAAGCCGGTGTACACCTTCATCAAGGACAAGAAAGCCGGTGACATGACCGGTGATGGCATGAAAGATGTCTGGCACGTGATCAAGTAATAGTGCCTTCAATCGCGGGGCAAGCCCGCTCCTGCATGTAGGAGCGGGCTTGCCCCGCGATGAATCAGAAGCTGTAATCCAGCACAATTCCCACAAACACCAGCAAGCCCGCCCAGTGGTTGTGCAAAAAGGCCTTGAAGCACGACTCGCGGTCGAGCTTGCGCGTCGTCCAGAACTCCCAGGCAAAGCACAGCACCGCGGCCACCAGCCCCAGGTGGAACCAGCCACCCAGCTCGAAGCGGTTGCCGGCCAGCAGCAGGCAGCCCAGTGACAATACCTGCAAGGTCAGGATGATCACCCGATCGGCTTCGCCGAACAGGATGGCAGTGGATTTGACCCCGATCTTCAAGTCGTCATCGCGGTCGACCATGGCGTAATAGGTGTCGTAGCCCACGGTCCACAGCACATTGGCGATGTACAGCAGCCAGGCTATGGCCGGCAGCTCGCCGGTGGCGGCGGTAAACGCCATGGGTATGCCCCAGGAGTAGGCCGCCCCCAGTACCACCTGCGGGTAGTAGGTGTAGCGCTTCATGAACGGGTAACAGGCCGCCAGCGCCACCGCGCCGAACGACAGCCACACCGTGGTGGCGTTGGTGCACAGCACCAGCAGGAAACTCACTCCGACCAGCACGGCAAACAGGGTCAGTGCCTCACGGGCGTTGATCCGCCCGGCGGCCAGCGGGCGGTCGGCGGTGCGTTTGACGTGGCCATCGACCTTGCGGTCGGCGAAGTCGTTGATGGCGCAGCCAGCGGCGCGCATCAGCACCACACCGAGGGTGAAAATCAGCACGTTGGCCAGGGTCGGCGTGCCCTTGGCGGCAATCCACACGGCCGAGAGGGTAGGCCACAGCAACAGGTAGATGCCGATCGGGCGGTCCATCCGGCTGAGCTGGATGAAGTCCCAGGCCCTCGGGTGCAGGCGATTGAACGACTTGAGCAACTGCAGATACATCAGCGGGTCTCCGAAGGTGTTTCGGCGGCAGTCCACAGTGTAGGCAAGAACACCTCGGCCACCAGCACGCTCAAGGCGCCGCGATCAAAGCGTGAGCGGCGTCCCCACAACCCTTCATGGCCCTGCTCCAGCGGCAGCCAGGCTTGCGGATAGCGGCAGACCTCGATGGGGCGGCGGACAAAACCCTTTTCGCAGAACAACAGCTCGCCCAATGAGCGGCTGCCCAGGGCTTCCAGGTCCAGGCCGCCACTTTCCAGCGAGCTGCGCGCGGCCACGCTGCGAGCGAATACCCAAGGCTGGCCATGGCCGCGCAAGTACACTTCGCGCACCCAGCCTTCGCTGCCCAGCGGCAGGTCAAGGGCCTGGCATTCGTCGTCGCGCAGGCGCTGCCAGCCCTCGTAAAGGGGTGTCACGGAAAACTGGTCGGCAGATAATTGAATCAGGCGGCGGGTCAGGGAGCCCTGGTCGTACAACCAGTCGAGGGTCGCGGGCGATGTGCTGTCTGCCACGTCAGGGTGCTGCAGCCAGTGTGCAGCGGGCGCTTGCAATGTTTCGTACGGCACGGCGGTATCGAATAACAGGCCAGAGAGACGCCGAGCTTAGCATGATTGCCCGATCCGGCTTGCATGCTGGCACCTGGCTCCAGTACAAAGCCTTTCTTTGATGGTCGCCACTGTAATGTTCACGAGAGCGGCCACTCCAAAGTCTGAGTCTTTTGAGGAAATACGTTATGAAAAAGTGGCAGTGCATCGTTTGTGGCCTGATCTACAACGAAGCTGACGGTTGGCCGGATGACGGTATCGCTCCAGGCACCAAGTGGGAAGACGTACCCGAAGACTGGCTGTGCCCGGACTGCGGTGTTGGCAAAATGGATTTCGAGATGATCGAAATCAACTGATCTCATTCAATCAGATTCAAGGAAAGCAGCGCATGACGGCTCCAGTGGTGATTGTCGGTACGGGTCTGGCGGGTTACAACCTGGCCCGCGAATTTCGCAAGCTCGACGGCGAAACGCCGTTGTTGCTGATCACCGCCGACGACGGCCGTTCCTACTCCAAGCCGATGCTTTCCACCGGGTTTGCCAAGAACAAGGATGCCGACGGTCTGAGCATGGCCGAGCCGGGCGCGATGGCCGAGCAACTCAAGGCCGAAGTGCGCACCCACACCCGCATCAGCGGCATCGACCCGGGCCACAAGCGCCTGTGGATCGGCGAAGAGCAGGTGGCTTATCGCGACCTGATCCTGGCCTGGGGTGCCGAGACCGTGCGGGTGCCGGTCGAAGGCGACGCTGCTGACCTGATCTTCCCGATCAACGACCTCGAAGACTACGCCCGTTTCCGTGCCGCAGCCGCTGGCAAGCAGCGGGTGCTGATCCTCGGCGCCGGCCTGATCGGCTGTGAATTCGCCAATGACATGAGCCTGGGTGGCTATCAGGTCGAGCTGGTAGCACCGTGCGAACAGGTCATGCCGACCTTGCTGCACCCGATGGCGGCAGCCGCTGTTCAGGCCGGCCTGCAAGGGCTGGGCGTGCGTTTCCACCTGGGGCCGGTGCTGACCCGCCTGCAGCGGGTGGAGCAGGGCCTGGAAGCGCACTTGTCCGATGGCAGCGTGATCGCTTGTGACCTGGTGGTTTCGGCCGTCGGCCTGCGGCCACGTATCGATCTGGCCTCGGCAGCCGGTTTGCAGGTCAACCGCGGTGTGGTGGTCGACCGCCAGCTGCGCACCTCTCACGCCAATATCTTCGCCCTGGGCGACTGCGCCGAAGTCGACGGCCTCAACCTGCTGTACGTGATGCCCTTGATGAGCTGCGCCCGTGCGCTGGCGCAAACCCTGGCCGCAAATCCGACAGCGGTCGCCTATGGGCCGATGCCGGTCACGGTGAAAACCCCGGCCTGCCCGCTGGTGGTTTCGCCTGTACCCCATGGCCGTGAAGGCCATTGGAGTGTCGAAGGGCAGGGCGCCGACCTCAAGGTGCTCTGCCACGATGCTGACGGCCAGCTGCTGGGCTATGCCCTGACCGGCACTGCAGTCATGGAGAAGCTGGCTCTAAATCGGCAACTTCCGGCGCTGATGGCGTAAATAACCGGCGTTCTGTCGGATTTCCCCTGCCTTTGCCCCAACAATGGCCGCCCAGAGACTGGCGCGGCCCCTGAGGGCATGCCATTCTCACTCCCGTCTGCCGCAGTTTAGAGCCTGCGGTGCCTTGGGCGCTGTTCTTGAAGAGCAGCACGGCATAACAACAAAAAAACCGTCAAAGAGGCTTCACTATGCGTAAACCAGAACTCGCCGCCGCCATTGCGGAAAAGGCTGATCTCACCAAAGAGCAAGCTAACCGCGTGCTCAACGCCGTGCTCGAAGAAATCACCGGCGCCCTGCATCGCAAGGACAGCGTGACGCTGGTCGGCTTCGGTACCTTCCTGCAGCGCCACCGTGGTGCCCGCACTGGTAAAAACCCGCAAACCGGCGAACCGGTCAAGATCAAGGCCAGCAACACTGTTGCATTCAAACCAGGTAAATCCCTGAAGGACAGCGTCAATCCGTGATGCCTCGCACAGATCGATTGCAGTGAAAAACGGGCACCGCACAAGGTGCCCGTTTTTTATTGCCGCCGCTCTGGCATCTGGCTAGCATACGCGGCCCCCGTCGCAAGGATGGGGAGGTGTCCAGGGAAGGCCGTGATGAAGATCGAAGGATTCGCAGTAACCGCTAGCGCAGGGCAACGCCATGTATGACGGCCTGACCTTGCCCAACTACCTGGCGGGTGTCGCCGACAGCGACCTGTTCGGCAGCCTGGCCTTTGTCTGCCTGATATTGATCCTCACCAGTCTGCACAGGCGCTGGCGTGACCTGCTCTGGCATCGCCTGCTGACGTTCATTTGCCTGACCACCGTGGTGGTCATGGAGCTGGTGGGCGCCTACTACGCGAACTTGCCGCCAGCATGAGCAAAGGCAAGTGGCTCACCCTGGCGTTGCTGGTACTTCTGCTGCTGCCGGGCGTCACTACGCAGTTGTACTGGAACGCGCTGCTGCTATGGATGGAACCTGACAACTTCATCCCCCCCGAGTCCTCGATACTGACCTTCGAGCCCTACCAGATTTCCCAGGGCTCCTCGTCGTATTGGCTGTACGGCCAGGACACGCACAACTACTACCACTTCACCTACGAAGCCGCGCACCCTTATCGCTATATCGCCCGCGACAACAACTGCCCGGGGTTCGACAGGAACGATGTACGCAGCTGGTGCCAGGCCTTGCAAGGAAACGCCCGATGATCAAACGCTGGCTTATCGCTCTGGCTGTGCACGCGCTGGCCTGCTTCCTGTTCCTGGTGCTCAACGACATCGGGGTTCATTACTACAAGCAGAACTATGGCGGTTTCACCGCCCGCGGCGTGGCGTCTGGCGCCATTGTCTGGCTGGTCTTCGACGTGATGGTGATCTTCAGCCTGGTGATCGCCTTTGTGCCGCGGCTCAAGCACAAACTCATGCTCAATACCGCGCTGGTGGCGTTGATCATCTACTGGCTGATGCCGGATCACCCGGTGCGCACGATGTTCTTCAGCCCCCTGGCCGGTGGCCTGACGTTCCTGGCGATAATGATTGCCCACGGGTTGGGCCGGCTGAAAGTGTTCAATAAGGAACAGTCTTGAAACGTAGGTACTATTTTGCACTGGCGCTGGTTGGGGCATTGGTACTTTGGGTGGGACACAACATCCAGGTACTGATCGACCGGCCAGGCGAAGTCAGGGTGGTCAGCGAATCGGGCCGTTATCTCATGGAAAACGTGCCGGTTGGTGGTTGGCTGGTGCCTTTCGATGACCTGGCTTACCTGCGTTTCATTGACCGCAGCAATCAAAAGCAGGTTTACCGTACGCCGCTGTTCTCGCAGACCCCCTTGGACATGCGCGACTACGAAGACGACGGTACTGTCGGCATCGTCTGGATCAGCTTGTACAAGGCCGATGGGCATATCGAGATCGCGATGCCCAACTGGGAGCCCCATTGGCTCAACTATTTCATCAGCAATACGCCCTATGAGGTGGCCGACGAGCAGGCCGATTGCCGCAAGCCGGAAAATGCCCTGCGCTTTATCTGGGATGTGCTGAGTTACTGGCTGGGCTTCAGTGATTACTGGTGCACTCCCACTCAACAAGTGATCGACAGAGGAACACCATGAAGGGCTTGTCGATGACCTGGCGCCAATTGGGCTGTGCACTGCTGCTCGCGGGTGGCGCGGCTACCTGCATGGCTGCGCCGGTGGACATGCCGGATTGCTCCGACAATGACTTCGGCGCCTTCTTCAGCGCATTTGCCAAAAGCGAAGCGCTGCAGCAATCACTGGTAGCTGATCCGCTGATCGAGCAACGGATCTACCCTGGGCGCAAGCAACCGCGTGTGTCGATTCGCAAGTTGACCCCGGAGCAGCGCCCGTCGCTGGCGTTGCTGCAGCCGGCCAAACGCGTCGAAAGGGGCCTGGTAGTCGAACAGGATGGCACACGGCAAATGGTGCTGCGCGACAGCAAGGGTGAGCTGCTCAAGGTCTACACCTTTACCCGCGGCCAGTGCTGGGTGTTGAGCCGGATCGACGACTGGTCCCTGGAAGGCTTCTTCACCGGGCGCAAGGAGAAGGTCGCTGGCGAGCTGGATGTCGAGCGTGCCAGGGTCTATGAGGGCCTGGGCCGGGCAGGGCTCTACGACAACCCTGGGCAACTGATGAACGCTGCACTCAACAGCCTGCTCAGTGCAGCCGGCAAGGGCAACAACGAGGCTGCGGTACAGGCGGTCATCCTGATTTTTTCGGGTGAAGCCGAGCGCCTGCCAGATTCGACCATCGTGCAGCTCCTGGAGTCAGCTATGAGCACTGAACGGGATGCTGGGGCCATGCTGGCGCACTTTGTGTGCTACGGCGAAGAGTATGCCGAGAACTTGACCTGCCAAAATCCGGGCAAAGCGCTACAAGCCTTGCAGCAATCGGCGAAGCTGGAGTCCCCGAGGGGCCTGGTGGACCTTGGCTACGCCTACGAGCAGGGCAAGCTGGGCCAGCAGGACAATGCCCGGGCCATGGCCTGCTATCAACAAGCCGCCCTTGAGGCGAGCGGTTACCGCGATAGCGCCGTGGACGGTATCAAGCGCCTGAACGACAAAGGCCTGAACGAGGACCCGTCGCAATCATGCCTGTAGCCAAACCTTACCGCCTGGCTATTGCGCTGACCGTGCACTTGTTGGCCATCGTCACTTACCTGTTGCTGCACAACACCGGCATGACCCTGTACAGGCAGATGGCTGGCGGGCTGATGTCGCGCGGGGTGGCGATCGGCATGGGCATGTATTTGATCTTCTACTTCGTGGTGCTGATGAACCTGGTGATCGCCCTGGTGCCGCGGCTCAAGTGGCGGTTGCTGCTGGCGGCCGCGATTCCTGCTGCGATCCTGCTCTACCTGTTGCCACAGCATCCCCTGCGCGCGTTGTTTTGCAGTGTGCTGGGGTTTTCCACGGCACTGGCGGCAATCGGCGCGAATCAATTGATTCTGTACGGACTTAACAGGTTCAGGCGCCAGTGAATAACCCGGTTACAAGGCCATCAGCGGCTATCGTCGCGTAAAGCGCAGAGAACGATGGCGTTTTTGCAGCGAGACTATAAACTGCTTCGCCAGTCACTTTTTAGCCGAGGCGCGCACATGAAGTTTCGCTTTCTCCTTTGGGCCATGGGCCTGCTGATGGCCAAGGCCAGCCGCAAAAACCCTGCCTTTCAGCAGCAACTGGCCGACAAGGACCTGGTGTTCCAGCTGCAGACCCTCGATGGCAAGGCGGCGCGCCATTTCATCGTCAAGGACATGCGCATCAGCAGCAAATCCGGCACTCACCCTGCACCGGCCTTTGCCATTGCCTTCAAGGATGCCGCGTTCGGCTTCGCCACCCTGCAGGCCAAGAACAAGCAGTTGGCCTTCATGCAGGGGATTCAGGACAAGAGCATCCAGATCAAGGGCAACCCGGCGATGGTGATCTGGTTCCAGGGCCTGATGAAGTACCTGAAACCGAAAAAGAAGGCCTGACCGCCAAGGTCAGGCTCACGCCTCAGTGCTGGCTGAACTGCGAAGCCAGTTCACGCAGCATGGTTTCGGCTTCCAGCACCTTGTTGACCACATCCTCGGCTTTTTCGCGGGTCAGATTCAGACGCTCGAGCAGCTCGTCGGGGATGCTTTCCTGCGGCCCCGAGCCGATCCCACGGGAACGCAGCAAACGCACCGCCAGGCATACCAGGTTGGGGAACGCGGCGTAGTCGCCAGCATAGGTCGGGTCGTGCTGGAAGCGCAGCGCGGTGGACAGTTCTTCCGGCATGTCCCAGTAGCGCATCAGCCAGGCGCCGATCTGCTCGCGGCTGATACCCAGCAGGTGCTGCTCGACATAGCTGTGGCACAGGTGCGGATTGACCTCCAGGTGCCGGCAGATCAGCGAGAAATGCGGCGGAAACACGTGCGCCAGCAGCAGGTAGCCGAAGTTGTGCAGCAGCCCGGCCAGGTAGGTCAGGCCCGACTCCGGGCGCTCGGCTCGTGGCATGGCGCGGGTCAGGCCTTCGATCACCGCAGCGGTGTAGATCGATTGCTGCCAGTACGGGGTGGTCTGTTGCGGGTGGTCCTTGGGCAAGCTCAGGGTCTTGCCCAGCGCCAGGCCAAGGGCCAGGTTGATCACCAGGTCAAAGCCCAGCACGCGAACGATGGCGTCTTCCACCGAGCGGATCTTGCCCGGTGAGGCGTAGTAGGGCGAGGCCGCCCAGCTCACCACTTGCGCAGCGAGGGCCGGGTCGGTTTCGACTACACCGGTAATGTCGTCGATGGTGGCGTTGGGGTCGACTCGCAGCTTGATGATCTTCTGCGCGGTTTCCGCCAGTGGCGGGATCTCGATGGTGCTTTCCAGGCGTTGCTGGATGCGCCTGGCGGTGAAGGCCTGGACGGCCTGGGTGATCTCTTCGCTGTCATCGTGCGGGCGGTCGAGGTTGGGACGGATGCTGCTGAGCAATTCGCCGAAGTTGCCCGCGCTGGCCTTGCTCAGCATCTTCTTGAAGTCGTCGCGTTCGATCTCCAGCAGCAACCCGGCTTCACCAGAATGAATCAGCAGACGCTCTGGGCGCAGCAGGCTTTCTTCGTACAGGCAGGGTGAGCTGGTCAGCGCCGGAATTCCCGGAAGGAGCTTGAGGCCATGTTTTTCCAGCATGTGGCGCAGGCGCTCGAGCGGTACCGCAGCCAGCTTGCGCCCGGTCAGCTCGGTCAGGCGGCTGAGGTCGAGCAACTGGTTCTGCGGGAACAGCACCATCAATGCGCCGACTTCATCGTCCAGCAGTACGGCCTGCACCTTGGCGGCGGCCGGCAGCTGCGGGTGGTCGGTCACTTCGCGGTAGGCGATGCCGAGCTTGTCGAGCAGCAACCGGATAACAGACGGAGCGTGGGGGGTTGCGGTGTCCAGAGCAACTTCAGTCATGGTCTGTATCCAAAATTTTTTCAATCGCATGAGTATAACCAGCTTGAACCCTGGGCTGGCTGCAATCTGGGACGGGCGTCACACTTGGCCATATTGCTGGCCGTGGCGCAGCCAGCGCTCCAGCAGCGGGCTGACGTGCGAGGGCCAACGGGCCAGCAGGGCCTGGGCGGCATCACGCACGGCGGGCAACAGGTCGGCATCGCGCATCAGGTCGGCGACCTTGAATTGCAGCAAGCCCGTCTGGCGGGTGCCGAGCATTTCCCCGGGGCCGCGCAACTCCAGGTCTTTCTCGGCGATGATGAAGCCGTCGTTGGTTTCGCGCATGATCCCCAGGCGTTCGCGGCCGATCTGCGACAGCGGCGGGTGATACAGCAGCACGCAGTGGCTCACCGCGCTGCCACGGCCGACCCGGCCGCGCAGTTGGTGCAGCTGGGCCAGGCCCAGACGCTCGGGGTTCTCGATGATCATCAAGCTGGCATTGGGCACGTCGACACCGACCTCGATCACTGTGGTCGCCACCAGCAGTTGCAGGTTGCCCTGCTTGAAGTCGGCCATCACCGCGGCTTTTTCCGCAGGCTTCATGCGCCCGTGAATCAGGCCGACACGCAACTCGCCCAAGGCGCTACTGAGCTCCTCGAAGGTGGTTTCGGCGGCCTGGCAGGTGAGCTCTTCGGATTCTTCGATCAGGGTGCAGACCCAGTAGGTCTGGCGCCCTTCGGCACAGGCCGCACGGACCCGCTCGACCACCTCGAAGCGACGGCTGTCAGTCACCAGCACGGTGTTCACCGGCGTACGGCCTGGCGGCAGTTCGTCGAGGATCGACGTATCCAGGTCGGCATAGGCGCTCATTGCCAGGGTGCGCGGTATCGGTGTGGCGGTCATGATCAACTGGTGTGGGCACAGTTGGCCGCCCACGCCTTTTTGGCGGAGGGCCAGGCGCTGCTGCACGCCGAAGCGGTGCTGTTCGTCGATGATCGCCAGGGCCAGGTTCTTGAACTTCACCTCTTCCTGGAACAAGGCATGGGTGCCGACCACCATTGGCGCACCGCCGGCGATCTGTTCCAGGGCGCTGGTGCGTGCCTTGCCCTTGAGCTTGCCGGCCAGCCAGGCGACTTCGATGCCCAGCGGCTCGAGCCAGCGCTTGAAGGTGATGAAGTGCTGCTCGGCAAGGATCTCGGTGGGGGCCATCAACGCCACCTGGTAACCGGCTTCCAGCGCCTGCAGGGCGGCCAGGGCAGCGACCACGGTCTTGCCCGCGCCGACATCGCCCTGGACCAGGCGCAGCATGGGCTCCGGCTGGCTGAGGTCGTAGGCGATCTCGTTGCCCACCCGCTGCTGCGCACCGGTCGGCGCAAAGCCGAGGTTGGCCAGGTACTGCTGGGGCAACCGGCTGGCCTTGGGCAATACCGGCGCACGCTGGGCGCGCAGGCTTTCGCGCAGGCGCTGCTGGGACAGCTGGTGGGTCAGTAGTTCTTCGAACGCCAGGCGGTGCTGGGCCCAATGGTGACCTTCGGCCAGTTCATCGACATCGGCATCGGCCGGTGGGTGATGCAGGTAGCGGATCGCATCGTCCAGCGGCGCCAGTTGATAATCCCGGGCCAGTTCCTCCGGCAGCCAGTCCGGCAAGCTGCGCGGGCCGAGCAGCGCCAGGCTCTGCTGGCACAACTGGCGCAGGCGTTGCTGGGTCAGGCCTTCGGTGGTCGGGTAGATCGGGGTCAGGGTCTGTTCCACTGGGGCCGGCTCGTCGCCAGTCAGCGCGCGGTATTCCGGGTGGTAGATCTCCAGGCCCGAGGCGCCGGGGCGGGCTTCACCGTAGCAGCGCAGGTGAGTGCCGCGCTTGAGGCCTTCCTTCTGCGCGTTGCTGAAGTGGTAAAAGCGCAGGCTCAGCACGCCGCTGCCGTCGCCCAGGCGCACCAGCAGGCTGCGGCGCTTGCCCATGACCACGTCGGTGCCACTGACCACGCCTTCGATGACCGCATCCTGGCCCGGGCGCAAGGCGCCGATGGGCACTACGCGGGTGCGGTCCTGATAGCGCAGCGGCAGGTGGAACAGCACGTCCTGGAGGTTCTCCAGGCCGACCTTGGCGAGCTTCTCGGCCATGGCCTCGCCGACACCCTTGAGCGCGGTCACCGAGACCTGGGACAACTCCGGCATGGTGCTTTCCTACTGGCTCGCGGCGGGTTTGGCGACCGAGCACAGGCGGATCGAGTCAGCGAGGATCTCGATCGCCTTGGGCCGCGGGAAGCTGGCGCGCCAGGCGATGGCCACGGTGCGAAACGGCGCCGGAGGGCTCAGTGGGCGCACTTCGATCACGCCTGGAGCGTAATGATGGCTGTGCACTGCAGACAGCGGCAGGATCGACACGCCCAGGCCCGAAGCGACCATATGGCGGATGGTTTCCAGCGAGCTGGATTCGACCGTGGTGTGCTTGGCGCCATCGCTGCCCTTGGTCAGGGTCGGGCAAGCCTCGAGCACCTGGTCACGGAAGCAATGGCCTTCACCGAGCAGCAGCAGGCTCTTGTCGTTGAGCAGGCCGGCGTCGATGGTTTCTTTCTGGGTCCATGGATGCTCGCTGGGCATCAGTACGTAGAAAGGTTCGTCGTACAGCGGCAGGGTCAGGACATCAGCCTCGTTGAACGGCAGGGCGATGATCACCGCGTCCAGTTCACCGTTACGCAGCTTGTCGCGCAGTACGTGGGTGAAGTTCTCTTCGATGTACAACGGCATCTGCGGGGCGACCCGGTGCAGTTGCGGGATCAGGTGCGGGAACAGGTAGGGGCCGACGGTGTAGATCGCGCCGACTTTCAGCGGGGCGGTCAGCTGGTTCTTGCCGGCCTGGGCCAGTTCGCGGATGCCCTGGGCCTGCTCGAGAACCTTTTGCGCCTGGGCCACGATGCCTTCGCCGACCGGGGTCAGGCGCACCGCGCTTTTGCTGCGCTCGAAAATCAGTACACCCAGTTCGTCCTCAAGCTTTTTCACGCCGACCGACAGGGTCGGCTGGCTGACGTGGCAGCGTTCGGCGGCATGGCCGAAGTGCTGCTCCTGGGCGAGGGTGACGATGTAGCGCAATTCTGTGAGGGTCATAACGTGCGTCCATGAAGTTGCGGCCCCAGCATAGCGGCTGCAATCGATAGACGCACGTTATCAGACTTGCTCGTTTGTGACAGAAACAAAGCGTTAGCGTTTGTCTAGCGAGTAGACGAAAGGCGCGATCACTTCAATGCTGCCGTTGTTGAGCAGTTCCTTTGGCGGCGGTGGAACCGGTTGCGCGCGACGGATCATCTCCAGGGTCGCCCGATCCAGTGCCGCGCTGCCCGAACCACCGGCCAGGGCGTAGGAGAGGATCTTGCCCTCGCCATCGACCACGAAGCGCAGGCGGTTGATGCCTTCCATACGCATGCGCCGGGCGTTTTCCGGGTAGCGCTTGTACTTCGCCAGGTGACGCAGCAGGTCGCTCTGCCAGGTAGGCAGGGCATTACTGTTGGTGGCGATACTCGGCGCCGGGGCAGCCGATTTCTGCGCAGGTGCGGTAGTTGGCGGTGTATCCACCGCTTCCTCGTCGGCCGGCTTCTCTTGCGGCGGCTCAGGCTTCTTCTCAGGCTTGGGCGGCTGCGGTTTGGCTTTTGGCTTGACCTGCTTGGCGATGGCGATTTTCGGTTTAGGCGCCTCGGCCAGTTTCGGCAGCGGCAGTTCTTCGACCGGCGCTGGTGGCTGTGGCGGGGTGACCACCTTGGGTGGAGGTGGCGGCGCCGGTTCGGGCATCGGGGCCATTTCGATCATCATCGCCGCAGGCGGCAACTCGATCGCCTGGGGCACCGACCAATTGAGCGTCAGCAACACGGCAACGGCATGGATACCCAGCACAATCGCCAGACTACTGCTGTAACGCGCCAGCTTATGCCGCGTCTTGATCATTTCTTGGCTGCCGTCTCAAGGCCGACCAGACCGACTTTCAGGTAACCGGCCGCGCGCAGCGTGTTCATGACTTCCATCAGATCGCCGTAATCCACGCCTTTATCGGCCTGGAAGAAGATCGTGGTGTCCTTGTCGCCCTTGGTCTTGGCGTCCAGCACCGCGCCGAGTTGGTCGCGCTGGACCTGCTCTTCGCCGACATACAGGTTCTGGTCCGCCTTGACGCTGAGGAACACCGGCTTCTCAGGCCGCGGCGCAGGTTTTGCGGTCGAGGCGGGCAGGTCGACTTTGATGTCGACGGTTGCCAGCGGCGCTGCCACCATGAAGATGATCAGCAGGACCAACATGACGTCGATGAACGGCGTGACGTTGATTTCGTGGTTTTCGGCGAGGTCGTCGCCACCTTCGTTAAGATGCAGGCCCATGGCTTAGCCTACTTTAACCATGTGAGGTGCATTGGCACGGTCGCTTGGCTGGTGGTCCAGGTCGCGGCTGACCAGCAGCAGGACCTCGGCCGAAGCATCGGACACCTGAGCCTTGTAGCCGGCGATGGAGCGGGCGAAGACGTTGTAGATGACGACCGCAGGGATTGCTGCAACCAGGCCCAAGGCGGTGGCCAGCAGGGCTTCGGCGATACCCGGGGCAACCACGGCGAGGTTGGTGGTCTGGGTTTTGGCGATGCCGATGAAGCTGTTCATGATGCCCCAGACGGTACCGAACAGACCGACGAAGGGTGCGGTGGAACCGATGGTGGCCAGGACGCCAGTGCCGCTGCTCATGTTGCGACCGCTGGCAGCTACCAGGCGCTCGAGGCGGAAGCTGACGCGCTCTTTGATGCCTTCTTTCTCGCGGGCATTGGCCGACAGGCGCATCTCATCAAGAGCATCGTGAACCAGGATGTGGGCCAGGGTGCCTTCTTTGCTGGCGCTGTCGCTGGCTTCCTTGAGGGTGGTGGCACGCTTGAGGGCAGCGATCTCGCCACGCAGACGACGCTTGGCGCCCATCAGCTCGAAGCCTTTGGCGATCCAGATGGTCCAGGTGATGATCGAGGCGATGGCCAGGCCGATCATGACGATCTTCACCACGATGTCGGCGTTTTTGTACATGCCCCATGGCGACAGGTCGTGAGCCATGCCCAGGCTGGTGTCTTCAACCAGTGCTTCAACGCTTTCGTCGACCGGATTGGCTGTCTGGCCATCGATTGGTGCAACGGCAGGGGCGGCAGCCGGATCGGTTGGCGCGGCAGCCTGTTCGGCACCTGGGGTGGCCGGTGCTACGGCGGCGGCTGGAGTAGCGGGAGCGGTGGTCGGCTCATCGGCCAGAGCGGCGGGTGCCATCACCAGGCTGAACATCAGCGCGGCAACGGCGCGCCATGCGCGCGACGTGGTTGGCGAAGCGGAAGGTTGGATGCGTGTCATGCTGGCCTGACCTGATGAAGAAGAAAGAGGTGGTTGTCCTTCCAGGCCTCGAGACAGGCCGAGAACAAATTGGGTGGCCATTATTGCAAGTAATTCTTGTTAGCAGAAGTAATAAAGTTACTTTTTTTCCACCATAGCTAGCCGCCTATCGATTTATTTGGATAGGCTGGGCCTTTGATTTGCGGAGTTTTGGAATGTCTGCGCCCTCAGTTCTGATCGTCGGTTGTGGCGATGTCGGTGGCCGTCTGGCCAAGCAATTGCTGGCCTCTGGCTGGCCAGTAAGTGGCCTGCGCCGCAGTGTTGGCCAGTTGCCAGCCGGGGTGGCGGCCATCGCTGCCGACTTGAATGATCCGCGCTGCCCGCTCGACTGGCCAGTTGACGCTCCGGATTACCTGGTCTACAGCGTGGCAGCGAGCCAGCATGACGAAGCCGGCTATCAGGCTGCGTATGTCGAGGGCCTGCGCAATGTGCTGAGCTGGCTGGCCGAGCGCAACCAGAAGCCGCGGCGCCTGTTGTTCGTTTCGAGCAGCAGCGTGTATGCGCAGAAGGACGGCGAGTGGATTGACGAAACCGCTGCCGTGGAGCCTGAAGGCTATTCGGGCAAGGTCATGCTCGAAGCCGAGCACCTGGCCCTGGCCAGCGGTATTGCCGCGACCATCGTGCGCCTCACGGGTATCTACGGCCCGGGCCGCGAATGGCTGCTCAGCCAAGTCCGCCAGGGCTATCGGGTAACTGAAGAGCCGCCACTGTATGGCAACCGTATCCACGCTGAGGACGCGGCCGGGCTACTGGCCTTTTTGCTCAGGGCTGATTACCAGGGCAAGGCAGTGGACGATTGCTATATCGGTGTCGACGACGCGCCGGTGCCACTGTTTGATGTGGTTGCCTGGCTGCGCGAGTACATGGGCGTTACCCAATGGTCGGAACAGGAGCGGGTGCGGCGTACCGGCAGCAAGCGTTGCAGCAACGCCCGGGCCCGGGCACTGGGCTGGGCGCCACAGTACCCAAGCTACAAGGAAGGCTATGCGGCCATCCTTGCCGGCAGTAATTAACCCTTACTGACGCTCAAGCAGCCAGCGGCGGGTGCCAGGATGCAAATCCGGCATCTCGTCGGCCTGGGCCTTGTTGACGGCCTGGAAGATTTCCAGCTGTTTGCCGTCACGCTTGAAGATCCACGGGTTGCCCTGCTGGTTGCGTTCCAGCCACAGGCTGTCGAACTCGCCGCTCATGGCCGCGCAATCGCCAGCCAGGCACAGGGCGTAGCGATCCAGGCCGGGCAGGCCATCGAGGCTGCCGTTGGCGCGAAAATGTACCAGCGCTCCCTGGCCCGGGCCTTCGACAATCTTCCAGTTGCCACTCAGGTAAGCGCTGTACAGCGCTGTTTCAAAGGTGGTGCCGGCCGGCGCGTCGATCGGTGCCGGCGTTTCGGCACGCTGGAAACTCTGCTGGCCATTGGCTTCGCTGGCCGCCTGGACCAGCTCATCACCGTCCAGGCTCAGGGTTTCGACGTAGTTGCCGTAGAAATCGACTTCCCACTGGCCGTCCTTGAGCGCCTTGAGCTTGCCGTCTCCGGCTTCGAAACCATTGCTGTAGGTGGCCTGGCCGGCGGCGACGTTGACCTTCCATTCAAGGTTCGGGCCGTTGGCGAGCAGGGCCTGGCGCAGGTTGGAACCTTTGGCGGCGGCATCGATGGCGTTCTGATTGATCCAGGTACCGTTGAGGTCTTCCGGGCTGTGGCTGGCGCAGCCGCTCAACAGGGTGGCGAGCAGCGACAGGGCGAGCGCGTAGCGCATGGCGGGGGTCCTTGCAGGGGCGGGGGATGAAGGCGCACCGGGCGGCGCGCCTTCGGGGGTGTTACTCGATGACCAGGATGGCATCCATTTCAACCTGCGAACCCTTCGGCAGGGCAGCAACGCCGATGGCGGCGCGAGCCGGATACGGCTGGTCGAAGTACTTGCCCATGATCTCGTTGACCTTGGCGAAGTGGCTCAGGTCGGTGAGGAAGATGTTCAGCTTGACGATGTCCTTGAACGAACCGCCAGCGGCTTCAGCAACGGCCTTGAGGTTTTCGAAGACCTGGACGGTCTGGGCTTCGAAGCCTTCGACCAGTTCCATGGTTTTCGGGTCCAGCGGGATCTGCCCGGACATGTACACCGTGTTGCCGGCCTTGATCGCCTGGGAGTAGGTGCCGATGGCGGCTGGGGCCTTGTCACTGGTGATGACGGTCTTGGTCATGATGACTCCTTGCTGTTATTGGGCTACGCACGCATGCGGGTGATTCGGATCACCCCGGTCAGGGCGCGTAGTTTCTTGATCACGCGTGCCAGGTGCACACGGTCGTGCACGCTGACCACCAGTTGGACCACGCTGATGCGACCATCGCGTTCATCCATGCTGATTTTCTCGATATTGCCGTCGGCGGCATTGACGCTGCTGGCCAGCAGCGCGATCAGGCCGCGCTGGTGCTCAAGCTCGACGCGCAGCTCGACGTTGAATTCGCCGGTGACATCCTTGGCCCAGGACAGCTGGATGCATTTTTCCGGGTTGTGGCGGATTTCGCTGATGTTGCGGCAGTTTTCCAGGTGCACGACCATGCCTTTGCCCGCCGACAGGTGACCGACAATCGGGTCGCCCGGGATCGGCGTGCAGCATTTGGCGTAGCTCAGGACCAGGCCTTCGGTACCGCGAATGGCCAGCGGGCCTTCCGGGCTTGGCAGTTGCTCGCCCTCGGTGGACAGCAGGCGGCGGGCCACCACATAGGCCATGCGGTTGCCCAGGCCGATGTCTTCGAGCAGGTCTTCGATCAGATCCAGGCGGTACTCGCCGAGCATGGCCTGGATGCGCTCCTGGGGGATCTTGTCCAGGGCGCTGTCGAACCCGTTGAGGACCTTGTTCAGCAGGCGTTCGCCAAGGCTGATGGACTCCGAGCGGCGCTGCAGCTTGAGTGCGTGCCGGATGTGCGTTCGGGCCTTGCCGGTCACCACGAAGTTGAGCCAAGCCGGGTTCGGCCGCGCACCCGGGGCGCTGACGATCTCGACCGTCGAGCCGCTTTGCAGCGGTTCGGACAATGGCGCCAGGCGGCGGTTGATGCGACAGGCAATGCAGCTGTTGCCGACATCGGTGTGCACCGCGTAGGCGAAGTCGACCGCCGTGGAGCCTTTGGGCAGCTCCATGATCCGGCCTTTGGGCGTAAACACGTAGACCTCGTCCGGGAACAGGTCGATCTTTACGCTTTCGATGAATTCCAGGGAGTTGCCCGCACGTTGCTGCATCTCCAGCACGCCTTTGACCCACTGGCGTGCCCGGGCGTGGGTGCCCTTGGGCTGCTCGTCGTCACTGGACTTGTACAGCCAGTGGGCGGCAATGCCGTTATTGGCCATCTCTTCCATTTCGCGGGTGCGGATCTGGATCTCGATGGGCACCCCGTGCATGCCGAACAGCGTGGTATGCAGCGACTGGTAGCCGTTGGCCTTGGGGATCGCGATGTAATCCTTGAAGCGCCCCGGCAGCGGCTTGTACAGGTTGTGCACGGCGCCCAGCACGCGGTAGCAGGTGTCGACCTTGTCGACAATGATGCGGAACGCGTAGACATCCATGATCTCGTTGAAGGCTCGGCGTTTGCCGCGCATCTTCTTGTAGATGCCATAGAGGTGCTTTTGCCGGCCGCTGACTTCGCCCTCGATACCGTCGACCGCCAGGCAGTGGGCCAGCGACTCTTCGATCTTGTTGACGATTTCCTTGCGGTTGCCGCGGGCGCGCTTGACCGCCTGGTAGATGCGCGCCGAGCGCATCGGATGCATGGCCTTGAAGCCGAGGTCTTCGAACTCTACGCGCACGCTGTGCATGCCCAGGCGGTTGGCGATGGGCGCGTAGATTTCCAGGGTTTCTTTGGCGATGCGCCGGCGTTTTTCGCCGGACAGCACTTCGAGGGTGCGCATGTTGTGCAGGCGGTCGGCCAGCTTGACCAGGATCACGCGGATGTCCCGGGCCATGGCCATGGCCATTTTCTGGAAGTTTTCCGCCTGGGCTTCGGCCTTGGTCTCGAAGTTCATCTGGGTCAGCTTGCTGACGCCGTCGACCAGTTCGGCCACGGTTTCGCCAAATTGCGAGCTGAGCGCTTCCTTGGCGATGCCGGTGTCTTCGATCACGTCATGCAGCATGGCCGCCATCAGGCTCTGATGGTCCATGTGCATGTCGGCAAGGATGCTTGCCACCGCCAGCGGATGCGTGACGTAGGCTTCGCCGCTACGACGGCGCTGGCCGTCGTGTGCTTGTTCGGCGTAGAAGTACGCCCGGCGCACCAGATTGACCTGGTCAGCGCCGAGGTAGGTCGACAAGCGATCGGCGAGGGCGTCTATGCTCGGCATGGGATTACCTCTTGCCAAGGGACGGTGACCGGCGCCGTACTACGTCGACCAGGCATGGGCTTAGACCGCCTCGTTGTTCTCTTCCTCACCGAACGCGAAGATCGGATCTTCTTGAGTGCGGATATCTTGTTCGGCCATGAACTCAGGGGTGCAGATGCCTTCAGCGATTTCGCGCAGGGCAACAACGGTAGGCTTGTCGTTTTCCCATGCCACTTTCGGCTCTTTGCCGCCGGTGGCCAGTTGACGGGCACGCTTGGTGGAGAGCATGACCAGCTCAAAACGGTTATCCACGTGTTCTAGGCAGTCTTCAACGGTTACGCGGGCCATGGTCTTCCTCAAGTAGCAAATGCGGTGTTCAGCCCAAATGGGCGAGCGGACTCGATAGTTTAAAAAATCACCAGCCTTTAGGGAAGCGCTGATTTCATTTCGAGCCCTTGGTCCCTCGACGATAACCACTTAGAGGGCTCTAACACAACTGTCTTGTCTTTTACTGCCGACCGAGTGCATCACGCAGCCGCGGGGTCAATTCGTCGAACAGCGTCTGCACCGAGCGCAATGCCCGGCAATCCGGACGGGTCAGCAGCCACAGTTCGGTGTCGCAGCCGGGCAAGGCATCGCTGAGGGGGTCGACGCCGGGCAAGTCGTGGGCCATGTAGTCGGGCAGGGCGGCCACGCCGAGCCCGGCGGTCACCAGTTGGGCGATGGCGGAGATGCTGCTGCAGCGGTAGCGCGGCGTCACCCCGGGCAGGTGCTCGCTGCGCCAGACCACGGTGGGGTGATCCTGCATGGTGTCATCCGGGGCGATCCAGGGCAGGCTGGGCTCCTTGAGCCTTTCACGAAACTCCTCACGCCCGCAAATCACGTAGGACGCAGCCCCCAGGCAGCGTCCGACCAGGTGCTCCGGCGGGGTGTTGGTCAAGCGCAGGGCCAGGTCGGCATCCCGTCGGCTGAGGTTGGCAAAGGTGTTGGAGGTTGCCAGCTCCAGCGACAGCGCCGGATATGCCGGCATGAACTCGGCCAGCGCCGGCAGCAGCAGGCTGTGCAACACGGCGTCGGTACAGGTCAGGCGCACCGTGCCGCTGACGACCTGCTCACCATGCTCCAGTGCCACCCGCGCGGCATCCAGCGCCTGTTCAGCGCGCTCGGCCTGTTCGGCCAGGGCCTGGGCGGTGCCGGTGGGAATGTAGCCCTTGCGGCTTTTGACGAATAACGCGGTACCAAGGGCGGCTTCCATGCGCCGGATCGAACGAAAAACAGTCGATACATCGACCTTCAGCAGCTCGGCGGCCTTGGCCAGGGAGCGGCCGCGGACCAGTGCAAGCACCAGGGAAAGGTCGGCGTGGCTGATCTGATATTGCATGGATGCACTCTTTACTTGCCTAAATGCCAATGTCTGTTGCGTGGGGGCCATTCTATAGTGAGGCGGCAGTCGTGAATCAAGTCGCGACGTTGTCAGAAAAATCTGGAACGTCCGTGCGAAGCCACGGCGTTCAGCTGTTCCCCACGATGGGACCACTTAAAAAGAACAAATGAAACCATCGCCGCTCCCGATAGCGCAGTAGTACCTCCTCCATGTCGTTCGATAAAAAATCAAAGGATGCCTAGCCATGACGTCGGTCTCCCCGTGCGCCATCCCTCTCGATGAGATGGGTGAATTTCTCCAGGCCCACCCTGAGGTGCAATTTGTCGATCTGCTGATTGCAGACATGAACGGCGTGGTGCGCGGCAAGCGCATCGAGCGTGCAAGCCTGGTTAAAGTCTACGAAAAAGGCATCAACCTGCCGGCTTCGCTGTTTGCCCTGGACATCAACGGCTCGACCGTCGAAAGCACAGGCCTTGGCCTGGACATCGGCGATGCCGACCGCATCTGCTTCCCGATCCCTGGCACCTTGGCCTACGAGCCCTGGCAGAAACGCCCGACCGCGCAATTGCTGATGACCATGCACGAGCTGGACGGTACGCCGTTCTTCGCCGACCCGCGGGAAGTGCTGCGCGGTGTCGTGGAAAAGTTCGATGCGCTGGGGCTGGATATCTGCGCGGCGTTTGAGCTCGAGTTCTACCTGATCGACCAGGACAACCTCAACGGCCGCCCGCAACCGCCGCGCTCGCCGATTTCCGGCAAGCGCCCGCAGTCGACCCAGGTGTACCTGATCGACGACCTCGACGAATACGTCGATTGCCTGCAAGACATGCTCGAAGCCGCCAAGGAGCAGGGCATCCCGGCAGATGCGATCGTCAAGGAAAGTGCCCCGGCGCAGTTCGAGGTCAACCTGCACCACGTTGCCGACCCAATGAAGGCCTGTGACTACGCGGTGTTGCTCAAGCGCCTGATCAAGAACATCGCCTACGACCATGAAATGGACTCCACCTTCATGGCCAAGCCCTATCCGGGCCAGGCCGGTAACGGCCTGCATGTGCACATCTCGTTGCTGGACAAGAAAACCGGCAAGAACATTTTCACCAGCGAAGACCCCGAGCAAAGCGAAACCCTGCGCCACGCCATTGGTGGCGTGCTGGAGACCATGCCGGCGTCGATGGCCTTCTTGTGCCCGAACATCAACTCCTACCGGCGTTTCGGTGCTCAGTTCTATGTGCCCAACGCGCCGAGCTGGGGCCTGGACAACCGCACCGTAGCGGTCCGCGTACCGACCGGCAGCAGCGATGCCGTGCGCATCGAGCACCGTGTCGCCGGCGCTGACGCCAACCCGTACCTGATGATGGCGGCCATCCTCGCCGGCATCCACCACGGTCTGACCAACCAGATCGAGCCGGGAGCGCCTATCGAAGGCAACTCCTACGAGCAACTGGAGCAGAGCCTGCCGAACAACCTGCGCGATGCGCTGCGTGAGCTCGATGACAGTGAAGTGCTGAACAAATACATCAGCCCGGACTACATCGATATTTTTGTCGCCTGCAAGGAAAGCGAGATGGCTGAGTTCGAGGTGTCGATTTCCGACCTCGAATACAACTGGTACCTGCACACGGTGTGACGCCGGAGAGAACAACAATGACAACAGCACCACGCCAACACTGGGAACAGCTTTTCCAGGGCCTGAACATCGAAGGCCGCGCCTTTATCGACGGCCAGTACTGCGCCAGTGTGTCCGGCGAGACCTTCGACTGCGCAAGCCCGGTCGACGGTCGCCAACTGGCGCAGATCGCCAGCTGTGACAGCGCCGACGCCGAACGCGCCGTGGCCGCTGCCCGGCGCAGTTTCGACAGTGGTGTCTGGGCCGACCAGGCCCCGGCCCAGCGCAAGCGGGTGCTGATCGCCTTTGCTGATTTGCTTCTGGCCAATGCCGAAGAACTGGCATTGCTGGAAACCCTGGACATGGGCAAGCCGATTGCCGATTCCCTGAGCATCGACATCCCGGCGGCGGCCAACGCCATTCGCTGGAACGCCGAAGCCATCGACAAGATTTACGACGAAGTTGCTGCGACCCCGTCCGACCAGCTGGGTTTGGTCACCCGCTCGCCGGTCGGCGTGGTCGCGGCCATTGTTCCGTGGAATTTTCCACTGATGATGGCCTGCTGGAAACTCGGCCCGGCCCTGGCCACCGGTAACTCGGTGATCCTCAAGCCGTCCGAAAAATCGCCGCTGACCGCCATTCGTATTGCCCAGCTGGCAATCGAAGCAGGCTTGCCGGCGGGTGTGCTCAACGTGTTGCCAGGTTACGGCCACACCGTCGGCAAGGCCCTGGCCTTGCACATGGACGTCGATACCCTGGTATTCACCGGCTCCACCCGTATCGCCAAGCAGCTGATGGTCTACGCCGGTGAGTCGAACATGAAGCGCGTCTGGCTCGAAGCCGGGGGCAAGAGCCCGAACATCGTCTTCGCTGACGCCCCGGACCTGCAGGCCGCCGCCGAAGCTGCGGCCAGCGCCATCGCCTTCAACCAGGGCGAGGTGTGCATTGCCGGTTCGCGCCTGTTGGTCGAGCGCAGCATCAAGGAGCGCTTCCTGCCTATGGTGGTCGAGGCCCTCAAGGCCTGGAAACCCGGCCATGCGCTGGACCCGAACACCCGTGTCGGCGCCTTGGTCGACAGCACCCAGCTGGATACCGTGCTCGGTTACATCGAAGCCGGCAAGGCTGACGGTGCCACCCTGGTCACCGGCGGCGAGCGTGTACTGGAAGACACCTGCGGCGTGTATGTGCAGCCTGCGATCTTCGATGGCGTAACCAATGCCATGCGCATCGCCCGCGAAGAAATCTTCGGCCCGGTGTTGTCGGTGATCACCTTCGACAGCGCCGAAGAAGCCATCGCCATTGCCAACGACTCGCCTTTCGGTCTGGCCGCGGCCGTGTGGACCAGCAATATTTCCCGTGCCCACAACACCGCCCGCGCCCTGCGTGCCGGCAGCGTCTGGGTCAACCAGTACGACGGCGGCGACATGACCGCCCCGTTCGGCGGCTTCAAGCAGTCGGGCAACGGCCGGGACAAATCGCTGCACGCTTTCGACAAATACACCGAACTCAAGGCGACCTGGATCAAGCTGTAAGGGAGGGTGAACCCATGCAAACTACCACTGGAATGCCGCCTTTGATTGGCGTTTCCGCTTGCCGCCAGCAACTGGGCAAGAACTCGTCGCACACCGTTGGCGACAAATATGTCGAGGCCGCAGGCTTTGCCGGGATCCCCCTGATCCTCCCGGCAAGGGCCGAGCCCAGCGACCCGCGCCGCGTACTGGAGCGGCTCGATGGCATTCTTTTTACCGGTTCGCCTTCAAATGTCGAGCCGCATCATTACAATGGCGCCCCCAGCGTGGAAGGGACCAGGCACGACGTGTTTCGCGATCGGCTGACCCTGCCGCTGCTGCAGGCGGCGATTGCCGACGGCGTGCCGGTGTTCTGCATCTGCCGTGGTTTCCAGGAACTCAACGTGGCCCTCGGTGGCACCCTGCACCAGCGGGTGCAGGAACTGCCTGGTTACCTGGATCACCGCGAGCCGCAGGATGCCCCGCTGGAAGAACAATACAGCCCCCGTCACCTGGTGACTGTCCAGCCCGGCGGGCTGTTCGAGCGCCTGGGGATGGAGCACAGCTTCATGGTCAATTCGCTGCACAGCCAGGGCATCGATCGCCTGGCTGACGGCTTGCGCGCCGAGGCATTGGCCCCCGATGGACTGATCGAAGCGGTGTTCATGGAAGACGCCCCAGGCTTTGTGGTCGGTGTGCAATGGCATCCCGAGTACCGCTTCGCCGACAACCCGGTCTCGCTGCGTCTGTTCCAGGCGTTCCGTGAGGCATGCCTGGCCCGTGCCACGGGCGAGCAGATCCGGGAGAAGACCCTATGAGGTCAGCCGGTTGAACCGGGCTTGAAGTACCACGCAACAAGTTTCAATGAGTGAAAGCGGACACCCTGCGGGGTGTCCTGAAAAACAATACCAATATTGGCGGCAACTACTCATGAGTGAACACAAAGCAGGCCTGTCCCCAGGTGAGGGCGGGCGATCCAAGGGGCTGGCCAAGGGCCGGCTCGGACTGCTGGCCAGCATCGTGCTGGGCATTTCCACCATCGCTCCGGTCTATACCCTGACCGGCGCGCTGGGCCCGACCGTGCGTGAAGTCGGGGCTCATCTGCCGGCGGTATTCATCGTTGGCTTCCTGCCGATGCTGCTGGTGGCCCTGGGTTACCGCGAATTGAATGCGGCCGAGCCGGACAGCGGTACTTCCTTTACCTGGTCGGCGCGGGCGTTCGGCCCGATGATCGGCTGGATCGGCGGCTGGGGGCTGGTCACCGCGACCACCATCGTGCTGTCCAACCTGGCCGGGGTGGCCGTCGACTTCTTCTATCTATTCCTTGGGCAGATCACCGGCAGCCACGAGGTGGCTGCGCTAAGCGACAACCTGCTGATCAATGTGGTCACCTGTTGCGTGTTCATCGCCATGGCGGTGTGGATCTGCTGTCGCGGCATCGCCACGACCATGACCGTGCAGTACGGCCTGGTGGCATTGCAGCTGGTGGTACTGGTGGGCTTTGCCATGGCCGCATTTGGCGAGTCTTCGGTGACGCCGCCGCTGGAATTCGACCTGGACTGGTTCAACCCCTTCGGCGTTGAGTCGTTCTCGGCCTTTACCGCCGGCTTGTCGCTGTCGATCTTCATCTTCTGGGGCTGGGACGTGTGCCTGAGCATCAGCGAAGAATCGGTAGGCAGCGGTGATACCCCGGGCCGCGCGGCAACCCTGACGGTGTTGCTGATTCTCGGTCTGTACCTGGTCACGGCAATCGCCACCCTGCAATTTGCCGGTATTGGTGACGTTGGCCTGGGCCTGAACAACCCGCGCATCCAGGAAAACGTCTTCGCTCACCTGGCCGGTCCCGTCATGGGGCCTCTGGCAATCCTGATGTCGATCGCCGTGCTGGCCAGTACTGCCGCCTCGCTGCAGTCCACCTTCGTGTCGCCGGCGCGTACGCTGCTGGCCATGGGTTACTACGGCGCCGTGCCTGAGCGCTTCGCCAGCGTCTGCCCGCGTTCGAAAACCCCGCGCTACGCCACCATTTGTGCCGGCATGGCCGCAGGCGTGTTCTACGTGACCATGCGTACCCTGAGCGAGAATGTCCTGGCTGACACCATCACCGCCCTGGGCATGATGATCTGCTTCTACTATTCGCTGACCGCCTACGCCTGTGTCTGGTACTTCCGCCACAGTCTGTTCGACAGCCTGCGTCACTTCCTCCTGCGCGGCCTGTGCCCGCTGCTCGGTGGTGGCATCCTCTCGGTGATCTTCCTGCAGACGGCCATCGACAGCGCTTCACCGTCGTTCGGCAGTGGTTCGCATGTTGGCGGGTTGGGCCTGGTGTTCGTGATCGCAATGATCATCACCGTGCTCGGCCTGGTGCTGATGATGCTGTCGCGCCTGCGTGCGCCGGCGTTCTTCCTGGGCATGACCCTGCACCGTCACGCCACGGTCTCCAGCCGCCGTTAAGCGGCTGGAGTGGCGGGTTGCTCAGGCAAGCAATTGCTTGAGCAACTGGCCATGACGCTGCTGCTGGTTGGCCTGCAGCAAGCGATTGGCGCGGAACACCGCCTTGAGGTCTTCCAGCGCTGTGGCGAAGTCATCGTTGATGATGACGAAGTCATACTCGTCGTAGTGACTCATCTCGCTCACTGCTTCACGCATCCGTCCTTCGATGATCTCGTCGCTGTCCTGGCCGCGGTTGGTCAGGCGCTGGCGCAGGGCTTCCTGGGTCGGCGGCAGGATGAAGATCGAACGTGCCTCGGGCATCAACTTGCGCACCTGCTGGGCGCCTTGCCAGTCGATCTCGAGGATCAGGTCCTGGCCTTGGTCGAGCGCCTGCTGCAGCGCGCTACGCGAAGTCCCGTAGAAGTTACCGAAGACCTCGGCTTGCTCGAGGAAGTCGCCTTGCTCGATCATCAGCTTGAATTCGGTGTGTTCGACGAAGTGGTAGTTCACGCCGTGCACTTCGCCCGGGCGCATGGCCCGGGTGGTGTGCGAGACCGAGACCTGGATGCTGTTGTCAGCGTCGATCAGGGCTTTGACCAGGCTGGTCTTGCCGGCGCCGGAAGGGGCCGAAACGATGTAAAGGGTGCCGCTGCTGTGATTCATGGTCGGGGTGGCCTTACTCAATGTTCTGTACTTGTTCACGCATCTGCTCGATCAGTACCTTGAGGTTGACCGCGGACTGGGTGCTGCGTGGGTCGAAGGCTTTGGAGCCCAGGGTGTTGGCTTCGCGGTTGAGCTCCTGCATCAGGAAGTCCAGGCGCCGGCCAGCGGCGCCGCCGGACTTGAGCACCCGGCGCACTTCGGTGACGTGGGTGCTCAAGCGGTCGAGTTCTTCGGCAACATCGCTCTTTTGCGCGAGCATGACCATCTCTTGCTCCAGGCGCTGCGGGTCGAGTTCGGCCTGCATGTCGCTGAAGCGGTCGAGGATTTTCTGCCGTTGGGCGGCGAGCATCTGCGGTACCAGCGCGCGCAAGGTGGTGACCTCGCCGGCCATGTTGTCCAGGCGCTCGTTGATCAACCGGGCAAGTTCTGCGCCTTCGCGGTTGCGGCCGTTCTTCAGCTCGTTCAGGGCCTCCTCGAACAGGGCCATGGCTTCGCTGTTGAGCGCCTGCGGGTCGGCGGCATCGGCCACCAGCACGCCAGGCCAGGCCAGCACTTCGAGCGGGTTGAGCGGCGCCGGCTGCTTGATCAGGCTGGCCACAGTCTCGGCGGCGGCAACCAGCTGCGCGGCGCGCTCGCGGTCGACCTGCAGGGCCTTGCCGTTATTCTCTTCGTTGAAGCGCAGGGTGCATTCGACCTTGCCGCGCGACAGGCCCTGGCGCAGGCTTTCGCGCACGGCGCCCTCGAGGTCGCGGAAGGCTTCTGGCAGGCGCAGGTGCGGCTCCAGGTAGCGATGATTGACTGAGCGCAGTTCCCAGATCAGGGTGCCCTGGCTACCGGCGCGCTCGACACGAGCAAAAGCGGTCATGCTGTGCACCATGGGAAGTACCTCGCGCAATAAGATGAAGGAAAGCCAATGGCTGGAGGCGCAGGATTGTAGCGCAGTGCGGCGCTGGCTCCCAATCCACTGATGTTACAAACAGTCAGAGCACCTCCGGAAAAACCCGACCTGCGGCCCTGGGTCGCCAGTTTCGGGCCCTGCGACAATAGGCGTGTCCTCATTGCCCGGGGCGCTCTATAATGCTGGGCAGATTCAAGTCCAGTACAGGTATCCCAAATGAAACGTCCAAGTGGTCGCGCTGCCGATCAGCTCCGCTCGATCCGCATCACCCGCAACTACACCAAACACGCCGAGGGGTCAGTACTGGTCGAGTTCGGTGACACCAAAGTCATCTGCACTGTCAGTGTCGAGAACGGTGTCCCGCGCTTCCTCAAAGGTCAGGGCCAAGGCTGGCTGACGGCCGAGTACGGCATGCTGCCGCGCTCCACCGGCGAGCGTAACCAGCGTGAAGCCAGCCGCGGCAAGCAAGGCGGCCGCACCCTCGAAATCCAGCGCCTGATCGGCCGCTCCCTGCGCGCTGCGCTGGACATGAGCAAGCTGGGCGACATCACCCTGTACGTCGACTGCGACGTGATCCAGGCCGATGGGGGCACCCGTACCGCATCGATCACCGGCGCCATGGTCGCCCTGGTCGACGCCCTGCGGGTGGTCAAGAAGCGTGGCGGCCTGAAGGGCGGTGACCCGCTCAAGCACATGATCGCTGCCGTTTCGGTGGGCATGTACCAGGGCGAGCCGGTGCTCGACCTGGACTACCTCGAAGACTCGGCCGCCGAGACCGACCTGAACGTGGTGATGACCAGCCAGGGTGGGTTCATCGAGGTTCAGGGCACTGCCGAAGGCGCACCGTTCCAGCCAGAAGAGCTCAATGCCATGCTGGCCTTGGCGCAAAAAGGCATGACCGACCTGTTTGAACTGCAGCAAGCCTCGCTGGCCGACTGAATTCAACCCGGGCAAGGAGCAGAATATGACCGAGCAGCCGTTGCAGTTGCCCACTCCCAATGCCGAAGTTCGGCAGTGGGCAATGTTCTGCCACCTGGCCGCGCTGTTGGGCCTGGTCTTTCCCTTCGGTAGCCTGTTGGGGCCGTTGGTGATGTGGATCTGGAAGAAAGACGTCGATCCGTTCGTCGATGCCCAGGGCAAGGAAGCGTTGAACTTTCAGATCACCGTGTTCATTGCCTCGATCATCTGCGCCGTGCTGATGTTCGTACTGATCGGTGTGGTGCTGTTCGGCATGCTGATGATCGCCGTGCTGATCCTGACCATCATGGCCGGGGTCAAGGCCAATGACGGCCTGCCGTATCGCTACCCGCTGACCTGGCGGCCGATCAAATAATGATCCGCTAAAAGCTGCAGCCACAAAAAAGCCGACGCGAAGTCGGCTTTTTTGTGGCTGAATCCATCAGATGGTCAGCGTCCAGTCGTAGTCCACGATCAGCGGCGCATGCTGGGAGAAGCGCGGCTGGCGTGGCAGGCGTGCGCTGCGCACGAAGCGGCGCAGGCCCGGGGTCAGCAACTGATAGTCGAAGCGCCAGCCCAGGTTGAGCATCTCGGCCTGTTCGTTATCTGGCCACCAGCTGTACTGGTCGCCTTCACGGCTGACTTCGCGCAGGGCATCGACATAACCCATGTTGCCGACAATCTCGTCCATCCAGGCGCGCTCTGGCGCCAGGAAGCCTGGAGACTGCTGGCCATCGCGCCAGTTCTTGACGTCGAGCTTCTGCTGCGCCACGTACAACGAGCCGCAGTAGATGTACTCACGACGCTTGCGCCGTTGCTTGTCCAGGTACTTGGCGAAGTCGTCCATCAACTTGAACTTCTGGTTCAAGTCTTCATCGCCGTTCATTCCCGAAGGTAGCAACAGGGTTGCGATGCTTACCTTGTCGAAATCGGCCTGCAGGTAACGTCCGTAGCGGTCGGCTGTCTCGAAGCCCAGGCCGCTGATGACTGCCTTGGGCTGCAACCGCGAATAAAGTGCCACGCCGCCTTGGGCGGGAACTTCTGCGTCGCAGGCATAAAGGAAGTAGCCATCGAGCTGGAAAGCTGGGTCGTCGAGTTCAAAGGCCGAGGCGCGGGTATCCTGAAGGCAGATGACGTCAGCATTCTGGGCTTGTAGCCAGCTGAGCAAACCACGCTCAACGGCAGCCTGAATGCCATTAACGTTCACACTGATGATCCGCATAAATGGCCCCAAAAATCTCGTGCGTGTATGATACCCGAGCTGTACTCAATTAGCTAAATCCGTGGTATCCGGGACTCTTCATGCAGCCGTATCAGCGCGACTTCATTCGTTTTGCCATCGACCGCGGGGTTCTGCGCTTCGGTGAATTCACCCTCAAGTCCGGGCGCACCAGCCCGTACTTCTTCAATGCCGGCCTGTTCAACAGCGGTTCGGCCCTGGCTCAGCTCGGGCGTTTCTATGCTGCGGCGATTGTCGACAGCAAGATCCCGTTCGACGTGCTGTTCGGCCCGGCCTACAAGGGTATCCCCCTGGCGGCAGCCACTGCCGTGGCCCTGGCCGAGCACCATGATCTCGACCTGCCCTGGTGCTTCAACCGTAAAGAGGCCAAGGCCCACGGTGAAGGCGGCAGCCTGGTGGGCGCACCGCTGACCGGCGACGTGTTGATCATCGACGACGTGATCACTGCCGGTACCGCCATCCGCGAGGTCATGCAGATCATCCAGGGCCAGCAAGCCAAGGCTGCTGGCGTGCTGATTGCGCTGAACCGCCAGGAGCGCGGCAACGGCGAGCTGTCGGCGATCCAGGAAGTGGAGCGCGACTTCGGCATTCCGGTGGTGAGCATTGTCTCGCTGACCCAGGTGCTGCAGTTCCTCGCCGACGACCCGGCGCTCAAGCAGCACTTGCCGGCCGTCGAGGCCTATCGGGCTCAGTACGGTATCTGAGGCAAACAAAAAGGCGACCCGAGGGTCGCCTTTTTTGTGTCTGATCGCGGGGGGCAAGTCGGGTCGCCGCACCGCCGCTCCCACAAGCCCCGCGAAAGGGTTTAACGCGGCTTGTGATTGGTAATCAAGGTACCCACACCGCTGTCGGTGAAGATCTCCAGCAGCACTGCGTTCGGTACCCGGCCATCGATGATGTGCGAGCTGTTGACCCCGCCTTGCACCGCTTCCAGGGCGCAGCGGATTTTCGGCAGCATGCCGCCATAGATGGTGCCGTCGGCGATCAGTTCGTTGACCTGCTCGGTGGTCAGGCCGGTGAGCACGGTGCCTTGCTTGTCCATCAGGCCGGCGATATTGGTCAGCAGCATCAGCTTTTCAGCCTTCAGCGCTTCGGCCACCTTGCCCGCCACCAGGTCGGCGTTGATGTTGTACGACTCGCCGTTGGCGCCCACGCCGATTGGCGCGATCACCGGGATGAAGTCACCTTTGACCAGCATGTTGAGCAGGTCGGTGTTAACCCCGACCACTTCGCCAACGT
Source organism: Pseudomonas fluorescens (assembly GCF_902497775.2). NCBI lineage: Bacteria > Pseudomonadati > Pseudomonadota > Gammaproteobacteria > Pseudomonadales > Pseudomonadaceae > Pseudomonas > Pseudomonas fluorescens. Next base: position 5,511,238 of record NZ_OZ024668.1, read on the forward strand.
GACCGATGTCGATGATTTCCGGGGTGGTCATCTCTGGCGTCTGGCGAGTGACGGTGAGTTTCTTCGCCCGAATCAGCTCGGCATCTTTACCGGTCAGGCCGATGGCGCTGCCGCCATGGCGGTTGATCAGGTTGACGATGTCCTTGTTGACCTGGCCGCCGAGGACCATCTCTACCACGTCCATGGTTTGCGCATCGGTGACACGCATGCCGTCGACGAAGCGGCTTTCGATCGACAGGCGCTTGAGCAGGTCACCGATCTGCGGGCCGCCACCGTGCACCACCACCGGGTTGATGCCCACTGCTTTCATCAGCACCACATCGCGGGCAAAACCGGTTTTGAGCTCTTCGCTCTCCATCGCGTTGCCGCCGTATTTGATCACCAGGGTCTTGCCGACAAAGCGGCGAATGTAAGGCAGCGCTTCGGACAAAACCTGGGCGACATGGGTGGCGGCATCGCGATCGAGGGTCATGCAGGGCTCCAATTGGAACAGATAGTCGGTCAGAACTCGGGTTGCAGGTCAGGGGCAACGCGCTTCAGTTGGGCGCGGAATACCTCTTTGATACGCTGCAGTTCGGCGTGATTGTCGGCCTCGAAGCGCAATACCAGCACCGGCGTGGTGTTGGAGGCGCGAACCAGGCCCCAGCCGTGGGAGTAGTCGACCCGCACACCATCGATGGTGGTCAGGTTGGCGTCGTTGCCCCAGTCGGCATCGCGTTGCAGTGCATCAATGATGCTGAATTTACCCTCGTCGGTCACATCAATATTGATTTCCGGCGTGGAAATATCGTTCGGGAACGCTGCGAACAGCTGTTCAGCATCGATTGTGGCCTTGCTGAGGATCTCTAGCAGGCGCGCAGCACTGTAGATGCCGTCGTCAAAACCATACCAGCGTTCCTTGATGAAAATGTGGCCGCTCATCTCGCCTGCGAGCAGGGCGCCGGTCTGCTTCATCTTCTTCTTGATCAACGAATGACCGGTCTTCCACATTAGCGCGCGGCCGCCGTACTGCTCGATCAGCGGGGTCAGGCGACGGGTGCATTTGACGTCGAAGATGATTTCGGCGCCCGGGTTGCGTTCCAGTACGTCCTGGGCGAACAGCATCAGCAGGCGGTCTGGATAGACGATGCTACCGGTGTTGGTAACCACGCCGACGCGGTCACCATCGCCGTCGAAGGCCAGGCCCAGGTCGGCGCCGGTTTCCTTGACCTTGGCGATCAGGTCGACCAGGTTTTCCGGCTTGCCCGGGTCTGGGTGGTGATTGGGGAAGTTGCCGTCGACTTCACAGAACAACGGGATCATTTCGCAGCCCAGGGCTTCGATCAGTTGCGGGGCGATCACGCCAGCCGCACCGTTGCCGCAGTCGACGACCACTTTGAGTTTTTTCGCCAGCTTGATATCGCCGGTGATCTGCGTGAAGTAGCGCTCGAGGATCTCGACTTTCTCGACGCTGCCTTCGCCACGGCTCAGGTCGTTGGTCTGCAGGCGGGTCAACAGGGCCTGGATCTGCTCGTTGGCCAGGGTGTCGCCAGCGATGACGATCTTGAAGCCGTTGTAGTTCGGCGGGTTGTGGCTGCCGGTGAGCATGACGCCGGATTTGCCGGCCAAAACGTTGGCGGCGTAGTACAGGGCCGGGGTCGGCACCAGGCCGACGTCGCTGACCTTGCAGCCGGCTTCGACCAGGCCCTTGATCAGTTGCTCGACCAGCATTGGCCCGGACAGGCGGCCGTCACGGCCAACCGAGATGTTCGGCTCACCCTGGGCCAGGGTTTGCGCGCCGATGGCGCGACCGATCCAGTAGGCGGTTTCGGCGGTGAGGGTTTCGCCGACGACGCCACGGATGTCATAAGCGCGGAAAATGCTGGCTGGAAGTACAGGTACCAGGTGTGCCATGTCGTTCATCTCTGGGGGAGCTCCAATTTAGAGGGCGTGCAGGGCAGGCTCAAACTGAACGCTTTGACGGCTATTTCGCCAGAGAGTTCGCCATCCTTGGCTCGCGCTGGATAACCGGCGGATCAATGGCTGCCGGAATGACCAAAGCCGCCAGCGCCGCGTTGGCTCTCATCGAAGGCTTCGACGATATCGAAGTGCGCCTGTACCACCGGCACCAGTACCAGCTGGGCGATGCGTTCGCCGATGGCGATGGTGAATGGCGTCTGGCCGCGGTTCCAGCAGGAGACCATCAGTTCGCCCTGGTAGTCGGAGTCGATCAGGCCGACCAGGTTGCCAAGGACGATGCCGTGTTTGTGGCCAAGGCCCGAACGCGGCAGGATCAATGCCGCCAGGCCCGGATCACCGATGTACACCGACAGGCCGGTAGGGATCAGCAGGGTCTGGCCTGGCTCGAGGACGGTGTCTTCCTTGAGCATGGCGCGCAGGTCGAGGCCGGCCGAGCCCGGGGTGGCGTACTGCGGCAGCGGGAACTCGCCGCCGATGCGTGGATCGAGAATCTTGGCTTGTAGAGCGTGCATGCGAAATTAAACCTGGTTGAGACGTTCGGCGATGAAAGCTACCAGCTGGCGGGCGATCTTGCCCTTGCTGGTCTGCGCGAAAACAGTGGCGTGAAGTTGGCGGTCGATGACGCTGCAGGCGTTCTCCTCGCTGTTGAAGCCGATGCTGGGGTTGGCCACATCGTTGGCGACAATCAGGTCGAGGTTCTTGTCCTTGAGCTTGCGCGCGGCGTAATCGAGCAGGTGTTCGGTCTCGGCGGCAAAGCCGACGCTGAACGGGCGATCGGGACGGGTGGAGATGCTGGCGAGAATGTCCGGATTGCGGACCATCTGCAGCAGCAGGCCGTCACCTGTCGTAGGGTCTTTCTTGAGTTTTTGCGGGGCTACCACCTCTGGGCGGTAGTCTGCGACCGCAGCCGAAGCGATGAACACATCGCAGGGGATGGCGGCTTCACAGGCGGCGAGCATGTCGCGGGCACTGACCACGTCGATGCGGGTAACCCGGTCGGGTGTTGGCAGGTTCACCGGGCCCGTGACCAGGGTGACTTTGGCGCCAGCCTCAACCGCCGCTTCGGCCAGGGCAAAGCCCATTTTCCCCGAACTGTGGTTGGTGATGTAGCGCACCGGGTCGATGTTTTCCTGGGTCGGGCCGGCAGTGATCAGCACGTGCTTGCCGGTCAGTGACTCGCGCTTGAAGGTCTCGGCGGCGCACCAGGCAAGGTCAGTGGCTTCGAGCATGCGGCCCAGGCCCACGTCGCCACAGGCCTGGCTGCCGGAGGCCGGGCCGAACACCTGGATATCACGGCTTTGCAGCAGCTCGAGGTTGGCCTGGGTGGCCGGGTCGCGCCACATTGCCTGGTTCATTGCCGGGGCCACGGCCACGGTGGCGTCGGTAGCCAGGACCAGGGTGGTCAGCAGATCGTCGGCAACACCCTGTGCCAGGCGTGCGAGCAGGTCGGCGGTGGCTGGGGCAATCAGCACCAGGTCGGCCCATTTGGCCAGCTCGATATGGCCCATCGCCGCTTCGGCAGCAGGGTCCAATAGGTCCATGTGCACCGGGTGCCCGGACAGGGCCTGCATAGTCAGCGGGGTAATGAATTCGGCCCCGCCACGAGTCATGACGACGCGCACTTGGGCGCCGTGTTCCAGGAGTCGGCGAACCAGCTCGGCACTCTTGTAGGCGGCAATGCCGCCGCCGACGCCGAGAACGATGCGCTTCCGATACAGCCGCTGCATAGGCTTGCCTTTTGCTCAGTGATTACACGCGGCGACGACGCCTCCCCAGGCCGGTTCGTCGCGTAAAAATGAGGGGCTAATGTAGCACAGGGCTCAAACCGGGAGCAGTAACCGAAAGACAGAGGGAATTGTCATGAGTATCAGGGATTGGCCTGCGGCGGAAAGACCGCGGGAAAAACTGTTACAGCGCGGAGCGGGTAGTCTATCGGATGCTGAGCTTCTGGCTGTGTTTTTACGGACAGGTGTCGCGGGCAAGAGCGCGGTTGATCTGGCCCGCCATCTGTTGAAGCGATTTGGCGGCTTGAGGTATCTGCTGGAAGCCGATCAAGCGGCATTTCAGCGTGAAATCGGGCTAGGGCCTGCAAAATTTACCCAGTTGCAAGCTGTAATGGAAATCGGGCGGCGGCACCTGGCTGAAACCATCGTTCGCGATCCGGCACTGCAAAGTCCCCTTGAGGTGCGTCGATACCTCAAATCCATGCTTCGACATGAAAAGAGCGAAGTATTCGGCTGCCTTTTCCTCGATACAAAGCATCGGCCGCTCGGCTTTGAGGTGTTGTTCCGTGGCTCGATCAATAGTGCCAGTGTCTATCCCCGCGAGGTCATCAAGCGCGCTTTGGCGAACAATGCTGCGGCGTTGATCCTCTGCCACAACCACCCTTCGGGGGTCAGCGAGCCCAGCGATGCCGACCGGGTGCTGACCCGGCGCCTGACCAAGGCGCTGGATATGATCGAAGTGCGCGTGCTCGACCACTTTGTCATCGGCGACGGTGAGCCGCTGTCGATGGCCGAGCACGGCTGGCTCTAGCGCGAGGTGCTGACCCCGGCAAAGTCCTGGCGGCCGAATGGGCTGACCTGGTAACCCTGGACATCCTTGCGCGCCAGCACGGCAGCGGTCGGGTGGGCCAGGGGCAGCCACAAGGCCTGTTGCTGGATCAGCGTCTGGGCCTGCTGGTACAGGCGGCTGCGCACGCTCTGGTCGTTGGTGGTCTTGCCGGCGCTAATCAACTGGTCGAGGCGCTGATCGCAGTAGCGGGCGAAGTTGGTCCCGGACTTGACTGCAGCGCAGGAAAACTGCGGGCTGAGGAAGTTGTCCGGGTCGCCGCTGTCGCCGGCCCAGCCCATGAACAGCAGGTCGTGCTCGCCGGCCTTGGCCCGGCGGATCAGCTCGCCCCATTCGATCACGCGGATCTCGGCCTTGATGCCGATCTTGCCCAGGTCGGCCTGCAGCAATTGCGCGCCAAGGCTGGGGTTGGGGTTGAGCAGGCTGCCTTGCGGGCGGGTCCAGATGGTGGTGCTGAAGCCATCCTTGAGGCCGGCCTTGGCCAGCAGCGCCTGGGCCTTGTCGAGGTTGGCCGGGTAGCCGGGCAGGTCCTTGGCGTAGCTCCAGGTGTTGGGCGGGTACGGGCCATTGGCGGCGACGGCGGTGTCCTCGAAAACGGCCTTGAGGTAGCTGGCCTTGTCGAAGGCGAGGTTGATGGCCTGACGCACTTCCGGCTTGTCCAGCGGTGCATGTTGACTATTGATGGCGACGAAAGCGGTCATGAAGGCTTCGGTCTTTTCCACTTTCAATGTCGGGTCTTCAGTGGCCGCGGCGATATCCAGCGGTTTCGGCGAGAGGGCAATCTGGCACTCGTTGCGCTTGAGTTTTTGCAGGCGCACGTTGGCGTCCGGGGTGATAGCGAAGATCAGTGGGTCGATACCCGGCTTGCCGGCAAAGTAGTCCGGGTTGGCCCGGTAGCGGATGACTGCGTCCTTCTGGAAACGATTGAACACAAATGGCCCGGTGCCGATCGGCTGGCTGTTGAGCTTCTCCGGTGTGCCGGCCTTGAGCAACTGGTCGGCGTACTCGGCGGAGTAGATCGAGGCAAAGCCCATGCTCAGGGTGGCCAGGAAGGTGGCGTCGGGGTGATCGAGGGTAAAGCGCACGGTTAGCGGGTCGACGGCCTCGATCTGTTTGATCAGGCTTGGCAACTGCAGCGACTGGGCGTGGGGGTAGCCGCGCTGGGCGATCTTGTGCCAGGAATGGGCGGGGTAGAGCATGCGCTGGAAGCTGAACAGCACGTCGTCAGCATCCAGTGTGCGGCCGGGCTTGAAGTAGCCGGTGCTGTGGAATTTCACCCCCGGGCGCAACTTGAATTCGTAAATCAGGCCGTCTGGCGACACCGTCCAGCTTTCGGCCAGGCTCGGTACCACCTGGCCCTGGCGCGCGTCGAACCCGACCAGGCTGTTCATCAACACATCAGCCGAGGCATTGGTGGTGGTCAGCGAGTTGTACTGGACCACGTCGAAGCCTTCGGGGCTGGCTTCGGTGCACACACTCAGCGCAGCCGCCTGGGCGAAAGCCGGGCCGAGCAAGGTGGCGAACAACAGGGGTAGAACGGCAGCGCGCATGGGGATTCCTTGGCTGATCGATGGCCCATCTGCCAGTGCAGTCTGGAAAAGTCCTACCCTAGTGTGCTGTGAGACAAATGACCATATCCTTTTTTGCCGATCGGGCGACGGACGGTCGACAGCCGGCCGGGCCAGTGGTTATGCTGCTCCGGCGTGTCGAACAGCGAGTCAAAGCACATCTTCTGTTGTTGTGCTCTGGTCTTTCTGGTATAAAGCAGCGCTCTTTTCTAGGGGCTCGGCTTGTCGCATCTGCTGACCGAGTCGATAAGACCCTGAAGAAACACGGCGCCTGGCGCCAAAGACTGAGAGATTAAGCGGCCAACCCATGCCGGGTTGGGCATGTGGTTTTAGAGGGCTGAGGCATGTCGAGAGTCTGTCAAGTTACCGGTAAGGGTCCGGTAACCGGGAATAACATTTCCCACGCAAACAACAAAACCCGTCGTCGTTTCCTGCCGAACCTGCAGCATCATCGCTTCTGGGTCGAGTCCGAGAAGCGTTTCGTGCGTCTGCGCGTATCTGCCAAAGGCATGCGCATCATCGACAAGCGCGGCATTGATGCCGTTCTGGTCGACATTCGCCGTAACGGCGCTAAGGTCTAAGGGAGAGAATCATGCGTGAATTGATCCGTCTGGTGTCGACCGCTAATACCGGCCACTTCTACACCACCGACAAGAACAAGCGCACCACTCCGGACAAAATCGAAATCAAAAAATTCGATCCGGTTGTTCGCAAGCACGTGATCTACAAGGAAGCCAAGATCAAGTAATTGATCCGGCTGACGAAAAAAGGGCCCGTATCTCAGGATACGGGCCCTTTTTTTATGTCGCTATGTAATCAGCTGAAGTGGAACGACTGGATGACGCCGTCATCATTGGCGATGACATGGATACGGCTCGAGTCGTATTCGCGGGTGGAGAATTCACGTGCACCGACCACGCGAGCGCGGCCGGTCAGTTCACTGATGTAGGCCTTGGCGGCAGGCACATAGCGAGTGCCGACAAGGTGATTGATCTGTTGCAGGGCTTCTTCGTTGGTCATGGCGTTGCTTCCTTCGATTGATTGAATGCCCGGTTGGGCAACGCCATGCTCCGTTGAATGAGTGCTGCTCAAGCGGTAGTTATTTATTTCTGCTCGAACATCACATAGATCTTACGGCACGGCTCCAGCACTTCCCAGGTGCCCTTGAAGCCTGCCGGGATCACGAAGCGGTCGCCAGCGCGCAAGGTTTTGGCCTCGCCGTCCTCGTCGCGAAGCACCGAGACGCCTTGAACGATCTCGCAATACTCATGTTCGGTGTAATTGACGGTCCATTGCCCGGCCGCGCCTTCCCAGACGCCCGCATGAAACTGCGAGCACGGGCTGGAGTAGTGGTTGAAGACCGCCTGCTCCGGGTCGCCCTTGAGCACCTTTTCGGCGGCGGGGCGGTAGCGCTCGGCTTCGGTCAGTACCTGGGCAAAATCGATGATCTGGTTAATGCGCATGGTCGGGTCCCCTTTTTGTTGTTTAATAAAATGAACATCAGTAGGTGTTTGGTGTGATTATGTCAAATATATTGAAAATTAGGGCGCCGGTGGTTTAGGGTGGCAGGTGCCTGTGCGCCTTTGTCGCCCAGCCAGAATTTTCGACAGTGCCCCCAAGCCCTCGTGCGGCACTGCACCTTAACAAGAGGAGGAGTTTCGTATGACCACCCTGACTCGTGCGGACTGGGAACAGCGTGCCCAGCAACTGAAGATCGAAGGCCGTGCTTTCATCAATGGTGAATACACTGCTGCCGTTTCCGGCGCCACATTCGAGTGCCTCAGCCCGGTCGACGGACGCCTCCTGGCGCAGATCGCCAGCTGCGACGAGGCCGATGCCCAGCGCGCCGTGGAAAACGCCCGTGCCACCTTCGCCTCCGGCGTCTGGTCGCGCCTGGCCCCGGCCAAGCGTAAAGCCACCATGATTCGTTTCGCCGGCCTGCTCAAGAAGAACGTCGAAGAGCTGGCCCTGCTGGAAACCCTGGACATGGGCAAGCCGATCAGCGACTCGCTGAACATCGACGTGCCTGGTGCCGCCCAGGCCCTGAGCTGGAACGGTGAAGCGATCGACAAGATCTACGACGAAGTCGCCGCTACCCCACATGATCAGCTGGGTCTGGTAACCCGCGAGCCGGTGGGCGTGGTTGCTGCCATCGTGCCGTGGAACTTCCCGCTGCTGATGGCCTGCTGGAAGCTCGGCCCGGCCTTGGCCACCGGTAACTCGGTGGTGCTCAAGCCTTCGGAAAAATCGCCACTGACTGCCATCCGTATCGCCCAACTGGCGATCGAGGCCGGTATCCCTGCCGGTGTCCTGAACGTGCTGCCAGGTTACGGCCACACTGTGGGCAAGGCCCTGGCCCTGCACATGGATGTCGATACCCTGGTGTTCACCGGTTCGACCAAGATCGCCAAGCAGCTGATGATCTACGCGGGCGAGTCGAACATGAAGCGCGTCTGGCTGGAAGCCGGCGGCAAGAGCCCGAACATCGTCTTCGCTGACGCTCCGGACCTCAACGCTGCTGCCGAATCTGCAGCCAGCGCCATCGCCTTCAACCAGGGCGAAGTCTGCACCGCAGGTTCACGCCTGTTGGTCGAGCGTTCGATCAAGGACAAGTTCCTGCCGCTGGTGCTCGAAGCACTGAAGGCCTGGAAGCCTGGCAACCCGCTGGACCCAGCCACCACCGTCGGTGCCCTGGTCGATACCCAGCAAATGAACACCGTACTGTCCTACATCGACGCCGGTCACAGCGATGGCGCCAAGCTGCTGGTGGGCGGCAAGCGCATTCTCGAAGAAACCGGTGGCACCTATGTCGAACCGACCATCTTCGACGGCGTGACCAATGCCATGAAGATCGCCCAGGAAGAGATCTTCGGCCCGGTGCTGTCGGTCATCACCTTCGACACCACCGAAGAGGCGATCAACATCGCCAACGACACCCCGTACGGCCTGGCTGCCGGTGTGTGGACCGCTGACATCTCCAAGGCGCACCTGACCGCCAAGGCCCTGCGTGCCGGTAGCGTGTGGGTCAACCAGTACGATGGCGGCGACATGACCGCACCGTTCGGCGGCTTCAAGCAGTCGGGCAACGGTCGTGACAAGTCGCTGCATGCGCTGGACAAGTACACCGAGCTGAAAGCGACCTGGATCAAGCTGTAAATCCAGGCGGACCTGTCGCGGGGCAAGCCCTCTTCCACAGTGTGGGAGCGGGCTTGCCCCGCGATTTTTTTGGGAGGAAGACGCCGATGCGTTGGGGAACCTACTTTGCCGTGCTGGCAGCCGTGCTCAGTGTCGGCCTGGCCCTTGGGGTCAGCATGCCGCTGGTTTCGTTGCGCCTGGAGGGCTGGGGTTACGGCAGCTTCGCTATTGGCGTAATGGCGGCGATGCCGGCCATTGGCGTGCTGGTCGGTGCCAGCCTGTCCAGCCGCCTGGCTGCGCGTTTCGGCACGCCAGGGCTGATGCGTCTGTGCCTGTGGGCCGGGGCGTTTTCCATCGGCTTGCTGGCGCTGCTGCCCAGCTATCCGTTGTGGCTGGCCCTGCGCTTGCTGATCGGGGTGATCCTGACCATCGTCTTCATTCTTGGCGAAAGCTGGATCAACCAGCTGGTGGTCGAACAATGGCGCGGCCGGCTGGTGGCGCTGTATGGCAGCAGCTATGCCCTGAGTCAGTTGGCCGGGCCGCTGTTGCTTGGTGTGGTGGGCTCAAAAGATGACCTGGGCTTCTGGATCGGTGCCGGCCTGCTGATTGCCGCACCGCTGGTGCTGCTCGGCCGCGATGGTGCGCCCAGTGCCGAAGCCTGCAGCGTGACCTTCGCTGACCTGTTCGGCTTTTGCCGGCGCTTGCCGGTGATCGCCTGGGCTATTGCTCTGTTTGCCGCCTTCGAGGCGATGATTCTGACCCTGCTGCCGGTCTACTGCCTGCAGCAGGGCTTTACCACGGAAATCGCGCTGTTCATGGTTAGCACCGTCGTAGTGGGTGATGCGCTGCTGCAGCTGCCGATCGGCGCGCTGGCCGACCGTATGTCACGACGCACGCTGTTCAGTGGTTGTGCCTTGACCCTGCTGGCTTCAAGCCTGGCGATTCCACTGCTGCTGCAAACACCGCTGATCTGGCCACTGTGGGTGCTGTTCGGCGCCAGTGCCGGCGGCCTGTTCACCTTGTCGCTGGTGCTGATTGGTGAGCGTTACCGCGACGACGCGCTGGTGCGTGCCAATGCTCACGTTGCGCAGTTGTGGGGGATTGGTTGCCTGATCGGGCCGCTGGCAGCAGGGGCGGGTAGCCAGTGGGTCAGCGGGCATGCGCTGCCGCTGTTCATGGCCTTGGGGGCGTTTGGCCTGGTGCTGCTCGCGCGGCGGCCCAATGCCTTTGAGCCAGCGCCAGTCTAGAGCATCTTTTCCAGGCCCACGGCCTTGCTGATCCAGGCGTTGAAGCGTCGCCACAAGCCACCGGGTTCGGTGGTCAGGGTGTGCAGGCGGTGGTTGTCTTCGGTCACCCAGACCAGCTGGCCATCGACCAGTTGCGGCTGATAACTGACCGCCGGGGCCATACCCTGGGCGGCCAGTTCGCGGGTGTATTCCGCCAGCTCCGGGCTGTCGACCAGCACGCCGACCTCGGTGTTCCACAACACCGAGCGCGGGTCGAAGTTGAACGAGCCGATGAAGGTCTTCTTGCGATCGAAGACGATCGCCTTGCTGTGCAGGCTGGAGTCGGAGCTGCTGTGAAAACTGAGGCCGCGGCTTGAGCTCGGGTCTCCGGGCTGGCGACGTAGTTCGTACAAGTGCACGCCATGTTCCAGCAGCGCTTTGCGATAGGGCGCGTAGCCGCCATGCACCGCCGGCACGTCGGTGGCTTCCAGCGAGTTGGTCAGCAATTTCACCGAGACGCCCTTGTCGGCATGGCTGGTCAGGTAGAGCAGGCCGGACTCGCGGGGCACGAAATACGCCGAGATCAGGATCAGCTCATGCTGGATGTTGTTCAGGTCCGGGGCCAACTGTTGGGTCATCAGCAGCCGCGGATCCGGCTCATCGCGGGCCAGCACCTTGCTCGGCGCGTCCCAGAGCGCCTGGTTATGGGCCCAGATCAGCTCGTTGCGCCACACATCCAGGCGTGGCCGGGTCTGATAGGCCATCAACCGGTCATACAGTGCCTTGCGCTTGGTCCGCGCCTCGGCCAGCGACGCCTCCAGGCGCTGGCGGCTGTCGCGCAGGTCGCGGGCATTGGGCTGGGTGAACAGAAAATCGCCGATCGGCTTGCTCAGGGCGCTGTTCCAGTACTGGTCGAAACTATGCCCCAACTGCTCGGCCACCGGGCCGACGCCGAGCAGGTCGATGTCAGTGAAGTTCAGGTTGGGTTCGGCATCGAAATACTCATCACCCAGGTTGCGCCCACCGACGATAGCCATGCTGTTGTCCACCAGCCACAGCTTGTTGTGCATGCGCCGATGCTGCAACGACAGGTTGAACAGCCGGCCCATGGCCCGGGTCATGCCGGTACTGCGGCCAAGGTGCAGCGGGTTGAACACGCGTATGTGGATATTCGGATGTGCAGCCAGGGTGCCGATCAGTTCGTCGAGGCCATCGCTGGTGGTGTCGTCGAGCAGAATGCGAACGCGCACACCCCGGTCGGCAGCCTGGAGCAGTTCGTGCACCAGCGCACGGGTGCTGAGGCCATCGTGGACGATGTAGTACTGCAGGTCGATGCTCGACTGGGCATTGCGGATCAGCTCGGCGCGGGCGCGAAACGCTTCATTGCTGTTGGGCAGCAGGCGAAACCCGGAGCGCCCGTCGTAGGCCGAGGCCTGGCGCTGCACCGAACGGCCGAAAGCCGAGTCGCTGGCCGGCAGGGCCTGGCTGACTTCCCGTGGCTGGCTGACACTGGCACAGCCACTCAGGCCGAGCAGTAGCGACAGCAGTAGTGGCAGCACCCGCTGGCTTTTCAACAAAATTCGTCCTGTTACAACTGAGGCGTATGGATATTGACCGCGAGCGGCGGCGCAAAGTTACCCGTCGCTGTGCTCTTGGGCCAGTAGACGAATGGCGGTCTCGCCTACCTTGCGCACCGCCGCTTCGATCTCGGCGCTGGGACGTGCGGCGAAGTTCATCCGCAGGCAGTTACGGTACTTGCCCGAGGCCGAGAAAATACTGCCGACGGCAATCTGCACCCCTTGCCCAAGTAAAGACCGGTTCAGGCGCAGTGTGTCGAAACTTTCCGGCAACTCCACCCAGAGCATGAAGCCGCCCTGAGGCCGGCTGGCGCGGGTGCCCGGTGGAAAGTAGCGGGTGACCCAGTCGCTCATCTGATCGCGCCCGCGCTGGTACTGGCTGCGCATGCGCCGTAGGTGCGGCTGGTAGTGACCGCCTTCGATGAAGTCGGCGATGGCCAGTTGCGGCTGGGTAGCGGTGCAGCCGGTGCTGATGTACTTCATGTGCAGCACCCGCTCCAGATAACGCCCCGGGGCCACCCAGCCAATGCGCAAGCCCGGCGCCAGGGTCTTGGAGAACGAGCTGCACAGCAGTACCCGGCCGTCCTCGTCGAACGACTTGATGGTCCGGGGTCTGGGGTAGGTGTAGGCAAGGTCGCCATACACATCGTCTTCGATGATCGCTACGTCGAAGCGTTGTGCCAGGGTCAGCAAGGCTTTCTTGCGTGCCTCGGGCATGATATAGCCGAGCGGGTTGTTGCAGTTCGGGGTGATCTGGATGAGCTTGATCGGCCATTGCTCCAGGGCCAGCTCCAACGCTTCGAGGCTGATCCCGGTGAGCGGGTCGGTGGGGATTTCCAGGGCCTTCATGCCCAGGCCCTTGAGGGTCTGCATGGCACCATGAAAGCTCGGCGAGTCCACCGCGACAATATCGCCGGGCTGGCACACTGCGCGGATACTGCTCGACAGCGCCTCGTGGCAACCGGTGGTGACCACCAGGTCCGCCGGGCTCACGGTGCAGCCGGAGTCGAGCATCAGCCGGGCGATCTGCTCGCGCAGGGCCCGCGTGCCGGAGATGGTGTCGTAATACAGGCCGGGCATGTCCTGGCGCCTGCTGAGCTGGGCCAGGCTGCGCAGCAGCGGTTTGAGGGTAGGGCTGTCAATGTCGGGCATGCCGCGGCCCAGTTGCACCACGTCTTTGCTCGGCTCGCTGCGGATCAGCTCGATGACCTGCTCCCATTGGGAAATATCCACTGGGCGTTGTGCCGGGCGGCTGACATCGGGGAGGGCAGGCAGGCTGCGATTGTTGGGTACAAAGTAACCGGATTTTGGCCGGGGCGCGGCCAGGCCGTTGTCTTCCAGGAGGCGATAGGCCTGCTGCACCGTACTGAGGCTGACACCATGCTCGAGGCTCAAGGCGCGCACCGAAGGCAAGCGATCGCCGGGACGGTACAGGCCTTGTTCGATGCGGGCGCCGAGCAGCTCGGCGAGGTTGATGTACAGCGTCATGGCATACTCCGGAAGGCGGCTACAGAAACTGACCAATACAGATGAGGAAAAAATACAGCATTCAGTAGGAAATCTGCCAATTCTGTATGGAAATAATAGTCGGCCTTTGGATCTGTAATGGTTTTGCCCTGACGCGCATGCTTTCTCCACGGTTCACACACCTGGAGGTAGCAAGCAATGAGCGGTATGAGCGATGTGCGCCTGAAACTGTATGCCGAAGAACTGAGCCGCGAGCAGCGCACCCAACTGTTCAGTGCGCCCGCGGGCCTAAGTCGCTGGGGCCTGATGGTTCATCGCTGGCATACCCGCAGGGCACTCTTGACGCTGGACGCAGCACAACTGCGCGACGTTGGCCTGACCTCTGCGCAGGCCCGTGAAGAAGGCCTGAAACCTTTCTGGCGCTCTTAGACCAGCTCTTTCATCCGGTGCCAGAGCATGCCCAGGGCCAGCAGTGGCGAGCGCAGGTGTTTGCCGCCGGGGAAGGTGATGTGCGGCACCCGGGCAAATAGGTCGAAGCGCCCGCTGTGCTGGCCGCTGATCGCTTCCCCGAGCAGCCTGCCGGCCAGGTGCGTGGCATTCAGGCCATGGCCGGAGTAGGCCTGGGCGAAGTACACGTTGGGCTGGTGGGGCAGGCGGCCGATCTGTGGCAGGCGATTTGCACCGATGCCGATCATCCCGCCCCATTGATAGTCGATACGCACCTCGGCGAGCTGTGGGAAGACCTTGAGCATCTTCGGCCGCATGTAGGCGGCGATATCTTGCGGATCACGCCCGGAATAGTGGCAGGCACCGCCGAACAGCAACCGGCGATCGGCCGACAGGCGGTAGTAGTCCAGGGCCACGCGCTGGTCGCACACCGCCATGTTTTGCGGCAGCAACTGGTTGGCCTGGGCCTCGCCCAGGGGTTCGGTGGCGATGATGTAGCTGCCGGCGGGCAGCACCTTGCCGCCCAGTTCGGTATTCAGGTCGTTCAGGTAGGCGTTGCAACCCAGCACCAGGGTGCTGGCCAGTACCGAGCCTTGCGCGGTTTGCACGCGCACCTGCGGGCCATAGTCGATGCGCGTCACCGCGGACTGCTCGAACAGGCGCACGCCCAGCTTGCTGGCGACGACTGCCTCGCCCAGAGCCAGGTTGAGCGGGTGCAGATGCCCTGAGCCCATGTCGATCAGACCGCCGACGTAGCGGTCTGAGCCGACCACGCTGTGCATCTGCTCCGGCTTTACCAGGCGTAGTTCGTGGCGATAGCCGAGGCTGCGCAGTTCTTCGGCGTCCTCGGCGAAACCTTCCAGGTCGCGTGGTTTGTTGGCCAGGTCGCAATAGCCCCAGGTCAGGTCGCAGTCGATGGCATGGCGCTCGATTCGCTCGCGCACGATGTCCACGGCCTCCAGGCCCATCAACTTGAGCTCACGCACCCCGTCACAGCCAAGGATCGAGGTGAACTGCTCAAGGCCGTGGCCGACGCCGCGAATCAGCTGCCCGCCGTTACGTCCGCTGGCGCCCCAGCCGATTTTGCGGGCTTCCAGCACGATCACATTGAGGCCGCGCTCGGCCAGTTCGATTGCCGTGTTCAGCCCGGAAAAACCACCGCCCACGACGCAGACGTCACAACTCAGCTCGCCCTGCAGCTGTGGATAATCCACCTGTGGGGCGCTGCTGGCAGCGTAGTAGGAAGCAGTGTGCGAGGCGGGCTGCTGAACGCCGGCGTTCATGGCAATGTCCTGATTCTGAGTGTTTGGAAAATTTTACGCAGGATAAGCTGCGCTTTCAGCGGCGGGCAACCATAGGGCAAAATAGAGCGCCACACTTCTTTGCCGCAGGCCGCCATGAGTTGCAACAGCCACAAGATCCGCTTCCTGCGTGAGCAGATCCCGTCCTTTGAATGCGTGCCGGGCTGTCACGATTGCTGCGGGCCGGTAACCACCTCGTCGGAAGAAATGGCCCGTTTGCCGCGCAAGAGTGCCGCTGAACAGGAAGCGGCGCTGGCGGAACTCAACTGCGTACACCTGGGCCCCAATGGTTGCACCGTGTATGAAGAGCGGCCGCTGATCTGCCGCTTGTTCGGTACCACTCCAAAGCTGCCATGCCCTAACGGCCGGGGGCCGGCCGAGATGATCGATCCGCAGGCCGAGAAGCTGGTGCATCAGTACATCGCCAGCACCCGCCAGGTGCTGGTCTGAGCCTCAGTCCGGGATCGGCAGGTTGAGGCTTTCCTTCACCTCTTCCATGACGATGTAGCTCTTTGACTCGCGCACATGCGGCAGCTTGAGCAGGATGTCGCCGAGCAGCTTGCGGTACGAGGCCATCTCGGAAATTCGCGCTTTTACCAGGTAGTCGAAGTCGCCAGAGACCAGGTGGCACTCAAGCACGTGCGGCAACTTCAGCACGGCGCGTCGGAATTCTTCGAAGGTATCGCCCGACTTGTAGTCGAGGCTGATCTCAACGAATACCAGCAAGCTGCCTTTCAAATGCTGCGGATTGAGCCGGGCGTTGTAGCCCATGATGATCCCTTCGCGCTCCAGGCGCCGGACCCGCTCGGTGCAGGGGGTCGTCGACAGGCCGACCTTTTCGCCCAGTTCAGTAAACGAGATGCGCCCATCTGCCTGCAGAATGCGCAGGATGTTGCGGTCAATCTTGTCCAGTTCACGTTTGCTTTGGTGCTGGGTTCTCATAGTGGATGCCCCTCCGTAAAAGCCAACCTTGCCGAGAATTCTCGCCAAATATAGGCTTTTATATAGTGAAAAGCACTGGTCATACCTTCCTATACTGCGCCCATCTACGCCATTAACAACAAATGTCAGCGGTACGCTGCGTCGAGGGTAATAAACATGCGAGTTCTGGTACTTGGTAGCGGTGTGATCGGAACCGCCAGTGCCTACTATCTGGCACGGCAAGGGTTCGAAGTCGTCGTGGTCGACCGTCAACCGGCAGTCGCCATGGAAACCAGCTTTGCCAACGCCGGCCAGGTCTCGCCTGGTTACGCTTCGCCCTGGGCTGCCCCGGGTGTGCCGCTCAAGGCCATCAAGTGGCTGCTGGAGCGTCACGCGCCTTTGGCCATCAAGGCCACCGCCGACATCGACCAGTACCTGTGGATGGCGCAAATGCTGCGCAACTGCACCGCCAATCGTTACGCGGTGAACAAGGAGCGCATGGTGCGCCTGTCCGAGTACAGCCGTGACTGCCTCGACGAGCTGCGCGCCGAAACCGGGATTGCCTACGAAGGCCGTACCCTGGGTACTACTCAGCTGTTCCGCACCCAGGCGCAACTGGACAACGCCGCCAAGGACATCGCTGTCCTTGAGCAGTCCGGTGTGCCGTACGAAGTTCTCGACCGCGAAGGCATTGCCCGCGTCGAACCGGCCCTGGCCAATGTCACCGATATCCTCGCCGGCGCCCTGCGCCTGCCCAACGACCAGACCGGCGACTGCCAGCTGTTCACCACCCGCCTGGCGGAAATGGCGATCAAGCTCGGTGTCGAATTCCGTTTTGGCCAGGACATTCAGCGCCTGGACTTCGCCGGTGACCGCATCAACGGCGTGTGGATCGACGGTAAGCTGGAAACTGCCGACCGCTACGTGCTGGCCCTGGGCAGCTACTCGCCGCAGTTGCTCAAGCCGCTGGGCATCAAGGCCCCGGTCTACCCGCTCAAAGGCTACTCGCTGACCGTGCCGATCACCGACCCGGCGATGGCGCCGACTTCGACTATTCTCGACGAAACCTACAAAGTCGCGATCACCCGTTTCGACAACCGTATCCGGGTTGGCGGCATGGCTGAAATCGCCGGTTTTGACCTGTCGCTGAATCCGCGTCGGCGCGAAACCCTGGAGATGATCGTCAACGACCTTTATCCTCGTGGCGGCGACCTGAGCCAGGCCAGTTTCTGGACCGGCCTGCGCCCGACCACCCCGGACGGTACGCCGATCGTTGGTGCTACCCCGTTCCGTAACCTGTTCCTCAACACCGGTCACGGTACACTGGGCTGGACCATGGCCTGCGGTTCCGGTCGCCTGCTGGCCGACCTGATTGCGCGCAAGACGCCGCAAATCAGCGCCGAAGGCCTCGATATTTCTCGCTATGGAAAACACCAGGAGCCTGCCAAGCATGTCAGTCCAGCGCCAGCTCACCAATGAGCGCATGAGCCAGATTGTTACCCACAACGGCACCGTCTACCTGGCGGGCCAGGTGGGTGACGACATGAACGCCGGGATCGAGCAGCAAACCCGCGAGACCCTGGCCAACATCGAGCGCCTGCTGGACCTGGCCGGTACCGACAAGACCCGCCTGCTTTCGGTGACCATCTACCTCAAGGACATCGACGCGCACTTTCAGGGCATGAACGCGGTGTGGGACAAGTGGCTGCCAAAAGGCGTCGCGCCGGCCCGTGCCACCGTTGAAGCCAAACTGTGCGAACCGGAAATCCTCATCGAGCTGTCGGTGGTCGCCGCACTGCCGTAAACCCCGATCCCTCACCCGGTGCCGCCGGCGGCCGACCAGCTGCCGTTGAGCACCGGGCTTTTTACTTCTAACCAGACTGCCCAGAAGGCTGCCGTCATGCGTCCTGCCCGTGCCCTGATCGATCTTCAAGCCCTGCGTCACAACTATCAACTTGCCCGCGAACTGAGCGGAGCCAAAGCCCTGGCCGTGATCAAGGCCGATGCCTATGGTCACGGTGCCGTGCGTTGTGCCCTGGCCCTGGAGCAGCACGCCGATGGTTTCGCCGTGGCCTGCATCGAAGAGGCGCTGGAGCTGCGCGCCGCCGGGATCAAGCCGCCGGTGTTGCTGCTCGAAGGCTTTTTCGAAGCCAGCGAACTGCAACTGATCGCCCAGCATGACCTGTGGTGCGTGGTGCATTCGCTGTGGCAACTGGAGGCGATCGAGCAGGCGCACCTGAGCAAGCCGATCACCGTCTGGCTCAAGCTCGACTCGGGCATGCACCGGGTCGGCCTGCACGCCAAGGACTATCAGGCCGCCTACCAGCGCCTGCTGGCCAGCGGCAAGGTGGCGCGCATCGTGTTGATGAGCCACTTCGCCCGTGCCGACGAGCTCGACAGTGAGGCCAGCAACGAACAACTGGCGGTATTCCAGGCCGCGCGCCAGGGCTTGAGCGCCGAGGTCAGCCTGCGCAACTCGCCGGCCGTGCTCGGTTGGCCGAACATGCCCAGCGACTGGGTACGCCCAGGCCTGATGCTGTACGGCGCCACGCCCTTCGAAGTGCCGCAGGCCGAAGCTGCGCGCCTGCAGCCGGTCATGACCGTGCAATCGCGGGTAATCAGCGTGCGTGAACTGCCGGCCGGCGAGCCTGTCGGTTATGGCGCCAAGTTCCTCAGCCCGCGGCCGACCCGGGTAGGGGTGGTGGCCATGGGTTATGCCGATGGCTACCCGCGCCAGGCGCCAAACGGTACGCCGGTGCTGGTGGCCGGCAAACGCACCCAACTGATCGGCCGGGTGTCGATGGACATGCTCTGCATCGATCTCACCGATGTGCCGGAAGCGGGCCTCGGCAGCCCGGTGGAGCTGTGGGGCAAGAACGTGCTGGCCAGCGAAGTGGCGACGCATGCTGGCAACATCCCTTACCAGATTTTCTGCAACCTCAAGCGCGTACCGCTGGACTACAGCGGCGATTAAGGCGCCAAAGCGGACAGGCTGCGGGTCGAAGTGTTGTAAATACTGAACGCTGTTGCGATGATAACGTTCAATTTCGACCCCACTCGTTCGTTTAGGAGGGCTCCAGCTTTGGACGTCGGTGAACGACTGCAAGCCATTCGCAAGCTCAAGGGCCTGTCACAGCGTGAACTCGCCAAACGTGCGGGCGTCACCAACAGCACCATCTCGATGATCGAGAAGAACAGCGTCAGCCCTTCCATCAGCTCGCTGCGCAAGGTGCTGAGCGGTATTCCGATGTCCATGGTCGAGTTCTTTTCCGAAGAGCTGCAACCGGAAAATCCCACCCAGATCGTTTACAAAGCCCACGAGCTGATCGACATTTCGGACGGTGCCGTGACCATGAAACTGGTCGGCAAGGCGCACCCGAGCCGGGCCATTGCCTTTCTCAACGAGGTCTATCCACCGGGTGCCGATACCGGCGAAGAAATGCTCACCCATGAGGGGGAAGAGACCGGCATCCTCCTCGAAGGCCGCCTTGAACTGGTGGTGGGCCTGGAAACTTTCATCCTCGAAGCGGGCGACAGCTACTATTTTGAAAGTACCAAGCCGCACCGTTTCCGCAATCCTTACGATGAGCCGGCTCGGCTGATCAGCGCGGCGACTCCGGCCAACTTCTAGCGGGTATTGCGCGGCGGATTGTCGCGGCTAAGACCCTTTGGACACTAGGGTTGTTTCGGTGAGGCAGGGTTCCCGTTATACTTGCGCCGCCCGCGAAACCGTGGCCGCGGGCGTGACTAGCCACCATGAGGGTGTACGCGTGAATCTAATCAAGAAAATGCTGGCCGTACCAGCTGCCGTATTGGCCCTTTGGGCAGTCAGCGCACAAGCTGCGACCAACGATGACATCGCCAATCGACTGGAACCGGTCGGCCAGGTGTGTGTCCAGGGTCAGGAATGCAAGGGAATGGAAGTCGCAGCATCTGCTGCTGGCGGCGGTGCCAAGACCCCGGATGAAATCATTGCCAAGCACTGCAATGCTTGCCATGGCAGCGGCCTGCTCGGCGCGCCGAAAATCGGCGATACCGCTGCCTGGAAAGAGCGCTCCGATCACCAGGGTGGTCTGGACGGCATCCTCGCCAAGGCCATTACCGGTATCAACGCCATGCCGCCGAAAGGCACCTGCGCCGACTGCTCGGATGACGACCTCATGGGTGCCATCAAGAAGATGTCCGGCCTGTAAGCCCAGCGCTTGCTCAACAAAGCCCGCCACGTGCGGGCTTTGTGCTTTTTAGCGCTGGTCAGCGCAGCAATCTGGCGGCATGCTCGGTCCAAAGTGGTCAAGGAACGCCACAGGAGGCCGAGATGGCGTACAGCTGTTCGATCGACGATGCCGTAGACCAGGTGCTGGCGCGCCTGCCCGCGCATATCCACATGGGCCTGCCGCTGGGGCTGGGCAAGCCCAACCGGTTCGTCAATGCCCTGTATGCGCGGATCCGCCAGTTACCCGAGCGGCAACTGACTATCTACACCGCCTTGAGCCTGGGCCGGCCAGACCTGGGCGACGGCTTGCAGCGGCGCTTCCTTGAGCCCTTCATCGAGCGGGTGTTCGCCGACTACCTCGAACTGGACTACCTGCACGACCTGCGCCGCGATCAGTTGCCGGCGAATATCCGTGTCGAGCAGTTCTTCATGCAGCCCGGCAGCCTGTTGCACAGCGCCATGGCCCAGCAGGACTACGTCAGCAGCAACTACAGCCATGCCGCCCGCGATATCAATGCCAAGGGCCTGAACCTGGTGGCGCAACTGGTTGCCGAAGACCCGGCGCATCCTGGCCATTTGAGCCTGAGCTGCAATCCGGACATCACCCTTGACCTGCTGCCGATGATTGCCCGCCGCCGGGCAGCCGGTGAAACCATCCTCATACTCGGCCAGGTGCATGCCGAACTGCCGTACATGCCGGGCGCATCAGAGCTGCCGCGGGATGACTTCGACCTGCTGATCGACAGCCCGGAAAGCACCCGGTTGTTCTCCACGCCGAACATGCCGGTCACCACCCAGGACCATTTCATCGGCCTGCACGCCAGCTCCCTGGTACGCGATGGCGGCACCCTGCAGATCGGTATTGGCGCCATGGGCGATGCGCTGACCGCCGGGCTGCTGGCACGTCAGGCTGACAACGAGGCTTACCAGGCGTTGCTGGCAGATCTCGACCTCACGCCCTGGCAAACCCTGATCGCTCGCGAAGGCGGCATCCAGCCCTTCGCCCACGGCCTGTATGGTTGCAGCGAAATGTTCGTCAACGGCCTGCTGGCGCTGGTCGAAGCGGGGATTATTCGCCGCCCGGTCTACCCGGACGAGGCGCGCCAGCAGGCGGCCAACAAGGGTGAGCTGGATGATCAGGGCGTATTGGTGCATGGCGGCTTCTTTCTTGGCCCCCAGGCGTTTTACCAGCGCTTGCGGGAAATGCCGCTTGGCCAGCGCAAGCGCTTCGCCATGAGCGCCATCAGCTACATCAACGAGCTGTACGGCCAGGAGTCGCTCAAGCGCCTGCAGCGTCGGGATGCGCGTTTTATCAACACGGTATTCACCATGACCTTGATGGGCGCCGGAGTCGCCGATCAGCTGGAAGACGGTCGGGTGCTCAGCGGGGTCGGCGGGCAGTACAACTTCGTTGCCCAAGGCCATGCCCTTGAAGGCGCGCGCTCGATCCTGCTGCTGCGCAGTTGGCGTGAGGCGGGCGGTGAGGTCAGCTCCAACCTGGTTTGGGAATACGGCCACTGCACCATTCCCCGCCACTTGCGCGATATCGTCGTCAGCGAATACGGCATCGCCGACCTGCGTGGCCAGACCGATGCCGAGGTGATTGCGCGGTTGCTGGCGATCACTGACTCGCGCTTTCAGCCCGAGCTGATCGAGCGGGCGCAGAAGGCCGGCAAGTTACCGAAGGATTTTTGCCTGGCGCCGCGCTTTACCGACAACAGCCCGCAGCGTTTGCAGGCGCTGCGCGACAGGCACGCACGGTTGTTCCCCGAGTATCCATTGGGCAGCGATTTCACCGCTGAGGAGCGCGATTTGTTGCGGGCGCTGAACTGGCTCAAGAGCAAGTTCAAGTTGAGCGAGGTGCTGGAACTGGGCAAGGCGGCGCTGGATGCACCGGAACCGGCGGCCTTCCGGGCGCAGTTGGCGCGGATGAACCTGGCGCAACCGCAGGGGCTGAAGGAGGACTTGTATCAGCGGTTGTTGCTGGCGGGGTTGCAGGCGACGGCGTCCCTTTGAGGACGCTATCGCTGGCAAGCCAGCTCCCCCAAGGTCCGCGGTATGCAGTACCTGTGGGAGCTGGCTTGCCAGCGATGAGGCCAGCGCAAATTACTCGATGAAAGTAACCACGCCACCTTCCAGCGACTTCACCCGGGCCAGCGATTCAACGCGGTAGCCCTGGCTGTCCAGCTCGGCGCGGCCGCCCTGGAACGACTTTTCGATGACGATACCCAGGCCGGCAACGGTGGCACCGGCTTGCTTGATGATCGAGATCAGCGCCTGGGAAGCTTTGCCGTTGGCCAGGAAGTCGTCGATCACCAGCACGCGGTCGCTGCTGTTGAGGTGGCGCGGGGAGATCGCCACGGTGTTTTCAGTCTGCTTGGTGAAGGAGTACACCGAAGCTACCAGCAGGTTTTCGGTCAGGGTCAGCGACTGGTGCTTGCGCGCGAAAATCACCGGGACGCCCAGTTTCAGGCCGGTCATCACCGCCGGGGCAATGCCCGAGGCTTCGATGGTGACGATCTTGGTGATGCCCGAGTCGGCGAACAGGCGGGCAAACTCATCGCCAATCAGTTGCATCAGCGCAGGGTCGATCTGATGGTTGAGAAACGCATCGACTTTGAGAACCTGATCGGAAAGCACGATGCCTTCTTCGCGAATCTTCTGGTGCAGTGCTTCCACTGTGGTATTTCCTCGATGTAGCAAGAGTGGCCACGGCAATACGCCGCAGCAAAGGTTGATTATCTAACGTTTGAGCATGGCACGGATATCGGCCAGTGCATTGTTGCCACGAGCGGCCTTCACTTCGGTCGGCGCATCGTCCAGGCCCTCCCAGGCCAGGTCGTCGTCGGGCAGTTCGTCCAGGAAGCGGCTCGGCGAACAATCGATGATCTCGCCGTACTGCTTGCGCTTGGCGGCAAAGGTGAAGGCCAGGGTCTGACGTGCGCGGGTAATCCCGACGTAGGCCAAGCGCCGTTCTTCTTCAATCGTGTCGGCTTCGATGCTGGAACGGTGGGGGAGGATTTCCTCTTCCATGCCCATGATGAACACGTAGGGGAATTCCAGGCCCTTGGAGGCGTGCAGGGTCATCATCTGCACACCTTCGGCGCCGTCTTCCTCTTCCTGCTGGCGCTCGAGCATGTCGCGCAGCACCAGCTTGCCGATGGCTTCCTCGATGGTCATGCCACCGTCTTCGTCTTTCTCGAGGGTGTTTTTCAACGCCTCGATCAGGAACCAGACGTTGCTCATGCGAAAATCCGCAGCCTTGTCGCTGGAGCTGTTGGTGCGAATCCAGTTCTCGTAGTCGATGTCCATGATCATGCTGCGCAGCGCAGCAATCGGATCTTCCAGGGCAACCTGCTCGCGGACCTTGTCCATCCAGCGCTTGAAGCGCTGCAGGCGGTCGGTGTAGCGGCTGTCCAAGTGCTCGCCGAGGCCCAGTTCCTCGCTGGCGGCGTACATCGAAACCTTACGCTCGGTGGCGTAGTTGCCGAGTTTTTCCAGGGTGGTCGAGCCGATTTCCCGGCGCGGTACGTTGATCACCCGCAGGTAGGCGTTGTCGTCGTCCGGGTTGACCAGCAGGCGGAAGTAAGCCATCAGGTCTTTGACTTCCTGGCGTCCGAAGAAGCTGTTGCCGCCCGACAGGCGATACGGCACCTGGTGGTGCTGCAGCTTCAGCTCGATCAGCTTGGCCTGGTAGTTGCCCCGGTAAAGAATGGCGAAGTCGCTGTAGGGGCGGTCGGTGCGCAGGTGCAGGCTGAGGATCTCCATGGCTACTCGTTCGGCCTCGGCTTCCTCGTTTTTGCAGCGGATTACGCGGATCTCGTCGCCGTGGCCCATCTCGCTCCACAGCTGCTTTTCGAAGGCATGCGGGTTGTTCGAGATGAGCACGTTGGCGCAGCGCAGGATACGGCTGGTGGAGCGGTAGTTCTGCTCGAGCATCACCACTTTCAGCGACGGGTAGTCGTCCTTGAGCAGCATCAGGTTCTCGGGCCGCGCCCCGCGCCAGGCGTAGATCGACTGATCGTCGTCGCCGACCACGGTGAACTGGTTGCGCGTGCCGATCAGCATCTTCACCAGCAGGTACTGGCTGGCGTTGGTGTCCTGGTATTCGTCGACCAGCAGGTAACGCACCTTGTTCTGCCACTTCTCGAGGACATCGGGGTTGTCCTGGAACAGCTTGACCGGCAGCAGGATCAGGTCGTCGAAGTCCACCGCGTTGAACGCCCGCAGGGTGCGCTGGTAGTGCGCATAGACCACTGCGGCGGTCTGTTCCTTGGGGTTGCGGGCGTTTTCCAGGGCTTCGGGCGGCAGGATCAGGTCGTTCTTCCAGGCGCCGATCATGTTCTTGATCTCGTCGACGCCGTCGTCGCCCGAGTATTCCTTCTGCATGATGTCGGTCATCAGGGCTTTGACGTCGGTCTCGTCGAAGATCGAGAAGCCTGGTTTGAAGCCCAGCCGTTCATGCTCCTTGCGGATGATGTTCAGGCCCAGGTTGTGGAAGGTCGACACGGTCAGGCCGCGGCCTTCGCCCTTGCGCAGCAGGGTGCCGACCCGCTCTTTCATCTCTCGCGCGGCCTTGTTGGTGAAGGTCATGGCCACGATGTACTGGGCACGGATGCCGCAGTTCTGGATCAGGTGCGCGATCTTGCGGGTGATCACGCTGGTTTTGCCGGAGCCAGCACCAGCGAGCACCAAAAGAGGGCCGCCGACGTAGTTCACGGCTTCTTGTTGCCGGGGGTTGAGTCGGGACATGACGAAAACCGGGGACGCTAGAAAAATAGCCGGGCATTTTAGCAGGGGTAGAAAGTTTCTGCCGCGACCGTCTGACAGTGTGACGTACCACGCGATCTAAATTTGCCGCATTTGATACTTTCCCGCAGGATGCGTGGCGAAACCTGCGGGATGTCGGCAATGGAATGGCATGACTTTAAGTGAAAATCATTTTCATTAATGGTTTAGGATACGCATTCTCGCTGCCCATCGTCATTTGACTGCGCCTACGTCCTAAGGAGCCAGCTTGTCTACGCCCGTCGAACCCTTGCGTTTGCTCCTGCTGGCCGATGAGCCGGAATGGGCCACGGTCTTGCGCGAGTGTCTGCTGCCGATGGCGGGCCAGGCGGTATTGCTCACTGCTCCGAACTGGGAGGCGGTCGACACCCTGTTCGCCAATGACCGCAATGCGCTGGTGCTGGCGACCCCGCAACTGCAGCCGGCGCCCGGGCGCTGCGTACTGCCGATGGTGCTGCTGCTTGAGCATGAGCCGCAGGTGCCGCCGCCGGGTGTCAGCGACTGGCTGATTCTTGATCAGCTCAACAGTAATATCCTGCGCCGCAGCCTGCGCCATGTTCGCGAGCGCGGCGTTCTCGAAGCGACCCTGCAACGTTTGGCTGAACAAGACCCGCTGACCGGCATCGCCAACCGCCAGGGTTTTCAGACCCTGCTGGCCGCGCGTCTGGCCGATAACGAAGGGCGCGGTGTCGCCCTCGGGCATCTGGACCTCGACAACTTTCGCCATGCCAACGATGCCCTTGGCCATCAGGCCGGCGACCGGCTGATCCTGCAGGTGGTGGGGCGGCTGAAAAGCCAGCTTGAAGCCGGTGACCAGGTCGCGCGCCTGGGCAGCGACGAGTTCGCCCTGTTGATCGATACCCGCCGCGAGCCGCAGCGCGCCGAATGGATGGCCGAGCGCATCACCGAAGCCCTGGCCGAGCCCTATTGGATAGACGGCGAAAGCCTGCTGCTCGGCTGTAGCCTGGGGGTCGCCCACGCTCGCGCCCAAGGTGGCGCCGACCCGCTGATGTGGCATGCACACATCGCCATGCAGCAGGCCAAGAGCACTCAGGGTTGTACCTTCCACGTCTTCAACGAACGCATCAACCGCAACGCCCGCAGTCTTGCCGACCTGGAAAGCGAACTGCGCCGGGCGCTGCGTCGTGACGAACTGGAACTGCATTACCAGCCGCGGTTGAACCTGGCCGACGGGCGCATCGTCGGCCTCGAAGCCCTGGTGCGCTGGCGCCATGCCGAACGCGGGCTGCTGCCGCCCAGCGAGTTCGTGCCGTTGGCCGAGCAGAGCGGGCTGATCGTGCCCTTGGGCTACTGGGTGATTTCCCGCGCCCTGCGCGACATGCAGGCGCTGCGCGAGCAAGGCCTGGCGCCGCTGCACATGGCGGTCAACCTGTCGTTTCGCCAGTTCCAGGACAGCCAGCTGTTGGCGACCCTGAGCCGGCTGATCATCGAACATGGCGTCGATGCCCGCTGGCTGGAGTTCGAACTCACCGAAACCGCAGTGATGCGCCGCAACGACCTGGTCAAGCAGACCATGGATGCCCTCGGGCGCCTGGGCGTGCGCTTTTCCCTGGATGACTTCGGTACCGGCTTCTCGTCGTTCGTGCACCTCAACAGCTTGCCGATCACCTTGCTCAAGGTCGATCGCAGCTTTGTCGGCGGCATGGAGCAGCGCGAAGAAAACCGCAAACTGGTGCATGCGATGATCAACCTGGCGCACAACCTCAACCTTGAGGTGGTGGCCGAGGGTGTGGAGACCGTGGAGCAAATGGACCTGCTGCGCAGTTTCGATTGTGACCAGGTGCAGGGGTTTCTAATCAGCCGGCCGTTACCGATTGATGAGTTGATGGAGTATTTGCTGCGTGGGCCAGTGCAGCAGTCGGTGGCTTTGTAGATTCTGGGGCTGCTTTGCAGCCCATCGCTGGCAAGTCCAGCTCCCACAGGGCCCTCAAATCACCGAAGCAGTCACCTTGTTCACTCCGCCGGCACTGCCCAGCAAACGCTTCATTCGCCATTCGAACGCCAGGGTCAGGCTTACCGCCGCACACGCCAGGCCCAGCGCCAGCCCCCACCACACGCCCACCGCACCCAGACCGAGGTTGAACGCCAGCAACCAGGCCGCCGGCGCACCAATCACCCAGTAGCAGAACAGCCCGACCAGGAAGGTGGTCTTGGCATCCTTGAGCCCACGGATCGACCCCATGGCGATGGTCTGGACGCCATCGAACAGCTCGAACCAGGCGGCAACCATCAGCAGGCTCACTGCCAGCTGGATGATCTCGGCAAAGGCCGGGTCACCGTGGTCGAGGAACAGCCCCACCAGCGGGTCTGGCAGCAACCAGAAGAGGATGGCGAACATCAGCATCATCGTCGCGCCAAAGCCAATCCCGACCCGGCCGGCATGCCGGGCGCCCAGGAGGTTATCGGCGCCGTAATAAAGCCCTACACGCATGGTCACGGCGTACGACAAGCCGGCCGGAATCATGAACGCAGTTGAGACAATCTGCAGGGCAATCTGGTGCGCGGCAAGCTCGGTGCTGCCGAGTACGCCCATGCACAGCGCGGCGAAGGCGAACAGGCCGACCTCGACGGTGTAGGTACCACCAATCGGCAGGCCCAGGCGCCACAGCTCGCGCAAGGCCGGCCACGACGGGCGGCTCAGGCCCTGGCGAATCGGGTAGGGTGCATAGGCCGGGTGCCAGCGGATATACAACGCCATGGCCACGGCCATGCAGTTGGCAACGATCGCGGTCACCAGGCCGATGCCCACCAAGCCGAGTTTCGGCAGGCCGAACATGCCCTCGATCAAGGCGTAGTTGAGCAGGAAGTTGGCCACCGTGCCGATCAGGCTGATGACCATCACCGGCGTCGAGCGGCCAATGGCGCTGGTAAAGCCGCGTAGGGCCATGAAGCTCAGGTAGCCGGGCAGGGCAAACGGCAGCAACAGCAGGAACTGCGCGGCGGCCTCGACGTTGTTCGGGCTCTGGCCGAGCAGTAGCAGCACCGGCTCCAGGTTCCACAGCGCCAGCGCGGCCACCAGGGCCATGACCCAGGCCAGCCACAACCCGGCCTGGGTCAGGCGGGTGGCGCCGGCGATGTCACTGGCACCTTTGCGAATCGCCACCAGGGTGCCGACCGCGGCGATCACGCCCAGGCAGAAAATCGACACGAACGAATAGCTCGCCGCACCCAGGCCGCCACCGGCCAGCGCCTGCGGGCTGATGCGGGCCATCATCAGGGTGTCGGTGAGCACCATCAGCATGTGCGCCAACTGCGAGGCAATCAGCGGCCCGGCCAGGCGCAGCAAAGCCTTGAGTTCTTGGGTCGGCGCAGCCTGCATGGAGTCGTCCTTTTCTTACGCGATAGATTCAAAGCGTGAAAGTCTGAGGCTTCGTGCGGTTATCCACAAAAGGAAAATAGCGATGGTTGGCATGATTAAAACTCATGGGGGTATGATCCTGGCGATCGCTTGTGGATAACCTGGAGCCCGTCGTCATGTCTCGCCGTTTACCGCCTTTGTACGCATTGCGGGCTTTCGAAGCGGCCGCCCGGCACAGTTCGTTCACCTGTGCCGCAGATGAGTTATCGATAACCCAGAGTGCGGTCAGCCGGCACATTCGCACCCTCGAAGAACACTTCGCCTGCCGTTTATTCGTGCGCAATGGCCGCAGCCTGCAGCTCAGCGAAGCGGCGCGTTTGCTCTTGCCGGGGGTTCGCGAAGGCTTTGCCGCGCTGGAGCGGGCCTGCAACACCTTGCGCAGCGAAGACGACATCCTGCGCATGAAGGCCCCGTCGACCCTGACCATGCGCTGGCTGCTGGCGCGCCTGAGCCGCTTTCGCCACCTGCAGCCGGGCAACGAGGTGCAACTGACCAGCGCTTGGATGGATGTCGATCATGTCGATTTCAACCACGAGCCTTTCGACTGTGCGGTGTTGCTCAGCGACGGTCACTTTCCGCCGGATTGGGAGGTCAAGCGGCTGTTCTCCGAGCTGCTGATCCCGGTCGGTGCGCCGGAGCTGCTCAAGGAAGGCGCCTGGGACGAGCGGCGCCTGGCCGGCGTCGAGCTGCTGCATCCGACCCCCGACAAACGCGACTGGCGCAGCTGGCTGGCGCGCATGGACCTTACCGACAAGGTTTCACTCAAGGGTGGCCAGGTGTTCGACACCCTGGAGCTGGGCATGATTGCTGCCGCCCGGGGCTACGGTGTGTCCATGGGCGACTTGCTGATGGTTGCCGAGGATGTAGCCCAGGGCCGGCTCAGCCTGCCGTGGCCGACAGCAGTGGCCAGTGGCCTGGACTACTACCTGGTCTGGCCCAGAACCCGCCCCGGTGGCGAACGGCTGCGGCGCTTGAGCGACTTTCTGCAAGGCGAGGCAGATTCCATGGACCTGCCCAAGGTGGAAATACTGGGCTTATCAGCGCCAATCGGAACCAGTTGAACGTTTGCGCGGGATAACCCTGCTGCACACTCAAGTATTACCGCGCGCCGCCGAAGCAGAGGCATCAGAGCCACGCCTAGAGGGTTCGATTCCCGTATCGATGCGGGCGGTCAGCGTGATCAGGACGATCCCGGCCCCTCTTGCCAGGAGCTTCCATGTCTCAACCCCGTGCCCGGATTGCCTCGCAACTCGGTATCGCCCTCGCCATCGTGCTGGCTGTGGTGATTACCGGTAGCACCCTGTTTGCCCTGCGCTCGCTGGACAACGCCAACCTGATTACCCGCCAGGAACACCTGGCCAGCGAAGCGCGACTGCTCGCCGATCAGCTCGACACCTTTCACAGCACCTTGCGCGAAAGCACTCAGCGCCTGAGTGGCCTGTTCGAGAAGCGCTTCGCCGCCGGATTGCAGCTGTATCCAGGCGAGTCGGTGACGGTTGCCGGGGTTTCCACACCCGCGTTGTATCTGGGCGATCAGTTGCTCAACAACGACTTTCGCCAGGTGGATGATTTCCGCCAGATGACCGCGGGCGTCGCCACCTTGTTCGTACGCCGCGGCGACGATTTCATCCGTATCAGCACCTCGCTGACCAAACAGGACGGTAGCCGCGCCATCGGCACGCTGCTCGACCGCCAGCACCCGGCCTACGCCCGCTTGCTCGCCGGTCAAGCCTATGTCGGCCGGGCCAACCTGTTCGAACGCGACTACATGACCCAGTACACCCCGGTGCGTGACGGCAGCGGACGGGTGATTGCAGTGCTGTTCGTCGGCTTCGACTACACCGATGCGCAAAAGGCCCAGTTCGCCAACCTCGGGCGCTTTCGCATCGGCCAGACTGGCTCACTGGCCGTGCTCGACGACAAGCAGCGCTGGCTGGTGCCACCGGCAGGTGTGCGCGCGGACAGCCAGGCAGCGCAGGCGCTTGCCGGGTTTACCGCGGGCGAAGGGCGCTTCTGGAATGACGGCGTCGAAGAGCTGTTCAGCGTCAGCGTGCCGTTTGCCGGCGGGCCCTGGACAGTAGTGGCGAGCATGCCGAAGGCGGAAATCCGCGCGGTGACCTGGAGCGTCGGCACCCGTTTGGCCATCGGCAGCTTGCTGGCGATGTTGCTGGCGGTCGCCGCCACCCTGTGGCTGTTGCGCCGCCGTCTGCGTCCCTTGGGCGATCTCTTGCAGCAGGCGCAGGCCCTTGGCGCCGGTGACCTGCAGGCACGCTTGCGGGTATCGAGCGATGACGAGATCGGCCAGCTGGCGCACAGCTTCAACCAGATGGGCGAAGCCCTGGCGAGCATGGTCGAGCACATTCGCGCAGCGGCAGAGCAGGTCAGCAGCCGCGCTCAGGCATTGTCAGGGATGTCCTCCGGGGCCTGTGAGGGGATGCAGCAGCAGTCAGGCGAAATCACCAGCATGGCCGGTGCCGTCGAGCAGTTCAGCGCCACCTCGATGAACATCGCCGACAACATGGGCAGCACCGAGCGCATGGCTCAGGACAACGTCCAGCAAACCCGCATTGGCCGCGACGCGATGGACCAGGCGTCGTCGTCCCTGGAGCAGATTGCCAGTGCCCTGGCCGGCACCGCTGAAGTGATCGACACCCTCGGTCTGCGCTCCCAGGAAATTGGCGGTATCGTCGGCGTGATCACCTCGATTGCCGAGCAGACCAACCTGCTGGCCTTGAACGCTGCCATTGAAGCGGCGCGAGCCGGGGAACAGGGGCGGGGCTTTGCCGTGGTTGCCGATGAGGTGCGTAACCTGGCCTCGCGTACCCGTCAGGCTACCGATGAAATCTCGACCATGATTGGCAGCATCCAGCAGGAAGCCGGCAACGCCATCAGCACCATGGAGCAGGGCAATCGCCTGATGCAGGAAGGCCTGGAGCGCAATGCCAAGGTTGCTGCGGCGCTGGCGCAGATTGATGAGCGCAGCCGCTCGGCGGGGGAACAGTTTGCCGCCATTACCACGGCAACCCAGGAGCAGAGCAGCACGGCGAATGTGCTTAGCCGCAACCTGCAAAGCATTGCCCTGGCCAACAGCGAGCAGCATGAGGTGGCGACTAACCTGGCGGCTACTGCGCGTGAGCTTGAGGGGTTGGCGGGGCAGTTGCGGCAGGAAGTGGATCGATTTCGGGTTGGGCGGTGACGCCATCGCGGGTCAAGCCCGCTCCCACAGACCTTTGTAGGAGCGGGGTTTGACCCGCGATGAGGGCTTCAAAGCCCAGGCATATCCAGCGCCTGCGCACAGGCCATCAGCGACCGCCGCTCACTCTCGGCATACAACGCCAACTCATCCTGCACCGGCTTGCCCAGCGCCTGTTCGAAGGCGTCGCGGTTGGCGTTGCTGCCGTACTCGCTCTGCGCATCATCACCCAGGTTCGACTGGAAGATTCCCGCCGCACTTACCGGCAGAAAGTCCTCGTACACCAGGGCCTCAAAGTGGATATGCCCGGCGTCGATCAAAGCCTGCAGTGTAGTCGGCTGCTGAGCATCGCCGCGGGCTGCCAGGCCACGCTCGGTGGCAAAGTAGCGGAAGTACGCCAGCGCCTGCTCGCGCATCTGCGCCAGGTCATCGGGGAAGGCCTTGAAGCTGTCGCTGAGCAGGCTCATGTAGCGCTCGGCATTGGCCTCGGCCGGCACACCACCTAGCGCCGCGCGGGCGCCATCGAGCAGTCGGTCGTAAAGCTCGCGGCCCTTCGGCGTCAGCGCCGCACCCCGTTGTTCGATCTCGCCAAAGCGCGCGGTATGGCTGCCGCTGCCTTCCCCGAGCTGATCAGTGAACGCGACCTTTTCCTGCAGCGCCTTGAAGCTGGTCTGACGCAGCAGTATCGGGCAGCGGCGCGGTGGCGGCCCTTCGATAACGGCTTTGGGCGGAATGCCTTTGGCCGGCATGCCCAGCTGGATGGCATCGATGTCCAGAGTGCGTGGGGTCAGGTGATTGATGTGCGGGCCTTTGAAGGCCACCACATCGGCAATCAGGCGGTGCTGGTCGTGCAATTGCTGGTACTGCTCGGCGGTCACCGTGGCATCTCGGTGCCAACGGAAGGTATGCAGGGCTTCGTCGACGAACGCTTGGGCATCGTCGGCATTCAGGCCGCCATCACGCTCAAATTGCTCGATCAACTGCAGGGCGCGCGGGGTGAAAATCTGCCGCCGGGCAAGAATCTCGCGCGACAGTTCACGCAGCGCCGGGTTGTCGATCAGTTCCAGGCGCAGCAAGGAGGTGAAGACCCGGAACGGGCTGATGTGCAGCGATTGCTCGTGAACGGCGCGAAAGGCGGTGGAATGCACCGGCACGCCGGCTGAGCTCAAGTCGTAATAGCCCACCGGCTGCATGCCCATTACCGCGAACAGGCGGCCGATGGTCGCCAGCTCTTCGGCAGTGCCGACACGAATGGCGCCGTGGCGTTCCTGGTCGAGGCGCTCGATCTCGCCGGTCCAGCGCAAGGCCTGGGCAACTTCGGGTTGCTCGACCATCACTTGCTGATTGATTTCGCTCACCAGCGACAGCAGCGTGCCGTACAGCGGCACTTCTTGCTTGTACATGAGCGACATGGCGGCCGAGAACTGCGCGCGAATGCTGTCCGGGCTGACGAAATCTTGAGCGGGCATCGAAAGCTTCCTGGTAAGTGGGCACCCTTACATGAAAGCGAGGAATGCAGTACCTGCACAAGCGAAAAAAAGTCGATGCGTCATTCCAAAAATTATCAATCTTGCCCGGCCAGCTCGGCACGAATCCAGTCGACCAGCGCACGCACCTTCGGCACCTCGGCGGCATGCTCGGAAAACGCCAGAAAATGCGCACCATTGCTGCGCATGCTGTGCTGCCAGGGCACGACCAGTTTGCCTTCGGCCAGTTCCTGGGCCACCAGGTAACGCGGTACCAGGGCCACGCCGCAGCCGGACTGGGCAGCACTGAGGCTCATATAGAAGGTGTCGAAGCGTGGCCCGTGATAGCTATGGGCCGAGTGCAGGCCTTGCTCCAGGAACCACTCATGCCAGGCCTCCGGGCGCGAGGTGCTTTGCAGCAGCACCAACTCGGCGAGTTCACTGGCGTCCTTGAGGGTGCGCCCTTGCAACAGCTCTGGCGCGCACACCGGCAGCACTTCCTCACCAAACAGCTCGATGCAGGTCGCGCCTGGCCAGGTGCCCTGGCCAAAGAAGAACACCACGTCGGCGGTCGCCTGCAACAGGGCGAAGGGTTCCATTTCGTTGCGGATGTCCAGGTGGATGTTCGGGTGCTGCTTGCCGAAGCCCTTGAGGTGCGGAATCAGCCAGCGCACGCCAAAGCTCGGCTGAGTGGCTACCTTGAGTACTTCGGTCTGTTCGCCGTAGGACATGATGTAGCGGCTGGACATATCGACCTGGGTGAGAATCTTGTTGACCTCGGCCAGGTACAGCGCGCCAGCTGGGGTCAGCTGCAGGCGTCGACGGATGCGCAGGAACAGGTGATGGCGCAGCATCTCTTCAAGCTGGGCCACCTGCTTGCTGACTGCGCTCTGGGTCAGGTGCAGCTCTTCGGCGGCGCGGGTGAAGCTCAGGTGCCGGGCGGCAGCTTCGAAACACTGCAGGGCGGCCATCGATGGCACCAGACGTTTGGACATAGCGGTCTCTAAGCCAGTAGATCATTACCTGGCGGAATGATATGCAGAATAAAGGTCGTTTGTTGCGCCAGAGTGATCGGATTAATACTGATCCCTATCACTATTTCAACCACTCATCGCATGCAGGAGAAGAAAATGGTTGATGGACTGCTTGACCGCCTCGGTGTCCCGGCCACTGCCTACACCCACGGCAACCATCCCGTTCACACCCCTATCGATGGCAGCGCGATTGCCTCGGTGCACCTGGAAAGCAAAGCCCAGGTGACTGCCAAGATCGATCAGGCCGAAAAAGCTTTCCAGGCCTGGCGCAACGTCCCGGCCCCGCGCCGCGGTGAGTTGATCCGCCTGTTCGGCGAAGTACTGCGTAAATACAAGGCCGAGCTCGGCGAGCTGGTATCGATCGAAGCCGGCAAGATCACCCAGGAAGGCCAGGGCGAAGTGCAGGAAATGATCGACATCTGCGACTTCGCGGTCGGCCTGTCGCGTCAGCTGTATGGCCTGACCATCGCCTCCGAGCGCCCGGGCCACCACATGCGTGAAACCTGGCACCCGCTGGGTGTGGTCGGTGTCATCAGCGCGTTCAACTTCCCCGTTGCGGTCTGGGCCTGGAACACCACCCTGGCGCTGGTCTGCGGTAACGCCGTGGTGTGGAAGCCGTCGGAGAAGACCCCGCTGACCGCGTTGGCCTGCCAGGCCCTGTTCGAAAAAGCCCTGAAGGCCTTTGGTGATGCGCCAGAAGGCCTGAGCCAACTGATCATCGGTGATCGTGACGCCGGCCAAGCTCTGGTCGACGACCCGCGCGTGCCGCTGGTCAGCGCTACCGGCAGCACCCGCATGGGCCGTGAAGTCGGCCCGCGTGTGGCCGCACGTTTCGGTCGCAGCATCCTGGAGCTGGGTGGCAACAACGCGATGATTCTTGCGCCTAGTGCCGACCTGGATCTGGCCGTGCGCGGCATCTTGTTCAGCGCCGTCGGCACCGCTGGCCAGCGCTGTACTACCTTGCGCCGGCTGATTGTTCATCGTTCGATCAAGGACGAAGTGGTTGCCCGGGTCAAAGCCGCGTACGCCAAAGTGCGTATTGGTGATCCACGTAAAGACAACCTGGTTGGCCCGCTGATCGACAAGGCTTCGTTCGAAGGCATGCAGGATGCCCTGGCGCGCGCCCGTGATGAAGGCGGTCAGGTGTTTGGCGGCGAGCGGCAGATCCAGGACCAGTACCCGAATGCCTACTACGTGGCCCCGGCCATCGTCGAGATGCCAGGCCAGAGCGCCGTGGTTCGTCATGAAACCTTCGCACCGATTCTGTACGTGCTGGCCTACGACGAATTTGAAGAAGCCCTGCGCCTGAACAACGAAGTCCCGCAAGGCTTGTCCTCGTGCATCTTCACCACCGACCTGCGCGAAGCCGAGCGCTTCCAGAGCGCGGCGGGCAGTGACTGCGGGATTGCCAACGTCAACATCGGCACCAGCGGTGCGGAGATTGGCGGGGCGTTTGGCGGTGAGAAGGAAACCGGCGGTGGCCGTGAGTCGGGCTCGGATTCGTGGAAGGCCTACATGCGTCGGCAGACCAATACCGTGAACTATTCCCGCGAGCTGCCGTTGGCGCAGGGGATTGTGTTCGATTGACGGGCCCTATCGCGGGGCAAGCCCGCTCCTACACCAATCGGTGTAGGAGCGGGCTTGCCCGCGATAAGAACACCACCGCACAAGAATAAAACAGGAAGCCGGCCATGCCAGAACTGCGTCAACAATGCCTCTGGGAGCACGTCACCCAGCCCGCCGCGTCATCCCGTGTGCTGAGCGCCGAGCTCAAGGCCGATGTGTGCATCATCGGCGGCGGCATCACTGGCTTGTCGGCAGCCATCCACCTGCTCGAACAGGGCAAGACGGTGATCCTGCTCGAAGCCTGGAAAATCGGCCACGGTGGCTCCGGGCGCAACGTTGGCCTGGTCAACGCTGGCACCTGGATTCGCCCGGATGACGTCGAAGCGACCCTGGGCCAGAAGCAAGGCAGCCGCCTGAACAAGGTGCTGGGCGAGGCGCCGGGCGAGGTCTTCGCCACCATCGAGCGCCTGGGTATCGACTGCCAGGCGCACAACACCGGCACCCTGCACATGGCCCACAACGCCACTGGCGTCGCCGATCTCGAAGCCCGTCACCAGCAATGGAGCCGGCGCGGCGCCGATGTCGAGCTGCTGACCGGGGCAAAGTGCGAAGAATATTGCGGTACCAACAAGATTTCCGCCGCGTTGCTCGATCGCCGCGCTGGCACCATCAATCCCATGGGTTATACACAGGGCCTGGCTGCTGCGGTCGAGCGCCTGGGCGGGCAGATTTTCCAGCAGTCCGCTGTGCAAGGCCTGGAGCGTGAGGGCAGCAGCTGGCGGGTGAAAACCGCCCAGGGTTCGGTCAGCGCCGACAAGGTGGTGATCTCCACCGGCGCCTACACCGAGGGCGACTGGACCAACCTGCAACGCCAGTTCTTCCGTGGTTACTACTATCAGGTCGCTTCAGTGCCCCTGCAAGGCGCCGCTGCCGACAACGTGCTCAAGCACGGTCAGGGTTCGTGGGATACGCGCACGGTGCTCAGCAGCATTCGTCGCGATGACGAAGGGCGTCTGTTGCTCGGCAGCCTCGGGCGGGTCGACAACAAGCCGGCCTGGTTCATCCGCAGTTGGGCCGACCGCATCCAGAACCACTACTTCCCGCAACTGGGCAAGGTCGAGTGGGAAATGCACTGGACCGGCTGCATCGACTTCACCCCGGACCACCTGATGCGTCTGTTTGAACCTGCGCCGGGCATCGTCGCCGTCACCGGCTACAACGGTCGCGGCAACACCACCGGCACGGTAATCGGCAAAGCCTTCGCCCAGTATCTGCTGTGCGATAACCCGGATGCCCTGCCGATCCCGTTCTCGGCGATGAAGCCGGTGTCGGCGCCGGCGCTGCGTACCGGCTTCTACGAAACCGGGTTCTCGCTGTATCACGCCGGGCAGTGCTTGCGCGTGGTGCTCTGACGGCTACTTGTGCAGCCAGCTGAGAAAGCCGCCTTTCTTGATGGCTGCGGGCTTTTGCTCCAGCAGTGACTGGCGGGTTTGCAGGCGGATGCGTTGCAGCTTGATCAGCGCGGTCTTGACCTCTGTGCGTTGCTCCAGGCAACTGCGTACTTCGTCCTTGTCGATGCGGTAGAGGATGCAGCTGGTCAAGGTGCGGAACTCGGCAGTCGAATCATCCGCTTCGAGCAAGCCTTCTACCCCCAGCACCTCACCCGGGCCCATACGCCCGGCTTCGAGCTGCTTGTCGCCATCCCGAATGCTGACCGACACCACCCCGGTGCCAATCACCAGCAGATAGTCCGAACTGTCGCCGACGCCGAGGATCACCTGGTCGGCCAGGTATTCCACGGCGGTCATGCGCTGGCTGAGGTTGTCCTTCTCCTCGTTGCTGAGCGAACGGAAGATCCGCACGTCTTCGATCAGGGCGCGCTGACGGTTCCACATCTGGCCTGGCTGGGTCTCGCTGTTCCACACCACACCGGCTGCTTCCAGGTGGCGGTGGGCGAGGTCGAACATATGGTTGCGCACCTCGGTCTTCTGGCTCATGGCACTGACAAAACCGCTGGCCTCGTATTCCACCGACTCCAGGCTAGAGCTTTTGATCGTCGCTTTCGGCGCCGGTGTAGTCAGCAAGGTACGCGTGCCCTGCAGGGTTTTTTCCAGCGCATCGAGCACCCGTCGCGGGCGCACCTTGGCCGGCACCACGACAGCGATGGCGACGCCGTGCACATCGCTGGGCTGGCTGAAATTGAGCAGCTTGGCCTTGGCCGCCACCGAGTTGGGAATCACCGCCATGCTGCCGTTGCCGGTGAGCAGGCGGGTGGCGCGCCAGTCGATCTCGATGACCTTGCCTTCGGTGCCGTCGATGCTGATCGAGTCGCCGATCTGATAGGGGCGGGTGGTGTTCAGCACAATGCCGGAGAACACATCGCTGAGTGTGCTCTGCAGCGCCAGGCCGATGACGATCGCCATTACCCCGGAGGTTGCCAGCAGGCCCTTGACCGGCAGCTGCAGCACATAGGCCGCTGCGGCCACAATGGCCACCAGGAAGATCACCGCCCCCAGTACATCCTGCAGCAAGCGCCCGGTGTGACCGCTACGGGCCACCAGCACCAAGCCAATCACCACCGTCGCGGTACGCGCCGCAAACAGCCACCAGGCAATCCCAAGCACCGTAGCGAGCAAGTTGCGCGGTACATCCTCGACCCAGGGCGCAGGTTGTAGCGGGCTGACCCCGGCGCTGATCAGCACCCAGGTGAACAGCGAGAACACTAGCATCCGTGCGCCAATACGCCATGGGCGGCGGTTGGCAGGTATGAGCTGCCAGAGCGTGAGGTCGAGCACGATCAGGGTGATGCCGAGCAACAGCGGGTAACTCTGGACGAATGCGAACATACCGGTCTCGGTGCGGTGGGCTGTTGCCAAGTTAAGAGCAGAATGCGGGCAATTACTACTGGTTGCTCGGGCGATAGTGCAGCGCTTCAGCCAGGTGCCCGCGGCCGATATTCTCGGCCTGTTCCAGATCGGCCAAGGTGCGCGCCACCTTGAGCAGGCGATGGGCTGCGCGCAAGGACAGAGTCAGGCGTTCGCAGGCGCTTTCCAGCCAGTTCTGGTCGGCTGTGGATAACCCGCAATACTGGCGCAGACCGGGCAGGTCGAGGAAGGCGTTGGCACAGCCCTGGCGCTGTTGCTGGATGTTGCGGGCGGCGGCGACTTGTGCGGCGATGGTGGCGCTGCTTTCTCCGTGGCTGCTGTTGGTGGAGAGCGCCGTGGCTTCGCGGGCGACGGTCAGGTGCAGGTCTATGCGGTCGAGCAGAGGGCCGGAAAGTTTGTTGCGGTAGCGCTGGATCTGTTCGCTGCTGCAGCGACAGCGTCCGGTGGGGTCGCCGAGATATCCACAGGGGCAGGGGTTCATGGCGGCGACCAGCTGGAAACGGGCCGGGAAGCGGATTTTGTCCTTGGCCCGGGCAATGACGATTTCACCGGATTCCAGCGGTTCGCGCAGCACTTCCAGTACGCGCCGCTCGAACTCCGGCAGTTCATCAAGGAACAGTACGCCATGATGAGCCAGGGTTATTTCCCCGGGTTGTGGTCGGCTGCCACCGCCGACCAGCGCGGCCCCTGATGCAGAGTGATGCGGATGACGAAACGGCCGCTGTGGCCAGCTGCTCAGCGGCACGTGGCTGGCCACCGACTGGATCGCCGCCACTTCCAGCGCCTCGCGTTCATCCAGCGGCGGCAGCAGGCCGGGCAAGCGGCTGGCAAGCAGGGTTTTGCCGGTGCCCGGAGGGCCGCTGAACAGCAGGTTGTGTGCGCCTGCGGCGGCGACCAGCAGTGCGCGTTTGGCGGCTTGCTGCCCCTGCACTTCGTTGAGGTCGGGGTAGGGGCGAATCTGCAGCAACAGGCCGTTGGCAGCGTAGGGCTTGAGCGGAGTCTGGCCATTGAAGTGGGCGACCAGTTCCAGCAAGTGACTCACTGCAAACACTACCAATCCTGAGGCCAGACAAGCTTCCTCGGCATTCTCCTGAGGTACCACCAAAGCCCGGCCGGCTTCCCGCGCAGCCAAGGCCGCGGGCAGTACGCCTTGCACCGAGCGGATCGCCCCGGACAGCGCCAGTTCGCCCAGGCATTCCACCTCGCCAAGCGCTGCAATCGGGAATTGGCCGTTGGCGGCGAGAATCCCCAGGGCGATGGCCAGGTCGAAGCGTCCGCCGTCCTTGGGTAAATCCGCGGGAGCAAGGTTGAGGGTGATGCGCCGGGCGGGGAATTCCAGGCCGGAATTGAGGATCGCACTGCGCACCCGATCCTTGCTTTCTTTCACGGTCGCTTCCGGCAGGCCAACCAGGGTCAGCGCCGGCAGACCATTGGCCAGATGCGCTTCAAC
This sequence comes from Pseudomonas fluorescens, assembly GCF_902497775.2. Classification (NCBI taxonomy): domain Bacteria; kingdom Pseudomonadati; phylum Pseudomonadota; class Gammaproteobacteria; order Pseudomonadales; family Pseudomonadaceae; genus Pseudomonas; species Pseudomonas fluorescens. The sequence goes on from NZ_OZ024668.1 coordinate 5,551,384, forward strand.
ACTGACCGCCGGGGCCGAAACACCGACCTGGGCACGGCTGTGGACAAGGGCGAGGGACATGAACGCTCCATGATCTAGACGAGGCCGCGTCCTGCGGCTCTGCAAGCGTAGTGGGGTGGAGCGGATCGGGGCGGGGAAGAGTGAGTCAGGTTTTTACAGAAGAGTTTTTGCGAGCGCTTTGCTGGCAAGGGCAGCCAGCCACGTCATGAACTCAGACGCGCACGTAAACCCAGGCCGGCAGACCAGAGGCCTGGGGCTCCGCGACCCGCTTGTAGTCGGCCACTTCATAGGCATCCGCCGCGGCAAGTCCGGCTTCGCTGACAGCAGATGGCGTCATCACAGATTTACTGTGCAGCAGGTGGGTTCAAGCGTGCTTCCATCTCCGCGACTTTGGCTTCGAGCGCCTCAAGGCGGGCGCGGGTGCGAGCCAGGACGACCATCTGGCTGTCGAATTCTTCCCGGCTGACCAGCTCGAGTTTGCTGAAGCCGCTTTGCAGCAGGGCTTTGAACTGGCTTTCGATTTCGCTGCGAGGCTGCGAGGTGTCGCCGCTGAACAGGCGCGAGGCCTGGTCGCTCAGGGCATCAAGAAAGGCTTTGGGCGCGAGCATGTTCGGCTGTCCACAGTATGCAATGGGGCGCCAGTGTAACACGCAGTATTAGTGCCCCAATGCTGCACGCTTTTCGCGCATGGCGGCGAAACGCCGCGCACCGTTGTTGTGCAGCAAACCTGTGCTGGCGACTGGCCAAGTCGGGCTGTGCAACCTAAGTCCCTGTAATCCGGGGCTTTAACCATTCTGGCAAGGTTTCTGCTATGTCCTTCATGACCCATGCACTGATGCAGTCACCATGACGACGCGTTACAAAGCCAGGCACTGCGCTTAGACTTGAGTCGGGTTTGTTTTCCTGGGGCAAGTCCACCAATTCGGGAGAGAGTTTCATGAAGCTAGTCACTGCCATCATCAAGCCGTTCAAGTTGGACGACGTGCGCGAGTCGCTGTCCGAAATCGGCGTGCAGGGCATCACTGTCACTGAAGTCAAAGGTTTCGGCCGGCAGAAAGGTCACACCGAGCTGTATCGCGGCGCTGAATATGTGGTCGATTTCCTGCCCAAGGTGAAGATCGACGTCGCCATCGACGACAAGGATCTGGACCGGGTCATCGAGGCGATCACCAAGGCGGCCAACACCGGCAAGATCGGTGACGGCAAGATTTTCGTGGTCAATCTGGAGCAGGCGATTCGCATCCGTACCGGCGAAACCGATACCGACGCGATCTAAAAAAAGCCTCACCAAACCCCAACGCCCCAGGAGATAACAATATGACTCTGCGTCAGTTCGCAGGGCTAGGAGCCCTTTTGTCCCTCGTAATGCCCGGCCTGGCCATGGCAGAGGAGGCAGCCCCCGTGCTCAACTCCGGCGACACCGCCTGGATGTTGACCGCCACAGCCCTGGTGCTGTTCATGACCATCCCAGGTCTTGCCCTGTTCTACGGCGGCATGGTGCGTTCCAAGAACGTGCTGTCGGTGATGATGCAGTGCTTTGCGATCACCGGCCTGATCAGCGTTCTGTGGGTGGTTTACGGCTATAGCCTGGCATTCGATACCACCGGTATGGAGCAAGGCGTAGTCAACTTCAATTCCTTCGTTGGCGGTCTGTCCAAGGCGTTTCTCGCCGGCGTGACCCCGGCGAGCCTGACTTCTTCGGCGGCGCTGTTCCCTGAAGCGGTATTCATCACCTTCCAGATGACCTTCGCGATCATCACCCCGGCGCTGATCGTCGGTGCCTTTGCCGAGCGCATGAAGTTCTCGGCGATGCTGATCTTCATGGCCATCTGGTTCACCCTGGTCTACGCGCCTATCGCCCATATGGTCTGGAGCGGTAACGGCGGCCTGATGTGGGACTGGGGCGTGCTCGACTTCGCCGGTGGCACCGTGGTGCACATCAACGCCGGTATCGCCGGCCTGGTTGCCTGCCTCGTGCTGGGCAAGCGCAAAGGCTTCCCGACCACGCCGATGGCGCCGCACAACCTCGGTTACACCCTGATGGGCGCAGCCATGCTGTGGATCGGCTGGTTCGGCTTCAACGCAGGCTCTGCCGCTGCGGCCAACGGCACCGCCGGCATGGCCATGCTGGTGACCCAGATCGCTACCGCCGCAGCGGCCCTGGGCTGGATGTTCGCTGAATGGCTGACCCATGGTAAGCCCAGCGCACTGGGCATCGCCTCAGGCGTGGTAGCCGGCCTTGTGGCCATTACCCCGGCTGCCGGCACCGTCGGGCCGATGGGCGCCCTGGTGATCGGCCTGGTGGCGGGCGTGATCTGCTACTTCTGCGCCACCAGCCTCAAGCGCAAGCTCGGCTACGACGACTCCCTGGATGCCTTTGGCGTGCACGGCATCGGCGGTATCGTCGGTGCGATCCTCACCGGCGTGTTCGCAGCCCCGGCCCTGGGCGGCTTCGGCACCGTAGAAGACATCGGCGCTCAAGTCTGGGTTCAGGCCAAGGGCGTCGGCTTTACCGTGATCTACACCGCGATCGTCACCTACGTGATTCTCAAGGTGCTGGATCTGGTCATGGGCCTGCGGGTCAACGAAGAAGAAGAGTCGGTCGGTCTCGACCTGGCGCAACACAACGAGCGTGGCTACAACCTGTAACTGCCTCGAAAAAAACTTGCCCGGCTTGCCGGGCATTTTTTTGCCCGGATTTTGTCCGTTCGGTATGGCGCAAACGGTTTCCAGGCGAGCTTTTCTGGCTGCGTGTGCCATGGGTAGAAAACTTACAGCGTTCAGTGAAATTTAGGCACTTTGCTTTTTCTCTGAGCACGCTAGAATGCGCGCCGAAGGGTGCTGACGAGCTGTCCGCAAACTTCCATACCCTTTGCTAGGCTTGCCAATAAGCGAGTCGATCAGGCCAGGGTATGTCGGCGCGTTAACGCGCCCGCTCTTTATTTGTACAGACCTCGCCCGTGACGTGGGGTTTGCCCGGTTCTCGCCATTCGTTGTGGCGCAACCACGGCCTGCGGCCAGTCCGCGGACCTTGAATTTTTTCTGGCAGCTGTCGATTTTCGACGTTGCTGGTCTATAACTAATCTGCTTTTCGCAAGTCATGAGGTAGAACATGAGCGACGACGATCTGGAAACTGACGACCTCGAAGTAGGCGATGAAGACGAAGGCGATGAAGGCCTCGAAGCGGCAGCTGACGATGTAGCTGACGACGGCGGCGACGACAGCCCGGCTCCCGTAGCCAAAGGCAAGTCGAAGTCGGCGGCAGTCTCGGTAGATGACATGCCGAGTATGGAAGCCAAGCAGAAGGAGCGTGATGCCCTGGCCAAGGCTATGGAAGAGTTCCTCTCCCGTGGTGGCAAGGTGCAGGAAGTGGAGGCCAACGTGGTCGCCGATCCGCCCAAGAAGCCGGACAACAAGTACGGTAGCCGCCCTATCTGAGTGGCCCCGTCAGCAAAAAAGCCCGCCGTCGCTGCGGGCTTTTTTGTGTGTGCGGTTCAGCGCCAGCTGTTGAGCAGTTCTGGCAGCTGCGACAGCCGCTGGATCTGCGCATCTGGGCGGTTCTCGGCTTCCCAGGTCTTGCCCTGGGGGTTGAACCAGATCGCCCGCAGGCCGGCGCGCTGGGCCCCGGCAATGTCATCGCCCGGGTGATCGCCGATATGCACGGCAGCGTGGGCGTCGACCTCGCCCTGGCGCAGGGCCTCGAGAAAGGGTTGCGGGTCGGGTTTGCCGATCCCTAAGTCTTCGGCGCACAGGGCGAACTTGAAGTAATCGGCCAGGCCCAGGCGGCGCACATCGGCGTTGCCGTTGGTGACCACGCCCAGGGTGTAGCTGTGCCGCAGGACCTCCAGCACCGGTTGCACCTCGGGGAAGATGTCGATCTGATGGCGGGCGTGCAAGAACACCTCGAAGCCTTCGTTGGCCAGCTCCCGGGCCTTGTTCTCGCTGTAGCCAACCTCTTCCAGGGCATGGAACAGCACACGCCGGCGCAAGGCGCTGATGCGGTGCTTGAGCCCCGGCTCGGCCTGCACCAGGCGCTCACGGATGGCGTACAGGTGCTCGACCGGTACCGCGCCCAGGGTTGGCGCATTGGCCGCCAGCCAGTCGCGCAGGATGGCCTCGGCACTGACGATCACCGGCGCGGTGTCCCACAGGGTGTCGTCGAGGTCGAAGGTGATCAGCTTGATGCTCATGAGTCACTGCCCTTACTGCGTTTGGCCCGGGGATGGGCGCTGTCATAAACGGTGGCCAGGTGCTGGAAGTCCAGATGAGTGTAGATCTGCGTGGTGGCGATGTCGGCATGGCCGAGCATCTCTTGCACGGCGCGCAGGTCCTGGGACGATTCCAGCAGGTGGCTGGCGAAGGAGTGTCGCAACATGTGCGGGTGCAGGTTCTGGCCCAGCTCACGGGCGCCAGCGGCCTGCACGCGCAGCTGGATGGCCCGTGGGCCGAGGCGCCGGCCCTGTTGGCTGACGAACACAGCGCCGTCCTGCGGGCCGCTGCCGGCGCGCAGTGCCAGCCACTGCTCCAGCGCTTCGCGAGCCTTGCGCCCAACCGGCAGCACACGGGTCTTGCTGCCTTTACCGTGTACCTGCACCAGTCCGCCAGGCAGGTCGAGCTGCTCCAGGTTGAGGCTGGTCAGCTCGGACAGGCGCAGGCCGGAGGAGTAGAACAGCTCAAGCATGGCCTGGTCGCGGCGGGCGAGAAATTCATCTTCGACCGCGCCTTCCAGTAGTTGCAGGGCGCGGTCGGTGTCGAGGGTCTTGGGCAGGCGTCGCTCGCCCTTGGGCGCCGACAGGCCGTTGGCCGGGTCGTGGCTGCAGTGGCCTTCGCGGTTGAGGTAGCGGTAGAAGCCACGCACCGCCGAGAGCAGGCGCGCCAGGCTGCGTGAAGACTGGCCCTGATGATGCTGGCGGGCGATCAGTTGGCGCAGGTGCTGGATTTGCAGGGCGTTCCAGCTGTCGATACTGCCCTTGGCGCAGAACGCCAGGACGCTCTCGAGGTCGCGTCGGTAGGCCAACTGGGTGTGTTCGGACACCTGGCGCTCGTTGCGCAAGTGCGCGCAGAAGGCCTCCAGCTGGCGTTCCACTAGCGCACCGGACGCAGGGTCTGGGTATGGCGCGGGACGACCCGGCCCAGCACTTCGGCAATGTAGCTGAGGAACAGGGTGCCGACGGTGCTCTTGTAATGCTGCGGATCGCGGCTACCGATCGCCAGCACGCCGTGCAGGCCCTGATGATTGAGGGTAGCGACGGCGCTGGAGCCGACTTCCTTGCGCTGCTCTTCGCCGAACAGAAAGTCCAGCTCGTGATCACGCAGGTTGCCGCTGACCGTCTTGCCGGCGCACAACAGGCCGCCAATGGCTTGCTGGGCGTCAGAGCTGTTGACCCAGCGGCCGACCGGTGCAGCGGTTTCGCCGAACAGAATCAGGCTGACAAAGGGCACCTTGAATTCCTGGCGCAGGCTGTCTTCGACGGCCATGACCACGCTTTCGAGGCTGTCGGCATCGAGCAGGTCGAGGATCAGCCGGCGGGTTTTGTCGAACAGCCGGTCGTTGTCACGGGCCACGTCCATCAGTTGCGAAAGGCGGTGGCGCATTTCGATATTGCGGTCGCGCAGCAGCTTGAGCTGGCGCTCGACCAGCGACACGGTATCGCCGCGCTGATGGGGGATGTGCAGCTCGCTGAGCAGTTCGTCGTGTTCGGCAAAGAACGTCGGGTTGTCGCGCAGGTAGGCAACCACGGCCTCAGCCCCGAGGTTGGGCGTCGAGCCCTCGGCGCCAAGGTCGGTGGGCTGGTCGGCGGGAGCCTGGGGCTGATCGGTCATGGCTGGCACTCATTCATAGACGAACCTGTCCTTCAAACACGCGTACGGCGGGGCCGGTCATCAGTACCGGTTGGCCCGGGCCTGCCCATTCGATGGACAGGCGCCCACCCGGCAGGTCGATCAACAGCGGTGAATCCATCCAGCCCTGGCTGATCGCCGCCACGGCAGCGGCGCAGGCACCGGTACCGCAGGCCTGGGTTTCGCCAGCGCCACGTTCCCACACCCGCAGTTGCGCGCGGTGACGGTCGATGACCTGGATGAAACCGACATTGACCCGCTGCGGGAAGCGCGGGTGATGTTCGATCTGCGGGCCCAGTTCGTGCACCGGGGCGGCGTTGATGTCGGTTACCCGCAGTACCGCATGGGGGTTGCCCATCGATACGGCCGCAAGCTCCACAGTACGCCCGCCGACCTCAAGCGGGTAGCTCAGGGCCTGGGCCGGCGCCTCGAACGGGATCTCGGCCGGCACCAGCCGCGGCGGGCCCATGTCGACGCTGATCTGCCCGTCGTTGCGCACGTCCAGCTCGATGATGCCGCCCTTGGTTTCGACGCGGATGCGTTTTTTCGCGGTCAGGCGTTTGTCCAGCACGAAGCGCGCAAAGCAGCGCGCACCGTTGCCGCACTGTTCAACCTCGGAGCCGTCGGCGTTGAAGATCCGGTAGCGGAAATCCACTTCCGGATTGCTCGGCGCCTCGACGATCAGCAACTGGTCGAAGCCGATGCCGGTGTGGCGGTCGCCCCATTGCTTGGCGTGCTTGGGCAAAATGTGCGCATGCTGGCTGACCAGGTCGAGGACCATGAAGTCGTTGCCCAGCCCATGCATCTTGGTAAAACGCAGCAGCATGGGTTTACTCCGGCAGCAGGCTTTCGCCGGCGAACAACTCGGCCACGGTTTCGCGACGACGCACTTCGAAGGCCTGGTCGCCATCGACCAGCACCTCGGCACAACGACCACGGGTGTTGTAGTTCGAGCTCATGACAAAACCATAGGCGCCCGCCGAGTGCACCGCCAGCAAGTCGTCTTCGGCCAGGTTCAGCTGGCGCTCTTTGGCGAGGAAGTCACCGGTTTCGCAGATCGGCCCGACGATGTCGTAGGTACGGCCTTCACCGGCACGCGGCTGCACCGCGGTGACGTTCATCCAGGCCTGGTACAGGGCCGGGCGGATCAGGTCGTTCATCGCCGCATCGACGATGGCGAAGTCCTTGTGCTCGGTGTGCTTGAGGTACTCGACCTGGGTCAGCAGCACGCCGGCGTTGGCGACGATGTAGCGGCCGGGCTCGAACACCAGGGCCAGGTCGCGGTCACCGACGCGCTCGCGGATGGCCTTGATGTAGTCGCCGGCCAGCGGTGGCTCTTCGTCGCGATAGCGCACGCCGACACCGCCACCCAGGTCCAGGTGACGCAGGAGGATGCCGCAGTCGCCGAGGCGGTCGATCAGCGCCAGCAGGCGGTCGAGGGCATCGAGGAAGGGTTCCAGGGTGGTCAGCTGCGAGCCGATATGGCAGTCGACGCCGACCACTTCCAGGTTCGGCAGTTGTGCGGCGCGGATGTACACCTCTTCGGCATCGGCGATGGCGATACCAAACTTGTTTTCTTTCAGGCCCGTGGAAATGTACGGGTGGGTGCCGGCGTCGACGTCCGGGTTGACCCGCAGCGAAACCGGCGCGCGTACGCCCATTTCGGCGGCCACCACCTGCAAGCGCTCAAGCTCGTCGGTGGATTCGACGTTGAAGCAGTGCACGCCGACTTCCAGGGCACGGCGCATGTCTTCGCGGGTCTTGCCGACGCCGGAGAACACCACCCGATCGGCACGCCCGCCAGCGGCCAGGACCCGCTCCAGCTCACCGCCGGAAACGATGTCGAAACCTGCGCCCAGGCGGGCCAACAGGTTCAGCACGCCGAGGTTGGAGTTGGCCTTGACGGCGAAGCACACCAGGTGCGAAACACCCTCCAGGGCATCGGCGTAGCTACGGTACTGGGCCTCGATGTGGGCGCGCGAGTAGACGTAGGTGGGCGTGCCGAAACGTTCGGCGATGGCCGACAGGGCCACGCCTTCCGCGAACAGCTCACCGTCGCGGTAGTTGAAAGCGTCCATGGGTTACCCTTACTGGTGCTTGTGCGATTGCGACTTTTGACCGTCTTTGCTTTCGTCTGGCAGGTACAGCGGGCCCTTCTGGCCGCAGGCGGAAACGAGGCAGGCAACCGCGACGAGCGCCGCGAGGGTGGAGATCAGGCGCTTCATGGCGTAATCCTTTGTAATAAGCAGTATTGCGCCCGAGTATACCGAGCGCCCGGCCCCTTGCCTATGCAGGCAGCCCGCCGTCGGGCGGGGTGGTGGCTGCGCCGGCGGGCGCAGGTCGGTATCCTTTGCATTCGGCGCGCCGCGCTCGTATCTTGCCCGGCTTGCGTGTGTGCAGACATTTTTGAGGTTCTTGCAATGAGTTTGACCGAAGCGCGTTTTCACGACCTGGTCGACGCGACCCAACAGGCCCTGGAAGACCTGTTCGACGAGACTGACCTGGATCTGGACATGGAGAACTCGGCAGGGGTCCTGACCATCAAGTTCGACAACGGCAGCCAGCTGATCTTCAGCCGTCAGGAGCCGCTGCGCCAACTGTGGCTGGCCGACAGGTCCGGTGGTTTCCACTTCGACTACGACGAGCAGAACGGCAAGTGGACCTGCGAAAAGAGCGGAGAGCTGCTGGGCGAAATGCTCGAGCGCATCGTCTGGGAGCGAGCGGGTGAAAAGCTCGATTTCGACGACATCTGATGAGCAGTGCAGCCAAGCCGGCCAAGCCGCTCTACAGCAATGTCAGCCCGGCAGTGCCGTCGCCGTGCATCAGCACCTGCCGGCTGGATGAGCACAAGGTCTGTATCGGTTGCTTGCGTCATGTCGAGGACATTCGCCAGTGGCGCGCGGCCGATGATGAGCAGCGTCGGCAGATCTGCCGCGAGGCGCTGGCGCGTCGACAGCTGGCCGGGTTGGCATAGACCCTGCGGGTATTGTGTATTTACTTGGCTGTGGTAGTGTCGAACGTACTTCGGCTGTGCCGAATTCCTGCAAACCCCGCCCTTGGGCGGGGTTTTGCTTTGTATCGCCCAGAAAAAGGAGTCTGACCGGATCATGAGCACCAAGCCTTCCATTATCGTCACCCGATTGGACGTACAGCGTCTCGAGCGTCTGATCGACAGCCTCGATGAGAAGACGCAGGAGTCGCCGGGTGTGCTCGCCTTGCAGGACGAGCTCGACCGCGCCGAAACGGTCGGTCACGAGGAAGTTCCGGCCGGTGTCGTGACCATGAACTCCCGGGTTCATTGCCGCGAAGAAGCCAGCGGCAAGGACTACCACTTGACCCTGGTCTACCCCAAAGACGCCAACGCTGACGAAGGCAAGATTTCCATCCTCGCCCCGATCGGCAGCGCGCTGCTGGGCTTGTCGGTGGGTGAGCAGATCGACTGGCCTGCCCCGGGCGGCAAGACCCTCAAGCTGAAACTGCTCGAAGTCGAGTACCAGCCAGAAGCCGCTGGCGACTTCGACCTCTAAGCCTCAAGCCTGCGCCAGGGCCTCGTTGAGCGCCCGCTCCAGTTCGCCCTTGTAGCGCAGGTAGAGAATGCTCGAACCCAGGCCGTCGGCCAACAGGCCGGACAGGTCCAGGTCGGTGATGTAGCAGCGGTAGCGCTCGGCCTCGCGGCGCTGCTCGATGATCTCGCCGGCGACCACTGCGTACAGCTGGTCGCCATGCTCGAGCTGGGAAAACTCCCGCTGATTGCAGTACAGCGTGACTTGCACGTCGTCGCTCGCGCCTGCCTGTAAAATTGCCTGCACTTCGTAATACGGGCGGTCGATGGCCCTGACCTCGACCTGGCGTGTTTCTACCTGGCGAACCTTGCCGGTGCCTGATGGCAACAATTGGTAATAAAGAATATCCAGCGAGCCTTGGCCCTGCAGATTGTCCAGCGGCAGGCGCGCTTCGCGGCGAAATACGATCGATTGCAAAAAGCGCTGCAACGGCAGCAGCAGGCTGTTTTCATCGTGAAACGGCAGGCGCTGCTGCCACAGGGCATTGTGCTCATCGAGTACATAGACATCCGCCCAGGCGTCCTGCACTCGATAAAACAACTGGATGCACTGTGGCTGCCCCAACGGCAGCACCTGAGATAGGTCCAGCTCCTGCAGGGCATTGGCGTCCAGGTGCAGGGGGCTGTAATCGCCGCGTTCTTCACCGAGATAGCGCAGCACCACGTCCTGATCGTCGAATGTCACCAGATTTACCGCACCGCTTTGCAGTTCCAGTACATGGGTGTGCTGCTCAACCTGCAACAGGTAGCGGTGGTTGAGGTTCTGCGCCAGCAGCGCCTGGGTGCTAGCGAACACGTCCTCGACCCGCAGGGCGATGGCCTGGGCTCTGTTGTGGCAGAAACAGCGCACCCGCAGCCTGGGCGTGTGGCCGGTGTCGAGGCTGTTGAGGTAATCACGCAGGCAGCGCAGCAGGGCATGTTCGCCGTCGTAGCGGTGCACCTGTACTTCGTTCCAGCTGTTGAGGGTGATCTGGTCGAGGGTCAGCACCAGGTTTTCGCGCACCCCGGCATAACTCAGCGAATCGGTGCGTTCGGTGGTCATCAGGATGTTCAGGTCGCGGTGGTGCTGCAACGGGTCGATGCCGACGTTGACCAGCAACAGGATCTCGTCCGCCACGCTCGGTTGCAGCAGGCGCTGTTCGCTGACCACCGGCAGGGGCAGGGCGACGCTCTGTTGCAGGCTGCCGAGCAGGTTGAACAGCTCGTATTCGCTTAGGTCGCTGCTGCCCGGGTGCAGGGCCAGGCGCGTGCTGCTGTCGATCACGCTGTTGCGGTGGGCCCAGGCCAGCAGTTCGAGCAGTTCGCGGCAGCGCTTGATCGGCGCAAAGTGCTCCCATTCGTGTACGCCCAGGTTGCCGTTGTACAGGCCCCAGTGGGTTTGCCCGGGTTCTTTGCGGTTGGGTGACTGGACCAGGGTCAGGGTGTCTTCGGCCAGGTCCGGGGCAATACCCGGGTTGATGAACTCGACCTTGCCGGCACGTCGTTCGAAGGCGGCGTACAGGCGCCGGCCCAGCACGCTGAGGTCGCGCTGGTCGATGCGGCTGATGGCGTTCTGGCTGCGGGCGAACTGGCAGAGGAAGCGGTAGCTGTAGTTAAGTTCGGCCACCAGCTCGCGGCGTTCGACCGTCACCTGGCGGACTTTCCACTGGCTGCGGCTGTCGAGCAGCGCCAGCTGACGCTCGTCCCAGCCCCATTCCTGGCTCAGGCGCTGCAGCAGGTCACGCTGCCAGCTGGCGTTGCGCTGGCGGCCCAGGCCGCTGAGTTTCTTGTTCACCTTCAGGTACAGGCTGCGCCGCACCAGCTCCAGCCGCTCACGTTCGCCGCGGCCTTGCAGGTACTGCTCGATGCGCCGGTAGACCATCATGTACGGGTCGAGCTCGTCGAGGCCGAGGCGATTGCTGAACACCGCCTGCTTGAACTGCAGGCTCAGGCACTGCACCTGCGGGTGTTCGCTGGCGTAGACCTCGGTGAGCAGCAGTTTGAGCACTGACTTGTAGGGCGATTCGATGCCTTTGAACAGCTGCCAGAGGCCGGCGCCGACGAACTCGCCCGGCGGGATGTGCGCCAGGTGGCCGAGGTCGAGGTTGTCTTCGGCGCGCACGAAGCGCTTGGACAGCAGGGTATCGATGTATTGCTGGTAGCGTGGCTCTTCATAGACCGGCACCAGCCACCACAAGGGCGTACGTCCGGCGAGCCAGATCGCGGTGCGGTAGAACTCGTCGAGCAGCAGGTAATGCTGGGTGGTGCCGCAGTCATCGGAGCTGAGCTGGCCGTCGCGCTCGCCCTGGACGAAGCTTTGCGGCTCGATCAGGAACAGGTGGGCTTCGGCGCCCTGGCTGGCGGCCCAGATTTCCAGCAGCAGGCATTTTTTGCGCAGCTCTGCCAGTTCGCTTTCGCCCAGGTCGGCGGTGTGACACACCCAGACGTCCATATCGCTTTGCTCGGCTTGGGCCAGGGTGCCCAGGCTGCCCATCAGGTACAGGCCGTGAATCGGCTGGGGCGGGTTGCCGCGTTTGGCCTTGTACGAGAACGAGCGAGTCAGCCGTTGGGCTTCGGCCAGCAGTTGGGCATCGGGCTCGAAATTGGCCACGCCTGCAGGTGTATTGCCGGAGACATAACCGGGCAGCAGCGGGTGATTGACGTGAAAAAACAGCGGCAGCAAGGTCAAAACCTGCTGTTGACGGCTCGACAACCCGTCCATGGCCCGCCCCAGCCGACCCTGGTTGAGCGTCAGAAAGCGTTGGCGCAGCTGGCTGAGCACCTTGCGGTCAATGCCCTGGTCGAGGTCGGGGCGAATTTCGTGGGGGTGGTTCATGGCGAGCTAAAACCGGCCGTCTGGGGAGCAATGGCGAGTTTAAGCTATTTTGATTTTGACGCCATTTTATTAGCGGTGAATGCATCGCGGGGCAAGTCGAGTCGTCGCACCGCCGCTCCCGCCAAGCCGGTAGGAGCGGGCTTGCCCCGCGATTGCAGTTATCAGGCAGGTTGAGCGACTTTGAGGATGGTCAGCAACTTCTGCACGTTCTCGGCAGCATCGTGCCCAAGACTGGTCAGGTAACCGCCATCGGGCTGGTCGGTGAGCTTTTTCTCGAACAGGCGACGTGCAGCAGCGATCACCTCCTTGGAGGCAGTGTTATGGACCTTGATGCCTTCCTGGCTGCTATCCAGGTTGAACAAGGCAAGGACTTCCAGCTCGGCAATCAGTTCGGGGGTAAACGACATAGAGACTCCGACTTCCAGACAAGGAGGGCAGCACCGTCGCCGGTGCCTGGTTTTGCAGTGTAGTCAGGGAAATCCTGCTTTGCTTCTGTCCTTTTCCGGCGGCAGATCGGGCAAGGCGCGCAAGGCGGTTTCGTACCATTGGGAGTTGAACGCGCGGTCGTCTTCGAGCATCGCGTCAATCTCGTAGGCCAGCACATGGGCCATCAGGTTGAGGATGTCTTCGCGCTCGTAGCCCACCAGGGTCAGCTTGTTGAACGTGGCTTTGGCCGCTGGCGGATTATCGCTTTCGATCTGGTTTTCGATCGCTTCGATCAGAGTCGACTCGGCGAACTCTTCTTCGTCGTTGTCGATATCGGTTGGTTCGCTCATGGGCGCTTTCCTCTTTTGGGGCGTCCAGTTTGCCATGAGCCGGGCGCCAATGCCTTGCTATCGACAATCTCCATGATGCTGGTCAGTACCCGGTACTTGGGTCTATAACAACCCGGCCAACCCCTTTACGGCCTGGAGGCTGTTTCATGCTCAAGCTTCATGGATTTGCGGTCAGCAACTACTACAACATGGTCAAACTGGCGCTGCTGGAAAAGGGCGTGCCGTTTGAAGAGGTGCTGTTTTTCGGCGGCCAGCGCCCCGAAGCGCTGAAGGTCAGCCCGCGCGGCAAGGTCCCGGTGCTGGAGACCGAGCACGGTTTTCTCAGCGAAACCAGCCTGATCCTCGATTACATCGAGCAAACCCAGGCGGGCAAGGCACTGCTGCCGGAAGGGGTGTTCGCCCAGGCCAAGGTCCATGAGCTGGCCAAGGAGATCGAGCTGTACATCGAGTTGCCGGCCCGTGCCTGCTACCCGCAAGCCTTCTTTGGCATGCAGGTGGACGAAGCCATCAAGGCCAAGGCCAAGGATGAACTGCTGGCCGGTATCGCCACCCTCAAGCGCAACGGCAAGTTCAGCCCCTATGTGGCCGGTGACAGCCTGACCATCGCCGACATGCTGTTTTGCTTCAGCGTCGATCTGGCCTATGCCGTGGGCAAGAAAGTGCTGGGTATCGATGTGCTGGAAGACTTCCCGCAAGCTCGCGCGTTGCTGGAACGCTTCAAGAACAACCCGAATGTGCAGAAAATCGCCGCCGACAAGGAGGCGCAGATGCCGGCATTCCTGGAAATGGTGCGTTCGGGCAAGCGCTGAGTCCGTTGGGAGCGAGGCAGAAAAAGAAACGTCCTACGCCGGATAGAGATATGTAGGGCATATTCTTGGCCTGCCTCCTTCTCAATATGCAGGGAAATCACGCGGCTAGGAGGCCGAAATGATCCGACTACACGGATTCTCTGCAAGCAACTACTACAACATGGTCAAGCTCGCCTTGCTGGAGAAGCGCCTGCCGTTCGAGGAGGTGCCTCTGCATGGTTGCCAGAACCCGCAGGTGCTGGCGATCAGCCCTCGCGGCAAAGTGCCGGTGCTGGAAGTGCAGCGGGGCTTTATCAGTGAAACAGACGCCATCCTCGATTTTCTTGAAGAAGCCTGCCCTGATGGTCTGTTGTTGCCGGCCGAGCCGTTCGAGCGGGCGCAAGTTCGCGCTTTGGCCAAGGAAATCGAACTGTATATCGAACTCCCCGCGCGCTACTGCTATGTCGAGGTGTTCTTTGGCGGCAGGGCTACGCCGGAGGCCTTGAAGGCCAAGGCTCGGCGTGATCTGGACAAGGGCTTTGCCGCCCTGGCCCAGCGCGGCTGCTTTGCGCCTTATGTGGCAGGGGAGCGTTTTACCCTGGCCGATCTGTACTTTCTGTACAGCGTCGACCTGGCTCGCCAGGTCGGCCTGCGTCTGTTCGACATCGACTACCTGCAGCCGCTGCCAGGCGCCCGGGCGCTACTTGAGCAACTGAATGAGAAGCCCAATGTGCGCAAGGTGGCGGCAGACAGAGCCGCCGAAATTCCGGCTTTCATGCAGCGCCTGCGAGCTGCAACCCAGTCAGAACTGACCGGGTAGCAGCACGCGACAGGGGCTTAGCGCGCGGCGAGCAGTGCCTTGCCGCGGGCAACCGCAGCGCGTACTTGCGCAGGCGCAGTACCGCCGATGTGGTCACGGGCGTTGACCGAGCCTTCGAGGGTCAGCACGGCGAACACGTCCTGTTCGATCTGGTCGCTGAACTGGCGCAGTTCGTCCAGGCTCATCTCGGCCAGATCCTTGCCAGTGTCGACGCCGTATTTCACCGCATGGCCGACGATTTCGTGGCAGTCACGGAACGGCAGGCCGCGGCGCACCAGGTAGTCGGCCAGGTCGGTGGCGGTGCTGAAGCCGCGCAGGGCTGCTTCGCGCATGATGGCGTGGCGTGGCTTGATCGCCGGGATCATGTCGGCAAAGGCCCGCAGCGAATCGCGCAGGGTGTCGGCGGCGTCGAACAACGGCTCTTTGTCTTCCTGGTTGTCCTTGTTGTAGGCCAGTGGCTGGCCTTTCATCAGGGTCAGCAGGCCGGTCAGGGCGCCAAATACACGGCCAGTTTTGCCGCGTACCAGCTCCGGAACGTCCGGGTTCTTCTTTTGCGGCATGATCGAACTGCCGGTGCAGAAACGATCAGGCAGGTCGATGAACTGGAACTGGGCGCTGGTCCACAGCACCAGCTCTTCGGAGAAGCGCGACAGGTGCATCATTGCCACGCTGGCGGCGGCACAGAACTCGATGGCGAAGTCGCGATCGGAGACGCCATCCAGCGAGTTGCCGGCCACGGCTTCGAAGCCCAGCAGTTGGCAGGTCAGTTCGCGGTCGATCGGGTAGGTGGTGCCGGCCAGCGCCGCGCTGCCCAGGGGCATGCGATTGGTGCGCTTGCGGCAGTCGACCAGGCGCTCATAGTCGCGGCTGAGCATTTCGAA
Organism: Pseudomonas fluorescens; assembly: GCF_902497775.2. Lineage (NCBI taxonomy): Bacteria > Pseudomonadati > Pseudomonadota > Gammaproteobacteria > Pseudomonadales > Pseudomonadaceae > Pseudomonas > Pseudomonas fluorescens. The sequence goes on from NZ_OZ024668.1 coordinate 5,566,868, forward strand.
CCAGGCCAACAGGTGATGACCGAAGGTCACCGGCTGCGCCGTCTGCAGGTGGGTGAAGCCGGGCATGACGGTTTCGGCTTCGCGCTCGGCCTGCTCCAGCAGGCCCTGCTGCAGGCGGGTGATTTCGGCCAGGATCAGGTCGATTTCATCACGCAGCCACAGGCGAATGTCGGTGGCGACCTGGTCGTTGCGGCTGCGGCCGGTGTGCAGCTTCTTGCCAGTGATGCCGATACGATCGGTCAGGCGTGCTTCGATGTTCATGTGCACGTCTTCAAGGTCGATGCGCCAGTCGAAGTTGCCGGCCTCGATCTCGCCCTGGAGGGTCTTCAGGCCATCGATGATGGTGTCGCGCTCGGCGTCGGTGAGAACGCCGACCTTTGCCAGCATGGTGGCGTGGGCGATCGAACCCATGATGTCGTGGCGGTACAGGCGCTGGTCGAAATTGACGGAGGCGGTGAAACGGGCGACGAAGGCGTCGACGGGCTCACTGAAGCGGCCGCCCCAGGACTGATTGGTCTTGTCGGTGCTCATGGATTCACTCGTTGAAGGCGTGAACGGAAAAAGTGGCGTCGATCATAGCAGGATTGGCGGCCCTGCCGGAGTGCGGCGGTCGGGGCAAATGCGGGTTTATGTCGCAGCACAGGCCCGCGACAACGCGCTTGCAACAGGATATTTATCGATTGAACGGCAGTGTTGCGGCAACCGTCTACAGTTGGACAGAGAGCTCGGCATGTTTCCTGCCGGGCCAGTGAATCTTTAGCCATCGTGCGAGTCTGAGCGTGGATCGCCGTGACGGTCGTCACCTCACCTGTCTACGCTATCCTTGTGCGAGACTCACGCAGGAATCCAGCGCAATATGAATGTCCTGATCGTTGATGACGAACCCCAAGCCCGGGAACGCCTGAGCCGAATGCTCGGCGAACTGGAGGGCTATACCGTGCTGGAGCCCAGCGCCACCAATGGCGAAGAGGCCCTGGCCCTGATCGACAGCCTCAAGCCTGAGGTGGTCCTGCTCGACATTCGCATGCCCGGGCTCGACGGCCTGCAGGTCGCTGCCCGGTTGTGCGAGCGCGAAGCACCGCCTGCGGTGGTGTTTTGCACCGGTGACGATGAGTTCACCGTCGAGTCGTTCAAGGACAGCACCCTGGGCTATGTGCTCAAGCCGGTGCAGCCTGACAGCCTGCGCGACGCCTTGAGAAAGGCCGAACGCCCCAACCGCGTGCAACTGGCGGCCCTGACCCGCCCGGCTGCCGAGAGCGGTAGCGGTCCGCGCAGCCATATCAGCGCCCGCACCCGCAAGGGGATCGAGCTGATTCCCCTCGACCAGGTGATCTATTTCATTGCCGACCACAAATACGTGACCTTGCGCCACGAGTCTGGCGAAGTGCTGCTCGACGAACCGCTCAAGGCGCTGGAAGACGAGTTTGGTGAGCGCTTCGTGCGCATTCACCGCAATGCACTGGTCGCCCGCAACCGTATCGAACGCCTGCAGCGCACGCCGCTGGGGCATTTTCAACTGTTTCTCAAGGGCCTCAATGGCGATGCCCTGATCGTCAGCCGCCGGCACGTGGCCGGTGTCCGCAAAATGATGCAACAGCTTTAAGGACGGGGACCAAGGAGCGGTCGACGGCCAGGGATGGTCGGCTCCTACCATGATTTAGATCTGCTAGCGGCCTGGACTGAGCTGTTATCATCGGGAGAATCTATCTCGTACGGATCGTTCCATGTCCACTCGCGAAATCCGCATTGCCACCCGCAAAAGTGCCCTTGCCCTGTGGCAGGCCGAATATGTCAAAGCCTGTCTGGAACAGGCTCATCCCGGCCTGCTCGTGACCTTGGTGCCAATGGTCAGCCGGGGCGACAAGCTGCTCGACTCGCCGCTGTCGAAAATCGGCGGCAAGGGCTTGTTCGTCAAGGAACTGGAAACCGCGCTGCTGGAGAACCAGGCCGACATCGCCGTGCACTCGATGAAAGACGTGCCGATGGACTTCCCCGAAGGCCTGGGCCTGTTCTGCATCTGCGAGCGCGAGGACCCGCGCGATGCCTTCGTTTCCAACACCTTCGACAGCCTTGAGGCTCTGCCGGCCGGCAGCATCGTCGGCACCTCCAGCCTGCGCCGCCAAGCGCAATTGCTGACCCGCCGCCCAGACCTCGAAATCCGCTTCCTGCGCGGCAACGTCAACACCCGCCTGGCCAAGCTCGATGCCGGTGAGTACGACGCCATTATCCTCGCCGCCGCCGGCCTGATCCGCCTGGGCTTCGAACAGCGCATCACCTCCAGCATCAGTGTCGATGACAGCCTGCCTGCGGGCGGCCAGGGCGCAGTGGGCATCGAATGCCGCAGTGCCGATAGCGAAATCCATGCGCTGCTGGCGCCGCTGCATCACGCCGACACCGCTGACCGGGTCACTGCCGAGCGTGCCCTGAACAAGCACCTCAATGGCGGCTGCCAGGTGCCGATTGCCTGCTACGCGGTGCTCGAAGGCGAGCAACTGTGGCTGCGCGGCCTGGTGGGAGAACCGGCAGGCGGCAAGCTGCTCACGGCTCAGGCCCGGGCACCGCGCCAGGATGCCGAAGCGCTCGGCATCAAGGTCGCCGAAGACCTGCTCGGGCAAGGTGCCGAAGACATTCTCAAGGCGGTCTACGGCGAGGCCGGGCATCCGTGAGCTGCTGGCGCCTGCTGCTGACCCGGCCGGCAGAAGAGTGCACTGCGTTGGCCCGTACGCTTGCCGACCAGGGCGTGTTCAGCAGTAGCCTGCCGTTGCTGGAAACCGAGCCGCTGGCGCTGACGCCAGCGCAGCTTGGCCAGGTGCACGCACTTGACCAGTACTGCGCGATCATCGTCGTCAGCAAGCCGGCGGCGCGCCTGGCGCTTGAACAGTTGAACGCGCACTGGCCGCAGCCACCCGAGCAAGCCTGGTTCAGCGTCGGCGCAGCCACCGCGCAGATACTCGACGACTACGGCCTCAATGTCAGCTATCCAGCGCAAGGCGACGACAGCGAAGCGCTGCTGCAACTGTCGGCGTTGACCGCAGCAATCGAGCGGCCGCAACCACGGGTGCTGATCATCCGTGGCGAAGGCGGCCGCGAGCTGCTCGCTGAACGCCTGGCCGCGCTGGGTGCGCGTGTCGATTACCTCGAGTTGTATCGCCGCTACCTGCCGCATTACCCTGAGGCTACCCTGGCCCGGCGTATTGCCGGGGAACGCCTGAACGGCCTGGTGGTCAGCAGTGGGCAGGGTTTTGAACACTTGCGCCAACTGGCGGGTGAAGACTGGCCACGGCTGGCGCAGCTAACGTTGTTTGTGCCCAGCCCACGGGTAGCGGAACTTGCCCGCGCCAGTGGTGCACAGAATGTAGTGGATTGCCGTGGTGCCAGTGCCACGGCTTTGCTGGCAACATTGCAGGAAACTCCTGCACCAGCCCCCTAAGGCGCTAAGCTCATTGCGACGTGCCGCAAAGCAAAGGATGGATACGTGAGCGAAACTGTCTTGCCCAACGATGAACTGAAGGCCCCAGAGGCTCCTGCGCAAACCCCGGTCGAACCTGCCAAGCGGTCCGGCAATGGTCTGGCAATCCTGGCCTTGCTGCTGGGCGCGGCCGGTGTCGCAGTGGGTGGATGGGGTGTATGGCAGGTTCGCCAGCTCCAGGGTGCCGAGCAGGGGCAGGTGCAGAACCTGCAGTCCCTGAGCGAGCAAACCCGGGCCCTGCAGCAGCGCGAACAGCAGCTTTCTGCGCAACTGGCCGTGCTGCCGCCCGCTTCCGAACTGGAAGACCGTCGGCGTCTGGTCGCCCAGTTGCAGGGTGATCAGCAGCGCTTGAGCCAGCGCCTGGAGACCATCCTCGGCGCCAGCCGCAAGGACTGGCGCCTGGCTGAAGCCGAGCACTTGCTGCGCCTGGCGAGCCTGCGTTTGTCCGCCTTGCAGGACATTGTCAGTGCCCGTGAACTGGTCAAGGGGGCAGACGAAATCCTCCGCGAACAGAGCGACCCGGGTTCGTTTGCCGCCCGTGAGCAACTGGCCAAGAGCCTGGCCACTCTCAACAGCGTCCAGCAGCCCGATCGCACCGGCCTGTTCCTCAAGCTGGCAGCACAGCGCGAGCAAGTGCTGCAGCTCAGCGCGCAGTCGCCGGAGTTCACCAGCAATGCCGATGCGCTGGGTGCCCTGACCGCTGACGGCGACGGCGCCAGCCGCTGGTCACAATGGTGGGCGGAGCTGTCGAAGTACTTCCAGATCGACTTCAACGCTGACGACAATATTCGTCCGTTGCTGGCCGGGCAATCGCTCAACCAACTGCGCCTGGCCCTGAGCCTGACTATCGAGCAAGCCCAATGGGCCGCGCTCAATGGCGAAGCCAAGGTCTATACCCAGGCCCTGGATGATGCCCGTAGCGTGTTGTTGGCCAACTTCAACCCGGACAACCCGCAGAGCCAGGCCATGCTTGCCGCGCTCAATGAACTGGCCGAGCAGCCGGTTGCGGTGGTGGTGCCGGACCTGGCCGACAGCATCAGCGCCGTTCAAGCTTACCTTGAGCGCCGGCATCTGCCGGTCGAGGAGGCCAAGCCATGAAACGCGTCTACTTGCTGGCGGTGTTGGCCATTGCTGTTGCCGCCGCGCTCGGCATCGCGATCGCCAAGCACAGTGGGTATGTGCTGATCTCCTACGGCAGCTTTCGCTATCAGTCTGGCCTGTGGGCAGCGCTGGCGGCGCTGGCCGGGATCATCCTGGCCTTGCTGCTGGTGCGCTACCTGGTCGGCCTGGTACTGACGTCAGGCGGGGTGGTCAATCCCTGGTCGCGGCGTAACCGCAGCCGCCGCACCCAACTGGCCATTGAACAAGGTCAACTGGACCTTGCCGAAGGACGCTGGGCCAGCGCTCAGCGTCATCTGCATCGCGCTGCCGAAGCCGAGCGCCAACCGTTGCTGTATTACCTAGGCGCCGCCCGGGCTGCCAACGAACTGGGCCGCAGCGAAGACAGCGACAACCTGCTCGAGCGCGCGCTGGAGCGTCAGCCCGAAGCGGAACTGGCCATTGCCCTGAGCCACGCGCAGTTGCAGATGGACCGCGGTGACAGCGACGCAGCCCTGGTAACCCTGCAGGCCATGCAGGAGCGCCATCCGCATAACGTTCAGGTGTTGCGCCTGTTGCAGCGGCTGTATCGCGAGCGTGGCGACTGGTCGGCACTGATCCGTCTGCTGCCCGAGCTGCGCAAGGACAAAGTGCTGCCGGCGCCGGAGCTTGCCGAGCTGGAACGCCGTGCCTGGGGCGAGAACCTGAGCCTGGCGGCCAGCCGCGAAGGTGATGAACAGACCGCCCGGCAATCCCTTGAGCGTGCCTGGCAGCAACTTACCGCCGCGCAGCGTCAGGAACCGCAACTGGTGCTGGCCTATGCCGAGCAGTTGCGTCAGCTGGGTGCCGAAAGCGAGGCCGAGCAAGCCTTGCGCACCGCGCTCAAGCGTCAGTACGAAAGCCACCTCGCCAGGTTGTACGGGCTGGTGCGTGGCGGCGATCCGGCGCGCCAGCTGCAAACCGCCGAAGGCTGGCTCAAGGACCATCCCGACGACCCCAGCCTGCTGCTGACCCTGGGCCGCCTGAGCCTGCAGAACCGCCTGTGGGGCAAAGCTCGGGATTATCTTGAAAGCAGCCTGCGGGTGCAGCGCAACCCAGAGGCGTGCGCCGAACTCGCACGGTTGTTGGCTGGCCTGGGTGATACTGAGCGCAGCAATCAGCTATTTCAGGAAGGCCTGGGTATGCTTGATGAGCGGTTACTGGCATTGCCCCTGCCTGAGGCTGTTCGAGCTTGAAGCACCCATGGACGCGCCGCAAATCGCGCGTCCATGGGCTTGAGTTAGTTTTCTGCGCTTGGTTGGTAAATATTCCTGCAAATTTCTAAGCATTTTTCTTGCTGAACTTGGGATGCTTCCCTTGTTGATCTGCGAGTTGTCCTGACTGTCCTGCCTTGATGCAGGCTGCGCCTTTCCTCTACCGTTATCGCCTGTCTATTCCGCTTCTGGACTTGCCATGTTGTTGGCCCGTTTGCGTACACTTTTCTTTCCGGCGTTGCTGGTATCGGTACTGGTCCAGGCGGCCGCTTTCTACCTGGAATTCGGCATGGGCCTGGTGCCATGCCCGTTGTGCTACAGCCAGCGCTTGTTCCTGGGGGCTTTTGCCCTGGTCTGCCTGTGTGCGGTGGTGCATTCTCCGGGGCGTTTGGGCACCCGCATCTATGCCGCCCTGGCGCTTTTCTGTGCCACAGGTGGGGCGCTGCTGGCTGCCCGGCATGTCTGGCTGCAAGGCAATCCGGCGTTGTCGAGCATCGAGTGCCAGCCGGCTTTTGATTATGTGATCGAGAGCATGCCCATGGTGCAGGTCATCAAGGCGATGGTGGCCGGCAGTGCTGATTGCGTGCCAATCAACTGGAGTTTCCTGGATCTTACCCTGCCAGAATGGAGCTTGTTGTCCTTCGTTTTGCTGGCGACCTTGCCAATTGTTCGTCTGCTCGGGCTCGGACGCCCGCTGTTCAGTCGGGCAGGCAAATGCTGAGGCTTTCTTTTACGGTGCAAGCGACCGGCGGCAAAGGATGGTCGGATTAAACACTTGTATGAACTTTGTCGCGTGCGTACCTTGAAGGCTAGGGCGCACGGGAATAATCTCCCTGCACGTATACCGAAAACACAGCTGCTCGATGCCGCTCTGCTGACTTCACCTTTGCTCTGCACATTTGCGGCGCGGGGGCAGGGGCATTACCCAGAAGGGAAGAGATCGCCATGCTAGATAGTTGTCAGAATGCTCAGGAACGCTGGGGTGGGGTTCATAAGCTCATTGACCGCTGGTTGGATGAGCGTGCAGAGCTGGTGACGGCTTTCCGCGAGCTGCGTGATGCCAAGCCGGCCTTTGCCGACAAGGATAAGAGCCGGGACTTCTGTGCGGTACTGGTCGATTATGTTTCAGCCTGGCATTTCGAAGTGAGTGAGCAACTGGTCAGTGAAGCCAAAGCGTTTGGCGACACTCGCGGGCTCGAGCTGGCCCAGCAGATCAGCCCTCGCATTGATGCAATTACCGAAATCGCTTCGGCGTTCAACGATCATTGCGACAAGGGCAACTGTAACGACCCTGAACGTTTCGCAGAAAAGTTGGGCAAGCTCGGCAGCCTGTTGCATGAGCGTTTCGAGCTTGAGGACTGCCTGATCGAAGTGCTGCACACCGCGCACAGCGAAGAAGGGGCGGTACAGGCCTGACGGTGCTGCCGACCCTCAGTCGGCAACCCCGAGCAACTCGATCTCGAACACCAGCGGCGTATAGGGCGCAATCAGGTCGCCCGCGCCTTCGGCACCGTAAGCCTGTGCCGAAGGAATCACCAGCCGCCATTTCGTCCCGGTCGCCATCTGCGGCAGTGCCACCTGCCAACCCCCGATAACACTGCCCAGATTGAACCATTGCGCCTGCTGGTTCTGATCGAACACCGTGCCATCCGGCAACTTGCCAACATAGCGAACCTGGACTTTGCCACCGGCTTTTGGCTTGCTGCCAGTGCCGGCCTGCAACTCGCTCACGAGTATCCCTTCAGCCAGTTCACGCACTCCGGCCCTGGACCGTTCAGTGGCCAGAAAACGTTTTTCTGCGCTCAGCAATTGTTCGCTCTGTGCTTGAACTGCAGCCTCGTTGGCCTGCGCATCATGTTCGTTGAGTATCACCGCCATACGCTCTTTGCTCAGGGCCAGCGGCTTGTTCTGATAAGCCTGGCGCACGCCTTCGATCAAGGCATCGAGTTGCAAACCGGGAACTTCCGTACGCAGGCGCTCACCGAGGCTCGCGCCCAGGCTGTAGGCCAGGTCATGGTCGCTGGCAGGGGTAGTTTCTGACGCTGCAAATAACGACATCGGCAATAGCAACAAGGTAAGGATTAGATAGCGCGGCACAGGCTCGCTCCTGCTTCAGAGGAAATAAAGTATGCCAGCCTTCGCTCGTCACTTCGTGTAAATATCAGCAACACTTTGTGCAGCATCTACACTTGTTTCCAGCTGCAGCGATAACAACTTTGCCCAGGCATGCAACGCGGCGCATTTAATACTGTCAACATGCCCTAGCGGCGGTAGCAGCAGAAGCATAGTATGAGCCGCAATCTCGTCAGCCAGGAGGTAAACCATGTCGGCCAATAAGAAGCCAGTAAGTACGCCGTTGCACCTGCTCCAGCAACTCACGGGCAGCCTGCTCGATCATTTGGAAAATGCCTGCTCGCAAGCGCTGGCTGATGCTGAAAAACTGCTCGCCAAGTTGGAAAAACAACGCGGCAAGGCGCAGGAAAAACTGCACAAGTCGCGCCTGAAATTGCAGGACGCTGCCAAGGCTGGTAAAGCCAAGGCGCAGAACAAGGCCAAGTCGGCTGTGGGTGAGCTGGAAAAGTTGCTCGACGAGTTGAAAGACCGTCAATCGCAAACCCGCACCTACATCCTGCAACTCAAGCGTGACGCTCAGGAAAGCCTGAAACTGGCCCAGGGCGTTGGCAAGGTCAAGGACGCTGCCGCCAAGGCATTGAGCGTGCGCTCGGCCAAACCTGGCGTTGCTGCTGCCAAGCCAGCCGCAAAACCTGCCGCTAAAGCTGCGAGCAAACCAGCAGCAAAACCAGCAGCGAAACCTGCGGCGAAAACCGCAGCAGCCAAGCCAGCAGCCAAACCTACGGCTAAACCTGTAGCGGCCAAACCAGCAGCCAAGCCTGCTGCCAAAGCACCAGCCAAACCTGCGGCAAAAACTGCAGCAGCCAAGCCTGCCGCTACCAAGGCCCCTGCCAAGCCTGCGGCAAAAACCGCAGCGGCCAAGCCAGCAGCCAAGCCAGCAGCCAAGCCAGCAGCTAAACCTGCTGCAGCAAAACCTGCGGCCAAAGCGCCGGCCAAGCCAGCCGCCAGAACCGCAGCGGCTAAATCTGCTGCCAAGCCTGCGGCGGCGAAAGCACCTGCCAAGCCTGCGGCCAAGCCAGCAGCGGCAAAACCCGCAGCCAAGCCTGCTGCAGCAAAAGCGCCAGCCAAGCCTGCTGCAGCCAAGCCAGCTGCCAAACCTGCTGCTGCCAAGGCCCCAACCAAACCAGCTCAGCCTGCAGCCGCCAAGCCGGCTACTCCCGCAGCGCCGGCAGCATCCGCCGCTTCTGCACCGGCAGCCACTTCGTCGACTGCGCCAGCAGCTTCGGTAGCACCGAGCACTCAGACTCCTTCGTCGGCGTCCTGAGTCATCAGCATCACGACGCGCAGCCTGTGCAGCGCGTCGTGATGCGCACCGGCGCCTTCGGGGGCCAGCCCGCTTATCCAGTCCAGTCCGGCTTCGGGCGTTGCTGCCCAGTCCTTGCAGGCCGTCTCAAGGCGCTCCAGCAGGATGCGTTCTGCCGCTAATTCCAGGCCTTTTACCTGCTCGCGCAAACCCGCCAGCTGCGGATCCTTGCCTGCCTTGTCACGCCAGGACTGACGCAAGGTGCGCAGTGGTTTCACCACCTCGGTTTGCCAGTCATCTGCCAGCTCCGTGAGCTGACGCACCCGTTGTTCGTTCGCTGCTACGCCACGTGCACTGAGCCAGGCGCCGCACAGCAGCAGGCAGACGTCGCCACCCAGGTCCTGCCATAGCAGGCAGGCAGGTTCTACGCCTGGGCGGGCGTAAAGCTTCAGGGCAAAATTCCACAGGTCGGTGTGCATGGTCCACTCGCGCCAGTTGCCGACGAAGCTGGTAGACTCCGCGGCCATTATGATCAGACTATCGAACCTCACTTTACAGCGTGGTCCACAGCGCCTGCTAGAAGGCGCCGAGATGACCCTGCACGCCGGCCAGAAAGCCGGCCTGATCGGTGCCAACGGCGCCGGTAAATCCAGCCTGTTCGCCTTGCTGCGCGGTGAGCTGACGCCTGACTCCGGCGACTGTCAGTTGCCTGCCGATTGGCGTATCGCGCACATGCGCCAGGAGGTCGACACCCTCGATCGCTTGGCGGTCGACTACGTGCTCGACGGCGATGCCCGCCTGCGCAAGGTCCAGGCCGACCTGGCCGCGGCTGAAGCCGCCCATGACGGCACCGCACTGGCACGCCTGCATATCGAACTCGACAGCGCCGACGGCTATACCGCCGACGCGCGGGCGCGCAAGTTGCTGGCAGGCCTGGGCTTTACCAACGAGCAGATGGACCGCCGGGTCGGTGACTTCTCCGGTGGCTGGCGGATGCGCCTTAACCTGGCCCAGGCCCTGATGTGTCCGTCCGACTTGCTGCTGCTCGACGAACCGACCAACCACCTGGACCTGGACGCCATCCTCTGGCTGGAAGACTGGCTCAAAGGCTATCCGGGCACGCTGCTGCTGATTTCCCACGACCGGGATTTCCTCGATGCCGTGGTTGATCACGTCGCCCACGTCGAGCAGTGCAAGCTGACCCTCTACCGTGGCGGCTACACTGCGTTCGAGCGCACCCGTGCCGAGCGCCTGGCGCAGCAGCAACAGGCCTACGAGAAGCAGCAGGCGCAGCGCGCGCACATGGAAAAGTACATCGCCCGGTTCAAGGCCCAGGCCACCAAGGCCCGCCAGGCGCAGAGCCGGATCAAGGCCCTGGAGCGCATGGAAGAGCTGTCGGCGGCCCACGTCGATTCGCCGTTCGATTTCGTCTTCCGCGAGTCGGAGAAAATCTCCAGCCCGCTGCTCGACCTGTCCGAAGGCCGTCTGGGCTACGGCGACAAGACCATCCTCGAGAAGGTCAAACTGCAACTCACCCCGGGTGCGCGGATCGGCCTGCTGGGCCCCAACGGTGCGGGTAAGTCGACCCTGATCAAGAACCTTGCCGGTGAACTGGAGCCCCTCAGCGGGCGCCTGGTGCGCGGCGAGAATCTCTCGGTTGGCTACTTTGCCCAGCACCAGCTCGACTCGCTGGACAACAAGGCCAGCCCGTTGCTGCACCTGCAGCGTCTGGCGCCGACCGAGCGTGAACAAACCCTGCGCGACTTTCTCGGTGGTTTCGACTTCCGCGGCGGGCGCATCGACGAGCCGGTGCTGAATTTTTCCGGTGGCGAAAAAGCCCGCCTGGCCCTGGCCCTGATTGCCTGGGAACGGCCGAACCTGCTGCTGCTCGACGAACCGACCAACCACCTGGACCTGGAAATGCGTCTGGCGCTGACCATGGCCCTGCAGGAGTTCAGTGGCGCAGTGCTGGTGGTTTCCCACGACCGTCACCTGCTCAAGAGCACCACCGATGATTTCCTCCTGGTAGCCGACGGCAAGGTCGAAACCTTCGACGGCGATCTGGACGACTACACCCGCTGGCTGGTCGAGTACCGTCAACGCAATGCTCCGGTCAGCACTGCGCCGGTCAATGCCGACAAGACCGACAAGAAGGCCCAGCGCCAGGCTGCGGCGGCCCTGCGTCAGCAGCTGGCGCCGCACAAGCGCGAAGCCGACAAGCTTGAGCGTGAGCTGGGCAGCGTGCACGAGCAACTGGCCAAGGTCGATGCCAGCCTCGCTGACAGCGCCCTCTATGAAGCTGCGCGCAAGGACGAGTTGCGTGACCTGCTGGCCCAGCAGGCCAAGCTCAAGGTCCGTGAAGGGGAGCTGGAAGAAGCCTGGATGGAGGCCCTTGAGACGCTCGAGAACATGCAGGCGGAGCTGGAGGCGTTGTCCTGATGGAATCTTTGCAGTTGCCATTGCCGGTGGAATGGATCGCACCGTTCTGGCTGGGTTTGCAGATCCTGCTGATCCTTTCGGCGGCGTTCATCCTGCAACGCGTGGTTGCCCGTTGCCTCAAGCGCCTGGGCGAGCGCTACCCGTTGCCGCCGGAGCTGCTGATGCCGCTGCGCGGTGGCCTGCGCTGGCTGATCATGGGCAGTGCGCTGATCTTCGTGCTGGAGCGCCTGGGGGTTTCTGCCACGGTGCTGTGGACCGCTTTGTCCGGGTTCGTTGCCGTTGCGGCAGTGGCGTTCTTCGCCATGTGGAGCGTGCTGTCGAACCTGCTGTGCGCGGTGCTGATCTTTACCGTCGGGCCATTTCGCATCGGTGATGTGGTCGAACTGGTCGAAACCATCGACAAGCCGGGCGTCAAAGGCCGGGTGGTGGCCATCAACCTGTTGTTCACCACCTTGATCGAACTGCCGGAAGCTGGCGGCGCGCTGGTGCAGGTGCCCAACAGCCAGTTCTTCCAGAAATCGGTACGGCGCTGGCGCGGTGCCGAAGTGCTGCCGCTGGTGGGCGAGAGCAAAGCCCCGGGTAATTGATCGAGCGCAGCAAAAAAAACGTGGTGATTTTTTCGCCAGGGCACTAGCTTAGTGGTTTGTAACAAGCTAGTGCCGAGGTGCGCGATGTCATTGGAAACGTGGTTGGCATTTTTTGCCGCTTGCTGGGTGATCAGTCTGTCGCCGGGTGCCGGGGCCATTGCCTCGATGTCCTGTGGCCTGCAATACGGTTTTTGGCGCGGCTACTGGAACGCGCTAGGCCTGCAGTTGGGCCTGGTACTGCAGATTGCGATCATTGCCGCCGGTGTCGGTGCCATCCTCGCGGCATCGGCTACCGCCTTCCAGGTGATCAAATGGTTCGGCGTTGCCTACCTGGTGTACCTGGCGGTCAAACAGTGGCGCGCGCTGCCGGCTGATATCACCGACGATTCCGCCGTGCGGCCGATCGGCAAGCCGCTGAGCCTGGTGTTCCGTGGCTTTCTGGTCAACGTCAGCAACCCCAAGGCGCTGATCTTCATGCTCGCGGTGCTGCCGCAGTTCATCAACCCGCATGCTGCGCTGCTGCCGCAGTACCTGATCATTACGCTGACCATGGTCACGGTCGATCTCATGGTCATGGCCGGCTACACGGGGCTTGCTGCCAAGGTGTTGCGCCTGCTGCGTACGCCAAGGCAGCAGCGGCGCATGAACCGTACCTTTGCCGGGTTGTTCCTGGGCGCGGCGACTTTGCTGGCGAGTATCCGTCGGGCGCCGGTTTAGGAACCCATCGCGGCGACCCGACTTACCCCGCGATAAATTCACCGCAGACAAAAAAGGCGACCCGAAGGTCGCCTTTTTTGTTTCTCAACGCAGGATCTGCGCCGGTTCATCAGGCGGCAGGTTGTTACGCGCCGGTGTACGCGGTTGCCCTGGTACGCTACCGCCCAGTTGCTCGGCCATCTGCCGGGCTACGTCCATGCCCAGTTCCTTCGAGACTTCACGCACCACCCGCGGGCGGTTCAGGGTCACCCGCACATCCTGGCTGTTGACCAGCTTGGTGTCCTGGCCTTCACCCATGGCGGTAAACGCCGAGGTGATCTCGTAGGTCTTGGTGTTGATCAGGCTGAAATCGGCCACCAGGCTCAGGCCAAGGATGGCCGAATAGCTGTTGGTGTTGTCCAGCGAGGTAATGTCGCGCTGGAAGTCGATATCCGACAAGGTGCCGAACAGCACGTAGTCAGCGCCCTTGAAGTTGCCGTTCTTGATGCGCCGGATCACGTCATACACATCGCCTTTGGCATCGGCGGTGTAGGGCGTGCCCTGAACCAGCTGGAACATCCCGGACTTGAGAATCTCGCCCTTGATGTCGCCAGTGAATTTGCGCAGTTCAGTCTGCTCGATGTAGCTGTCGCGGCTCTCGTACTCGCTGTAGCTCGACGAGCCACTGGCGTGGTACATGCTCGCCTGGCCGCTGCTCTGCGCCGAGACCGTGTGGATGTACTGCTCCACACGCTCCTGGTAGGCGAGGTCGGTGACCGCGACTTTGGGGGCCGCTTGCACGCTGAACGCGCAAGCCAGGCCCAGAATGCCCATCCATGCACGCATTGCTTAGCGCTCCGTGGTCTTGCGGATTTCTTTTTCGTCCATCCACTCGGCCAGGCCGCTTTCAACGTCGATCAGCTGCAGGCTGAACTTGTAGAACACGTCCTTGTAGTCGCTGCTGCGCTTGACGATCGAGCTGATCGAACCTTCCAGGCGGTACTTGGCGGCGATCATGTTGCCGGTCTTGGCCACAGTGTTCTTCTTGTACAGGCCGCTCTGGTTCTGCAGCTTGAGCTGGTCGACCTGGCTCTGCATCTGGGTGTTGTCGCTGGCGAAACGGGCGGTGCCGGACTTCATCAGCTGGGTCTTGATCGAAGTGGTGATTTCACGGGTATCGATGTACTCGCTGGTCTTGTTCTTCACGTCATAGACCTGAACCACCGGGCGGCCCTGGAGGATCCCGGACTGGGCCAGGGAGCGGGTCATGGATTCGGCGATCATCTGCAGGTCGGTCGAACCGAACTCGTTGGTGACCAGCTCCACGGCCTTGCTGTCGCCGTAGCCGATGTTCTTGCCGCCCAGGACTGGCGACGGGGTGCTGCAGCCACTGACCAGAGCAATGGCGAGGGCGGCGAGGGAAATGCGTGCAATCATGAAAAGGTGCTCCTGCAAAAATGATTACTGAGACTGAACTTCAAGGCGGAAATCGGTGGCCTGCGGCACGGGTGCGATAGCCGGCAGCACGCTGGACTGTTTGCCGTACAGGGTCACGGTCTTCCAGCTCTCTTCGTCGGCAACCGGGAAACCGTCGTTACCCAGCCAGGCGAAGCGGTAGAACATCGTCTTGTTACTGGCGCTGGTGTTGTTCAGCGACACCTTCACGGTCAGAAAGCCGTTCTCGCGCGCGACGCGCATAGGGCCGGTTTCGATGTTCTTCAGGTTGCCCATCTTCACCACCTTGCTGGCGGCGCTGCCAGGTTCTGGCGGTGGCGGGGTCGCGCAACCGGCCAGCAGGGCGGTGACGAGAACGGCGAGCAGTTTGATACGCATGACGCTTCCTTAAGGTTGTTTGAGGCTGGCGACAGCCTGGCCAGTGGCTTTCGGTTCCACCTGCAGGGCCGGGCCGCCGGCGAAGACCTGGTTGCCGACCACGCGCAGGGTGACGACCTGGAATGGACGGTCGATCTTCACGCTGACCTGGCTGCCGCCCAGGCTCGAAGGCAGGCTCAGTTGGTGCTCGCCCTGGCGCAGGCGCACGCGGACAACCTGAGTTTCGTCCGGCAGGGTGCGCCAGGTGCGGGTGTCGGCGCCTTCGGTGATGGTCGAGGCAATACCTACTGCCAGGCCGGCCAGCGGGTTGGCGTCGTTCAACTGCTTCTGCGCCACACCGCGAGTAATGGCCCGTACGCTGGTGCGCAGGATGATCCCCGGCATGTCGTCACGCAGGGCGCGGCGGGACATGGCGGTAGTGCTGTTGAGCGCGGTCAGCTTCAGCGCGCGGTCGTTCAGGTAGATCTCGCTGAAGTGCGCGGTGGAATTGTCTTCCTTGATCACCGGGAACGACAGCGGGGTGATCACCAGGTTGCCGCTGATTGGCAACGGCAGCGGGATACGCACCGAGTCGCGGGCCGGGGCCAGGCCGCTCTGGATCACGATCAGCACATCGCTGTCGGTGGTTTTCGCCGCTGGCTTGTCCAGCTCGAGCAGGGCCTGCTCCAGCAGTGGGGTGTTCGGGCGCAGCTCGGCGGCCTTGCGGTAGCCCGGCGCAGCCAGGCCTTTTTCGCCCAGGGCTTCATACACATAACCGGACAGATAGTGGCTGAACGCACTCTGGTAGCTGTTCTTCAGGCCGACCACTTCCGGGGCGTCGAGGCTGGCCACCGGGTAACCCTGAAGGTCCTTGTACTCGGTCTTGACGCCTTCTTTCTCGGCCTCTTCTTCGCGCTTGAGGTATTCCTTGTCACGCAGTTCGGCGATGACCGCTTCACGTTCGTGAGTCTTCTTGATTTCGGTACGAGCGCCGTCGAAGTCGTTCTGGGACAGCAGGTTGAGGGCCATCTGCGTGGTCAGCATGACTTTTTCGTAGTCGTAGCCTTCGTAGCGGCGGACCTTGTCGTTGACCAGGTAGCTGCTGAACTGGCTCAGGTACTTGTCGGTGTCCAGCTTGACCGACTCTTCCCACTTGAACACCACGTCGTCGGCGCTGCGCCAGGCCAGCTGGCTACCGGCCAGGTCGCCCTTGGAGCGCAGCAATTCGCCTTTCTCGAAGTAGTAGAGAAGGTCTTTGTCCTCACCCTTGTTGTTTTTTTCCAGCAGTGCCAGGGCGGCGTCGACGTTGCCGCTGGTCAGGTGCTGGTTGGTTTCCTGAAGTTCGCTGTCGTAACTGCGAAAGGCCGAGCAACCAGCCAGTTGGACGGCCGCGACCAGGGTCGCGACGGTGAGGACACGGGATGCCATCTGAATTCTTCTTCCCTGAATTGATGAATAGCCTGGGGGCGAGAAGGCTGTCATCCCTTTGGCATATATCGCCAAATCCTCTTAAAAGAAGAGCCTAAATTCTTATCCGCTATATAGCGGCGCGGCATTATAAACGTATTTGCTGGCTAATTAATGGCGTTTTGCTCTTGGAGTTTTGCCGTTGTGCCAGCATTCACATATCGGCCGACGAACGGTTGTTCTTTAATGGGGAAGGGTGGCGGGGCATTTGTCACAAAATTTTTCAAGGATTCATCTGGCAAGCCTTGAGCGAGCGGCAGTGGAAGTGAACAATGCTTTACCTCGTATTTCCATTTGAGAGTCGCTCATGATTCCCCGTTCCCGCTTACTCGCCTGGCTGCTCTGGCCGGTGCTGGCGCTGAGCAGTGCCACGCTGCTGGCCGAAAGCACCGATGGCGCTGCCAAAGCTCTGCACCTGCTCGATTACATCGGTGCCGATTACCCGGCCACCGTCGAGGCAGGCAAGGTTATCGACGAGGGGGAGTACCGCGAGCAGCTGGAGTTCATCGATGTCCTGCAGGGCCTGATCGTCGCCTTGCCGGCGCGCCAGGAGCGCCAGGCCCTGGAGCAGGGCGTGGTCAACCTGCGCGAGGCGGTCAGGTTGCGCCAGGACGGCCCGGGTGTCGCCCGCCAGGCCCGCCAGCTTGGTGCGCAGCTGGCGGTGGCCTATGAAGTCAGCCAGGCGCCGATCATCACCCCGGAGCCGAGCCGCGGTGCGCCGCTGTACGTCCAGCATTGCTCGGTGTGCCATGGCGATAGCGGTGCCGGCGACGGCCCGGCCGGCCTCGGCCTGACCCCGCCGCCGGCGAACCTGCGCAGTGTCGAGCGGCTTGATCACCTGAGCTTGTTCGACCTGTACAACACCCTTGGGCTGGGCATCGAAGGCACCGACATGCCGTCGTTCGCCGACCAGCTCGACGAGCGTCAGCGCTGGGACCTGGCGGCCTATGTCGCCAGCTTCACGGCCGACCCGGCCAAGGCCAAGGGTGACAAAGCCTACAACCTGGCTGACTTGGCTCGTCAGACGCCGGCTGAAGTCGAAGCCAGCGAAGGGCCAGAGGCGCTGGCCCTGTTCCGCGCCCAGCGTGCGCAACCGCCCCAAGTCCAGCGCGGCCCGGCGCAACTGCTCGATTACACTGCCAGCACCCTGGACAAGAGCTTGGCGGCCTACCAGTCCGGTGATCACGAACAAGCCTATGACCTGTCTGTCGCCGCTTATCTGGAAGGCTTCGAGCTGGTCGAAAGTTCGCTCGACAACGTCGATGCCAACGTGCGCAAAGACACCGAGAAATCGCTGATGGCGTATCGTCAGTCGTTGCAGGACGGCCTGCCGCTGGAGCAGGTGCAGCAGCGCCTGGACGCGGCCAAGGGCAAACTCAAAGACGCTGCCAGCCTGCTTGGCGGCGATGGCTTGAGCTGGTCGCTAAGCTACATCTCCGGCTTGCTGATCCTGTTGCGCGAGGGCCTGGAAGCGATCCTGGTGCTGGCGGCGATCCTCGCCTTTTTGCGCAATACCGGCCAGCAATCGGCGGTGCGCAGTGTCAACGTCGGCTGGGGCCTGGCTCTGCTTGCCGGGCTCGGTACCTGGGCGCTGGCGGCGTATGTGATCGACGTCAGCGGCGCCCAGCGGGAACTGCTCGAAGGCTGCACGGCGCTGTTTGCCAGCGTCATGGTGCTCTGGCTGGGTGTGTGGATGCATGATCGCCGACATGCGGCGGCCTGGCAGGATTACATCAAGAGCAGCCTGGTCAGTGGTGGCGGGCGTTTCGGCTTTGCCGTGCTGGCGTTCTTCTCGGTATACCGCGAGTTGTTCGAAGTCATCCTGTTTTACGAAACCCTCTGGCTGCAGGCCGGTCCCGCCGGGCACAACGCGGTGCTGGCCGGTGGCGCCACGGCGCTGGTGCTGCTGGTGGGCCTGGCGTGGGTGATCCTGCGCGGGTCGGCCAGGCTGCCGCTGGCGCTGTTCTTCAGCATCAACGCAGCGCTGCTGTGCGCTTTGTCGGTGGTGTTTGCCGGGCACGGGGTCAAGGCCCTGCAGGAAGCCGGGGTGTTCGGCACGCGGCCGGTGGCGTTCTTCGATTTCGACTGGCTGGGCATTCATGCCGACGCCTATTCGCTGGCCGCGCAAGTAGTGGCGTTGCTGGCCATCGCCATTCTCTACGGGCGCAGCCGCCTGGCCGAGAAGCGCCGCCAACCGGCGGGCTGATTTGAAGCAAAACGGGCGAGCAGGGATACTGTTCGCCCGTTTTTGTTGGAAATCTGTGCCATGCGTGTGTGGATCGATGCCGACGCCTGCCCCAAGGCGGCGAAGGATCAACTGGTCAAGTTCGCTCTCAAGCGTCAGCTGGAAGTGGTGCTGGTGGCCGGCCAGAGCCAGATCAAGCCGGCCTTTGCCTGCGTCAAGCTGATCGTCGTGCCCAGTGGCCCGGATGCCGCCGATGATTATCTGGTCGAGCATGCCGTACCAGGCGAGTTGGTGATTTGCAGCGACGTGCCGCTGGCCGATCGCCTGGTCAAGAAGGGCGTTGCCTGCCTCGACCCGCGCGGCAAGGAGTTCGACGAACGCAACATGGGCGAGCGCCTGGCGGTGCGCAACCTGTTCACCGACCTGCGCGAGCAGGGCCAGGTCGGTGGCGGGCAGGCGCCTTATGGTGACCGCGAGAAGCAGGCCTTTGCCAACTCGCTGGACCGGATCCTGACCCGGCTGAGTAGGAGCGGGCTTGCCCCGCGATGAGGCCCGTAATCTCGGTACATCATGTGGTGCCTGGACTACGACCGTTTCGCGCTCGATCGCGGGGCAAGCCCGCTCCTACAGGGATCTTCAGTCGTTCTTGTGGGTCAGTTCCAGCACCCGGTCGACCAGCTTGTAGATGCCGCCTGCGGCTTCGCTGATGCTTTTTGCCAGCATGTAGGCCGGAGTGCTGACCAGTTTGCGCGGGGTGTCTTCGACGATGTCGTGGACATCGCACTCCTCATGGGTGCCGCCCATCTTGACGATGGCCGCGCTGGTGCTGGCATCGTTGCCGATGGTGCAGACCACGCCGGGGCCGTAGATCTTCGCCGCCAGGGCCGGTGAGATGCAGATCAGGCCGACTGGCTTGCCGGCTTCGGCGAAGGCTTCGGCCAGGGCCAGGACGTCCGGGTGGACGCTGCAGCCGGGGCCTTCCACGGCGAAGTTCGAGAGGTTTTTCGCCGCGCCAAAGCCGCCCGGCACGATCAAGGCGTCGAAGTCCTTGGCGTCGGCTTCACGCAGGTCCTTGACCTCGCCGCGGGCGATCCGCGCCGACTCCACCAGCACGTTGCGGGTCTCGGGCATTTCTTCGCCGGTCAGGTGGTCGATTACATGCATCTGGGCAATGTTGGGGGCGAAGCACTGCACTTGCGCCCCGCGCTGATCCAGGCGCAGCAGGGTGATCACGCTTTCGTGAATTTCGGCGCCGTCATAAACGCCACAGCCGGAAAGAATCACAGCAACTTTTTTCTGGGTCATGCTCACTACTCCCGATTCGAGGCGCTAAATGTCCTCTAGTTTGGCAGATGTGGCCATAGGGTTTGTGCCATTCCCGGCCTAATCTTGCTGGATAGCCTGGAGATGGATGACCCATGGACCTGATCCTGTTGGCGGTACCGTTTTTCTTCATTCTGATTGTGGTGGAGCTGCTCGCGGACTACCTGCGGGGCATGCGCACTTATCGCCTGGCCGATGCGATCAACAGCCTCAGCGCCGGCGTGCTGTCGACCACCACCGGCCTGCTGACCAAGGGCGTGGGCCTGCTCACCTATGCCCTGGCCTGGGAACACCTGGCACTGTTCAAACTGCCGGGCGAGGCGCTGTGGGTGTGGGTGCTGGCGTTTGTCTTCTATGACTTCTGCTACTACTGGCTGCACCGCTTCGGCCACGAGCGCAACATCCTCTGGGCCGCCCATTCGGTGCATCACCAGAGTGAGGATTACAACCTGTCCACGGCCCTGCGCCAGACCAGCAGCGGCTTTTTGCTGTCGTGGATCTTCTACCTGCCGCTGGCCGTACTGGGCGTGCCGCCGCTGGTGTTCATCACCGTCGCGGCGCTGAACCTGCTGTACCAGTTCTGGGTGCATACCCGGCATATCCCGAAGCTGGGCTGGTTCGAATGGCTGTTCATTACCCCGTCCAATCATCGTGTCCACCATGCACAAAACCCTCTGTACTTGGATCGCAACTATGGCGGAGTGTTCATTGTCTGGGATCGTCTGTTCGGCACTTTCCAGGAAGAGGATGACAATGAACCGGTGATTTTCGGCGTGACCACGCCACTGGCCAGCTGGAACCCGCTGTGGGCCAACCTGCAGTTCTATGCTCAGTTGTGGAACGACGCGCGGCGTGCCGAGCGTTGGTGGGACAAGCTGCGGATCTGGTTCATGCCCACCGGCTGGCGCCCGGATGATGTGGCTCGGCGTTATCCACAGGCCAAGCAGGACCTGAGCCGCTTCAAGAAATTCGAGGTGCCGCTGACCTGGCCGCAACAGCTCTACGTCGTTGTGCAGTTCGCGGCTTATGTGGCATTGGGCAGTTATCTGATGGAGCGCGCCGAACAGTTGTCGGTTGCGGCCCTGGTGCTGGGCTGGGGCCTGATGGCGTTGGGTTTGTTCGTGCTGGGCACGGCGCTGGAGAACCGCCCCTGGGCCTTCAGGCTGGAGCTGCTGCGTCTGGGCTTGAATGTCCCGGCCATGATCCTGGCCGGGATTGCTGGCTTATGGCCGGTCACTGCCCTGGCTTGGGTCCTGCTGTTTGGCTACAGCTTGCTCAGCCTGCTCGGCCTCTATGGCAGCCGCTTCCTCGCGGGCAATGCGCGCAGCCTTGAAGCGCCGACGCAGCCACAGGCAGCCGCCGAGCACCAGCAGGCCGCCGAGCACCCATAGCTCGTACTTCTTCACGTTGCCCAGCAGGCCTTCGAGAATTGCGCCGAAGTGATAGGCGGCGGCGCCCAGGGCCAGGGCCCAGATGGCTGCGCCAATACCGTTGAGCAGCAGGTAGCGGCGCGGCGGGTAGCCGGACAGGCCGATGGCTACCGGCATCACCGTACGCAGGCCGTAGACGAAACGGAAACTCAGGACCCAGATGTCCGGATGGCGGCGAATATGCTCCAGCGCCCGGTCGCCCATCATCTGCCAGCGCGGTTTGCGCGCCAGCAGCTTGCGCCCGTGGCGGCGCCCCATGAAGTACCACAGCTGGTCGCCGGCGTAGCTGCCGAAGAAGGCCACCACGACCACCAGGTTGATATCCATGTATCCGCGGAACGCAAGGAAGCCTGCGAGAACCAGAATGGTCTCACCTTCGAAAAACGTACCGAGAAAAAGGGCAAAGTAGCCGAAATCCTGCAGGAATTGTTGGAGCATTTTCTGGGTGCTGGCGAAATGAACGCGCAGCCTAACCCTTCGTGGCCTTTGGGGAAAGTGTCCAAATGTGTCTCGACGTGAACATTTCCTACAAGGACAATGGCTGCGTCCTCAAGTCGCAGGGTTGCCCTTGCCTGTCATACAGGCGTCATAATGGCCGCTTATAACTGTCGCGCTCGCCCGCCTGCGCGGGCTCAGGAGTCTGCCGTGAGCTTTACCCCCGCTAACCGTTTGTTTCCTGCCACCCGTCTGCGTCGCAACCGTCGTGACGACTTTACCCGTCGTCTGGTTCGCGAAAATGTACTGACTGTCGATGACCTGATCCTCCCGGTGTTTGTCCTCGATGGCGAAAACCGCCGCGAAGAAGTCGCCTCGATGCCGGGCGTCGAGCGTTTGTCCATCGACCTGTTGCTGGAAGCTGCGCAAGAATGGGTAAACCTCGGGATTCCTGCCCTGGCGCTGTTCCCGGTAACCCCGGTAGAGAAGAAATCCCTCGACGGCGCCGAAGCCTGGAACCCCGACGGTATCGCCCAGCGTGCCACCCGTGCCCTGCGTGAGCGCTTCCCGGAACTGGGGGTGATCACCGACGTTGCCCTGGACCCGTTCACCACCCACGGCCAGGACGGCATTCTCGACGAAGAAGGCTACGTCCAGAACGACATCACCGTCGATGCCCTGGTGCGCCAGGCGCTGTCCCACGCCGATGCCGGTGCCCAGGTGGTTGCGCCGTCGGACATGATGGACGGCCGCATCCAGGCCATCCGTGAAGCCCTGGAGCTGGCCGGTCACGTCAACGTGCGGATCATGGCCTACTCGGCCAAGTACGCCAGCGCCTACTACGGTCCGTTCCGCGATGCGGTCGGCTCGGCGCTGAACCTGGGCAAGGCCAACAAGGCCTCCTACCAGATGGACCCGGCCAACAGTAACGAGGCCCTGCACGAAGTGGCCGCCGATCTGTCGGAAGGTGCCGATATGGTCATGGTCAAACCGGGCATGCCGTACCTGGATATCCTTCACCGGGTCAAAGACGAATTCAAAGTGCCGACCTTCGTTTACCAGGTCAGCGGCGAGTACGCCATGCACATGGCGGCGATTCAGAACGGCTGGCTCAGTGAAGGGGTTATCCTTGAGTCCCTCACCGCTTTCAAACGGGCGGGCGCCGATGGCATCCTCACCTATTTCGCTGTTCGCGCTGCTCAATTGATGAGAGGGCAGTAACGCCCTTCAGGAACGCTAGATGAATAACGAAGTACTTACCGACGTTGCAGTGAAAGACGCCCAGCCTGTGCCCGAGCAGATGGTCGAGACCCCGCCGGAGCCGCCTGCGGTTGCGGAGCCGGTGGTCGAGGCCCCTGCGCCGGCGCCGGTGGCTGCGCCTGCCATCGTCATTCCCGGTCTGGACGACAGCAGCCTGTACATTCACCGCGAATTGTCCCAGCTGCAGTTCAACATCCGCGTGCTGGAGCAGGCACTGGATGAGTCCTATCCGCTGCTGGAGCGGTTGAAGTTCCTGCTGATCTTCTCCAGCAACCTGGATGAGTTCTTCGAAATTCGTGTGGCGGGCCTGAAGAAGCAGATTACCTTCGCCCGTGAACAGGCCGGCGCCGACGGCTTGCAGCCGCATCAGGCGCTGGCGCGGATCAGCGAGCTGGTGCACAGCGAAGTCGATCGCCAGTACGCGATCCTCAACGATGTGCTGCTGCCGGAACTGGAAAAACACCAGATCCGCTTCATTCGTCGCCGGCACTGGAACACTAAGCTCAAGACCTGGGTGCGGCGCTTCTTCCGTGACGAGATCGCGCCGATCATCACCCCGATCGGCCTCGACCCGACCCACCCGTTCCCGTTGCTGGTGAACAAGAGCCTGAACTTCATCGTCGAGCTCGAAGGTGTGGATGCCTTCGGCCGCGATTCGGGCCTGGCGATCATCCCGGCGCCGCGTTTGCTGCCTCGGGTAATCAAGGTGCCGGAAGAGGTCGGTGGGCCTGGCGACAACTATGTGTTCCTGTCGTCGATGATCCACGCTCACGCCGACGACCTGTTCCAGGGCATGAAGGTCAAGGGTTGCTACCAGTTCCGCCTGACCCGTAACGCCGACCTGGCGCTGGACTCCGAAGACGTCGAAGACCTGGCCCGGGCCTTGCGCGGCGAGCTGTTCTCGCGTCGTTACGGTGACGCGGTGCGTCTGGAAGTGGCCGACACCTGCCCTAAACAGCTCTCCGACTACCTGCTCAAGCAGTTCAGCCTGAGCGAGAGCGAGCTGTACCAGGTCAACGGCCCGGTCAACCTGACCCGGCTGTTCAGCATCACCAGCCTGGACAGCCACCCGGAGCTGCAATATACGCCGTTCACGCCGGCAATCCCCAAGCTGTTGCAGAACAGCGAGAACATATTCAGCGTGGTCAGTAAGCAGGACATCCTGCTGATGCACCCGTTCGAGTCGTTCACCCCGGTGGTCGACCTGCTGCGCCAGGCCGCCAAGGACCCGCACGTCCTGGCCGTGCGCCAGACCCTGTACCGCAGTGGTGCCAACTCGGAAATCGTCGACGCGCTGGTCGATGCTGCGCGTAACGGCAAGGAAGTCACTGCGGTGATCGAATTGCGCGCGCGTTTCGACGAAGAGTCCAACCTGCAGATGGCCAGCCGCCTGCAGGCTGCAGGTGCAGTGGTGATCTACGGCGTGGTCGGCTTCAAGACCCACGCCAAGATGATGCTGATCCTGCGTCGTGAAGCCGGCGAGATCGTCCGCTATGCGCACCTGGGTACTGGTAACTATCACGCCGGCAACGCCCGCCTGTACACCGACTACAGCCTGCTGACTTCCGACGACGCGCTGTGCGAAGACGTCGGCAAGCTGTTCAGCCAGTTGATCGGCATGGGCAAGACCCTGCGCATGAAGAAGCTGCTGCACGCGCCGTTTACCCTGAAAAAGGGCATGCTCGACATGATCGCGCGTGAAACCCAGTTTGCCCTCGACGGCAAACCGGCGCACATCATCGCCAAGTTCAACTCGCTGACCGATCCGAAGATCATCCGCGCGCTGTACAAGGCCAGCCAGTCAGGGGTGCGTATCGACCTGGTGGTGCGCGGCATGTGCTGCCTGCGCCCGGGCATTGCCGGGGTCTCGCATAATATTCATGTGCGCTCGATCATCGGCCGCTTCCTTGAGCACACGCGGGTATTCTACTTCCTTAATGGCGGTGAAGAGCAGATGTTCCTCTCCAGTGCCGACTGGATGGAGCGCAACCTCGACAAGCGCGTTGAGACCTGCTTCCCGGTCGAGGGAAAGAAGCTCATCCTGCGGGTGAAGAAGGAACTGGAAGGGTATCTGACCGACAACACCCACGCCTGGATCCTGCAACCGGATGGCCGCTACGTACGCAGCACGCCAACCGGCAACCAGAACCCGCGCAGTGCCCAGGCCACTCTGCTCGAGCGCCTGAGCAACCCGGTGCTTATCGTACGCTGAGGACGAAGCCGACCCGGGCCAGCCATTCTGCCTCCAGGCCGAAATCGGCCTGGGTCAGCTGGTTTTCTTCCAGCCAACCCGTAGGAAACTCGACGTCCAGGCTGTCGCCCTTGGCGTGCAGGGTGACCTTGGGCATTTGCTGGGTACCGCGGATGTGGTGGAACAGGATCGCGAAGCGCAGCAGCACGCACAGGCGGATCAGCTTGGCGGCGTCGTCGCCGAATTCGCCGAACTTGTCCTTGGGAATGTTGCGGCGGTGGCCGCGCACCAGCAACGCCAGCATCAATTGGTCTTCACGGGAGAAACCGGCCAGGTCGGAGTGCTCGATCAGGTAGGCGCCGTGCTTGTGGTAATGATAGTGGGCGATGTCCAGGCCCACTTCATGCACCTTGGCCGCCCAGCCCAGCAGTTCGCGCCAGATACCGTCTTCCAGGTCCCAGGCCTTGGCCACCTGGTCGAAGGCGTGCAGGGCTTTGCGCTCGACCCGCGCCGCTTGGCCCTGGTCAACGTGATAGCGCTCCATCAGCGAGGTCAGGGTGCGCTCGCGCACGTCCTCGTGGTGATGGCGGCCAAGCAGGTCGTAGAGCACGCCTTCACGCAGGGCGCCGTCGCAGTGATCCATGCGCTGCAGTTCAAGGGCGTCGAAAATCGCTTCGAGAATCGCCAGGCCCGCCGGGAAGATCGCCCTGCGGTCGGGTTTGACCCCGTCGAAATCAATCTTGTCGGTTTCGCCCAGCTTGAACAGCTTGCGCTTGAGCCAGGCCAGGCCTTCGGCATTGACCTCGCCGCTGCCCATGCCGCCGGACTTGAGCGCCAGGCCGATGGCGCGGATGGTGCCCGAGGAGCCAATGGCTTCGTCCCAGGTCAGACGGTGCAGGGCGTTCTCGATGCTCATCAACTCCAGGCGCGCGGCGGTGTAGGCCTGTGCGTAGCGCGCCGGGGTGATCTTGCCGTCGCGGAAATAGCGCTGGGTATAGCTGACGCAGCCCATCTGCAGGCTTTCGCGCAGCAGCGGCTCAAAACGCTGGCCAATGATGAATTCGGTACTGCCGCCGCCGATGTCGGCGACCAGGCGCTTGCCCGGGGTGTCGGCCAGGGTGTGGGACACGCCAAGGTAGATCAGGCGGGCTTCTTCGCGACCGGAGATGACTTCCACCGGGTGGCCAAGGATGGCTTCGGCGCGGCGGATGAATTCGCCACGGTTGCGCGCCTCGCGCAGGGCGTTGGTGCCGACGATGCGCACGGCGCCATCGGGCAGGCCGTTGATCAGTTGGGCAAAGCGCTTGAGGCAGTCCAGGCCGCGTTGCATGGACTCTTCGCTGAGCTGGCGCTCTTCGTTGATGCCGGCGGCCAGCTGAACTTTTTCGCCGAGCCGCTCTAGGATGCGGATCTCGCTATGGTGGGCCTTGGCGACCACCATGTGGAAACTGTTGGAGCCCAGGTCTATGGCAGCGATCAAGGACAGATTCTTGGCTGTGGTTTGCGGCATGGTCATGGGTTCTCGGTCGATAACCCGGCAATCCTGCCACGATCCGGCGCTGGCGCCAACGCGCAGCGTATCAAGGCTTGATATGGGGCAGGTTGTGCGGGAAATATGACTTTCCCGTGACAGCAGCGATATGCGCGGTCATGCACAACTATAGTTACACTCAATCGTTCCCGGCTTCCTGTAGGCGGCGGGTGCAGCTATGATGGGCCACGTTTTTTTGCTTACGACCTTGGAGACTTCCATGAGCAGCGATCTTATCAAACACGTCACCGACGCCACCTTCGAAGCCGAAGTTCTGAAGGCTGAAGGCCCGGTGCTGGTCGACTACTGGGCTGAATGGTGCGGCCCTTGCAAAATGATCGCGCCGGTTCTGGACGACATCGCCGCTAGCTACGCGGGCAAACTGACCGTCGCCAAGCTGAACATCGACGACAACCAGGAAACCCCGGCCAAGCACGGCGTGCGTGGCATCCCGACGCTGATGCTGTTCAAGAACGGCAACGTCGAGGCCACCAAGGTCGGTGCACTGTCGAAATCTCAGCTGGCAGCCTTCCTGGACGCCAATATCTGAGTGAAAAAAGCCCCGCATTCGTCGGGGCTTTTCTTTATCTGGTGACTAGACGCCAGAAAAAGCAGGTGTTACATTCGGCCTCGCACTGTTTCTTCGGTGCCCTCTGCACGCCGTCGCCGACGCATCCCTAATTCGAATCAGTACGCGATCCTGTCGCCTTCTTTGCGGCGCGGCTTCATTAAGCCAGAAGCTTAATTCCCCCTTCTTACATGATTACGTCACTCCCCTTATGAACCTGACTGAACTCAAGCAAAAGCCGATTACCGATCTGCTCGAAATGGCCGAACAGATGGGCATAGAAAATATGGCCCGTTCGCGCAAGCAAGATGTGATTTTCTCCCTGTTGAAAAAGCATGCGAAAAGCGGCGAGGAAATCTCCGGTGACGGCGTGCTGGAGATTCTCCAGGACGGCTTCGGCTTCCTGCGCTCGGCCGATGCCTCGTACCTGGCCGGCCCGGACGACATCTATGTGTCGCCAAGCCAGATCCGTCGTTTCAACTTGCGTACCGGCGACACCATCGTCGGCAAGATCCGCCCGCCAAAAGAAGGCGAGCGTTACTTCGCGCTGCTGAAAGTCGACACCATCAACTTCGACCGGCCGGAAAACGCGAAGAACAAGATCCTGTTCGAAAACCTGACGCCGCTGTTCCCTAACGAGCGCCTGAAGATGGAAGCCGGCAACGGTTCCACCGAAGACCTCACCGGCCGGGTTATCGACCTCTGCGCCCCGATCGGCAAAGGCCAGCGCGGCCTGATCGTCGCTCCGCCAAAAGCGGGCAAGACCATCATGCTGCAGAACATCGCGGCCAACATCACCCGTAACAATCCCGAGTGCCACCTGATCGTCCTGCTGATCGACGAGCGCCCGGAAGAAGTGACCGAAATGCAGCGCACCGTGCGCGGCGAAGTGGTTGCCTCGACTTTCGACGAGCCGCCAACCCGCCACGTGCAGGTTGCCGAAATGGTCATCGAGAAGGCCAAGCGCCTGGTTGAACACAAGAAAGACGTGGTCATCCTGCTCGACTCCATCACCCGTCTGGCCCGTGCCTACAACACCGTGATCCCGAGCTCCGGCAAGGTCCTCACCGGTGGTGTCGATGCCCACGCCCTGGAGAAGCCGAAGCGTTTCTTCGGTGCCGCGCGTAACATCGAAGAAGGCGGTTCGCTGACCATCATCGCCACCGCGCTGGTCGAAACCGGCTCGAAGATGGACGAAGTGATCTACGAAGAGTTCAAGGGTACCGGCAACATGGAGCTGCCCCTGGACCGCAAGATCGCCGAGAAGCGTGTCTTCCCGGCCATCAACATCAACCGTTCGGGTACCCGTCGCGAAGAGCTGCTGACCGCCGACGACGAGCTGCAGCGCATGTGGATCCTGCGCAAGCTGCTGCACCCGATGGATGAAGTTGCTGCTATCGAGTTCCTGATCGACAAACTCAAGCAGACCAAGACCAACGACGAGTTCTTCTTGTCGATGAAGCGCAAGTAAACTGCTGCGCTGGGCAAGAGCCGGGGCGACCCGGCTTTTTGCTATCTGTACTTTGGCTATTCTGAGCAGCCGAGTTCGGCGCTACACTCTGCAGCCCGACCGCTACGGCAGCCAATACGAGGCTTTTGCATGCAGTATCGCGATTTGCGCGACTTTATCCGTGGCCTGGAACAGCGCGGCGAACTCAAGCGCATCCAGGTGCCGATCTCTCCAGTCCTGGAAATGACCGAAGTCTGCGACCGCACCCTGCGCGCCAAAGGCCCGGCCCTGCTGTTCGAGAAGCCTACCGGCTTCGACATTCCGGTACTTGGCAACCTGTTCGGTACCCCGGAGCGGGTGGCCATGGGCATGGGGGCCGAGTCGGTCGGCGAACTGCGTGAAATCGGCAAGTTGCTGGCTTTCCTCAAGGAGCCCGAGCCGCCGAAAAGCCTCAAGGACGCCTGGTCGAAGCTACCGATTTTCAAGAAGGTCGTGTCCATGGCGCCGAAGGTGGTCAAGGATGCGCCGTGCCACGAAGTGGTCATCGAAGGTGATGATGTCGACCTCGGCCTGTTGCCGGTGCAGCACTGCTGGCCGGGCGACGTTGCGCCGCTGATCACCTGGGGCCTGACCGTTACCCGCGGGCCGAACAAGGATCGCCAGAACCTGGGTATCTACCGTCAGCAGGTGATCGGCCGCAACAAGGTCATCATGCGCTGGCTGAGCCATCGCGGCGGCGCCCTGGACTATCGCGAGTGGTGCGAGAAGCACCCTGGCCAGCCGTTCCCGGTAGCCGTGGCCCTGGGCGCAGACCCTGCGACCATCCTCGGCGCCGTGACGCCAGTACCCGATACCCTTTCCGAGTACGCCTTCGCCGGCCTGCTGCGCGGTAACCGCACCGAGCTGGTCAAGTGCCGGGGCAGCGACCTGCAGGTGCCGGCTACTGCCGAGATTATCCTCGAAGGTGTGATTCACCCGGGTGAAATGGCTCCGGAAGGCCCGTACGGCGACCACACTGGCTACTACAATGAAGTCGACAGCTTCCCGGTGTTCACTGTCGAGCGCATCACCCATCGCACCAAGCCGATCTATCACAGCACCTACACCGGCCGGCCGCCGGATGAGCCGGCGATTCTCGGCGTAGCCCTGAACGAAGTGTTCGTGCCGATCCTGCAGAAGCAGTTCCCGGAAATCACCGACTTCTACCTGCCGCCTGAAGGCTGCTCGTACCGCATGGCGGTGGTGACCATGAAAAAGCAGTATCCAGGCCACGCCAAGCGCGTGATGCTGGGTGTCTGGTCGTTTTTACGACAGTTCATGTACACCAAGTTCGTTATTGTCACTGACGACGACATCAATGCGCGGGACTGGAACGACGTAATCTGGGCAATTACCACGCGCATGGACCCCAAGCGCGATACGGTGATGATCGAAAACACCCCGATCGACTACCTGGACTTCGCGTCGCCGGTGTCCGGGCTGGGTTCGAAAATGGGCCTGGATGCAACGCACAAGTGGCCGGGTGAGACCACTCGCGAGTGGGGACGGGTCATCGTCAAGGATGAAGCGGTCACCCGGCGGATCGATGAGCTGTGGAATCAGTTGGGAATAGACTAAATGCAGGTAACCTTGCAGCCGTCCGGGGCAGTGTTGGCGCTCGAGCCCGGAGAAAGGATTCTGGATGCGGCGCGGCGCCTGGGCTACGACTGCCCGCAGAGTTGCCGCAACGGTAACTGTCATGTCTGCGCTGCGCTGCTGGTCGAAGGCCGGGTGCGCCAGGGTGGCGTCGAGCGTGATCACGGCGAGCTGTTCACCTGCATCGCCGAGCCACTGGAGGACTGCATCTTGCTGTGGGATGGCGTACTGGCCCTGGGCGAGCTGCCGGTACGGACCCTGGCCTGCCAGCTCAGCGAATGTGTCGAGGTCGGCGGCGACGTCTGGCGCGTACGTCTGCGTGCGCCAGCGGGCAAGCCACCGCGTTACCACGCTGGCCAGTACCTGATGCTCGAGCGTGACAGCGGCGACAAGGCTGCCTTCTCGCTGGCCTCGGCGCCGCACAGCGGTCGTGACCTCGAGCTGCATGTGCTGGCCCGTGAGAACAGCGCTCTGGACCTTATCGCCCAGTTGCAGCGCACGCGCATGGCGCGGCTGGAAATGCCCTTTGGTGATACCCACCTGGCCGAGTTGCCGGATGGCCCGCTGGTGCTGATCGCTGCCGGTACCGGCATGGCGCAGATGCACAGCCTGATCGAGCATTGCCGGGCCAGCGGCTTCAAGCACCCGGTCCACCTGTACTGGGGTGTGCGCCAGCCGGACGACTTCTACCAGATCGAGCACTGGGCCGAATGGGAGCGTCTGCCCAACCTGTTTCTGCACAAGGTGGTCAGTGATTTGTGCGGTTGGGAAGGGCGCTGCGGCCTGCTGCACGAGGCGGTCTGCGAAGACATCAGCGACCTGGCCGGTGTGCATGTTTACGCCAGCGGCTCGCCGAACATGATCTACGCAACCCTCGACGCGCTGGTCGAAGCCGGCATGGATGCCCATCAAATGCGCGCCGATGTATTCGCTTATGCCCCGCGCAATTGAATGACGGAATAAGGCACGCTGCAACAGCGTGCCGGTTTAAATAACTGTCGGCACGGCCGATGGTTATAAGCCACTCATTATTGCCCGCAACGAAAATAACGTTCGCTACACTTGAAACAGTGCACCTGTTATCGCCCTGGCACGGCCCTTATTGCCGTTTCAGGGCGCTTGGGGGCTTGTGTCCCGGCGCTTATCTGCCGTACGGTAACTCTGTGCACAGGGCTTTGCCTTATAGTGCAACGCATTGGTAATTCATGGGGAAGTGTGGCGGCAGCTATGTCGGCAATCGAAACGGTATCTTTGAATGTGGCCTATCCGCCGTTGCTTGATTTCGGCGAACAATTAACGCGCGAACAACTTGTACATTCAGTTCAACACACCATGTCCCGGCATCAGGGCGGCCCGGTGTGGTTGTTTGCCTACGGCTCGTTGATCTGGCGTCCAGAGTGCAATGCTGCCGAACGGCGACGAGCACGGGTGCATGGTTATCATCGCGGACTGTATTTGTGGTCACACGAACACCGGGGCACACCGGAATGCCCGGGCCTGGTCTTCGGCCTGGATCGCGGCGGTTCGTGCAGCGGTTTTGCCTACCGCTTGCCGGATGACTGCCTGGAAGCGTCGCTGCTGGCCTTGTGGCAGCGAGAGATGCCTTATCCTGCGTATCGTCCGCACTGGCTCAATTGCCGACTGGAGGATGGCAGCAAGGTTCAGGCCCTGGGCTTCGTACTGGAGCGGCACCTACCGTGCTACGCCGGCAACCTGCCGGACACCTTGCTCAGCCAGATTTTCGCCAATGCCAAGGGCCGTTATGGCACTACCCGCGACTATGTCGAGCAGACCCTCGATGCCCTGCGCAGCCACGCCATGCCGGATCGCAATCTGGAGGCGCGCTTTCGGCGTTGTCATTCCAGGTAGGAGCGGGCTGTTTAGGCCATGGTCACTACCAGCTTGCCCACTGCCTTGCGCTGGCCAAGCATCTCGATGGCTGCACCGGCTTCGGCCAGCGGGAAGGTCTGCGATACCAGCGGCTTGAGCTTGCCCTCGGCGAACCAGGCAAACAACTGCTGGAAGTTCGCCGCATTGTCTGCTGGCTGACGCTGGGCAAACGCCCCCCAGAACACCCCGAGCACCGCCGCACCCTTGAGCAGCGCCAGGTTGACCGGCAGCTCGGGGATGCGCCCGCTGGCAAAACCAACCACCAGCAGCCGGCCATTCCAGGCGATACCGCGCACCGCCTGGTCAAACAGGTCGCCACCCACCGGGTCGTAGATGACGTCGGCGCCATTGCCGCCGGTCAGGCGTTTGATCTCGTCCTTGAGGCTGGTTTCGCTGTAGTTGATCAGATCGTCGGCACCAGCTGCCCTGGCCACGGCGAGCTTTTCGGCGCTGCTGGCCGCAGCTATCACGCGCGCGCCCATGGCCTTGCCGATTTCCACCGCTGCCAGCCCAACCCCACCCGAGGCACCCAGCACCAGCAGGGTTTCCCCGGCCTTGAGCTGGCCACGCTGGCTGAGCGCATGCATCGAGGTGCCGTAAGTCATGCCGAAGGCCGCGGCGGTGGTGAAGTCCATCTGCGCCGGGATCGGCAAGACGTTGTAGGCCGGCACCGCCACTTGTTCGGCGAAGCTGCCCCAGCCGGTCAGGGCCATGACCCGATCGCCGACGTTCAGGTTACCGACCTTCTCACCCACGGCGCTGACCACGCCGGCTGCTTCGCCTCCGGGCGAGAACGGCAGCGGCGGCTGGAATTGGTACTTGCCTTCGATGATCAGGGTGTCGGGAAAGTTGACCCCGGCGGCCTGCACGTCGAGCAGGATCTCGTTCTTCTTCGGCACCGGGCTGGCGACTTCTTCCAGGACCAGGTTTTGCGCCGGACCAAGGGCTTTGCACAACACTGCTTTCATCGGGACTATTCCTTTGCGCGTAGTGGCCGATAAGTGTAGGTGGGCGAGGTGCCGGGTCAACGAGCATGGCCCGCCCTGATAGGCCGGCATAAGCCCGGGCTTGGGTTTGACCGGTGCGCTGGGTATGCTGGCGCCAACTGTATGAGGAGCGAATTCGTGAAAGCGTGGATCTTGATGGTACTGGCGCTGATGCTGCCGATGGCGGCCATGGCCGAGGAAGCCAAGGAAGGGGAACCGAAGGTCTCCTACATTTCCCTGAGCCCGCCGTTTGTGGGCAACTACGCTCTCGATGGCGGGCCGAAACTGCGCGTGTACAAGGCCGACGTGGCCTTGCGGGTCAACAGCGACGCCGCTGCCGCTGCGGTGCGTCATCACGAGCCGCTGATCCGCAACCAGCTGGTGGCGCTGTTCACCCAGCAGAACCTGGAGGCCATGAGCAATGTCGAGGCCAAGGAAAAGCTGCGTCAGGAAGCCCTCAAGCAAGTCCAGCAGGTGCTCGAAAGCGAAGAAGGCAAGCCGACCGTCGATGACCTGCTGTTCAACAACCTGATCGTCCAGTAATTACGAGGTCAGGCTGCGGCGAAAGCGCGCCAGGGCAATGGCGAAGAAGGCCAGGCCAATGGCGGCGAGCGCCGCGAGGTCTGGCCAGACCACTTCCAGCCCGGCGTCGCGGAACAGAATCGCCGCACTGAGGCTGACGAAGTGGGTCGAGGGCGAGCCCTGCATGACCCACTGCAGCCACTGCGGCATGCTGTCCAGCGGCGTGCTGCCTCCCGAAAGCAACAGCATCGGGATGATCACCGGAATCGCCAGCAGACCGAACTGCGGGGTCGAGCGCGCCAGGGTGGCGAGGAAGATCCCCAGCGCAGTGCTGGCGAACAGGTACAGCGCCGTCACCGCCAAAAACAGCCCCAGCGATCCTGCCAGCGGTACCCCCAGCGCGCCTTTGACGATCACCTCCAGCGACACCCAGGTGCACAGCACCACCACCAGGGCGTTGCTGCCGATCTTCGCCAGCATGATTTCCAGGGCGGTCAGCGGCAACACCAACAGGTGATCGAGGGTGCCGTGTTCGCGCTCGCGCAGCAGCGCTGTGCCGGTCAGCACAATGGCCAGGATGGTGATGTTGTTGACGATCTGGATCACGGCCAGGAACCAGCCGCCCTCAAGGTTGGGGTTGAACAGCGCGCGGGCGCTGAGCAGCGCCGGGCTGCTGGCTGCGGCCGAGCCCTGGTTGGCGTAGTCGAGCAGTTCGCGCTCGACGATCCTGCCGATGTAACCGGCGCCCATGAACGCCTGGCTCATGGCCGTGGCGTCGACGTTGACCTGCAGCTCTGGCGAGCGCCCGGCCAGCAGGTCGGTCTGGAAGTTCACCGGCACGTTGATCACAAAGGTGTAGCGGCCGCTGTCCATGGCCTCGTCGAGCTGGTCGTAGGCCAGCGGTACTGCGCGCTGGAACTCCGGTGGTTGCAGGGCCTCGGCGAGCTTGCGTGAGACCAGGCTGTGGTCTTCGTCGATCACCGCGACGCTGGCGTTGTGCACGCCGATCACCGAGCCTGCAGCCGGCATGTAGATCGCCACACTGAAGGCATACAGCAGGAACAACAGCAGCACGCTGTCATGGCGCAGGCTGGTCAGCTCCTTGAGCCCCAGGCGCAGGGTATGTGCCAGACGATGCATCAGACCTCCTGCTTCTTCAGCATGGCCAGACTCAGGCCGGTGAAACCGACAAAGAAGCCCAGCAGCGCCAGGCACTGAGGCCAGAGTTCGCGCAGGTCCAGGGCTTTGGTGAAGGTGCCGACGGCGATATCGAGAAAGTAACCGGCCGGGAACAGCTGGCCCATCAACGCTGCAGCACCGTCCAGCGACGAGCGCGGCACGATCAGCCCGGAGAACTGGATGGTTGGCAGGCTGGTGATGATCATGGTGCCGAGAATTGCGGCGATCTGGGTGCGGGTGAAGGCCGAGATCAGCAGGCCCAGGCTGGTGGTCGCCAACAGGTACAAGACACCGCCGCAAGCCAGGGCCAGGGCGCTGCCCTTGAACGGCACGCCGAACAGCCAGCGGTTCATCGCCACCAGCAGCGCCAGGTTGATCAGGCTCACCGCCAGGTACGGTGCCTGTTTGCCGAGCAGAAATTCCAGGCGGGTCAGGGGCGTTGCATAGAAGTTGGTGATCGAGCCCAGTTCTTTCTCGCGCACGATGCCCAGCGCGGTGAGCATCGCCGGAATGAACGCCAGGATCAGCGCCATGACCCCGGGGCCGATGGCGTTTACGCTGACCACATCCTGGTTGTAGCGAAAGCGGGTTTCCAGGCGCACCGGGGTTTGCCCGGGCTGGGCCTTGCTGCTCAGCGCCGCCAGTTGCTCAAGGTTGGCCTGGTGCACGGCTTCGACATAGTTGCGGCTGGTTTCGGCGCGAAACGGCATGCCGCCATCCAGCCAGGCCGCCACTACCGGCTGGCGCCCGGCGTACAGATCGCGGCCAAAGCCGGGTGGAATCTCCAGGGCCAGTTTGATTTCCGAACGCTGCAGGCGTTTGTGCAACTGTGCGGCATCGCGGATCGGCGTCTGTTCGGCAAAGTAGCGTGAGCCGCGGAAGGCTTCCAGGTAAGCGCGGCTTTGCGGGCTCTGGTCCTGGTCGTAGACGGCGAAGGCCAGGTTCTCCACGTCCAGGGAGATGCCGTAACCGAAGATCACCATCATGAACAGTGCGCCAAGCAGGGCAAATGCCAGGCGCACCTTGTCGCGCAGCAGTTCCTTGCCTTCGCGGGTGGCGACGGCGAACAGGCGCTTGAGGCTGAAACCTTGGCGCAGGTGCAGCGGCGCTGCGCTGGCCGGCGTCTCCAACTGGGGGCTGGCAGTTGGCGCTTCGCTGGCGCCTTGGGCCTGTTCCAGGCAGGTGACGAAGGCGTCTTCCAGGGTCTCACCGCCGAATTGCTGTTGCAGCGCCGCCGGCGTATCGCAGGCCAGGACCTTGCCGGCATGCATCAGGGAAATCCGGTCGCAGCGCAGGGCTTCGTTCATGAAGTGGGTGGAGAGGAAGATCGTCACCCCCTGGTCGCGCGACAGCTCGACCAGCAGGCGCCAGAAGTCATCGCGCGCCGCGGGGTCGACGCCCGAGGTCGGTTCGTCGAGGATCAGCACTTCCGGGCGGTGCAATACGGCTACGGCCAACGACAAGCGCTGGCGCAAGCCCAGGGGCAGGGCGCCGGACTGTTGGTCGGCGATGGCGCCCAGATCGAAACGCTCGATCAGCTCGGCGATACGCGGGCCACTTTCGGCCTTGGCCAGGTCGAACAGCCGTGCATGCAGTTCAAGGTTTTGCCGCACGCTCAGTTCGCCATACAGCGAGAAGCTCTGGGACATGAAGCCGACGCGCTTGCGCGTGGCCAGGTCCTTGGCGTTTACCGGACGGCCGAGCAGGTTGGCACTGCCTTCGCTGGCCGGCATCAGGCCGGTGAGCACCTTCATGGTGGTGGTCTTGCCGCAGCCGTTGGAGCCGAGAAAGCCGAAAATCTCGCCACGGCCGATGGCGAAGCTGACCTTGTTTACGGCGGTGAAGTCGCCGAAGCGCAAGGTCAGTTCATGGGCTTCGATGGCGATCTCGGCATTGGCGTTATCACGCGGCGGGATCACCAGGGGCTGCTGGCTGCGCTGGCTATCGCCCTGAAAGTGCGTGAAGGCGTCATCGAGCTTGTGGCTGGCGGTGGCTGCGGCCAGTTCTTCGCTCAAGCCCGCGGCAATCAGCCGGCCACGATCGAGCATCAGGCAGTGTTCGAACTGCTCGGCCTCTTCCATGTAGGCGGTGGCGACCAGCAGGGTCAGTTGCGGGCGCTCCTGGCGCACCTGCTCGACCAGCTCCCAGAAGCGCCGGCGCGACAGCGGATCGACACCGGTGGTGGGTTCGTCGAGGATCAGCAAATCCGGTTCATGGATCAGCGCACAGCACAGCCCAAGCTTCTGCTTCATGCCGCCTGACAACTTGCCCGCCGGGCGCTCGGCAAAGCGCAGCAGGTCGGTGGCCTGCAGCAGGTTGTGCATGCGTTGCTCGCACTCCTTGGTGCCGAGGCCGAACAAGGTGGCGAAGAAACGGATGTTCTCGCTGATCGACAGCTCA
The DNA here is from genome assembly GCF_902497775.2 of Pseudomonas fluorescens. Classification (NCBI taxonomy): domain Bacteria; kingdom Pseudomonadati; phylum Pseudomonadota; class Gammaproteobacteria; order Pseudomonadales; family Pseudomonadaceae; genus Pseudomonas; species Pseudomonas fluorescens. The sequence continues at coordinate 5,604,050 of NZ_OZ024668.1, forward strand.
GGGTAAAGGTTGTTGCCCAGCCCCTGGGGCATGAAGGCGATGCGCGGGTACAGGTTGTTGCGGTGACGGCGCTGGCGGATCGAGCCGCCGAGCACCTGCAGTTCGCCGCTTTGCAGCTTCTTCACCCCGGCGATCAGCCCGAGCAGGCTCGACTTGCCGGCGCCGTCCGGGCCGATCAGGCCGCAGCGGGTGCCCGCCGGCAGGCTGAAGGCGATGTCCTGCAGGGCGCTCAAGCCACCGTAGCGGTGGTTGATGCCCTCGGCCTGCAGCGCCAGCGCGCTCATTGCAGGTTGGCCGGCCAGTCCACCTCAGCGGTGCGCACATAGCCTGCGCCCGGCATGCCGGGTTTGGCCTGGGGCACGGCGCTCGGTTCGGTCAGGCGCAGCTTGACCCGGAACACCAGTTTCTGGCGCTCGTCACGGGTTTCCACTTGCTTGGGAGTGAACTGCGCCTTGGCCGCGACGAAGGCGATCTTCGCAGGCATTGCCTGGTCGGGCAGGGCGTCGAGAACAATGCGCGCCTGGTCGCCAACGGTCAGGCGGCCGGTGGTAGAGGCGGGCAGGTAGAGGTTCATGTACTGGTCGCTGGGGTCGATCAGCATCAGCACACGGCCGCCGGCACCGAGCACTTCGCCAGGTTCGGCCAGGCGCAACTGGATCACGCCATTGATCGGTGCGCGCAGGCTGCTGTCGTCGATTTCGCTGGTCAGTTGCGCAACCTGGGCTTCTGCGGCACCGATGGCCGCCTTGATCGCGGCCAGTTGCGCGCGGGCGGCGACCACGGCGGAATTGCTGGTGTCGTAACGGGCCTGCTGTTGGTCGAGCAGTTGCTGGCTGGCATATTTGCGCTGGAAGATCTCGCGTACGCGCTTGAGCTCCTGGCTGGCCAGCAGTTGTTCGCTCTGGCGCAATTGCACCGTGGCCTGGGCGGCGGAGTAGTTTTCCCGGGCGCGCAGCACTTCGGCTTCGGCCTGGCTGCGCTGGGCCTCGAGGGTGCGGGTGTCGATGCGGGCGAGCAACTGGCCTTGCTTGACCGTATCGCCTTCGTCGACCAGCACCTCGGCCAGGCGTCCGGGGATCTTGCTGGCAATCTGCACTTCAGTCGCTTCGAGCCTGCCGTTGCCCATGCTCAGGCCTTCAGGCAAGCGGTCATGCAGGGATTTCCAGTAGCCCAGGCCGCCAGCGGCCAGGAGCAGGGCAATCAAGGCACCGGCGAAGAGTTTCGGGGTGTGTTGGCTCAACGACATGGTTTGGCAATCCTTGCTGCATTAACGTCAAATTGTGACGCCGCACCGATCCTGGTGCGTTGATGTTCGTCAAATGAGCGGCAATCCTACCCTCTTTAACGCAGTTCGAGTACCGCGGCCCATTGTTCGGCGGTTACCGGCATCACCGAAAGCCGGCTGCCTTTCTGTACCAGCGGCAGTTCGGCCAGGGCGGTTTGCTGCTTGAGGTAGCCCAGCTGCAAAACCTTGCCGAAGGTCTCGACATGGGCGACATCCACGGCGCTCCACGGGTTCTTTTCGGCGTTGGCCTTGGCGTCGAAGTAATGGCTTTGCGGGTCCAGCGCGGTGGGGTCGGGATAGGCGGCGGCGCTGATCCGGGCGATGCCGGCAATACCTGGCTCGGGGCAGCTGGAGTGGTAGAAAAAGAACTGGTCACCGACCGCCATGGCACGCAGGAAATTACGCGCCTGGTAGTTGCGCACGCCATCCCAGCGGGCTTCGCCCAACCGTGCTAGGTCCTTGATCGAGAGTTCGTCGGGCTCGGATTTCATCAGCCAGTAGGCCATGGGTGGTGCTCCAGACAATGTTTGAAATAACCTGTTTCAGGAAACCGACGGTCGGTTGGCGTCAACGTTTGCGTGTCGCCTCAGGTTGTCGGAGAATGCGCGCATTTTAAGCTTGACGCTGCTGCAACCACAAAAACGTTGCTGACAACGTGATCAGTTTGCCTGAGGGGGGCAATCGATGAATCGCAAACCGGATTTGCTCTGGATTCTGGTGTTTCTGTTCGGTTTGGGTGTTGTCACTACCGGTTATGCGCAAAGCCTTTGGGAACGCAAACTCGACGCCCCCTACGAAATGCCGGTCAATCCGCAACAGCGTTGATTGCCTTTGCTGGCGTCCTTATACGGGTGCCAGATACCAGCCACGGTCCGAGACCGTCCCCTGCAGCGGCACATCCCAACTGGCTTGCGCCAGTCGTTCGACCTTCTGGCATTCATGCGCCAGGCCCAGCAGCAACGGTTTTTTCCAGGCCTTACGGCGGGCCTGATAGGCCAGGTTGCGGTCATAGAAACCGCCGCCCATGCCCAGCCGGCCACCCACTTCATCAAAACCCACCAGCGGTAGCAGGATCAGGTCCAGCGCCCAGATCGGCCGTTGCCGGGCCAGGCTGATGTGTGGCTCGGGGATGCGAAAGCGGTTGGGCCGCAGCTTCTCGCCGGCTTCGATACGCTGGAACACCATCTTGGTTTTCGGCCAGGCGTGCAGTACTGGCAGGTAGGTGCGCTTGCCGCGGCGCTGGGCTTCACGCATCAGCAGGCGCGGGTCGATCTCGCAATCATTGGGCAGGTACAGGGCGATGTGTCTGGCTCGGCGAAACAGCGGATGCTGCGCCAGTTGCCGGTACAGGCCACGGGCTGCCCGGCGTTGTTCGGCCGGCGTCAGGGCGCGGCGGGCATCGCGAAGCAGGCGGCGGAGTTGGGGGCGGGTCAGCGGCGCGGTGTCGGTCATGGCACGGGCGGTCCCAGAGAGGGCTGCCACCCGCTGGGTGACAGCTCGATTGCCCGCGCAGAAGGGCGGGCAAAGAATTCAGGCTCCCCGACGAACCGCTGTCGGTGTAGCCCTTGAACCCGAAAGTTCAAGGTGGAGATTGCAGGAGGCGTTAAGGCTTTCCGTCAAGCGGACATGCACACCGGCCCCACGTGCAACCCCCGTGGTTGTGCGTATCGGCTCAGGGACATGACCGACTGGCAAGCACTCCAGGGAGTGGCGCCAGTATACCGATACTCAACCCTTATTTGGAACTTGATCGTCGGCCAATGCCTGATCGACACGTTCGAGCAGGTCGCGCACCTGTTCACGGTTAACGCCAGCGGCCGGCGCATCCGGGCGTTCCTGGTTGTGCAGCAGGTCGTGGGTGATGTTCAGCGCAGCCATCACGGCGATGCGGTCGGCGCCGATGACTTTGCCGCTGCTGCGGATTTCACGCATCTTGCCGTCCAGGTAGCGCGCGGCGCTGACCAGGTTGCTGCGTTCTTCCGGCGGACAAATGATCGAATACTCTTTGTCGAGAATCTGAACAGTGACGCTATTGCTTGAGCTCATGAGTCTTGCTCCAGGGCCTTGAGTCGCAAAATCATCGATTCGACCTTACGCCGGGCGATTTCATTTTTTTCGATGAGGTGGGCGCGCTCTTCGCGCCAGGATTTTTCCTGAGCTAATAAGAGTGCGTTTTGCCGTTTTAGTTGCTCGACCCGCTCAATCAGCAGTTCGAATCGGCCCATCAGCGCTTGCAGATCGTTCTCTTGCATTGGTTGCCACTCGATTCGGTCGTGCGGGTGGTTGCCCGGTTTATGCCCTGGCCGGCCCGGAGTTGGCCGCGTCGATGGTCTTGGCGCGCCTGCCGGTGCTAGGATACAAGGTCTTCATTCTAGTCATTGCGCCGTCTGGCGCCTAGTTGCCCATGCCCAATATCAATTCGCCGTACACCGCTTTCGCCACCTTGCTCAGCAGTAACGGGCATCCTGTTTCCCCTGCCGAACTGCACGGGCTGTTGCTCGGACGCAGCTGCGCCGGTGCCGGCTTCGATGCCGACGCGTGGCTGGCAGACGCCGCCGGCCTGCTGGAAAGCGAGCCGGTAGACAACGTTCGTAACGCTTTGATCGGCCTGCAAGAAATGGTCAAAGGCGAACTCACCAGTGACGATATCACCGTCGTGCTGTTGCTGCCGGGTGATGATGAGCCGCTGACCGAGCGTGCCGCCGCCCTGGGTCAATGGTGCCAAGGCTTCATTGCCGGTTTCGGCCTGAATGCCGGTGGCAAGGAACTGAGCACCGAGGCCAAGGAAGTGCTGCAGGACCTGGTCGCTATCTCTCAGGTCCAGGACGCCCTGGAAGAATCCGAAGACGGCGAAAACGACTATATGGAAGTCATGGAATACCTGCGCGTCGCTCCGCTGCTGCTCTACACAGAGCTGGCAAAGCAGTCGGTCGAGCCTGCGGCCAAACCTTCGCTGCACTGATCAACCACGGACTGCCACTGCCCATGAGCCACATCCCCAAGTCGGAATACGCCCGTCGACGCAAGGCGCTGATGGCGCAGATGGAACCCAACAGCATCGCCATCCTGCCCGCCGCCGCGGTTGCCATCCGCAACCGCGACGTCGAGCACGTGTACCGTCAGGACAGCGATTTCCAGTACCTCAGCGGCTTCCCTGAGCCCGAGGCGGTGATCGCCCTGATCCCTGGCCGCGAGCATGGCGAGTACGTGCTGTTCTGCCGTGAGCGCAATCCCGAGCGCGAGCTCTGGGATGGCCTGCGCGCTGGCCAGGACGGCGCGATCAGCGACTTTGGCGCCGATGACGCCTTCCCCATCACCGATATCGACGACATCCTCCCCGGCCTGATCGAAGGCCGCGACCGGGTGTACTCGGCCATGGGCAGCAACCCCGAGTTCGACCGCCACCTGATGGACTGGATCAACGTGATTCGCTCCAAGGCGCGCCTGGGCGCCCAGCCGCCGAACGAATTCGTTGCCCTGGATCATCTGCTGCACGACATGCGCCTGTATAAATCGGCGGCGGAAGTGAAGGTGATGCGTGAGGCTGCGGCGATTTCCGCCCGCGCCCACGTGCGGGCCATGCAGGCGTGTCGCGCCGGTTTGCGCGAGTACAGCCTGGAAGCCGAGCTGGACTACGAGTTCCGCAAGGGTGGGGCGAAGATGCCGGCCTACGGCTCGATCGTCGCCGCCGGACGCAACAGCTGCATCCTGCATTACCAGGAAAACGACGCGCCGCTCAAGGACGGTGACCTGGTGTTGATCGACGCCGGTTGCGAGATCGACTGCTACGCCAGCGACATCACCCGCACCTTTCCGGTCAGCGGGCGTTTTTCGCCGGAGCAGAAGGCCATTTATGAACTGGTGCTCAAGGCTCAGGAGGCGGCCTTTGCGGTCATTGCCCCCGGCAAGCACTGGAACCACGCCCATGAAGCAACGGTGCAGGTAATTACCGAAGGCCTGGTGGAGCTGGGCCTGCTCAAGGGCCAGGTGCAGGAACTGATTGAAAGCGAAGCCTACCGGGCCTTCTACATGCACCGCGCCGGGCACTGGCTTGGCATGGATGTGCACGATGTTGGCGAGTACAAGGTCGGCGGCCAGTGGCGGGTGCTCGAGCCGGGCATGGCCTTGACCGTGGAGCCAGGCATCTACATCGGTGCCGATAACCAGAGTGTCGCGAAAAAATGGCGCGGCATCGGTGTGCGAATCGAGGATGACGTAGTGGTAACCAAGCAGGGCTGTGAAATCCTGACCTCCGGCGTACCCAAGACGGTTGCCGAAATCGAAGCCTTGATGGCTGCCGCGCGCAGTGACGCGGCATGAGCCGGGTCAACCTGGCAATCATTGGCGGCGGCCTGGTCGGCGCCAGCTTGGCCCTGGCCTTGCAGGCCGGCGCCAAGGCCCGTGGCTGGAAGATCCTGCTGATCGAGCCGTTCGCCCCGGGTGACAGTTTTCAGCCGAGCTATGACGCGCGTTCTTCGGCGTTGTCCTTCGGTACCCGGCAAATTTACGAGCGCCTCGGCCTGTGGCAGCAGATCAGCCGCCGCGCCGAGCCGATCCGCCAGATCCAGGTCTCCGACCGTGGGCGCTTTGGCGCCACGCGTCTGGATGCCCTGGAAGAAGGCGTGCCGGCGCTCGGCTATGTGGTCGAGAATGCCTGGCTCGGCCAGTGCCTGTGGAAAGGCCTGGACGCCGAGGTGGTGAGCTGGCGCTGCCCGGCTGAAGTCACCGCCATGCAGGTGCTGGAAGACGGCTATCGGTTGTCGCTCAACGACGACACCACGCTTGAGTGCGACCTTGCGGTGCTGGCCGACGGCGGCCGTTCCGGCCTGCGCGAGCAGATGGGCATTCATGTCAGCCAGCGGCCGTATAACCAGAGCGCTCTGATCGCCAACATCACCCCGAGCGAAGCTCACTGCGGCCAGGCCTTCGAGCGCTTTACCGATGACGGGCCGATGGCCTTGCTGCCATTGCCGGAAAACCGCTGCGCGCTGGTCTGGACCCGCGCCGGGATGGATGCCAAGCGCCTGGCCGAGCTGGACGAACGCAGCTTCCTCAGCGAGCTGCAGGACGTGTTTGGCTACCGCCTCGGCGCCCTGCGCCAGGTTGGCGCCCGGCACCTGTATCCGTTGTCGCTGGTCGAAGCCCAGGAGCAGGTACGTCCGCACCTGGTGGTCCTCGGCAACGCCGCGCACAGCCTGCATCCCATTGCCGGGCAGGGCTTCAACCTGTCGCTGCGCGATGTGCAGTCACTGGCCGACGGCTTGCTGGCCAACCCCGGGTTGCCGGGTGACTTTGCCACCTTGCAGGCCTACCGCGAGCGCCAGCGCCTGGACCAGGACCTGACCGTGGGCTTCTCCGACCGCGTCACCCGTTTGTTCGGCAGCGCCCAACCGTTGGTGGCCACCGGCCGCAACCTGGGCCTGCTCGGCCTTGACCTGCTGCCGCCGGCCAAGCGCTGGTTCGCCCGCCAGGCCATGGGCCTGGGGACTCGCCCGGACCCACGGAGCTGAGCATGAGCGACCCGCGCAAACTGGCCCGGCGCGCGCGCAGGCTGCGCTGGCTGTTGAACATTTACCCACCGTACCTGGGCGCGGGCATTCGTGTGCTCAGCGTCAGCCCCGACCTGCGCCACATACGCGTGCGCATGGGCCTGCGCTGGTTCAACCGCAACTATGTCGGCACCCAGTTCGGCGGCAGCCTGTACTCGATGGTCGACCCGTTCTACATGCTGATGCTGATTGAACTGCTCGGGCGGGAGTACATCGTCTGGGACAAGGCTGCCAGCATCGACTTCGTATCTCCGGGCAAAGGCCCGGTGTTCGCTGAGCTGCGCATCGACGATGCCTTGCTCGACGACATCCGCCAGCACACCGCCGGCGGCAAAAAGTACCTGCCACGACTTCAGGTCGATATCCGCGACGCCGCCGGTGAGCTGGTGGCGCGGGTCGACAAAACCCTTTACGTGCGGCTCAAGCCGCAAGCGAGACAGGCTTAAGGCATGGAAATGCGCGCAGATCTGTTGATTGTCGGTGCCGGTATGGTCGGCAGTGCCCTGGCCCTGGCGTTGCAGCACAGCGGCCTGGAAATTCTCTTGCTCGATGGCAGCCCCTTGTCGATCAAACCTTTCGACGAGCAGTCGGCGTTCGAGCCGCGGGTCAGCGCCTTGTCGGCGGCCAGCCAGCGCATTCTCAAACGCCTGGGCGCCTGGCAGGGGATCAGCGAGCGGCGCCTGAGCCCTTACTCGGACATGCGTGTGTGGGATGGCAGCGGCACCGGCCAGATCCACTTCTCGGCGGCCAGCGTGCATGCCGAAGTGCTTGGCCATATCGTCGAAAACCGCGTGGTCCAGGATGGCCTGCTGGAGCGCTTGCACGACAGCGAAATCGGCCTGCTGGCCAATGCCCGCCTGGAGCAGATGCGCCGCTCCGGTGACGACTGGCTGCTGACCCTTGCCGACGGTCGCACCCTGCGCGCGCCGCTGGTGATTGCCGCCGATGGCGCCAACTCGGCGGTGCGCCGCCTGACCGGCTGTGAGACCCGTGAGTGGGATTACCTGCACCACGCCATCGTCACCAGCGTGCGTTGTGCCCAGCCCCATCAGGCGACCGCCTGGCAGCGCTTTACCGATGAGGGGCCGCTGGCGTTCCTGCCACTGCTGCGCGATGGCCAGCAGGACTGGTGCTCGATCGTCTGGTCGACCACCCCGGAACAGGCTGAACACTTGATGGCGTTGAGCGACGAGGCGTTCTGCGTCGAGCTTGAGCGCGCCTTCGAAGGGCGCCTGGGCGGCGTGCTGCAGGCCGATCCGCGAGTCTGCGTGCCACTGCGCCAACGTCACGCCAAACGCTACGTGGCTGAAGGCCTGGCGCTGATCGGCGATGCCGCGCACACCATTCACCCGCTGGCCGGGCAGGGCGTCAACCTTGGTTTTCTCGACGCTGCGGTGCTGGCCGAAGAGCTGCAACATGCCTACGAGCGTGGTGAGCGCCTGGCTGATATTCGCGTATTGAGCCGTTTCGAGCGCCGGCGCATGCCGCACAACCTGGCCTTGATGGCAGCGATGGAAGGCTTCGAGCGCCTGTTCCAGGCCGATCCACTGCCGCTGCGCTGGCTGCGCAACAGTGGCCTGAAGTGGGTCGAGCAACTGCCCGAGGCCAAGGCCCTGTTCGTGCGCCAGGCCCTGGGCTTGAGCGGTGACCTGCCGGAACTGGCGCGGGTCTGAGGGCCCCGCAACATCTGGTAACTCCTCCCTTGTGAGTTCGGTTGAGAAGCCAAATGGGATTAACTACCATTTGCGCCTCTCAAATGTTCCGAGGACCGCACCATGTTGCCACGCAAGCACGTACTGGCCGCCCTGGCTCTGACCCTGTTCGGCACTGGTGCCCAGGCGGCGGACGAGGTGGTGGTGTATTCCTCGCGCATCGACGAGCTGATCAAGCCGGTATTCGACGCCTACACCAAAGAGACCGGGGTGAAGATCAAGTTCATCACCGACAAGGAAGCGCCGCTGATGCAGCGGATCAAGGCCGAAGGCGAGAACGCCACCGCCGACCTGCTGCTCACCGTTGATGCCGGCAACCTCTGGCAGGCCGAGCAGATGGGCATCCTGCAGCCGATCAAGTCGGACATCATCGACAAGAACATCCCCGCCCAGTACCGCGCCTCGTCCCACGACTGGACCGGCCTGAGCCTGCGTGCACGGACCATTGCCTACTCCACCGACCGGGTCAAACCCGAAGAGCTGAGCACCTACGAAGCCCTGGCCGACAAGAACTGGGAAGGCCGCCTGTGCCTGCGCACGGCGAAGAAGGTCTACAACCAGTCGCTGACCGCCACCCTGATCGAAACCCATGGCGAGCAGAAGACCGAAGAAATCATCAAGGGCTGGGTCAATAACCTGTCCACCGACGTGTTCTCCGACGACACCGCCTTGCTCCAGGCGATCAACGCCGGCCAGTGCGACGTCGGTATCGTTAACACCTACTACTACGGCCGCCTGCACAAGGAAAACCCCAAGCTGGCAGTCAAGCTGTTCTGGCCCAACCAGGCGGACCGTGGCGTGCACGTCAACCTCTCGGGTATCGGCCTGACCAAGCATGCGCCGCATCCAGAGGCGGCGAAGAAGCTGGTTGAATGGATGACCGGTGCAGAGGCGCAGAAGATCTTCGCCGGCGTGAACCAGGAGTTCCCGGCCAACCCGGCAGTGGCGCCATCGGAAGAAGTGGCTGCCTGGGGCACGTTCAAAGCCGACAGCATTCCTGTGGAAGTGGCCGGCAAACGCCAGGCCGAAGCCATCCGCCTGATGGATCGGGCTGGCTGGAACTAAGCGCAAGGCTTTATCCTTGCGGGGCCCTATCGCGGGGCAAGTCGGGTCGCCGCACCGCCGCTCCCACAGGTATTGTGTGGGGGCGGCGGTGCGGCGACCCGACTTGCCCCGCGATTCGCCTTTGAATCCGCTAGAGAACTCCCCCTTGGCTCACCCCGCCCAACGCCGCTGGTACCCCCTGGTCTTCATCATCGCCTCGCTGGTGCTGCTGCCGCTGAGCGTGCTGTTGTTGTCCTGGCAGTCGGTCGACATGCAGATCTGGTCGCACCTGCTCGACACCCAGATGAGCCGTCTGCTGGGCAACACCTTGACGCTGATCCTCGGTGTCGGCGTTGGCGTGACGGTGCTGGGGGTAAGCCTGGCCTGGCTCACCAGCCTGTGCGAGTTTCCCGGGCGGCGCTGGCTCGACTGGGCGTTGATGCTGCCTTTCGCGATTCCGGCTTATGTGCTGGCGTTTGTGTTCGTCGGCCTGCTGGATTTCGCCGGCCCGGTGCAAACCATTTTGCGCGAGTGGTTCGGGCCCATGCGCCTGCCGCGGGTGCGTTCCACCGGCGGGGTAATTACCGTGCTGGTGTTGGTGTTCTATCCGTACGTCTACCTGCTGGCCCGTAACGCCTTCCTGGCCCAGGGCAAAGGCCTGATGGAAGCCGCGCGGGTACTGGGGCTGTCGCCGCTGCAGGCATTCTGGCGAGTCGCCATGCCCATGGCGCGGCCGGCCATCGGCGCCGGGGTGGCGTTGGCGTTGATGGAGACCCTGGCGGATTTCGGTGCGGTGTCCGTGTTCAACTTCGACACGTTCACCACCGCCATCTACAAGACCTGGTACGGCTTTTTCAGCCTTTCCAGCGCCGCCCAATTGGCCAGCCTGCTGTTGCTGGCGGTCATGCTGGTGCTCTACGGCGAGCGCCGTGCCCGCGGCGCGGTACGCGGCAGTAACGAACGGCCACGGGGCAAGGCCCTGTATCACCTGCGGGGCATCAAGGCCCTGGCCGCCAGCAGCTGGTGCCTCTTGGTATTTGCCTGTGCGTTCGTGGTGCCGATGCTGCAACTGTTGGTGTGGTTTTGGCAGCGCGGCCGTTTTGATCTCGACGAGCGCTATGCCGGCCTGATCTTGCATACCCTGTACCTGGGCGCGATGGCGGCGCTGATCACTGTCTGCGTCGCCCTGGTGCTGGCGTTTGCCCGGCGCCAGGCGCCGACTTCGGCCATCCGCGCCGGCGTCGGCCTGGCCAACCTGGGCTATGCCTTACCCGGTTCGGTGCTGGCGGTATCGATCATGCTGGCCTTCAGTTACCTCGATAACCAGTTGGTGGTGCCGCTGTCCAGCTGGTTGGGCGGCGCCGGCAAGCCGCTGTTGCTCGGCAGCCTGTCGGCCTTGCTGTTGGCCTACCTGGTGCGCTTTATCGCCGTGGCTTACGGCCCGCTGGAAAACAGCCTGGGGCGGATTCGCCCGTCCTTGCCGGAAGCTTCACGCAGCCTGGGGGTCAGCGGGCCAAGATTGTTTTTCAAGGTGTATCTACCCTTGCTGGTGCCCGGGGCAATGAGTGCGGCGCTGCTGGTGTTTGTCGACGTGCTCAAGGAAATGCCGGCGACCCTGCTGATGCGGCCGTTTGGCTGGGATACCCTGGCGGTTCGGGTGTTTGAGATGACCAGCGAAGGGGAGTGGTCGCGTGCCTCGTTACCGGCGCTGACCCTTGTGCTGGTCGGCCTGTTGCCAGTCATCGGCCTGATTCGACGTTCGGCCCGCCACCTCGGTCAAACGCGCTGAGGGTGTAAGCCTGCGTCCTTGCGGCTACAATGCGCGGCATTCGCTGCGGCCGGTCCTACAGACCGGGTAGCTGCATCGCTGCCAGCCGCCGTAGCCTCGCCACGCCCGGAAGGAGAAACCCATGGGACAGCGTACGCCTCTTTATGACCTGCACTTGGCCCTCGGCGCCAAGATGGTCGATTTTGGCGGTTGGGATATGCCCCTGCATTATGGCTCGCAGGTCGAGGAGCACCATCAGGTGCGCCAGGCCTGCGGCGTATTCGATGTATCCCATATGACCGTGATCGATGTCCGCGGCGCCCAGGCCGGCGTCTGGCTGCAGCAGGTACTGGCCAATGATGTCGATCGTCTGCACGCCACCGGCAAGGCCCTGTACAGCACCATGCTCAACGAGCAGGGCGGGGTAATCGACGACATGATCGTCTACCGCTGCGAAGACGGTTACCGCCTGGTGGTCAACGCCTCGACCCGCGACAAGGACCTGGCCTGGTTGCAAGCGCGCATGATCGGCTTCGAGGTCGAACTGAGCGAGCGCCCGGAGTTGGCGATCCTGGCCATCCAGGGTCCGCAGGCGCGGGAAAAAGTCACTGAACTGGTGACCGCCGCGCGCGCTGCGCTGATCCGTGAACTCAAGCCCTTTGAAGGCCTGGCCGACGGTGACTGGTTCATCGCCCGCACCGGTTACACCGGCGAGGATGGCCTGGAAATCATCTTCCCTGCAGTACAAGCCCCAGCATTCTTCAACGACCTGGTCGGCGCCGGCATCGCTCCCAGCGGCCTCGGCGCGCGCGATACCCTGCGCCTGGAAGCGGGAATGAACCTGTATGGTCAGGACATCGACGAAGCCCATACGCCGTTGACCTCGAACCTGGGCTGGAGCATCGCCTGGGAACCGGCAGCGCGCGATTTCATCGGCCGCAAAGGTCTGCTGGAAGAAATCGAGCATGGCGTCGAGCAGAAACTGGTCGGCCTGGTGCTCGAAGAACGCGGGGTTTTACGCGCCCGTCAGGTGGTTCGTGTCGCCGGGATTGGCGAAGGGGAGATCACCAGTGGTAGTTTCTCTCCTACGCTGAGCAAGTCCATTGCCCTGGCGCGGGTACCGATGGCCACCGCCGATCGTGCCGAGGTGGAGATTCGCGGCAAGTGGTACCCGGTGCGGGTGGTCAAGCCGACCTTCGTGCGCCATGGCAAGATCCTGATCTGAACCCAATTCTGGCGGGCCAACCGCTGACCCAATCGAGGACAACAATTATGAGCAATATCCCCGCCGACCTGCGTTTTGCCGAAAGCCACGAATGGGCCCGGCTGGAAGCTGATGGCACTGTGACTGTCGGGATCAGCGACCACGCCCAGGAAGCCTTGGGTGACGTGGTGTTCGTCGAGCTGGCGGAAATTGGCAAGGTCTTCGCTGCCGGCGATGCGGCGGGTGTGGTCGAGTCGGTCAAGGCAGCTTCCGACATCTACGCACCGGTCAGCGGTGAAGTGATTGCGGTCAACGAGGAGCTGGCCGACAGCCCTGAGTCGCTGAACAGCGATCCTTACACCAGCTGGATCTTCAAGCTCAAGCTAAGCGACAAGGCCGAGCTGGACAAGCTGCTCGACGCCGCCGGTTACAAAGCCGCCATCGGCGAATAGTTTCACGCAGGCGGCAATCTCTTCCTAGACTCAATATGCCTCGAGCGCTCGAGGCTTGGTCGAGGAAGAGAGAGCCGCTATGTCCCAGTCGCCGTCCCTGAGCCAACTGCAAGACCGCAATTCTTTCCTGCGTCGCCACCTGGGGCCCGATGCCTCGGAGCAGCAGGCCATGCTCGCCACCCTCGGCGTTGGCAGCCGGCGCGAGCTGATCGAGCAGACCGTGCCGCCGGGCATTCGCCTGATCCGGCCGCTGGACTTGCCTGACGCCCTCGATGAACAGGCCGCCCTGGCCAAGCTCAAGGGCTACGCCGAGCAGAACCAGGTGTGGACCAGCCTGATCGGTATGGGTTATCACGGCACCGTCACCCCCACCGTCATACTGCGCAACGTCCTGGAAAACCCGGGCTGGTACACCGCCTATACCCCGTATCAACCGGAAATCGCCCAGGGCCGCCTGGAAGCCTTGCTCAATTTCCAGCAGATGATCATCGACCTCACCGGTCTGGACCTGGCCAACGCCTCGTTACTCGACGAAGCCACTGCGGCGGCGGAAGCCATGGCCCTGGCCAAGCGCGTGGCCAAGTCGAAAAGCAATGCCTTCTTCGCCGATGAACACTGTCACCCGCAGACCCTCTCGGTGCTGCAGACCCGCGCCGAGGGCTTTGGCTTCGAACTGATCATCGACGCTGTGGATAACCTCGCCAAGTACCAGGTGTTCGGGGCCTTGTTGCAATACCCCGATACCCACGGCGAAGTGCGCGACCTGCGCCCGCTGATTACCCACCTGCATGCCCAGCAGGCACTGGCCTGTGTAGCGGCCGACCTGCTCAGCCTGGTAATGCTGATGCCGCCGGGCGAGCAGGGCGCCGATGTGGTGCTGGGCTCTTCCCAGCGCTTTGGCGTGCCCATGGGCTTTGGTGGCCCGCATGCCGCATATTTTGCCTGTCGTGACGCGTTCAAGCGGGCCATGCCCGGGCGCATTATCGGGGTGTCCAAGGATGCCCGCGGCAACACGGCGTTGCGCATGGCCCTGCAGACCCGCGAGCAGCATATCCGCCGCGAGAAGGCCAACTCCAACATCTGCACCGCGCAGGTGTTGCTGGCCAACATCGCCGCGTTCTATGCGGTGTATCACGGCCCGGAAGGCTTGCAGCGCATTGCCCAGCGCGTGCATGCGTTAACCTTCGTGCTTGCTGCGGGGCTTGAGAGCAAGGGCATCAAGCGCCTCAACCAACACTTCTTCGACACCTTGACCCTGGAAGTCGGCGGTAGCCAGACGGCCATCATCGAGAGCGCGGAAGCTGCACAGATCAACCTGCGGATTCTTGGGCGCGGTCAACTGGGCGTGAGCCTTGACGAGACCTGTGACGAAAATACCGTCATGCGCCTGTTCGATATCTTCCTCGGTGCCGACCATGGGCTGGACATCGCCAGCCTGGATGCCCTGGCGCAGCCCGAAGGCATTCCGCCGGCGCTGGTTCGGCGCTCGGGCTTTCTCAGCCACCCGGTGTTCAACCTGCACCACAGCGAAACCGAGATGCTGCGTTACCTCAAGCAGCTGGAGAACAAGGACCTGGCGCTGAACCAGTCGATGATCCCCTTGGGCTCGTGCACCATGAAACTCAATGCCAGCAGCGAGATGATCCCGATCACCTGGCCGGGCTTTGCCTTGCTGCATCCCTTCGCGCCCGCCGCGCAGGTGCAGGGCTACAAGGCGATGATCGACGAGCTGGAAAGCTGGTTGTGCGCGATCACTGGCTTCGATGCCATCTGCATGCAACCCAACTCCGGCGCCCAGGGCGAGTACGCCGGGCTGATGGCAATCGCCAAGTATCACCGCAGCCGCCACCAGCCCCAGCGCGATATCTGCCTGATACCGGCCTCGGCCCACGGCACCAACCCGGCCTCGGCGCAGATGGCCGGGATGCAGGTGCTGATCGTCGAGTGCGACCAGGCCGGCAACGTCGACCTGGCTGACCTCAAGGCCAAGGCGCAGGCAGCGGGCGACAAGCTGTCGTGCCTGATGGCCACCTATCCCTCGACCCACGGCGTGTACGAGGAGGGCATCAGCGAGATCTGCGAAGTTATCCACAAACACGGTGGTCAGGTGTACATGGACGGCGCCAACCTCAATGCTCAGGTCGGCCTGGCGCGGCCGGCGGATATCGGTGCCGATGTTTCGCACATGAACCTGCACAAGACCTTCTGCATCCCCCACGGTGGTGGTGGGCCGGGCATGGGCCCGATTGGTGTGCGGGCGCACTTGGCGCCCTTTGTCGCCAGCCACCCGGTCATCCCGCTACCCGGCCCCGACCCGCAGAACACAGCGGTCAGCGCCGCACCCTGGGGCAGCGCCAGCATCTTGCCGATCAGCTGGATGTACATCGCCATGATGGGGCCGCAACTGGCCGATGCCAGCGAGGTGGCGATCCTCTCGGCCAACTACCTGGCAGAGCAGTTGGGTGGGGCCTTCCCGGTGCTTTATCGCGGGCGTAACGAGCGGGTAGCGCATGAGTGCATCCTCGATCTGCGCCCGCTCAAGGCCCTGACCGGAATTACCGAGGAGGATGTGGCCAAGCGTTTGATGGATTACGGCTTCCACGCACCGACCATGTCCTTCCCGGTGCCGGGCACCTTGATGGTCGAGCCGACCGAGAGCGAGTCCAAGGCCGAACTGGACCGCTTTGTCGAGGCGATGTTGAGCATTCGCGCCGAGATCCGCGAAGTGCAGGAGGGTAACTGGCCGGCCGAAGACAATCCGCTCAAGCATGCGCCGCATACGCTTGAGGACGTGCTCGGGGTGTGGGAGCGGCCCTACAGCATTGCCCAGGGCGTGGCACCGAGTGCCCATGCGCGGCAGCACAAGTACTGGCCGGCGGTGAACCGGGTCGACAATGTGTATGGGGACCGGAATTTGTTCTGTGCCTGTGTGCCGGTGGATGATTACCGCTGAGGCAATTGTTTCGGGTAGGAGCGGCTTGCCCCGCGATGAGGCCAGTGCAGACAGGCTTTTTCGCATTCACGGGGCCAGTCGAGGCGTCGCACCGCCGCTCCTACAAGGGTTGCCGTTTACTCGCTGGCTACCGCATTCTTGGCCAGGATCGCATTGGCCAGTTCCATGTCGCTGACTTTCAGCCCCGGGTTGTCGGCGCGGACTTTCTGCATCGCCGCTTCCAGGTAAGGGCCGCGAATCGCGCCTTCGCTGGCGACAAAGCTGCCGGCATCATCTTGGGCCGCCACGACCAGCTTGTGATCCTTGGAGGTCAGGTAAGAGGACGCGGTGGTGGCGCCAGAAGAAATGACGTTGCGCCAGAAGGTATCGGCCATGGCAGATCCAACCGGCAGGGAGAGCAGGGCAAGGGTTGCGGCTGCAAGTTTGAAGCGCATTCGGGGTGACTCCAACGTAGGTGAACTGGGGGCTTTGATCGGCTTTACGCGAATCTAGTTCCCTGGCCGGGTAAAAGCTTTGGCGAACGCTTCAGGCCGTGACGCGGAGCACTTCTGCCTCGGTTGTCTGCCCTGTTGCGACTTTATCCATGCCACTTTGTTTGAGGCTCTTCATCCCTTCGTTCAGCGCCAGTTGGCGCAGGCTCAGCAGGTCAGTGTCAGGTTCGATGAGTGACTTGAACGCTTCGCCCATTCTCAGCAACTCGAAGATCGCACTACGGCCGTGATACCCGGTTTGCCGGCATTCTCGACACCCCACCGGCTGATAACCCGGCTGGGGTCCCTTGCAGTGCCTGCACAGGGTACGCACCAGACGTTGGGCCATGACCCCGATCAGGCTGGCCTTGAGCAGGTAGGGCGCGATACCCAGCTCAAGCAAGCGGGTAATGGCACTGCAGGCATCATTGGTATGTAGGGTCGAGAGCACCAGATGCCCGGTGAGGGCGGCCTGGATCGCCACTTGCGCGGTTTCCAGATCGCGTATTTCACCGATCATGATGACATCCGGGTCCTGGCGCAGCAGGGCGCGGGTGCCGGCGGCAAAGTTCAGGTCGATGGCCGGTTGCACCTGAAGTTGGTTGAAGGCCGGTTCGACCATCTCGATCGGGTCTTCGACGGTACACAGGTTGATCTGCGGGGTGGCCAGGTGCTTGAGGCTGGCATAGAGGGTGCTGGTCTTGCCTGAGCCGGTCGGCCCGGTGATCAGGATGATGCCGTGGCGATGGTCGAGCATGGCCAGCCAGCGGTTGAGGTCGGCGCCATCGAGGCCCAGTTGGGCAAAGTCCTGTTGCAGCAGTTGCGGGTCGAAGACGCGCAGCACCAGTTTTTCACCGAAGGTGGTGGGCAGGGTCGACAGCCGCAGCTCGACCTCCGCACCGCCAGGCAGGCGGGTCTTGATCCGGCCATCCTGGGGCCTGCGCTTTTCTGCGACATTCATGCGTCCCAGGCTTTTCAGGCGGCTGACCACCGCCAGGGTCACTGGCGCCGGAAACTGGTAGACCGGGTGCAGCACGCCGTCGATGCGAAAGCGCAGCTGACCCAGGTCGCGCCGGGGCTCGAGGTGGATGTCGCTGGCGCGCTGGTCGAAGGCGTACTGCAACAGCCAGTCGACGATGCTGACGATATGCGCATCGTTGGCTTGCGCTTCAGGGGCGCGAGCCCCCAGTTCGAGCAACTGCTCAAGATTGCCCGCTACCATCGGCGTTGACTGTTGCTGGCTGGCGCCGCTGACCGATCGCGCGACCTGGAAGAACGTCTGGCTGAGCTGGCGGATCTGCACCGGGCTTGCCAGCACGCGTTTGATCGGCCGTTGCAGCACCTGGGAAAGGTCTGCTTCCCAGGCGCGTATATAGGGCTGCGCGCTGGCCACGGTGACGCCGCTGGCATCGGCGGCCACCGCCAGGATTGCGTGGCGACGGGCGAAGCCTGCGGACATCAGTCCGGTGAGCCGGGCAAGGTCGATTTCCAGGGGGTCGATATGCAGGTAAGGCAGGCCAGCCTGCCTGGCCAGCCATTGGCACAGGGTGTTCAGGTCCAGGGTTTGGCCAGGATTGCCCAGGTCGGCAAACTGCTGGCTGGCGATCCACTCCAGGGGGTGCTGGTCGCACTGCATGGGCGGGCAGTTGCGGCGATCAATCGGGCTGATGCGTTGATCGGCCACCAGCTCGCCAAGCAGGGTGCTCAGGTCGAGCCAGCGATCTTCGCTGAGGTTGTGCATGCGTGCGGGCTTCCTTGCCGCGCCACCGACAGTGGTGGCCTGAGCAAGGTTAGCCGCTGAGGCGGGCTTTCCACGGGGACAAGGGTTACCAGGCTTTTCCGGTCTCGCTCAATTGCACCTCGGTCACGCAGATCAGGTTGCGCATTTTTTGTGCAATCAGTTCGGCGCGGTGCCAGCTCAGGCCGCTGATGCCGATCTCGACAATAAGCAGGTCATCCTGCTGCTCAACATTCAATCGATGCGGTACCAGAAATTGCAGGGCAAACAGGTTGAGTACCCGGCACAGGCTATCGGGCTCGGCCTCGACCTGCAGTTGGTAGCAGACATTGCTGTGCACGTTGCTGGCGGCCCAGACATCGTTGCGCAAGGGCATAAGGGGGCTGTCGAACCGTTCGAGGGCGCTCATGGGTTTCTCCGAAGAAAGTGGAAAAATTTTTACATGCGGACCCGGGTATTTCTTCTCTATGATCGTGTGATATTGCTAGAAATCGAATAGCTCAATTCGTAATTGTCTGCTTTGGAGAAATAGTCATGCACAGCGAACTGGACACCTATGACCGGCGTATCCTGGCTTTGTTGCAGGAAGATGCCTCGCTCTCCAGCGCGCAGATCGCCGAGCGCGTGGGCTTGTCGCAGTCGCCTTGCTGGCGGCGCATCCAGCGCCTGAAAGAGGAGGGGGTGATTCGCGCCCAGGTGACCTTGCTCGATCGCAAGAAGATCGGCCTGAACACGCAGATTTTCGCCGAGGTCAAACTCAACGCCCACGGGCGCTCCAACTTCACCGAGTTCACCGAGGCGATCCGCGGCTTTCCGCAAGTGCTGGAGTGTTATGTGTTGATGGGTGCAGTGGATTTTCTGCTGCGCATTGTCACCCCGGACATCGAGGCCTACGAACGGTTCTTCTTCGAAAAGCTGTCGATGGTGCCGGGGATCCAGGAGGTCAACTCGACCGTGGCCTTGTCTGAAATCAAGTCCACGACGAGTCTGCCGGTATTGCCTTGAGCCTTACTTGCGCAGCAGGTGCTTCCAGCCGCGGCTCTGGAACACGGCCATGGCCTGGTGGACGCGGGCTTCGAGCACCTCGTCGCTGATCGGCAGGTTGGCCAGTTCCTGCAGCTTGTTCAGCTCACCGTACAGGCGGTCCAGGTCCGGGCTCTCCAGCACCTGACGGGCATGATGCAGCCAGGCCAGCAGGCGCTCGATGCGCGGCAGCTGCTCGGCGAGGTCTTCCGGCTGGCGATGGTACAGCGGCAGGTTCAGAGCCTTGGCTTCTTCGGCCAGCAGCACGTTCAGCCAGTTGCCCAGTTGTGCGGCACCCTGGCGGTCGCCGCGTTTGTTGCGCTCGACGGTCCAGGCGCGGGCCAGCAGCCAGCGTGAGGTTTCCAGAGAGAACTGGCCCCAGCGGGTTTCCAGCAGTTCTTCGGCGAACTGCTCGGGCGCAGCGCGGCGCACGTCTTCATCGTCGGCACCGGCCAGCACCAGCGGGCGCCAGTCTTCGAGCAGGGCGTCGAGGCTGTTGCGCAGCTCGCGGGTGCTGGCGCGTGGGCCGGCCTGGCCGAGGCTGCTGGTCAGGGCACGCAGTTCCCAGAGGCTGTCGACCCAGTCCTGCAGCAGGCGCCAGTGGCCATTGAAGCGGTATTGTTCGGCCAGGCGCTGGCTGCTGCCGAGCAACTGCCAGGCCAGCGCGGCGAACGCGTCGTCCAGCGACATTTCGGCGTTCAGTTCAGCCGCAGGCAGGCTCAGGGCGTAGCTGCCGGCGTCGAGCAGGCGGTAACCGCGCTCGGCCTTGCTGATGTCGCACGGCATCAGCGCCAGCTTGGCCGACAGCTCGGCAGCCAGTTCCAGCAGGGCTTCGGGAGCGCCTTCGCGCAGCTCAAGCTCCAGCTCGCAGATTTCTTCCTTCTGCTTGCCGGCGACCACGGTGCCGAGGTCCAGGGCGGCTTCGATCACCACTTTGGCCTTGCCGCGGCCCCAGGCGATTTCGGCGTATTCACGGGTGAAGTCGGTGGTGAACAGCGCCTTGATGGTCTTTTTGTCGACATCGGCCAGTTGCTCCGGCCAGCATTCGGCGTCGAGCTTCTTCAGGTCGAGCTTGGCCTTGGGCAACTGCCATTCGAACTCGTTGCGCTGGGACAGGCCGGCGACGCTCTGGCCACGGGTCTTGAGGGTCTGGATGACCACGTCGCCGTCGCGGCGCAGGCGCAGGGCGACCTTGGCGGCGGCCAGGTCACGCTCCGGGGTGTCGAAGTACTGGTTGAGCAGTTCGCGGCTTTGCCACCCGGACTTGTTGCGCTTGTTCAGCAATGGGTGTTCTCGCAGGGCGGCGAGGGTCTCGCGGCTGACCCGCAGTTTGATTTCGGTTTCTTTATGCATTGCTGGGTAATCCAGGCTCGAATGACAGGGAGCGTCTTGGGGGTGCAGTGTACAGGAGTCGGCTCGCGGCGGTTTATTCCCGGTGCCGGATGGCCCTATGATGAGCTTCGCCCAAGGAGAAAGCGCATGCCGTTGCCATCGCTCAAAGAGCAGTTCGCCGCCCTGATCGCCGCACCATCGGTCAGTTGTACCCAGCCGTCGCTGGATCAGTCCAACCGCGCGGTGATCGACCTGCTGGCCGGCTGGCTGGGGGACTTGGGTTTTACCTGCGACATCCAGCAGGTGACCCCGGGCAAGTTCAACCTGCTGGCGAGCTACGGCAGCGGCCCGGGCGGCCTGGTGCTGGCCGGGCACAGCGATACTGTGCCGTACGATCCCGAGCTGTGGCAGACCGACCCGCTCAAGCTGACCGAGGTCGACGGGCGTTGGGTCGGCCTGGGCAGTTGCGACATGAAGGGCTTTTTTGCCCTGATCATCGAAGCCGTGCAGCCGTTGCTGGCCCATGACTTCAAGCAGCCGCTACTGATTCTCGCCACCTGTGACGAAGAAAGCTCGATGGCCGGCGCCCGCGCCCTGGCCGAGGCCGGCCGGCCCCTGGGCCGTGCGGCGGTGATCGGTGAGCCGACCGGGCTCAAGCCGGTCCGGCTGCACAAGGGGGTGATGATGGAGCGCATCGACATTCTCGGGCGCAGCGGTCATTCGTCCGACCCAAGCCTGGGCCATAGCGCCCTGGAGGCCATGCACCAGGTGATGGGCGAGTTGATGAACCTGCGCCGGCAGTGGCAGCGGGAATACAACAACGCCCAGTTCAGCGTGCCGCAACCGACGATGAACTTCGGCTGCATTCATGGTGGCGACAACCCCAACCGCATCTGTGGCCAGTGCGCCCTGGAATTCGACCTGCGCCCGCTGCCCGGCATGGACCCAGAGGTGCTGCGCAGCGCCATTCGGCACAAACTGGCGCCACTGGCCGAGCAGCATCAGGTGCGCATCGACTATGCGCCGCTGTTCCCCGAGGTGCCGCCGTTCGAGCAGGCCGCCGATGCGGAACTGGTACGGGTAGCCGAACGTCTTACCGGTCATCGCGCCGAAGCGGTAGCCTTTGGCACCGAAGCACCTTATCTTCAGCGCCTGGGATGCGAGACCCTGGTGCTCGGCCCCGGTGACATCGCCTGCGCCCACCAGCCGGGCGAGTACCTTGAAATGTCACGCTTGCAGCCTACTGTGCGTCTATTGCGTGAGTTGATCGAACATTATTGCCTCAGCCCGGTAATTGCCCGCTGAGCTGAACCGTTTTGCAGAGGAGATTGCGCGTGACGCCAAGCCTGTTCCGACGATAACCCTTCGAGCGCTGTGTGCTTTCCCGTTCTTGTCCCTATTTTCTACAGGCTCTCCGGTTATGCCCGAATACGTCAATTGGCTGCGTCATGCTTCGCCTTACATCAACGCCCACCGCGACTGCACCTTCGTGGTGATGCTCCCGGGCGATGGTGTCGAACACCCCAACTTCGGCAATATCGTCCATGACCTGGTGCTGCTGCACAGTCTTGGCGTGCGCCTGGTGCTGGTCCACGGCTCGCGCCCGCAGATCGAAAGCCGCCTGGCTGCCCGCGGCCTGACCCCGCACTATCACCGCGGCATGCGCATCACCGATGCGGCGACGCTTGAATGCGTGATCGACGCCGTTGGCCACCTGCGCATCGCCATCGAAGCGCGTCTGTCGATGGACATGGCCGCCTCGCCAATGCAGGGCTCGCGCCTGCGCGTGGCCGCTGGCAACCTGGTTACCGCGCGGCCGATCGGCGTGGTCGAAGGCGTCGATTACCACCACACCGGCGAAGTGCGTCGGGTCGACCGCAAAGGCATCAACCGCCTGCTCGACGAGCGTTCCATCGTGCTGTTGTCGCCTTTGGGCTATTCGCCCACTGGCGAGATCTTCAACCTGGCCTGTGAAGACGTCGCCACCCGCGCCGCCATTGAACTGGGCGCCGACAAGCTGCTGCTGTTCGGCGCCGAGCGCGGTCTGCTCGATGAGCAAGGCCGGCTGGTGCGCGAGCTGCGTCCACAGCAAGTACCGGCGCACCTGCAGCGGCTGGGCAGCGATTACCAGGGCGAGCTGCTCGATGCCGCCGCAGAAGCCTGCCGGGGCGGCGTGGCGCGCAGTCATATCGTCAGCTATGGCGAAGATGGCGCCTTGCTCACCGAGCTGTTCACCCGCGACGGTGGCGGCACGTTGGTGGCCCAGGAGCAGTTCGAAAAGGTGCGTGAGGCGGCGATCGAGGATGTCGGCGGCTTGCTCGACCTGATCAGCCCGCTCGAGGAGCAGGGCATCCTTGTGCGTCGTTCGCGCGAGGTGCTGGAGCGTGAGATCGAGCAGTTCAGCGTGGTCGAGCGCGAAGGCATGATCATCGCTTGTGCGGCGCTGTATCCGATTGCCGATTCCGAGGCGGGCGAGCTGGCGTGCCTGGCGGTGAACCCGGAGTATCGCCACGGTGGCCGCGGTGACGAGCTGTTGGAGCGGATCGAGACGCGGGCGCGGGAGATGGGGCTCAATACCCTGTTTGTGCTAACAACGCGCACGGCGCACTGGTTCCGCGAGCGCGGCTTTGTGCCCAGCGGGGTCGAGCGGTTGCCGGCGGCGCGGGCATCGCTGTACAACTATCAGCGTAACTCGAAGATTTTCGAGAAGGCTTTGTAAAGCATCGTGGGTCAAGCCCGCTCCCACACTGTAGGAGCGGGCTTGACCCGCGATGAGGCCCTCAAGCATCAAACGGTATGCAGATACCAGTTGTACTCAAGGTCGGAGATGGAGTGTTCGAACTCCTCCAGCTCGCTCTCTTTACAGGCCACGAAGATATCGATGTATTTCGGATCGATGTACTTGGCCAGAATTTCGCTGTCGTCCAGTTCGCGCAGGGCATCGCGCAGGTTGTTCGGCAGGCTCTGCTCGTTCTGCTCGTAGGAGTTGCCTTCGGTCGGCTCGCCCGGGTCGACCTTGTTGGTCAGGCCATGGTGAACACCGGCCAGCACGGCGGCCATCAGCAGGTACGGGTTGGCATCGGCACCGGCTACGCGGTGTTCGATGCGCACGGCGTCTGGAGTGCCGGTCGGCACGCGCAGGGCCACGGTACGGTTGTCCAGGCCCCAGCTTGGCGAATTCGGCACGTAGAACTGGGAACCAAAACGGCGGTACGAGTTGACGTTCGGGCACAGGAACGCCATCGACGCCGGTAGGGTCTCGAGCACACCGCCGATCGCGTGACGCAGTGCGGCGTTCTGCTCGGGATCCTCGCTGGTGAAGATGTTCTTGCCATCTTTGTCCAGCACCGAGATATGGACATGCAGACCATTACCCGCCTGGCCCGGATAGGGCTTGGCCATGAAGGTGGTATCCATCTCATGGTCGTAGGCGATGTTCTTGATCAGGCGCTTGAGCAGCACCGCGTAGTCGCAGGCCTTCATCGGGTCGGCAACGTGGTGCAGGTTGACTTCGAACTGCGCCGGGGCGCTTTCCTTGACGATGGCGTCGGCAGGAATGCCTTGTTCCTTGGCGCCTTCGAGGATGTCCTGCAGGCAGTCGACGTACTCGTCGAGGTCGTCGATCAGGTAGACCTGGGTCGAAATCGGGCGTTTGCCGGAGATCGGCGAGCGCGGCGGTTGTGGACGGCCGTTCACGTTCTCCTGGTCGATCAGGTAGAACTCGAGCTCGAACGCGGCGCAGATGGTCAGGCCCAGCTCATCGAACTTGCTTACCACCTGACGCAGGACTTCCCGCGGGTCAGCGAAGAACGGCTCGCCTTCGAGTTCGTGCATGGTCATCAGCAATTGCGCGGTTGGGCGCTTTTGCCAAGGCTCATTGGACAGGGTGTCAGGAATTGGATAGCAGATGCGGTCAGCATCGCCGATGTCCAGGCCAAGGCCGGTGCTTTCGACGGTGGAACCGTTGATATCCAGGGCGAAGAGGGAGGCCGGCAGGTTGATGCCTTTCTCGTAAACCTTGTGGAGGCTGGTGCGCTCGATGCGCTTGCCGCGCACCACACCATTCATATCTGCAATCAGAAGGTCAACGTAGAGAACCTCAGGATGTTCCTTAAGGAACGCGTTCGCTTCGTTAAGCTGAACGGCACGCGGGGGTACCGACATGATGCAACACCTTTGTTGTTAAAAATATCAATCAATGGGGGCTTGCAGGTTCAGTCAATCGGAAAGCCTTGCTGAAGTCAAGCCAGCCCCATGATGCCCTAAAATGGCCCTCAAGCGGCATTTTTGCTGCAATTGGGGGCGCAGACAAGGGCTGCTTTCGTACGGTAACGGCGATCTTGAGCGGGCCGTGTTCTATTTTTTACGGGGGTGTTGTGTAAAAAAATGAACAAGGCTAAGCTCGGTGGCAACCCATAACACCAATAATACCGGGGGTTACATGTCACGCCTGCCGACAACCGGCATCATCGCCCGCCGTTCACAGAACGGCTTGCATGCGTTCCTCGCGGGTGGCTTGCGCCATGCGCCAGCACGTTGCGCCCCGGCTGAAATAATTGACGGCCCGGGCGTCCTGCCTGCTGCCGACGCTTCTTCGAATTACCTCTGCCATCACTATAGCGGGCTCGTCAGCCTTGCGGGAACTGCCCGTTACGGCTTCCCTGCGCCTGACTTTTGCTTTAGCTCCGTGGGGCATCCAGAATGTCTGGGACGGCCCACTCCGGGTTTCGTCCTGACGTCTGTCCAGACATTTACCTCCTGAGGTATTTATGAGTAGCAACCTCGACCAGCTCACCGATTGGTTGAAAGAACACAAGATCACCGAAGTCGAGTGTCTGATCAGCGACCTCACCGGTATCACCCGTGGCAAGATCTCGCCGACCAACAAGTTCATCGCCGAAAAAGGCATGCGCCTGCCCGAGAGCGTGCTGCTGCAGACCGTGACCGGCGACTATGTCGATGACGACATCTATTACGAACTGCTCGACCCGGCCGACATCGACATGATCTGCCGCCCCGACGAGAACGCGGTGTTTCTCGTGCCCTGGGCCATCGAGCCGACCGCCCAGGTGATCCACGACACCTACGACAAGCAGGGCAACCCGGTCGAGCTGTCGCCGCGCAACGTGCTCAAGAAAGTCTTGAAGCTCTACGCCGACAGGGGCTGGCAGCCGATCGTGGCGCCAGAGATGGAGTTCTACCTGACCAAGCGCTGCGAAGACCCGGACTTCCCGCTGCAGCCGCCGATCGGCCGCTCAGGGCGCCCGGAAACCGGCCGGCAGTCGTTCTCGATCGAAGCCGCCAACGAATTCGACCCGCTGTTCGAAGACGTCTACGACTGGTGCGAGCTGCAGAACCTGGACCTCGACACACTGATCCACGAAGACGGCACGGCGCAGATGGAAATCAACTTCCGTCACGGTAACGCCTTGTCGCTGGCCGACCAGATCCTGGTGTTCAAGCGCACCATGCGCGAGGCCGCGCTCAAGCACAACGTCGCCGCCACTTTCATGGCCAAGCCGATGACCGGCGAGCCGGGCAGTGCCATGCACCTGCACCAGAGCATCATTGACGTGCACACCGGCAAGAACATCTTCTCGGATGAAGACGGGCGCATGAGCGAGCTGTTCCTCAACCACGTCGGCGGCCTGCAGAAGTTCATCCCGGTGGTGCTGCCGCTGTTCGCGCCGAACGTCAACTCGTTCCGCCGCTTCCTGCCCGATACCTCGGCGCCGGTGAACGTCGAGTGGGGCGAAGAGAACCGCACCGTCGGCCTGCGCGTACCGGATGCCGGCCCGCAGAACCGCCGGGTCGAGAACCGCCTGCCAGGCGCCGACGCCAACCCGTACCTGGCCATCGCCGCCAGCCTGCTGTGCGGATACATCGGCATGGTCGAAGGCATCAAGCCAAGCGCGCCGGTACAGGGCCGAGGCTACGAGCGGCGCAACCTGCGCCTGCCGCTGACCATCGAGGACGCCCTGGAACGCATGGAAAACTGCAAGGCGCTGGAGCCCTACCTGGGCAAGAAATTCATCGCCGGCTACGTCGCGACCAAACGCGCCGAGCATGAAAACTTCAAACGCGTAATCAGCTCCTGGGAACGTGAGTTCCTGCTGTTTGCGGTCTGATCAACCCGGAGCCGCAGGACCGCGGCCGTCAACAAACGGAGAAGCACATGAGCGTCAACAACCCGCAAACCCGTGAGTGGCAAACCCTTAGCAGTGAGCATCACCTGGCACCTTTCAGTGACTATAAACAGCTGAAAGAGAAGGGGCCGCGGATCATCACCAAAGCCGAGGGCGTGCACCTGTGGGACAGCGAGGGCAACAAGATCCTCGATGGCATGGCGGGCCTGTGGTGCGTGGCGGTCGGTTACGGCCGTGAAGAGCTGGTTGAAGTGGCCGCCAAGCAGATGCGCGAGCTGCCGTACTACAACCTGTTCTTCCAGACTGCCCACCCACCGGCACTGGAGCTGGCCAAGGCCGTTTCCGCCGTGGCGCCCAAAGGCATGACCCATGTGTTCTTCACCGGTTCCGGTTCTGAAGGCAACGACACCAACCTGCGCATGGTCCGCCATTACTGGGCGCTCAAGGGCAAGCCGCAGAAGCAGGTGATCATCGGCCGTATCAACGGTTATCACGGTTCCACCGTGGCCGGCGCCGCCCTGGGTGGCATGAGCGGCATGCATGCACAGGGCGGGACGCTGCCGGGCATCGAGCACATCCCGCAGCCGTACTGGTTCGGTGAAGGCGGCGACATGACGCCGGACGAGTTCGGCGTGTGGGCCGCCGAGCAGCTGGAAAAGAAAATCCTCGAAGTCGGCGAAGACAACGTCGCCGCCTTTATCGCCGAGCCGATCCAGGGCGCCGGCGGGGTGATCATTCCGCCAGAAACCTACTGGCCGAAGATCAAGGAAATCCTCGCCAAGTACGAGATTCTGTTCATTGCCGACGAAGTGATCTGTGGCTTCGGTCGCACCGGTGAGTGGTTCGGCTCCGATTACTACGACCTCAAGCCCGACCTGATGACCATCGCCAAGGGTCTGACCTCCGGTTACATCCCCATGGGCGGTGTGATCGTGCGTGACGAAGTGGCCAAGGTGCTCAGCGAAGGCGGCGACTTCAACCACGGCTTCACCTACTCCGGTCACCCGGTGGCGGCCGCGGTGGGCCTGGAAAACCTGCGGATCCTGCGCGACGAGAAGATCATCGAGCGCGTTCACGCAGAAACGGCACCGTATTTGCAGAAACGTCTGCGCGAGCTCAACGATCACCCGTTGGTGGGCGAAGTACGCGGCCTGGGCATGCTCGGTGCCATCGAGCTGGTCAAGGACAAGGCGACCCGCGCACGTTACGAAGGCCAGGGGGCGGGCATGATCTGCCGCCAGTTCTGCTTCGACAACGGCCTGATCATGCGCGCCGTGGGCGACACTATGATCATTGCCCCGCCGCTGGTGATCAGCCATGCAGAGATCGACGAGTTGGTGGAAAAGGCGCGCAAATGCCTGGACCTGACGCTCGAAGCGCTGAAATAGCCAAGTGCTAGGCTAGCGTAATGGCATCAATGAGTTTCAAGGTGCCTCTTTTGTTGAAAGAGCGCCTTGTAACTTGCCAGACTAGCGACTGTTTCAGTCGCTCGGAGCTTGCGCCGAATAAGCCGGCCGCTGAACAGATGGCTAAATAAAAATTCTGGAGCATTACGCATGAAGAAATTGGGCAAGACGTTGTTGGCTATGTCCCTGATGGGCGCCATGGCCAGTGCTGTTCACGCGGATGACAAAGTTCTGCACGTCTATAACTGGTCCGACTACATCGCACCAGACACCGTCGCCAAGTTCGAAAAACAGACCGGCATCAAGGTCGTCTACGACGTTTTCGACAGCAACGAAACCCTCGAGGCCAAGTTGCTGGCAGGCAAGTCCGGCTATGACGTGGTAGTGCCGTCGAACAACTTCCTGGCCAAGCAGATCAAGGCCGGCGTCTATCAAGAGCTGGACCGCTCCAAGCTGGCGAACTGGAAGAACCTCGACGAAGACCTGCTCAAGGCCGTCGGCGATGCCAGCGACCCGGGCAACAAATATGCGTTCCCCTACATGTGGGGCTCCATCGGCATCGGCTACAACCCAGAGAAGGTCAAGGCCGCACTGGGCATCGACAAGATCGATTCCTGGGACGTGGTGTTCAAGCCCGAGAACATCGAAAAGCTCAAGAGCTGCGGCGTGAGCTTCCTCGATGCACCGACCGAGATGATCCCGGCGGCGCTGCACTACCTGGGCAAGCCGACCAACAGCACCCGCAAGGAAGACCTCAAAGCCGCCGAAGACCTGTTCCTGAAAGTCCGTCCGTCGATCGGCTACTTCCACTCCTCCAAGTACATCTCGGACCTGGCCAACGGCAACATCTGCGTGGCCGTGGGTTACTCGGGTGACCTGGAGCAGTCCAAGGCCCGTGCCCATGAAGCCGGTGACAAGGTCAAGCTGGACTACATCATTCCGAAAGAAGGTGCCGGTACCTTCTACGACATGGTTGCCATCCCTAAAGATGCCGCCAACGTCGACGCTGCCTACCAGTTCATGGACTTCCTGATGCAACCGGAAGTCATGGCCGAGATCACCAATGCCGTACGTTTCCCGAACGGCAACAAGGCGGCAACCCCGCTGGTGGACAAGGACATTTCGGGCGATCCGAGCATCTACCCGCCGGCTGATGTGAAGAAGCAGCTGTACGCCATTGCTGACCCGGGTGCCAAGGCCCAGCGCGAAATTACTCGCAGCTGGACCAAGATCAAATCGGGCAAGTAAACCTGGTTACCTCCCTGGGTGCGGTGTAAATCCCGCCCAGGGAGCATGAAAGCACAAATTTTTTTTGCGGCATGAGTGCATCGAAGGTAAGTTGCGCGCCGGTTTGGTTATCCGGCAGGTATTTCTGTCGTTTGCCACGGGCACATTTGTGAGGACCTCCCACTTGTCTATTTCTGTATTTCGCAAGGCCATGTTGGCTGGAGCGGGTCTGACGCTGGCGATCAGCGTCCAAGCGGCGCCCACGGTGCACATTTATAACTGGTCCGACTACATCGGTCAGACCACCCTCGCGGATTTCGAAAAAGCCACTGGCATCAAGCCGGTGCAGGATGTCTTCGATTCCAACGAAACCCTGGAAGGCAAGCTGCTGGCCGGTCGTACCGGCTATGACGTGGTGGTGCCGTCCAATCATTTTCTCGGCAAGCAGATCAAGGCGGGCGCGTTCCAGAAGCTCGACAAGGCGCTGCTGCCCCACTACGCAAACCTCGACCCGGCGCTGATGAAGCGCCTGGAAAAGAACGATCCGGGCAACCAGTACGCCGTCCCCTACCTGTGGGGCACCAATGGCATCGGCTACAACGTCGAGAAGGTCAAGGCGGCGCTGGGTACCGACAAGATCGATTCCTGGGCCATGCTGTTCGAGCCCGAGAACATCAAGAAGCTTTCCACGTGCGGGGTCGCCTTCCTCGACTCGGCCGACGAGATGCTGCCGGCGGTGCTCAACTACATGGGGCGTGACCCCAACAGCACCAACCCCAAGGACTACGCCGACGCCGAGAAGAAGCTATTGGCCGTGCGTCCTTACGTGACCTACTTCCATTCGTCCAAATACATCTCGGACCTGGCCAACGGCGACATCTGCGTGGCCGCCGGATTCTCCGGCGATGTATTCCAGGCCAAGTCCCGCGCCGAAGAAGCCGGCAAGGGCGTCAAGGTGGCCTACGCGATTCCCAAGGAGGGCGGCAACCTCTGGTTCGACATGCTGGCGATCCCCAAGGATTCCAAGAATGTCAAAGAGGCCCACGCCTTCATCAACTATTTGCTGCAGCCTGAGGTCATTGCCCAGGTCAGTGATTACGTCGGTTATGCCAACCCGAACCCCAAGGCTGGCGATCTGATGGACCAGAGCGTGCGAACCGACGCAGCGGTTTACCCACCGCAAGAAGTGCTGGACAAGTTGTACGTCAACTCCGAGCTACCTCCCAAGGTGCAACGGTTGATGACCCGTAGCTGGACCAAGGTCAAGTCGGGCAAGTAAAAATCCAGGGTCCGTCACGGCAGGGGCGGACGCAAAAAATCTTGTTGGGAGTTTCACAAATGGCAGTTGCCTCCGGTGCCTATAAGAAAGCCCTCGAGGGCGACCAGCAACCTAAACAGGTGCTGGTCAAAATCGACCGGGTCACGAAAAAGTTCGACGAAACGGTCGCCGTGGACGATGTGTCCCTGGAAATCAAGAAGGGCGAGATCTTCGCCCTGCTCGGTGGCTCTGGTTCGGGTAAGTCCACCTTGCTGCGCATGCTCGCCGGCTTCGAACGGCCAACCGAGGGGCGTATCTTCCTCGATGGTGTAGACATCACCGATATGCCGCCCTACGAGCGGCCGATCAACATGATGTTCCAGTCGTACGCGCTGTTCCCGCACATGACCGTGGCGCAGAACATCGCCTTCGGCCTGCAGCAGGACCGCATGCCCAAGTCGGAGATCGACGCCCGCGTGGCCGAGATGCTCAAGCTGGTGCACATGACCCAGTACGCCAAGCGCAAGCCGCACCAGCTCTCCGGTGGCCAGCGTCAGCGTGTGGCCCTGGCCCGCTCGCTGGCCAAGCGGCCAAAGCTGCTGCTGCTCGATGAGCCAATGGGCGCGCTGGACAAGAAGCTGCGTTCGCAGATGCAACTGGAGCTGGTGGAGATCATCGAACGGGTCGGCGTGACCTGTGTGATGGTGACCCACGACCAGGAAGAGGCCATGACCATGGCCCAGCGCATCGCCATCATGCACCTGGGCTGGATCGCCCAGATCGGCAGCCCGATTGACATCTATGAAACCCCGACCAGCCGCCTGGTCTGCGAGTTCATCGGTAACGTCAACCTGTTCGAAGGCGAAGTAGTCGACGACGCCGAAGGCCACGCGGTGATCGCCAGTCCCGAGCTTGAGCGCAAGATCTACGTCGGCCACGGTGTCACCACCTCGGTCGAAGACAAGCGCATCACCTACGCCTTGCGTCCGGAAAAACTGCTGGTGACCACCGCGCAGCCGACCTGCGAGCACAACTGGTCGCGCGGCAAGGTCCACGACATCGCCTACCTGGGCGGCCACTCGGTGTTCTATGTCGAGCTGCCTGGCGGCAAGATCGTCCAGTCGTTCGTCGCCAACGCCGAGCGCCAGGGCACCCGCCCGACCTGGGACGACCAGGTCTACGTCTGGTGGGAGGATGACAGCGGCGTGGTACTGCGCTCATGAACGCGCGCAAGCTCAAGCGAGCCTTCAACCGAATAAAGCCCGAGGGGCGCCACGTGGTGATCGGCGTGCCGTTCATCTGGCTGTTCCTGTTCTTCATGCTGCCGTTCTTCATCGTTCTGAAGATCAGCTTCGCTGAAGCCGACGTGGCGATCCCGCCGTACACCGAGATCTACAGCTACGTCGAAGACAAGGTGCAACTGGTGCTCAACCTGGCCAACTATGGCCTGTTGACCGAAGACGAACTGTACATCTCGGCGTACCTGGGTTCGTTGAAGATGGCCTTCGTCAGCACGCTGTTGTGCCTGCTGATCGGCTATCCGATGGCCTATGCCATTGCCAACGCGCGCAAGGAAACCCAGACGGTACTGTTGCTGCTGATCATGATGCCGACCTGGACGGCGATCCTGATCCGCGTGTATGCCTGGATGGGCATCCTCAGCAACAACGGCCTGCTCAATGCCTTCCTGATGTGGCTGGGGTTGATCGATCAGCCGTTGCAGATCCTCAACACTAACCTGGCGGTGTATATCGGCGTGGTCTATTCGTACCTGCCGTTCATGATCCTGCCGCTCTACGCCAACCTGGTGAAGCACGACCAGAGCCTGCTTGAGGCCGCCTCGGACCTGGGTTCGAGCACCTTCAACAGCTTCTGGAAGATCACCGTGCCGCTGTCGAAGAACGGCATCATCGCCGGCTGCATGCTGGTGTTTATTCCGGTAGTGGGTGAGTTCGTCATTCCTGAGCTGCTCGGCGGCCCGGAAACCCTGATGATCGGTAAAGTGCTCTGGCAAGAGTTCTTCAACAACCGTGACTGGCCGGTGGCCTCTGCCCTGGCGGTAGTGATGCTGGCGATCCTGATCGTACCGATCCTGCTCTTCAACCGTAGTCAGGCCAAAGAGATGGAGGGCAGGGCATGAAGCGTTTCAGTTTCTCCAAATTGATGTTGGTCCTGGGCCTGCTGTTCATCTACCTGCCCATGCTGATCCTGGTGATCTACTCGTTCAACGCCTCCAAGCTGGTGACGGTGTGGGGCGGCTGGTCGGTGAAGTGGTACGTCGGCCTGCTCGACAACACCCAGCTGATGGGTTCGGTCATGCGCTCGCTGGAGATCGCCTGCTACACCGCGATTGCCGCCGTGGCGCTGGGTACCCTGGCCGCCTTCGTGCTGACCCGGGTTACCCGCTTCAAGGGCCGTACCCTGTTCGGTGGCCTGGTCACCGCGCCACTGGTAATGCCCGAAGTGATCACCGGTCTGTCGCTGTTGCTGCTGTTCGTGGCCATGGCGCAGATGATCGGCTGGCCCCAGGAGCGTGGCATCGTCACCATCTGGATCGCCCACACCACCTTCTGCGCAGCCTATGTGGCGGTAGTGGTGTCGGCACGCCTGCGTGAGCTGGATCTGTCGATCGAAGAAGCGGCCATGGACCTTGGTGCACGGCCGTGGAAGGTGTTCTTCCTGATCACCATCCCGATGATCGCACCGTCGCTGGCTGCGGGCGGGATGATGTCCTTCGCCCTGTCGCTGGATGACCTGGTACTGGCCAGCTTTGTGTCCGGCCCGGGCTCGACCACCCTGCCGATGGAAGTCTTCTCTGCCGTGCGTCTGGGCGTGAAGCCGGAAATCAATGCCGTGGCCAGCCTGATCCTGCTCAGCGTGTCGCTGGTGACCTTCATGGTCTGGTACTTCAGCCGCCAGGCCGAAGAGCGTCGTCGTCGGGCGATCCAGCAGGCTATCGAGGAAAGCGCTGCCGACTCGTGGAAACAACCGGACGTGCGTCGCGCGCCGGCGCCGGTTTCGGCGTGATCTGAAACCCTTCGCGGGGCAAGCCAGCTCCTACCCATCAGTAGGAGCGGGCTTGCCCCGTGATGTGCTTCACTCCGGCCAGTGCCAGGCCGGCTCGTCCAGCATTCCCTGACCCGCCACCCGGGTCTGCCCCAGTTCCTTCTCCAGCACGATCGAATTGCAGCGCGCATCCTGTTCCAGGGCCGCTACCAGTCGCCGTGCGTGCGACACCACCCACACCTGGCAATGCTCGGTGGCACGGATGATCAAACGTGCCAGTGCCGGCAACAGATCGGGGTGCAGGCTGGTCTCCGGTTCATTCAATACCATCATGGTCGGTGCCCTGGGGCTCAGCAGGGCCGCGACCAGCAGCAGGAAGCGCAGGGTCCCGTCCGACAGTTCTGCTGCCGATAGCGGGCGCAGCAGGCCCTGCTGGTGAAACTGCAGGTTGAACAGCCCGCCAGGGACCGCATCGATGGTCAGGTGCGAGCCGGGAAAGGCGTCGCCGAGGGTGTCCCATAACGCCCGGGCATCACCGATCTCGATAATGGTCTGCAGCGCTGCTGCCAGGTCGCGGCCGTCATGGTGCAGCACGGGAGTGCGGGTTCCGAGCTGCGGGCGGCGCGCCGGTGACTCGCGATCGGTACGAAAATGATCGTAGAAGCGCCAGCCGCGGATACGTTCGCGCAAGTGCAGCACTTCCGGTGATGAACGCAGGTTGCCGACCTGGTCGTAGAGGCTGTCGTAGTCTGGCGTGTGTTGGGCCAGCACCTCCCACTGGCGCCCGTCGCGGCCGCGCACCATCGCACCCTGACGATCCACCAGCAGGCTGGCGGGGCGGTAGACAGGGCCTGCCCAGATGCATTCGCGCTTGATCTGCGGGTCGAGGGTGAAGCGCGAGGCGATTGGCAGGCTGTTTCCAGGGAGCATGAAGTGCCCGCTGGAAGCAGGCAGGCCCAAGCCGATGGCATAACCGAAATCGTCGTCGGCAAAACCCAGGCGCAAGCGCTTTGCCTCCTGGCGTGGACCACCCTCGACCGCTACCTCGCCCTGGCTCATGCGGCGGCTGATGCGTTCGGGGCCTGCCCAGAAGGTCGATTCCAGCCCACCTTCGCCGGCAAGAGCGTTGATCACCCCACCCTGGGCGGTCTCTGCCAGCAGGCGCAAGGCCTTGTACAGGTTGGACTTGCCGCTGCCGTTGGGCCCGGTGATGACATTCAGGCGCGCCAGTGGCAGCACCAGATGGTTGATCGAGCGGTAGTTGGCGACAGCCAGGGTGGTCAGCATGGCAGTGTCCGTTCAGGCAAAGAGGCCAGTATCGCCGATTCTGCGCGGTGAACGAATTGTGTATGCCGACAAGCGATCAAGGAAACCCTGATCTACGCTAACACTCGCGTCTCTATAACGAATTGGCACATGCAAGGAGCCTGCATGACGGTGTTGCGTCCTTTATCGATCGTCTGCCTGGGGGGATTGCTGGTGCTGGCGGGATGCGGCGAAAAGAAAGCCGCTGAAATCGAGCTGCCCAGAGTCGGTGTCCAACGTGTACAACCCGGTGATTTTGCCGCTTCCGTGACCCTGACCGGCGATATTCAGGCGCGGGTGCAGACCGATCTGTCGTTTCGTGTGGGCGGCAAGATCATTTCCCGCAGTGTCGATGTTGGTGACCACATCAAGGCCAACCAGGTCTTGGCCCGTCTCGACCCCAAGGACCTGCAGACCAATGTCGACTCGGCCAAGGCTGAAGTGTTCGCTGAGCAGGCGCGGGTGACCCAGAGCGCGGCAGCCTTTGTCCGGCAACAAAAGCTGTTGCCCAAGGGCTACACCAGCCAGAGCGAATACGACTCGGCCGAGGCGGCCTTGCGCAGCAGCCAGAGTGCCTTGAAGGCGGCCCAGGCGCAGTTGGCCAATGCCCGTGAGCAACTGAGCTATACCGCCCTGGTGGCCGAGGCGGACGGGGTGATCACCGAGCGCCAGGCCGAAGTCGGCCAGGTGGTCCAGGCCACGGTGCCGATCTTCAGCCTGGCGCGCGACGGCGAGCGCGATGCGGTATTCAATGTCTACGAAGCCTTGTTGGTGGCCCCAGCCACCCGTGAGGTAATCAAGATCAGCCTGGTGGATAACCCGAAAATCCAGGCCCAGGGCTATATCCGTGAAGTCACCCCGACGGTCTCGGCGCAAAGCGGCACGGTGCAGGTCAAGGTGGCGTTGAATGAGGTGCCGGCCGGCATGGAACTGGGCTCGCCGGTCACCGCCACTGGCAATGTCCAGGGCAAGCCCAGCGTCGAGCTGCCCTGGTCGGCCCTGACCAAGGACCTGCATGACCCGGCGGTGTGGCTGGTGGGCGAGGACGACAAGGTGCGCCTGCAGAAGGTCAAGGTGATGCGCTACCTGACCGGCAAAGTGGTGGTGGGCGATGGTCTCAAAGGCGGTGAAACCGTCGTGGTAACGGGCGGGCAACTGCTCAATCCGGGCATGCAGGTGGAAATCGCGCCGCTCAAGGACAGTGGGGTGGCGCAATGAAAGCAACCACGCTTGTCTTGGGCGGTGCGCTGCTGCTCGTGGGTTGCGGCAAACAAGCCAGTACGCCTGAGCCTGTACGGCCGGTGCTGTCGATCATTGCCCAGCCGCAGGTGCAGGCCAATCTCGGACGATTCGCCGGCAGCATCCAGGCCCGTTACGAAAGCACCTTGGGTTTTCGTGTGGGCGGCCGGATTGCCCGACGCTGGGTCGATGTCGGCAGTCAGGTGAAACCAGGCGATGTGCTAGCCAGCCTTGACCCCACCGACCAGCGCAACCAGTTGCGCGCCGCCGAGGGCGATCTGGCGAAGATCCAGGCGCAGTGGATCAACGCCCAGGCCAACGCCCGGCGTCAGCAGCAGTTGTTCGATCGCGGCGTGGGCGCGCAGGCTCAACTGGACATCGCCCAAACCGACCTTAAGACCACCGGAGCGTCCCTGGAGCAGGCCCGGGCGGCGGTTGACCAGGCCCGTGATCAACTGGGTTACAGCGAACTGAAGACCGATCATGGCGCCGTGGTCACCAACTGGCAGGCCGAGGCCGGGCAAACGGTGAGTGCCGGCCAGGCCGTGGTTACCCTGGCGCGGCCGGATATCAAGGAAGCGGTGATCGACCTGCCGACCAACCTGGCCGAGCAATTGAGCACGGAGCTCAAGTTTCTGGTGGCCTCGCAACTGGACCCGGACATCAATACCACGGCGACCTTGCGTGAGCTGGAGCCCCAGGCCGACGCCACCACGCGCACCCGTCGCGCTCGCCTGACCCTGGTCGATACACCGAATGCGTTCCGCCTGGGCACGGCAATCAGCGTCACCCTGACCTCGGCGGTTTCGCCACGCACCGAACTGCCGGCGTCGGCCTTATTGGAAAGCGACGGCAAGACCCGGGTATGGGTGGTCGATCCGCAGCAAAACACCGTTGCCACACGTGATGTGAAGCTGCTTGAACGTACCCCCGGCAGTGTGGTGCTGGCCTCGGGCGTGCAGCCTGGCGAGCGAGTGGTAACCGCCGGTGTGAACAGTCTCAAACCGGGCCAGAAGGTCATCGTCGACGAGGAAGACCCGCAATGAAAGGAAGCTTCAACCTGTCGGAGTGGGCGCTGAAGCACCAATCCTTTGTCTGGTACCTGATGTTCGTCGGCTTGCTGATGGGCGTGTTTTCCTACATGAACCTGGGGCGTGAGGAAGACCCTTCGTTCACCATCAAGACCATGGTCATTCAGACCCGCTGGCCGGGTGCGACCCAGGATGAAACCCTGTACCAGGTCACCGACCGCATCGAGAAGAAGCTCGAGGAGCTGGACTCGCTCGACTATGTAAAAAGCTACACCCGTCCGGGTGAGTCGACGGTCTACGTCAACCTGCGCGACACCACCAAAGCCGAGGATATTCCGCAGATCTGGTATCAGGTGCGCAAGAAGATCCAGGACATCCGCGGCCAGTTTCCCCAGGGCATTCAGGGCCCGGCCTTCAACGATGAGTTCGGTGACGTGTTCGGCTCGATCTACGCGTTTACCGCCGATGGCCTGAGCATGCGCCAGCTGCGCGACTACGTCGAACAGGTGCGCGCCGAGATCCGCGAAGTACCCAACCTGGGCAAGGTGGAGATGATCGGCACCCAGGACGAGGTGCTGTATCTGAACTTCTCGACCCGCAAGCTGGCGTCGTTCGGCATCGACCAGCGCCAGGTGCTGCAGGCCCTGCAGAGCCAGAACGCGGTCACCCCGGCCGGGGTGATCGAGGCCGGTCCAGAGCGCATTTCGGTGCGCACCACCGGCCAGTTCGCTTCGGAAAAAGACCTGGAAGCGGTCAACCTGCGGATCAACGACCGCTTCTTCCGCCTGGCGGATATCGCCGAGATCCAGCGAGGCTTTGTCGACCCACCCGCGCCGATGTTTCGCTACAACGGCCAGACTGCCATCGGCCTGGCCATCGGCATGAAGGCCGGCGGCAACATCCAGGTGTTCGGTGCCGACCTGCACAAGATGATGGACCGCGTGGTGTCCGAGCTGCCGGTGGGTGTTGGCGTGCATACGGTGTCTGACCAGGCGGTGGTGGTAGAGGAGGCCGTGGGCGGCTTTACCAGTGCACTGTTCGAGGCGGTGATCATCGTCCTGGTGGTCAGCTTCATCAGCCTCGGGGTGCGCGCCGGATTGGTGGTGGCCTGCTCGATTCCGCTGGTGCTGGCCATGGTCTTTATCTTCATGGAGTACAGCGGCATCACCATGCAGCGGATCTCCCTGGGCGCCCTGATCATTGCCCTGGGCCTGTTGGTGGACGATGCGATGATTACCGTCGAGGTCATGGTCACGCGCCTGGAAATGGGTGAGACCAAGGAGCAGGCGGCCACCTTCGCCTACACCTCGACTGCCTTTCCGATGCTCACCGGTACCCTGGTGACGGTCGCAGGCTTCGTGCCGATCGGCCTCAACGCCAGCTCGGCAGGGGAGTACACCTACACCCTGTTCGCGGTGATTGCGGCCGCCTTGCTGGTGTCCTGGGTGGTGGCCGTAGTATTTGCCCCGGTACTCGGCGTGCACATCCTCAGCACCAAGGTCAAACCGCACAACGAAGAGCCCGGGCGCATCGGCAGGGCCTTTGGCGGCAGCCTGCTGTGGTGCATGCGCCATCGCTGGCTGACCATCATCGGTACGGTGCTGCTGTTCGTCCTGGCAGTGTTCTGCATGCGTTTCGTACAGAACCAGTTCTTCCCGTCCTCCGACCGGCCAGAAATCCTCGTCGATCTCAACCTGCCGCAAAACGCCTCGATCGAGGAGACCCGCAAGGCAGTGGATCGCCTCGAGGCGACGCTCAAGGGCGACCCGGATATCGTGCGCTGGAGCACCTACATCGGTCAGGGCGCGATCCGCTTCTACCTGCCTCTCGACCAGCAGTTGCAGAACCCGTACTACGCCCAGTTGGTGATCGTCAGCAAGGGCTTCGAAGCACGCGAGGTGTTGATGCAGCGCCTGCAGAAGCGCCTGCGTGAGGACTTCGTCGGCATCGGCACCAACGTTCAGTCGCTGGAAATGGGCCCGCCGGTAGGGCGGCCGATCCAGTACCGGGTCAGCGGCAAGGACATCGACGAGGTGCGCAAGCATGCCATCGCCCTGGCAACCCTGCTGGATGCCAACGAGCATATCGGCGAGATGATTTACGACTGGAACGAACCGGGCAAGGTACTACGGGTCGAGATCGCCCAGGACAAGGCACGCCAGCTCGGCCTGTCGTCCGAGGACGTGGCCAATGTGATGAACAGTATTGTCACCGGCGCTCCGATCACCGAGGTCAATGACAACATCTACCTGATCGACGTCATTGCCCGCGCCGAAGACAGCGAACGCGGCTCGCCGCAGACCTTGCAGAACCTGCAGATCGTCACCCCCAACGGCACCTCGATCCCATTGCTGGCCTTTGCCACCGTGCGCTACGAGCTGGAGCAGCCGCTGGTGTGGCGCCGCGACCGCAAGCCGACCATCACCATCAAGGCCTCGGTGCGCGGCGAGATCCAGCCGACCGACCTGGTGGCCGAGCTCAAGCCGCAGATCGACGCGTTCGCCAGCAAGCTGCCGGTGGGTTACGGCGTGGCCACCGGCGGTACCGTGGAAGAAAGCGGCAAGGCCCAGGGCCCGATCGCCAAGGTGGTGCCGCTGATGCTGTTCATGATGGGCACCTTCCTGATGATCCAGTTGCACAGCGTGCAGAAGCTGTTCCTGGTCGCCAGCGTGGCGCCCCTGGGCTTGATCGGCGTGGTCCTGGCGCTGGTGCCGACGGGCACGCCGATGGGCTTTGTGGCGATCCTGGGGATCTTGGCGCTGATCGGCATCATCATCCGCAACTCGGTGATCCTGGTGACCCAGATCGACGAGTACGAGGCCCAGGGTTACTCACCCTGGGACGCGGTGCTGGAGGCGACCAACCACAGGCGCCGGCCGATTCTATTGACGGCGGCAGCGGCGAGCCTGGGCATGATCCCGATCGCCCGGGAGGTGTTCTGGGGGCCGATGGCCTACGCCATGATTGGCGGGATTATCGTCGCCACCTTGCTGACCCTGCTGTTTTTGCCGGCGCTGTATGTGGCCTGGTACAAGATCCGCGAACCGCAGCGTCAGCGATGAATTCAGCGCTTGTTCAAACCCTTCGCCAACCGATCTCCACCCAGCTGAATCAACGCCACCAGCACCACCAGCATGACGATCACGGTCAGCATGATCTGGCTGTCGAAGCGCTGGTAGCCGTAGCGGTAGGCAATGTCGCCCAGGCCTCCGGCGCCAATGGCGCCGGCCATGGCCGAGGAGTTGATCATGGTCACCAGGGTGATGGTAAAGCCGCCGACGATGCCCGGCAGGGCTTCGGGCAGCAGCACATGCCAGACGATGTGCCAGCGCCGGCAACCCATGGCCTGGGCCGCTTCGATCAGGCCGTGGTCGACCTCGCGCAGGCTGACTTCGGCGATGCGCGCAAAGAACGGGGTGGCGGCGATGGTCAGCGGTACCACTGCTGCCCAGACGCCATAGGTGGTGCCGACGATCAGCCGGGTAAAGGGAATCAAGGCCACCATCAGAATCAGGAACGGGATCGAACGGAACAGATTGACGAAGGCGCCGAGCACCCGGTTCAGCGTGGGGGCTTCGAAGATGCCGCCCTTGCCACTGGTGACCAGGATTACCGCCAGCGGTACGCCGGCGAGCAAGGCGATCAGCGACGAGACGCCAACCATCAGCAGGGTGTCGAGCACACCCTGGAGCAAGCGATCAAACCACATAACCCAGTACCTCCACCTGTGCAGCCCATTGCCGGGTGCGCTCAATCACCTGCTCATGGCTGTGTGGCGAGTTGGCCACCGACACCACGAGTTGCCCCAAAGCACGGCCCTGGATCGGTTCGATGCCGCCTTGCAGCAGGCTGATCCGGCCGCCCAGCAGTGAGAACAAGGCGGACAGCTCGGGCGCCTGTCTGTCTCTGCCACTGACTCGCAGGCTCAGCACCAGCGCCGCCTCCGGGCTTGCTGGCCGGGCTTGCAAGCGCGCCTGCAACGCCGCCGGCAGGGCGGGTTGCAAGGGCGCGAGCAGGGTCTTGCTGACCTCATGTTGCGGGTCGCCGAACACTTGCCAGACGGCGCCTTGCTCGACGATGCGGCCACGTTCGAGCACCACCACCCGATGGCAGATATCGCGGATCACCGCCATCTCATGGGTGATCAGCACGATGGTCAGGCCCAGGCGCTGGTTGATATCGCGCAGCAGGCCGAGGATCGACTCGGTGGTCTCCGGGTCGAGCGCCGAAGTGGCTTCGTCGCACAGCAGAATCTCCGGGTCATGCACCAGCGCCCGGGCAATGCCGACACGCTGCTTCTGGCCGCCGGACAACTGCGCCGGATAAACGTGGTGCTTCTCCTGCAGGCCGACCAGCTCCAGCAACTCGGCGACCTTGCGCTGGCGCTGGGCCTTGGGCACGCCGGCTACCTTGAGTGGCAGCTCGACGTTCTGCCAGACGGTCTTGGCCGACATCAGGTTGAAGTGCTGGAAGATCATGCCGATGCGCCGGCGCAGGCGTACCAGGCGGTCTTCGTCGTACTCGCCGATATCCACCTGGTCTATCAGCACCCGGCCGTGGCTCGGTTGCTCCAGGCGGTTGATAGTGCGGATCAGTGACGACTTGCCGGCCCCGCTGCGGCCGATGATGCCGAAGATTTCACCGTGCTGGATGTTCAGGTCGATGCCGTCCAGCGCCGGCGCCTGCTGGCCCGGATAAGTTTTGCCCAGGCCGATGAATCGTACATGGGCGTTGCCCAGCTCCGGGTGCAAGGCCCGTTGCTGGGCCTGTTGCAGGGGCGCGAAAGGCGGCTGTTGCTCCTGCGCCACGCGGGCGCTGACGGCGCTCATTTCAGCTCTCCCAGCCAGCTTGGTAGAGCTTGCCGTGGGCCTGGTCAAGGGCGGCACGCACCACCGGCGAGTGCTGGTAGATGTCGATGAACCTGGCCAGGCGTGGGTCGTCCTTGCTCTGTGGACGGATGACGAACTGGATCACGTATTCCTTGTGGTCCAGGCCGTCGAACAGCAGCGCCGAAGTGGCGTCGAAGGTCTTGGCCAGACGGATGTAGGCCGGGTAGCCCTGAACCAGGTCGGCGTCATCGTAGGCGCGCACCAGTTGCACCGCTTCAACCTGGAGGATCTTCAACTTTTTCGGGTTGGCGATGATGTCTTCTTCGGTGGCCTTGTAGCCGACGCCGGGCTTGAGGGTGATCAAGCCGGCCTTGGCCAGCAACTGCAAACCGCGGCCGCTGTTGATCGGGTCGTTGGCGATGGCAACGCTGGCGCCCTCGGGCAGCTCAGCGAAGTTTTTGTACTTTTTCGAGTACAGGCCGACGTTGTTGATGATCCCCGGGGCAAAGGGCACCAGGTCGAAACCGGCGGCGGCCTTGGCGTTTTCCAGGAACGGGATGTGCTGGAAGTAGTTCACGTCGATGTCGCCGGCCGCCAGACTGACGTTGGGGGCGATCCAGTCGCTGAATTCAATCAGCTCGACGTCCAGGCCCTGTTTCTTCGCTTCGCTGACGGCAGCTTCGAGGGGGATGGAAAAGGCGGCGGTGGTGCCGACTTTCAGGGCATCGGCAGCCTGGGCGGCACCGAACAGGCCCAAGGTCAAAGCCAGGGCTGCGACCGGGCGGGCAATAAAGGTCTTAAGCATGCTGTAGCGCTCCCGTCGGGGTCGGAGTGGTGTGGCGGTAGCTGGCGCCAGGATGGTCTGCCGGCAGGTGGGGTTGATCGCTGGCGAAGAGTTTTTCGCGCAGGCTGCCCTGTTCGTAGGCGGTCTTGTACGAGCCGCGGCGTTGCAGCTGCGGGATCACCAGATCGATGAAATCGACATAGCTTTCCGGGGTAACCGTGCGCGCCAGGTTGAAGCCGTCCAGGCCGGTTTCGGCGATCCAGCTTTCCAGTGCGTCGGCGACCTGGGTCGGCGAGCCGATCAGGGTGATGTAGCGCCCGCCCAGGGCGTGCTGTTCGAGCAGCTTGCGCCGGGTCCAGTCGTTGTTCTGCAGATTCTTGGTGGCGGACTGGATGGCGTTGCTTTTCACGTACTGGATCGGTTCGTCCAGTTCGTACTCGGAGAAGTCGATAGCGGTGGAGCTGGCGAAATGCGCGACACCGGCTTCAGGGCTGGCATAGCGCAGGTACTCGGCGTGCT
Source organism: Pseudomonas fluorescens (assembly GCF_902497775.2). NCBI lineage: Bacteria > Pseudomonadati > Pseudomonadota > Gammaproteobacteria > Pseudomonadales > Pseudomonadaceae > Pseudomonas > Pseudomonas fluorescens. The sequence continues at coordinate 5,647,330 of NZ_OZ024668.1, forward strand.
TGGCCTTGGCCTGCTCTTCAGTGCGGGCGACGATCACCGTCAGGCCCATGAACACCTTGATCGCCTGCGGGTCACGCCCGGCCGCTACGGCAGCAGCGCGCACCTTGTCGACCTGGGCGCGGGTGGCAGCCTTGTTCTGGCCGCTGATGAACACGCACTCGGCATGATTGCCGGCAAAGCTCAGGCCGCGCTCGGAACTGCCGGCCTGGAACAATACCGGGGTGCGCTGTGGCGATGGTTCGCACAGGTGGTAACCCTCGACCCGGTAGAACTCGCCCTGGTGGTTGACCTTGTGCACCTTGTCCGGCTGGGCGTAGACCCGTTGCTTGCGATCGTTGAGCACCGCGTCGTCTTCCCAGCTGCCTTCCCAGAGCTTGTACAGCACTTGCAAGTACTCGTCGGCCTGGTCGTAGCGCCGGTCGTGCTCGGGCTGCTGGTCCAGGCCCATGGCCTTGGCTGCGCTGTCGAGGTAGCCGGTGACAATGTTCCAGCCGACCCGGCCACGGCTCAGGTGGTCGAGGGTAGAAAGGCGCCGGGCGAACAGGTATGGCGGCTCGTAGGTGAGGTTGGCGGTCAGGCCGAAGCCGAGGTTGCGGGTGACCGCGGCCATGGCCGAAACCAGCAGCAGCGGGTCGTTGACCGGCAGCTGGATCGACTCCTTCAACGGTACATCGACCGACTGCTGGTAGACGTCGTAGACGCCGACGATATCGGCGATGAACAGCCCGTCGAACAGCCCGCGCTCCAGCAACTGGGCAAGCTCGGTCCAGTATTCGAGGGTCTTGTACTGGCTCGAGTTGTCCCGTGGATGGGTCCACAGGCCGTGGTTGATATGGCCGACGCAGTTCATGTTGAAGGCGTTGAGGAGGATCTTTTTCTTGGCCATCAGAGGGTGCCCCGCAACGGTGGATTTTCATCGTTGAGGTAGTAATTACCGATGGCGTGGTACTTCCAGCGCACCGGGTCGTGCAAGGTGTGCACCCGGGCGTTGCGCCAGTGCCGATCCAGGCCATGCTCGGCCAGGGTCGCCTGGCTGCCGGCGAGCTCGAACAGGGTGGTGCCGGCGGCGAGGGAGATCTCGGTGCTGATCGCCCGCGCTTCGGCCACGGCAATGGAGGCAGCGGCGACGGTTTCGGCGTTCGGCTCGGCCTGGGCGCGGTCGAGGTACTCACCGGCGCGTTCGAGCAGGGCTTCGGTTGCGTGCAAGCGGATCGCCAGGTGGCCGAAGGACTTCAAGGTCAGCGGGTCTGCGCTGGCCTGCTCGACGCCGGAGTCGACCCATGGCCGGCTGCGGGTGCGCACGAAGTGCAGGGCATCTTCATAAGCGGCGCGGGCGATGCCGGTGTCGATGGCGGCGTGGAGGATTTGCGCCAGCGGGCCGACCGTGGTCGGGCGCTCGAAGGCGCTCTGGAACGGCAGCACGTCTTCGGCGGCAACCTGGACGTTATCGAACACCACCGAACCACTGCCGGTGGTGCGCTGGCCGAAGCCGCTCCAGTCGTCGATGACTTTCAGGCCGGCGCTGTCTGCCGGCACGAAAGCCAGGCGCTGAATGCCGTCTTCATCGACGACCGAGGTCGGAATGCGCTGGGCATAGATCGCGCCCGTGGCGTAGAACTTGCGGCCATTGATGCGGTAAGCGTCGCCATCTCGGCTGAGGGCAGTGGTGCGGTCGTGAGCGGTCTTGGTGCCGAGCTCGGCCAGGGCATTGCCGAAGCGCTTGCCGGCCAGTACTTCGGCGTACAGGCGCTGCTGTTGCTGCGGGCTGCCGTTGACCCGCAGCACTTCCAGGGCATAGAAATGGTTCTGCGGAATCTGCCCCAGCGAGGCGTCGGCCTGGGCGATGCGGGCGATGACCTTGGCCAATGTGACGTTCGACACGCCAGCACCGCCATAGGCCTTGGGCACGCTGATGCCCCACAGGCCGGAGTGCGAGAACAGTTCGAGTTCAGGGTGTGGCAGACGTCGCTCACGATCGCGCAGGGCGCTGTCGCGGCGCAGTTGGCCGGCGATTTCCTCGGCGACTTGCAAGGCCTGGGCGTCAGTGTGGATGACCGCGACGTTGGCGTGCGGTTGCGGCAAAAGGCTCATAAACAGGGCTCCAGTGGTCTGGTCAAATCCAGGAGTGCCGGGCAGGCAAGGTACCGTTGAGGTGATAGGCGCCGACGGCGTGGTATTTCCAGCGCACCGGGTCGTGCAGGGTGTGCACGCGGGCATTGCGCCAGTGCCGGTCGAGGTTGAACTCGGCCAGGGTGGCGCGGCTGCCGGAGAGCTCGAAGAGTTTCTCGCCGGCCAGCAGCGAAATCTCGGTGGTCAGCACCTTGGCTTCGGCCACTGCAATCGAGGCACGGGCGGCCGCGGCGGCGTCGACCGGCGCGGCGTTGACTTCGTCGAGCACCCGCGCAGCCTTGCCCAGCAGTGCCTGGGCAGCATGCAATTCAAGCTGCAGGCGACCGACGTCGGCGATCACGTAGAGATCGTCGCTGGCGCGATCGACCTTGGCGTCGATCCATGGCCGGGCTTTGTCGCGGACAAAGGCGATGGTGTCGGCAATCGCCGCTTCGGCGATACCGGCATCGATGGCGGCCTGAATCAGCTGCGAAGCGGCGCCCTGGATGTTGGGCACTTCGCCTTGTTTCCAGGTGTCGATCACCAGCTCCGCATCGACCTGTACCTTGTCCAGCAGCACGGTGCCGCTGGCGGTGGTGCGCTGGCCGAAACCGGACCAGTCGTCGACGATGCGCAAACCCGGTGTGCCACGGCGGACGAAAGCCATGACCTGACGGCCGTCATCGTTCAGTGCCTTGACGGCCACCCAATGGGCAAACAGGGCACCGGTGGAATAGAACTTCTGGCCGCTGAGCACATAGTGATCGCCCTCGCGGGTGATCCGCGCCTTGAGGTCCAGGGTGTGCTTGGTACCGCGTTCCGGCCCGGCGTTGCCGATGCGCCAGCCGTCGAGCACCGACTTGAACAGCAACTCTTTCTGCCGCTCGCTGGCGGTGCCTTTGAGCAGTTGCAGGATGCCGAACTGGTTTTGCGGGATCTGCCCCAGTGCCGGGTCGGCGGTGCTGATGATGCGAAATATCTCGGCGATGGTGACAAACGACACCTGCGCGCCGCCAAACGCCCGGGGGATGCTGATGCTGCCCAGGCCGCTGCGGGTGAACTGTTCGATTTCTGCCCAGGGCAGTTTGCGTTGCTGGTCGCGTTTGGCCGCCTGGGTGCGTGCTACCGCAGCCAGCTCATGGGCCGCCTGAAGGGCTTGTGCGTCGTTGCTCAGGACCTTGGCCGGCAACAACAGCGGGGCGCTGTCCAGGTCGCTGTGGACTGAGGTTTCTGCCAGATTGGACATCAGTACCGCTCCTTGGCTGCACTCAATGCCCTGGCGTTACGCACTGGGGTGATTGTGTTCCTGACCATACCTACCTCACGAATTGAAAACGTCGGCGCGGGGTGCGGCGACAAAATTGCGCTGGTCCGGTGGTCCGGTGCATATACCCTAATAGTGTATAAAAATTAAATAAACTAACTTTTAGGAATAAATATAGAAGTACTTGGCGGTCGCCGGATGAACGCCTGCCGGGGCAGGGCAGGCGCTGTCAGAGGGGAGGGAAAAGGCAGGGGAAAACTCAGTAGCCGGTGTTCTGCGTGCCGAGGAATTTGCTCAGGAACTGGCGGGTGCGCTCTTCTTTGGGCTGGGCAAATAGTGCCTTGGCTTCGCCCTGTTCGACGATCACGCCCTTGTCGAAGAAGATCACTCGATTGGCCACATCACGGGCAAAACTCATCTCGTGGGTGACGATGATCATGGTGCGCTTTTCTTCAGCCAGGCCGCGAATGGTCGCCAGCACTTCGCCGACCAGCTCGGGGTCGAGCGCCGAGGTGGGTTCGTCGAAGAGGATCACCTCCGGCTCCATGGCCAGGGCCCGGGCTATCGCTACCCGCTGCTGTTGACCACCGGAGAGCTTGCGTGGGTAGGAGGATTCCTTGCCAGCCAGGCCGACCTTGGCCAGCAGCTTCATGCCCAGGGCCACGGCCTGTTCGCGTGGGGTCTTCTTGACCACCAGCGGGCCTTCGATGACGTTCTCCAGCGCCGTGCGATGGGGGAACAGGTTGAAGTTCTGGAAGACGAAGCCGACCTCCTGGCGCAACTGGCGGATCAGTCCGCTTTGCTGGCTCAGCGGGCGGTTGGCGTCGATCTCTACCTTGCCGACCTTGATGCGTCCGCTGCTGGGAGTTTCCAGCAGGTTCAGGCAGCGCAGGAAGGTGGTCTTGCCGGAGCCGCTGGGGCCGATGATGGCGATCACCTCGCCGGCCTCGACCTTGAGGCTGATGTCATCGAGCACGGTCTGGCCGTTGAACTGCTTGCTCAGTCGTAGTACCTCGATCATGCCTCAGGACTCCTGGTCGTGTCGGTTGACCCGCGCTTCCAGGCGGTTCTGCAGGTGTGCGAGAACGCTGGCCAGCACCCAGTAGATCAGTGCGGCGGCAAGGTACATGGTGAAGATTTCGAAGGTGCGTGCGGTAATCAGCTGCGCCTGGCGGAACAGCTCCGGCACCTGGATGGTGGCGGCCAGGGCAGTGTCCTTGACCAGCGAGATGAAGCTGTTGCCCAGGGGCGGCAAGGCGGTACGCGCCGCTTGCGGAAGGATCGCCCGGCGCATGGCCTGGCCACGGGTCATGCCGATGCTGGCGGCAGCCTCCCATTGGCCGCGGTCGATGGAACTGATCGCGGCACGCAGGATTTCACAGGCATAGGCGGCCATATTCAGCGAGAAGCCGATCAGCGCTGCTGGCAGCGGGTCGAGTTCGATGCCCAGCTGCGGCAGGCCGTAGTAGATCATGAACAGCTGTACCAGCAGCGGCGTTCCGCGAAAGAACGAGACGTAGACCCGCGCCGTCCAGCTCAGCAGCTTGAGTGGCGACAGGCGCATCAGCGCCAGGGCAAAGCCCAGCAACAGGCCAAAGAACATCCCGCCGAGGCTGAGGATTACCGTGTAGTACGCGCCCTTGAGCAGGAAGGGCGCGGACTCTATTGCGAGCTGGAAAGCTGCTTCCATTATTGAGTGACGTCAGCGTTGAAGTACTTTTCCGAAAGCTTTTTCAGCGTGCCGTCGGCGCGCAGCTTGTCGAGGGCCTTGTTCACTGCGGCCAGCAGCTCAGGCTCGCCTTTGCGCAGGGCGATACCGGCTTCCTGACGGGAGAATGCGTCACCGGCGGCGGTGGTGTCCTTGGCTTTCTTGGCGTATTCCAGGGCGGCCAGACGGTCGATCAGGATCGCGTCGATACGACCGACGCGCAGGTCCTGGAACTTGGTCGGATCGTCTTCGTAAGTGCGCACGTCAGCGGTCGGCACATTGGCTTTGACCCACTGTTCATAGTTGGTGCCAAGGCCCACGCCGACTTTCTTGCCACCCAGATCGGCAGCGGACTTGATGTTCAGCTCGGCGGCCTTTTTCGTCAGCACCAGTGCCTGAATTCCGGAAACGGTATAGGGCTCTGAGAAGTCGTACTTCTTCTTGCGCTCTTCGGAGATGGTCACCTGGTTGACCACCGCGTCCAGGCGCTTGGACTCAAGGGCTGCGAGGATGCCGTCCCACTTGGTCGGTTGCAGCTTGACCTTGACCCCGAGCTCCTTGGCCAGGGCCTCGGAGAGTTCCACTTCGAAGCCGGCCAGTTTGCCGTCGGCATCGACGAAGCTGAACGGTGGATAGGTGCCTTCAAGGCCGACGTTGATTACGCCCTTGTCCTTGATCTGCTGCAGTTGCTCACCCGCTACAACCTGACCGAGCAGGCTGGCCCCGAGCAGCAGGCCCAGACCGGCGGCGACTGCCTGTTTACCGAAAGCGGAAATCTTCATGGTTAGCCCCAGTGTTGTTGTGAGTGTGGCGCTGACTATAGGGTGACGCTTTTAGTCTTAAAAATAATATAAATTCATGTTCTTATATTATTTTCAAATAATGTAATTACCCGTTCCAGACCTCAGGGTAGGCGAATAATGCCGGTGCCCCACCGGTATGCAGAAAAATCAGCGGACCATCATCGAATCGCTGGCGGGCAATGCCATCGAGCAGCCCGGCCATGGCCTTGCCGGTGTACACCGGATCGAGCAGCAAACCTTCCTGGCTGGCCAGCAGGCGAATGGCGGCGAGGGTGCCGGCATTGGGCTCGCCGTAGCGCGGGGCGAAGTATTCATCCCACAGTTCGATCTTGAAGGTTTTTGGCAAGCGCACGTGCAGCAGCTCGGCGGTGCGTTCGGCCAGGCCCTGGACTTTCGGTCGCTGGTCTTCATCGCTGCGCGACACGGTCACGCCGATCACCGGCAGGTTTGGCAGCTTTTCCGCCAGGGCGATGGCCAGGCCGCTGTGGGTGCCGGCGCTGCCGGAGGCCAGCACCACCCCGGCGAACTGTTCGCCGCAATGTTCGATCTGCTTTGCCAGCTCCAGGCCCGCACGGACATAACCCAGGGCACCGAGGGCGTTGGAGCCGCCAATCGGCACGATGTAGGGTTTGCGGCCACTGGCGTGCAGGCGCACGGCCAGGGCTTGCAGTTGTTCGTCGGCATTGTCGAGGTTGTCGACCAGCTCGACCTTGGCGTCGAACAGCTCCAGCAGCAGCCGGTTGCCGTTTTGCCGATAGTTGAGCGAATCGGTGCCGATCGGGTTTTCCAGCAAGGCTACACAGGCCAGGCCCAGTTGCGCGGCCAGGGCGGCGGTCTGGCGGACATGGTTGGACTGGATGGCGCCTGCGGTCACCAGGGTATCGGCGCCCTTGGCCAGGGCATCGGCGGCCAGGTATTCAAGCTTGCGTACTTTGTTGCCACCCAACGCCAATGGCGTGCAGTCGTCGCGTTTGACGTAGATATCGCGGCCGGCCCAGGCTGACAGCCGGTGCAGTTTTTCCAGCGCGGTGGGTGCGCCAAGCAGGTCCAGACGATTGAAGCGGGCAAGCTGTCGGTCGATCATGGGATCACGTCGTCCAAGTAAAATTCGACTATAGGCAGCCCGGGGCAGGTGGGCAACTCCCTGGCTTATGCCGCCTTTATCGCATTCTGGAATAAAGGGTTATTTTTTCCGTTGTGGGAAATTGCCGTAGAGTGAGCGTTTATTCCGGCGGCATTTTCATCCACCGACCGCCGCTGCAGCAGGAGAGGTAACCGTGAGCGACAACGCGCAAACAGGGCATTGGCAGCTGCAAACCATCGTCGGCCAGCTGCGTGCCGCCCGCGACCAGTGGCGCAGCAGTAATGGCCGCAGCAGCGGCGAGCAGGGTGGCCGCGAGCTGCCGTCACGCGAGGCCATGCGCCATATTCTCGAGCAGCTGTGTGGCGCCTTGTTCCCCATGCGCCTGGGGCCGGTCGACCTGCGTGAAGAAAGCGAAGACTTCTATGTTGGCCACACCCTCGATGCCGCGCTGACCGCCTTGCTCGCCCAGGCGCGTCTGGAGTTGCGCTACGTGGCGCGCCACGGCAAGCAGGCCACGGCCGAAATCGACGCCACGGCGTTGCGCCTGATCCAGGACTTTGCCGCCGCCTTGCCGGGCTTGCGCAGCATCCTCGATACCGATGTGCTGGCGGCGTTCCATGGCGACCCGGCGGCGCGTAGCGTTGATGAAGTGCTGCTGTGCTACCCGGGCATCCTCGCGGTGATTCACCACCGCCTGGCTCACCACCTGTACCGTTCCGGCCTGCCGTTGCTGGCGCGGATCAGCTCGGAGCTGGCGCATTCGGCCACCGGCATCGATATCCACCCGGGCGCGCAGATCGGCCCGAGCTTCTTCATCGACCACGGCACTGGAGTGGTGATCGGCGAAACGGCGATCATCGGCGAGCGGGTACGCATCTATCAGGCCGTTACCCTGGGCGCTAAACGCTTCCCGGCGGATGAGGACGGGCAGTTGCAGAAAGGTCATCCACGCCACCCGATCGTTGAAGACGACGTGGTGATTTATGCCGGCGCGACTATTCTGGGACGAATCACCATCGGCAAAGGTTCGACCATCGGCGGCAACGTCTGGCTGACCCGCAGCGTGGCCCCGGGCAGCAACCTGACCCAGGCCAATCTGCAACATGATGATGGTACCCAGAAGTAGATTCTAATGGCCATCGCGGGGCAAGCCCGCTCCCATTGTGGGAGCGGGCTTGCCCCGCGATGGGTCGCGCAATGGTCCCATCCATGTTTAACTTGAATGCTTGTTCAAGTTAAAACGCTGGTCCGCTGCCGGTGTTCAACAGGAGGAAACCCTTTGCTGAACCCGTTCAATCCAAGCTTCTCCCCCCTCTATGAGGTGCACGACCGATGAGTGCACCAAGCCCCGTACCCAGCGGCAAGATCCGCATGAATCCGCCGGTTTTTTACTTCGCGGCGAGCTTTATCCTGATATTCGGCCTGGTGGTCATCAGCAATCCGCAAGCCGCTGGCGAGTGGCTGCTGGCGGCGCAGAACTGGGCGGCCAACACCGTTGGCTGGTACTACATGCTGGCGATGACGCTGTACCTGGTCTTCGTGGTGGTCACCGCCTTGTCTGGCTACGGCAAGATCAAGCTCGGTGCCGACCACGACGAACCCGAGTTCAGCTACCTGTCCTGGGCCGGCATGCTGTTCGCCGCAGGCATCAGCATCACCCTGTTCTTCTTCTGCGTCTCCGAACCCCTGACCCACATGCTCCAGCCACCGCAAGGCGAGGCCGGCACGGTCGAGGCCGGGCGTCAGGCGATGCAGCTGCTGTTCCTGCACTGGGGCCTGCATGGCTGGGGCGTTTTCGCCTTTGTCGGCATGGCCCTGGCCTATTTCGCCTACCGGCATAACCTGCCGCTGGCCCTGCGCTCGGCGCTGTATCCGCTGATCGGCAAGCGCATCAACGGCCCGATCGGCTATGCCGTGGACGGCTTCGGCATCATCGCCACGGTGTTCGGCCTGGGCGCCGACATGGGCTTTGGCGTGTTGCACCTGAACTCGGGCCTGGACTACCTGTTCGGCGTGCCCCATACCCAGTGGGTGCAGGTGATCCTCATCACCCTGATGATGGGCGCGGCGGTGGCGGTGGCGGTAGCCGGGGTCGAGAAGGGCGTGCGGGTGATGTCCGACATCAACATGTTCCTGGCCTGCGCGCTGCTGCTGTTCGTGCTGTTCGCGGGGCCCACCCAGCACCTGTTCAATACCCTGATCCAGAACCTCGGTGACTACCTCGGCGCCTTGCCGCGCAAGAGTTTCGATGTGTATGCCTACACCCAGGCCAATGAATGGCTGGGCGGCTGGACCGTGTTCTACTGGGCCTGGTGGATTGCCTGGGCGCCGTTCGTCGGCCTGTTCATTGCGCGAATTTCCCGCGGCCGGACCATCCGCGAGTTCGTCTTCGGCGTGCTGCTGATTCCGCTGGGCTTCACCCTGGCGTGGATGTCGATCTTTGGTAACAGCGCGCTGTTCCAGGTGCTCGAGCATGGCATGACCGCGCTGGGGCAATCGGCTATCGACAACCCGTCGATGACCCTCTACCTGTTGCTGGAAACCTACCCGTGGAGCAAGGCGGTTATCGCCGTCACGGTGTTCATCAGTTTCGTGTTCTTCGTGACCTCGGCCGACTCCGGCACCGTGGTGCTCTCGACCCTCTCTGCGCGTGGTGGCAACGCCGACGAAGATGGGCCGAACTGGCTGCGGGTGTTCTGGGGCGCGATGACCGCGCTGGTGACCAGCGGGTTGTTGTTTGCCGGCAGTATCGATTCGCTGAAATCGGCGGTGGTACTCACCTCGCTGCCGTTCTCGGTGATCTTGCTGTTGATGATGTGGGGCCTGCACAAGGCGTTCTACCTGGAATCGCAACGCCAGATCGCCCAGTTGCACTCACTGGCACCGTTCGCCAACTCACGGCGTGGCCGTGGTGGTTGGCGTCAGCGCTTGAGCCAGGCCGTGCACTTCCCATCGCGCGATGAGGTGTACCGCTTCATGGATGACGTGGTGCGCCCGGCGATTGCCGAGGTGACCGAGGTGTTTGGCGAGAAGGGCCTGCACGTCATCACCCAGGAAGACCCGAGCCACGACAACGTCAGTTTGAAGATCGGCCATGGCGAAGAGCAGCCGTTCATTTACCAGGTGCAGATGCGTGGTTATTTCACGCCATCATTTGCCTTGGGCGGCCTGGGTACCCAGGAACTGAAGAACCGTCGCTATTACCGTGCTGAAGTGCACCTGAGCGAAGGCAGCCAGGACTACGATCTGGTGGGCTACAGCAAGGAGCAGATCATCAACGACATTCTTGATCAATACGAACGGCATATGCAGTTCTTGCATCTGGTACGCTGATTGTGCAGGCCTCATCGCTGGCAAGCCAGCTCCCATAGAGTCTTGTGGGGGCTGGCTTGCCAGCGCTGTTAGCGCCGCGATCTCAGAACGGCGCATCCCCCAGAATTGTCGCCCGGTGCATCACCCGCCGCGCCGGCCGGTAATCATCCACCGCGTAATGCTGGGTTACGCGGTTATCCCAGAACGCCACGTCGTTTTCCTGCCAGCGCCAGCGAATGGTGAACTCCGGCCGGGTCGCGTGCGCGAACAGCAGCTTGAGAATCGCCTCGCTTTCAGCCTCGCTCAGTTCGTTGATGCGGGTAGTGAAACCGTCGTTGACGAACAGCGCCTTGTGCCCGCTCACCGGGTGGGTGCGGATCACCGGGTGCGACAGCGGCGGGTTGTTGCGCCGTGCCGCTTCCCAGCGTGCCAGGTCTTCGGGGGTGTTACCGAAGCGCTCCAGCGGGAACGACTTGGTGAAGTCATGGGTCGCGGTAAGGCCGGCAAGCAGTTGCTGCAACGGTGCCGACAGCGCCTCATAGGCCGCAATGCCACTGGCCCACAAGGTGTCGCCGCCGTAGGCCGGCAGTTGCTTGGCACTGAGCACCGCCCCCAGTGCCGGGGTCGGCAGGAAGGTCACGTCGGTGTGCCAGATGGCGTTGTCGCGCACGTCGGTGACGGCGGTGTCGAGCACCAGCACTTGTGGTGTTTCCGGCACATTGGGGTAGATCGGGTGGATATGCAGGTCGCCAAAGCGCGCGGCAAACTCGGCCTGCTGCTGTGGGTTGATCGGCTGGTCGCGGAAGAACAGCACCTGATGCTTGAACAGCGCCTGTTCGATGGCATCGCGTAGTTCTTGGCTGATCTCGCGGCTGAGGTCGATGCCGCTGATCTGGGCGCCGAGGGCAGGGCTCAGCGGGGTAATGGTCAGGCTCATGGTTGTTCTCTATCCGTTGTCAATGGCTCTGGCCGTGCCAGGGCACCAGCTTGCGCTGCAGGGCGCGCAGGCCCATCTCCAGGGCGAAGGCAATCAGCGCGATTACCAGGATGCCCAGCACTACCACGTCGGTTACCAGGAACTGCGCCGCCGACTGGACCATGAAGCCCAGGCCGCTGGTAGCGGCGATCAGCTCGGCTGCCACCAGGGTCGACCAGCCGACGCCCAGGCCAATGCGCACACCGGTAAGAATGTCGGGCAGGGCGCTGGGCAGGATCACATGGCGAATCAGCTGCCAGCGGGTGGCGCCCAGCGACTGCGCCGCGCGCAGCTTGGTCGGGTCGACGGTGCGCACGCCGGTGGCGGTAGCGATGGCAATCGGGGCGAAGATCGCCAGGTAAATCAGCAGCACTTTCGACAGCTCGCCGATGCCGCACCAGATCACGATCAGCGGCAGATAAGCCAAGGGCGGAATCGGCCGGTAGAACTCGATCAGCGGGTCGAGAATGCCACGGGCGATACGGTTATGGCCGATGGCAATGCCGATCGGAATCGCCGTGATGATCGCCGCACCGAGGGCCAGGCCGATACGTTGCAGGCTGGCACCCAAGTGCTGCCACAGGGTTGATTCCATATAGCCCTGGGTCAGCAGCAACCAGGCCTTGCTCAGCACCGCTTCGGGCGAGGGCAAGAACAACGGTTCGATCCATTCGGCGGCGGTAACCGCCCACCACACCAGCAACAGTGTGGCCAGGGTCAGGCCGCTGATCCAGCGGGTGCTCAGGCGGCGCCCAGGTTTGCTCGGCGCGGTGTGGCTGGCGGCGTGTTTGGTCGCTACCGGGACATCCAGGCTGCTCATGCGGACTCCTGCCGCGTCGCGGCACTGCGTTGGGAGAACACCCGGGCCAGCACATGCTCGCGGGTTTCGATAAAGCGCGGGTCGGACTTGATCGAGCGGGCCGACTCGCCGGCGCTGTAGCGCTGGCCGAAATCCAGTTGCAGGCGTTCGACGATCTGCCCGGGGTTGGGTGCCAGCAGCACCAGTTCGGTGGCGAGGAACACCGCTTCTTCAATGTCGTGGGTAATCAGGAACACCGGCTTGGCGGTGCGTTGCCAGACTTGCAGCAGCAACTCCTGCATCTGTTCGCGGGTAAAGGCATCCAGTGCGCCGAACGGCTCGTCCATCAGCAGCACACGCGGGTCGGCAGCCAGTGCCCGGGCCAGGCCCACGCGCTGCTTCTGGCCACCGGACAGTTGCCAGATGCGCCGGCTGCCGAAGTCCGCCAGGTCGACCAGGGCGAGCATCTCGCGGGCCTTGCTTTCCCGTGTGGCACGCGGCACGCCGGCCAGCTCCAGGCCGAAGGCGACGTTGGCCAGCACATCCTGCCAGGGCAGCAGCGCATCGTCCTGGAACACTACGCCGCGCTCGGCACCCGGGCCTTGCACCGGTACGCCGTCGAGGGTGATCCGGCCGCTGCTGGGCGCAACGAAACCGGCAATCAGGTTGAGCAACGAGGTCTTGCCGCTGCCCGAAGGGCCGAGGGCCACCAGCAATTGCTGCGGGCCCAGGCTCAGGTTGATATCGGCCAGCACCGGCTCGGCCGCGCCGGGATACTGTGCGCTGATGCGCTCCAGTTGTAACAGGGCCATGGTCTGCTCCGGGTTTTCAGTTGGCGATGAATTTGGCGCTGACGTAGGGCGCGTAGTCCGGCAGTACCGCTTCGACCTTGCCTTGCTCCTTGAGGAAGGTAGCCGTGTCGGTAATCGCCTGGGTGGTCGGTGCGCCCAGCGCTGCGACCTGGTCGGCGGCCAGCGGAAACACGTTGCCTTGCAGCAGCCCAGGAATATCAGCCGCCTTGGCGCCGGAGAGCTTCACCAGCTTGTCGACGTTGCTCTTGTTGGCCAGCCACGCTTGCGGGTCTTTGCGGTAGTCGGCGTAGGCGTCCAGGGTGACTTTGGCGAAGGCCTTGACGATCTCCGGGTGCTTGGCAGCGAAGTCTTTGCGCACGATCCAGGCGTCGAAGGTCGGTGCACCTTTTTCGGCCAGCTCACCGGAGGTGATCAGCACCTTGCCGTTTTCCTTGGCCACGCCCAGGGCCGGGTCCCAGACGTAGGTCGCGTCGATGTCACCGCGCTTCCAGGCGGCAATGATTGCCGGTGGCGCGAGGTTGAGGATCTGTACCTTGGCCGGGTCGATGTTCCATTGCTTGAGCGCGGCCAGCAGGCTGTAGTGGCCGGTGGAGACGAACGGCACGGCAATCTTCTTGCCGATCAGGTCCTGTGGTGAATTGATGCCGGCGCCATCGCGAGCGACCAGGGCTTCGGCAGCGCCAATCTGGGTGGCGATCAGGAAGGTTTCCACCGGCAGCTTGCGGGTTGCGGCAGCGGCCAGCGGGCTGGAGCCGAGGTAGCCGATTTGCACGTCGCCCGAGGCTACGGCGGTAATCACATCGGCACCGCTGTCGAACTTGCGCCAGTCGATGTCGGCCTTGCTGGTTTTCTCGTAGGTGCCATCGACCTGGGCGACTTTCGCCGGGTCGACGGTGGTCTGGTAGGCCACCGTCAGGTCAGCCGCCTGGGCAAACCAGCTGGTGCCGGCCAGGGTCAGGGCGGCGAACAGGCGCAGGGGAGCATGCAGGGTCATGGTTAACTCCTTGTCAGGCGGGCGTTTATGTTGGTGTGGGATAAGACTAGATGATCTAAGAAAGTTAAAATAAATAACTTTTTTGCATTAGCTTAGGAGCCAATTGATTTAAGACCCTGCAGAAGGAGGTGGATTCATCGCGGGGCAAGCCCGCTCCTACAGGTCCGTGTGGGAGCGGCGGTGCGACGCCTCGACTTGCCCCGCGATACCCACTCACTGAATAAACTTGGCGCTCACGTACGGCGCGTAGTCCGGCAACACCGCTTCAATCTTGCCCTGCTCCTTGAGGAACTGTGCGGTCTCGCCAATCGCCTTGGGCATCCGGGAACGCCGCACCGGCGAGCAGCTGCGGTACATCCGCGGCATTGGCGCCGGTCAGTTTGGCAATCTTCTGCACCGGCACCGAGTCGGCCGTCCACTGCGCCTTGTTGGCAGCGTAGCCGGCAAATGCATCTTGGCGAACGTGCTCACCACCTCGGGATGCTTCTCGGCAAAATCCTTGCGTGGTAGCCCACGGTCAAGTCAACGGTCTGGGCGACAAAAGTGATGTTGGTCAAGGCCAGGGCGGATAGGAAACGCAATGATGGTCTGGCCATGAGGGCTGCCTTGTCGAAGGGGGACGGTTCGACAAAGCTAAGAGATCTAAAAAATCGCTTTCAAATACCCTTTAGGAATTAGCTTATGTGCCGATAACGGCAGCGAAGAAAAATCTAGGGATATATTCCGTATTAATCTGAAAAATTACGAAATAAGTCTTTTTGGATTTATAGGATTGTCATTATCCTTCACCCCCACCGCTGGCGCATTAGACCAAAGTAGTGAAATGAATAGTTACGATTGACTTGACGGTCACCCTTTGGTGCTAATCGCCAATCGACGTCGAGCGGGACACAAAGATCCTGCCGTGAGCGACACACAAGAATTAGAACGTAGAGGAGCAAAACATGTACAAGTCCACCTTGGCGCTTGCCGTGGCCGTTGGGGTTCTGGCCCAGCAGGCGAGTGCTGCCGGTTTCGTTGAAGACAGCAAGCTGTCGCTTAGTTCCCGCACCATGTATTTCGATAACGATGATCGTGAAACCGGTAGCACCAGCAGCCGCGAGTCGGGTCAGGGTTTCAAGCTCGACTACATCTCGGGCTTCACCGAAGGTACCGTAGGCTTTGGTGTCGATGCACAAGCGCTGTGGGGTATTCATCTGGATGGCGGTAAAGGCCACCACCCAGACAACAGCAGCTTCTTCCCAAGCGACAGTGATGGATCGGCCGTAGGCCAGTGGGCTCGTTTTGGTGCTAACGCCAAAGCGCGTTTCTCCAAGACTGAAGCTCACTTTGGTAGCGCCCTGGCGCCTAACCTGCCAATCCTGGTGTCCAACGACGGCCGACTGCTGCCACAGACCTTTGAAGGCGGCACCATTCAGTCCAAAGAAATCGACAACCTGACGCTGAACGCCGGTCAGCTGACTCATGCTATGGGTCGTGCATCGAGCAACCGTACTGGTCTGTCTGTTGCAGGTGCCTCCGAGGACAGTAACAAGTTCCAGTTCGCTGGCGGCGACTGGAAGGTCACCAAAGACCTGACCCTGCAGTACTACTACTCGAACCTGGAAGACTTCTACAAGCAGCACTTCCTGGGCCTGGTTCACGTTTACCCGATCGGCAACGATCAGTCGTTCAAAACCGACCTGCGCTATTTCGATAGCAGCAGCGATGGCAAGAACGGTGACGCTGGCTACCGTTTCAACAACAACGGTGGCTATGCCAAAAATAGCGGTGAGGTCGACAACAAAACCTGGAGCGCCATGTTCACCTACACCCTGGGTGGCCACGCGCTGATGCTGGGTCATCAACAGGTCGGTGATGACGGTGGCTTTGTCTGGCTGAACCAAGGTAGTGTCACTGACGGCAATGGCCGCAATGAAGGCGCCGCTGGCGCCAGCTTCTACCTGTTCACCGACAGCATGATCAACCAGTTTGCTCGTGCAGGTGAAAACACCACCTTCGGTCAGTACTCGTATGACTTCGCGCGCCTGGGCGTTCCAGGCCTGAAAGCATCGGTTGCCTACCTGCGTGGCGACGACGTCAAGAACCCTGTGGGCGGCGGTACTTACCACGAGTGGGAGCGCGATGCGCGTGTCGACTACGTGATCCAGGAAGGTACCCTCAAAGGTCTGGGCGCTAGCCTGCGCCATGGTAGCTACCGTGGTGAAGGTCAGAGCATCAACGACCAGGATCAGACCCGCCTGATCTTCAACTACACTTACAGCTTCATGTAAGTCTGGTTGAAACGAGAAGCCTCGCCTTGTGCGAGGCTTTTTTTTACCTGCTTTTCTATATGAGTAAAGATTATAAATAAATCGATATTTATTCTTTTTAATTTTACAAGGAAGCAGGCACAGTGAAGCCATAACGAACCCAGCCAAGGAGCCGCACCATGAGCCTCAGACTCGGCGATATCGCCCCCGACTTCGAACAGGATTCCAGCGCCGGCAAGATCCGCTTCCATGAATGGCTGGGCGACAGCTGGGGCGTGCTGTTCTCTCACCCGGCCGACTTCACGCCGGTGTGCACCACTGAGCTTGGTTTCACGGCCAAGCTCAAAGAGCAGTTCGCCGAACGAGGGGTCAAGGCCATCGCCCTGTCGGTGGACCCGGTGGATTCGCACCACCGCTGGATCGAAGACATCAACGAAACCCAGAACACTATCGTCAACTTCCCGATCCTGGCCGATGCCGATCGCAAAGTTTCCGACCTCTACGACCTGATTCATCCCAATGCCAGCGACACCCTGACGGTGCGTTCCTTGTTCGTTATCGACCCGAACAAGAAGATCCGCCTGACCATCACCTATCCGGCCAGCACCGGGCGCAATTTCCACGAGATCTTGCGGGTGATCGATTCGCTGCAACTGACCGACAACCACAAGGTTGCCACCCCGGCCAACTGGCAGGACGGTGACGAGGTGGTGATCGTGCCGTCGCTCAAGGATGAAGACGAAATCAAACGACGCTTTCCCAAGGGTTACCGGGCGGTCAAGCCGTACCTGCGCCTGACCCCGCAACCCAATCGTTGATCTTTAGCCATAGCAGGGAATTTGGGCCGTTTACGGCCCTTTTTTTATTCCCCCCAATACCTGTAGGAGCGGGCTTGCCCCGCGATGCTCTCATAGCTCTTAAAGGAATAAACAAATGAAAAAATATGATTTATCGATATATGTATCAAGCTGTTAAGGTCACTCCATTCCAGCGAGAACTCCAACTCGCGGCCCTCTAGAACACGATCAAGGATGCGTTCCAATGCTGGTTGTTTCTCTCGGTGGTAGTCCCAGTCTGCGTTCGCGCTCCGGCGTCCTGCTTGAGCGCAGTCGCCAGTGGCTGCAAGGCCAGGGCGTGGAAGTGGTGACTTTCCAGGTGCGGGATTTTCCGGCCGAAGACCTGCTCCATGCCCGCTTCGACAGCCCCAAGGTGCAGCACTTCCTGCAACTGGTGGAGCAGGCCGACGGCCTGGTGGTGGCCACCCCGGTGTACAAGGCCTCGTTTGCTGGCGCGCTGAAAACCCTGCTCGACCTGCTGCCCGAACGCGCCCTGAGCCACAAGGTGGTGCTGCCAATTGCAACGGGCGGCAGCATCGCCCATATGCTCGCCGTGGATTACGCGCTCAAGCCGGTGCTGTCGGCACTCAAGGCCGAGGAAACCCTGCAAGGGATCTTCGCCGACGACAGCCAGATCGCCTACGGCGAAGGCAGTGCCGCCGCGCAACTGGCGCCGGCCCTGGAGCAGCGTCTGCACGAATCGCTGGAACTGTTCCACCGTGCCCTGGCCCGTCGGCCCAAGCCGGTCGCGCCGGGCGTGTTGAATGAACGTCTGCTCAGTGCTCGCTGGAGCATCTGAGGCGTACCACCCGCTACCTGTAGTTCCCACCTTACTCGCCCGCCAACGGGCAAGCAGGTGCAGCCTGAACCCCAACAGCAAAGGAGAGCGCTATGCGCACTGTCATTTTGCGTCGTGGTCTGGTCGCTCTGTTTGCTGCGGCTGTGTCCTTCGGCGCCATTACTCAAGCCCAGGCCCAGAGCCTGCGTATCGGTTATCAGAAGTACGGCACCCTGGTGCTGCTCAAGGCCAAGGGCACGCTGGAGAAGCGTCTTGCCGCCCAAGGCGTGCAGGTGCAATGGACTGAATTCCCCGGTGGCCCGCAACTGCTCGAAGGCCTGAACGTCGGCTCAATCGACTTCGGCGTGACCGGCGAGACACCGCCAGTGTTCGCCCAGGCTGCGGGCGCCGATTTGCTGTATGTCGCCTACGAGCCGCCAGCACCGCACAGCGAAGCCATCCTGGTGCCCAAGGGTTCGCCGATCCAGTCGGTGAAGGAACTCAAGGGCAAGAAGGTCGCGCTGAACAAAGGCTCGAACGTTCACTACCTGCTGGTCCGCGCCCTGGAAGACGCCGGCCTCAAGTACAGCGATATCCAGCCGGTATTCCTGCCGCCCGCCGATGCCCGCGCCGCCTTCGAGCGTGGCAGCGTCGATGCCTGGGTAATCTGGGACCCGTACCAGGCTGCTGCCGAACAGCAGCTGCAGGCCCGCACCCTGCGCGATGGCCAGGGCATCGTCGACAACCATCAGTTCTACCTGGCGACCAAGCCCTACGCACAGCAGCACCCGCAAGTGATCAGCACGCTGGTCGATGAAGTGCGCGCGGTGGGCGAGTGGTCCAAGGCCAATCCGCAGGAAGTCACCGACCAGGTCGCGCCGCTGCTCGGCCTGCCGGCTGACATCACCCTGACCTCGGTCAAGCGCCAGGGCTATGGCGCCGCCTTCCTCACCCCGGAGGTGATCGCTGCCCAGCAGAAGATCGCCGACACCTTCAAGACGCTCAAGCTGATTCCCAAGCCGTTGAGCATCAAGGATGTGATCTGGACCCCGCCGGCCAAGGTCGCCAGCGCCCCTTGACGATTTGCCCGCGCCGGGGCGCCGCCCCGGTCTGCGCCACCCCTAGGAGACAACTCCAATGAGCCTCAACGTATTCTGGTTTCTTCCGACCCATGGCGACGGCCATTACCTTGGCACCGCCGAAGGCGCGCGTGCCGTTGATCACGGCTACCTGCAGCAGATAGCCCAGGCCGCCGACCGCTTGGGTTTTGGCGGGGTGCTGATTCCCACCGGGCGCTCCTGCGAGGACTCCTGGCTGGTCGCCGCGTCGCTGATACCGGTGACCCAACGCCTGAAGTTCCTGGTCGCCCTGCGCCCGGGGATCATCTCGCCGACCGTGGCGGCGCGTCAGGCCGCGACTCTGGATCGTCTTTCCGGTGGCCGTGCCTTGTTCAACCTGGTCACCGGCGGTGATCCAGAGGAGCTATCCGGTGACGGTCTGTTCCTCAGCCACGAAGAACGCTACCAGGCCTCGGTGGAGTTCACCCGTATCTGGCGTCGGGTGCTGGAAGGCGAAACCGTCGACTACGACGGCCAGCATATTCAGGTCAAAGGCGCCAAGTTGCTCTATCCGCCGATCCAGCAGCCGCGTCCGCCGCTTTACTTTGGCGGCTCTTCGGAAGCGGCCCAGGATCTGGCAGCCGAACAGGTCGAGCTGTACCTGACCTGGGGCGAGCCGCCAGCGGCGGTGGCCGAGAAGATCGAGCAGGTGCGCGCCAAGGCCGCCAAGCAGGGTCGCACTGTGCGCTTCGGCATCCGCCTGCATGTAATCGTGCGTGAGACCAACGCCGAAGCCTGGCAGGCCGCCGAGCGCCTGATCTCGCACCTGGACGACGACACCATTGCCCGCGCCCAGGCCTCGCTGGCGCGCTTCGATTCGGTCGGCCAGCAACGCATGGCCGCGCTGCATGGCGGCAACCGCGACAACCTGGAAGTCAGCCCCAATCTCTGGGCCGGTGTCGGCCTGGTGCGTGGCGGTGCCGGCACGGCGCTGGTCGGCGACGGCCCGACCGTGGCCGAACGGGTCAAGGAATACGCGGCGCTGGGCATCGACACCTTCATCTTCTCCGGTTATCCACACCTGGAAGAGTCGTACCGGGTCGCCGAGCTGCTGTTCCCGCACTTGGACGTGGAGCGCCCGCAGCTGCCACAAAGCGGTGGCTACGTGAGCCCGTTCGGCGAGATGGTCGCCAACGACATCCTGCCTAAACCCTCGGCGCAGCGCTGAGGGCCGGGCCATGAGTCGTAAATCCACTCCCTGGCAGCAACGCCTGGCGCCCTGGGCGCTGCCGTTGCTGTTGTTGGCGGTCTGGCAACTGGCAGTCAGCGTCGGCTGGCTGTCGACGCGGATCCTGCCGGCGCCGAGCGCGGTATTGAGCGCCGGCGTCGAGCTGGTACGCAGCGGCGAGATCTGGACCCACCTGGCAATCAGTGGCTGGCGGGCAGCCGTCGGCTTTGTGATCGGCGGGGCCATCGGCCTGGCGTTGGGCTTTATCACCGGCCTGTCGAAATGGGGCGAACGCCTGCTCGACAGTTCCGTGCAGATGATCCGCAACGTGCCGCACCTGGCGCTGATCCCTCTGGTGATCCTGTGGTTCGGCATCGACGAGTCGGCGAAGATTTTCCTGGTGGCCCTGGGCACCCTGTTCCCGATCTACCTGAACACCTATCACGGCATCCGCAACGTCGATCCGGCCCTGGTGGAAATGGCCCGCAGCTATGGTCTGTCCGGCTTCGAGCTGTTCCGCCAAGTGATTCTGCCGGGCGCCTTGCCGTCGATTCTGGTCGGCGTGCGCTTTGCCCTTGGCTTCATGTGGCTGACCTTGATCGTCGCCGAAACCATTTCGGCCAACGCCGGTATCGGCTACCTGGCAATGAATGCCCGTGAGTTTCTGCAGACCGATGTGGTGGTGCTGGCCATCGTCCTCTACGCGGTGCTCGGTAAGCTTGCCGACCTGGCCGCACGCGGCCTTGAGCGAGTCTGGCTGCGCTGGCACCCGGCCTACCAACCGAGCAGGGGAGAGGGCGCATGACCATCCTCAAGGAAACGCCACCACGGCTGCTGCGCGGGATTCCGCTGGCGGCGCAGAACCTGCAGAAGACTTTCGGCCAGCGTCAGGTGCTGCGTGATATCGACCTGCACATTCCGGCCGGGCAGTTCGTCGCCATTGTCGGGCGCAGCGGCTGCGGCAAGAGCACCTTGCTGCGCTTGCTCGCCGGGCTCGACCAACCCAGTGGCGGCGAGCTGCTGGCGGGTTCTGCGCCGCTACGCGAAGCCCAGGAAGACACCCGCCTGATGTTCCAGGAAGCGCGTTTGCTGCCGTGGAAGAAGGTCATCGACAACGTTGGCCTGGGACTGTCTGGTAACTGGCGGGCACGGGCGCTGCAAGCGCTGGAGGCGGTCGGTCTGGCCGAGCGTGCCAATGAATGGCCGGCGGCCTTGTCGGGCGGCCAGAAGCAGCGCGTGGCCCTGGCCCGTGCACTGATCCACCAGCCACGCCTGTTGCTGCTCGATGAGCCGCTGGGCGCGCTGGATGCCCTGACCCGTATCGAAATGCAGCAGTTGATCGAACGGCTGTGGCGCCAGCACGGCTTCACCGTGTTGCTGGTCACCCACGACGTCAGCGAAGCGGTGGCGGTTGCCGACCGGGTGATCCTCATCGAAGACGGCGAAGTAGGCCTGGACCTCAACGTCGACCTGCCACGCCCGCGGGTTCGCGGTTCACACCGCCTGGCCGCACTGGAAACCGAAGTTCTCAACCGGGTTCTGTCGATTCCGGGCACACCGCCGGAACCTGAACCTGTCGCACCTTTGCCGACGCAATTGCGTTGGGCTCTCTGACCTGTAAGGAACCAAGCAGATGACTATCAAAGCGATCAACGTACGCAACCAGTTCAAAGGCACCGTCAAGGAAATCCTCGAAGGCCCGGTACTGTCGGAAATCGACGTGCAGACCGCCTCGGGTATCGTCACTTCGGTGATCACCACCCGCTCGGTGCGCGAGCTGGAGCTGACCATTGGCAGTGAGGTGATTGCCTTTGTGAAGTCGACGGAAGTATCGATCGCCAAACTCTGAGTGAATTGGCAAGGCTGCGCCTTGCATCGCCGGCAACGCCGGCTCCCACAACAGCCCGGCACATGCCCACTGTGGGAGCCGGCGTTGCCGGCGATAGGGCCATCAGCGTTTAGGCAGAAACGGCGGCAAATACAGCCCCAGATACGCATCAAACACCCGCATGCCTTCCTCGGCTAAGCGCTGCGTGATCTGCCCATGCAACTGCACCGAGCGGGCGTACACCCGGTCACCCAGTTCCATGGCCAAGGCAAACACATCCACATCATCCGGCAACACCGGCAACTGGAAATGCTCGGCAAACAGCGTGTGCATCAGGTCGCCCAGCTCGATGTCGTGCTGGCGGTCAGCCTGGGTCACTTCGCTCAAGCCATGCTGGGCCAGGATCAACTGCCGCGCCGCCGCGTCTTCGTTGTAGATCACCAGCATGCGCTGCTCGACCAGGCGCGACAGGTCGTGCCAGGTGTTCAACGTCGCCCCATCAATCGGTGCTTCAAGGCAGGCGCGAAAGGCGCTGTGCACGTCGGCGGTGAGCGCTTCAAGCAGTGCCGGAACGCTGGCGAAGAAGTGATACACCGACGACGGTGGAATCTGCGCGCGTTCGGCCACGCTGTAGATCGACAGGCTGGCGACCCCTTCGCTGGCCAGCAGCGTGCGCGCCGCCTCGAGGATCGAATCGATCCTCGCCTGGCTGCGGGCACGGGGTTTGCGCGGGGTAACGGTGCGGGTCATGTCAGTTGCTGATCGCCAGGATGCTCGCCTGGTAAGCGCTGACGAACAGATCAAAATCAGCCTTGTCCTCTTCACGCTCAAGCGTGGCCTGGGCTTCCAGGGACTCACGCGCTGCGGTTTCGAAGCCTTGTTGCTGCTCGACCGGCAGGGCCTGGGCGCGGAAGAACTCGGCATGGGCCTGACTTTGGCGCAAGGCGAAGCGGCTGAAGCTTTCCTTGTGCTCGGTCATGCTCGCCAGCACCTGCGCCGAGGGCGTCAGGGAAGGGTCGCTGACCTTGGCTTGCTGCGCGTGCAGGGCCTTGGCGTGTTCGTCGCTGCCCTGGCTGCGGTCGAGCAGTTCGGCCAGTGGCGCGATGCGCTCGAGCAGTTCATCGGCCCATTGCTGGAGTTCGACCGGGTGGCCGTCACGCTGCAGTTCCAGGCCAGGACGGCGACCTTCCTTGACCACGCTGAGGAAGTTGCTGGTGCAGTTGGCGCATTCCTGGTTGCCCAGCAGCGGGCTGTCTTCCAGGGCGCAGAACAGCAGGAAGGCGTCGAGAAAGCGTGCTTCGGGCAGGTCGATACCGGTTGGCAGGAACGGGTTGATGTCCAGGCAACGCACTTCGACGTACTGGATACCACGGGCCACCAGCGCCTGGATCGGCCGCTCGCCGCTGTAGGTGACGCGCTTGGGGCGGATGTTGGAGTAGTACTCGTTTTCGATCTGCAGGATGTTGGTGTTCAGCTGAACCCACTCGCCATCCTTGTGCGTACCGATCTCGACATAGGGCGCGTACGGCGTGGCAACCGCCTTGCGCAGGCTGTCGGTGTAGCTGGACAGGTTGTTGTAGCACGGCGTCAGGCCGGCCTGGGCGTTGCTCTGGTAACCCAGGTCGCTCATGCGCAGGCTGGTGGCGTAGGGCAGGTACAGGGTGTCGGCGTCGAACTGCTCGAGCTGGTGCGGGCGGCCGCGCAAGAAGCCGGCATCCAGGGCCGGCGAGGCGCCGAACAGGTACATCAGCAGCCAGCTGTAGCGGCGGAAGTTGCGGATCAGGGCAATGTAGGCCGACGACTGATAGTCGCGATCATCCGCGGAGCTGTTTTCTGCGGCGCGCAGCAGCGGCCAGAGTTTTTCTGGCAGCGAGAAATTGTAGTGAATCCCGGCGATGCACTGCATGGTGCGGCCGTAGCGCAGGGCCAGGCCCTTGCGGTAGACGTACTTGAGCTGACCGATGTTGGAGGTGCCATACCAGGCGATCGGAATGTCTTCCTCGGCCGGCAGCGGGCAGGGCATCGACGGGCTCCAGAGGAACTCGTTGCCAAGCTTGGTGTAGGCAAAACGGTGGATGTTCTCCAGGCTTTCGAGGGTCTGCGCCGGGTCGGCCAGGGCTGGGGTGATGAACTCCAGCAGCGACTCCGAGTAGTCCGTGGTGATCTGCTCGTGGGTCAACGCCGCGCCCAGGGCTTCGGGGTGCGGAGTCTGGGCCAGACGACCTTCCTCGGTCACACGCAGGCATTCACGCTCGATGCCGTGCAGGCACTGCTTGAGCAGGGAGAGGTTGTCGCCTTGGCCGAGCAGGCTCAGGCGGCGGTTGAGAAGTTCGCTCAAGATGGATTCCTTCACGCGTCAGTCGCCCCAATATGGGGGTAGAGATGACGGTCTACAAGGGTGGACAGAGGAACTGGCGTTGTCGCCTGGTTTTGGCCGGCTTTCGGCAGCGCCTGCGCTCTGCCGAAAGTACCGCAGTTTGGCTATTTGCGGCTAGAGGACGACGAAAGTCCCCTGCGCTTTGGCCACCAGTTTGTCGCCCTGGAGTACATCGGCGTCGACCACCAGCGTGCGCCGCCCGGCGTGCAGCACCCGGGCGATGCACAGCACCTCGCCGTCGTCGACAAAGCGCAGGTAGTTGATCTTGCATTCCAGGGTCACGCTCGCTTGGTCGAAACCATGGGAACTGGAGCAGGCCAGGCCCATGGTGGTGTCGACCAGGCTGAAGATCGCCCCGCCATGCAGCTTGCCGCCACGGTTGCGCAGGTGTGGCTCCAGGGCCAGGGTCATCTGGGCAACGCCTGCTTCCAGGCGTTGCAGGCGGCAGCCAAGCAGTTGGCTGAAGGCGCTGAGGGTGACCTCTTGCGGGAGCTCCATCACTTCTTCTTCAACTGCTTGGCATTGGCGAACAGCGCGGCCATGGCGTTGTTGGCCGGTGCCGGGGTTTCCTTGGCGCGGGCCGGGGCACTCTGCTGGCGTGGGGCCGAGCCTGGGCGGCTGCCACGGGCGCCGTCGATTTTCTCGCCCGGGGTGTCGCTCATGCGCATCGACAGGCCGACGCGTTTGCGCGGGATGTCGACTTCCATGACCTTGACCTTGACCACGTCGCCGGCCTTGACCGCTTCACGTGGGTCCTTGATGAACTTCTCCGACAGCGCCGAGATGTGCACCAGGCCATCCTGGTGCACGCCGATGTCGACGAAGGCACCGAAGTTGGTGACGTTGGTCACCACGCCTTCGAGGATCATCCCCAGTTGCAGGTCCTTGAGGTCTTCGACGCCCTCCTGGAATTCGGCGGTCTTGAACTCCGGGCGTGGGTCGCGGCCGGGTTTGTCCAGTTCCTGGAGAATGTCGGTGACGGTCGGCAGGCCAAAGGTTTCGTCGGTGAATTTCTTTGGGTCCAGACGCTTGAGGAAGCCGCTGTCGCCGATCAGCGAGCGGATGTCACGGTCGGTTTCAGCGGCAATGCGCTGCACCAGCGGATAGGCTTCCGGGTGCACTGCCGAGGCGTCCAGTGGGTTGTCGCCGTTCATGACGCGCAGGAAACCTGCGGCCTGTTCGAAGGTTTTCTCGCCCAGGCGGCTGACTTTCTTCAGCGCGGCGCGGGTCTTGAAGGCGCCGTTGGCGTCGCGGTGGGCAACGATGTTCTGCGCCAGGGTGCCGTTGAGACCGGAAATACGCGCGAGCAACGCCACCGAAGCGGTGTTGACATCGACACCGACGGCGTTCACGCAGTCCTCGACCACCGCATCCAGGCCACGGGCCAGTTTCAGCTGCGAAACGTCATGCTGGTACTGGCCGACACCGATGGATTTTGGCTCGATCTTAACCAATTCCGCCAGAGGGTCCTGCAGACGGCGGGCGATCGACACGGCGCCACGAATCGACACGTCGAGGTCCGGGAACTCCTTGGCCGCCAGCTCCGAAGCCGAGTACACCGAAGCGCCGGCTTCGGAGACCATGACCTTGGTCATCTTCAGGACTGGATATTTTTTGATCAGCTCGGCGGCGAGTTTGTCGGTTTCGCGGCTGGCGGTGCCGTTACCGATGGCGATCAGCTCGACCGAGTGCTTGGCGCAGAGTGCGGCGAGCACGGCGATGGTCTGGTCCCACTGGTTTTTCGGTACGTGCGGGTAGACGGTGGCGGTGTCCAGCAGCTTGCCGGTGGCATCGACCACGGCGACCTTGCAACCGGTACGCAGGCCCGGGTCCAGGCCCAGGGTGGCGCGCGGGCCGGCCGGAGCAGCCAGCAGCAGGTCGTGCAGGTTGTGGGCGAAGACGTTGATGGCCTCGCCTTCGGCGTTGTCGCGCAGCTCGCCGAACAGATCGGTTTCCAGGTGGCTGTAGAGCTTGACCTTCCAGGTCCAGCGCACCACTTCGGCCAGCCATTTGTCGGCAGGACGGTTCTGATTTTGCAGGCCGAAACGCTCAGCGATCATCATTTCGCACGGGTGCAGGGTACCCGGCAGCTCTTCGCCGACTTTCAGCGAAGCGGCCAGCACGCCTTCGTTGCGGCCACGGAAAATCGCCAGGGCGCGGTGCGACGGCACGCTCTTGAGTACTTCGTCGTGTTCGAAGTAGTCGCGGAACTTTGCCCCTTCTTCTTCCTTGCCGGCCACCAGGCGCGCGCTGAGCACCGCTTCCTGCTTGAGGAAGCTGCGCAGCTTGTCGAGCAGGCTGGCGTCTTCGGCAAAGCGCTCCATGAGGATGTACTTGGCGCCTTCGAGAGCAGCCTTGACGTCGGCCACGCCTTTTTCGCCGTCGACGAAGCGCACGGCTTCGCTTTCAGGGCTCAGTTGCGGGTCGTTCAACAGGCCATCGGCCAGCTCGCCGAGGCCGGCTTCCAGGGCGATCTGGCCCTTGGTGCGACGCTTTTGCTTGTACGGCAGGTAGAGGTCTTCGAGGCGAGTCTTGGTGTCGGCCAGCTTGATGTCGCGGGCCAGTTCCGGGGTCAGCTTGCCTTGCTCTTCGATGCTGGCAAGGATGCTGACACGCCGTTCGTCCAGCTCGCGCAGGTAGCGCAGGCGCTCGTCCAGGTGGCGCAGTTGGGTGTCATCCAGGCTACCGGTGACTTCTTTCCGGTAACGGGCGATAAAAGGTACGGTCGAACCTTCATCAAGTAGAGCCACGGCCGCTTCGACCTGTTGTGGGCGGACACCGAGTTCCTCGGCGATGCGGCTGTTGATGCTGTCCATAAAACCACCTGACAAATTGTGAATACAAAGGCCGCAGGCGGGCGCTGTAGAGCGCTTGTGGTCAATGCGGCGCTGGCTGAAAGCGGCGCATTATACCCAGCGCGTCCGGCTTGCGGTGATGGCAGCGGGCCAGTTGTCGGCTTGGCAATACTGGCACCGGGGGAAAAATCTGCTAACAATGCACACGGCACGGCCACTGATGGCTAAGCCATAATGCGTGCCGAGATTAGAGGAGCTATCCATGAGCAGCACTGCACAAAACGCCGAAGGCGAAAAAATTCTCATCGTCGACGACGACCCGGGCCTGAGCAGCCTGCTGGAACGATTCTTCACCAGCAAGGGTTATCGTGCTCGTGCAGTACCCAATACCGAACAGATGGATCGCCTGCTGGCTCGCGAAGTCTTCAACCTGGTGGTGCTCGACCTGATGCTGCCCGGCGAAGACGGCCTGACCGCCTGCCGCCGCCTGCGCGCCGCCAACAACCAGATCCCGATCATCATGCTTACCGCCAAGGGCGACGAGCTGAGCCGCATCAAGGGCCTGGAGCTGGGTGCCGACGACTACCTGGCCAAGCCTTTCAACCCCGACGAACTGATGGCCCGGGTCAAGGCCGTGTTGCGTCGCCAGGCGCCGGCAGTACCGGGCGCACCGGGCAGCGAAGACGAAACCGTCACCTTCGGCGACTACGAGCTGTCGTTGGCCACCCGCGAACTCAAGCGTGGTGAAGAAGTGCACATGCTCACCACCGGTGAGTTCGCCGTACTCAAGGCGCTGGTCATGCACGCCCGCGAACCGCTGACCCGCGACAAGCTGATGAACCTGGCCCGTGGCCGCGAGTGGGACGCCCTCGAGCGCTCCATCGACGTACAGATCTCGCGCCTGCGCCGGATGATCGAACCCGACCCGTCCAAGCCGCGCTATATCCAGACCGTCTGGGGCGTTGGTTATGTGTTTGTGCCGGATGGTAATGCCGGCAAGTGATGTTTCGTTTGCAGGAGTAGCTCACCGCCAGCAGGGCAGACCTTCGGGTTGCCCTGTTTTTGCCTGTGCAGCGCTTGCAAAGCCTGCGAGCCCCGCTCGTTCCCGCATAGTGTGTAGCCGTTGTCGATGAAAACGCCCCTGTGGTTCCCGCAAAGCTTCTTCGCCCGCACCCTCTGGCTGGTGCTGATCGTCGTGCTGTTCTCCAAGGCCCTGACCCTGGTGTACCTGCTGATGAACGAGGACGTGCTGGTCGACCGCCAATACAGCCACGGCGTGGCCCTGACCCTGCGCGCCTACTGGGCTGCCGATGAGTCCGACCGCGACAAGATCGCCGAGGCGGCGGGGCTGATTCGGGTGGTTGGCTCCGGGGTTCCCGAGGGTGAGCAGCACTGGCCGTACAGCGAAATCTACCAGCGTCAGATGCAGGCGGAGCTGGGCGCCGACACCGAAGTACGCCTGCGCGTGCATGCACCACCGGCCTTGTGGGTACGGGCACCGAGCCTGGGCGATGGATGGCTGAAGGTACCGTTGTATCCGCATCCGCTGCGCGGGCAGAAGATCTGGAGCGTGCTCGGCTGGTTCCTGGCCATCGGCCTGTTATCCACCGCCTCGGCGTGGATCTTCGTGCGCCAGCTCAACCAGCCGCTCAAGCGCCTGGTGTTCGCCGCCCGCCAACTGGGCCAGGGGCGCAGCGTGCGCTTGCCGATCAGTGACACGCCCAGTGAGATGACCGAGGTGTATCGCGCCTTTAACCAGATGGCCGAGGATGTCGAACAGGCCGGACGTGAGCGCGAATTGATGCTGGCCGGGGTTTCCCATGACCTGCGCACGCCGTTGACGCGCTTGCGCCTGTCGTTGTCGCTGCTGGCCAACGAAAGCGACCTGACCGACGACATGGTCCGCGATATTGAAGACATGGACGCGATTCTCGACCAGTTCCTGGCGTTCATCCGCGATGGCCGCGATGAGCCGGTCGAAGAGGTCGATTTCAGCGAACTGGTGCGTGAGGTGGTGGCGCCGTTCAACCAACCGGAGGAACAGGTGCGCCTGTGCCTGGAGCCTATCCCGCCGTTTCCGCTGCGCCGGGTGTCGCTCAAGCGCCTGCTCAACAACCTGATCGGCAACGCCTTGTATCACGCTGGCAAAGGTGTCGAAGTGGCAGCCTATGTATCCGGCGAAAATGGTGCGCCCTACGTGGTGCTGAGTGTGCTGGACCGTGGCGCGGGCATCGATCCGGGCGAGCTGGAGGGTATCTTCAACCCGTTCATTCGCGGCGACCGTGCCCGTAGCGGCAAGGGCACCGGGCTGGGCCTGGCGATCGTCAAGCGGATCGCCGCCCAGCACGGCGGCAATGTGCAGCTGCGCAACCGCTCAGGCGGCGGCTTGGAGGCACGGGTGCGGCTGCCGCTAGGACTGATGCTGCCGCGCGACGCGGTCTAGCCTTTACCCTTGGTGCGGGTCAGATTCGGCCCGCCGTTCTTCTCCAGGTGTTCGATGATCATCCCGGCAACGTTCTTGCCGGTGGTGACTTCGATGCCTTCCAGGCCTGGCGAGGAGTTCACCTCCATCACCAGCGGGCCGTGATTGGAGCGCAGGATATCCACCCCGGCCACGCTCAGGCCCATGACCTTGGCCGCACGGATGGCGGTCATGCGCTCTTCTGGGGTGATCTTGATCAGGCTGGCGCTGCCGCCGCGGTGCAGGTTGGAGCGAAACTCACCGGGCTTGGCCTGGCGCTTCATCGAGGCGATGACCTTGTCGCCAACCACGAAGCAGCGAATGTCGGCGCCGCCGGCTTCCTTGATGTATTCCTGGACCATGATGTTCTGCTTCAGGCCCATGAAAGCCTCGATCACCGATTCGGCCGCCTTGGTGGTTTCGCACAACACCACACCGATACCCTGGGTGCCTTCGAGCACCTTGATCACCAGTGGCGCACCGTTGACCATCTGGATCAGGTCGGGGATGTCGTCCGGCGAGTGGGCGAAGCCGGTGACCGGCAGGCCGATCCCCCGACGCGACAGTAGCTGCAGCGAGCGCAGTTTGTCCCGCGAGCGGGCAATGGCCACCGATTCGTTGAGCGGGAAAACCCCCATCATTTCGAACTGGCGCAGCACTGCGCAGCCATAGAAGGTCACCGAGGCGCCGATCCGCGGGATCACCGCGTCGAAGTTTTCCAGCGGCTTGCCGCGGTAGTGGATCTGCGGCTTGTGGCTGGCAATGTTCATATAGGCGCGCAGGGTGTCGATCACAACCACCTCATGGCCTCGTTCGGTACCGGCTTCGACCAGGCGACGAGTGGAATACAGACGCGGGTTTCGCGACAGCACGGCGATCTTCATGCAACACCTGTGGAGGGAGTGATAGTGGCCGGGAATGCCGGCTTGTCCTGAACGTACTTGAGCCCCGGGTTGACCACCAACTGGCCATGGATCAGGGCTTTGGAACCGAGCAACAGGCGATAGCGCATGGCCTTGCGGCAGGCCAGGGTGAATTCCACCTCCCACACCCGGTCACCCAGCGCCAACGGCGTGCGGATCACGTAGCGGGTTTGGGCCTGGCCGTTGGAGCTCTTGATGGTTTTCATCGTCACCAGAGGCGCTTCGCAGCGCCGGTGACGCAGTTGTACCACCGAACCCAGGTGGGCGTTGAAACGCACCCATTGTTCGCCATCGCGCTCGAAAGGTTCGACTTCGGTGGCGTGCAGGCTCGAGGTGCTCGCGCCGGTGTCGATCTTGGCCCGCAGGCCCGCCAGGCCGAGGTCCGGCAGGGCCACCCACTCGCGCAGGCCGATCACGGTCAAATGGTCAAATGTCTTCAAAATGCTCAACCAGCGTAGTAAGTCGTCAGGCACCAAGGCGGGCGTGAGCGACAGGTCGGTGAACTGTAAGCACGCCGCGTGTTTTTTGCATCCGTCAGATACGGTAGTACAGTTCCCTTTACGAAAATAAGTGGGGAAATGTCATGGCACAAAAGCCGGAAGAGGACGACAAGGTCCGCTTGGACAAATGGCTGTGGGCGGCGCGCTTCTACAAGACCCGGGCACTGGCCAAGGCGGCCATCGAAAGCGGCAAGGTGCATTGCCGGGGCGAGCGTTGCAAGCCGGGCAAGGAACCGCGGCTGGGCGATGAGTTCGTGCTGCGCACCGGCTTTGACGAGCGCACGGTGGTGGTCAAGGCGTTGTCAGTGGTGCGTCGCGGCGCGCCTGAAGCCCAGGCGCTGTATGAAGAAACCGCGCAGAGCATCGCCCGCCGCGAACAGGCCGCCGCGATGCGCAAGGCCGGCGCCCTGGGTGTCAGCACCGATGGCCGGCCCACCAAGAAACAGCGGCGCCAGCTGCATCAGTTGCATGACAGCGCCGGTTAAGCGCGCGGGCTGACCACGTTCAGGCGCCCGAGCAGCGGCAGCCGCGCCAGCAACTCGAACAATGGCGCGGTCAGGCGCATCAGGGCGGCGCTGGCCTTGGCGGCAAACGGGGTATAGCAGCTCCAGCCCAGGGCCAGCACCGCCATCAGTACGCCGCCGATATAGTCGTCCTGACCCCAGTGCGCACCGGCCACCAGGCGTGGCAACATGAACAACAGCGCCAGGGCCCAGACCAGCAGTTGCTGCAGCAATTTGCGGCTGAACAGGCTCATGAACATTGCCCAGATCAGCAGAACCGAGGCGTGATCACCCGGAAAGCTCTGGCTGGATCGGTCCTTGAGCTCCCACCTGGCTTCCAGGTGCGGGTAGAAGTCGCTCAGGTGGATGGCGTCGCTGAATACCATCGACGGGCTGTTGTGCTGCCAGCCCATGGCGTTCATCCATTTCGAAAACAGGGCGCGGATCACCAGCAGCAGGATCAGGGTGGCGAAAAAGCCGAAGAAGGCCTGGCGCACCTGGCCGGCCTTGAACACCCAGTCGCCGCGGATCAGCAGGCTGAGCAGGATCAAGCCGACGACAATATCGAACGGTCGAAGGCTGCCGACGGTCCAGATGTAACGCCAGACGCTATTGTCGGCCAGCGGCCGGTTGAGCAGGTGAAACAGCCATTCGTCGAAAGTCAGGCAGATGATCTGGCCAAACGGCCACAACCAGAAACACAGTAGGGCAACGGGCAAAACCGTGCAGAGAATCAAGGGACCCCAAGCCCACCTTGCTTGGAACAGTGAAGAATTGTCCATAAACTACCTCTTTGCTGCGAACCACGAGTGCACCAATCTGGTGCTCTAGACCGGGCTTTATAGGCCCTTGTAATTATTTTGTCATCATTCAGAAAGCCAGAGCCCATGTCCGAATTGCCCGATACCGACTACACACAACGCTTCATCTTCGACGACCGCGATGTGCGCGGTGAAATGGTCGGGCTGGAGCGCAGCTACGCCGAAGTGCTGGCCAAGCATCCTTACCCGCAGCCTGTGGCACAGCTGCTCGGCGAGCTGATGGCGGCAGCCGCGCTGCTGGTTGGTACGCTGAAATTCGATGGTTTGCTGATCCTTCAGGCCCAGTCGAGCGGGCCGGTGCCCCTGCTGGCCATCGAGTGCACCAGCGAGCACGAAATTCGTGGCCTGGCACGCTATGCGGCCGAGCAGATCAAGGATGATGCAACCCTCGCCGACCTGATGCCTGGCGGGCACCTGGTCCTGACCATCATTCCGGTCAATGGTCAGCGCTACCAGGGTACGGTGGAGCTGGACGGCAAGGACCTGTCGGAGTGTTTCACCAACTATTTCGTCATGTCCCAGCAGATCAACACCTGCATCTCGCTGGTCGCCGACGGCATTCGCGCCCGTGGCCTGCTGGTGCAGGAGCTGCCTGCCGACCGCCAGAAGGACATCGAGGAGCGTGAGGAAAGCTGGAACCATGTCAAAGCTCTGGCCAACACAGTGAAAGCCGAAGAGCTGCTGGGTCTGGACAACGAGACCGTGCTGCATCGCCTGTATCACGAAGATGCCGTGCGCCTGTTCGATATCCAGCCGCTGCATTTTCGCTGCAGCTGCTCGCGTGAGCGCTCCGGTAACGCGCTGGTCAGCCTTGGCAAACATGACGCCCTGGAACTGATCAACGAGCATGGTGGCCAGATCGAGGTCGATTGCCAGTTCTGTAATCAGCGTTATCAATTCGATGCCGCCGATATCGAGCAATTGTTCGCCGGTGGCGGTGTAGACACGCCGTCAGATACTCGGCACTAAAACGTTTCACCACAGGTAAATCTCCTGCCTAACGCCGTAAACCGGGTGTTCTGACAGGAGGGCCCTACTTTTTTTGGGCGTTTCTGGCATAATCCGGCCACTTTTTTCGCTGTAGTAGTTTGAAAAGATCTACTACAAAACGTTTGGAGCACTCGGCCGCAGGCCGGATGGGGAATCTCATGACGCAAGCCAACAACACCGTCTACACCGACCTGAGCGTCGATGAGCTGGTAAAAGAAGCGCTGAACCGCGGTGAAGGCGAGCTGGCCGATACTGGCGCGCTGGTCGTGAAAACCGGTCACCGTACCGGTCGTTCGCCGGTGGATCGTTTCATCGTCGAAGAGCCGTCCACTCAGGACGCCATCGCCTGGGGCCCGATCAACCGCAAGTTCCCGGCCGACAAGTTCGATGCCCTGTGGGATCGCGTCGAGGCGTTCAACAACGCCCAGGAGCACTTCGTTTCCTACGTTCACGTAGGTGCTGCCGAAGAGCACTACCTGCCGGTCAAGATGACTACCCAGACTGCCTGGCAGAACCTGTTCGGCCGTTGCCTGTTCATCAACCCGGAGCAGTACAACCCTGCCGGTCGTGGTGAGTGGCAAGTGCTCAACGTCGCCAACTTCGAGTGCGTGCCTGAGCGTGACGGCACCAACTCCGACGGTTGTGTGATCCTCAACTTCGCCCAGAAGAAAGTGCTGATCGCCGGCATGCGTTACGCCGGTGAAATGAAAAAAGCCATGTTCTCGGTGCAGAACTTCCTGCTGCCAGCTGCTGACGTGCTGCCAATGCACTGCGCTGCCAACATCGGCGAAGCAGGCGACGTGACCCTGTTCTTCGGTCTGTCGGGCACCGGCAAGACCACCCTGTCGGCTGACGAAAGCCGCTACCTGATCGGCGACGACGAGCACGGTTGGGGCGAAGGTGTTGTCTTCAACATCGAAGGCGGCTGCTACGCCAAGTGCATCGACCTGTCCGAGAAGAACGAGCCGGTCATCTGGAAAGCCATCAAGCACGGCGCAGTACTGGAAAACGTCGTCATCGACGATGCCAAGCACGCCGACTACGCCGATGTCAGCCTGACCCAGAACAGCCGCGCCGCCTACCCGCTGGAGCACGTTGCCAAGCGTTCCGAGCACAACCTGGGCGGCGAGCCGAATGCAGTCATCTTCCTGACTTGCGACCTGACTGGCGTACTGCCGCCAGTGTCGATCCTGAACAACGAGCAGGCGGCCTACCACTTCCTGTCCGGTTACACCGCGCTGGTCGGTTCGACCGAAATGGGTTCGGGCAGCGGCATCAAGTCGACCTTCTCCACCTGCTTCGGCGCACCGTTCTTCCCGCGTCCGGCTGGCGAGTACGCTGAGCTGCTGATCAAGCGCATCAAGGGCTTCAACTCCAAGGTCTACCTGGTCAACACCGGCTGGACCGGCGGTGGCTACGGCGTTGGCAAGCGCTTCAACATTCCGACCACCCGCGCGGTGATCGCAGCGATCCAGAGCGGCGCCCTGATCGGCACCGAAACCGAACACCTGGACATCATCAACCTCGACGTGCCACTGGCCGTACCGGGCGTTGAAACCAACCTGCTCAACCCACGCAACACCTGGGCTGACAAGGCTGCTTACGATGAAGCTGCAAAAGCCCTGGCCGGCCTGTTCATCGAAAACTTCAAGAAGTTCGAAGTTTCCGACGCCATCAAAGCCGCTGGCC
The DNA here is from genome assembly GCF_902497775.2 of Pseudomonas fluorescens. NCBI lineage: Bacteria > Pseudomonadati > Pseudomonadota > Gammaproteobacteria > Pseudomonadales > Pseudomonadaceae > Pseudomonas > Pseudomonas fluorescens. Next base: position 5,682,230 of record NZ_OZ024668.1, read on the forward strand.
CACAGCTGTAAGCTGAAGCCCGCGTAAACAAAAAACCGCCCTCATGGGCGGTTTTTTGCTTTCCGGTCCAACGAATTTCTTGTGGGAGGGGGCTTGCCCGAATGATGATCAATTGGTGCTTGATCGCGGGGCAAGCCCGCTCCTACAGTTATGATCCATCCAATACTCAGGCCCACCATGTCCGAACTCCCTCAGCGCCAAGCCTATCCCCACCTGCACCCGATTCTCAGCCGCTGGCAGGACAGCGACCTCAACGGCCATATCGGCGGCTCCACGGTTTACGCCTATTTCGACACGGCGATCCAGGCGTACCTGCTGCAACAGGCCGGGCTGGACCTGCAGGAGGGCGAGGTGGCCGGTTTCGTGGTCAGTTCGGCGGCGGATTTCTTCGCCTTGCCAGCCTTCCCCGACACGCTTGAAGTCGGCCTGCGGGTGGCGCGGCTGGCGGGCAGTTCGGTCGAGTATCAGTTGGCGCTGTTCCGGGTCGAGGACGGCCAACCCTGCGCGGCTGGCAAGGTGGTGCAGGTGTTCGTCGAGCGCAGCTCGGGGCGGCCGGCACAGTTGCCGGCCACGCTACAGGCGGCGCTGGAGCGTTTGCAAGGCTGAGGCTGCTCAATCGTTGAGGCGGATGATTCCTTCGCGCACGGCGAACAGCACCAGCCCCGGCACATCGTGAATCTGCAGGCGGTGCATGATCTGCGAGCGGTGCGCTTCGATGGTTTTCACGCTCAGGCCCAGGCCGTCGGCAATCGAACGGGTCGATTCACCCCGGGCGATCAACCGGAGGATTTCCAGCTGGCGTGCGGTGAGCTGCATCGTGGTGCTGCCGCTGGGGCGTTTGCGGCTGTGCTTCACCGCTTGGCCAATGACCATTGGCAGAACTGCTGACGACAGGTACTGGCCGCCGTTCTTAAGGGCCTGCAAGGCCTGCTCCAGCTCCAGCACGGTGGCGCTCTTGAGCAGAAAGCCATGGGCACCCAGTTGCAGGCAGCGCATGACGAAGTCCAGCTCCGAGCGCGACGAGAGCATCAATACGTGGCTGGAGGGCACGCGCAAAAACAGCTCGCGCAAGATCTGCTCGCTGTCGAGGGTGTCGGCGGTCATGTCCAGCAGGATGATGTCGGGCTTGAGCTTTTCGGCCAGGGCGACAGCGGTCATGCCGTCGCCTGCGTCACCGACTACGGCGTATTGTTTTTTTTGTTCGAGCAGCGCTCGCAGGCCCGCTCGAAAGAGCGGCGAGTCATCGGCAAGTAGTATTCGGCAAAGCATGGGTTCGAGCCTGTTTCGCAAAAGAAGAGGGGCGGCAGGTTTGCTCGGTCCGTATGAGCGCTGCCGCGCGGTGGCGCGATCAGTATCGGGGGCCTGCCGCAGGTCCCGGCAGCGCCGGCCATCATAGGCGTTCGAACACCGAGGGCAGGATCGGCCGCAAGGGCAGGTCGAGCCCGTGGATGCTCTCGCTATGCCCGATCAGCAGCAGGCCGCCTGGGCGCAGGCGGGCCAGCAGGCGATGAACCACGCGCTGCTTCTCATCCTGACTGAAATAGGTCAGCAGATTGCGCAGAAAGATCACATCGAACAGCCCCAGGTCGCCAGGCAGTGGCTGGATCAGGTTAATCAGGCGAAACGTCAGGCGCTCGCGCAAGGAGGCCGCCATGCGCATGCGCCCGGCCATCTCGCCAACGCCGCACAGGCAGTAGCGTTGCAACCAGCCTGCGGGGAAGTAGCGGGCCTGGGCGACATCGTAGATGCCTTCGCTTGCCTGCAGCAGCAGGTTGGGGCTGACGTCGCTGGCCAGCACGCGCCAGTCGTCGTTTACGGCGTGTTCGCTAGCAACCATGGCCAGGCTGTAGGCTTCTTCGCCAGAGGCGCAGGCAGCGCTCCAGAGCCTCAGCGGCCGGGGCATGTCGCGTAGCCACTGAGCAAGGAATTCGAAGTGACGATGTTCGCGGAAGAAGTAGCTGTCGCCGGCAATCAGCAAGTCGAGCACCCGTTGTTGTTCCGGTTGCTGATCAGGCTGCTCGATCAATTGCAGATACTGCTCGAAGGCGCTCAGTTGCAGATGCCGAAGACGCTTTCCCAGGCGCGCCGCCACGGCGGCACGACGGTCGGCTTCGAGAAACACGCCAGTGCGCTGGCTGACCAGGGTGCGAAAGCGCAGGAACTGGGCTTCGCTCAGCAACGGAGGGCGGCTGCCGGCAGGCATCTCACACCCCTCGTGCAATGGGCAATCGGGCCGTCTTTGCGTGATAGATGCGCATTCCCTGCGTCCATTGGCTGATTGGGAATGGCCGATGATAGCTACTGGCTATATTCGCCAGAATCGGGGTTGCCCCTAGGTCGCGGGCGGGTAGCAAGGGGAAGGGAATTCAGAGCCTGCCAGGAGTGGTCGGGGTATCGGCCTGCAGGGCTTGATCGGTAACGCGCGGGGTGGTGCAGCGATCCCTGCCCGTGAGGGCAGGGACTAGGAGTTTGGCTTAAGCCCGAAATGGCTTAGCGATGACGCCAGTGCTTTTTGTGCTTGCGGTGGCCGTAGTGGTGGCCACGGTCGTAATAACGACGGTCGTCGTAGCCGCGGCGATAGCGACGGTCATCGCGGTCGTCTTCATCGGCCTTGTTGCCCATGTAGTTACCCAGCGCGCCACCAGCACCACCGCCTGCGGCTGCACCGATGTAGCTGCCGGTGGTGCCGCCCATGCTGCGGCCGACCACGTTACCGCCGGCTGCGCCCAGGGCACCACCGATTGCCGCTTCACCACGCTGGCGCTTGTCGGCACCGACCGCACTGCCGGCCGCGCCGCCAAGGCCCGCACCGATTGCACCGCCGGTGCTGCCGCCGATCGATTGACCGACCACTGAGCCGAGTACCCCACCCAATGCGCCGCCAATACCGGCTTCGGTGGTGCCACCTGCGGAGGCAACGCCGCTGAGCAGGCCAAGAGACAACAACAGAATCGAGGAGTACTTCATCAAGAAAGCCTCATAGGGATGACGAGGCGATCCTGAGGCTGGAGAGGGGGGCTGGCAAACGAAATCCGACGAGTAACACGAGTTGTACACAATTTTCTAAGTTACTGTTTTAGCTGTGAAACTTTATCGATTTTCGCGTGTCTGAGCTTACTTGGAACGAGGCCCCGACAGTGATGTCAGGGCCTTTTTTGTGCCTGTTTGCCAGCGATTCTGTCAGAGGATCCGGGCGTTGTCGCTGGTAGGCTGCAACTGGATCGCAACGAACTTCGAGGTCGGCGTGTGGCTGCCATCGCCAACGCTTTCCAATGGCACCAGCGGATTGACCTCCGGATAGTAGGCCGCCGCCTGGCCGGCTGGGATATCAAAGGCCAGCAGGGTGAAGCCCTTGACTCGCCGCTCGCGGCCATCGCTCCACAACGAGACGATATCGGCCTTGTCACCGGGGTGGAAACCCAGGCGGATGATGTCGGCTTCATTGGCAAACAGCACGTTGCGCTGGCCCTTGACCCCACGGTAGCGATCATCCAGGCCGTAGATAGTGGTGTTGTACTGATCGTGGGAGCGCATCGACTGCATGATCAGGTCCGGCACCTGGCCGCTGGCGCGCACGCGCTCATGCAGCAGGTCGTCCGGCAGGGCATTGGCCTTGAAGTTGGCCCGGCCGCTGGCGGTTTTCCATTGCCGTTGGCCGGCGCTGTTGCCCAGGTAGAAGCCGCCTGGGTGCTGCAGGCGCTGGTTGAAGTTCTCAAAGCCGGGGATGGTCTGGTCGATCAGGTCACGGATCCGCGCGTAGTCGGCGATCAGCCAGTTCCAGTCCACCGGTTTGGCGCCGAGGGTGGCATTGGCGATCCCGGCGATGACCGCAGGCTCCGAGCGCATCTGTCGCGACAGCGGCTGCAACTGGCCGTTGGAGGCGTGGACCATGCTGAACGAATCTTCCACCGTCACTGCCTGCGGGCCTTCGCCTTGCAGGTCGATATCGGTGCGCCCCAGGCAAGGCAGAATCAACGCTTGCTTGCCATGCAGCAGATGGCTGCGGTTGAGCTTGGTACTGATCTGTACGGTCAGTTCGCAGTTGCGCAGGGCCTGGGCAGTGCGTTCGGTATCCGGGGTAGCCTGGGCGAAGTTGCCGCCCAGGGCGATAAACACCTTGGCCTGGCCGTCGGCCATGGCCCGGATCGCCTCGACCGTGTTGTGGCCATTGTGCCGTGGCACCTTGAAGCCGAAGCGGCGCTCCAGGGAATCGAGCAGGGCCACCGGTGGCCGCTCGTTGATGCCCATGGTGCGGTCGCCCTGCACGTTGCTGTGGCCACGCACCGGGCACAGGCCGGCGCCTGGTACGCCGAGGTTGCCGCGCAGCAGCATCAGGTTGGATATTTCCTGGATGGTCGACACCGAATGGCGATGCTGGGTGATGCCCATGGCCCAGCACATGATGACCTTTTTGGCCTTGCAGTACATGCGCGCGGCTTGTTCGATCTCGGCCAGGGTCAGGCCCGATTGCGCGGTGATCTGCTCCCAGGAGGTGGTATCGACTGCGGCCAGGTAGGCAAGTACGTCCTGGGTGTGCTGGTTGAGAAAGTCGTGGTCGAAAATCGCCGGGGCGTTGCTGGCCTGGGCTTCACGCTCCCACTGCAAGAGAAACTTGGCCATGCCGCGCAGCAGCGCCATGTCGCCGCCCAGGGCCGGGCGGAAATAGGCCGTGTTGGTCGGGCGGTCGCCGTTGGTGAGCATTTCCAGCGGGTGCTGCGGGTGCTGGAAACGTTCCAGGCCGCGTTCCTTGAGCGGGTTGACGCACACCACCTGGGCGCCGCGCTTGACCGCTTCACGCAGCGGTTCGAGCATGCGCGGGTGGTTGGTACCGGGGTTCTGGCCCCAGACGAAGATCGCGTCGGCGTGTTCGAAGTCGTCGAAGGTCACCGTGCCCTTGCCGACCCCGACACTTTGCCCAAGGGCCACGCCACTGGCCTCGTGGCACATGTTCGAGCAGTCGGGGAAATTATTGGTGCCGTAGGCGCGCACGAACAGCTGATACAGATAGGCCGCTTCGTTGCTGGCCCGGCCAGAGGTATAGAACTCGGCCTGGTCGGGACTTTCGAGTTGCTGCAGGTGCTCGGCGATCAGGGCGAAGGCGCCGTCCCAGTCGATGGGTTTGTAGCGGTCGGTGCTGGCGTCGTAAACCATCGGCTCGGTCAGCCGGCCCTGGTATTCGAGCCAGTAGTCGCTCTGGGCCAGCAGCGAGGTGACGCTGTGGCGAGCGAAGAACTTGGCATCCACCCGGCGCTTGGTCGCCTCCCAGTTCACTGCCTTGGCGCCGTTCTCGCAGAACTTGACCATGCCGCTTTCCGGTGAGTCGCCCCAGGCACAGCCCGGGCAGTCAAAACCGCCGTTCTGGTTGGTCTTGAGCAGCGCGCGGATGTTCTTCAGCGCGTTGTCGCTGCCGATCCAGGCCTGGGCCACGCTACGTAGTGCGCCCCAACCACCCGCGGCGCCATTGTAGGGTTTATAGCGAGGCACAGGCTTCTGATCGGCTTGGTGATGCAGGCTCACGTTCTGTTCTCCCGCACGGGGCTGAACACCCGTGGCGCGCTGTGTTTGGGCAGGTGAATAAGGTTGAGGTTGTGCCGGCGCGCCCACTGCAGAGCCAGGCCGGTGGGCGAGGACAGGCTGACCAGGGTCTGGATGCCGGCGCGCAACACCTTTTGGATCAGTTCCAGGCTGCAGCGGCTGGTGACGATTGCCAGGCCGCCGTCGAGGCTGATGTGCTGGCGTACCAGGGCACCGATCAACTTGTCGAGGGCGTTGTGCCGACCGATGTCTTCGCGGCCCAGCAGGATCTCACCCTGATTGTTCATGAACAGTGCCGCATGCACCGCACCGCAGTGCTGGCCCAGGGGTTGGAAGGCATCCATCCGCTGACGCAAGCCTGCGAGCCATTGCGCTGGCGGCAGCGGCGCGCCCGGCAGCACGGCAAGGTCAGGTAGCGCCTGCTCCACCGCTTCCACACCGCACAAGCCACAGCCGCTGGTCCCGGCCAGTTGCCGGCGCTGGGTCTTGAGGTTCCAGAAGGCGCGGTTGGCGATCTCGACTTCGGCGTGCACGGCCGAACCACTGCTGGTGAACTTGACGTCGTAGATCTCGTTGGCCGAGGCAATGATGCCGCTGCCGATGCTGAAGCCGACGATAAAGTCTTCCAGGTCAGTGGGGCTGACCAGCATGACTGCCTGGCTGATGCCGTTGTAAGCGATCGCCAGCGCGACTTCCTCAGCCAGTGCGGTATGGGCCTGGCTGTCGTCGTCAAGGTGGCAGTAGTCGTAGATATTGCTGGCCGCGGGCGCAGTCACAAGCGGGGTGGACGCCGCACAGGCCGGGGGTTTAGTGCTCATCAGCAGAGGTACCGGCGGCTGTTCAGCTTTAAGCCTAGGCTTGCGCTCGGGTATCGTCTAATCGCTAATGCTGATGCTTTGATAGACGGCGTCGATCAAGCCTCGCCTTGCAGCGCTTGATATTCAGCCAGACACACCTCGGCCAGGGCCGAGCGCGGCGCCGTGCGGCGCATGATCAGGCCCAGTGGCGCCAGGGTACAGGCCTGTTCGATCGGTTGCAGGCGCAGCCGTTCGGTGAGCACTTCCAGGCCCGCCGCCAACGGCATAATGGCGCAACACAGGCCGCCGCTGACGGCCTGGGCCAACTGATGGACGGCATCGGTCTGCAGCAACAGCTGCGGGGTCAGGCCGCGGCTGTGGAAGTTGTGGTCGATCGACTGGCGAAAATGCATGCCGGCGGTGAGCAAGCCCAGCGGCAGTTCGGTCAGCTGTTGCCAGCTTAGGGGCTGGTCGTCAAAGCGGAAATGATCTGGATCATATAAAAGCCCCATGCGCGTCTCGCCCAGCGGCAGCGACTGGAAGCGTTCATGGTCGAGCCGATCGAGGTACGACACGCCCAGGTCCAGCTGGTTGCTGGTGAGCTGTTCGAGGATCTGCTCGGAGCTCAGGGCGCTGAGTTCGAAGCGCAGTTCCGGGTGCTGCTGGTGCATGCGCCGCAGCAACGGCAACGGGTCGAAGCTCGACAGTGGCACCACGCCCAGTCGCAGGGTGCCGACCAGATGACCGCGGCAGGCGGCCGCTTCGGCATTCAGGCCGTCGTAGGCGGCAATCACCGAGCGGGCCCAGGCCAGGACCCGCTCGCCCTGGGCAGTAAAGCCCTCGAAGCGCTGGCCACGGTTGACCAGGGCCAGGTCCAGCTCCTGTTCCAGGTTGCGCAAGCGCATCGACAGGGTCGGCTGGGTCACGTGGCAGCGGGCGGCGGCTTGGCCGAAGTGGCGGGTTTCATCCAGGGCGATGAGGAATTTGAGTTGTTTGATGTCCATCGTCGCTCCACGGCGCAAAGCAGGCGAAGCATTCTAACCTGTCCTAGACTCCAGGCTCCGAGATTCATCACCAAGGAGAGCGGTATGAGCATTTTCAGTTTCGTCAAAGAAGCAGGCGAGAAACTTATCGACCTGTTGACCCCGGGTAATGCCAATGCCAGCGAGCAGTTGAAGGAGCATGTCTCCAAGGTAGGCTTGGGCAATCCGAACATTCAGACAACTGTCGAGGGCAGCAAGGTGACGGTCACCGGCGAGGTGGCCAGCCAGGAAGAGAAGGAGAAAATCCTGCTGGCGCTGGGCAACATTGCCGGTGTGGAGTCGGTGGATGATCAGATCACTGTTACCGGGCCTCTGGTTGCCGCTGCCCGTTTTGTCGTGGTGAAGAAGGGCGACACCCTCAGTGCCATTTCCCTGGCTGTGTACGGCAACGCCAACCAGTACAACAAGATTTTCGAAGCCAACAAGCCGCTGCTCAGCCACCCGGACAAGATCTACCCGGGCCAGACCCTGCGCATCCCTGAATAATCACAACCCTTCGAGCAACGCCCGGTAGTCTTCCACTGCGGCGAACTCTTCGGTATCTCGCGGCCCTTTGCGGCTGTCCGGCTGGCGCACCGCAAGCAGGTGCGCCACACCGAAGTCGCGGGCGCTGCGCAAGATCGACAAGGTGTCGTCGATAAACAGACTGCGTTGCGGGCTGAAGCCGATATCCGCCTGCAGGGCGCTCCAGAACTGCGGGTTCTCCTTGGGGTAGCCGTAGTCATGGGAGCTGATCAGGCGCTCGAAGTAGGGCGCCAGCTCCACCCGTTCCAGCTTCAGCGACAACGAGTCGCGGTGGGCGTTGGTGATCAGGATCACGCGCTTGCCGGCGTCCTTGATCGCCTTGAGGAAGGTGTCGGCATCCGGGCGCAGGGCGATCAGGTGGGCGGTTTCCAGCTTCAGTTCGCGCACCGGAATGTTCAGCTCGCGGCTCCAGAAGTCCAGGCAGTACCAGTTCAGCGAGCCGGCGTGCTGTTCAAACAGCGGTTGCAGTTCGAGTTCGGCCATGGCCCGGCTGATGCTGTGCAGTTCGGCGTAGCGCTGGGGCAGTTGTTCGAGCCAGAAATGGTTGTCGAAATGCAGGTCGAGCAGGGTACCGTCCATGTCCAGCAGGACGGTATCGATGGTGGACCAGGCTAAAACGGGCATATGAAATTCTCGAGCAGTCAGGAGGCAGCGGCCGGGCAAGCCACGGTATAGTAACCCGTTCACGCCAAGGAGCCGCCCCATGCGCCAGAAACCCACCGTTCTCTCTCGCGAGATCGTCGCCAGCAGCCGCCTGTTCCGCGTCGAAGCCGTGCAATTGCGCTTTGCCAACGGCGCCGAGCGCACCTACGAACGCCTGGTCGGGCGCGGCAACGGTTATGGCGCGGTGATGATCGTGGCGATGCTCGATGCCGAGCATGCGGTGCTGGTGGAAGAATACTGCGGTGGTACCGACGAGTACGAACTGTCGTTGCCCAAGGGCCTGATCGAACCGGGTGAAGACGTGCTGGCGGCGGCCGACCGCGAACTCAAGGAAGAAGCAGGTTTCGGCGCCCGTCAGCTGGAGCATCTGACCGAGCTGTCGCTGTCGCCCGGCTATATGAGCCAGAAGATCCAGGTAGTCCTGGCCACCGACCTCTATGAGGAACGCCTGGAAGGCGACGAGCCGGAGCCGATGCGTGTCGACAAGATCAACCTGCGCGAGCTGTCGGCCCTGGCCCAGCATCCGCAGTTCTCTGAAGGTCGGGCCCTGGCGGCGCTGTATCTGGTACGCGACCTGCTGAGCCAGCGCGGGGTGTTCCCGCTATGAGCGACAGTGCCCTGATGCAGCAAGTGGTGGAGCTGGCCCGCCAGGCGGGCGAGGCCATCCTGCCGTTCTGGCGCGCCGATGTGGCAGTGACGGCCAAGGCCGATGAGTCGCCGGTGACGGCCGCGGACCTCGCGGCCCATCAGGTCATTGCCGAGGGTTTGCGCGCGCTGGCGCCGGAGATCCCGGTGCTGTCGGAAGAAGATTGCGACATTCCCCTGAGCGAACGCCAAGGCTGGCAGCGTTGGTGGCTGGTCGATCCGCTGGATGGCACCAAGGAGTTCATCGCCGGTACAGAAGAATTTACCGTCAACATCGCCCTGATCGAGCAGGGTCAGGTGGTGTTTGGCGTGGTGGCGATTCCCACCAATGGGCGCTGCTATTACGGCGGCAAAGGCTTCGGTGCCTGGCTTGCAGAAGAGAGCGGGGCGGCCAAAGCCATCAGCGTGCGCACTGCACCATCTGCCGGCGAGCGTTTTACCGTGGTCGCCAGCCGCCGGCATTCCAGCCCGCAACAGGAGGCCTTGTTGGCCGGCCTGAGCCAGGCGGTAGGAGAGCTGGAACTGGCCAATATCGGCAGTTCGCTGAAGTTCTGCCTGCTGGCCGAGGGCGCGGCCGATTGCTACCCGCGCCTGGCACCGACGTCGCAGTGGGATACCGCGGCAGCCCAGGGCGTACTGGAAGGCGCCGGCGGCGAAGTGCTTGGCCTCGATGGCCAGGCTTTCGTCTATCCGCCGCGCGAATCCTTGCTCAACCCGTTCTTCCTGGCCTTGCCGGCTGCCGCACCGTGGCGCGACACGCTGTTGCAGCAAGCCCTAGCGGTGTAGCACGTACTGGCCACTGAACTGCACGGCAGCCTCGCTGCTGCCGGCATTGCTGACCTGGGTGTGCAGGTTCAGGCGCGCCCGGCCACGGCGTTGATAGGTGGCGATGAATCGCTCCCAGACTTTCTCCTCCGGCGCCGCGCAGGTCGCAATCGCCGCGCCGGTGACCGGTAGCGGATAGCTGATCTGGCCTTCCTGGATGACGATATGGCCGTCATCGATCCCCGCTTCGCGCAACCTCAGGTGCAACCAGCCCCAGCCGACCAGCACCGCCGCGCAGTACAGGCTGCCGCCGAACATGGTGCTCTTGTGGTTGACGTTGGCTTCCAGTGGCAATTGCAAGCGCAGGCAATGCTGCTGCCAGTCGAGCACCTGCAGGCCCATCTGCCGGGTCAGCGGGATGTCGCTGTGCAACACCGATTCGAGGTAGTGGCTGTCCGTGCTCATGGACGGTTGTCCTCCAGGTCATCACTGTGGTGGTTACTGTCGGCAAAGCTCAGGCCGTGTTTGCGCAGCTTGTCGTGCAGGGTTTTACGCGGGATGCCGAGCGCTTCGGCCAGGCTGCGCAACGAGTTGTGCGAGCGCGCCAGTTCTGCGGCGATCAGCGAGCGTTCGAATTGCTCGACCTGTTCGCTGAGGTTGCCGCTGCCCATGCTTGCCAGTGTATCGTCGGCCGCAGGCGGCAGATCACCGTCCAGGGCCAGTTCCAGGCCCAGGGCGAAGCGTTCGGCGGCGTTCTGCAGTTCACGCACGTTGCCCGGCCATTCATGGCGCAACAGCAGCGCCCGGTGCGTCGGCTGCAGTGGCGGCACTGGCAGGCCGTGGCGCTCGCTGGCGGCTTCGGCAAAGTGCTGGAACAGCACCAGGATGTCTTCGCCGCGCTCGCGCAACGGTGGAATGCGCAGTGGTGCGACGTTCAGGCGGTAATACAGGTCGGCACGGAAGCGCCCCTGGTCGGCGGCCTGGCGCAGGTCTTCCTTGGTCGCGGCGATGATGCGGATATCCAGCGGGATCAGCTGGTTGCCGCCCAGGCGCTCGACCACCCGTTCCTGCAGCAGGCGCAGCAGCTTGACCTGGACATCCAGGCTCATGCTTTCGATTTCATCGAGGAACAGCGTGCCGCCGTTGGCGAATTCGAACTTGCCGATGCGGCGCTTCTGCGCGCCAGTGAACGCCCCTGGCTCGTGGCCGAACAGTTCGCTTTCGACCACCGACTCGGCCAGGGCACCGGCGTTGATTGCCACGAACGGGCCGTCGCGGCGGCTCGACAGGTCGTGCAGAGCGCGGGCCACCACCTCTTTGCCGGCGCCGGTTTCGCCGAGGATCAGCACATCGGCGCGGGTGCCGGCCAAGGCACCGATCTGCTCGCGCAGGCGCAGCATCGGCGCCGAGTGACCGACCAGGCGTGTGCTCAGCTCCTGGCGATCGCTCAGGGCCAGGCGCAGGCTGCGGTTGTCCAGCACCAGGCGGCGCAGGGCCAGGGCGCGGCGCACACTGTCGAGCAAGGCATCGCTGGCGAAGGGTTTTTCCAGAAAGTCATAGGCACCGGCGCGCATGGCCTGCACCGCCAGCGGTACGTCGCCGTGGCCGGTGATCAGCAGTACCGGCAGTTCCGGGTCCTGGGCGTGCAGCTGCTGCAGCAGCTCAAGGCCGTCGATGCCGGGCATGCGAATATCGCTGACCACCACGCCCGGCCAGTCGCGCTCGATGCGCCCGGCCAGGCCCTGGGCGTCGCTCAGGGGCAGGATCTTCAGCCCGGCGAGGTCGAGGGTCTGGCTCAGGGCCTGGCGCAGGTGCGGGTCGTCGTCGACCAGGATCACCTGCGTGCGGCTGTCGATGAGCGGCTCGGTCGTCATGCCGATGGGTCCTCCGAAGTGGGTAGGGTTGCGCCGGGCTTGGCGATGCGCAGTTGCAGGGTCAGCAGGGCGCCGCCTTCAGGGTGGTTGCCGAGCAATAGCTCACCGCCCAGCGCCCGCATCAAGGTATCGCAGATCGCCAGGCCCAGGCCAAGGCCCTGGGTGCGCGTCTTGGTGGTGAAAAACGGCTCACGGGCGCGGGCCATGGCCTGGCTGGTAAAGCCCGGACCGTTGTCGCGAATGTACAGGTAGACGTTGCCATCGCGCTGTTCGGCACTGAGCCAGAGTTTGCGCGGGTTGGCTTTTTCGGTCAGGGCGTCGAGGGCGTTGGCCAGCAAGTTGCCGAGCACCTGGCGCAGACGGGTTTCACCGGCCTGGACCCACAGGGTGGCCTCCGGCAGGTCGCGCACCAGCTCCACGGCCATTGCCCGTCGGCGCTTGGCCAGCAGCGCCAGGGCATCGTCCAGGGCCGGCTGCAGGGCTACGCTCTCCGGAGCATGGCGGTCGCGGCGGGCAAAGGCGCGCAGGTGGGCGATGATTGACGCCATGCGCCCGGTCAGTTCGCTGATCAGCTTGAGGTTGCTGCGGGCATCATCGGTGCGCTGGTGATCGAGGAGTATCTCGGCGTTCTCGGCATAGCTGCGGATCGCCGCCAGTGGCTGGTTGAGTTCGTGGCTGATGCTCGCCGACATGGTACCCAATACCGAGAGCTTGCCGGCCTGCACCAGTTCGTCCTGGGCGCGCACCAGTTCCTGCTGGGCCTGTTCGCGCTCCAGCACTTCTTCCTTGAGGCGGCTGTTGAGGCCTTCGAGGTCGGCGGTGCGCTCGATCACGCGCTTTTCCAGCTCCTGGCGGCCATGGGCTTCAAAGTCGATACGGTCCATGTAGTGGCGGCGCCGTTGCATGATCAAGCCGAGCAGCAGCATCACTACCAGCAAGGTGGCGCCGCCAATGGCCACCACGGTGCGCACCGAGCGGTCGATCAGGGTGCGTGGGGCGAGGATGCTGACCTGCCAGCCGGTCTCGTCGATGGCCTGGGTCTGGGTTAGCCAGGCCTTGGGGTCGAGGGTCAGCGGCTTGGGCGTTTGAGTCGGGTATGGCTGGATGGCGACGATGGCTTCGCGTTCGGCGTCGCTCAGTGGCCGAGTGGCGCGAAAACGCCAATCAGGCCTGGAGGTCAGGATCACCACGCCGTTGTGGTCGGTCAGCAGCAACTGTTCCGGGGTCTTGCCCCAGAGGGTTTCGGTATGGTCGAGGTCGACCTTGACCACCAGTGCACCGATTACTCGGTCGCGGTCGCGCACCGCGGCGGCAAAGAAGTAGCCGCGCTTGGCCGAGGTGGTGCCCTGGCCGAAGAAGCGCCCCAGGCGCCCGGCAATGGCTTCGCTGAAATACGGGCGGAAGGCGAAGTTGCGGCCGATGAAGCTGTCGTGTTTGTCCCAGTTGGAGGCGGCCAGGGTGTTGCCATTGGCGTCCATCAGGTACATGACCTCGGCGCCGGTCTGGGTGGCGATGTCCTTGAGCAGGCGGTTGGCGTTGGTCAGGGTTTCCAGGCGCAGGGGGTCGGCCAGCACCGCGCGCAGCGCCGGCAGGTCACCGAGGATCTGCGGCAGCGTCTCGTAGCGGTGCAGGGTGCCGAGCAGGTTGGCCACGTACAAGTCGAGGGTCTGGCGGTTTTGCCCGGCCAGTTCGTCCTGGTAGTAGCGCTCGGCGAGGTGTTGCAACGGCCACAGCAAGGGCGCCAGGCACACTGCAAGTAGGGCAAGGCTGCGCCAGCGAGGGCGGCGGGGTACGGGTGGAGTTATGTTCATCGCAACTGCGCCAGAATGATCTGGCGCATTATGCGCTACTTCAGGCAGTCGATCAGCGCCTGCTGCCAGTGTGGCTGGCTGACCTGCCACTCGCGTTGCAGGCGGCTGCAATCGAGGCGCGAGTTCAGCGGGCGGTGGGCCGGGGTCGGGTAGTCGCTGGAGGGGATTGGCACCAGCTCGGCGCAGGGCAAACCCTGGGCCTTGAGGTGTTCAGCAATGGCCTGGGCAAAACCGAACCAGGAGGTTTCCCCTTGGGCGGTCAGGTGGTAGGTGCCCCAGGCGCCGGCCTGGCCAGCCTGCCAGCGTTCGATCAGGGCGCGGGTGCTCTGGGCGATGGTGCCAGCCCAGGTCGGTGCGCCGATCTGGTCGGCGACGATGCGCAACTCTGGTTTTTCCTGCAGCAGGCGCTGCATGGTCAGTAGAAAGTTGCGCCCGTGCCGTGAATACACCCAACTGGTACGCAGGATCAGATGCTCACCACCCACTTGCGCAATTGCCTGTTCGCCGGCCAGCTTGCTGCTTCCGTAGACGCCCAGCGGATTGGGCTGGTCCTCCTCGGTGTAGGGGCTGTCTTTACTGCCGTCGAACACGTAGTCGGTGGAATAGTGGATCAGCGGGATGCCCAGTTCTGCGGCTTCTTCGGCGAAGACGCCGGGGGCCTGGGCATTGATCGCAAAGGCCAGCTCTGGTTCGCTTTCGGCCTGATCGACCGCGGTGTGGGCTGCGGCGTTGATGATCAGGTCGGGTTTGAGCTGCTGCACCTGTGCACGAATGCTTTCGGGGTGCGCCAGGTCCAGGGTGTCGCGTCCCAGTACATGCAACTGGCCAAGGTCGCCCAGGTGCTGTTGCAGCTCCCGGGACACCTGGCCGTGCTGGCCGCTGATGAGGATGTTCAAGCCTGCACTCATGGGAACAGATCCGCATCTTTGAGCCATTTTCCGGCTTGATCCTTGGCTGACAACTGGGGTGGCTCATCCAGTTGCCAGTCGATAGCCAGGTCTGGATCATCCCAACGAATGCAGCGTTCAGCCGCCGGGTTGTAATAGTCGGTGGTCTTGTAGAGGAACTCGGCGCTTTCGCTGAGCACCACGAAACCATGGGCGAAGCCTTCCGGCACCCAGAGCTGGCGGTGATTGTCGGCGGACAGTCTGACCGCGACCCATTTGCCGAAGTGAGGGGAGCTTCGGCGGATATCCACGGCCACATCCAGCACTTCACCCTGGGTCACACGAACCAGCTTGCCCTGGGTGTTTTCGAGTTGGTAGTGCAGCCCGCGTAGTACACCTTTTTGCGACCGCGAATGGTTGTCCTGGACAAACGTGGTGGTGACACCGGTTTTTTCCTGGAACGCGTCGGCATTGAAGCTTTCGTAGAAAAATCCGCGGCTGTCGCCGAACACCTTGGGTTCGATAATCAATACGTCGGGTAGATCAGTGGCGATTACGTTCATTGGTGTTCTTCAGCCAGGCCATAGAGGTACTGTCCGTAGCCGGTCTTGCCAAAGGCCTTGGCACGTTCCAGCAACTGTTCGCGATCGATCCAGCCATGCTGGAAGGCAATCTCTTCCAGGCAGGCAACCTTCAAGCCCTGACGATGCTCGATGGTCTGCACATACTGTGAGGCTTCCAGCAAGCTGTCATGGGTGCCAGTATCAAGCCAGGCGAACCCGCGACCGAATCGCTCGACTCGCAAGTCGCCGCGTTGCAGGTAAGCATTGTTAACGTCAGTGATTTCCAGTTCGCCACGTGGCGAAGGCTTGACGTTCTTGGCGATCTTCACAACAGCGTTATCGTAGAAGTAAAGGCCGGTCACCGCATAGGAAGACTTGGGCTTGGCGGGCTTCTCTTCGATCGAAAGGGCACGGCCGTCCTTGTCGAAGTCGACAACGCCGAAGCGCTCAGGATCTTTGACCCAGTAACCGAATACCGTAGCACCAGAGGGACGCTGGATGGCGCGCAGCAACTGTTCGCTGAAACCCTGGCCGTGGAAAATGTTGTCGCCCAGGATCAGGCAGACCGAGTCATCGCCGATGAACTCTTCACCAATCAGGAACGCTTGTGCCAGACCATCCGGGGACGGTTGTTCGGCATAGCTCAGCTGGATACCAAACTGGCTGCCGTCACCCAGCAGTTGCTTGTATTGCGGCAGATCCTGCGGGGTGGAGATCAGCAGAATCTCGCGAATACCCGCCAGCATCAGTACCGAGATCGGGTAGTAGATCATCGGTTTGTCGTAGATCGGCAGCAATTGTTTGGAAACACCCAGGGTAATCGGGTGCAGGCGGGTGCCGGAGCCACCCGCCAGGACAATACCTTTGGTCATGCAATCAGATCCTTGAATTCGCTGGCGCCCAGGCGCTGGCCTTGATAACTGCCGTCTTGTACCCGCTGGCACCATTGCAGGTTGTCCAGGTACCACTGTACGGTCTTGCGCAGCCCGGTCTCGAAGGTTTCTTCGGGAACCCAGCCCAGTTCACGCTCGATCTTGCTGGCATCGATCGCATAACGCTGGTCGTGGCCTGGGCGGTCCTGAACGTAGGTGATCAGGTCGGCATAGTTGGCGATACCGGCCGGACGTTGTGGCGCCAACTCTTCGAGAAGTGCACAGATGCCACGGACGACATCGATGTTCTTCTGCTCGTTATGGCCGCCGATGTTGTAGGTCTCGCCGACCTTGCCTTCGGTCACAACCTTGAACAGGGCGCGGGCATGGTCTTCGACGAACAGCCAGTCGCGCACTTGCAGACCGTTGCCGTACACCGGTAGCGGTTTGCCTGCCAGAGCATTGAGGATTACCAGCGGAATGAGTTTTTCCGGGAAGTGGAACGGGCCGTAGTTGTTCGAGCAGTTGGTGATCAGTACCGGCAGGCCATAGGTGCGCTGCCAGGCGCGGACCAGGTGGTCGGACGCGGCTTTGCTCGCCGAGTACGGCGAGCTTGGGGCATACGGGGTGGTTTCGGTGAACAGGTCATCGACGCCATGCAGATCGCCATACACTTCGTCAGTGGAAATGTGATGGAAACGGAACGCTGCACGCTCGTCGGCAGGCAGGGTCAGCCAGTAGGCACGGGTGGCCTCCAGCAGGCTATAGGTGCCGACAATGTTGGTGTGGATGAAATCAGAAGGGCCGTCGATCGAACGGTCGACATGCGACTCTGCCGCCAGGTGCATGATTGCATGCGGTTTGAAGCGCTCAAGGACAGCGCTGACGGTGGCCTGATCGGCAATATCGGCCTGGACGAACTCATAGCGGGTATCGGTCGCGATACTGGTCAGCGATTCCAGGTTGCCAGCATAGGTCAGCTTGTCGAGGTTGAGCACTTCGTGCTCGGTATTGTTGATCAGGTGACGCACCAGCGCCGAACCGATGAAGCCGGCCCCGCCGGTGATAAGAATTCGCATGTCGGACTGCCTTTCTTCCATAACTGACATTAAGCACAAAGTGTATAGCTTGTGGCCGGGTGGAAGCAGGTGCAAGTAAAAAGCGCCGAAGCGTCTATTTATGCTTGATTAAGCCGGGCACTGAGCAAGTTGCCCGCCAATTTTACCCGTTGTTCTTGCTTATCGGCAGGCGCAGTGGCGATATAAGCAAAAAAACGAGGTTCCCAGCCCATGTCGCTTAGTACCCTGATCCAGCGTTCCAGTCAGCCATGTCCTGACGTCAGCCCGCAGCAAGCAGCGACCCTGTTGCAGGAGCGCTATGAGCTCGGTGGCGCACTGCAAACCTTGGGCAGTCAGCAGGATCTTAATTTTAGAGTGGATTCCCCTCAGGGCCGCTACGTGTTGAAGATCTGCCATGGCGCCTATGCCGAGCGCGAACTCCAGGCTCAGCACGCTGCCCTTGGCTACCTGCGGGAGCAGGGGCTGCCAGTGCCCGGTGTGCAGGCTTCGCGAACGGGTGAGCAGTTGCTGACGGTGACCGTCGACGGCCAACCCCTGCGCGTGCGCGTGCTCGACTATATAGAAGGCCAGTCGCTGACCCGCATCAAGCACATGGAGCCGCGCCTGGTGGCTGAGCTCGGCCGCCTTTGTGCGCGAGTCGACCAGGCCCTGGCCGACTTCACTCACCCAGGCCTTGAGCGCACGCTGCAGTGGGATCCGCGCCATGCCCAGGCATTGATCGATCACCTGCTGCCGGTACTGGATCAAAGCCCGCAGCAGGAGCGGGTGAAAACCGCCGCAGATAGGGCCTGGGAACAGCTGCAACCCTTGATCAATGATCTGCCATCGCAAGCCGTGCACCTGGATATCACCGATGACAACGCTGTCTGGCTGCGTGACGAGCAGCGCCAGTGGCAGTTGCAAGGGGTCATCGATTTTGGCGACCTGATGCACACCTGGCGTATCGCGGACCTCTCGGTAACCTGCGCGGCCTTGCTGCACCACGCCGAAGGTGACCCCTTGCGCATACTGCCGGCGATCGAGGCCTATCATGCGCTCAATCCGCTTTGCGCAGCCGAGCTCAACGCCTTGTGGCCATTGGTGGTGGCCCGCGCTGGGGTGCTGGTGCTGAGCAGCGAGCAGCAGTTGAGTGTCGACCCCGGCAACCGCTACAGCCGGGATAATCTGGCCCACGAGTGGGAAATCTTCGACGTCGCCACCAGCGTGCCGTTCGAGTTGATGCAGGCGGCGATTCTGCAGGTAACTGGCCATGAGCCGCCTGCGCTGGTGCTGGAAGACTCGACGCCGCTGTTGCCGTCCGCGGTGGCCGCACAGGTGACCGGGGTGGACCTTGGCGTGCTCAGTGAGCATTACCAGGCCGGGAACTGGGAGCAACCTGGCATCGATCAGCGCGTGCTGGCCCGGCAGGCTGGCGCCTCAGGCGCGGCCAGCAGCCTGTATGGGCAGTACCGCCTGTCGCAGACCCACATCGACAACCCTGCGGAACCTGCGACCTTCGCCCTGCAGGTCGAGCTGCACCTGCCGACAGCCACGGCGCTTACCGCCCCTTGGGCCGGGACCTGGCAGCAGTACGGTGAAGACAGCGGTTGCCTGGCGGGTAATGAATGCAGCCTGTGGTTGCATGGGCTGAGTCAGGCACCAGCCGACGGCCAGGCGCTAGCCAAGGGGCAGTCACTGGGGGCCAGTGCTGCGTTGTTGAAAGTTCAGCTATGCCGAGTGGCCGGGCTGTACCCGCCGGCCTTCGTCGTGCCTTCGCGGGCCCAGGCCTGGCAGGCATTGTGCCCCTCGCCGCAAGCCATCCTTGGTTTTGCCTGCGATGCTGAACCATTGGTCGATGCCCAGGCCTTGCTGGCCCGCCGTGATGCCAGCTTCGCCCGTTCGCAAAAGCACTACTATCAGCAGCCGCCGCATATCGAGCGCGGCTGGCGCAATTACCTGATCGACATGCAGGGTCGGTCTTACCTGGACATGCTCAACAATGTCGCAGTACTTGGCCATGGCCACCCGCGCATGGTTGCCGAGTCTGCGCGGCAATGGTCGCTGCTCAATACCAACTCGCGCTTTCACTACGCCGCCATCGCCGAGTTTTCCGAACGCTTGCTGACCTTGGCACCGAGCGGCATGGATCGGGTGTTCCTGGTCAACAGCGGCACCGAGGCCAATGACCTGGCGATCCGCCTGGCCTGGGCCTATAGCGGTGGGCGCGACTTGCTCAGTGTGCTTGAGGCCTACCACGGCTGGTCGGTGGCTACCGATGCGATTTCCACCTCCATCGCCGACAACCCCCAGGCCTTGAGCACCCGGCCGGACTGGGTTCACCCGGTGATTGCGCCCAACACCTATCGCGGCGCCTACCGTGGCGCCGAGAGCAGCGCTGACTATCTGCGCGACGTTGATGCCAAGCTTGACGCACTGGCTGCCGAGCAACGGCAACTGGCCGGTTTCATCTGCGAGCCGGTGTACGGCAACGCCGGCGGTATCTCGCTGCCGCCGGGCTACCTGCAGCAAGCCTATGCCAAGGTCCGGGCAGCGGGCGGCGTGTGCATCGCCGACGAAGTGCAGGTCGGCTATGGCCGGCTGGGTACCTGGTTCTGGGGCTTCGAAGAGCAGGGCGTCGTGCCGGACATCATCACCATGGCCAAGGGCATGGGCAATGGCCAGCCACTGGGCGCGGTCATCACCCGCCGGGAGATTGCCGAGGCGCTGGAGGCCGAAGGCTATTTCTTCTCTTCCGCTGGTGGCAGCCCGGTCAGCTGCCGCATCGGCATGGCTGTGCTTGATGTCATGGAAGAAGAGGGGTTGTGGGATAACGCCCGGGAAGTCGGTGGCTACTTCAAGGCACGGCTGCAGCAGTTAGTCGATAAACATCCGCTGGCCGGTGCCGTGCACGGTTCTGGCTTTTACCTGGGGCTGGAGCTGGTGCGTGATCGCCAGACTCTGGAGCCTGCCAGTGCCGAGACGACCTACCTGTGCAACCGCCTGCGCGATCTGGGTATCTTCATGCAGCCCACCGGCGATTACCTCAACATCCTCAAGATCAAGCCGCCGATGTGTACCACCCGCGAGAGCGTGGACTTCTTTGTCGACAGCATCGACCGGGTACTGTCAGAAGACCTGTAAGGCTTGGGCTAAAGCCGGTTAGTTCGATTGATATCGGATTAACCGGCTTTTTATTGGCTGAATTTTTCTAAATTGCTCTTTTAAAGTCGATATTTATCGGATATAAGTGCCATCATCATCACCGTGGTGGCCTGGCCTTGTCGGCCCAACCACCTGCCGAGGAGGAATACATGAGCCGCACTGTCACTGTTGCCGCCACCCAGATGGCCTGCTCCTGGGACCGCCAGGGCAACCTGGAAACCGCCGAACGGCTGGTCCGCGAAGCGGCGGCCAAGGGCGCGCAGATCATCCTGATCCAGGAGCTTTTCGAAACCCCGTACTTCTGCCAGAAGCCCAACCCGGATTACCTGCAACTGGCCACCCCGGTTGAAACCAACGCCGCCATCGGCCATTTCCAGACGCTCGCCAAAGAGCTGCAAGTGGTGCTGCCGATCAGTTTCTACGAGCTGGCCGGGCGTGCGCGCTTCAACAGCATCGCGATCATCGATGCCGACGGCAGCAACCTGGGCGTGTACCGTAAAACCCACATCCCGGACGGCCCGGGCTACCACGAAAAGTACTACTTCAACCCGGGCGATACCGGCTTCAAGGTCTGGCAGACCCGTTACGCGAAAATCGGCGTCGGTATCTGCTGGGACCAGTGGTTCCCCGAGTGCGCACGCAGCATGGCCCTGCTCGGCGCCGAAGTGTTGTTCTACCCGACCGCCATTGGCAGCGAACCGCACGACCAGAGCATCTGCTCGCGCGACCACTGGCAGCGTGTGCAGCAAGGTCATGCCGGCGCCAACCTGATGCCGCTGGTCGCCAGCAACCGCATCGGCCGCGAAGAGCAGGACGGCTACGACATCACCTTTTACGGCTCCTCTTTCATCGCCGATCAGTTCGGCGAGAAGGTCCAGGCGCTGAACGAGACCGAGGAGGGTGTGCTGGTGCATACTTTCGACCTCGACAAGCTTGAGCACACCCGCAGTGCCTGGGGCACTTTCCGTGACCGTCGTCCAGATCAGTACGGCCCGGTGAAGACCCTCGACGGCGCGCTGCAATCCTGAGAGTTCAGCAAGGAACATCTATGAAAACGCTTACCAGTACCCCGCGCGCCGACGGCTTCCACATGCCCGCGGAGTGGGCGCCACAAACCCAGGTCTGGATGGTCTGGCCCGAGCGCCCGGACAACTGGCGCCTGGGTGGCAAGCCGGTGCAGGCTGCCCATGTGACCCTGGCCAAGGCCATCGCTCGTTTCGAGCCGGTGACCGTTGCCGTGTCCGCCGCGCAGTACGACAACGCCCGGGCACGCCTGGACCTGCCGAACATTCGCGTAGTGGAAATCAGCAACGATGACGCCTGGGTGCGGGATACCGGGCCGACCTTCGTTATCAACGACAGCGGTGAAGTGCGTGGCGTCGACTGGGGCTTCAATGCCTGGGGCGGCTTCGAAGGTGGCCTGTACTCGCCGTGGAACCGCGACGAGCAACTGGCCAGCAAGGTGCTGGAGATGGAACGCTGCCAGCGCTACCACACCGAAGGCTTCGTGCTCGAAGGCGGCTCGATCCATGTGGACGGTGAAGGCACCCTGATCACCACCGAGGAATGCCTGCTCAACCACAACCGCAACCCGCACCTGAACCGCGAGCAGATCGAAGCCATCCTGCGCGATCACCTGGCGGTGGATAGCATCATCTGGCTGCCCGATGGCCTGTACAACGACGAGACCGACGGCCACGTCGACAACTTCTGTTGTTACGTTCGCCCAGGTGAAGTGTTACTGGCCTGGACCGATGATCCGCAAGACCCCAACTACGCACGCTGCCATGGCGCACTTGAGGTGCTGGAGAACAGCCGTGACGCCAAAGGCCGCGCCTTTACCGTGCACAAGATGCCGATTCCGGGGCCGTTGTTCGCCACCGAAGAGGAGTGCGCCGGGGTCGATCCGGTGGCCGGTAGCCAGGAGCGAAACCCATCGGTGCGCCTGGCCGGCTCCTACGTCAACTTCCTGATCGTCAATGGCGGCATCATTGCCCCAAGCTTCGACGATCCGGCAGATGCCGAGGCTAGAGCGATTCTGGCGCGGGTGTTCCCTGATCACGAAGTGGTGATGATCCCCGGGCGCGAGATGCTTCTGGGCGGTGGCAACATCCATTGCCTGACCCAACAGCAACCGGCGCCAGCCAAACGCTGAACAGCAGTAAGACAGAAGCCCGTCGATAGACGGGCTTTTTTTATGCGCGGACGACGACCGGCATGACTTTCTGGCACACCTCTTGTATTTGTTTTGCATTGTATTTCAAACAGATAGACCAGCATGGTTCTGTCACAAAGTTTGAGTAGGTTAGCCGCTCACGGCCCCAGGGAGTACGTGTCGAAATGAATGCAGCAAGTGAGCCGGCTTCGTCCCCATCAGCAATGAATCACGAGTCCCTCCAGCGCGTGGCGCAGTGGTTGAAACACAATGGAGCAAACCGGGTCAGGAAGGCCGATCAGCGTCGCTCGTTGCTGGCGCGTTATCCGGCAGGCCTGCTTACCGAGGCAGAGCTGGAAGTGCTGCTGGGTGATGGCAGCCGCTAGGTGGTTCGGTCGCAACATTGAAAAGGGCGGCATTGTCTGAACAATGCCGCCCTTTTTCGTTGCTTGGCGTTTAGAAGCTATAGGTGCCAGTAACGATCAGGCTACGCGGGTCGCCGAACTGGATCTGCCCGGCGCTGGTAGCCGAACTGTAGTAAGTCTTGTCGGTGATGTTGTTGAGCGCCGCACGCAGGTCCCAGTCCTTGGTGCGAAAACCGGCCAGGGCATCCCAGCGGCCATAGCCGGGCAGCAGCGCAGTGTTCTGGTTGTCAGCGTAACGCTCGCCGACCAGGGTCAGGCCGGTTTCGCCATACCAGCCCATCTCTGGCTTCCAGGTAAGAAACAGGCTGCCGTTGCGCTTGGCGACATTGCTCACCCGGTTACCTTCCTGGCCGTTGTTGTCCTTGACGATGGTTGCATCCTGGATACCGATGCCGCCGCGTACGTACCAGTTGCCAACGATGTTGCCGGTGGCGGTCAGTTCCACGCCGCGTGAGCGCTGCAGGCCGGAAAGCAGGGTGATGCCCGGGTTGTTCGGGTCGCTGGTCCGGCGGTTGTAGAGCTCAAGCTCGTAGACCGCCAGGGTGGTGCTCAGGCGCTCGTCGAGCCAGTCGCTCTTGACCCCGATTTCCTTCTGTCGGGTTTGTTCCGGGCTGGTTTCGTTAGTATTGCCGGCCGCGCCCGGAGTAATGCCGATCAGGCCGCCACCGACTGGGGAGAAGGTCTTGCTCCAGGAGGCATAGAAGGAGTGTTCCTTCCAGGGCGAATAGACCACGCCCAGGCGCGGGCTGGTGCTGTTGCTGTCCTGCTTCTCGGCGATGCCGCGGACCTTGTTGGTGGTTTCCACCTCGAACTGGTCAAAGCGCACCCCGGCCAGCACTTGCCACTGATCGTTCAGGCGCAGCTGGTCCTGCAGGTACAGGCCGCGGCTGTCGACCACGGTGTGGTTGTTGCTGGACACCACCATGCGGCCGTTATGTTGCAGGTCACGGTTGGGGTTGTTCAGGTCCAGGCTCGGCACCGGGCGAGCGCCTGCGCCCGAGGTCGCTGCGGTATAGAGGATCGGGTCGCGGCGCTGGTTGCCGAACTCAAGGCCGGTAAGCAGGGTGTGCTGCAGGCCGAAGGTGTCGAAGTTGCCTTCCAGCTCAAGGTTGTTGAACAGGTTGCGGGTGTTCAGGTCCTGCTGCCAGCGCTGGCGGGTGACCTGGTGGGTGGTGGTGTTGTAGCCGGTCAGGTAGGTGTTGTCGAAATCGCTGTTGAGCTTGAACAGGCCCAGGGTGTGGCGCACCTGCCAGTTGTCGCTGAGCTGGTAGTTCAGGCGCGAGCGCAGCGACTGCGCCTTGTCGTCGATGAAGTCGCGCTGGGTATCGCCGTAGGTGGTGTCGCGGCCGACGTCGGCCGGGCGGCCATTGACGCTGGGAATGCCACGATCGGGGGTACGGTTGTAGCGGCTGTACTCGTATTGCACCAGCCAGTTCAGGTCCGGGGTCAACTGCCAGCTCATCGATGGCGCGAACAACTGGCGGCTGCCGTCGATGCCATCGCGGAAACTGTTGTTGTCCTGGTTGCCCATATTCAGGCGCAGGCTGATGTTGTCGCTCGGATCGGCGCTAAGGTCGGCATACAGGCTGCGCAGGTCTTCGCTGCCGCCTTGGGCCTCAATGCTGGAGCGCCGGCCGGCTTCCGGCATCTTGCTCACCCGGTTGACGATCCCGCCCTGGCTGCCGCGGCCATAGAGCACGGCGGCCGGGCCCTTGAGCACTTCAACCCGCTCGATATTGTGCAGGTCGCGCACGTACTGGCTGTCGTCGCGAATACCGTCGAGGTAGAAGTCGTTGCTGGCGTCGAAGCCGCGGATGCGCACGCTGTCAAAGCGTGTGTCGGCGCCGCTGCTGACGTTGGGGATGCCACTGAGCGCCTTGCCCAGGTCGTTGCTGCCGTAATCCAGCACATTGCTGGTTTTCACCGAATCGATGGCCTGGGGCACATAGCGGGAAGGCGTAGCGGTGCGGGTCGCGGTGCTGACCTCACGTACCCGTGGGTCGTTGCGCTCGCGATCAGATTCGGCGGTAACCGAGACTTCGGGTAGCGTAGTGGTGGCGGCAGCGACCAGCCCTGAGCTGAAAAACAGCGACAGGCCCAGGGTCAGGGGAGAAAGGCGGCAAGGGGCAAGCATGGCGGACATCCGAGCATTTTTAGAAGGGGAGAAATTTTGCGCGAATGATAATGCTTGCCATTTACTAACGTTAATTGTTTCTAGATTTGCCGACGGAGTGTTTGTTTCAAGATGTTTCTGTCTATGCGGCTTTAGTCTCGACAGGATATTTGTACTGTTTTTAGCAATAAAGCTGTAACCAGTGCGGCGTTTTTCGCAACCTTCATCCGGCCTAACCTGACGCCATCATTTTTTCAGGAGGCTCCCATGCCCGTACAAACCACCCTTCACTATGTGTTCGACCCGTTGTGTGGCTGGTGCTATGGCGCCGAGCCGCTGATCGATGCCGCCAGTGGCCTGATGCCGGTTGTGCTGCACGGTGGCGGGATGATGGCTGGTGCCAATCGCCAGAAGGTGTCGGCGCAGTTGCGCGACTTCGTCATGCCCCATGACCGGCGCATCGCTGAATACACCGGGCAGCTTTTCGGCCGCGATTACTTTGAGGGCTTGTTGCGTGACAACGACGCCGTATTCGATTCGCAGCCGCCCATTGCGGCCATCCTTGCCGCAGAGCAACTGGCTGGCCGTGGCCTTGAGTTGTTGGCCCGGTTGCAGCGTGCGCACTACGTGGAAGGTCGACGTATTGCCGATGAAGCGGTGCTCAAGGCAATCGCCGCAGAGATGGGGCTGCCTGCACCAGTCTTTGCCAGCGCATTGCTGGAAGTGGATACGCCAAGCCATATGCGCACCAGCCGCGCGTTCATGGCCAGCGTCGGTGGGCAGGGTTATCCAACCCTGGTGCTGGAACGGGAAGGGCGGCTGCAGGTTATCGACATCGGTCCGTTCCTTGGCAAGCCTGACGCCTTTGTGCAATGGCTGGACCGGGAGTTCTACCTGAGCACCGAAAAAATGGGCGATAACCCTGCATTTTGCGCCCCGGATGGCTGCGCCCTGTAAGCAGAAACACTTACTTTTCACGAAATTTTGACACGCTGATCCGCACACGGATAGGATTCGGTCAACGCCTGTAGGCCCATCGGCCAAGAGTCCAGAATAAAAGGCCCGCTGCGAACGCTCGCAGGCGGGCTTTTCATTTTTAGACCCGTGAGCGTCAACCCACGCAGGGGGCGTGGTTTTTGGCGTTTGGTCGCAGAGCGTCTTTGACTAAGAAATAAGGAAAATAAAATGTTGAAAACCAGGATCAGTCTGATCGCGCTGGGGCTTATGGCAGCGACTCAGGCTATGGCCAATGACCAGGCCGAAGCCAAGGGCTTCGTAGAAGACAGCAAAGCCAGCGTTCTGCTGCGCAACGCCTTCATCAACCGTGACAAGAAGCACGGTACCAACGACCAGAGCGAGTGGGGCCAGGCCTTCATCGGCAAGTTCTCCTCCGGCTACACCCAAGGCACCGTTGGTGTCGGTGTCGACGCATTCGGTCTGTACGCTGTGCGTCTGGACGGTGGCAAAGGCCGCAACGGCGGTGGCGGTATCGACTTCTTCAAGCCGGCGGACGGCGACTCGCCGACCAACCAGCAGAATTCCCCGCACAACCTGGCCCGTGGTGGCGCCGCAGTCAAATTCCGCATCTCCAACACTGTACTGAAGTACGGTGACCAGATGCCTGAACTGCCAGTGCTGCAGTACGACGACGGTCGCCTGCTGCCAGAAAGCTACACCGGTACCCTGATCACCTCCAAGGAGATCAAGGGCCTGGAACTGAACGCCGGTCGTTTCACCCAGGAAGCGCGTAAAAGTGCTGAAGGCCGTGACAGCGGTGGCCTGAAGTCGATCAACGTATTCGGCGGTAGCTACAAGTTCACCGAGAACCTGTCGGCTTCCCTGTACACCTCCGACGTCGAAGACGTGCTGAAGAAGCACTACCTGGGCGTCAACTACGTTCACCCGATCGCCGACGACCAATCGCTGACCCTGGACTTCAACGGCTACAAGTCGGACATCGACAAGAAGTACGTCGCTGCCGCCGACCTGACCGGTGACTCCAACACCATCTGGAGCCTGGCCGCTACCTACGCCTTCGGCCCGCACTCGATCACCATTGCTCACCAGCGCAGCACTGGCGACACCGGGTATCAGTACGGCTTCTACCAGAACGCCGGTGGCGTGGGTGACGGTGGTTCGACCATCTACCTGGCCAACTCCTACTGGTCCGACTTCAACGCTGAAGACGAGCGTTCCTGGCAGCTGGGTTACGGCCTGGACTTCGGCGCCTTCGGCGTACCGGGCCTGACCTACAAAGTGGCCTACGTGCGTGGTGACAACATCAACACCCACGGCTACGGCGAAGGTAAAGAGCGCGAGATTTTCAACCAGTTCAAGTACGTGGTTCAGGAAGGCCCTGCCAAGGACCTGTCCGTCAAACTGCGTAGCTCGTTCCTGCGTACTTCTGATAGCGTTCGTCAGAACGGCTACAACGACGACGGTAACGAAGTCCGCGTATTCGTCGAGTACCCAATCAGCATCCTCTGATAGCTGTTTGGCGTCTCCAACAACCCCGGCCTAGGCCGGGGTTGTTTGTTTTCGGCGTACAACAGGTTTGATCGCCTGCACCTCGCCGGTCTCCGGCTCGAAGCTGTCGCTGCGCGCCATGCGCCACATCCGTGCATAGAACTCGCTGTCGATCGAGCCGCTGAGCAATTCACCGGGCTTGAGGAATACGTGCAACTGGGAAAACAGGCGAATCTCACTGGCGCTGATGCGCCGTACCAGATGCTTGGGCTTGAGCTCGGCGGGATGCTCAAGGCCCGCTGCCGCGAGCATTTCGGCCAGGGCATGCAGGGTGTTGCGATGGAAGCTGTACACCCTGTCGGCCTTTTCCGGCACCACCAGGGCGCGTTGGCGTAGCGGATCCTGGGTCGCCACACCGGTCGGGCATTTGTTGGTGTGGCAGCTTTGCGACTGGATGCAACCGATGGCGAACATGAAGCCACGGGCCGAGTTGACCCAGTCGGCGCCAATGGCCAGCACGCTGGCAATGTCGAACGCGCTGACAATCTTGCCGCCGGCGCCGATGCGTATCTTGTCGCGCAGGTTCAGGCCCACCAGGGTGTTGTGCACGAACATCAGCCCTTCGCGCATCGGTACGCCGATGTTGTCGCTGAACTCCCGTGGCGCGGCGCCGGTGCCGCCTTCCTTGCCATCCACCACGATGAAGTCCGGGACGATGCCGGTGGCCAGCATGGCTTTGGCGATACCCATGAACTCCCACGGGTGGCCCAGGCAAAACTTGAAGCCCACCGGTTTGCCGCCAGACAGCTCGCGCAGTTGGCCAATGAACTGCAACAATTGCACGGGGCTGCGAAAGGCACTGTGCGCTGCCGGCGAAATGCAGTCTTCACCCATCAGCACGCCACGGGTCGCGGCGATTTCGGCGCTGACCTTGTGCCCGGGCAGAATCCCGCCGTGGCCGGGTTTGGCGCCCTGGCTGAGCTTGACCTCGATCATCTTCACCTGCGGGTCGCGGGCCTGTTCGGCGAAACGCTCGGGATCGAAACGACCCTCAGCTGTGCGGCAACCAAAATAACCGCTGCCGATTTCCCAGATCAGGTCGCCACCGTGCTCACGGTGATAGGGGCTGATGCCGCCTTCACCGGTGTCATGGGCGAAACGGCCGAGTTTGGCACCCTTGTTCAGCGCGGCAATGGCGTTGGCGCTCAGTGCGCCGAAGCTCATTGCCGAGATATTGAAAATCGATGCCGAGTAAGGCTGGCGGCACTGCGGGCCGCCGATGTTGATGCGAAAAGACGCGGGGTCGGGTGTTTCCACCGGCAACATGGAATGGCTGATGAACTCAAAGCCCGGCCGGTAGACATCGTTGAGAGTGCCAAAGGCTTTCTCGGCGCTTTCGTTCTTGGCCCGCGCATACACCAGCGAGCGTTGGGCCCGGGAGAACGGCAGCTTGTCGTCATCGCCTTCAAGCAGGTACTGGCGAATTTCCGGGCGGATGGTTTCGATCAGGTAGCGAATATTGCCCAGGATCGGGTAGTTGCGCCGCACCGCGTGCTGGCTCTGGCGCAAGTCATTGAGGCCGACCAGGCTGAGCAGGGCGCTGATCAGGGTGAAAGGCCATAGCCAGGAGTGGGCAGACAGAAACGGCAGGCTGGCAAAGGTGAAAACGAGGCAGCCGACAAGGCAGGCGTAGCGGCTGGGAAGCGAAGCTTTCATGGATCTTCCGCTGATATGAGAGATCCTTCCAAGGATAGGCAAAGCGTCCCGCTGGAAAACCAGTGGTTTCGGTAAAACACTTTTATCCCCGCCGTGCTTGTCAGGCGGGCGCACTCATGCGCCGGCTTCGGTTGTCCGGGCGAGGATTTGCAGAAACGCCTCGGCTGCCCGCGAGCGCCGCTGGCGGTGGCTGATCGCGAGCAGGTCGATGTTGGCGGCCGCTTCGCTCAGGGGGCGGTAGCACACGCCGCGCTGGTTCAAAGCCCGGGCGCAGGCAGGCACCAGGGCAATGCCCTGGCCGGCTGCCACCAGGGCGATGATCGAGGTGATCTGCCGTCCGCGCGGGCCGCGCATCAAGGACAACTGGCAATGCTGGAACAAGCGCTCGATGGCATCGTTGAGGCCGGTGCCTTGCTCGTCGGTGTACAGCACCACAGGGTGCGCTTGCAGTTGGGTGAGGCTGATGGTGTCGAGCGCCGCCAGTGGGTCGTTCTCGGCCAGTGCCACCAGCAGCGGCTCCTGGTCCAGCGGCTGGACCTGCAGCTCAGTGAACTCCTGGGGAGGCATGAGGCGGCTCAGGCCGATTTCCAGGGTGCCTTCGACGATATTGCGCCATTGTGCGCTGGAGGCTTCTTCAACGAGGGTCAGACGAACCTGCGGGTAGGCGTGGGAAAACTGCTGGATCGCCTGGGTGAAGTGGTCACTTAAAGCCACCGAGCTGGCATAACCGATGCTCAGTAGCCCGGCAGTGCCGGCGGCCAGCTTGGCGGCGAAGCTTTCACTGCGGGCCATCTGCTCCAGTACGCCGCGGGCGTAGGGCAGGAACTGTTGGCCTTCACCGGTCAGGCTGACGGCACGGCTGCTGCGCTCGAACAGACGAAACCCCAGCTGGTTTTCCAGGGCCGAGATCTGCCGGGTCAGTGCCGGCTGCGCCAGGTGCAGGCGCTGCGCGGCCCGGCCGAAATGCAGGTCGTCGGCGACGGCAATGAAATAGCGCAGCTTTCGCACATCGAGCATGTTGCACCTTGAGGTATCAATCGGTCCTAATTCGGTATTGGCCAGGGCCAATGACCGCGCCTTATAAACAATACTCGTCACTGTAACGAGTTTTCCCATGCAATTGCGCCTGTCCGCCGCACGAATCGCGATGTTCCTCTGCGGGTGCGCCGCGTTTCTGCCGCTCTATGCCACCCAGGGCATCCTTGCCGAGCTGGCGCAGAGTTTCGCTGTGGATGCCCGGCACGTCAGCTGGAGTATCACCGCCACTACCCTGGCCGTGGCCCTGGTCGCGCCTTTTGTCGGCGTGCTGACCCGGCGCTGGAGCCAGAAAACCGTACTGGTTGCGGCCACCCTGATGCTCAGCGTGCCGGGCTTGATGCTGGCAGGCGCCAGTGATTTGAACAGCCTGCTGCTCTGGCGCTTTGTTCAGGGCATGCTGATCCCGGTGATCTTCGCCACCAGCGTGGCTTACATCGGCGAGCGCTGGAGCGGCGCCAAGGTCACCGAAGTGACCAGCCTGTACGTCGCCGGGACCATTCTCGGCGGTTTTGCCGGACGTTTCCTGACAGGCCTCGTGAGCGAATACCTCGGCTGGCGCGAGGCATTCGTGCTGCTGGCAATGCTGACCTTGCTGATTGGCTTGGGCATCCACGGGTTGCTGCCCCGTGTTGTGCGCCCTGTAGAGAGCACCCTCACTAACAACCGTATCAGCAGGCTGTGCAACAAGCCGTTGCTGGCAGCTTACCTGGTCGGCTTTTGCGTGTTGTTTTCGCAGATCGCCACCTTCACCTATGTCGGCCTCCATCTGTTGGCCGCGCCTTTCAATCTGGGCGTCGCGGCACTGGGCTCGGTCTATGCGGTGTTTCTCCTGGCCCTGGTGGTCACGCCGATTGCCGGTAAGCTGCGCGGTGCCAGGCCGCCTGCACACCTGGTGCTGGTGGCCGGCGTGCTAGGCCTGTGCGGGTCCTTGCTGACGTTGTTCAGCAGCCTCTGGTGGATCGTACTGGGACTGGCGTTGAGTTCCACCGGGGTATTCCTCGCCCAGGCGGCCGCCAATGCTTTTGTCACCACCACCGCGAAGCACAACAAGGCCGGCGCCGTAGGCTGCTACCTGACGTTCTATTACTTGGGAGGCAGTGCTGGCGCGCTGTTGCCGGCGCTGTTCTGGGAGCGCTGGGGCTGGGCTGGTTGTGTGCCGTTGATCATGTGGGCACAGCTGCTGGTGATGCTGATTGCCTGGTTCGGTTGGCAGCGCACCGAGTCTGCCGACACAAACGCGTTCAAAAAACCGTTGTCCCATCCATGACAAGGACGTCAATCAATCAGATGAACACCGTGATAGTCCTGCACAGCAAGCTGCTTACGTTAGTCGGACCCGTGCTCAACGACATACCGGCCGGTCCCCTCAAACATTCGCCTGCGGTGCTGCGTGATTTTTGCCAGGTGGTCTAAAACCAACAACTACTGCCTGCCTTCGCCCCGGGTTTTCAAGGACTGGGCCGTGTTCGGCAGTGGTCGCCTGATCGGGCGCAGGCGCGCCCGTATACTGGCTGCGGCGAGCTGATGGCTTACTGATCCGGGGCGATGGCAAACATCAGCTGGTCGGCTTCCAGGTAGACGATCGCCTCGCGGCCAATGACATCCACCGGGCGGGCGGCAACCGCTTCATGCTCGGGGACGATTTTTTCCAGGCGCTTGCTTACCAGGTCGACCCGCCAGATACAGGCGAACCCACCGTTGTTGTCGAAGTACAGGACTGGCCGGGTCGGGCTCCAGGTCGGATTGACCAGGCTCCAGCCGCCGGCATCCTTGTCCATTACCCGGTCGTAGGGGTTGTCGCCGCTGATATGCGGGTAATAGATCAGCAGGCCGGAGTTGTCGTGATTCAGGTCGCCGCTGATCTGCGCCTTGGCAAAGCGCTTGCTGTTGGACTCGGCCGCGTACAGTTGCGTTGAAGGTTGCGGCGCAGCCTTGGAGCCCAGTTTGTAGGCCATGCTTTGCTGGGCGTCGCCGGTCATCTTCTGCCGGTAGTAGAACACCCCGTCAATGATCCCGGCATAGCGCCGACCCTGATCGTTGGCGGTGATACTGTTCCAGCCATCAAAGCGCACATTGCGCGCGAAGGCGTGCAGGCCAGGGCGAGCATCGGAGTATTCGTAGAGCGTGCCGATCGGGCGGCTGTCATAGATGTTGCCGGGGTTGCTGCCTTCTTCATCCTGCTTTTCGGCGACGAACAGCACCACGTTCAGCACACCATCGAGGGTGGCGACGTCGACCAGATAGACAAAACTGTCTTCGCTCATGTCGGCGACAGTGGCCAGGGGGAAGCGTTGCCACGGCTCATCCTCGACCTGCGTGTAGCGCTGATCGCGAGGCAGGGGCTGGAGGCTCTTGGGGTCGATCTGGGCCAGTGCCGGTACCGGTGTCAGCAGTTTGATCTGCTGGTCGTAGGCGACCTCCAGGCAGGCGGCGGTCTCGCAGCGGTTGCGCACCTCGCGCAGCCAGAAGTTCTCCAGCTCACGGAAGATCTTGCGGTCCTTGAGCGGCTTGTAACGCTCGTTGAGCTGGTCGTCCTTGGCCGACAGCGACGGCGTGGTGCAGATGGCGGTTTCCAGCAGGGTGCTGGCCTTGCTGCAGTCAAAGCCTGCCGCAACGCTGGCAGGACTGTGCAGGCAGGCAGCAAACAGAGCGGCAGGAAGCAGGCGCGCGGCGGCTTTCATCGGACATCCATGTGAGTTCAAGCGGGGTGCGGATAATACGTCAGCGGCGGCCGTAGCGGAATTGGCCGCCGCGCTTTCATTCAACCTGCCAGAACCCAGTCCACTTCAGACTGCTTCTCCGGGTTACCGGCGAGAAAAAACTGAAGGTAGCTTGCGACTGCTGCCCTGTTGGCACTGTGCGCCAACGCAGTGCGGTAAAGCTTGGTGTACTCGGGGGAGTTGAAGATCCGGTAGTGGATGCTTTCCAGCCAGTCACCGGCCTTGTCCTTGAGCGTGTCGGTGACTTCGACCACCGCTTCGACATAACTGGCGGGGTCGAAGGATTCAGCCATCCCGATGATGTCCTTCATGAGGTCGCCATACTCACAGTCATCGTCCAGGTGCGACAGCATGACCTTCAGGTACTGCTTGTCGCGGGTCTGTGCCATGGCACGCAGTGTCGTAGAAAATCGCGCCACCTCAGCGTCGCTGTTCAAGCTTGCACAGTCTTCAAGGTCTGTTGTCAGGCTCATTCTATTGTCCTCCGCACTTCGATGGTTTGTTGAATATTTTCGGGAAGGTGCTTTTATTCTGCCGTATCGTTTCGCGCAGACCCGCTTGAATTTCCTTGGTGTAAAGGCCCTGCTTCTTGTAGATCTTGCGAGCGTCCCAGATATCTCGAGCGAGTGCGTCCCTGGGTTTCTCATCAAGGAAAGGTCGCCGTGCATAGGTACGCGTCATCGGGTGACGACCTTTGTTCTCAGGATAAATATGCTGCATCTGCATGGCGATGGATTTGTTGCGGCTGATTTCGAATTTTTGCTTCATGTATTCGGCTGACGGCATGTGGTGTCCGGTCAGGTTGTCCCCTGGCGTGCCGGGAAGCTTGCCGTAGGCGCCGACACCACCCTCACCGGGCAGCAACGCGTTGAGCCCGAGCGGGTCGATCCAGCCCACCGGGTTGGCGGCATACTGGTACAGGTTCAGGCCGCCGGCCAGGCCGATCGGATCCGGCTGGGTAAAGCGTCCAACATCCGGGTCATAGAAGCGGAACAGGTTGTAGTGCAAGCCGGTTTCGCGGTCCAGGTATTGGCCCTGGAACCTGAGGTTCTGCTCTTCGATGAAATGCGCTTCGCGCACTTCCTGCAAGGTATTGCCCCAGACCTGGTAACGCGTCTGCCACAAGGTTTCGCCACTGTCCTCGGTCAGTTGCTCGGGCAGACCGTTGAGGTCGTTGTGGTAATAGCGCACCTGCTGTTGCGCGCCGGTGCCGTCGACCCGGGCCAGCGGTTCGTAGCTGTTTTGAACGTAAAGATAGAGGCTGGTCTGGCCGTGGCGATGTTCCTGCAGCAGACGCAGGCCGTCCCAGACGAACCTGGTCTGGTCGAGCAGGTTGCCGTGGTCGTCATACTCGCTCTTTTCGGTACGCCGGCCCAGCGGGTCGTAGCGCATATTCAGCCGCCGCTGACGACCGCCATGCTGGCTTAGTACCTGGATCAGGCGGTGTTCGGCGTCATAACTGAAGTACTGCACACCCCGCCGGCTGCTGCGCTTTTCAATCAGGCGACCAAAGGCGTCATAGCGATAGCGCTTGTCCTGGTACGTCAGCAGCCGGTTATGGCGCACCAGTCCTTTGCCGGCCTGTGGTCCGTCGAGCAGGTTGGCGGCGGCGTCATAAGCGAAGGCCTCGCTCTGGCCCTGGCCGGCGTCCTGGCTGGCCATGATCCGCCCGCTGGCATCGTAGTGCAGCAGTTGCTGATGCTGGCTGCCGGGCTGCTGGTTGAAGCGGCTGACCAGGTTGTCTGCCGGGTCGAAATCGAAGCGTTGCTGTACCTGAGACGGTAGTTGTGGCGGTTGGTGGCTTGGGCGGCGCAGGCGCGAGCGCAAACGGCCGCTACGGTCGTACTCGCTGCGCGTACTGATTCGGCCCTGGCTGCGCAGCACTTCGCGGTGCAGGCGATCGCGCTCGAAGTCGCTGATCACCTTGCCGTCGAGATTCAACTGGTGCAGGTGACCGCTGCCGTAGTACAGGCGGTTGAGCCAGCGGCCGTCGGGCAACTGGGTCTGGGTCAGGTTGCCGAGCTCGTCATAGTGATGCTGCAGTTCACCGTCGGCACTGTGTTCTTGCACCAACTGGCCGGCGACATCGTAGGCAAAGGCCAGTTGTTCGGTATTGCCGTCATTGTCGGTGAAACTGACGGCGGTCAGTTGGTCGAGTGGGTCGTAGCTGAAGTCGGTACGGCCATCGTCGGTCTGTTTGGCAATCAGCCGGCCCGCCGCATCGCGGGCGAATTCATGAACGATCGGCGTCAGTGCAGTTTCCGCTACCAAGGCCAGGCCGCTACCGTATGGCGCAGGGACAAACTCCAGACGACTGACATTATCCAGCGGCCCATAGTGGTAGCGCCGGGCACTGCCGTCGAGGTCTTGCTGCTGGGTCAGGCGGTCGACCAGGTCCCAGCTAAAGCGATAGCTCTCACCGTTCTCGTTGGTCAAGGCCAGTAGCCGACCGTAGTTGTCGTAGCTGTACTGCACCTGGCGACCGTGCGGGTCGATGCGGAGCTGGATCTGGCCGCGGCGGTTATAGCGAAACTGCAGGACATGCCCGGCGGGGTCGATGTAGCGGCTGAGCTGACCGCTGCCATCGTGCTCAAACTGTTCGCTGCGCCCGTCAGGCAACTGCGTGACGATGACCCGGCCCTGGGCATCATTCTGGTACTCGGTGCGCTCACCAAGGGCATCGACGACCGCCTGCAGGTAGCCGCGGCGGTCGTAGTGGAATCGGGTTGGGTAGCCCGAGCAATCGACCTGCTCAAGCAGCTGACCCACGTCGCTCCAGCGCAAGTGTTTGTGCTTGCCCGCCGCATCGATGATCTCCACCACCTGGCCGCGTTCGTCATAGCGGTAGCGGGTGGTGTGGCCCAGCGGATCGGTTTCGCTGCTGCAGTTGCCGCGTTGATCGTAACGGTAGCTCCAGCGATTGCCGGCCTTGTCGGTCTGTACCCGGGGCAGCGACCAGTGTTCCAGCCACAGGGTCGACTCGCTGCGGCCCAGCGGGTCGATGCTTTCGCAGAGGTTGCCGGACTCATCGTACAGATACTGCCATTGTCCGCCTTGCGGATCGGTGGCGCCCAGCAGCTGGCGCTCGTCGTTCCACTCAAAGCGCCAGGTCAGGCCCATGGCGTCGGTGTATTCGGTGATCTGGTACTGCGGGTTCCAGTGGCGACTGCTGACCCGCTGCAGGCCGTCGGTGACCCGGGTGATACCGGCGTCGATGTCGTAGTCGAAACGGTACTCGTCGCCGTCGTCGGTCCAGTGCCGGGCGACGCGCCAGTCGTCGGCCGCATGAATCCATTCGTAGAAGCAGCGCAGGCCGCTGGGCAACTGGTGCTCGACCATGCGCCGACCGTGGTCGTAGGCAAAGCGTCGCTGCAACTGGCCGCTCGCGTCGCGGACTTCGGCAAGATCGCCGTTGCTGTCGTAGGCATAGCTGACCAGCAGCTCGCTCGAGGCGTCGCTGTACAGGCGCTCGATATGGCTGACCCGCGCCGGCCATTGGCTGCTGTAAACCAGCTGGACCTGAACCTCATCGAAGGTGTCGCGCAGCCTGAGCAAGCGGCCACCGGCGTCGTAGTCGAGGTAGACGCGGTTGTCGTTACGATCACCCAGTTGCGCCAGGCGCAGGCGCTGCGGGTTGCCCGGGGTTGGCTGGAACAGGCGATAGAGGCCGGTGCTGCTTTCGATCAGCAGCTCGTCGTTGAGGGCACGGCGCACGCTCAGGCCCTCGCCGGCGCTGAACACCGCATCGCCGCGGGGAATGTTGCCCATGTCGACGACCCGCGCCTGTTCGTCGGTGAATAGCAAGCGTTCGCCGCCTTCAGGGTCTGCCTCGATGGAGACGAAGACTTCGTAGTCGACGCTCCAGCCCGCACCGAACAGACCGTCACGGCGTTCATCGCGGCTGTTGTAATAGCGTTGCCAGTCCAGTGGGATCAGCGCTGGCAGGCTGAAGTCGAGTTCCTCTTCGCCACTGAGGATCTTCGCCCCGGTGGGTACATGCACCGGGTTGAGCGAGCCGGCGATGGCACTGGTGATCGCTCCGCTGACCTGGCTGGTGACCGCGCTGGCGATGCCTCCAATCGCCATGCAACCGAACTTGCTGTAGAACTTGCCGCCGCGCCCGCGCAGCAGCATCAAGGCGGTAATCGCCAGGCCGATGCCCGGGGTCTTGCCACTGCGAATCTCGCGGACCACGATCGATCCGCCGCCAATGCGCACGTTGCTTGAGATCAGCCCGGCGTCGACGATCACCGCTTCGCAGGTGCTGCGATCGCCGCTGCGACAAGCCGGATGGCCGTTGATGGTGACCTTGCTCGAGCCTTCGGCCAGGTACTGCGGCGGCATCGGCGGATGCTTGCTGCAGAGGATCTTGTCGTCGTCGGCAGGCTCGGTGTTCGGCGCGGGGCTGGCGACCGTGGGCCGCCACATCTGCGAGAAAAAGCCCTTGGCCATGTCGAGGAAGCTTTCTTCTTCCTCTTCGGCCGGCGGCTGAGCGGCGTCACTGCCAGCGGGCGCCGCGGCGGCAACGATCACGCCTGCGGCACGGGCAGCCGGTTTGCCGTTGGTGTGGGTGTTCTTCGAGCCGGTGAGAATGTTGGCCTGTACCGACGGCGGGAACAGAAAGTTGCCGATGCCCTCGCATAAACGGCTCAAGCCCTTGTCGGCCCCGGTCTTGCTCATGGCCACGCCGACGACGATGCCCACCACCGC
Organism: Pseudomonas fluorescens; assembly: GCF_902497775.2. Lineage (NCBI taxonomy): Bacteria > Pseudomonadati > Pseudomonadota > Gammaproteobacteria > Pseudomonadales > Pseudomonadaceae > Pseudomonas > Pseudomonas fluorescens. The sequence continues at coordinate 5,719,773 of NZ_OZ024668.1, forward strand.
ACCGAGCACGAAGCAGCCCAGGCCGCCGGTGACCACGGTCAGGCCCAGCGCCGCGGTCACCGCTGCAGTGGCCAGGACGCCGATGGCGACGTTGGCGGCCACTTCCAGCACGCCGCTGACGATGTCGGCCATCATCGAGGTGTGCATCAGGGCATCGCCCTGGCGGGCGGCCCAAAGAGCGTCAGACATGCAAGGTGCTCATCAGGCCAGGGCGTCGAAGTTCAACGATTGCTTGATCGCCGCCCAGTGCGCGGCCTCGGCATCACCCAGCGGCTGGGCCTTGACGTAGCTCAGGGCGAACATCTTGCGGGTGCCTGGCAGTACCAGGGCCAGTTGGTACTGGTAGACCTTTTCGTTGCCCTTGCTGAACTGGCTGCGCAGCTCGATGCCGTCCACCGACTGATCGGCGCCCAGACGCACGGCCTGGCCGGGTTGAAAGCGCAGATCCTTGACCTGTTGTTGCAGGCGCTCGAGCTGGCCGTCGAAGTTGCTTTGCAGGGTTTCGCCGTCAGCCAGCAGGCTGCGGCTGACGATCAAAGAGGTGCCGAGATTGGCAAAGCGCAGGATGTTGATGCTGGTGTCCTGCACCTCGGCATCGGGCAGGGCAAACTGGAATTCGTTGAGGCGATAAGTCATGACGCGCGAATCTCTTTATTGGCTGGCTTTGGGCTTGGGGAAGATCGCTTCCACGGCACCATCGATGGTGCCTTTGATGCCTTGCCCGTCCGCAGTGGCGCCGGGGGCGCCGCCGATGTTCAGGTCAAGGGTGCCGCCAGTATTGAATTGGGCATTGCCTTCGGCGTTGAAGTTGAACTGCACGCCGGTGAGGTTGATCTGGCCGCTGGCGTTGAGCTCGAGCACGCTCTTGCCGCACACCAGGCGCAGGTTTTCGCCGACCTCGATCAGGTAGCTGCGGCTGATACTGTCGGTCTTGGTCGAGCCCACCAGCAAAATGTCATCGCGCTTGACCGCACGAATCCGGTCCTCGCCGATGGTCGCCACTTCACTGAAATCGACTACCTTGTTGCGGTTGTGGCCCACCCAGTGGCTCTCGTCGTTCTCGACCTCAATGTCCTGGTTGCGCTCGGCGTGGATGTACAGCTGCTCGGCGCCCTTCTTGTCTTCCATGCGGATTTCGTTGAAGTTTGCTGGTGTGCCACCTTTGCTCGAGCGGCTTTTCATCCCGCTTTGGGTGGCATTGGCCGGCAGGTCGTAGGGCACGGTCTGCTCGGCGTTGTACACCCGGCCGGTGATGATCGGCCGGTCGGGGTCGCCTTCGAGAAAGCTGACGATCACTTCCTGGCCGATCCGCGGGATCTGCATCGAGCCCCAGTTCTTGCCGGCCCAGGCCTGGGATACGCGGATCCAGCACGAGCTGTTCTCGTTGGACTGGTCATGGCGGTCCCAGTAGAAGTGCACCTTGACCCGGCCGTACTGATCGGTCCAGATCTCTTCACCGGTCGGGCCGACCACGATGGCGGTCTGCGGGCCCTTGACTTGTGGGCGCAGGGTGCTGGCCAGGGGGCGGAAGCTCTGCTGCGCATCGATGCAACTGAGGTTGCTTTCGAACTGCGCATTGCCGCCACCAGCACCGGTTTCCAGGCGTTCCTGAACGATGTAGTAGCGGGCACCGACGATCAGGTATTCGCGGTTCTGGTCCTGGCGGCTGAAGCCGCTCATGCTGAACAGGTTGCCTGCCGCAAGGCCCCGGGCGTTGCCGCGCAGTTCGATGCGTTCATGCAGGCTTTGCAGCGCCTCGATCCGGGTACGGGCGTAATGCTCGCCATCCTCGCTCTGCACGTAGGTGCCGGGGTAGTCGTACAGCGGGTAATCGCCAGCGGTGTGCGGGCGCGGCATTTCCGAGCGCACGTCGATGCGCGCGCTGGGGCGCTGGAAGTCGTAGTCGTTGAGCTCCAGCGAGCCGGACTGAACCTCCTGGGCCAGGTGCCAGTCATTGAGGTGGTCACGCTCGCGGTGCTGGCCATCGGGTGGGAAGTACGGCACCGACTCGTAGCCCGGCACCACTTGGTGGGCGCCATAGGCATCGGCCAGGACCAGCACGTGGCGGTCCTTTTCGTGGCGGAAGTAGTAGTAGATCCCTTCCTGTTCCATCAAGCGGCTGACAAAGTCGAAGCTGGTCTCGCGGTACTGCACGCAGTATTCCCACTCGCGGTACGGCCGGCTGAGGCTGTCCTCGAAGTCGGAGAAGCCCAGGTCGCGAAACACCTGCTTGATGATCTGCGGGATGGTCTGGTTCTGGAAGATGCGGCAATCGGAGGTCTTGCTCAGCAGCCACAGCCACGGCCGCAGAGTCACCCGGTAACTGGCGAACTGGCCGCGGTCGATACTCTGACTACAGCGCGAAACGATGCCGTGAAAATACCGCGAGCGGCCCAGTTCCAGCTGCAGGCTCAAGCTCATGGGCTTGCCCAGCAACTGGTTGAGGTCGATGGACGAGTTGTCCGAGGTCAGCTGCAACTCGTAGTCGAACAGCCGCCCCAGCTCTTCGCCGCCGCCCATCTCCGCCAGGATCAGTGCATCCGGGCCCAGCGGGCTGTTGATCTGCGCCAGTCGGGTGAATTGCTTGAATAGCATCGCTTATCTCGTCAAACGCGCCATCACGGCGCGTCGCTGAAGTGGTAGTGCAGGTCGTTGTCGCGGCGGCTGATGCGCACCCCGGCCAGGGCCTTGCCTTCGAGCATGCGGGTGAGGAACTCGCGGCTCATGTCTGGCAACAGGCTGTTGGTCAGGATCGCGTCGATCATCCGCCCACCGCTTTCGGTCTCGCTGCAGCGCGATACGATCAGCTCGACCACCTCGTCGTCGTAGTCGAAGGCAACCTTGTGGGTACCTTGCACACGCTTGCGAATGCGCTCGAGCTGCAGGCGGGTAATAGCCTTGAGCATCTCGTCGCTGAGCGGGTAGTAGGGGATGGTCACCAGGCGGCCGAGCAGTGCTGGCGGGAAGATTTCCAGCAGCGGTTGGCGCAGGGCGGTGGCAATGGCCTCGGGTTCCGGGATGTTCTGCGGGTCTTTGCACACCCGGGAAATCAACTCGGTACCGGCATTGGTGGTGAGCAGGATCAGGGTGTTCTTGAAGTCGATCACCCGGCCTTCGCCGTCTTCCATCACGCCCTTGTCGAACACCTGGAAGAAAATTTCGTGCACGTCCGGGTGGGCTTTTTCCACCTCGTCCAGGAGCACCACGCTGTAGGGCTTGCGCCGCACCGCTTCGGTCAGCACACCACCTTCGCCATAACCGACATAGCCGGGTGGGGCGCCCTTGAGGGTCGAGACGGTATGGGCTTCCTGGAACTCGCTCATGTTGATGGTGATGACGTTCTGCTCACCACCGTACATGGCTTCGGCCAGGGCCAGGGCAGTTTCAGTCTTGCCTACACCGGAGGTGCCGGCCAGCATGAACACGCCGATGGGTTTGTTGGGGTTGTCGAGGCCGGCGCGGGAGGTCTGGATGCGCTTAGCGATCATCTGCAGGGCATGGTCCTGGCCGATGATGCGCTTGGCCAGGTGCTGGTCGAGCTTGAGCACGGTTTCCAGCTCATTACGGGCCATGCGTCCGACCGGGATGCCGGTCCAGTCGGCAACCACCGAGGCCACCGCCTGATAGTCGACGGTCGGCAGGATCAGCGGGTTTTCACCCTGCAGGGCGCTTAAGCGCTGCTGCAGGTCGATGAGTTTTTCGCGCAACTCATGGCGCTGTTCGCTGCCCGTGTCGTGGTCGACCACACCGACGTTTTCGCGCAATTGGGCACGGGTGGCCAGCAGTTCGTCGACCAGGGCTTTTTCTTCGGCCCAGCGGCTTTCCAGCTCGGCCAGGCGCTCGCGCTCGGCATCCAGCAAGGTTTGCGACTGTTGCTGGCGGTTGCCGATGGCGATACCGATGGCCTGTTCGCGGGCAATGATCTGCAGCTCGGTTTCCAGCGCCTCGATGCGTCGGCGGCTGTCGTCTACCTCGGCCGGCACCGCGTGCAGGCTGATGGCGACGCGGGCGCAGGCGGTGTCGAGCAGGCTGACGGATTTATCCGGCAACTGCCGGGCCGGAATGTAGCGATGGGAGAGCTTGACCGAGGCTTCCAGGGCCTCGTCGAGAATCTGCACCTGATGGTGCTGTTCCATGGTCGAGGCCACGCCGCGCATCATTAACAGCGCCTTGTCTTCGCTCGGCTCGGCGACCTGCACCACCTGGAAGCGCCGGGTCAGGGCCGGATCTTTCTCGATGTGCTTCTTGTATTCGGCCCAGGTGGTCGCGGCGACGGTGCGCAAGCTGCCGCGGGCCAGGGCGGGCTTGAGCAGGTTGGCCGCGTCACCGGTCCCTGCGGCGCCACCGGCACCGACCAGGGTATGGGCTTCGTCGATAAACAGAATGATCGGTTTCGGCGAGGCCTGAACATCCTCGATGACCTGGCGCAGGCGCTGTTCGAATTCGCCTTTCATGCTTGCCCCGGCCTGCAGCAGGCCAACATCCAGGCTGCGCAGCTCAACGTCCTTGAGCGCTGGCGGGACATCGCCGGCCACGATGCGCAGGGCAAAGCCTTCGACCACCGCCGTTTTACCCACCCCGGCTTCACCGGTGAGGATCGGATTGTTCTGCCGCCGGCGCATGAGGATATCCACCAGCTGGCGGATTTCTTCGTCGCGGCCAACGATCGGGTCAAGCTTGCCGCTGCGCGCCTGCTCGGTGAGGTCGACGGTAAAGCGCTTGAGCGCTTCCTGCTTGCCCAGGGCGCTGGGGGCCATGGCACCGCTGGCTTCGCCCGGCACCGCACCGGCATTGAAACCGTCGCTGGCGCTCAGGGCGTTTTCCGGTGAGTCGCCGACATACTCGTCGAAGCGCTCGCTGAGGGCTTCGACCTTGATCTTGGCAAACTCCGACGACAGGCCGAGCAAGGCATTGCGCAGGCTCGGAGTCTTGAGAATGCCGAGCACCAGGTAGCCGGTGCGCACTTGGCTTTCGCCGAACATCAGGCTGCCATACACCCAGCCACGCTCGACGGCTTCTTCGACGTGGGAAGACAGGTCGGTGATCGAGGTCGAGCCACGGGGCAGGCGGTCCAGGGCGTCAGTCAGCTCGCGGGCCAGACGCGCAGGCTCAAGGTTGAACTGACGGATGATGCGATGCAGGTCCGAGTCCTGCAGTTGCAGCAGTTGATGAAACCAGTGGGCCAGTTCCACATAAGGGTTTCCCCGCAGTTTGCAGAACACCGTGGCGGCCTCGATGGCCTTGTAAGCGACGCTGTTGAGTTTGCCGAACAGCGCGGCGCGGCTGATTTCACCCATGTTCCGAACTCCTAGTGGATTGCGATGCGCTCGTTTGCTCGGCGTAGTACCGAGCCAGTGTCAGGTCGCTGGCATCGTGTTGCGGGCGGCCCAGCCAGGTATCGAAACCCAGGCGTCGGCCGGTGTTGAGTTGCAGGGCGGGTATTTCGTCCTGCTGCAGAATCAGCTTCAGGTCCCAGTCCAGTTCGTGCCCCTGGTGTTCGGCGACCCAGGCCACCAGTTCGGCAAAGGCAGTGCCATCGGGCAACAGCGACAGGTACTGGTCCAGGCTCAGCGGCCCCAGGCAGATGCGGAACTTGTGCTGGCGGTCCCAGACGTGGCTGCCCAGGCAAACGTCCATGCCCAACTGGTTGGCGCTTGCCCCCAACCGGCTGCGCTCGGGCAGTTGCAGCCACTGGCCGACGTATTCCTCGATGCTCACCGGCACGCCGAAATAAGCCCCGAGAATGCCGCGCAAGCCATCCGGGTAGCGGGTCTGGGCGGCGAGGTGGCCGCTGTAGTGCAACTTGGCAGTGTCTGGCAACGGGCCCTGATCGCGCAGCGCCGGGGTGCCGCGACCACTCAGGGCGGCCAGGCGAGCGGCCCAGTAGTCGTCATTGGGGCGGTCATGGCTGACCGTCGGCCGCGCCTCGGCCCAGGCCCGATAGAACAGGCTCAGCAGGCGGTGATGGAACACATCGAGAAAGCGCTTGCTGGTGCTGTCGGCGTTGTTGCGCTGGCGCTCGCGCATGTACTCGGTCAGGTGCAGGGGCAAGGGGCCGTTGGGGCCGCCCAGGCCAAAGAAGAACTGTTCCAGGCGCGCCGGGCCCTGCTCACTGGCAGGCGTCAGCGCCGCCAGGGTTGCCGGTGCAAATGCACAATCGAGCTGTTGGCCAAAGCGAACCGGATCATCGGCCAGGCGCAGCGAATGGCCGAAGCGCGGCAATTGTGGCGACTCGCATTCCAGCCGGCGCAGGGCCTGGAAGAAATCGTAGTTCCAGGGTTCGGCCTGCATCTCGCTGAGGATGTTCACAGGGTCGGACGGCGTCCGGGCTTGGCTTTCCATCGCATGATCTCGCCGCGTTCGGTAGTACGGAGTACCGTCTCGGTAAAGCTGTTGATCGACACGTAACGTGCCAGGAAGCGCTCGAACACCGCACCGAGAAGGAACACTCCGGTACCGCGGAAGGCGTTTTCATCGAATTCCAGGGTGATCTCCAGGCCCCGGCCAAAGACGATCGGCCCCGGCATCGGCAGCCGGCGCGTGCACGCCTTGCTGCTGACCTCGCGCAGGCCGTCGATCTGCAATTGCAGGGCAGCGTCATGGCTGTCGCCGTACAGGCGCAATAATTCGCGCAGGGCGGCGGCGCCTTGGCCCTGCTCGGTCAGCGACAGGTAGTTCAGCGACAGCTGGCTGATCAGGCGCCAGGCCTTGTTGTCATGGGCGTGGCTGGCACGCGGCCGGCTTGGCCCGGCCAGGCAGCGAATGGCGGCCACCGGCGCACTGTCGGCCAGGGTGAAATCACTGCGGCCATCGCCGACGTTCATGAACAGCGGCAGATCGCGGTTGGTGCACAGGGCACTGACACCGAGTTGGCGCAGGTCGTGGCGGTAAGGTGCTTGCTGGCCATCGACCAGGCTGATGAAGGTTTCGCTGCCCATGTAGGTCGAGCGGGTGCCGTTGCGGCGCTGCTCGCTGGACAGCATGCGCGGCTCGCGGCGGACCACGTAATAGGCCTGGTCGCGGCCATAGCGCGATGGGTCGCGCACAGCGTAGAAGGGCAGGAAGCTCTGGTCGGGGCCGGTGCCATGGCCGGTCACACTGCTCAGCGAGTGGATCTCGAAATCGGTGGGCCGAGTGCGGTCGGCGATCACATGGTGCTCGTTGACCCGGTCGCTCAGGTGAATACGGTCGACCCGACGCGGGAACAGGTTGATCGCCGGGGTACAGAAGGGCACGAACTGCTCGACGCCGACGCTGCCTTCCAGGGTCTGGTCGTAGCGCTCGAACAGTACGATCAGCTCCAGCTCCTGGCCGTTGCAACGTTTTACTGCGCGATCCAGCTCGGCAAATTCGACGAACAGAAAACGCTGCGGCAGGGCGAAGTACTCCTGCAGCAGGCGGTAACCCTGGAATGCCTGCGGGACAACCGGCAGGGCCGCCTCGCGGTCATCGAAGCCGCACGGGCGCAGGGCCGAGGTCGGAATGCGTTCGACCCAATCGCTGCCCGGCTGGCGTGCGAACACCGCGCAGGCGTTGCCCAGCAACTGCTCGTAAAGGCGAAACGGCAGTTCATCGGCGCCATTGAGGTACAGCGGCAGGCGGTTGAGGTCGAGCGCGTTGAACGGCAGTTCGGCGCCGGTACGCAAGGTAATGCGCAACCCGGCGCGGGCCTTCGGCTCACTGGCGGCAAGGCGCCCGAGGCTGGCTGCGGGATTGCCGAAGTATTCCGCCTGGGCTACCTGCAGCGGCCACAGGGTGACCGGATGGGCACTGCGAAATTCGCAGGGCGTTTGCGAATCGCGGCCAAGGGTGGCGCGCAGCACACTGCCGCGCGGCAGGGTGAAGCCGGCACTGAGCGAACCTTCGTCAGGATCTGCCTGCATTTGCACCACGGTCATCGACGGTGTCGGGGCGAGGTAGTGCGGGTAGGCGATTTCCAGCAAGTTGTGGGTGAAGGTCGGGTACTCGGCATCGAGCTTGAGTTGCACCCGTGCGGTCAGGTAGGCAAAGCCTTCGAGCAGGCGCTCGACATAGGGGTCGGCGCAGTCAATGCCGGACAGGGTCAGGCGCCCGGCGATCTTCGGGTATTCCCGGGAAAATTCTGCCGCGCTTTCGCGGATGTGTTGCAGTTCCTGGTTGTACAGCTCGAGCAGGCGCGGGTTCATGGACGTCTCCGGCGCTCGGCGGGGGCAACTCGGACATGCCCGGATTCCAGGTCCAGGTCAGTGCGCAGCAGCAATGGCAGTGCCGCCGGCTGGGCCCACAGGTCGCCTTCGATCTCGAAACTCAGGGCGTTGTTGTTCATTTCACCCGGGGCGACCTGGGCGCGAACCCGCAGGCTGCTGCGCAGGATGCGCGGTTCGAAGGTGGCGATGGCCTGGTAAATGATGCTCTCCAGTGCGCTGATATCAATATTCGAGGCGCTGTTACCGGCCAGTGCCGGCAGGCCGTAATTGACCACCGAGGTGCCGGCGGGGGTGTTGAGGGTGGCGCCAGCAGCAAGCAACGAGGTGGTATTGAGCAGCCAGGTGAGATCGCGCAGTACCGACGCCTTGAGCTGGTTCAGCGACAGCACACGTTTGTCGTTGGCTTCTTGCAGGTTGCCGGGCTCATCGTCGGTCAGACGATCGAGCAGCGAAGGCTGCAGGCGGTCACGTGCAGCGATTTCGGCTACCAAGGGGCGGCTCCGGGGATGGGGTTCGGTATTGCGTTGGCCTTATCGCGGGGCAAGCCCGCTCCCACCAGGTAGGAGCGGGTTTGCCCCGCGAACAGGGCAAAACGCATCAGATCTTGACGTTCTGGCGCACGTTCCAGCCGTACTTGACCGGGCCGCCGTCTTTGGTGCCGTCAGCTTTCTGCGGCTGGTAATCGACCGTGACCTTGCCGAAGTTCAGGGTGACGTTTTCGGTCAGGCGGTCATCGCCACCCGAGCCGCCGGTGCTCAGCGAGCTGATCAGCACTTCTTCGAGGTTGATGATCAGGTACTCGACCTGGCTTTCACCACCGGCCTTGCGCACGGTCAGCTTGACCTTGTCGATGTGCTTGCCGCTGGAGCAATGCATCATCAGGTTGGGGCTGGATTTGTCGACGTACTTGGTCAGCGACAGGTCCTGGATGTTGACCTTGCCGGCGCCACCGCCACCGCCCATGTGCATGTTGCCGGACTGGGCCATGCCCCAGCTCCAGTTCAGCACATCGATTTCGTCCTTGTGGGCCTTGTCCATGGACTCGCCCTTGATGTCGCCAATCTTGATGAAAATATCAACTGCCATGTTGTCTCCAGAGTGTGGCATCTACCACATTGTTTTTTCAGTGCACGCCCCGCATTGCGGGGCGCTTTAGCGAGCCTGGGCTCAGGCGCCCTTGGCCGATGGCAACTTCGATACCAGGCGCAGCGACACAGTCAGCCCTTCGAGCTGGTAGTGCGGGCGCAGGTAGAAGCGCGAGTTGTAGTAGCCCGGGTTGCCTTCGACTTCTTCGACCACCACTTCAGCCGCCGCCAGCGGGTGCTGGGCCTTGGTGGTTTCGGTGGAGTGGGCCGGATCACCATCGACGTAGTTGAGGATCCAGTCCTGCAGCCAGCGCTGCATCTCGTCCTTCTCTTTGAACGAGCCGATCTTGTCGCGCACGATGCACTTCAGGTAATGGGCGAAGCGGCAGGTGGCGAACAGGTACGGCAGGCGTGCCGCCAGGTTGGCGTTGGCGGTGGCGTCCGGGTCGTCGTATTCGGCAGGCTTTTGCAGCGACTGGGCGCCAATGAAGGCAGCGAAGTCGGTGTTCTTCTTGTGCAGCAGCGGCATGAAGCCGTTTTTCGCCAGTTCCGCTTCACGGCGATCGGAGATGGCGATTTCGGTCGGGCACTTCATGTCCACGCCACCGTCATCGGTGGGGAAGGTGTGCGCCGGCAGGTTCTGCACTTCGCCACCCGACTCGACGCCGCGAATCCGCGAGCACCAGCCGTAGTACTTGAACGAGCGGTTGATGTTCACTGCCATCGCGTAAGCGGCGTTGGCCCAGGTGTACTTGGCGCTGTCGGCGCCGTCGGTGTCTTCTTCGAAGGCGAAGGCTTCCACCGGGTCGGTCTTGGCACCATACGGCAGGCGCGCCAGGAAGCGCGGCATGGTCAGGCCGATGTAGCGCGAGTCTTCCGATTCACGCAGCGAGCGCCAGCCGGCGTACTCGGGGGTGGTGAAGATCTTGGTCAGGTCGCGCGGGTTCGAAAGCTCCTGCCACGAACCCATGCCCATCACGGTCGGCGAGGCCGCAGCGATGAATGGCGAGTGCATGGCGGCACACACCTTGGACAGCTCGCCGAGCAGCTCGACATCCGGTGGCGACTGGTCGAAGTAGTAGTCGCCGACCAGGCAGCCATACGGCTCGCCGCCGAACTGGCCGTATTCCTCTTCGTACATCTTCTTGAACAGCGGGCTCTGGTCCCAGGCCGTGCCCTTGAATTTCTTCAGGGTCTTGTGCAAGTCGGGCTTGGAGATGTTGAGCACGCGGATTTTCAGCTGCTCGTCGCTCTCGGTGTTGTTGACCAGGTAGTGCAGGCCACGCCAGGCGCTTTCCAGCTTCTGGAACTCGGGGTGGTGGATCACCTGGTTGACCTGGGCGGTGAGCTTGGCGTCGATGGCGGCAATGATCGATTCGATCGACTTGATCGCGTCATTGGACACCAGGTCGGTTTGCGCCAGGGCCTGTTCGGCCAGGGTACGTACCGCGGTTTCGACGGCCTCGCGGGCACGCTCGGTCTTGGGTTTGAATTCTTGCAGCAACAGCGAGGCGAACTCGCTGGCTTGCTCGGTGGCCGCTGGCTGGGCCTGGGTATCACGCATCGGATCGGTCATGAGGCTATGTCCTGATTAAGCGTTCGGCTCGGCATCCTGGGGCTTTGGCGCGCTGGCCAAGGCCTGGAGCAGGGCCGGATCCTTGATGGCTTTCATGATGATTTCTTCGGCGCCGGTCTTGCCGTCCATGTAGGTCAGCAGGTTGGCCAGCTGGGTCCGCGCTTCGAGCAGCTGGTTCAGCGAATCGACCTTGCGCGCCACGGCGGCAGGGCTGAAGTCATCCATGCTTTCGAAGGTGATATCCAGGCTCAGGTTGCCTTCGCCGGTCAGCTCGTTGGGCACATGGAAAGCTACCCGTGGCTGCATGGCCTTGAGGCGCGAGTCGAAGTTGTCGACGTCGATTTCCAGGAACTTGCGCTCGGCGACCGGCGCCAGCGGCTCGGCAGGCTTGCCCGCGAGGTCGGCCATGACGCCCATGACGAAAGGCAACTGGACCTTCTTTTCGGCGCCGTAGAGCTCGACGTCATACTCGATCTGCACCCGCGGCGCGCGATTGCGCGCAATGAATTTCTGAGAACTGGGGTTCGCCACGTTGTTCCTCCTGGTCGCAGGTGCGACGGTATTGGCGTCATCGATCGTTGCCGGTAACGGTGTTGCGTATATGCGTTGGGTCTGGCCTGCAGGCCTCAGTCAGTCTCAGGCCCGCGCAGGGTTTCGAACTGCGACAGCCCATCTGGGATCAGGTCGCGGACGATCGCGGCAAAATCGGCATTCACCAGATTTTTCGCGCGGTTCAACAGCACCGGCAGCGGGCTCGAGGGCTCGTGGCGGGCGTAGTACTTGAGAATTCGGTCAAGGCTGCGCAGCACTTCGTCGCGGCTGGCGATATCGGCCGAGGCACGAGCAACGGTGGGCGCAGGCATTGCGCTGGCAAGCTCGCTCGGGCTGTCGTCAGCGCTGCTGGTTTCGCTGGTTTCGCTGGCGTCGTTGGCAGCTTGCTCGGCTGCCGGCGCGTGTTCGGCAAGAATCTGTGCGGCCTGGCGCAGCGGCTGCTTGAGGGCGCTCAAATCAACCCCGCTGGCCGATCCGACCTGCTCGTTGACGTACTGCTCGATTGCTTCGGCGGCCTCGCGGGCCTGCTGCAACGCCTCGCGGATGGCTTGCAGTTGCTCGCCATCGCTGTCGCGCAGGGCACCGCCGAGTTCGTCGGCGTTGAGCGTCTCGCTGGCAAAGTGCTGCAGGCCGCTGGCGTGCAGGGCTGCGCGCAGGCTGATTGGGCCGAAAGCACGGGAGCGGGTCAGAAGGCTTTCGCGCAGCAGGGCGATGTTGGTGTCGCAGACCAGACCGGCGAGGGCATTGATGCGCACCGTCGGGTCGTTGTCATCATCGGCGTCGAGTTGCGGATGCACCTGTGGCCAGTACTGGCGCAACAGTTCGTTGATCAGTTGCAGGGTGCTGGCCAGGCCGGGAATGCCGTGCAAGGCGAGGGCACTTTGCAACAGGAAATGAGTGACGCGAAGGTCTTTGCTGCGTTGCAGCAGGGCATTGCAGGACTGCTCGATCTGCCGCCATTGGGGGGGCTCGGCAGGCTGGATGGCATCACCCATGACACGCTCGGGCTTGCCTTGGGCGTCACGCTCCAATTGCAGGAAGTCCGGGTCGTATTCAAGGTCGTCGCCGCAGGGGAAGTTCTCCGAAACGGCAGCGAGCAAATGCGCTGAGTTCACCAGATTTCGATCTCCATATCGTCCCGTGGTGGGGGGTAACCAATGTGCGTAAGTTGGTTTTGTGACAAAGCGCACATAATTTGCTGATTTATCATTAGTTGATATCAAAGTGATATCATGCGCGTTCAGCAAGTTACGCATTTTTGGTTTATTTTCAATTGGCTGTCAAGGTAAGCTATCGGCCCACCGTGACCTGCCTATCGGGCCTTACAGGTTTATTGACTTGTTGGTCAGGGTGGCGGTGGACGTCGTTCCGCACTGGTGTTGTTCGGCTAAAAATGCCGAAAGTAGATTTTGAGCGAGATTTTTCAGGGATTTGAAGCGAGTCGCGTTAACTGCCACAACCTGCGCAAGGTTTGGGCAAGCGATTCGGGTGTTGCTAAGGAGGCGTGATGTCGCTGAGTCTTACTATTACCAGTTATCACAAGATTACCCCTGGCCAATGTCCTGAAAAGTTCATCGAATCAGGTGCCATCAGTATTGGACGCGGCCCCGGTAATGACTGGGTGTTGCCCGATCCGGAACGTCTGGTTTCTTCACAACATTGTGTTATTCAATATAAAGACGGCCGCTATTACCTGACCGATAACAGCACTAATGGTGTTGAATTAATTCACGCCGGTGTTCGCTTGCGTCGCGGTAACAGTGAACCGTTGATGGATGGCGAAGTCATCCGTATCGGCGAGTACGAGATTCAGGCACGAATCGACTCAAGCTTCAAAATGGGTGATGGCAACCTGCATGGCGCTGACGCCTCCAACAGCTTCGAAGCGCTAATGGCCAATCAAGCCGGCGCCGCTCCGATGCCCTCGAACCCTGCTACGCCTGCGTTCATCCAGGGTGCGTCGAGTAGTGACACCCTGCCCGACTTGTTCGATTTTCTCGCCCCGGCCAGCATTGCACCGGTGACCCAGTCCGATCATGTACCGGCGCAGCAGCATGATTTCCGCCCGCCAACACCCGTCCCGCCTGCCCCTGCCTCGGCAAGCCCCGGGGTTATTCCCGAAGACTGGGACCTGTTCGCCGAACCTGAGAGCCCCACGCCCGCGCCGATAGCTTCGCCTGTCGAAACTGCCGTGCCAATGCCAGCACCTGTCGTCGAAGCCCCGGCACAACCCGCCGATTCAAGTGCGTTGGTCCAGGCCTTCTTGCGTGGCGCAGGTCTGGAGCAACTGCGTATCGACAACGCCCAGGTAGAGGCGCAGATGGAAGCCCTGGGTCGCAGTTATCGCTTGATGGTCGAGGGCTTGATCGATGTATTGCGCGCGCGCAGCAGCCTCAAAGGCGAGTTTCGTATGCAGCAGACGATGATCCGCCCGGCGGAAAACAACCCGCTCAAGTTCGCGCCGAATGCCGATGAGGCGCTGCTGTTGCTGCTGCGTCATGGCAACCATGCGTTCATGGCGCCGGACCAGGCGGTACGCGACAGTTTCGACGATCTGCGTGCTCACCAACTGGCCGTGATGGCGGGTGTCGAAGCAGCCATCAAACATCTGCTCGCGCGCTTTGAGCCTGTACAGCTGGAGTCGCGCTTGGGCGAGCCCGCCGGCCTGTCGAAACTGTTCGGCAGCTCGCGCCAGGCCCAGTACTGGCAGCAGTTCACCGAGCTGTACAGCAAGATTTCCCGGGAAGCCGAAGACGACTTCCAGGACCTGTTCGGGCGTGAATTCAGCCGCGCCTATGAGGAGCACAGCGCGCGTCTGCAGCGCTCCTGAAACAAACGGAAAGTGCCACGTCATTGAGGACGCAGGATGATTCGAACAATGCTGATGGCAGCGGTCACCACACTGCTGCTCAGTGGTTGCAGCAAGGATGAAGTCGCAGCACCGCTCCAGCCCGAGGTGGCAGGACCGACCAGCGTCACCTTGTATTTCAGTGCTGCCGCCGGGCTCAACCCGGGCGCCAACGGCCAGGCTGCGCCGGTACGCGTGCGCATCTACGAGCTGAAAAACAGCGCCAACTTCAATCGTGCCGATTATTTCGCCCTGGCCGACCGGGCCCCGGCGACCCTGGGCGCCGACCTGATCGATCAGGACGAGGTGCTGGTTCAGCCTGGTGAGCAACTGCGCATCGAGCGTCCACTGAGCCCGACTACCCGCCAGATTGGCCTGGTGGTTGGCTACCGCGAAGTCGATCAGGCGCAGTGGCGCAGCCTGCTGCCGGTGCCACCTCTGGACTACCAGATCAGCCTCGATGTTCGTGCTGTACGCGGCGCTGTCCATACCTCCCCAACCAGTACCGCCCAATAGGCGATCGGAGAAGCCATGTCCTGGAACAATCGTGTGGTCTGGTCGGAAGGCATGTTCCTCGGAACCCAGCACTTTCAACAACATGACCGCTACCTGGAAAACCTCATCGATGCTCGCAGCCGGCCGTTGTCGGCAGGTGCCTGGGGCTTTTCCGAATTGCTGATCGACCAGGGCCTGCTGGCCCAGGGCAAGCTGGCCATCGTCTCGGCTCGTGGCCTGCTACCCGATGGCACGCCGTTCAACATCCCCCAGGATGACCTGGCGCCCAGCCCGCTGAATATTGACGATAACCTGCGCGATGGCCTGGTGTACCTGGCCCTGCCGCTCAAGCGCGCCGGTGCCCGCGACACCGTGGACGAGGGCGAAGCACTGGGCGGTGCGCGTTATGTCAGCCGGGTGGCCGAAGTGCGCGACGACAATGCGCCGTTCGAGAACCGCTCGCCGGTTGCCCTTGGTTCCCGCGCCTTGCGTTTGATCACCGCCGACGAAGGCTTGAGCGACTATGCCGCACTGGGGCTGGTGCGCATCAAGGAAAAGCGTGCCGACCGCGCGTTGGTCCTGGATGACAGCTATATCGCGCCAGTGCTGGATGTCTCGGCGAGCAAAAGCCTGTCGGCGTTTCGCAGCGAACTGCTGGGCTTGCTGCATCAACGCGGCGAGGCACTGGCCGGGCGCGTGGTGGCCTCGGGGGCGGGAGGCGCTTCGGAGATCGCTGACTTTATGCTGCTGCAGCTGGTCAACCGCGCGCAGCCGCTGGTTGAGCACCTCAGTCAGCTGAGCCCGCTGCACCCGGAGCGGCTGTACAGCGAACTGCTCAGCCTGGCCGGCGAGTTCGCCACCTTCTGTGCCAGCAACCGCCGTCCGGGCGAATTCCCGGTGTACCAGCATGACGACCTGGCGGCGAGCTTCACCCCGGTCATGCAGGCGCTGCGCGAAGCCCTGTCGATGCTGATCGACAGCAAGGCCACGCCGATCCCGATTGTCGAAAAGGCTTATGGCATTCACGTCGCCATGCTCGCCGACCGCAGCCTGCTCGACAACGCCAGCTTCATCCTCGTGGTACGCGCCGATGTGCCGAGCGAAACCCTGCGCGGACGCTTCGCCCAGCAGAGCAAGATCGGTGCGGTCGAGCACATCCGTGACCTGGTCAACCTGCAATTGCCGGGCATCGGCCTGCTGCCGTTGCCAGTGGCGCCACGGCAGATTCCGTTCCATGCCGGCTCCACCTATTACGAACTTGATCGCGGTAGCGAGCACTGGCAGCAACTGCAGAACGCCGGGGGCTTTGCCTTCTACATTGCCGGCGAATTCCCGGGGCTGAACCTGGCCTTCTGGGCCATCCGAGGATAAGCCGCGATGCAGCCTAACGATCCGTCGGCACCACCGGCCAATGACCGCACCCAGTTCATGCCGCGTCCCGGTGGACGCGGCCCGCAGGCGGGTACGCCGGAGCCGGCGGCTGCACCGTCGATGCCGGCACAGCCGCTGCCTGCTGGCCAGGCGCTGGGCCTCAATCCGCTGGAAAGCGCCGCCGGCCCGTTGTTGGCACTGCTGACCCGCTTGCGCAGCACCATCGCTCATCCGGCCCCGGCCAGCCTGCGTGCGCAGTTGCTGGCGTATCTGCGTCAGTTCGAAGAACGCGCCGAAGCGGCCGGTGTGGCCCGCAACGAAGTGCTGCTGGCCCGCTACGCGCTGTGCACCGCACTCGATGAAGCGGTACTCAGCACGCCTTGGGGCAGCAGCAGTGATTGGGGCAAGCAAAGCCTGCTGATCACTGTGCACAACGAAGCCTGGGGCGGCGAGAAGGTCTTCCAGTTGCTTGAACACTGCCTGCAGAGCCCACGCGAACGCCTGTACCTGCTGGAATTGCTGTACCTGTGCATGTGCCTGGGTTTTGAAGGCCGCTACCGGGTCATGAATGGCGGCCGTGCCCAGCTTGAAGCGCTGCGCGAACGCACGGCGGCCGCCATTCGCAGCGCCCGTGGCGAGTTCGAGCGTGAACTGTCGCCGCACTGGCGCGGGGTCAGCGTCAGCCGTGATCGGCTGTCGCAGTTCATGCCGCCCTGGGTGGGCCTGGCCATTGCCCTGGCGCTGTTGCTGGCTTTGCTGTTTGCCCTGCGCTTCATGCTCGCCGCTGACGCCGAGCCGGTATTCAAGAACATTCATGCCCTGGGCGAGATCCCGGTGCAGGCCATCGACCGCCCGGTGACCCAGCCAAAGCCGGTGGAGCGTCCGCGCCTGGCGGGTTTTCTGGCCAGCGATATCAAGGCCGGGCGGGTCAGTGTCGAAGACGCTGTCGACCGCTCGGTGGTGACCATTCGTGGCGACGAACTGTTTGCCTCGGCCAGCACCAGCATCAACGAAAGCCTGCAGCCGCTGATGCTGCGCATTGCCGACGCCATCGGCCAGGTCAAGGGCCAGGTACGGATCACCGGCCACAGTGACAACCGGCCGATCGCAACATTGCGCTTCCCGTCCAACTGGGCGCTGTCCCAGGGCCGCGCCGAGCAGGTCCAGCAGATTCTGGCCGCCAAGACCGGCCAGCCTGCGCGCTTTACCGCGCAAGGCCTGAGCGACACCGAGCCATTGGCACCGAACAACACGGCCGAAGGCCGGGCAAAGAACCGCCGGGTTGAAATCACTGTATTGGCGGAGGGGGTCGAGTGAAGGCGTTTTTCGGTTTTGTCATTCGCTGGGTCATCCCGCTGCTGGGCCTGATCGCCCTGAGCCTGATCATCTGGTTTGTCGGCCCGCTGTGGGACGTACTGGTCCCGGCAGGTCGCCGCTGGGCGCTGATTGCGCTGCTGTTTGCGGTATGGATTGGCTATCGCCTGTGGCGCATCATCCAGGCCCGCCGCCAGGCGGCCGAAGTCATGCGCAGCCTGGCTGCAGAAACCGCCCCGGACCCCGCCAGCGTCGCCACCGCCGAAGAGCTGGCAACCCTGCGCCAGCGCATGGACGAGGCTCTGGCGTTGCTGAAGAAAGCCCGCCTCGGTGGTGATGAACGGCGCAATCTGTACGAGCTGCCGTGGTACGTGATCATCGGCCCGCCGGGCTCGGGCAAGACCACGGCGCTGGTCAATTCCGGCCTGCACTTTCCGCTGGCGGCGCAACTGGGTGCCGGGGCGATTCGCGGCGTCGGCGGCACCCGCAACTGCGACTGGTGGTTTACCGACCAGGCCGTATTGCTCGACACCGCTGGCCGTTACACCACCCAGGACAGTCATGCCCAGGTCGACAAAGCGGCTTGGCTGGGCTTCCTTGACCTGCTGAAGAAGCAGCGCTCGCGCCGGCCGATCGATGGCGCCTTCATTGCCATCAGCCTGTCCGACCTGCTGTTGGGCAGCGACGCGGAACGTGCCGCCCATGCCGCGGCCATCCGCTCGCGTATCCAGGAGCTGTACAGCCAGTTGGGCGTGCGCTTTCCGATCTACCTGATGCTGACCAAGCTCGACCTGGTGCCGGGCTTCATGGAGTTCTTCGACACCCTGAGCAAGGAAGAACGCGCGCAGGTGTGGGGCATGACCTTTGCCCTGGACGACGACAAATCGGCTGAAGGGCCGCTGGCGCAGTTCCAGCGCGAGTTTGCCGGCCTTGAGCAACGCCTCAACGAGCGGCTGGTCGAGCGCCTGCAGCAGGAGCGCGACCCGGCGCGGCGTGATCTGGTCTATGGCTTCGTCCAGCAGTTCGCTGCCTTGCGTTCGAACCTGCAGGGCTTTCTCGACGGCGTGTTCAAACCCAATGCCTATGAAGAGCGCGCCCTGTTGCGCGGTGTGTACTTCACCAGCGGCACCCAGGAAGGCAGCCCGATTGACCGCCTGATCGGCGCCATGGCCCAGAGCATGGGCCTGGACCGCCAGCACCTGGCACGCCAGAGCGGCACCGGCCGCAGCTACTTCATTGAAAAACTGTTCAGCGCCGTGGCCTTTGCCGAACGCGGCCTGGTCGGGGTCAACCCGAAGGTCGAGCGCCGGCGCAAGTGGCTGGCCCGCGCTGCGCTGGCCGCCAGCGTTGCCCTGGTAGTGTTGGTCGGCAGCGTGTGGGCGGTGAGCTATCGCGCCAACCAGGCTTACATCGCCCAGGTCGAACGTAAGCTCGCGCCGCTGGGGCCAGTCCTGCAAACCCTGAGCCCGGCCCAGCGCGATGTTCTCGCGGTACTGCCGTTGCTCAATGCCGTGCGCCATCTGGCCGATGAGCCACCCAGCTGGGCCGAGGGCCTGGGGCTGTACCAGGGCGACATGCTCGAAGCCGAGTCGGCCAGTGTCTACCGCAAGCTACTGATTGCCGTGTTCGCCCCACGCCTGGTTACCCGTATCGAAGAGCAACTGCACAGTGGCGGCGGCTCCGACTTCCTCTACGAGGGCCTCAAGGCTTATCTGATGCTGGCTGATGGCGAGCATTACGACCCTGATTTCATCAAGGCCTGGGTAACCCTCGACTGGGAGCAGAGCCTGCCCCGCGACCTGGCGCCTGAGCAGCGCACAGCGCTGGGTAAGCACCTGCAGGCGCTGTTCGAAAAGCGTCCGCCGAATGCGCGCCTGGATGCCAACCTGATCGAAGACCTGCGTCGCCAGCTGCAGCAATTGCCGGTGGCCCAGCGTGTCTATGACCGGGTCAAGCGCCAGAAACTGCCAGCGGGCGTCAGCGATTTTCGCCTGAGCGAAGCCGCCGGTCGCGATGCTGCGCTGGTGTTCAGCCGCAAAAGCGGCAAGCCGTTGGGTGAGCCGTTGAGCGGGCTGTTTACGGTCGAGGGTTATCGCAAAGCGTTTCTCGCCACCAGCCTGCAACATAGCAACACCCTGGCCGAAGAGCGCTGGGTGCTGGGCCGCGAGCAAGCCGATGAAGGTGATGTCAGCAGCCTCGCCGCTGACGTGCGTCGCCTGTATTTCGCCGACTACATCCGCCACTGGGATGCGCTGTTGGCCGATATCGACTTTGTGCCGATCACCAGTGTGGCTCAGGCCGCCGATGTATTGCGGGTGATTTCCGGACCGACCTCGCCACTGAAGAAACTGCTGGCCGCAGTGGCCAAGGAAACCAACCTGCAACAGCAGGATCCGCTCGCCGCTGCCCAGGCCAAAGCCAGCGAAGCGGGTGTCGATCAGCTCAAGCAGCGCCTGGGCAATCTGCTGGGCCAGGACGCACCGGCAGATAGCCGTCAGGTGCAACACGCTGAAGATCCGGTCACTGCGCACTTTGCCGACCTAGCCAGCCTGGTCAGCAAGGGCGAGGGCGAGCCGGCGGCCATTGATGGCCTGCTCACCGACATGAACGCCTTGTACGTGCAAGTCAGTGCCATGGTCGGTGCCAGTGGCGACGCCTTGCTCGGCGAGGCCAAGAACCAGGCCACTGCCGCCGCCAACCGCGTCAGCCTCACCGCACAGCGCCAGCCGCCGATGGTCCAGGGCCTGGTCAAGTCGGTGGTCAGCTCGACGACCAACACCATGATGGGCGGTGTACGTAACCAACTGAATGCCGCCTGGGTCAGCGAAGTGGTCAACGTTTACCGCCAGTCCCTGAGTGGGCGCTATCCGCTGTCACCGGGCAGCTCGCGGGATGCCACCCTGGACGACTTCGGCCAGTTCTTCGGCGTCGGCGGGGTGATGGACAGTTACTTTCGCAAGTACCTGCAGCCCTATGTCGACACCTCGACCAACCCTTGGCGCTGGCAGCCGGGCGCGGCGCAGAAGCTTGGCATCGGGCCTGGGGTGCTGCACACCTTCCAGCGTTCGGCGGCGATTCGCGATGCATTCTTCCGCTCCGGGGGCATGCAGCCAACCGTGCGCTTCGAGCTCAAACCGGTGGCCATGGACGCCTCGATCACCCAGTTTTTGCTCGACCTCGACGGCCAGCAGATCAGCTATGACCACGGCCCGAGCCGCCCGGTAGCGATGCAGTGGCCGAACCCCAACAGTATCGGCGTGGTGCGCCTGTCGATCATGCCGCCTTCGGCCAACGGCCGTTCCGGGCTGACCCTGGAAGGGCCGTGGGCCTGGTTCCGCTTGCTGGATCAGTCGGATCTGGTCGCGGGTAACGGCCCGGATCGTTTCAGCCTGCGCCTGCGCGTCGACGGCGCCAGCGTCTCTTACGAGCTGCGCGCCAACAGCGCTTTCAACCCGTTCAAGAGCCGTGTGCTCAACGGCTTCAGCCTGCCGGAGCGGTTGTGATGAGTGACGTTGGCTTCTACGGCAAGCTGGCCAGCCGCGGCGACTTTGTCAGCCGCGGCCTGCCGCAAAGCTTTATCCAGCCTTGGGACCAATGGCTGGCGGCGGGGCTTATGGCCAGCCAGCAGCAACTGGCGGAGCGCTGGTTGCCGGCCTATCTGGTCAGCCCCTTGTGGCGCTTTGCCCTGGCTCCGGGGTTGTGCGGGCCGCAGGCGGTAGTGGGCGTGCTGATGCCCAGTATCGATCGGGTAGGGCGCTATTTCCCACTTACCCTGGCTCAGGTCCTGGCCTCGGATGAGTCACTGGCGGCAGTGGTCAGCGGCCCGGATGACTGGTTCGAGCATTGCGAAGCGCAGTTGTTGGCAACCCTGGAGCCGCAAGCTGGCTTCGAGGCGTTCGATGAGGCGGTTCAGGGCTTTGCCGCGCCACGTCTCAATGTGCTTTCGAGCCCTGCGGTGGCTGGCTTGCAGCGCTTTGCTGCGGTGACCGCCGAGGCCCGTCAGGCTGCTTTGGCCGAAAGCGCTTGCACCGGCATGAGCCTGTGGTGGGGGCGCGGTTCAGAGCATATCGAGGCGGGATTGTTGCGCTGTGCCGGCCTGCCGCGCAGCGAGGATTTCGCCAGTTTTCTATTGGGTAGTGAGGCGGTGCGCTAGATGACGGCTTTGCATTACACCGCAGCCAGCTACAGCCATGTCGGCATGGTCCGCAGCGTTAACGAAGACGCCTGCCTGGACCTTGGCAGTGAAGGCCTGTGGGCAGTTGCCGATGGCATGGGCGGGCATGCGGCGGGCGATTACGTCAGTTGCCTGATCGTCGATACCTTGCGCCGGTTGCCGGCCACGCCATCCCTGAACGATTACACGCAGGTGCTGCGAGAGCGGCTGGCGGCGGTCAATGCCGCAGTGCGCGAAGAAAGTGTCCGGCGTGGCGTGGCGATGATGGGCAGTACCCTGGTGTTGCTGGCGGTGCGCGCTGATCAGGGCATCTGCCTGTGGGCCGGTGACAGCCGCCTGTATCGCCTGCGCGACGGGCGCCTGGACGGTATTTCCCGCGATCACAGCTATGTGCAGGAGCTGCAGGACAGCGGCCTGCTCAGCGAGGCTGAAGCACGGGTCCACCCAAGGGCGAATATCGTCACTCGGGCGATCGGCGTCGAGCCTGAGCTGGAGCTGGAAAGCGTGCTTGTGCAGATTCTGCCCGGCGATACCTATCTGCTGTGCAGCGACGGCGTCAACAAGACCGTCGAAGACCATGAAATTCGCGAAGTGCTGGGCCACAGCGACCCCTACCAGGTGGTCCGCAGCCTGGTGCACCTGGGCCTGACCCGGGGCGCCCCCGACAACATTACCGCCGTCGTCATCAAGGCCGGTTGAAGACCAAACGCATGGACAAAGTGATCCCCGGATACGACATCGACGGCGAGATTGGCGAAGGCGCCATGGCTACCGTCTACCTGGCCACCCAGCGCTCGCTGGAGCGCAAGGTGGCCTTGAAGGTGATGGCTGCGGCACTGGCTGCCGACCCAACCTTCTGCGAGCGCTTCTTGCGTGAGGGCCGGACCCTGGCGCGGCTGTCACACCCGCACACGGTGACCATCCACGACATCGGTAATGTCGGTGAGCTGTACTACATGGCCATGGAGTACCTGCCCAATGGCACCCTCAAGGAGCGTATCGCTGCCGGGGTAACGCCGGAGCAGGGCCTGCTGTACATCCGCCAGATCGCTTCGGCACTGGGTTACGCCCATGCCCAGGGCCTGGTGCACCGTGACGTGAAGCCAGCCAACATTCTCTTTCGTGCCGACGGCACGGCAGTGCTGTCGGATTTCGGCATCGCCAAGTCGCTGGATGACCGGACCCAGTTCACCCAGGCCGGGTTTGCCGTCGGCACCCCCAGTTACATGAGCCCGGAGCAGGCACGCGGCCAGGAGATCGACGGCCGCGCTGACCTCTATGCCCTGGGCGTGGTGTTCTACGAGATGCTGGTTGGCAAGCTACCGTACAGCGGCAACGATGCCCTGTCGACGGCGCTGGCGCATTTGACCGAGCCGTTGCCGGAGCTGCCGATTGAGCACGGCCGCTATCAGGACATCCTTCGTGGCCTGCTGGCCAAGGACCCGGCCGAGCGCTTTGCCGATGCCGAGACCTTGCTGGCAGCGCTCGATCGGCTGCCCGCGCAAGATGCTCAAAGTACCCTGATCCAGCCGCTGCCTATCAGCCCCGTGCCGGTGCCTGTATCGGTTGCAATCCCGCCAGCACCACCAGCGCCGAAGCCTGAGCCCACCGTAAAGCCATCGCCATCGCCATCGCCCACGCCACGCAAGCGCCCGGCCGTGGCCTTGCTCGCCATTGCCGTCGCCGCCGCCCTGGGCCTGGGCGGCGTGGGCTATTGGGCCATGAGTGGCGATGAGCAGGTGGTTGAGGCGCAGCCGGTGCAAACCCGCGAGCCAGCCCCGCAGACACCTGTAGCGGTTAGCAACGACGACAATCGCCCGCTGCTGATGGCCGGCAAGAAGACCCTGTTCCAGCGCGTGCTGAGCAAGCCGGGTGCGCAGATCGTCAGTCAGCCGGGCGCCGCGCCCAGCGATACCTTGCCAGCCTTTAGCGTGCTCTATGTCTACCAGCGTCAGGACTTCGATGGCAGCCCCTGGCTTGAGGTCGGCACCGCCAGTGACGGCCGCCGCGACGGCTGGTTGCCGGCCTCCCAGGTCAGCGACTGGAAGCAGAGCCTGGTGCTCAAGTTCACCGAACGCTCGGGGCGTGCGCCGGTGATGTTCCTGCGCCAGGCCGATGAGCTTGAACGCCTGCTTGGCGATACCTCGGCCGCCCGTGCCGAGCTGCTCAAGGCGCAAAACAACCCGGACGAAGTACCGCAAGTGATGGCCCTGGAGCCCGGCGCCAGCGCCGTACCCCAGGACCAGTTCTACCTGATGCCGATCTTCGAGGCGCGCGAGAGCTTCGACGAGAACGGCCAACCATTGCAGTTGCTCAATGTCGCCTCCATCGACCCGGGCAGTAGCGCGCGCAGCAGCGAGCCAAAGGCTGCGGGCGTGGCCAGCTCCAGCGATGCCTTCCGCACCGCCGTGGTGCTGGTGGTGGACACGTCGGTATCGATGCAGCCCTATATCGATCAGGTGCGCCAGGTGGTGCACGAGCTGCATGGGCAGATTTCACGCCGTGGCGAGCTGGACAACGTCAGCTTCGGCCTGGTCGGCTTTCGCAACAACACCACGCGCACCCCGGCCCTGGAATACCTGACCAAGACCCTGGTCACCCTCGACCAGGGCCGCGATCCCGAGCGCTTCCTGAAGCTGGCCGAGCAGGTGAAGGCCACCAATGTCTCCAGCCATTCGTTCAATGAAGACGCCTTTGCCGGGATCATGCAGGCGGTCGACGGCATGGACTGGTCTGGCTACGGCGGGCGCCTGATCCTGCTGGTCAGCGACGCCGGCTCGCTGCGCAAGAACGACCGCTACAGCAGCACCCAGATGAACGAAGCCGAAGTGCGCCAGGCGGCTTTGAGCAAGCAGATCAAGATCTACGCCCTGCACCTGCGCACCGAGGCCGGCAAGAAGAACCACGCCTACGCCGAACAGCAGTACCGGGTGCTGACTGCCGACGCCAACCCGCAGATCGGCGATCTGTATGTCTCGGTGCCTGGTGGCGATGTGAACAAGTTTGGCGAGCGAGTGCGCGAGATCGGCTCGACGTTCGCCGAGCTTGTCCACCAGGTGCGCAGCAACCCGGCGCAACCGACGCCGCTGCTGGCGTCATCGCCGAGCGTTGCCGACAAGACCGCGGCCATTGGCTACGCCATGCACATGGACTTTCTCGGCCGCAAGAGCGCCAGCCAGGCTCCGCAACTGGTTAGTGCCTGGACCTCCGACCGCGACCTGACCAACCCGGCGCTGCCAACCCTGCAGGTCTGCGTGATGCTCACCAAGCTGCAACTCAACGACCTGCAGCAATCGCTGAAGTTGATCGTCGATGCCGCGCGCAAGACCCGCACTTCGCCCAAGGATTTCTTCCAGGAAATCGCCAGTGCCAGTGCCTACATGAGCCGTGACCCGGTCGCCCTGCGCAAGGGCGCCAACCTCGCCGAAGGCGGTGTATTGGGTGAGTACCTGGAGGGCCTGCCGTACCGCAGCAAATCCCTGAGCATGACCCAGGACCTGTGGCTATCGCTCAGCGTTGCCGAACAGGAAGATTTCATCGACGAACTGGATTCGAAGATCCGCCTGTACGAAACCTTCCACAACGACATGGCCAACTGGGTGCGCTTTGGCAACGCCGAGCCCGGTGACGCCTTGTATCGTGTTCCATTGTCGACGCTGCCGTGATGATCAGCCTGCACGCGCTGCGTAAAACCCGCGGCCTCGGAGCCCAGCGCTACAGCCTGGAGATCGAGCGTCTGGAGCTGCGCGCCGGTCAGCAGCTGGCGCTGGTCGGCCCCAGTGGCTGTGGCAAGAGTACCTTGCTCGACCTGCTGGCCTTGGTGCTGCAACCAGATGGGGCTGAGCGCTTCGTATTCAGCACCGACTCGCACAGCTACGACGTTCAGCAGTTGTGGCGTGAACAACGTCAGGACCGGTTGGCGCATCTGCGCCGCCGGCATTTGGGCTATGTGCTGCAGGCAGGCGGCTTGCTGGGTTTTCTCGATGTGCGCAGCAACATCGTTCTGCCTCGTCAGGTGCTTGGCCTGGGCGATGACGGCAGCGTGCAGCGCCTGGCCGAGCAACTGGAGATTGACGACCAGCTCGACAAGAAGCCGACTGCCTTGTCGGTCGGCCAGCGCCAGCGCGTCAGCTGCGCTCGTGCCCTGGCGCACAATCCCGACCTGCTGCTGGCCGATGAGCCGACCGCAGCGCTAGATCCACTCAATGCCCAGCGGGTAATGCAATTGCTGCTGCGCCAGGCGCAAGCGCGGCAGGTGGCCTGCCTGATCGCCACCCACGACGAGGCCCTGGCCCGCGATGCTGGCTTGCAGGTCGTGCGCATGGTCTGCCGTCGGGATGCCGACGGTGGTGTCACGGCCATGCTCGAGAGCCAGCCGTAATGCGCCCGCTGCTGATTGCCAGCTTGGCCTGGCGCGACTACCGCAACGACGCACGCCTGTCGGTGTGCAGCGTGCTGGCACTGGTGGCGGTGATTGCGCCGCTGTTGGTGTTGTTCGGCTTGAAGTTCGGCCTGGTCAGCAGCCTGACCGAGCGCCTGGAGCGCGACCCGGCGGTGCGCGAAATCATCCCCTTGGGTGGCGGTCGTTTCAGTGCTGACTTTGTCGCAGAACTGGCCGCGCGCAACGACGTCGCTTTCGCCTTGCCGCGTACCCGGCAGATTGCCGCGACGGCCGACCTGGTGCTGTCTGCGCGCAAGGTAGTGGTCAATGTCGAGATGATCCCCACTGCGCTCAACGACCCCTTGCTGCAAGGGCTGGCAGTGCCCAGTGCAATCGAACAGATCGTCCTCAGCCGCACAGCGGCGGAAAAACTCGGCGCCCAGGCCGGCGATCAGCTCGATGCCTCGTTCAGCCGCCAGCTGGCCGGGCAGATCCAGGCCCAGCGCACTTTCTTGAAGGTCGTGGCCGTACTTCCGCTGGAGGCTTTCGAGCGCGACGCATTGTTCGCGCCTCTGGCACTGCTGGAAGCCGCCGAAGACTACCGCGATGGTCGCGCCGTGCCTGCGCTGGGGTGGGAAGGGGAAACCCCGGCTGGCGAGGCGCACCGGGTCTACCCGGCTTTCCGCCTGTATGCGCGAAGCCTCACCGACGTCGAGCCGTTGCGCCGCTTCTTTGCCGATCGCCAGTTGCTGGTTTCGACCCAGGCCCCGGCCATTGCCCAGGTGCAGTCGTTGAGCCGCAACCTGACCCTGGTGTTCTGGATTATCGCCGCGCTGGCAGTGGCAGGCGCGTTCGCGGCGATCTGCGCCGGCGCCCTGGCTGCGGTCGAGCGCAAGCGCCGCGAGCTGTCGGTACTGCGCCTGCTCGGTTTCAGCACTTTCGCCTTGCTGACATTTGTTGTGCTGCAGGCGCTGTACAGCGGCGTGTTTGCCGCCGTCATTGGCGCGGTGCTTTACACCCTGGCCGAAAGCGGCCTCAACCAGTTGTTCATGCAGATGCCCGGCGAGTACGCCAGCCACCTGCTCCCGTCGCATTACCTTGTCGCCTTGCTTGCTGTGCTGTTGGCCAGCGCGGCCGCTGCCGCCCTGGGGGGCTGGCGCGTGGCACGAATAGACGCTTGTGAAGGAATTCGAGATGTTTGACCGCCGCTTACCCGCCCTGGCGCTGATCGTCGCCGCCTTGAGCCTGGTGTCCTGCGCCCAGGCCGAGGATGACCCCAAGCCTGCCAGTAACAAGCTGGACAACCCCAAGCCGCTGGCCGACGACATCAGCCTGCCGCTGCCGTGCGAGGGCGAGATGGTTTTCCGTCACGTCTACGTGCTGGCCCAGGGCAGCCTGGATGACCGTGAGGTGAACCTCGGCTACCCCTTCAGCGAAGGTGAGGCGGGCTACAAGCAGTCGTTCATTTCCGGCTATCGCCGTGACTTCATCAATGGTCAGTTCAGCCTGCAGGACCTGTCCGCCGACTGGAAAAAACGCATCAGCCCGAGCCTGCCGAAAACCGATGCCGGCAGCCCGCTGAAACCGATGATGTACTTCATCGGCAAGTACGAAGTCACTGCCCGCCAGTACGCCCAGGTGATGGCCCAGGCCCAGTCACTGGCCAGCGGCGAGCCAGCACCGGCCTGTGAAGCACCCAGTGGCATGGCCGGGCGCTTGCCCAAGGTGAAGCTGTCGCGTTTTGAAGCCGAGCGCTTTTCTGCGGTCTACAGTGCCTGGTTGATGAAGAATCATCGCGACCTGCTGCCAGTCAGTGGCCGTGGCAAGAAGGCTGAAGATGGCGGTGTCGGCTTTGTGCGCCTGCCCACTGAAGTGGAATGGGAGTTTGCCGCCCGTGGTGGTTCCGCAGTCAGCCGCCAGGAGTTGGAAGGCCGGCTGTTCCCACGCCGCCTTGAGGGCAGCGAAAGCGACGGCCCGCTGGCCGATTGGGCGGTGTTCAACCAGGTCGCCGGTGGCACCGGCCAGGCTGCGCGCCTGACCCCGATCGGCACCAAGTTGCCCAACCCGCTGGGTATGTTCGACGTGCTCGGCAACGCCGCGGAAATGGTCCAGGAGTCGTTCCAGCTGGTGCATGCCGGGCGTCGCCAGGGCGCTTATGGCGGCTTCGTGGTCAAGGGCGGCAACTACCTCGAAGGCGAGGGCACGCTGTTCACCGGCATGCGCCGTGAGTACCCGCTGTTCGGCGCCGATGGCACTGAGCAAAGCAACGAAACCACGGGCTTTCGGGTCGCCATCGGCGCCCTGTCGGCGCCGCGTTCGCGTTACGAAGAGCTGTTCGAGCAGTGGCAGAAAGAGGGCCGCCTGGCCGCGCTGACCGACGCCATCGACGACGCCCAGGACCCGACCAAACGCCTGGACAGCATCATCGCCGCCAGCGTCGACCCGCACCTTCAGGCCGAGCTTGGCCTGGTCAACGAAGAGCTCAAGCGCAACGTCTCGCTGATCGCCCAGCAGCGTGAAGAAGCGGCCGGCAACCTGATCCAGTCGGCGGCGTTGGTGGCCGAAACCATCAACAACTACAACATCCGCCTGACCAACCTGCAAAAGACCCAGCAACAGGCCAAGGCCTCCGGCGACGAGACCAGCGCCAGGCTGTTCGCCGCGGCCATCAACAACGGCCGCAGCGCCCTCGACGGCGCCGTGGCGATCTACATCGACAACCTTGCCACCGGCACACGCTACACCGACGCGGTGATCCAGGCGCAGTTCCAGCGGGTCAAGGAAGAACTCAATCGCAAGCCGGTGCTGGGCAAGAGCCTGCTCAGCCGCGCGACCTTGTTCGTCCGCCATGTCGGGGATTATCGCCAGCAACGGCGCGCCGACCCGGCGACGATTTTAAAAGAACTGCTCGCATCAACCGCTGTGCAACCTTGAGCGGCTGTCGAGCGAGCATCGTAGTGACCGGGGCGGCATGAGGTTGCCCCGGGCGTGTTTAAACAGAGAGAGAACCTGACCATGCTTTCAACTCGCAAGCCCTTCTTCACTGCTTCCAACGGCCGGGCCGCGCTGCTGCTGGCGGCCGGTTTCAGCACCGTCCTGCTGACTGGCTGCGCCAGCTCGCCGGCATCCAAGGTCGGTGCGACGACCAAGGTCGAGTACTACCCGAGCTGCTACGAGCCGGTCCAGCACCTGCGTGCCACCGATTCGGACATGACCAAGTCGGTTGCCACCGGCGCCCTGATCGGTGCCGTCGGCGGCGCGCTGACCGGCGCGCTGACCGGCAACTCCGACACCCGTGGCCGTAATGCTGCCATCGGCGCTGCCGGTGGTGCCCTGGTCGGCGGTGCGGCCGGTTACTACACCGAGCGCCAGAAGCAGATCAGCGACGACAACCAGCGCATCGGCTCCTACGCCACCGACATCAACAAGAGCGCGGCCGACATGGACCGCAGCACCGCTTACGCCAAAGCCTCCCAGGCGTGCTACCAGCGTGAGTTCGCCAACCTGATGGACGGCCGTAAAGCCAACAAGATCAACGACAGCGAAGGTCGCAAGCGCCTGGCGGAAATCATCGCCGGCCTGCAGGAGTCGAACAACCTGATCACTGCGGTCAACGGCCGTCTGGGTGAGAACCTCAACAACTACACCCAGGCTTACGAGCAAGACCTCAAGCAGGTCGGCGTACCGCGTAACGACGTGGTGATCGTTGCCGAAGCCCAGGCGCCGGTGCTGGCCACCGGTAACGCCAAGAAGACCAACACCGGCAAGACCAAGACGCCACCTCCAGCGAAGAAAAAGCTGCCAGAAGTGCCGAAGGAAGCCGTTGCCACCGAGAAGACCCTGCAGGATGCCAACGCCAAGAAGGCTGAAAGCCAGAAGGTTGCCAGCGCCGGCCAGAGCCAGGTCAACAGCATGTGCAAGAACCCGGACATGGGTGACTGGGCACCGGTGCCTTGCCCTAACGTGTAAGGCTTGAGCAGCGCGGTTGCCCGCTACCTTGATGCAAGGTGGCGGGTGACCTGCGCTGCAGGTTCAAGGAAGCGAATCAATGAGCAGCGCCATCCCCCGTTTTGGCTACATCGATCCCCAGTTCAACGCGCGGCAGCGCATCCAGTCCAGCATCAACCTGCCCAGGCTGTTTGCCGCCATCGACGCCGATCCATCGATTGTCGGTGCCGGCGTGGTGTACATCGACCTGGACTACAACGTCGTGGTCCTGCGCGAGTTCCAGCCGATTTGCAGCATCCGCCCCAAGCGCATCATTTTGCGTGAGCTCAAGCGTTACCAGACGCCCGACCAGTACACCCAGCAGTTGCAGACCAACCCGCGTGAATCCCAGGCGATCAAGGAAGGTGCGAATACCACCTTGTCGTGCTTTGGCGCAGTGTTGGGCTGGATGGTGGTGGTCAGCGGCACCATTGCCGCGCCGTTTTCCGGCGGTACCAGCATGGTCGTGACCTATATCGGCGCCGCTGCAGCCACGGCCAGTAGCGTACAGTGCGGTATCGGTATCATGCGTACCGTGCGCGAGGCCAACAACCCTGGCGCCAACGACGCACTCGACCAGGAAGAGTGGTACCAGAATGTGAGCATGGTGCTGGACGCGGTGTCTTTGCTGGGCGTCGGCACCTCAGGGCTGACCACCTTCAAATACCTGCAGATGCACAAGGCCGCAACCGGACGTAAATGGTTCGAGCTGAGCAAGGGCTTGAGTCGTCAGCAGCGCAAGGCGCTTACCACTGAACTGCTGTCGGTCAAGCACCCGTCACTGACCGCCAAGCAGCTCAAGTTGCAGCAGAGCGCAGGTTTGCTGACCAAGCGCTTCACCCCCACCGAGATCAGCCATGCGACCAAGACCCTGCTCAAGGACTCGATCGGCGCCGGCTTCGGCCTGGCTGGCAGCTCCTCCGTGCAGGGCGTTGTAACCTCCGCGAGCAGCGAGATAAAGACCATCGCCATCGGCCTGTACGAGGAATTCTGAGCATGAGCGCCAGCCAGGATTACGCCGCGTTCATGACGCGTTACTTTCCGACCTTTATCTGCACGTTTTTTCTTTCGTTGTTTTCCCTGGCTTGCGCGGTGACCTTGTGGACCGACACGCATCTGCGCAACCACCCCGATAATTCGGCCTACAGCGTCGGGCTAATGGCCAGCAGTATCGTCCTGCTGTGCCTGGGTAATTTCCTGATCATTCGCGGCAGGGCCTGGAGTGTCTGGCTGCTCGTGGGATTGCTGCTGCTCAGCCTGCTGACCGTGATCAGCCTGTTCGATGAGCGAATCAGCAAAGGCCTGTTTGCCTTTGCCTTGTTGCTGCCGCTGCTTGCCGGGTTGATGCTCAATGGCAAGCGTCATCGGCAGATGCGCGAGTACTTGGTCGAGCTGCGGGAAAAACGCCAGAACCATTGATCCTGGTTAATATTTGCTCAATTACCACCCCCTAGACTGAGGCCTCTGCACCCTCAAAGGGGGACATGGCATGACCATTATCGTCACCGGCGCCGCCGGTTTTATCGGTAGCAACCTGGTTCAGGCCCTCAACCAACGCGGCGAAACCGAGATCATTGCGGTCGATGACTTGAGCGATGGCGACAAGTTTCGCAACCTGGCTGACGGCGAAATCGCCGACTACCTGGACAAGGACGATTTTCTCGAGCGTTTCGTTCGCGGCCAGTTCGGCAAGGTGCGCGCCGTGCTGCACCAGGGTGCTTGCTCCAGCACCGTCGAAGGCGATGGGCGCTTGATGATGGACAACAACTACCGCTTCAGCCGCGACCTGCTCGACGCCGCTCAAGGACTGCAGGTGCCGCTGCTGTATGCCTCGTCGGCAGCGGTGTATGGCGCCGGGCGCGACTTTCGCGAACAGCGCGAATGCGAGCGGCCATTGAATGTTTATGGCTACTCGAAATTCCTTTTCGACCAGCGCGTGCGGCGGCAACTGCCACAGGCGCGCAGCCAGATCGTCGGCCTGCGTTACTTCAACGTCTACGGTCCCCACGAACAGCACAAGGGCGCCATGGCCTCGGTCGCCTTGCACTGCTTCAACCAATACCAGGCCACCGGCAAGGTCAGCCTGTTCGGCAGCTATGGCGACTACCCCAGCGGCGGCCACCTGCGTGATTTCGTGGCGGTCGAGGATGTAGTCCGGGTCAATCTGTTCTTCCTCGACCGGCCACAGTTGAGTGGCATCTTTAACGTCGGCAGCGGCCGCGCCCAGCCTTTCAATGATGTGGCCCTGGCAGTGATCAACCGCCTGCGCGAGCAGCAGGACCAGCCGCCGCTGTCGCTGCAGATGGCCCTGCTGGAAGGCATTCTTGAATACAGCGAATTCCCCGAGCACCTGCGCGGCAAGTACCAGTGCTACACCTGCGCCGACCTTGAGCGCTTGCGCAGCGTTGGCTATCAGCAGCCAACGCTGACGGTGGAGCAGGGTGTGGCACGTTACTGCGACTGGTTGCAGTGCGCGCCGTAGTCAGTGCTGGCGCAAGGTCTTCAAATCGCCCTTGCCCGAGGTCTCGCGCAGGTACTCTTGCAGTGAGTCATCCAGCGCGTTGAGCCAGCGGGTATGGTGCGGCACGGCAGCGGTACCGGTGATCACCGAGCGGTAGGACTTGTCGCGGTAACCCATGATGTCCTGCTTCTTGTCCGACTTCCATTTGAGGAAAATCCGGTTCACCGCGTCGATATCGAAACTCGGGTAATCGGTCTGCTCGATCAGGTGCTTGATATAGCGGCCCTGGAACTCGTACATCGACGCGGTCGACTCCAACGCCAGTTCATCGGCGCGCCACTGTGCGCCGTCGGCAGCCATCGCCGCCCGCTGCGGCAGCTTGATGCGCCCGAGCATGTAGTCGCGGGCGAACCAGGCCTGGGCGTCGAATAGGTTGAAGCTGTACCAGAGGTCTTGCATGCCGAGGTAGATCAACTGCGGGTTCTGCTCCCAGACAACTCCTTGGTACAGTCCTGCCGGCCACAGGCGGTTGCTGGTCTTGAGCGTCAGCTCATCGGGCAGGAACGGGAAGTGATGCTGGTAGCCGGTGCAGAGGATGATCGCATCCACGCGCTTGCTCGAACCGTCGGCAAAGAACGCCATCTCGCCCTCGACCCGCAGCAACTGCGGGCGCTCTTCCCAGCCTTTGGGCCATTTGTAGCCCATGGGCTGGGTGCGGTAGGCACTGGTAATCGAGCGCGCACCGTACTTGAAGCACTGCGAGCCGATGTCCTCGGCCGAATAGCTGCTGCCGACAATCAGCACATCCTTGCCCTTGAACTCCACTGCCTCACGGAAATCGTGAGCATGAAGGATTCGCCCGGAGAAGCGCTCGAAGCCGTCGAACGCCGGCACATGCGGGGTAGAGAAATGCCCGCTGGCCACCACGACGAAATCGAACACCTGCTCGATGCCCTGGCCGATGCTGTAGTCATAGGCACTGACGGTGAAGGTGCGGCTAGCCTGGTCAAATCGCACTGCTTTGACCGCGGTGTTGAAGCGAATGTAATCGCGCACTCCGGCCTTTTTCACCCGGCCCTGGATGTAGTCCCAGAGCACCTCGCGCGGTGGATAAGACGAAATCGGCCGACCGAAATGCTCGTCGAAACTGTAGTCGGCGAACTCCAGGCATTCCTTCGGCCCGTTCGACCACAGGTAGCGATACATACTGCCGTGCACCGGCTCGCCGTGCTCATCCAGGCCGGTGCGCCAGGTGTAGTTCCACATCCCGCCCCAGTCGGCCTGTTTCTCGAAACACACCACCTCGGGCATCTCGGCACCCTGGGCATGAGCGGATTGGAAGGCACGTAGCTGCGCCAGGCCGGACGGGCCCGCGCCGATAATGGCAACACGAATAGTCATAATATTTCCTGACAGAAAACACTGAAAAAAATGCAAAGCATCTCCAGCCCTGAGCGGCAGAACCGAGGGCGAGGGGAAGCGGAAACTTCAGATGTCAGCTGGCAGGCGGAGGGACAGGGCGCTTGCGCTTGTGCGCGAGCAAGACGTCGCGAGGTGGGATCGACAAGGTGTGGAACAGCGTCGACAGGGGGGAGCTGGTCAGCGCAGGGCGAGCGACAGCGTTGGGCCCGTAAGGCTTGCCGAACAGCGCGGCAAACGGGCCTGAAGGGCGAAAGATACGTGTGGTCTCGTACATGGCGGGCTGATTCTGCCTCTTGTGGTTATGGATGCTTTTTTTAGCTATAACGGATGGGGAAGGGGATTACAACCACCTGCAGGTGGTCGCCAAGCTGCTGGAGGTGCTTGCTCGTTGAGCTGCTTTCGGTCACTGTACAGACTAATGTCATTACAGTGAGGCCAAAGCCATGGCGTCTATCAACGTTCGTATCGACGACGATCTTAAAGCCCGTGCCTATCGTGAGCTCGAAAAGCTCGGCGTTACGCCTTCCGAACTGATGCGCCAGGCTTTGCAGTACGTTGCAGAGCGGGGTCAGCTGCCGTTCAAGCCGGTGCTGTTGACGGAGGATGACGAGGCTTTGCTCGCAACAGTACGCGAGCGGTTGGCTGCACCACAGCGAGTGAAGGTCTCCCTGGATGACCTATAGCCTTGAGTTCGATGCAAGGGCGCTAAAGGAATGGCACAAGCTCGGCGACACCGTACGTGCCCAGTTCAAGAAGAAGCTGGCGGCGGTTTTGCTGGAACCAAGAATCGAGGCCAATCGCCTTCGCAGTCTGCAGGATTGCTACAAAATAAAGCTACGCAGCAGCGGCTATCGCTTGGTTTACCAAGTGATAGATCAGGAGGTTGTGGTGTTCGTGGTGGCGGTGGACAAGCGGGAGCGTGAGCAGGTGTACCGCAAGGCGTCTGAGCGATTGGCAGACTGAGCGAAGCCAGCTCATTTGGAGACAAAAAAGGCCGTCTCTGCATCCTCAGAGGGGGACATGGCATCGACACTATCGTCACCGGCGCAACTGCCGGCACAAGCTTGCTGTCAGTGCAAAAGATCGCGAGTTACCGCCACCTGATTATGTACTCGTGTGTTTCTCGCCTTGCCATTTCGGCATGGTGAACGTTAGGCTTCCCCGGTCGCTGCAAAATCAGCGATCGGGTTTGGTCGCCCGTTTCAACAACAGACGCTACAGCGTCCATCTACGAACGCCGACGATTCGCTCGTCAGGTGCCTCGTTTTATGGCAGCTGTGCGCGGGAGGCATTCGTGCCTGCCGGGTTTGTCTATTGTCCTGGTCGACCAACCTGCGTACAGCTGCCACCCAACTTGTTTGGTCGCAAGCGGTGACGGCTCCATCACAATAGAGACGCTCACAATGACAAAAATAGTTCCTGATCCCCCGCACTCCCTCCTTGGCAAGACTGCCGCAACTCCCTTCGGCTCCTGTAGTGCCGGACATCCACCGTTATTCGCTGTGCGTGATGGAATCGAGGCTGAAGACGCTTTGGTTCACGTTTCTCTCTTGCTGCAAGGCATCTATGACAGCGCTCAGCAGGCATGCGAGCACATCGATGGCCTGCCCAAGAAGGGACTGCTCTGGTCAACCCTGCATTCGGCTGAAATGGCCAAGGGGTTGGTGGATGCCGTGCTGGATGGGCTCGAGAGTGAAGCGCTGAGGCGCAAAGGATTGGTACAGCCTGTCTGATCTAGTCGACGATGCGAAAGGTTTGTCTTCTTGCTTCAGGGCTGCTTGGCAGCCCATCGTCTACGAGCGTTGCTGATCATTTTTCTGGGAAATTCGGGCCATTCTTTGCCCGAGATCTCAGGTACCAAAGCAGTGTCAGCACGCTCGGCCAAAACACAGTATTCAGCACATCATGAAGGCTCGCCTGCCACCGCCAGTAGCCAAGGCTATGCAGGTCATCCCACCCGTCGACTATCTCGCCCATGCAGGCCAGGGCTAATACACAAGACCAGGCCAGGTAGGGCCTTGGTTGCTTGCTGATGGCTGCAAGGGTGACGAACACCACCATACCGAAGTAGATATGCAGCGCGTCTTTCGAAAGCCCGGTAACCGAGACGATAGCCAGCTTGATGGCTTGTGCGGTTGAGGTTTCCATACCAATGATTCTCCCCCCTCTGGTGGCTGAGAGGATAGTTTGGATCATACCGCACATACATGTGGGAGCGGGACTTGCCCGCGATCGAGCGCGCAGCGGTCGTAATTCAAGCGCCGTCTGATGGGCTGAATGTGTCGGCCTTATCGCGGGGCAAGCCCGCTCCTACCGAGGCGGTGTAGGCGGCGCAAACAAAAAAGGCCCACCTTGCGGTGAGCCTCTTTTTTACTGCGTATGGTGCGGCACCAGGAGTCGAACTATTTATTTTGTCTAATTAAATCAAACAGATAAAAAATTTTGCATAACACATTATCCCTAATTCTACCCTTAAGGTTGATTAGAGTCTGGCAGACGCTGAGTGGGGGCGAAAATTACGAGTGTCAGAAATTTCTTTCACCCTCCCAATGAGTAAGGAGCGTTGGAACAAATACTTCGGCCGTAGTATCATTTTGCCTTTGTTGGCTAAAATTTGAACAATGCGCTGTATACATGGCCTCGACTGGTGAAATGTTGAGGGGGTATATATGGATTCGACAGTCTGGAAGTTGGGTGTGAGAAATGGAGAATTATACTCGTGCTGTACTCACATTGGATGATACAGAGTTAGAGCTCTTTGTAAGAGACTGGGTTTCAAATAAGTTGGAAACTTATGTGGAAGTATGTCGGTTTTCAGGAGCAAAGGACCTTGGCAGGGATGTTGTAGGGTTTTTGACACCTGAGAAGCATGAAGGAGCCTGGGAAAACTATCAATGCAAGCAGTATGGGAAGCGCCTTCCAACGGATACTGCAATTTGCGAACTTGGAAAAATTTTATATTACTCATGGCAGGGAGACTTCACCCCGCCAACGAAGTATTTCTTCGTGGCCCCCAAAGGCTTGAACAGAAACTTAGAAACATTGATATTTAATCCTAGCAAATTGAAGTCCAAGCTAATTGATGAATGGGATAAATTCTGTCGGTATAAGATAATTGAGAATGGAGATATTCCGCTGACGGATGATTTGCTGGATGTTTTGGAGAGGTTCAATTACTCGAATGTTACGCGTATAGCACTAGAGGATATGCTTTCAGATCCGGCAGCAAAAAAAGTTCTTTATAAATATTTTGGCGCTGATCCTGGGAGTTCACCTAAAGGAATTGTGCCAATAGCTATTTTAGAGTCTGAATCTGAGTATATAAAGCAGCTTGTCGGCGCATACGCTGAGAAGGAATGTGTGGTTTTCAATAATCATGAAGATTTAGAGCTTTATCCTCAGTATCAAAAAAACCTAACGCTACAGCGAGAACGGTTTTTCGATGCGGACGCATTTAAGCGTTACTATCGAGATAATACCGACCCCACTGTTATTGATAGTTTTGAAGAGGACGTTTTTCACGGTGTCGTAGATGTTTTTGAGTCACCACATAAGAGTGGAATGGAAAAAATCCAATCTGTGATGACTCAGGCGGCTGCGACCCAAACTTCAGGGGCCACTGCAAAATACGCGAGAGTGCCAGTGAAGCAAGGTATTTGCCACCACTTCGTAAATGATGGGAAATTCAAATGGATAAGTTGAATGACTCCGGCGCACGTTCTCTATTTAATAGCCCGATTGAAACAGGGGTTAGATCATTAGTTATTTTGAATGCAACCTACCCATCTGCTCATGATATAAATGAGTTGGTTTGGTTTGATCACTTGGTTGTCCATAGTGCTGATGTAGGCGGCCCTCCGAGTATCCATCCTAAACTTCCGCAACGGAGCGGGGAAATCCTAGTGCGTCGGGAACTCGTTCAAAATGGTTTGAATTTAATGCAGAAGTTTGGACTGATCGCAGTCGTTCCATCGACTAGCGGGATATGTTACCAAGCTACAGAGAGTGCTTATCCGCTGGTGCAGTTACTGTCCTCGGAATATTCAAAAAATCTTAAAGATAGGGCGCAATGGCTTGCTGATACGGTGGCGAACTTATCTAAGGTTGACTTAAGAGATATAATAAATTCAAAGATAGGTAATTGGGCAGTTGAGTTTCAGAGCGACCTTTTCATGGAGTTAGATGACAATGGACTATAAAGGAATAATAATCAAAAGTCTGGAATTTGTCGGTGCTCAAGTTGTGCCAGTGAGGCTTAGTTTTGGAGCAGGCCTGAATCTCGTCTACGGAGCTTCCAACACAGGAAAGTCGTTTGCGTTAAAAGCAATAGATTTCATGCTTGGAGGAGGGGATAGCTTACCTGATCTTCCGGAGAGAAGTGATTACGATACAATCTTGATGGGAATAGAGTTACGTGGTGTAGGAAAGTACACAATACTACGTTCGTTATCAGGTGGTGCTTATAAGTTTTTCGACGGACTGCATGATTTTTCGCAGCTTCCGGAAACCTGTAAAGTTCTCCAACCTACTCAGAGAAGTAGAAATAAGGAGAGCCTTCCTGGTTTTCTTTTGGAGTATCTGGAGCTTTCCGGTAAACAGCTGGCAAAAAACCAATCTGGAGAAAAGGAGAACTTGAGTTTTCGAGAGCTTATGCCATATGTCCTAGTGGACGAAACGAGCATTCAAGCTGAGCGATCACCTGTGGAGACTGATCTTGGACCGGTAACAAGGCCGAAGGAGCGTAGCGTCTTTAGAGCATTATTAACCGGTGCTGATGATAAATCAATTATCCCTGTCCTTGATTCGACACGATTCAATGCGTCGAGGTCGACGAAAATTGAAGTAATACAAAGTCTGCTGAAAGATATTGAGTCGCGGCTAGATGCTGATTATCCAGATGTTTCTGACTTATATGCTCAGAAAGACAGGCTTGATGCTAGTTTAGACAAAATCAAGCTTCAGATGCAATCGTATAGGTCACTATCAACAGAGTTGCTTTCAGAAAAAAGAACTCTGTCGCAAACATTATCTCAGTCTTCAGAGCGGGCAGAGGATATCCGCCTGCACCTGCAGAGATTTTATCAGCTGAACAGTATTTATGATTCAGATATAGCTAGGCTGACTTCTATTGAAGAAGCCAGTTTTCTGTTGACGCTAGAGGAAGTAGAGTGTTCTGTTTGTGGTGCTCCTCCCGAAGCGCAAAGTATGAAGACCCAATTGCAGCAAGTGAAAAATGAACAGCAATCGGCATTGATAGAAATTCAGAAAATAAAAACATTGCAATCTGAACTCGAGTCGACTATCGGGGCTCTTCGTGTTGAGTTGTATAGGATAGAAGAAGGTATCCCTACAGTTGAAGAACGAATTATAGAAATAGAGAGAATTCTAGCCGTCCAATTACCTGAGATGGGCGAGCATCAATTGTCACTTAATGAAATCCTCACTAAAAAAGACCAAGTTATGAGAGGGGTTTCATTGTTAGATCAGAAGAGTAGTTACCTTCTAAAAATAAAGGAGTTTGAAGCACTTAAAGCGCCTACTAAAGCGGATCGTCCCAATCTTTCGGTTCCTGGTGATGTCGTTCATGAGTTTTGTAAGGTTATCTCCCTAGTGTTGAAAGAGTGGGGTTTTCCTGGCGAGCACTTGGTTAGCTTCGATAAAGATAAATACGAAATAATAATTGATGGCAAATTGCGAGTGGATAACGGAAAGGGGGTTCGTGCAATCACGCATGCCGCTTTCAAGGTTGCGCTTTTACTGTATTGCAGGGAGCATAATCTTCCACACCCAGGATTTGTGATTCTGGATTCGCCGTTGTTAACCTATCGGGATCCTCTGAAGAACCCAAGTCGTGGAGAGTTAAGTGATGACGAGATTAAACTGGCTAAGACATCTGTAAAGGCAAATTTCTTCGAGCATCTTTCTAGAATAAGCGATTTGGGCCAATTTATAATTTTGGAAAATATTGATCCTCCATATGGTATAGAGGATATTGCTAAAGTAGAAGTTTTCTATGGTAGTTCAGGTGGCGGTCGTTATGGGCTATTTCCTATGCTGCCTCAGACATAAGTTGTACAGTTCTTGTTTTTTATCGTAATGATCTCGGCTGACTACTGGTAAAATTAGTTGCCAGCCGAGTATTTTTATAATGTGTTTTGGTGTTAGGTTTTTAACATAAAATCAGCCAGTCGTTGAGTAAAGCCCTTTGATGTCTCTTCAGTAATTGGTGCGCTACTATTTGAAGGTTCGCTAATCAATATTTCGATATTTCCAATTTCATCGCGCAACTCGCTAATTTTGCTTTGTAATTCGATGTAGTGCGAATTTATTTTTTCGGTTACTAAAGTTTCTGCGTGACGTCTAAATATGTAAAATATGACCAATATCGAAATTATTGTTACTAGAAGAAGTATTATTTCTTTTATATTGTCTTGTTTGGAGTGATCTTCCAGTTCGATGGGGCCCTTCCCTTTGTTATCGATATACTGGATTCTGTAAGAGATAGGAAGTTTGGAGTACATCGTAAATTTTATTTTTGCGTCCTTCGATAGCCTATCTAAGAAGATTTTTATATCGTTTCCGTTCGTTTCTGACTTACTGATTTCTTCATCGCTCGTGACCTCATATTTAGGAGGGGTAGAGTCAAATGAAATTACCAGTTTCATTTTTTCCGAGGCGCTAATGCCGCGGTTGGAAATGGTGATGACTCCTATGTAGCCTTCTTGACCGGTTAGTGAGTTTAAGTTGCTGGAATCTTTGGTTGCGAAAATTTTAGCATCACTATAAAGATTTGATACGCTTTCGCTTAAAGCAAGTCCAAAAAAACCGACGATGAAACTTAATACCGAGATAACTAACGTGAACTTTTCTCCTAGTGACATCCTGGATGTGATTGAAGGCATTTAAAAGCCCTCCTTGTTTAGATCAATAACTACGTCTGACAGGGAGATATTTTCATTGTATGTGAATTCTATATATTGTAGTTCTGGAGTTCGTGATATTGCCTCGGCAATCGTAGGTCGTATTGTATGGTTAAGGCTTGGAAAAATCCCCGAGCTGGTGTGGTCATTAATTAGAAACATCGGATGGTTATAGGTTTTCTGGTTGTCGCCTGATACGTGTGCAATGGCTAGGCTGAGTATTAATTTTGATATGCGTTCCATTCCATGCGAACTTTTTCTTTCTATGATTAATTGTTCTATTGTTGAGAAATCTTGATCGTTGATATCCGCCAAACTCATAAGATTTAAGTAGGAGTGCTCAAACTCAGAAAGTTTTTTAGTTAGTTGGCTGTTTGATTTTGTTTTAAATTCTTCGAGTTTCATGGTGACGTTGAATAAGAGGTCTTCTTTGCTTCTGTGCTCTTCGAAGAAGTTTTGTTTTGTATTTCCAATTATTAATTCAAGGTCGCTTGTGTTTTGGTTTTTGCTGTCTTCAATTAGTTTTTTTGTAAATGCATTTACTGCATTTTCTATCTGTCTGTTTTTTAGAACTTCACTGCCAAGTGTGGTGATGTCTTTTTCTACACTTGCGAGCATTGAAATATTAAATCCACAAATTAAGCGGACGGCATCCCAGTTGGCTTTTCTGTTAATCTGGAAAGCCTCGGGCAGGAAGCAAAAGTCTAATATTTTTAACGATGACTCTAAGGCGCTTTCGTATAGAAAGTTTGGCTCTAAGATCGCATTGAAAAAATTATTTAGCTCTGTGGAAAGTGCCCTGTATCGTTCAACTTTATCATTAGTTGAGATGGTTAATGCCGGGCTATCATTCTCCCGGGAGAAGGTCATGGCTTGATTTTTGACGCTTATTGAGATCTCAACTTGATTGATGTTTTTGTGTTTCAGCTCTTTGGTTAAGCCAAGGACATATCTCATGCAGTTGAATATCGTGGTTTTTCCTGTGTTGCTATTTCCTATTATGTAGTTCGCACCTTCTTTAAATAATATCTCAATGTTATCGATTCTGATTTTTGTGAATTTTATTGGGTTCACCAAGCTCTTCCTTTTTCGAGGTTTGCGATAGTTTTGTAGGTGAGTACTGGTTGTGTCTGGAGTCCGCTCTGCTTATCTCTAATTGGTTCTCGTTGTTTGGTTTGTGCTAACGATTCACGTGTTGGATATTTCTAATGTGGAGCTCTGCATTGACCGTAGGTGGAGATAGTTCTGTTAAAAAGCACCAGTTTTTTCCAAGTCGTTTCGCTATCAGGTTTATTGTTAACTTATACCTATATCGTGTTACCTCCGCTTTGTTTTTTTTGTGGTGCTCAATAAACCACAACAAATGTTTTCGCTTCCAGTTCCATGGGTTGTCAAGATGCCAGCGCTTCGAGATTGCTTCATGGATAAGCTTTGCCTGACGTACATGGCGCTGGCGAGTCGCATTCGATCCGGTAAGCACCCCGGTTAGGAAAATTTCGATGTTGAATGATTTGCTCATACTTGGCCACCGATGTAAGCCGATACCACGTCGATGCGTCCGTGTCCAAGTTCGTAGCTGATTTGTGCTCGAGCCTCTTGATCGACCTGTCGGTTGAACTGGTAGCACCTGCCTCCGGAGATCGGTGCCCGGTGATGTGTGATTTGTTTATAGCGATCGCACGCATAGGCTGCCCGTAACTCGTGGAAGCCTTTGAGGCATTGCTGATGGAGGATGTCTCTTGCGGGGCGGACGACTTGCTGTTGGAAGTCGAGATAGCTTTCGGTTGGCGCAAGCAGGTTGCGGCTATCATTGGGTGAAACCAAGTCTGCGAACCTGATCGCATCTCGGATATGCTCGTCCATCATGATCCAGCGAGGTGCTGTTGCACCGCAGCGGCCACCTTTGGTGCCGTCCTGGATGTTGATCTTGCCGTATTGTTCGGCTTCACGTTTTAAGCGCGGAAGGTCGGCCAAAATGGCCTCGCGCAAGCGCATCCCAGTGGCTCGTGCCAGGTGCACAATCGCTGCGGCGCGTGGATGCTGCTCGCAAAGCGCGTTGAAGATCCGCATTACTTGTTCGCGTTCTTGGCCTTGCGGGGCTGTTGTACGGACCGTAGTGCGCTGCATTCCCAGCGCCTTGCTCGGGCTCGGCACTTTCACATACCGATCACCGCGAAGTGCCGCCATCGTTCGGTTCACGCTGGACAGTCGGTTTTGCGCGGTGGCGATGGCGAGCTCGCCTTGTTCAACTCGGTGACGCAGATGTATCGCGTAGTTCAGCAAGGTCTGCCGATCAATTTTTCGCGCATCGTTAAACCCAGGACCATCCTCCGAGCGACACCAGCGTACAAACGCCTGCCAGCGATCACTGTGCGCTTTGACCGTGCCGTAATGGCCGCCGCCAAAAAGATCACGCAATGCTTGTGTCCCGGCATAGCTCAACTGCCGGCCATATCCAAAATTTCGCCCATCCCGTCTGCCTACCAATGCCATGATCAAACTCCTCTCGAAGCCAAAATCTTTGAAACTTTCCCCACGTCATCCCGCCAAGAATGTTGAGTGTTATCAGGGATCAAGGCCCCTGCGGCCTGTGAGGGTTGTCCACTGACGCGGGACTGGCGGCTCTTTACGACCGGGAGCTTGGGCATCTCATGATCTGGCCTCCTGAGCACTTCCGAAGAAGTGGGCGGGTGGAAGCTGCGCTGGCTGACGAGGCCGGCGCCGCGAGATCCTGAGTCGGGTGAAGGCAGTGAAGCGATGACCGGGGCATGCCTGACTGTCAGTCAGGTGCAGTCCATTCCCTGGGCTGCAGCACCATCACCTGCATCGCTGTTGCTGGTGACTTCGGTGTTTGTCACGCCGATTGTCACGAGGGGAAATGCCGCAATGCCTTGTACGAGTTGGGCTGCAGCAGCGGTAGGAGCGCCCGTCTCTTTCCGGAAGAAAGAGACGGGCGCAGGTTGGCGCAAGAAAATGGCCAAGCGAATAGGTTGCTGCAGGGCAGCTATGAAAGAGTATGAGTTGCCGCAGTGGGCACACTGATAAAAGTAGGCATCCATCACATCGCTGTGACCGTGCGAGCCGCCGGACGCTAATCGCACTTTGGGAGAACCACCACGGTGTGGCGTAGCCTTAAAGGTTCTGGCTACCTGGGTTGCTGTCGACGACAGCGCTTTGCCCAATCTTTTCTACGCCTGTGGATAATTCGGGTCAAGACTCCAATTTTCGGGAGTTCTGCGGCTGTGGATGAAATTATCCACCGGTGGAAATCAGTGGTTTTCCACAGACAGTTGTGTGGGCTTTAGATTTTTAAGTGAGGTCCATCCAAGCAGGGCGGCTTTGCAGCCCTGTTTGGATGGACCCGCGTGGCAGAGCAGATTGCGAGAGTCTTACGGATGTACGCTTACTTTACTGCGGCACTTTAAAAGCCAAAGCAGTGTTAGCACCGTCGGCCAAAACAACGTGTTGAGAACGTCGTGAGCGCTTGCCTGCCAGCGCCAGTATCCGAAGCTTCCAATATCGTCTCGCCGATCTACCCACTCGCCAGCACACGCAATGATG
The DNA here is from genome assembly GCF_902497775.2 of Pseudomonas fluorescens. Classification (NCBI taxonomy): domain Bacteria; kingdom Pseudomonadati; phylum Pseudomonadota; class Gammaproteobacteria; order Pseudomonadales; family Pseudomonadaceae; genus Pseudomonas; species Pseudomonas fluorescens. Next base: position 5,764,106 of record NZ_OZ024668.1, read on the forward strand.
AAAACAACCAGCCAGCCAAGGTATGGCCTGAATCGTCGGGTGCCGACGATCAACGTTAAATAGATCGCCATGCCCAAATAAATATGCAGCGCGTCTTTTGACAGTCCGGTTGCCGACACAATGGCGAGCTTGATGCTTTGTGCGGTTGAGATATCCATATCAATTCCTCCTCTCTGCGCCAATGCCAGGCTTCGCCTTTATCCGAGTAACGTTATCTCCAATCTGGTTGGCAAATTCGTGTGGAGTAACATGCTCCTGCCGGTTGGCCTCCAGATACCGGCTCCACCAGTTCATGATCAGTCTGCGCTCCTCGATGAACTCGGCCTTGTGGATGTAAGCGGCGCGGACGTTGTTGCGCTCCTTGTGGCTCATTTGCCTTTCAATGGCGGTCTCGGACCACAGCCCTGACTCGATCAGTGCGCTGCAGGCCATCGAACGAAACCCATGTCCGCAGATATCGGTTTTGGTGTCGTATCCCATCGTCCGAAGCGCGTTGTTCACGGTATTTTCGGACATGGGCTTCCAGGGTTTGGCATCCCCTGCGAAGACCAATGCGAATTTGCCTGTGAGTGCATGGATTTTTTCGAGTAGCGCCACTGCTTGCGGCGATAAGGGTACTAAATGGATATCCCCTGCCATCTTCGTACCCCTTGTGGAAAAGGGTACTCCCTCCAGCGCGGGTCGAGTGTCCGGTATCTCCCAGGTGCCGCGCTTGAGGTCGAACTCGCTCCAGCGGGCGAAACGCAGCTCGCTGGATCGTACAAACACATGCAGCGACAGCATCACCGTCAGACGGGTAAGTGCCCGGCCTTTATAGGTGTCGATCCGCTCCTGCAGTTCCGGCAGTCGCGATAAGGATAGAGCGGGGCGATGTACCACCCGCGGGGCTTTGATCAAGCCTTCGAGGTCGTAGGCAGGGTTTGCGGTTATAAGTCGGAGGCGTTTTGCCTCGCGCATGATGCTCTGCAGGTAGTTTTGTACCCTTAAAGCAACGTCTATCGTTCCGCGCTTCTTGATTGCTTCCAGGGGCTGCATGAGGTCATGGGTGTCGAGGTCGACAATGGCGCGGGCGCCGATCAGCGGGAACACGTGGGTTTTGAGGCGGCTCATCACAGTCTTGGAGTGGCCTGGTGCCCACTTGGCCGACATTTCCGTATGCCAGTCGAGCGCAACGCTTTCAAAGGTTCTGCCTTTGATTACGGCTTCCGCCTTGGCTTGGTGCTTGGTCTCTATGGGATCAATGCCGTCCGCCAGCATTCGCTTGATTTCCAAGCGCTTGCGGCGTGCATCGGCGAGGCCAATGACGGGGTAGTTGCCGAACGAGGTCAGTCCTTCGCGTCCGTCAGGTTTGACGTAACGGAGCCGCCAGCCTTTGCGGCCATTGGGTTGGACTAGGAGGTAGAGGCCATCGCCGTCGAAAAGCTTGTAGGCGCGGTCTGTAGGTTTTGCCAAGCGGCAAGCTGCGTCGGAGAGCGGAGCTGTGGTGCGCGACATAAGGGTACTCCCTTTTATCGAAGTGACCTGTATCCCAAACTCTACCCTTAAAACGGTTGGAATCCACCAGTTTCTGACGGAAACCGATGGAACGCTAAAACGAAAAAACCCGCCAGAAGGCGGGTTTTTCGGGGGTTCCAGAGGCTTTGAAAGCTTTCTATGGAACCTTGTATGGTGCCGGCACCAGGAATCGAACCCGGGACCTACTGATTACAAGTCAGTTGCTCTACCATCTGAGCTATACCGGCACAGGGGCGTCATTATAGCGATCAGTTTGCGTCTGTAAACTACTTCTGCAACATTCCTCGCGATGCCCGGTTTCAGCGGCTATCGCGAGGTGTTTTGTTACCAGCCGCGGTGCATTGTGGTGGCGCTGGGTTCGGCTTTGGTGGGGTCGAATATCAGCGGTTTGTAGCGGCAATCGTGCTTTTTACAGTGCTCTCGGCAGCCGTGCTTTTTCTTGCAGGTGTAGGCCGGGCCCGAGTAACCCTTGTCGCCATAGATCTGCATCTGCGGGATTTCCCAGCCAGACATCGGGGTGTAGTCGCCGGTCGTGCAGCCGCTCAAGTAAAACGCGCACGCCAGCAGGAGGAAGGATCTGATAATAGCCACAGGCAATTCCGTTTGGTCGAAGTGTCAGTGTTTGTGTGTGTCGAGGTAGTGCTGGATGGCGCGGTGGTCGCGGCTGAAGTCCGGCCCTGGGAAGCTCTGGTTGCCGTACCTCTGCATGGGCGGCACTTGCCAGTTGGACTCAGGTGGCGGGACTTGCCAGTCGGACATGAAAGCGCAGCCGCTCAGGTAAAACGCGGACGCAAGCAGGGCGATGGATCTGATGATATCCACAGTCAATTCCGTTTATTCGAGGCGTCAGTCTTTGTTGAGGATGCGCTGGATGGTGCCGCCGCAGGCCTGGTAGCAGCTGTCGTAGTCGCTGCCGCACGAGTAGCTAGAGCCGCTGTTGAACGGGTAGCTGGGGTAGTAGCAGCTTTTGCGCGCTTCCTTTTTGCTCTTGCCGGCCTGGCAAAGCTGGTAGCTTCTGTAGTTGGCCTGGTACAGGGCCTGGTCGCTGTTTTCCTGCAGGCGCGCCATCTGTTTGCAGTGGTTGCGCTCCATCGAGCAGGAGTTGATGCAGTTCATGCCCGCCATGCTTGGCGGTGGGGAGTATCTATAGGTGTAGCTGGGGCCGCAGCCGCCGAGCAGGCCGACGGCCAGCACTAGCGCAGCGCGCCATTTGAGTGAATTGCTCACGAGTTGCCAGTTCCTTGTTCATTCCTCGCTGAACTCCAGCAGGTCACCTGGCTGGCAGTTCAACGCGCGACAGAGCTTCTCGAGGGTTTCCATCTTGAAACCCTTGATCTTGCCGTTTTTCAGCAACGACAGGTTCGCCTCCGTAATACCGATAATCTCGGCCAGATCCTTGGAGCGGATCTTGTTCTTGGCCATGACTACATCGAGTCGAATAATTATCGGCATAGGGGCAAGCTAGACATAACAGTTGTGTTCATCGCTGATGGTTTTGGCGTCACGCATGAGGAGTGAGAAGGCGCACAGGAAGATGCCTTTCATGATCTCGTAAACCGCCTGGGATGATACACCGATCGATACGCTGAAGCTTCTCTCGCCTTTGGGCAGGTCGATGGAGAACGCCAGGCCCTGCAAGGTGCCGATCATCGGCCAGACCATCGGCAAGCCGATGCACAGCAAGCCCACCCACCAGAGCATCTTGATGTTTTGCGTCGTCCAGGTTTCGCCCCGCGACAGGCGCAGGAAGAACAAGCCGGTCAGGTACAAGGCAAAAGCCGAGAGGCTGGCGGGGATCAGTTCCAGGCCGATCACCAGGCCCAGGGCCAGGTGCGAAGGCTGGTAGTCCGGGGCCAGCAGCAGCGGCATGTTTTCACCAAAGCTTTGCAGGTAGGCGCCTTGCACCTGGGCTTTTTCGAACACCCACAATAGTACGTTGCCGCCGAACTCGACGATCCCTGTACCCCAGGCGAGTACCGCGGCGAATGCACCGATCACTCGCAGACGCGATCTCGCGTAAGCCACTGTCTTACTGTTCATGGTTTCCCTCCGTGCTAGTTGAGCGGGGTGCATTATTTGTGAAAAATTATCGTATTACAATAATTAATTGTGATTTTGGTAGGGGTGCGGCGTTTTGACACGAGGGCAGGAGAGGGGTGTCAGAGGCTGCGCGGTGGCTGAATCGCTGGCAAGCCAGCTCCCACAGAGCCGGCCTTGCCGGCGATGGGGTGCGCAGCAGCCCCAAAATGGCCGGGTAATATAATTTACGAACCTTTCTGTAACCTTTAAGGGCTTTCACCTAAATACGGACTGAAAGACGCGAAAATTAATTAGTCATTTTCTATCGATTTGACTTTAACGATGCCTTGAGCTAATTTGTTGTTCATTATGTTGAACACTAAAGCGTTTCCGCTCCTCACCTCCCGCCTGGTTTCCCGTGAACGTCACTGGACCGGCGACCTCTAGCGCCTCCCCCGACAAACAGCCTCGTTTCTCTTTTTGTCTGCAGCCGTCAGCGCGATTTCGCTCGGCTTGTGTCGCCCGTGGGAGGGCATCATGCGTTCCTGGATCTATCTGTTTATCGCCATCACCGCTGAGGTGATCGGTACCGCGTCGATGAAATTCGCCGCCAGTCATTTCCCGATTCTTGGTCACGGGTTGATGTACCTGATGATCGGCCTGTCGTACTTCTTCCTGGCACTGGCGGTAAAACGCGTGCCGGTGGGCGTGGCCTACGCCCTGTGGGAAGGCATCGGTATCGTGCTGATTACCCTGATCAGCGTCACCTGGCTGGGCGAGAGCCTGGGCCTGCTCAAGGCCGCCGGCCTGGGTGTGATGATCGCCGGTATCCTGCTGATCAAGTCGGGTACCCGCGCCGCACCTGCCCCGCGCAACATGGAGGCCCTGCCATGCTGAGCATGAACTGGATTCCCTTCGCCTGGCTGGGCCTGGCGATCGTGCTGGAAGTGATCGCCAACCTGCTGCTCAAGTATTCCGACGGTTTCAAAAAGCGCGGCCTGGGCATTGCCTCGATTCTCTGTGTGCTGGCCGCCTTTACCGCACTGGCTCAGGCTGTGCGAGATATCGAACTGTCGCTGGCTTATGCCATCTGGGGTGGCTTCGGCATCCTCGCCACCGTGGCCATGGGCTGGGCGTTGTTTGGTCAACGCCTGGTGGGCCGTGGCTGGTTGGGGCTGGCGCTGTTGCTGGTGGGCATGAGCCTGTTGAAACTGGCCTGATTTAGCCTGCTTAGCGCTATTCGCGCGAAGGCTTATGCACAAGCCGCATGCCAAGCAGGTGCGCATTGCATCGGACCAACGCCCGCCGTTGGTCTTTGCGCAAATGGCTGTTTTTGCTGGCGATTAATCGGTGAACAAAAAATGACCAGCCTGTGAAAGCGCTTGGATCCACGAATTTGCAGGGGTTCGACGCAAGGTTGCGCACAGACTTATCCACAGGCTGAGCACCTTTACTGACGTTCGGCCAACAGCATCAGGTTGCGTGGCGTGAGAGGCTGTTCACAAAACACCCCGAGCTGTACCTGATAGGACTGTTCCTGCAGGAACAGTGCGCGATCCAGCACCAGCCACAATTCCAGCGGGCGGCGGAACAGATTGCGCAGCAATTCCAGGTTGCGCACCTGGGCCAGGCGCTGCCAGCCGGCGGCTTCCAGCGCGGGCCAATCGGGCTCGGCACCTGCCTGCAACTCTTTGAGTTCAGCAAGGCCCCGGCAGTAGTCGGCGAACGGCTTGTGCAGCCAACTGACCGGTAGCGAAGGCGTTGGCAGGTACTCATCCACCCCACGCACCTGACGTTGCCACAGATCGAAACCCAGGCGCCTGGCCATGGATTGGTCACGCTGGCGGCGCACGCGCGCACCAGCGGTAACCGTTTCGCTCAGCGGCAAGCCAAGATCTTCGATCGACAACTGCAAGCCAGAAGCCTTGGCGGCTGTGGATAACGGCTGGTACTGCGGCGCCTGGATGCGGTTGTAGCAGCACGGTGCGATGGCCAGTTGGCGGCAGCCCTGCTGGCTGGCCAGTTGCATCAGGCGTACATGCAGGTCGCCACAGGCGTGCAGGGCGACTGCCGTGTGCTCGGCATTCAGTTGCAAGGCGGCGTCATTGGCCAGTACATCCTGCAGGCGGTGTTCGGCGGGCAGCTGATGATGCTGGCTGAGGGCGATTCCGGCTTCGACCAGCGCCGGGTCGTATTCCAGGCAGGTCAGTTGCTGGCTGTGCGGCTGCAACAAGCGCCGGCCCAGATGGCCCTTGCCTGCACACCAGTCCAGCCAGTGTCGCGGGTTGTGGATAAAGCCCAGATGGCTGGCGAAGGCTTCGATCTGCTGCCATTTGCGCCCCGGCACATCGACATTCAGGCGAGGGCCTGCCGCGGGCAGAGCAACGCTGGATAACTCACCGATGGCAGACAGCTCTGCCGCCCGGCGCGCCAGTTGTGGAAAAGGTGCGGGGGCGTCTAGCTGCTCGGGGTGATTGTGCGCCGCCTCAGCCTCGCTCAACGAACGCTCGCGCAACCAGTGGGCAAGGGCCGGGTGCTCGGCTTCCCACGGCAGTTCCAGCTGGGTGAAAGGCCGTGGCCGCCAGAGTGCCTGGTGCTCGCGTAGAAAACCATCCAGCGCCTGGAAGCGGCTGAGCAGTTGGTCACCGGAAAGAGGAAAGGCAGTGGTCATGAGCGGATACGACAACGGGGCTGAGATCAGCCCCGTTATACAGGTTTATCGACCCTGGCAGGCGTCGACGCGCAGCCAGCGTTCCAGCTGCTTGAAGGCTTGCACCAGCAGGAAGGAAATCAGCAGGTAGAACAGGCCCGCAGCGAAGAAGATCTCTACCGGCAGGTAGGTGCGGGCGATGATGGTCCGCGCCATGCCGGTCAGCTCCAGCAGGGTGACGGTACTGGCCAGGGCGCTGGCCTTGAGCATCAGGATCACTTCGTTGCTGTAGGCCGGCAGGCCGATGCGCGCTGCGCGTGGCAGCATGATGTAGATCATAGCCTTGGCCCGGGACATGCCCAGGGCCCGCGCCGCTTCAATTTCGCCACGGGGGATGGCCTGCAGCGCGCCACGCAGGATTTCTGCGATGTAGGCGGCAGTGTGCAAGGTCATAGTCAGCACCGTGCACCAGAACGGATCGCGCAGATACGGCCACAAGGCGCTGTTACGCACGGCATCGAACTGGGCCAGCCCGTAGTACACCAGGAACAGCTGAACTAGCAGCGGTGTGCCACGGAAGAAGAAAATGTAACCGTACGGCATGGCGCGCACGTACCAGTGCCGCGAGGAGCGGGCGATGCCCAGTGGAATGGCGAGGATCAGGCCGGCAATGACCGCGATGGCTACCAGCTCCAGCGTCAGCGTGGCACCTTGGGCCAAGCGTGGCAGCCACTTGATGATGACTTCCCAGTTCATTGATTGGCCCTCACGAAGCCGCGAGCGGCGCGTTTTTCCATGAAGTGCATGCCGGTCATGGCAAGGACGGTCAGGCCCAGGTAGATGATGGCGGCGACCATGTAGAAGGTGAAGGGCTGCTTGCTCACGGTCACGGCGATTTGCGAGTGACGCATGATTTCTTCCAGGCCGATCACCGAGACCAGCGCGGTATCTTTCATCAGGATCATGAACAGGTTGCCCAGCCCCGGCAGCGCGATCCGCCACATTTGCGGCAGGATCAGCTTGGAGAAGATCCGCCCTTTGGACAGGCCGAGGGCCAGGCCGGCTTCACGGTGACCCTTGGGAATGGCCAGGATCGCACCACGGAACACTTCCGTGGCATAGGCGCCGAAGCACAGGCCCAGGGCAATGACACCTGCGGCGAAGGCATTGAGCTCCAGGCCAGGAATATTCAGAAGTTCGCCAAGCCGGTTCATCAGGCTGACGGTGCCGAAGTAAATCAACAACACCCAGAGCAGTTCGGGCACGCCGCGAACCAGCGTGGAGTAGAAGCCACCCAGCCATTGCAGGGGTTTGTACGGCGAGGTCTTGGCCAGGGCACCAAGCAGTCCCAGTACCAGCCCCAGAAACAGGGCCGACAACGCGAGTTTGACGGTCATCAGCGTCCCGGCCAACAAGGCCGGACCGAATCCGTAGAGATCAATATTCATGGGCAGGTTTGTTCAAGGGACCGGCATCGCCTCCAGGGCAATGCCGGTCGGGGCGAATCAATAGATGCTGAACGGGAAGTATTTGTTGTTGATCTTCTCGTAGGTGCCGTCGGCAACAATTTCCTTCAGAGCGGCGTTCAGCTTGTTGCGCAGTTCATTGTCACCTTTGCGCACGGCGATACCGACCTTGTCGCTTTCGTTCACCGGCTCGCCTTTGAACTCGTAGTTTTTACCGGCGTCGGACTTGAGCCAGTCGTAGTTGGCGTATTTGTCAGCCAGCAGGGCATCGACGCGGCCAGAAGTCAGGTCCAGGTAGGCGTTTTCCTGGGTGTCGTACAGGCTGACTTTGAACTTGCCGTCCATACCGCCGTGATCGTCCAGCCAGATAGCGGCCTGGGTTGCGCGCTGGGTGCCCAGTGTCTTGCCTGCGAGCGAAGCATCATCGGTCTTGAAGTCGACGTTCTTCGGGGCAATGAACTGCTGCTTGTTCGAGTAGTACGGGTCGGTGAAGTCCACGGCCTGCTTGCGCTCGTCGGTAATCGACAGGGACGAGACGATGAAGTCGGACTTCTTCGCGTTCAGGGCTGGAATGATACCGTCCCAGTCGGAGACCACGACTTCACACTCGACCTTCATCTTGGCGCACAGGGCGTCGCCGATGTCTTTGTCGAAGCCGACCACCTGGCCGCTGGCATCCTTGTTGTTGAACGGCGGGTAGGCCGCCTCGATGCCCATTTTCAGTTTCTCGGCAGCCATGGCATTGGCCGAGAACACCAGCGTGGCGGCAGCGGCCAGGAGGAATTTCTTATAGGTCTGCATGCGTGTTGCTCCGTTAGCGGTTGCTGGACATGAATTGTTTACAACGCGCCGAGGTCGGGTTTTCGAAAACCTGCTGCGGCGTTCCTTGCTCTTCGACCAGCCCCTGGTGCAGGAAGACGACTTCGCTGGACACCTGGCGGGCAAAGCCCATTTCGTGGGTAACCAGTAGCATGGTACGGCCTTCTTCGGCGAGGGCACGGATAACGTTGAGCACTTCCTGGACCATTTCCGGGTCCAGGGCCGAAGTCGGCTCATCGAACAGAATGACTTTGGGCTTCATTGCCAGGGTGCGGGCGATGGCCGCACGCTGTTGCTGACCACCGGACAGTTCGGCCGGGTAGCTGTGACGCTTGTTGTGGATACCGACCTTGTTCAGCAGCGCTTCGGCATGCTCGATGGCCTCGGCCTTGCTCTGGCCCAGCACCCGGCGCGGCGCCTCGATGATGTTGTCGAGGATGCTCATGTGCGGCCACAGGTTGAAATTCTGGAAGACGAAGCCGATCTCGCTGCGCAGGCGATTGATCTGCTTGTTGTCGGCGGCGACCAGTTCGCCGTTTTTTGCCGCCTTGAGCCTGAGCTCTTCGCCAGCCACCAGGATCTGGCCCTGGTGCGGGTTTTCCAGCAGGTTGATGCAGCGCAGCAGAGTGGACTTGCCGGAGCCGGAGGATCCCAGGATCGAGATCACGTCGCCATCACGCGCGGTCAGCGAAATTCCCTTGAGGATTTCCTGGTCGCCGTAGCGTTTGTGCAGGTTGCGGATTTCCAGCGCGGGCGTGGCCTCAGCCATGTGCGGTCCTCATGTGTTCTGGTGCGCTCCTGCTGTTAGCGGCCTTCCTGGCGAGGCGCCAAGCTAGCATAGCGGTCCGAAGACAGCCAATAACGTCGGGAGAGGCAATCGGTTGGTGGGAGGGCGGGTGTCGCATCGCTGCAGTGGACTGTCGCGCAGATGTCCGCCTACCCTCGTTTCCAGGGCCGGAGCCTTGATGAAAAAAGGCGCGATGGTGCCAGTTTTGGCCGTTTCTGGGAAGTCGTTTCTGACCTTGTGCACAGGTTCGGGCCTTTATTTACGGCTTTGGTTGTACCTCGGGGTTGTACCTTTGTGTTCGTAGGAAGTGCATGAGGTGTTACCGGTGACGGATTGTGGTGCACCTAGGGTATTTGTAAGTGGGTATTTCAGTAATTGGCCAATTCCGCCGGTTTTTCAGGGGCTTTCGGTCAAGTCTTGGCCGAAAGACCTGTAAGCCTTGTTAAACGGGGCTGTGAGAATTTTCGAACGAACGGTCATCAGCCTGGCGCGGTAATTGCGTTATCGATCGGCAACAGGATGTAGCACTCTTTTTGAAGAGTGCGACTCGAGTAGCAGGATCAAAACGCCATTTCTCGCAAAGGTAGTTTTATGAGCGGTACGCACAATTCCAACGACCTCGCTCAGGGGCTCAAACAGCGGCATGTGACCATGCTGTCGATTGCCGGTGTCATCGGCGCCGGCCTGTTCGTCGGCTCCGGCCACGCCATCGCCGAAGCCGGCCCTGCGGTGTTGCTGGCCTACGCCGCGGCCGGAACCCTGGTGGTGCTGGTGATGCGCATGCTGGCCGAGATGGCCGTCGCCTCGCCGGATACCGGTTCGTTCTCGACATACGCCGACAAGGCTATTGGCCACTGGGCCGGCTTTACCATCGGCTGGTTGTACTGGTGGTTCTGGGTGCTGGTGATTCCGCTGGAGGCCAACGCCGCAGCAACCATCCTGCATGCCTGGTTCCCCGATATCGGCGTCTGGGTGTTTACCCTGGTGATTACCTTGCTGCTGACCGCGACCAACCTGTTCAGTGTGAAGAACTACGGTGAATTCGAGTTCTGGTTCGCCTTGCTCAAGGTGGTGGCGATCATCGGCTTTATCATCCTTGGTGTGGCAGCGATCTTCGGCCTGCTGCCCAACAGCCAGGTCAGCGGCGTCAGCCACCTGTTCGACACCCAGGGCTTTATGCCCAACGGCATGGGCGCGGTGCTGGCGGCGATGCTCACCACCATGTTCTCGTTCATGGGTACCGAGATCGTCACCATCGCGGCCGCCGAGTCGAAAGACCCGGGTAAGCAGATCACCAAGGCCACCAACTCAGTGATCTGGCGGATTTTCCTGTTCTACCTCGTGTCGATCTTCGTGGTCGTGGCCCTGGTGCCGTGGACCAACAGTGATCTGGCCGAAGTCGGCTCGTACCAGACCGTGCTCAACCTGATGGGCATCCCCAACGCCAAGCTGATCGTCGACATCGTCGTGCTGATCGCCGTGACCAGTTGCCTGAACTCGGCGCTGTACACCTCCTCGCGGATGCTCTTCTCCCTGAGCAAGCGTGGCGATGCGCCGGCCATGGCCCAGCGCACCACCTCCAGCGGGACCCCGTATGTGGCGGTGGTGCTGTCGACTGCGGCGGCGTTCCTCACCGTGATCGCCAACTACCTGGCGCCTGCCCAGGTGTTCGAGTTCCTGCTGGCCAGCTCCGGCGCCATCGCCTTGCTGGTGTACCTGGTGATTGCCGTGTCGCAACTGCGCATGCGCCGTCAGCGTATGCAGCGTGGTGAGAAGATCGCCTTCAAGATGTGGCTGTTCCCGGGGCTGACCTGGGCGACGATCGCTTTCATTGTCGGCATTCTGACGGTGATGCTGATCCGTCCGGATCATCGTATCGAGATCGTCGCGACCGGCTTGTTGTCGATTGCCGTGGTCGCCGCCGGGCTGCTGGTGGCGCGCAAGCGCAAGGCCGAGGCGGCCGGGCGGGCGGTGCTGAACAACTGATTTGATGCGGGTGCAATGACAAAGGCCGCGATCTGTGAGGATCGCGGCCTTTTTTGTTCAAGCAGGAAGTGGTGTGGTGTTCTGGTTGGCCCCATCGCTGGCAAGCCAGCTCCCACAGGGACTGTGGTGGGAGCCGGTCTTGCCGGCGATGGGCTGCAGCGCAGCCCCATCCGGCTATCGCCATTGAGGGGATCAGGAGCCAGGCAAGCTGTCAGCCGAACTTCTTCTGCTGTTTGGACACCGCTTCGGAAGCTGCAATGTAGGCTTCCTGGAACTCGTCGCTCTCGAGCCAGGCCATGGAAGTGGCCTCGTCGGCGCCGTCCAGCCATTTGCGATAGGCACTGAAGACCATGACGATGTAGTCGGTGGCGTGTTCTTCCTTGTGGCCCTTGAGCACCAGGGTCAGCAGCGGGTCGACCAGGAACACCGAGATCAGCGCGACCAGGCCGGTGTCCTGGGCTTGCTTCATTTTTTCGAACAGGGCGGTATAGCTGCCCGATTCCATCGCCTTGTTGAATACCTGCTCGACGCTGGCGCTGGAGCTTTCGCCCGAGCTCTTGACCGCCTGGCCGCTACGCACCATGCGGTTCTCGCGAGCCTTGCTGGCGGCGCGCTTGGCGCGTTTCTGTTGTTTGCTGCTGGAGGCCATCGGTGAACCCTTGTGCTGAGCCGGATAAATTCTGCGTATTGAATCGCAGTTGGCCGGGAAACCCAAGTGCCGCCGACGGCCTGGAGCACGCTCAGGCCGGTTGGGCCAGCTCGCCGCGGTCTTCCTCTTCCAGCACGCGCGCGGCGCGGTCTACCAGCAGCGGGTCAGGCTGGTGGGCGACGCTCAGGTCCTTGCCGGGGTAGTCCAGCGAGTGCAGGAAGTGGCGGATGCAGTTGATCCGCGCGCGCTTCTTGTCGTCGGACTTGATTACCGTCCACGGGGCATCGGCGGTGTCGGTGTGGAAGAACATCGCCTCCTTGGCGGCGGTGTATTCGTCCCACTTGTCCAGCGACTTGATGTCGATCGGCGACAGCTTCCAGTGTTTGAGCGGGTCGTCGCGACGGGAGATGAAACGGCGCAACTGCTCTTCGCGGTTCACCGAGAACCAGTACTTGAACAACAGGATGCCGCTGTTGCACAACATGCGCTCGAGCTCCGGCGCCTGGCGCATGAACTCCAGGTATTGCAGCGGCGAGCAGAAGTCCATGACCCGCTCGACCCCGGCGCGGTTGTACCAGGAGCGGTCGAAGAAGACCATTTCACCGGCCGTGGGCAGGTGCTGGACATAGCGCTGGAAGTACCACTGGCCTTTCTCCTGCTCGGAAGGCTTCTCCAGGGCGACGATTCGCGCGCCGCGCGGGTTCAGGTGCTCCATGAAGCGCTTGATGGTGCCGCCCTTGCCGGCGGCGTCACGGCCCTCGAACAGCACGACGATGCGCTGGCCGGTTTCCTTGACCCAGCTTTGCACCTTGAGCAACTCGATCTGCAGTTCATGCTTGGCCTTTTCGTACTCGGCGCGGCGCATGCGGTTGCGGTACGGATAGCTGGCCGGCAGCTTGGCCGAGGCGCTGTCTTCGTTGGAGCCACGTGGCGCCGAGGCGACTTTCAAAGCGGCTGGTTGTTGGCTGATGGCGCTGATTTCGGCTTCGGCAGCGGCGCTTGCTGCAGGCTTGCGTGGGGTACGTGGACGGCGTGGGCGGGTGCTGGCAACTTTGCGTGCCGGGCTTGGGCTGGTGCTCGCAGATGTTTCAGCGGTAGGTGAGGGCAGGGGCAGGGCAGTGGATTCTTCGCTCATGGGGAGGCCTGTTGGTTCCTTCTAATATCCTCAGAGCATTTTATCGGGGCAGGCCAGGGGCATATTGACGGTGGTCAACAGCCCTTGGCATAGCGCCATCAGTACCAGTATTTCGGGTAGCTGTTGGCCTGGCGCGCATTGTTCAGGCACCAGGCCACGGCGACGATCACCAGCGAGCCTGCAAGCACCGGGGTCACCACGAAGCTCAGTGGTGCATGGCTGGCGATCACTACCAGCGGGTTGGCCCCGGCTGGCGCGTGCAGGGTGCGGGTCTGCTGCATGGCGGCCAGTGCCAGGCCGACGGCCAGGGCTGCGCTCCACCAGCTGTCGCCGAGGGTATGCAGCACTGCCAGGCCCACCAGGGTGGCAATCACGTGCCCGCCGATAATGTTGCGCGGCTGCGCCAGCGGCGAGTCGGGCATGCCGAAGGCCAGCACGCAGCTGGCGCCAAACGGCGCCATCAACCACAAGGCACCGGACACCTGGCTGAGCCAGCCGGTGGCGCCGATCGCCAGGGCCGCGCCAATCAGTGACAACAGGCTGAAGTGCAGGGAGGGGGCGGCGGGCGCCTTGGATTTGAACGGCATGGGCACAGTCTCCAGGTGGGCAATTTGCGCCGAGGATACCGATCGGTTTACCTGTAAGTCAACCGATCGGTATACACTGCTCGTAATTGTCCTGATCGAAGGTGTGGCATGAGTACGTCCGAGAAAATCGCCGAGTCGGCGCTGCAACTGTTCTACCGCCAGGGTTACCACGGCACCGGGGTCGAGCAGTTGAGCCAGGAGGCCGGGGTAACCAAGAAGACCCTGTACCGGCATTTCCCCAGCAAGGAGCTGTTGATCGAGGCAGCACTGGAGCGGCGCGATCACGATTTCATGGCGCGCCTGGAAAGCGCTCTGGCGGCCGTTGAGGCAAAAGCGCGGCCGTTGGCCTATATCGACTTTATTGAGGCCTGGGCGCGCTCTGAAGACTTCCACGGTTGTGCCTTCATCAACGCGTCAGCCGAATACGCCGGGTCGGCCGAACCGCCCCATGTGCTGGCCAGGTTGCACAAGCACAAGGTCATGGCCGCACTTGAACAGGCCTGCCGGGAGGCTGGGTGCAAGCAGCCGGCTGCGGCGGGGCAGCTGTTTCTGATCGGCGAGGGGTTGATCGTGGCGTCGCAGGTCGGCGGGGTGCAGGTGCCGCTGTTCGAGGCGGCGCGGTCGATGGTGGCTGCGCTGGCCTAGCGCAGCATCCCGCAGATCTGATTGCCTTCGTAACCATGGATGATCGGCGCGAGGATCATCATCGGGCCGCAGGCGTACATGGGCGAGCTGATGGTCTGCCTGGCGTTGAACAGCACGACCTGGTCGCCATCGATGTCCGGGCCGTAGGCCACTTCGCTGTAGGTCTTGCACACCGGCAGTAGCAAAGGCACCGGCACGACCACTGCCCAGAGGGTGAAGCCGCACCATTCGCGGGTGACGTCGGATTTCTCCGATTTGCTGACCTTGGGGGTGATGTTCTTCAGGCGCAGGATGCGATGGGCCGAGGTGGGATAGGTCTGTTTTTCCGGCAGCACGACGGTGGCGCCGACACAGCCGGTCAGGCTCAGAAGTATGGCGACGACAACGGCAATCGATTTCATCCCTGGCTCCGATGTGCTCGCGGCATTTCCGTGCGCGAGAAAGCCTGCGTTCGCTGATAAATCGCAGGCATGAAAAAAGCCCCAAGGAATCACTTCGCTTGGGGCTTTTCGGTATTAGTGGTGCCCAGAGACGGAATCGAACCGCCGACACGGGGATTTTCAATCCCCTGCTCTACCGACTGAGCTATCTGGGCAACGGGGCGCATTAAAAGGGTTTTTCGGATTTACGTCAACGACTTTTTGAAAATTTTTTAAATTAATTCCGTCGCTTACGATCTTCCGGGGTTATTCGCTAGGCGGAACGTAGCCTTCGGCCTTCTCGTAATCCTGACCGGAGAAGAACTTGTCCATCTCGCCCTGGAGGAATTTACGGTCCTCGGCGTTCATCATGTTCAGGCGCTTCTCATTGATCAGCATGGTCTGCTCTTTTTGCCAGTCGGCCCAGGCCTTCTGCGAGATGTGATCGAAGATGTCCTGGCCCTTGGCGCCCGGGTAGGGTGGACGTTCAAGGCCTGGCAGTTCTTCGTTGTACTTGCGGCACATTACGGTGCGGGTCATCGCGACTCTCCTGTAAGCAATACGTCGGCCGCGCGTTTAAGCAGTTTTTTCACCGGGGCGGCAAGGCCCAGGCGCGGCGGGGTGGCGAGGTTATACCAGAGCCAGTCGGCCTCGGCCACGTGGTCGGTGGCGCTGTCGACGCGCACCAGCCAGGGCTCGATGGCCAGCTGGAAATGGCTGAAGGTGTGGGTCAGGCCGTCCAGCGCCTGGCTACCGGCCAGGCTCAGGCCGTGCTGGTCGGCCAGGTCGTCGATCTGTTCGAGGTTGTCCAGCTCCGGCAGGCTCCACAGCCCTCCCCACAGGCCCGTGGAAGGGCGCCGGTACAGAAGGATGGCGCCTTGGTGGTTGGCCAGCAGTGGCATCAGCGTGCGCTTTTGCGGCAGTTCCTTGCGCGGCTTGGGCACCGGATAGCGGATTTCCTGGCCGAGCATGTGCGCCTCGCAGCCGACCTTGAGCGGGCACAGCAGGCAACTGGGCTTGCTGCGGGTGCACAGGGTGGCACCCAGGTCCATCATCGCCTGGGTGTAATGGTTCACCCGGCTGTGCGGGGTATAGCGCTCGGCGTTGGCCCACAGCGCCTTGGCCACTTTCGGCTCGCCGGGGTAACCCTCTTGCGCGGTGTAGCGGGCCAGCACGCGCTTGACGTTGCCGTCGAGGATCGGCGCGCGCAGGCCCATGCTGATACTGGCAATGGCGCCGGCGGTGGACAGGCCAATGCCCGGCAGGTCGATGAGCTTCTCGACATCGCGGGGGAATTCGCCGCCATATTGCTCGACAACGATCTTCGCGGTCTTTTGCAGGTTGCGGGCCCGGGTGTAGTAACCCAGGCCCGTCCACAGGTGCAGCACTTCGTCCTCGGGCGCTTTGGCCAGGGCCTGGACCGTCGGCAGCGCCTGCATGAAGCGGTCGAAGTAGTTGAGCACGGTGCTCACCTGGGTCTGCTGCAACATGATCTCCGAGACCCACACCCGGTACGGGGTGATGCCCTGTTGCCAGGGCAGGTCGTGGCGGCCGTTACGGTCGTACCAATCCAGCACGGCACTGGAAAACTGCTCGGGGCTCATCGTTTGAACAACCCCTTGAGCGCGTCTTTGAGTTCCGGGCTGACCTTGTCACCGAGCTTCTCGTCGATTTTCTCGCTGAGTTTTTCGCTGACCTTGTCGCCGGCAAGCTTGGCCGCGACCTTGCCCAGGCCATCTTTATCCAGGCGGCAGGCCTTGGCGCCGAGCTCCAGCGGGCCACGGCAACGCAGTGGCAGTTCGAGGCCGACATAGCGCTCACCCACCTGGCAGGCCGGGTCGGGCATGTCGCGCTTGTCGCCCTCGACGATCACGCCAATGCGGTAGTCCATGCCCAGTACGCGCAGGTCGAGGTCGCCATGGCCGTTGACGGTAAGGCCGGGAATGCGCGCCTTGAGGTCAGGGTTGCTGGCCACGCCGTTGCGCATGACCAGGGTGCCCTTGAGCTCCTGGAACGGGGTGTCCTTGCCGCGAGGTTCGCCGCTCAGGGCCTTGCGGTTGAGGGTGGCGATGGCCTGGCACAACTGCTGCTCGAGGTTGGCGTTGACCAGGATGCCGTCGTTGATGACGAAGCTGGCGTTGCCGTTGAGGGTGTCGACCAGGGCTTTCTGGCTGTTGCCGGTGGCGGTCAGGTCGCTGTTGAGGGTCAGCAGGCCCTTGACCGGTGGGGTGCCGGTTTCGCTCTTGATGAAGTGCTCGACCGGCACCCGGTTGATGCGGGTGTTGAGGCCGATCTGCGGCACGGCCGGGCGCACGTCGAGGGTGCCCTTGCTTTCGAAGTCGCCGTTGTACAGGCCGCCACGCAAGGTTTCCAGGGTGATCAGGCCATCCTGGCCCTGGGCTTTGAGGTGGGCGTTTTCGATCGGCAGTTTGTCCAGGGTCAGCTGGCCAAAGGTCAGATCGGCTTGCAGATCGACTTTGCGCAGGCGATCAACCGGCAGCAGCTTGTCGCTGCTCCAGGCCACCTGGGTCGGCGCGTCGGGCAGCGGCGTGGTGCCGGCACCGGCCAGGGCCCCGGCCTCTTTGCTCTGCACTTCGGCCTGGCGCGCAGCCTTGGCGCCTTTGGCCGCGTCGCTCTTGGCCAGCAAGTAGCGGTCGGCGTCGAACTTGTCGGCCTTGAGTTGCACGCGCAGGGCTTGCTTGGCGAAGTCTTCGACGGCCAGGCGGCCGCTGAAGGTGCTGTCATCGAGCTTGATCGCCAGGTCTTCCAGGGCCAGGCTGTTCGGCGAGCCTTGCAGGCGGGTGACCAGCTCGACCTTGCCCAGGGTGCTGGCGTCGGCCGAGGCCGGCAGCGGGTGGCCAATGCTGTCGAGGAAGTTGCGCAGGTCGAACTGGGCAATCGACAGGCCGCCGCTCAGTTGCGGGGTTTTGTCGAGGTCGCGCAGGTTCAGCTCGCCAAGGGCCCGCAACTGGTTGGCCGAGAGCTTGAGGCCGTTCCATTCGGCAACGTTCGCCGCCAGATCAACCAGCAATTGGCCCTGGGCTGCGAAGGTCATGGTCTTGCCTTGCAGTGGTTCGCCCGAGGCTTCGCCGCTGAGTTTCATGTCTTCGAACTGGTAGCGTTTGAGCCGACGATCGAAGCGCAGCTCGCCGTTCAGCTCGGTGCGTGCCTTGACCACCGGCTGGCCGGAGCTGAGGAAGGCGGTCATCTTCAGCGGGATGTTCACCCCTTCATGCACCGCGCCAGTGCTCAGCTGGATGCTTTCGGCGCTGAAGCTCTGGCCGCTGCGGGCATCGTTGTACTGCACGCGGGCGTTGTTGACGGTCAGGCTGTCGATGTCGAGCTTGACTGGGCGCTCGCTGGCGCTGGCGCTGCTGGCTTGTGCGGCGGCGTCGGCTGGCGCGCTGCTGGCGCCTTCGGCCGGGGCCGGGTTGGCGGCGGGCAGGGGCTTACCGATGTCTTCCCAGTTGCCGTGGCCGTTTTCGTCACGGCTCAGGGTCAGGTTCAGACCCTCGACGCGTACATCGCTCATCTGCACTTCACGGCGCAGCAAGGGCAGCACGCGTACCGACAAGCCGAGCATCTGCAGGTCGGCAAACGGCACTTTCGGGTTGTTCAGGGTGGCGATGCTGGCTTCATGCAGCTCCAGCCCCAGCCACGGGAACAGGCTCCAGCCGATGTCGCCATTGAGCGTCAGCTCGACGTGGGCCTTGTCGCGTGCCAGCTGGCGAATCTCGTCTTTATAGTCGTTGGGATCGAAGAGGTGGGTCAGGGCGAAGCCTAGAGCCACAATGATCAGCAACAACCCGAGAAGCACCAGCCCCAGGATTTTGCCGAACGCTTTCATGGGCGAGTCCTTGTAGTCCGATTTCTAAATTCAGCCGCAGAGTATAGCGCTGCGGTTATCACCGCTGTGTGATATGGGGCGAAGGTTTAGTCCTGCAAAGGTGTCGGATTCGACAACAGCGGGCATGACAGTTCCTTGCCGGGGGGAGCAGTTGCTGAGCAAACGACAGTATCAGTTTGCGCTCAGCGGCCACGGCAAATGCTACTCTCTCGCCGCTCTCAGGCCCTGCTGCGGCTATTTGTCGCGCAAAAGGGCCGTTCGCCAATAAAAACGACCAGTTGCCTATGAGCCAAGGCCGAGGGCGGTGAGCGCTTCATACCTACGAGGGGAACACCACAATGAACAGCAGCATCACGGCTGGAGGCATCGCCAGCGCGCCAGGCTTTCTGTCCAAGGAGCGGATCATCGCCCGTCCGGGCTTCAACCGCTGGCTGGTACCGCCTGCGGCCTTGGCCATTCACCTGTGCATCGGCATGGCGTATGGCTTTTCGGTGTTCTGGTTGCCGCTGTCGCAGGCCATTGGCATCAGTGCCCCGGTCGTTTGCTCGGAACAGACCAACTTCCTGATGCGCATGTTCACCACTGAGTGTGACTGGCCGATCTCGATGCTCAGCTGGATCTACACGCTGTTCTTTGTCTTCCTCGGTTGCTCGGCGGCGATCTGGGGCGGCTGGCTGGAGCACGCCGGGCCGCGCAAGGCCGGGGTGGTGTCGACCCTGTGCTGGTGCGGCGGCCTGCTGATTTCCGCCTCCGGCGTCTATACCCACCAGCTGTGGCTGATGTGGTTGGGCTCCGGGGTGATTGGCGGTATTGGCCTGGGGCTTGGCTATATTTCGCCGGTCTCGACCCTGATCAAATGGTTCCCGGACAAACGCGGCATGGCCACCGGCATGGCGATCATGGGCTTTGGCGGTGGTGCCATGGTGGGTGCGCCACTGGCGGCAGCGCTGATGAACCACTTCGCCACTCCTGAAGACGTCGGCGTCTGGCAGAGTTTCGTGGTGATGGCGGTGATCTACTTCGTGTTCATGCTCGGCGGCGCCTTGGCCTATCGGGTACCACCCACCGGCTGGAAGCCTGAGGGCTGGAGCGCACCGCTAAAAAAAGCCAACAATGCGATGATCACCCATCGCCATGTGCACGTCAGTGTGGCGTGGAAAACCCCGCAATTTGTGTTGATCTGGCTGGTTTTGTGCCTGAACGTGTCGGCGGGCATCGGCATTCTCGGCATGGCTTCGCCGCTGTTGCAGGAAGTTTTCGCCGGCAAATTGCTGGGCAATGACCTGAGCTTCAGCCAGCTCAATGCCACGCAACTGGGCCAGATCGCGGCGATTGCCGCAGGCTTTACCGGTTTGCTCAGCCTGTTCAACATTGGCGGGCGCTTCTTCTGGGCGTCGTTCTCCGACTATATCGGGCGCAAGAACACCTATTTCGCCTTCTTTGCCCTGGGCGTGGCCCTGTATGCGCTGGTGCCGAACATGGGCCACCTGGGCAACATCGCCCTGTTCGTGGCGGCGTTCTGCATCATCCTGTCGATGTACGGCGGCGGCTTTGCCACGGTGCCGGCCTATCTGGCCGACCTGTTCGGCACACAGATGGTCGGCGCCATTCACGGTCGCCTGCTGACCGCCTGGGCTGCGGCCGGGGTGCTGGGGCCGGTGCTGATCACCTACCTGCGCGAGTACCAACTGGCGCTGGGCGTGCCGCGGGCGGCGGCTTATGACATCACCTTGTACATCCTTGCCGGTTTGCTGGTGCTGGGCTTTGTCTGCAATGCGCTGGTGCGGCCGGTGGCCGACAAGTACTTCATGACCGATGCCGAGCTTGCCGCCGAGCGGGCCCTGAGCCACGACCAGGGCAGCGTTAGCGAGCGGGTGCTGGAGTGGAAGGCAGATCCGGCCAGCAAGCCGCTGGTGCTGGCGGCCTGGCTGGTGGTCGGGGTGCCGCTGGCCTGGGGGATATGGGTGACATTGCAGAAGACTGCGGTGTTGTTCAATTAGGCCTGCCCTGTAGGAGCGGGCTTGCCCCGCGATTGAGTGTAGACCTCATCGTGGGGCAAGCCCGCTCCTACAGAAATAGCTGAAAATTGCCGGGTCGCAGGTAAATTCCCTGTCACGCGTCATCTGCGTTTCAAGCCGCGCGCTTCTGGGCCTATAATGATCACCTTTTTCGCCCAATGATTTTGCGGAGCTGGTGATGGTCGAACGTAAGGCTTCCGTCGAGCGCAATACTCTGGAGACCCAGATCAAGGCCTCGATCAACCTGGATGGCAGCGGCAAGGCCCGATTCGATATCGGTGTGCCTTTCCTTGAACATATGCTCGACCAGATCGCCCGACATGGGCTGATCGACCTCGATATCGAATGCAAGGGCGACCTGCATATCGACGATCACCATACCGTCGAAGACGTCGGTATCACCCTGGGCCAGGCCTTCAACCAGGCCATCGGCGACAAGAAGGGCATCCGCCGCTACGGCCATGCCTATGTGCCGCTGGACGAAGCGCTGTCGCGGGTGGTCATCGACTTCTCCGGCCGCCCGGGCCTGCAGATGCACGTGCCGTACACCCGTGCGTCGGTGGGCGGCTTCGATGTCGACCTGTTCCAGGAGTTCTTCCAGGGCTTCGTCAACCACGCCAACGTCACCCTGCACATCGACAACCTGCGTGGGCACAACACCCACCACCAGATCGAAACCGTGTTCAAGGCCTTCGGCCGCGCACTGCGCATGGCCATCGAGCTGGATGAGCGTATGGCCGGGCAGATGCCATCGACCAAGGGTTGCCTGTAATGCAGACGGTTGCCGTTATCGACTATGGCATGGGTAACCTGCACTCGGTGGCCAAGGCCCTCGAGCATGTGGGCGCCGGCAAGGTCCTGATCACCAGCGACGCCGATGTGATTCGCGAAGCCGACCGCGTGGTGTTCCCGGGCGTCGGTGCGATCCGCGACTGCATGGCCGAAATCCGCCGCCTGGGCTTTGACAGCCTGGTGCGCGAAGTCAGCCAGGACCGGCCGTTCCTCGGCATCTGTGTCGGCATGCAAGCGCTGCTCGATCACAGTGAAGAGAACGACGGCGTCGACTGCATCGGCCTGTTCCCGGGCAATGTGCGCTTCTTCGGCAAAGATCTGCATGAAGACGGCGAGCACCTGAAGGTGCCGCACATGGGCTGGAACGAAGTCGCCCAGAGCATCGATCACCCGCTGTGGCACAACATCCCCGAGCGTGCGCGCTTCTACTTCGTGCACAGCTACTACATCACCGCCGGCAAGCCGGGCCAGGTGGTCGGTAGCGGCCACTACGGCGTCGACTTCGCCGCAGCGCTGGCCGAAGGCTCGCGCTTTGCCGTGCAGTTCCACCCGGAGAAGAGCCATACCCATGGCCTGCAGCTGCTGCAGAATTTCGCCGCCTGGGACGGGCGCTGGTAATGGGCAAGTCCAGGGCCAAGCCGCCGATCCTCACGCTGGCGCCGGAACAGGAACGCGAAGCGCTCGATACCCTCAAGCGCTTTCTCGAAGACCGTTTCGAGCTGCAGCTGGGGTCGTTCGAGGTGGCCGAGGTCCTGGAGCTGTTCACCAAAGAGATTGCCCCGCACTACTACAACAGGGCGATTTTCGATGTGCAGAACCACCTCAAGGAACGGTTCGAGAGCATTGAAAGCGACCTGTGGGCGCTCGAGAAGAACTGACTTTTCGAGCATCACTGTTTACCGAATAGACAGGTTTTGCAGATGCTGATTATCCCCGCTATCGATCTCAAGGACGGTGCTTGCGTACGCCTGCGCCAGGGCCGCATGGAAGACTCCACGGTATTCTCCGACGACCCGGTGAGCATGGCCGCCAAATGGGTTGACGGGGGCTGCCGCCGGCTGCATCTGGTTGACCTCAATGGCGCCTTCGAAGGCCAGCCGGTCAACGGTGAAGTGGTCACCGCGATCGCCAAGCGCTACCCGAACTTGCCGATCCAGATCGGTGGCGGTATCCGCTCGCTGGAAACCATCGAACACTACGTCAAGGCCGGCGTCAGCTACGTGATCATCGGCACCAAGGCGGTCAAGGAGCCTGAGTTCGTTGCCCAGGCCTGCCGCGCCTTCCCGGGCAAAGTGATCGTTGGCCTGGATGCCAAAGACGGTTTCGTCGCCACTGACGGCTGGGCAGAAGTCAGTTCGGTGCAGGTCATCGACCTGGCCAAGCGTTTCGAAGCCGACGGCGTCTCGGCCATCGTCTACACCGACATCGCCAAAGACGGCATGATGCAGGGCTGCAACGTGCCGTTCACCGCCGCCCTGGCCGCTGCCACCAAGATCCCGGTAATCGCCTCCGGCGGTATCCACAACCTCGGTGACATCAAGGCCCTGCTCGACGCCAAGGCGCCGGGCATCATCGGTGCGATCACTGGCCGCGCCATCTACGAAGGCACCCTGGATGTCGCCGAGGCGCAAGCCTTCTGCGACAGCTACAAAGGCTGAGGACTCCCACATGGCACTGGCCAAGCGCATCATCCCTTGCCTGGACGTGGACAACGGCCGGGTGGTCAAGGGCGTCAAGTTCGAGAATATCCGCGATGCCGGCGACCCGGTGGAAATCGCCCGGCGCTACGATGAACAGGGCGCTGACGAGATCACCTTCCTCGACATCACCGCCAGCGTCGATGGCCGTGACACCACCCTGCATACCGTCGAGCGCATGGCCAGCCAGGTGTTCATCCCGCTGACCGTGGGCGGTGGCGTGCGTACTGTGCAGGACATCCGCAACCTGCTCAACGCCGGTGCCGACAAGGTTTCGATCAACACTGCTGCGGTGTTCAACCCGGAGTTCGTCGGCGAAGCAGCCGCGCATTTCGGCTCGCAGTGCATCGTGGTGGCCATCGATGCCAAGAAAGTCTCGGGCCCGGGCGAAACCCCGCGCTGGGAGATCTTCACCCATGGCGGGCGCAAGCCGACCGGCCTGGACGCGGTGGAGTGGGCAAAGAAGATGGAAGGCCTGGGCGCCGGTGAGATCCTCCTGACCAGCATGGATCAGGACGGCATGAAGAACGGCTTTGACCTGGGCGTGACCCGGGCCATCAGCGATGCCCTGGGCATTCCGGTGATCGCTTCCGGTGGTGTGGGCAACCTGCAGCACCTGGCCGACGGGATCATCGAAGGCCATGCCAGCGCAGTGCTGGCGGCGAGCATCTTCCACTTCGGTGAGTACACCGTGCCTGAGGCCAAGGCGTTCATGGCCAAGCAGGGTATCGTCGTTCGCTGACGGTCCTCTATCGCGGGGCAAGTCGGGTCGCCGCACCGCCGCTCCCACAGAGATCATCTAGACCCTGTGGGAGCGGGCTGCCCCGCGATAGCTGTCAACCCAGGTTCTTGCCCAGCAGCGCGTGATACAGCTCGCTGTCGCCAAGAATCCCCACCACTGTATTGCCTTCCTGAAGCACCAGCTTGTTGCCGGTCTGGTAACGGATCTGCAGGGCTTCGCGCATGCCGATATTGGCATTCACCA
Source organism: Pseudomonas fluorescens (assembly GCF_902497775.2). NCBI lineage: Bacteria > Pseudomonadati > Pseudomonadota > Gammaproteobacteria > Pseudomonadales > Pseudomonadaceae > Pseudomonas > Pseudomonas fluorescens. The sequence goes on from NZ_OZ024668.1 coordinate 5,788,122, forward strand.
GGGTCGGTCTGCGAGCCAAGCCTTCCACGGCTTCACCCGGTGCCCAGTTCTGCAGGTCCATGCCATTGGCGCCCTGGCGCGCACCCTTGATGGTGTTGCCTTCGGCCAGGTCCAGCCAGGAATCACCGCCCGGGTCCAGGCATACCGAGCCATTGATGCGCTTGCACTTGTCCAGGGTGCGCATCAGGCTGCGGCCGCACAGCACATTGAGCGGGTTGGTGTGGGCGACAAAGGTGCGCACGTAGTCGTCGGCCGGGTTGAGGACGATTTCTTCCGGCTTGCTGTACTGGATGATCCGCCCGTCTTTCATGATCGCAATACGGCTGCCGAGCTTCAGGGCTTCGTCCAGGTCGTGGCTGACGAAGACGATGGTCTTGTTCAGCTTGCGTTGCAGTTCCAGCAGTTCGTCCTGCAGGCCCTGGCGGATCAGCGGGTCAAGGGCCGAGAAGGGTTCGTCCATCAGCAGGATATCGGCGTCCATGGCCAGCGCCCGGGCCAGGCCGACCCGCTGCTGCATGCCACCAGAGAGTTCGTCGGGCTTCTTGTTGCGCCACTGGGTCAGGCCCACCAGTTCGAGCTTCTCATCGACCAGCTTGCGCCGTTCCTTCTCCGGGCGGCCCTGCATTTCCAGGCCGAAGCTGATGTTCTCGCGCACCGTCAGCCAGGGCATCAGGGCGAACTTCTGGAACACCATGGCGATGCGCTTGGTGCGCATCATCTTCAGTTCCGCCGGAGTGCAGTGGGCAATGTCGATATGCGAGCCTTCGTGTTCGACGAACAGCTTGCCGCGGCTGACGGTGTTGAGGCCGTTGATGCAACGCAGCAGGCTGGATTTGCCCGAACCGGACAGGCCCATCAACACGCAGATCTCGCCCTTGTTGATGTCCAGGTTGGCTTTTTCGACGCCGACCACCAGGCCGGTTTTCTTCAGGATCTGTTCCCGGGTCATGCCCTGGTCGAGCAGGCTCAGGGCCTCGCGCGGTCGGCTGGAGAAAATAACGTCTACGTCTTCGAAGCGAATAATGCTCATGCTTCACTCCTTACCGGCGCGTCGGGTTGTTTGCAGATACGGTCGAGCATGATCGCCAGCAACACGATCGCCAGTCCCGCTTCGAAGCCCAAGGCGATATCGGCAGTGTTCAATGCGTTGACCACAGGTTTGCCCAGGCCGTCGGCCCCCACCAGCGCGGCAATCACCACCATCGACAGCGACAGCATGATGCATTGGGTGACACCGGCGGCGATGCTCGGCATGGCGTGGGGCAACTCGATGCGCGACAGCAGCTGGCGGCGTGAGCAGCCAAAGGCCTTGCCGGCGTCGAGCAGTTCCTGGGGCACGTCGCAGATACCCAGGTAGGTCAGGCGGATCGGCGCGGCGATGGCGAACACCACCGTCGAGATCAACCCGGGGACTACCCCCAGACCGAACAGGGTCAGGGTCGGGATCAGGTAAACGAAGGTGGGCACCGTCTGCATCAGGTCGAGGACCGGGCGCATGGCGGTATAGAACATCGGCTTGTGTGCGGCGAGGATGCCCAGCGGCACGCCGATGGCCACGCAGACCAGGGTGGCAAACAGCACCTGGGCCAGGGTCTCCATGGTTTCTTGCCAGTAACCGAGGTTGAAGATCAGCAGGAATGACAGCACGCAGAATGCGGTCAGCGCCCATTTGCGCTGGATCAGGTGCGCGATCACTGCAATCAGGCCGATCAGGACGAAGGGATTGAACCAGGTCAGTGCCCCGGTCACACCATGAATCATGTATTCCAGTGCTGCCGCGAAGGCATCGAAGTAGTTGGCGCCGTGTTGCGTCAACCATTCAACGAAGCCTGCGATGTACTGGCCCAGAGGGAGTTTTTCATCGATCAGCATGATAGCGAGCGTCCACCTGCAAAAGTTTGAAGACAGCCTGCGGCGGGGCCAGCCCGCCGCAGGCAGTGCTTACTGCGTGAGTTTGGCTTTGGCTGCCTCCAGGCCAGGCTTGCCGTCAACAGTGGTGACCCCGGCCAGCCAGGTGTCGAGCACCTGCGGGTTGTTTTTCAGCCAGGCCTTGGCTGCAACGTCGGGTTTCATCTTGTCGTCCAGGACGTTGCCCATCAGGGTGCTTTCCATGTCGAGGGTAAAGGACAGGTTTTTCAGCAACTGGCCGACGTTGCTGCATTCCTGCACATAGCCCTTGCGGGTGTTGGTGAGGACGGTGGCCTTGCCGTATTCGGGGCCGAAGAAGTCATCGCCGCCGTCCAGGTATTTCATTTTGAAGCGGGTGTTCATCGGGTGTGGTTCCCAGCCCAGGAACACCACATCGGTGCCGCGGCGAGCGGCGCGATCAACCTGCGAGAGCATGCCAGCCTCGCTGGACTCGACCACCTTGAAGCCGGCGTCTTTCAGGCCGAAGGCGTTCTTGTCGATCATGCTCTGGATGGTGCGGTTGCCGTCGTTGCCCGGTTCGATGCCATAGATCTTGCCGTCCAGCTCCTTCTTGAACTTGGCAATGTCGGCGAAGTTTTTCAGGCCCTTGTCGTACAGCGCCTGGGGCACGGCCAGGGTGTACTTGGCGTTCTCAAGGTTGGCCCGTACGGTTTCCACGGTACCGGCATCACGGTACTGCTTGATGTCGTTTTCCATGGTCGGCATCCAGTTGCCGAGGAACACGTCCATGTTCTTGCCATCGGCCAGCGACTTGTAGGTCACCGGTACCGAAATCATCGTGGTCTTGGTCTTGTAGCCCAGCGACTGGAGCACGACGCTGGTGACCGCGGTGGTCACGGTGATGTCGGTCCAGCCGACATCGGAGAAGTTGACGGTGTGACACTGCTCGGGCTCGGCGGCCTGGGCCAGCACCGGCAGACTCAGCACTGCGGCCAGCAATAGCGAGGGTGAACCTTTCATTCGATGGACTCCTGGGTTTTTTTCTCGGATGTCCCACGGGACCGCCGTGCTTTATGGTTTGCATTCGGTCGGGCCTGACTATCGGGCGATAGCGGGACGGCTGCCGTGCAATCGAGTCGATACCGATCATCTAACAGCGAAAATCAAACGCCTACAGGGTGCGTCGTATCCAGTACAGACAGGGTCGCATCCAGTGTCGATGAGGTCGTTTACAGATTTATCCCACCCTGTAAACGCAGTTTCGGTACTTGTGCACCGCAAAAAAACGGCGCACAAGCACGGCTGACAGCTGGCGGCGTTGCTGGGCAAGAACGCGTCGGTTGCAGACGTCAGAGGTCCTGGTAAAAGCCTGATGATGCGCGGAATCGGCGGATTGCCGCCTATTTAGCGTAGCAGTTGCGCCGTCCTTGGCTTGGGCTGCGGGGCTGTACATTCAGGAGGTAGATGGCATGGCCATCAGTGTGTTCGACCTGTTCAAGATCGGCGTTGGTCCATCCAGTTCCCATACCGTTGGGCCCATGCGCGCCGCGGCATTGTTCGTCCAGGGCCTGCGCGAGCGCGGCGAGCTTGCGCAGGTTCGGCGCGTCGAAGTTCGCCTGTATGGCTCACTGTCGGCCACCGGCATCGGCCATGGCAGCGATAACGCAGTGATCATGGGCCTGATGGGCGAATGGCCGGACGCCATCGACCCCGCGCAGATTGGCCCGCGTATCGCCGCCCTGCGCGAAACAGACACCTTGCTGCTCGACGGCCGGCTCGAGGTCGGCTTCGTTTGGGCCCGCGACATGCTGTTGCTCGACGAGAACCTGCCGTATCACCCCAACGCCATGACCCTGATCGCTGAAGGTGCTGCTGGCGAGCTGCATCGCGACACCTATTACTCGGTGGGCGGCGGCTTTGTCGTCGATGCGGCCCAGGCTGCAAGCGGCGTCCTTGACGCCGACAACACCGTGCTGCCTTACGATTTCGACAGTGCCGTCGAGCTGCTTGAGCTGTGCAAGCAAAACGACCTGCGCGTGTCGCAATTGATGATGGAAAACGAAAAGGTCTGGCGCAGCGAAGCTGAAATTCGCGCCGGGCTTCTGAAGTTGTGGCACGCCATGCAGGCCTGTGTCGAAAACGGCCTCAAATACGAAGGCATTTTGCCCGGCGGGCTCAATGTGAAGCGCCGTGCGGCCAAGCTGCACCGCAGCCTGCAGGAGCTGGGCAAGCCCAATGTGATCGGCTCGACCCTGAGCGCGATGGAGTGGGTCAACCTCTATGCCCTGGCGGTCAATGAAGAAAACGCCGCCGGCGGGCGCATGGTCACCGCACCGACCAATGGCGCGGCCGGGATCATTCCGGCGGTGCTGCACTACTACATGCGCTTTAGCGACGAAGTCAGCGAAGCCAACGTTGTCGACTTCTTCCTTGGCGCCGCCGCAGTGGGCATCTTGTGCAAGAAGAACGCTTCGATCTCTGGCGCTGAAGTGGGTTGCCAGGGTGAAGTCGGTTCGGCCTGTGCCATGGCCGCCGCCGGCCTTGCCGAAGTGCTCGGGGCTACCCCCGGGCAATTGGAAAACGCCGCCGAGATTGGTCTTGAGCACAACCTGGGGCTGACCTGCGACCCGGTCGGCGGCCTGGTGCAGGTGCCGTGTATCGAGCGCAACGCGATTGCCGCAGTCAAGGCCATCAACGCCGCGCAAATGGCCTTGCGTGGCGACGGCGAGCACTTTATTTCCCTCGACCGGGTGATCCGCACCATGCGCGATACCGGCGCCGACATGCACGACAAGTACAAGGAAACCTCGCGCGGTGGCCTGGCGGTCAGCGCCATCGAATGTTGAAACGGTAAGTCGCCTGCGCCGTTTTTGTTCACCTTTGGCCTGCGCGCTGCCTTTTGGCGCGCAGGCCGATCCCACCGCGAATCATCAGCTGTTACCCCGGCGCCTGGCGCCTTGGGTGACAGTTGCCCATGTCGTTTCTGGGCATCCTTCACACAAGTGCTACCGAATTGCTCACGCGTCCTACAGACCGGCACTAGGCCGGTCGTTTGCGTTTATAACCGCGCCTTGGAACAAGGGCTATATAGACGCTGCGCGACGTCGTTTTTGGGTTTTATTGAATGGCCATTCAATTTCAGGCATGGCATTTGCGTTGTGATTGGCAAAGCCCCTGCATCCGAATCGGGGCCGTGACAAAAAAAGCCCGTGCCTGCCTGAGGCGCAACCTGCATTGTGTGAGGAGATACCGCGATGACGTCGTACAACTCCGGGACCCCAACCCAGAACCGCACGCCCCAATCCATCGGCTTTCTGCTGCTGGACAATTTCACGCTGATTTCCCTGGCTTCCGCTGTTGAGCCGCTGCGCATGGCCAACCAGCTGTCCGGCCGCGAGCTGTACCGCTGGAGCACCCTGAGCGTGGATGGTGGCCAGGTATGGGCCAGCGACGGCTTGCAGATCACCCCCGATGCGGCCATGCACAAGGCACCGGCCATGGACACCGTGATTGTCTGTGGCGGTATTGGTATCCAGCGCACCGTCACCCGCGAGCACGTCACCTGGTTGCAGAGCCAGGCGCGCCAATCCCGCCGCCTAGGTGCGGTGTGCACCGGCAGCTGGGCCCTGGCCTGTGCTGGCCTGCTCGATGGCTTTGATTGCAGCGTGCATTGGGAATGCCTGGCGGCGATGCAGGAAGCCTTTCCGCGGGTGAGCATGAGTACCCGTCTGTTCACCCTCGACCGCAACCGCTTCACCAGTTCCGGCGGCACTGCGCCACTGGACATGATGCTGCACCTGATCAGCCGTGATCACGGTCGCGAGCTGTCGGCGGCGATCTCCGAGATGTTCGTCTACGAGCGCATCCGCAACGAACAGGATCACCAGCGCGTGCCGCTCAAGCACATGCTCGGCACCAACCAGCCGAAACTGCAGGAAATCGTCGCGCTGATGGAGGCCAACCTCGAAGAGCCGATCGACCTGGACGAACTGGCGGTGTACGTAGCGGTCTCGCGGCGCCAACTTGAGCGCTTGTTCCAGAAATACCTGCACTGCTCGCCGTCGCGCTACTACCTGAAGCTGCGCCTGATCCGCGCCCGGCAGTTGCTCAAGCAAACGCCGATGTCGATCATCGAAGTGGCTTCGGTGTGCGGCTTTGTCTCGACGCCGCATTTCTCCAAGTGCTACCGCGAATACTTCGGCATTCCGCCGCGTGACGAGCGTGTTGGCTCCAACACCGCGCAGCAGGTGGCGATGATGCCGATCCCGCAGGCGCTGGTGCTGTCGCCGCTGGCCGGGCCGATGTCGGCGTTGAGCCAGGCGCGCAATGAGTCGACGTTTGCCAGTGTGAGGCTCTAGACCGAGTTGCATTCATCGCGGGGCAAGCCCGCTCCTACACCTGTGGGAGCGGGCTTGCCCCGCGATGCTTTTAGCGATTCTGGAACTGCGCCAACGCCGGCAATAGCTGCTTTTCGATGGCCTGGCGCACGGCCGGCAGGATGGTCGCATTGCCGGTGTACATCTGCTCGACCATGCCCTTCAGGGCTTTTGCCCGCGGCTCACTCAAGCCCCGTACCGCACACTCGCAGGCCTGCTCGGCACTGGCCCCAGGCGGCATCTCGAAACCCAGCGCGCGCAGCTGGCCCAGCAGGTCGTCCTGATCAATCAAATCCGCATGCATCATGGTTGTTGTCCTTGTTTGCAGGTGTGATCGTCATTCGATTCTGTGGGCGTCGAGCCACTGCGGCAAGGGCAGAATGTCGCAATGGCCGCTTTACCTAAGCACAGGTCGTTTTCGGGCAAATCCACGGGGAAGGGAGGCTGCACACTGGGGCCATGCACAGAAAAGGAAGGTTTGGTCACCCTCCGCTTGAAGCATGTTCATGCTCGCTCTTGGCCCCGGTTGCTTCACGGCTTGCCGGGGTTATTTTTTTGCTTTTGAATCGTTGGCAAGCCGATCACCCGGCCAGCAAACTCGGGCGCCGGCAGATCCACCTGCTCATCGACAATCCCCTGCAAGCGTTCAACCACTGCAGGCGTAAACGGCGTCGAGCTTGGCCCGGCCAGGTCCACATGCAGCAGCATCTGTTCACTGGCCGCCAACGCCTCGTCGAACCCCTCGCGATGCAGGCTGTGATACAGCTGCAGGCGCTTTCGGTCAAAACCGATGACCTGAGTCTGCACCCATACCTGGGTACCAAGCTTGACCTCATGCAGGTAGTTCAGGTGGCACTCCAGGGTAAACAACGAATTGCCGCTGGCGCTGCGGTTGTCGCTGTCAAGGCCCATGCGGTCCATGAAGGCATCGGTGGCATAGCTGAAGATCAGCAGGTAGAAGGCATCGCGCAGATGCCCGTTGTAGTCGACCCAGTCCGCCTGGACTGGGGTTTGGTAGGTGATCAATGCGGGCATCGCTGCACTCCGGTCAGTCGCTGAAAGCCATGCCGTGCTTGGCCTTGGTGGTTTTTACCGCATCCAGCACGGCGAGCAGGCAATCATCACGATAGCGCTCCAGCGAGCTGATGCTGCGTTCGCCCAGTTGTTCACCCGTGCCCTCGACCACGGCATCGATCAAACCGTCGGTCAGCTCTGGGGCGGGCAGGTAGGTCCAGGGCAGTTGCAGGGCAGGGCCGAACTGGGCCATGAAGTGGCGCATGCCGGCATCGCCACCGGCTAGGGTATAGGTGAGGAAGGTGCCCATGAACGACCAGCGCAAACCGGCGCCAAAACGAATCGCGTCGTCGATTTCGCCTGTGGTTGCCACGCCGTCGTTGACCAGGTGCAACGCCTCGCGCCACAACGCTTCGAGCAGGCGGTCGGCAATAAACCCGGGCACTTCCTTGCGCACATGCAGAGGGCGCATGCCGAGGTTGGTGTAGACGGTTTTGGCCGCTTCGATGGCCTCGGGCGCGGTCTTGTTGCTGCCGACGATTTCCACCAGCGGCAGCAGGTACACCGGGTTGAACGGGTGGCCGACCACGCAGCGTTCGGGGTGGGTCGAGGACTCGTAGAATTCACTGGGCAACAGGCCTGAAGTGCTGGAGCCGATCAACGCATTGGGCTTGGCTGCGGCGCTGATCTTGCTGTGCAGGTCAAGCTTGAGGTCCAGACGTTCGGGGGCGCTTTCCTGGATGAAATCGGCATCGCGTACGCATTCCTCGATGGTCGCCACAAAGCGCAGGCGCTGCTGCGAGGCGCCGGGGGTCAGGCCTTGTTTTTCCAGGGCTGGCCAAGCATTGGCGATGCGCTTGCGCAAGCCCGCTTCGGCGCCGGGGGCGGGGTCCCAGGCGACTACATCCAAGCCATGGGCCAGGGCGCGGGCCACCCAGCCGCTGCCGATTACGCCGCTGCCCAGGGCTGCAAAGGTCTTGATCTCGGTGATAAAGCTCATCGGTTTCTCCAGCAATCAGCGACGGGTCAGGTTCATTTTTGCGCGGCCTTCGGCAGGGCTGAGCACCCGTGCGCCAAGGCGGCTGAGAATCTCGCCGGCGCGTTCCACCAGTTGGCCATTGCTGGCCAGCACGCCTTTGTCCAGGTACAGGTTGTCTTCCAGGCCCACCCGCACGTTGCCGCCCAGTAGCACCGCTTGTGCGGCCATCGGCATTTGCATGCGGCCGATGCCGAAGCCGGCCCAGGTCACGCCTGGCGGCAGGTTGTCGACCATGGCTTTCATGGTGGTGGTATCGGCCGGCGCACCCCAGGGAATGCCCAGGCACAGTTGGAACAAGGGGTTGTCGAGCAGGCCTTCCTTGATCATCTGCTTGGCGAACCACAGGTGGCCGGTGTCGAAGATTTCCAGCTCGGCTTTAACGCCCAGTTCAGTGATGCGTTTGGCCCCAGCGCGCAATTGCGCCGGGGTCGAGACGTAGATGCTGTTGCCGTCACCAAAGTTGAGGGTGCCGCAGTCCAGGGTGCAGATTTCCGGCAGCAGCGCCTCGACGTGGGCCAGGCGCTCCAGCGGGCCGATCAGGTCGGTGCCGACGCCGAATTCCAGCGGGGTTTCGCCCGGGCCGATCTCCAGGTCGCCACCCATGCCGGCGGTGAGGTTGACGATGATGTCGACATCCGCCTCGCGGATGCGCTCCATCACTTCCCGGTACAAGTTGACGTCGCGGCTGAAGCGACCGGTTTGCGGGTCGCGAACATGGCAGTGGACCACCGTGGCGCCGGCTTTGGCGGCCTCCACGGCGGCTGCGGCGATCTGTTTCGGGGTTACCGGGACCAGGTGGCTCTTGCTGGCGGTGTCGCCGGCGCCGGTCAGGGCGCAGGTGATGATGACGTCGTGGTTCATGTGTGGTTTCCTTCGGGCGAGTTGGGGCCATCGCGGGTCAAGCCCGCTCCCACAGGGTCTGTCAGTTGGCAGTGAGCTGAAGGTTGTCGGCGGCGGTCTTGCCGTCAAAGGTGGTCACCCCTTCAAGCCAGCGCTTCTGGTCTTGCGGATGGTCCTTGAGCCACTGGCGGGCGGATTCCAGTGCGTCTTTATGCTCGAGCAGCGGTTGCATCATGCGGCTCTCGTCCTCGGCGCTGAAGGTCAGGTTGGTCAGCAGGCGGTTGACGTTCGGGCAACGCTGGGCGTAGTCCGGGGCAGTGACGGTCCACACTGTGGCGCGGCCCTCGTCCGGGCCCAGGGCGCCGTTGCTGCCGCTGAGATAGGCCATGTCGATGTTGACGTTCATCGGGTGCGGCGCCCAGCCGAAGAACACCACCGCCTCCTTGCGGCGCACCGCGCGGTCGACGGCGGCGAGCATGCCGGCTTCACTGGACTCGACCAGCTGGAACTTGCCCAGGCCGAACTGGTTCTTGCTCATCATCGCCTTGATCTGGGTGTTGGCACCCGAGCCGGGCTCGATGCCGTAGATCTTGGCGCCCAGCTCTTTTTCGAACTTGGCGATGTCGGCGAAGGTTTTCAGGCCCTTGTCGGCCAGGTACTTGGGTACCGCGAGGGTCGCGCGGGCGTCGTCGAGGCTCGGCTGGTCGAGGACCTTGACCTGTTTGGCATCGATGAACGGGGTGATGGTCTGGGTCATGATCGGGTTCCAGTAGCCCAGGAACATGTCCAGGCGCTGGTCGCGGATGCCGGCGAAAATGATCTGTTGCGAGGCGCTGGTCTGCTTGGTCTTGTAGCCCAGGCCATCGAGCAGGACCTGGGTCATGGCGCTGGTAGCCATCACGTCGGTCCAGTTCACCACGCCAAGGCGCACGTTCTTGCAGGTGGCCGGTTCTGCGGCCATCACGTTGGTGCTGAGGATTGCGGTGCCGACGAGCATCAGCAGGCTACGGCTGATCATTCTGTTCATGGTGGCTCCTCCAACGGCAGTTCTAATTGTTATAGGGGGCGGCCTCTGCGTGCCGTGTGACCAAACTACGCCGGTGCCCTGGCTAAAAATCGCACTGTGGCGACCGGCACTTGCACAGTGGCGACCAGCGCGCTATTAACCGAGCATCGGTGGCCGTCGAGTTATCGCTATGCCCCAGGATTTCCATTTCTTGCTGTTGCCCGGGTTCTCCGCCATTGGCTTTATTTCCGCGATAGAGCCGCTGCGGGTGGCCAACCGCTTTCGTGGCGAGCTGTATCGCTGGCAGGTGCTGAGCATAGATGGCGGTGCAGTGCAGGCCAGCAACGGCATGTCGGTGAATGCCGACGCCGCGCTGCAGCCGCTTGGCAAGGGCGCGACGCTGTTGTTGGTGGCCGGTTTCGAGCCGCTGCGCAGCTTTGGCCCGGCCTTGCAGCACTGGCTGCGCAAGCTCGATCACGAAGGCGTGGTGTTGGGCGGTATCGACACCGGCACCGTGGTGCTGGCCGAGGCCGGGTTGCTCGACGGTCACCGGGTGACCCTGCACTGGGAAGCGCTGGAGGCCTTCAAGGAAAGTTACCCGCAGTTGCAGGCAACCCAGGAGCTGTTCGAAGTGGATCGGCGCCGTATCACCTCGGCGGGGGGCACTGCCTCGATCGACCTGATGCTCGACCTGATCGCCCAGGCCCACGGCCCGGAGCTGGCGATCCAGGTGTCGGAGCAATTCGTGCTGGGCCGCATCCGCCCGCGCCAGGATCACCAGCGCATGCAGATCGCCTCACGCTATGGCATCAGCAACAAGAAACTGGTGCAGGTGATCGGCGAGATGGAGCGCAACACCGAGCAACCGCTCAACACCCTGGTGCTGGCCGAGTCGGTGCAGGTCACCCGGCGCCAGCTGGAGCGCTTGTTCAAGCTTTACCTGCACGACACGCCCAGTGGCTTTTACCTGCGCCTGCGCCTGGACAAGGCCCGGCAACTGCTGCGCCAGACCGATCTGAGCGTGCTGGAGGTGGGCATCGCCTGCGGCTTTGAGTCAGCCTCGTACTTCACCCGCTGCTACCGGGGGCGATTCGCGCGTTGCCCGCGAGAAGACCGCAAGGTCGGGGCTGTCAGCCTCAGCGGCGCTTGAGCAACAGCGCGCAGGCGCTCTTGTAGGCTTCGTGCTGGTACTTGTTCAGCGAAGCTGGCAGTTCAATGTTGTGTTTCTTGGCCTGGGCGCTGACGGTCTGCGGTGAAACCAGCTCCACCTCGCAATTATCCAGCAGCTGCAATACGCCTTCGATCTTGAAAGTGGTCGGGCCACCCGCGAAGTCGCCTTTCTTGCTGCGTTTCTTGATCGCCAGGTGGCTGATGCCATGTTCAGCGATAAATTGCCGGGCCTGGCTGGCAAAGGCTTTGACGTTGTTCGCCAGCTCATCGTCTTCCAGGGCGATTTTTTTCGTGGCCAGGGCAAGATGCACAGGGCTGGCGCCGTCCAGGGTGGCAACGGCGAGCAGCGCTTCGCTGCCTTTGATTTCAATTCCGCAGATTTTCATGCTGTTCTCAATCGGAGTTTTGCAGACCCAGGGACTGCAAGTATTCGGAGCGATCATCGCTACGTTGGGCAAGGCAGGTGTTCAATGCAGCGTCGAAGGCCTTTCCGGGTTTTTCGTCAAAGGTTTCGACCTTGCAGTCGGCGTCGCGTAATTGCTTCCAGATGGCTTCGGCGTCACGCAGGCGCTTGCTCAGTTCGGCGACCTTGGCCGGCTGGCCGTCGTATTGTTCGCCGATGCGTTGCAGCAAGTCATCGAAAGCGGCGTTAAGTTCGCGTTCGGCGGTAGTGCGGCTGTATTGAGCGCATTCATAAGTTTGCTGGTCGCTCTCGACGTTGTCGCACGGGGTGCTCTCGTCGTCCTCGGCATGGGCGCCGAATGCCAGCAATACCAGGGCCAGCCCTACCATCGTTCTCATCTGCGACATCCTCCGAAAGCTTGCGCGAACATGGGCGCCGATTCTCGCTCAGCGCCGCAGCAAAGAACAGGGTAGTCGGTGCTCCTGTGAAAAAGCGTGCGGGCGGCGTGAACACTTATTCACAGACGTTTCATAAAAGCGCACATAAACTCGGCGTTTTCCCACTAATCCAGTCTTTTTAGCCTGTGGAAACGCGATGGAAAGCCCCGGACTGATCAAGGTACTGCTGGTCGAAGACGACCTCAAACTGGCCGGCCTGGTTGCGCATTATCTAGCCGAGCATGGCTTCGAGGTGCACTGCGTGCACCGGGGCGACCAGGCGCTGGAAGCCTTTCTGAGCTACAAGCCGGCGCTGGTGGTCCTCGACCTGATGCTTCCGGGGCTGAGCGGCCTGCAGGTGTGCCGGGCAATCCGTAGCCAGGCGGCCACGCCGATCGTGATTCTGACGGCCCGCGAAGACGATCTCGACCATATTCTTGGCCTTGAGTCCGGGGCCGACGACTATGTGATCAAACCCATCAAGCCCCCGGTATTACTGGCTCGGCTGCGCGCTTTGCAGCGTCGCCAAGGGAGCGAGCCGATCGGGCGCGACAGCTTGCGCTTTGGACAATTGAACATTGATCGGGCCAGCCGTGAAGCGCATCTGGGTGATGAGCCCATCGAGCTGAGCACCATGGAGTTCGAACTGCTCTGGCTGTTGGCAAGTGCTGCGGGGCAGACCCTGTCGCGCGATGACATCCTCAATCGCTTGCGCGGCATTGCCTTTGACGGCTTCAACCGTAGCGTCGATGTCTATGTCAGCAAGCTGCGCAGCAAGCTGCGCGACAACCCTCGCGAGCCGGTGTGCATAAAGACGGTCTGGGGCAAAGGCTACCTGTTCAATCCTTTCGCCTGGGAGCTGTAGATGCTGCGGCTGTTTCTCGGCTTGTTCACCACCATGGTCATTGCCTTTGCTTTGGCGGTGCCGTCGATCAACACGTTTTTTGACTGGTACCTGAAGACCAGCGACGATGTTTATTACCGCGAATCGATGCGTGGGCCGGCCTACAGCTTGCTGGAGCAATTGCGTCCACTTTCAGCTACCGCGCGCCAACAACGTCTGGACGAGCTTCAGCCGCACTACGGGATGACCCTCAAGCTGGTTGAGGCCCAGTCGTTGCCGCTCAGTCAGCACGATCGTGAGCTGTTGGCCAGTAACCAGATGCTGATTCTCGATGATGTCAGCCGCTTCATCATTCCCATTGATGAAGGCCACCAGCTGCTGAGTGTCAGCTTGCCGCCTGATCTGAGGATGTCCACTGGCTTTGTTGTCATTGCCTACGGCATGTTCGCCAGCCTGCTTGGCATTGCCGTGTTTTGCTGGGTCTGGCCGCATTGGCGCGACCTGGAGCGATTGCGTCTGGCGGCACAGCGCTTTGGCGCCAACGACCTGAGTTCGCGCATCCACTTGTCGCGCCGCTCGAACATTCGCCAACTCGCCGAGCATTTCAACCAGATGGCCGGGCGTATCGAAGGCCTGATCGCCAACCAGCGCGAACTGACCAATGCGGTTTCCCATGAACTGCGTACGCCGATTGCGCGGCTGACCTTCGAACTGGAGCAGTTACGCCGCCTGGCCGACCAGAATGCCTGTGGCCCGCTGTTGGACGACATGCATGCCGACCTGGGCGACCTTGAAGAGATGGTCTCGGAGCTGCTGACCTACGCCAGCCTTGAGCATGGCGCTGCGCAGATCAAACGCGAAACCATCCAGGCTGCCGAGTGGATCGACAGTGTGCTCGGCAGCCTCGCCCTGGAAGCGGAAGCCGCAGGTGTGGCGCTGACACTGAGCGTCTGTGCCGTCGAGAGCATTCGCATCGAGCCGCGGTTCATGGCGCGGGCGGTGATCAACCTGCTGCGTAATGCCATCCGTTATGCCGAGCGCGAAGTGCGGGTAAGCCTGGTGCGTGAAGGCAACCTGTATCAGGTGTTTGTTGAGGACGACGGCCCGGGCGTGCCGTTGGTCGCCCGGGAGAAAATCTTCGAGCCGTTTACCCGGCTGGACACCAGTCGCGACCGCCGGACCGGTGGCTACGGGCTCGGACTGGCCCTGGTGCGCCGAGTGTCGCAATGGCATGAGGGGCATGCCCAGGTACGAGACTCCGTCAGTGGTGGCGCCTTGTTCGTCTTGAGTTGGCCGCACAACGAGGCCTGAGGTTCAGAGCCGCAGCGGCGGCAAGCTCGGCTGACAGTCGCGCGGGCAAGCCAGCTGGCTACCGTGGGCCTGCAGCATCAGGCGCAGGGCCTGGGTGGCCAGGTCGCTGACCAGCGCTTCGGCGGTATCGGCATTGGCCATCACCACCACTGCCAGTTTCGGCTCGGGCAGCACGCTCAGTTGCGCAGCAAAATCTCCGGTCGAACCGCTGTGTTGCCATTGCTGCAGTTGCGGCCCTATACGTGGATCACCGCAAGGGCCCAGGTACCAGGCCAGGCCAATCGGGCAATCGACGTCCGGCCCATTAGCGCGATTGTGCTGGCGGAACATCTGTTCGATCGACTGGCGATTGAGCACTTGCCGACCGTCGAAGCGCCCCTGGGAGAACAGCATTTGCACGAACTGGCCGACATCCCGAGGCGTGGTCCACAAGCCGCTAGCCGGCAGGTCGCTAATTTCCGGGTCCTTACTGCGCTGGCCCTGCAGGTAGCCGCGGGCGCGGTAGGGCTGCAGGCTGCTGGTGCCGATGAAACTTGAGTGCGCCATGCCCAGGGGTTTCAACAAGTGCTGCTGCAGGCGGGTTTCGAAGGGTTGCCCGCTGCTGCGCTCGATGGCGGCGCCGAGCAGGGTGAAGCCCAGGTTGGAATAGGCCATCTGCATGCCGGGGGGATGGTTAAGCCACAGCTCGCCGGCTTTTTGCGGCAGGTGCATCAATGGATCAGCGCTGTGCAGGTTCGGCAAAAATTCGCTGGGTAGCCCAGCCTGGTGGCTGAGCAAACGGCGCAGGGTGATAGCCCGGTCAGCACTGCGGGCATCGGCATGAAAGCGCGAACGCACGCGAAACTCCGGCAGGGTCTGCGACAGCGGGGCATCCAGGTTCAGGCGCTGTTGTTCGACCAGTTGCAAAGTGGCGCTGGCGGTGAACAGCGTAGACAGCGAGCCGGCGCGGAACGCCGTGGCGGGGGTCACGGGTATTTGCAGCGCCTCGTCAGCCAGGCCGAAACCTTCGGCCCAGACCAGCGTCTGGCCGTCGATCAGCGCCAGGGACAGGCCCGGCACATGGTTCTTGCGCATCTGCTCGGGGATGCTCTGGCGCAACTGTTCGATCACCGCTTGATAGTCACCCTGGCGGATCGGCGGCAGGCTTGCGGGTGCCCGTTCGCTGCAGCCGGAGTTGACGAGCAGCAGGCTGAACAGAAAGGCAAGGCGAAGCATGGGGCACCTGGGCGCAATGGGGGGCAGTTCATGCTAGGGCAGAGGCGGTCGGCAATCTTTGAGCGGATTGTCGGAAAACTGTTAAAGACTGTGGCGCAGGCGGTCAAAGCAGCCCTTTGTCGCTCTTTGACGCTTTCGGCAATTCCCCTGTCGTTTTTGCATCTGGGCGACATTGCCCCTAGGCATATGCTGGCTCCAAAGCGCCGGCAGACGATTCGGCGCAGGTTTTACCAATAAAGGGGACAGCCTGATGAGCCCAGCCGAATTACACGCAGACAGCATCGTTATCGACGGGCTGATCATTGCCAAATGGAACCGCGAGCTGTTCGAAGACATGCGCAAGGGCGGCCTGACCGCGGCCAACTGTACGGTGTCGGTCTGGGAAGGCTTCCAGGCCACGGTCAACAACATCGCCGCCAGCCAGAAGCTGATCCGTGAGAACAGCGACCTGGTGATGCCGGTGCGCAGCACCGCCGACATCCGCAAGGCCAAGGAAGTGGGCAAGACCGGCATCCTCTTCGGCTTCCAGAACGCCCATGCTTTCGAAGACCAGATCGGCTATGTCGAGGTGTTCAAGCAGCTCGGCGTGGGCATCGTGCAGATGTGCTACAACACCCAGAACCTGGTCGGTACCGGCTGCTACGAGCGTGACGGCGGGCTGTCGGGCTTTGGCCGCGAGATCGTCGCCGAGATGAACCGCGTCGGGGTCATGTGCGACCTGTCCCATGTCGGTTCCAAGACCTCCGAAGAAGTCATCCTCGAATCGAAAAAGCCGGTGTGCTACTCCCACTGCCTGCCTTCCGGGCTCAAGGAGCACCCGCGCAACAAGTCCGACGAAGAGCTCAAGTTCATTGCCGACCACGGCGGTTTCGTCGGCGTGACCATGTTCGCGCCGTTCCTGGCCAAGGGTATCGATTCGACCATCGACGACTACGCCGAAGCCATCGAATACACCATGAACATCGTCGGTGAAGACTCCATCGGTATCGGCACCGACTTCACCCAGGGCCACGGCCAGGACTTCTTCGAATACCTGACCCACGACAAGGGCTACGCCCGGCGTCTGACCAGCTTCGGCAAGATCATCAACCCGCTGGGCATCCGCACCGTGGGCGAGTTCCCCAACCTCACCGAGACCCTGCTCAAGCGCGGCCATTCCGAGCGCGTGGTGCGCAAGATCATGGGCGAGAACTGGGTCAACGTGCTCAAGGATGTCTGGGGCGAATAAGCCGCCAGTAACCGTCTTCCGACCCCTGCCACCGGCGCAGGGGCAGCCAACCAAAATTTCTGGAGTTCAGTTTCCATGGCCAAGATCGCCCCGCAATTGCCTATCGAAGTCGACAGCGAAACCGGTGTCTGGACCAGCGATGCCCTGCCGATGCTGTATGTACCGCGGCATTTCTTCGTCAACAACCACATGGGCATCGAGGAAGTGCTGGGCGCCGACGCTTATGCCGAGATTCTCTACAAGGCCGGCTACAAGTCCGCCTGGCACTGGTGCGAGAAAGAAGCTGAATGCCACGGCCTGGAAGGCGTGGCGGTGTTCGAACACTACATGAAGCGCCTGTCCCAGCGAGGCTGGGGCCTGTTCAAGATTCAGGACATCGACCTCGACAAGGGCACCGCCAGCGTCAAGCTCGAGCATTCGGCGTTCGTGTATGTGTACGGCAAGGTCGGGCGCAAGGTCGACTACATGTTCACCGGCTGGTTCGCCGGGGCCATGGACCAGATCCTGGCGGCCCGCGGCAGCAACATTCGCACGGTCGCCGAGCAGGTCTACGGCGGTTCGGAAGAAGGCCACGACGACGGCCTGTTCATCGTCAAGCCGTTGTAAGTCGAGGATCCCGCCATGGCTTTCGAAGCAATGTTCCAGCCGATCCAGATCGGCAAACTGACCATCCGCAACCGGGTACTGAGCACCGCGCACGCCGAGGTCTATGCCACCGATGGCGGCATGACCACCGACCGCTACGTGAAGTACTACGAAGAAAAAGCCAAGGGCGGTATCGGCCTGGCCATCTGCGGGGGGTCCTCGGTGGTGGCCATCGACAGCCCGCAGGAATGGTGGGCTTCGGTGAACCTCTCGACCGACCGCATCATCCCGCACTTTCAGAACCTGGCAGATGCCATGCACAAACATGGCGCCAAGATCATGATCCAGATTACCCACATGGGCCGTCGCTCGCGCTGGGACGGCTTCAACTGGCCGACCCTGATGTCACCATCAGGCGTGCGTGAACCGGTGCACCGCGCCACTTGCAAGACTATCGAGCCGGAAGAAATCTGGCGGGTGATCGGCAACTATGCGCAAGCCGCGCGCCGGGCCAAAGAAGGCGGTCTGGACGGGGTCGAGCTGTCGGCAGTGCACCAGCACATGATCGACCAGTTCTGGAGCCCGCGGGTCAACAAGCGTACCGACGAATGGGGCGGCACCTTTGAAGGCCGGATGAAGTTCGGCCTGGAAGTGCTCAAGGCCGTGCGCGCCGAAGTCGGCCCGGATTTTTGCGTGGGCATGCGGATCTGCGGTGACGAATTCCATCCCGATGGCCTCAGCCACGAGGACATGAAGGAGATCGCCAAGTACTACGATGCCACCGGCATGCTGGATTTCTTCGGCGTGATCGGCTCGGGGTGCGACACCCACAACACCCTGGCCAACGTTATTCCCAACATGAGCTTCCCGCCCGAGCCGTTCCTGCACCTGGCGGCCGGCATCAAGGAAGTGGTCAAGGTTCCGGTGCTGCATGCACAGAACATCAAGGACCCGAACCAGGCCACACGCATCCTTGAAGGCGGCTATGTCGACATGGTCGGCATGACCCGCGCGCACATTGCCGATCCGCACCTGATCGCCAAGATCAAGATGGGCCAGATCGACCAGATCAAGCAGTGCGTCGGTGCCAACTACTGCATCGACCGCCAGTACCAGGGCCTGGATGTGCTGTGCATCCAGAACGCTGCGACTTCCCGTGAGTACATGGGCGTACCGCACATCATCGAGAAAAGCACCGGGCCCAAGCGCAAGGTGGTGGTGGTTGGCGCCGGGCCTGCGGGCATGGAAGCTGCGCGCGTGGCCGCCGAACGCGGTCATGACGTTACCCTGTTCGAGAAGAAAGACGCCATCGGCGGGCAGATCAGCATTGCCGCCAAGGCGCCGCAACGTGACCAGATCGCCGGTATCACCCGTTGGTACCAGCTGGAGCTGGCGCGGCTGAAGGTCGACCTGCGCGTGGGTACGGCGGCCGATATCGACACCATTCAGGACCTGCGCCCGGACATCATCGTGCTGGCGGTGGGCGGCCATCCGTTCATCGAGCAGAACGAACACTGGGGCGCCGCCGAAGGGCTGGTGGTCAGCAGCTGGGACGTGCTCGACGGCAAGGTGGCGCCGGGCAAGAACGTGCTGGTGTACGACACCATCTGCGAATTCACCGGCATGTCGGTGGCCGACTATATCGCCGACAAGGGCAGCCAGGTCGAGATCGTCACCGACGACATCAAGCCGGGCGTGGCCATCGGCGGTACGTCGTTCCCGACCTACTACCGCAGCATGTACCCCAAGGAAGTGATCATGACCGGCGACCTGATGCTGGAAAAGGTCTACCGCGAGGGCGACAAGCTGGTGGCGGTGCTGGAGAACGAATACACCGGCGCCAAAGAGGAGCGGGTGGTCGACCAGGTGGTGATCGAGAACGGCGTGCGGCCGGACGAGGCGCTGTACTACGGCCTCAAGGAAGGTTCGCGCAACAAGGGCCAGATCGACATTGAGGCGCTGTTCGCGATCAAGCCGCAGCCGATCCTCAGCCAGCCGGGCGAAGGTTACCTGCTGTATCGCATCGGTGACTGCGTGGCGCAGCGCAATACACACGCGGCCATTTACGACGCACTTCGGCTTTGTAAGGATTTCTAAGGCAGCTGCAAGCGGCAAGCTTCAAGCGGTAAGCAAGAGCAACGCGGTGTTGCCCTTGCTTGCGGCTTGAGGCTTGAGGCTTGCACCTGAAAGGTGCCTCTGATGTTGAACACCCTTATCCCCATCCTTCTGTTCGCCGCCCTGGGCCTTGCCGTCCTTGGCGCGCTGCGGCGCGTGCGGATGTGGCGCCAGGGTCGGCCGTCGAAGGTCGATCTGCTGGGCGGCTTGCTGGCCATGCCACGGCGCTATATGGTCGACCTGCACCACGTGGTCGCCCGCGACAAGTACATGGCCAACACCCACGTGGCCACGGCTGGCGGCTTCGTCCTGGCAGCGGTACTGGCGATCCTGGTGCATGGCTTTGGCCTGCATAACAAGATTCTTGGCTATGCCTTGCTGTTCGCCACCGTACTGATGTTTGCCGGTGCGCTGTTCGTCTACAAACGTCGCCTCAACCCGCCTTCACGGTTGTCGAAGGGCCCGTGGATGCGCCTGCCGAAAAGTCTGCTGGTGTTTGCCGTGAGCTTCTTCATCGCCACCTTGCCGGTGGCCGGGATTCTCCCTGAGGGCTTCGGCGGCTGGCTGCTGGTGGCGCTGCTGGGTATTGGCGTGCTGTGGGGCGTGTCCGAGCTGTTCTTCGGCATGACCTGGGGCGGGCCGATGAAGCACGCCTTTGCCGGTGCCCTGCACCTGGCCTGGCACCGCCGTGCCGAGCGTTTTGGCGGTGGCCGTTCGACCGGGCTCACGCCCATCGACCTGGAAGACCCGCAAGCGTTGCTGGGGGTGGAAAAACCCAAGGATTTCACCTGGAACCAACTGCTCGGCTTTGACGCCTGCGTGCAGTGCGGCAAATGTGAAGCGGTGTGCCCGGCCTTTGCTGCCGGTCAGCCGTTGAACCCGAAAAAACTTATCCAGGACATGGTCGTCGGCCTGGCCGGCGGCACCGATGCCAAGTTCGCTGGCAGCCCGTACCCTGGCAAACCGATCGGCGAGCATGGCGGCAACCCGCACCAGCCGATCGTCAACGGCCTGGTCGACGCCGAGACCCTGTGGTCGTGCACCACCTGCCGCGCCTGCGTCGAGGAGTGCCCGATGATGATCGAGCACGTCGATGCCATCGTCGACATGCGCCGTCACCTGACCCTGGAAAAAGGCGCGACGCCGAACAAGGGCGCCGAGGTGCTGGACAACCTGATCGCCACCGACAACCCCGGCGGTTTTGCCCCGGGCGGGCGGATGAACTGGGCGGCGGACCTCAACCTCAACCTGCTCGGCGACATCAAGACCGCCGAAGTACTGTTCTGGGTCGGCGATGGTGCCTTTGACATGCGCAACCAGCGCACCCTGCGGGCTTTTGTCAAAGTGCTGAAAGCTGCGCAAGTAGACTTTGCCGTGCTCGGCCTGGAAGAGCGCGACAGCGGCGACGTGGCCCGGCGCCTGGGCGACGAAGCGACCTTCCAGCAACTGGCCAGGCGCAATATCCAGACCATGGCCAAGTACAGCTTCAAGCGCATCGTTACCTGCGACCCGCACAGCTTCCATGTGCTCAAGAACGAGTACGGTGCCTTCGGCGGCAACTACCTGGTGCAGCACCACAGCACCTATATCGCCGAACTGATCGCCGCTGGCGCGCTCAACCTCGGCCAGCACAAGGGCGGCAGCGTGACCTATCACGACCCGTGCTACCTGGGTCGTTACAACGGCGAGTACGAGGCGCCGCGTGAAGTGCTGCGCGCCCTCGGTATCGAGGTCAAGGAGATGCAGCGTTCGGGCTTCCGCTCGCGCTGCTGCGGCGGTGGCGGCGGTGCGCCGATTACCGATATTCCTGGCAAGCAACGGATCCCCGACATGCGCATGGACGACATCCGCGAAACCGCTGCCGAGCTGGTGGCCGTGGGTTGTCCACAGTGCACGGCGATGCTCGAAGGCGTGGTCGAACCGCGTCCGTTGATCAAGGACCTGGCGGAGCTGGTCGCCGACGCCATTCTCGAAGAACAGGCCCAGGCGAGCAAACCCGCCCCGGCAAAGCGTGAACCTGCGGAGGTGCACTGATGAGCGACATTATTCGCCGTGATCCGCGCGCCGAGTGGATCGCCCGCAACCGCCTGCACCCGCTGCACGCGGCCATGCAGCAGACTCAGCAGCACAGCTGGATGGGGCCCAACGGCATCATCCGCAAGAATCCGCACGGGGTCGGTTTCATTGGCCCCAACGGTATCAAGCGCATCGATCGTAGCGGCGCCCAGCAGGGCGGCAGCAGCAAGCGCACTGCAGCAGCCGTGGTGCAATTGCCGCTGCACCAGGTGGCGCAGCCGGCGTTCTACATCGCCGTGGTCCCGGACATGGTCGGCGGCCGCCTGGGCAGCCACGACCGCGATCTGCTGGGCCTGGCCCGCAGCCTGGCCGGCAGTGACGGTGCGGTGCTGGCGATGGTGTTTGGCGAACACAAGGAAAGCAACTTTTCCACAGCCGGCGTCGATCGCTTACTGGTGATCGAAGGTGACGAGTTCGCAGGTTATGCGCCGGAGCAACTGGTGCAGGGTCTGCGCGCTGTGGATAACCAGTACAGCCCACGCCATTGGCTGCTGCCGGACAGTCGTACCGGTGGCGGTGAGCTGGGCCGGCGCTTTGCCGCGGCCATTGGCGAACGCCCGGCTACGCGCGTCTGGCAGGTCAAGGACGGGCAATGCAGCGGCCGCGCCGGCGCTGGCCAGCAGGACCTGATCCGCGGCCTGCCACGGTTGATCCTGGCGGCTGCCGAATGCGCGGAACCGGTCAGCGAAACTCGCCACGAAGCCTTGCCGGTGCAGTTATCCACAAGCGCTGTGCGCAGCTTGTCGCGAATTGAAGACCTCGGCCCTGTGGCCGTCGACCCGGCCGCCATTGCCATGGCCGAGGCCGAGTTCATCGTCTCGGGCGGCAACGGCGTCAAGGACTGGGACCTGTTCCACCGCGCCACCGTTGCGCTGGGCGCTACCGAAGGCGCTTCGCGGGTGGCCGTGGACGACGGCTTCATGCCGCGCAATCGCCAGGTCGGTGCTACCGGTACCTGGGTGACCGCGCGGGTTTATGTGGCTGTGGGTATTTCCGGGGCGATCCAGCACCTGCAGGGCATCGGGGCCTGCGACAAGGTGGTGGCGATCAACATGGACCCGGGCTGCGACATGATCAAGCGTGCCGACCTGTCGGTGATCGGCGACAGCGCGGCGATTCTCCAGGCGCTGATCGAGGCTGTGGAAAACTACCGCAACGACGCCAAGCGCGATGCGGCCTAAGGGCAGGGGATAACTATGCACACCAAGGTCATCAGTCTGGTTTCAATCGGTGCCCACCCCAGCTCCGGCCGCACCCGCCGTGCCGAGCAGGATGCCCGGGCAGTGGAACTGGGCCTGCAGCTGGCTGGGGATAACTTGCAAGTGCTGCATGCCGGCGACCCGCGGGAGCCGGCCTTGCGTGCCTACCTGGGCATGGGCCTGGAACACATCGACGTACTCGAACAACCGCAAGGCGCCGATGCCCTGGGGGTGCTTGGCGACTATCTGCGCGACGCCGGGGCCCAACTGGTGCTGACCGGCAGCCAGGCAGAAACCGGTGAAGGCTCGGGGATGCTGCCGTTCCTGCTGGCCGAACGCCTGGGCTGGCCGCTGGTGGTGGGCCTTGCCGAAGTGGAGTCTATCCACAACGGCGTGGCCCAGGTCCTGCAGGCCCTGCCACGGGGCCAGCGGCGCCGCTTGAAGGTGCGCCTGCCGTTGCTCGCTACTGTGGACAACGCCGCGCCCAAGCCGCGCCAGAGCGCGTTTGGCCCGGCGCGGCGTGGGGTATTGGCGGCGCGCCAGGTGGCTATCGTCGAAGACGAGTTATTCACAAGTGCCGAACTGCAACCGGCCAAGCCACGGCCCAAGCGCCTGAAAGTGATCAAGGCCAAGAGCGGCGCCGACCGCATGAAAGCCGCCACCGCCAAGGCCAGTGGCGGCGGTGGACAAGTGCTCAAGGACCTCAGCCCGCAGGACGGTGCGCAAGCCATCCTCAAGCTGTTGCTGGAAGAGGGCGTATTGCGCTGAGAGTTGCTCACAAAGTCTGTTGGCCGATCTGTGGATAAAGTGTTTGTGTATGGCTGGAGGGCACGCATTGCGTGCCCTTCGGCGTTATGATCAAAAAATGATCAGGCTAAGTTGCGGATTTTTCGAGGTTTTCTTCCCCAGGCACTGCTGAGTTTGCCCACAATCGCTGTTGGCGGGTCTGTGGATAATATGTTCGCCCATGGCTGAGAGGCCCGTGTGGCAAGGGCTGCGCAGTATTGATCAAAAACTAGCCAATTGCCTTGTTTGTGCCTGCCCAAGCCCGGTATTTCGGTTGCTCAGGGCGTTATCCACAACGGTTTTCTACCGCTTAGACTTTTGCACACAAAGTCTGTTGGCGTCTCTGTGGATAAGGTGTTCGCCTTCCGCTATGAGCCTTGTATTTAAAGGCTTTCAGAGATTTGATCAAATATTGACCAATAAAAATTAGCGGAAAAAACAAGGACTTGCCCACATTAGCTGTGGGCTGTCCTGTGGATAAAGTGTTTGCTGTGTGGACGGGCCCAATGGGGCCGGGGGATTGCGGCGGGTGGTCAAAATTTGTACAGCATCGCGAGGCAAGTCGAGGCGTCGCACCGCCGCTCCCACCGGTTCACCATCCCGGTGGGAGCGGGCTTGCCCCGCGGTAGGGCCTACTGCGCAGCCACACCCTTGAGATAAGGCGCCGGCGCCGCCCCCAGGTTGCTCAGCATCCGCTCGCTGTACCAATCGACAAAGTTGACCACACCAAACTCATAGGTCTTCGAATAAGGCCCTGGCTGGTACGCCGTGGAGTTGATCCCGCGCTGGTTCTCTTCCGCCAGGCGGCGGTCCTGATCGTTGGTGGCATCCCACACCTGGCGCATGCGCGCCGGGTCGTAATCCACGCCTTCAACCGCATCCTTGTGCACCAGCCACTTGGTCGTGACCATGGTCTCTTGCGCACTGATTGGCCACACGGTGAAGACGATGATGTGATCGCCCATGCAGTGGTTCCACGAGTGCGGCAGGTGCAGGATGCGCATCGAGCCCAGGTCAGGGTTCTTGATCCGGCCCATGAGCTTCTGGCAGCCCTGCTTGCCGTCCAGGGTCATCGATACCGTGCCTTTGAGCAGCGGCATGCGTACGATGCGGTTGCGCAGGCCGAAGCTTGCGTGAGCGTAGGGGATCTTCTCGGCATCCCAGGCGGCGGCCGAGGCGGCGACATGGTCCTTGAACGCTTGGTCGGCGCGCGGGTCGGTGACGTCGTCCCATTCCAGCAGGGTTTTCAGCAGTTCAGGGTGCGAGCCGCTGCAGTGGTAGCACTCGCGGTTGTTTTCCAGCACCAGTTTCCAGTTGGCCTTTTCCATCAAGGTGGTTTGCACCGCCACCTTGGTGTTCTCCATGTCATAGGGTTCCATGTAGTGGGTCAGGGTGGCGAGGAAGTCATCGATCGCCGGCGGGTTCTCGGCCAGGCTGATGAAGATGTAGCCACCGGCGGTCTTGATGTTGACCGGCTTGAGCCCGTACTGCTTCATGTCGAAATCGGCGCCCATCTCGGTGCCGGCGAACAGCAGACGGCCGTCCAGCTCGTAGGTCCACTGGTGGTAATGGCAGACCAGCTTGGCGACCTTGCCCTTGTCGCTGGTGCACAGGCGCGAACCGCGATGGCGGCAGACGTTATGGAAGGCATGCACCTGGCCTTCGGCTCCGCGCACCACCAGGATCGGGTTCTTGCCGATCTGCAAGGTGATGAAGTTGCCCTTGGTCGGGATTTCGCAGGTCATCCCGGCGATCAGCCATTCCTTCTGGAAGATCTCTTCCATATCGATCTGGAACAGGCGCTCGTCGCAGTAGAACGGCTGTGACAGCGAGTAGGTCCGCTCGCGGCTCTGCAGCATTTCGGCGGTGGCCTTGCGTGCAGGTTCCAGTGGATCGCCCAGACTCAAAGTTGCGGTGACGTCCATCGTGTAGGTCCTCATGGCCAGTGCTTGTGGCCGGTGAAAGTGGCTAATCGTTGTTATGGCGACGCAAGGCTCAAATACAGCAGGATCATTTGCGATGGAGTGTGCGTTCGAAGTGCGCGCGAACCATATCCATGGGCGACATGATCAGATCCGTTTCCGACGCGCCAGCCCCTGTAGCCGGGGGCTGGTCGCGATAAGCACGCCAATGTCGCGGATGGGTAAGTGTTGCCTGCGCGGCTTAAGCAGAATCGCAGCCATCAGGCCGCAGTCGGCCGTGGAGACGAGCATGTCCAACAGCTTCCTCAATCCGGTCAGCACCCAGACCTGGGCCAACGGCCGCCACATCGTCCGTTGCGTCAAGGTGATCCAGGAAACCTGGGACGTGCGCACCTTCTGCTTCATGGCCGACCAGCCGATCATGTTCTTCTTCAAGCCCGGGCAGTTCGTCACCCTGGAGCTTGAGATCGACGGCGTGCCGATCATGCGCTCCTACACTATTTCCAGCTCGCCGTCGGTGCCTTACAGCTTCTCTGTGACCATCAAACGGGTACCGGGTGGCAAAGTGTCCAACTGGCTGCACGACACCCTGCACGAGGGCCAGGAGCTGGCAGTGCACGGGCCGGTCGGGTTATTCAACGCCATGGACTTCCCCAGTCCCAAGGTGCTGTACCTGAGCGGCGGCGTCGGCATCACCCCGGTGATGTCCATGGCCCGCTGGTTCTACGACACCAACGGCAATGTCGACATGGTCTTCGTGCACAGTGCGCGCTCACCGAAAGACATCATCTATCACCGCGAACTGGAGCACATGGCCTCGCGGATCGACAACTTCAGCCTGCACATCATTTGCGAGAAGCACGGCCTGGGCGAGCCCTGGGCAGGCTACCGGGGCTACCTGAACCAGAAGCTGATGGAGTTGATCGCCCCGGACTACATGGAGCGGGAAATCTTCTGTTGTGGCCCGACGCCCTACATGAATGCGGTCAAGCGCCTGCTGGAAAGCAGCGGCTACGACATGAGCCGCTACCATGAGGAGTCGTTCGGTGCGACCCCGGCCGAGGTCAAGGCCGATGCTGTAGAACACGCGGAACAGGCTGCCGAAGCCGCCGAGGTGGACGCCAGCGACCTGCACCAGGTGGAGTTCACCGCCACCGGCAAGAGCATCCGCGTAGCCCCGGGCGAGACTGTGCACGCGGCAGCGGCCAAGCTCGGCCTGATGATCCCCAAGGCCTGCGGCATGGGCATCTGCGGCACCTGCAAGGTGCTAAAGCTGGGCGGCGAAGTGGAGATGGAGCACAACGGCGGCATCACCGAAGAGGATGAGGCCGAGGGGTACATCCTTTCGTGCTGCAGTGTGCCGAAAGGGGATGTGCGGATCGAATATTGAGCCGCCGCTAATCGCGTGGCAAGTCGGTGCGACGCCTCGACTTGCCCCTCGATGGTTTACACGCTGAAGCGCGCCACCAGCCCGCTCAGGTCCACCGCCAGGCGCGACAGTTCGGCGCTGGCCGCGCTGGTCTGGTGGGCGCCGGTGGCCGACTGCACCGACAGGTCGTTGATGTTGACCAGGTTGCGGTCGACTTCGCGGGCGACCTGCGCCTGCTCTTCGGCGGCGCTGGCGATCACCAGGTTGCGCTCGTTGATTTCGGCGACCGCACCGGTGATGGTTTCCAGCGCCAGGCCGGCGCCGCGGGCAATGTTCAGGGTCGACTCGGCGCGTTCGGTGCTGTTGCGCATGGAGTTGACCGCCTGCTCGGTGCCGCCCTGGATGCTGCCGATCATCCGTTCGATTTCGCTGGTCGACTGCTGGGTACGGTGGGCCAGGGCACGCACTTCGTCGGCCACCACGGCAAAGCCACGACCGGCTTCGCCGGCACGCGCCGCTTCGATGGCGGCGTTGAGCGCCAGCAGGTTGGTCTGGTCGGCCAGGCCGCGAATCACGTCGAGCACCTTACCGATATCGCGCGATTCTTCTGCCAGGTTACCGATCAGCTCGGCAGTGCCTTGCACGTCGGTGCTCATACGCTCGATGGCGCTGACGGTTTCCATGACCAAGTCACGACCGTCACCGGCCGAGCGGGTGGCTTCCTTGGAGGCTTCTGAAGTGCTCACAGCGTTGCGCGCGACTTCTTCCACGGCGCTGGTCATCTCGGTGACGGCAGTGGCGGCCTGTTCGATTTCGTTGTTCTGCTGCTGCAGGCCACGGGCGCTTTCGTCGGTGACGCAGTTGAGCTCTTCAGCCGCCGACGCCAGCTGGGTGGCCGAGCCGGAAATCTGCTGCAGGGTATCGCGCAACTTGTTCTGCATCTTGGCCATGGCCTTGAGCAGGCGCGCGGCTTCGTCCTGGCCTTCGGCTTCGATAGTGCGCGTCAGGTCGCCTTCGGCAATGCGCTCGGCGGCCTGCAGGGCTTCCTCGATCGGTTTGACGATGCTGCGGGTCAGCAGCAGTGCGCAGATCAGGGTCAGGGCGGTGGCGGCCAGCAGCAGGCCGATCACCAGGGTGACGGCATTGGAATACTGCTCGGCAGCGGTGCGGTTGATCTCGCTGGTTTGCTCGGTGTTGATGCTGACCAGTTGATCCATGACGCTGTTGATCTGCTCGGAGCTGTCGAGCATGTCGCGGTTGATCAGGGTGCGCAGGGTGTCCAGGTCATTGTTCTGCGAGGCCAGGCGCATGCGGTTTTCCAGCTGGCGGTACTGGCCCAGCAACTGCACATACTGGTTGTACGCCGAGCGCTCCTGGTTGCCGAAGATCAACGGCTCGTAAACCCGGCGCGCTTCGTCGATCTGCTGGTTGCGCTGGTCGATCAGCTTGAGGGTGGCCTGCAGGGTGTCGGCTTCGCGGTTGAGCAGCAGGCGATACGACAAGGTGCGCAGGCGCAGGGTCAATTGGGTCAGTTGGTCGAGGTTGGTGAGGCTCGGTACCGTCGAGGTTTCGATGGTTTCGCCGGCTTGGCGAATCTTGCTCATCTGGTTCAGGGCGAACAAACCCAGGGCCAGCATCAGCGCACCGATCAGAGCAAAACCCAGAAGCGCGCGCGGGGCGATATTCATGTTGCGTAGGGACATGGTGGTATCCAGGGGGGAAAAGGGCACGCGATCCGTGCGCCGAAGTCAGGACTGCCATGCCTATCGGTCGGCCGGGTAAAGACTTGAGCGGGCGAAGATGAAATTGTGAGGCAGCTATCTTTTTTCCTGACGGGCGGTGCTTATAACGGGGAACCGGACCCGGATCGGTGGGTCAATCTGCACCAGGCCGAAGCGTCTAAACCCGATATCCCTGGCGAGCACGCGGACTTTTCTTTATCGTGTGCGCCCCCTGAAACACCCCGAGAAGGCAATCATGTTGGAAACTTCCCTTAGTCAACTGGAGCAACTGGTCAGCGACCTGGTGCAGAAGAATCAGGAACTGACCGAGCGCAACGCGCAAATCAGTACCGAACTGGCCCAGGCCAAAGATGAAAACGACAGCCTGCAATTGAGCCTGCTGGAGCAGGAAGAAAAGCAGGGCGCTACCGCCGCGCGCATTCAGGCCCTGGTTGAGCGTGCCAGCGCTGGTGCCGTGAACGCATGAAAACCTCAGCGCAGCCGATCAATGTCGTGTCGATCCTCGGCAGCGATTATTCGATCAAGGCCCCCGAAGGCCAGGAGCAGGCGCTGGCGCAAGCGGTGCAGATGCTCAATGCCTCATTGGCCGATACCAAGCGTAAATACCCGACTCTGATCGGTGACAAGCTGCTGGTACTGGCAGCCCTGAACCTGTGCTCGCAGCAGATCGAACTGCAACAGCAGCACCAGCAGGCCCTCGACCGTTACCAAGAGCAAGTCAACGCCACGGTCGATGTGATTGCCCGGACCATCAGCAACAGCTGATCGCGCCGATTCCCTCGCTTCAACTTTTTGCCAGCTCATCACCTTCGGGAAGGTGGGCCGGCATTGCTGTGGATCACTGTAATAATTGTATTTCCTGTTGTATACAATTGGCCTATCTCTTGCACCGCAGGGCTTATTTACCGAGGGGAAATACATGCAGTTCTGGCGACGCAGTATCCAGTGGCAACTGATCGCAAGCATGGGGGCAGCGCTGTTGCTGAGCATTCTGATCGTGGTCGGCATCTACAGCCTGGCGGTCAATCGCCTGACCGAACGTTACCTGGTCGACACTGCCTTGCCGGCGAGCATTGAGGCGATTCGTAACGACATCGAGCGCATGCTGGGCCGGCCGTTGACGGCGGCGGCCGATATCGCCAACAACACGATGCTGCGCGATTGGCTGGCGGCGGGTGAAGACAGCGCCCAGGCACCGCAATTCATCGAGTACCTCGAAGCCCTGCGCAAGCACAATCAGGCCTTTACCGCGTTGTTTGCCGCGACCGCGAGCAACCACTACTACAACGAGAAGGGCCTGGACCGTACCCTCAGCCGCAGCAACCCGGCAGACAAGTGGTTCTTCGGCTTCATCGACAGTGGCAACCCGCGCCTGCTGAACATCGACACCGATGGCAGTACCGGCGAACTGGCGCTGTTCATCGACTATCGGGTGGAGAAAGCCGGGCAACTGGTGGGCATCGCCGGCCTTGGCCTGCGCATGACCGAATTGTCCGAGCTGATCCACAACTTCAGTTTTGGTGAGCGTGGGCGGGTCATGCTGGTGCGCGGCGACGGTTTGATCCAGGTGCATCCGCAAGCGGAGTTCAGCGGCAAGCGCCAGTTGGCCGAGCAGATTGGCGGCGAGGCTACCAAGCGGGTTCTCAGTCGTGAACAGGGCCTGCACAGTAGCCGTTTCGAGCGCGATGGCGAGAGCTACCTGGCCCTCAGCCTGCCGTTGCGTGACCTTAACTGGACGCTGGTCGCCGAAGTGCCAGAAGCACAGATCTACGCCCAGGTGCGCGAGACCGTCTGGCTGACCAGCCTGATCGGCGGCGCCGTGGCGCTGGTGTCGTTGCTGCTGGTGGTGTTGCTGGCCCGCGGTATCGTGCGGCCGATCCGGCGTGTGACCGGCGCCTTGATGGCTATTGGCAATGGCGGCGGCGACCTGACCCAGCGCCTGGACGAAAACCGCGCTGACGAACTGGGTGACCTGGCCCGTGGCTTCAACCGTTTTCTCGACAGCCAGCGTGACCTGATCGGTGAAGTGTTGAGCACCAGCGAACGCCTGCACGCGTCGGTGGAGCAAGTGACCCACGTGGTAGCGAACACTGCCGAACGTTCCGGCCGCCAGCAGGAAATGACCGAAATGGTCGCTACGGCCGTGCATGAGATGGGCCTGACCGTGCAGGACATTGCCCAGAATGCCGGCAACGCTGCCGTGGCCTCGGAAACCGCGCGCACCGAAGCGCTGCAGGCCCGCGAAGTGGTGCGCCGCTCGATCGCTCATATCGAGGGCATGTCCGAGGAGATTGGCCAGGCGGCCAGTGCGGTCCGTGAGCTGGCCACGGAAGTCGCGTCGATTGACGAAGTGTTGGCGGTGATCCGCAGCATCTCCGAGCAAACCAACCTGCTGGCGCTCAACGCCGCCATCGAGGCGGCGCGGGCCGGTGAAATGGGTCGCGGTTTTGCCGTGGTCGCCGATGAAGTACGGACTCTGGCGCGGCGTACCCAGGTGTCTACCGATGAAGTGCAGCAGATGATCCTGCGCCTCAAGCATGGCGCGGGCAGTGCGGTGGCGTCGATGCAGGCCGGGCAGGCGGCAACCGGGACGGGCGTGGAGTCGAGCCAGCAGACCGGCGCTTCGCTGGGCACCATCACCGATCAGGTCGAGCACATCAGCGATATGAACCATCAGGTGGCGACGGCGACTGAAGAGCAGTCGGCGGTCACCGAGGCAATCAACCGCACGGTGCAGGGGATTTCCGACCTGGCGCGAGAGACGGCGGTGGATGTGCAGGGTTGTCGGCAGGAGTGTCAGGCGTTACGCGGCTTGGCCGATGATCTGGCGCGGCAGATGGGTGGGTTTCGCCTTTGAAATTATCGCGGGGCAAGCCCGCTCCCACTGAGCCCTGTGGGAGCGGGCTGGCCCCGCGATAAGACCCTCAAGCCCCCATCACCGCCCGGATATCCGCCGCCAGTTCACGCACCCGCGCCTCTTCGGTATCCCACGAGCACATGAACCGGGCGCCGCCGCTGCCGATAAAGGTGTAGAAGCGCCAGCCCTTGTTGCGCAAGGCTTCCAGCGCCGGTTCCGACATCTGCAGGAACACCCCGTTGGCTTCCACCGGGAACATCAGCTCAACGCCCGGCACATCGCCTACCAGCTCGCTGAGCAGCTGCGCGCAGCGATTGGCGTGGATAGCGTGACGCTGCCAGGCGCCGTCTTCCAGCAAACCGACCCACGGCGCGGACAAAAAGCGCATCTTCGACGCCAACTGCCCGGCCTGCTTGCAGCGGTAGTCGAAGTCTTCGGCCAGCTCGCGGTTGAAGAACAGGATCGCTTCACCTACCGCCATGCCGTTTTTGGTGCCGCCAAAGCACAGCACATCGACCCCGGCTTTCCAGGTCAGCTCGGCCGGGGTGCAGCCGAGGAACGCGCAGGCGTTGCTGAAGCGGGCGCCGTCCATGTGCAGGTTCAGGCCCAGTTCCTTGCAGGTGGCGCTGATGGCCTTGAGTTCTTCCGGGCGGTAGACGCTGCCGACTTCGGTGGCCTGGGTGATGGTGACCACCCGTGGCTTGGGGTAGTGGATGTCCTGGCGCTTGAGAGCGACTTCGCGGATCGAGTCGGGGGTCAGCTTGCCGGCTTCACTGCGCGCGGTAAGCAGTTTGGAGCCGTTGGAGAAGAACTCCGGCGCGCCGCACTCGTCGGTCTCGACGTGGGCGGTCTCCGAGCAGATCACGCTGTGATAGCTCTGGCACAGCGACGACAGCGCCAGGGAGTTGGCCGCGGTGCCGTTGAAGGCGAAGAACACTTCGCAGTCGGTTTCGAACAGTTTGCGGAAATACTCCGAGGCGCGAGCCGTCCATTGGTCGTCGCCGTAGGCGCGCTCATGGCCCTGGTTGGCCTTTTCCATGGCGGCCCAGGCTTCCGGGCAGATACCTGAGTAGTTGTCGCTGGCGAATTGCTGGCTTTTATCTGGCATGACACGGTCCTGTGAA
Organism: Pseudomonas fluorescens; assembly: GCF_902497775.2. Classification (NCBI taxonomy): domain Bacteria; kingdom Pseudomonadati; phylum Pseudomonadota; class Gammaproteobacteria; order Pseudomonadales; family Pseudomonadaceae; genus Pseudomonas; species Pseudomonas fluorescens. The sequence goes on from NZ_OZ024668.1 coordinate 5,820,649, forward strand.
CGACGCAGGTGAGCACTCTAAACCAAGAATTGTGGCGTCGCCTATACAAAGCATCACGGGGCAAGCCCGCTCCTACCGAGCCCAGTGGGAGCGGGCTTGCCCCGCGATGAGGCTGCATGTCGTAAACGCACCTTTGCGTGGCGTCCGTAGGCATCTGGGCTGTCTGCGTCGGTCATACCATCGCTGCAAAAGGGCAATTGCCTGACAAGAACCGATGCCGCTGCCGGGAGAGACTGCGATGTTCAGCAAGCAAGACCAGATCCAGGGTTATGACGATGCACTGCTGGCGGCGATCAATGCCGAAGAGCAACGCCAGGAAGATCACATCGAGCTGATCGCCTCGGAAAACTACACCAGCAAGCGCGTCATGCAGGCCCAGGGCAGCGGCCTGACCAACAAATACGCCGAAGGCTATCCGGGCAAGCGCTATTACGGCGGTTGCGAGCATGTGGATAAAGTCGAGCAACTGGCCATCGATCGCGCCAAGCAGCTGTTCGGCGCCGATTACGCCAACGTCCAGCCGCACTCCGGCTCCTCGGCCAACAGCGCCGTGTACCTGGCTCTGCTGCAAGCCGGCGACACCATCCTGGGCATGAGCCTGGCCCACGGCGGTCACCTGACCCACGGCGCCAAGGTGTCGTCCTCGGGCAAGCTGTACAACGCCGTGCAGTACGGTATCGACACCAACACCGGGCTGATCGACTACGACGAAGTCGAGCGCCTGGCGGTGGAAAACAAGCCGAAGATGATCGTCGCCGGGTTCTCGGCCTACTCGAAAACCCTCGATTTCCCACGTTTTCGTCAGATTGCCGACAAGGTGGGTGCCTACCTGTTCGTCGACATGGCCCACGTCGCCGGCCTGGTTGCCGCTGGCCTGTACCCGAACCCGCTGCCCTACGCCGACGTAGTCACCACCACCACCCACAAAACCCTGCGCGGTCCGCGTGGCGGCCTGATCCTGGCGCGCAGCAACGAAGAAATCGAGAAAAAGCTCAACGCCGCGGTGTTCCCCGGCGCTCAGGGTGGCCCGCTGATGCACGTGATCGCCGCCAAGGCGGTGTGCTTCAAGGAGGCGCTGGAGCCTGGCTTCAAGACTTATCAACAGCAGGTGATCGACAACGCCCAGGCCATGGCCGAGGTGTTCATCAAGCGCGGTTATGACGTGGTCTCCGGCGGCACCGACAACCACCTGTTCCTGGTCAGCCTGATCCGCCAGGGCCTGACCGGCAAAGATGCCGACGCCGCCCTGGGCCGCGCCCACATCACCGTCAACAAGAACGCCGTGCCCAACGACCCGCAGTCGCCGTTCGTCACCTCCGGCCTGCGCATCGGCACCCCGGCGGTCACCAGCCGCGGCTTCAAGGTCAGCCAGTGCGTGGAACTGGCCGGCTGGATCTGCGACATCCTCGATAACCTCGGCGATGCCGATGTCGAGGCCGATGTTGCGAAGAACGTGTCGGCACTGTGTGCAGATTTCCCGGTTTATCGCTGAGTGGTCCAGGAGTAAAGACTATGCAACGTTACTCAGGCTTCGGCCTCTTCAAACACTCGCTCAGCCACCACGAAAACTGGCAGCGCATGTGGCGCACGCCCACCCCGAAAAAAGTCTACGACGTGGTCATCGTCGGCGGTGGCGGGCATGGCCTGGCCACCGCCTACTACCTGGCCAAGGAGCACGGCATCACCAACGTGGCCGTGGTCGAGAAAGGCTGGCTGGGTGGCGGCAATACCGCGCGCAACACCACCATCGTCCGCTCCAACTACCTGTGGGACGAGTCGGCGCACCTGTATGAGCACGCGATGAAGCTCTGGGAAGGGCTGTCGCAAGACATCAACTACAACGTGATGTTCTCCCAGCGCGGCGTCTACAACCTCTGCCACACCCTGCAGGACATGCGTGATTCCGAGCGCCGGGTCAGCGCCAACCGCCTCAACGGTGTCGATGGTGAGCTGCTCAATGCCCAGCAGGTGGCCGAAGAGATTCCCTACCTGGACTGCTCGAAGAACACCCGCTACCCGATCATCGGCGCCACCGTGCAACGCCGTGGCGGCGTGGCCCGGCACGACGCCGTGGCCTGGGGCTTTGCCCGCGCCGCCGACGCCCTGGGCGTGGACCTGATCCAGCAGACCGAAGTGATCGGCTTTCGCAAGGAAAACGGCGTGGTCATCGGTGTCGAGACCAACAAGGGCTTTATCGGCGCCAAGCGCGTCGGCGTGGTCACGGCCGGCAATTCCGGGCACATGGCCAAGCTCGCCGGTTTCCGCCTGCCGATCGAATCGCATCCGCTGCAGGCGCTGGTGTCCGAGCCGCTCAAGCCGATCATCGACAGCGTGATCATGTCCAACGCCGTACACGGCTACATCAGCCAGTCGGACAAGGGCGACCTGGTCATCGGCGCCGGCATCGACGGCTGGGTCGGTTACGGCCAGCGCGGCTCGTACCCGGTGATCGAGCACACCCTGCAGGCCATCGTCGAAATGTTCCCGATCCTCTCGCGGGTGCGCATGAACCGCCAGTGGGGCGGCATCGTCGATACCACGCCAGATGCCTGCCCGATCATCTCCAAGACCCCGGTGAAGAACATGTTCTTCAACTGCGGCTGGGGCACCGGCGGCTTCAAGGCCACCCCGGGCTCGGGCAACGTCTTCGCCGCAAGCCTGGCCAAGGGCGAAATGCACCCGCTGGCCAAACCCTTTTCCATCGACCGTTTCCACAACGGTGCACTGATCGACGAACACGGCGCCGCCGCTGTCGCCCACTAACAGGAGAAATCCCCATGTTGCATATCTTCTGTCCCCACTGCGGCGAACTGCGCTCCGAAGAGGAGTTCCACGCCGCAGGCCAGGCGCACATTCCCCGGCCGCTGGACCCCAACGCCTGCTCCGACGAGGAGTGGGGCGACTACATGTTCTTCCGCGACAACCCGCGTGGCCTGCACCACGAGCTGTGGATTCACGCTGCGGGCTGCCGCCAGTACTTCAACGCCACGCGTGACACGCTGACCTACGAAATTCTGGAAACCTATCCGATCGGCGCCAAGCCGCAGGTCACCGGCAAAAGCACCAGCCCGCAGTTGGCAGTCAGTGGTCAGGGAGAAAAGGTATGAGCCAGGTCTATCGCCTGTCCAACGGCGGTCGTATCGATCGCAGCAAAGTCTTGAACTTCACCTTCAACGGCCAGACTTACCAGGGCTTTGCCGGTGACACTCTGGCCGCCGCGCTGCTAGCCAATGGTGTTGACATCGTCGGGCGCAGCTTCAAGTACTCGCGCCCCCGCGGGATCATCGCCGCAGGCTCCGAAGAGCCCAACGCCATCCTGCAGATCGGCGCCACCGAAGCCACCCAGGTGCCCAACGTACGGGCCACCCAGCAGGCGCTGTACGCCGGCCTGGTGGCCACCAGCACCAACGGCTGGCCGAACGTGAATAACGACGTCATGGGTATTCTCGGCAAGGTCGGCGGCAAGCTGATGCCACCGGGCTTCTACTACAAGACGTTCATGTACCCGCAGTCGTTCTGGATGACTTACGAGAAGTACATCCGCAAAGCTGCCGGCCTTGGCCGTGCGCCGCTGCAGAACGACCCGGACAGCTACGACTACATGAGCCATCACTGCGACGTGCTGGTGGTCGGCGCAGGCCCTGCCGGCCTGGCCGCAGCCCTTGCTGCCGGGCGCAGCGGCGCGCGGGTGATCCTCGCCGATGAACAGGAAGAGTTTGGCGGCAGCCTGCTCGACAGCCGTGAAACCCTCGACGGCAAACCGGCCGCCGACTGGGTCGCGGCAGTCGTCGCCGAGCTCAAGGAACTGCCGGAAGTTACCCTGTTGCCACGGGCGACGGTCAATGGCTACCACGACCATAACTTCCTCACCATTCACGAGCGCCTGACCGACCATCTGGGCGATCGCGCGCCGATCGGCCAGGTACGTCAGCGCATGCACCGGGTACGCGCCAAGCGCGTGGTGCTGGCTACCGGCGCCCACGAGCGGCCTTTGGTGTACGGCAACAATGACGTGCCGGGCAACATGCTCGCCGGCGCGGTCTCGACCTACGTGCGCCGCTACGGCGTGGCGCCGGGGCGCAAGCTGGTGCTGTCGACCAACAACGACCACGCCTACCGCGTGGCCCTGGACTGGCATGACGCCGGCCTGAAGGTGGTCGCTGTCGCCGACGCCCGCCACAACCCTCGCGGTTCGCTGGTGGAAGAGGCGCGGGCCAAAGGCATCCGCATCCTTACCTCCAGCGCGGTGATCGAGACCCGTGGCAGCAAACACGTCACCGCGGCCCGCGTTGCCGCCATCGACGTCAAAGCCCATAAAATCAGCAGCCCCGGCGAGTGGCTGGATTGCGACCTGGTGGCGACTTCCGGCGGCTACAGCCCGGTGGTGCACCTGGCTTCGCACCTGGGCGGCAAGCCGGTCTGGCGTGAAGACATTCTCGGTTTCGTGCCCGGCGAAGCACCGCAAAAACGCGTATGCGTGGGTGGCATCAATGGTGTGTTCGCCCTCGCCGACACCCTCGCCGATGGCTTTGAAGGCGGCGTGCGCGCCGCTACCGAAGCCGGCTTCAAGGCCGTGCTGGGGGTGATTCCGAAAGTCCTGGCACGCCAGGAAGAACCGACCGTGGCGCTGTTCCAGGTGCCCCACGACAAGAACACCGCCCGGGCGCCGAAGCAGTTCGTCGACCAGCAGAACGACGTCACCGCCGCCGCCATCGAACTGGCCACCCGCGAAGGCTTCGAGTCGGTCGAGCACGTCAAGCGCTACACCGCCCTGGGCTTTGGTACCGACCAGGGCAAGCTCGGCAACATCAACGGCCTGGCGATTGCCGCCCGCTCGATGGGCATCACCATCCCGGAAATGGGCACCACCATGTTCCGCCCCAACTACACGCCGATCACCTTCGGCGCGGTGGCGGGTCGGCACTGCGGTCACCTGTTCGAGCCGGTGCGCTTTACCGCCCTGCATGCCTGGCATGTGAAGAACGGCGCCGAGTTCGAAGATGTCGGCCAGTGGAAGCGGCCGTGGTACTTCCCGCGCAACGGCGAAGACATCCATGCCGCCGTGGCTCGCGAGTGCAAGGCGGTGCGTGACAGCGTCGGCCTGCTCGACGCCTCGACCCTGGGCAAGATCGACATCCAGGGCCCGGACGCGCGCGAATTCCTCAACCGCATCTACACCAACGCCTGGACCAAGCTCGATGTCGGCAAGGCCCGCTACGGCCTGATGTGCAAGGAAGACGGCATGGTCTTCGACGACGGCGTGACCGCCTGCGTCGGCGACAACCACTTCATCATGACCACCACCACTGGTGGCGCGGCGCGCGTGCTGCAGTGGCTGGAGATCTACCAGCAGACCGAATGGCCAGACCTGAAGGTGTACTTCACCTCGGTCACCGACCACTGGGCGACCCTGACCCTGTCGGGCCCCAACAGCCGCAAGCTGCTCAGCGAAGTCACCGATATCGACCTGGACAAGGACGCCTTCCCGTTCATGACCTGGAAGGAAGGCCTGGTCGGCGGCGTGCCGGCGCGGGTGTTCCGCATCTCGTTCACCGGCGAGCTGTCGTACGAAGTCAACGTCCAGGCCAACTACGCCATGGGCGTGCTGGAGAAGATCGTCGCCGCCGGCAAGCAATACAACCTGACCCCGTACGGCACCGAAACCATGCACGTACTGCGGGCCGAGAAGGGCTTCATCATCGTTGGCCAGGACACCGATGGCTCGATGACCCCGGACGACCTCAACATGGGTTGGTGTGTCGGTCGCACCAAGCCGTTCTCGTGGATCGGCTGGCGCGGTATGAACCGTGAAGACTGCGTGCGCGAGAACCGCAAGCAACTGGTCGGGCTCAAGCCGGTCGACCCGAACACGTGGCTGCCTGAAGGCGCGCAACTGGTGTTCGACCCGAAACAACCGATTCCGATGGACATGGTCGGTCACGTCACCTCCAGCTACGCCAGCAACTCCCTGGGTTATTCGTTTGCCATGGGTGTGGTCAAGGGCGGGCTCAAGCGCATCGGCGAGCGGGTCTACTCGCCCCAGGCCGATGGCAGCGTGATCGAGGCAGAGATCTGTTCTTCGGTGTTCTTCGATCCGAAGGGTGAGCGGCAGAACGTGTAGGAGCGGGCTCTTACAAGGTCAAGCCCTCTTCAATCCACAGAATTCAAGGCAGGTGTGAAATGAGCACGTTCAACGTCTACCAGCAACGCCCCGGCAACGACGCCAAGGCTGAAACGCCACTGCACCACGCCGACCTGCCCAGCCTGATCGGCAAGGGTCGCAAGAACGCCGGGGTGACCCTGCGCGAGAAAAAACTCCTCGGCCACCTGACCATCCGTGGCGATGGCAAGGACCCGGCCTTTGCCGGTGGCGTGTTCAAGGCCCTGGGTCTGGAGCTGCCGGTGGCCCTGACCGTAGTCGCCAACGGCGAGATGTCGCTGCAATGGCTGGGCCCGGATGAATGGCTGCTGATCGTCCCCGGCGGCGAGGAATTTGCCGTCGAGCAAAAACTGCGCGACGCCCTCGATGGTCTGCACATTCAAATCGTCAACGTCAGCGGCGGGCAAACCGTGCTGGAGCTGAGCGGCCCCAACGTGCGCGACGTGCTGATGAAATCCACCAGCTACGATGTACATCCAAACAACTTTCCGGTGGGCAAGGCTGTCGGCACGGTGTTCGCCAAGTCGCAACTGGTGATCCGCCGCACCGGTGAAGAAACCTGGGAGCTGCTGATCCGCCGCAGTTTCTCCGACTACTGGTGGCTGTGGCTGCAGGACGCCTCCGCCGAATACGGCCTGAGCATTCAGGCCTAAGGAGCAATGCCATGAGTCGTGCACCGGACACCTGGATTCTCACCGCCGACTGCCCGAGCCTGCTCGGCACGGTCGATGTGGTGACGCGTTACCTGTTCGAGCAGCACTGCTACGTCACCGAGCACCATTCGTTCGATGACCGGCTGTCCGGGCGCTTCTTCATTCGTGTGGAATTCCGCCAGCCGGATGACTTCGACGAGGCCAGCTTTCGCGCAGGCCTGGCCGAGCGGGGCGAGGCGTTTGGCATGTTGTTCGAGCTGACCGCGCCCAAGCACCGACCGAAAGTCGTGATCATGGTTTCCAAGGCCGATCACTGCCTCAACGACCTGCTCTATCGCCAGCGTATCGGCCAGTTGAGCATGGACGTGGTGGCGGTGATTTCCAACCACCCGGACCTCGAACCCCTGGCCCACTGGCACCGTATTCCCTATTACCACTTTGCCCTCGACCCGCATGACAAACCGGCGCAGGAGCGCAAGGTGTTGCAGGTGATCGAGGACTCCGGCGCGGAGCTGGTGATTCTTGCCCGCTACATGCAGGTGCTGTCGCCTGAGCTGTGCCGCAAGCTCGATGGCTGGGCGATCAACATTCATCACTCGTTGCTGCCCGGCTTCAAGGGCGCCAAGCCATATCACCAGGCCTACAACAAGGGCGTGAAACTGGTGGGCGCCACCGCGCACTACATCAACAACGACCTCGACGAAGGGCCGATCATCGCCCAGGGCGTCGAAGCGGTGGACCACAGTCACTACCCCGAAGACCTGATTGCCAAGGGCCGCGATATCGAGTGCCTGACCCTGGCACGGGCGGTGGGGTATCACATTGAGCGGCGGGTGTTCTTGAACGCCAACAGGACGGTAGTGCTCTGACCCCTGTGGGAGCGGGCTTGAACCGCGATGAGGCCTTAGCGTCGAAACAAAGATTCCAGTAACACAGCGCCGCCCCCGGGCAGCGCACTTTGCACCGCTACATAACAACAAACTTTAGCGAGGTGAAAGCATGTCTGGTAATCGTGGTGTGGTGTATCTCGGCGGCGGCAAGGTCGAGGTGCAGAAGATTGACTACCCGAAAATGCAGGACCCGCGCGGTCGCAAGATCGAGCACGGGGTAATCCTGCGGGTGGTCTCCACCAACATCTGTGGCTCCGACCAGCACATGGTCCGCGGCCGTACCACGGCTCAGGTCGGCCTGGTGCTGGGCCATGAAATCACTGGCGAAGTCATCGAGAAGGGCAGGGACGTCGAGAACCTGCAGATCGGTGACCTGGTGTCGGTACCGTTCAACGTCGCCTGCGGCCGCTGCCGCTCGTGCAAAGAGCAACACACCGGCGTCTGCCTCACCGTCAACCCGGCCCGCGCCGGTGGCGCCTACGGCTATGTCGACATGGGCGACTGGACCGGCGGCCAGGCCGAATACGTGCTGGTGCCGTACGCTGACTTCAACCTGCTGAAACTGCCAAACCGCGACAAGGCCATGGAGAAGATCCGCGACCTGACTTGCCTGTCGGACATCCTCCCCACCGGCTACCACGGTGCGGTAACGGCCGGTGTTGGCCCGGGCAGCTCGGTGTACATCGCCGGGGCCGGCCCGGTAGGCCTGGCTGCGGCTGCGTCGGCGCGTTTGCTGGGCGCTGCGGTGGTGATCGTTGGTGACGTCAACCCGGTGCGCCTGGCCCACGCCAAGGCCCAGGGTTTCGAGATTGCCGACCTGTCCCAGGACACCCCGCTGCATGAACAGATCGCCAACCTGCTGGGCGAGCCGGAGGTTGACTGCGCGGTCGACGCCGTAGGCTTTGAAGCCCGTGGCCACGGCCATGCCGGCGCCAAGCACGAAGCGCCGGCCACTGTGCTCAACTCGTTGATGGGCGTGGTGCGGGTCGCGGGCAAGATCGGTATCCCCGGCCTGTACGTCACCGAAGACCCGGGCGCGGTGGACGCTGCGGCGAAGATCGGCAGCCTGAGTATTCGCTTCGGCCTCGGCTGGGCCAAGTCACACAGCTTCCACACCGGGCAAACGCCGGTGATGAAGTACAACCGCCAGCTGATGCAGGCGATCATGTGGGACCGCATCAACATTGCTGAAGTGGTGGGCGTGCAGGTGATCAGCCTGGACCAGGCACCTGAAGGTTATGGCGAGTTCGATGCCGGCGTGCCAAAGAAATTCGTCATCGACCCGCACAAGCTGTTCAGCGCGGCCTAAAAACATCGCGGGGCAAGCCCGCTCCACTGTGGGAGCGGGCTTGCCCCGCGATAGGGTTTCACAACCAAACCGCATCCCAATGCGGATAATCCCCCAGCTTCTTCACCAGCCCGGCCCGCAGCGGGTTGGCCACCACATAGCGCGCTACCGCGCATACATTCTCTTCCCGACGCAACCCATGGTCATGGTACCCAGGCTGCCACAGCCTGCCTTGCAGTGTGCCGAGCTTGTACAGCGCACAACGGCTGCGTGACTTGAAGCGGCGCATCAGGCAGGCCAATGAGCCCTGCTGCAGTTCGATCAGCCAGTGCACGTGATCGGGCATCACCACCCAGGCCAAGGTGCGAGCGGCGCCTTCGAGTTGTGCCTGGCGAAACTGCCTGGGGATGCAGCGGGCGGCGTGGAAGTTGTCGAATATTGGCACTCGGTCGCGAGTAATGCTGGTCAGCAGGTACAGGCGGCCGGGTTCGGAGAAACGACCGCGGCGCGGGCGATGGGAAGCGGGACTGTCCATGTCTTGGCTCCTTGGTTGGTGAATATTCAAGGTAGATGCCGGACGGTGGCGACAGTGGACCCTATTGAATCCTGATGTTGCCAGGACCTTTGTGGGAGCGGGCTTGCCCCGCGATAGAGGTCTGTCAGTCACATCGCATCGCGGGGCAAGCCCGCTCCCACCTGGTACAAGGGAACAATCCCCCGTCCCCAGGGTCAAACCCTCGTTTTCCCTGCCTTTATGGCTGACGAGGTATTTCGATGAAACGTTTCGCACTGGTCACCCTGATGACCCTGGCTGCCACTCCGGTGTTCGCAGGCTTCAGCCTCAATGACGCGGCCAACGTCTACAACGCCGCCAAGGGCAACAATGGCGATGCCGCCGTGCAGGCGCCAGCGGCTTCGGCGGACCTGCTTAATACCCTCGGCAGCGAACTGAAAGTCACCCCCGAACAAGCCATTGGCGGCACCGGCGCACTGCTGGGCCTGGCCAGAAACCAGCTCAGCAGCGGCGACTACGAGCAGTTGAGCAAAGCGGTACCGGGCCTCGACCTGCTTTCCGGAGAGCAAGCTCTGGGCGGTTTGAACGGCTTGGGTGCGCTGCTCGGTAAGAGCGACAAGTCTTCGGCCCTGAGCAATGCCCTGGGCAATGTCAAAGACACCAACGACCTGAACAACGCCTTCAGCGGGCTGGGCATGGACACCGGGATGATCGGCCAGTTTGCCCCGTTGATCCTGCAGTACCTCGGCCAGCAAGGCGTCGGCGGCTCGCTGCTGCAGAGCCTGGGCAGCCTGTGGGGCGCCGGTGGTAGCGTACCTTCCGTTTAAGGCAGGTATTTGCGCGGGCGGGGCGGTGTGCTATATGTCCCGCCCCGTTTTACAAGGAAGTGTGATTCGCCATGTTTATGGATGCCCTGAAGATGTCTTTGCCTGCCGACGCCGTGCTCGGCTTTGTGGTCTACATGCTCGGCGCCGCCGTGCTGTTCGCCCTCTACGCATTCATCTACACCCGCCTGACCCCGTACAACGAATTGCGCCTGATCCGCGAAGGCAACAATGCCGCGGCCATTGCCCTGGCCGGTGCGCTGATCGGCTTTGCGATTCCAGTGGCCAGTGCCATTTCCCATTCGATTTCCCTGCTCGACTTCCTGCTCTGGGCGCTGATCGCTGCGGTGGTGCAGTTGCTCGCGTTCGTGGTGGTCAACCGCTGCGTCAAAGGCATGGCTGAACGGGTTGCCCGCCAGGAGACCGCCTCGGCCATTCTGCTGGCCGCCGTGTCCATCGGCACTGGCCTGCTCAACGCCGCCTGCATGACCCCCGCCGCCTGATCAGGGACGATCGACAATGAAACGCAGCAAAACCATTCGCCTGGTCGCTCTGGGCAGTCTGCCCCTGGTGCTGTCCGCCTGTGGCGACCGGCCAACCAAGATCATCAGCGAAACCAAGCGCTATCAGGACGTCGACTATTGCGTCATGGACGGCAAGCCGCGCCAGGTATGCCAGCAGGCCTGGGTCGCTGCGCAGAACCACCATGCCGCCAACGTCCCGCGCTTCTTGACCGCCGAGAGCTGTGAAACGGCCTATTTCAAGTGCGATTATCGCCCCTACGCAAAGAACTTCATCCCGCCGATGGAAGGCTTTGCCCTGACCACCGAACGCCAGGTGTACGCCGACGATGAGGACGAAAGCAGTAGCGGCTCGTCGACCACCAGCTCCTCCTCGAGCGGCGGCTCCGGCGGCGGGCGCCGCTATTACGAGTACACCGATACCGACCCGCGCTTTTCGTCCGAGGCGATCTACCACGAGCGCGACGGGCGCAACGCGTTCAAGGTCAGCACCCTGACCGAGCAGGTCGCCAACCACAATTACTACAGCGGCCTGGACACCTCGTATCCAGCGTCGCGACCGTTCAGCGAAGCGGCGCAGCATGCGGCGATGAGTAGTGGTGCTGGCGCTGTCAGCAGCGATCCGGCGCATGTGGGCAGCGCCCATCCAACCATCATCCCCATGGCCCAGCCGAACAAGTTGATCAGCTCGGCACGGCCGTTCGCGGTGGGCACCCACAACGGTTTTGTCTCGCGCGCTTCGGGGCGTGGCGGCTTTGCGTCCTGAGGCCTGGCGATGAAGCGAATTTCCATTGCCCCGCGCCCCGACTGGCGTGCCACCGCCGAGCACTTCGGCTTCAACTTCCACACCTTTGGCGACGAGCCCTACTGGGACGAGACGGCCTACTACCAGTTCAGCCTGCGGCAGATCGAAGACGATCTCGAAGAGCCGACTCGCGAGCTGCACGTGTTGTGCATGGCGCTGGTGGCCGAGGTGGTCGACAGTGAAGAGCTGCTTGAGCGCCTGGCCATCCCTGCGCCGTACTTCGACCTGATCCGTCGTTCGTGGCGCGACGGCCACCCGCATTTCTACGGGCGCATGGACCTGTGCTACGACGGCCAGGGCCCGGCCAAGCTGCTGGAGGCCAACTACGACACGCCGACGTCACTCTACGAAGCCAGCTTCTTCCAGTACCTGTGGCTGGAGCAGCAGATGCAGCGCGGCGTGCTGCCAGCCGATGCCGATCAGTTCAACAGCCTGGAAGACAAGCTCACCCAGGTAATGAGGGCCAATACCTTTGCTACGCCGTTCTACTTTTCTTCGGTAAAAGACTCGATTGAAGACCGCGGCACCGTCGAATACCTGCGCGATATCGCCCTGGGCGCCGGGCTGGATGCGCGTCTGGTGGACATGGAAGACATCGGCCTGAGCCGTGGCGGGCGCTTTGTCGATGACGTGGGCGCGCCGATCCCGAGCCTGTTCAAGCTCTACCCCTGGGAAGACATCTTCCACGACCCCTACGGCCCGGCGATTGCCAACAGCGGCACCTTGTTCGTCGAGCCGCCGTGGAAGGCGATCCTCTCCAACAAAGGCATGCTGGCGCTGCTGTGGGAGCGTCACCAGGGCCACCCGAACCTGCTGCCGGCGTTCATCGAGCAAGCGCCGGGCGCGACGCTGGACAAGGGCTGGGTACGCAAACCGTTCTTCTCTCGCGAAGGCGCCAACATCGAGATCCACACCGGCAGTGGCCAGCGAGTGGTCGAAGACGGCCCCTATGGCGGCGGGCCGAGCATCATCCAGCAGTTCCGGGCGCTGCCGCGCTTTGCCGACAGCTACACGGTGATCGGCAGCTGGGTGGTCGGCGACTTGCCGGCGGGTATCGGTATTCGCGAAGACAACTCGCTGATCACCAAGGACAGCAGCCGCTTCCTGCCCCATGCGATCATCGGTTGATCAGCGCAGCTCGGCGCGCAGGGCCTCGATGCGGGCGTCCTTGGCGTGCCAGAGCTGGTTGACCCAGTCCTGCACGGTCTGGCGCAAGGCCGGGTCGTTTTCGTAGTCGCCACTCCACAGCGCCGAGTCCAGTTCATGCACCTGGATATCGATGATCACCCTCGGCAAATGGCCGCTAAGCAGGTCCCAGAAACCCGGGGCCTGGTCGCCGGGGTAGACGATGGTGACATCGAGCAGGGCGTCGAGCTGTTCGCCCAGCGCCGCCAACACGAAGGCCACGCCGCCGGCCTTGGGTTTGAGCAAGTGCTTGAACGGTGAGTGCTGGGCGGCGCGCTTGGCTTCGGTGAAGCGCGTGCCTTCGAGGTAGTTGACCACGGTTACCGGCTGGCGTTTGAACAGCTCGCAGGCGGCCTTGGTGATCTCCAGGTCCTGGCCCTTGAGCTCGGGGTGCTTGTCGAGGAAAGCCTTGCTGTAGCGCTTCATGAACGGGTAATCCAGCGCCCACCAGGCCAGGCCCAGCAAGGGTACCCAGATCAGCTCTTTTTTCAGGAAGAACTTGAAGAACGGAATGCGGCGGTTGAGCACCTGGATCAGCGCTGGGATGTCGACCCAGCTCTGGTGGTTGCTGACCGCCAGGTACGAAGTATCGATGCGCAGGTCGGCGGCGCCGCGCACGTCCCAGACGGTGGGGATGCACAGGCGGAAGATCAGTTTGTCGATTTCGGCCCAGGTTTCGGCGATCCACATCACCGCCCATGAGGCGTAGTCGCGGTAGCGGCCGGGCAGGACCAGTTTGAGCAGGGCAAAGACCATCAGCGGGCCGATCAGGACCAGGGTGTTGAGCAGCAACAGCAAGGTCACAAGAATGCCCGTCAGCAAGCGGCGCATAAGAAAGCTCTTATATTCAAGTAAGCGGTCGGCAATGATAAGCACCCTGTCGGTGTACGCCAAATGCTCCGGTTTGCTCCTGCCGGACAAATGTTTCACATTGTGTTGAATAAGCTATCGGCGCGAACCTATTCTGCCTTCGCAGTCTAAACACTGTCTTATCTCAAGGAAGCGGATCCTGTGAAATCGGTACTTGCACTGCTGTCCCTGTTGGCCCTGCCGGTGATGGCCGCCGAGCCGACCCTGTATGGCCGCTACGAATACATCAAACTGCCGGAAGTCGGTGGCCAGACCTTCAAGGCCAAGATGGACACCGGCGCGCTGACCGCCTCGCTGTCGGCCAAGGACATCGAGACCTTCACCCGTGATGGCGAAGACTGGGTGCGCTTTCGTGTCGCCACCAAGGATGCCGACGGCAAGGTTTATGAACACAAGCTGGCGCGCATCAGCAAGATCAAGAACCGCGCCGATGAAGACGAAGACGGCGAGGGTGCCGAGATCAGCAAACGCCCGGTGGTCGACCTGGAGCTGTGCCTGGGCGATGTAAAACGCACCGTCGAAGTCAACCTGACCGACCGCAGCAGCTTCAACTATCCGTTGCTGATTGGTGCCAAGGCATTGCGCGAGTTCAAGGCGGCGGTAAACCCGGCGCGGCGGTTTACCGCAGACAAGCCGGATTGCTGACGGGCTTGCCCCGCGATGAGGCCTTGCCAGGCGCCGCATAATCTCCTACAAGTGCAGCATTTCTACCGCCAGGCCCGGATGCCATGCCGCATATTTTAATTGTCGAAGACGAAGCGGCCATCGCCGATACGCTGATTTTCGCCCTGCAAGGCGACGGTCACAGCACCGAATGGGTGAGCCTCGGCAGCGCCGCGCTGGAGCAGCACCGCCAGCGACCGGCCGACCTGATCATCCTCGACATCGGCCTGCCGGATATCAGCGGCTTTGAAACCTGCCGGCAACTGCGTCGTTTCAGCGAGGTGCCGGTGATGTTCCTCAGCGCCCGCGATGGCGAAATCGATCGGGTGGTGGGCCTGGAAATCGGCGCCGACGATTACGTGGTCAAACCCTTCAGCCCCCGTGAAGTGGCGGCCCGGGTGCGGGCGATCCTCAAGCGCATGGCGCCACGTGCCGAGTCGCTTGCCAGCATTGCGCAGTTGTTCCAGGTCGATACCCTGCGCATGCAGATCCACTACCGCGGCCAGGCCCTGAGCCTGACTCGGCACGAGTTCCGCCTGTTGCAAAGCCTGCTGGAGCAACCCGAGCGGGTGTTCAGCCGCGAGCAATTGCTCGATGCCGTCGGCGTTGCTGCCGATGCCGGTTACGAGCGCAGCATCGACAGCCATATCAAGAGCCTGCGCGCCAAGCTGCGCGCGGTGGCCGCCGACGCCGAGCCGATCCAGACCCACCGCGGCCTTGGCTACAGCTACAGCCCGAGCCACAGCTGATGCGCCTGGGCATCCGGATTTTCCTGGTGTACTTCCTGTTCGTCGGGCTGACCGGCTATTTCATTCTCAGCACCGTGCGTGAGCAGATTCGCCCCGGTGTGCGCCAGTCCACCGAAGAAACCCTGGTCGACACTGCCAACCTGCTGGCGGAAATCCTCCACGACGACGTCAAGGCCGGCACCCTCGGCCAGAGCCGTTTGCCGGTGCTGCTGCGCGCCTACGGCCAGCGCCAGCCCAAGGCTGATATCTGGGGCTTGTCGAAGAACCAGGTCAACCACCGCATCTACGTTACCGATGCCCAGGGCAAGGTCCTGCTCGATTCGGCAGGGGTGGCAGTGGGCGAGGACTATTCGCGCTGGAACGACGTCTACCTGACCCTGCGCGGCCAATATGGCGCGCGCTCGACCCGCAGCAACCCAGAAGACCCGGAGTCTTCGGTGATGCACGTGGCGGCGCCGATTCTGGATGAAGGCACGATCATTGGCGTGGTCACCGTGGCCAAGCCGAACAAGTCGCTGCAACCCTATATCGACCGCTCCGAACGACGCCTGCTGTACCTTGGCCTGGGTCTTATCGGCCTGGGCCTGCTGGTGGGCGCGGCGCTGTCGTGGTGGCTGGCGCGCTCGCTGCGCCGACTGACCCGTTACGCCCAGGCGGTGAGTGAAGGCGAGCGTACGGCGCTGCCGCATTACCGTGGCGGTGAGCTGTGGCAATTGGCGGCAGCGGTGGAGCGCATGCGTACCCAGCTCGAAGGCAAGGACTACGTCGAGCGTTACGTACACACCCTGACCCACGAGCTGAAAAGCCCGCTGGCGGCGATCCGTGGCGCCTCCGAGCTGCTCCAGGGGCCGATGAGCGACGAACAGCGCCAGCGTTTTGCCGGCAACATCGAAAGTGAAAGTGCGCGCATGCAGCACCTGATCGAACGCCTGCTCAACCTGGCCCAGGTCGAGCAGATGCAGGAGCTCGAAGAGCAGCAGCAGGTGCCGCTGGCGGCGTTGGTCGACGAGTTGCTGCTGGCCCAGAGCGCGCGCATCGAAAGCGGCGAATTGCAGGTGCGCCAGCGCGTGCCCGCTGCCACGCGACTGCTGTGTGACCCGTTCTTGATGCGCCAGGCCATCGCCAACCTGTTGGATAATGCCCTGGACTTCACCCCGCCAGGCGGATTGCTGGTGTTCGAACTGGAGCACGGTGACGGCCGCGTGGCCTTGAGCCTGTTCAACCAGGGCGAGGCGATTCCTGACTATGCCCTGGGCCGCCTCAGCGAGCGTTTCTACTCGCTGCCGCGACCGTTGAGCGGGCGCAAGAGCACCGGGCTGGGGCTGAACTTCGTCGAAGAAGTGATGCAACTGCATGGCGGTGCGCTGGAAGTGGCCAACGTCGAGGATGGCGTGCGCGTGCGTTTGTGGCTGCCGGCCAAGCGCCTGGGCTGAAAACTTCACAGAGTCTGCACACAGGCTCCACATAAGTCCGCAAGGGCTCCATTTCGTTTGCGCAGACTCTGCCCATCGAAACCGGAGTCCTGTCCATGAACCGCAAACTGAGTTTCAAACTAGCCGTCATCGGCTTTCTGGTCGTACTACTGCTGATCCCGTTGTTCATGATCGGCGGTCTGATCCAGGACCGTCAGTACCAGCGTGATAGCGTGGTCCGCGACATTGCCCAAAGCTCAAGCTTCGCCCAGCAGATCACCGGGCCGATGCTGGTGGTGCCGTACCGCAAGATCGAACGACGCTGGAAGACCGAGGAGGGCAAGAGCTTCCAGGAAATCAGCCAGGTCAATGGCCACCTGTATTTCTTGCCGGAAACCTTCGACCTCAACGCCAGCATCGACACCGAGCTGCGTTCGCGCGGTATCTACGAGGCGCGCCTGTTCCACGCCAACAGTCATATCAATGGCCACTTCGAGATTCCGGCCAATTGGGGCATTACCGAGGACTTCGCGGATTACCGCTTTGAACCTGCGTTCCTGGTGGTCGGTATCAGCGACATCCGCGGCATCGAGAAAGGCCTGCAGCTGCAGCTCAACGACCAGCGCCTGGACTTTGCCGCCGGGACCAAGCTGGACTGGATGAGCGGAGGCGTGCACGCGCTGTTGCCGGGCGTCGATGGCAAGGTTGAGACCGTGCTCAATTATGCGTTCGACCTCAGCCTGCAAGGTACCGAACAGCTGCAGGTGTTGCCGGTGGGGCGGACCAGCAGCGTGGCCATGGCTGCCAACTGGCCGCATCCGAGTTTTGACGGCAACTACCTGCCCGTCAGCCGCAAGATCGATGCCGGTGGTTTCTCGGCGCGCTGGCAGACCTCGTTCTTCTCCACCAACCTTGAAGACGCCCTGACCCAGTGCGTGGTCAACGACAAGTGCAATGTTTTCAACGGCCGCGCCTTCGGTGTCAGCTTCATCGACCCGGTGGACCAGTACCTCAAGAGCGAGCGGGCGATCAAATATGCGCTGCTGTTCATTGCCCTGACCTTTGCCGGCTTCTTCCTTTTCGAAGTGCTCAAGGGCCTCAGCGTGCACCCGATCCAGTACGGCCTGGTGGGCGTGGCCCTGGCATTCTTCTACCTGCTGTTGCTGTCGTTGTCCGAACACACGGGCTTTGCCATGGCCTATGCCTTGTCGGCGAGCGGCTGCGTGTTGCTGATCGGTTTCTACCTGTGCCACGTACTGCACAGCGCGTTTCGCGGCATGGGCTTTGCCCTGGGCCTGGCGATGCTCTACGGCATGCTCTACAGCCTGCTGACGGCCGAGGATTACGCCTTGCTGATGGGTTCGCTGCTGCTGTTCGCGCTGCTGGGTGTGTTCATGATCCTGACCCGTCGCCTGGACTGGTATGGGGTTGGCCAGGTGAAGCTGGCATGAGTGGCTTGCGCGAGGAGAGGTGTCTGGGGGCAGTGCTGGCGATGAAAATCGCCAGGCTGTTCGTGCACTGGGAATACAAGGTGTTCTGTCGGGCCCCATCGCTGGCAAGCCAGCTCCCCCAGTGTTCGGCGATCTCTTGTGAGAGCTGGCTTGCCAGCGATGAGGACGGTACAGCCAGGCGCTTCAGCTAGCTGAAGGATCAGTCGCCCGCATCGACTCACGCAGGCATACCTGCGCATACCACCCCGCCAGCTTCGGCTGCTGCTCACGCCAGCCGAAGTTGGGGAAGCGCAGGTCGAGGTAACCCAGGGCGCAGGCCACGCCGATGGCGGCGATGTCGAACCCCGAGGCCAGGTCGGCGAAGTGTTCCTGCTCAAGATTGCTCAGGCCACGACGGATCTTGTCCTGTTGCGCGTCGATCCAGCTGTCCCATTGCTTGTCCTTGGGCCGCAGGAAGGTCTCGTAACGGGTCAGTACCGCGGCATCCATGATCGCGTCGGCCAGCGACGCCAGGGTCAGGCGATGCCAGCGCGGCCAGCCTTCACGGGGGATCAGCGGGTTACCCACATGCTGCAGGTCGAGGTATTCGCAGATCACCCGGCTGTCATGCAGCACGCTACCGTCGGCCAGGCGCAGGGCCGGGATCTTGCCCGCCGGGTTGCCCTGGTTGAGCTCGGCCACCGGGTCGACCGGGGTGAGGTTGACGGTCTGCAGTGCCACGCGGTCGGTTTGCCCGGTTTCGTGCAGCACCACCAGCACCTTGCGCACGAACGGCGAGGCTGGCGAATGGAACAGGGTCATGCTCGGTGCGGACATGTCGATCCCTCAGTTGCCTTGCAGGCTCGGTGGCAGGCAGACACCGGTACCGCCGATGCCGCAGTAGCCTTCAGGGTTCTTGGCCAGGTACTGCTGGTGGTAGGCCTCGGCGAAGTACACGGTCGGCGCCTGGTCGATCTCGGTGGTGATCTCGCCGAAACCGGCCTTGGTCAGTTCGACCTGGTAGGCCTGCTTGCTGGCCAGAGCTTCTTGCAGTTGCTGTGGGCTGGTGCAGTAGATTACCGAGCGGTACTGGGTGCCGACGTCGTTGCCCTGGCGCATGCCCTGGGTCGGGTTGTGCAGCTCCCAGAACATCGCCAGCAGCTCTTGGTAGCTGACCTTGTCCTTGTCGAACACCACCAGCACCACTTCGGTGTGGCCGGTCAGGCCCGAGCAGACTTCTTCGTAGGTCGGGTTGGGGGTGAAGCCGCCGGCATAGCCGACCACGGTGCTGACCACGCCTTCACGCTGCCAGAAGCGCCGCTCGGCACCCCAGAAGCAACCCAGGCCGAAGATTGCGAAGTCGATGGCGCCTTCGAAGAACGGGCCGAGCAGCGGGGTGTCTTTGAAGACAAAATGTTTTTCGGGCAGGACCATCGGCGTTTCACGGCCAGGCAGGGCCTGTTCGGCGGTGGGCAGGACGTTTTTGTTCACCAGGATCTCCGAGCGCAGGACCATGATCGTTCCTCTGCTGATAGGGGTAGGTAGGAGCGGGCTTGCCCCGCGAAGGGGCCTGAATGAACTCTATATTGCCCGAGAGCAACGCCGCTGTCAGGCGATTGGACCACGTGGATAGCGTTTGAGTTTTTCGATCAGCTCGCTGCCCGGAATCGGTCGGTCGAACAGGTAGCCCTGGCCAACATCGCAGCGGTGACGACGCAGGAATGCCAGCTGCTCGGCGGTCTCGATGCCTTCGGCAACCACCTTGAGCTTGAGGTTGTGGGCCATGGCCACCACCGCCGAGGTGATTTCCATGTCGTCCTGGTTGTCGGGGATTTCGTGGATGAAGCTGCGATCGATCTTGATGATGTCGATCGGGAATTTCTTCAGGTAGCTCAGCGATGAATAACCGGTGCCGAAGTCGTCCATGGCCAGGGTCAGGCCCAGTTGCTTGAGTTGGTCGAGCTGGCGGTGGGTGTCTTCGGTGGCTTCCAGCAGCAGGCCCTCGGTCAGCTCCAGCTCCAGCAGGTGCGGGGGCAGGGCTTCTTCCTTGAGGATATTGGCGATCGAGGCGACCAGATCCGGGTCGGAAAACTGCTTGGGCGAAAGATTGATCGCCACCTGCAGGTTGCCCAGGCCCTCCATACGCAGCTTCTGGCTCATGCGGCAGGCCTGGCGGGCGATCCACTTGCCGATGGGGATGATCAGCCCGGTTTCTTCGGCGACGCTGATGAACTGGTCGGGGCGGATCATGCCCTTTTCCGGATGGTTCCAGCGCAGCAGCGCTTCCAGGCCCAGCAGACGACCGCTGCGCAGGCACAGCTTGGGCTGGTAGAACACGTCCAGCTCGTTCTGGGTCAGGGCGCGGCGCAGGTTGTTTTCGACGAACAGCTTGTAGCTGGCTTCGGCGTTCAGCGCCTCGGTAAACACCTGGACCTGATGCTTGCCGTTGGCCTTGGCCTTGTGCAGGGCAAGCCCGGCGTTCTTCATCAGGGTCTGCGGGTCGCGGCCATGCAGCGGCGCGCAGGCCAGGCCCACGGAGCCGGTGACATTGATCAGCTGGTTGTCGACGAACATCGGCTTGTCGAGGGTGCGCAACAGTTGCTGGGCAACCTGCTGGCCGCTTTCCAGGTCGGTGTCTTCGAGCAGCACGGCGAATTCGTTACTGGCAAAGCGTGCCAGGCTGCCGCCGGGGCTCAGGCTGTTGCGCAGGCGCCGGGCCAGGCTGATGAGCAGTTTGTCGCCGGTCTGGTGGCCGAGGCTGTCGTTGATCCGCTTGAAGTTGTCGATGTCCACCAGCAGCAGGCTGATCGGGCTGTCGCTGTCGCGGGCAAAGCGCTCGTCGAGGTTGCGGATGAACGCCGGGCGGTTGCCCAGGCTGGTCAGGTTATCGGTGTAGGCCAGGCGCTCGATGCGCTGCTGGGCCAGCTTGCTCTGGGTGATGTCTTCGTAGATGCCGATGTAGTGGGTCAGTTCGCGGTTATCGCCGAACACCTTGGAGATCGACAACTGGCCCCAGTACGGCTCGAGGTTCTTGCGCCGGCTCTTGAATTCGCCCTGCCAGCTGTTGCCCATGGCCAGGCTCGACGGCGCGTCGAACAGCAGCTCGCTCAAGTTTTCCAGCGCCGGCAGTTCCGACAGGCGGTGGCCATGGACTTCATCGGTGCTGTACTGGGTGATGGCGGTAAAGCTTGGGTTGACGTATTCGACAACGCCATCGCGGTTGACCAGCAAAAAGGCGTTGGCACTTTGCTCGACGGCGCGCTGGAACAGGTGCAAGGCGTTGGTCGCGGTGCGCCGGTTGTGGTTGTTGATGACCTGGGCGAACTGGTCGGCCAGCTCGCCGGCAAAGGCGATTTCATCGGTTTGCCAGGCCCGCGCCGAGCCGGTCTGCTCCAGGCACAGCACCCCGACCACCTGGCCATCGATGCGGATACTGGCATCGAGCATGGCGTTGATGTCGCGTGGGCGCAGGCTTTCGGCCATTTCGCGGGTACGCGGGTCGTGGGTGGCGTTGTGCGCATCGATGGCGCGGCTGGTGTGCAGGGCTTCGAGGTAGTCGGGAAAGCGGCTGGCGTCGATCGGTTCGGGCAGGCGGTATTCCTGGGTATCGCGGTAGAACGCCGAGATCGGCTGCAGTTGCTGCTCTTCCAGGTACCAGATGCTCGCGCAGTCGATCTTGTAGATCTCGCAGGCGCTGCGGGTGATCAGCTCGGCGGCTTCGAGCAGCGAGTTGCTGGCGCTGTAGCGATGGCGAGCCAGGTGCAGGATCAAGTCTTGCTGGGCGCGCACTCGCTCCAGGTGCTCGAGCTGTTCCTGCTGGGCGCGCTGGTTGAGCTGCAAGGCGATCTGCAGGCGGCTGTTGCGGGTCTCGAGGTCGGCGGCCGACAGGTCCGGGGTATCACCAGGCTGGCTGTCGAGGACCATCAGATAACCGCGCAGGAGCTGACGGTTGTGCTGCTTGTAGGCTTCGCCCAGTTCCAGCAGGTGCAGCGGGCCCTGGCCGGTGTGCAGGGTATAGCGCACCAGGTAGTGCGGGCGCCGGGCCAGTTGCAGCTGGATGGCATCATGCAGTTTGTAGCGGGCTTCGGGCTCCATCAGGCTGGCGTAGGGTGAGCCGACCAGGGAACAGAGTTCGACTGCGGCCAGGCCAAATTGCCGTTCACAACCAGGATCCAGATAGAGCAGCGCCCAGCTCGCCTCGTTCAGCCGCTCGAAACGCAGCATCCCGAGCCGCGAGGGCACGGGCAACTGCGTCACGACCTCGGCCACCATACGGCTGGCGGCATCAGGTTGGCTTTTCATCGAGAGCTCGCTTCAAGAGAACTGATCACGCACGGCAGGCATCCCTGCATTCCGGCGCGTGCAGCAAGGTTGCATCATGCGGCACGGGCTTACAAGTAATACAGTTACTCCGTGTTTTCAGTGTGTCGGCAGGGCGGCGTTTTTCTTCAGTACCCAGCACCAACATCCGAGGGCAAGCCAGAAGGCTTGCCTCGCGTACAGGGTATTTCGCGGCCAATAGTGCCTCGAGTTCAGCGGAGTTTTTAACGGGTTGAGAGGTTGCGGCAAGTTGATCGGAGGTTCCTTGCAGGGGGCATCATTTCAACGGGATCTGTATTTCGTGGCCCAGCGGTTTGCCGTTGCGGCCATAGTAGTTGACCTTCACGTGGCTTTTTTCGACGCTGAGCAGAGCATAGTTGTCTTTATCAATCACAGGGCTGGTGAGGTGATTGGTGTATCGACCGCCATTGACGTCGGTGAGGGGCTTGTTCAGTTCGAAGTAGTTTTCGGTCGTATTGGGCAGTAACCGGTGTTTGCTCAAAGGTGAAGACACGATGGTATGCACCGAGAAATCCTTGTCCACGGAGTGCTTGAGCTCACAGGTCAGGGCGCAATGCACGTCACCTGTGATGAAGATGACGTTTTTGATTTTTTTCAAGCGGATATGCTCGAGTATCTGGTTGCGTTGCTGAGTGAAACCCTTCCACGCATCCAGCCCCCCCTTGTCGCTATCTTTTGAGTCGGGATAGAACATGACCGGGGTGACGACAAACTTGACGCGGGCGTGACTGCTTTCAAGCCATTTTAGAAAGCTATCCATTTGCCTGTCATTGATGGTTTGTTTTTTTACCAGATCACGTTCGGTTCTTACGTCCAGCACGAACCAGTCCAAATCAGCATGGCTGAAGGTGTACCAGTAGTTTCCGGGAAAATAGACGGCCTCAGTACCGGACGCTTCAAAAGCCGGGCTGTGACTACATTGGTAAGTGGTATAAGCGTGAAGGGCATCACGGTACAGTGTGTTTTTTTTAGCAGGCGTTGCCTTGGCTGGCCAGTTGTCCTCGATCTCATGATCGTCCAATATCATATAGCTGGGAATGCGAGAGGTTAAGGCTTTGAAATTGGGTGTTGAAAAAGCCTGCCGGTATTTTTTCGCGAATTCCCTGAGCAGGGTGTCGGGGGCGGCAAAGTTCCAGTCGTCGGCATAGATCTGATCCCCGGTCATGACGAAGGCTTCGATGTCGAGTCGTTGGTTCTTGATGTTTTCCAGTATTCTCCCAAAGATTTCGTCACTGAACTTTACGTCCACCGCGTGGCCGCCGGTAAGGTTAAGGTAGCGGCAGGAACCAATCAGATAATGACGGCTTTTTTTCGTCTCGATGGAACAGGTATTGAAACGATAAATAGGGCTTTCTATCGGCCACGTGAACACCTGTGGGTTGATGGTTCGAGCGTCCTTCAAAGAGCCTGCGTGAGAAAAGGAACCGATCTGGTATTCGTAGGTCGTGGAGGGCGTGAGGTCATTGAGGACCATGACAGCTGTTTTTTCAAATGTGCTGTTGAGTCGATTGATAATGACAGGTAGCCATTGCTTTTCGCCCGCGTGGCGGAATCGAATAATGGCGTAGGTCTCTTTGCTGTTGGAGGTTGCGGGTTGAATGAATATTCGTGTTTGAACTGTCGTGGTATGGCCGATAATCGGGCCTACAATGGGCGGGGAAATGTTCATGGGTTTCGAGGTCCTTTCGAAGTCCGCAAATTAAGTTCGTCTGTATCTCTGTGTCGTTGCGCTGCAATGAACAAATACTAAAGTTGCAAGACCTGTTAGTAGTTAGTCTGCGGTCGCGCTGTCAGGTGGGAAGTGACTTTGTATGGGTGGGTTTTACGGGAGTGCGGATGTGAGAATTCCCACTGGTGTGGTAATCGTGCCAAGGGCGTTGTCAGGCAACAGAAGTTTCATCGCTGATTAGCATGAAACAGAAAGGCAAGCGGTAGCTGGAAGAGTTAAGGTTGGTTCGCCTTGTACAAAGGGCATCGCTACGCGACGGTGGCGATGTGTGCTGAAAGCCAACAGGTACTCTGGATCGGTGAGGGGGGCTGTCGCGAGTCGTTTATGGTTACCGGGACGGGGCCTGAATATAAAAGCGGCCTTTCTCGGTAAGCTGCGATGAAGCAAAAAAAAGCCCCGCCAAAATGACGGGGTTGAGGTACGAGCGTGGCAGCTCGAAAAGGGAGCCTGTCTCCCCGGCAGGAGAGACAGGAAACAGCAATTACAACAGCATGGTGCGGATGTCGGTCAGCAGGTCGCCCAGGCGCTTGGTGAAGCGCGCAGCCGCTGCACCGTTGATCACGCGGTGATCGTAGGACAGCGACAGTGGCAGCATCAGCTTCGGCTGGAAGGCTTTACCGTCCCAGACTGGCTGGATGGTCGCCTTGGAGACGCCGAGGATCGCCACTTCCGGCGCGTTGACGATCGGCGTGAAGCCGGTGCCGCCAATGTGACCGAGGCTGGAGATAGTGAAGCAGGCGCCTTGCATGTCGTCGGCCGAGAGCTTTTTGGTCCGGGCTTTTTCCGCCAGGGCTGCAGCTTCGCCAGCCAGTTGCAGCAGGCTCTTCTGGTCGACGTTCTTGATCACAGGGACCAGCAGGCCATCCGGAGTGTCCACGGCGAAACCGACGTTGACGTACTTCTTGCGGATGATTGCCTTGCCGCTTGGCGCCAGCGAGCTGTTGAAGTCCGGCAGTTCCTTGAGCAGGTGGGCGCACGCCTTGAGCAGCAGCGGCAGTACGGTCAGCTTGACGCCAGCCTTCTCGGCCACGGCCTTCTGGGCGACGCGGAAAGCTTCCAGCTCGGTGATGTCGGCGCTGTCGAACTGGGTCACGTGTGGCACGTTCAGCCAGCTGCGGTGCAGGTTGGCGGCGCCAACTTGCATCAGGCGAGTCATCGGCACTTCTTCGATTTCGCCGAAACGGCTGAAATCGACTTCCGGGATCGGCGGAATGCCTGCACCACCGGTGGCACCGGCGGCTGGAGCTTCCTTGGCCTTCTGCATCATGGCCTTGACGTAAACCTGCACGTCTTCCTTGAGCACACGACCATGCGGGCCGCTGGCGGTAACCGCGCTCAGCTCGACGCCGAATTCACGGGCCAACTGACGTACGGCAGGGCCGGCATGCACCTTGGCACCGTTGGCCGCAGGGGCAGCAACAGGGGCTGGCGCAGCTTCGGCCTTGGCCGCTGGCGCAGAGGCGGCAGCCGCAGGCGCAGCTTCAGCCTTGGCCGGAGCAGCAGCGGCTGGCGCAGGAGCCGGGGCGGCGGCGCCCTGGACCTTGAGCTTGAGGATGAAGTCGCCAGTGCCGACTTCGTCTTCGAGCTTGACGCCGATGCTTTCGACCACGCCGGCAGCCGGCGACGGGATTTCCATCGAGGCTTTGTCGGATTCGAGGGTGATCAGCGACTGGTCGGCTTCGACAGTGTCGCCAACCTTGACCAGCAGCTCGATGATCTTGGCCTTGCCCGAGGAGCCGATGTCCGGAACATGAATGTCCTGGACGGTAGCGGCAGCCGGTGCAGCGGCCGGGGCCGCAGGGGCCTGGGCAGCAGCAGGTTTTTCCGCGGCTGCAGGCGCTGCGGCAGGGGCGGCAGTCTCAGGGGCCGCAGCAGCGGCGCCCTCGACTTCCAGTTCCAGCAGTTCGTCGCCTTCTTTCAGGCGGTCGCCCAGCTTGACCTTCAGGCTCTTGACCACGCCGGCCTTGGGAGCAGGGATTTCCATGCTCGCCTTGTCCGATTCCAGGGTCAGGATGCTCTGGTCGGCTTCGATACGGTCGCCAACTTTGACGAACAGCTCGATGACTTCACCTTCACCGCTGCCGATGTCAGGTACGCGAATGAGTTCGCTCACTTAAAAATACTCCTCAGCAGTCCAGTGGGTTGCGTTTGTCCGGGTCGATGCCGAACTTGGCGATGGCTTCAGCCACGACCTTCGGTTCGATATCGCCACGGTCAGCCAAGGCTTCCAGGGCAGCCAGCACCACGAAGTGACGGTCGACTTCGAAGAAGTGACGCAGCTTCTTGCGGCTGTCGCTGCGACCGAAGCCATCGGTACCCAGGACTTTGAACTCTTTGCTCGGTACCCACTGGCGAATCTGTTCAGCGAACAGCTTCATGTAGTCGGTGGAAGCGATGACCGGGCCCTTACGGCCAGCCAGGCACTCTTCGACGTAGGTAACCTGAGGTTTCTGACCAGGCTTGAGGCGGTTGCTGCGCTCTACTGCCAGGCCGTCGCGACGCAGTTCGTTGAAGCTGGTAACGCTCCAGACGTCGGCGCCAACGTTGAACTCTTCACGCAGGATCTTCGCCGCTTCACGCACTTCACGCAGGATGGTGCCGGAGCCCAGCAACTGAACGTGATGTGCAGCTTCGCGGGTGTCTTCCTCGAGCAGGTACATGCCCTTGATGATGCCTTCCTCGACACCGGCCGGGATGGCTGGCTGCTGGTAGGACTCGTTCATCACGGTGATGTAGTAGAAGACGTCCTGTTGCTCTTCGGTCATCTTCTTCATGCCGTCCTGGATGATCACCGCCAGCTCGTAGCCGTAGGTCGGATCATAAGTGCGGCAGTTCGGGATGGTCGCGGCCAGCATGTGGCTGTGACCGTCTTCGTGCTGCAGGCCTTCACCGTTAAGGGTGGTACGGCCGGCGGTGCCGCCGATCAGGAAGCCACGGGTACGGCTGTCGCCAGCGGCCCAGGCCAGGTCACCGATACGCTGGAAGCCGAACATCGAGTAGAAGATGTAGAACGGCAGCATCGGCTGGTTGTGGTTCGAGTACGAAGTACCGGCAGCGATGAAGGAGGACATGGCGCCCGCTTCGTTGATGCCTTCTTCGAGGATCTGGCCCTTTTTGTCTTCGCGGTAGAACATCACCTGGTCTTTATCGACTGGCTCGTAGAGCTGGCCGACGGACGAGTAGATGCCCAGCTGGCGGAACATGCCTTCCATACCGAAGGTACGGGCTTCGTCCGGGATGATCGGGACGATGCGCTGGCCGATTTCCTTGTCCTTGACCAGCTGCGCGAGGATCCGCACGAAGGCCATGGTGGTGGAGATTTCACGGTCGCCCGAGCCGTCGAGGATGGCCTTCAGGGTTTCCAGTGGCGGCGTCGGGATGCTGAAGCTCTTTGCGCGGCGCTGCGGCACGAAGCCACCCAGGGCGGTGCGGCGCTCGGCCAGGTAACGGGCTTCGGCGCTGCCTTCTTCAGGCTTGAAGAACGGCAGGTTTTCCAGCTCTTCGTCCTTGACCGGGATGTCGAAACGATCGCGGAAGTGGCGCAGGCTGTCGACGTCGACCTTCTTGGTGTTGTGCGCGGTGTTCTTGGCTTCGCCAGCACCGGTGCCGTAACCCTTGATGGTCTTGGCCAGGATGACGGTCGGCTGCTCTTTGTGGTTGACCGCCTGGTGGTAGGCCGCATAGACCTTGTACGGGTCGTGGCCGCCACGGTTGAGCTTCCAGATCTCGTCGTCGGACAGGTCGGCGACCATGGCCTTGAGTTCTGGGGTGTTGAAGAAGTGCTCACGGACGAACGCGCCGTCCTTGGCCTTGTAGTTCTGGTACTCGCCGTCGATGACTTCGTCCATGCGACGCTGCAGGATACCGTCGACGTCCTTGGCCAGCAGTGGGTCCCAGAAACGGCCCCAGACCACTTTGTTGACGTTCCAGCCACCGCCACGGAACACGCCTTCGAGTTCCTGGATGATCTTGCCGTTGCCGCGAACCGGGCCGTCGAGGCGCTGCAGGTTGCAGTTGATGACGAAGATCAGGTTGTCCAGCTTCTCGCGGCCAGCCAGCGAGATTGCGCCCAGGGATTCCGGCTCGTCGCACTCGCCGTCGCCCATGAAGCACCAGACTTTCTGCTTGCCTGCAGGGATGTAGCCGCGGCTTTCCAGGTACTTCATGAAGCGTGCCTGGTAGATCGCCTGGATTGGGCCCAGACCCATGGAAACGGTCGGGAACTGCCAGAAGTCAGGCATCAGCCATGGGTGCGGGTACGAGGACAGACCCTTGCCATCGACTTCCTGACGGAAGTTGTTCATCTGCTCTTCGCTGATGCGGCCTTCCATGAAGGCGCGGGCGTAGACGCCAGGCGAGGCGTGGCCCTGGAAGAAGATCAGGTCGCCGCCGTGTTCTTCGGTCGGAGCCTGGAAGAAGTAGTTGAAGCCGATGTCGTACAGGGTGGCGCTGGAGGCGAAGCTCGAAATGTGGCCGCCCAGGTCCGAGTCTTTCAGGTTGGTGCGCATCACCATGGCCAGCGCGTTCCAACGGACCAACGAGCGAATGCGGCGTTCCATGAACAGGTCGCCAGGCATGCGTGCTTCGTGGGTGACGGGGATGGTGTTGCGGTATGGCGTGGTGATGGCATATGGCAGCTGAGAGCCACTACGGGTGGCCAGCTCGCCCATACGGGTCATCAGGTAGTGAGCGCGGTCTTCGCCTTCTTTGTCGAGAACCGACTCCAGGGCGTCCAGCCATTCCTGGGTTTCGACGGGATCGAGGTCTTGCATGGCTTGCTCCAGGGCGGAAAGGCTTCCAGAATCGGTTGCCTGAGTTTGCGACTGGCCTTTTGGGCAGACGACATGAAATTCTTGGATTACCGGAGAGTGTACCGGCGTTGTGTAGTTTTACTACAAATGAATCACCATTTCATGCTTTTGAAGTGATCAGGCAGTAGTAAAACTACACAAAAATGGCTCGTGGCCGCTGTTCGGGTTGTGGGAAAAATCGATACCGGTGGTTAAAAACAAGTTAAGAAAAGGTTTGCTGCGATGGTTTCTGCCATAAAATCAGATTTTTCAGCTATTTCTAACTTTTGTATGACAGTCCAACCGTGGTCCGGGTTCCCCAGTCCGCTCGCTGCCAACCCAATCTCGCCGATCAAGGATAGACCATGAGCCTGCCTTTGCTGGCCGAACTGCCGGCCACCCTCACTGCCTTGGTCAGCCGTAACGAGCAATCGTTTCGTGCGGCTGTTGCCCAGCACCCTGAATTGTCTGTTGCTGACTGGAGTACCGAGCGCTGGGCGCAGTTCGCCCGGGTCTGTGCGGCCAGTGACTTTGCCCTTGAACAGGTGGTACGTGACCCGGCGATGCTGGTTGATCTGGCTGCCAGTGGTGAACTCGACCGGGCCTTCGCAGCGGGCCAGTTGTGCGAGCAGATCGCTACCGCCAGCCAGGCGGCCGAGAGCGAGGACGAACTGGCGCGCAACCTGCGTCGCCAGCGCAGCCGCCAGCAAGTGCGGATCATCTGGCGCGACCTGACCCGCCAGGCCGACCTGGTGCAGACCTGCCGCGACTTGTCCGACCTTGCCGACGCGTGTATCGACCAGGCCTACAACTGGCTGTACCCGCGCCATTGCCAGCAGTTCGGCACGCCGATCGGCCATCGCAGCGGCCAGCCGCAGCACATGGTGGTGCTGGGCATGGGCAAGCTGGGCGCGGTGGAGCTGAACCTGTCGTCGGACATCGACCTGATCTTCGCCTTCCCCGAAGGTGGCGAGACCGAAGGGGTCAAGCGCTCGCTGGACAACCAGGAGTTCTTCACCCGTTTGGGCCAACGCCTGATCAAGGCCCTGGACCCGATCACCGTCGATGGTTTCGTGTTCCGCGTCGACATGCGCCTGCGCCCTTACGGCTCGGCCGGCGCCCTGGTGCTCAGCTTCAATGCACTGGAGCAGTATTATCAGGATCAGGGCCGCGACTGGGAACGCTACGCGATGATCAAGGCGCGGGTAGTGGCGGGCGACCAGGCTGCTGGCGCGCAACTGCTGGATATGCTGCGGCCCTTCGTTTACCGGCGTTACCTGGACTTCTCGGCGATCGAAGCGCTGCGCACCATGAAGCAGCTGATCCAGCAGGAAGTGCGGCGCAAGGGCATGGCCGATAACATCAAGCTGGGTGCTGGTGGCATCCGTGAAGTCGAGTTCATCGCCCAGGCCTTCCAGCTGATTCACGGCGGGCGCGACCTGAGCCTGCAGCAGCGGCCATTGCTCAAGGTGCTGTCGACCCTCGAAGGCCAGGGCTACCTGCCACCGGCGGTGATTGCCGAGCTGCGCGAAGGCTATGAATTCTTGCGCTACACCGAACACGCAATCCAGGCGATTGCCGACCGCCAGACCCAGATGCTCCCGGACGATGCCCTGGACCGCGGGCGCATTGCCTTCATGCTCGGTTTTGCCGACTGGCCGAGTTTCCATGCGCAGTTGATGCACTGGCGTGGGCGGATCGACTGGCACTTCCGTCAGGTGATTGCCGACCCGGACGAAGACGAGCATGAAGAAGGTGAAGTGATCGTCGGCGGTGAATGGCTGCCGCTGTGGGAAGAAGCCCAGAATGAAGAAGCCGCGTGCCGTCAGTTGCAGGACGCCGGTTTCGCCGACCCGCAAAAAGCCCTCAAACAACTCGCCGGCCTGCGCGTCAGCCCGCAGTTGCGGGCCATGCAGCGCCTGGGCCGTGAGCGTCTGGATGCCTTTATTCCACGTTTGCTGGCCCAGGCGGTGGAGCACGCCGACCCTGACCTGGTGCTGGAGCGGGTGTTGCCGCTGGTCGAAGCGGTCGCCCGGCGTTCGGCGTACCTGGTGCTGCTCACCGAAAACCCGGGAGCGCTGCGCCGCCTGCTGACCCTGTGCGCCGCCAGCCCATGGATCGCCGAACAGATCACCCGTTTCCCGCTGCTGCTCGATGAACTGCTCAACGAAGGCCGGCTGTTCAGCCCGCCACAGGCCCCGGAACTGGCGGCCGAGTTGCGCGAGCGGCTGACGCGCATCCCCGAGGACGACCTCGAACAACAGATGGAAGCCCTGCGCCACTTCAAGCTGGCCCACAGCTTGCGCGTGGCCGCTTCGGAAATCGCCGGCAACCTGCCGTTGATGAAAGTCAGCGACTACCTGACCTGGCTGGCCGAAGCCATTCTCAACCAAGTGCTGGCCCTGGCCTGGCGCCAGACCGTGAGCCGGCACGGCCAGCCCAAGCGCAGCGATGGCAGCCTGTGCGACCCGGGCTTCATTATTGTCGGCTACGGCAAGGTCGGCGGGATCGAGCTGGGTCACGGCTCGGACCTGGACCTGGTGTTCATCCACGACGGTGACCCGCAAGCCGAAACCGACGGCGCCAAGCCGATCGACAGCGCGCAGTTCTTTACCCGCCTGGGCCAGCGCATCATTCATCTGCTGACCACCCAGACCAACTCCGGGCAGCTCTACGACGTGGACATGCGCTTGCGGCCGTCGGGCGCTTCAGGTCTGTTGGTCAGCTCCCTGGGCGCCTTCGAGCGTTACCAGCAGAACGAGGCCTGGACCTGGGAGCACCAGGCCCTGGTCCGCGCCCGGGTGCTGGTCGGCTGCCCGCAGGTGGGCGCGGCGTTCGAGGCCGTGCGCGCGCGCATCCTCGGCCAGGCCCGCGACCTGCCCAAACTGCAGGCCGAAGTCAGCGAGATGCGCGCCAAGATGCGCGACAACCTCGGCACCAAGCTCAGCGCTGCCGGGACGGCGGCCAATGCCTTCGATGCCGGCGTGCCCTTCGATATCAAGCAGGATGCCGGTGGTATCGTCGATATCGAATTTATGGTGCAATACGCCGCTTTGGCATGGTCTTACGACCATCCGGCACTGCTGCGCTGGACCGACAATATCCGCCTCCTCGAAGAGCTCGAGCAGGCCGGGCTGATGCCCGCCAGCGATGCCGTGCTGCTGCGCGAGGTGTACAAGGCGTTCCGTTCTGCCGCGCACCGTCAGGCCCTGCAAAAGCAAGCCGGGGTAATCGATGCCGGGCAGTTCGTGCAGGAGCGCCAGGAGGTGCGGCGGATCTGGGCGCAGCTGGGTTTGACGTGATACTTCGACCAGGCGGTTCAGGCACCAGGACGCCTGCCACGACCACAGTACAGCCCGAGTGGCGTACACTGGTCGATATATAGCCTGAATATAAAGAGGGGAGGCCAGGCTGTTTGCGAACAGTTTGCAGCCTCCCTGATCGTTTCTGGATAAAGCATGAGAATTTTGATCATTGGCCCCAGCTGGGTAGGCGACATGGTAATGGCGCAGACCCTGTTCCAGTGCCTGAAGCAGCGTCACCCGGAATGTGTGATCGATGTGCTGGCGCCCGAGTGGAGCCGGCCGATCCTTGAGCGCATGCCTGAAGTGCGCCAGGCCTTGAGCTTCCCGCTCGGCCATGGCGCGCTGGAGCTTGCGACGCGCCGGCGTATCGGCAAGTCCCTGGCCGGCCAATACGACCAGGCAATCCTGCTGCCCAACTCGCTCAAGTCGGCGCTGGTGCCATTCTTTGCCGGCATCCCCAAGCGTACCGGCTGGCGCGGCGAGCTGCGTTTCGGCCTGCTCAACGACGTGCGCAAGCTCGACAAAGCCAAGTACCCGCTGATGATCGAGCGCTTCATGGCCCTGGCTTATCCGGCTGGCGCCGAGCTGCCGCAGCCGTATCCACGGCCGAGCCTGCAGATCGAAGCACAGAGTCGTGACGCCGCCCTGGCCAAGTTCGGCCTGAGCCTGGACCGCCCGGTATTGGCGCTGTGCCCTGGCGCCGAGTTCGGTGAAGCCAAGCGCTGGCCGTCGGAGCATTACGCCAAGGTTGCCGAGACCAAGATTCGCGAAGGCTGGCAAGTCTGGCTGTTCGGCTCGAAGAACGACCACGCCGTCGGCGAGGCCATTCGTGCCCGCCTGATCCCGGGCCTGCGCGAAGAAGCGACCAACCTCAGCGGCGAGACCTCGCTGGCCGAGGCCATCGACCTGCTGTCGTGCAGCGATGCGGTGGTGTCCAACGATTCCGGGCTGATGCACGTGGCGGCGGCGCTAAACCGTCCGCTGGTGGCGGTCTACGGCTCGACCTCGCCGGGCTTCACCCCGCCGCTGGCCGATCAGGTCGAAGTGGTGCGCCTGGGCCTGGAGTGCAGCCCGTGCTTTGACCGTACCTGCCGCTTCGGCCATTACAACTGCTTGCGTCAACTGGAGCCGGAAGCCGTGGAGGCTGCGCTGCAGCGCCTGAATGGCCCGCGCCTGATCGACGTCATGGCCGAGGTCGACTAAGTGCGGGTACTGCTGATCAAGACCTCGTCCCTGGGCGATGTCATCCACGCGCTGCCGGCGCTGACTGACGCGGCCCGGGCAATCCCCGGCATCCGCTTCGACTGGGTGGTCGAAGAAGGCTTTGCCGAGATCCCCAGCTGGCACCCGGCGGTGGACAAGATTATCCCGGTGGCCATCCGCCGCTGGCGCAAGAACCTCTGGCAGACCTTCAAGAGCGGCGAATGGCGCCAGTTCAAGCAGCGTCTGCGCGAGAGCCAGTACGATCTGGTGATCGACGCCCAGGGCCTGGTCAAATCGGCCTGGCTGACCCGCTACGTCAAGGCGCCGGTGGCCGGCATGGACCGTTACTCGGCCCGTGAAGGGCTGTCGAGCCGCTTCTACGACCGGCGTTTGTCGGTGGAACGCGGCCAGCATGCGGTGGAGCGGGTGCGCCAGCTGTTCGCCCTGGCCCTGGGCTACAACCTGCCGGCAGGTCTGGGTGATTACGGCCTGGACCTGAACCGTCTGCAATTACCGCCGGCAGCGCCATTCGTGGTGTTCCTGCATGGCACCACCTGGGCCACCAAGCACTGGCCGGAAGCCTACTGGCGCCAGTTGGCCGAGCGCCTCGGCCAGCAAGGCCTGCAAGTACGCTTGCCGTGGGGCAACCCGGCCGAGCAGGCGCGTGCCGAGCGCATCGCCAAGGGCCTGAACAACTGCCAGGTATTGCCCAAGCTCAACCTGGTGGGCGTTGCCCGGGTCTTGGCCGCAGCCAAGGCCTGCATAGCCGTGGATACCGGCCTGGGCCACCTGGCAGCGGCACTGGATGTGCCGACCCTGTCGCTGTTCGGCCCGACCAACCCGGGGCTCACCGGTGCCTATGGCAAGTCCCAGGTGCATATCGCCAGCGACTTTGCCTGTGCGCCATGCCTGCAGAAAAAATGTACCTACAAGCCGAGCGCTGACGACCAGCGCCGGTTCGATCTCAAACGCGAGTGGCCGCTGTGCTTCACTCGCCTGAATCCCGAGCGTGTGGCGAGCCAATTGCGCGCGTTGCTGCTGGCTGAGGATGTTCGTTGATGCAACTGGCTTTTGTTCTATACAAGTATTTCCCCTTCGGCGGCCTGCAGCGCGACTTCATGCGCATTGCCCTGGAGTGCCAGCGTCGCGGTCACCAGATCCGCGTCTATACGCTGATCTGGGAAGGTGACGTGCCCGAGGGCTTCGAGGTGCTGGTGGCGCCGGTCAAGGCGCTGTTCAATCATCGGCGCAACGAGAAACTCAGCGCCTGGATGGAAGCCGACCTGGCCAAGCGTCCGGTTGACTGCCTGATCGGCTTCAACAAGATGCCCGGGCTGGACGTTTACTACGCCGCCGATGGCTGCTTCGAAGACAAGGCGCAGAACCTGCGCAACTCGCTGTACCGGCGCTGGGGCCGCTACCGGCACTTTGCCGAGTACGAGCGGGCGGTGTTCGCCAAGGACGCCAAGACCGAGATCCTGATGATCTCCGAAGTCCAGCAGCCGCTGTTCATCAAACACTACGGCACGCCGAACGAGCGCTTCCACCTGCTGCCACCAGGCATCAGCCAGGACCGCCGGGCACCGGCCAATGCCGCCGAGATCCGCGCCGAGTTCCGCCGCGAATTCAACCTTGCAGACGATCAACTGCTGCTGGTGCAGATCGGCTCGGGCTTCAAGACCAAGGGCGTCGACCGCAGCCTCAAGGCGCTGGCCGCCTTGCCGTCAGCCTTGCGCAAGCGCACGCGGCTGATGGTCATCGGCCAGGACGATCCCAAAGTGTTCCAGCTGCAAAGCGCGACCCTGGGCCTGACCGAGCAAGTGCAGTTCCTCAAGGGCCGCAGTGATATTCCGCGTTTTCTGCTTGGCGCCGATCTGCTGATTCACCCGGCCTACAACGAAAACACCGGCACCGTACTGCTCGAAGCGCTGGTCGCCGGGCTGCCGGTGCTGGTCTCGGCCGTATGCGGCTATGCCCATTACATCGCCGAGGCCGACAGCGGTCTGGTGCTTGATGAGCCGTTCGAGCAAGAGCAGCTCAATCAGTACCTGCAGCGCATGCTCGAAGATGGCTCGGCCCGCGCCGACTGGGCGCGCAATGGCCTGGCGTTTGCCGACACGGCCGACCTCTACAGCATGCCCGAGCATGCCGCCGACGTGATCCTGGCGCAGGAGCGCGCATGAAACTGATACTGGCTGAGCCGTTCAAGCGCCTGTGGGCCGCGCGCGATGCCTTCGAGGCCGTCGAGGCCTTGCAGGGCGAGGTGTACCGCGAGCTGGAAGGCCGCCGTACCCTGCGCACCGAAGTCGAAGGCCGTGGCTATTTCGTCAAGATCCACCGCGGCATCGGCTGGGGCGAGATCTTCAAGAACCTGTTTACCGCCAAGCTGCCGGTACTCGGTGCCGGCCAGGAATGGCAGGCCATCCAGCGCCTGCACGAAGTCGGCGTGCCGACCATGACCGCGGTGGCCTATGGCGAGCGTGGCGAAAACCCGGCAACCCAGCATTCGTTCATCGTCACAGAAGAACTGGCGCCGACTGTCAGCCTCGAAGACTTCAGTATCGACTGGCTCAAGCAGCCGCCGCAGCCGCGCCTCAAGCGTGCGCTGATCGCCGAAGTGGCACGCATGACGGGCATGATGCACCGCGCCGGGGTCAACCATCGCGACTGCTACATCTGCCATTTCCTGCTGCATACCGACCGGCCGGTGACGGCCGATGACTTCAAGTTGTCGGTCATCGACCTGCACCGCGCCCAGACCCGGGCGAAAATCTCCCGCCGCTGGCGTGACAAGGACTTGGCCGCGCTGTACTTCTCGGCGCTGGACATCGGCCTGACCCGGCGCGACAAGTTGCGCTTCCTGCGTGGCTACTTCCAGCAGCCGCTACGCCAGATCCTGGCCGAAGAAGCCGGGCTGCTGGCCTGGTTGGAAGGCAAGGCGCAGAAGCTCTACGCGCGTAAACAACGGTACGGAGACGCGCTCTGATGGCGGGTTGGAAACTGGAGCCTGCCTATCAGGCCCTGGCGACGGATTTTGGCAGTATCGACGCGGTGTTCGCCCTCAAGGGCGAGCGCCTGACCCACGACCCGCTGAGCGAAGTGATCCGTGTCGAGCGTGACGGGGTCAACTACTACGTCAAGCGTTACACCGGTGCCGGCAAAGGCTTGCGTCGCTACCTGGGGCGGCCGCGGATCAAGGCGGAATGGCAGAACCTCAAGCAGTTCGCCAAGTGGGACATTCCCACCGCCGAAGTGGTCGCCTTCGGCCTTGAGCGCAATGGCCTGGCCTTTGGCCGTGGGGCGATGATCACCCGCGAGCTGCCGCGCACCGAAGACCTGTCGGCCCTGGCCGAGCGCAATGATGCGCGCCTGGCCGATCGCGGCTGGGTCGACCACATCAGCCGTCAGCTGGCCCGCCATACGCGGATCATGCATGACCACCACTTCACCCATAACGACCTGAAGTGGCGCAATCTGCTGGTGGACGACCAGGCCACGCTATTCTTCATCGACTGCCCGACCGGCGATTTCTGGTGGGGCTTCATGCTGCGTTACCGCATCACCAAAGACCTGGCGTGCCTGGACAAAGTGGCCAAGTACCACTTGTCCAACAGCCAGCGCCTGCGCTTTTACCTGCAATACCGCGGGCGCGAGCGTCTGAACGAATCGGACAAGCGCCGCGTTCGTCATGTGGTGACGTTTTTCGAGGGACGCGAATGACTGATTTTCTCGCCAGTGCCGACATGGCACTGCTTGAGCGCCATGGTCTCAACGGTTTCGACCAGCTCTGGGCCCTGCAGCTCGATGCGGTGGATGAGCCCAATACCGGCCGAGGTGGCTGGAGCAGCGTCTATCGCCTGGAGCTTGAAGGCAAAGGCTACTACCTCAAGCGCCAGAGCGACTACCTGACCCGAACCCTGCACCGGCCGTTCGGCGAGCCGACCTTCGCCCGTGAGTTTCGGAATATCAGCCGCTACCAGAAGCTCGGCATTCCTGCTTTGCAGGCGGTGTACTACGGCGAGCGCAAGGTTGAAGGCGAGCGCCGGGCGATCCTCATGACCCGCGCCCTGGATGACTGGAACGACCTCGACAGCCTGTTGGCGCAGTGGCCGCAGCTGGACATCGGTCAGCGTCAGGGCATCCTGCGCGCCTGCGGGCAGCTGGCGCGCACCCTGCACGCGGCCAACCAGGTGCATGGCTGCTTTTACCCCAAGCATATCTTCCTGCGTACCCGTAGCGACGGCTGGCTGGCGCAACTGATCGACCTGGAGAAAACCCGGCCGCTGCTGCTGGGCATGCGCGACCGGCTCAAGGACCTTGAGCCGCTGTTGCGCCGGGCGCCGATCTGGAGCGAAGCTGAAGTGCGGGTGATGCTCTCGTCCTACCTGGACCAGCCCACCGACAGTCCGTTGGTTGATACCTGGCTGCAGCGCCTGACGCGCCGCCGCCGTGAGAAAGAGGCTCGCTAATGCGTTTGTCTGAACTCAAGGGTGCCGGGCGCAGCCCGGACCTGCCGCTGAACATCAGCCTGGCGGACGCCGCTGGCAGCGCCGAACTGCAATTGCTCAGCCTGCTGCGAGTGCTGCCGGGCCAGCGTTACGTCGGCGCAGGAATCTGGCGTGGCAAGCCGGTACTGGCCAAGTTGTTGGTCGGCAGCAGCGCCGCCCGGCATTTTCAGCGCGAGCTGGACGGTGCGCGGCTGCTGGCCGCACAAGGCCTGACCACGCCGCTGCTGCTGGCCGATGGCTTGCGCGAAGGCGAGGGCGGCTGGCTGCTGTTCGAGTTTCTTGAAGGGGCAGTGAGCCTGGCCGATGCCTGGGCCGAAGTCGAAGCCCTGCCGCCGCTGGCCGATGAACAGCATCTGGTGCTTGGCGAAGCCTTGACTGGCGTGGCGCAGATGCACGCCAAGGGCCTGTGGCAGGATGACCTGCACCTGGACAACCTGCTGCGCCACAACGGCCAGCTGTATCTGATCGACGGCGCCGGGATCAAGGCTGAAACCCTCGGCCAGCCGCTGTCGCGTCAGCAAGTGCTGCAGAACCTCGGGGTGCTGTTCGCCCAGTTGCCCAAACGCCTGGAGCCCTTTATCGAAGAGCTGCTGGTGCATTACCTGCTGGCCAATGTCGAGCACGCGCTACCGCTGGAAGCGCTGCAAAAGCAGATCGACAAGGTCCGTAGCTGGCGCCTGAAGGACTACCTCGACAAGGCCGGGCGCGAGTGCACGCTGTTCAGCGTCGAGCGCGGCCCGTCGGGCCTGCGGTCAATTCGTCGCAACGAAGTGGCCGCCCTGCTGCCGGTGCTGGAGCAGGCTGATAGCCTGATCGACCAGGGCCACCTGTACAAGACCGGCGGCGCCGCCAGTGTGGCCAAGGTCGAGGTCAATGGCCGGCCACTGGTGCTCAAACGCTACAACATCAAGAACACCGCCCACTGGTTCAAGCGCTTCTGGCGGCCGAGCCGGGCCTGGCATTCGTGGATCGAGGGGCACCGGCTGGAGTTTCTCGGCATCGCCACGCCCAAGCCGCTGGCGGTCCAGGAGCTGCGCTTCATGGGCTTGCGCAGCCGCGCCTACCTGGTGACCGAGTATGCCGATGGCCCGGACCTGCTGGCCTGCTTCGCGCCGTACGTCGAGTCCGGTGAGGTGCCAGAAGAGCAACTGCAGGCACTGCAACAGCTGCTCGGTCAGCTGATTCACGAGCGCATCAGCCATGGTGACATGAAAGGCCACAACCTGTTCTGGCAGGACGGCCAATGGTCGCTGATCGATCTGGATGCCATGTGTCAGCACGCTACCCAGATGAGCTTCGCCCAGGCATTTGCCCGCGACCGTGCGCGGTTGTTGCGCAACTGGCACAGTGGCAGTGCGTTGTATAAACGGCTGGATGGGTGTTTGCCGAAGCTGGTGGACTGATAGAACCGCATCGCGGGGCGACGTCTCGACTTGCCCCGCGATAGCTATTTCGCCAAGCCGCGCAAACTGTACAGCGCCGGCAAGCCCAGCCCGACCCAGGCCAGTGCATCCCACCAGCCGTCACCGAGCAGCGCAGCAAACAGTCCCAGCGCACCCAGTAGGGCGATGACTGCCGGCATGCCAAACACGGTCCACAAGCCTGACGTCTTGCGCTTCATTGCACCGTCTCCGCTTGCGCCGTAGCAATCGGCTTGCTGGCCCGGCGCCGAACCACCCACAGGTACACGCCGCTGCCCAGCACAATGATGGTCAGCACATCCAGCACTGCCCAGAGGATCTGCATCGGCCGCCCGCCGTAGTCACCGAAGTGCAGTGGCTGCGACAGGCCCATGGCGTCCATGTACCAGGGGCGGTCGCCGATGGCGGTGACTTGCAGGTTGCTGGCGTCAATCAGCACCGGGGTCAGCAGGTGGGCGGTCAGGTGCGTGCTGCCCTTCATGAACACCGCATAGTGATGCTCGCTGGAGAAACGCGTGCCGGGGAAGGCGATGAAGTCCGGCTGCATGCCAGGTACGGCGTCGGCAGCGATATCCAGCACACGGCTGACCGGCGCCAGCTCGGTCAGCGGCGGTGCATCGCGGTAGGGCGCAACCATTGCCGTCAGGCTTTCGTTACGCCAGGCCGCGATGACCAGGTCCGACAGGGCGCTGATCACCCCGGTCACCCCCACCACCAGCGCCCAGGTCAGGGTGACGATGCCGATCAGGTTGTGCAGGTCGAGCCAGCGCAGGCGCGTGGACTTGTCGTTGCGCACGCTGGCGAACTTCAGCCGGCGCATGAACGGCGCATAGAGCACCACGCCGGAGATGATCGCTACCACGAACAACAGGCCCATGAACGCCAGCAGCAGCTTGCCGGGGAGGCCTGCAAACAGGTCCACGTGCAGGCGCAGCATGGTCATCATGAAACCGCCGTTGGCCGATGGCATTGCCACCGCCTCACCCGTGCGCGCATCGAGCATGAAGGTGTGCGACGCGTTCGGCTCGGTGCCGGCGGTAGCCGCCATGATCGCGATCACGCCGTTGCTGTCGTCCTCATCCCAACCGAAGTACTGCATCACTTCGCCGGGGCGATGGGCCTGGGCCTTGAGCACCAGTGCCTGCAGGTCGAGCTTGGGCGTGTCGGCCGGCATCTGCCTGAGCTCGGGCGCATCGCCCAGCAGGTGGTCGATCTCGTGATGAAAGATCAACGGCAAGCCAGTCACTGCCAGCATCAGCAGGAACAGGGTAGAGATCAGGCTGGTCCAGGTGTGGACGAAGGACCAGCGGCGGATGGTTCGGCTGTTCATCCCGGGCCTTAGAACTTGTAGTTGACGCTGGCAACGACGTTGCGCTCGTCACCGTAGTAGCACCAGTAGCCGTCGCAGTTGGCCAGGTAGTCCTTGTTGAACAGGTTCTTGGCTTCGACGGCGACGGTCATGCCTTTGAGTGTGCTGACCTTGCGGCCCAGGTCGTAGTGCACCGACGCGTCGTAGACGGTGTAGGAGCCGACATAGCCGAGATCGGTGTTGGTGGTGTTGCCGTAGTTGTCACCGACATAGCGCACGCCACCGCCGACGCCGAAGCCGTCGAGCAGGCCGTTGTGCCAGGTGTAATCGGCCCACAGGGTCGCCTGATTGCGCGGGATCAGCGCCATGCGGTTGCCTTGCTCGTTGGCCGCACCCTTGAGGATCTCTGTGTCGGTGTAGCTGTAGGAGCCGATCAGCTTGAGGTTCTCGGTCACCTGGGTGGTGGCTTCCAGCTCAAGGCCGCGGACCTGCAACTGGCCAACTTGCTGGGTAATGTTGCCTTCAGTGACCTTCACGTTGTCCTGGCGCAAGTCGTACACGGCTGCGGTGTAGAGGTTCTTGCTGCCGACCGGCTGGTACTTGACGCCGACTTCGTACTGG
The DNA here is from genome assembly GCF_902497775.2 of Pseudomonas fluorescens. NCBI lineage: Bacteria > Pseudomonadati > Pseudomonadota > Gammaproteobacteria > Pseudomonadales > Pseudomonadaceae > Pseudomonas > Pseudomonas fluorescens. The sequence goes on from NZ_OZ024668.1 coordinate 5,861,840, forward strand.
CGGCCTTCGGTTGGTTTGAACGAATCAGTGGAGGCGACGGCGGCGCCGCTCGTCGGCTGGAACGACTCGGTGTAGGAAATGTACGGGGTCACGCCGTTGTCGAACACGTAGCTCAGGCCGACGTTGCCGGTGAAGGCTTTGTCGCGCTCGGTGCTGGTGGCGTCGTTCTGGTTGTGGAAGGTGGTGCCGGTGTGCACCCAGTCTTCGCGCCCGCCCAGGGTCAGGCGCCAGTTGTCGAGGGCAATCTGGTCCTGCACGTAGAAGCCGGTCTGACGGGTTTTCTGGCCGTAGTCGTACATGGTGAAATACGACACTTTGGAGAAGTCCTGGCCGTACGGCGGGTTGATTACGTTGCCTGGCGGCACGCTGGGGCTCGGGCCGTAATCCCAGCGGTAATTGGTGTTCGAGCGCTGGTGGTCGAGGCCGATCAGCAGGGTGTGGGTAAAGGCACCGGTCTGGAAGTCGGCCTGGAAGTTGTTGTCGACGGCGAACTGGCTGATGTCCTCGTTGACGATGCCGGTTTCGCGCGGGACGCTGCCGTCAGGCTGGATGGTGCCGATGTTGTTCGTTGCGACGTTGATGCCCTGGAACGACAGGTCGCTCTTGGTATAGCGCAGGTTCTGGCGGAACTGCCAGACATCGTTCAGGCGGTGCTCGAAAGCATAGCCCAGGGCGTAGTAGGTGCGATCGTAGAACTCCCAGTCCGGGTCACCGAGGTTCTTGTGGTGCGAGATATCGCCGGCCGGCGAGCCCAGCTTGGTGCCCTGCAACGGCAGGAACTGGCCGCTGATACCGGTATCGTCGCGGGTGAACTGGGTGATGAAGGTCAGGCTGGTGTCTTCATCCATGTTCCAGGTCAGGCTTGGCGCGAGGTTGTAGCGCTTGTCTGGAACATGATCGGTTGGTGCGCCGCTGTCGCGTACCACGCCGCTGACACGGTAAAGGAACTGGCCGTCGTCATCGATCTTGCCAGTGCTGTCGAAGTTGATCTGGCGATGGTTGTTGCTGCCAACCTGGGCTTCGACCTGGTGGGCGCTTTCAGCCTGGGGGCGACGGCTGACCATGTCGAGCATGCCGCCGGGCGGGGTCTGGCCGTAAACCGACGAGGCCGGCCCGCGCAGCACGGCGATGCGCTCCAGGTTCCAGGGTTCGACTTTGGGGTTGGCGAACGAGCCTTTGGGCAGCGGCAGCCCGTCGAGGAACTGGGTCGGGTCGAAACCGCGCACCCGCAGCCAGTCGGCGCGGGTGTCGGAGCCGTAACCGCTGCTTTGCACGCCAGCGGTGTAGCGCAGGGCGTCGTTGAGGTTGAGGACCTGGCGGTCGTCCAGCTGCTCGCGGGTGATCACGCTCATCGAGCGCGGTACTTCAACGATCGGCGTGTCGGTCTTGGTACCGGCGGCGGTGCGGGTGGCGGTAAAGCCAGTAGCAGGTCCCCAGGCGCTTTCATAGTCGCTGCGGGCATTGACGCTGGTTTCCGGCAGGGCCAGGGTGCCCTCGGGGGTAGCGATCAGGCTATAGGTGCCCGCGCTGCTCTGCTGCAATTGCAGGCCGGTGCCGCGCAAAGCCGCTTGCAGGGCACCGACGCCGTCGTACTGGCCGTTGACCGGCGCCGAAGTGCGGCCGCTGGCCAGGCTCGGGTCCAGGGCCAGGGCGATACCGGCCTGGCTTGCGATTTGGTTCAGCGTGGTGGACAGCGGCGCGGCAGGCAGGTTGTAGCTGCGCAGGCTGCCCGATTGCTCGGCGGCGATCAGCGGGCTGCTTGCCAGAGGTGCTGTCAGGGCAATGGCCACGGCCAGCAGGCTGGGGCGCAGAAAGTTCTCAAAAGCGCGGGACATACAGCGGCTCCTCGACGGAAGTAAGTGCTAACTAGCTTCCTTGCCGAGTGAGTCTTGAAAAGTGTCAGGGGGTATTGAAAATAATTTAGATTTTTATTGCCCTGGGCGGTCAGGGCCTATCGCGCTTAGCCACCACCGTCACCCACCAGGGCGTGCGCTGCTCGATCTGCACCGGCAACGTCGGCAGCAATGAGGTCAGCGCCAGGTCGGTATCCTTGAGCGGGAAGCTGCCAGTAATGCGCAGCTCAGCCACATCCGCAGCAACCCCCAGATGGCCGCTGCGATAACGCCCAAGCTCATCGACCAGATCGGCCAGGCGCACGTTGTCGACCACCAGCATGCCGCGGGTCCAGGCGTCAGCACCTGGTACGAGGCCATTGATCCGGCCCAGTCGGTCATGGCTCATCAGTACCTGCTGGCCTTCCTTGAGGATTTGCTCATCGCCGCTGTCTTGCGGGCGGGCGGCAACTGCGGACTGCAAAACGCTCAGGCGCGTGCCCTGGTCTTCGAGCTTGACCAGAAAACGCGTGCCCAGCGCACGCATGCGGCCATCTGCGGTGCTGACCACAAACGGGCGATCATCCTTGTGACCGGTCTCGATGGAGATTTCACCTTCGTGCAGGACGATCAGGCGTTCTTTTTCATCAAAACGGATATCCACCGCCGAGTGGGTGTTGAGGCTGATCAGGGTGCCGTCGGTGAGGCGCAGCGTTCGTTGTTCGCCGGTGTCGGTACGCTGGTCGGCCAGCCAGTAGCCCAGCGACTGATGGGCGCTGACCCAGCTTAGCAGGCCAACCACCAGCACCAGGCTGGCCACGCCGCTACCCAGTTTGCGCATCTGCTGGCGCAGTCCGGCGCGTGATTGCAGTAGGGCCTGGCGGGCCGGGCCGGCCGCGGCGCTGAAGCGCTGGTCGAGCATGCCCAGTTGCATCCAGGCACGGGCGTGTTCTTCGCTGGCGGCATACCAGCGAGCGAATTCGGCACGTTCGTCGGCGCTGCCATTACCCGAATCCAGGCACAGCTGCCAGGCAATCGCGGCATCCAGCACCCGCGCTGAAACCGGTTTGCTGTTCATGTCGGCTCACCGTACAGGGCCACGTAGCACTGGCGCATGCCCTGGGCCAGGTACTGGCGCACCCGCGATATGGACACGCCCAGGCGTTCGGCGATCTGGGCATGGCCCAGGCCGTCGAGGCGGTTGTACAGGAAGGCAGCCCGGGCCTTGCTCGACAGCTTGCCGAGCAGGCGGTCGATAGCCTTGAGGTCTTCGAGGATCAGGTGTTGTTCTTCGGGGGAGGGCTGTTCGGCTTCGGGGATCAGCATCAGCTCGGCCAGGTACGCCTGCTCCAGTGCCGCGCGGCGAAAATGGTCGAACAGCAGGCCCCTGGCGATCGCCAGGAGGAACGCCCGGGGTTCACGTGGCGCAGGCAATTGTTCGCGCCCGAGCAGGCGCACGAAGGTGTCCTGGCTCAGGTCTTCGGCACGGTCGGCGCAGGCGATGTTGCGTCGCAGCCAGGCGAGCAGCCAACTGCGATGGTCGCGGTACAGCGTACCGACCAGCTCAGTGTGTGGGCTTTGCACAGACGACAAGGCGTTCCCCGGGAAGATGCGTTAACTAACGAGAATTATTCGCGATTGTCGCAGAAGCTCCCCATCAGACGCAATTCACGCTCATCGGATGATGCTTAAAAGCCATGACTTTGTTGCCGCCGCCTACGCAGGCGCTGCAGCTGCTGATCGAGCAAGGCCGGGCTGTCCAGTTGCTGGCGCCGGGCCTGGCTGAACAGGATCAGCGCAAGCTCAGCGGTGACCATGGCATCGGCGCTGGCGTTGTGCCGTTCGGCAGCCTGCAGGCCGAAGTAGGCGGTCCAGTCATCCAGCCCGGCTTCGCGCAGGGTGATCTGCGGGTTGAGCAGGGGCGCCAGTTCCGCGACATCGAAGAACGGATGCTGCAGGCGATAGCCGAGATGGTCCTTTAGTGCACGGCTGAGCATGCGTTGATCGAACGGCGCATGAAAGGCCAACAGCGGGCTGTCGCCGATGAAGTCCATCAGTTCCAGTAGCGCCTGGGCCGGGTCACAGCCGGCGGCAATGGCGCTGGGCCCCAAGCCGTGGATCAACACACTGGAGGTGAGCTTGTGGTCGCGCTGGTGCAGGGTGCGCTCGAACTGCTGGCTGAAGTCGATGGCGCCGTCTTCGATCACCACCGCGCCAATCGACAGCACCTGGTCACGGTTGAGGTTGAGGCCGCTGGTTTCCAGGTCGAGCACCACCCAGCGCTGCTGGCACAGGCTGTGTTCAGCCAGTGCCGCCGGGGCAGTGAGCTGTTGCACGTGCTGGCGCAGGTGCTCGTCGAGCCGCGGTTGGCTGGGGCGTAGCCAGGCAAACAGGCTCATAGCTGGTACCGCAGGGCCAGGCTGCTTTGCAGGCGTTGGGCCTGGCGCAGGGACTCGCGCAGGATGCGTCGGTCCAGATGGTTGAGGCTGTCGGGATCGACCCGGTTGGAGTACGGCAGGTTTTGCCGGCTCTGCAGTTGATGCTGCTGCATGCGGGTTTGCTGGATGAAGTGGTAGGCCTCTTCATAGGCGGCGCCGTCAAGCGGATCGATCACTTCCTTGGTCACCAGTTGGCGCAAGCGCTCCAGGGTGTTGTTGGCACTGATGCCATTGGCCAGGGCCAGCAGTCGTGCGCCATCGACGAAAGGCGTCAGGCCTTGCACCTTGAGGTCGAGGGTGGCGGCCTTGTCGTTGCCTTGGCGGGTCAGTACGAATTCTCGGAAACGGCCCACCGGCGGGCGCTGGCGCAGCGCGTTGTCGGCCATCATGCGCTGGAACAGGCGGTTGTCGGCCACCTGCTCAAGGATGCTCTGGCGCAGTTGTTCACAGGCTTGTTCGTCGCCCCAAACCACCCGCAGGTCGAAATAAATACTCGAAGCCAGCAGGTTTTCCGGCGTGGCTTCGCGAATGAAGGCGGCAAAGCGCCGTGCCCATTCGGCCCGGGACAGGCACAGCTCGGGGTTGCCGGCCATGATGTTGCCCTTGCACAGGCTGAAGCCACATTGCGCCAGGCCCTGGTTGATGTGCTGGGCCAGCGGCAGCAGGCGCCCGCGGATTTCAGCGGCATGGGCGGCGTCGCGGGCTTCGAAGATGATGCCGTTGTCCTGGTCGGTGTGCAGGGTCTGTTCACGGCGGCCTTCGCTACCGAAGCACAGCCAGCTGAACGGCACGCCCGGGTCGCCCTTGTCTTCGATGGCCAGCTCGATGACCCGGCACACGGTGTGGTCGTTGAGCAGGGTAATGATCTGGGTGATCTGCGTCGACGAGGCACCATGGGCCAGCATGCGTTCGACCAGCTGGCTGATTTCGCCGCGCAGCGACACCAGGTTTTCGACCCGGCTGGCGTGGCGGATGGTGCGCGCCAGGTGCACCAGGTCGACCCGCTGCAGGGAGAACAGGTCACGCTCGGAAACCACGCCACACAGGCGCCGCTCTTCGACCAGGCAGACGTGGGCGATATGCCGCTCGGTCATGGCAATGGCAGCATCGAAAGCACTGGCTTGCGGGCTCAGGTAGAAAGGCGCGGCGGTCATGTGCCGGTTGATCGGCTGAGCGAAGTCGGCGCTGGCATCGGCGACCACTTGGCGCAGGTCGCGCAGGGTGAAGATGCCGATGGGGAAGCGCTGCTCATCGACAATGACAATACTGCCGACCTGTTGCTCGTGCATCAGCCGCACCGCTTCACGCAGCGGCGTTGCCGGATCGCAGACCACCGGATGACGCATGGCCAGCTCACCCAGGCGGGTGTTTAGCGAGTACTGGTTGCCGAGGGTTTCCACCGCGCGGCGCTGGACCTGCTGGTTGACCTGGTCGAGCAGGCTGCTGACCCCGCGCAGGGCGAAGTCACGGAAGGCTTCGGACAGAGTGAACAAACGGATGAACGCAGCCTTGTTCAATTGCAGGCAGAAGGTGTCTTCGCCGGCCAGGTGCTCGGTGCGGGTGGCCCGTTCGCCGAGCAGGGCGGCAAGCGGGAAGCACTCGCCGCTGGTGATTTCGAAAGTGGTTTCGGTGCCTGGGCGGGTGACGTGCTGACGTTCGCCGACGACCCGACCCTGCTTGACGATGTAGAAGTGCTCGACCGGGCCGTCGCTGGGCTTGATGATGCTGTCATTGGCCGCGTAGAAGCGCAGTTGGCACTGTTCGACGAGAAACGCCAGGTGGGCGTTCTCCATCTGGTTGAAGGGTGGAAAGCGTTGCAGAAACTGCATGGTCCCCTGGATGTTCTGCATGACTGCAGTCTTTCCTGCCTGGGCGAAGGCGTCCATTTTGCTCATGAGCATTACCGCGTCTTTGTGTCGAGCTGTGACCATCGACCTTGTTGTTTTCGTTGTTCATGGTCGGTCGCGGGCTGCTCAGTGCCCATTGGACGTAAGTCTATAAATCGCGTCAGGGTGTTGAAGCGTTGCGTCATGTGTCAATTACCCGACGAAAGGCAGGTTGCAACTAATCTGAATGCAGTCTGAACTGATTCAAAGGACATTTTGCAGGTCATTGATGATGAGACAACCATGTCCGACCATGAAGACATACTGAGCGAAGCCGAGCGTGAGGCACTGGCGACGGTGACTGCGCCTGAGACTGCACCGTTGAAAGTGCTCATTGTCGATGATGACAAAGCCAGCCGCGACGCGCTGGCGGCCTATCTATCGAGTCACGGTATTTTCTGCATTACCAAGGGGAGGCCCCAAGCCGCCCTGGCTTGCCTGGACAAGCAGCCGGGGATAGGTGTGCTGATCACCGACTTGCGCATGGCACCTCTGGATGGTCTTGATCTGATTGGCAAGATTCGCAAATCGAAGCGTGCGGAGTTGCCTATCATCATTGTGTCCGGTGATGCCTCGGTCAAGGATGCCATTGCTGCCATGCGCCTGAGCGTTATTGATTTTCTGCTCAAACCCCTGCTGGAAAACGATCTGCAAAAGCTGGTCAGCCTGATCAAGCGCGAGTTGGGTATCCAGGAAAGCTGAGCGTGCTCAGCGAAGAGTTAGCTGGGCTGCTTTGCCGATGAACAGCTCCAGGCGTCTGGCGCTGATGAACAACGCCAGGGCAGTCAGGGTCAGGCCAATGGCCGCCAGTCTGGCGGCGCTGGTTGACTCTTCAAATACCCACCAGGAAATGATCAGCCCGGAGATCGGTACCAGGATCGAGTACGGCGCTATCTGGCTGACCGGGTACTTGTGCATCTGTTTGTTCCAGATCCAGTAGCCCAGCATGGTGGAAACATAGGCCTGGTACATGATCGAAAAGTAGACGGGGGTCTCATAGCCCTTTAGCAGTTGTTCAAAAGGCGTTGAGCCCTGGATCAGGTAGGTTGCCAGGAACAGCGCAGGAATGGCGAACAGGCATGACCACACCAGGAAGGCAAAGGCGTCTTTCAGTCCGCACAGTTTGACAATGATGTTACACAGGCTCCAGCACAGGGCTGCGAGCAGCACGAACAGCACACCGGCCATGGACAGGCTGTCACTGCTGGTGTGGATAACCAGTCCAAGTCCGACAAAGGCCAGGGCAATAGCGCCGAGTTCGACGCGGTTCAGCTTTTCGCCGAAGAACATCACGCCCCAGCCCACGGTAAAGAAGGCACTGAACTGCAGCAGCAGTGAGGCAATGCCGGGATTGACGCCCCAAGCGATGCCGAGGTTGAGCAGCCAGGCCATGCCGGCACCAAACAACAGACCGTACAGGGCGATGAAACCCAACCCTACAGCCTTTGGTTTGCGAAAGAAAAAGATCAGCGGGAAGACGCAGAAGAAAAACCGCAGTGCGGTCAGCATGTAGGGGTCGACTGTACTCAGGCTGGTACCGATGAATGAGAAGTTAGCGCCCCACAACAGGGCGACCAGCAGAATGACCAATACGTCCCTGGTGGCGATCTTGCAAGATGACATCCTTGTCTCCAAAGGCTGGCAAGCGGTAGGTGGCCTGTCATGGTGGGCAATTCAGCCTTGGCGGACTATCAGGTATCGGCATCGGTAGCAGAATTAAAATTCCCCCCACTACGTAGGACCTGCAGGCATAAAAAAACCTCACACCTTTGCGGGTGTGAGGTTTTCTGTGCGGGCTTGCGAATTACAACCCGTTGCGCGCCTTGAACTCGCGACGACGACGGTGCAGCACCGGCTCGGTATAACCGTTCGGTTGCTTGGTGCCTTCGACCACCAGTTCGACCGCCGCCTGGAAGGCGATGTTGTTGTCGAAGTCTGGTGCCAGCGGGCGGTACAGCGGGTCGTTGGCATTCTGCTTGTCGACCACCGGCGCCATGCGCTTGAGGCTTTCAAGAATCTGCGCTTTGCTGACCACGCCGTGACGCAGCCAGTTGGCCAGCAACTGCGCGGAAATCCGCAAGGTGGCGCGGTCTTCCATCAGGCCGACATCGTTGATGTCTGGCACTTTCGAACATCCGACACCCTGGTCGATCCAGCGCACCACGTAGCCGAGGATGCCCTGGGCGTTGTTGTCCAGTTCGTTGCGCTTTTCTTCGTCCGACCAGTTGGTGTCGGTCGCCAGCGGGATGGTCAGGATGTCATCGACCGAAGCCGGGGCACGCTTGGCCAGTTCCGCCTGACGGGCGAACACGTTGACCTTGTGGTAGTGCAGGGCGTGCAGCGCGGCAGCAGTCGGCGACGGCACCCAGGCGGTGTTGGCACCGGCCAGCGGGTGGGCGATCTTCTGCTCGAGCATGTCGGCCATCAGGTCCGGCATGGCCCACATGCCTTTACCGATCTGGGCGCGGCCTTGCAGACCGGTGGCCAGGCCGATATCGACGTTGGAGTTCTCGTAGGCGCCGATCCACTTCTGGGTCTTCATGGCGCCCTTGCGCACCACGGCGCCGGCTTCCATGGAGGTGTGGATTTCGTCACCGGTACGGTCGAGGAAGCCGGTGTTGATGAACACCACGCGCTCGCTGGCCGCCTGGATGCAGGCCTTGAGGTTGACCGTGGTGCGGCGCTCCTCGTCCATGATGCCGACCTTCAAGGTGTTGCGCTTGAGGCCCAGGGCTTCTTCGATGCGGCCGAACAGCTCGTTGGTGAACGCGGCTTCTTCCGGGCCATGCATCTTCGGTTTGACGATGTACATGGAACCGGTGCGGCTGTTCTTGCGGCTGGTGTTGCCATTGAGGTTGTGGATCGACGCCAGGCTGGTGACCAGGCCATCGAGGATGCCCTCTGGCACTTCGTTGCCGTCCTTGTCGAGGATGGCATCGATGGTCATCAGGTGGCCGACGTTACGCACGAACAGCAGCGAGCGGCCGTGCAGGCTGACCTTGCCGCCAGTTGGCGCGGTGTATTCACGATCCGGGTTCATGGTCCGGGTGAAGGTCTGGCCACCTTTGCTGACGCTTTCGGCCAGGTCGCCTTTCATCAGGCCCAGCCAGTTGCGGTAGATCACCACTTTGTCGTCGGCATCGACGGCGGCGACCGAGTCTTCGCAGTCCATGATGGTGGTCAGGGCGGCTTCCATCAGCACGTCCTTGACGCCCGCAGCATCGGTCTGGCCGACCGGGGTGCTGGCGTCGATCTGGATTTCGAAGTGCAGGCCGTTGTGCTTGAGCAGGATCGCGATCGGCGCCGAAGCCTCGCCCTGGTAACCGATCAGTTGGGCGTCGTCACGCAGGCCGCTGTTGCTGCCACCCTTGAGGGCGACAACCAGCTTGCCGTCTTCAATGCAGTAAGCGCTTGAGTCGACATGGGAGCCGGCAGCCAGTGGCGCCGACTCGTCGAGGAAGGCGCGGGCGAAGGCAATCACCTTGTCACCGCGAACCTTGTTGTAGCCTTTGCCTTTTTCCGCGCCGCCGGCTTCGCTGATGGCGTCAGTGCCATACAGGGCGTCGTACAGCGAACCCCAACGGGCGTTGGAGGCGTTCAGGGCAAAGCGGGCATTCATCACCGGCACTACCAGCTGCGGGCCGGCCATGCGGGCGATTTCGTCGTCGACGTTCTGGGTCGAGGCCTGGAAGTCTGCAGCTTCTGGCAGCAGGTAACCGATGTCCTGAAGGAAGGCTTTGTAAGCCACGGCATCGTGAGCCTGGCCTTTGCGTGCCTGGTGCCAGGCGTCGATCTGCGCTTGCAGTGCGTCACGTTTGGCCAGCAGGGCTTTGTTCTTTGGAGCGAGGTCGTTGATGATCTTTTCCGCACCCTCCCAGAATTTTTCGACGCTGACGCCGGTTCCGGGAATGGCTTCGTTGTTCACGAAGTCGAAAAGGACTTTGGCGACCTGAAGGCCACCGACTTGAACGTGTTCAGTCATTGCTTGCCTCACTCTGCTCAGCTATTCAGCTCTTCTATTTAAGCCTTGCGCGCTTCTCTAAACACGGCACCAGTACTTGCCCTCGCGGGCGGCTGGATGCGGCCTGCCAGACAGGCTGGCAGGCGTTGGCGTATTTTCACAGGCGCCTTGGCAGACATCGATCCAACGTTTTGTAGTCCGCGCTGCGGCATACTACATGATGCGCTGCGGTTGTGAAAATTAGACTAAATACGTCGTTCTGCGACCAATTGGTCGCATAGGGTCACGCTGGGAAGCGGTATGTTCTCAAAAAACCGGCAGATTGTTCCAGATAAATCTTGAAACAGTACACGATTAGTCATTCGACGCTCCTGCGGCAGGTTGCCGCGCCTTGCCTATACTTTCCCCGCGCCCTTTGATTTCGGGGCTGAACGTTAAAAGCAGAGGGTTACCGCGTGGATCATCTCGTATTGACAGTGATCGCTCCCGACAAGGCCGGGCAGGTCGAGCGTATCGCTGAATGCATTGCCGAGCATAACGGTAACTGGTTGGAGAGCCGCATGTCGCGGATGGCCGGGCAATTTGCCGGTATTCTCAAGGTAGCGGTGCCGGCTGAGTCCTACGATGAGCTGGTCGAGGCGCTGCAGGCCTTGGGCAAGTACGACATCCGTGTGCTGATCGCCGAAAGCGGCATCGAGCCGTCCTGTACCTGGAAGCCGATCGCCATGGAGCTGGTGGGTAATGACCGCCCGGGTATCGTCCGTGACATTACCCGTCTGCTGGCCGATCAGGGCGTCAACGTCGAGCGCCTGACCACCGAGGTGCGTCCGGCGCCGATGAGCAGCGAGCCGTTGTTCCATGCCGATGCCTTGCTGGCGGTGCCGCTGACGCTGTCGCTGGATGTCCTGCAGGGCAAGCTGGAGGAACTGGCCGATGACCTGATGGTGGAGCTGAAGCTGCGCCCCGAGGATTAGTTATCCCGGTTTATCGGGGATGCGCCTGTGGATAAGCTTGGGAGATGTCGCTACAGGCCAGGGTTCACATAGCCTGTAGCGTGTTGTGTGTTTTTTGATCAGCTGCGTCGGCGCAGGCTCAGCCAGGCGTCCACGCTGTACAGCGCCAGGCCCGCCCAGATGAACATGAAAGCCACCAGGGTGCTGCTCGACAGGTGCTCGTCAAACAACCACACCGCCTGCAGCAGCACCAGGGTGGGCGCCAGGTATTGCAAGAAGCCCAGAGTGGTGTAGGGCAGGTGCCGTGCGGCGGCGTTGAAGCAGACCAGCGGTACCAGGGTGACTGGACCGGCGGCAACCAGCCACAAGGCTTCGCTGCTGGTGTAGAAACTGGCCTGGGCGCTATGGGCCATGGGGTTGAGCAGCATCCAGCCGATGGCCAGCGGCACCAGCATCCAGGTTTCCACCACCAGCCCGGGCAGGGCGGCTACCGGCGCCTGCTTGCGGATCAGGCCATAGAAGCCGAAGCTCAGTGCCAGCACCAAGGATACCCACGGCAGGCTGCCCACTTGCCAGACCTGCTGGGCCACCCCGAGTGCGGCCAGGCCCACGGCAACCCACTGCAGGCGGCGCAGGCGCTCACCGAGTAAAAGCATGCCGAGCAGCACGTTGACCAGCGGGTTGATGTAGTAGCCAAGGCTGGCTTCAAGCATGCGCCCGTTGTTCACCGACCACACGTAGGTCAGCCAGTTGCCGGCGATCAGCGAGCCGCTCAAGGCCAGGATTGCCAGGCGCTTGGGGTTTTCGCGCAGTTCGCGCAACCAGCCCGGATGCTTCCAGACCAGCAGCAACAACGAGCCGAACAGCGCCGACCAGAGCACCCGGTGGACGATGATTTCTACTGCGGGGACGCTTTGCAGCGCTTTGAAGTAGAGCGGGAACAAACCCCAGATGATGTAGGCGCTCAGGCCCAGGATGTACCCGCGACGCGGGTTGGCGGCGTGCATGCAGATTCCTTGCTTAGGCAGCTATCTAAAAGCAGGGGGCTATTGTAGACAGACTCGCGCGCGCTTCAGAACAATTTCAGCGGTTCTTCGTCCAGCGCCGCCATTTGCTCGCGCAGGGCGAGGATCTGGTCGCCCCAGTAACGCTCCTGGCCGAACCAGGGGAAGCTGCGCGGGAACGCCGGGTCGTCCCAGCGTCGGGCCAGCCACGCGCTGTAGTGCAACAGGCGCAGGGCGCGCAAGGGTTCGATCAGCGCCAACTCACGCGGATCGAAATCGTGGAACTCGTTGTAGCCATCCATCAGCTCGGCTAGCTGGCCCAGGCGCTCGTGGCGCTCGCCGGCGAGCATCATCCACAAATCCTGTACCGCCGGGCCCGTGCGGCAGTCGTCGAGGTCGACGATATGAAACACCTCGTCGCGGCACATCATGTTGCCGGGGTGGCAGTCGCCGTGCAGGCGGATGACCTGGTGCGGGGTGTTGGCGTAAATCGCCTCGACCCGCTTGAGCAGGTCGCGGGCCACCGACTCGAAGGCTGGCAGCAGGCTCTTGGGGATAAAGTTGCCTTCAAGCAGGGTGTTCAGCGAGGCGTGACCGAAGTTATCCACTGCCAGTGCTTCACGGTGCTCGAACGCACGGGTGGCGCCAACCCCGTGCAGACGGCCGAGCAACTGCCCGAGGCGATACAGCTGGTCGAGATTGCCCGGCTCCGGCGCGCGACCGCCGCGACGGGGGAACAGGGTGAAGCGAAAGCCGCTGTGTTCGAACAGGGTCTTGCCGTTGTGGATAAGTGGCGCCACCACCGGCACGTCGCATTCGGCCAGTTCAGCGGTAAAGCTGTGCTCTTCGAGGATCGCCGCGTCGCTCCAGCGATCCGGGCGGTAGAACTTGGCGATCAGCGGTTCGCCCCCTTCGATGCCCACCTGATAGACCCGGTTCTCGTAGCTGTTGAGTGCCAGCACCCGGGCGTCGCTGAGAAAGCCGATGCTTTCCACGGCGTCCAGGACCAGGTCGGGGGTGAGTGTTTCAAAGGGGTGGGACATGCTCGCTCCTGCTGTGCGGCAGGTGGCCGCAAGGTTCCTGCATGGTATCGCACATCAGGGCCTCGTGCGGGAGCGGGCTACACAGACTCAAGCCCCAACGATACCGCCATCCTCCCTGCTGATCGCCATCACCGACGAGCGTGGCTTGCCATTGGGCAGGTGCTCGGGAAAGGTCGAACCACCGGTTTCCCCCGGATGCTGGATACCGACGAACACCGTGCGCTGGTCCGGGGCAAAGGCGATCCCGGTCACTTCGCACGCCACCGGCCCGACCATGAAGCGGCGGATCTCACCACTGGCCGGGTCGGCGCAGAGCATCTGGTTGTTGCCCATGCCGGCAAAGTCACCGCTGTTGCTGTAGTCGCCGTCGGTCAGGATCCACAAGCGGCCATCGGCATCGAAGCCCAGGCCATCAGGGCTGTTGAACATGTTCTGCGGGGTGATGTTGGCGGAGCCGGCCTTGGCATCGCCGCCATGTACGGACGGATTGCCGGCCACCACGAACAGATCCCAGGCGAAACTCATCGCGCCATGGTCATCGGTGTTTTCGCGCCAACGCAGGATTTGCCCGTAGAGGTTCTTCTCGCGCGGATTGGGGCCGCCGACCGGCTGGCCGTCTTCACCGCGTTTGATGTTGTTGGTCAGGGTGCAATAGACCTGGCCGTCCTTGGGGCTGACCACGATCCACTCCGGGCGGTCCATGCGCGTGGCCTTGAGATGGCTGGCGGCCAGGCGCGCATGGATCAGCACCTGGGCCTGGCTGGCAAAACCGTTGGCGGCGTTGAGGCCATTCTTGCCATGGGTCAGCTCCAGCCATTGGCCCTTGCCGCGCGGATGATCAACGTCGTGGTCGCTATCGTCGAAGCGCGCTACATACAAGGTGCCATGGTCCAGCAGGTTGCGGTTGGCGTTGGGGTTCTTGTGGTCGATGCGCTCACGGCTGATGAACTTGTAGATGAACTCGCCACGCTCATCGTCGCCCATGTACACCACGGCGCGGCCGTCGCGGGTTTCGGCCAGGGCGGCGTTCTCGTGCTTGAAACGGCCAAGGGCAGTGCGCTTGACCGGCGTCGATTGCGGATCGAACGGATCGATTTCCACCACCCAGCCATGACGGTTCAGTTCGTTGGGGTTCTTGGCCAGGTCGAAGCGCGGGTCGTGCTGGTGCCAGTCGACCTCCTTGCCGGTGAGCGAGGCACCGTAGCGCTTCTGTGCGGCGTCGAAGGCCTGGGATGAATCGCTGCTGGCGAAGCAGTCGGTGAAGTTCTCTTCGCAGGTCAGGTAAGTACCCCACGGCGTCTTGCCGTTGGCGCAGTTCTGGAAGGTGCCCAGCGCCTTGCGCCCGCTGTTGTCGGCCGCGGTTCTGAGCAGTGCATCGCCGGCGGCCGGGCCACTCAGGTTGATGGGCGTGTTGCCATGGATACGCCGGTTGTAGGGTGAGTCCTGGACGAACTGCCACTGGCCATCACGGCGCCGCACTTCGATCACCGACACCCCTTCGGCGGCCTGGGCCTTGTGCACCTCTTCGGCAGAGGCCGGTTTGCCGCCATGGCTGAACAGGTAGCGGTAGTTGGTGTACTCGTTGTTGATCGCCATCAGCGCGCGGTTGTCGTCGCCGGGGAAGGGGAACAGGCTCATGCCGTCGTTGTGGTCACCGAACTGCAGTTCCTGGGCCTGGGCGCTGCCCTTGCCGGAAGGGTCGAAGGCCGGGGCGTCGGCATGCAGCGGCTGGCCCCAGCTGATCAATACCCGAGCCTGGTAGCCTGGCGGCAGGGTGATACTGTCGGCGGTGGCGGCAGGGATACTGGCAAAGCCTAGCAGGCTGCTGTTGCCGGCGCTGACGCTGGCTGCCAGGACGCTGCGGCTGAGCAGATTGCCGCCGAGAAACAGCGCCGCGCCGCACAGGGCGCCGGCGCCGATGAAGCGGCGGCGGCTGAGGCTGGTCAGGTGTTCGAGGTCGGTTGGCTGGTGTTCTTCTAATAGGTGCATGACAGGCTTCCTGCGGGTTTGGCAGTCACCTTAGTCAGGGCGCATGACGGTTTTGTGGCAGTTTTACAACGGCGTTCCGAGAAGCACATAGGAAGGCTGGAATTGCACCTGCAGGTCGTTGCCTACAACGACCTTATTGTCCTTCAGCCAGCGGGCCTCGGCGAAGGCACACAGGGTTTGCCCGCTGGCCAGGGCCAGGCGCACTTCGGTGGGGCCTTCGGTGCCGTCAAGCAAGGCATCGACCTTGACCGGCAAGCAGTTGTAGCCCTCGGCAGGCTGCTGACCGAGGCCCAGCAATTCCAGCCAGCCCGCCTTGATCAGCGCTACTACGGCGGTACCCGGGCTCAGTTCCAGGCGCTCGGTGCTGTCGTGGGTGATCTCGGCATCGATGCGCAGATCGCCCGCCAGGGTCAGGTTGATACGGTCATAACGGCCCTGGGCCTCGATCGAGCGGATGCGCCCGTGCAGCTGGTTGCGCGCGCTGGTGCGTAGCATCAGGCGGCCGAGCAGGTCGAGATCGCTGGCGTCTTCGGCGGCTTCGAGGATCTGTGCCTGCAGGGCCTGCAAACGCTGGTACAGGCGCAGCACCCGCTGCCCTTCGGCGGACAGTTTTGCCCCGCCACCGCCACGACCGCCGACACTGCGCTCGACCAGCGGGCTGGCCGCCAGGTTGTTGAGTTCGTCGATGGCATCCCAGGCCGCCTTGTAACTCATGCCGGCGCTTTTTGCCGCACGGGTGATCGAGCCTTGTTCGGCAATGTGTTGCAGCAAGGCAATACGCTGCGGGCGGCGGACGATGTGCTGAGTGAGCAGGGCAGGCAGAGACATAAGCGGTAACGGGCACCTGAAAGGAAACAGCCCGAAAGTGCCCGCACCCCGCGTTCAAGTCAAGCGCTGCCGGGCTTGGCGGTCCGCGCCAGACAGTAGACATCGACTCGCCGCGCACCCGCCTTGAGCAGCAGGCTGGCCAACGCCTGGGCGGTGGCGCCAGTGGTCAGCACATCATCCACCAACGCTACATGGCGCCCGGCAATCAGGCTGCTGTCGTGCATGGCGAAAGCCTGGCGCAGGTTGCGTTTGCGGGCCTGGGCCTTGAGGCCTTGCTGGGCCGGGGTATCGAGGGTGCGGCTGAGCACCTGCTCGCTGCAGCCTATACCCAGCTGTTGCGCCAGCCATTTGCCGAGCATGCCCGCCTGGTTATAGCCGCGTTGGCGCAAACGCCGCCGTGACAGCGGTACCGGCAGCAGCAGGGTGGGGCGCGGCAACCCTTCGTCGAAGCGGTGAATCAGCCAGCGCCCGAGCAGTTGCGCCAGCAGGCGGCCCAGCGGCCACTGGCTGTTGTGCTTGAAACGGGTCACCAGCGCATCGACCGGAAAGCCGTAATGCCAGGGCGCCTCGACTCGATAGAAAGCCGGCGGGCGCCGGCTGCACTGGCCGCAGACCAGGCCGTGCATGGGCAGCGGCAGGGCACAGACCTGGCAATGCTCATTCAGCCAGGGCAGTTCGCTTTCGCAGGCGACACACAGTGGGTAGGGCTGCTCGGCCGCTTCATTGCAGAGTAAACAGATATGGTTATTTAATAGCCAGTTGTAAACCTTGATTTTGACTTGTGGTTGACAGTGCATCAGCCTTCCTTAACTATGCGAGCTATCCGTGATGCGCTGGCGGGGTTTCCTGTGCCGGCGCTTGTACAAGCCTAAACAAGGAATCGCCGATGAGCGCCAGCACAACTGCAACAACACGTCACGACTGGTCCCTGGCCGAGGTCAAAGCCCTGTTCCAGCAACCGTTCAATGACTTGCTGTTCCAGGCGCAAACCGTGCACCGCGCGCATTTCGACGCCAACCGCGTGCAGGTCTCGACCCTGTTGTCGATCAAGACCGGCGCCTGCCCGGAAGATTGCAAATATTGTCCGCAGTCCGGCCACTACAACACCGGGCTGGAAAAACAGAAACTGATGGAAGTGCAGAAGGTCCTCGAAGAAGCCGCCCGGGCCAAGGCCATCGGCTCGACCCGCTTCTGCATGGGCGCCGCCTGGAAGCACCCGTCGGCCAAGGACATGCCCTACGTGCTGCAGATGGTCAAAGGGGTCAAGGCCATGGGCCTGGAAACCTGCATGACCCTGGGCAAGCTCGACCTGGAGCAAACCCAGGCGCTGGCCGAGGCCGGACTGGACTACTACAACCACAACCTCGACACCTCGCCGGAGTTCTACACCAGCATCATCACCACCCGCACCTACAGCGAGCGCCTGCAGACGCTGGCCTACGTACGCGATGCCGGGATGAAGATCTGCTCGGGCGGCATCCTCGGCATGGGTGAGTCGCTGGACGATCGCGCCGGGCTGTTGATCCAGCTGGCCAACCTGCCGGAGCACCCGGAGTCGGTGCCGATCAACATGCTGGTAAAAGTTGCCGGCACTCCGCTGGAGAACGCCGAAGAAGTCGACCCGTTCGACTTCATCCGCATGCTTGCCGTGGCCCGGATCCTCATGCCCAAGTCCCACGTACGGCTGTCCGCAGGGCGGGAGGCGATGAACGAGCAGATGCAGGCCCTGGCCTTCTTCGCTGGTGCCAACTCGATCTTCTACGGCGAGAAACTGCTGACCACCGCCAACCCGCAAGCCGACAAGGACATGCAACTGTTCGCGCGCCTGGGCATCCAGCCTGAAGCCCGTGAAGAGCACGCTGACGAAGTCCATCAGGCCGCCATCGAGCAAGCCCTGGTGGAACAGAAGAGCAGCGAGCTGTTCTACAACGCCGCCTTGGCCTGAGGCGCGCATGGCTTTTGATCTTCGCGCGCGGCTCGAGCAGCGCCGCGCTGCTGACCTGTACCGCCAGCGCCCGCTGCTGCAAAGCCCGCAGGGCCCGGAAGTGGTGGTCGATGGCCAGCCGTTGCTGGCGTTCTGCAGCAACGATTACCTGGGCCTGGCCAACCACCCTGAAGTGATCGCCGCCTGGCGCGCCGGAGCTGAACGCTGGGGTGTTGGCGGCGGTGCCTCGCACCTGGTGATCGGCCACAGCAGCCCACATCACGCGGTGGAAGAGGCCCTGGCCGAGCTTACCGGGCGGCCGCGAGCGCTGTTGTTTAGCACCGGTTACATGGCCAACCTCGGTGCCTTGACCGCGCTGGTCGGGCAGGGCGATACGGTGCTGCAAGACCGCCTCAATCACGCCTCGCTGCTCGATGCCGGGCTGCTCAGCGGTGCGCGTTTCAATCGCTACCTGCACAACGATGCCCAAAGCCTGGCCAATCGCCTGGACAAGGCCGTCGGCAACTCCCTGGTGGTGACTGACGGGGTGTTCAGCATGGACGGTGACCTGGCCGATCTACCCGCCCTGGCTGCGGTAGCCAATGCCCGCGACGCCTGGCTGATGGTCGACGACGCCCATGGCTTCGGCACTCTGGGGCGCAATGGTGGCGGCATTGTCGAGCATTTCGGCCTGAACCTTGAACAAGTGCCGGTGCTGATCGGTACGCTAGGCAAGGCTTGTGGTACTGCGGGTGCTTTTGTCGCCGGCAGCGAAGAGCTGATCGAGTGTCTGATCCAGTTCGCCCGGCCCTACATCTATACCACCAGCCAGCCACCGGCCCTGGCCTGCGCCACCCTGCGCAGCCTGGAGCTGCTGCGCAGCGAACACTGGCGCCGTGAGCACCTGGCGGCGTTGATTGAGCAATTTCGCAGCGGCGCCGAGCAGATCGGCCTGCAACTGATGGACAGTTTCACGCCGATCCAGCCGATCCTGATTGGCGACAGCACCCGCGCTTTGCGCCTGTCGCAGATGCTGCGCGAGCGCGGCCTGCTGGTGACCGCGATCCGTCCGCCAACGGTACCCACCGGCAGCGCGCGCCTGCGCGTGACCCTGAGTGCGGCGCACAGCCCGGCGCAGGTGCAGCTATTGTTGAATGCATTGGCTGACTGTTATCCGCTGCTGGAGCCTGCTGATGCGTAACCATCTGATCCTGTTGCCGGGCTGGGGCCTGGGCATTTCCGCCTTGCAACCGCTGGTGGCGACCCTGCGAGCCATCGACCCCGGTTTGCAGGTCGAGATCCAGGCCTTGCCCGGCCTGGTGTCCAGTAACCCCGAAGACTGGCTCGACAAGCTCGATCGGCAACTGCCGCGCCATGCCTGGCTGGGGGGCTGGTCGCTGGGCGGCATGCTCGCCGCAGAACTGGCCGCCCGGCGCGGTGATGACTGCCATGGGTTGATTACCCTGGGCAGCAACCTCAGTTTCGTCAGCCGCCCGGACTGGCCGCACGGCATGGCGGTGGATACCTTCCAGACCTTCCTTGAAGGTTGCCGCTATCACACCCAGGTCACCCTGAAACGCTTTGTTTCGCTGTGCAGCCAGGGCGCTGAAGAGCCGCGCAGCCTGGCCCGTTTGCTCAGCGCCAGCCTGCCGGCTCCCGCTCCGGAGCAACTGGTGGCCGGGCTCGAAGTGCTCGGCCAGCTCGATACCCGCGCCGCGCTGCAGCGCTACGGTGGCCCGCAGTTGCACCTGTTTGCCGGCCGTGACGGCTTGGTGCCGGCCGAAGTTGCCGGCGAGTTGCTGGAAATACTGCCCGACGTGGAAGTCGGGCTGCTGGAAGACAGTGCTCATGGTTTTGTGATGGAAACACCTCATGAGTTGGCGGCAGCAATCAAGGCCTTTGTACATGAGAGTGGCGATGACTGATCTTTCTCTGCCGGGCCTGCCCGGCGCCTTACCCGATAAACGTCAGGTTGCAGCGTCGTTCTCCCGTGCTGCCGCCAGCTACGATAGCGTTGCCGAACTGCAACGGGCGGTGGGCAGTGCGCTGCTTGAGCAGTTGCCCGGTGTATTCGAGCCGCAACGCTGGCTGGACCTGGGCAGTGGTACCGGCTACTTCAGCCGTGCCCTGAGCAGCCGTTTTCCCCAGGCCGCCGGTGTTGCCGTGGACATTGCCGAAGGCATGCTCCAGCACGCCTGGGAGCAGGGCGGGGCGTCTTACCATGTGGCTGGCGATGCCGAGCGCTTGCCGCTGCGCAGCGCCAGTGTCGAGTTGATCTTCACCAGCCTGGCGGTGCAATGGTGCGGTGATTTTCGCGCCGTACTCAGCGAGGCCGGGCGTGTGTTGCAACCGGGCGGGGTACTGGCTTTTGCCAGCCTCTGCGTCGGCACCCTGCATGAGTTGCGCGAAAGCTGGCAGGCGGTCGATGGCCTGGTACACGTCAATCGTTTCCGGCGCCTTGAAGACTATCAGCGCCTGTGTGGCGAAAGTGAGCTGCAGGTGTTGAACCTGGAGGCTCGGCCCCATGTGCTGCACTACCCGGATGTGCGCAGCCTGACCCACGAACTCAAGGCCCTCGGCGCTCATAATCTCAACCCCGGCCGCCCGGCTGGCCTGACCGGACGGGCGCGGATGCAGGGGCTGTTACAGGCCTATGAGCGCTTCCGTCAGCCTCAGGGACTACCGGCGACCTATCAGGTGGTCTACGGTGTACTGCAAAAGCCGCCGGTAGAAGGGGATTGAGATGAACCCGGCCTATTTCATCGCAGGGACCGACACCGACGTCGGCAAGACCACCATCGCCGCCGGGCTGCTGCATGCCGCGCACCTGGCCGGCCTGAGCACCCTGGGTGCCAAGCCGGTGGCTTCCGGTTGCGAGGCCAGCAGCAAAGGCCTGCGCAATGCCGATGCCATGGCGCTGATCGCCGAAAGTTCGCTCAAACTGCCCTACGAGCAGGTCAACCCGTTCGCCTTCGAACCGGCCATTGCCCCGCACCTGGCTGCACGGGAGGCCGGTGTCGCCCTGAGCGTGCACGCCTTGTTGGCGCCCATGCGTGAGGTGCTGAACCAAGGCGCTGATTTCACCTTGATCGAAGGCGCCGGAGGCTGGCGCGTACCGCTGTCCGACCAAGCCAATCTGTCGGACCTGGCCATTGCCCTGAAGCTGCCGGTGATCCTGGTGGTCGGTGTGCGTCTGGGCTGCATCAACCACGCCTTGCTCACTGCCGAAGCCATCGCCCGCGACGGCCTGCAACTGGCCGGCTGGGTTGCCAACATCGTCGACCCGCGCACCTCGCGCCTGGAAGAAAACCTGGCCAGCCTCGCCGAGCGTTTACCGGCACCCTGTCTTGGCCGGGTGCCGAAACTCAAGCAGGTAAGCGCTCAAGCCGTGGCCGCGCACCTGCAACTGGACCTGCTGGACTGACACTCGTCTATCATAAGGCAAAGTGCTATTAGTGTTTTCAACGGGTCTTTTGCCGGCAAGTCTGCTTCAATAGAGGCTGTTCGCTTTCAGCGTCATGGAGTTTCGACATGGAAATCTCGGGCAACTCAGCATATTACGCAGGGCTCGGCGCCATTCAGGCCGGGCAGAACCGCGTCGATCAGGCCGCCAGCCAGATCGCCAACACCACCGTCGAGCGTGCCGCCACCAGCCAGTCCAGCGACTATCAGGCCGAGCGCCTGCGCGCGGTCGATCGCAGCCAGCAGATGGACCTGGCTACCAGCAGCGTCGAGATGGCGCTGGGCAAGCATCAGGTCGAATTAGGTGTCAAAGTGGCCAAAGCATCGGACGAAATGCTCGGTACCCTGATCGACACTTACGCCTGACCCCCTTCGGCTCGCTCTCTGCGAGCCTTCAACTAGTCTTTATGTATCAGCGCTTTGGCCTTGTTGGCCGGCGCTCGGCTGCGCGTTTGCGGGGCATTTTGCCAAGGCAATCGCGCAGTCTGGCATGGCCGAACTGCCCTCTGCTTGATGCTTGACAAGTTTTCGGCGTAAACGTATGTTTCAAACAACTGTTTGACCGAAAGCCGCCTAGAGCTGGTCGGTATATTGCGGTCTCCCTATCCAGGATTCATCAGCAGAGGTTCATCGCTATGCCTGATTACAAAGCCCCCTTGCGTGATATTCGCTTCGTTCGTGACGAGCTGCTCGGCTACGAAGCGCATTATCAGAGCCTGCCGGCTTGCCAGGACGCTACCCCGGACATGGTTGACGCCATCCTCGAGGAAGGCGCCAAGTTTTGTGAACAGGTACTGGCCCCGCTGAACCGTGTCGGTGACCTGGAAGGCTGCACCTGGAGCGAGTCGGGCGTGAAAACCCCGAGCGGTTTCAAGGAAGCCTACAAGCAGTTCGTCGAAGGCGGTTGGCCGAGCCTGGCCCATGACGTCGAGCACGGCGGTCAGGGCCTGCCTGAGTCGCTGGGCCTGGCAGTCAGCGAAATGGTCGGCGAGTCGAACTGGTCCTGGGGTATGTACCCTGGCCTGTCCCACGGCGCGATGAACACCATCTCCGAGCATGGCACCGCCGAGCAGCAGGAGACCTACCTGACCAAGCTGGTTTCCGGCGAGTGGACCGGCACCATGTGCCTGACCGAGCCACACTGCGGTACTGACCTGGGCATGCTGCGCACCAAGGCCGAACCTCAAGCTGACGGTTCCTACAAAGTGACCGGCACCAAGATCTTCATCTCGGCCGGTGAGCACGACATGGCCGACAACATCGTCCACATCGTTCTGGCCCGCCTGCCCGATGCACCGGCTGGCACCAAAGGTATTTCGCTGTTCATCGTGCCGAAGTTCCTGCCGACCGCCGAAGGCACTGTCGGTGAGCGCAACGCCGTTTCCTGTGGCTCGATCGAACACAAGATGGGCATCCACGGCAACGCTACCTGCGTGATGAACTTCGACGCCGCTACCGGTTACCTGATCGGCCCGGCCAACAAAGGCCTGAACTGCATGTTCACCTTCATGAACACCGCTCGCCTGGGTACCGCGCTGCAAGGCCTGGCCCATGCTGAAGTGGCGTTCCAGGGCGGCCTGAAATACGCTCGCGACCGCCTGCAAATGCGCTCGCTGACTGGCCCGAAAGCGCCGGACAAAGCGGCTGACCCGATCATCGTTCACCCGGACGTGCGTCGTATGCTGCTGACCACGAAGGCGTTCGCCGAAGGCAACCGCGCCATGGTCTACTTCACCGCCAAGCAGGTGGACATCGTCAAGTACAGCCAGGACGAAGAAGAGAAGAAGAAAGCCGACGCACTGCTGGCCTTCATGACTCCGATTGCCAAGGCGTTCATGACCGAAGTCGGCTTCGAAGCAGCCAACCACGGCGTGCAGATCTACGGCGGCCACGGCTTCATCGCCGAGTGGGGCATGGAGCAGAACGTTCGCGACAGCCGTATTTCGATGCTGTACGAAGGCACCACCGGCATCCAGGCGCTGGACCTGCTCGGCCGTAAAGTGCTGATGACCCAGGGCGAAGCGCTCAAGGGCTTCACCAAGATCGTGCACAAGTTCTGCCAGGGTAACGAAGGCAACGAAGCGATCAGCGAGTTCGTCGCACCGCTGGCCCAACTGAACAAAGAGTGGGGCGAGCTGACCATGAAGGTCGGTATGGCAGCGATGAAAGACCGCGAAGAAGTCGGTGCCGCTTCGGTGGACTACCTGATGTACTCCGGTTATGCCTGCCTGGCTTACTTCTGGGCCGACATGGCGCGCCTGGCTGCCGAGAAACTGGCTGCCGGCACCAGTGAAGAAGCCTTCTACACCGCCAAGCTGCAGACCGCGCGCTTCTACTTCCAGCGCATCCTGCCGCGTACCCGCACTCATGTCGCAACCATGCTGTCGGGAGCTAGCAACCTGATGGACATGAACGAAGAGCACTTCGGTCTCTCGTACTGATTCAAAGGCTGTAAGGAAAAACGCCTGCCCTCACCGGCAGGCGTTTTTTTTTGCCTTTTGCTTCCTGTGGGAGCGCATTCATCTATTCATGTGCGCTGCCGATACACTAAGGCACAATGCCATTATTGATCTGCCGGGTCGGAGATTACCCTTGTTTCGTTTATCCGCTGTACGCCTGAGCCACTTCCTGCCATCAGTCTGTTTGCTGGTGTCAGGGCTCGCGGCCGCTTATGTGAGAGACCTCAGCGTCTTCTTCACATCGCTGTTCAATGTCCTGCCCACCTTGGTCCTGTTGCTCGGCGGCGCCTACTGCGCCGTGTACCGCCGTCAGCGTGAACTGTTCCTGATGCTCACGGTGTACATCGCCTACTTCCTGCTCGATACCCAGACCGATTTCTACCGTGACAATGGCCGTGTCCGCGAAGACGCGGCGGTGGTGTTCCACCTGGTCTGCCTGTTACTGCCACTGATGTTTGCCCTGTACGGCGCCTGGCAGGAGCGCACCCATCTGTTCCAGGATTTGGTCGCGCGCTTTGCCGTGCTGCTGGCGGTCGGCAGCGTCGCCCTGGGCTTGGAGCAGAGTTTCCCCCAGGCCTTGCTCAGCTGGCTGGCGGAGATCCGCTGGCCGTCATTGCATGGCCAGTGGATGAGCCTGATCCAGTTGGCGTACCCGGTGTTTTTCTGCGCTTTCATCCTGCTGGTAGTGCAGTACTTGCGCCAGCCACGGCCGTTGCATGCGGCCCAGCTAATCGGCTTGATCGGTATCTTCTGGATGCTGCCCAAGACCTTCATCCTGCCGTTCACCCTGAACATCATGTGCAGCCAGGTGATGCTGATGATTGCTGCGGCGGTGTCTCACGAGGCTTATCAAATGGCCTTTCGCGATGAGCTGACCGGCTTGCCCGGCCGCCGCGCGCTCAACGAACGCATGCAGCGTCTGGGGCGCAGCTACGTGCTGGCGATGACCGACGTCGACCACTTCAAGAAATTCAACGACACCCATGGCCACGATGTCGGTGACCAGGTGTTGCGCCTGGTGGCCAGCAAACTGTCCAAGGTCACCGGCGGCGGTAGGGCTTATCGCTATGGCGGTGAGGAATTTGCCGTGGTGTTCGCCGGCAAGAGCATCGAGGAGTGCATGCCGCACCTTGAGGCGGTACGCGAGGTGATTGCCAACTACAACATCCAGTTGCGCAACCAGGACAACCGCCCCCAGGACGACCAGCAAGGGCGCCAGCGCCGCGGTGCATCGGCAGCCTCCAGTGTCTCGGTGACCATCAGTATCGGCGTCAGTGAACGCCTGGCTGATCATCGCTCGCCCGATGAAGTGCTCAAGTCCGCTGACCAGGCCTTGTACAGCGCCAAAGGCGCCGGGCGTAACTGTGTCGTCGCCTATGGGGTTCAGGCAAAGCGTGGTGCTGTACGCATGGCGTGACCGAAATAAACTATATAGTCGCTAGATGACCCTATGTGTCACAAAAGTTGTTCGGTTACACTGCTTCCATAACAGTGATGCGGCCCTGCAGGCCGTCCCCGAGTCTAGTGTGAGAGGTTGCCATGGCTGACTATAAAGCGCCCCTGCGCGATATGCGCTTCGTCCTCAATGAGGTCTTCGAGGTTTCCACGCTTTGGGCACAGTTGCCCGGCCTGGCCGAAGTGGTGGACGAAGACACCGCCCTGGCGGTGCTCGAAGAAGCCGGCAAGGTCACCAGCAAGAGCATTGCGCCGCTGAGCCGCAGTGGCGATGAAGAAGGTTGCCGCTGGGACAACGGCGCGGTGAGCACCCCGGCCGGTTTTATCGAGGCCTACAAGACCTACGCTGAAGGCGGCTGGGTTGGCGTCGGTGGCGACCCGGCCTACGGCGGCATGGGCATGCCCAAGGTTATCTCGGCCCAGGTCGAGGAGATGGTCAACTCTTCCAGCCTGGCCTTCGGCCTGTACCCGATGCTGACTGCCGGTGCCTGCCTGTCGATCAACGCCCACGCCAGCGAAGAGCTCAAGGAAAAGTACCTGCCAAACATGTACGCCGGTATCTGGGCGGGCTCCATGTGCCTGACCGAGCCGCACGCCGGTACTGACCTGGGCATCATCCGCACCAAGGCCGAGCCTCAGGCCGATGGCAGCTACAAGGTCAGCGGCACCAAGATTTTCATCACCGGTGGTGAACACGACCTCACCGAGAACATCATCCACCTGGTACTGGCCAAACTGCCGGACGCGCCGGCTGGGCCGAAGGGGATTTCCCTGTTCCTGGTGCCGAAGTTCCTGGTCAATGCCGATGGCAGCCTGGGCGGGCGCAACCCGGCCAATTGCGGCTCGATCGAGCACAAGATGGGCATCCAGGCCTCGGCCACCTGCGTGATGAACTTCGACGAAGCGGTCGGTTACCTGGTCGGCGAGCCGAACAAGGGCCTGGCGGCGATGTTCACCATGATGAACTACGAGCGCCTCGGCGTAGGTATTCAAGGCCTGGCTTCGGCCGAGCGCTCCTACCAGAACGCTGTCGAGTATGCCCGCGATCGCCTGCAGAGCCGTGCCCCGACTGGCCCGCAAGCCAAGGACAAGGTCGCTGACCCGATCATCGTCCATCCGGATGTGCGACGCATGCTGCTGACCATGAAGGCCCTCAACGAAGGCGGCCGTGCGTTCTCCACCTATGTGGCGATGCAGCTCGATACCGCCAAGTTCAGCGAAGACGCCGAGACGCGCAAGCGCGGCGAAAACCTGGTGGCCTTGCTGACGCCGGTGGCCAAGGCTTTCCTCACCGACCTGGGCCTGGAATCGACGGTTCATGGCCAGCAGGTGTTCGGCGGCCACGGTTACATCCGTGAGTGGGGACAAGAGCAACTGGTGCGCGATGTGCGCATCACCCAGATCTACGAAGGCACCAACGGCATCCAGGCCCTCGACCTGATGGGGCGCAAGGTAGTCGGTAGCGGTGGCGCCCTGTACAAGCTGTTCGCCGACGAAATCCGCCACTTCACCGCCAGCGCCGGCAGCGAGCTGGGCGAATTCGTCAAACCGCTCAATGCCGCCCTGGATACCCTCGACGACCTGACCGCCTGGGTGCTGGACCGGGCCAAGAACAACCCGAACGAAATCGGCGCGGCGTCGGTGGAGTACCTGCAGGCGTTCGGCTACACCGCCTATGCCTACATGTGGGCGCTGATGGCCCGTACCGCCCTGGCCAAGCAAGGCGAGGACGATTTCTATGCCAGCAAGCTGGGCACTGCACGCTTCTATTTCGCCCGTTTGCTGCCGCGTATTCACTCGCTGAGCGCTTCGGTCAAAGCCGGTAGCGAGTCGCTGTACCTGCTGGAGGCGGGGCAGTTTTAAGCGTGATAGTAGTTTGTAAGCATTCTCTTACATGACGTGGTGACTTTTCGCCTCTATCGGAAGATTGGATCCACAGTTAATCTTCTCACATGGACGTAGCGCAGGAAGCGCAAAGTACAGAACACGGACACGAAGGATTCCTGCCAGGATGGCGGGGCGAAAAGGATGTCAGGGAAACAGTCTGCAAAGCCCCGCTTCGGCGGGGTTTTCTTTTGCCCGCGATTTGACCTCAGCCCAGCACATCCAGCGGCGATACCCCGATCTGCCGCGGATCGGCTTCTTCTTCCAGCAGGTTGCGCAGCAGCTCTACCGACGCTTGCTGGCGCTGCGCATCGCGAAACACCAGGCCGATCTTCAGCGGCACCCGCGGTTCGCTCAATGGTTTCCACAGCAGTTGTTGATCATCTTCGACCACTTCCTTGGCGCGCCCCGGCAAGACGGTGGCCAGCGAGGTATGCGCCAGGCTGTCGAGAATCCCGCCCATATTGTTCATTTCCGCCTGCACCTGTGGCCGCCTGCCCAGGTTGGCCAGTTGCGACTGCCAGATCTGGCGCACCTGGAATTCTTCGCCGAGCAGCAGCATAGGCAGTTCGGCAGCCTGCTTGAGCGAGACTTTCTTGAATTCCCGCAAAGGGTGGGTGTTGGGGATGACCAGCTGCAGTTCATCTTCGTACAGCAATAGCCCATGCAGGCCTGGCTGGCGCGGCGGCAGGTAGCTGATGCCGATGTCCAGGCTGCCATTGAGCAGGCGTCGTTCGATTTCCAGGCCCGACAGCTCATAGATCTGCACCACCAGGTGCGGCTGCGCCTTGCGCACCCGGTCGAGCAATTGCGGTACCAGGCTTGGGCGCACGGTTTGCAGGACGCCAATGGCCAGGGTACGCAACGACTGGCCCTTGAAGTTGCGCAACGCCTCGCGGGCCCGCTGCAGGCCATCGAGCAAGGGCAGGGCGTGGTTGTACAGGGTGTGTGCGGCCAGGGTCGGCAGCAGGCGCTTGTTGCCGCGCTCGAACAGGCTGACATCAAGGTTCTGCTCAAGCTGGCGGATCTGCTGTGACAGTGCCGGTTGCGACAGTGACAGGCGCTCGGCAGCCCGGCCGACGTGGCCTTCTTCATACACCGCGACGAAATAACGCAGTTGGCGAAAATCCATAAGTAATACTTATCAAAAATGCTCGAAAAACCAAATGGCCGTTGGCCCGCAAGAAGCCTAGTCTATCCCGTATTCACAAGGTTTACAGGGCCAGAAGGCGCGATGAATACCGTGTATGTGGATGGCGTTTACATAGGCAAGGCAAAAAACCTCGGGCATGGCTTGTTGACTGATATCGATAAGCAGGAGGTTGCAAGACGGTTGTGGTTATGGCCACAGGGGCTGGGTAACGACGAACACGGCGACCCACGCTTTCATACCGGCCCCGAACGGGCCTTGCATCACTACCCGGCCGAGCACTACGCCTGGTGGCGGCAACGTTATCCACAGACCGACTGGCGCGCCCCGGGTTTCGGCGAGAACCTCTCGACCCACGGCCTGGATGAACACCAGGTGTGCCTGGGCGACATGTTCCGCTGGGGCGGGGCACTGTTGCAGATCAGCCAGCCGCGTTCGCCGTGCTACCGCCTGAGCCATCGTTGGGGGCTGCCGAACTTGCCGCAACAGGCGCAGGACAGTGGCCGCTGTGGCTGGTTCTACCGGGTGCTCAAGCCTGGTTTCGTCAGCGCCGACGAGCCTTTTGAACTGATTCAACGCAGTTATCCGGGCCTGACCGTGGCCTGGGCGCTGCGCACTTTTTACCGTGAACCTCTGGAGCATGCAGGTTTGAAAAAGCTGGTGGATTGTCCGGCCCTCTCGTCACGCTGGCGCGATATCGCGATCAAGCGCATGCGCACCGGTCAGGTCGAAGACTGGACCGCGCGCTTGCTTGGCCTGCCGCTCGAGGGGCTGCGTGCATGAACCTGTTCAACCTGCGCCGCCCGGCTCCTGCCGTGGCCGAGCGCAAGAGCGTTCCCACCGTTACTCAGCCTGCAGACGCACTGTCGCGTGAATACCTGATGCCCGCGGTAGAGCGTGCGCCCCAGGTATTCGTCCGCGGCCAGGGCTCATGGTTGTGGGACAGCGAAGGTCACGCGTATCTGGATTTCACCCAGGGTTGTGCGGTCAACAGCCTTGGCCACAGCCCGAGTGTGCTGGTCAAAGCTCTGGGCAGCCAAGCCCAGGCGCTGATCAATCCGGGTGCCGGTTTTCATAACCGTGGCCTGTTGAACCTGGTCAATCAATTGTGCGAAAGCACCGGCAGCGATCAGGCCTACCTGCTCAACAGCGGCGCCGAAGCCTGTGAAGGAGCGATCAAGCTGGCGCGCAAATGGGGCCAGCTGCATCGTAACGGCGCCTATCACATCATCACTGCCAGCCAGAGTTGCCATGGCCGCAGCCTGGGCGCGTTGTCGGCCTCCGACCCGTCGCCGTGCAACCGTTGCGAGCCGGGGTTACCCGGTTTCAGCAAGGTGCCGTTCAACGACCTTGAAGCGCTGCACGCGGCCGTCGATTCGCGCACCGTGGCGATTATGCTCGAACCGATCCAGGGCGAAGCCGGGGTGATTCCGGCGACCCAGGCGTATCTGCAGGGCGTCGAGCGCCTGTGCCGCGAACTGGGCATCCTGCTGATTCTCGATGAAGTGCAGACCGGCGTAGGCCGTTGTGGGGCAATGCTCGCCGAACAGTTGTATGGCGTACGCGCCGACATTCTTACCCTTGGCAAGGGCCTGGGTGGTGGCGTGCCCCTGGCGGCCCTGTTGGCGCGTGGCAGTGCCTGCTGCGCCGAGGCCGGCGAGCTGGAAGGCAGCCATCATGGCAATGCGCTGATGAGTGCGGCGGGCCTGGCAGTGCTGCAAACCGTGCTGGAACCGGGCTTTTTCGAGCATGTGCAGGATTCCGGGCGGCATCTGCGCGACGGCCTCAGTCGTCTGGCCGGCCGCTACGGCCAGGTCGAGGTGCGCGGCCAGGGGCTGCTCTGGGCCTTGCAACTGAGTGAAGACATCGCCGCCGAGCTGGTTCAGGCCGCCTTACACGAAGGCTTGTTGCTCAATGCTCCACAAGCTGACGTGCTGCGCTTTTCGCCAGCGCTGACGGTGAGCAAGGGCAACATCGACGAGATGCTCCTGCGCCTGGCCCGGGCTTTTGCCCGCGTGCACACCGCGCAGCAGAACCAGCGGCGCGAGGCCACTGCCTGATCAATACAGTGCTTTAACGAATTTTCCGAACCGTCTCGCGTTCCTGCGCATCGCCCCGGGCCTGTTGTTTTTGGCTTGGGGCGTTTTTTTGTCTGCTGCGTGCAAGTGGAACCCTGGTGACGCGCTAGAGTCAGTTCTAGTACATCTTAGAAGGGAGCTGCCCAATGGACTTTATCCGCATCATCATCGCCATTCTCCTGCCGCCGCTTGGCGTGTTCCTGCAGGTTGGCTTCGGCGGCGCCTTCTGGCTGAACATCCTGCTGACGTTGCTGGGCTATATCCCGGGCATCGTGCATGCGGTGTATATCATCGCCAAGCGGTGAGGCTAATCGCGGGTCAAGCTCGCTCCCACAGTGGGAGCGGGCTTGACCCGCGATAGCGATCTAACTGCCCTCCAGCACTCGCCAATAGAACTTCCATTCCTCTTCCAGCGCATGCGCCAGGTTGCTCGCAGTACGAAAACCGTGACGCTCCGAAGGGTAGAAATGCCCTTCGGCGCGAATGCCGTTGGCCTTCAGCGCTTGCAGCATCGAACGGGTCTGCTCCGGCACCACCACGGCATCCAGCTCACCCTGGAAGAAGATCACCGGCACCTTGATGTTCGCGGCATGCAGCAGCGGGGTGCGTTGCTGGTAACGCTCGGCATCGGCCACCGGATCGCCAATCAGCCAGTCCAGATAATCCCCTTCGAACTTGTGCGTCGCCCGGGCCAGCGCCTGCGGATCACTGACGCCATACAGGCTGGCACCGGCGCGAAATACATCGTGGAACGCCAGGGCGCAGAGGGTGGTGTAGCCGCCGGCACTGCCGCCGCGGATAAACGCACGCTGCGGGTCGATCAACTGGCGCTCGGCCAGGTGCCTGACCACGGCACAGGCATCTTCGACGTCAATCTCGCCCCAGCGCAGGTGCAGGGCCTGGCGATAGTCGCGGCCATAGCCGCTGCTGCCACGGTAATTGAGGTCGGCCACGGCAAAACCGCGCTGGGTCCAGTACTGGATGCGCGGGTCGAGCACCGGGTAGCAGGCCGAGGTCGGGCCGCCATGGATGAACACCAGCAGCGGCGGCTGTGCCTCAGCGTTCATGGCCGGGTAGAAGAAACCATGGGCGATGCCGTCGCCGCTGGGGTAGCGCAGCGCTTGCGGGCGGCTGATGCGTTCGGCCGGCAGCGGTAAAGCACCGCCCGCCAATACCTGTACCTGGTGGTTCTGGCGGTTGATGGCGATGACGGCGGGTGGGCTGATGGCGGACGCGGCAATGGCATAGATGTGCTGCTCGTCCAGGTCGAGACAGCGAAAACGACTGTAGCCTGCGCTGTAGTCCTCTACCGAACCGTCGGCATTACAGATGCCCAGGCGGCTGAAGCCGTTTTCGAACCAACTGGCCAGGTAGCGTTGCTGGTCCACTGGCATCCAGGTGCTGGCGCCCAGCTGCCAGGGTGCGCCGGCATGATCGGCAGTGGCGGCCGGCAACGGCTTCCAGCCTGTGGCGGTTTCGCCCCAGGGCTGCCAATAGCCATTGCTATCGGACAGGCAATACAAGCGACCGGCGGCATCAAAGTGAGGCTGCTGCAGGGATTGTTGCGGGGCCTGT
This sequence comes from Pseudomonas fluorescens, assembly GCF_902497775.2. Classification (NCBI taxonomy): domain Bacteria; kingdom Pseudomonadati; phylum Pseudomonadota; class Gammaproteobacteria; order Pseudomonadales; family Pseudomonadaceae; genus Pseudomonas; species Pseudomonas fluorescens. The sequence goes on from NZ_OZ024668.1 coordinate 5,893,761, forward strand.
TCACCGGCGATGCAGCGCGGCGAACTCCACTGGCCATCAGCCTGGCGTTGGCAGCAGAGCAACCGGGTTGCGGTCCACGGCTGCTCCGGCCGGCTCCATTCGATCCAGGCCAAGCGCGAGCCGTCGTTGCTCAGGGTTGGCGCGGCATAAAAATCAGCGCCTTCGGCCAATACTGTGCGGCTGTCCTTGGCGATGGCCACCAGGCGATGCTCGACCGCCCCTGGGCCATGGCTTTCTTCGACCGCCAGCACGTGCCCGTTGGCCCAGCGCAGGTCGCCGTAACGGCGCTGGCCGTCGCTCAAGGGTTGCGGCTGCCCGCCGTCGAGGTCCTGGGAATAGAGCTGCTGGTCGGCCTCGTTGACGAACACCAGGCCATCGTCGCTCAGGCAAAAGCTGCCACCGCCGTATTCATAGACCCGGCTGCGCACACTGAAACCGTTGGGCGTCAGGCAACGGGCCTGGCCATCGCGCCAGTGCCAGATCCGGCAGGCGCCGTCGCTGGGGCGAAACTCGTTCCAGAACAGCCCCTGGGCGGCAACCCGAAGCTCGGCAAAATCGGTACCGGCGGCGACCGCCTGGGCGGCGCTGAAACGCTCAGCCGCGGACAATGACACGGGAGTTTCGCTCATTACGGAAGGTCAGCTCGTCGATGGTCTGGTGGGCGTGCTCGGCGTCTTCGCGAGCCTTGAGGATGATGCCGTGCTCGGCCGACTTGGCGCAAACCGGGTCGGCATTGCTGGCATCGCCAGTCAGCATGAAGGCCTGGCAGCGGCAGCCGCCGAAGTCTTTTTCTTTTTCGTCGCAGGAGCGGCACGGCTCGGGCATCCAGTCATAACCGCGAAAGCGGTTGAAGCCGAACGAGTCGTACCAGATGTGCTGCATGCTGTGCTCGCGGACATTGGGAAACTGCACCGGCAGTTGCCGGGCGCCGTGGCAGGGCAGGGCAGTACCGTCCGGGGTGACGGTGAGGAACACGCTGCCCCAGCCGTTCATGCAGGCCTTGGGGCGCTCTTCGTAATAGTCCGGGGTGACGAAGATCAGCTTGCACGGGTTGCCGGCGGCCTGCAGCTTGGCCCGGTATTCGTTGGTGATGCGCTCGGCGCGTTCAAGCTGGGCGCGAGTCGGCAGCAGGCCGACGCGGTTCAGGTGGGCCCAACCGTAGAACTGGCAAGTGGCCAGTTCGACGAAGTCGGCTTCGAGGGCAACGCACAGCTCGATGATGCGGTCGATCTTGTCGATGTTGTGTCGATGGGTGACGAAATTGAGCACCATCGGGTAGCCATGGGCTTTTACCGCCCGGGCCATTTCCAGCTTCTGCGCGAAGGCTTTTTTTGAACCGGCCAGCAAGTTATTCACCTGCTCGTCGCTGGCTTGGAAGCTGATCTGGATATGGTCCAGGCCAGCCTCTTTGAAGGCGGCGATCTTCTGCTCGGTCAGGCCGATGCCGGAGGTGATCAGGTTGGTGTAATAGCCCAGGCGCCGACCTTCGCCGATCAGCTCGGCAAGGTCCTGGCGCACCAGCGGCTCGCCGCCAGAGAAGCCCAGTTGCGCGGCGCCCATCTCCCGCGCCTCGGCCATCACCTTGAACCATTGCTCGGTGCTCAGCTCCTGGCCCTGGGCGGCGAAGTCCAGGGGGTTGGAGCAGTACGGGCACTGCAGCGGGCAACGGTAGGTCAGTTCGGCAAGCAGCCACAGCGGCAGGCCGACTTCAGGTTTTGCCGGCAGTTCAGGCAAGGGTGATCCAGTGTTCGGCACGGGCCACCTCCATGAATTGCTCGATGTCGTCACCGAGCTCAGGTACGTCGGGGAACTGGGTGTCGAGTTCGGCAATGATCGCCGCGACATCGCGCTGGCCGTCGATCAGCCCGCCGATCAGCGCGGCACTCTCGTTGAGCTTGATCATCCCTTCCGGATACAGCAGCACATGAGCCTTTTGTGCCGGCTCGTACTGGAAGCGATAACCCGGGCGCCATGCCGGGACTTGCGTGCGATCGAAACTCATAAGGCGATTCCTTTGTGCCAGACCCTTTCGCTGGTGACACTGTGATACGGCGGGCGGTTCAGTTCGTAAGCCATGCTCATGGCATCGAGCATGCTCCAGAGAATGTCCAGCTTGAACTGCAGGATCTCCAGCATGCGCTGCTGGCCTTCAACTGTAGTGTAGTGCTGCAGGGTGATCGCCAGCCCATGCTCGACGTCACGCCGGGCCTGGCCCAAACGGGTGCGGAAGTACTCGTAGCCAGCCGGGTCGATCCACGGGTAGTGCTGCGGCCAGCTGTCCAGCCGCGACTGGTGGATCTGCGGGGCGAACAGCTCGGTCAGCGAGCTGCTGGCCGCCTCCTGCCAACTGGCGCGGCGGGCGAAATTGACATAGGCATCCACGGCAAAGCGCACGCCGGGCAGCACCAGTTCCTGGGAGCGCAGTTGGTCTGGGTCGAGGCCGACCGCCTGGCCCAGGCGCAGCCAGGCTTCGATGCCGCCGTCTTCGCCGGGGGCGCCGTCATGGTCGAGCAGGCGCTGAATCCACTCGCGACGGATCTCGCGATCCGGGCAGTTGGCCAGGATCGCGGCATCCTTCATCGGGATGTTGACCTGGTAGTAGAAACGGTTGGCGACCCAGCCCTGGATCTGCTCGCGGCTCGCCCGGCCTTCATACATCGCCACATGGTAGGGGTGATGGATGTGGTAATAGGCGCCCTTGGCGCGCAGGGCCTGCTCGAATTCGGCGGGGGACAGCGGTTTGGCGTCGCTCATGTCGGCTCCTAGAGGGTGATGCTCATGCCGTCGAAGGCGACTTCGACGCCGCGGCGTGCGCATTCGGCGCGTTCGGCCGAATCCTCATCGAGAATCGGGTTGGTGTTGTTGATGTGGATAAGCACCTTGTGCTGACGCGGGAAGCCTTCCAGCACCTCGAGCATGCCGCCCGGGCCATTCTGCGCCAGGTGGCCCATCTCGCGGCCGGTGCGGGTGCCGACACCACGGCGCTGCATTTCATCATCCTCCCACAGGGTGCCGTCGACCAGCAGGCAGTCGGCGTCGGCCATCATCTGTAGCAGTTTGTCGTCGACCTGGCCCAGGCCCGGGGCGTAGAACAGTTTGCCGCCGGTGCGCAGGTCCTCGACCATCAGCCCGAGGTTGTCGCCCGGGTGTGGGTCGAAGCGGTGTGCAGAGTAGGGCGGTGCGGCGCTGCGCAGTGGGAATGGGGTGAAGCGCAGGTTCGGGCAGGCGTCGATGACGAAGCTGCCTTCGAGTTCGATGCGGTTCCATTGCAGGCCGCCGTTCCAGTGGCTGAGCATGGTGAACAGCGGGAAGCCGGTGCTCAGGTCCTGATGGACCATGTCAGTGCACCAGACCTGGTGCGGGCAGCCTTCGCGCAGGCTGAGCAGGCCGGTGGTGTGGTCGATCTGGCTGTCGAGCAGGACGATGGCATTGATGCCGGTGTCGCGCAGGGCGCGGGCCGGTTGCATCGGGGCAAAGCTTTGCAACTGCGCGCGGATGTCCGGCGAGGCGTTGCACAGAACCCAGTGGATACCGTCGTCAGACAAGGCAATCGATGACTGGGTACGCGCCGTGGCGCGCAAGCTGCCGTCGCGGAAGCCTTTGCAGTTTGCGCAGTTGCAGTTCCACTGCGGGAACCCGCCGCCGGCGGCGGAACCTAGAATCTGGATGTACATGGCCACTCCTGCCGCGTCCTGAAATAAAAACGCCCCGGCGGGCCGAGGCGTTGTACCGCAAGCAGGTTCAGCGGCTTGCGAAATACATGGTCACTTCAAAGCCGATACGCAGGTCAGTGTAAGCAGGTTTGGTCCACATGGGATTACTCCTTCCGGATAGGTCTGGGGTTTGCCAGCTACTTATTTAGTCCACCCTCCAGATGAGGGGTTCCCATAGCCGAGATTGCGCTATCTTACTAAAAAAATACGGACCGAATGGTTAAATCTAAGATAAACGTCGTTACAGGGAGGGTAAAAATCGCCCGCGTCAGTGCCAGGTTTCGCTGGGGCGCGGACCGTTGGCCAGGCACAGCCAGCCGTGTTCGGCCTGGCTTGTCTGGCGGGCCAGGTGCTGTAGCTGTGGCGTGTCGACGGCCAGGATCGCCGCTTGCAGATCGCTCAGCAGCGGCTGCCGATGGCCGGCCAGATGCGCCTGCCAGGCCCATTCGGCAACGTCATTGTTGGTCATGGCCTGTTCGTCGAACTGTGCGGCGAGGGCCTGCTTGTCCGCGGTGTTGCAGCTCAGCGTGGCGGGCAGGGCATCGAGTACTGTGTGGATGTGCCTGACGATCTCGGCGTGGCTGGCCGACGGCGACTGCACGCCGAGTAGCAGGCCATTGCAGCCCTCGATCTGACGGAAGGCGCTGAACACCGCATAGCCCAGATTCAGCTCGACTCGCAGCCGTTGATAGAAGGGCCCTTGCAACTGCTGGGCAAGGAGCCGGCCAGTGGCTTGGTCTTCGACCGGGCAAAACAGCAACAGTGCGTGTTCGCTGGCCACCGGCGGTAGTGTTTGCCAGCGCCGCACAGCTTCGATTCTGGCGGGTAGATGCCTGCCGGCGCGCCCGGGCACCTTGCCCAAGGCCTGGTTCAATGCCGATTGCTCGGCGGCACTGAAGCCGGTCGAGAGTCCATTCCATATTGAATACTTCCACAGCGCATCAAGATCGCTCTGGCTGATGGTGCAGGCCGGCAGCGGTTCGTCGATGCGGCCCAGCACCTGCTCTGCAAGCTGCCTGAGCAGGGCACGGATGGGCATAGCGTCGTTCTGCTCGGCAGCGCCGGGTGTCCAGCTTTGGCTGGCGGGGAGCCGCAGTATCGCCAACGCCTGTTCGACAACCGCGACCACCACTGCGCCGTTACCGGCGCAGCGTAGCTGCCAGTACTTGTCGCAGGCGCTGAACTGCACTTGCACGCCGGCCTGGGCTGCCTGTTCGCGCAGGGTTTGCAGGGCCCGATCAAGCACTTGCCAGAGACGTTCGCGCAAGGCTGAGGTCAGCTGCCAACGCAGGTAGATAACGCCATGCTGGCATACCGGCGGCAGCAGGGGCGACAGGGTCAGGCCTTGGGGAACGGCGGTTGGTGCAACGGCTTGAAGCTCGACGTTCAGCAGTGGATTCGCGGCGGGCAGCCGCCAAGGTTCACCGGGCGTTTGTGTCTGGCCATCGAGCATTCTCGCGAGTAGCAGCCCGAGCGCTGTGAGCCCTTGCTTGTCCAGTGCCGCGAAGGGTTGCCCGGCGCTGTCCCGGCGTGCCAGTTCCAGTGCGCTGGCGCGTTGTTCGCGGCATTGCTGCAAGCGAGCGTATTGCTGATTGATGCGGCTCACGTCAGCCGCTCGGAAGAACGCCAGCCAGTCGCTCAGCAATGCCTGGACCTGCTCGGCCTGAGCCGCATCCTTGAGTGTCAGGCCCGCATGCAGCAGGGTCTGGCCGGCAAAGCTGTAGAGCGATGAAAACTCCAATTGCGCTAGCCAATTGCGCTCACGCAAGGTTGCCGGCAACCCGCCAGGGCGAGCGTCGCTCAGCCAGGTCGCGAGAAAGTCGATGGCCTGCTCAACGCCTGGGGGCAGTTGGTCACATGGGTACAGCACATCCAGTTGCCGCTCGCTGCACATCAGCAAAGGCGCCCGGCTGTGGAAGCTCGGTGGCAGCGACTGCTGCACTTTTGTCCCGCTATTGAACACTTGGCCGAATCGACACGCCAGCGCCTGCAGTTCGTCGAGGCTTTGCGGCCCGCTCAGGCTCAAGGTGATCTGCCCGGCCTGATAGAAGCGCTGATGAAAATCCCTTAATGCCGCCTGGAACGCCGGGCTTTGAACCTGCAGGCTGTAACGGTTGCCAGCCTGAAAAGCGCTCAACGGATGTTCGCTGCCAGCAGCCTGAAGCAAGGCAAACTGCCGCTGCGCTTGTGGATTGCGTGACCAGGCAATGAACTCGGCATGGATCACTTCCCGCTCGCGCACTTGCCGTTCAAGGTCGAACTGCGGGTGCGCAAGCATCTGGCAAAGACGCTCCAGGCTACCGGCAAAGGCCGCTGGCGGCACTTCGAAGAAGAACTCGGTATTGCGTTCACGGGTACTGGCATTCACCTGGCCGCCGTAGTGCTGCACGTAGCGCATCAGGCCGTCTTCCAGCGCGAAACGTTGATTGCCAAGAAAGAACAGATGTTCGAGAAAGTGCGCCAACCCCGGCCACGCCCGTGGCGCGTCATGGCTGCCGGCCTGTACCCGCACTGCCGCTGCGCAGCGTTTTAGCTGCGGCGCATGGCGCAGGGTCACCTGCAGGCCATTGGCGAGGGTCAGGATGTGAAGGGCGCTGGGCATGACGGCTCCGGATACAGGCGAACCGTCATGCTAGCGGATTATTGCCGCGGCGTGCTGTAGAGCTCGGGGCGCAGGTCGTGCAGGTAAGGGTTGTTGGCCCGCCCTTGCTGCACCCGCTGCAGGTCCAGGTCGGCGCTCAGCAGCGCCGTGTCACGACCGGCCATGGCCAGGATGCTGCCGTCCGGGCCGACGATACTGCTTTGCCCGCAGTAGTGGATTTCGTCTTCGCTGCCGCAGTAGTTGGCGTACGCCAGGTAGCACTGGTTCTCGTAGGCGCGGGCGCGCACGGTGACCTGGGCAATGAAGTCGAAGGGCACCATGTTCGCCGTCGGCACCAGGATCAGCTCGGCACCGGCCAGGGCCAGGCGCCGGGCGTTTTCCGGGAACTCGATGTCGTAGCAGATCAGAAATCCAAGGCGCCAGCCGTTGAGCTCGACCACCGGGAAGTGATCCGGCCCCGGGCTGAACATCGCCCGGTCCAGGCCACCGAACAGGTGGGTCTTGCGGTAGTTGCACAGGCTGCTGCCATGGGCGTCGATCAACTGCACGCTGTTGAAGATCTGACCGTCGTCCGCCAGCTCCGGGTAGCCGTAGGCAATGGCGATGCGATTGCTTTGGGCGATCTCCACCACGGCCATGGCCGACGGGCCGTCTTCGGCTTCGGCCAGGCGTGCGACGGCTTCGCTGCCGATGTTGTAACCGCTCAGGAACATCTCCGGGCACACCAGCAGCTCGGCACCGCGGGCAGCGGCCAGTTGCGCCTGCTGGTGCAGGCGCTCGAGGTTGCCGGGGATGTCCAGCGGTTGCGGTTCGCCTTGGAACAGGGCGATGCGCATGGCAATTCTCCCGTCAGTCGGCCAGGGCGATGGGGCCGATCTCATTGAATACATCGCCCGGGCCTGGGTTGTCCGGGTGGGTCTGCCCACCGAAGTGATTCATGATACCCCACACCGCATTGAGCGAAGTCTGCACCGCGCCTTCGACCCAGGCCGGGGTCCACGACACATCGTCACCGGCGATGAAGATGCCGCGTTGCTCGGCTGGCAGGTCCTGCTGCATGAAGTGCGCGTACATGCGCTGGTTGTAGCGGTAATGGCCAGGCAGGGCGCCCTTGAAGGCACCGAGGAAGTGCGGATCGGCCTCCCACGACACGGTAATCGGGTCGCCGATGATGTGCCCGGCGATATCGACTTTCGGGTAGATCTTCTTCAGAGCATCGAGGGCCAGCTTGACGCGCTTTTCCACCGGGTGCGGGAGCATTTTCAGCGCATCGCTCATCCACGAGTAAGACAGGCAGATCACCCCCGGCTTGTCGTCGCCGTTGTCGAACAGGTAGGTGCCGCGGGTCAGGCGGTCGGTCAGGGTCATGCTCATCAGGTCGCGACCGGTTTGCGGGTCCTTGTCCTTCCAGAACGGCCGATCGACCATGACGAAGGTCTTCGACGACTGCATGTAACGGGTACGGTCCAGGGCCATCCACATCTTCTGCGAGAACAGCGATTCCTCGCACTCGATCTGGGTGGTCAGCAGCCAGCTTTGGCAGGTGGTCAGCACGGCGGCGTAGTGGCGGGTGTCGCCCCAGTTGTCGGTCACCGCCAGGCGCCCGTCGCTATCGCGGGCAATGCTTTTCACCCCGGGGCGAGGCGCGCCGCGGTGCAACGCGCTCAGGCTGGTGCCGGCCGGCCAGTGTGCGCAGCGCTCCGGGACATGACGCCAGATGCCCAGCGGTACCTGCTCGACGCCGCCGACCACCAGGTGCTGGTGATCGTCGCAGTTGGTCATTACCACGCGGAAGATTTCCAGCATCGAGTTGGGGAAGTCCGAGTCCCAGCCACCGGTGCCGAAACCGACCTGGCCGAATACTTCGCGGTGCAGGAAGCTGAGCTTGGCAAAAGCTTTGGAAGTGGCGACGAAGTCATAGAAGGTGCGGTCGTCCCACAACGGTACCAGGGTGTTCCACAGCTCTTTGAGGCGCGGCACATCGCGGTCGCGGATAGCCTGCTGGATATCGCCGAAGCGGGCGCCGTCTTCGAGAGCATCGGCCCAGGCATCGGCCACTTCCTGGAACAGCTTGGGCAAGTCGGAGAGTTTTTCCGCGTAGTGGGTCTGGCCTTCCAGGTCGATTACCGTGCTGCCCGAGGCGGGGGTCAGCGGGTTGGGGAAGGGCTTGGTTTCAAGGCCGAGCTTGTCCACATAGTGGTAGAACGCCGTCGACGACACCGGAAAGCGCATGCCACCCAGTTCGGCGATGATCCCATCGGTGCCTTCGAAGGCTTGCGAGCGTAGGCGCCCGCCCATTTTCGAGGCTTCGTACACCACAGGCTTGAGGCCCAGCTTCATCAACTCGTAGGCGGCCACCAGCCCAGCGATACCGGCGCCGACAATCGCCACTTCTTCGCCATGGCGTTCAGCCGGAATACTGCCCAGACCAGCCGGGTGCTCGATCCAGTCGTCAAAGGCAAAGGGGAAATCCGGGCCGAAAATGGTGATGGGTTTCTTGCCGTCGGCGGGGTGGCGATTGTTCTTGTTCATAAGTGACCTTGCCAGGCGCTGCGCGGGGTGCGGAGCTTGAGTATAGAAAAACACTGGCGGTCATTTTAGGGGGTGGGGGTTACGTAATTAAGATGCAGAGTGTCGTCGTTATGATTAGAAATAGGTCATTTTGACGCTAGTAATTAGCGAATTGACGAATCACGTCAAAGCGGCCAGGTGTTCGACCGTCTCAGGGAATTTTTCTACCAGGCGGATCAGCGTCATTGCCTGGGCATTGGGGCGGGCCCTGCCTTGTTCCCAGTTTTCCAGGGTGCGGGCATTGGTGCGCAGATACATGGCGAACACCGCGCGCGACATGTTCAGGCGTTCGCGAATAGCCACCAGCTCTTCGGCCGACACCTCCATCAGCTCGGCGAGTTGTACTTTGTGCGAGCGCAGGGTCAGCTTGCTTTGACGCTCCTGGGCAAGGGCATCGAAGCCTTCGTTCAGTTCGGAAAAAATATCGCGTTTCATTTTATGTCCTCGCTTCGATTTCCAGATCGAGCATCTGTTTGAGCGACTGGCGTTGCACAGGGCTCAGATCGTCCTGCTGATCCTTGCCATACAAGGTGAGCAGCCAGAACTGCTGGCCATTGTTCCACCAGTAGTAGATGACTCGAATACCGCCACGTTTGCCCTTGTGCCGCAGACCATCGGCGAAGCGGATCTTGCGCAGGCCACCGGTCCCCTGGATGACTGAGCCAGCCTGGGGGTTGAGCAGCAATATCAACTGCAAACTCCTTAGTGCCTCGTCATCCAGTTATTCACGGCGATAGCGCGCAAAGGCCGGCAGTTCGACGAAAAGTGCTTCCATGCTCTGTACGTTATCTGCGTATAGTTTGTGGTCATCAGGCTTTGCCGTCAAGCGACGGGCCTGTAACCAGCCTATACGTGCAGCCGTGAGGCCGCCGGGGGGATGATTGCCTGGCGTGTCAAACCGGCTGCCCGCGATCCACCTTGCTGCTGAGAATGATCGAGGTGGTGGTTTTCTCCACGCCTTCAACGCTGCCGATCTGATCGAGCAACTGGTCCAGTTGCTCGGGCGAATCACTGCGCAGCCAAGCGACGTAATCGAATTCGCCGCTGACCGCGCACAATTGCTGGACCTGGCCCATGGCGCTCAGGCGCCGTACCACGTCCTTGCCCGAACGCGGCTGCACCTTGATGCCGACATAAGCCTGCAGGCCGCCATCGATCAAGCGCTGGCCCAGGCGCACGCCATAGCCGCTGATGACCTTGGTCTTCTCCAGGCGGGCCAGGCGCGAGGTTACCGTGGTGCGCGCGATACCCAGTTGCCGGGCAAGCGTGGCGACGCTTTCACGGGCGTTGATCTGCAGCAGCGAGATCAACTGGCGATCGATTTCGTCGAGGGCAACGGGGCGGCTGTCGGACATGGGCACTCTCTGGCAAGAGCCGCATTTCACGGCTCATGGAATAAGCGCGATAGCCTATCCATTGCCCTGACCCTTGGGCAAGACGTCTGTGCTCAGCGCGGCTTGAAGCAGTGCTCGGCTTGGGGGAAGCTGCCGTCACGCACCTCTCGAGCATAGGCGGCCAGGGCGTGGGCGATCTGCGGCTGAAGGTCGGCAAAGCGTTTGACGAAGCGCGGCTGATATTCGCCGAACAAACCAAGCAGGTCCTCGGTGACCAGTACCTGACCATCACAGGCTGGCGAAGCACCGATACCGATGGTGGGGATTGCCAACTCTTCGCTCAAGCGCCGCGCCAGGGGTTCGGCGATGCCTTCGAGCACGACCGAAAAGGCGCCGGCGGCCTGCATGGCCAGGGCATCCCGGCGCACTTTGGCGGCACTTTGATCGTCGCGGCCCTGGGCTTTGAAACCGCCCAGGCAATTGACCTGCTGCGGCATCAGCCCGACATGGGCCATGACCGGAATCCCACGGCGAGTGAGGAATTCCACGGTCTCGGCCATCTCTTCACCGCCTTCAAGCTTGACGCCTTGGGCAGCGGTTTCGCGCAGCAGTCGGGCGGCACTGAGGAATGCCTGTTCAGGTGAAGCTTGATAACTGCCAAATGGCAGGTCGATGACCACGCAGGCGCGTTCGGACCCACGCATTACCGCCTGGCCGTGGGCAATCATCATCTCCAGGGTAACGCCGAGGGTGCTGGGCATACCGTAGAGGACCATGCCCAGCGAGTCGCCGACGATGATCACATCGGCCTCGGCATCGACCCAGCGCGCCATTGGCATGCTGTAGGCGGTCAGCACGACCAGGTTGCCAGCGCCTTTGCGCTGCTGGATGGCGGGCACGCTCAAGCGGTTTACACGTACATGGCTGCTCATCGGTGTCTCCTTGGGTTGTTCAACGAAGCCGGGCGCAGGCTACCATCGGCCTTTGTCGGCTCACTTGAGCAAAGGAGACAGGTAATGCCGCCAACGAGACAAACCAGTGAAGTGCCGCCGCTGCCGGACTTTCAGCAACTGCCAGACCCTGTCTATCGGCGCATGTTTGCCATTCCGGCGGGCCATCGGGTGCAGATGCACAGCCATCCCTGGGTGCAGTTCACCTATGCCAGTGCCGGGATCATGCAGGTGCTGACCGAACAACACAGCTACCTGTTGCCGCCGCAATGTGCGTTATGGATACCGGCAGGCATCGAGCACACCGCCTATAGCGACCAGGCCATCGAGTTTCGCGGGCTGTACCTGGACGACTCGCTGCTCAATGGTTATCAGCGTCCTTGTGGTGTGCTGCAAGTCACGCCGTTGGTACGCGAACTGATCGACAAGGCCAGTCGTTTTGCCCCGGAGTATCCTGCACAAGGGGCACAGGCGCGGCTCTTACAAGTGTTGGTCGATGAGTTGCGCGAGCTGCCCGAAGCGCCATTCGGCCTGCCGCTGCCCAGCGACCCGCGCTTGCGGCGAATCACTGAAGCCTTGCAAGCCAATCCTGCGGACAACCGCAGTGTTGAAGATTGGGCTCGGCTTGTAGGGGCTTCACGGCGCACCTTGGTGCGGCTGTTTCAGGCACAGACGCAGCTATCGTTCCGCGAATGGCGTCAGCGCCTGCGCTTGCTCGCGGCATTACCGATGTTGGCCCAGGGTATGAGCGTGACGACCCTCTCCAATGAGTTGGGCTATGACTCGGTGTCGGCGTTCATTGCACTGTTTCAACGCCATTACGGGGTAACACCCGGTATATACGGTGCGCGGCTTTGCGCACCGAATCAGCTGCCTTGGGATAATCAGCCGCGAACCATGGCAGTTACTTCCTCCAGCGACTTGTAGGCGATGAGGTTGCGCGGAATGCGCGACGTGGCAGAGAGGTTATAGACAGCAAAGTCCTTGCTTATCACCGAGTCGGCGACCAGTTGGAAAGACGGCAGGATACGTGATTCAAAATGCTGATCCAGGCCACAAGGGGAAGCTGTCGTGCCGGGGCTTTCGTAGAATCGGCCTAGGTTCTGGTCGAGATCGACGCCGACCAGGAACACCCTGTTGAAACCAGCATGATAGGCAATCTGCAAGGCCAGGTACGCCACCGTGCGGGCATCAAAAAAACCATGCTGCAGATTCTTGCTGAACCCCAGGGATTTCCTGCGACAGCCGAGAAAGGAGCGATTGCGCACCAGGTCCTGGTTATTGCGCGAAAGAAAATCGGTCAACTTTGGCTTGGGAGCTTTCTTTAGAAAGTACAGCTCGGCTTCGGTGGCAACGTGCGCTCCGGCAAAGTGATCTTGCCAGAGTGCGACCCGCTCGCTGCGCAGCATTGCCTGGGCAAATAGCTCGGGTTGCTGAACCGAGAAGTCGCGGTCGGTACAGGCATAGAAAAACGGTTTGATGGGCGTATCGAGAAACATCGAAATCGCGCCGTTCATAGTGATCATCGGAACGTCACTGAAAGCCTCCAGCGGGAACCCCGCTGCTGATCTGCCAGAGGCGACAATAAATACCGGACCTGAGCGGATGTTCCGGCATTTCTCGAAATTGCTGACGCTCAAGGGGTGTTCATGGGGACGTGTTACTGCAGTGGCGCCCATAGGTCAGGTCCTTACACATCTGGCATCAACGAAAGCCGCATGCTGTCGACTTGTAAATTATTGTTAAAAAGTTGACCTGCCAGGCCGGGCCAAGGTTCCTGCGAATGTGCAAGAAGAGGCTTAATCTCGCCGTCAGATAGTGGCTTTGTGCTCATGCTTTGAAGTCAGTAAACTCCCCAGCTTTTCAGGCGCGGCCAGACGTGAGTGGGTTGCCCGTTCAAGGGAACCGTTTTGAGCAAGATCAAGTTCGACGTAGATGCCGTTTATTGCATTTCCATCAAAGAGCGAAACGACCGGCGCGAGTTGTTCCGGCAGACCGTTGGCAGCCTGATCCAGAATCAGGTGATCTTTCACGTTGTCGAGCGTAGTGATGATCCGGTCCGGGGCTGTTATGAGTCCCACCAGGCCTTGGCACGCCAGGCATTGGCAGAAGGCTTGCAGCGCGTGCTGATCTTCGAGGATGACGTACAGGCCTATGCACTGAAGGCGGCGCCTATCCGTTGGGTCAACCGCTTCATCCGCACGCGTAATTTCCAAGCGCTGCACCTGGGGTACAGCATGGGCAGAACCTGGCTGACCTGGTTCCCCTACATTGCCCGTGGCCGGGTGGTGGCGCTGCATGCTTACATTTTGTCGCCTGCAGGCTGCCGGATCCTGGCGGAAACGCCGTACGACGGCACGCCGGTGGATGTGCTGTTCAAGCAGCGGATCAAACAGCACTGCGTGTTCCCCATGCTATTCCGCCAGCATGCGGCGTCAGCGACGGGCAGCGATATCGAAACGCTGGTCAGGAATGAAGACGAGTTCTGGCAACGCAACTGGGACAAGCATCGCATTTCGCCGCTGAAGAACTTCTGGCGTACGCTGTTTCGAGTGCGTTTCTGAGGTAACGGGCTAGAGTGGTGAAGGTACCGGCGGCAAGGATGTCGCTGCGCTTTTAATACTCAGGGTTCGAGATGAATGACCATAAGACCTTTCGCACGCTTCAGTCATTGAAGCGCGCATTGCTGGGCGCTTTGGCAGCGCTCAGCTTCGTTTTGATACCGCTTGTGTGGGTGCCGCTGATTGTCGGTGACTGGTTGCTGGACAAGCTCAGGCGTCGCAGATGAAACCTGCCTTTGTTCCCAGACATAAAAAACCGCGCACTGCGCGGTTTTTTGTTTGGTGGGCCCCAGAGTGCAATGCCCCTCGGCCCCACAGGGCCCACAGCAGGCCTGGGCGCGGCCCCGATTGCATCGCCCCGGAGCTTTGCACTTTTTCGCGACGCAAAGCGCGTCGGCGGGAGGGGGATCTTCTTCGTAGTTGAGGCCGTGTTTCCCGATGACTAGCGCACCCTGGATAGTGTGTACCTGGTGGTGCCTGATCAACGGATCGAAGGGAAGGGGACCTATGTCGGTCAGGGGCGGTTCGTCTGTACCAGGATGAATTAATTAGTGTGTATCGTGTGTATATATTTGTTGCCCGGACCTGTAGTCGTGTGTAATGTACACACGAAATGGCGCGAAGCGGCAGCATGCGAAGTAGAGAAATAATCGCGCTACTTGAGGAGGATGGATGGCAAGAGGTAGGTGTGAGAGGTAGTCACCACCACTTCAAGCATCCAACCAAACCCGGCAGGGTGACGGTCCCACATCCCAAGAGCGATATACCAAAAGGGACGTTGAACAACATACTGAAAACCGCTGGCCTCAAGTGAGGCCTGCAAGTTTGCACGCCCCTCCTTGAGGAAGGGTTGAGAACAGGAGCGCTCATGAAATTTCCAGTCGTCATTCATAAAGACCCAGATTCAGACTACGGCGTGACGGTGCCGGATGTCGCGGGCTGCTTTTCTTCAGGTGCAACCGTTGACGAAGCGCTGGACAACGTCCAGGAGGCTTTGGCCCTGCACTTCGAATCACTAGTTGCCGATGAAGAGCCATTGCCTCAAAGCCAAGCTATCGATGCTCATTTGAGCAATCCCGATTATGCGGGTGGCGTGTGGGCCGTCGTTGATTTCGATGTGACCCCATACCTGGGCAAGTCGGTACGGTTCAATGCGTCTCTGCCGGAGTTTCTGCTGCAGCGCATCGACAACTATGTGAAGAATCATCCAGAACAGAAAAGCCGTTCGGGCTTCTTGGCGTCTGCAGCGCTGCGCGTGCTGCAAGAAGCATCCCCCGACATCAGAGCGTGAACAACAAACCCGCCGGACTGGCGGGTTTGTTGTTGCTGGACTAAAGCGTTATCGGTTTGAGCTGTCCCTCCAGTGTACCGGCCTTTGCCCCCGCACTGGCAATGGCACCTGTGGACGCTTTGTGGGCACATGAAGCCGAGAGATGACCTAACTGAAGTGAAAACAGCAGTGTCAGAAACGACAAAAGCCGCGCAGTGCGCGGCTTTGAAGATGGTGGGCCCAGCAGGACTCGAACCTGCGACCAAGGGATTATGAGTCCCCTGCTCTAACCAACTGAGCTATAGGCCCCAGTGGACGCGGATTATAACGAGGGATTCCAGGCTGTGCCATCCGAAAGATCTGAAAGAGCTATGCGAAGGAAGGTCTTGGCGAATTCTTCAGCCGGCAGCGGCAGGCTGACGATGTAGCCCTGGATCTGTTCGCAACCTTCGGCGGCGAGGAACTGCTGCTGGGCCTGGCTTTCCACCCCTTCGGCAATGATGGTCAGTTGCATGCTGCGGCCCAGGGCGATGATGGCGCGGGCAATCGCCGCGTCGTGGGGATCGTCCGGCAGGCCGCGGATGAACGACTGGTCGATCTTGAGGATGTCCAGCGGCAGGCGCTTGAGGTAGCTAAGCGACGAGTAGCCGGTGCCGAAGTCGTCGATCGCCAATTGCACACCCAGGTGCTTGAGCTGATGAAGAATGGCCAGGGCCTCTTCAGCCTGGCTCATGATGAAGTTCTCGGTGATTTCCAACTGCAGGTCGCCAGCCTTGAGCTGGTGGGTCTTGAGCAGCTGTTCGATGCGCTTGACCAGGCTTGGCTGGCGCAGCTGGGCGCCGGCCAGGTTGACCGATAGCGGGCCGAATGCCAGGTAGCTGCGCTTCCAGTCCTGCATTTGCCGGCAGGCCTGCTCCAGCACCCAGTCACCCAGTTGCAGGATCATGCCGTTCTCTTCAGCCAGCGGTATGAAGTGCTCTGGCGGGACGTCGCCGAACCCAGGGTGGGTCCAGCGGATCAGTGCCTCGGCGCCGACCAGGCTCTGGGTCTTGAGGCTGAACTTGGGTTGGTAGCACAGGCTCAGTTCATTGCGTTCGATGGCCCGGCGCAGTTCGTGCTCCAGGGCAATGCGTTCGCTGGCCTGCGCAGTCAGGTCGCGGGTGTAGGACTCAACCCGGTTGCGTCCCTTGGCCTTGGATCGGTACATGGCCGCATCGGCGTTGCGAATCAGCGAGGCGACGTCGGTGCCGTCTTGTGGATAAAGACTGGTGCCGATGCTGGCGCTGGTGAAGAACTCATGTTCGCCGGCCTGGAACGGCGCACCGAAGCAGGCCAGCAGCTTGTGTGCGATGTGCTCGGCATCACTTGGCTGGTGCAGGCCGGGCAGCAGGATGATGAACTCGTCGCCGCCCAGGCGCGCGACCGTGTCGATGTCACGCACTTGCTCCTTGAGCCGTTGGGCAATGCCTTTGAGCAACAGGTCGCCGACCGGATGGCCGAGGCTGTCGTTGATGTGCTTGAAGCGATCAAGGTCGAGAAACAGCACCGCGCCTTGACGCTTCGAGGCCTGGGCACAGTTGAGCGCGGCCTGCAGGCGGCTTTCGAACAGGGTGCGGTTGGGCAGGCCGGTGAGCGGGTCGTGATGGGCCTGATAGTCGAGCTTGGCCTGGGCATGCTTGAGGCTGGAGATGTCGGCGAACACGGCAACAAAGTGCGTAATGACCCGCTCGCTGTTGCGCACGGCGCTGATGGTCAGCCAGCTGGGATAAATTTCGCCGTTCTTGCGCCGGTTGTGGATTTCGCCCTGCCAATGGCCTTCGGCAGTCAGTTGGTGCCACATGGCCACATAGAAGGCGCTGTCGTGCTGGCCGGAGGCGAGCAGCCGCGGAGTCTGGCCCAGGGCTTCAAATTCGCTGTAGCCGGTGATCTCGCTGAAGGCGCGGTTGACCGCACTGATGCGCTGGTCGGTGTCGGTGATCAACACGCCTTCGGCGGTGTTCTCGAATACCGTGGCAGCCAGTTGCAGCTTTTCTTGCATCAGGTGGCGTTCGGTGATGTCGCGGGCGATGGTCAGCATGCAATCGACGCCGGCAATCGGCAGCGGCCTGGCCGATAGTTCGCAAAGGCGGATCTGGCCGTCGCTGCGGCGGATATGACAACTGAAGTCGCGCACAAAGCCGTCGCGCTGAATCATCTCCAGCAGCCGGCGACGCTCGTTGAGGTCAACCCAGATGCCCAGGTCCAGCGATGTGTGGTCCAGCGACATGTGGGTGTCGTAGCCGGTCAGGCGGCAGAAGCCTTCGTTCACTTCGATCAGCAGGCCGTCGCTCTGGCGCGATAGCAGCAAGCCGTCAGGGGAGGCATGGAACGCCTTGGCGAACTTCTCTTCGGAGGTTTGCAGTTGCTCCTGGGTTTCTTTCAGCTGGCTGATGTCGCGCACTGCCACCACCAACGCCGGGGTGCTGTCGAGCTGGAAGGTCTCGGCCGAGGTCAGGCCGGTGAACAACTGGCCGTTGCTGCGCCGGAACATCATCTCCAGGTTGCGGATACTGCCTGACTGCAAGCGCTTGAGCAGGTCAGGGCCGACGCCGTCGATCCCCCAGATATTCAGCTCGGTCGCCGTGCGGCCCAGAACTTGCGCCGGGCTCAGGCCGATCTGCTCTTCAAAGGCTTCGTTGACCTCCAGCAGGCAGCCGTCGCTCATTCGGGCGATGACCAGGATGTCCGGACATTGCTGGAACACCGAGGCGAACTTCTGTTCCGACAGGCGCAGGGCTTCTTCGGCGTTCTTGGTTTCGCTGATGTCGATCATCAGCCCGCGCATCACCGGTTTGCGTCCGTGCTCGATGAGGCTGACGATATCGCGCACCCAGAGGCTGCGGCCATCGGCACGGATGACCCGGTAATCGAGGCTGTGATCGCGCCCGGCGGCGGTTTCGCTGTCGCAGTAGGCCTGGGCCCAGAGCGCGTCGTCAGGGTGAATGATGCTGCGCCAGAAGCCTGGGCGCAGCCACTGGTTCAAGGGATAGCCAAGCAGGTCTTCGGCGTGGGGCGAGACGTAGCTGTAGGTGAAGTCGTTGGCATCGGCTTCCCAGGCAATGGCTGAAAGGCTTTCGATCAGGCCGCGGTAGTGGTACTCGCTGCTGCGCAGTTCCTGTTCCAGGGCGATACGCCGGGAAATCTCCGAGCTCAGGCGCCGGTTGACGCGGATCACGGCCGCCAGAATGGCGATCATCAGCAGCAGGGCGGGCAGGCCGTAGATCAGCAGGTCGTACCAGAGCGTGCGGTGATCGAGCACCTTGCCGACCCAACGCTCCTGGATATTGCTGATTTCGCTGGGGCTCATGTCGGCCATGACCTTGTCGAGAATCCCGACCAGGATCTTCTGTTCCCGTGGCACAGCCATGGCCAACTGATAGCGGTAGGGCGTTTCGCCGCTGACGTACAGGCCGTCAAGCTTGAGCTGGCGCAGGCTCCAGATGCTCGAGGCGAGGTCGCCGACTACCGCATCGACCTCGTCGGTAGCCAGGGCCTGCAGGGCTGAACTGACGTTGGGCAGGGCCACCAGGTTGAGGTCCGGGTGGTGAGTGCGCAGCAGCTCATGGGGGGCGTAGTTTTCCACCACGGCGATTTTCAGGCCGTACAGGTCCTTGATAGTGCGCGGTTGCGGGCCGCCTTCATGGGCCAGGATGACAATCGGGAAATCCAGGTACGGGCGGGTAAAGGCCAGAAAACTCTGGCGTTCGGGGGTCGACATGATGCCGGGCAGCAGGTCGAGTTTGTTCTTGCGCGCCTGCTCGAGTACGGCGGTCCAGCTGATCGGTTCGATCGGCTTGAACTGCACACCCAGGCGTTCCTGGATAAGGGCAATGTAGTCGGCGGCCAATCCCTGGTAGCGACCGTCCTGGTCCCGGTATTCAAAAGGTGGCCAGGATGCATCGACGCCCAGGCGCAGCTGCGGATGTGCGCTGAGCCAGGCTTGTTCTTCTTCAGTCAGGGTCAGGGCGCCGGCCGTTGCACTCCAGACGAGCAGGAGAGCCAACAGAAGGGCCGGCATTCGGGGCATAACGGCCTCGTCACACAGGTGGATTGATTCGAGTGTAGACGGGCATTCAAGCGGCGGGGTAGTGGGCAAAGGCTGAAAAGCGCCGTTCGCCGGAAAAGAAAAACCCCGGCCTGGGCCGGGGTTTGTCATCACTCGTCGAGGAAGGAGCGCAGATGCTCGCTTCGCGTCGGGTGGCGCAGCTTGCGCAGCGCCTTGGCTTCAATCTGACGGATCCGCTCACGGGTCACGTCGAACTGTTTACCGACCTCTTCGAGGGTGTGATCGGTGTTCATGTCGATACCGAAACGCATGCGCAGCACCTTGGCTTCGCGTGCGGTCAGACCAGAGAGCACGTCACGGGTCGCTTCCTTGAGGCTCTCGACCGTGGCCACATCGATTGGCGACTGCATGGTCGAGTCTTCGATGAAGTCACCCAGATGCGAATCTTCGTCGTCACCGATCGGGGTTTCCATGGAGATCGGCTCTTTGGCGATCTTCAATACCTTGCGGATCTTGTCCTCAGGCATTTCCATGCGTTCACCCAGCTCTTCCGGGGTCGGTTCACGACCCATTTCCTGCAACATCTGTCGGGAAATACGGTTGAGCTTGTTGATCGTCTCGATCATGTGCACCGGAATACGGATGGTGCGGGCCTGGTCGGCGATCGAACGGGTGATCGCCTGGCGAATCCACCAGGTGGCATAGGTCGAGAACTTGTAACCACGACGGTATTCGAACTTGTCCACCGCCTTCATCAGGCCGATGTTGCCTTCCTGGATCAGGTCGAGGAACTGCAGGCCGCGGTTGGTGTACTTCTTGGCGATCGAGATAACCAGACGCAGGTTGGCCTCGACCATTTCCTTCTTGGCACGACGAGCCTTGGCTTCACCGATCGACATGCGACGGTTGATGTCCTTGATCTCGGCGATGGTCAGGCCGGTTTCGCTTTCGAGGTCGATCAGCTTCTGCTGGCAGGCCACGATGGCGTCGCTTTTTTCACCCAGGGCCGTAGCCCATTTGGTGCTGCGCTTGGCCAGGTCGCTGGCCCAGGTCTGGTCGATTTCGTTGCTCGGGAACAGGCGCAGGAAGTCGGCACGTGGCATGCGCGCGTCACGGACGCACAGTTGCATGATGGCGCGTTCTTGCTGACGCAGGCGATCCAGGGCGCTACGAACGCGCTCAACCAGGGCTTCGAACTGCTTCGGTACCAGCTTGATCGGCATGAACAGCTCAGCCAGATCGAGCATCGCCTTGAGGCTGTCCTTGTGGCTGCGACCGTTCTTTTTCAGCACCTTGAGGGTAGCGTTGAGCTGATCCTGGACAGCACCGAAGCGCTGTTGCGCGACGACCGGGTCCGGACCGCTTTCGACTTCTTCCTCTTCGTCGCTGCTTTCTTCCTTCTCTTCCTCGTCGTCGTCAGCATCAGCCTTGGCTGGGGCTTTCGGATCGACCGGCGGTGGCACCTCGGCCGGCGGCGCAATGCCGTCGTCCGGGTCGATGTAACCGCTGAGGACGTCGGACAGGCGGCCGCCTTCGGTGGTGACGCGATCGTATTCGGAGAGGATGTGCTCGACAGTACCCGGGAAGTGGGCAATAGCACCCATGACTTCACGAATACCTTCTTCGATCCGCTTGGCGATTTCGATTTCGCCTTCGCGGGTCAGAAGCTCGACGGTACCCATTTCACGCATGTACATGCGCACTGGGTCAGTCGTACGACCAATATCGGTTTCCACAGCCGCCAACGCTGCGGCGGCTTCTTCAGCTGCGGCTTCGTCGGTGTCGGCTTCGGCCAACAAAAGGGCATCCGCATCCGGAGCACTCTCGAATACGTTGATCCCCATGTCGTTGATCATGCGGATGATGTCTTCCACCTGCTCCGGATCTGAAATATCCTCTGGCAGGTGGTCGTTGACCTCCGCGTAAGTCAGGTAGCCCTGCTCACGACCGCGGGTGATCAACTCTTTGATGCGAGACTGCTGTTGCGCTTTTCCGGACATAACACCCTATCCACTGAAGGTCTTGGCGGGCAAAAAACAAGCCGAGGATTATACCCGAGCTAGGACCTCACGCGCCAGTTGAGGTCGGGGTTTGTGCGGGAACATTCCGGCTTAACAGGTCACGCAGCTGATTTTTTTCCTCTGCGCTCAAGTCACTTTGACGTGCTTTCCTGAGCAGATGTTCCAGGCTGCGCTCGCGTTGGCGAGCGGACAAGCTAGTTATAGTGTCGAAAAACTGTTGTTCAAGGTTATCGGCATCGATCAGCCATTCCTTTTCTGCCAATGCCCTGAGCAGACGGCCCTGTTCGGTGCCGTGCCAGCGGGCGATCAGCTGTAGTGAGCGTAGTTCAGGATTCTTCTGCAATGCCTCGAGCAGGGCCACCAGCAGTTGGGCGTAGACATGTTCTTCGGCCGCCAGTTGGCTGGCATCCTCGACCTTTTTCGCCAGTTGCGGGTGATGCAACAGGGTGCGCAGAGCGCTCAAGGTCGGCGGTTCTACCGAGGTCGGTACCCGTGGTGGCGCATCCTGGCGCTGGCCATTGCGCTCCCAGGGCTTGCCCTTCTTGTCCCAGGGCTTGCCTTCCCACTTTTTCTTGCCACCTTTGTTCGGCGTCCACTGCTGTTGCGGCGGCGCATACTCGGGCTGGTGAAAATCGCCGTAATCCGGCGTGTAGTCGGGAATGGCGTCGTAATCGATGCCCGGGTCGTAACTGGGTGGGGCTTCAGCCGGCGCACTGTGCGCCAGTTGTTCGACCTGCTGGTTGTCCAGCCCGGTGATTTCCTTGAGGCGATTGCGCATCAGCGCGCGCAGGTTGGCCCCGGGTACTTTTTCGATCAACGGTGCCGCGAGGGTGGCCATGTGCGCCTTGCCCTCGAGCGAGCGCGGGTCGGCTTCCTCGGTCAGTTGCTGGAAAAAGTAATCGGCCAGCGGCTGCGCATGCTGGTTGATACGGGCGCGGAAGGCGTCGGTGCCTTCGGCGCGTACCAGGGTGTCCGGGTCTTCGCCTTCGGGTAGAAACAGAAAGCGCGCCTTGCGTCCGTCCTGCAGGCTCGAAAGCGCTGCTTCCAGGGCGCGCCAGGCAGCGTTGCGGCCGGCCTGGTCGCCGTCGAAACAGAACAGCACGCTGGGTACTACGCGAAACAGGCGCTTGAGGTGCTCTTCGCTGGTGGCCGTGCCCAGGGTTGCCACCGCGTTGCGCAGGCCTTGCTGCGCGAGGGCGATGACGTCCATGTAGCCTTCGACCACGATGATTTCATCGAGGTTGCGGTTGAATTTGCGCGCCTCATACAGCCCGTACAGCTCCTGGCCCTTGTGGAACACCGGGGTTTCCGGAGAGTTCAGGTATTTGGGCTTGTCGTCGCCCAGTACCCGGCCACCGAAGGCGATCACCCGGCCGCGGCTGTCGCGGATCGGGAACATCACCCGGTCGCGGAAGCGGTCGTAGCGCTTGCCGGATTCGGCGTTCTCGATCAGCAGGCCGGCATCGATCATGGCCTTTTGCTGCAGGGTATCGCTGCTCAAGTGTTTGAACAGGTTGTCCCAGCCAGGCGGGGCAAAGCCCAGGCCGAAGTCACGGGCGATCTCGCCGGACAGGCCACGGCCCTTGAGGTAGTCGACCGCTGATTTGCGGGTCGGGTGGCTGCGCAGCGCCTGGCGATAAAACTCGGCGGCAGCTTCAAGCAGCGGGTACAGCGGTGAATCGACCGGTTGCCGGGGCTTGTGGCCGCGCCCGCTTTCTTCGCGGGGGATCTCCATGCCGGCGGCCTTGGCCAGTTCCTCGACGGCCTGGGGGAAATCCAGGTTGTCGTGGTCCATGATGAAGCCAAGGGCGTTGCCGCCCGCGCCGCAACCAAAGCAGTAATAGAACTGCTTGTCGGGGCTGACGCTGAAGGACGGGGTCTTTTCCTTGTGGAACGGGCAGCAGGCCGTGAGGTTCTTGCCAGCTTTTTTCAGCTGCACGCGCGAACTCACCACATCGACGATGTCGGTACGGTTAAGCAGGTCGTCGATAAAACTTTGGGGAATCAGCCCGGCCATGGCACTCTCATCATCAGGCGATAAGCAAGTGTAATCGCTAATGCGGCGGGAACGGCTGCGCGTTCGAGCGATGTCGAATGGCGTAACACAAAATACGGAAAGACGTGCTCGTCTGCAGCCGGTGAGGGCTCGTCAGGAAGGACGTGCACAGCTGGCGTTGAGGCCAGTTCTGACGATTCAGGCAGGTTGTCCATGCTGCAGAGCAACAGGACGCCTTGGGCCCGAAGGCCAAAGGATCAAGCAACAACTGCCGGCAGCCCGGCTGTAGGCCGGGCGAGGCAGAAGCTTGCGACGGACGTCTGTATTAGTACAGACGAACGGCGCGGCGCTGTTCGCGCTGAACTTTCTTGGCGTGACGTTTAACAGCGGCTGCTGCTTTGCGCTTACGCTCAGAAGTCGGCTTCTCGTAAAATTCGCGGCTACGAACTTCAGCCAGAACACCGGCTTTTTCGCAGGAGCGCTTGAAACGACGCAGAGCTACGTCGAAGGGTTCATTCTCTTTAACTTTGACGGCTGGCATCCAGAGCTACCTTCATTCATTACCGGGGTCAACGAACTCGTGGCAAAAATGTGCGCTGGAGAACGTCGGTTTTTAAGGGTTGCGGATGTTAACCCTTAGCCGACCGGAATGCAAAGCCTCTGATCGAAAACCGCTGGTCGGCGTCGGGAGCGGGGACTATCATGCGCGCCTTCGAATTCAGCCTCAACAAGGCACGGACCCATGCTAGTACTGGGATTGGAAACATCCTGCGACGAAACCGGCGTCGCATTATACGACAGTGAACGCGGCCTTTTGGCCGATGCATTGTTCAGTCAGATCGACCTGCACCGCGTCTATGGCGGGGTAGTGCCGGAGCTGGCCTCGCGTGATCACGTCAAGCGCATGCTGCCGTTGATCCGCCAGGTGCTGGCCGAAGCCGACTGCGTTGCCACCGAGATCGACGCCATTGCCTACACCGCAGGTCCTGGCCTGGTTGGCGCCCTGCTGGTGGGCGCTTCCTGCGCCCAGGCCCTGGCCTTTGCCTGGGGTATCCCGGCTCTGGGCGTGCATCACATGGAGGGACACCTGCTGGCGCCGATGCTCGAAGAGCAGCCGCCGGAATTCCCGTTCGTCGCCTTGCTGGTGTCGGGCGGGCACACCCAGCTGGTGCGGGTCGACGGCATCGGCCAATACGAACTGCTCGGCGAGACGCTCGACGACGCCGCTGGCGAAGCGTTCGACAAGACCGCCAAGCTGATCGGCCTGCCTTACCCGGGCGGCCCGGAGATTGCCCGCCTGGCGACTCAGGGCGTGCCGGGGCGCTTTGTCTTCCCGCGGCCGATGACCGATCGCCCGGGGCTGGATTTCAGTTTCAGCGGCCTGAAAACCTTCGCCCTCAACACCTGGCAGCAGTGCCAGAGTGCTGGAGACGACGGCGAGCAAACTCGTTGCGACGTGTCGCTGGCCTTCCAGCAGGCGGTGGTGGAGACTTTGACCATCAAGTGCAAGCGGGCCCTTAAGCAAACCGGCCTCAAGCGCCTGGTGATTGCAGGCGGCGTCAGCGCCAACAAGGCCTTGCGCGCTTCGCTGGAAGACATGCTGGCCGGCATCAAGGGCAATGTGTACTACGCCCGGCCGCAGTTTTGCACCGATAACGGCGCCATGATTGCCTATGCCGGCTGCCAGCGTCTGGCCGCCGGGCAGCAGGAGAGCCTGGCAATCAGCGTGCAGGCGCGCTGGCCGATGGAGCAGCTGGCGCCACTGTGAAACTGAGCGTTGCTCATGCAGTGGATTCAGAAATGCCGTTCGCGTCCGGCGAAAAGGTCGCGTAGATTGCCGCGGTGACGCCAGACGATCAGCACGGTCAGCACGCTGATCGGCAGCAACGCTTCCGGCTCGCGCCAGGCCAGTAGCGGCAGGGTCAGGGGGGTTGCGATCAGCGCCGCCAGCGAGCTGGTGCGGGTCAGGAAGAAGGTCAGCAGCCAGGCGCTGATGGCCAGCAGGGCGGCTGGCGGGTAGAGCCCCAGCAGCATGCCGGCGGCGGTGGCGACACCTTTGCCGCCGCGAAAGCGAAAGTACACCGGGAACAGATGGCCAATGACTGCGCACACGCCGATCCAGGCCTGTTGCTGCAGATCGAGGCCAGCAAGATTGGCGACCAGCACGGGCAGCAGGCCCTTGCACAGGTCGCCAAGCAGGGTCAGGACCGCCAGTTTGCGGCCGGCCAGGCGCAGCATGTTGGTTGCACCGGCATTGCCTGAACCGCTCATGCGCGGGTCCGGGCTGCCATTGAGGCGGCTGAGGACAATGGCAAAGGACAGAGAGCCGAGCAGGTAGGCGCACAGCGCCAGTAACCAAAACATGCTAACCATTCCGGGCGAGGACGCCCTGATTCTAACGGCGCAACGCGCCCTTGTCGTGCTGTGGAGAGAAGTGCTTGGACAGAGTGTTCATCGAGGGGCTGGAAGTCGATACCGTGATCGGCGCCTATGACTGGGAACGCGGAATCCGCCAGTGCCTGCGTCTGGACCTGAATTTTGCCTGGGACAACCGCCCGGCCGCAGCCGGTGACGACCTGACCAAGGCCCTGGACTACGCTAGCGTTTCGGCGCGCATCCAGGCGTTTGCCGAGCAGTCCGAGTTCCAGCTGGTGGAAACCTTCGCCGAGCGCCTGGCGGCGGTGCTGATGAATGAGTTCCAGATTCCCTGGTTGCGCCTGAAGCTGACCAAGCCTGGCGCGGTACCTGCCGCCAGTGGGGTGGGCGTGGAGATCGAGCGCGGATGTCTCTGAACAGGGTTTACCTCGGGTTGGGCAGTAACATCGAGCGCGAGCGGAATCTGACCGCCGGGCTCGACGCCTTGGCCGGGATGCTGACCGACATGCGCTGCTCGGCAGTATTCGAAAGCCAGGCGGTGGGCATCAAGAGCGGGCCGTTCTTCAATCTGGTGGTCACCGGCCTGACCGGGTTGCCATTGATGGAGCTGGACCGCAGGCTCAAGTTCATCGAGGCCGACAATGGCCGTTATGCCCCCGAGCGCAAGGGCCTGCCGCTGGATATCGATGTGCTGATGTACAACGACCTGCATGGCAGCTTTGACGGTCTGGTATTACCGCGGGCGGAAATTCTCAGGAACGCATTTGTGCTGTGGCCGCTGGCGTTGATTGCGCCTGAGCTGATGCACCCGGGCGCCGGCAAAACCATGGGCCAGCTGTGGGCCGAGGCGCAGATCGAGCAAGTACTGGCGCCAGTGCCGTTCGAGTGGCGTGGGCAGCAGTTGACCAGCCTTTAGCTTCGATCGCGGGGCAAGCCCGCTCCCACAGGATTGTAGGGGCGGGCTTGCCCCGCGATAGGTTCAGCGCCCGGGATCGTCCTTGTAAGCCTTCAGCGCTTTCAGCCGCTCGCCCTTAAGCGCCTCGCCCAGCGCCTGCCCGGTCAGCCCTCGCTGCAGCAGTGGCTGCACCTGTACCGCCCGCGCCGCCGCTGCCGCGCCGCGCAGATAATCCGCCTGTGGATAATCACGTTGCTCCAGGCCTTTGCGGCCCCGGGCGTCCATCTCGCAGGCGACGATAAATTCCTCGAAACGCTGCGGCCGACGATACACGTCGAAGCTGTGCAGCAATTCCAGCAAAGTCGAAGCCCGCAGCTCCAGCGCCCGGTGGCAATGGGTGTGGTACTCGCCCACCAGCAACGCCAGCTCCTGGCATTCGCGCGGCGCCTTGAAGCGCTGGTTCACCGCCTTGATCAATTTCAGCCCGCGCTGCTCGTGAGCGATATGTCGTGGCCATTCTTCTTCAGGGGTAAGGCCTTTGCCCAGGTCATGCAGCAAACAGGCCCAGCGCACGCTCAGGGGCTGTTGGTGCAGGGCGGCTTGTTCGAGCACCGAGAGGGTGTGGATACCGCTGTCGATCTCCGGGTGATGGGCCTCAGGCTGTGGCACGCCGAACAGCGCATCGAGCTCTGGCATCAACTGCTTGAGGGCGCCGCAATCGCGCAGCACCTGGATGAATACCTGAGGCTGATCTTCCATCAGCGCCCGGGCGATTTCCTTCCAGCTGCGCTCGGCGGTCAGCGCCTGCAGCTCGCCGGATTCGCTGAGTGCGTGCATCAGTTCGATGGTTTCCGGGGCCACGCTAAAGCCCATGCCGGCATAGCGCGCGGCAAACCGGGCGACGCGCAGCACGCGCAAGGGATCTTCGGCGAACGCCGGGGATACATGGCGCAAGATGCGGGCTTCAAGATCCTTCTGGCCGTTATACGGATCGCAGACGTTGCCCTGGTCATCTTCGGCCATGGCATTGATGGTCAGGTCGCGGCGGATGAGGTCTTCTTCAAGGGTAACCTGGGGGCTGGCGTGGAAGGTGAAGCCGCCATAGCCGCGTCCGCTCTTGCGCTCGGTGCGCGCCAGGGCGTATTCCTCGCCGCTTTTGGGGTGCAGGAATACCGGGAAATCCGCCCCGACCGGGCGATAACCCAAGGCTTGCATCTGTTCCGCCGTGGCACCGACCACGACCCAGTCGATATCACTGACCGGCCTGCCGAGCAGGCGGTCGCGTACGGCGCCGCCGACTTTGTAGATCTGCATGTAGAACCTCCGTTGATGCCACAGGATAACCTGTCTGGCAGCAACGGAGGGCACGCTAGAGGTGCACTACCGCCAGGTCCAGGCGGCCGTAGTCCGCTTCGCCGTGCTCGCCTCTGGGGGGCACGTGGTGGGTTTTCATCACCTGATCGCCCTGCAGGGTTTCCAGGTGGATGTCAAAGCCCCAGAGGCGGTGCAGGTGCTTGAGAACCTCCTCGGTAGAGTCACCCAGGGGTTTGCGGTCGTGTTGCTGGTGGCGCAGGGTCAGCGAGCGATCGCCGCGGCGGTCAATGCTCCAGATCTGCACGTTGGGTTCACGGTTGCCGAGGTTGTACTGGGCGGCCAGGGTCTCGCGGATGATCCGGTAGCCACTTTCGTCGTGGATGGCCGGTACCAGCAGGTCTTCACGCTGGTCGTCATCGAGGATGCTGAACAGCTTGAGGTCGCGGATCACCGTGGGCGACAGGTACTGGAGAATGAAGCTCTCGTCCTTGAAGCTGCTCATGGCGAACTTGATGGTCGACAGCCAGTCGCTGCCGGCGATGTCGGGGAACCAGCGACGGTCCTCTTCGGTGGGGTGTTCGCACATGCGCCGGATGTCGCGGTACATGGCAAAGCCCAGGGCATAGGGATTGATGCCGCTGTAGTAGGGGCTGTCGAAGCCTGGCTGGAACACCACGCTGGTGTGCGACTGCAGGAACTCCATCATGAAGCCTTCGGTGACCAGGCCCTCGTCGTAGAGGTCGTTCATCAGGGTGTAGTGCCAGAAGGTTGCCCAGCCTTCGTTCATCACCTGGGTCTGGCGTTGCGGGTAGAAGTACTGGGCGATCTTGCGCACGATGCGCACGATCTCGCGCTGCCAGGGCTCGAGCAGCGGCGCGTGTTTCTCGATGAAGTAGAGGATGTTCTCCTGAGGTTCGGCCGGGAAGCGTGCGTTGTCGCGGTCGCTGTTCTTGTCGGCGCCCTTGGGAATGGTGCGCCACAGGTCGTTGATCTGTTTTTGCAGGTGTTCTTCGCGTTCTTTCTGCCGGCGTCGCTCTTCTTCGGCGGAAATCGGATAGGGCCGCTTGTAGCGGTCGACGCCGTAGTTCATCAGGGCGTGGCAAGAGTCGAGCAGGTCTTCGACGGCATCGATGCCATGGCGCTCTTCGCATTGGGTAATGTACTGCTTGGCGAACACCAGGTAATCGATGATCGAGCTGGCGTCGGTCCAGGTGCGGAACAGGTAGTTACCCTTGAAGAAGCTGTTATGCCCGTAGCAGGCATGGGCGACCACCAGCGCCTGCATGCAGATGGTGTTTTCTTCCATCAGGTAGGCGATGCAGGGGTCGGAGTTGATCACGATCTCGTAGGCCAGGCCCATCTGACCACGGCTATAGGACTTTTCAGTGCTGAGGAAGTGTTTGCCGTACGACCAGTGGTGATAGCCCAGCGGCATACCGACGGAGGCGTAGGCGTCCATCATCTGCTCGGCGGTGATCACCTCGATCTGGTTGGGGTAGGTGTCCAGGGCATAGCGCTCGGCCAGGCGGCTGATTTCCCGGTCATAGGCCTGGATCAGTTCGAATGTCCATTCGGACCCGGTAGAAATAGGGTGGCGCTTCTGCTCTCTAGCGGTCATGTCACTAACCTGCGCTGGAAGAGTTCACGGAAGACCGGATAGATATCGCCGGCCGACACCAGCTGCTGCTGGGCGAACGTATCGGCAAAGGCTTCGCCGATACGCTCATACTCGTACCACAATGCCTGATGTTCGCGAGGGGTGATCTCGACGTAAGTGTAGTACTGGACGAACGGCATGATCTGTTTGGTGAGGATCTCGCGGCAGATCGGCGAGTCGTCGTTCCAGTTGTCGCCGTCCGAGGCCTGGGCGGCGTAGATATTCCATTCATTGGCCGGGTAGCGTTCGGCCATGATCTCCTGCATCAGTTTCAGGGCGCTGGAGACGATGGTGCCGCCGGTTTCCCGGGAATAGAAGAATTCCTCTTCGTCCACTTCGCGGGCGCTGGTGTGGTGGCGGATGAACACTACTTCGATCTTGTCGTAGTTGCGCTTGAGGAACAGGTACAAAAGGATGAAAAAGCGTTTGGCGATGTCCTTGGTGGCCTGGGTCATGGAGCCGGAAACGTCCATCAGGCAGAACATCACCGCCTTGGAACTGGGGTTGGGTTGCTTGACCAGCAGGTTGTACTTGAGGTCGAAGGTGTCGAGGAACGGCACACGATGGATGCGTGCACTCAAGCGTTCGATTTCTGCTTCAATTTCCTGAATATCGCCGAAGTTGTCCGGTTCTTCCCGCTTCAGTCGCGCCAGTTCCTCCTGAGCTACTCGCAGTTTTGCCCGACTGCTGCCGGACAGGGCGATGCGCCGGGCATGAGCCGAACGCAGGGTGCGGATGATGTTGATGCGTGACGGGTTGCCTTCGTTGCTGATACCGGCGCGCACAGTCTTGAAGGTGTCGGTGCCAGTCAGGTGACGTTTGACCAGGTTGGGCAGTTCGAGGTCTTCGAACATGAATTCGAGGAATTCTTCCTGGGTAATCTGGAAGACGAATTCGTCCATGCCTTCGCCGGAGTTGCCAGCCTTGCCACGGCCGCCGCCCCCGCCGCCCCCTTGCGGACGGGCGATATGTTCGCCAGCGGTGAATTCCTTGTTGCCCGGATGCACCACCGTCTGCTTGCCGCCACGGCCATGGTGCAGCACCGGTTCGTCGATGTCGCGACCGGGAATGCTGATCTGCTCGCCATGCTCCATGTCGGTGATGGAGCGGCGGCTCACGGCCTCCTCGACAGCCTTCTTGATGTGGTCACGGTAACGCCGCAAAAAGCGCTGGCGGTTGACCGTGCTCTTGTTCTTGCCGTTCAGGCGTCGGTCGATCACATAGCTCATAGGCCCCTCCGGGGAGCTGAAGACTCAAGCTTCAAGCCGCAAGCCCTGCCAGGCGGCTCACGGGTGCCTGGCGAACAGCTTGCGGCTTGCCACTTACAGCTCGGTCACTGCGATTTTCTGACCCGCAGGTACCATTCCGAGAGCAGCCGAACTTGCTTGTCTGTGTAACCGCGTTCCACCATTCGGGTGACGAAGTCGTTGTGCTTTTGTTGATCCTCTTTGCTGGCCTTGGCGTTGAAGCTGATGACCGGCAGCAGGTCCTCGGTGTTGGAGAACATTTTCTTCTCGATCACCACCCGCAGTTTTTCGTAGCTGAGCCAGGTCGGGTTCTTGCCGTTGTTGTTGGCCCGGGCGCGCAGCACGAAGTTGACGATTTCGTTGCGGAAATCCTTCGGATTGCTGATGCCGGCCGGCTTCTCGATCTTCTCCAGCTCTTCGTTGAGGGCAATGCGGTTGAGGATCTCGCCGGTTTCCGGATCGCGGTATTCCTGGTCCTGGATCCAGAAGTCGGCGTACAGCACGTAGCGGTCGAAGATGTTCTGCCCGTATTCGCTGTAGGACTCCAGGTAAGCGGTCTGGATTTCCTTGCCGATGAACTCGATGTAGCGTGGCGCCAGGTACTCTTTCAGGTAGCGCAGGTAGCGTTCGCGCACTTCGGCAGGGAATTGTTCCTGTTCGATCTGCTGCTCCAGTACATACAGCAGGTGCACCGGGTTGGCGGCAATTTCATGGGGATCGAAGTTGAACACCTTGGAGAGGATCTTGAAGGCAAAGCGGGTCGACAGACCGTTCATGCCCTCATCGACCCCGGCCGCATCGCGGTATTCCTGGATCGACTTGGCCTTGGGATCGGTATCCTTGAGGTTTTCGCCGTCATACACGCGCATTTTCGAATAGATGTTCGAGTTTTCCGGCTCTTTGAGCCGCGACAGCACGGTGAACTGGGCGAGCATCTTCAGGGTGTCGGGCGCGCAGTGGGCCTTGGCCAGCGAGCTGTTGAACAGCAGCTTGTCGTAGATCTTGATTTCGTCGCTGACCCGCAGGCAGTACGGCACCTTGACGATGTAGATCCGGTCGATAAAGGCTTCGTTGTTCTTGTTGTTGCGGAAGCTGTGCCATTCCGATTCGTTGGAGTGGGCCAGCAGGATCCCGGAGTACGGAATCGCACCGAGGCCTTCGGTACTGTTGTAGTTACCTTCCTGGGTGGCCGTCAGTAATGGGTGCAGGACCTTGATTGGCGCCTTGAACATCTCGACGAATTCCATCAGGCCCTGGTTGGCCCGGCACAATGCGCCCGAGTAGCTGTAGGCGTCGGCGTCGTTCTGCGGGTATTCCTCGAGTTTGCGGATATCGACCTTACCGACCAGGGCGGAAATATCCTGGTTGTTTTCGTCACCCGGTTCGGTCTTGGCCACGGCGATCTGGTTAAGGATCGACGGGTAGAGTTTGACCACCTTGAACTGGCTGATGTCGCCCCCGAACTCGGCCAGTCGCTTGGTCGCCCAGGGCGACATGATGGTGTTCAGGTAGCGCCGCGGGATGCCGAAGTCTTCTTCGAGAATGGCGCCGTCTTCCGCGGCGTTGAACAGCCCCAGGGGCGATTCGAAAACCGGCGAGCCCTTGATGGCATAGAAGGGCACCTTCTCCATCAGCTGTTTGAGCTTTTCGGCCAGGGACGATTTACCGCCGCCCACCGGGCCCAGCAGGTAGAGGATCTGTTTCTTCTCTTCCAGGCCCTGAGCGGCATGGCGGAAATAGGACACGATCTGGTCGATGCATTCTTCCATTCCATGGAAGTCTTCAAAGGCCGGATAGCGGCGAATCACCTTGTTGGAAAATATGCGCGACAGCCTTGAGTTGTTCGAGGTGTCGACCAGTTCCGGCTCACCGATAGCCATCAACAGGCGTTCGGCCGCCGACGCATAAGCACTGCGATCGCTTTTGCAGAGCTCAAGGTACTCCTGCAGCGAAAGTTCTTCCTGACGGGTGGACTCGAAACGTTGTTGGAAGTGGCTAAAAATACTCATGACGTCACCTCGCTCGATACGTGGAGCCGACGCCGGATCAGTCAGCTGATGCTGGCATGCAATCGACACCGCCGATTGCTGTATACCCCCCAGAACACCTAGAACTCGCTACCGATGACCCGCACGCCGGTGTACCGGCTCTCCCCTTTTTGGATGGCCTGCGCTTAAGGATAGTTCGGAATCGGGGAGGTCAAGGGCGGTTGTACATGAAGTTCGCCATGACCGTTCGTCTGGTCAGGCGCGAGCCCGCACAGGACGCGGGCTGCGGGAGATGAAAAAAATTATTCGGCAGTGCCCTGGGCAGTTTCTGCAGGATATGTGTTACGCCACAGCTCGAAGCCGCCGTCGAGGCTGTAGACGTCGGAAAAGCCCTGGCTGATCAGGTAAGCGGCAGCGCTCTGACTGGAATTGCCGTGATAGCAGACCACCACGGTTGGCGCGTCGAGATCGGCAGCGCGGATGAAGTCCGCTACCGAGTGGTTGTCCAGATGCTTCGAGCCGGTGATGTGTCCGAGGGCAAAGGTTGGCTGGTCGCGAATATCGACCACGACCGCACCTTGCTCACGCAGCGCCTGGGCCTGCTCGGGAGGGATGCGTTTGAATTCGCTCATGGGTACGGTTTCCTTCAGGACTGGTCGTTCATTCTAGCGGGTTGTGCCGGTGCAGGCTGCATTCGCGGGGTGCCTTGGTCGGCGCATTCGCAGCGGTGGAATGCGCCGCTGTCGACGTTGTACAGAGTCATGGCGCCACCCCAGACGCAACCGGTGTCCAGGGCAATCACCCCGGGCTCCTTGCAGCGCCCTTCAAGGGCAGCCCAGTGGCCGAAGATAATCTTCACATGCCGTGAGCGGCGACCCTTGTGGGCGAACCACGGCTTATAGCCGGGCGGGGCGGTCTCGGCGCCTTCCTTGCCCTTGAGGTCGAGCTTGCCTTCACTGGTGCAAAAGCGCATGCGGGTGAAGTAGTTGGTGATTACCCGCAGGCGAGTGACGCCGCTCAGGTCTTTGCTCCACTTGTTCGGTTCGTTGCCGTACATGCCATCGAGGTAGGGCTTGAGGCGATTGTCGTCGCGCAGCACTTCTTCGACTTCGCCTGCCAGCTCCAGAGCCTTGCCCAGGGTCCACTGCGGCGGGATGCCGGCGTGGACCAACGCTATGCCGCGTTGCTCGTCGTAGTGCAGCAGCTTTTGCCGGCGCAGCCAGTCGAGCAACTCGCCGGCATCCGGAGCATCGAGGATTTCGCGCAGGGTGTCGTTCTTTTTCAGACGCTCGATGTTGTGCCAGGCGGCCAGCAGGTGCAGGTCATGGTTGCCCAGTACG
The DNA here is from genome assembly GCF_902497775.2 of Pseudomonas fluorescens. NCBI lineage: Bacteria > Pseudomonadati > Pseudomonadota > Gammaproteobacteria > Pseudomonadales > Pseudomonadaceae > Pseudomonas > Pseudomonas fluorescens. The sequence goes on from NZ_OZ024668.1 coordinate 5,927,641, forward strand.
CACACCAGCGATTCGCGGATGGAATAAAGGAAGCGCAGGGTCTCCAGCGATTCCGGGCCGCGGTTGACCAGGTCGCCGACCAGCCACAGGCGGTCGACCGCCGGGTTGAAGGCTACCCGTTCGAGCAGGCACTTGAGCGGCTGCAGGCAGCCTTGCAGGTCTCCGACTGCGTATACCGCCATCAGTGCAGGGCTCCGGGCACGGCGAGGCGGAAGGGTTTGATGACGGCGTCGAAACGCTTACCGTCCTCAGCGAACATCTGGTAGCTGCCCTGCATGGTGCCGACCTTGGTGCTGATCACCGCGCCGCTGCTGTAGGTGTGGCTTTGGCCCGGTTCGATCAGCGGTTGCTGACCGATAACACCTGCTCCCTTGACCTCTTCGACATGACCATCACCGTTGGTGATCAGCCAGTGGCGTGACATCAGTTTGGCCGGCACAGTGCCGTTGTTCTGCACCGTAATGGTATAGGCGAAGGCAAAACGGTCGTTTTCGGGATCAGATTGTTCTTTGAGGTAGCGGGTCACGACGCTGACGTCGATCTGGTAACGGGGATCAGACATGCAAGGGGCCTTGGCAACAGACGCGGATACGGCGATGGCGTCAGTCTAGGCTATCGGCGGGGTAGCCGGCCAGTCATGCTGCATGACTGGCCATAGGGGCAAGTTACGCGGCGCCCTGTTGCTCGGCCAGTTTGTCGGCCAGGCGCACGAAGGCGGCCAGGTCGAGTTGCTCCGGGCGTAGGCTGCCATCGACGCCGGCAGCCTCGATGGCGTCGCTGCTGAGCAGGGCCTTGAGGGTGTTGCGCAGGGTCTTGCGGCGCTGGTTGAAGGCTTCGCGCACGATGCGCTCGAGCAGGCGATGGTCCTTGGCCGGGAACGGCAGGGTTTCGTGCGGTACCAGGCGCACGATCGCCGAGTCGACCTTGGGGGGCGGATTGAACGCGCCCGGGCCGACGTTGAACAGGTGCTCGACCCGGCAGTGGTACTGCACCATGATCGACAGGCGGCCCCAGTCACCACCGCCAGGGCCTGCGGCCAGTCGCTCGACCACCTCCTTCTGCAACATGAAATGCATGTCGCGGATCAGCTCGGCGTTGGCCAGCAGGTGGAAGATCAGCGGCGTGGAGATGTTGTACGGCAGGTTGCCGACCACGCGCAGGCTGTGGGGGGCAGCACCGAGAGTGGTGAAGTCGAATTTCAGCGCATCGCCCTGGTGCAGGCGGAAGTTGTCGCGGCCAGCGAACTGCTGGTTGAGGATCGGCACCAGGTCCTTGTCCAGCTCGACCACGTCCAGCTGTGCGCCGCTGGCCAGCAGGCCGGAGGTCAGGGCACCCTGGCCCGGGCCGATTTCCAGCATGCGCTCGCCGGCCTTGGCGTGGATCGAGCGCAGAATGCGGTCGATGACCCCGGCGTCGTGCAGGAAGTTCTGGCCAAAGCGCTTGCGCGCCTTGTGTTGGTATTGCTCGGTCATTTTCGGGTCTCGGCCATCTGGTAGGCGGTTTCCAGGGCGACCTGCAGGCTGCCGGTGTCGATCTTACCGCTGCCGGCCAGGTCCAAGGCAGTGCCGTGGTCGACCGAGGTGCGGATGATCGGCAGGCCCAGGGTCACGTTGACTGCAGCGCCGAAGCCTTTGTACTTGAGCACGGGCAGGCCCTGGTCGTGGTACATCGCCAGCACTGCATCGCAGTGCTCCAGATATTTGGGGGTAAACAGGGTGTCGGCGGGCAACGGGCCGCGAAGGTCCATGCCTTCGCTGCGCAGGCGCGCCAATGTCGGTTCGATGGTGTCTATTTCTTCGTGGCCCAAATGGCCACCTTCGCCGGCATGCGGGTTGAGTCCGCAGACAAGGATGCGCGGGTTGGCAATGCCGAATTTGTTTTGCAGGTCGGCATGCAGGATCCGCGTAACGCGCTCCAGGCGCTCGCTGGTGATTGCATCGGCAACGTCGCGCAGGGGCAGGTGAGTGGTCACCAGGGCCACGCGCAGGCCGCGGGTTGCCAGCATCATTACCACTTGCGCGGTGCTGGTCAGGTCGGCGAGGAACTCGGTATGCCCGGAGAAGGCGATACCGCTTTCGTTGATCACACCCTTGTGCACGGGCGCGGTGATCATTCCGGCGAAGTGCCCGTCCAGGCAGCCTTGCCCGGCGCGGGTCAGGGTCTGCAGCACGAACGCGGCGTTGGCCTTGTCCAACTGCCCTGCTACCACCGGTTTTTGCAGCGGTGTATCCCAGACGTACAGACTGCCTGCCGGAGCGGGCTGATCGGGGAGGGCGTCGAGGTTCACTGCCAGCAGCGTGACGGCCACGCCCAGCTGCGCGGCCCGCTCGGCGAGCAGGTCACGGCTGGTAATGGCAATCAGGGGGTGCGGCTGGGCTTGCGTGGCAAGCAGCAGGCACAGGTCAGGACCTATGCCGGCCGGCTCGCCGGGTGTGAGGGCGAAGCGCTGAGGTTTCACTGCGCGGCCTGATCGGCGCCAGGAAGCTTGATTTCGACGTAGGCTTCGTCACGGATCTGACGCAGCCAGGTCTGCAGCTCTTCATCGTACTTGCGGTTACGCAACACGTTCATCGCTTGTTGCTCGCGGGCCTGTTCGGTGCTGTCGGTGGCGCGGCGGCCCAGCACTTCGAGGACATGCCAGCCGTACTGGGTCTTGAACGGCTTGGTCACCTGGCCCTGCTGGGCGTTGGCCATTTCTTCGCGGAACTCCGGCACCAGGGCGCTCGGGTCGATCCAGTTGAGGTCGCCGCCATTGAGGGCCGAGCCTGGGTCTTCGGAGAAGGCCTTGGCCAGTTCGGCAAAGTCTTCGCCATTGCGGATGCGCTCGTACAGCTTCTCGGCCAGTTGCTGAGTGGCTGCTTCGTTGCGGATTTCGCTTGGCTTGATCAGGATATGGCGGACATGCACTTCGTCACGCATCATCGCTTCGCTGCCGCCGCGTTTTTCCTGCATCTTGATGATGATGAAGCCGTTCGGAATGCGCAGCGGCTCGGTGACTTCACCAACGCTCATTCTGCTGAGCATCTCGCCGAACTGCGGTGGCAACTGAGCAGCTTTACGCCAGCCCATTTCGCCGCCTTCCAGGGCGTTCTCGCTGGCGGAGTTGGCGATTGCCATCTGGCCGAAGTCGGCGCCGCTCTTCAGGCGCGAGTACACCTCGCCAGCCTTCTGGGCCGCCGCCTGGATCTGCGCCGAGTTGGCGCTTTCCGGGGTCGGGATGAGGATGTTGGCCAGACGGAATTCTTCCGACAGCTGCATCTTGCCCATGTCCGAGGCGAGGAAGTTCTTCACTTCCTGCTCCGAGACCTGGATGCGCTCGGCAACCCGACGCTGACGTACGCGGCTGATGATCATCTCGCGACGAACCTGCTCGCGGGCATCGTCGTACGACAGGCCATCGCGAGCCAGGGCCGCGCGGAACTGCTCCAGGTTCATGCCATTGCGCTGGGCAATGGTCCCGATGGCCTGGTTCAGTTCTTCGTCGGTGATGCGGATGCCCGAGCGATCGCCGATCTGCAGTTGCAGGTTTTCGACGATCAGGCGCTCAAGCACCTGTTGGTCCAGAACACTGGCGGGCGGCACGGAGCCACCACGCTTGGCGATGGACTGCTGGACTTCACGCACGCGGCTGTCCAGCTGGCTCTTCATCACCACGTCGTTATCGACGATGGCCACAACGCTGTCCAGAGGTTGCACGGCGGCATGTGCCGTGCCGGTCAGCAATACTGCGCCCAGCAACAGCGGGCGCAGACAATCAGTAAGCTTGGTCTTCACGAGTACGATAACCTTGAATGCCCTTGTCGAGGAAAGACTCGACCTTATTGCCCACTACGCCGCCGAGGCCTTTCAGCACAATCTGCAGGAAGACGCCGTGGTCGCCTTTTTCGTTTTGCGGTGCATCCTGGCTGAACTCGTCGTAATCAACCCAGTAACGGTTGATCAGGCGCAGCTTCCAACAGCAGTTGTCGTATTCGAAACCACCGAAGGCTTCCAGGGTGCGGTTGCGGTTGTAGTCGTGCTGCCAGCGGGCGATCGCGGTCCACTGTGGCACGATTGGCCACATGACCGAGAAATCATGCTGCTGGATCTTGTAGTAGTCCTTGACGTAGTTCGGGTCGCCTGGAGAACCATAATCCCCGCCGCCAACGGACCATTTGCCAGTAGCGTTGTCATAGCGGACCATGTCATTGCGATAGCGATAACCAAGGTTCACAACCTTGTTCACATTATCTTCAGGCTGGTAGTGGAACATCGCACTGCCCGAACGGGTACTGCGGCTGTCCGGATCCCAGTTAAAGTCGGAGTTGAAGCGCCAGTCGCGGTTGAAGCGATACTCATATTCCAGTGCATAAGGTGAGACATTTGCCTGGGCGTCGTCGCGAGTTCTCCAGTCGATACCGGGTAATTGGACCTTGCGATCTTTAAAGTACAACGCTTGACCGATGCTGAAGCGCTGGCGTTGGAAGCCGTTGTCTTCAATCCAGCGGTTGGTTACACCCAGCGAAAGTTTGTTTTCGTCGCCGATGCGGTCTGAACCAAAAAAGCGATTATCTCGGAAAAGCGAAGCATAGTTGAATGTGCTCTCGCTAGTATCAAAGACCGGAATATCTTTTTGGTCCTCATAGGGTACATACAAGTAGTACAGGCGTGGTTCTAATGTCTGACGGTAATTTTTACCGAACCATTGAGTGCTTCGGTCAAAATACAGACCGCTATCTACACTGAAAGTCGGTACGTTGCGGGTACGGGTACCCTTGAACTCACCATCGATATACTCAGTACCGTTGCGATTGGCATTGTCCAATCCGAAAGCAATGTCCTGCTTCCCTTTATTGTCCAAGTCCAAGTCGTAACGAGTGTAGGTATTTTTTATGGACGGCTTCAAGAAACCGTAGGTCCACTCAAGCGGCAAGCTGACTTCTGGCGCTATATTTATACGGTCGCCAGTGGAACGTGCTAAGCCTCTAACATTATTGTCTAGCCAAGGGGCCGTAACATTGTTCTTGTCTACGAAATTGCCATTGCGTAGATCTCTATCGAATCTTACAAATTCAGTATTGTAAGCGAAGTCTAGCCCACCTGGATGGTAAGGTAACTTCCCGTTGAAAGTGATCTGAGGTAGCCGATCATAGGGGGTGATTTCAGTAATTGTCGCTAGCTTGTAAGCTTGAACATTAAAGCGAGCAGTGTAGGAGTCGCCGCGATAAGTCAAGGCGCCTTGCTGGTTAAGGAAATCCCGGTTTTCGACGCCAATCTGATCCGATTCCAGATCCTGGAAGTAGTAAGGATCGCTGATGTCGGTGTAGTCGACTTCAGTCATTAGGCGCTCGTCGAGGCCGCCCTTGTGCTGCCAATTGATCATCCAGCGCTGATCTTTGTAGTCGGATTGCAGCTTGCGCTCATCTTCCTTGTCATTCAGGTAAGCACCGCCGAATTGACCTTCACTGGACTTGGTCAGGTAGCGGAACTCGCCTTCCATCAACATGCCGCGCTTGGCCATGTAGCGTGGATACAAGGTGGCGTCATAGTTTGGCGCCAAGTTGAAGTAGTACGGCGTGACCAGCATGAAGCCGGTGTCGCTGCTGGTGCTGAACGACGGTGGCAGGAAGCCGGACTGGCGACGGTCATCGATCGGGAAGTAGATGTACGGGGTGTAGAACACCGGTACATCCTTGACCCGCAGGGTGACGTTGGTCGCGGTGCCGAAGCCGGTGGCCGGGTTCAGGGTGATGTTGTTGCCCTTGAGCTGCCAGGCGTTGCTGTTCGGCTCACAGGTGGTGTAGGTACCATCCTTGAGGCGGATGATGGCGTTCTCGGCACGCTTGGCGTACAGCGCGCTGCCGCGGATGCGTGATTTGTGCATCACGTATTCGGCGTTGTCGACCTTGGCTTCACCGGTGTCGAGCTGGATGTCGGCGTGATCGCCCACTACCAGCGAACCGTTGTCGCGAATCTTCACGTTGCCGCTCAGCTCACCACGGTTTTCAGCCTGGTACAGGTTGGCCTCGTCGGCCTCGACCTGCATGCTGCCCTGGCGCATGACCACGTCACCGGCGAGGGTAGCGATTTGCTGCTCCTGCTGGTAGCGCGAGACCTTGGCGCCAATGAAGGTCGGCGACTCGTCTTTTGGCGTGGTGTCATCCATGCCCGGACGGGTCGGCTCGATGTAGGCACCGGCGCAGTACGGCCCGGTTTCGGCGAGCTGAGCCGGGGTGAGTTGATCACGCGGCACCCAGTCCAGGTGGCTGGCGTCGGGGCTGCGGGATTTCAGCACGCGGCCTTTGGCTTCGGTGACCAGCGCCGGACCTTGAGCCTGCTCCTGGGCGACCTCGCCGGAGCCGGCTGGCGTTTCACCGGACGAGCTGGCGGCAGCCCCGGCGTGCACCGGGCGCGGCGGCAGTGCGGCGGCAGGGGTTTTGGGCTTGCAGTCCCAGCCTCCGGCAGCAGACACTTGGCAGTCGAACTGCTCTGCGGCAACCACGTATGAGGTGGCCAGAGGTTGCATCGCCAGCAAACCGCCGGTGACCAGCAACGGGAATTTTTTACGAAACGCGGGGGATTTCAATGCCATCTTATTAGTCCGGGCTTCCTGCGTGCCATCTGCCCGCGTGTGGGGCCGCACGCCTCTCGATGGTCTGAAAAAGATGCTGGATAATAAAGCATGACCCGCTTGACGGCTAGGGCCGTCGGAGACCCTTGTAATGCCCGATCACGATGTACGCTTGCAACACCTGAATGTCTGGCTCGCCGAGCAGCTGGCAAATCTGTTCCATAAACAGGGCTGGGGCAGTGTTCCCGCGGGTAGCCTGACCGCTGCCAGCAGCGATGCGAGCTTTCGCCGCTACTTCCGCTGGCAGGCCCAAGGCCACAGCTTTATTGTCATGGATGCGCCGCCGCCGCAGGAAAACTGCCGGCCGTTCGTTGATATTGCCCACCTGTTGGCTACTGCCAAGGTCAATGTGCCGGTCATTCATGCCCAGGATCTTGAGCGCGGCTTCCTCCTGCTCAGCGATCTGGGCACCCAGACCTACCTCGATGTGATCCACGCCGAAAACGCCGATGGCCTGTTCGATGACGCAATTCAAGCGCTGCTGGCTTTCCAGCAGTTGCCGATGGATGCGCCGCTGCCCAGCTACGACGTTGCGCTGTTGCGCCGTGAGCTTGAGCTGTTTCCCGAGTGGTACGTGGGCCGCGAACTGGGCCTGGGCTTCACCGATGCGCAATTGGCTGCCTGGCAACGCATCAGCAGCCTGCTGATCGACAGCGCCCTGGCCCAGCCGAAAGTGCTGGTGCACCGCGACTATATGCCACGCAACCTGATGGACAGCGAGCCGAACCCCGGGGTGCTGGATTTCCAGGATGCGGTTTACGGGCCGGTTACCTACGACATTACCTGCCTGTTCAAGGATGCATTCCTGAGCTGGCCACAGGCACGGGTGCAGGGCTGGCTCAAGGAGTACTGGCAGCGCGCCCAGGCCCAAGGTATTCCGGTGCAGGCCGATTTCGAAGACTTCCACCGCGCCAGCGACCTGATGGGGGTGCAGCGTCACCTCAAGGTCATTGGCATCTTCGCGCGCATCTGTCACCGCGACGGCAAGCCGCGCTACCTGGCCGATGTGCCGCGCTTCTTTGCTTATATAGATGAAGTGATCGCCCGCCGTCCGGAGCTTGCCGAGCTCGATGAGCTGATCGAAAGCCTGCAGGCCGCAGCCGGAGCGCGCCCATGAAAGCGATGATTCTTGCTGCGGGCAAAGGCGAGCGGATGCGCCCGCTGACCCTGCACACGCCAAAACCGCTGGTGCCGGTGGCCGGCATGCCACTTATCGAGTATCACCTGCGAGCCCTGGCGGCAGCGGGGTTCAAAGAAGTGGTGATCAACCACGCCTGGCTTGGGCAGCAGATCGAGGATCACCTGGGTGATGGTTCGAACTGGGGGCTGAGTATCAGTTACTCGCCTGAAGGCGAGCCGCTGGAAACCGGCGGCGGGATCTTCAACGCCTTGCCGTTGCTGGGTGATGAATCCTTCTTGCTGGTCAATGGCGATATCTGGACCGAATACGACTTCGCCGGTCTACCAAAGAGCCTGAACGGGTTGGCGCACCTTGTGCTGGTGGATAACCCTGGTCATCACGGCAAGGGCGACTTCTGTCTTGACCACGGCCAAGTCAGTGACGCCAACGCCGATGCCGATACCCTGACCTACAGCGGCATCGCCGTGCTTGCCCCGCAACTGTTCGCCGACTGCCAGGCAGGCGCCTTCAAGCTGGCGCCGCTGCTACGCCAGGCAATGGCGGCCGGACAGGTCAGCGGTGAGCATTTCAGCGGGCACTGGGTGGATGTCGGTACCCTCGAGCGTCTGGCCGAAGTCGAGCAACTGCTCGCCGAGCGCCGCTGACATGTTGTGGCCGAGCACAGTGATAGGTGCCGGAGCAGGCTTTGCCATCGCCAGTATTCCCGGGGCGTTGTTGGGGGCGTTGCTGGGCCAGGCGATGGACCGCCGTTTGCAGTTGCACAGTTGGGCGCACGTGCGCGAGCGTTTGGGCGGCCGGCCGGTGTTGCGCGACGATGAGGTGCTGTTCGTCCTGCTCGGGCGCCTGGCCAAGAGCGACGGTCGGGTGGCCGATGGGCATATCCAGCAGGCGCGGGTGGAAATGCAACGCCTGGAAATGACCGAGCCGGCCAGGCGACGAGCCATTGCCGCGTTCAATCGCGGCAAGAGCGGCAAGGAACGCCTGGGTGCTCATCTGCGGCGGCTCAAGCAACAGCCGCATGCCGCCGAAGGCATGTTGCGCGCTTGCTGGCGTATGGTCTGGGCCGATGGCCAGGCCGGTCGGCATGAGCGTGAGCTGTTGCTGGAGTGGGGCCAGGCCCTCGGTTGGTCGTCGGCCAAGGTCCAGGCGTTGGCACTGGACTATGAACCGCCAAAGGCGGCACTGGCCGATGGCACGCTAGGTTATCCCCAGGCCTTGCGCATGCTCGGGGTTAGCGCAGACGCCGAAGCCGGGCAGATCAAGCAAGCCTACCGGCGGCTGCTCAGCCGTCACCACCCGGACAAGCTGGTGGGCAATGGCGCCAGCCCCGCGCAGGTCCGCGAGGCCACTGAGCGTACCCGCGAACTGCATCAGGCCTACGCCGTCATTCGCAAGCGCCGCGGCTTTTAGTCGAGCTTTTCCGGGCTCAGCCAGCCACGGATGCGGCGGAACAGTTGTTCCTGTTCCGCTGCGCTGTTGCCTGGCATGGCGGTCAAGCTGACCTGGCGGTAGTTGGCGTCCTTCAAGCGCTTGCTGGCCTTCAGGCGTTGCTCGGCGGCGCGTTTGGCCTGTGGCAGGCTGGCGTAGAAAAAGTCTGCGGTGGGCACCTTCAGGTTCGGCGCCAGGCTGTCCAGGCCTTGTTCGGCTTGGGCTGGCGTCTGCGCGGCGACCATCACCAGTTTCTGCACCTGTGCCGGTTGCCGTTCGCTCAGGTAACGGGCTGCCCAGTAGGCGCCGCTGCCGTTGCCGAGCAGGACAATGCTGCGGGCATTCTGTTGCTGGGCGTAGGCGACGGCAGCATCGAGGCGGGCGAAGATACGTTCGGCGTCAACTTTGTCATCGGCAACCGGGGCCTGGGCTTGCTCGGTGCTTTCGTTGTTGTCGCTTTCGGCGGCCGTGGCCTGTTCGATACTGGCGTTGGCATTGGCCGGGGTGTCCTTGACCGGCGCGCTTTCGCCTTGCTCGGCCTTTTTCGCCGGCGCCGGTGCCACTTCGACGCGCGCCTGCGGAGCATTGGCGAGCAAGTCCGGCTGGGCCAGGCTCAGGCTGTGCCAACCGGCATCGGGAAACTTGCGCCGTAACGGGCCGACGGTTTTCGGCCAGTCGGCACTTTCGCCGGCACCGGCGAGAATGATCAGGGCACCTTCGGGCTCGGTGCTGTTGGCCGGTTTCCACAGGGCCAGGAAGCTGTCGCTGCCAGCCTGCAGGGTTTGCTGTTCAGCCTGGGGAACCTGGCGCTCCAGGGCCTGGGCGTCTTCCTGGCTGCGTTCGGCCAGCGGTTGGCGCTCGACAGCGGCAGGTTTGCTGTCTGCAGCAGCTTCTGGCGTTTCTCCAGCTGCCGCTTGTGCGGTACAAGGTAGTATCAGTGACAGGCATAACGCCGGTAGCGTCGTGCGATAAAGTGCGAACATGGATCGATCCAGGCCAGATTAATACCGGCAGCCTAATAGTATTTGCTCGGGACGACCATGCTCGATGACCGTCCTACCCTTGATGAGAGTGCAGATGAAGCTTTTGCGCTGCCTGTTGCTTATCGGCTGTTTTTGCCTGCCCTTGATCACCTGGGCGGCTTCGGCTTCGGCTGCTGCACCTGCGCAGGTTGTGCTGGAGCCTGCGCAGCAGCAGTGGCTTGAGCAACATCGCAGCCTGCGGGTCGGGTTGGTGCTGCAGGCACCTTTTGCCCAGTTCGACCGGCGTCTGCAGCAACTCTATGGGGTCAACGTCGAGCTGATGAACTGGCTCGGTCGCTCGTTGGGGCTGGACCTGACCTGGCGCAATTTTCCCGACCAGGCGGCTCTTGAGCATGCATTGCTGGCGGGCGAAGTCGATTTGGCCCCGGGCCTGACCCAGACCCCGGCCAGCTTGCGCCTGTGGTTGTTCAGCGATCCCTACATGCGCGTGCCGCAACTGATCGTCGGGCCGCGTACCGGCGCGGTGTCAGTGGATCTGGAGAAGCTGGCCAGTACCGATCGGGTCGCCGTGCGCATGCCCAGTACCGTTGCCGACTATCTGCGAGCCACCTATACCAATCTCAACCTGCAAGGCGTGCCTCAGGAACGCCAGGCCCTGCAACTGGTGCTCAGCGATCAGGCACGTTTTGCAGTAGTGGATGAGGCACAACTGAGTCGGCTGTCTCGGGAAAGCGAGTTCAGCGAACTGGTGGTGGTCGGTGATATCGGCCTGCCGCAGTTGTTGCGGGTTGGCTCGCGCCGGGACTGGCCAGAGCTGGCCGAGATTCTTGAGCGCGGCCTGCAGGCGGTGCCGGCCAAGGATCTTGAGCAGCTGCACCAGCGTTGGCTGGAACCCAAGTATCCACGCCTGAGCGAGTCCCCGGGCTTCTGGCAAAACCTTGGTTTACTGCTGGCGGCCTTGCTGCTCAGTTGCGTGGCCATCGTCATCTGGCAGCGTCGGCAACTGCATCAGCTCGAGCACAGCCTGCTGGCCACCCGCGACACCCTGGCCCAGCGCCAGGCCCGCGAAGAAGCGCTGCGCCTGAGCCAGTTCTCGATCGATCAGAGCACCGTGGGTATTCTCTGGGTCAACTGGGACAGCCATGTGCGCTACGCCAACCGCGCCGCCGAGAGCATGCTTGGTTACGCCTCGGGGGCGCTGATCGATCGGCCGTTGATCGATTTCGAACCGAACCTGCATATGGACCGTTGGCTCGTCCTGTGGAAGCGCGCCCGGGCCAGCGATGAAGCCCCGCAGCACTTTGAAACCCAATGCCTGCGCGCCGATGGCAGCCTGTTGCCGGTGGATGTGTCGCTGAGCTTCCTGCGTTTTCGCGATGCCGAGTACCTGGTGGTGTTTCTCGCCGACGTCACCGAGCGCAGGCGTGCATTGGCGGCATTGCGCGAGAGCGAGGCGCGGCTCAAGGGCATCGCCGGCAACGTCCCAGGCCTGGTATTTCGCCTTGAACGCAACCCGGCCGAAGGTGAGTTGGAGTTCCCCTATATCAGTGAAGGCAGCGAAGCGCTGGTGGGCTATCCGCCAGCGGCGTTGCAGCATCCGGACATGGGCCTGCGCAACCTGGTGCACCCGCACGACCGCGCCGATTATCACCGGGTCCAGGACCTGGCCCTGGCCACCGACAGCGACTGGTCCTGGCAGGGACGGATCCTGACCCGCCAGGGCGAACAGCGCTGGGCCGATATCAAGGCCAGTACCCGCACGCTGGCGGATGGTCGGGTGGTCTGGGACGGGGTGGTCTGGGATATCAGCCAGAGCAAGCGCGTCGAGCTTGAACTGGCTCGCTCCCAGGAGCAATTGCGTGAACTGTCGGCGCACCTGGAAAGCGTTCGCGAGGAAGAAAAGGCCCGTATCGCTCGGGAAGTGCACGACGAGCTGGGGCAGATGCTCACGGTGCTGAAGCTTGAGACTTCCATGTGCGAGCTGGCCTACGCCGAACTGGATCCCGGCCTCCACGAGCGCCTGGGCAGCATGAAGCGCCTGATTGCCCAGCTGTTCCAGCTGGTGCGCGATGTGGCCACCGCCTTGCGCCCGCCGATCCTCGATGCCGGCATCGCTTCGGCCATCGAGTGGCAGGCCAGGCGTTTTGAAGTACGTACGCAGATCCCCTGCCTGGTGCAGGTGCCGGAAAATCTGCCACCCTTGAGTGATGCCAAGGCTATTGGCCTGTTCCGCATCCTGCAGGAGGCGCTGACCAATGTCATGCGCCATGCCCAGGCGCATACTGTACAAATCAGCCTGAGCCTCGACGGCCAGAGCTTGCGCCTGACGGTGATCGACGATGGCGCAGGATTTGTCCTGGAACAAAGCCGGCCAACCTCATTTGGTCTGGTTGGCATGCGTGAACGGGTGCTGATGCTCGGTGGCAGCATGGCCCTGGAAAGCGAGCCGGGCGAGGGCACCAGCCTGAGCGTGGCGATCCCCCTGGATTAGGAGCATTGCGTGATTCGAGTACTGGTTGCCGAAGACCACACCATTGTCCGTGAAGGCATCAAGCAATTGATCGGCCTGGCCAAGGACATGCAGGTAGCGGGGGAGGCCGGCAATGGCGAACAACTGCTGGAAACCTTGCGCCATACCGAGTGCGAAGTAGTGCTGCTGGATATTTCCATGCCCGGGGTCAATGGCCTGGAGGCGATCCCGCGGATTCGCGCATTGAACAATCCGCCGGCGATCCTGGTGCTGTCGATGCACGATGAAGCGCAGATGGCGGCGCGGGCGCTGAAGGTTGGTGCTGCCGGTTACGCCACCAAGGACAGTGATCCGGCGTTGTTGCTGACTGCCATTCGCCGGGTGGCCGGTGGCGGGCGCTACATCGACCCTGACCTGGCTGACCGCATGGTCTTCGAGGTTGGCCTGACCGACGCCAGGCCGCTGCATTCGTTGCTGTCGGAACGTGAGTTTTCGGTGTTCGAGCGCCTCGCCCAGGGCGCCAACGTCAACGACATTGCCCAGCAACTGGCGCTGAGCAACAAGACCATCAGCACCCACAAGGCGCGGCTGATGCAGAAGCTCAACGTGAACTCGCTGGCGGAACTGGTGAAGTATGCGATGGAGCACAAACTGTTGTGAGTGTTCCAGAAGCGACATCGCGCTGATCTAATCGCGGGTCAAGTCCGCTCCCACCGGGATGGGGTCTGTAGGAGCGGGCTTGCCCCGCGATAGCGTTTAACCTGCCGAACACCTATCCAAAAACGCCATCCTTGTAGGGCAATCCCTACCCCAAGCCTTCCATCCTGCTGATATCAATCTCTCTCCACCCCCGATTTGCGTCGCTTGCCGCCTTCACTAGGCTTTGGATACAGCAGTCATCCAACAAAAAGGTGCGGGTATGAGTGAGGTGAATTCGAGCGCTGCAACCGGCGAAGTGCTGGTCAGCTTCCGTGGTGTGCAGAAGAGCTACGACGGCGAATCGCTGATCGTCAAAGACCTCAACCTGGATATCCGCAAGGGTGAATTCCTCACCTTGCTCGGCCCGTCCGGTTCCGGCAAAACCACCAGCCTGATGATGCTCGCCGGCTTCGAAACGCCGACCGCAGGCGAAATCCAGCTGGCCGGTCGTTCGATCAACAACGTGCCGCCGCACAAGCGCGACATCGGCATGGTGTTCCAGAACTACGCGCTGTTCCCGCACATGACCGTGGCCGAGAACCTGGCCTTCCCCTTGAGCGTGCGCAACCTGAGCAAGACCGACATCAGCGAGCGGGTCAAGCGCGTGCTCAACATGGTCCAGCTCGACGCTTTCGCCCAGCGCTACCCCGGCCAGCTTTCCGGTGGCCAGCAGCAACGGGTGGCGTTGGCCCGTGCACTGGTGTTCGAACCGCAACTGGTGCTGATGGATGAACCCTTGGGTGCCCTCGACAAACAGCTGCGCGAACACATGCAGATGGAGATCAAGCACCTGCACCAGCGTCTGGGCGTCACTGTGGTCTACGTGACCCACGACCAGGGCGAAGCGCTGACCATGTCCGATCGCGTCGCGGTGTTCCACCAGGGCGAGATCCAGCAGATCGCCGACCCGCGCACCCTGTATGAAGAGCCGAAGAACACCTTCGTCGCCAACTTCATCGGCGAGAACAACCGCATCAATGGCCGCCTGCTCAGCCACGACGGCGAGCGCTGTCAGGTGCTGCTGCCGCGCGGTGAGAAGGTCGAGGCGCTGGCGGTCAATGTCGGCCAGGCCGGCGAGCCGGTGACCTTGTCGATTCGCCCCGAACGCGTACGCCTCAATGGCCACAGCGAAAGCTGCGTCAACCGCTTCTCCGGGCGGGTAGCCGAATTCATCTACCTGGGCGACCACGTGCGGGTACGCCTGGAAGTCTGCGGCAAGGCCGATTTCTTCGTGAAGCAGCCGATTGCCGAACTCGACCCGGCCCTGGCCGTGGGCGATGTGGTACCGCTTGGCTGGCAGGTAGAGCACGCCCGCGCGCTCGATCCTCTGCTTGAAGCCAATTGACGGTTTGCTTCACCAACCCTGTACTGTGGAGAGAATAATAATGCTCAAGCACTTGAAGTTGACCGCCCTGACCCTGGGCCTGTTTGCGGCGAGCCAGGCGATGGCGGCGGCCGACCTGACTGTGATTTCCTTCGGCGGCGCCAACAAGGCGGCCCAGGTCAAGGCGTTCTACGAGCCATGGGAAAAGGCGGGCAACGGCAAGATCGTCGCTGGCGAGTACAACGGTGAAATGGCCAAGGTCAAAGCCATGGTCGACACCAAGAGCGTGTCGTGGAACCTGGTGGAAGTCGAATCGCCGGAGCTTGCCCGTGGTTGCGACGAAGGCATGTTCGAAGAGCTTGATCCTGCACTGTTCGGTAACGAGTCCGACTACGTTCCCGGGGCTATCCAGCCTTGCGGTGTCGGCTTCTTCGTCTGGTCCACGGTCATGGCCTACAACGCCGATAAACTGAAAACCGCACCGACCAGTTGGGCGGATTTTTGGGACACCAAGCAGTTCCCGGGCAAGCGCGGCCTGCGCAAAGGCGCCAAGTACACCCTCGAATTCGCCCTGATGGCCGATGGTGTCGCGCCCAAAGACGTGTACAAGGTGCTGGGCACCAAGGAAGGCCAGGATCGCGCCTTCAAGAAACTCGACGAACTCAAGCCGAGTATCCAGTGGTGGGAAGCCGGTGCCCAGCCACCGCAGTACCTGGCCTCGGGTGACGTGGTCATGAGCTCGGCATACAACGGCCGGATTGCCGCCGTACAGAAAGAGAGCAACCTGAAAGTCGTGTGGAACGGCGGCATCTACGACTTCGACGCCTGGGCCATCCCGAAAGGCGCCAAGAACGCCGAAGAAGCGAAGAAGTTCATCGCCTATTCGGTCAAGCCAGAGCAGCAGAAGATCTATTCGGAAAACATCGCCTACGGCCCGGCCAACTCCAAGGCCGTCGCGCTGCTGTCCGACGAGATCAAGAAAGACATGCCGACCACCCCGGAGAACATCGCCAACCAGGTGCAGATCGACGTGGCGTTCTGGGCCGACAACAGCGAGCAACTGGAGCAACGCTTCAACGCCTGGGCTGCCAAGTAAGGGCTGCTGATGGAGCGTCGGCTTGCCGCCGGCGCTCCTTGTTCTCAAGATTTCGGAGTTCGCTATGGCCATCGCAGTGCCCCTGAATGAAGGCGCAGGTTCCAACCTCAAGCAGCGCCTAAAGCGTGCCGAGCGGGTCAACCGCTGGAAGGCGCAAGCGCTGATCGCGCCGCTGGCGCTGTTTCTGCTGCTGGTGTTCCTCGTGCCGATTGCCGCGCTGCTGTACAAGAGCGTAGGTAACCCGGAAGTGGTGGGCGGCTTGCCGCTGACCGTAACCGCCGTGGCCGAATGGGATGGCAAGGGCCTACCAGGGGAGGCGGTGTACAAGGCCCTGAGCGAAGACCTCGGCCAGGCGCGCAAGAACCAGACCCTGGGCGATACCTCCAAGCGTCTGAACATGGAGCTGGCCGGCTATCGCAGCCTGCTGGCCAAGACCGCCCGGGCGCTGCCGTTCAAGACCGAGCCGGCTTCCTATAAAGAAGCCCTGCAGGAACTGGACGAGCGCTGGGGCGATCCGGCCTACTGGCAGGCGATTCGCCGTAACACCAGTAGCGTCACCCCCTTTTACCTGCTGGCAGCCCTGGACCATCGTATCGATGACCTCGGCGAACTGGCCAAGGCCACCCCGGACCAGGCCATCTACCTGGATATCTTCACCCGTACCCTGTGGATGGGCTTCGTCATCACCGCCATCTGCCTGGTGCTGGCCTATCCACTGGCCTACCTGCTGGCCAATCTGCCGACCCGGCAGAGCAACCTGCTGATGATTCTGGTATTGCTGCCGTTCTGGACCTCGATCCTGGTGCGGGTTGCGGCCTGGATCGTGTTGCTGCAATCGGGCGGACTGATCAACAGTGCGCTGATGGCCATCGGCATCATCGACAAGCCGCTGGAGCTGGTGTTCAACCGCACCGGTGTCTACATCTCAATGGTGCATATCCTGCTGCCGTTCATGATCCTGCCGATCTACAGCGTGATGAAGGGTATCTCGCCTACCTATATGCGTGCGGCGATATCCCTGGGCTGTCATCCATTCGCCAGTTTCTGGCGGGTGTACTTCCCACAAACCTACGCCGGTGTAGGCGCGGGCTGCCTGTTGGTGTTCATCCTCGCCATCGGCTACTACATCACCCCGGCGCTGCTCGGCAGCCCCAACGATCAGATGGTCAGCTACTTCGTGGCCTTCTACACCAACACCAGCATCAACTGGGGCATGGCGACCGCGCTGGGCGGCCTGCTGTTGCTGGCCACCGTGCTGCTTTACCTGATCTATAGCTGGCTGGTCGGCGCCAGCCGCCTGCGCCTGAGCTGAGGAGCGTTGTCATGCTGAGCCCCTACATGTCGCCCGTCGAGCGGGTCTGGTTCTACAGCTTGCGCATCCTTTGCGGGCTGATCCTGTTGTTCCTGGTGTTGCCGGTGCTGGTGATCATTCCGCTGTCGTTCAACTCCGGCAGCTTCCTGGTCTATCCGCTGCAGGGCTTCTCGCTGCAGTGGTACCACGATTTCTTCGCCTCGGCCGAGTGGATGCGGGCGCTGAAGAACAGCATCATCGTCGCCCCGGCGGCCACGGTGCTGGCGATGATCTTCGGTACCCTCGCCTCGATCGGCCTGACCCGCGGTGATTTCCCCGGCAAGCCGCTGATCATGGCTCTGGTGATTTCGCCCATGGTGGTACCGGTGGTGATCATCGGCGTGGCCAGTTACCTGTTCTTTGCTCCGCTGGGCATGGGTAACAGCTTTATCTCGCTGATTCTGGTGCATGCGGTGCTCGGTGTGCCGTTCGTCATCATCACCGTCTCGGCGACCCTGCAGGGTTTCAACCACAACCTGGTGCGCGCTGCAGCCAGCCTCGGCGCTTCGCCTCTGACCACTTTCCGTCGGGTGACCTTGCCGTTGATTGCGCCGGGGGTGATTTCCGGGGCGCTGTTCGCCTTCGCCACCTCTTTCGATGAGGTGGTGGTCACCCTGTTCCTCGCCGGCCCCGAGCAGGCGACCCTGCCACGGCAGATGTTCAGCGGTATCCGCGAGAACTTAAGCCCGACCATCGCCGCAGCGGCAACCTTGCTGATCGCCTTTTCTGTGGTGCTGTTGCTGACCCTGGAGTGGTTGCGTGGGCGTAGCGAGAAGCTGCGTACCCAACAGCCGGGTTGAGATTTTTCGCGGGGCAAGTCCAGTCGACTTGCCCCGCGATGAGCACCCGTCGACCGCCTTGATACCGGTCAGCCCCTGAGCGTTTCCCTGAGGTACAATGCGCGCCACTGTGATTCTGCCTACAGGTGCGCCATGCAGCCCTACGCTATTGCCCCCTCGATTCTTTCTGCCGACTTCGCCCGTCTGGGCGAGGAAGTCGACAACGTCCTGGCCGCGGGTGCCGACATCGTTCACTTCGATGTGATGGACAACCATTACGTGCCCAACCTGACCATCGGCCCGATGGTCTGCACCGCCCTGCGCAAGTACGGCATTACCGCGCCGATCGACGTGCACCTGATGGTCAGCCCGGTCGATCGCATCATCGGTGACTTCATCGAAGCGGGCGCCAGCTACATTACCTTCCATCCGGAAGCCAGCCTGCACATCGATCGTTCGCTACAGTTGATTCGCGACGGCGGTTGCAAGGCCGGCCTGGTGTTCAACCCGGCGACCCCGCTCGACACCCTCAAGTACGTGATGGACAAGGTCGACATGATCCTGTTGATGAGCGTCAACCCGGGCTTCGGTGGCCAGAAGTTCATCCCCGGCACCCTCGACAAGCTGCGCGAAGCCCGCGCGCTGATCGATGCCAGCGGTCGTGATATCCGTCTGGAAATCGACGGCGGCGTGAACGTCAGCAACATCCGTGAAATCGCGGCCGCCGGTGCCGATACCTTTGTCGCCGGTTCGGCGATCTTCAACACCCCGGACTACCGTGAGGTGATTGCCAAGATGCATGCCGAACTGGCCCTGGCCCGCCCATGAGTGGCTTCGAGCAGCTGTTCCCCGGCGCTCTGCCCAAACTGGTGATGTTTGATCTGGACGGTACCCTGATCGATTCGGTACCGGACCTGGCAGTGGCGGTGGATAACATGCTGCTCGCAATGGGCCGCCAGCCTGCCGGCCTAGAGGCAGTGCGCCACTGGGTCGGCAATGGTGCGCCGGTGCTGGTGCGTCGCGCCCTGGCCGGCGGCATCGACCATGAAGCGGTTGATGACGACGAAGCCGAGCGGGGCCTTGAGCTGTTCATGCAGGCCTACGCCGAAAGCCATGAACTGACGGTGGTCTACCCCGGCGTGCGCGACACCCTCAAGTGGTTGCACAAGCAGGGCGTGGAAATGGCCCTGATCACCAACAAGCCCGAGCGCTTCGTTGCCCCCTTGCTCGATCAGATGAAGATCGGCCGTTATTTCCGCTGGATCATCGGCGGCGACACCCTGCCGCAAAAAAAGCCCGATCCTGCCGCCTTGTTGTTCGTGATGAAAATGGCCAGCGTCGCCCCCGAGCAGGCGTTGTTCGTCGGCGACTCGCGCAGCGACGTACTGGCGGCCAAGGCTGCCGGCGTCAAATGCGTCGGCCTGACCTATGGCTACAACCATGGCCGGCCGATCAGCGAAGAGGCGCCGTGCCTGGTCATCGATGACTTGCGCGCACTGTTGCCTGGTTGCTTAGATCCAGCCACTGGGATAACGTTGGCGGACGTTCAACCCTCCTCAGATCGAGATTCCATCGTGGCGGTTATCGGCAAACTCTGGATGAAAGTCATCAAGGCCCTGGCCCGCTGGCGTTGGCGCGCCTGACTGCTATCCGCCGGCACGTGCCGGCCTGTTTGCCTGCCTGACCCATCTGCTGCTTGCCACGAGGCTATCATGACCCGCGAAGAATTCCTGCGCCTGGCCGCTGCCGGCTACAACCGCATTCCCCTGGCCTGCGAGACCTTGGCCGACTTCGACACGCCGTTGTCGATCTACCTGAAACTGGCTGATCAACCCAACTCCTACCTGCTTGAATCGGTGCAGGGCGGCGAGAAGTGGGGGCGTTACTCGATCATCGGTTTGCCGTGCCGCACCGTATTGCGTGTGCATGACCACCAGGTACGTATCACCCACGACGGTGAGTTGATCGAACAGCACGAAGTGGAAGACCCGCTGGCCTTCGTCGAAGCCTTCAAAGAGCGCTACCAGGTGCCGACCATTGCCGGCCTGCCGCGCTTCAATGGCGGCCTGGTCGGATACTTCGGTTATGACTGCGTGCGCTATGTCGAGCGGCGCCTGGGTAAGTGCCCGAACCCTGATCCGCTGGGCGTGCCGGACATCCTGCTGATGGTGTCTGACGCTGTGGTGGTGTTCGACAACCTGGCCGGCAAGATGCACGCAATCGTGCTGGCCGACCCGGCTGAAGAAGAGGCTTACGAAAACGGCCTGGCCCGTCTGCAAGGCCTGCTCGAGCAGTTGCGCCAGCCGATCGCCCCGCGTCGCGGCCTGGATTTGGGTGGCCCGCTGCCGGCAGAGCCGGCGTTCCGCTCAAGCTTTACCCAGAGCGACTACGAGCGTGCGGTCGATACCATCAAGGAGTACATCCTCGCTGGCGACTGCATGCAGGTGGTGCCGTCGCAGCGCATGTCCATCGACTTCAAGGCTGCGCCGATCGACCTGTACCGGGCACTGCGCTGCTTCAACCCGACGCCGTACATGTACTTCTTCAACTTCGGCGATTTCCATGTCGTGGGCAGTTCGCCGGAAGTGCTGGTGCGGGTCGAGGACAACCTGGTCACTGTGCGCCCGATCGCCGGTACTCGCCCACGCGGCGCCACCGAAGAGGCGGATCGCGCGCTGGAAGAAGACCTGCTGTCGGACGACAAGGAAATCGCCGAGCACCTGATGCTCATCGACCTGGGCCGCAATGATGCCGGCCGGGTGTCGGAAACCGGCTCGGTCAAAGTCACTGAGAAAATGGTAATCGAGCGTTATTCCAACGTCATGCACATCGTGTCCAACGTCACTGGCGAGTTGAAGCAGGGCTTGAGCGCCATGGATGCACTGCGCGCCATCCTGCCAGCCGGTACTTTGTCCGGAGCGCCGAAGATCCGCGCCATGGAAATCATCGACGAGCTGGAGCCGGTCAAGCGTGGCGTCTACGGCGGTGCGGTGGGGTACTTTGCCTGGAACGGCAACATGGATACCGCGATTGCCATCCGTACCGCAGTGATCAAGGACGGTGAACTGCATGTGCAAGCGGGTGGCGGCATTGTTGCCGACTCGGTGCCCGCGCTTGAGTGGGAAGAAACCATCAACAAGCGCCGGGCGATGTTCCGTGCGGTGGCGCTGGCCGAGCAAACGCCGCGTAGCTGAGCCGTGATCCACGGCGCCTGTTTTCGGCAGGCGCCGTTTTCCCTTACCTAGAACTCCAGGCTTAACGCCAGGTTGATCCCTTGTTGGGTCAACTCGTCACTCTTGCGCCAGTTGTAGCTGCCGCGCAGGGCCAGCCCCGGTGCCAGGCTCTGGCTCAAGCCCAGGGTCGCCCGGTTCAGATTGCTCTGTGGTGTGTAGCCGGTCAGGGTGAAGTCATTGCCCGGCAGGCTGTTGAGGTGGATGGTCAGGTCCTGGCGGTCGTCTTCGAGCTCGTGTTCGTGAGCCACTTCGGCGAACAGCAAGGTGCTTGGCCCAGCCTGGTATTTGCCCTGCAGGCCCAGACCCAGGCGCCGCGATTCTCGGTCCTGATCGTCGAAGCTCAAGGCGGTAGCCTGGGTGCCTTTCTCCGAATAGCCATCGACTTTTACCCTCGCATAATCGGCGCTGACGAAGGGCGACAGGCTCCACTGGCTGCCGGGCGCCGCCAGGTCATAACCCAATCGCGCGGCGAAGGCCCACAGCTCGCCGTCGGTATCACCTTTCTCGCTGCGATCATTCACGCCCAGGGCGAAGGTACGTTTCAGGTCGCTGTAGTTCAGGTGCCCGCCGGTCAAGGCCGCATCTGCCCACCACTGGTTCTGCTGGAACTGGACGAAGGCTGTGGCCAGATAGCTGTCGAGCTTGTAATCGGAGTCTTGCTCGCCGGCTTCGAGCTTCTGCTGGTAAGCGCCGGTAGCCACGCCAATACGCCAGGCGTCGTCCAGGCGATAGCTGCCGCCCAGGGTCAGGTTGTAGCCGTGTCCGTCGGCGCTGGCCGCGCTGCGCTGGCTGTCGATATCCAGATCCTGCCCACCGGCGGCAACGATAGCCTGCCATTGGCCAACCGGCTGCCAACTGCCTTGCCACTGGTTGCGCAGCTCATCCTGGTGCGCGCGCAGGCTGGCGTGGGCCATTTCTGGCAACAGCGTCAGCTCCCAGGGGGCGGAGAGGATCGAGAACGCGTAGTCGGCGATCAGTTCCTGCCCGGCAGTGGTGGGGTGGACCGAGTCGTTGAACAACAGCTTGCTCGGATCAGGCGTGGCGCCGTTGATGCCGTAGGTTGCATTCTGCACACAGCCGTTACCGCTGAAGCAGGTACCGACCAGGTTCTGACCGGTGGCCAGGCCGAACTGCGCCGGGGCCGCCAGGGCTTCCTGCAGAAGCAGTGGCACGTTGAGCGGAATGATTTGCGCGTCGATCTGGCTCAGTTGGCCGACCAACTGCTGGTTGAAGATGCTGCTCAACTGCGAGGCCGGGCCTTGCATCGGCGTGCCGTTGATTGCCGGGGTCAGGCCCAGGTCGGGCAGCAACCAGACCATGATGTACTGCGCGCCACCCTGTTGCAGGGCCTGGGCGCTGCCGGCCAGGCGATTGGCGGCGGCCGCAGCGGTTGCCGGGCTGGTGATCTGCCCCTGGAGAAAGTCGTTGCCGCCACCGGTCAGGTAATAAAGCGCGTTGGGGTCGGCGCGCAGTCCGCCGGCCAGATAGCCCGGGCGCTCGCGCAGTACGGTGCCGGCACCGGGATTGCCCGGTGGGATGATCACGTCGGAAGTCCCCGTGATCGAATCAAGGATCTGATCGGTGCGGTAGCCACCGACTGCCCAGTTGTTACCGTCGGCTTGACCAAGGGCGGCATTCACCGGCGAAGTGGAGGCGCCAAGGTCGGCGGGGGCAATACCCAGTTGCGCGCCCAGTAACATGGGGGACACCGCACCGAAGGCTTCGCCATTGCCATAGGTCGGCCCGACCCGGTTGGTAAAGCGTTGGGTGGAGCCTGCCGGACCGTTGCTGTCCGGGAACTGCCCGGCATCGGCAAGGCTATCGCCGAAGACGATCAAGGTGGAGTAGGGGGAGGGGGCGGCATAGGCGCTGGAGCAGGCCAGGGCCAGCAGCGAGAATACACAGGGCAACAGAGAGCGCGCGTTCAACATCGCAAAGATCCTTTTTCGTTGTTGTTATTGGATGACGCCTTAGGACGTTAGCAAAACAATCCACGTGTCTTCCATCGCTAAAGCGTTTCGGTATGCCTCGGTCATATTGCGTGCGCCGCTGCGGTAGGCTACTGTGCGGGGACGTATGAACGAGACCTACCCCGTGTTGATCGTCAGCAAACTCTTGATGCGCGTTATCAAGGCCCACGCCCGTTGGCGTTGGCGCGCCTGACTTTATCTCTTGCCGGTTAGCCGGCCCTGTACCGCTTTGCCTTTCTGAACGCTTTACCTGCTGCAACTGGCCTGTGCCGGTGCGCACAGGAAAACTCGCACCTGCTGCATCGCGCAGGGGATCTTCGAAAGGCATGTATTCAAAGTCAGTAGATGCAAGAGGTTGAACCCAGATGTTACTGATGATCGACAACTACGACTCTTTTACCTACAACGTCGTGCAGTACCTCGGCGAGTTGGGTGCAGAGGTCAAGGTCATTCGCAATGACGAACTGACCATCGCCCAGATCGAAGCCCTGAACCCCGAGCGCATCGTCGTTTCCCCCGGCCCGTGTACGCCGACCGAAGCCGGTGTATCGCTGGAGGCCATCAAGCATTTCGCTGGCAAGCTGCCAATCCTGGGCGTTTGCCTGGGCCACCAGTCCATTGGCCAGGCCTTTGGCGGTGATGTAGTGCGCGCCCGCCAGGTGATGCATGGCAAGACCAGCCCGGTTTTCCATAAGGATCTGGGCGTGTTCGCCGGCCTTAACAATCCGCTGACCGTCACCCGCTATCACTCGCTGGTGGTCAAGCGCGAAACCTTGCCCGATTGCCTGGAACTGACTGCCTGGACTGCCCTTGAAGACGGCTCGGTGGATGAGATCATGGGCCTGCGTCATAAAGAGCTGAATATCGAAGGGGTGCAGTTTCACCCCGAATCGATCCTCACCGAGCAGGGCCACGAGCTGTTCGCCAACTTCCTCAAGCAGACCGGCGGCCGCCGTTAAGGATCGAACATGGATATCAAGAGCGCGCTGAGCCGTATCGTCGGCCACCTGGACTTGAGCACCGAAGAAATGCGCGACGTGATGCGCGAAATCATGACCGGCCAATGCACTGAAGCGCAGATCGGCGCTTTCCTGATGGGCATACGCATGAAGAGCGAGAGCATCGACGAAATCGTCGGTGCGGTGTCGGTAATGCGTGAACTGGCCGACAAGGTCGAGCTCAATACCCTCGACCAGGTTGTCGACGTGGTCGGCACCGGCGGCGATGGCGCCAACATCTTCAACGTGTCCACTGCTTCGGCCTTTGTCGTCGCTGCGGCCGGTTGCACTGTGGCCAAGCACGGTAACCGTGCGGTCTCGGGCAAGAGCGGCAGTGCCGACCTGCTGGAAGCCGCCGGCATTTATCTGAACCTGACCCCGGTGCAGGTTGCACGCTGCATCGACAGCGTCGGCATCGGTTTCATGTTTGCCCAGACCCACCATAAGGCGATGAAATACGCCGCCGGCCCGCGTCGTGACCTGGGCCTGCGGACCCTGTTCAATATGCTCGGCCCGCTTACGAATCCGGCCGGGGTCAAGCACCAGGTCGTCGGCGTGTTCAACCAGGCGTTGTGTCGCCCACTGGCAGAAGTGCTGCAACGCCTGGGCAGCAAGCATGTGCTGGTGGTGCATTCGAAAGACGGCCTGGACGAATTCAGTCTGGCCGCGCCAACCTTCGTTGCCGAACTCAAAAACGACCAGATCTGCGAATACTGGGTCGAACCCGAAGACCTCGGCATGAAAAGCCAGAGCCTGCACGGCCTGGCCGTGGAAAGCCCGGCCAAGTCGCTGGAGCTGATCCGCGATGCCTTGGGCCGGCGCAAGACCGAGAACGGCCAGAAGGCCGCGGAAATGATCGTGCTCAACGCCGGCGCCGCACTGTACGCCGCCGATCACGCCATGAGCCTCAAGCAAGGCGTGGAACTTGCGCATGACGCATTGCACACCGGTCTTGCCCGGGAAAAACTCGAAGAACTCGGTGCCTTTACCGCGGTATTCAAGCAGGAGAATGAAGGATGAGTGTGCCGACGGTTCTGGAAAAGATCCTTGCCCGCAAGGTCGAGGAAGTCGCCGAGCGCAGCGCCCGGGTCAGCCTGGCTGAGCTGGAGCGCATGGCCGCAGTCGCCGACGCCCCGCGTGGTTTTGCCAAGGCCCTGATCGAACAGGCCAAGCGCAAGCAGCCGGCAGTCATTGCCGAGATCAAGAAAGCCTCGCCAAGCAAGGGTGTGATCCGCGAAAACTTCATTCCGGCCGACATCGCCGTCAGCTACGAGAAAGGCGGGGCGACCTGCCTGTCGGTGCTGACCGATGTCGACTACTTCCAGGGCAGCGATATCTATCTGCAACACGCGCGGGCCGCTTGCAAGCTGCCGGTGATCCGCAAGGACTTCATGATCGATCCTTACCAGATTGTCGAAGCCCGGGCCCTGGGCGCTGATTGTGTCCTGCTGATCGTTGCAGCACTGGATGACGTGAAGATGGTCGAGCTTGCCGATACCGCCAAGCGCGTCGGCCTCGACGTGCTGGTCGAAGTGCACGACGGCGATGAGCTGGAGCGGGCGCTGAAGACCCTCGACACGCCACTGGTGGGCGTCAACAACCGCAACCTGCACACCTTTGAAGTCAGCCTGGAAACCACCCTCGACCTGCTGCCGCGCATCCCGCGGGATCGCCTGGCCATCACCGAGAGCGGTATCCTCAACCGCGCTGACGTCGAGTTGATGGAAATCAACGAGGTGTATTCCTTCCTGGTCGGTGAAGCCTTCATGCGTGCCGAACACCCGGGGCTTGAGCTGCAGCGCCTGTTCTTCCCGGAGCGCGTGGTGCAGAACCCGGTGCAAGGCCTGGACTGATTCAACTCTGAAGCCGGCGATGCCGGCTTTTTTGTCTCTACAAGGTTAATGCGATGACTGATCACGTGGTTGATGTCACTGTCGAAGCCGGGTTGCACGCCGAGCAGGAACTGCTGGCGGCTGTATGCAAAGGTGAAAAGGATCATGGCCTGTTGTTCTGGCGTCCGACTGATCACGCCTTGGTCATGCCCCGACGCATGAGCCGCCTGGACGGTTTCGAGGCTGCCTGCGCCGAACTTGCGATTGCCGGCTGGCCGGTGCTGCTGCGCGAAACCGGGGGTGAGCCGGTACCGCAGTCGCCGGCGGTGATCAATATCGCCCTGGTATACGTCGCGCCGAAAAGCGAAGGCGACCATGGCCGTATCGAAAACGCCTACGAGCGTCTGTGCCTGCCGTTGTGTGACGTGCTGCGTGAATGGGGTGGGCTGGCGTCGGTGGGGGAAATCGAAGGGGCGTTCTGTGATGGACGCTACAACGTCAACCTTAACGGCCGCAAACTGGTCGGCACCGCCCAGCGCTGGCGCCAAGGCCTGGGTGGCAAGCGTCCGGTGGTGCTGGTGCATGGTGCGTTGTTGCTGGATAACGAGCGCGATTCGATGGTGGCGGCGGTCAACCGTTTCAACGAATGCTGCGACCTGGAGCAGCGCTGCCTGGCTGACAGCCACATCGCCCTGCACGAAGTAGTGCCCGAGGCGCCGCTGCTCGAGCGCCTTGGCCAGGCCTATGCCGAGGTAATCAAGGGCATCGCCCGCGATTAACGGGTGCCGAAGACCACCATGGTCTTGCCCTTGACGTGTACCAGGCTGCGTTCTTCAAGATCCTTGAGGACGCGGCCGACCATCTCCCGCGAGCAACCGACGATCCGGCCGATCTCCTGGCGGGTGATCTTGATCTGCATGCCGTCGGGGTGGGTCATGGCATCTGGCTGCTTGCACAGCTCCAGCAGGCAGCGCGCTACCCGGCCGGTGACATCGAAGAATGCCAGGTCGCCGACCTTGCGCGTGGTATTGCGCAGGCGCTGGGCCATCTGACTGCCCAGGGCGTAGAGAATGTCCGGGTCGTGGCGTGCCAGTTCGCGGAATTTCTCGTAGCTGATTTCCGCAACCTCACATTCGCTCTTGGCCCGGACCCAGGCGCTGCGTTGCTGTTCCTGGCCAGCCGGTTCAAACAGGCCCAGCTCACCAAAAAAGTCGCCGCTGTTGAGGTAGGCGATGATCATTTCATGGCCATCGTCGTCTTCAATGAGGATGGTCACCGAGCCCTTGATGATGAACGACAGGGTTTCGGCCTTGTCGCCGGCGCAGATGATGTTGCTCTTGGCCGCATAGCGGCGGCGCTGGCAATGGACCAGCAGCTTGTCGATGTTCTTGATCTTGGCTGGAAGGGCTGATGCAACCATGGCTGGATCCCGGTCAGGAGGCGACGCTTCAATTACTTTTATAGGTAGTCTGGCGATAAGCGCCAGTGATTTGGCGTCAGCTTATCAGACGCTGGTCCTTCTATCGGCAGATTTACTCATGCGCTTGAGCTTTTCCACCGGGCCCGCAGGGTCTAAGCTGGCAGCCTTTTTTCAAGCAATGGAGTCCAGGTAATGAAGGCGCGTATCCAGTGGGCAGGTGAAGCCATGTTTCTGGGCGAATCGGGCAGTGGTCATGTGGTTGTCATGGATGGCCCGCCCGAGGCCGGTGGCCGCAACCTGGGTGTGCGACCCATGGAAATGCTGCTGCTGGGCCTGGGTGGCTGCAGCAACTTCGATGTGGTCAGTATCCTGAAGAAATCCCGCCAGGCAGTGGAGAGCTGCGAAGCGTTCCTAGAAGCCGAGCGCGCCGGTGAAGACCCGAAGGTGTTCACCAAGATTCACCTGAACTTCGTGGTCAAGGGCCGTGGCCTGAAAGAAGCCCAGGTCAAGCGTGCGGTCGAGCTGTCGGCAGAGAAGTATTGCTCAGCCTCGATCATGCTCGGCCGGGCCGGTGTCGAGATCACTCACAGCTACGAGATCGTCGAACTCGGTTGAGGGTTAGCAAGCCCGCTCCTGCAGGAGCGGGCTAAGCGCGCAGGCGCTCCAGTCCAATTAGCCAGGCCAGGCCTGGAACCAGCGCCAGCAACAACCAGTGCAGGTTAAAGCCCAGCAGGCCGAAAATTTCTGCTGTGCTCCAGGTATTGCCAAAGGCATCGGCAAATAGCAGGCACTGCAGCAAGGCCGTCAGCGCAGCGAACAGCACAAAGCCCCCGCTGAGCAGGCGTTGCTTGTGGATAAAACAGCCGGCGAGCAAAAACAGCAGTTGCCCGGGCAATGCAAACAACAGCAGCTCGACAGCGCTGTTGTTATCAGGTTGGGATATTTCCGGCAGCGTCAGGCTGAAAGGCATCTCTCTCATGCTGGCGCTCATCAGGCAGACGAACAGGTAAGCCACCAGGATCAGCCCCAGGCTTTGCAGCAGGCGCAGGCAAAATAGTCGGATCATCAGTGGCGCAGCCCCGGCAGCAGGTTCAGCAAGCTTGCCGGCAAGCGCGCCTGCAAACGACTGCTCAAGGTCTCGCGGTGTTTTTGATACAGCAAGCCCAAGCCAATCACACCCAGGCCGATCAGGGTCAGTACCACCGGGAACAGCAGCGATTCGGCAAACACCTCGTGAGACAGATAGCCCAAGTACATCGCCACGCCCATGCCGCCAAAGACCATGAACAGTGGCCGGCGCAGCAGCAGCGCAATCCCCATCAGGCCGAGGTTGATCAGGCAGTACAGGGTTTTGTCCCATTCACTGTCAGTATCGAGCAGCGGCAAACCGAGCCAGAAGGCCAGCAATCCGGCCAGATACCCCCAGAAGGCATAGTCCTGGCGGGTGCGACCGTCTATCACCAGGCACACCAGCAATGTCGCCAGGCCAAACCACAGTGACACCGTACGCCGCTGATTCCAGTCGAAGGCCTTGCCGTAGAACCATTCGCTCAGGTCCATGGACATGAACCACAAGGCCACAGCGATCGGCATGACGATGAACGGGAATGGGATCAGGCGCAGCATCAGCAAACCGGCGAGTACCGTCGCCGCTTCCATCAGTAGCCAGCCGCCCTGCACGTAGGTGTAGTAGTTGTGGTAATTGCCCTGGGCATCGTCCAGCGGCCAGAAACCGGTGATGCGCTCCACGGCGAACACCGCCAGCGGCACGATGCTCACCGCCACCGCGGCAAGTACGCCCGCGGGGATGATTTGTCCGCGGCGTTGCATCAATAAACCACCCAAGGTCAGCGCGCCGATATACACCAGCGCCACCAGCAGCAGGGCTGTATCACCGATGCGCATCCAGGCTTCACTGAGCAGCCAGCCCATGGCGGCCATTATCAGCAGGGCGCCGAAATAGAAGGCCACATGGGCCAGCTGAAAACTGGCCTGGGTTTGCGGCTGGCGCTTGAGAAACTCAAGCAGGGCCTGGTCCTGGCCCGGGTTCAGAACGCCGGCGCTGACTGCGCGGGCCAGGTCCTTGGCATCGAAGCGTTCTGTCATCGGCGGTCCTAGATACGATAAGTGCTTTTGGTCATGACCTTGGCCATGAGGCTCATGCCGAATTTGACTGGCGCCGGGAAGCGGAAGCCACCCGCATCCAGGGCTGATTCGGCATGTTGCTCTTCGTCGACGCGCATCTGCTCGAGAATCGCCCGGGACTTTTCATCCTCGGCCGGAATCTGCTCCAGGTGCTCGTCCAGATGTTTGCACACCTGATGCTCGGTGGCGGCGACAAAACCCAGGCTGACCTTGTCGCTGACCAGGCCGGCGAGGGCGCCGATGCCGAAGGACATGCCATAGAACAGCGGGTTGAGCACGCTGGGGTGGCTACCGAGCTGGCGAATACGCTGCTCGCACCAGGCCAGGTGGTCGATCTCTTCTTCGGCGGCGTGTTCCATGGCCTTGCGTACCTGGGGCAGCTTGGCAGTCAGTGCCTGGCCCTGATACAGCGCCTGGGCGCAGACTTCACCAGTATGGTTGATGCGCATGAGCCCGGCCACATGGCGGGTTTGCGTTTCGTCCAGGGTGACGTCCGGCTGGATGATCGCAGGCGAAGGCCGGGAAGGTTGGCCGCTGAAGGGCAGCAAGGTGCGCATGGCGGTGTCGGCCTGCAGCAACAAGCGGTCGAGCGGGGAATAGTGACGTTCGGTAGCCATCGGGCACCTCCGCAAGAATGTGCCCGACAGTTTACCCCAATCGCGATGTCGGGGCTTGCCCTGGATCAGCCCGGTGGCCAGTGCATCTGACGCTGGCCAAGCACGTGCATATGAATGTGGTAGACGGTCTGCCCACCTTGCTCATTGCAGTTCATGACCACGCGAAAGCCGTCTTCGCAGCCCAGCTCCTTGGCCAGACGCTGGGCGGTGAAGAGGATGTGCCCGGCCAGGCCCTTGTCTTCTTCGGTCAGGTCGTTGAGGGTGCGGATCGGCTTTTTCGGGATGACCAGAAAATGTACCGGTGCCTGCGGGGCGATATCGTGGAAGGCCAGAACCTGGTCGTCCTCGTAGATGATCTTGGCCGGGATTTCCCGGTTGATGATCTTGGTAAACAGAGTTTCCACTACGGTTGCTCCATGAGGGGAATCGGACTTGAGTGTACGCAGGCCAGGCGCTTGCGCCCAGCCCTGTGCAACTAGCGGGGGCAATAGGCCTGGTTGATGGCGCCAGCCAGCTTGCGGGCCAGCCAGCGTGACAACAGGCGCGGGCTGAAGGCCAGCCAACGGTTGCGGCGGCCGGGGATGATCAGGGCGCGGTTCTTGTCCAGAGCGCGCACGGTGTACAGCGCTACCTCCTCGGGGCTCAGGCAGCGCTGGCCTTTCTCCAGGCGCGGGATCTGCCGCAGCGGCGAACGCACAGGGCCGGGGCAGAGCACCGAGACTTTGATGCCGGTGCGTTTGAGTTCTTCGCGCAGGCCTTCGGAAAAGTGCAGTACATACGCCTTGCTCGCCGCATAGCTGCTCATCCACGGCCCGGGGGCGAAAGCGGCGAGGGACGCGACGTTGAGGATCTGCCCGCCACCCTGGACCGCCATGGCATTACCCAAGGCATGGCAAAGACGGGTCAGGGCAAGAATGTTGACCTCGATCAGGTCCTGCTCGTCGCTCCACTCCTGGGCCAGGAAATGCCCATAGGAGCGAATGCCGGCGCAGTTGACCAGCAGGTCGATGTGGCGCTCGCTTTCTTCCAGTTCCAGCAAGAAACCCGACAGGCGCAAGGGTTCGCCCAAATCGCAGGCGCGAAACAGCACTTCGACGCCAAAGCGCTGGGTCAGCTCGATGGCGATGCTTTCCAGCGGGTCGCGCTGGCGTGCCACCAGGATCAGATTGCGTCCCCGACGTGCCAGCGCCTCGGCCAGTGCCAGGCCCAAGCCGCTGGAGGCACCGGTGATCATGGCGTAACGGGTCATGCAGTTCTCCAGTCGGGAAGGGTGGCCAAAGTGCGCAGTTTACAGGTGCGGCGACCGGAGTGCTGCTACCAGTCGCGTGCTTAGATACCGGGTCTGATTGCGGCCAGGTAAGCAACCCCGGCAAGCAATACCAGCCACAGCCAGGCCAGGATCACCACGGCGTTGTTATTGGGCGCCGGCGGTGGCCCGAAGCGGTTGCTGCCTCGCGTGCCGGGCATCAGCACCAGCACCAGAAGGAGGAAGTTGCCGACCCATGGCAGTACCGACAGCCAGCAGAACCAGCCGCTCCAGTTCAGGTCGTGCAGGCGCTGGACGATGAACAGCATGCTCAAAATCCGCGCGGACAACAGGCCGATCATCACCAGGCCGCCCAGGTCCATCGATACTGAACTGGACAGCATGGCCACCAGCATGATGCCGCCCATGGTCGCGGCGAACAAAGCCATACCCCATGCCAGCAGCCGCACGCGGCCAATTCGCCCTTCCAGGCTCATGACCTTGGGTTTGCTCGAGTTGGCGAGAATCAGGGTGTCATTCATGCAGGCTTCCTTTGCCGTGATAAAGCGTAAATCAGCCCGGCCAGTGGCGGCTCAGGGTTGCTGCCGAGGCGAGGGCCTGGCGGTACTCGGCATCCAGGCGGGTGATCAGTTGCTCGACCGAGCACAGCTGGTCGATGGCACCGACACCTTGTCCGGCAGACCAGACGGTCTTCCAGGCCTTGGCCTCGTCGTGAATGGGTTTGAGCTTGGTCTCGGTGTGGATGCGCAGGGCGGCCATGTCGAAACCGGCGTTTTCCAGGCTCTGGCGCATGAAGCTGGCAGGCACTCCGGAAACCGCAGCGGTGTGGATGATATCGGCTGCCTTGGCTTCAAGCATCATTTCTTTGTAGGGGCCCGGCGCCTGGCTCTCGTGGGTGGCGATAAAGCGTGTGCCCAGGTAGGCGAGGTCGGCGCCGAGCAGCTGTGCGGCGAGGATTTCCTGGCCACGGTTGATGCAGCCTGCCAGCAGTAACGTCTTGTCGAAGAATTGGCGAATTTCAGCGACCAGGGCGAACGGGCTCCAGGTCCCGGCGTGGCCACCGGCGCCCGCCGCCACGGCAATCAAGCCGTCGACGCCGGCTTCGGCGGCTTTCTCGGCATGCCGGCGGGTGGTTACATCGTGGAACACCAGGCCGCCATAGCGGTGTACGGTATCGACCAGCTCCTTCACCGCCCCGAGGCTGGTGATGACGATCGGTACCCGGTGCTCGACGCACAGCGCCAGGTCCGCCTGCAGGCGCGGGTTGCTCTGGTGCACGATCAGGTTGACCGCATAGGGCGCAGGCTTGTCGAGGGCCGCCAGGCCGGTTTCGATCTCCTCCAGCCAGGCCTTGAAGCCGGCACTGTCGCGCTGGTTCAGTGCCGGGAAACTGCCAACCACGCCATTGGCACAGCAGGCCAGCACCAGTTGCGGGTTGGAGATCAGAAACATCGGCGCCGCTACGACCGGAAGACGCAAGCGTTGTTCGAGCAGGGCAGGCAATGACATGGCAGGTTTCCCGAGGCTGAGTATGGGCTTAGGTTAGAACGGTTTGACCACCACCAGAATTACCACGGCCAGCAGGACCAGTACCGGTACTTCATTGAACCAGCGGTAGAACACGTGGCTGCGCTTGTTCTCGCCGCGAGCGAAGCGCTTGAGCTGCGCGCCGCACATGTGGTGGTAACCGATCAGCAGCACCACCAGGGTGAGCTTGGCGTGCATCCAGCCCTGGCTCATGAAGCCCGGGGTCAGGCTCAGCAACCAGATACCGAAGACCAGTGTGGCGATCATTGCTGGCAGCATGATGCCGCGGTACAGCTTGCGCTCCATGATCACGAAGCGTTCCTGGCTGATGCTGTCCTGGCTTTGCGCGTGGTAGACGAACAGACGCGGCAAGTAGAACAGGCCGGCGAACCAGCAGACCACGCTGACGATATGCAGCGCTTTGATCCAGAGAAAAAGCATGGGGTTGAGTTCCTTCAGGGTTCACGGTCGTCAGATAGTAGAGGCTAGGGGCCCTGCGAGCCATCGCAACAGTTGTGGGCGTGTTTCAGCGCCCCTATTATCGTGGGCTTTCCTGTTGGTTCGTTGATAAGGGGCATGCGTTATGGTCAAGGTCGGTATCGTTGGCGGCACGGGTTACACCGGGGTCGAATTGCTGCGTCTGTTGGCACAGCATCCACAGGCCGAGGTGGCGGTGATCACTTCGCGTTCCGAAGCTGGCCTGGCGGTCGCCGATATGTACCCGAACCTGCGCGGCCATTACGACGGCCTGGCCTTCAGCGTACCGGACGTGAAGGCCCTGGCCGCCTGCGACGTGGTGTTCTTCGCCACCCCGCACGGTGTCGCCCATGCCCTGGCGGGCGAGCTGCTGGCCGCTGGCACCAAGGTCATCGACCTGTCCGCCGACTTCCGCCTGCAGGACGCCGATGAATGGGCCAAGTGGTACGGCCAGCCGCACGGCGCACCGGAGCTGCTCAAAGATGCGGTCTACGGCCTGCCTGAAGTCAATCGCGAGCAGATTCGCCAGGCTCGCCTGATCGCCGTACCGGGTTGCTACCCTACCGCCACCCAACTGGGCTTCCTGCCGCTGCTCGAGGCCGGGATCGCCGACGCCTCGCGCCTGATCGCCGACTGCAAGTCCGGTGTCAGTGGCGCCGGTCGTGGTGCGGCGGTGGGTTCGCTGTTCTGTGAGGCGGGCGAGAGCATGAAGGCTTATGCGGTCAAAGGGCACCGTCACCTGCCGGAAATTACCCAGGGCCTGCGCCGGGCTGCGGGGGGTGAGGTCGGGCTGACTTTCGTGCCGCACCTGACGCCGATGATTCGCGGTATACATTCGACCCTCTACGCTACCGTCGCCGATACCTCGGTCGATCTGCAGGCGCTGTTCGAGAAGCGCTATGCCGATGAACCGTTCGTCGACGTAATGCCGGCGGGCAGCCACCCGGAAACCCGTAGCGTGCGTGGCGCCAACGTCTGCCGGATTGCCGTGCACCGCCCGCAAGGCGGCGACCTGGTGGTGGTACTGTCGGTGATCGACAACCTAGTCAAGGGCGCGTCGGGGCAGGCGGTACAGAACCTCAACATCCTCTTTGGCCTGGACGAGCGCATGGGGCTTTCCCATGCGGGCTTGCTGCCCTAACCGGCGTGCTTGAAGCTGCAAGTTGGCGCCGGGCGCAGTCCGTTTATAGCTTGCGGCTAGCCGCTTGCAGCTTTTGTATTGTTGACCGCTTTTCTCGGAGAAGCGGATAATGCGCGTCATCACGCATTATGGCGGCATAGCGCCGGGAGATAGTCAGCATGAGCGTCGAATCCTTCACCCCTGTGGCATTGCAGTTCACTGAGGGTGCAGCGCACAAGGTGAAGACCCTGGTCGATGAAGAAGGCAATGATCGCCTGAAGTTGCGAGTTTTCGTGACCGGCGGCGGTTGCTCGGGTTTTCAGTACGGTTTCACTTTCGATGAAGACGTTGCCGAAGACGACACCATCGTCGAGCGCGAAGGCGTGGCTCTGGTCGTCGATCCAATGAGTTTCCAATACCTGGCAGGAGCCGAAGTGGATTACCAGGAAGGCCTGGAAGGCTCGCGTTTCGTCATCAAGAACCCAAACGCCACCACGACCTGTGGTTGCGGTTCTTCGTTCTCGATCTGATCGCAAGGGCAGTACCGCAAACGCCGCGCCGATGCGCGGCGTTTTGCTACCTGCGGTTTATGCCGGGTAGATCGCGCCCAGTACCCGCAGGCCACGGGCAGCCGTGACGCTGGGGCGGTTGGCGGGGATGTGTTCCAGGCAGCAGTGGGCCAGCCAGGCGAAGGCCATGGCTTCAACCCAGTCTGGGTCGATCCCGCAAGCGGCAGTGCTGCTGACCCGGGCATTGGGCAGCAGGGCTGCCAGGCGCTGCATCAGCACGCTGTTGTGGGCGCCGCCACCGCAGACCAGCACAGCCTGGGTATCTTCCTGCGCCGCTTGCAACGAGCTGACGATGCTGCGGGCGGTCAATTCCAGCAGCGTGGCCTGCACATCTT
The DNA here is from genome assembly GCF_902497775.2 of Pseudomonas fluorescens. Taxonomy (NCBI): domain Bacteria; kingdom Pseudomonadati; phylum Pseudomonadota; class Gammaproteobacteria; order Pseudomonadales; family Pseudomonadaceae; genus Pseudomonas; species Pseudomonas fluorescens. Next base: position 5,963,032 of record NZ_OZ024668.1, read on the forward strand.
CATCCCGAACGCTTGGTTGAGATGCCAGATGCTGGTTAAGCCAAGGCAGGTTGAACACTTCGCGGCCGGTGCTTTTCGGGCCGGTACCGGCGAAGAACGGGTCGCTTAGCAGCGAGGCGAGCAGGTCGGGAATGACCTGGCCGGTGCCAGCCCAGGCGCCATTGGCGTCATAGCTGTGCCCCTGTTTCTGCTGAATCCAGGCGTCGAGCAGCACGTTACCCGGCCCGCAGTCGAAGCCACTGACCGGCTTGTCCTGTTCGATCAGGCTCAGATTGCTGAAACCACCGACATTAAGCACGGCCAGACGTTGGCCCTGGTGGGCGAACAGCGCTTCGTGGAAGGCCGGTACCAGTGGCGCACCCTGGCCGCCGGCAGCAACATCACGGCGGCGGAAGTCACTGACGACACTGATACCGCTGAGCTCGGCTAGCAGCGCCGGGTTGCCGATTTGTACGGTAAAGCCGCGCGCCGGTTCGTGGCGAATGGTCTGGCCGTGGCTGCCGATCGCGCGAATGGCCTCAGGCTTGAGGTCGTGGGCGGCCAGCAGGTGCTGGATACCTTCGGCGGCAAGCTGCACCCACTGGTTCTCGGCCAGGGCCGCGCGGGCGATCTCGTCAGGCCCGCTGGCGCACAGGTCGAGCAGGTCCTGGCGCAGGTTGGCGGGCATGGGGATGTAATGGGTGGCGAGCAGCTTGAGGTGCTGCTGCTGTTCGATCAAGGCGATGTCCAGGCCATCGAGGCTGGTCCCGGACATCACACCCAGATAGAGCGGCATTGCTTAGCGCTTGCTCGAGGCGAGCAGGGTGGCCTTTTCCTGGTCCATGCGGGCGACCAGTGGCTGGCTCTGCTGCAGGAAGCGCTGGCGCTCGGCCTTGGCGATCGGGTCAGCCATCGGCAGCTTCTGCCCGAGCGGGTCGACGTGTACGCCGTTGACCTGGAACTCGTAGTGCAGGTGCGGGCCAGTGGACAGGCCGGTGGTGCCGATGTAGCCGATGATCTGCCCTTGCTTGACGGTACCGCCGGTCTTCACGCCCTTGGCGAAGCCCTGCATGTGCCCGTACAGGGTCTGGTAGCGGTTGCCGTGCTGGATGATCACGGTATTGCCGTAACCGCCGCGGCGGCCTGCCAGCAGAACCTTGCCATCACCGGCGGCCTTGATCGGTGTGCCACGCGGTGCCGCGTAGTCGACGCCTTTGTGCGCGCGGATCTTGTTCAGAATCGGGTGCTTGCGGCCTGCCGAGAAGCGCGAGCTGATACGGGCGAAGTCAACCGGAGTACGGATGAACGCCTTGCGCATGCTGTTGCCGTCGGCCGTGTAGTAGTTGGTGTTGCCTTGTTTGTTGGTATAGCGCACCGCGGTGAAGCTCTTGCCGCGGTTGGTAAAGCGGGCGGAGAGGATATTGCCGGTGCCGACGACCTTGCCGTTCATGACCTTCTGTTCGTAGATCACGTCGAACTCGTCGCCCTGGCGGATATCCTGGGCGAAGTCGATGTCGTAACCGAAGATGCGCGCCATATCCATGGTCAGGTTGTGATTCAGGCCGGCACGTTGAGCCGAGGCCGACAACGAACTCTTGATGACGCCGTGAACATAGGCCGAACGCATCACCGGCTTGCTGATTTCACGGTTGAACGCGTAACCGTTTGCGCTCTTGGTCAGGCGAATGGTTTCCAGGTCGCTGAGTTTGCTGTGCAGGCTGGCCAGTTGGCCGTCCTTGTCGAGTTCGATCTGCAGTACCTGGCCGTGCTTGAGCTGGCTGAACTGCTTGGCCTGCTTGTTACTGGCCAGCACTTCATGCACGGCAGTGGACGGCAGGCCGACCTTGGCGAACAGGGTCGACAGGGTATCGCCACGGCTCACGGTGACTTCGCGATGGCTTGGGTCCTTGCTGGCTGGCGTGGCTGCGGCTGCGGCTGCGGCAGGAGCGGGCTCGGCCTTGGCGGTTTCCTCGGTTGCAGCAGCGCTGTTGTCGATCTGTGCAAAGGGTGAGGGCGCGGCGTCAGTGTTCTGGGTAAGTGGGGTGTCCTGTTCCTGCTTGAGTTGCTCTGCCGGGCTTTCCAGCTCCAGGTTCAGGGTGGTTTTCTTGGCTTCAACCTCGCTGGATGGGAACACCAGCAAGGCCAGGCTGAGTAAGGCGGCGATGCCGCTGGCGGCCAACAGGTGGCTCTTCGGATAAAGCGGGGGCGCTTTAGGCGGTTCGTTGGTCATAGATGAATTGACTTTGAAATAGATGAAGTGGAAAAGATGAATGACATGATGAAGATGAAATAACTGTATAAAATATAACCAAATCCCCTTCAGCGCAAGCGCGCAGACGTCATCAGTCGGCTTCGAGGTCACACTCGGGGCAAAAACTTGTATTTGATGGCTGATCTTGTATGGTTGGGTCCCTTTGAATCTGAGCCTTACGGGTCTGTTATGAAGTCGGTTGAAGAGCAGCTAGCGCTGATCAAGCGTGGAGCGGAAGAGGTACTGGTCGAGTCCGAGTTGGTCGAGAAGCTCAAGCGCGGGCAACCGCTGCGGATCAAGGCGGGTTTTGACCCGACTGCGCCTGACCTGCACCTGGGGCATACCGTCCTGATCAACAAGCTGCGCCAGTTCCAGGACCTGGGTCACCAGGTGATCTTCCTGATCGGCGATTTCACTGGCATGATCGGTGACCCGAGCGGCAAGAGCGCCACCCGTCCGCCGCTGACTCGCGAGCAGGTGCTGGATAACGCCGAGACCTATAAACAGCAGGTGTTCAAGATTCTCGACCCGGCCAAGACCGAAGTCGCGTTCAACTCCACCTGGATGGACAAGCTCACCCCGGCCGATTTCATTCGCCTGGCGTCGCAGTACACCGTGGCGCGCATGCTCGAGCGCGACGACTTCGACAAGCGCTACACCACCAGCCAACCGATCGCGATCCATGAATTCCTTTACCCGTTGGTGCAGGGCTATGACTCGGTGGCGCTGAAGTGCGACGTCGAGCTCGGCGGTACCGACCAGAAATTCAACCTGCTGATGGGGCGCGAACTGCAACGTGCCTACGGCCAGGAAGCACAGAACATCGTGACCATGCCGCTGCTCGAAGGGCTCGACGGCGTGAAGAAAATGTCCAAGTCCCTGGGCAATTATGTCGGCATCCAGGAAGCTCCTGGGGTGATGTACAGCAAGCTCGTGTCGATTCCTGACACCTTGATGTGGCGTTACTTCGAGTTGCTGAGCTTCCGTTCCATGGAAGAGATCGAGCAGTTCCGTGCCGATGTCGCCAATGGCGCGAACCCGCGTGACATCAAGATCAAGCTGGCCGAAGAGATCGTTGCGCGCTTCCATGGTGAGGAGGCTGCCGCCAATGCTCACCGCGCGGCAGGTAACCGTATGAAAGAGGGCGAGTTGCCGGAGGACCTGCCTGATGTCGAGGTTGCTGCGGCTGAAGGCTTGCCGATCGCTGCCGTGTTGAACCGGGCGGGCCTGGTGAAGAACTCGGCGATGGCGCGGGATCTGCTCAATGGCGGCGCCGTGAAAGTCGACGGTGCGGTGGTTGATCGTGACTTCATGTTTGCACTTGGCGCGACCCATGTGTGCCAGGCGGGCAAGAAGGCATTTGCCCGGATTACCCTCAAGGCCGAGTAATCGCCTGCTGGTGTAGCTATTTAATAGGTGTAGCTATTTATAGAGGGGGAGGCCGGCAGGTCTCCCCCCTTTGTTTTCGGGCTTTTTGACCTGTGCGACAGTTTTATTGCAATAAGCG